>OZ243952.1:0-3244837 GCA_965214615.1 Arenicellales bacterium
TAGCAACTGCGCGGACAATTGGTTCGCCTTCAAGCCGTCGATCCGGACATGAAGCGCGTTGTGAAACCTTGATAGCCCGGCGAGTTCCCCCGGCGTGGTATCCACGATCAGACGTCCCTTGTCGATGATAATCACTCTGTTGCACACAGCGTCCACTTCTTCAAGAATATGGGTGGAAAGCACAATGGCCTTGGTTTTGGAAATGCGTCTGATGAGCCGTCGAATCTGAGCTTTCTGATTCGGATCCAGTCCGTCGGTCGGCTCGTCAAGAATCAGGTATTCCGGATCATGGAGCATCGCCTGAGCCAAACCCACCCGGCGCTGATAGCCTTTGGACAGCGTTTCGATGCGCTGATTCAGCACCCCTTCAATCTCGACCGCTGAAACGACCTGCGACATGAGGCGCTGAAATTCAGCTCCCTTGATTTTCCGCACGGCTGCGATAAAGTTGAGAAACGAGTGCACCGGCATCTCGCCGTACAGGGGCACTCCTTCGGGCAAATAGCCGATGCGGGACTTGATCTGTCTAGGCTGCTCGGCAATATCAACAGAGTCGAACGTGACGCGTCCTGCATCAGGATTGAGAAAGCCGTTCACGATTTTCATTGTTGTCGACTTGCCTGCTCCGTTCGGTCCGAGAAAGGCAAGCACATCGCCTTTCGACACTGTGAAGCTGACGCCGTCGACAGCGAGAATATCGCCGAAGCGCTTTTCGATGCCTTCGATTGCGATCATGCCCTTGAAATCCTCTGCGCCGAACGCCTGCTAGGCGGCAACCGAAGGCAGGCCGGCCAATGCCATGGCGACCTCTTCGTCGGAATATTCATGGTCTTCCATAGTGCCGGCATGAAAGTCGGCATACGCCTGCATATCGAAATGTCCATGTCCGCACAGATTGAACAGGATCGATCGGCTTGCGCCTTCCGCCTTGCAGCGATTCGCCTCCTCCAGGACAGCGGCGATCGCGTGATTCGCCTCGGGCGCCGGAATAATCCCTTCGGCGCGGGCAAACTGTACGCCGGCGTCGAAGCACTTGGACTGCGCGTAGGCGCGCGGGCGAATCAGTCCCAGTTCAGTGAGCTGGCTCACGAGAGGCGCCATGCCGTGATACCTCAGCCCGCCGGCATGAAAGCCCGGCGGGACAAACTTCGATCCCAGGGTATGCATCTTGACCAGGGGCGTCAGATTGCCGGTATCGCCAAAATCGAACGCATAGCGTCCCTTGGTCAGAGTCGGGCATGCCGAAGGCTCTACGGCGATCACATCCACGGCACGATCTTCGCGCAGCCTTTCCCCTAGGAACGGGAAAGCAAGTCCTGCGAAGTTGCTTCCGCCGCCGGTACAGCCGATCACCATGTCCGGATAGTCGTCCGCCATTTCCATTTGCGCCATCGCCTCCTGTCCGACAACGGTCTGATGCAGCAGCACATGATTCAGAACGCTTCCCAGCGCATACTTGGTGTCGTCGCGCTGCGCCGCGCGCTCGACGGCTTCGCTGATTGCAATTCCCAGGCTGCCGGTACTGTCGGGATTGGCGGCAAGAATCGCCTTGCCGCTTTCGGTCAGGTCGCTCGGGCTTGCCACGCATGAGGCTCCGAATGTCTCCATCAGCGCCCTTCGGTAGGGTTTTTGCTGATAGCTGACCTTGACCATGAAGACTTCGATTTCCAGGCCGAAAAACGCGCCGGCCATGGACAGGGCCGACCCCCATTGTCCGGCGCCGGTTTCGGTGGCGATGCGGCGGACGCCCTCCTCCTTGGAATAGAACGCCTGGGCGATCGCGGTGTTGGGCTTGTGCGAGCCTGCCGGCGAACCGCCTTCGTACTTGTAGTAGATTCGTGCCGGGGTATCGAGCGCCTTTTCCAGTCTGCGCGCCCGGTACAGCGGCGAAGGACGCCATAGCCGCAAGGCATCTCGAACAGGTTCGGGCATATCCACATACCGCTCCTGACAGACTTCCTGCATGATGATAGCCATCGGAAAAAGAGGCGCAAGATCATCCGGGCCGACCGGCTGTCCGGTTCCGGGGTGCAAGACCGGAGGAGGCGGCGAAGGCAGGTCGGCAACGATGTTGTACCAGCTTCTGGGCAGCGCCGATTCGTCAAGAATGTATTTCGTGTTGTCTTTCATATTGCACGTGCCGTTGATTTAAAAAAGATAGGTGAATTGCAGTCAGGCGAGCGCTGCTTCGACTTTCGCTGTTCGGCGAATCGAATGCTCCGGCTACGGCGTAAGGATTCAATTTTGCAGATTTGGCTTGTGTTGTTAAGTGTCACTGACGGCGCGGGTGGAAGTGCGGCGGATTTTCAGCTTGTTTGCCAAATGATATTGGAAATCGTCGCCGAACATGTCAAAGACCCCGTTCACGCCTCAATATTTCAGATACGGCAAACAAATACGTCATGCTTCCTTGCAGCATGTATTCGATAGCCGAACGATCGCCCAGCCTCGTTCCCGGCAAATGAAGCCAGCTGAGTTCATGCTCAATTCCGTCGTCATGCAACCGGTCCTATGCTGATTCCTGAGACGCATCAGGCCGATCTTCAGCATCGCGAATCAACTCGCCCGATTCGTCCGGATGGATGCCATGCTCCGATTTCTGGGAATCCTTGCCGCCGAGAAGAGTGAATTGATCTTCGTTTTCCAATCCCCAGCACCTGCATGCATCGACAGACTGCGTGGTGCTTTCCCAGTCTTGGTGCAGATCTCAAAATGTAATCCCTATATGCTGGAAATTCCATCCGTGTCTCTTGGTGCATCCGTTCCGCAATCGGAGAAGATCATTTTATAAAATGCTTCATCGAGATGGCCATTATCTCATTGTTGCCAGTCGTTTGACCCTCTCCCGTGCCGCCGACAAATTTTATCTTGGGACATTGACGCAGTAAATGCTGCAATTGAACGACAGTCTGATTCCAAATTTCGAACGCCTGCCGGTTGTCGCATGGCTCAGTCCGAACACTGAAGCAGTGTTTGAATCTGATCGACGGGGTTTGAAAGAGTGGAGCGGCAGGTTGCGTGTCGCCTCTCGCCGCAGGGCTTTTGAAGCCATCCAACGCAGATTCACAAAGCGGCTCGTGATCACAGATTGCCAATTCAGCACGAAGCAATCCCGCACCATGCTATACTTCTATCAAGTTTAATGGCATTGAAATTGAAGAATTGAGGGCATGCCCGATGGAAAAACTCAGCAAAACCGACCTAGTCGCCCTCCTCGAAGAATTTATCGATGATGGCGACAAGAATTCGCCGCCGTATTTCGCAGGAAGGAAAAAGGTGCTGTCAGATATCGAAGATGCATGCGCACAAAGCTGGGAGCGGCACATCGCCAAAGGACGCCAGCGCAAGGCGGCGACCCGGGTGATCTACGGCGCTCCTGGCGCCGGCAAGACCTCGACGCTGAACTATCTCAGAGACTGCTGGGAGGGCAAACCCGAATCGTATGCCACGCCGGATAAAAACGGAGCTGTACGCCCTCAGCCTGTACCCCTGGTGTATCTGCTGGAAGCCCGCTCCTCTCTGGATGATCCGAATACTTTTTGCGAGGAGTTGGCGAACCTACTTGCGCCGGGTGTCGGCGACACCTTGTTAGACGCTGCCAGCAGCACACAACGGATAGGCACAGGAGTGAAATTCGTTGTTGCAGAAGCAAAAGGCGAAACCGAGACGACAACGCACTCGCCTGTGCCGGCTGCCTCGCTTGCGACGGTATTGAAGGCGGTGCCGCCTGAGCAGTGGACTCGTCCTTTGGTGATCGCGGTCGACGAGACGCAGAATCTTCCACAAACGCGCGACTGCTTTACAGGCAAGCTGTTCCAGGAACTGCATGCCGGTCAGTACGATGCGCCGATCACCCTGGTGCTGGGCGGACTGTCCGACTCGATCAGGCGGGCCGGCGAACTGGGGCTGACGCGACTTTCAAGACACTGCGTACATTCGCTTGACCGGTTCGACGCCGAAGAGGTTGCAGAGCTGAAACAGGGGTTCTGCGAGAAATTCGAACTGGATATCGGTTCGCGCGAGGCCGAGTTTGATGCGATGCTCGCAGCCTGCGACGGCTGGCCTTCGCACCTGACCAATGGCCTGTACGCATTCTGCAATGTGTTCTTAGACCGCGACTGCGATATTTCCCGGGTCGACTTCGCCGAGGTCGAACGGATCAGCACGGCCGAACGAAACCAATACTACGCCTACCGCATGAGCACTGCGATGAGAAATACCGATCTATTGCTTCAGGATGTGATGCGGCATATGTCCGGGCGTCGAACCCGGCGCGAAGTCATTGCCATCATCAAGCACCAGCACCAGTTACATGCCGACGATGCGCTAAGCGGTGCGCGGCTTCCTGACGGCATGAGTGCAAATGACTATTTCGAAGAATTGACCCATCACGGAGCGCTGCAGGAGCGCGACGATGGCATGGTCGAGTGTCCGATACCCAGTTTCCGTCAATTCATACTGAACACATGGCCGGCTCCGCGCAATCTTGCTTTGTCACACGACAAACCTGAAGCGGGCAGATCTTACCGCGGGGTGCCGGAACCGTCACCGAAAGCATCGAGCACGACACTGCATTAAAATTCCTGCATCAATGCCATAGAGCGGATTCGTCTGGCTTTGCATCGATTGAACCCGGCAGCAATTCCAGCCGGCCGTTGAGCCTCACGACCGAAGCGACTGTGCGCCCATAGTGATTTTCTTGCTCATCATGACTGCCGATGGCGAAGTTGAACTTCCGACCGTCTAACGCTTGACCGACCACGCATCCGGGCAAAAGACTGCCGGCAAGCCTTCGCGCGATGGCCGATTCGCCGCATCCTCGCCAATCCAGAATCGACCGGCGCCACCCGAACGCCCAAGCAATGCTAAAATCGAGTTTTCTGTCCAGCGCATCGTAATGATCCCTCAGCACGAAACACTCTACCTCGTCGACGGCACCGCCTACGCCTATCGGGCATTTCATGCAGTCCGCAATCTAACCAATTCAAAGGGCGAGCCGACAGGAGCGATCTACGGATTCGCCAACATGATGAATCGAATCATCCACGAACAATCTCCCACATATCTCGCCGTCATTTTCGATGCCAAGGGCCCGACGTTTCGAGATGACATCTATCCGCAATACAAGGCGAATCGTTCCCCTATGCCCGATGATCTGCGCAGGCAGTACAGCACAATCCACGAACTCGTCGCCGCAATGGGAATTGCGCATCTTTCCATCACCGGCGTCGAAGCCGACGACGTCATCGCCACGCTTGCACTCGAAGCGCAAAGCCAAGGGCTGTTCACCGTCATTGCAAGCGGCGACAAGGATCTGACGCAGCTGGTCAGCGACCGCGTCATCGTGCGCGACGAAATGCGCCAGCAGGAACTCGATCCAGACGGCGTACATAACAAATTCGGCGTTCGGCCGGAACAGATTGTGGACTATCTCTCGCTGATCGGAGACACGTCCGATAACATTCCAGGCGTTGACCTGGTGGGCGGAAAAACCGCTGCAAAATGGCTCGACACCTATGGCTCGCTGGATGCGATCATCGAAAACGCCGATGTCCTTCGCGGCAAGGCCGGAGAAAACCTGAGAAACTCCTTCGACAAACTCGCCATGGCCAGAGAGCTGATTACTCTGAAGACCGACGTCGATGTCGATCTGGACCTTGATGACTTCTCGATCTCTCGGCCGGATATCGAGGCGCTGAGAACCATCTACACGCGCTATGAATTCAGAACCTGGCTTCGGGAATTGAGCAGCGATTCGGATTCGAACGAATCCCCGCCGATTCAATATTCGACAGTGCTGGACGAGGCAGTCCTGGACAAAGTCGTCGAATCGATGCGCACAGCCGGTCAATTCGCCATAGACACCGAAACCACCGGCCTTGATGTACTGGACTGCGATCTGGTCGGCATTTCGCTTTGCTGCGACCCGCACCAGGCTTTCTATATTCCTCTCGGGCACAGCTATCCCGATGCCCCGGCGCAACTTGACCGCAGCCTCGTGCTGGACAGGATCGGACCTTTGCTCGGTAATCGGGAAATCGTCAAGATTCTTCACAACCTGAAATACGATGCAGCAGTCCTGCAGCGTTACGGCATCGATATAGCAGAACCAGTGCACGACACGATGCTCCAGTCCTATGTGCTCAACAGTACCGCTGTACAGCAGCACAGCATGGACAACATCGCGCTCAAATACCTCGACCGTACCGTTTCCTCGTACGAAGATGTTGCAGGCAAGGGAAAGGATCAGGTGAATTTCGATCAGGTTGAACTTGATTCAGCGACCGATTATGCCGCCGAAGACGCCGAGATCACTTTGGCGCTGCACGAAACACTGCATCGCGATCTTCGCCAGCAAAGCGGCCTGCTTAACGTCTATGAGGAGATCGAACTGCCGCTGGTGCCGGTCTTGCAGCGCATGGAGTTCGCCGGCGTGCGCCTTGACACCGACGCGCTCAAGCGCCAAAGCGAGGACCTTGCGAGCCAGATGCACGTCATTCAGGAGCAGGTCTACGACAGCGCCGGCGTGCAATTCAATCTTTCGTCTCCCAAGCAGATTCAGGACGTACTGTTCAACCGACTCGGCATGCCGGCGCTGAAAAAGACCTCGACCGGTCAGCCCTCAACCTCCGAAGACGCCCTCGACGAACTGGCTCAAATCTACGACGTGCCGCGGCTCATACTCGAATACCGAGGCCTGTTCAAGCTCAAGTCCACCTATACCGACAAGCTGGCGGGGATGATTCACCCCGACACCGGCCGCGTCCATACCTCTTACAATCAGGCGGTAGCCGCAACCGGAAGACTGTCGTCCACCAGCCCGAATCTGCAGAATATTCCGATTCGCACAGCCGAAGGCAGGCGGGTGCGAGAGGCCTTCACCGCCAGCGAACACTGCAGCCTGCTGGCGATCGACTATTCGCAGATCGAGCTTCGCCTGATGGCGCATCTGTCGCAGGAGCCGAATTTGCTGGCTGCGTTTTCACGCGGCGACGACGTGCACCGCGCCACCGCGGCCGAGGTGTTCGATGTGCCGATCGATCAGGTCACGCAGGATCAGCGCCGCAACGCCAAGGCAATCAATTTCGGCCTGATATACGGCATGTCGGCCTACGGACTCGCCCGCCAGCTTCGCATCGAGCAGAATCAGGCGAAAGAATACATCCGACAATATTTCGGACGCTATCCCCAAGTCGAAGCCTACATGAACAATTCGCGCGAACAGGCAAAGTCACAGAATTTTGTCGAAACCCTGTACCGCCGGCGCCTGCACGTGCCCCATATCAACTCGCGCAACTACTCGGTCCGCCAGCACGCGGAGCGAACTGCGATCAATGCACCCTTGCAAGGCACTGCGGCAGACATCATCAAGCTGGCAATGATCGAAGTAGACCTCTGGATTGCAAGTTCGCAAACCGGCGCGCGCATGATCATGCAGATGCACGACGAACTAGTACTGGAGGTTCCGGACAGCGAGATGGACAGCGTGCGCGACACGGTCTGCTCGATCATGGAAAGCGTGGCAAGCTTGAGCGTAACCCTGAAAGTCGAAGCCGGAACCGGTCAAAATCTGGCACAGGCTCACAGCTGAGCGACGTCTCGTTCGGAGTCGTCGAGCCAGTGCCGGACATACGAACGGGCCTGATCCGCCCCCTGGCCGTTGAGGTTTGAAAAAATCTGCACCGAAAACTGATCGTACCCGGACAGATCGCGCCGCACTGCGGCGGCCGTCGCATGGGCCTTCGACTTCGACAGCTTGTCGCACTTGGTCAGCAGGATGTGAACAGGAATCGACGACGCAGCGCACCATTGGGCAAGCCGAATATCCTGGGGCCTAAGCGGATGGCGGATGTCCATGGTGTGGATCAGTCCTGCCAGACTCTGTCTTGACGAGAAATAAAGCTCGATAATGCGGGCCCAGTGGCGACGCATATTCTCAGGCACCTTCGAGTAGCCGTAGCCGGGCAAGTCGACCAGGCGCAACTCGCCGGCAAGCGTAAAAAACACAATTTGCTGAGTACGGCCGGGCGTTTTGCTGGTTATCGCCAGGCGTCTGTGCCCGGTGATCGTGTTTAACGCACTGGACTTGCCGCTGTTGGAACGCCCGGCAAACGCCACTTCGCGCCCGTCGTCCGCCAGCCACTGGCTCGGCTTGTGCGCCGCAATCGCGAACGCGGCCTGATTAAGGTTGATTTGCATCAAGTTCACCGCTTGGGGATTTGCATTTTCATTCGCTCGCCGGCGCTGCCCGCCGATCACCCGAACCAGGCCGTTCGGCAATCGCTCGAAATCAAAAAATTCCGGCAGTTCATGATATTATTACCGCCGCCGATCGCAAATTGAATTGCGATCGGCTCTTTAATGAAATTGAATTCGGATTTCCAGATTTAAACAAAACAATGAAAATCGCGCTACGCCTTTCCGTTGCCCTTTCAATCATTTTTACCGCCATGCCGTGGTCATCTGCCATTTCCCAGGGCGATGCCGAAGCAGGGAAAGTCAAATCGGCGGCCTGCGTTGCCTGCCATGGCGCAGACGGCAATACCCCCTTGGATCCAAGCTACCCCAAGATTGGCGGACAGATCCCGGGCTATGTCGCTGACACGCTCGCGGCATACAAGTCCGGCCAGCGCAGCGACCCGGTGATGCAAGGCATGGTGCTGAATCTTAGCGAGCAGGACATGTCGGATATCGACGCCTACTACGCTGAATTCGAGTTTACCCCGGCGAGCATTGCCGAATCCGATGCAATCGCTGCCGAACGCGGCCGCTCGCTCTACCGGATCGGCCAGTCTCAATATTCGGTTCCCGCATGCATGGCGTGCCATGGCCCTGCCGGAAAAGGCATCCCCAGACGCTTTCCGCGCGTTGCCGGACAGCAGCTCGACTATCTGATCAAGTCGCTGAACGACTACAAGACAGGCAGCCGTACAAGCGAGGAGATGAATCCGATCTCCTTTCGCCTCACAGCGAGCCAAATCAAGGATCTGGCAATCTACATGCACGGACTGAATTAGCCGTCCTGCGCCCCGGCGGCGCGGCAAATTTCGCTAATCCGGTCAAGTCGCCTCGCCGCTGGCGCATCCAGATGCAATCGGTGCACCGGCCGCCTGCGGTCAACAAGCGCCTCGCAATCCCCATCGGCCTGCAGCTTGCACAGATCTGAGAATCGATAGGGCTTGCCGCTGACCGGCATATCTTGCGCCGCGGCGCACGTCAATGCCAGATAGTGCCCGCTCGATGGTCCTCCCTTGTGAAACTGGCCGGTCGAGTGCAGATACTGCGGTCCAAACCCGTACACCGTCGCGCCGCGCGTCAGCGACCCGAGCGCCGCGGCAAATCGCGACAGAGCCCTTTCGACATCAGGGCTGTCCTCGACAAACGCCAAGATCGCCAGATACTGTCCATCGCCAACCGTCTCGCAAAGCTGCACTGCAAATTCGGTAACCGCGGATTCGGACATGTCTTTCGCACACCGCAGCGGCTGAATCGAACTGCTAGGCGACGGCCTTGAATCAGGTCCGCGCCACGCGCGAAGACCCGCGTCGACCCGTTTCTTGTTGCCTTCGACATCGGGCTGGCTGAACGGGTCCAGGCCGCACAGATATCCGGCAGCGGCGACTGCCAATTCCCAGGTCAGGAATAGTTCCGCCAGATCATACCCGTCACGCAGCGACTCGCGCAGCACGGCAACCGAAGCCAATCCCGGAGCCCGGGCAACCGTGTCAATCTGCAATTGCCGCCGGCAGGAGTCCGGCTCAGGCGCGATGACCGGGAGCACGCCCTTGCCCTGCTTGCCGAGACTTTCCGCAACCAGCTGCTCGATCCAGCGCGCCAAAGGCATCAGCGACCCGCCAAACTCAAGGGCGATAGAGCTCCCGGGCGTTTCGCTAAGCACAGCCAGTACCGAAGCCAGAACGCATACTTTGCGCATCGCGCCGGAATCTTGCGCAAGCAGCAGCGATTTGAATTGAAAATACCTTCGATGCAGGATTTCGACATCGACGCCCAGCGAAACTGCCGGAACCAGTCCCATGGCGCTCAGCGCCGAGTAGCGTCCGGGCACATCGGGATCCGAATCGATGATTCCCAGGCCAAGGCCGGAGGCCCAGTCACGCAATTCGCTGCGCGCCGGGTCGGTAATCACTGAAACCTGAGCGACTGGCGGCCGGACCTGATCGATCAAGGTTCTTGCGATGTCCAGGGTCTCTACGGTTGCGCCCGACTTGCTTGAGATAATGGTGCGGCCTGCAGGTGCTGAACCCGGGGCCAGTCCGGCGGCAACCGACTGCGGACAGGTGCTTGCCAGCACTTCGAGCGAGGATCCGGACTCTGCTGAAAATACGCTGCCATAGACCTGCGCCGCCAGACTCGATCCGCCCATGCCAACCAGAGTCAGAGAATTGCACGGTTCAAGTCCAAGCTGCCCGACTTGCGGCTGCGCGCGCTCGAAAGCGTCAACCCACTGCGAATACCGCCTCGCCCGGGCTTCGGGAATACCGATTTCTACCCACAGCGACGAGTCCTTCGCGAGGATTCGATCCAGGACACGATTTTCGTCGAGAGCCTCGCGATGGCGCTCGAGCGCCGAACTGAGCTGCCCGAAATCATCGGCGCCGGGTTGACTCATTGCGCAGCGACTGTCCGGCGCGGCCTATTTCACCAGCACGAATCGAGTGCCGCAGTACGGACACTGCGCTTCGCCGGTCTTTTCGATGGGCAGAAACACGCGCGGGTGCGAATCCCACAGCCTCATGCGGTCCAAGGGACAGTGCAAAGGCAGATCGTCGCTCGTCACTTCGATTACGGTATCGGAATTTGGCGTGTCGCCGCCTTGCGGCCGGTAGTGATCGCTCATGGTTATGGATTACTGCGCTGCGACAGGATTACAAATAGTTCAGCCAGTGGTCATGGGCCTTGCTTCGACCGCCGACAATATCGAAGTACTTGGCCTGCAGCGCTTCGGTGATGGGGCCGCGCAGGCCATTGCCAATGCTGCGTCCGTCCAGTTCGCGGATCGGCGTCACCTCTGCCGCGGTGCCGGTAAAGAACGCTTCGTCTGCTATATATATTTCGTCGCGGGTGATGCGGCGCTCAATCAAGGGCAGCCCCATATCGGCGATCAGCGCGATCACGGTGTCGCGGGTGATGCCTTCCAGAGCCGAAGTCAGATCCGGAGTGGCGACCTTGCCGTTGCGAACAATAAAGATGTTCTCGCCGGTGCCTTCCATCACGTATCCCTCGGTATCGAGCAACAGCGCTTCGTCGGCCCCGTTGGCCAGAGCCTCGTGCAGCGCCAGAATCGAATTGATGTAGTGCCCGCAAGCCTTGGCGCGGCACATCGACACATTGACATGCAATCGCGAATAGGACGATGTCTTCACCTTGATCCCTTTTTCAAGCCCTTCGGCGCCCAGGTACGCACCCCATTCCCATGCGGCGATAAACACGTGCGTGCGCAGGTGCTCGGCGCGAATCCCCATTCCCTCGGAGCCGTAGAACAGCAACGGTCGGATGTAGGCGCTTTCGAGCCCGTTTTCACGAACCACGGTACGCTGAGCCTGATTCAGCTCGTCAGGATCGTAGTTGACGTCCATGCCGAGAATTTTTGCCGACTTGAAGAATCGGTCCGTGTGGTCCTCCAATCGGAAAATCGCGCTGCCGCGGTCCGTCTTGTAGGCACGCACACCTTCGAAAACGCCGAGTCCGTAATGCAAAGTGTGTGTCAGGACATGGACCTTCGCTTCACGCCAAGGAACAAGTTCGCCGTCCGCCCAGATGACGCCGTCTCGGTCGCTGAACGATGGAGTCATATGTATACTCATATGTATACTCTCTTCAAGTTGGTTGCCTGCAGCAATAGGTGAAATTGATTTGCGCCTGCGCCGACCCGCCATGATTCGGTCTGTACAGACTGTTCAAGATCCGCTGCCGGCTGCAACGCGGCATCGGGCGAAAATGATACCCGAAATTGTCCGGCTCTTTTTTGACTCGGCCTCGCCGATGCCTGCCCGGGATCATTGTCCGGAAACATCCGGCTGGCACATGCATTGCAACAAATTGCACGGGTTGCGCGCTGACGGAACAATCAGGCGACAGCGCTTGACTCATGGCTTGATTCGAATTTGGGCTCACGCGCGAAAATGCGACGCACCATGGGTTCGAAGAACTCCAAGGATTCCGAATCGTAGTCCGGGTCGAAGGAGCACTGGTCCCATTGGGCGCAAAAGTCCGCGCACGCCTGATAATGCGGATGACCCTTGAACCGGTCGCGCGCATTGCGGTCCATCCCCAGATGGTGGAAAAAGTAATACCCCTGAAAAATACCGTGGTGCCTGAGTATCCAGTAGGTGCGCTCGGAAACATACGGACGAAGGATCGCCGCGGCCAGTTCACCGTGATTGAACGGCGCCAGGCTATCACCGATGTCATGCAGCAAGGCGGCGACAACCGTTTCCTCGTCCGCTCCGTCGCGATGCGCGCGGGTCGCACTTTGCAGCGCGTGCTCAAGACGGGTGACCCTGTATCCGGAAAAGCTGTTCTCCAGACTATTGAGATGCTCGAGCACCCGGTCCGCAGTGCGGTTCGCAAATTCGTGCTCATGGCGGGCAAGAAACTGGTAGTCCTCCCTGGTGCCATGCTCCATTTTGGTAAAGCTTACTGTCTTCATCGCCTGTTTCCATGTGTTAGCGTATTTACAAGAAATTCTCCGGTTGAACCTGGGCAGCCTCATCAAGGGCCGTAACCCGCTGCTGTCCGCTTCCCCTCGGCACCGCCCATCGGCACTGCAAGATTGAACCTGGTCATGCCCGTCGGAGATGATCCGATGTGGCCACAATCCACTTGGACCTGCCTCGGTCAAACTGAACCCTGGCCAGGGAGTGCCCGCCGCTCCTTTGCATCGCAGCCACTGTGCCTGTCCCGAAATTCCGGTGCTTGACTCTCAAGCCGACGACGATGGAGTCTGAATCAGCGGAGCCCGAATCGCTGAAGTCGTAGGCGGCGGTCGGGTGATTGTCGTCATCGTCGTCCCAGCCTGCGAGCTGATCTTCAACTTCCGCAATGAATCGCGACTGTTTTTGCTGCATGTTGAACATGCCCCTGACATTGCGAACCCTCGTCGCGGTGAGATGCAAAGTTTCGATGGCGCGCGTGATTCCGACGTAGCAAAGTCTGCGCTCTTCTTCAATTTCGCCGCGTTCCATCGCATTCCAGTGGGGCAGCAAGCCTTCCACCATGCCGGTAAGAAACACCGCCGGAAATTCCAGGCCCTTGGCATTGTGCAGCGTCATCAGTTGAACATTTCCGTCCTTGGCCAGATGGCGGTCGCCGGCATCGAGAGAGGCATCTGCCAGAAACTGCTCCAGTATCTCCGCATTGTCTTCAAGCGGGGAATTGCTTTTGTAGCGCTCCGCGGTAGGGATCAGCTCGTCAAGGTTCTCGACCCGCGAGACTGCTTCCTGGGATTTGCTTTTCCTGTAGTGTTCCTTCAGGCCGGTTTCGCCAATCACCGATGAAACCAATTCCGGCAGCGTCAGAATCTTGCGCTCGCCAGTCAATCGCGAGATAAGCTCGGTGAAGCCGCTCAATCTCGAAACAAGCTGCCTGGGCGTGGAAGAATCAGCGACCGCAATCCTGACTGCCTCCCACATGGAGACTTCGTGCTCTGCCGCTATCAGCTTTAACTGAACAAGAGCCGCTTTGCCGATTCCGCGGGCCGGTAAATTCACCACACGCAAAAAGGCGTTATTGGAATCCGGATTGACCAGAAGCCTCAAATACGCCATCACCGCCATGACTTCCAGACGCTCGAAAAATCGAAGGCCGCCGTAGACCTGATACGGTATCTGTCTGGAAGAGAATATCTCTTCGAATATTCGCGACTGCGCATTGGTGCGGTAGAGCACTGCGATGTCGTCATAGCGCTTGCCGGACGCTCGAATTTCGTCGATCCTGTCTGCCGCGAATTCGGCTTCGCGGGTTTCATTGTAGAAATTCGAAAAGCGTACGCTTTCACCGCTTTCGCCGTCGGTCCACAGTGTTTTGCCGAGCCGGGTGCGGTTGCCTGCGATCAGCGAGTTGGCAAGCGACAGTATGGATACTGTCGAGCGGTAGTTCTGTTCCAGCCGAATTGTTGCCGCATTCGGAAACTCCCTTTCGAACTGAATCATGTTTTCAACGCGGGCGCCGCGCCACCCATAGATGGACTGATCATCGTCGCCCACTACGGTGATGCTTTCATGTCCGGCGCAAAACAGCTTCAGCCATTGAAACTGAATCTCATTGGTATCCTGGTATTCATCGGCCAGAATGTGCAAGAAACGATTCTGATATTTTTCACGGACTGTGACGTTGTTTCTCATAAGCTCTACCACACGCAGCAGCAGCTCGGCAAAATCAACCAGCCCCTCGCTTTCGCAGTAGCGCTCATACTCCCTGTAGATATGCTCGATGAATTCTTCGTTTGGATCTGCCGATTTCCCGGAGCCGCTGGCGCGAGTGCCTTTTTCCTTCTTTGCATTGATGGACCATTGAACCTTGCCGGGCTCCACTTCCCCGCTCAAATAATGGTTCTCATTGTCTGCAATCAGCGTCTTGATGATGCGCAGCTGGTCGGCGCTTGCGATAATCTCGAAATTGTCGCGCAGCCCGGCTTCGGCTGTACAGGACCTTAGAATTCTGTGCGAAAGACCATGGAACGTCCCCACGAAAATCGAGTGCGCCTCGGGTCCGATCAGCGATTCGATGCGCTCGCGCATTTCACGGGCAGCCTTGTTGGTAAACGTAACGGCCATAATCTGCCATGGCCGGACATTGCCGTCGCTCAGCAGATACGCAATCCTGTGGGTCAGCACTCGCGTCTTGCCGCTTCCGGCTCCGGCAAGAACCATCAGCGGGCGGGCGGGCGCAAGAACTGCCTCGACCTGCTCATCATTGAGGTCTTCGATGATGTAACTGATATCAGGCAAGGCCGAATACCTCGATGAGTTGCGTCGCCGCGCAGGGAGTGTGCATCGATGTCATAGGTTCAAATCTGCAAAATAGGCCATAGGGTCATTATCCGGGTGCACGACGGCTGTGCAACACGCGTCTTGCCGGCACGGCTCCTTCATTTGCGCACGAAAGACGCTGGCGTCTTCGCCGAAGGCAATCCAGCCTGGGCAAATCGATGGCGCCGAATCAATCTGAACCATTTCCTGCGGCTCAATCGATGTCTGCGTTCGCCACGTCATCATTCACCGACATGCAAGCCGGAACTGCGTGCCGAATCAGACGCCTTTGCAACGGCGCGACGCCCGCCCTTACAGCAGGCGAGTATGAATTATATGACACCGGCCGGCGCGGCAGACGGTATTGATCCGCCGGCAGCCACGCACGCTCATGGCTTGCCGCATTCGATGAAACCGGGCGCAGCAAACCTTGAACCGGCATGGATTGAGGATCGGCTCGCACGTAAAAATTACGATTTTGGGCCAGACGCTATATACTTGCACTGGTGCGCAAGCCGTCATGCCTTGCGCGACCTGAAAGTAGCCGGTCACACAGCGAGCGGCACTTGAATATGAGAAAACCGGAATTAGATTACATTGGATTCAACAGCATTGATTGGACAGCCGAGGAAGCCAATGGCGGACAAATCTGCAAAATTCAACATCGGACAAATCGTCCGGCATCGGCACTTTCCGTTTCGCGGGGTCATTTTCGATGTCGATCCTGAATTTAACAATACCGAAGAGTGGTATGAATCCATTCCGGCGAAGGTTCGACCGAATAAGAATCAGCCGTTCTATCATCTTTTGGCCGAAAATGAGAAAAACAGCTATGTTGCGTACGTGTCCGAGCAAAATCTGATTTCTGACGAAGACGGCGGACCTGTGGCGCATCCGGCGGTCGGGGAAATTTTCGGCGACCTGCGTCACGGCACCTATGCCGTACGGTCGCATCAGATGCATTGACGGCGCGGCGCCTTGACGATGACTGATCTTGCCGCGACAGAGATGAGCGTCAGCGCCGACAACCGGAATGAGACAGTGACTGATCCTGCGATGGACAATCTTGAAGCAGCAAAATACAACATGGTGGAGCAGCAGATCCGCCCATGGAATGTGCTCGACCGCAGAATACTCGATACGATCATGGCCGAATCCCGAGAGAGATTCGTGCCGTATGAATTACTCAGCATGGCCTTTGCGGACATGAACCTTCCGATCGGCGACGGTCAGGTCATGATGCAGCCGAATGTCGAAGCGCGGCTTTTGCAGGCATTGCAGCCGCAATCAGACGAATCGGTTCTGGAAATCGGAACTGGAACCGGCTACATGACGGCCTTGCTGGCAAAACTGGCAAATTTCGTCCAGACCGTAGAAATCCGCGAGCAGTTGGCCGAATTCGCACACGCCAACCTGTCAGAGAGCCGCATAGGCAACGTCGACATCTTCATTGGCGATGGCGCTCAAGGCTGGGATGCCGGATTTTCGCCGGACTGCATCGTACTTTCGGGTTCGGTTCCCCGATTGCCTGACTTTTACAAGAACTGCCTGGCTGTCGGCGGCAGGCTCGTCGCCATTGTGGGCAGCGAACCGATCATGAACGCCGTCGTGGTACAGCGCGTCGATGAAAATGCCTGGAACACGACATCGCTTTTTGAAACCTGCCTGCCGCCTTTGGACCATGTGAACGATGAAAGGGAATTTGAATTTTAAACAGATTGCGCATTTTCTTGCGCGCACATCTGCAATCGCGGCGGCGGCGCTTGCGCTCGGCGTACCGGCAAAGGGCGCTGACTTGCTGGAAGTGCTTGATCATGCCTTGCAGAATGATTCCAGCCTCACGGCTGCCAAAATTACTGCAGAAGCCAACCAGATGCTGCCCGGCATTGCAAGAACCGCGATTTATCCGACTGTCACTGCGACAGCAACCGAAAAGCGCGACCGCAACCAAATGGCAGTCAACCGCGGCGCCGAAGGAGAAATCGTGCTGCGCCAGCCGGTGTGGAACTTCGGATTGGGGGCCGCGATTCGAGCCGCTGAAAGCGATTCGGAAAGCTCCAACCTGGAGTTGAAGAAAGCCGAACAGACGCTTTATTCGCAAGCGGCCGAGCGATATTTCCGGGTTCTTGCGGCCGAAGACAATCTAGAGACGGCGAGGAGCGAGGTTGATGCAATCAAGGAGTTTCACGACTTGGCGCTGCAGCGCCTGCAGGTCGGTCTTGGCACCCGGTACGATCTGAATGACGCGCAAGCGCGCCTAAGCCAGGTCAACGCCACAGAAGTTGAAGCCGAGCACGAAATTCTATCGGCGAATCTCGCATTGACAGAGATTGCCGGCGTCGAGTTCGCCACTCTAAGCAAGCTGTCGCCGAGCGCCCGTATTGCCAATCCCCAGCCCGACGACATGCAGTGGTGGGTCAATCTTGCGCTCGAAAACAGCGTCGACATCGCGATCGCCCTGGAAGCAGTCAATCGGGCCCGCACGCAAATCGACATAGAGCAGTCGGTGGGAAAGGTCCGATTTGATCTGACCGCTTCGCATCGGGGCTCGCTATCCGGTGACGGCGACCGGGTCGACCGGGATCTGATTTCGTTTGTTGCGACAATGCCGCTATATCAGGGCGGCGTGGTTTCCAAGCGGACCCGCCAGGCGCAGACCGTCCATCGTGCGCTCCTAAAGAGGCTGGACGCAACGAAGCGCAGGGTTGTCAGCGAAACTTCCAGCGCCTATCTCGACGTAGTGCGCAGTGTGAATCAGGTTGAGGCGCTTGAAGCGGCTCTTGTCGCGAGCGCCAGCGCGCTGCAGGCACGTGTCGACGGCTACAACGTGGGCGTCTTTGCCACAGTCGACGTTCTCAATGCCCAGCGCGACGTGTTTGCTGTCCAGCGTGATCTGAACCAGGCCAGGTACACACACTTTCTGGGCCTTGTGGCACTGCAGAATATTTCCGGAAAACTCACCCGCCAGCACATCGAAGCGCTCAACAGGTACCTGATGTAGATTCCGGTTGCCGCAGCTTACAGCGCCATGCCGTCGAGCGTACGCTGCAGCGCGCCGCGATTCGAATCGATCAGAGCCTGTCCGGCCGCCGCTGCCGCATCTCTTAGCGCCTCGTCGGCAAGATAGGTGCTTAACGCTTCGTAGAGGTCGTCTGCGCCATGCACCTGCATTCCTGCAGCGCAGACTTTCACCGACTTGGCCACATCGACGAAATTCGACATGCACGGTCCGAAGATGACCGGGCGACGGGAGGCCAGAGGTTCAAGCACGTTGTGGCCTCCGATATCGACGAAGCTGCCGCCGACCACCGCGATGTCGCATGCGCTGTAGAAGTACACCAATTCCCCCATTGCATCAACTAGGACGACGTCCACTTCGCCTCCTGGTGCGGCACTTTCCCATTCGCTTCGCCGCAGAATGCGGTATCCGGTGCGGGCGAGGCTCCGGTAAACCGCATTGAACCGTTCCGGATGGCGCGGCACGATCACGCAGACCAAGTCCTTGTACTCGCTTCGAAGGCGCTTGAATGTCTCGATGAAAATTCGTTCCTCGCCGTCGTGCGAGCTGCCCAGAATTATCGCCGGACGCGCACTGCCCCAGCGCTCGCGCAGTCTGGCGCCATGCAGTTCAAGGCTGTCAGCGACGGGAGTGTCAAATTTCAGGTTTCCGGTGACGCAGATTCGCGACGGTTCGGCGCCGAGTTCAATGATTCGGTCGCGGTCGCGGCCGGTCTGCACATTGAATTGGCTCACACTGCGGACGACATGGGCGAAAAGCGCCTGTGCGCGCCGCGCATTGGCGAATGTGTGATCGGAAATGCGCATGTTGGCGTAGTAGACCGGAATATTGCGCTTGGCTGTCAGGCGAACCATATTGGGCCAGATTTCGGTTTCCAGAATCACCAGCGCAGCAGGCTTTGCGCTGGAAAGGAATCGTACGACAAAAATACCGGCGTCGATGGGGGCGTAGCAGACCTCGACGGCTCCACCGAAGGATTTTCGCGCTTGCGCGGCTCCGGTCGGCGTAGTGCAGGTGAGCATGACGCGGCGGCCATCGCTCAGAAGCTGGCTGATCAGGGGCGCGGCGGCGTTGACCTCTCCGACTGAAACCGCATGCACCCAGATCGCGCCCGGCGTGACGTGCCTGGCTACGAGACCGAAGCGCTGGGCGAAGTGCGCCAGGTAGGTTCGCTGCCTGGCGGCTTTCGTCATGTATCGCGCCAGTATCAGGGGAAGTGCCAGATACATCGCCATCTTGTAGATGATGAATGCAACCCTACCCATTGACAGCCGCCCTACCGACGGGATTTATGTGCATATCCAAGCATGGCAGTGTTCCACTCTATAACAAATGGGCACAGGGTCAAGAACTTTTCCGCATATTTCACCCAATACAGTCCGTTCATGCGCGCCAGAGACACACTTTTACGGATCAAAGTCCTGCAACTCCAGCGACGCTCAGCCGAATGGGACTGACTGTGCGGGAAGACGGAGCGATTGCAAAATGGGGGGACAGGCAAGTTTTTCCGGGATTGAACTTGAATGGCCCGCCATATCTGGACGTTGCAATTGAACAATGCAGACAGCGAAGTCTCCAGCGGAGCAGGCCGTATTCATGAAGCCAGAACTCCCTGATTCTCAACGCAACCGTTTTTCAACTTCAAGCAAGATTCTATTCGTCAGTTCCCATGTTCCTCGGCGAAATGCAATCCAATTATCGCAACAATCAAAAAGGTGTTGAATTGACATAGAAATACCTTGCAAAACTAATCTTGTGCGGTTCAACGATTCCAGTATATTAGTTTTTCAGCTCCAATTGAATTCGTAGAACTCGCCCCTACTGATCGCAAAGCCAGTCGCGCGGCTTGAGAAATTGCTCGTACAGCGCTGATTCCGGCGATCCGGCATCAGGCATCCAGTCGTAGCGCCAAGCCGCCAAAGGCGGCAGCGACATCAGTATCGACTCGGTGCGGCCGGACGACTGCAGGCCGAACAAGGTGCCCCGGTCATAGACCAGATTGAATTCCACGTAGCGGCCGCGCCGATACAGTTGAAATTCGCGCTCGCGCTCGCCGTACGGCGTGTTCATTCGCCGTTCTACGATTGGAACGTAGGCTCTCAGAAAGTGATCGCCGACGCTACGCACAAACTCGAAATTGCGGCCATCGCCGTCATCGTCCAGATCGTCAAAGAACAATCCTCCGATGCCGCGGGTTTCACCGCGGTGGGGCAGATAGAAATAGTCGTCGCATGCCTGCTTCAGCTTCACGTACAGACCCTCGCCGAAGTCCTTGCATGCCTGCCTGGCTGTCCGGTGCCAATGCACCGCATCGCGTTCGAACCCGTAGTACGGCGTCAGATCGAATCCGCCGCCGAACCAGCGCCGTTGGCCGATCGCATCAATGCAGCGCACATTCATGTGCACAGTGGGAGCATACGGATTTTTCGGGTGGCAGACAAGTGAAACGCCGCTCGCGCGAAATTCAGATTCAAAGATCGAATCTCTCGACTGAGTGGCTGATACCGGCAGTGCGCGACCCCGGATCGATGAGAAATTAACTCCGGCCTTTTCGAATACGTGCCCGTTTTCGAGTACGCGGCTTTGCCCTCCGCCGCCTTCGTCATGCGTCCATTCATCGCACTTGAACCTGCCATGTCCGTCGATTCGTTCCAGCGCATCGCAGATGTCGGCCTGCAAGGCACGAAAGTAGTTCTGCACATCAGCAAATCGCTGGCTGATATCAGACATTGCGGACCTCCAGCCGTACTCTAGCCCGGGCGAATGGTTCGCCCCGTTGCGGCATCGCGGATCTGAGTCGGGCGCTTTTGCCTGCCGACAGGTCCACGAACCACAAAGTCAAGCTCGGCCCCTAGCGTTCTTTTGACATCGTGACTGGTCCTAAGCGGCCTGGCACCATGTCGATTTGCGCTGGTGGAAACGAGTGCGCCGCCGAACAGGCAGCAAAGCTGCGCGGCAACCGGATGCGCCGTAACACGGACAGCGAGCGTGCTGTCGGCGTTGGCCGCGTAGTTTTTCACCCGCGGCGCAGCCGGGACAATCCAGGTATACGGGCCGGGCCATGAGGCGATCGGCCGTTCCAGAACACAAGGGTCAGCCGCATCGATCAGCGGTAGCAGACGCTCGATGCAATCGGCAATCAGAACAAACCCCATGCCGGCGGGCCGGCCCTTGATGCGGAATATCCGCTGAACCGCCGTCCGGTCGGCCGGGTCGCAGCCAATCCCGAAGCATGCTTCGACCGGATAGGCTACCACACCTCCGCGTGCTGCAATGCTCGCGGCCTGGGCGATATCAGTCAAGCTCAATGCAGATGTTCAGCGTGCAGTGTTTTCGATGAGCTGGCGGTTTTTTTCCAGAACCGCCGCAGTATTGCTGCTGCGATCCGCTTGGAGCTTTGCAGCGACCGTTTCGTCGCCTACCGCCATGATTCGTGCTGCCAGATAGGCGGCATTCTTGGCGCCTGCCTTTCCGACCGCGACGCATGCCACCGGCACGCCGCCCGGCATCTGCACCGTCGACAGCAATGCATCCATGCCGCCGAGGCCGCCGGCATCAAGAGGAACGCCGATCACCGGCTTGAGCGTTGTCGCGGCAACTGCACCCGCAAGATGGGCCGCAAGGCCTGCGGCAGCGACAAACACCGCACAGCCTCGCTGCTCGGCATCGACAATGTATTCCCGGGTCTGATCAGGAGTTCGGTGCGCTGACAGAATGCGCGCTTCCCAGCCGATGCCCAGATGGTCGAGTGAATCCAGTGTCGACTGCATCACGGCAAGATCCGAATCGGACCCCATCATGACCGCAACAAAAGATCCGGTTTCATTCATGTTCGTCATAGTTTCCCTATTTGCCTTGAAATGTAAATGAATTCGAACGAAACGAAAAAAGTGAAAAATATGCCATATATCCCTCTGCAACGAGAGGAGCCAATTAAACCTGTGTTCCGCACTCTGTCGAAAGAACGATTCGCGGACAAGCCATCCTGCATGAATTACCTGCCTTCATGGCACGTTCCAACTAAGTTCATATGACCACAGTAAATGTCTTCGCAGACAGGGACAATAGCCAGCCGATGCTCATAAACGTCTAGCGCCGATTAACCTTGCATGTCAATTTTGAGGTTGCTGATTTCCGTCTCGCTCAAGCCCGAATACTTGCGAACCACGCTTTCGTCGAATCCGTCAAGCAACATGCGCTGCGCATATTCCTTCTTTCCCTTTACGACTCCCTTTTCGACTCCTATTTCGATTCCCCGCTTCTCAGACACCGACTCTATCTCGTCCACGGTCATCGTCATCAAATCTTCATTGATCTTTACTGTTTTCGCCATTTCCTCATCTCCCGGCAACCTGCTCGCCTCAATCGCATCTCTCACGTTCTGCACTGTGACAGACTTGTTCACCCTGATCAAATACTCAAACGTACTCCTGACAAATTCAACCAGCTGCCCCTCCGGCAACCGCTGCGCCCTGTCCACCCACTTCACATACGACGACGCCGTGGCATCCCATATCTCAGACAGCACCTGCAGAACCAATCGCTCCTTCAACGGCAATTGTAGCAGATGCCGACCCACATCCGGATCGCCCAGACTCACAAATATGCTCCGAAAATCGATCAGATAACCGCCGAACTGCGACTCGAACCGCTCGGGCAGCTGCGCATGCTCGAACGCGTAGAACGACTTCTCGCCCCGCCATGCAGACTTGCCGTGAAACACGGTCAGCGCAAGAACCGCAGGCGCATCGTTGCTGTACAGCCTCGCCATATACGAAAGCAACTGGCGCATCAGCCCAGAATCGGCCGAGCTCTTGGCTTCAATGACAATGCTGATCACTATCTGCCCGCCGCCTTTCACACCGCAGCTGACGATCAGATCCGAATGCTTCTCCGTCAGCACGTGCGCATCGCTCAGCGCACCGGACTGCACCCGGATTGTTTCAAGATCGAAACACTCGAGCTGCTCTTTGCTCATCGCAAGTGCCAACAGATGCCTGATCTGATCGGGCCGGTTGAAATGGCTGCTGAAATAGGTGTGGTGCCACGGCCCGCGTCGCGAGCGCGCTGCCTGATTGCCGGTCGGTTCGGCCATATGAATTTCTCCTTGATGCTGTGCTGCACAGGGCTAAACGCCCGGCGCTGAACGACTCGCATCACCTGCCTGACGCCCGATGCGGTTCGCAATGACTGCGGCTTTACACCTGACCCGCCGATGCGGTTCGCAAAGCCGATTCAATCCTATTGAAACACATCAGTGGCTCACAGGGTGACCCTCTTGGAATTATTTTCAGACTTTTTTGTTGCTGCGAGCGAATTTCCGGCCATAAAGGCAATCATAAAACGCCTTTTCCGCGGCAAAGGGCGCAACTCGATTGAATTTTGCGCCTAGCTGCCTTGAAATGATTGTTCAAGGAGACGTAAAGGAAAACTGCCCCTTGGACACTGTGTCGCGCTGCAAGGAGAGGGGTCGTCTATTGAGAGCCTTTGTTCCGTCAGACGTCAAAGGAACGATGCGCAGACCAGCCATCGTGTATCAATTGCCGGCCTGTGCGGGACGTTCTGACAACGGCGATACGGCTGCAGCAATTTTCATGGCAGGCAGGGAGAAAAGCCAGCCGTTGTTGATAAACGCCTAGCTGCAACTAACCCGATTGACCCTGATGCGGGCGTTCGAGCGCCCTGTAGCCGATATCGGTTCGGTAATGGATGTCTTCGAAATCAATTTGGCCAAGCGCCGCGTATGCTCTCGCCTGCGCAGCCGCCAGTCCGTCTGCAATCGCAGTGACGCACAGCACCCGCCCGCCGTCGACAACGAATTTGCCTTGCTTGTCTACCGTCGTGCCGGCATGGAACACTTTCGCATCAGGTGCGTCGACAGAATCCAGGCCGTGAATCACCGCGCCTTTAAGGTATTCGCCAGGATACCCGCCCGCTACTGCGACCACTCCGAGACTGGGACGCGGGTCCCACTTCGCCTGCA
Organism: Arenicellales bacterium; assembly: GCA_965214615.1. Classification (GTDB taxonomy): domain Bacteria; phylum Pseudomonadota; class Gammaproteobacteria; order Arenicellales; family JAJDZL01; genus CBDAUN01. The sequence continues at coordinate 23,993 of OZ243952.1, forward strand.
CCCCGGTCAGTTCGCCGGTGCATCCGGCAAGGCACAGTTCAACCAGGTCCGATTGCATGCGCATCATGATCGCCTGAGCCTCGGGATCGCCGAGACGGCAATTGAATTCAAGCACCCGCGGCTGTCCATCGGTGCCGATGATCAGCCCTGCATACAGAAATCCTTTGTACTCGATGCCCTCTTCGCGCAATCCGTCTACCGTCGGTCGAATGACGGTGTCATAGATTCGAGCCTTCATGCCGTCATCGATCACCGATGCAGGCGAATACGCGCCCATTCCTCCGGTATTCGGACCGCGGTCTCCGTCATATGCCGCCTTGTGGTCCTGGGAGGTCGCCAGTTCCACAATATTCTCACCATCGACGATGCAGATAAAGCTGGCCTCCTCGCCATCGATGAACTGCTCGACCACGACGCGATCCCCGGCTGCGCCGAACGCCTTGTCCACAAAAATCCGATGCAATGCAAAACGCGCCTCTTCGGCGCTGTAGGCAATGATGACACCTTTGCCTGCGGCGAGTCCGTCGGCCTTGATGACCAGCGGAAACGAAACGGTATCAATGAATTTTTCAGCCGACTGCGCGTCGGAAAACGTTCTGTACTCCGCAGTCGGGATGCTGTGCCGCTGCATGAAAGTCTTGGCGAATAGCTTCGACGCCTCCATTTGCGCAGCCTCGCGACTCGGACCGAAGCACATCAATCCGTTTTCGGCGAATGTGTCGCATATCCCGTTTGCCAGAGGTATTTCCGGTCCGACGATTGTCAATCCGACATTCGATGCCTTGGCGAAATCCACCAGCTGGCCGATGTCGCCGGCGCTGAGCGCGACATTGAAAATACAGGGCTCGTTTTGCGTGCCGGCGTTTCCTTCAGCAACAAAGACCCTGCTTGCCAGAGGCGACTGCGCAGCCTTCCACGCCAAGGCATGTTCGCGTCCTCCCTTGCCGACGATCAAAATGTTCAACGGTTCGACTTTCCTGATTCGGTCAATGCCTGAAGTGGCGGATCCCGGTAAACACCATCGCTACGCCGTAACGATTGGCAAAATCGATGACATCGCGGTCGCCGATCGAGCCGCCCGGCTGGATCACCGCCTTGACGCCGAATTCAACCGCCACTTCCAGAGTATCGGGAAACGGCATGAACGCGTCGGACGCCATGACCAGCCCTTCGGTATCCAGGCCGGACTCTTTCGCCTTGCGCACTGCGATTCTCGCAGCATCGACGCGGCTCGCCTGGCCGGCACCAATGCCGATTGACGCCTTGTTCGCTGCAAATACGATGGCATTGGATTTAACGTGCTTGACAATTTTCCAGGCGAACAGCAAATCCTCGGTCTCGATTTCGCTAGGACTTCGCTCGGTGACTGTTTCGAACGTCTCGTCCGCCTCTGAAAGCGCATCCCTGTCCTGAATCAGCACGCCGCCGGATACTGAAGACAGCATCCAGTCGTTCGCCATCTCCGGAAGCCGTTGCTTGAATCTAAGCACACGGGTGTTTTTCTTCGCCGCCAGGACCTTGAGCGCCTCGCGGTCGAATTCCGGCGCTGCGATGACTTCGACAAACTGATTGTCGATAATCTTCCTGGCGGTCGACTGGCAGACTTTGCGGTTGAACGCGATCACGCCGCCGAATGCCGAAGCCGTGTCTGTTTCAAAGGCGCGGCTGTAGGCAGCGGCCAAGTCTTCGTCGGATGCGACGCCGCACGGGTTTGCGTGCTTGACGATGACGCAGACGTATTCATTAAAATCGCGCACGCACTCGATGGCGGCATCGGCATCGGACATGTTGTTGAACGACATCGCCTTGCCCTGCATCTGAACCGGGTTGAGGAAGGAACGGGCGGAATCATTGCGAATCCTGTAGAGGGCGGCCGCCTGGTGCGGATTTTCGCCGTAGCGCAAGGTCATCGCCTTGATCATTTTCAGGCTGAGCTCTGCAGGGAACTTCCTGTCCTCGCGCAACAGTGCAGCCAAGTAGTCGGCGATCGCCGAATCATATTCGGAAATCCGCGAAAAGGCCTTGGCAGCAAGCGATATGCGGGTCGACGCGCTGATTCCTTCGGTGAGCCGGATTTCCTGACCGACCGCTACGTAGTCGGCAGGGTCGACAACAGCACAGGTCCAGTGATAATTCTTCGCCGCGGCGCGCACCAGGCTCGGCCCGCCGATGTCGATGTGCTCGATCGCGTTGTCCAAATCCCCGGGGCTGTCTGCGACAACCGACTCAAACGGATAGAGATTGACAATGACCAAGTCGATCCCCTCGATTTCGTGGGCGGCCATTTCATCGGCGTGCACATCTCTTCGGCCGAGAATCCCGCCATGCACCTTGGGATGCAACGTCTTGACCCGGCCATCGAGTATTTCCGGAAATCCGGTATATTCGGATACATCGGTGACATTGATGCCTGCGTCGCGCAATTCTGACGCTGTTCCTCCGGTCGAAAGAATCCGCACATTGCCGGCTGCCAGCAATTGCGCCATCTCGACGATTCCGGTCTTGTCGAAAACGCTAATCAGCGCTGTTTTGACGGTCAGCCTATTTGAACCTTCCATAATCACTCCGCCTATGCGTTCGTACAAGTCGATTTAGCTCTTTATGCCGTAGCGCAGCAGCTTCTTTCTCAATGTCGTTCTTGACACTCCGAGAATTGCTGCCGCTTCGGACCGATTGCCCTGAGTGCGGTCCATGACGAAGTCGATCAAGTGCATCTCTACTTCATCGATCACCCGTCCATGCAGGTCGGTGGGCTGCTCGCCTTTCATGTCTTTAAAATATTGCTCTAATGAGCGTTTGATGTAATTGCCTAACGGCTTTCTTCTTTTTCCCACCGGTTACCCGACTCCCATTACTGAGTTGCGTTGACTTCGATCTACACCTGCCATCAAGCAACATTCTTATTACTCCGACCATTGCAAAAGACGACTCACTGCAACGAAGTCAAAAATTCCATCCGATCATCCGGTTGCTCGGACTGCCAAACCGAGCGCAAATAATGCAGAACCACTACAATGTACCAATTCATTCAATCAGGCGAAATCCCCACTTCCTCGCCGGTACGCGAATCACGACCGTGTGCTGCCAATCCTGCCGGGCCGCGTCTTCGCTGCAATCTAAGCTGCGTCACGATCGGCAGCCGCCGCGTCGAGCGAGTCGACTTTCAAGGGCGGCAAAAAAATTGAACTTATCCCGAAACAGGTACAAGTAAACATTTTAATCATCTTGCGCCGACTTTGCTGACTTGAATTCGCCTAACGGCCGAATCAAGCGCCCGACGGTTTCAATCAGCCCGATTGCGCCGGGCACGGATCGATGGCGCAGGCATCGCAGCCGGCGACTCAGTGCGCCACCACCATGCGTAAAAACCGCACGGCAAGGACATCCGAGGTATCGATGCCCGATTCGCTCTTTGTAGCGAGTACCAGGGATTGCGCGTCATCGGGTCCAACGGGCATGACCAGGCGTCCGCCTACTGCGAGCTGATCATACAGGGGCTGCGGAACCAGGTCGGCGGATGCCGCAACAATGATTTTGTCATATTGTGCATGATCGACCCAGCCGTACTGCCCGTTCGCAATGCGCACGTGGATATTGCTGTATTGAAGATCACTGAAGATCTCGGCGGCTTCACTGGCGAGTTCCGCAATGATGTCTACGGTGTAGACATCCCTGGCGAGACGACTGAGCACGGCTGACTGGTATCCGAGTCCAGTACCGATCTCCAGGACCCGGTCATGCGGCTGCAAATCTAGCAGATCGACCATAAGCGCCACGATGAAGGGCTGGGAAATCGTCTTGTCGTGACCGATTGGAAGAGGCTGGTCGGCATAGGCAAAGGCCCGCAGCGACTCGGGCACAAACCTGTGCCTCGGCACTTCAAGCATTGCCTCGGTGACCGCATCGCTGATCGCCGGGCGGCCGGTACGCCCGCCGCAGGCGGAGGCGTGGGCTCCGATGGTGTCAATCATGGCCCGGCGCTTTTCCAGATAGTCCTTCTCGCTCATTGCTGCGCTTGGCTCGGTTGTGCGTCAGATCCGAAGATCCAGGCGCTACATCACTTCGGCGATTCCAAAGTCTGCGTATTGCTGATTCCTGAAGTTTTCACGAAACATGCCGCGCAGATTAGCCGCCACCTGATCGTAGGCTGCAGGATCGCGCCAGTTTCGCCTGGGATTCAGAATCTGCGGGTCGACGCCTTCGCAGTGCCTGGGATAGCGCAGATTGAATACCGGATGCACCTCGTGTTCGATGCCATTGTCGTGCAGCTTACCGCACATTGCGGCATTCAGCAGATTGCGCGTATCGCCGATCGATATTCTCGGTGCCTGCCCCGCAGGGCCTCCGATCCATCCGGTGTTAAGCAGCACGCATCGCGCTTTGTGACGCTGCATGTTGCGCTTCAGCAATTCGGCATACACCTGCGGCTTGTGAGACATGAATGGAGCGCCGAAGCAGGCGCTGAATGTCGCTTCGGGATCTGTGACTCCGATTTCTGTACCTGCGACTCGCGCGGTAAAGCCCTGTACGAAATGATAAACTGCCTGCTCGGGTTCGAGAATCGATACCGGCGGCAGCACGCCGAAGGCATCGGCGGTAAGCAGCACGATGGTGTCGGGATGCGCGCCGCTCGCATTGTCTGCAACATTGGGGTTGCAGTTCAGCGGAAACGAAAACCGCGTATTTTCGGTACGTGACGCATCAAACAGGTCGAGTTCGTGCGGATGGGTTTGCTCGTACGGCCTGGACGCCGGCGCCGGCACGTTTTCGATAATGGTCCCGGGCTGGCTGAGCGCCTGGGCGATCACCGGCTCGGCCTGCTTGTCAAGATTGATGAGCTTTGCGTAGCAGCCGTCTTCGAGATTGGAGATACCGGTATCGGTCCAGCCGGTTTCGTCATCGCCGATCAGCATTCGCGACGCGTCGGCCGAAAGCGTGGTCTTGCCGGTACCCGACAATCCGAACATGATCGCCGAATCGCCTGAGGCGCCGGCATTGGCCGCGCAATGCATCGAAAGGTAGCCTTTGTTGGGCAGCAGGAAATTCATTACTGTAAAGATGGATTTCTTGACCAGCCCGCAATAGTCTGCACGGCCGGCTACAAGGCATATGCGGTTGCGAAAATCGATGATCGCCGCCCGGTCTGAGCGGCAGCCGTCGCGCTGCGGGTCGCAGCGAAAGGTCTGCACGTTGAGCATCGTCCAGCGCTTGGCGCCTTTCGTATCGGCAGCAGCGTCGGTACGGAACATATTGCGCGCAAACAGCGCATGAGTGGCATATTGTCCGACAAACCGGTAGGGGATCGCATAGGCATCATCGTGTCCGACTACGACATCCTGGACGAACAGGCGCCCGCCTTGTTCGTTCAAGTGGTCGATTACCCGCTTGAGCAGGGACTGGTAGGCATCAGGATCATACTTTTGCAGGCTGGACTTCCACCAGATGTCGGACTCGTACTCGTCCCACGCCACGGCGTAGGTATCGTCGACCGGACGGCCGGTGCATTCAGGGTCGGTCAGAAATACGAGCGGGCCGTTTTCGCCCAGCCCGGTGCTGAAGGCCTTGCGTTCATTGCCCGGTCCGTCAATTTCGACCCTGCCGCTATCGCCGTTCAGCGCCTCGCGGAAAAGCGCTGAACTGGAAAGGTTGTATAGAATCTGTGGTGATTCGATTCCGATTTCAGAACTCAGTTCGCGCCGGATGTCCCTTGTCACTGCTCATGTGCTCCCGATGGTTTTGTGTGTTTGGCGAATTACAGGAGCGTTCCTGCAATTGTCCTTCGAATTGTTCCGTTCATATCCCCCGGCCGAGACCGAAATCAGTTGAATCTTTTCGCATCGCCGCTGGCATACTGGGCAACCATCCGGTCTGCTGCGGTCGAGGCGCGCAGCGATTCGACAATGCCGGGCAGCTGATCGGCGGGAATCGCGCATGTCATTTCATTGTTCGAAAAGCCGGTACGGCCCCGGCTGAGCATGCATCCGACACTGATCGCAGGCTTGCGCTGCTCCTTTGCGATGGCGATGATGTGGCATTGCGGCTTGCCTTCGAATGCCATGGTCGGGACTGCCGAGTGAAGCTGCATGGCCTGCTTGGCGTTCAATCGCAGGAACACAATATCGGCTGCACCGGGCGAGTCGGCCAGCGGACCGTAAACTACGGCGGCAGGCCTGGACTGCACCGTCGGAATGTGCGGAAATATCTCCGGACTGACCCATTTGGCCTCGCAGACCGCCTGAACATCCGCGCGGCCGGCCGCTTCGTCCAAACTGATCATGCCGTGCGTCAGACTGCCGACACTGCAGTTTCCGTGGTCCTGCGGCACCGTTGAAAAAGTTCTTTCGGATGCCTTGGTCCAGAATACGCAGCCGGCCGAGACTGCGCCGGTGCGGCCGTCCTCGGTTTCGGCCGGGTAATCGGCCCCGTACGGATCCACGTCATCCGGCAATTCATCGCAAAATGTAATCGCGAGCGGCGGTGACGAAAGACTGAGTAATGCGGTCAATTCTTCCGCTGCTTTCCTGTTATCGGACATTGAACTCTCCCAAGTGTGAAATTGTTGACTTCCAGTACAAATATACCCTTAACCGGATGTCGATATGCCCAGTCCGAAGCACATTGCTCCGCCTAGGCGTGTTGCACTGCAATATACCACGCCAATGTGCACAGTATGCAGGCGTATTGACGCGCGATGAGCCTGCACCCGGATTGCAGGCGTTGCTCAGCAAGCATCGGTCTGCGCGACAAGCGCCTACGCCACGGCAATGACCGATGCCATTCCGAATTCCTGGTGTTCGAGAATGTGGCAATGGAGCATCCATTTGCCGGGGTTATCGGCGACGAATGCTATTTCCTGCATATCCCCCGGCTTGATGAGCACGGTGTCGCGCAGCACAGGGCGAGGAATCGGAACTTCATTTTGCGCAATCACCCTGAAGGCATGGCCGTGCAAGTGGACCGGATGTTCGAAAGAGGTCCGGTTGCTCAATTCGAGGATGTAGGTTTTGCCCAGGTCAAGCGACAGCAGCGGTTTATCGAAATGCACATCGTCAGGCACCTGTCCGTTGGTGGCCCACAGTTTGCCAAGCTGCGCCAGTTCCGCGAGGGTCTTGAATTCGCCGTTGAGTTCTGCGCCGTCCAGTCCTCCCATCGCACCGCCTTCAAACACGATCCGGTGGCGAATGGCGCCATCCAGCACCGGCTCGGAGACAGGATTGGGCGCCAAGGCGGGCGGCGGACCTTCGGCACGAAGCGCCAGAGGCTCATCATCTCGGCGGATCAGGCGCATGAGGCGAAACGCGTGCCGCTGTCCGTAGGCGTCGTCCAAAACCATTGATTCGCTGCCGGGGTCGCCGAGAACATCGATAATCAGATCGGTGCGCTGCCCTGCGCCGAGCACGACGGAGCCGTTTTCGGGCCTGTGCGGCTCAACGGGATGTCCGTCAAGAGCAATGACCCAGGGAGAAAGACCTTCGAAATTAAGTGCAAACGTCCGGGCATTTGCGACATTGGCCAGACGAAGTCGCAATCGCTCTCCCGAACGCACAAAGAATTGCTCGTTGACGGTGCCGTTTACCGTGACCACGTTTCCAAGTCTTCCGTTGTGGCTGGCATCATGCAGATTCGGTGAAAAATCAGCCAGTTCGGCGGTGTTCGTCAAGCGCCAGTCATCCAATACCCAAAGTACATCGCGGTCCACGTCAGGGGGCTGGGCTTCGTCGACAATCAGTACGCCGTGCAAGCCTTTGCCCACCTGCCGAGACGAATTCATATGCGGGTGATACCAGAATGTACCGGCATCTTCGAGTGCAAAGCTGTAGGAATGCGACGCGCCCGGGGCAATCGGCTTTTGGCTGATATGGGGAACTCCGTCCATCGCGACCGGCACTCGAAGGCCGTGCCAATGCACCGTGGTCGGCTCGCTCAGTTGATTTTCCAGCGTGACGTTAAGCGTGTCGCCCTGGCGGTAGCGCAGCAAGGGACCTGGAATCTGATTATTGTATGCCCATACCGAGGTATCGAATCCGTGCTCCATCACTAGATTCGCGGATGCCGGGGCGGCTGCGAGATGCACGGCAGGCGGCGATTGCGCTGCCAGTCGCACCGGCACCGCTGCCGATGCGGCGGCGAAGATGCAGCCGCGCAGGAAATCTCTTCGGCCAAGTTCAGGCTGGCCGTCTGACATCGCGGGCCTCAGTGACGCCAGGGTCCTGATATTTGAAAAATCTGCGCTGCCGCTTGACCCGGGGTGCCACGCACTTGCCTGGGCGGACACGTTTGAGGTTTGAATTTGTCATGGCTGACGCGATTCCGGCTTGGATACTCGCTGGATAATCTGAAAAAGTATACAGGTTGCGGGCAATAAAACGAAGCGTTTCGCCGCCGACTGCGCACCTTCGATTCGCAGTGGCAGGAGCAAAGGCCGGTGCCGCGATTCGCCATGCAGACTAATTCAGCAGTCCTCGCTCTTGCAGAACTTTGCGGGCGACGCGGAAGCACTCGAGGCTTTGCGGGACGCCGCAGTAGATGCCGATCACATGAATGATGGCGCGAATCTCGTCCTTGGTGACTCCGTTGTTCACCGCTCCGCGGCAGTGTATCTCCCACTCATGCATCTTTCCGAGCGCACCGATCATGGCAAGATTCATCATTGAACGGGTCTTGGCATCAATGACGTCGTCTCCCCATCCGAATCCCCAGCACCATTCGGTCATGGCTTCTTGAAACGGGCGCGTAAACTCGTCGGCCTGTTCAAGGTTGCGCTCGACATACTCGGCTCCGAGCGTTGATTTACGTCGGCTCAGCCCTTTTTCAAACAGTTCTTTGTCCATTGTCGATGCTCCTTGATCAATTGGTTGCTTTCGGTGTCCGAATCATGCAGGCGCAAGCCCGCTTCGTCATGTGTCTTTCAAGCGGTAGTATAGGAAGCACGCTGGCGCAAAGCAACGCATAGACTCGTATGCGGAGATCTTAGGCGCGACACAGGCAGCAATAGAGCGTTTCGATGTATCGGCGCAGACATCATCGGTTGCGATGCGGTCCATACGACCGCAGGTGCGATTGTCGCCGGGGACGATGTCCGTGATGAAATCAGGCTCGCAGCTGGTGTTCCGAGACGCTGTCAAAGCACCTTCTGTGCTCAAGAATCGAAGTCGAATTCTACATATCGCCCCGGGCACGGCCGGGGCGATATGCCGAATGCATCAGGCCGCAGACCGCAGAGCTCTTGCAGCTCCGGTGTTTCGGCCGCGATTGCGTTTTCTGCCGTCCCAGCCGGTCTTGGATTCTTGCCTGCTGCGGGACTTGTGAGTTCTGCCATCGGATCTGTGCCCGCCCCGCTTATCCGACGAAGCCGGCTTGCGGCCGGGCGCAGCGGCAGGTTTCTCGCCAACCACCGTCAGGCGCTGGTTGATCAGCTTTTCAATTTCTTTCAGATAGGCACGCTCGCTGGGATCGCAAAACGCAATCGCCGTACCGCCTGCGCCTGCCCGCGCTGTGCGGCCGATCCGGTGGACATAGCTTTCCGGCTCGTTGGGAAGCTGGTAGTTGATGACATGGCTGACGGACTCGACATCGATGCCGCGGGACGCGATATCGGTCGCCACCAGAACCCGCGCCTGACCATTGCGGAATCGCTGCAGGGCGCGCTGGCGGGCGCTTTGGGATTTGTTGCCGTGAATCGCTTCGGCAAGGACCCCGTCGTTGCACAGCTGCTCTGCGACACGGTTGGCCTGATGCTTGGTGCGCGCAAACACAATCACCCGCGACATCGCCGGATCCTTGAGGATGGTGTCAAGCAATTTGCGCTTTCCAGCGGCACTGACATGATAAATGCTCTGCTCGATGCGCTCGATCGGCGTTGCCTGGGGCGCCACCTCTATCCGCACCGGCTCGGTTAGGATCTCTGTCGCAAGCCGGGATATTTCCTTAGGCATAGTTGCACAAAAAAGCAGCGATTGGCGCGACCGCGGCATCGCCGCCATGATCTTGCGGACAACGTGCACGAAGCCCATGTCGAGCATCCGGTCGGCTTCATCAAGGACTAGGAATTCGATCGCTTCGAGCGCGACGTGGCGCTGCTCCATCAGGTCGAGCAACCGTCCGGGCGTTGCTATGAGAATGTCAACACCGCGATCCAGCGCGGAAACCTGCGGCACCTGACTGACACCGCCGAAGATCACAGTATGACGCAACTCGAGGTGTTTGCCGTAGGCACGGAATTCACTGCCGATCTGGATCGCAAGCTCGCGAGTCGGTGCAAGCACCAGTGCGCGCGGCTTGCTGATTGCTTTGCTGCTGCGATTGCGGCCTTTGACATTCTTGCGTCTGCTGCGGACGCTGCCTGCGTCGCACTTCGACTGCGAAAGCTGCTGAAGAATCGGCAATGCGAACGCTGCAGTTTTGCCGGTGCCTGTCTGGGCAATGCCCAAGATGTCACGCCCGTCCAGCAATTCCGGGATGGCTCGCGCCTGTATCGGGGTCGGTTCTATGTGGTTTCTGGCGGTCAACGCACGCTGGATCGTGTCGGCCAGACTGAGTTCCGAGAATTTTAAAGTAGTCACGTAGTAGGTTTCCTATGATTCATCACATGGCACAACACACGTCGTAGACGCTGCCGATGCTCGGCAATATCGCCTTGACCGGGTGCCGCTAGTGGGAGAAGATTTGTAAAGTTGCTCGCGGGACGAAACGCCGCCTCGGGCAGCACTTCGCGAAGTCGTAAGATATTCTGTGGCGAGAGTATGAACCCTAAGGCTCAGAAAGTCAAGAAAAACAATTGTCCAATGACCAATGAGCCTGAACCGTGAGGCGCAATTCAGCGACAAGCGAGCCTGCGGCGCGTCGTTTCAGCGCATCGTCAGAGGGATGATTGCAGCGTTGCTGACACTAAGGATGAGTACCTGGGGGCCGCCTTCGAGCAGATCTGGCAGCTTATTCCCGCCAGCGAGCCAAAGGACTGTTCCTTGACTGTCCGGGAATCGGGGCTGCGGTTCATTGACGAAACGCCGACCAGGTCCAGGTATCGCAGGCACGGCAATTCGCACCACGGCCTGCTCAAGGCAAAACCGGGCAGGGTCGTCGCCGGGCAGTCACGCACCGAGGTGTCGCGGTCGCCGGCAATTCGTTTCAGTCCGCCGATGCTGAAACAGCATCGCGCATCCACTTTTGAAGCACCTTTATCGAGTGCTCGGAATTGACACCGAATTTGGGGTCGACCACCAGGGGTCCCGGAACATAGCCCCGGCTGCCAAGTCCGCGCTGCACCGATTCGACAAGATGGATGTCCTCTTCGACCGTCGTCTCGCGATCCTGCACCGCAAGGCGCCGCACCGTCTCGGATTCGGCTCCGCCGAGTGTGTACCAGCCGCGCCACACGTCCACCGAATCCACCGCGCGCGCGCGCCAATGGTACGTATTCAATACGTTGCCCGGATAGACCTGAAACGAAAACATCGGCCACAGAAACCACGACGAATACTTCGCAGCCGTCGGATTGGCATCCGGATCGATCGAATAGCTCATGCTGTCAAGGTTCTGACATTCTGTCGTGTGCCTCAGGCAATGGCCCTGCGCCCGGATGTCATACGTCTCCGGCTTGACAATGCCGTTGGCGAATGTCTTGTGATTGATGCTGCAGTGGTAGCATTCGGAATAATTCTCAACCGAAAGCTTCCAGTTGCAGCGCTCCGGCACCCGTACCCACTCAAGGGGCTCAAGCTCGTCAATCCTGGGCACAAACTCAAGCAGCTCGGAACGGACATTCGGAAACCACTCGTCCATCGGCGGCGCATCAGGGTCGAGGCACGCAAACAAAAAGCCGTGGAAATCTTCAACCCGAACCTCCGTCAGGCAAATCCTGGACTTGTCGAAGTTCGGCACAGCCGCCAGATTCGGACCGCCCATGAGCCTGCCGTCAAGATCATAGGTCCAGTTGTGATACGGGCACACCAGCCGCTTGGCGCTGCCAGGCCCCGCTACCAGCTCGTGCGCACGATGCTGGCATACGTTGAAAAATGCACGATTCCGCTGATCGCGGCCGCGAACGCAGAATAGGCTTTCGCCGGCAATCTCGAATGTAAAGTAGTCGCCGACATTCCGAGCCTGGGAAACATGTCCGGCAAACTGCCAGCTGCGCGCCATCAGCCGCGCCTGCTCGGCGCGAAACAGTTCCGGATCCAGATAGAACCGCGGTTCAAGTGTTCTGACAGGATCGTTCAACTGAATTCTCTGTGTTCAGAATCGTATATCCGCAAATCATAGCGGCGTTCGTGAAATTGCCTGATGCGGGCGACCGCGTTCGCACCCGTCTCGGCGATCACAAATGCGATCAGCGCTTCAAGCAGTGCCGACGCGGCAACCGTCGAAGGAAAGAACTGCGGCGTATCGGTGTGCACAATGAAGCTGTGATCGCTCATCGCCACGATCGGCGAAGCCATGCTGTCCGATATTGCGACAATCGGCACGCCCTGGGCCTTCGCCGCTTCGACCCCATGCACCACCTCGGATCGAAAAGGCTTGAACGTCATCGCAATCAGAACATCATCGCCAGTCGCCCTCGCCAGATCGTCTACCGCGCTGCCGCCGGCCTTGGGAATCGCCGTCACATTGTCGCGCGCCATGTCAGCCAGATAGGCGAATGCGCTTGCAAGCATGTGATTTGCGCCTACCCCGAGCACGAAAACCTGATTCGCGCGCACAACGGTCTCAGCCACCGCCTTCATGCGCGCCGCGTCCGCCGCGGCGAATGTGCTCTCGATATTCTCGATTGCACTGGCTGCGGCATCCGCATACAGCGCAGAAAGCCTTCCCCCCTTAGATAGCGACTGCAGCCAGATCGCCCGGTCCGGGAAATTCACCCGCCCGCTTCGAATCTGCTCGCGGAACGGAGCCCGAAACTCGTCGTACCCCGCAAACCCCGCCGACTGCGCCATGCGCACCACCGTGTTCGGCGTCACCATTGCCGAGTGCGCAATCTCGCGCACCGAACTGACGCCGACATCGTTTGGATTGTCAAGCACATAGGCCGCCGCCTTGCGCACCTGCGGCGTCAGATCCGTCAGCATCCCGGCCAGCTGATCGAGCAGCGCATTCGGATCCTGCATTGGTACATTTATTTCTTTCATATCAAGAAATGGTATATTTGTACTCCTTTGATGTCAACGCCGGAGTTGCAGGACAATTGGACGAATCGGTGCCTTCAGCGGCGAAAGTCGCGATTATCGGCGGCGGAATCATGGGCTGCGCGACAGCATACCATCTAGCCCGCGAAGGCTGGCGCGACGTGGTTGTGCTGGAAAAGGCCGAACTCGCCTCCGGCTCGACCTGGCACGCGGCCGGGCAGATTACCCAGTCGGTCTCGAGTTTCGGGCTCGGCAAATGCGTCGGATACAACATCGAGCTGTACAGCGGCGCCCTTGAAGCCGAAACCGGCCAGTCGGTCACCTGGAACGGGTGCGGCTCGCTTCGCGTGGCCTACGCCGACGACGAGATGGACTGGCTGCGACACACGATCAGCGTCGGGCGCGCTTTGGGATTTCGCATGGAACTGATCTCGCCTTCGCGGATCGCCGAACTGCACCCTTTCTATAATCTTGACGGGATCCAGGGTGCGCTGCATACGCCGGACGACGGCCATGTCGACCCCTCCGGCGTCACCCATGCGCTGGCCGCAGGCGCCCGTGCGCTCGGCGTGCGCATTGTTCGGCGCTGCCGCGTGACGGACATTGCCGCGACACGTGCCGGCGAATGGAAGCTGTCGACGGAACTGGGCGATATCGTCTGCGAGCATGTGGTCAATGCCGCCGGAACCTACGCAAGGCAGATCGGCGAATGGAACGCCCTGCAGCTGCCGACAACATCAATGACGCATCACTATCTGGTCACTGAAGCGGTACCTGAGTTTGCGCATATCGAACGCGACCTGCCCGTGGTGCGCGACGACAGGCAGGTTTCGGGCTACATCCGCATGGAACAAAAATCAGCCTTGATCGGAATCTACGAAAAGCAGTTCCCGAACACCGTATGGGAGGATGAATGTCCCTGGGATGCCGAAAACGAGCTGTTTGATATCGCCTACGACCGCATCATGCCGTGGCTTGGCAATGCCATGGAGCGAATGCCGGTTCTGGCAGATCTTGGCATCCGACGGGGTGTGCACGGCGCCATCTCGCATCCGCCGGACGGCAATCCGCTGATCGGACCGGCACCCGGTGCCAGGAACTACTGGTGCTGCTGCGGAACGCAAATCGGCATCGGCTGGGGACCGGGGCTGACACGCGAGCTGGCGCGATGGATGGTACACGGAGCCGCTGACATTTCGATGCGCGAATTCGATCCGAGACGCTTCGGCTCCTATGCCGACAAGGACTGGCAAATCATCAAGGCAAAGGAAGACTACTGCCTGCGCCACGAAATTCCCTATCCTCATTTCAACCGTCTCGCCGCACGGCCGGTCCGGGAGATGCCGCTGTATCAGCGTCTCAAGAGCCGCGGCGCGGTATTCGAGGAAGTGTTCGGCCACGAACGCCCGCGCTGGTTCGCTAGAAACGGCATGGCCCAGCGCGACCACTACTCGTTCAGGCGCAACGAAGTACACCGCGCGGTAGGATTCGAAGTCGACGCCGTACGCCAGCGCGCGGGCATCATGGACATTTCCGCGTTCGCCAAGTTCGAGGTCGCAGGACCCGATGCCGAAAAATACCTTGACCGCCTCATACCCAACCGCCTGCCGCGGCGCCAAGGCGGAATCATACTCGCCCACCTGCTCAATCGACGCGGACGGGTCGAGGTGGAGGCGACCATCGTCAACGTGTCGCCCGAACGGTTCTATATCACCTGCGCGGTGTTCTATCACCAGCGCCTCGCCGACCATCTGGCGCAGCATCGAAACCGCGAATCGGTGGAAATCATCAACCTCACCGACCGCTGGTCGGCACTTGCCTTGCAGGGACCGCAATCGCGCAATGTGCTCGCGCCGCACGCGGACGCCGACCTGGACAATGCCGGATTCGCGTGGCTTACGAGCCAGGATATCCGTGTCGCCGGCGCCGCGGTGCGGGCGATGCGAATGTCGTATGCCGGGGAGCTCGGATGGGAGATTCATGGCCCCGCAGCGGATATTGCGAAAGTCTACGACGCGCTGCGCGAAACTGGCGGGCGCTACGGCATCGCCGACTACGGGGCCTTCGCGATGAACGCAATGCGGATGGAAAAAATGTTCAAGGGCGCCAGCGAACTGACCAACGAGGTGACACTGCCGGAAGCAGACGTCATGCGTTTTGCAAGGATGGACAAAGGCGACTTTATCGGCAGGCGCGCAACTCAAGCCAGCGCCGATAGCGAGCTTCCGTGGCGCTGCGCGTATCTTGCGATCGAGCCCGACGGGGTTTTCGACGGACACGGCGGCGAGGCCGTGCTGCTCGACGGCAGAGTCGTCGGCTCTGCGACGTCTGTCGCATACGGACATTCCGTGGGCAAGATACTTGCTTTTGCCTATATCACCCCAGAAGCGGCGTCCCGGGGCACCGCCCTGCAAGTCGTCATCGCGGGCCGGTCTCGCGATGCCGAAGTGCTCGACCGGCCTGCCTACGACCCTGAAAACCTTCGACCAAGGAGCAATACCTGATGAATGCACCCCCTGAATCGATGCGCGCCTTTGTCCTTGAAGGACACGGCGGACTCGACAAGCTCGTCTTTCACCCGAACTGGCCGACGCCATCGCCCGGACGCGGCGAAGTGCTGATCAAGGTGCATGCCTGCGGCTTGAACAACACCGACATCAATACCCGCACCGCGTGGTATTCGAAAACCGTCGTCACCGCAACCAGCAGCGCCGGATACCGGGACGCGGCTGACGGCGATGCCACCTGGGGCGGCGGCGCCATTGAATTTCCCCGCATACAAGGCGCCGATGTCTCCGGCGAGGTGGTGGCGGCAGGCGAAGGTGCAGACCGCAGCCTGATCGGCCGGCGGGTCCTCATCGATCCGTGGCTCAGAGACTGGGACAATCCGAACGACCTGTACCAGTACGGATACTTCGGCTCGGAATCCGACGGCGGCTTCGCTGACTATACGTGCATCGATCAGCGACATGTCCACCCTGTAGACAGCGACATGCGCAACCCCGAACTCGCTACGTTTGCCACAGCGTACGGCACGGCCGAAAACATGCTTGAGCGAATCAATGTGGGCGAATCCGATACCCTGCTGATCACCGGTGCCTCCGGCGGCGTGGGCTCGGCGCTGATCCAGCTGGCGCGCTGCCGCGGCGCCGTCACAGTCGCAATGGCGAGCGAGGCCAAGCATGACAAGGTGCTTGCGGCCGGCGCAGATGCGGTCATCGGGCGAAGCCCCGCAGATCTGACCGGTGCGCTGCGCGAAGCGATCGGACGAGACAGCGTGACCGCAATCGCCGATGTCGTCGGCGGAGACTACTGGCCGACATTGATCGAATCGCTGCAGCGAGGAGGACGCTATGTCGTATCAGGCGCAATCGCCGGCCCCATCGTCGGCGCTGATCTTCGCACGATCTATCTCAATGATCTGGCGCTGCACGGAGCCACCACCTTCGGCCCGCAAACCTTCAGCAACGTCGTCAGTCTGATCGAGCAAGGCCGAATCAAGCCCCTGCTCGCCAGGACATTCGCCCTGGAGCAGCTGCACGAGGCGCAAAAGGCATTTGCGCAAAAGCGCCACACCGGCAACATTGCAGTCACGATGGAAGACTGAATTGAAAATCACCGCGATCAAGGTCTACCGCACGCATCTGCCCTATGTCGCAGGCGATTACGCATGGGGAGCCGGAAACGCCATCTCCACCGCCTATGCTTCGGTCGTGACGATCAGCACCGACGCCGGACTGAGCGGCTGCGGCGAATTCACGCCGTGCGGAGAAAACTACATGGAGGCGCACTCCCACGGCGTCGAGGCGGCCGCCAGGCTGATTGCGCCGCGACTGCTCGGCGAGGATCCGAGACAGGTCGCGCGCATCGAGCAGATCATGGATCATGCAGTCTGCGGACACGGCTATGCCAAAGCCCCGTTCGATGCGGCATGCTGGGACATTCTCGGCAAGGCGACCGGCCAGCCGCTTTGGATGCTGATGGGAGGCAAGCTGACAGACGGGGCGCCGATGTACCGGGTCATTCCGCAGGACTCGCCCGACAGGACTGTCGCGCAGCTGCACTCGTACCGTGAACTCGGGTACAGGCAGTTTCAGATCAAGGTCGGTGCCGACTGGCGGTCCGACATCGACCGGATTACCGACACCGTGCCCCTGCTGGAAGCCGGCGAAAAAGCCTATGCCGACGCCAACCGCGGCTGGCGCGTAGACGACGCCCTTCGCGTGGCGCGCGCGACGCGCGATCTGGACTACATTTTCGAGCAGCCGTGCAGAACCTACGACGAATGCCTCCAGGTGCGCCGGCGCATCGACCTGCCGATGAAGCTCGACGAAGTTGTGACTTCAATGGGCATGGCGCATCGAATCGTTCAGGACCGCGCAGCGGAAGCGGTGTGCCTGAAGATCTCCAATCTCGGCGGCCTGTCGAAAGCGCGGCGCATACGCGACTATCTCGTCGATCAGCGTTTTCCGGTGGTTGCCGAAGATACCTGGGGCGGCGAAATCGCTACCGCCGCAGTCGCCCACTTTGCGGCCTCAACGCCGAGCACCATGCTTGCAGGCACCACCGACCTTCACAACTACAATACCCGCTCGACCGGGCATCCCGGCCCCGCTGCCCGAGGCGGCAGGCTGTTTGCGCCGGATGCGCCGGGACTCGGTGTCAGTCCCGATTTCGACAGTCTCGGCGACCCGGTCGCCGCATACGGGCACAGCCCATGAAGATTTCGCGCATTGCCGCATGGCACCTCGACCTGCCCTTGAACGAGCCGTACTGGCTGTCCGGCGGGCGGCTGAAATTCGAAAGGCTCGACTCGACCCTGGTGCGCATCGACACCGACGACGGCCTTGGCGGCTGGGGCGAAGGCTGTCCCTGGGGCCATACCTATCTCCCGGCGCACGGACCCGGAGTTCGGGCCGCGCTGGAAATACTTGCGCCTGCGCTAATAGGAAGCGACCCGCGCTCGCTCGATCACATCAATCGCATCATGGACCTTGCCCTGCCGGGACACCACTACGCCAAGTCTCCCCTGGACATCGCATGCTGGGATATTCTGGGACAATATTCCAATCTGCCGCTTTGGCAGATGCTCGGCGGCGGCGATGCCGAAGCCGTAGCGGTCAATTCATCGATTTCCACCGGCACTCCGGAACAGATGGTTGCAGCAATGCGAAAAGCCAGCGACAACGGCTACCGATGGCATTCGGCCAAGATCGGCGGCGACTGCGTTGCAGCAGATCTTGAGCGCATCGAAGCCATCGGCGCGGCGCTGGCGGCAGATGAGAACGTCACATTCGACGTCAATCGCGCCTGGACGCCTGCGATCGCGATCCAGGTGCTGAACAGCGTCGCCGCACGCGGGCGCATCGAGCAGCCCGCCGAAACCATCGACCAATGCGCCCGGATCGCCGCCCGGGTACCGCAGCCCATTGTTCTGGATGAATGCCTGCATACCTTCCAGGACCACCTCGACGCCTGGCGGCTGAAAGCCTGCGAAGGCATCAAAATCAAGCCGAACCGGGTCGGCGGGCTGACCAGGGCGCGGCAGATCCGGGATTTCGGGCTTGCGGTCGGATGGCAGATGCATATCGAGGATGTGGGCGGCACGGCGCTCGCCGATACGGCGGCGATTCATCTTGCCGCATCCACCCCGAAGCGCAATCGGCTCGCAAGCTGGCTGTGCCACTACCATCTCGCGGTCGACCCGGTCCAGGGACAGGGCGCACGCAACAAGCGCGGCTTCGCCGCAGCACCGAGTCAGCCCGGCCTGGGCGTCAGGCCGGATACCGGCCTTCTGGGCGATCCAATTGCGGTGTGGAATCATAAATCATGAAAATCAATCAAGTCAGCATCTGGCACCTGCCGTTGACAAGCAAGCAGGACTACTACATGGCCGCAGGTAAAAGCTGCGTTACGGTCGAATCGGTGATTGTCAGATTAAACACCGGCAATGGCCTTTCGGGCTGGGGCGAGACGTGCCCGATACCGCATTATCTGCCGGCCTACGCCCGCGGCATCGCGCCGGCGATCGAAGAGATGGCGCCGGTTCTGCTCGGCTCGGACCCGTTTGGCGTAGAAGCGCTGATGCAAAGGCTGAACGCGCATCTGATCGGGCATCCCTATGCAAAGTCGGCAATCGATATCGCTCTTTGGGACCTGACCGGCAAGGCGGCCGGGATGCCGCTTTATGCCATGCTCGGCGGCCGCCAGTGCGACACGATGCCGCTTTACCACTCGATCACCTGCGTGGAGCCTGAGGAGATGGCGCGCATGGCCAAGGATGCATTCGATCAGGGAATGCGTCTTTTTCAAGTGAAGCTGGGCGCCGACGCGGATTGGCAAAAGGATGCGCAGCGGCTGATTGAGGTGCGTGCGGCGGTTGGCACCGGGCCGCTTGTCTACGGCGACTGGAACTGCGGCGCATCCCGGCTGGATGCCACCCGGGTCGGACGCGCCGTCTCCCATCTGGATGTCATGCTCGAACAACCGTGCACCACGATCGACGGCTGCGCTGCGGTCAAGTCGGCAACCGGCCTGCCGATGAAGCTGGATGAAAGCGCCCATGACATCGATTCGCTGCTTGATGCGCATGCGCGCGGCTGCATGGACGCTGTCGCAATCAAGCTTTCCAAATTCGGCGGACTGTCGCAGGCGCGAATAGCGCGCGACCTTTGCACCCATTTCGGCGTCATGATGTGCATGGAAGATACCTGGGGCGCCGACATCGCCACGGCGGCCAGCGCGCATATCGGCGCCGCGACCAGCCCGTCGGTCCTGATGACGGTATGCGACCTGGCCCACTATGTCACGCCGCAGATCGCTAGCGGTACGCCGGTTCGAGAACGGGGCCGGATCCGCCCTCCGCAAGGCGCAGGACTCGGAATCGAGCCGGATCTGGACATTCTCGGCCCGGCGGACTTCATTTTTGATTGAGGAATCAGCCATGAGCCAGAGCACAATGATCGAACGCGCCAATGCCGTCCTGCCGGGCGGCGGCTTCGGCAACTTCGACCCTGGAATCATCGTCCGCGAAGGAAAGGGCGCGCGCGTGCGCGACGAGGACGGCAAAGAATACGTCGACTATCTGATCGGATCCGGGCCGATGATTCTCGGCCACGGGCACCCTGAAGTTCTTGAAGCCATCGCAAGGCAAATGCCCAAGGGCATGACTTTTTTTGCAAACAACGCCCTGGGCATAGAACTGGCCGAGGAAATTTGTTCGGCAGTCGCCTGCGCCGAGCAGGTTCGCTACGTCAGCACCGGCGGCGAAGCCGACATGTATGCGATGCGCCTGGCGCGCGCGCATACCGGGCGCGAGACGATCATCAAATTCGAAGGCGGCTATCACGGCATGTCGGCCGAAGCGCAGATGAGTCTGGCGCCAAGGGAGCTCGCAGACTTTCCGGCAGCGATTCCGGATTCGGCCGGGATTCCCGAAGCGGTTCGCAAAAGCGTGCTGATCGCTCCGTTCAACGATGCCGAGTTTGTCCGCGGGCTTGTCGAAAGCCGCGACGGCGAAATTGCCGCAATTATTGTCGAGCCGATGCAGCGAATCATTCTGCCCGCACCCGGGTTCCTGCAATCGCTTCGCGATCTGTGCGACCGTCATGGAATCGTTCTTATTTTCGACGAAGTCGTGACCGGATTCCGATTCGCCTACGGCGGCGCGCAGCAGCTGTACGGCGTGGTGCCTGATGTGTGCACGCTTGGAAAGGTGATCGGCGGCGGATTCGCGCTGGCCGCAGTTGCCGGGGCGGCTGAAATCATGGTCCATTTCGACAGCAAGAAAGTCGCATCAAAGGACTTTCTGATGCAAGTGGGAACTTTGAGCGGCAATCCTGTCGCCTGCGCCGCCGGGTTGAAGACGATGGAAATCCTGAGGCGCGAAGGAACCTATGAAAAGCTGCATTCTACCGGAAACAGGCTGAAGGACATCTTTTCCGAACACCTGGACCGGGCGGGCATTGCATACAGGGTCAGCGGGCATGAGACGCTGTTCGATATCGTATTTGCCGATGAAGCAATCGCTGACTACCGCGACATATCCCGCGAAGACGCAGCAAGGCGTGCTCGCTTCAATGCACTTTTGATGCAAAAAGGCGTCCTCAAGGCGCCGGCCAAGCTCTATCCGTCGCTGGCTCTGACCGAACGGGATATCGAGCACACCGAAGCAGCGGTCGCTTTCGCGGCGTCGCACCTGGATTGCGAAGGCCAGATTTAAGGCATTTGTCAAAAATGATATTCTTCCCAGCGATTGACCGGAAGCGGCACAATTGAAGCCGCGCAACGCAACACCCCGGGCGCGGGGACTTCCATGGACTGTGCGAAAGCTATTCACGATTTTCAAAATGGGAATAGCACCAAATGACACGTCACTACAACTACACCCTTGAAGATCCCAAAGAGAGGCTTAGCGATGCGCTGAACCTGATGAGTGCCGAATATCTAAAGAAGATGGTCGCCTATCTGTCGCCTCCCGGCCCTCGCCCCACGCGAAAAGCCGACATGGCAGAATGCATCAAACAGCACCTGACAACCGAAAGGCTGCGCCGTATTTGGGACAATCTCGATAGAATTGGGCGTCTTGCGGTGCAAGAGGTTCTGCACAGTTCGAACAATCGATTCAATCCGAGACAATTCGAGGCGAGATACGGCTGCTTGCCCGCGAGGCTCACCTTCGGCTACGGTTCCAGCGGCAAGGCGCCGCTTCCGATCAGGTTCTTTCTGTATTTCACACAACGCGACGAAACCGGATCGCTGGTGATTCCCGAAGACATCGCCGAATCATTGCGCACCTTTGTCCCGAAGCCGAAACCCCCTACGGTTGCCTCGCACGATGAACTGCCGCAGCAAAGCGGACAGCCGAAACTTATCGTTCGCGACATGGAGCAAGCCGCGGCGCACGATCTTTTCGCCGTAATGCGCCTGATTGATCTTGGCCGAATTTCGGTAGGCGCGAAAACGCACCGCCCGTCGAAGGCAGCGATGACGCACATCGCCAAGGAGCTTCACGGAGGAGATTTCTTTGACCCGGGTGGCGAAACAAATAGTTGGGGCCAGACCATCGGACCGATCCGGGCATTCGCCTGGCCGCATCTGATGCAGGCTGGCGGCCTGGCCAAGGCGACGGGTTCCAAGCTCGGATTGACAAGAGCCGGACGCGCGGCACTCGGCAAGCCTGCGGCCGAGACTCTGAAGCACCTGTGGGATCGCTGGCTCGAATCTCCCATTCTCGATGAATTCAGTCGTGTTGATTGCATCAAGGGACAGCATCGCGGCAAGGGAAAGCGCGCGATGACCGATGCGGAGGACCGGCGGATAGAAATCGAAAACGGATTGACCGGCTGTCCAGTGGGCCAATGGGTGGACTTCGACAAATTCTCAAGATTCATGCGCGCCGAGGGGCTCGAATTTGAAGTCACGGACGACCCGTGGACCCTGTATATCGAAGAGACGCACTATGGAAGCCTGGGATACTCGGACTGCCACGGCTGGAACATACTCCAGGAACGCTACATGCGGTGCGTGCTGTTCGAATACGCCGCCTCGCTCGGCATGATCGATGTCGCCTATTGCGATCCTGACAAGGGCCGAAAAGACTTCGGCCATTTGTGGGGGGCATCCGAACTTCCGTTCCTCAGCCGCTATGACGGGCTGCACTACATACGCCTGACCGGCCTTGGCGCCTACTGTCTGGGCATGGCCGACAAATATGAGCCGACGGCGCTTTCTGTGCAAAGCTCGATCAGCATCTTTCCGGACTTGCAGGTGCGTGCGGACACGCCGCTGGCGGCGGATGAGAAATTGACGCTCGAAATGTATGCCCAGGTCGAATCCGAAGGCATCTGGCGACTTGACCGCGGAAAGGTTCTTGACAAGCTTGAAAGCGGCCATTCGATTGACAGCCTGCGCGAGTTTCTGAGCGCACGCGACAGCCAGCCTTTCCCCGAAACCGTGGAGGGATTCCTGCGCGGCGTAGAAAGCGCAGCGCATGCGCTCACGGAAAAAGGCGCTGCGATTCTCATCGAATGCGCCGACGAGAAAGTCGCCGACACGCTGGCTTCGGACGCTCGAGTTTCAAAACTTTGCCTGCGCGCCGGCAACACCCATCTGGTCGTTCCTTCGCGCAAGGAACCTCAATTCCGCAAGGCTGTGCGCAAATTGGGGTTTGGCCTGCCTCGTGCCTGAATTGTTGACGTTTCCCGCTGAACCGCCGGCATTGGACACGCCGCCTGCGGATGCCTTTAAATTCCTGACATCTATCCAGTGCGCGTGCAGACGTTCCGTGCCGGGGGCGTCAGGGCAATTTCCTGCGCGCCTGGCCACGCAGGAACATGTTTCGTAATTCTTCCGCCCTTGCCTTGGAACAGCAGACGTGTCTATAATGCGGTTAAGGCAATGAGCAGGCCGGATGCACCGTCAGATTTTCATCGATTGTCTCAAGAATGAACAATCGCCGGACCAGTCGCACATCCGGTCGATGACTCGAGCGCTTGCTTCCCGAACCGGAGCTACTCAAAATGTACCGCTGTCAGCCAATTGATGCGATGTGACTTGCAACGCCCGAATATGAGAGTCAGTATGCCATTGACTGGTCGGTCTGCGAACAACGCGGCTAACAGTCATAATCCTTCGGCCAGTTGTCTCACGGCCATTCGCCGCGCTGAAGTTTTACAATGGCTCTGCGTGAAGTGCAGCTTTCCTACCGCACCAACCTTAATTTTTTCCGGTGTGTTCATACATGGCGCAAACATCTGATTCCTCAAAACAAAGCAACCGGAGCAGGATTCCCGGAATCCTTCAGCTGGCCGGCATTGCTGCGATCGTTATCGTTGCAATCGTATTGGCAAGGGCTCCTGACCGAATCGAACGCGATGCATCCGCTGGCGCAGGAATTGAAAATCCGCCGCCGGCCGCGGTTTCTGTTCTCACAGCCCCTCGACAGGAGGATTTCACGCTTCCGGTCAGATTTACCGGCAACGTCACCCTCGAAGAAAGAATTACCGTGATGTCCGAAGCCCGGGGTCGGGCGATCTGGGTATCGGAAAAGTTCAGAAGCGGCGAAACCATAGACGCAAATGAACTGCTGGTCAAAATCGACCCGGCTGAATACCTGTCGCGCATCGAGGAAATTCAAGCGCAACTGCGGCTGCATCGATCAAAGGCTGCCGAGGCAGGCGACGAACACAAAGCGACAAGAATGCAGGCGCGCACCGAACTTCTGCAAGCACGGCTCGAACAGGCCAGGCTGAAACTCGGGCAAACCGAAATTTCGTTTCCATATGAGCTCCATGTGACCCGATCCGACATTGCAGTAGGAGAGCTCGCCGGGCCATTCGAATACGTGGGGCCTGACGCTGCAAATCTCGGCGCAGGCTACCGAACCGAGGCATTGCAGGTTTCCGGTCCCGTCGAGCCGTACCGGATTGCGGATTTGGAACCGCTGATCGGCCGGCCGGCTCAGATTCGTATTGCAGGCGATACCTTTGCAGCCGCATTGGAACGGGTATCAAATGCCGTATCGCCGGAAACCCGGATGCTCCAACTGTTCTTCAAGTTTGCCGAAGACACTCCAACCGAATCGCTGCCCTTGCCCGGCATGTTCGCCGAAATCGAGATGCAGGGGCAAACCTATGAAAACGCCTTTGTCCTGCCGCTGGCTGCAAGGCAGTCCCAATCGAACGCCCTGGTCGTTGAAAATGACGTGCTGGCAGTTCGGTCGCCGAACACGCTCGCACTGACGAGCGACCATTGGATTGTAGAGCCGTTCGATACGGGAAGCGGGGTTGTAGTCGGCAATTTCTTCGGATTGTCCGCAGGGTCTGCCGTCAAGGCACTGCCGGTCAGTTCGAATTAATGCAGATTCCGACTCTACGTGCACGCTATGCGTCTGAACCGGAGCGACCGCGCTTTCGAACCGTGCCGAATTCACAGCGTTGCAACGCTCTATTCGTCCACATCAGCACATCAAAGACTCCGGCGTGAATAAGGGAATCATAGGCTATTTCGCCGAAAATCGGGTGGCGGCAATGCTGCTCATGGTTTTCGTGATTGTCGGGGGCGTAGCCACATCCTCCCAGTTATCGATTCAGCTGTTTCCAAGAATCGATTTGCGCACCATCAAGGTGACAGTGGAATCTCCGGGCTCTACGCCGGAAGAAGTCGAAGAGGACATCAATAGGCGAATCGAAGAGAGCATCATCGGGCTCGGGGGTGTCGACCGAGTCATTTCCAGCGCGAAGCAAGGCGTCGCGCAGTTCAAGATCGAGTTAAAGACATTTGCCAACCCCGACTCTGTTCTGAACGATGTAAAAAGTGCCATTGACGGCATCGAGAACTTTCCCCCTGTCAGCGCCTTGCAGCCCGTCGTAGAGATTGCAAAGATCAAACTCGAAGTCTTGACGCTCGCAATTACGTCGCCGTCGGCCACTGAGAATGAACTTCGGCTGGTGGCAGAGCAAATCCAGACCGAACTTTTGGAATTGTCTTCAATCTCTCATGTTTCCCTGCACGGCGTGCGGGACCGCGAAATTGCCATCGAGCTTAACGAAGAGCAGTTGCGCAGGAACGATCTGTCGTTCGCAGAGATTGCGCGCAAGATCAATCGAAATTCCTTGAACCTTTCCTACGGAGAATTGGAGGCGAACGAGGGACAGGTTGTCCTGCACTCAATCGACAAGCGCAAGACCGGCGCAGATTTCGAAAACATTGCGCTATTTTCGCGACTCGACGGTGCAGATATCACCCTGGGCGATGTCGCTACGGTGAGAGACGGTTTTGCCGACTACGAGATTTTTTCCGAATTGGACGGAGTACCGGCGGTTTTCGTAAGAGTCGACAGCGACGAAAGTCAATCGATCGCACACATCGCAGATACAGTCTTTGCCTGGCTGGAAAACAAGTCCTTTCCGCAGCACATCGCGGTCAGCGTCTGGAATGACCGCGCAAGCCGGGCCGTGCAGCGACTTCGCGAAATCGTGTCCAACGGACTGATCGGGCTGATCCTGGTGTTCTTGTGCCTTGTCGCAGTATTCGACCTTAGGGTGGCCACATGGATCACCGCCGGAATCCCGCTGTCGTTTATCGGTTCGCTGATGCTTTTCGGACCATTGGACCTGTCCTTGAATATGGGCACTGTGTTTGCATTCTTCCTCCTGATCGGCATCGTTGTCGACGACGCGGTCGTTGTCGGAGAAAACATCGCATCCGAGCGCGAGCAGGGCAAAGGTGCCCTGGAAGCCGCCATATCGGGGGCCAAGGCAGTATTCGGGCCAATTTCAATCGGGCTGCTTACCACGGCAATTGCATTCATTCCGTTTCTATTTGTCACTGAAGAGCGGTTCCAGATTCTGAATGTCATCCCCTATGTCGCATTCATTGTTCTGCTTATCTCTGTAATGGAAGCTTTTCTGATCGTACCGGCTCACTTGGCCCATGACAGGCCTTGGAGTCTTTCGCTCCTCCGGAATGTTCAATCCAGCGTCAACAAATGGCTCAACGGGCTGCGCGATCAAGTGCTCGTCCCCATTGTGTCGTGGTCCGTGCAGCACTATGTCCTGACTCCGGTGATCGCAATCGCGATCATCGCGGCATCGATTGCGCTGATTCAAAGCGGTGCGGTGCGAATCATCATTCTCGATCAGTCCCGAACCGTCTCTGACAATATTCAAGCCGAAATATATTTTCCGGTCGGCACTCCCTTTGAAACCACCTTGGCCGCCGCCGAAAGAATTTCCCATGCAGCGATGCAGGCAGACATGCAGCTTGAAGGCGATTCAATCAAGTCGATCGGCATAATTGCCGGCGCGCCGATCATGTCGCTTCGAGCGACACAAGGCCTGGAAAGGCACAACAGCAATCATATTGCCGCGGTGCGAGTCCACCTTAACGACCGCGGTGTTCGCAAGGCTGGCGTCCCGGAATTCGAACATGCCTGGCGAGAGAACATCGGCGACACATCCGCATTTGAACAACTCGAGTTTCAGTCTTCCAGATTTCAGCCGCAGCCAACCATTTCCTACGCGCTTAGGCATAGCGACCGAGATGTCCTGCAAGCCGCAGCTGAAGATTTTAGAGCGATGCTTGATGCCGAATCAAGCATATACGGATTGTCCGACAATATGTCGCTCGGAAAGGTTCACTATGAAATCGCACTGACTTCGCAAGGCAGAATGGCGGGACTGAACACCGCGGCCGTAGGAGAGCAGCTTCGGGCCAATTTCCATGGAGTCGAAGTTCAGCGCGTACAGCGCGGGCGCGACGAGATTCGGGTTGTGTTGCGCTATCCGCGTGACGCAAGAGCGATTCCGAATGCGCTCGACAACGAACGGATTCGGGTGCCGGGCGGTTTTGAAATTCCATTGTCCTTTGTCGCCGAAATCACCGAATCGCGTGAACTCGCCTCCCTATCGAGAATTAACGGAGAGCAGGTCGCCTTTATAAACGGCTACGCAGACGAGGCGACAACTACGCCGATCAGGATGCGCAGGCTCATTGCCGAGAATCACATACCGAAATTGCTTGAACAGTATCCCGGCATGAAAGTCGAAGTGGATGGCGGTGCGCGAAATGAAATCAAAATGCTCAAATTGCTGAGCATCCTGGTACCGTTGGTGCTGCTGGCGATGTACGCCCTTGTCGCGGCATTCCTTCGCAGCTACTGGAAACCGCTGATTGTTGTTTTCGGCATTCCGGTCGCTCTTGCCGGTGCAATCGCAAGTCACTGGATTCTCGGCTGGGATTTCACTGCAATGTCGATCTTCGGAGTCATAGGGGTATCGGGGGTTGTAGTCAATGATGCGCTCGTGCTGCTTGACCGGTACAACACCCTGCGCCGAGCGGATTCCGGCCTGCCCGCCATTGCTGCTGCGTCGGCGGCGATGAGACACAGGTTTCGAGCGGTATTTCTCACCAGTCTGACGACTATTCTGGGCCTGGCGCCGTTGCTGTATGAACGCAGTGAAGAACTCCTTCACATGGTGCCGTTTGTCGTCAGCATGCTAGGAGGGCTGATCTTTGCAAGTCTGTTCACGCTGTTCATCCTGCCTACGCTGGTGATGCTGGTTGAAGGACGTACCGAGTGAAGCGCCGACCGGGCTGCGTTTGCGCATAGCCGGCAGCGCGCCCGAAGGTCATGGTCATCCGCCAGCCCTTGAATTCAACTTCAGGAGCGATGCGCCGGCAGATGAACCGAATGCGTCGGACTCAATCGTCTTTGGCAAAGAGTCACAATGTGCCGCCTTGCGCCCAGATCAGCGGTTTTGCGGACCATCAGCTTCCGCAGGCTTTGCCGGCCGGTCCGAATCGGCCTGCCAGCCACACGAACCGCGAATGTTCGCAAGACACCGGTTTGCAAATAATTGCAGATGCTGTTCGACGATCAGCCTCCCCCTTCGGCTTTCCGGACTGATCTCGATTTTGTCCGATTACGGCCGGGATGCCGTTTCAGTCAGAAAATGTTTCAACAGCACGGCTTTTCGTTCTACAATTTGAACATGCCGGAATAGAAAGGGAGATTCGTGAAAATGGATTCTCAGAAGAACGAAGGGATCAGCAAATCGCCTGCAAGGCCCGTTGCCATTACCGGGTACAGCCACCGCCTCCCCGGAAGTTTGCGAACGGATGATGATTTCTGGCAGTTGATCGCGCAGCGCGAATCTATCCGGGTTCCGATTGCCAATCGATACGGCCGCGGCTACCGCCCCGTAGGCAAATCGCCCGGCATAGGCCGATTCGCCAGTCCCTATGAGGGACTCATCTGCGATGACCGCGAGTTGGAATTCGATCGCAGCCTGTTCGGCATCTCGCAGTTCGAGCTTAGCAACATGAATCCGCAGGTCAGAATGCTGCTGAGCTGCGCATGGGAAGTAATCGAGCATGCCGGCTGGGATATCGGCAAGTTGAGAAATAGCGCAACGGGGGTGTTCATCGGCTCGCAGACGCCTGCGATCGCAAATTGGAGGCCGATTCACGGGCCCAACGAATTCTCCGTGATCAACTCCAGCCTGGCAATGCTGGCGAATCAGGTTTCCTATCACTTCAACCTGATGGGATCGTCGATGACATACTGCACCGCCTGTTCGGCCGGACTGAGTGCAATGTACACCGCATTCAATGCGCTGGCATGGGGACATTGCGATCGCGCAATCGTCGGCTCGGTTAATTATCTGGGTTCCGCCCGGCAAAGCTCGGGGTTTACAAATCTCGGTGTCGTGAGCCCCGACGGCAAGTGCAATTCATTCGATGCGAATGCAAACGGATACATGCGTTCGGAAGGCTGCATCGCATTTGCCCTCAAGCCGCTTGCGGATGCCGAAAATGACGGCGACCACATCTTCGCCGTGATTGAATCGGCCGCCGTCAACGCGGCCGGTGCGGCAGATCAATCCGAAGGACTCACGCAAGGCCGCTATATCACGGCGCCTACGCGCCACTCGCAAATCAGCCTGATTTCATCGGCTCTTGCGCTGGCGAATCGCGACCCTCTGGAGTTTGACTACATCGAGGCGCATGCGACCGGCACGGTAGTCGGCGACCGGATTGAAGGCAACGCGATCTGCGAAGCATTCTCCAGCCCCGAACGAGCCGTGCCGCTGCGCCTGTCAAGCGTCAAAAGCAATATCGGCCACCTTGAGGCTGCCGCGTTCAATGCATCGCTGCTGAAAGTCATTCTGATGATGAATCGACGAACCTTCGCTCCGATTTCAAACAACTTTTTCGAGCCTAATCCGGAAATCGATTTTGCAAGCTGCCCCATGCTTGTTCAAACCGGATGCGAGCCCTTCCCCGACCATCAGGTGACAGTCGGGATCAATTCGTTCGGAATCGGAGGCGCCAACGGACACTGCGTCGTTAGCGAATATCGCCCCAGTCACCCGCAGTCGTGGCCTGTGCCGGCAATTCCGGAAGGCGCAGGATGCATGGTGCCAGTCTCGGCGCGAACCTCCGAAGCGCTCGCGAAAAGCGTCGCAAACCTCGCCGATTTTCTTCAATCGCACCAGACCGATGTCTGCACGCTTGCCGGAAACCTTGCAAGGCGTCGCACGCACTTTGCCGTGCGCACTTCATTTTCGGCGCTCAATACCGATGATCTGCTCAGACAACTGAAGCAATTCGATGCCGAAAAAGACTTTGAAAATCTGCACAGCCGGAACTTGACCGCACAAAATATCGCAATGGTTTTCGCAGGCCAGGGAACTCAGTGGGCCGGCTGCGGATGCAAGCTTTATGAATCACAGCCTGTGTTCCGGCGTACCGTGGACACCATTGAGGAGCACTGGCTTGAGCACGCGAATTATTCGCTGCGCGAAGCATGTTTTTCTGCCAGCCAGGAACAACTGAACGAGGCCGAATTGGCGCAGCCGGCAATTTTCATGATTCAGTGCGCGCTGTTTGATCTGTTTCGAACCTGGGGCGTTCATCCGGCCGTGGTTGTCGGCCACAGTTCAGGCGAAGTTGCCGCCGCCTACGCAAGCGGCGCGCTATCGCTGCCGGATGCAACCCGGCTGATCTTTCATCGGGGACAGTTGCAGCAGCGCACCGCAGGTTCCGGGCGCATGCTCGCAGTCGGCATTGATCAATCAGGGATCCTTGAAATCCTAAAGGAACTTCAGGAGGCCTGCGATGCAAATTCCGAACGGATTCAGCGCATTGAAATCGCATGCTTGAACTCTCCGGCAAGCGTGGTGGTGTGCGGACCGGAATCATCTCTTTCACTTGTCACCGAGCGTCTCGGCGAGAGAAATATTCGCCATGGCCTGCTGCCGGGCAACATCGCGTTCCACTCAAGCGCAATGGATGTCATCCGCGAAGCCCTGTACCAGGACCTGGCGTTTCTGAATCATCGGGAGTTTCAGGTGAAAGTGCCCTTTGTCTCCTCGGTGACCGGGAAGCAGACGGACCGGCTGGACGCAGACTACTGGTGGTCGAACATCCGCAGGACAGTTGACTTTCAAGGCGCAATCGAATGCATCAAGCGCGAAAATGGCGTTGATGTCTTTCTAGAAATCTCCCCGCACAGCGCGTTGCAGGCGATGATCGCGCAATGCATGGAGGATGTCCACCCCCCCCCACCTAGTTCCATTGCAACGCTAATGCGGGATGCCGATGACCGCATTCAATTCAACGATGCCTTGGGCGCGCTGTACCGCGCCGGCGCCGCACTGGACTTTGAAGCGCAGTTTCCGCGTCCAGAATCTGTCATTCATCTGCTTCCGGGGCATCCGAAGGAGTTTCAGGTTTCGGTCGCATCGACCATGGACGATGAAATGTTCGTCTACGAAGGCGGATTCTCCCATGGACCTATGGTTGGGCACCGGGTGTATTGCGACCACCTGCGATTCGAAGTCAATCTGAGCGAAAAGACGATTCCCTACCTTGCCGACCACAAGGTGCAGTCTTCTGCGATCATGCCAGCAGCCGGCTACATGGAGCTTATTTTCGAGGCGCTTCAAGGCAAGCCCGCCTACATCGAAGACATCGAATTTCTCCAGCCATGCCCGATCCCCGATACGCCCATCCGGCTGCAGACCGCACTTTACCCGGCCGGTGAAGCGAACCGCGAATATACGTTCGCAATTTCCTCGCGCGGCTATCACCCCGAGGCAGACAATGAACTGCATTGCCGAGGACGCGTAGAGTTGCTTGACAGCGACCGTGCAATCGATGTCCCGCGCCACCTGTCCGAGGTTGATCCCTCAGGCTTCACCCCTGTGTTTGATGAGGCCGAAGGAAATTTCTACGATCGCATTGAAGCGACGCTTGGCAACAGGTTTCAGTACGGCCCCTATTTCCAAACCGTGTTCAACCTGAAGACCAACCCCGCAACCAAGGACTTTCTCTTCGATGTGGAAATGGATCAATACCTGTGGGATACCGGGAAAGAGGAAGGCTATGTCATTTGTCCGCCGCTGGTTGACGGGGCGCTGCAAATTTTCCTTTGCAACCTGATGCAGGCGACCGACCTTTTCTCTATTCCCCGCCGCGCCAAGCACATCACCTACATCAAGCCTCCGAGTTCGCCTCGCATCACGGTCCATGTCACCAAGCCCGATGACGGCTGGTGCACCTTGGATGAAATCGGGCAATTGACAGTTCGCTGCGGGGAAAAGTCAGGGGGAAACATGCGATTCTACGATGCTGAAACCGGCGAGCTGTTTCTGCATGTCCAGGATTACATCTACTTCACGGCCAATCCCAACTGGGTCAAGGCCCCGAATAGCAGGCACGTCATTTCCTGGCAGCCGAAATTTATTGAACAGATCGATTGCGAGAACGATCGTATCGGCAAAGTGCAGCTGAGCCCGGAACAGCTCATTGGCGCTTTGGCCATTGATAGTTCCGGCGACCCGCGCGCTGTTCATATTCTCGAACTCGCAGGCGAAAGCGAACCGCAGAACACGCTGCTCAGCAGCTGCATTGAGCCGCTTGGCAAACAGCAGTTGCAAATCGAATACTGGCTGATCAACAGCACTGCCGACCAGTCACAGGCCTGTTACGACGCATTTCACCATCACGGTCTTTCACTCAGGTTCGCTGCATACGGCGAAGATGGTTTGGCGCAATTCGAGCGAAGCGCCGGCCTGTTGCGCAGCGGATCAGTCCACATGCTTTTGCTTCGTCTGGATGAAGATGCATCGAAAATTTCCGACTGGGCGCTTCTGCGGCGCCTGACTGTTGCCGGAGGACTTGCATTGGCAATCCACGACGAAGGCGTGACTGTATCGCCTGACGCCGGATGGACGGTGATTCGCGAAGAATCCGGCGCTACGCTGCTGCAGGCGTCTCAGACCCTGATTGAATCCGACGATCAGGATCCATCGGCAGCCTCCCGCCTGGTCATCGGCAGTTGCGACAGCACTGTGTCAGGCTGGAGCAGCCAGATCGGAGCACATTGCATTGCGAATCGGTACTTGTCGACAAGCGAGGCCGTCGACTATCTGGACCGGCCGCAATCGGAATCCGAATCTGCCGACATAGTGTTCGACTGCTTTGTCGAATCCGATTCGCGCGACCCTGTTGGAGAGCGGATTTGCGTCGACTACACTGAATTGATCCAGGCACTGATCGACCGCCGGGCGGATGAAGGCTCGAAAGGCAGATGTCGCATCAATCTCGTGACCCGGGGCGCGGCGATGGAGGTTGAAAATCCGGCGGCGGCGGCGCTTTGGGGAATGATTCGCTCTGCGGCAACGGAAGTCGGCGAGCAGGCCGGATTGGATTTTCGCCTGATCGATATCGGATCCTCAGACGATCTGCCTGCGCTGGCATGGCTGATGCGCAACGATGTTCGCGAGCGGGAAATCGCGATCAGGAGCGGCCGACTCTGGGCTCCGCGGCTTGTCCACATTCGGGACCGGTATCCCGTCATCAGCGACACCGGCGCTTCATCCTACAGCCTGAATCTGGATAATCCGGGCCAGGTGACCGGCTTGCAATTCAAAACGCGCGATCTGCCGCAGCTGGGGGACCATGACGTTGAGATCGAAGTGAAATATGCCGGGCTCAACTTTCGCGATGTGATGGTGACCCTCGGCATGCTGCCGGCGCAGGCGTATGAGCGGTCAATGCTGGGCCATGAAGTCGGCATGGAGGCCAGCGGCGTGGTGCTCAGGACCGGAAAGCGGGTCGCCG
Organism: Arenicellales bacterium; assembly: GCA_965214615.1. Classification (GTDB taxonomy): domain Bacteria; phylum Pseudomonadota; class Gammaproteobacteria; order Arenicellales; family JAJDZL01; genus CBDAUN01. The sequence continues at coordinate 57,745 of OZ243952.1, forward strand.
ACCACCGTGCCGGAGATGAGGTTCTATTGACCCAGGGCGGCTGCATCGCCAACCGGACGGTCGTCAGCGAACACCATGTATTTGCCAAGCCCGAGTGCCTGAGCATGGCCGAGGCCGGTTCCGTTCTTTCCGTGTATGTCACCGCATACTATGCATTGTTCGAGCTCGCCCGGCTCAGGCACGGACAGCGGGTGCTGATTCATTCGGCGATGGGCGGCGTCGGACAGGCTGCGATCCAGCTGGCAAGGCACGCCGGTGCGCAAATCTATGCAACCGCCGGCAGTGAAGGCAAACGTCGCCAGCTTCTTGAGCTGGGTGTTGAGGCGGCGTTCGATTCGCACAGCTTTGAATGGCACGACAAGCTCATGGAGCATACCTCGGGCGAAGGTGTCGACGTCGTTCTCAATTCCCTTGCCGGGCGTCATGTCTCACTATGCCTTCAGGCGCTTTGCCCCGGCGGATGGCACCTGGAAATCGGCAAGGTCGACATCTACGCCGACAATTCTCTGAGTCTTAGCGCATTTCGCAAGAACCTGCGCTTTGCGGCGATCGATATTGACCGGCTGATGTGCGACGACCCCGTGCTGACTCGGCGGATTTCGCAAGACTGCCTGGATCTGCTTTCCGAAAACAAGGCAAGCCCCGTACCGACCACGATATTTGAATTCAAGGAATTTGCCCAGGCGCTGCGGCTTATGGCATCCGGACAGCATCAGGGCAAGCTGGTGCTTAAAGCCCCTGCATCCGAGTGCCCCGCCAGCCGGATTCCGGTCGCCGACCGGCGCGCCTATTTTGATCCCGACGCCACCTATCTGGTGACTGGCGGATTCGGCGGATTCGGATTGAAGCTGCTGCCCTATTTCGTCGTCAACGGGGCCAGGCATTTCACCTACATGGACCACAATCCCGGCCGTCGCCGCACCGCAGAGTGGATCAAGGACCGCAGCGCCCTGACCTACTTCGGGCTGGACGTGGAGATTGACATTGTGCCAGGCGATGTATCCAGGATGGAAGATGTGCAAAATTGCATTGACGGGCTGTCGCGAAATCTCAAAGGGGTTTTCCACATGGCGGGGATTCTTGATGACCGGCTGATTTCGGAAATGACTCCGGATTCTATCGCCAAGGTGTTCGCTCCGAAAGCCTATGGTGCGCTCAATCTGCACAAGGCGACGCAGGATCTTGAATTGGATCACTTTGTGCTGTTCTCTTCGATCGCGTCGCTATACGGCAACCTCGCACAAACGAACTACAGCGCGGCGAGCGCATTTTTGGACGCATTGGCGTCCTATCGCCATCAACAAGGGCTTGCCGCCCTGTCCTGCAATATGTCCGGCATCACGGAAAGCGGCATGGTGGCGCGAGACCTGCACGTCATGCGCATGATCAGATCGACAGGCATGCCGCCGGTGAGTCTTTCGTTCGTGGTTCGGAATCTGGATTACGCGATGCGCGGGCATCTTCGTCACGCTCATGTTCTTACCGCAATATTCGAGCGTCCGCCCTGGACCTTAAGCTCAAACGAGTATCTCAGGAGCGGTCGCAGCATCAGCAACCAGAACAGTTTTCAGAAAAGCGCCGACACCCATCAGACTCTTGAAGGCGTAATGGCTCAAATTATGAATCAAGTCGCACAGCTGTGCGGCCATAGCGAAGGCAGCGTTGACGACCCGTTGTCCAGTTTCGGATTGACATCAATTTCAGTTGCCGAACTGGGTGCTTTCATTCAGACACAGTTCAATTATCAGGTCAGCGCACTCGACCTGATGACGACGTCGTCGTGCAGGTCTGTCGCGGCGGCTATTTTGAGCGGAAATCAGGAAACTCAGTCCGGTTCGGCATCCGCCGAATCAACCACGGAGCACGAGGCTGAGGAAAATGCGCATCGACTGCAGGTCCGGCACGAACCGGCGAAGTCCGAATACGAAAGCCGCATGCCCCGGCACTCGGATGCAGACCCTGATTACGCTGAACTCAGTGCGCAGCAGTCCGGTTGATGCGACATTGTCAAGCAGTCGGCTCCAAGGACTCAAAGGTCGTGGCTGACGACAGCACAGGCCGGCCGGCTTGCGCCAGCGCGCGATTGACCGGACGATCACCCGATCTTCACCGAACCGGATGGCCGCCGGCTTGCTGAGACCGGTGTTTCAATTCCCGGCACCGTACAAGACAGCTGAATCGCAATGAGGGATGCGCAAATCCGCGATCGCGGCGTCAACTCCCTTAGCGCAACGCTCCCGGCGGATTGCGGGCGCGACGTCGAATTGCTGCAGCAGTTCGTTCGTGCGCATCTGCAGCAGCGCACCCTTGGCGCCCCGACGCCTGCGGGCGAATTTGAGGAAGTATTTCTCACAGGAGCGACAGGCTTTATCGGACGTTTTTTCCTAAGCGAACTGCTGAACACGAATCATCGCGTCACTGTCCATTGCCTGGTCAGGGGAGACGGCGTTGAAGAGGGACAGGCGCGTTTGCAATTCGCCCTCGAAGACGCCGGCTTGTGGAGCGACGAGTATCGAAATCGAATTCGCATTGTTCCTGGCGATATCTGCGATCAGGACTTCGGCTTGGACAAGGACCAATTCACCGGCCTGTGCCAGCAAATCGACGCGGTCTATCATCTCGCGGCAGACCTATCGCTCGCTTCGCCATACCGGAAATTGCGGCGAATCAATACATTCGGCTTGCGCAACATTCTCGAACTGAGCCTGACGGCACGCTTCAAGCATGTGTTCTTCGCATCTACGATGGGGATATTCCCTGAGTATTTTTTCGATTTCGCCCGCGAATTCGCAGACAGTCGCATTGCGGATGAATCCCAGCCGGATGTGGATTTGATGAAGCGGCATTTTCCCTTGGAACTCATAGGCTATCCGTGGAGCAAGCTGGTTGCCGAGCAAGCGTTGCTCTATGCGCGCGGTGCCGGCTTGCCGCTGGCCATATTCCGGCTGCCGATCACCGGGGTCGCGTCAAGCGGATTTACGCAGCCTGCCGATATCGCGGTACGGCTGCTGAGCGCGGTAAACGATGTCGAAAAGATTCCGCCGAGACTGTCGATTCAGCATTTGTATGCGCCGGTCGATGTGCTCGCGGAAATTTGCATTGCAATTTCCGCGAATCCGAACCGGCGCCATGTCTTCTACCACTGCTGCAACTCGAAGTCCGAGCGCAGCGACTATTCGTTCGCGGATCTGGGCATATGCTTTGAAAGCGCCTCCTACCGGTCATTCAAGCGCGCGTGCATAGCGAGAGGAAATCAGTCTCCGCTGAACGGCTACTGGCTGCTGCTCGACCATGTCGCCCCGTACTGGTTTAACGAGACCGGAAGAAGCGACGCGGTGCACGTTGAAGACCGTGCAATAACAGCCGATTGCCCGAACCCTATTGAATGGCAAAACGTGCTGTACACACTGATTCTCTCGTGGAAATGGATCGCACGGCCACAAAGCCGGTGGCCCTACTCGCAACCGAAATTCCAGCTCAGCTATGACCGGCTTGTCGCCGAGGCAAAATTAAAGGCCCGGCGGATGGAGGTCGATTTTGACGAAGCAGTTCCGCGATGGATGCTGCCAGGTCTGCAAAAATTAGTCGATTCCATCAATTCAACCTGCGATGAGTTGCAATCGCCGGGGCTGAGCATCGCATCGCTGGGCCTGAGCCATAGCCTGAGCGAAAACATCGCTCTTGCCCGCGAGCGATGCCTGAATCCTGAAATTCGCGGGAACGCGATTGTGCGACCGGTCTTTATCCTCGGGATCAATCGTACAGGGACGACGTTTTTGCATCGGCTGCTGTCGCGCGACTCCAGATTCTGGACCTTGCGAACGTATGAATTAATTAATTTGGTCATTACAGAAGGAAATTACGCGCAGATCGCCGGTACAACACAGGACCCGCGACGCAAATCAGCCCGGCTGCATCTGCAAATCAGCGGATTGGACGAAGCAATGGCCGGCATTCACCACATCGACCTGGATGAACCTGAAGAAGACATCAATCTGCTCCAACTGGCATTCATGTCCTGGACATTTACCGTGAACCATCACGTACCCGATTATGCCAAGTGGCTGAAAGGTGCGGATTTCGGCGCCGCCTATCGGCAGCATCATCGAACGATGCAGCACTTCCACATGCATAGGAAGCTGGCACAGCCAGACCGGACCGAAGGTCAGTGGCTACTGAAGATGCCGTTTCACATGATGGAAATCGAATCGCTGATGCAAGCCTATCCGGACGCGCTGTTTATACAGACCCACCGCGCGCCGGCTGAGTTCATGGGATCCTGGATTAGCCTGGCAGAGCGCATCCGATCCGATAAATATGCGTCGCAGGCGCCTGATGAGCTAGGCTTGGAACAGCTGGAATTCATGAGCACCATGATGGATCGCATGGTTGATTTCCGCACCCGGCATCCGGAAATTGCAGACCGATGGATCGATATCAGGTTCTCTGACCTGATCAAGGACCCGATTGGCAGGGTGTCTCGAATTTATGACACGTTCGACTGGCCGCTGGAATCGAATACGCTTGAAACGCTGAATCAATGGCTCGTTGAGCAAGCCAAGGAACGTGAGCGTCAAGTGCGCCATCAATATCGGCTTGCACAGTACGGATTGACACCGGCAATGGTGGATTCTGCGTTTGAAGGCTATTCAGAATTCGTAGAAAATCTGAACTTCTAGCACACAAGTTCGTTTTCAGCGGATGCCGCGCGTTTGCTGCACCGGCCAGATGAGCAAGAATCAAAGACCGGCTGATTTGGCGCGCATATGGCGCAATCCGCAATTGTGCTTTCTTTTCTAGCCTCGATTATGCCGTTTCAGCAATTTTGCAATTTCCTGGGAGACCAGTTCCTGCATCGTGGAGTCCAGATCGAGTGCCAGCTGCTTGAGTGCCTTAATCTGCTCGGGCGACAGTTTGACGATCATAGCCTTGCGGTCGCGGGGCTTGACAGGTTCTGCAGCCGATGGCGGATTGCGATGGTGTTGCGAATTTTCGAAATTAGATTGTGACATGTTGATTTTATAAAAGTTCCTGAATCATCCAATTGTATAACTTGCTGACTTTCGCCGCAGCTTTACCATTCGGTTCTTATTCGAGTACCTACTTCCATGCAGGGCAGACGCGGAATAAGCGACATACTGGCGGATGACCACCGGATCGGTCGCGAATTCTTTCAGCGCAATGACATCTGAGCCCCTCGCATCGATGTCAGTCAACAAGGCGGTCTTGTCGGTATCACCTTTTTTAAACGAAAGCAAACGATACTCGTGCTGAAAACATTGTATTTCAAACAAGTATAAGCATCATTGCAATTTTTCTCGAAACCCTATTGAAATGCACACAGAAAATGAATATCTTGATATTATCCTATATTTATCATATTTTATATCTTCAGAAGATAACGATAGATTTAGCAAAATAACTGCAGGAAGCGGGTTTTGATGAAATTCAGATGGAAGTAAAATTTTAAAGTGATGGGCGCAGAATACGAGCGGTTCGACAAGACAGAAGGGAAGCGTTTCAAGCGACGACTGAACATACTTTTATGCACTGGCTTGACGGCAACCGAATTTGCGACACTCCGGGGGTCGGTTGACGGTCGCGGTATTTGCGATGACAGGATCGCAGTCGTGTCCGCTTGCCCTCACTGGATATGCACACGACAAGGCGTATAGTCAAAGCAATGGCCGAGACGAAGTGGGACGACCATGAACGAATACTATACGATCTGGGACGGCAGGTCTCCGTAGTGGAGGAACGCGTGGAAACCAAGCAGGCAGAATACAAAACAGACATTGCCATTTTAGGCGCACAAATGGCAAAAAGGGACACCGAAATAGAAAAAAGGCTTGCAGAAATGGCAAAAATGGATGTCAGACTGATCCTCGCCGTTTTGGGAATTGTCAGTTTAGCAGTCGCAATCCTGAAATTTTCCTAAACCCCTTTCCGAAGATACCACGCGGCCGGCTGAGTGGTCGTGGCAGGCGATTTGCCTTTCGCATCAAGATAGTGGCTGCAGTCGCGCCAAACCAGTGCGTCAAGTATTGCATCATCCACAATTCGGACACGATTCCGGTGAATTCGTACGCGCGAAGATCAACCCGGGAACGGCGCAGACCGTTCGATCAAATCCCTCCAAACCGATTGACAGAAGATCTGGAGTTGGCTTGGCTGAAATGTGGCAGCGCTTCTCGAACAAACATCCGATGTGTCGAAGCGGAGACCGGCAAGACAGGCTGCCGACAATTCAAAACCAAAACTCCTGATGCCCGAATCCGGTGCCTGACGCCGGAACAATTGGGTTGATCCAAGGATCAGGCCGGCTATTGCGCGGCTTTATCCCCAGCCTTTTGCCAATCGCAAAATCCAGCCACGCCGCTGAGCTTGCGGACCGGCGGACGAATCCTAGGTCTTGGGGAATGCGCGCACGCACACGTTCTCATTGCGCACCGTATGGTCCAGCAGCCGGATCAGCGCGTAGACCGCGTCGATGTTCGGTGTCGGCACACCGGTCAGCTTCCCGAATTCAACCACCGTGCCAATCAGCCCTTCAAGCTCCAGCGACTTACCGACTTCGATGTCCTGCAGCATCGAGGTCTTGTGCTTGCCCACCCTCTCGGCTCCGCCGATTCGCCGCTCATTGGACAGGCGGATCTCGACGCCGAGCCGGGCTGCAATCTCCCGGCATTCGGTCATCATGGCATCGACAAGATCGCGGGCCGGCTGATGCTGGCAAATGTCCACCAGCGTCGCATGGGTCAGCGCACTGATCGGATTGAATGTCAGGTTGCCGAGCAGCTTGAGCCAGGTCTCTGCCCGTATGTCTTCAAGAATCACCGACTTGAAGCCCGCACGATTCAAAACGTCTGCAATGCGCCGTGTGCGCCCGGTCTCGATCTTGTCAAGCTCCCCGACCGGAAAGCGCATGCCTTCAATATGCCGAATCACCCCGGGCTCTACGATTTCCGCAGCGGGATAGGCGATGGTTCCGAGTATGTTGTCCGCATTGATGCCGTTTTTCAGCACCCCGCCCGGATCGACAGATTCCACGGTACGGTTGTCAAACTGCCCGCCCATGCGCTGAAAATACCACCACAGGATGCCGTTTTGCACCGTAAGCAAAGTGGAGTCGGGGCCGAGCAGGCCGCTGACCTGATCGACAATTGGGACGATCTGATGCGACTTGACTCCCAGAATGACCAGATCCTGTTCGCCGATTGACGCGATGTCGCTGGTCGCCTTGGCGTCCCGGGCAACCAATTGCGCACCGTCGTTCATGATCAGCTTCAAGCCATTCGCCCTGATCGCCTCAAGATGGGGGCCGCGGGCGACAAAGGTGACATCCTCGCCGGCTTCGTGCATCCGCACTCCCATCATCCCGCCGATCGAGCCAGCTCCGACAACGCATACTTTCATGTTGGGTATCTCCGATTAGAAACGCATAGATTTTATCAGACAAATCAGCCCGTGCAGCCGTATCGCACCGCGCCGCAACCGCAAAACGCAATAGCCGCTTTTTCAGTTTCGCGTGGCACTGTCTCTTTGAACGAGTATCGACAGCAGAGCCAGCAGGCCGGAACCGGCCATAAGAAAAAACGATACCGCATTCAGCACCGGCGTTGATCCTACCTTGTGAACCCGATTGAACATCGTGATCGTCAAAGGCGCCTCGGATCCGACGAGAAACAAGGTGGTATTGAAGTTTTCGAATGAGACCAGAAACGCGACAATGCCGGCTGCAATCATCGCTGAGCGTAAAAACGGAAGCGTGACTGTCCGCATGACTCTGGCTGTGCTGGCTCCCAGATTCAGTGCCGCCTCCTCCATTGCAATGTCGAATTTCTTCAGCTTGGCGGCGATCACCAGCGAGGTAATCGTCGTGGTAAACGAAATCTGCCCCATCACCACCAAAAAGATGCCGGGCCGAAGCAATTCAATCTCCAGATTGAATCGATCTTCGATGCCGTTGGCCGCAGTGCTCGCAAGCACGAGAATCGAGATGCCGAGAATAACGCCGGGAATGACCAGCGGCACGATCATAAGAATATAAAAGAAATTCTTGCCGGGAAAATCCTTGCGTACAAATAGGAATGCATTGCAAGTGCCGATGAACACTGTCAGCAGCGACACCATTACCGCAATGATGAACGAATAGTACAGGCCGCTAAGCAGGCGCCGGTCGTGAAACATGCCGAGCTTGGGCTCGGTCTCGCCGAAAAACCAGCTTAGCGTAAACCCTTGCCACGGAAGCGACGGAAACAGCGAATCGTTAAATGCGAAGGTTCCGGCAGAAATCAGCGGCGCAGCAAGAAAGACAAAGAATGCCAGCACATAGGCCCGGTAGGCCGTCCGTCCCGGATCGAATCTGTGCTTGCGCATCAGCATCGCGCGGCGCTCAAGTCTTGGTGACCGTGTTGGCCAGCGTCTGGCCGGTCAGGCGAAGCCCGAGCCAGACGACAACAGAGGTGAATGCCAGCAGCAGCATGCCGAAAGCGGCGCCGGATTCCCAGTTGTAGCGGGTGATGAACTGATCATAGATTTGCTCTGTAAACCAGCTTGAATTCTTGCCTCCAAGCAGAATCGGGGTCAGGTAGCTGCCGGCCGTCAGCATGAACACAATGATGCAGCCTGAAGCGATGCCGGGCATCGCGTACGGAACGATGATGCGCCTAAGCACCGTGGTGCCGCGGCCGCCGAGATTGTAGCCCGCCTCGATCATCGAATTGTCCATGCCGTCGAGTGTCGATGCCAGCGGCACGATCATGAACAGGATCACCGTATACACCAGTCCGATGACTACTGTTACATCGTTGTAGAGCATTTCAACCGGCCCGCTGGCCAGCCCGGTCCACTGCAGAATGCCAGAAACGACACCGGTTTCGCGAAGCAGCAGAATCCATCCGAATGCACGGATCAAATCGCTCACCCAAAGCGGAATCAGGCAGACAAGAAACAAGGCGCCGCGCATTCTCGGACCGGCGATCTTGGCAATGTAATATGCAATCGGAAAGCCGATAGCCAAAGACAGCACCGTCACAAGGAGCGACATCGAGCCGGTTCTGATCAAGGTGTTCCAGTAGATCGGCTCATTGAAAAATTCGATATAGTTGCCCAGGCCCAGTTCATAGACCCGGGGTGCAACCTTCTCGCGCAGCGACAGAATCACCATGCCGACATGGGGAAGAAGGATCAGCAGGACAATCCACAGCGCGAATGGCGCGAAAAGCAGAAAAAGCGACAGGCGCCGGATGTCCCTTTTCATAGTCCTTCGCTAGGCGGCAAAGCACATGGTCTGCTCGCAGGACCACACAAGCCGTACATTTTCCCCGGCGCGCAAGTCTTGCGAACCGCCAGTCAAAACGATGTCCGCCTCGATGAGCTGGTCATTGGAGCTTCGCACCAGTGCACGGCTGTTCGCGCCGTTAAATAGCAGGCTGTCCACCACGCCAGAGATGCTGTTGCGCCCTTGTCCGATCGGCGGCGAAGACTCGCTGTGCCGTTCGACATGGATGAATTCGGGCCTGATGAAGATCTCTACCGGATCCGAGGCGCCCGAAGGCTGTCCGCCATACGGATTGGCAAGCATTTCAAACCCGTCGGCTGTCCTGACCCTGACCGCATCCCCGGCGCTGCCGACCGCATTGCCCGACCAGCGGTTGCTGTCGCCGACAAATCCGGCGACAAACGCCGAACGCGGAGCGTGGTAGAGTTCCTGCGGCGTCCCGACCTGCTCGAACCTTCCCTGGTTCATGATCGCAACACAATCCGACATCACCAGGGCTTCGGACTGATCGTGCGTGATATAGATGAACGTAGTATCGAATTGATGCTGAAGCAGCTTAAGCTCAATTTTCATTGCCTCGCGCAACTTCAAATCGAGTGCGCCGAGCGGCTCATCGAGCAACAGGACATCCGGGTCGAGCACCATGCATCTGGCCACCGCGATACGCTGCTTCTGTCCGCCTGAGAGCTGATGGATTTCCCGCTCGCCGACGTCCGGCAACGCGATCCGTTTCAGGACGCTGTTGACGCGCTCGTCGATTTCGCCTTTACCGACGCCGATGCACCTGAGTCCGTAGGCAATATTCTCGTAGACGTTCATCATAGGAAAAAGCGCCAGGTGCTGAAACACCATCTTGACGTTGCGCTTGTTCGGAGCCGTTGTCAGCACCGACTCGCCCTTGATGCGGATGTCGCCCGAATCGGGCTGCTCGAATCCGGCAATCATTCGGATCAGCGTAGTCTTGCCGCAGCCGGACGGCCCGAGAATTGAAAAGAAGCTGCCGCTTGGTATTTCGAACGAAACGTGGTCAACAGCAAGAATCTGGCCGAACGTCTTGGATATGCCGATGCACTCCAGATCGACAGAGGCCGGGTTTGCCATGGGAAGACCGTCGAACGACGTGGATAGGGACATGGCGCGCCGGTGCGCCTGCTGGCGCAGGCTGCACAGCGCGCCGAATGATCAGGCTAGCTCAAACTAGCCGCCTGTGGCAGCCTTGATTTTTTCCAGCGCCTTGCCTTCCATGTCCTCGATGCCCGGAGGAATGTTGGCGAAAAACTGCAGATTCGCCACATCTTCGGCGGTGAATGCGGCATTCACAGCGGCCATCTTGTCAGCCGGGAGCAGTTCCTGGCCATTTTTCACCGCTGCAATTGCACCGGAGCTCGCAGACATGATGGTCACGTTCTCCGGACGCAGGACAAAGTTGATCCACTTGTATGCGGCATCATCGGCCTTGCCCTTGCGCGGCAGCGTGAAAGTATCGATCCAGGTCAGTGCGCCGGTTGACGGCGGAACAAACACGATGTCCGAATTCTGGGCATAGATCCGGTATGCCGTGGAATCCCAGGTTTCCGAAGCGACTATCTCTCCGGACAGCATCAGCGCGGCAAGATCGTCACCACCTTTCCAATAGGCCTTGACGTTGTCCTTGCACGCGATCAGCACGTCTACGACTTCATCTAGAATCCTTTGATACTCATCCAGGTCGGCATAGGCGGCGAAAGGATCGTAGCCCAGCGAAAACGCGGTTCCCAGCAGAATCGTGCGCTTCAGGCGCATTGATGTCTTGCCTTTGTATTTCGCATCGCACAGGTCCGACCAGTGCTCGAAGTCCGACGCTTTCGACTTGTCGGCCATCAGTCCGGAAGTGCCCCACTGGTGCGGCACAGAATAGACTTGTCCGTCGATGGTGGTGTTCGCCTTGGTCCCGTCCAGATGCACTTGCGACATGACGGAAGTGTCGATCTTCGACAAGTCCAGCGGCTTGTAGATGTCGTATTCCAGCTGAGCCGCATGGACGCGGTCGTGGCTGGGCTGGGCCAAATCGAACCCGGCGCCTCCGGTAGCGCGCAGCTTGGCAATCATCTCCTCGTTATTCGAAGGGGTGACCTCGACGGTAATATCAGGATTCTCGGCTTCGAACTTCTGAATCAGTTCGTCGGGTGCGTACGACCCCCACGTGAGCAAGCGCAGCGTTTCGGCCTGCGCGATTGAAGCTGCGCCAAGCACCAGGGCTGCAGCGACAGTTGTGATCATTGTCTTAGTTCTCATTCTTGCATTCTCCTACATTGGTCAGTAATTAATTTTTTTCTGGCAAGCCGGTATCGAAACCCTTGGACAGCCAGGTTTTTTCGCCGCGACTCCGGCGTAGCCTGGGAGTTGCAGCGAAAACCAGGATGGTCATTTTATATGCAAGTCCGCAGGCAACAGATGAATTCTTGGATATGGGTCATTGGATTTTCCGACGGGAGTGTCAAAACGCCAAGGATGCATTCGTGAGCAGGCTTGCGGCAAACGGCGGCCGTGCATTGGCCCTGCCGAAGATTCATTGCATGCGGTCGTTGAAAAACTCGGGAAACATCAAGGGTTCAAGCCCGTCGTATCGGAACTTCATTTGCTGGCCGCGCCACAAGGGGACAATGTCGTCATTCGGATTATCGCCTTGGGAGGCATTGGCAACGCCAACTGAGGCAAAGTATCCGATCTTGCTCATTGTGTAGAGGTTGCGAACCATTTCCTTGACATTTTTGGGTTGAGATGCGCGAATTTCAGGAAATTTGGCAGTAGACACCACAACCCACTCGAGAGTCTCGGACTTTCCGATAAACCATATGGAAGGGTTGACCAACGGATTGTCGTTGCAGCCCATAATTTCGTAATTATTGTCATGCAAATATCCAGAAACAGTTTCAATGCCAAGATTATAGATTTCCCAGTCGGTCATCTGAATCAGTTCGTCGGTGACCACGCTGGGAGGATCAATCGATTCACGATTCTTCGATTGCATTAGCCCCCAGCCAGGCAGCTGCGCTTTCCATTGTCCGTGCGGCCCACGCCTGACCATCGGAAGAATGCATGGCCATCCTCCGTTGCCTTCGGCAACAGCGGTGAGACCGTTTCGGTGGCCGGGAAATTCGCATTGCTGATCGGCATCCTCGATGCGGATGTAGAAGTTCTGGTTGCCGATGCGAAATGACAAGTGCTCCATATAGGGAGGAAACGGATGCGCTCTGAGATGGACACAATGCTTCACGTCGTCCGTGTTCATTTTCAGATACGGTTCCAATTGGCGATTCAGGTGATCGCCCGCTGCTTTCCAGCATTCCATAAAGTCCGCACTGGGACTGCTGATATCAATGTCGTAAAGTGGCATTTCTATATCAATCTCATTTGAAAGGAAACTACAGGATGTCTGTCAGAAAACCCTAATATAACCCCAACCGCATTGTTTCCATTATTTTAGGAACTTCTGCATGATTTGGATTTGGTCGGATTCTTGCGCCTTCGGGGCGTTTTGCCGGCAGCCCGATTCCCATCGCCATCACCGGCGCTGAAAGGGCAACCACAATAGGCTGTGTCCGGCAGTTCAACCGGTTGCTGCGCCGCCGGACAATGCAGGCGCGACCGCATCCACGCATATCAATTCGATTTGGGCGCGCGCCGGAAGCTCAATTCTTGCATGCAACCATCAGCCCGTCACGCACGGTCAGCAATACATTCGTGACACGCGGGTCCTGTTGAACGTGCCGGTTGAATGCATGCAGCGCCTCGGAACTTTCGTCATCCGGATTCAGCACCTTGGAACTCCAGAGCACATTGTCGGCAACGATGATGCCTCCGGAGCGGATCATCGGGACAATCATTTCGTAATAGGCGCAGTAATTGACCTTGTCAGCATCGATATAGGCCAGGTCGAAATGCCCCGTCAAGCTGCCCAGGGTTTCCAGAGCCGGTCCAATTATGATCTGTATCTTGCCGCCCGCTTCGCTTGAGTCGAAAAACGACCGGGCAACCGTCTGGCGCTGCGGGTCGATATCCAGCGTGATCAGTTCTCCGTTTTCAGGCAACGCTTCGGCCATTGCAAGCGCCGAGTATCCGGTATACATCCCGACTTCAAGAACACGATTGGCTGCGCACGCGTGAATGAGCAGCTGCAGGACCGCGGCCTGCACCGAACCGGAAAGCATCTGCGAAGACTCGGAGTTTTCGATCGTCCAGCGGTGAATTTCTTCGGCCTTGGCCGAGTGCTGCCGGGTGTGCGCCTGGGCATAGGCGGCAACGGCGTCGTCAATAAAGTTCATGGCGTATTCCCGTGAGTTGAGAGTCAATCAAGATTATCCGAGAACAGTGCAGCCGATGACAGATTTTTACCTGAAACGCCAGCCGCATCCCGCAAATTGCAGATTCGGCGGGAAATTCGGCAGGGGTAATTTTGAATATCCAAAAGTCAGACAATGGGCTAAAATGCGAAGCGGCGGGACCGTGCGGGCCATGTCTGTCGATTCAGAATTTTGCCTGACACCGTTTCGCTATAATTCGCTGAATTCATCCAGCAAGGCATTCAAGGCAGCGGTCGCCAAGCAGGCGCCCGCGAATTCGGATCTGAACCACAGCATTGCAGCATAGAGCGCGTATCCATAGACAAAGGGCTTCATCGTGTGCGGAATTGTCGGCATCTACATCAAGAATCCTGAATTCGAATCCAGACTCGGCCGCTTCGTGACCGACATGCTCATCGAAATGGGAGACCGGGGCCCTGACAGCGCCGGTGTCGCGTTCTATCGGAATCCGGCTCCTGACGGCGGCGCCAAGGTGTCTTTGTTCAGCGCAGACCCGAAAGAAGACTGGAACGCGAAAGTCGAGCAGATTGCACGCAGCCTGGATTGCGAATTCGATCTTCAAGTGCATGCCAGCCATGCCGTGATTTCCAGCAGCGCATCCGTTGATGCGGTCGAACGATGGATTCGCGGAAATTGGCCGCAGCTTAGGATCATGAGCATCGGCGAGTCCATCGAGATCTACAAGGAGATGGGCAATCCGGCAGACGTTGCCAAGCGATTCGCTTTTTCCGAATTTTCCGGCACGCACGCCGTAGCGCACACGCGCATGGCGACCGAAAGCGCTGTCACCACCGAGCACTCGCATCCTTTTTCGACCGGCCTCGACCTTTGCCTGGTGCACAACGGCTCGCTGTCCAACCACAATCGGCTGCGCCGTTTTCTTCGGCGTCAAGGCGTGGAGTTTCAAACTGACAACGACAGCGAAGTCGCCGCCGGCTATCTGACCTGGAAGCTTGAGCAAAACAGTACCATCAGCCAGGCCCTCGACAGCGCCATAGACGACCTGGACGGATTCTATACCTTTGCCGTCGGGTCGAAAAACGGCTTTTCCGTACTGCGCGATCCGATCGCCTGCAAGCCCGCAGTACTGGCCGAAAGCGATGACTGGGTCGCAATGGCATCGGAATACCGGGCGATCGCCCGCCTGCCGGGCGCACGCGATGCCGAAATGTGGGAGCCTGTGCCGGCAAAAATCTACAGCTGGGAGCGCGGCGAGCGCAAAATCGCGGCCTGAACCATGAAATTCGATCTCGCCCAACAGCCGCTTCGCCAGGTCAATGCCGCACTGCATGAGGCCGGCGGCGGATCCGACAGCTCCTTTATCATTGAACACCCCCGCGGCATGCATTCGGTCGCCGTCGGCATTGACAGCGAAATCGATGTCATCATTCGCGGGCACGTCGGCTACTACGGCGCCGGCATGAACAAGAAGGCCTCGATTTCGATTGAAGGCAGGGCCGGGCCCGCAGTAGCGGAAAACATGATGTCGGGCACTGTGACCGTCGGCATGGACGCCTCTCAGTACGCCGGGGCCTCGGGGCACGGCGGCCTGCTCGTGATTCGCGGCGACGCCAGTTCCAGATGCGGTATTTCCATGAAGGGCATCGACATCGTCGTTGGCGGCAACATCGGCGCATTCAGCGCATTCATGGCGCAAAAAGGCCGGCTCATCGTCTGCGGCGACGCCGGGCGCGATCTTGGCGACTCGATATACGAAGCCAGGCTCTACGTGCGCGGAAGCGTCGAGAGTCTCGGCTCAGACTGCATCGAAAAGGAAATGAAGCCCGAGCACATCGCCGAAGTCGAGCAGCTTTTGGCGCGTGCCGGCATGAATTGCCGTGCCGGCGATTTTCGCCGCTACGGTTCGGCGCGCAAGCTATACAACTTCAACATCGATAACGCAGATGCCATCAGATAGAGAATCAAGCCACAGGGATCGGCGCCTGATGCGCCCGTCGGCCACTTTTCCCGATCACGTACTTGCAGAAATTCATCGGGCGGCCGATCAGGGTGTCTACGAAATTCGCGGATTCGGCGCCAAGCGCCAGGTGCCGGATTTTGATGATCTTGTTTTTCTCGGCGCCTCAATGTCGCGCTATCCGCTCGAAGGCTATCGCGAGCAATGCGTCACCGGAGTCATCATCGGCGACCGGTTTGCACGCAAGCCGCTGCACCTTGACATTCCGATCACCATCGCAGGCATGAGCTTCGGAGCCCTTGGCGCCAACGCCAAGGAGGCCATCGGACGCGCTGCAACTCAAATGGGCACGAGCACCACCACAGGCGACGGCGGCATGACCGATGAAGAGCGCGATTCATCCAAGACGCTGATCTACCAGATTCTGCCGTCGCGCTATGGCCTGAATCCGGACGACATTCGCCGCGCCGACGCATTGGAAGTCGTCGTTGGCCAAGGCGCCAAGCCTGGCGGAGGCGGCATGCTTCTAGGCCAGAAAATTACCGACCGTGTCGCCAAGATGCGCGACCTGCCTGTCGGCATCGATCAAAGAAGCGCGTGCCGGCATCCGGACTGGACCGGGCCCGACGATTTGGAAATCAAGATCCACGAACTGCGCGAAGCCACCGACTGGAATATTCCGATCATCACCAAGATCGGAGCGACCCGGGTCAGCTTCGATGTGGCGCTCGCAGTCAAGGCCGGAGCCGATGCCATCGTGCTTGACGGCATGCAAGGCGGTACGGCGGCGACTCAGGATGTATTTATCGAGCACGTCGGAATCCCGACGCTGCCTGCCGTACGCCAGGCGGTTGCCGCGCTCACGGAACTCGACATGCACCGCAAGGTGCAGCTGATCGTTTCCGGCGGGATTCGAAGCGGCGCCGACGTCGCCAAGGCGCTCGCACTCGGCGCCGATGCGGTGTCGATCGGAAGCGCTGCAATGGTCGCTCTTGGATGCAACAAGCCGGTTTTCGTCGAAGACTACCGCGAACTTGGCACCGAACCCGGATTCTGCCATCACTGCCATACCGGAAAGTGTCCGGTCGGCATCACCACTCAGGAACCGAATCTTCAAGCCCGCCTTGATCCGGAACAAGGCGCCCGCTGGCTGCGGAACTACCTCGCGACCATGGTTCTGGAGCTTCAGACTCTGGCACGGGCATGCGGAAAGTCCCATGTGCTCAACCTGGAACCGGAAGACATGGTTGCCCTGACCGTAGAGGCTGCCGCGATGGCGCAAGTGCCCTTGGCGGGTACAAGCTGGATACCCGGCACCTAGCATCACCAATATCCTCACGATTCAATGGAGGCGCACATGACAGTAGATCTCTCACAAATTGCGAAAGACCAGGGCATCAAATACTTCCTGATCAGCTATGTGGACCTGTTCGGAGGCCTTAGGGCAAAGCTGGTTCCCGCGGGAGCCATTGCGGGCATGCAGCGCGACGGCGCCGGATTCGCCGGATTCGCGACTTGGCTCGACATGTCGCCTGCCGATCCCGACATGCTGGCAATGCCGGACCCTTCAAGCTTCATTCAGCTGCCATGGCGCCCGGAAGTCGGATGGCTCGCCGCCGACCTTTGGATGGCGGGCAAGGAAGTCGAGCAGTGTCCTAGAGTCATGCTGAAACGCCAGCTGGCACGCTACGACGAACTCGGCTATCGGCTGAAAACCGGAGTCGAGTGCGAGTATCTTCTGCTGACTCCGGACGGCAAGGCCCTGTCGGACGAACTCGATACTCAGGAAAAGCCGTGCTACGACCAGATGGCGCTCATGCGCCGATTCGACGTGGTCAGCGAAATCTGCGACGCCATGGTCGATCTCGGCTGGGGGCCGTATCAGAACGATCACGAAGATGCCAACGGGCAATTCGAAATGAACTGGGACTACAGCGATGCGCTGATCACTGCCGACCGGCACGTGTTTTTTAAATACATGGTCAAAAGCATTGCTGAAAAGCACGGCTTCAGGGCCACGTTCATGCCGAAGCCCTTTATCGATCTGACCGGCAACGGGTGTCACGCCCACGTATCGGTTTGGAACACGGACGGGTCCGAGAATCTGTTTCTGGACGAAAGCGACGAGATGGGCCTTTCCGGGATGGCCTACCACTTTCTGGGCGGAATCATGCACAGCGCCGATTCGCTATGCGCGTTCTTCAATCCGACTGTGAACAGCTACAAGCGAATCAATGCGCCGCGCACCCGGTCCGGCGCCTCGTGGTCGCCTAATTCGGTCACCTACACCGGCAACAACCGCACGCACATGATCCGCATTCCCGATGCCGGGCGATTCGAACTGCGCCTGATGGACGGTTCGGCAAATCCGTATCTGCTGCAGACCGGCATCGCCGCAACCGGCATGGACGGCATTGGCAACAGGCGCGATCCTGGAAAGCGTCTTGATATCGACATGTATGCGAACCCGCATCTGGCCGGAGACAACGTCAAGAAACTTCCGCTGAATCTGCTTGACGCCATTCGCCTGACCGGATCAAGCGAGGTGCTCAGAGACGCAGTCGGAGGCGACATTATTGACAGCTACTGCGCGCTCAAGCTCAAGGAGTGGAACAGCTACATGACGCACCTGTCGCAATGGGAGCGCGACAATACGCTCGACTGCTGACCGCGCTCGAGCGCAAATGCCACGACTTAGGCGCCGGCTGACAAGGCCGGCGCTTCACCGCCCTACGGATTCCAGACGCGCCCAAGAACCACGTGCTCGCCGGCTCCGGTGACAGAAGGCAGATTCGAAGGCAGGCCGGCCTGGTTGCAGTATGCAAGCCACGCAAACGCCGCGGCTTCGACATAGTCGGGCGGCATGCCGAGCGAAGCGGTTGATTCCACAGGCGCAGCGCAGCACGCGCGCAAGCCGTCCATAATCGCCTGATTGTGCGCACCGCCGCCGCACACGTAGATCTCATCCACGCGCCGCATCCGCATCCGTACGCCTTTGGCAATGGAATTCGCGGTGAACGCCGCAAGCGTACTCTGCACAACTTCGGGTTCGGCGTTCGGCGCCGCATCGGCAATCGCACGATCCAGCCACTGCATGCTGAAATAGCGCGCATCGAGACTTTTTGGCGCCGGCAAGTCGAAATACGGATCACCGAGCAGACAATCGAGCAGCCTTTTGTCGGTTGCAGCCGAATTCGCCCACTGTCCCGAGTCATCGTACGGAAGATCCAGATGCCGACGTATCCACTGGTCGGAAAGCGCATTTCCCGGACCGGTATCAAATCCGAAGACATCCGCCTGCGGATCGCCCGGGATGCAGGTGATATTGGAAATGCCGCCGATGTTCACGATCACCCGGTCCCTGCCCGGCAACGCGAAATGGCTTCGATGAAACGCAGGAGCAAGCGGAGCGCCATGTCCGCCGGCCGCCAGGTCGGCTGCGCGAAAATCGGCAACGACAGGAATCTGCGTGCGCCGCGCGACGGCTGCCGGGTCTCCGACCTGCCAGGAAAACGGCGGGTCGGCATGCGGACAATGCAATATGGTCTGCCCGTGGCATCCGATTGCTGATATCGACTCGAACGACTCTGCGGCGAGCAATTTGCAAACCGCCTCCGCGTAGCAATCGGCAAGCTGGGCGTCGACTATGGATGCAAGCCGGGATTCACGGTCCGGAGCACTGAACAGCGACTTTAGGCTGCGGGCGACGGTCTCGGGAAACGGATCATGGCGCGTCTTGAGAATTTCAGCAGAATTGGACGATCGAAAACGCACCAGTGCGGTATCCACGCCATCCATGCTGGTGCCGGACATCTGTCCGACATAGACACCGTCCATAGGCAATCCGGCTACTGCTGCTGAGTATTGTCCGCAGACTCTGGCAATTCGTCGTCAATTTCGGACGGCGTATAGGCCAGCAATGGCTTGTCCCTGTTGATAGATTCGATCTGAGCCACCCAGACTTCGGAGCTCGCTAGAAATTCGTCCAAATAGTCCTTGTTGACCGGCTTGCCGTTCGGCAACGCATACTTCAGCGGGTCATGGTGTACGTCGTTCACTCTGAATTCGTAGTGCAGATGCGATCCGGTTGACAACCCGGTATTGCCGACGTATCCGATCACCTGACCCTGCTTGACGCGGGAGCCGACGCGAATTCCGCTGGCAAACCCTTTCAGATGGGCATAAACCGTCTTGTATTTGCCGCCATGACGAATTTGAACCAAGTTCCCGTAGTTGCCGTCGTATTTTCGCTTAACGACAACGCCGTCGGCGGTAGACATCACCGGAGTGCCTGATGGGGCGCCGTAGTCAACGCCTTTGTGAGGTCGCCAGCGCTTGAGTACCGGATGAAACCGCCGCTTGCTGAATTTGGAAGTCACTCTTGCGTATTTGAGCGGGGAACGGAGAAAGTGACCGCGCAAGTTCTCGCCATTTTGATCATAGTAGCGTTCGCCGAGCTGCGGGTCTTCGAATCGAACTGCATAGACAGCGTCGTCGCCGCTTCGATAGGTTCCTGCAAGGATGACAGGATTGCCGACAGGCTTTCCTTGCTTCAGGTACTGCTGCTCATATATGATGCAAAATTCATCGCCGCTGATCAATTCGCGCGCGAAATCGATTCTGGATCCGAATACATTGACGTATTCCTGAAGAACGCGATGGTTGAATCCGACTTTTTCACCGGAATCGAACAGGTTGACTGCAATGGTCCCGCATCCCTGATGCTGCTGGACATCAGGCTTGATGGTCCGTTCGGTATGGTAGAAGTATCCGTCTCCGGCAATGACTATGGCAGTGCGCAATGCCGTCGTATGCGCCTCGAGCACAGCGAACTCGCCGTCTGAATGCGTTGCAATGCGCAATTCCTGACCGACTCTCAGATTCCTGAGCCAGGCGCCGCCGCGGCTATCGGCCACATCAATCGCCGTGCGTACCGGCAGTCCCACTTTGCGGAAAATCTGGGTCAGCGTATCGCCGCGCTTGACCTTGACGCTGTTCCAGCTAAGCCGCGATGGGTCAATTTCGGGCATTGGGAGCTTCGCAGCCCCGGGACCCTCCTCATAGATTTTCTCAAGAATCGCTGCCAGAGATCCCACTTTTTCAAGCTGCCGCTTGGAGACCGCCTCGATACTCCCGTCCACGATCAGAAAGCTCGCCTTCCTGGAATCGGTCTGGCGATATTCGACACCGAGAAGCTCGCCTTTGGCGTCGTGTGCGAACCTGACCTCATCGCCTGGCCGGATCACATTGAGCAGTCGGGCTTCCGGCATGCGTGACAATCGAAGCCCAATCTTGGTGCTGAAATCGGCGCGGCGGAATATTTTCAGCAAGGTGTCGCCGCTGCGTACGGTCTCGATCACCCATCGAACCTGAGGAAGGTCGCCGAAGTCGGAAACCGCGGATTGTTCCGTTTCAGATTCGGGAGCGAGTGCCGCATTTGCGTTTGAAGGCGCAAGCGCGGGCATTAGACACGCCGCGAAAATGAATGCAGGCAGTACAGGCAAACGCATTTATTCGCTCTCTTATTCTTCCTTAAGCCGGGGCCGTCAGCACGGCAGGGCCGGCAACGCGTAGTTTAATAAATTGTATCTTAAAACAAATTACGCCGACAAACGAATTCGCGATGCGCCGCAGTCGAGGCATGCGACATAGGTCCAAGCGACATAGGACCGCTCACCGCGCGCTTGATAGATTTGGCAACATGGCACACTCGAAGTTAGAATGTTGTGCATCCTTTTCGCCTGCTGTGCGCCGGGTTGCACCGCAATGGATGCACCTTGCAATTGCCCGGCAACCGGAAATATCGCAACAGCTGTAACTTTTTCACCAATCGGAGCATGATGTCGAACCATTCAATTGAACAAGCCTTGGCCGTCATACGGCGCGGCACATCGGAAATTCTGCTGGAACCGGAACTCGCCGACCGGCTGCGCGAAGGCAGGCCGCTGCGCGTTAAAACCGGATTCGATCCGACCGCGCCGGACTTGCATCTCGGTCACATCGTGCTTCTGGAGAAAATGCGCCAATTCCAGGAATTGGGGCATGAAGTCATCTTTCTAATCGGAGACTTTACCGGCCGAATCGGCGATCCGTCGGGGAAAAACGCGACCCGCCCGCCGATGAGCGACGAGCAGATCAGCGCCAACGCGATGACCTATGAAAATCAGGTGTTCAAGGTGCTGGACCCGGAAAAGACCGTCGTACGCTTCAACTCGGAATGGTTTTCCAAGCAAGGCGCGAGCGACATGATTACTCTGGCAGCGCGGCATACGGTTGCGCGCATGCTCGAACGCGATGATTTTAGCAAGCGCTACACCCGGCAGCAGCCGATCGCGATTCACGAATTTCTGTATCCGCTGGTGCAAGGCTACGACTCGGTCGCGCTTCGCGCCGACGTCGAACTCGGCGGCACGGATCAGAAGTTCAATCTGCTGGTCGGGCGCGATTTGCAAAAGCAATACGGTCAGCCGGCGCAGATCGTCATCACCACTCCGCTGCTCGAAGGTCTTGACGGAGTGCAGAAGATGTCGAAATCGCTTGACAACTATATCGGCATCAACGAGTCTGCGGCTGACATTTTTGGAAAAGCGATGTCATTGTCCGATGAATTGATGTGGCGGTATTTTGAATTGCTCAGCACACGCGACCTGTCGCAGATTGAAGCATTCAGGCAACAGGTGAAGGACGGAGCGAATCCTCGCGATATCAAGTATCTGCTTGCCTTGGAACTGGTGGCGAGATTCCATTCGGAATCCGCCGCCGAGCATGCGAAATCCGAATTCATCGCCCGATTCCGGAACGATGCGCTGCCCGAAGATCTCGAATCGATCGAGCTGCCCATCGAATCTGACAGCATTGCGCTCGCAAACCTGCTAAAGGAAGCCAAGTTGGTGCCGAGCACGTCAGACGCACATCGGATGACGCGCAGCGGCGCTGTAAGGGTTGACGGTGAAAGGGCGGCCGATTCTCGGCAACAAATCCCTGCCGGCTCAGTACACGTCTACCGCGTCGGAAAGCGCAAGATTGCGCGGGTGGCGGTGCACCGCAAAAGCGATCAATAGACGTCGCACGTCAGGTTGCGGCATTTGCCGCCGCGACCCAGTTCCTAAACAGAATTTCGGCGCTGCTTGACAGGCTGTCTTCGTGCGTTTCGGATTGCGCGCGAAGCGAATCGGCTCCGCCGGGACCGAATGTCGAGCGAAGAGCGCTTTCGTATTCGGGCACCGCATTCCACTCATCAATTGTGTGCGGCCCTGTCTCGACATGGAACTGTATCCCGAGTGCCGCCGCGCCTAGAGCGAACGATTGAACCGCGCAAAGCGGCGACGACATCAGTATGGTCGCCCCGTCCGGAGCGCGCTTGACTTCGGCGCTATGCCATTGCAGCGTCATTATGGATCCAGGCAAATCCCTGAGCAGCGCATTGTCTGACGCCTCGGGGCGCAACTCAACGTCGAGCATTCCGACTTCAGGCGTCTCGGACGGTCCGACTTCGCCGCCTAGAGCGTCGGCAAGGAGTTGATGTCCCAGGCAGACGCCGAAAAACGGCATGCGCGCCTCGACCGCTTCACGAATCGCGGCTTTCTCCTCGACCAGCCATGGATGAGCGTCTTCCTGCCAAACATCCATCGGTCCGCCCATGCAAATCATTGCATCGTAGTCGGCCAAATCGGGAATGGATTCGCCTTGATCCAATTCCACGGCATCCCACGACATCCCTTCGGACCGCATGAAGTCACGGTAGATGCCAGGATGCTCGCAGGCGATGTGCTGCAATACAAGAAGGTGTCTGATCATGATGGGAAATTCGATAGTTGCAGAGCGAAGGGCATTGCTTGGTCTGTCAGGTAGTATATTCGCCTTGTCCTGAATTTCGCCTTGTTTCTGTGCGCATCAATCCGCACTGCGCGAGGATCAGATTACTTGCATTGAATCAGGAAACCGATACCCAATCGCCCAAAATGGGCACCGAGAACTGAGTTGTGTATATCAGGTGTTGTTACTGATGCAAATCCACGAACAATCGTTTCCCGTCCCTTATCTATGAACTCGTTATGATCTAAATAGAGGAATGAGTTGCAGGCGCCCGCTTTACTAATGTCTGAACCTCGACTGCTGCCCAGTTTGCTTGTTCAGCGACAAATTCGCCAATTTGAGCGACACTCAACTTGCTGGTCGCCTTTTGGACAAGAATTCCTGTCGTCATACCGACCAGCAACCCTAGACCCGCTGGACCTCCCAAAACTCCAACCGCCGATACAGCCGCTAAAGTCGCACCGCTGCCGATGCCGCCTTTCAAGCCGCCATCGATCAACTCGGCATATTCGCCGGTTTGATGAGCCTTATGAAAGGCACGCGCAAGCGCAACGACGGTTACGACAATTAGAATTGGATTCGCGCCTAGAAGGGCCGGTACGCCCATTCCACCAACGAGGCTCGCAAACTTTTCGGTGTCGGCTTTGTTCCAATTCAATGCAATCGCGATTGCGCCAATGGAGCTGCCGATGATCTCAGCTGCGTCATAACTATTGAGATCATAGAACCAACTCTTGGAAATTCCGAATTGCTCGTTCAAAAATCCGGCAATCTGATCGTAGTTCGCCTTATCCCAATTGACGAGCGGAAGCCCTTTCGGCGTGGTCATATCCCGAAAAAGACTTTCGAGCAGGCCCATTGCCTCCTGAACTACAGTGTCGTGTGGTGAGGCTTCCCGTACCGCCTGAAAAGCGCCGAGAAGTGTATGTCCACCGTCAAACATACGGTGGCTGCCGCCACCGATATGGGTTGCAATGTATTCCGCATCCATTGCCTTGTCGTAGATTGTTGCAGGCCCTTTCACCATGTGATGCAACAAACTATTCAAGTCTCCGGAAAGTGAGCTTGCCAGTACTCCCTGAGTTGAGTTCAAAATCCACTCGGCACCGCGGCCCACCGAATTCAGTGCGTCCTTGGACGAAGACACGACCTTGCCTGCAACCGAGACAGTCGCATCTGAAGAAGACTTCGGGATTCGTTGGATGGAAGCGATCACTGACGATGCAGATTGTTTGACGCGCTGTCTGCTCATCGCAGGCCTCGATTTCTTTAGCGTACTTGCTTTAATCCACTATTTCGCGCTGTTAATATTGACGATCTTGCGGTTGCAAGCCTCACAATGACATATGTATTTGACTGTTGGCTACGAATACCGCCCGAGACAGGCTACAGTCACCTGCTCGCGCTCATGGCCGAGTTTCTGACTGATGGTGTAAATCCTCTATTCAAGCCGAAACCTGGTAAATTTGCTTATGCAAGGTACCGGAGAGAACGGCAATTACTTGAGGAACAAGTGGCTGCAGTTCCTGCAGGCGACTGCGGGTGGCAAGCATGATAACGACCGGGATTGGCAGATTGTCTAGGTTCTGCTCGTGCGCGAATCCTTGGTCAACTGTGATCATGGCATCGAAGTCACGATCTGCTGCCAAGTGAAACAACTTGCCGTTAACGGTGCCAGCCCAACCCATCTGCGGGACCGTACGGACCTCGAACGACTCGGGAAATATTCTTTTAGCCTCTTAGGCACTGATTCGTCAAGCAGCAGCCTCATTGCCATCGCTCGTAAGCATTACCTTGACCTGTTCAAGCACGGCGATGGCCTGAGCCCGCGATACTGTGGGGTAGTCCTCCAGAAATTCATCGAGACGGTCACCTGCCTCAAGATGCTCCATCAGAATACGCACAGGAACTCTTGTTCCAGCAAATACCGGAGTGCCCCCAAGGATCTCTGGATTTCTGTTTATCGTCATATCAGTTATGGTTTCCTTCTTTGCTACAAATTCGTTTCATATTTCACAAAGATATCATGCTTTCAATACTTCGTACGCTTCTATTTCAGGCCTCAGGAAGGTCAGATTAATTGTGTCTCTGCAAGGTGACTGCTGCAAATTCGGCCAAAATGGCAATTTTTTCAGTCAAACCGCTGCAATACCAGTCCCGGCGGCGAACTATCGAAAAGGCCGCTATCCGAGTACGATAGAATTCCCCCTTGTGTTGGTTTACACACGCGTCCCTGACTGACCGCGTGTGCGCAACATCCTCGGGCAAAGCAAATCATCCCCGAAATTGCGCTGGCGCCTCTGACATTCGATATTTGAAACATACCACAACCGATCATTGCCTTGCAGTATCTGAGTACGCGCGCAAGCGCGCCATTAATCAACTTCGAGCAGGCCGCAACACGCGGACTGGCCGGCGACGGCGGACTGTATGTTCCGGCGAAGTGGCCCCGTCTGACCACTGACGAGATCCGGTCGCTCAAAGGACTGCCGTATACCGATCTGGCAGTGCGCATCATGAGTCTGTTCGCCGGTGACGCGGTCCCGGCTCAGGCATTGCGCGAAATCATTTCCGACGCCTACGGCGATTTCGACGATCCGCGCGTGGCGCCGCTTCGCGAATTGCGCCCCGGCCTTGCCATGCTTGAGCTGTTTCACGGTCCGACACTTTCGTTCAAGGACTACGCATTGCAGTTTCTGGGCCGATTCATGGACTGGTCATTGCGAAACAGGCAATCGCACCTGACCGTGGTCGGAGCAACATCCGGAGACACCGGATCGGCGGCGATCTACGCTGTGCGCGGACTGAGCACAATCGATTTGTACATGCTGCACCCGGACACAAGAGTCTCGCCGATGCAACGCCTGCAGATGACCACTTGCGAACACTCGAACATTCACAATTTTGCGGTACGCGGAACCTTCGACGACTGCCAGGCGATGGTAAAGCAAATCTTTGCCGATGACGATATCGGGAGCCGCCTTTGTCTCGGCGCAGTCAACTCGATCAACTGGGGACGCATCGCGGCGCAGATTGTGTACTACTTCCATGCCGCGCTGCAGCTCGGCGCGCCGGACACGCGGGTATCATTCTCCGTGCCCACCGGAAACTTCGGCAATGTATTTGCCGGCTATGCCGCATCCGCCATGGGATTGCCGATCGGCAAAATGATCGTGTGCTCGAACGAAAACGACATCCTGACACGATTCTTCGAGACCGGCGCCATGCGCAAGCACGAGGTCAAGTCAACCCTGTCGCCCAGCATGGATATCCAGGTATCCAGCAACTTCGAACGATTTCTGTTTGAAATGCTCGACCGCGACGGCGCCGCGGTCAGCGCCAAGATGAGCGAATTTGCCGCCACAGGTACTTTTTCGGTCGAAGACGCCGTGCTCGACCGGGCACGCTCGCACTTCGAAGCCTGCCGCGTCAGCAATGACGAAACCCGCAGCGCAATCGCAGAGCAATACGCCGAATCAGGACTCATCGTCGACCCCCACACTGCCATCGCCCTGACCTGCGCGAAACGCCTTCATCCAGAGACGGAAGGTCCGATGGTCGTCATTTCGACCGCGCATCCGGCTAAATTCTCCGACACCATCGCCGAATCCATTGATCGCCGGATCGAGCTGCCGAGCACGCTGACTTCATTGCAGGACAGGCGCGAGCGCTACGGAACAATCGATCCCGATGCAAACGAATTAAAACGCCGCATCCTGGAATCGTGCTGAGAAACGCCGCGCCATGAGCACGCAGCGCAACCCCGCCCCTGGCATTGTCGCAGGCGGCATCGCAGCGATGGCGGCGATTGTGACCGCATCAAATATTCTTGTCGGTTATCCGATCAATGACTGGCTGACGTGGGGTGCGCTTACATTTCCGGTCGCTTTTCTCATTACCGACGTGATCAATCGCCACTTCGGGCCGCAGCGCGCACGAAAAGTCGCCTACGCGGGATTTGCCTTGGCTGTAGTGATGTCATTGTGGCTCGCGTCGCCGCGCATCGCGCTCGCATCGGGAGCCGCATTCATCATCGGCCAGCTCGCCGATATCGGAATATTCCATCGGCTGCGCCGCCATCGCTGGTGGAAGGCGCCGCTTGCTTCATCCACAATCGCTTCGGCCGCAGACACCGCGATTTTCTTTACCATCGCGTTCGCCGGAACCGGCCTGCCATGGATCACCTGGGGCATCGGAGACTACGGCGTCAAGCTCGCCGTCGCCGTCACAATGCTGATTCCCTACTATGCGCTGATGGGGCAAAAGCCGGCCGATGTCAATATTGCCTAGGCCTTGCGCCGAATCGCCGCGCCAGGGCGCGGAACCTGAACCGTCTGCGGACTGTCTGTATCGGGCATGAGAGTTGATTCGAAGCGGATTCTAGCGCTGGCAGGCGCATTGGTGCGGCTCATCGCCTTGCTCGGCATCGCGCTGGCCCCGATAACCGGCGACGCCGACCTGGCTGACGAACAGGACGAGATACAGGAGCTGTATCCCGGAGTCGAGCACATCGGCTCAGCCGAACTGGAAGCCACCCTTGTCGACAGCGAAACCGAAACCATCCTGTTTGACGTACGCGAGCAGCCTGAATTCGCCATCAGCCACCTCAAAGGCGCAATCCAGGTCGATCCCGACCTGACCGGCGAGGAATTCCTATCGCGCTTTGCGAACCGGATCGAGAACCGTCGGGTCGTTTTCTACTGCTCGGTCGGATATCGCTCGTCACAGCTGGCGCAGCTGGTGCAAGCCCGGTCCGAAGCAGGCGGCACCGCCCAGATTCTGAATCTGCGCCATGGACTTTTCGGATGGCATAACGAAAAACGACAGCTGGTCCGCGGCGAATCACCGACCGACGCAATTCACCCGTACGATTTTTGGTGGGGACGGTTTCTGGAACGCAGGCATCTGTCCCGCTACGAGCTTGAGTAGGACTCCGGGCCTTTGCGTCTCCGCATGGGGTGGACGTCGATCCCTTCGCAAATCCTCACATTCGCCGAACCGCCCAGCTGCGCGGCAATGCTGCTCGCTTGCGAGGCGCTGTCAGCAGGCACGAACACCGCGCCGCCGCTGCCGGACATTCGCGCCGCACCGAACCTGCGCGCGAGCATTAGCAGCGCATCCACTTCGCGATAGACACGGCATGCAGCGGGTTCCAGATCATTTCGCGTACGATGCATGTCCCAGCTTTCCGGGGTTTCAGGTTCGCTCCCGGTCGGCAGCCGCACATCGGCAAAGACCGTGCGCGTGGATACCGACACCCGCGGTACTGCAATGACATAGCATTGCCTCGGCAGGGTTATGCGCTTCAGACTGTCGCCGATTCCCTCGCCCCACGCCGAATGTCCGTAGACAAACACCGGCACATCCGCGCCGGCGGCGACACCGATCGCAGCGAGCTCCGAATCGCTCAGCCCGGTCCCCCAGATCTGATTCAGCGCATGAAGCGTCGCGGCGGCGTCGGAACTTCCGCCACCGAGTCCGGCGCCAATCGGAATCCGCTTGTTCAGCCGGATGCGGGCTCCCTGACGAACGCTGCACGCCTCCTGAAGAAGTTTTGCGGCGCGGCACGTCAGGTCATCGCGCTGCGCTATTCCCGGCACATGGTGCGGCTCGCGCAAAATGGATCCGTCGTCAGTGGCTTCAAATCCCAGTTCATCGTACCAGTCGATCAGCTGAAACACCGTCTGAATCTCATGGTAGCCGTCTGCGCGGCGACCGAGAACGTGCAGGAAAAGATTGATCTTGGCGGGCGCGAGCCAGATGTTCACCGCTTACTCGGCACCCCAGGAGCGAATTGAAAGCCTCACTTCAATCGGCTGGACATCGCCAGGCGAGCGGTGCGTGCGAACCAGCGGATCATAGGTCGAGGATGCGACCCGAACTTGCGCCGGGAAGGCATGCGCTCCGGCGCTTCGATAGTCAAAGCATCGAATTTTCCAGCCCGACTGGGTGAACGACGTGACATACCCGCGCTGGTTCCACTTGATGCGTTCAGCGGCACCGGTCCGCGGGAGCCCGATGATCCAGTGTTGGAATTCATCGACCGGCGGCAGCGTCCAGCCGATTCGCGCGTACAGCAATTCGTCAATGGTGCGGCCCGAAAGCCTCGCTCCCTTGGAATCCGTCAGTACCGCTCCGCCGGCATCCTGGGCGATGCTGATCCGGTTCTCGCCGAAAGTGCCGAAAAGCTCCACCTGATGCGTGTCGCCGTCTCTTTTCCATACCAGTGATCCGGATCCGCCGCGCTCGCCGGTTCGAAATGCCAGCCGGGCGCGAATTTCCCAGCTGTCGATCGCAGAGACGCTTCGAACATGCTGCTCGAATACAGCCGGATCCGTAGACAATTGCGAATAATTGCCCGCTGCGCAACCCGCCAGAATTGCAGCGGCGATGACAGCGGTCGCGCGCAGCATCAATTTGCAAACTTTTCGACGGTCTCGTTCAGGACCCTGTCGTCAGGAGCGATATCCAGCGCTTTGCGCCAAATGTCCTGTGCACGGCTGCGGTCTCCCCGAACCCAGTAGATCTCGCCCAGGTGCGCGGCAATGACCGGGTCAAGGCGCAGCCGATACGCCCTGTGCAGGAAATCCAGCGCAGCCTGCGTATTGCCAAGCTTGTACTGCACCCAGCCCATGCTGTCGAGAATGTACGGATCGTGCGGGCGAATATCCAGCGCTCGCTGAATCAGCTGGAGCGCTTCGGCGTGCCTGTCGGTCAGGTCGGTCAGCGTGTAGCCAAGCGCATTCAGCGCATTCGGATTGTCCGGGTCCTGATCGAGAACCACGGCCAAATCGGCTTCCGCGACATCCACCAGTCCCATTTCTGCAGCGACGAAGCTTCTAGACAATCGAAGCTGAGTATTGTTGGGAAACTCCTCGATCGCCTGATTCATGATCGCTATCGCGTCGTCCCACCGGCCTGCCGTACTGTATAGATTCTGCTTTGCCACAAAAATGCGAATTTTCTGCGGCGCCGACTCTACCGGAATTTCCTCCAGCAATTCAATACCGTCGCCCACGCTGCCGGAAACGGCGGCGTATTCAGCCTCAATCATAATTCTTTCGAATTGCAGCTGGCGGTCGATCACCCGGTCAAGGGCGTCGCGCGCCTTGTCAAACTGCTTCAGTTCGAGCTCGACTTTCGCCAAATCCAGCAAGGCATCCTGATTCTCCGGTTCGGCCTCGATGAATTCGTAGAATTTGTCCCTCGCGGCGTTCAGCCGGTTTGCCCGGTAATGCAGGTTGGCGGCCCGAAGCAGGGCTCCGGAATGGGGCATCGACCTAAGCTGCTTTAGCGCAGCATCAATGTTTCCGCTGCCCGCCAGATATTCGGCATAGGCGAGCCCGAGTTCCTCGGATTCGGGGTACTTGGCTAATTTCTTCTTGATATAGGACACGGCCTCGTTGTCACGGTCCTGCTCGAGATACAGCGAAAAGCGCATCAGGGCGAATTCCGCACGCGGGTCCAGCTCGTAGGCGCGGGCAATGTATTGGTCCACGACGGCTTGATCCTCTCCCGAGGCAACAGCGAAACGAACCAGTATCTGATAGGCGGCAGGCTCTTCGGGATATCGGCTGGCAATCTCGGAAAACATGCTGTAGGACAGCTCCGGGTCCGTATTGCCGCTAATTGCCCGGGCGATATCGGCAAACAGCTGCTCGCGCGAATTTAACGCATACTGCAAGGTGTTTCCGAAACTGGCAACCGCGCCATCATAATCATTGATTGCGATCTGGGTTACGCCGCGAACCCACCACGCAAGACTGTCTTGCGGCGTCAGCTCCACCCATAGCGCGGTGGTATAACGCGCGATATCGTAGCGTTTCGCGTTTACGGCCCTGCGCGAAGCGGTACGGGCCAGGCGGTAGTCTCCGGTCTCGTTTGCCAATGCTGCGAGGGTTTCGATCGACTGATCCGAATCGCCCTGCTGATACCCCAGTTCCGAAACAATCAGTTCGGAGAGCATCTCGGCAGTCAGGTCCACATCCGGGGGCACGACTTCGGGGGCGGCCGCCAGGCCATCTGCGGGCGGGTCCTGCAGCGCCGATTGCTGCGGCACGCATCCGGCCGCGATCAAGGCGGCGGCCGCGGCAATGACGCAAAGGCGGATTCGCCGCGCAAAGACGCCGTGCGAATTCGCACCGACATGGCCGGGGCTTTCAATATTGCTGCGGCTCGTCGGGCAATGTCCGAGTGAAGCCATCGGTAGCACCTCGTTTTTCGTTGGGAACGTCCGCACTGTCAAGACTGACTCCGGATTCCCTATAATACTGTCAAGTTCATTATACGAATTGCAACTGTCCCGCTTGCAGGCATTACGGACTTCGACAGCGCAGAGGCGCGATGATTCGACTTGCAATCGGCCTGCTGCGCAGCGCGCCGGCTCTTTTGCGCTGGCACAGCGCTATAAACGAGTCATCTACATTCACATTCGCCGGATATCTGCCGCCGCGGCGTTTCGGAACCGGATTTGCGGCTGAAGGCACTATGAAAGATTCACTTCGACATAAACTTGGCATGCTGGCTGAAAAGCAGCACGAGCTGAATGCGCGGCTGTCCGATCCCCAGGTCATTCAGAATATGGATCTTTTCCGAGAACTGTCCATTGAGCTGGCCGATATTTCGCAGGTTGTCGCAAAGTATGAGCACCACACGGCTTTAGAACGTGAAATTCAGGAGGCAACCGTGATGCTCGAAGACGACGATCCGCAAATTCAGGAGCTGGCGCAGTCCGAACTGGCGCAGCTCAGACAGCAGCTTGAAACCGCGCTTGAAGACCTGCACCATCTTCTGCTGCCAAAGGACCCGAACGATTCGCGCAACATCTATCTGGAAATCCGTGCCGGGACCGGAGGCGACGAGGCCGCGCTTTTTGCCGGCGACCTTTTGCGCATGTACAAGCTCTATGTTCAATCCCGCGGCTGGAAAGGCGATATCGTCAGCGCCAGCGAAGGCGAATACGGCGGATACAACAAGGTGATCGTGCGCGTTGTAGGACGCGGCGCGTATTCGCGGCTGAAATTCGAATCGGGCGCGCACCGGGTTCAGCGCGTCCCCAAGACCGAGGCGCAAGGCCGAATTCATACTTCGGCGTGCACGGTGGCCATTCTGCCCGAGGCCGACAAGATCGACGATGTCCAGATCAACCCGCAGGACTTGCGCGTTGACACGTTCCGCGCATCGGGCGCCGGAGGCCAGCATGTGAACCGGACCGACTCGGCAGTGCGAATCACGCATTTCCCGACAGGAATCGTTGTGGAGTGCCAGGACGAGCGTTCGCAGCACCAGAACCGCGCACGCGCCATGGCCATGCTGCGCGCACGAATGCTGGAACAGGAGATTCGCAATCAGCAGGAGCAGCGCTCGGCCGCTCGAAAGCTGATGGTCGGCTCGGGCGACCGGTCGGAAAGAATACGCACCTACAACTATCCGCAAGGCCGGGTCACCGACCATCGGATCAATCTGACACTCTACAAGCTCGAAGAAATCATGGCCGGCACGCTCGATTCGATCGTCGAGCCGCTGATCACCGAGTTTCAGGCGGCGCAAATGGCAGACATAGAAAGTTCGGATCAATGAGCGGCTGCGCGCTTTCGAACGCGACCATCAGTGAGGCCCGCCTCATAGCAAGACGCATGCTGAGCGGCGCCACCGAAACTGCGCGGCTTGATGCCGATGTCCTCATAGCGAGCGCATGCGGCGTGCAGCGCGATATGCTGCATGTCGATACGGCAACCCGGATCAGCGCACTTCAAGCGCAGCGGCTAGGCGACCTTCTGCGGCGAAGAAAGCACGGCGAACCGGTCGCCTACCTGACTTCGGTCAAGGATTTCTGGTCAATTGCGATGCGCGCTGCGCCCTCGGCCCTGATTCCGCGTCCGGAAACCGAACTGCTGGTCGAGCGCATTGTAGAGCGATGCGTCGGTACCGACGCACCTCGAATCGCCGACCTTGGCACCGGCTCAGGCGCCGTAGCCCTGGCAGTCGCAAGCGAAGTGCCAAACGCCCAAGTCATTGCGACAGACCTATGCGAAGACGCTCTTCGCCTAGCCGAGGATAACCGAAGCGCCCTTGAGTGCGACCGCGTGCAATTCCTCGCCTGCCGCTGGAGTACGGCGCTGGGTGAAACTTGCTTTGACGTGATTGGTGCAAACCCTCCCTACATCAGGGAAGACGATCCGTGTCTTGAAAGCGCGGCGCTTTCCTATGAGCCTCGCATCGCTCTGGTCGGCGGAGCCGACGGGCTTGAATGCATCACGCAGATTGCCGAAACCGCGCATCGGCATATGAATGACTCGGGCTGGCTGGTTCTGGAGCACGGCTGGGATCAGGGCGATGGGGTGCGCCGCCTGATGAACTCGTGCGGCTATGCGAATGTGCACACGCTGCGCGATCTTTCGGGAAACGAAAGAGTTACCGAGGGCCAGTGGTACGCAGTCGGAAGCTGATCCGGACCCGCAAAGGCCGATTCACTCGCGGGTGATTCAGCAGCGGCCCTGCAGTTCCGGCTTGCCGGCGTCCAAAGCGCGATTCAGACTGTGTCAGGGACGCCCTTTGGCCAGCGGCATGCTAAATGCTGAACTTGGCGACTGCCGGCGCATGATCTGATGGCCGCTCGGCCTTGCGCGGCTCCTTGTCTATAAAGCTTGCCGTGCATTTCCCGGTCAATGCTCCGGTTGCTAGTATGTGGTCAATTCTCAGGCCCATATTGCGGCGAAACGCGGCAGCGCGGTAGTCCCACCAGGAAAACACTCCGGGCTCCTGGTCGAATTTCCGGAATGTGTCCTCGAATCCAAGTTGAACAAGGCGCTGAAACATTGCCCGTTCAGGTTCGCTGCACAGAATCTTACCTTTCCACAGTTCCGGGTCATGCACGTCCTCATCCGCCGGCGCAATGTTGAAATCACCGGTCACCACGACATGCTCATGCTGCTGAATCTGCTGCTTCAGGAATTCGAGCAATTGTTCAAGCCAGGCGAGCTTGTAGTGGTATTTTTCCGAACCCACCTCCGACCCGTTCGGCACATAGACATTGACGATTCGAACTGCGCCGCATGTCGCGGCGAGCACGCGGCGCTGAGGGTCATCAAATCCGGGCAGCTGCGTCACCGGGTCGCCTAATTCTTCGGCCGCTATGATGGCGACTCCGTTATAGGTTTTCTGGCCGCTGAATTGCAACGCATAGCCCCTGCTTAGAAAATCGTCCCTGGGAAACACGTCATCCTGGGTCTTGGTCTCCTGAAGGCACACCGCATCAGGCTTGTGAAGCTCTATCCAGTCCAGAACCTGGGACAGGCGGACTCTCAGTGAATTGACATTCCACGTGCAAATTTTCATATCCGGCATCCAGTTCAGTGTCGGGTCGGACTACGCAATGACGTATATCCAAATTCAGACACATCGGTCAAGCGCATAATATCAGGAGCGGCAGCCTGGTCGGCGCTATTGTGCTTTTAAAGGGCGAAAAAAAGTGGCTCCGGGGCTGCAGTGTCGAAGTCGGAATCGGCACCGCGGCATCGACTGGCGCGCGCCGGGCGGGACCGGGATGAGGCGCCCGTAAAAACAATCAGGAATCACCTTCGGGACATCCTCGGCGCAGGATGCTGATTTACCGGGTTCAATCGAACCAGGAAACCGATTCGCGCAGTCGCATTCTGTTCACTCGAAAATCCGCAGCGCAAATTGAATTTAGCGCATTCGCAGGCGAAGCTGCGACGAAAGGGTACCGAATTGGAACCGTCGTTGATTCGAAAAGCATCTGTCTTTGAACGTCGCCGAAGGTGTTGATTCTCTACGGGCAGACGCCGCAGTTCCAGTCGACAGCGGGCGTGTCTAGAATTCTCGAGCTGGCTGACAGCGTGCTTTGACCGTAGCTCCCGGCTACGGGGATTTACCGACTGATGTTCGAATCCGGAAGCAGATTTGCGCAAACATGCTGATTGAAGATCAATCAAACAATCAACAATATTAGACATTTAGAAGTTATAGGCCTGTCCAGTAAAATTCTTATGCCAATGGCGAAGACCACTGATCGATAGTCCGGGAAGGACAGTCGGCGTTGCACGTCTCTGGATTCAGCGACCGGCAGAGCATGCACGCGGCCAACCCGATCGGGTCGATGTTTGCAGTGGGTCCGCTCGAACGTGTTCCAGGCGGTTCCAATGATGCCTGCGCCGCCGGAGTGCGTTGTTCAAGATGTGCACGCTCGAAATGTCTGTGCAGAAGCGATGCAGGCGACTTTGCGAATTCGATTTGTCGGTAAGGCGATAGTGTGATTACAATACAAGGTCGGAATCGGGGCAGAGCAGTGAAACGACTGAATAACCGCTTTAACGCAATGCCCCGCCAAGCAAAATCTTGATTCCCCCAGCCAAGGCGGTTAGCGGGGATAAACCGAAATCCAACTCATTATCCGATGAAACCAAGAATTTACACAATCATTCTACTTACCTCACTATCTTCACAATCGGCAAATGCGGATGCCATTGAGGAATGCATGAACCGGGCGCACCGCGTGTCTGTTGAAATTGCCGATCTGGAAAGGGAGCATATGCATTCAAAGCATCTATGGCAAGCCGAAGTCGACAGGAATCGCCCACCTGGAAAAAAGCTAATCTACAAATACTCTGCGCGCCACTCCAGACACTTGAGCCATCGTAAACTTTCGCGCTCAATAGACAAGCTGTTGGATGAGGCGGGCTTTCGCAATGCGCCGAGCAGCCCCTACGATCTCGGTGAATATGGCACCCACAGGATTAGCGAGGCAAGCCGTGCCAAAAACAAGCGAATCTGGAGAGACTGGGACAGGACTTCTAAAAAATGGCTAGACAGCAAAGACCGTGTCAAGGATGAATACCTGGATGTCTATGCTGAAGAACACAACAAAATCGCGCTCAAAGCTGTCAACCGCGCCTGGAAGGGCACCTACGACTGGCTCTACTCCGACCTTAAGCAGAATTGCACAAACGATCCTGCCGATTGTCATGGCGATGTTGACATAGACCCGTCGACCGGCATCGTATTCAACCAGGACACGAGCCGCAGTGTCGATCTTTCGCTATGTGCATTGAAAGGATTCCCTGGGGCAAATTTCGCCAAGAAAGACCTTCAGGGCGTGAATCTTGAAAATTTGAATTTGCAAGGCGCAGACTTTCGCAGGGCAAATCTTGCCGGGGCGAATCTTGCCGGGGCAAATCTGCAAAGTGCACGATTCGACCGGGCAAACTTGACCGGCGCTGTACTGTCCCAAGCAAATTTGGAAGCGGCCAGTCTTGCCAGGGCAGATCTGGAGAAGGCGGATCTTTCCGGCTCAAATCTGACCGGGGCGACACTCACGAAAGCCGCCATGGGCGCAACCCGTCTCACGGGCGCGACGCTCAAGGGTGCCAAGTTTATCGGCGCCCGCGTCACCGTCGAGCAACTTTCCGCCGCGAACTGGTCCGGAGCGATCGTCGAAAAAAAGCAGGCCAAGGCGCTCAACGATCTGAACAGCGGATGGGAGGCGAGCACTCAATCCGTTCCATCCGAACCAATCGGCAATCAGTAGTTCCCGTCAGTGTGTACAGAACCCAATCACGCATTCCGAGGAATTTTCTTCAGAAATTTGCGGGCCGCATCGGCGGCTTTGGCGTGGCTGGCATACAATTCGACACGGGTTCTGCACCCGGTTGCGCACACAGAGTCATTCGAACCGTTTCAGGTTCATTTCCAGATTGGAAAATACCGGCTGTCCTTGCGGCCGGCCGAGCTTGCCTGGCGGCGATACGCGAAGGGGCGCGGGCTGGCCTCCCGCAATTTGCTTCGTGTGATGAAAGGCGCTTTGAACGCCCGTTCATTCATATTCCAGACACGGTATAATTGCCGTTTCTTTCACGATTGCGGCTATGTAGCTCAGATGGTTAGAGCACGGCACTCATAATGCCGGGGTCGGTGGTTCGAGTCCACCCATAGCCACCATTTCCTAGCCGCGCACTGCTTTGTTCGCCCTGAGTAACCACCCTTTCGCTCGCCGGCCGCGATACGATGAGTCAATTCGACAATAGCGAATGCGAAGCGGCGAAGTTCGTCGAATCCTGCGCTGCCGAACTGGTCGACCGGCTCTGCGACTTTGATATTTCGCCGCGCAAAGTGCTGAATGTCGGCATTGTGCCGGAGTCCTTTGCCCGCCTGCTGGATCGAGTACGCCCCGATACAGCATGGGTTGCACTTGCAGACTTCCCGCCGGACGCGCAGCCCGAGCCGGAGAGGCGCGTCGATTTGGCGGTCGTCAATGTGCCCGATGCCGCCCATCACGATCTGGTCGCTTTGTTCGCCGACTGCAAGAGGGTGCTGAATGACAGCGGCGTCCTGCTGGCGGCGGTCTTAGGAACCGGCACATTCAACGGCCCGACTGCCGAAGCACCTAGTTCAGGCGTCCATGACATGCGCGATCTTGGAGACATGCTGGCAAGGCAGGGCTACATGAATCCGGTGGTCGACGCAGAACGCGTTGCGATGAGCCGCGAGAGCGCGGCCGATTTGATTCGGCAACTTGCGGATATGGGGTGCCTCACGCTGTCTGAAAGCGCGGTCACGCATTTATCAGCACCAAGGCATCCGGTTGCCGAGGCATCCGGACAGCAGGCACAAATCGAAGTAATTTACGCGATTGCGTGGAATCGCGAGCAAAGCACGGGTTCTGTGCGAATCGGTTTCACAGCTCCAGGCGACGTCGCGGGATTCGGTCCGCAAGCGCCATAGGCGGACGCAACCGGATGCTGGCATCACACCGCTTTGCATCTGACCGGCGTACGGGATCATGTTCCTCAACATTTGCTTGCCGATCGGGTCCTAAGCTGA
This sequence comes from Arenicellales bacterium, assembly GCA_965214615.1. Lineage (GTDB taxonomy): Bacteria > Pseudomonadota > Gammaproteobacteria > Arenicellales > JAJDZL01 > CBDAUN01. The sequence goes on from OZ243952.1 coordinate 95,942, forward strand.
AGTTCTGGAGCATATTTGACGCTAAGTGTTGGATATAAGAGAATTACCCGACGAGTCATTTTTCGCCTTTCTGCCTACATTTGCCGCTTCCTGAGCGTGCGATTCGTATCCGGGGAATGCTGCATAGCTAGGACAGATTGAAAATGTCCGAAATATGTGTCATCAATCAGACATGGCAGCATTGAAACAAAATTCCGGCTTGCGGTCCGCCATCCTCGCACGGGCGACGTTCAGCCCAGACGATGTCCGGGCTTCTCGGCGACTTTGCCGATCACCGCGGCAACGCGGCCGCGTGCACCCGTCGCGTGATCTTAAAAATTCTCGGGAATCAAGTCCGAGACACTTTTCGATTCGGTACGTATTACGCCGATCAGGCTAGACAGCAGTTTCGACAGGTTCGCCAGGGCTGTAATTTGTTATTTTTAGTCTTGCCATCAGGATTCGCGCCTCGACAGCAAACGTTGAATGACGGTTGTCGGCGCTTTCAAAACACATAGGCATGTGCCACACCCCGCAATCGCCCCGTTTCGGGAATTCCAGTTCAATCCGGCGGCCGGCAATGGTGTATCATCGGCGGCGTATTGCCCGGCCAACACCTGCAGATCGCAACACCTGCAAATCAAGAACAGGAGACAATCAATGAAAGTTCACATTTCGATGGCGGTGAAAGACTTCGAAACTTCGCTGGCGTTCTACTCGAATCTATTTCAGCAGCAACCCAAGGTGCAAAGAGACGGATACGCCAAATGGGACGTAGAAAGACCGTCTGTCAATTTTGTCATTGAGCACAGCAGTGACCGCGAAGGAGTCGACCATCTCGGAATTCAGGCTGATTCGGATGATGAACTTCAAAGCCTTGCCGAACGGGTGCGTGATTCAGGGCAGCCCTTCATGGAAATGGAACGCATCGACTGCTGCCATGCAACCATGGACAAAGCCTGGGTAAAAGGTACGGCCGATGAGAAATGGGAAGTCTTTCTGACGCACCGCCACGACCTCGACAGCTACGGCGAAACCCAGCGCGAAGCGCTAGAGGCGCTTTAATCGCCTAGACGGCGCTCTGCGCATGGAACGAGACAACCTGCACGCAGCCCTTTTTTCCGAGTGGCTGGGCACCGCACTGCTGCTTGCCACAGTCATCGGCTCGGGAATCATGGGAGAGACCCTGGCTGGCGGAAACGTCGCTATTGCGCTATTGGCCAACACCGTTGCCACCGGCGCCATCCTGATCGTTCTGATCACAATGCTCGGGCCGGTATCCGGCGCACACTTCAATCCGGCAGTTTCGCTGGTGTTTGCGCTCAAGGGAGATATTTCATGGCCGCGCTGCGGCGGATTCGTCGCAATGCAGATTCTAGGAGGCATAGCGGGCATGCTGGCCGCCCATTTGATGTTCGAGGAACCGGTATTCCAACTGTCGGAGAAACTGCGAACCGGAGGCGCCCAATGGTTCTCCGAAGGGATCGCCACGTTTGGTCTCGTGCTGACCATTCTCGCCACCTTGCGAGCCCGTGCCTCTGCGGTCCCCATGGCCGTGGGCCTGTACATTACCGCGGCCTACTGGTTTACCGCATCGACATCGTTTGCAAATCCTGCCGTAACCATAGCGCGCAGTCTGACCGACACATTTTCCGGAATCTATCCGGCGCACGCGCCGATGTTCATCGTTGCTCAGATTATCGGGGCTGTCGTTGCTCTTGCGGCATGCAACAGACTGTACGGAAAGAACGGCTCGTCTTGCGACACCTGATAGCGACGAAACTACAAGCCGCCACAGCCATCGGCCATTGCCTTAGACAATTGCCCCGCCGTCACTGCGCGTGATCGCAATCACCGTGGAACGCGGCACAGTACTGCCGCCGTCCGGGAAGTGGCTATCGTCTGGATTGCCTTCACCCGGATGCTGAATGCCGACAAACATGGTGTGCCTGTCAGTACTCCATGCCATGCCGGTGACTTCGCATCGCCTCGGTCCTACGAGAAACCGGCTGATTTCGCCGGTGTCCGCGTTTGCCGCCAGCATCTGGTTGTTTCCCATTCCGGCGAAGTCGCCCTCGTCCGAGTAGTTTCCATCGGTCTGGATCCAAAGGTTGCCCGCAGAATCGAATGCCAATCCGTCAGGAGAGTTGAACATATTGTCCGCATTGACATTGGACGAACCTGCGTTGGCATCGCCATGCACCGCCGGATTGCCGGCAACTGCGAACAGATCCCAGGAAAAGCCGCTTGCGGCGTGGTCGCCATGATCGGGAACCCATCTGACGATTTGTCCGTAGATGTTCGCTTCGCGCGGATTCGGGCCGCCGACCGGCGTCGCATCGCCGCCGGCGTTCGGCTTAAGTCCGCGGTTTCTGTTGTTTGTCAGGCAGCAGTAGGCTTCGGCCTTGAACGGATTGGCAGCAACCCACTCCGGACGGTCCATGGTGGTGGCGCCGACCCTGCTTGCCGCGATACGCGAATAAATACAGATTTTCTCAATCGGCATTCCAGCAGTTTCAGGCGTCAGTTCAATCCATCGTCCGCTTCCGTCGTCGGAGAATTGCGCAACCGACAGCACTCCGTCATCCAGCAGGCCGGCATTGTCCGGCGAACCCTCGGCATAGATGCCGTTCGAGACATACCGGTAGAGAAATTCTCCGCGCTCGTCATCGCCCATATAGGCGACGATGCGGCCATTGCCGGCGACCACAACCTCGCAGTTTTCGTGCTTGAACCGACCCATTGCGGTACGCTTTTTAGGCGTTGATTGCGGATCCGAGGGATCAATTTCAACGATGTATCCCGCCCTAAGCGGCTCATTGGGGTTCTTGGCGACATCGAATCGGTCGTCGACGCGCGACCAGTCATAGCCCCAGTCCCTGTTTCCGATGCCGTAGCGCCTGTACGCTCCGCCGAGTTCCATGCCAGGATCGCTCGGTGTCGAGAAATAGCCGTTGAAGTTTTCCTCGCAGGCAAGATAGGTTCCCCACGGCGTCACACCGTTGCCGCAGTTGTTCCAGGTTCCCAAGGCATGTTTTCCCGTCGGGTCGGCTTCAGTCCTTAAAAGTTCATGCCCGGCAGCGGGACCGGTCAGTTCGGTTGCCGTGGCTGCGGTGATTCTGCGGTTGTAGGGCGAATCGACAGCAATGCGCCACGTACCGTCGCGCACTTGCAATTCAACGATACTCACGCCGTGTGCTGCAATGCCCTTGTATACGTCGTCATCATTTTCGGGCAGGCCGCTTGCGCGGTTGCCGTAGATGATGCCGAGGTTGCAGTACTCGTTGTTTACGACCAGCAGGTGGTGGCCGTCAATCTCAAAAAATGCCATGCCGTCGCAGTTGTCGCCGAACGACCGCGCCTGACTGGCGGCGGTTCCGCGGCTGTCCTGGTCGAAGTCGGGCGTGCCGCTCCAAAGCGGATCTCCCCAGGAAGCAACGCGATGCCATTCGAATCCCTCGGGCAAGGTAACGGTGTCTTCGCTGCTTACTGCGACCGGCTCGAAGCGGATTGCCGAGCCTGCAAGCACCTTCGCAAATGGCAATGCGCTTGCGACAAATGCGCCGGCCGCCATTGCAAACGTTCCTTGCATGAATGCCCTTCGTTGAACGACAGAGTCAAAGTCAGTCATCGAATTGTCTCGTGCCAATACCTGGAGTGAATCTTGATCGACAATAATCTACTTTGCATCTCAATTAAAGCACGATCAGGTCAAAGTTTAACACACGCCACTCTAAGTGATTGATAATGAATAGGCATATATTTCGAGTGGCACTACATACGCATGGACCGTGTGCTGCATTGCCACTCAAGCGAAAAGATTCCCACCGGTCAGGGCACAGCACGCTGAAAGGTTTTCACAATCAAATGGAACCTGACATCGTCTTGCGCAGTCAGCGGACGGTTGCATGCGCGACGCGGCATCATATGGCGTCGGATGCGCCGGCTATGAAGAAAAAAAGCGTCCGCCGAGTTGGACGACGGACGGCAATAAAGGAGGATTTGGAAATGAATAAATCGGGTGCTGTAAGTAATCAACGCGCCCTTAGGCGGTTTTCCTACCTGCTGAAACAACCGGTGCAACTGCGGAAACCGATGACATCGCATACTTGCTCCAAAGCTCGCCATAGGACTGGCCTGCTTCGGCTCCGATCGCATACAGAGCCTCGGCAGCATCTCTGGACTTTGCGGCAACGGAACCGAACCAGTCTGTTTGCATTGCAACAACATCGTTAACGGTTCGTGCGCCAAGCAGTTTTTCGGCTTGAGCAGTCATGTCCTGACTGAAAACCTTGACGGCTTCCACATTGCAGTCAAATACCTTATTCGCAACTTTGGCGTTTACAGCCATCGCTTCTGCGTTCAGGTCAAGAATTTTTGCTTGCATGAATGATCTCCTTGCTTAAATTCGTCATGTTGCAGTGCAATATATGCTTTATTTTCCCAAAGTCAACCCCTCTGAGCCGAAAAATGTCAAAAAAGAATCGTCATTTGCGCAAATCGTCTGTCAGCATGCGGTAAATCGCAGATGCGGCCTGCCATGCAGGGCAATGCCGGCATTCCGATTCGAACGCACGGATCGCAGATTGAATCTGGCTTGCGATTGCATCGGTTCATGCAATACAGTGATAGTGAATCAACCGGATCACACAATTTGCCTCATATCGGAGCTGTACACATGGCAACAGCAAAAGGTTCAAAAGACACCTACCTTGAGCCTTCGGCAGCCAACGCCCTGCCGTATTTTCTGCCTCTTGCAGCATTTCCTTTGCTGTTTGCCGCGGCAGCGCAGGGAGGGTGGTGGCTTGCGACGCTGTTTTTCATCCCGGTCAGCGTTCAGCTGCTGGAGCGCACATGGTCCGCCAACCAGCAAAGCCTGAACCCCGGGCTGATGCTGTCCTCCGATCTTGTGTGGTACAGCCTGCCGCTATGGCTATGGGCGATTGCGTGGCCGGCCGTCGTGATCTTCGCCGCATGGCAAATATTCGCAGTCGGGCATCTGGCGGCCTGGGAGAGCGTCCTGCTGGCGATTGCGCTCGCTATCGAAGGCCGCGCAGTGTTCATTGTCGGACACGAATTGCTCCATCGGCGTTCGCGGTTCAAACGATATCTCGGCGAGCTTCTGTTCGCCTCTGTTTCCTGCCCGCATTTCGCCTTGGAACACATCTATGGTCATCATGCCCATGTCGGCACGCCGATGGATCCGGGGTCCGCGCCCAGGGGACGCAGTTTCTGGCACTACTTCCCCCGCATCCTGGCAAGCAATGTCCTCGACTCGTGGAAAATCGTCCGAAAACAGCTGGCACGGAAACGATTGCCTCCATGGCACTACACCAATCCATTCTGGCGCTTCGGGATCGAGACAGCGGCATGGTACGCATTTTTCTACATTGCGGGGGGCTGGACAGCCATCGCAGTCTTCATGGCGCTTTGTCTTTGGATTGTGTTTCTGATGAAGCTCAGCGACTATGTCCAGCACTACGGATTGCGCCGCATACGGCTGCCGGACGGCCGGTTCGAACGCGTTCAGTCGCGCCATTCCTGGAGCGCAAGCCAAAGCGCAAGCAAGTGGATGCTGTTTAACATGCAGCGCCATGCGGATCATCATATTGTCTCTGGCCGCCCGTATCCGCTGCTGGCGCATTACGGCTCCGAGCAGTCGCCTCATCTGCCGGGACCCTACAGCCAAATGTTTCTCCTCGCCCTGTGGCCAAGCCGCTGGTTTGAAAAAATGGATCCGCTGGTAGACCAATGGCGAGCGCAATTTTACCCGGAAATAGGCGACTGGAGTGCCTATGACAGCGCGCTGTCAGCTGCGCGGCCGGCCGCCTTTGATGCCATCGTCGAAATATTCCAAGCGGCGCCGCGCATTGCCAAGGCAGTCAGGCGCAATCCGGAACTGCTCGACAATCTGCAGACCAGGGAATTCACCGATTTGGAAATTCCCTCCGGATTCGGGGCTGATTCAGAAGCCGAAAGAATAGCTCGAAGCGGGCTGGCGCGTGTCTACTGGCTGCATGAGCTGGATGCTGCGGAAATGAAGACTCGTCTTGGCGAAATGCCCGTGCAGGATGCCACAGACGCTGCGAGGACCGCACTCGACTGGTCGAATGACAAGACGTTTCAAATCGCCATGCATACCTTGCGCGGCAGCCTGACGCCGTCCGAAGCCGGCTTCGCGCTGGCCAATGTGGCGCAGGCAGCGATTGCGACAGTGCTTGATGCGGTTGTAGAGGACAGCGGCGAACGACATGCCGGTAAAAGCTCGGTTGCAGCAATCGTCGGAGGCGAAGTTGCTGCCAAGGAGGCAGCGCCGCGAACGCCGCTGCAGATCTGGTTCATCTGCGACGAAAAGTCGCTGTGCCATCGGGCGCTGTGTCAAAATTTCTGCAAGGCTGTAGGCATCCTGACCCGGGACAGCCTGCTGTTTGATCCATTTTCACCGCGCACCGGCGACAGAATGTGCTTTGCGCTCTCGGACCTGCCCCAGCCCGACGGGTCGGACGATGCGGCCGCCGAAATCCTGGACCTGGCTTTCGCACGGTGCGTATTCGTTCATGGCGATTTGGAACTTAAAGACCGATTCGATCGACAGCGGCGCAATTTGCTGCGCGAAGAATCGGTACGGACATTTGCAATCGAGCAACTGCGCCGAAAGGACGATGCCGATACCGGTGCGGTTCTGCCCGAAACGGCGCGGCGGAATCTGCAGCAAATCAGACATGCAGCTAAGCTGGTTCAGATTGCATGCTATGCGAATCTGCCCAAGCCGGTGCTGCTGCGCGATCATGCGACAATTTTCAACACGGCGAAATCCGAAGGGCTGATTGACGGCGGTACCGCCGACGCGCTCGTTCGCGGGGCACAGCTTTGGACCAATCTGCACGGCTTCCTGCGCCTGACGCTGGATGATGCCGTGCCGCTGTCGGATATCCATGAAGGGCTCTGGCCTGCTGCGGCGCTGTCTTGCGGAATGAAGGATTTCGACGAACTGAACGAAACTGTCAAAAGCGCTGCAAACGATACGGATCGCGCTGTCAGCGCACTGGTGCGGAGTATCGCCTGAGCCGCAGCAAACCGATCCGCGCCGTGCGCAAGCACATATCCGAGGCACTCGGCGCGCATCCGGCGCCTTGATCGTGCTGTCAGCTGTTTGGCGGTTCCTTGCGCGCCAACTCCGCGCCATTCGCCATGGCATCCGTCTTCGCTCTCAAGGCTCTGAAATCGTCCCTTTCGAATAATCCGGATGCCGCAAAACCGAATACCAGGCCCCAAAAAGGCGAACCGATGTTCCAAATCGAAATGTCGGATACCGTCACCAGCAACGTAACCAGCGCTCCAAGCGTGAATTGCGTGCTGAATGTCGCTACAAAGGCACGCTGCAGCACCGGCAGCAGCGCCAGACCGCCGAGGACGGCAACAAATGCAAACGGCAGGCTGAGCATCATCCAGGTCGCGCCGACGGCAAATATGCCAAATACAATAAATAGAATTCCAAAGATCACGGCCCCGGAGTACTGCCTCTCGACTTCGCCCTGGCTGGAAAGCACCGCGTTGGAAGGTCCGGTCACGCAGGTGCATACCGAGCCGAACACGGCGAATACCATCGAGCCGATCCCGCAAGCCGCAGTCATGGCGTTGATTGGCGGTCGATGCCCTGCCGCGGTGAGTACCGCAAAGCCCTGGCCATTCTGTACCACCAGCACAGTGATCGCGAGCGGTATCACCAGCTCGACAATCGCCTGCCTGGAAAATTCAGGCCAATACACAGTTGGCAGCCCGACCCAATGCTCGATCGCCTGCGGCGGATTCCATGTTCCCGTCGCCCACACCGCCGCCGCGCCGGCGACCAGGGCGATTCCTACCGGCGGAACTATCCGGCTCAGGCGCGGCAAGACCGCGATGCACGCATAGCCGGCAACCATCGACGAGGCAATCCAGAACTGCTGTTCGAATGCCAGCACAAGGTCTAGTCCGAACTGCAGAAAAACCCCTGATACCATTGCCATCACAATCGGCATCGGTGTCGCTTGCAGCGCCTTTCGAACCACGCCGGTCAGCCCGATCGCCACCATCAGCAATCCGGTGACCCAGTAGGCCCCGATCACTTCGGCGAAACTCAGATGATCCAAGGCCGATGCCAGCAGCACAGTACCCGGAATCGTCCATGCGAATCCCAGCGGCTGGCGGTACGCAAGGCTGAATCCAAGCGTGATCGCCCCGCTGATAAAAAAGGCGGCGAAAATCCACGACGCCAGATCGCGCTCGCTCAAGCCTCCGTTGATGGCGACCGACACCACGATTGCAACCGGGCCGGTCGCAGAAAATATAAACGCCGTGACGCTGCTGGCAAAGTAGACGCCGCCGGAATCGCGGAATACATCGGCAATTCCGGCAAAGCGCTTCGCAGGTCGTTCCAGGTTCCGCATAGGTTCGCTCAGGTTGTGCTAAGGACAATCGAATCCAGGTCACAAATTTTCCGCCCCCGAGGGGGCATCGCCCGAAATTCGGCCGCCTCGCCAGTTCCCGCGTGCGCCGGCAGCGCACTTGGTTTCAAAATTGTTTCGCAAATGGGTTAATATTCCGCCCGCCGCATTATCGTTTTGCGCAGGCACCGCGCTCGCGGCTGTGTGCTGTATTCTACGTGCTATCGGTGCGGAACGAAACGTCAACTTGCAACAGAATATGACAAATCAGCGTAAGAACAGATTCTCCGCACTCGCCGCACGCGTCGGCGGCGGCGGCGCGGATGCATGGGAAGTGCACATGGAGGCGATCAGGCGCCAGCGCTGCGGCGAAGACGTCCTGATCCTGACCATCGGCCAGGAAATGCTCGAACACACTCCGAGCGCCATTGTCGACGCCGCGATTGCGAGCATGCGCTCGGGACGGCATCACTACAGCGAAATCAGCGGCGAGCCGGATTTGCGCTCGGCAATCGCAAGCGAGTTTTCCAGACAGACCGGGGTTCAGGTTTCGCCCGGCAACTGCGCGGTCTTCGCCGGCGCTCAGAACGCCTTGTTCGCCGCTTCGCTGTGCACTCTGGGCACCGGCAGCGAAGTCATTGTGATCGAGCCGTACTACGCCACCTACCATGCCACATTCACCGCCGGCGGCGCACAATGCATCGCAGTCGAAACCGACCCGGCCGAGGGATTTCAGTTTGATCCGGATGCTGTGCGAAGCAAAGTCAGCGACAAAACCGCAGCCGTAGTGATGAATTCGCCGAACAATCCGGCAGGCGTGACCTATGATCGGTGGCGGATTCAAGAACTGGTCGACATCTGCAAGGACAATGAGCTTTGGCTGATCAGCGACGAGGTCTATTCCACTTTGGCCGATTCCGGCTCCCATGTCAGCCCTGCCTCGCTTCCAGGCGCGTTTGACACCTGCATCACGGTAAGCAGCGTGTCAAAGTCGCACCGCATGACCGGCTGGAGGCTGGGCTGGGCAGTCGCCGACGAACAAGTCATCGCGCAGCTGCATAATCTGTCGCTTTGCATGGCCTACGGGCTGCCGATGTTCATTCAGGACGCGGCGACCTATGCAATCGGCGAAACGGCACGGTTTTCCAGTCGGGTCCGGGAAGAGATCAACGCGAAAAGGCAGATGGTCGTATCGAGCCTGGAAAAGATCGACGGCATCAGCATACGCGGATCGCTGGTCGGCATGTTTGTCCTGTTCGACATCAGGGAGCTTGACATCTCGGACAAGGAATTCGCCTGGCGGCTGCTCGATCACTACGGCATAGCCGTCCTGCCGTGCGACGCATTCGGACGCTCCGGGGCAGGCCTGCTGCGCATCAACGTCGGCGAATCTGCCGACAGCCTTGAGCGCGCCTGCGCGATGATTCGCGCCTGCGTTGAAGACGTTCGCGTCGCTCGGACATCGGCCGCCGGCGCATGATCACTGCGCAGGCAGAATCGCACGCCGTGCGACTCAGTCATCGCACCTGCTGACCCGGAGCCGGCCGGAAATGCTTGAAATGCCGAAATTCGAACCGCGCGTCGAACAGTTCCGACATGAAGTCCGGGAGTTCATCCGCGCCAATCTTCCCGATGACATCCGCACCATGGTAGCCCGGGAAATCATGGATCTGCCGCGCGAAGCGCAAGTGCGATGGCACCGCATCCTACGGGATCGGGGAGGCTGGTGCGTGCCAAGCTGGCCGAAACGCCATGGCGGACCCGGCTGGTCGGACGAGCAGCAGTACGTCTTCGAACAGGAAATCTCGCTCAACGACGCGCCGCGCCCGATGGTCTACGGCGTCGGGATGCTCGGCCCGACACTGTTTCGCTACGCAACGCCCGAACAGCTCGAAACCTATCTGCCCGGCATACTCAGCGCGGAAACCCTGTGGTGCCAGGGCTTTTCCGAGCCAGGGGCCGGCTCGGACCTTGCGTCGCTGAAATGCCGTGCAGTCCGCGACGGCGACAGCTACGTCATAAACGGCTCCAAGATCTGGACCAGCGAAGGCCATATCGCCGACTGGATCTTCGGCGTGTTCCGCACGTCGACGCAGGGAAAAAAGCAGGCCGGCATCACATTCCTGATGATGGACCTTGAATCCGAAGGAGTCACAGTTCGCCCATTGCTGCTGTTCGAAGGCACCCACGAAGTCAACCAGGTGTTCTTTGAAAACGTGCGCATTCCGGCCAGCCAGCGGCTCGGCGAAGAAAACCAAGGCTGGGAGATCGCCAAATACCTGCTCAGCCTGGAGCGCTTCGGCACCGCGGAACTGTCCCGCACGCGCGCCACCCTCGGGCGGCTCAGGCGCGTGCTGCGCGCAATCAACCCGCAGACCGGCAAGCGCCTGATCGACGATCCGATATTCGCCGACAGGATCAGCCGCATCGAGGTGTCGCTGCATGCCCTGGAACTGACCGAAAGGCGGTTCCTTTTCGGCAGGCGGCGAGAAGACCAGGGCGCCGAGGCGTCAATGCTGAAGATTCGCGGCACCGAAGTTCAATGCGATGCCTTCCGGCTCGCCGCCCAGGCGAGTGCGGCGTTCGCGAATATCGACGTTCCCCGAAACGACGCCATATCCGTCACCGATCACCCGTACACACCAGGCGATGCCGCACGCAACTACTTTAACTACCGAAAGACGCCGATCTATTCGGGCTCCAACGAAATACAGCGAAACATCATCGCCAAGGCAGTCCTGGGGCTGAAGTGATGAATGAATCGGCCGATATTCGCGAGATTCTTGCCGGTCAGGTCGCGCGATTCGTCAAGGAGCAATACTCCTTTGAACAGCGGCAAAGCTGCATCGAACTGCCCCGAGGCTACAGTCAGGAGCATTGGAAGGCCTTTGCCGAACTGGGGTGGCTGAAGCTTGCAATGTCTGAAAACGGCGGCGGCTTCGGCGCAAGCCAGGCCGACCTGCACGCAATCATGCATCAATTCGGGCGCGGCATGGTCATGAGTCCGTACCTGTCGAGCGCAGTCGTCGCATCAAAGCTGATCGAGTCCGCAGCGCCCGGTCATTCGCTGCTCTGTGATGCCGGCTCGGGCCGCGCCGTCATCGCCTTTGCCGGAATCGAGACCTACTCGCGCTACGATCTGTGCCATGTGGCAGCGAAAGCGACGCCGAACGACGGCGGATACGCAATCAGCGGCGAAAAGGTCTGCGTCGCCTACGGCGAGTGCGCCAGCTATCTTGTCGTATCCGCACGAACCGCCGGCAGTGCGCCTGAGCGCGACGGCGTATCGCTTTTTCTGCTTCCCGGCGATGCGCAAGGAGTCGCCAGGACGGACTACCGCACCCATGACGGCGGTCGCGAATCAACCATCCGCTTCAATCGCGCCGCAGCCGAACTGATCGGTCCGGAGCATGAGGCGGTCAAGTTCATCGAAGCCGCCGCCAATTGCGCTACCGCCGCAATATGCGCAGAATTGAGCGGCGCCATGTGGGCACTTTTCGAGCAGACCCTGGAATATCTGAAGATGCGCACGCAATTCGGCAGCCCGATCGGATCATTTCAGGCGCTTCAGCACCGCATGGCGGACCTTTACATGCGCTGCGAGCTGGCCCACAGCCTCGCCATCGACGCGGCGCGGGCGATCGACGAACTGCGCGGCAAGGACCAGGTTCTGCTGGTATCGGCTGCAAAATGGCAAGTCGGCGAAGCCGCTGTCGAAGTTGCCGAAGAGGCCGTGCAGCTGCACGGCGCCATGGGCATGATGGATGAGTTGCCGATCGGCCACTTCCTGAAGCGGGTGTTCGCACTCAGCCAGACCTTCGGCGACTCGATGCATCACTCGGCCCGCGTGCGCGCAATCGGCAGCTGAATGTGCGGCGCAGCACTTGCGATTCGAACCGGCGGCACCATATTGAATCTGGCGCACGTTTGCTAGCGGCCAGCCGGCCCTGACGACAGTTCGCACCCAAGCCCATGGCACCTCGACAGTGAAATACGACAATATCCTCGACACCGTCGGCAACACGCCGGTTGTCAGACTGAACAAGGCGAAAGCGCCCGGTGACGTCAGCCTATGGGTCAAGATCGAAAGCTTCAATCCGGCAGGGTCCGTCAAGGACCGCCCGGCGCTGAACATGATCGAAGACGCCGAAATGCGCGGCACACTCAAGCCCGGCGACACGATCATCGAGCCCACCTCGGGCAACACCGGCATCGGCCTGGCGATGGTTGCGGCATTCAAGGGCTACCGGGCCGTGTTCACGATGGCCGAGGACATGAGCGAGGAGCGAAAACTCATTCTCAAAGCCTATGGCGCGCAAATCATCCTCACACCTGCCGAACTTGGCACCAAGGGCGCAATCGATCTGGCGCGCAAGCTCGCCGGGGAAAAGGGCTACTTCTTTGTCGGACAGCATTTCAATCCGGCGAACACCGAATCGCACAGCCGCACTGCTCAGGAACTATTCGACGATTTTGCCGGCGAGCTGGATGCGATCGTATGCACCACCGGAACCGGCGGCACGATATCCGGCATGGGAAGATATCTGAAAAAGTTGATCCCGGGACTCAAGGTGGTCGCAACCGAGCCGGCCGACTCGCCGATCCTGTCGAAAGGCATCGCCTGCAAGCACAGGATCATGGGCACGGCTCCCGGATTCATACCCGAAATTCTCGAAACCGACGCATACGACGAAATATTGCCGATCGAAGCCGATCAGGCCTATCAGACAGCACGCTACCTCGCGCGCGATGAAGGAATCTTTGCAGGCATTTCCTCCGGCGCGGCGACCGCCGGCATGCTGATGCTCGCGGCACGGCCGCACTACGCAGGCAAAACCATCGCCGCACTTCTGCCTGATACCGGCGAGCGCTATCTGAGCACCGACCTTTGGAATCAGTCCTGATGCCCGGCGCCGTTGAGGCTGTCGCGAATCGCCTCGAGTACCTTTGCCGGATGATCGGCCGCCTTGGGAACCTTTTTCCAGTGCCGCACCGCTACGCCCCGGACATTCGCCAGAACCGTCGAGCGGATCACGCCGACAACCTTCCTGCCGTACATCATTTTCTCGCCGTAGGCGCCGTATTCGGTCATCACCGCCCTGTCCGGGTCCGAAAGCAGAACAAAGGGCAGCTGGTACTTTTCGATAAATTTGCGATGGGACTCTCGAGAATCGGGAGAAATCCCGACAATCTGGGTGCCGGTGCTGCGAATCTCGCTCCATAGATCGCGAAAGCCGCAAGCCTCCTTGGTACAGCCCGGAGTGTCGTCCTGCGGATAGAAGAATATGACAAGATTGCCGCCCTTGAACTGCTCGCTCGACACTTCGTTTCCAAAGGCATCGGCAAGCGTAAACGGCGGAATGGGGTTTCCTGAGATGATCGGCATAGTTCGTGCTACTCAAAGTATTTTTCGGTTAAATTCGATTTGCCTTCTTGGCAATCGGTAATTGATACAATATTTATACCTGTACAAAGCAAATTATAAATCGTCAGTTAATCCTTGAATCAGCCAAGCATGTTCCCGAAACCGGATGCGCCGCACGCGCCTGTTGCCCGCATCGCCCTGCCTATGAAAAATCGCAAGCTCTACATCAAGACATTCGGTTGCCAGATGAACGAGTACGACTCCTCGCGACTGGCCGATTCGCTTGCCGAATCGCACGGCTACGAAGCGGTCAGTCAGCCCGAACAGGCAGGCCTTTTGCTGCTGAACACCTGTTCAGTGCGGGAAAAGGCTCAGGAAAAGGTGTACTCCCAACTCGGCCGATGGCGGTCTTGGAAGTCCGATAATCCGGACCTCATCATCGGCGTCGGCGGATGCGTGGCTAGTCAGGAAGGGAGCAGCATTCTGGCCAAGGCGCCGTATGTCGACTTCGTATTCGGACCGCAGACCTACCATCGCGTCAGCGAAATGGTCGACAGCGCAATGCGCGCCCGAAGACCCAGTGTCGACATTTCCTTCCCTGAAATCGAAAAATTCGATTGCCTGCCCCCGCGCAGAGTCGACGGTCCGCGCGCGTTCGTCTCCATCATGGAGGGATGCAGCAAGTATTGCAGCTTTTGCGTCGTGCCCTATACCCGCGGCGAAGAATACAGCCGTCCGTTCGACGATGTGGTCACAGAAGTATTCGAACTTGCCGCCAAAGGGGTTCGCGAAGTCACGCTGCTCGGACAGAACGTCAACGCCTACCGCGGCAGCACCCACGATGGCCGGACCATCGATTTTGCGATGCTGCTTCGCTATCTTCATGAAGTCGACGGCATCGGACGAATCCGCTATACCACCTCGCACCCCTTGGAGTTTACCGACGCGCTTTCAAGAGCGCACGGCGAACTGCCGAAACTCGCACGGCATGTGCATTTGCCCGTGCAAAGCGGTTCAAACAGGATTCTAGATCGCATGAAGCGCCGCTACAGCCGAGAGGACTACTGCGAAATCATCGCCAATCTTCGCAGCCATGCGCCCGATGTCAGCATCTCTTCGGATTTTATCGTGGGCTTTCCCGGCGAAACCGAAAGCGATTTTCAAGATACCATGGACCTGATTGACGAAATCGGCTTCGATCAGTCATACAGCTTTCTCTACAGCGCACGTCCGGGAACACCGGCCGCGGAACTTGCGGATGAAACGCCGGATGAAATCAGGCGCCGTCGGCTGCGCATGCTGCAGGCGCGAATCAACGAACTGGCCGGCGCAGCGAGCCGATCGATGGTCGGCACCGTGCAGTCGGTTCTCGTCGAAGGCGCTTCCAAGCGTTCAAGCGAACAGATGTCGGGGCGCACCGAAAACAACCGAATCGTCAATTTCGACGCAGTTTCACAGGTGATCGGACACTTTGTCGATGTCCGCATTACCCAGGCAATGCCAAACTCGCTGCAAGGCGAGCAGGCTTGATTCATCCATACAACGCATAGGTTAACTGACTGACTTGGACACGGCCTCGGTGGCGAACGTTTTCGCCTTGACACCAGCAGACAGCAAAAGGCTTGCCGCGCTTTGCGGCGAGTACAACGCAAATATCAAATCGATCGAGAGTCAGTTCAACGTACTGATTTCCCATCGCGGAAACTTGTTTCGAATTGACGGTAGCGAACAAGACGCCCGAGTTGCAGAACAGCTGCTGCGAGACCTGTACGACACCGCCGAACACTGCCACACGCTTAAGCATGAAATGATTTACGATGCCATTTCCAGGGTCGACTCGAATATCGGCTGCAGCGGCGAACTAAAGGCAATCAAGGTGCGCAAATCGGTCATTCGCGCACGCAACCAGGCCCAGAACATGTACCTCAACGCCATCGAGCGCAACGACGTGTGCGTCGGCGTTGGCCCGGCCGGCACCGGCAAGACCTATCTGGCCGTTGCGAGCGCTGCCCACGCGCTTGCCGCGGACGCGGTCAGCCGAATCGTCCTGGTCCGACCGGTCGTCGAAGCAGGCGAACGGCTCGGCTTCCTGCCAGGCGACATAGGACAGAAAGTCAACCCGTACCTTCGTCCGCTCTACGATGCGCTTTACGAAATGCTCGGCTTCGACCGTGTCGGGCGCCTTCTCGAGCGCGAAGTGATTGAACTGGCGCCGCTGGCGTTCATGCGCGGGCGCACGCTCAACGACGCATTCATCATTCTCGACGAGGCACAAAATACCACGCGCGAGCAGATGAAAATGTTCCTCACCCGGATCGGACTGCGATCTCGCGCGGTCATCACAGGCGATATCACGCAAATCGACCTGCCGAAGCCGCAAGAATCCGGCCTAAAGCACGCGGTCCGCATTCTCGACGGCATCGACGGCGTCAGCATCGTCCAATTCGGTTCCCGCGATATCGTGCGCCACCCCCTGGTTCAAGCGATTGTGAATGCCTACGACAGCGACGACAATCCCGGCGGGCACGGCTGATGCATAATCGGACTGAAGTGCAGATCGCCTGTGCAGCGCAGGATGCGCCAAGTTCGTCCGACATCGACGACTGGATACGCAGCACGCTTGAATCGGCTCGGCTAAGCGGCGTCGAACTGACAGTCCGCGTCGTCGACGAACACGAGATCGTGTCGCTCAACCGCCGCTATCGCGAACAGGACAAGCCGACCGACGTGCTTGCATTTCCCTGCGCAGCACCGGTGCAGCTCGAACCCGTCCCGCTTGGCGACGTCGTCGTGTGCGCTCCGGTGGTGGAGCGCCAGGCGCTGCGCCTGCAGCAATCACGCAACGCCCACTGGGCACGCATCGTCGCTCACGGCGTACTCCATCTTTGCGGATACGATCACCAAACCCCGGAAGAGGCAAGACAAATGGAAAGTATTGAAGACTCGATACTGGCAAAGCTCGGGATGAAGCCCGACACTCGCAAAGGCCTGAACGATGCCTGAAAACACCGAAAAGCCTGTGCTCAAATCACCGGTCCTGCGGGTTAAGAAATGGGTCAAGTCCCTTTCGGTGCTTCGCCCTGAAGACGCCGATGATCTGATCAGCGCCATTGCCTCGGCGTACCGCGACGGAATCATCGGCCACAATGTCGTAGAGATTATCAAGCGCGTCATCCGGCTCGAAAACATGACGGTCAACGACGTCATGATCCCGCGGCCGCTAATGGTCACCGTATCTTCCGATTCCAGCCTCGAAGACATACTCAAAGTGGTTACCGATTCGGGCCATTCCAGATTCCCGGTTATCGATGACACCTCCCAGGTCGTCAACGGCATCCTGCTGGCCAAGGACATTCTTGCCCACCGCCTGGCCAACGGGCGGGATTTCGATCTGGGCAAATCGCTGCGCGAAGCCGTCTTCGTCGTCGAAAGCAAGCGCCTAAGCGAGTTGCTGAACGACTTTCGAAAGAACCGCAACCATATGGCGGTCGTAGTCAACGAATATGGCGGAATCGACGGGCTTGTCACGATCGAGGATGTACTCGAAGAGATCGTGGGCGAGATTGAAGACGAATCCGATGTCGAGGAGAAAGACAAGATTATCCAGCACGAGGAGAATCAGTTCATCGTCGACGGCTATACGCCGCTAGAAGATATCAATGATCATTTTAAGATCAATATCGACGAAGATGTCGACACAATCGGAGGACTTGTCGTGCGAATGGCTGATCGTGTTCCAAAAATCGGAGACACGTTCTCATACGGTCCCCTTGATTTGGAGGTGACCGATGCCAGTGCCCGCAGAGTGCGGGAATTGAAAATCACACCGAAGGAAGCCTCGGCTTCCGACGAATAGCGCCGCCTTCAAGGTGCGTGGCACGCGCGAAACCCTGGCCTTTGCGGCGGGAGGCGCGGCGGTCGTCGCTTTTGAGCCTTTCGGGCTGTATCCAGCTGCTGTTCTTAGTCTGGCGCTGCTACTTCGGCTGTGGCATGATGCAACGCCGGCGCAGGCGGCCCGGCTGGGATTTGCGTTCGGGTTCGGCCTATTCCTTTTCGGCGTACACTGGATCTACATATCGGTCCGCAATTTCGGGGGTGCTCCGATACCGGCGGCAGTTGCGGCGGTCTTTGCAGTGGCGTTCGCCCAGGCGCTGTGGGTGGCGCTTTGCGGCTATCTGCAAAGCATCGTCCGTATGCCGCGCTTTGCGAAATTCCTATTCCTGGCGCCTGCGCTGTGGGTGGCGGCGGAGGGGGCCCGCGGCTGGTTCCTGTCGGGCTTTCCGTGGTTGCAGATTGGATATTCCCAGACCGATTCGTGGCTGAACGGCTGGGCTCCGATCGCCGGGGTACTGGGCGTCAGCTTTGCAGCGTGCGTGACAGCAGGCGCGCTTTCGCTGTTGCAATTCAAGCGCGAAGCGGCTGCGGGCAATGCGCTGGCGCTGTCGGTTGCGGCATGCCTTTGGATCGGCGGCGCGCTGGCCGGGCGCATCGAATGGGTCGAAGCGATGCCGAAGCCGCTAAGCGCGGCCCTTGTCCAGGCGGACGTTTCGATCGAAGACAAGTTTGACAGGCTCAGTGCAAGTCGAACCTTGGAGCACTTTATCAGACTCAGCGACGAGGCGCATCAGGCTGACCTGATCGTCTGGCCGGAGACGGCGCTAGCCTATACCGCCGAGCAACTGCGCGACACGCAGTTCTTTGACTATCTCAGGCGCCACCCGTCGGATTTTCTATTCGGCGTTCTCGAATACCGCCAAGGCGATATTACCGATTCGGTGTCCAACAGCGTCTACGGGGTCGCCGGCGATATCGAAGCATACCGAAAATCGCATCTGGTGCCGTTCGGCGAGTATGTTCCGCTAAGGAGCGTTTTCAGCCTATTCGGGGATTCAATCCATTTACCTGATGACATGGCGGCGTTCAAGGGCGCGCAGCAGCCGATTCGTGTTGCCGGATTCGATGCCGGAGTGTCAATCTGCTTTGAAATCGCATTCGCCGGCGAAGTGCTCAAGATGCTGCCTGAAGCATCATTTCTGGTCAATGTCAGCGAAGATGCCTGGTTCGGAACCCGGATTGCGCCGTATCAGCAGCTGCAAATGGTTCGAATGCGCGCGATGGAGACCGGGCGGCCGGTTCTGCGTGCCGCAAACCGCGGCATATCCGCAGCAGTAGACAGCAAGGGCCGCGTGATCGACATGCTAAGGCAGGCGGACGGTACTGTGCTGAAGGTCGACATTCGTCCCGCGCAAGGACAGACGCCCTTTGTAGGAAGCGGCGGCATGCCAATGATATTGTTGAGCTTGGCAGTTGCAGCGGCGTGCAGCGGCGCGGCTATCATGCGCCGGATCGCGCGGCGCAAGTCGCGGGGCTAGACCAGAAACAGCGCCGCAAGTCCGAGGATTGCTAAAAAGCCGACGACATCGGTCACTGTCGTCAGCGCGACACCGCCTGCGAGTGAAGGGTCGACGCCGAAACGGTCCAGCATAATCGGCAGCAGTACTCCTGACACGGTCGAAACTCCGATATTGACCAGCATCGCCGCGGCGACTATGATCGCCAAGCCGACGCTCTGGTACCAGACTATTGCGATGATGGCAACCGCGATAGCCCACGCCATGCCGTTGAGTCCGCCAACCAGAAATTCCTTTTTCAGCACATCCTTGGCGTTCGACTTCGATATCGTGCCCATCCCGATGCCGCGAATCACGCTGGTCAGAGTCTGGGTGCCGGCATTGCCGCCCATGCTGGCGATAATTGGCATCAGCACGGCCAATGCGACGAGTTTTTCAATCGTGGATTCGAACTGTCCGATCACCCACGAAGCGATGACCGCGGTGATCAGATTGACTCCCAGCCACATCGCGCGCCTTCGCGCGGTCAGGGTAATGGGTGCGAATATGTCCTCTTCGGTGCCCAGGCCCGACTGCACCATGAGCTTGCGCTCGTTGGATTCATGGATTTGTTCAAGCACTTCGTCAATCGTGATTCTGCCGAGCAGCTTGCCTGATTCGTCTACGATTGCCGCGCCGCCGAGATGGTAGCGGTTGAATGTCGCGGCCACTTCTTCCGCGGACTGCTGAGGTAGAAATGTCTTCGGATTCGAGTCCATGACATCGCGCACCATGGCATGCGGGTTGGCTGTCACCAGGGTGCGAAGCAGCAGCACTCCGTGAAGCACGCCGTCGCGGTCGACCACGTAGAGCCTGTCGGTATGCTCCGGCAGTTCGCCGCGCTGGCGCAAGTAGCGCTGGACAACCCGGATTGGCAGGCTTCTTCGAACTGTCACATCAACCGAATCCATGATGCGTCCGACCGAATCCTCGTCGTAGCTCAGCACGGCATCGAGGATCTGTCTGCGTTCCTGATCGACCGACACCATGACATCGGCGATTGTTCGCGATGACAGGTAGGGCACCATGTCGGCGATATCGTCGATATCGAGGGTGCGGATTGCGCGCACCTGCATGGTGGTATCCATTTCGCGGATCAAGGATTCGCGCACGCCGTCGGTGGACTCCTTGAGAATCTCGCCCATGACCGGCTCGGAAACTTCAAACCACACGCGCAGGCGTTTTTCCGACGGCAGGCTCTCAAGCACATTGGCTACATCCGCCGGATGCATCTCGCCGATCAGTTCGCGCAAATCGCTTGCCGTGCCTGATTCGAGCCGTTGAAGTACGGCTTCTCGCATTTCGATGTGTTTTGTTGTCGCCATGGCAAGAAAAGAAGGACAAAGGCGGCGGAGTGTATCGCCTAGATTGCACAGGGACTGGCAATTTTACCATAGCGCCGGCTGCGTTCAGACATCGCAAACTGCGCAGCAGCAATCCTCATATAGCGGTGTTCACTTGTTGATCATGTATATGGGGAGTGGAAAAAGGTGCTGGAATGACGGCGACGAAGCCACGAAAGGCGCAGCTTCCATCGCGGTACGCGCAGACCATCTATCACACCGAGGAGTTCGCACCGACTGTCGAGCTGTCAATGCCTGCCGAATGGCTCCCTTTTTACTCTTATCGATGGGAATTCGGGTAAGTGGCACGGTAAAGTCGTGTGTTCCAAATCGCCGTGCGGCGTTTGCAACCCCCAACGCAGAGTCACAGAGCGACTTGTGATTACAGATTTCCAATTCAGCATAAAACTATATCGCAATATGATATACTTCTATCAAGATTAACGGATTTGAGATTGAAGAAATAAGGTGATGCCCGATGGAAAAACTCAGCAAGCCCGAACTTGTCCGCCGTCTGAAACACTATATTCGTTTCAAGGACAAGAATGCGCCGCCGTATTTCGCCGGACGAAAAAAGGTGCTGTCGGATATCGAGGATGCGTGCGAGCTGAGCTGGGAGATGCACCGCACGAAAGGCGCCGGGCAGCCCGAAGCGACGACCCGGGTGATCTACGGTGCCCCAGGCGCCGGCAAGACCTCGACACTGACGTATCTCAAAGACTGCTGGAAGGGTAAATCGTATGCCACGGCGGACGAAAGCGGAGCTGCGCGTCAGCAGCCTGCGCCCCGGGTGTATCTGCTCCAATCCGACTCCCCGCTGGATGATCCGGAGGATTTTTGCAGGAATCTTGCCAACGTCCTTGCGCCGGGATCAGGCAGCGCATTGTTGGATGCTGTCAGCCGCACAGAACGGATGGGCACAGACCTGAATCTGGGAGTGATTACAGCCGAAGGCGAAACCGAGACGACGAGGCACTCGCCGGCTGCCGCGCTTGCGACTGTATTGAAGGCGGTACCGCCTGAGCAATGGACCGGTCCCTTGGTGATCGCTGTCGACGAGACGCAGAATCTTGCGCAAACGCGCGACTGCTTTGCAGGAATGCTGTTCCGAGAACTGCATGCCAATCAGCACGATGCGCCGATCACCCTGGTGCTGGGCGGTCTGTCCGATTCGATAAAGCGGGCCGGCGAACTGGGTTTGACGCGTCTTTCAAAGGGCTGCGTACATTCGCTGGACCGGTTCGACGCCGAAGAGGTTGCAGAGCTGAAATTCGGGTTCTGCGCACATTTCGGATTGGACATCGGCTCGCGCGAGACCGAGTTTGATGCAATGCTCGCAGCCTGCGACGGCTGGCCGGCGCACCTGACCAATGGTCTGCATGCCTTTTGCCAGGTGTTTCTGGAGTGCGGCTGCGACATGGCCCGGGTCGACTTCGCCGAGGTCGAGCGGATCAGCATGGCTGAACGGCATCAATACTACAACTACCGCATAAGCAAGGCAATGGGATTCTCGAACTACCTGCTCGCAGATGTGATGCGCCGGATTGACGGGCCTCGGCAGCGAGGAGAAGTGATGAATATCGTTGCAAGCTGTGCGAAGGCAGGCGAGGGTTCCGAGGATTTAAGGGATCAGTTGCATGACGGGATGACGGCGAGGGAGTTCTACGAGGACTTGACGCATCATGGAGCGCTGCAAGAGCGTGACGACGGTACGGTCGAGTGTCCGATACCGAGTTTCAGGCGATTCATACTTGAGACCTATTCGAGGCCGACGGTCGAATCTCCTGAACCTGACGCGCCTGATACGGATCAAAGCATCCGGCACGAGCGCAGGCTGCCGCCGGCACATCCGGCCGGGGTTGTGCATTAGAATTCCTGTACCAGCGCCTCAGCGCAAGTTCGTCTTAATGCCGTTGCATTTCAATTTCATTTCACATCGAAATCAACTGCAGGCGCCAGAACACAAACCGAGTCGTCCGAATCCTGTCTATAGCATCAATAGGAAAGAGCCATGAAAAAGGACCAAATAGCCGCTGAGTTGGCTCAGCTTAACAAAACGGTTGCCGAACTATCCGGTTCAGTAGCGGAATTTAACGACAGAATGGACCACGTCGAGGGGAAGTTGAAGAAGTTGCTTGATAGGGACAGCGAGCAATTTGACAAGTCCAGCGCCGATCGAAACTCACCGCTGTCGGTACATAGCGAGGTTGACGACCTAACTTCCATGGCAACCGAGGAATCATTCGAGGAGTTCTGCGAGCAAATCAAATTGCGCGAACAACCCTATGGGGCATTTGTCGATTTCGTATATCGATTTTCAGCAGCGGATTCTATCGTGCGCGAACTGGATGCAGAATTTCAAGGAGAAGTGAGGCTATACAGCGTTCTTTGCCGCAACGATGATGTCGAAATGGACCTGCATATCCAATGCTGGGCAGTTAACGAATCCACTGATCCAGCAGAAGTATTCATATTCGAATTTATCCGCTGCATTGATTCTGACGCAATTGAGACAGTTCGCCGTAAGACCCGTGATTTTCGCAGATATCTTCCAGATTACCAGTCAAGCCCGATTTATCCATTTTTTGTTTTCCAGCCCGTCAGCTATCTTCCCTCCGGCGATGAGCAATTGGCGTGGAAATCTGGAATTCACGTGATTCACGTCGACAGACTGAACCAGGGCATTCATGGAATCGGTACATCGCCACAAGGCTTCCGGCACGAATACTCGCAAGGCTTGGCGCATCCGCTGTCAGACCCTCCGCCATTTTTCGTCAAGCAGCTTCAACGGGCAAATCGTCAAGAGGCTGCCGGCTGATCCGCACATTGTACGGGACACTGATATATGAATGGCGATGAGCTTTCATTGAGTGAATTTCCCCCTCCGCAATCACCCCATGCTCGCGTCAGCTTCTGCGCGCTACGCTGTATTCAAACAGACCATAAGCAGCCGCGCCGGCGCTAAGCACGGCATCTCCTAGTGACAGCAAGAGCAGGCACGACAAGTAGCGGTTCGAGAGCTACTTCAGCGGGCGTTTCAGCGGGAACATTCACTGACTCGGAGTTGTAATTTGCCGCTGCGTCGAATTGGCATTTTCCGGGAAGAAACACACTGGCCGCAATTGATCAAGCGGCGAATCAAATTGGCTTTTGCATGCGAACTTAGAAAATTCGCAACTTTCGAGCAACAGCTCACGCATTCATCAAAATTAAAGACCGCAGCAACGAAAATTCCTTCATACAGTCATTCAGCTAGGCAAATTGCCAAGATTTTCAAATACAGCTGGCCGAATCAGCGCTTTGCAGTTCACACGCGCCATTGCATTCGGCAGCTGCCGAGCGAAGAGACTGTCTGCTGACCGGTACTAGCGCGCCGCACGCAAGCTCTCAGCTACAGCCGGATCGTCGTTGAGCTGCTCCAGCAAGGCGCGCCTGCGCAGCGATTCAGGCTCGATCAAAATCTCCCCCGCCAATTCGGCCACCCGGTCAATCCGGCTACCCCGGATCAAATGCTTGATTTCCGGCAAAATCGACGGACTGATGCTGAATTCCCGAAGACCCATGCCAAGCAGCAGACGCGTGTACGCAGGATCCCCTGCCATCTCGCCGCACATTGACACAGGCGTTGAAGTGCGAACGCCGGCATCGATCGTGTTCTTGATCAGCCGCAGCACCGAAAGATTCATCGGATCATACAAATGGTTCACTTCGTCATCGATTCTGTCGATCGCCAAGGTGTACTGAATCAAATCGTTGGTGCCGATTGACAAAAAATCCAAATGCTGAGCAAAAAGATCCGCCGAAATCGCAGCCGCCGGAACTTCGATCATCCCTCCGATCGGCATGTCGGGATTAAACTCGGCTCCTTGCGCTTCCAGCTCCAGCTTGACGTCGTGCACAATCGCCTGCACCTGCCGCAATTCGTCAATCGACGACAGCATCGGAATCATGCACCGCACGTTGCCAAATGCCGAAGACCGGTAGATCGCACGCATTTGCGGACGAAACAGTTCCGGCTGCTGAAGGCAAAGCCGAACAGCGCGTATTCCGAGCGCAGGATTGGTCGCGACCCTTCCTTGCTCGCGGCCTCCGTCAACCTGCTTGTCGGCACCGAGATCAAGCGTGCGAATCGTCACCTGGTCAAGGGTTCTGGCGGCATCCGCATACGCCTCGAACTGTTCTTCCTCGTCCGGCAGCGTTGCCCGGTTCATGAACAGGAACTCGGTGCGGTACAGTCCTACACCCGAGGCGCCGCAGCTTGCGGCCTGTTCGATGTCGGCTGGCAGATCGACATTCGCCAGCAAGGTAATTTCACGCCCGTCGGCAGTCGCAGGGCGAAGATGAACCAGCGACACCAACATTTTCTGGCGTCTTTCATACTCTCTCTGGCGACGATGCAGCTTGTCCAGCATCTGCTCGCTGGGATCAACAATCACCGTGCCCGCGGTCGCGTCGATCGCAACCGTGGCGCCGGATGGAATCCGGCTGATCTGGCCATGCATACCAACAGCCGCAGGAATATGCAGGCTGTGGGCAAGAATCGCAAGATGCGACACCGGACTGCCAAGATCGGTGACAAAGCCGCCCATCCTGAAATTCTTGAACCGCACCATGTCGGCCGGAGATAGGTCGTGGGCGATCAGGATATAGCCGTCGATATCCCCTGGATCCGGACCCTGCCCAATCGCGGTTTCGCCGCCCGGCAGATGACGCACGATTTGACTGATGATCTGACTGACATCGTCTTTCTTGGCACGCAAGTACGGATCCTCAATGCGCTCGAACACATCGACGATCTGATCGCGGTATTCCAAAAGCGCGGCTTCGGCACTGCAATTGCGCTCTCGAATAATGCCGACCGCAGCCTGTTTCAGCGACGGGTCGGAAATCATCAGAATATGCGCATCCAGAAATGCAGCCAGTTCCTGCCTTTCGCCGGCCAGCGATGCTGTTTTGACCTGCCGCAGGTCCTGAGCCGCAGCGACCAGCGCGCATTCCAGGTCGCGGACTTCTGCGTCAACGTCCTTGGCCGGCCTTGCCCCGCGCGGCGCATCGCCGCCCTCGCGGCTTAGTACGTAGGCAGGCCCGATCGCGATTCCGCCTCCGACGCCCGAACCGTGCAGCGTCTGCATTACTCCGATTCTCCGAACCGGCCGGCGAACAATGAGACGATTGCCGAACACGATTCGGCCTCGTCGGGCCCTTCAACCGTCAATTCCAGAACCGTCCCCTGAGTCGCTGCAAGCATGAGCAACCCCATAATTCCCTTGGCATCGGCGCTTCGCCCGTCCTTGAGCAAGCTGATCCGGCTTTCAAATCCTGAAGCAACGCGAACCAGCTCGGCAGCGGCGCGGGTATGCAATCCAAGCTTGTTCAGGACTTCGACATGCACAGTCTGCATCGCTCAATCCAATTCGCTGTGACGCTTTTGAACCGACAATTCGCGCTGCGTAAAGCGGCTCGCCAGCTGTTCGACAACATACACCGATCGATGCCGTCCGCCGGTGCAGCCGATTGCAACCGTAAGATAGGTTCTCCCGGTCTCGCGAAATGAGCCGAGCCATTCGCTGATAAACGAGTCGATACGGTCAATCATCATCGTCACTTTCGGCTTACCCGAAAGATAGTCGGCAATTGGTGACTGAGTACCGTTGTAGCTTCGA
This sequence comes from Arenicellales bacterium, assembly GCA_965214615.1. Lineage (GTDB taxonomy): Bacteria > Pseudomonadota > Gammaproteobacteria > Arenicellales > JAJDZL01 > CBDAUN01. The sequence goes on from OZ243952.1 coordinate 122,108, forward strand.
AGCTGGGAAATCCAGTAGGGATTCGGAAGGCAGCGCACATCGAACACAAAGTCGGCATCGAGCGGCATGCCGTGCTTATAGGCGAACGACTTGAACTGCAACGACGGCTCTCCTGTCGACGCGTCTGCGTCTGCCGCATACTCCTGTATCAGCGAGCGCAGGCCGTGCGGCGAGATGTGTGTGGTTTCAAAGTGCTTTTCAGCACGGCTTACCAGCGGTTCAAGCAACGCCTTTTCCTGCTGGATCGCCTCGATCAGGGACACCGAATCGCTCATCAGGGGGTGCGTGCGACGGGTTTCTGCAAACCGCTGCATCAGCACCTGCTCTTCGGCATCCAGAAAGATGAACTCGTACGAAAGGCCGATCTGATCGAAATATTTCAGATGCTCGTCCAGCGCATCGAGGAATCTGTGATTGCGCGAATCGATGCTTACCGCAGTACTGGCGATGCCGTGCTCGTCGACCTGATCTGCGAAACTTGAAAGAAGCGCAATGGGCAGATTGTCAACGCAGTAGTAGCCGACATCCTCCAGTGCGTGAAGCGCAACACTCTTGCCCGAACCGGACAGCCCGCTTATCAGCTTGAGCCTGTGAGTTTTAGCGCTCATCGCCGGCTCGCAGGGCCCACGGCATCCGAACCGCCCGTGCGCCGAACCCTAGGACTGTTCATTGTCGCACTCCGTCAAAACTTGATGAATCCCAATCGCATCCGACGCATCCAGCACTCTTTGGCGCAGGTCGGCAGTCTCGAAACTGCGCGCCAGGCGCCCGACAAGCCGCATATGGACGTCAGCGCAATTCCCCGGCACCAGCAGGCCGCAGGCGATATCGATTTCGTCATCGTCGATGCCGCCGAACCCGACCGGCCTGGTCAGTCGAACCAGTGCGCCGATCGGACACGGCAGATCGTGCAGGCGGCCATGCGGCAGCGCGATGCCATTGCCGACACAGGTGCTGCCCAGCCGCTCACGCTCTGCAAGTACGCGATATACCGTTTTTTTTTCTATCTCGTATTCGTGGCCCCTAGTGAGCAGATGCGCAAGAATTTCCAGCACGCGCTTAGCACCCGCCGCCTCGGCACAAACTTGAATTCGATCAGCATGAAATACTGTCGCCAGCCGCACCGAACTTTCGTCCGCTGCAGCGGCGGGCTGATTTCCGGCGCTGTCACTCATGTTTCGCGTTCTTAGATCCGGGGTGCCTGACTCGGTCTGTAGACCGTTCCTTGTGCTTCATAATTTGCCGATCCAGCTTGTGCGACAGGGAATCGACAGCTGAGTATACGTCCTGAGCCTCGGATTTTGCATGGATCGCGATCTTGCGGCCGCGGATTGTCGCTTCGGCCAGCCAGGATGCTTTCATTTTCTGCAGAATTACGTCTGTGGTTGTCGGATGCTGAAAGTGATTTTCAATCTTCTTCAGCCTGCGGTTGACGTGGCTTCGCATGGAATCTGTGACATGCGCGTGATGGCCTGTGATTTGAACTTCCATTATTTTTCTCCTATTAGGCTGTTGCTGTGATTCGGCGCTGACGCTTCGGCGGTATTCCCAAGTCGGTGCGATATTTGGCGACGGTGCGCCGGGCGACATGCAGCCCCTCGTCGCGCAGCAGGTCGGACATTTTCTGATCGCTAAGCGGCGAAGACCGGCTTTCGCTTCCGACCAATGCGCCAATGCGCTGCTTGATCGCCAATGCAGACTCGCCGTCGCCTGCATCGTTTCGCAATTTCGGTGGGAAAAAGTACTTCAGCGCATAGGTGCCGCGCGGAGTCATCATAAACTTGCCGGCGCATGCCCGGCTCACTGTTGACTCGCTGAGGTTCAATGTGTCGGCGATTTCACTGAGTGTCAAGGGACGCATGGAGCGTTCTCCATGTTCCAAAAATTGTTCCTGGCGCCTGACTACTTCGCGCGCCACGCGCAACAGCGTCACGTGCCTTCTATTCAGATTATCCAACAAAACGCCTGCGGCTTGAAGACATTTTTCAAGATACGCGTTGCTCCGGCTTCGCGAACCCTTGTCGATCATGGACCGGTACTCGCTGGAAATACGCAATTTCGGCAGAATGCCGTCGTTCAGATGTGTCTGCCAGCCCGTCTCTCCCTTTGACACCACTATGTCCGGCACCAGCGCCGCTGCCGGGGTTCCGAAGCCGTTGCCGGGATTCGGATTGAGACTTCGGATCATCTCGATCGCCGAATCAAGTTCGCGGTGCGAAATGTTCATCTGCTCGGCAATGTGTTCGTACTGCTCATGCGCGAGCGCCTGCATATGGCTTTCAATCAGCTCTGACGCCGCGTCGCAAACCGCTTGCGGCGCATCGCAGCGGCCGATCTGAAGCGCCAGGCATTCGCGCAGGTCCCGCGCCGCCACACCGCAAGGCTCGCATTGCTGAATGATTCCGATCACCTCCTCGACCGTCTCCTCGTCCGCACCCGCCGCGGCCGGAAGGGCGCTGAGAACGTCTTGCACTGTTGCGTTCAAATAGCCGCGATCGTCGATCGCCGAAACGATCACATGCGCGATCGGACGCTGCGCGTCGTTCAGCGCGGCCAGCGCCAGTTGATCCTTGACGTGGTCGCGAATCGTCACATGCTGCGACATCGCCAAGGCGGCATCGGTCCAGTCATCGTCGACAATTGCGCCGCTGCTGCCATCCGGGGGGTATTCGAAGTCTTGCGGCGCGGATGACATTTCCGCCTGCGCAGCGTCGCCGGCGTCCGGGCGCTCGGATTCTTCCAGCAGCGGGTTTGACTCCAGAGCATCGCGCAGCTCAAGGTTCAATTCCGAGACAGGCTTTTGAAGCAGGCGCAATGCGACAGCGAAGCGCGCATTGAACGAAAGACTCTGGCGCTGGCGCATCGACATGCGCTGCTTCATCGGGCCAGCCCCTATTGAGTCGCCAATCCGATAGCGCCGAAACTCAAAGCCGGAACCCTGTCCCGAGATAATGATTTCTCGCTACCGGATCATTGACGATTTGCCGCGGACTGCCCGACACGATGACCCTGCCGTGGCTCATGATGTAGGCGCGCGTACAGATGCGCAGCGTTTCGCGGACATTGTGATCGGTGATCAGAATGCCGATATTCTGCCTGCGCAGGAAGTTGATCTGCTCAACAACATCACCGATTGCGATCGGGTCGACGCCGGCAAACGGCTCGTCAAGCAATATGAACCGGGGATTCATTGCAAATGCGCGTGCGATTTCCACGCGGCGGCGCTCGCCGCCGGAAAGATTCAAGCCCAGGGAATAGCGCACGTCTTCAATTCGGAAGGTCCGCAGCAGCTGTTCCAGCCGATTGGCACGATCCCTGGCCGATGCGAAGCGCTGGGTTTGCAAAATCGCAAGAATGTTTTTCTCCACCGACAGCCTGCGGAATATGGACGGCTCCTGAGGCAGGTAGCCTATGCCGGCCTTGGCCCGCATGTGCATCGGCAGCCGGCTGATGTCGGCGCCATCAAGCTGCACGACTCCTTCGTCGCAATATTCAAGTCCGATGACCAGATTGAAGCATGTGGTCTTGCCGGCGCCGTTAGCGCCCATGATGCCGACTATTTCGCCGGAGCGCACATACATGGAAACCGAATCGATGATCTGCCGCGACTTGAAACTCTTGCTGACATCGATAATTTCAAGCAGACTCTCAGGCGGCGCCGAAGCCGCATTGGCTGATTCGGCGCCGCGACGCGCCGGTCTGCCATTGGAAATTTCAGTTTTATCCCGCATCAATCCCCCATGCATGGCGAACTGCAAGGCAGTCACTACGTGCCCGCAAGCGGTCAAAGACCCGGTCGGAGTTTGTCAATGCGAACAAGCCGCCTATTCATCTGTTGAGATTGTGATCGTTGTTCGGCCTGACGAAGTCGTCGTCTGGCCGTCCTGGCTCGTAGCGCCGGTGACAAAGTTGCCGGTATCGGCGTGGTATATCGCGGTTGCCGCCTCAATGATCGTGCTGGAATCCTTGATCACGACGCCACCGAATAAATTGACCACATCGCTGCCGCTCTCCATGGTCATACGATCAGCCCTGCCGTCGATCCAGCCGGTTTCCTCGCTTGGCTTGTCGCGAAGCGTAACCGGCTTGCCCTGCGCCTCGACCATGCTGCCCGAGCCTCCATCTTCGGACTTGTCCTGAACCGTGATCCGGGCTGCCCGAACAGTCAGTGTTCCTCGCGTTAAAACCACGGCGCCCTCGAAAATTCGCGTCTTGCTGCCGGCGTTGAAGCTGGCCGTATCAGCCTGTATGCTGATGGGCCGGTCGCCTGCTGCTTCGGCCGCGGCATCTACAGCGAATACCAACGCCGAAAGCACGCCTAAGGCCATGAGATTGCGCGCCTTGGGCCACAGCGGTCCGCCGCTGGTCTCCATTCTCAGGTCACTCCCATTCATCAAGCCGAACCGTCAGATTCTCAAGTCTGCTTATCATCGGTGCCGAATGGCCCGGGGTGAATTCCTCCATCACAACATTGCCGGTAAATGTCACTGTTTTCAAATCCCTGCGGTAATTACCCTTTTCGGCGCTAATATCGCGCGATTGCCCGGAACTGTGCCTTTGCCGAATCGCCGGCGATACCAGGTCATCGCCCGGCCTGGAGGCGTAGCGCAGCATCTGGTCCGAAGTCAGTTCGTACGTCCCTTGAAGGTCGCTGCTGATTCCCTTGATAGTCACATCGACAACCACAAGTTGCGGCAGTTCCGGAGAATTGTCCCCGGATGCCTGTTCTTCAGCGAAACCGGTTATGCTGTAACATAAGAATAGCGCAATTGCACAATGCCGGAATGCACCGGAAAACTGTCGCTTTTGTCTGTAGATTTGCGATTCGCCCATTTGCGCTGAATTATTGAAATCTCCCATGATTCATATTAAATAATATCCGATGTTAAGCGATAATCGGCAAATTGTCTCGCTGTCCAACGTCAGTTTTTCGTACACCGGCAAGGCAGTATTCGACAACTTGAACCTGGAACTGCCAAAATCCGGGGTCAATGTGATCATGGGACCTTCCGGCTGCGGCAAGTCCACGCTGCTCAATCTGATCGGCGGACGCATCGCGCCGCATTCGGGTTCAATTCGCGTATTCGGTCTTGATGTGTTTTCTCTTGCCAAGTCCGAACTGTACGAAATGCGCCGCCGTCTCGGCGTCATGTTCCAGTCCAACGCCCTGCTGACAGACTTGAACGTTTTTGACAATGTCGCCTTTCCGATCCGGGAAAACACCGATCTGCCCGAAGCGCTGATACGCAAGCTGGTTGTTCTCAAGCTGGAGCAGGTGGGACTGCGTGGGACCCAGAATCTGATGCCTTCGGACCTGTCCGGCGGCATGAGCCGCCGCGTCGCCCTGGCCCGTGCAACGGCTCTGGATCCGGAACTTGTCTTCTACGACGAGCCCTTCACCGGCCTGGACCCGATATCGATGGGCGTGATCACCAAGCTGGTACGGGAATTGAACGATGCGCTCAGCGCCACGTCCATCGTCATCACTCACGATGTCGAGCAGGGCCTGAGCATAGCGGATCATGCGATTCTGCTTGGCTCCGGCGGCCTGCTCGCGCAAGGCACGGCGCAGGAGCTTCTTGACTGCCCGCTTCCGGAAGTACGCCAGTTCCTGCACGGCCAGCCGGACGGGCCGGTACCCTTTCACTATCCTGCGCGAGACTACCGCGGCGAACTTCTCGGCCATACCTAGCGCAGTGCTTTTCGTTCGGACCATCGGAAGGGCGACGATCCATTGGGTCTCCAGGCTGGGTCGGTCGGCAATCTTTTTGCTTAGCGCGCTTGCGTGCATGCCGAGCGCGATCAGGCGCTTTTCCCTGACGGTGCATCAAATCTACTCGGTCGGAGCGCTGACTACGCTGATCGTTGCGGTAGCGGGCGCCTTTGTCGGCATGGTGCTCGGCTTTCAGGGCTACTATACTCTGGTCGATTTCGGCGCGGAATCTTCGCTCGGCCTTCTGGTTGCGCTCAGCCTGACCCGCGAACTGGGACCGGTGCTTTCGGCGCTGCTGTATACGGGCCGCGCCGGCTCGGCGCTGACCGCTGAAATCGGCCTGATGAAGGCGACCGATCAGCTGGCCGCTCTGGAAATGATGGGTGTTGATCCTGTTCGGCGCATCATTGCGCCGCGTCTGCTTGCCGGCATCCTGTCGGTTCCGCTGCTGTGCGCGCTGTTCACTCTGATTGGCATTTTCGGCGGATATTTCGCTGGCGTAATTCAGCTCGGCGTCGATTCAGGCATCTACTGGACTTCGATCAGCGAAAACGTCGATGTGTATCACGACATCTTCAACGGACTGTTCAAAAGCTTCGTGTTCGGCGCCGTAGTGACCTGGATCAGCGTTTTCGAAGGCTACGACGCATATCCCTCCGCCGAGGGCGTATCCAGCGCGACCACCCGCACTGTGGTCACCGCATCGCTTGCGATTCTCGGGCTCGACTACGTGCTCACCGCCCTGATGTTCGGCAACGGCTGATGCCATGCGATTTTCCGGTACATGATCCGCCGGTGCGCTTGGTGCGCTGTGGTGAATGTATCCTGGCACGGGGGATTATGACTAAAATAGGACACATCAAACCTCTCACCGGTTGCACGGCCGACCGCGCGACCGCGCTCTGCAGTGGAAATACCAGACCTGACGACCATGCTTGACATCGAATTTGTACGCAGCCATTTTCCCGGCATCGACGACTTTGCATTTTTCGAAAATGCCGGAGGCACCTTGGTGCCGACCATGGTTAGCGACCGCGTCTACGACTACATGAGGCGCAATCAGGTTCAGCCCGGAGCGCCGTATCCGGCATCGGACGAGGCGGAACGCCGGATCAGCCGCAGCCACGGCAGACTTGCCGAGCTGATCGGTGCCCGGCCCGCGGAAGTCATCGTCGGGCACTCCACGACACTCAATGCCTACGTTCTCGCCAATGCGCTTCGAACCGTGCTGCAGCCCGGAGACGAAGTGATCGTCACCGATATCGATCACGAAGCGAATAACGGAGCGTGGAGGCGGCTTGAGCAATTCGGGATCGTCATCAGGGAGTGGAAAATCGACCCCGAAACCGGCGACCTTGGCGGCGTACAGCGCCTTGAGCCGCTGCTGACCGACCGAACCCGCCTGGTGTGCTGCACATGGTGCTCGAACATTACCGGGTCAATCAACCCTATTGCGAAAATTGCGCAGGCCGTACACAGCGTCGACGCGTGGCTTTGCGTTGATGCAGTCGCCTATGCGCCGCACAGGGCGCTTGATCTGGCATCCGTTGACGCAGATTTCTGCCTTTTCAGCCTGTACAAGCTGTACGGGCCGCATCTGGGGGTGCTTTACGGCAAGCGAAGCATCCTGCTGCAACTCGACAATCAGAATCATTTTTTCTTTTCCGACAATGAACTGCCCTGCAAGCTGCAGCCAGGCGGCTATCAGCACGAGACAGCGGCTTCGATCGAAGGGATTTGCGATTACATCGACACGATTCACAGACATCACTTCGATGCGCCCAACGATACTCGCGCGCAGCGCTATGCTCAGGTTTTTGAATTATTCGCCGAACACGAACAGCGAATTTCAGAGCCATTGCTCGCCTATCTGTCAAGCCGTGACGATGTCCGGGTAATCGGGCACGCTTGCGCGGACCGCCTGATGCGGGTGCCAACCGTGTCGTTCACGGTCCACGGCAGAAAATCAGACGATTTCCCAAAGTTTCTTGGACGCCGCGGCATCGGAATCGGCGCCGGACATTTCTATGCCAAGCGCTGCATCGACGCTCTCGGGGCGGCCGATCAGGGAGGCGTCGTGCGCATCAGCATGGTTCACTACAACAGCGCCGACGAAGTCTCGCTCATGATCGAGCAACTCGACGCCGCACTCGCTTGAAATTTGCAAATTGGGAAATCCCCCCGAAGGCGAACAAGGAACTTTTGCAGCCGAAGCGGATTGACGCTATTCTGGCACTTGCTTGCGCGTTCGGCAAGCAAGCACAGCCTTTTGCCCGATGGTTCAGTTGCCAAAACTTGGCCAGAATCAGTTCAAGACAGCAATAGATCCTTCAGGAGCAGGCCAACAGGCATCGATTTCAGCCGTCGGCAACGAGGGAGGATTTCTTGCGAGATTCGACGTACACCACCAAAAGACCGCCGGAAATGATCAGCGCGGTACCAAGATAGTCCCGTACCTCCAGCAAGTCGCCCCACACCAGATAGCCCACAATGACTGCGAATGGCAGCGATGTATACTCAAAGGGTGCAATTGCCGAAGCCTGAGCAATTCTATAGGCCTGGCAGATCAGAAAGCCGCCTGCGGATACCGCTGCGCCGCATAGGAGCAGCAATTGTAAATCGGCGCTGGCAGGCCAGTGCCACGCTCTGAGCAGGAAATGCAGCGCAGTCTGGTCGAACGTGTCAAAGTGACCGTGACCGATGGCAAGGCCGCTCATCGTACTGACGACGATGAATGCCACCTGAATGTACACGGTAAGCGTGCCTGCCGAATCGCTGATCCCCAGTATCCGCGTCATCATGACCATGAGCGAATACGTCAGCGCTGCAAGGATTGGCAGTACGGCATTCCAAGTGTATTCGCCGCCGCCAGGCTGTACAAGAACGACGACCCCGACCATCCCGATGGCGATCGCCAGCCATCTCGAAAATCCCACCTCCTCTCCCAGAAACGGCCTGGCAAGCAGACAGATGAATAAAGGTGCGGTATAGAAAAGAACCACCGTTTCCGCCAGCGACATCACCGACAGGCCGAGAAAAAAGAACATGTTCGCCAAAACCAGCAGCAGGCCGCGCAAAAAGTGCAGGCCGGGCCGCCTGGTCCTCAAAGTCGCCAGGCCGCTCGTGAAATGAATGAAGCTCAGCAGTATGACCAAGGAGATGGCTCCTCTGAAGAGCATGAGTTCATGAAGAGGGTAGGAGGGGCTCAGCCACTTGATGACAGAGTCGCTGATGGTCAAAAAGAACAGTGCGCCGATCAGGCAGATGATGCCTTGGGCGTTCAGGCCAATCCGACTGAAACTCTGCATCAGTTGCAAATGCGTGCAACAGGGCGGCAGTCTTCGGCCAAGCCTGTCCCGGGTTCAAGCGCCGCTATCGGCAGGCTGCGGCGCCGTTTCACTAGCCGTCCTTTTCCTTAAGCCAGGCGCCAATAATGGCGCGATGACGGTCCCGGTCGTAACTGGCGAAGTGTCCGGCGTGAACCACGCTGACGGGCAGATCAAGAAGCCGAACCATGCTGCGATAGTAGTCGGCCGCGTTCGAGTGGTATGCATCTTCCAGCAACGGACCGTCATAGACGATGTCTCCGGAAAACAGAATGCCGGTACGGTGCTCGAATAGCGATATGCTCCCCGGAGAATGACCCGGGGTGTGAATGACCAGAAAATGGCGATCGCCCAAGTCGATCGTATCTCCATCTTCGAGCAGGCGGGTCGCGGGTGCCGCACGGACGGAATACTCGGCGGATGAATAGGGTTCGGGCGGCATTGCTTTAAACATATCGTCGCTGACGAACCTATCGGCGAGCGTATTCGAACGTGTCGGGGACTGCATCAGATCCGCATCCAGGCGATGTACAAGGCGGGATTCGAATTCGTGATGCGCGCCCATATGGTCAAAGTGGGCATGGCTGGCGACTGCGAGAAGATTTTTTTCGGTCAGTTGCGGAATATGCTCGCGCAAGCCGACCACGCCCATTCCGCTGTCTACCAGCATGTCCCGTTCGCGCCCTCGCACATGCCAGATATTGCAGCGGTAGTAGGCTTTGATCCAGCGCTCTGAAATTAGCGATACGTCATCGCCAAGATGCTCTACGCGGTACCAGTCTGCAGCACAAATACGCTTTTTCATTTCGACAGTATAGCGTTTCAGAAGTCGGGTTTTACTGTGCCGTTAGAATTGGCAGCACACCAGCTTTCACTTAATTCTGTGCAGCCGCCCGGACGGCATGATCAGCGGTTTGAGACGATGGCATTTCGGCTGACAATCGGGGAGCAATGCGGTTGGAAGGGTGATTGTAAAAAAAAGCCCTGCGCGATGCAGGGCTTTTTTTCTTCGCATGTGCGAACGACTTACATCATGCCGCCCATATCCGGCGGGCCGGCCGGCATGGCTGGCTTGTCCTCCGGAAGTTCTGCGACCATGGCTTCGGTCGTAATCATCAATCCTGCGATCGATGCGGCATTCTGCAGCGCGGTTCTTCCGACCTTGGTCGGGTCGAGTATGCCGAGCGAAATCATATCGCCGTACTCGCCGCTTGATGCATCGTAGCCTTCGTTATCGCTTGATTCGGCAACGCGGTTCAGCACGACTGAACTGTCGTCTCCGGCATTGGCAACAATCTGCCGCAGCGGCTCTTCCAGGGAACGCTTGACAATTCGAATGCCTACATCCTGATCGTCATTGTCGCCCTTTACTTTGCTGACGGCATCGATTGCACGAACCATCGCGACACCGCCGCCCGGGACGACGCCTTCTTCAACCGCCGCACGCGTGGCATGCAAAGCGTCTTCGACGCGCGCCTTTTTCTCTTTCATTTCGACTTCGGTTGCGGCACCGACCTTGATCACTGCAACACCGCCCGCCAGCTTGGCAACACGCTCCTGCATTTTCTCCTTGTCATAGTCGGAAGTCGCTTCCTCGATCTGCGCACGGATCTGATTGACCCGGGCATGGATGTCTTCCTTGTCACCGGCACCATCGATAACCGTGGTGTTTTCCTTGGTAATCTGCACGCGCTTGGCGGAACCGAGATCGTCGATCTTGGTATTTTCCAGGCTCATGCCGACTTCTTCGGAAATCACCTGGCCGGCGGTCAGGATCGCGATGTCCTGCAGCATGGCCTTGCGGCGGTCACCGAATCCTGGCGCCTTGACACCGCAGACCTTGACGATTCCGCGAATGTTGTTGACCACCAAGGTTGCCAGGGCTTCGCCCTCAATGTCTTCGGCGATCACCATCAGCGGACGTCCGGACTTGGCAACCTGCTCCAGAAGGGGCAGCAAGTCGCGGATGTTCGAGATCTTCTTGTCGTGAACAAGAATGACCGGATTTTCGAGTTCCACGGACATGCTTTCCTGGTTGTTGATGAAGTACGGGGAAAGGTATCCGCGATCAAACTGCATGCCTTCGACGATGTCGAGCTCGTTTTCGAGCGTCGAACCCTCTTCGACCGTGATCACGCCTTCCTTGCCGACGGTTTTCATGGCTTCGGCGATGATGTTGCCGACCGCCTCGTCAGCGTTGGCGGAAACGGTTCCGACCTGCGCGATCTCAGTGTGATCGGCGCAAGGCTTGGACAGATCCTTCAGGCTCGAAACCGCGGCAGTGACTGCCTTGTCGATTCCACGCTTTAGATCCATCGGATTCATTCCCGCTGCCACAGCCTTGAGGCCCTCGCGCAGCATCGAGTGCGCCAGCACTGTCGCTGTGGTGGTGCCGTCGCCTGCAACGTCGGATGTCTTTGACGCCACTTCCTTAAGCATCTGGGCGCCCATGTTCTCAAATTTGTCCTTGAGTTCGATTTCTTTCGCTACCGAAACGCCATCCTTTGTGACGGTCGGGGCGCCGAACGATTTCTCAAGCACTACATTGCGACCCTTCGGCCCCAAGGTAACTTTTACCGCGTCGGCGAGCAAAGTGACGCCTTGCAGAATGCTTCCGCGTGCGCTCTCGCTGAACTTGACTTCTTTCGCAGCCATAAGTGAGTATCTCCTATGTCAGTGTGTTTGATGATTCAATCAACTATTCAAGAATTCCCATGATGTCGTCTTCACGCATCATGAGCACTTCTTCTCCGTCGAGCCGGAACTCGGTACCGGAATACTTGCCGAAAAGCACTGTGTCACCGACTTTTACATCGAGCGGACGCGGTGTTCCGTCATCTTTGATTTTGCCGTTGCCAACTGCCAGCACTTCGCCTTGCATAGGCTTTTCGGCAGCCGTGTCGGGAATTACGATCCCTCCCGGGCTTGTTTTCTCGTCTTCGACTCTGCGTACGACGATTCGATCATGAAGCGGGCGAATGTTCATTCATACCTCCGTTTGCTCATTCCGATTCATTTCATGGATTTGCCAAATAATTTCGCACGACGCGTAGCGCGTGCGCGGCCTTATTGCTCGCATTTGAAAAGCCGAGCATAAATGTCTCGGCCTTCCACACAAGCTAACACCGATCGAAGCAGCTTGTTAGCACTCACTTCGAACGAGTGCTAACAAATTATAGGGACGAAATTTAAAATGTCAACAGGCGAATATGCTGCGGTTGCCGCCGGGCTATTTCCGGCGGGAAGGAAAACGTGCCGCCGGCGAACGGACGTGCCGGACATTCGGCCATGCGTCGGCCGCAGCGCGCCTTTACAGGATGTGCGTCAGTAGCGAATGCGGCGCACGCGGCAGTCGGCGTCAGTCGCCGGCACGCACAAGATGCACGCCCATCGCACCGACCGAAATCGACAATAGCGCGTCGATTATGATCCAGGTTTGCGTAATGGTGTCGCTGCCGACGGCGTCGTAGCCTGCGCTTTTGAGATTGAACCAGTTCCAGAAGAACAGGATGCTTACAAACATGATGCCGTAGAACAGCGCATTGGCTGCAAGATATTCCCGCGTCACCTGGCCGCCTCCGCTGTTGACGCGGCTCATTCGCATGTAGCCGCAAACGATGCTGAGAATAAGCGCTGCGGCCATCAGCACGTTGAGAATGTCCCACGCGGGGCTATACGGCTGCGCTTGTGTAGAAACATGGTAGAGCGGCTCAAACACGGTATGCGCGCCTACCGCCAATGCTACGAGGAAAAGGTAGGCTCCGATAAGTCTGTTCAGCATGTTCAAATCTCCAATATTCGACGTCAGCCGGCGGCATTGCCCCATTTTATGCGGTTTGATTTGCAATCCGGATAGAATATCTGCCCGCTGCCGCAGGGTTCAGCGCATAGTGAGCCGAAGCGATGCGCGGGTCGTGCTCTAGGCAGCAGGCGTCGCATCAGCGGAAACCCAGATCGTCCAGCGTGGAGATTGACTCGGCTGCACTGCGGTGCAAAATGCCGATTCCGCCGCTTTGCTCCCACTCCCAGATATTTTTTTCGTAGTCATCGATCAGAATGTTCGCCGAACCGTCGAAAGTGGCAAAAAGACGCTTGTTCCTTCGCACGGGCAGATGGATTCGCGCATGGTCGGTCATTCGAAGATTCCGTTCCAGCCATCGCAGCTTGCCTGGCGCGCAGTTCGGATCGCTCACAGCGACAGACGACAATATGTGGGCGCCATGGCGGTTGAGGAGACTCCATAGGCGGTTCGCATCGGGCAAAATATCCAAAGATTCCCAGAAATCGTCAACCCGCCTGACATGTCGCCAAAGCTCGCTGACCTTGAGCGCTCCCGGCGGCTTGCCGGCAACAGCGCTTGCCGCAGAGAAAAAATCGCACAGCACGCCGTCCATATCGCAGTACAGCACCGCGTTGCCGGCAGCTTTGCGGTCCATGGCTCAGCGGCTCTCGTGTGCGGCATCGTCCGCCGCCAGAATCCGGCGAACATCGTCTCTTAGCAACTCTGAAATCATGCGCTCGCCGAAACCAAGGCGCGCGGCGCTGCGAAACAGCTTTAGCGCAGAATTGCTCAGCCGGACTTCGTTTTCGAACTCGCCGGCAAGATGTTCAAGATATTCCAGATCCTTGCGGGCGTGATCGACACTAAAGACATAGCCTTCGTAATCGCCCTCGACGGCATTGCCGATGATTCGCTGAAGAACGGTTGAATTTCCAGCGCCGCAAAGCATGGGGCGATAGAGCTTGTCCCATTCAATGCCGGAAGCGGCTGCAGCGCCGAAAGTTTCGTAGACCAGCGCGGCCATGTTCAGTACCAGATGATTGCTGATCAGCTTGGCGCGGCTGGCGCGGCCGACGGGGCCGAAGTGCTCGATGCTGTTGCTGAAGCATTCGATTACAGGCTTGATTGCGGCAAACACATCGGGGTCTGCGCCGACCATCGCACCCAGTTCCCCGGCTTGCGCCTGGATTGCGCCTCCGGCAACCGGCGACTCGGCAAACGCTATGTTGCGTGCGCCAAGGCGCTCATGCAGCCTTTCAGCCGACTCAGGCTGCGAAGTTCCGGTGTCGATAATCGAATGGCCGGGCTTCAAGCTTGGCAAAAGCTGCTCGACGACCGATTCGACGGCATTGGAATCCGGCAGGCAGAACATGATGATCTGGCTCGCTTGAGCCAATTCGGAGAGGCTGGCGCATTCGGTCGCGCCGGCGGCGCTCAGGCGATCCACATTCTCACGCTTTCGATGTGCGATCAGGTGCAGATCGTGTCCGCCTTTGAGCAGATTCGATGCAATGCCGGAACCGATCGCGCCCAGACCTGCGAAGCCGATGGAGTATTTGCGATTGGGGGAGTCTTGCGTCATCGTGTCATCGGATCGAATTCAGGGGCTGCTCGTGGCACTCGGGAGATTGGCCGGCCGGTTGCGCAGACGATTTAGATCGTCCAGCCGCCGTCAACCACGAAAAACTGCCCGGTTGCCACCTTTGACTCGTCGGAAGCCAGATAGACGACCATCGGCGCAATATCCTCCGGTCCGGCAAGCGTGCCGCCGGGCTGGCGTTCGAGAATTTCCTCGTATGCCTGGTCATAGTCTCCGCGCGCGCTCAGGCGCTGCTTAAGCGACGGCGTCAGCACCGTCCCGGGGCAAACCGCGTTGCATCGGATGCCGTCGCGCACGTAGTCCCGGGCAATCGCCTTGGTCAGTCCCAGCACCGCGCCTTTGGTGGCGCCGTACACGCAGCGGCTCGATGCGCCGGTAATCGACGATGCAACGCTCGCCATGTTGATGATTGAACCGCCGCCATTTCGAATCATGCCCGGCAGAAAGGCTTCAATTATGCGGTAGTGGCTAAGCACGTTGATTTCAAACGAACGGTACCACACGTCGTCATCGGATTCGAGCAAAGTGCCGTCATAGACGTAGCCGGCGCAATTGAATATCACATCCGGCACAGGATACTCGCCGGCGAGGCGCGATATTGCATCTACATCGGTGACATCAAGAAGGCCGCAGTGCAGACCGGGGTGCTCGTGCGCCAAAGTATCAAGCGACGGCTGGTCGATGTCGGTTGCGTAGACTGTCGCTCCCTGATACGCCATGGCTATTGCGCTGGCGCGGCCGATTCCCATGCCGGCTGCGGTAACGAATGCTGTCTTTCCTTTCAGCCGATCCATCGTTCACCCTGTGGCTGAGGCGCTAAGCGCAGTTCATTGGGATATTGTCGGAATTGGCAAAGCCGAAGCCAAGTCCGTAGAAATCTCTCCCCGATCTTCCGATTTGGCGACCGACTTAGTCGACATTTCACTCGTGTCATCAGGTTTCATGTAGTTTTCGATACCGGTCCAAGGACACGCCAATGTCATGCAAAATCCAGCACGAATCCAGTCTCAGGTTTCTCATTTCATGGTTAATTCCGCTTGCCTGTTGCTGAAAAGGATTAAAGTCAGCATAGTTACGGATGTAGTCTTGCCCATCCGTACTGTCGGAAACCCAACTTCCAATGACTTGATTTGTGCGGTTCGCAATAAGTCGGAGACTTGCGTCAACTTTGCGCCAATATCTGGAATTTAGAGTCATGGCAATTGGAATAGTAGCGTTATTGGGCAAAAGTCAATGATTCGGACAGCGCAGGGATTCCGCTTCAGACGCACCATAACAAGGGAATTGGATCAATTCAAGCACAATGAGAAAATTCATGCAGCACCGAACGCTGACGACCATGGCAAGGCTCGAATTTCAAATCTCATATTGTTGCAGTGCTTCGAATTTGATGAATATTCGATTTCTTGCAGGCTTCGAATGGATATTAAGCCAACGGGACAGGGTTTTCTACTGACCCACCCTGGAATCGAATCGTGCTTGGTGACTGACACCGTTCTGTACGAATTGCATAACCCCTTGCCGGTTCGGAGCCATAGATTCGATGTTCTGTGGAACACGTGCGCAGAGACAGAACTTACAATTCCAGCCAGTTCAAATCCAATACAATGATCTTGATTGCAAGCGGAGAGTGCTCATGCGCTGGTCAAAAACTGTCACCATGACCGAAGCCCACGCCGAAGGCGAAATCGGCCGTATAGTCACCAGCGGCATTCTGGATATTCCAGGAACGTCGATGGCGCAAAAGCTTGCCTACATGAATTCACGCGGCGATGCCCTTCGCCGCTTTCTCGTCCAGGAGCCTCGCGGCTTCGCGCAAATGAGCACAGTGCTGATGCCGCAGCCGACGCTGGAGTATGCCGACGCAGGGTTTATCGTGCTTCAAGGCGACAAGGCGCACGCAATGTCAGGCTCGAACTGCATCTGCGCCGCAACCGTCCTGCTCGAAACGGGACTGGTCGAAATGCGCGAACCGGTGACCGAAATCATTCTCGATACCGCATCAGGACCGGTCACAGCCCGGGCTGAATGCAAGAACGGAAAGTGCGAACGCGTGGAAGTCGAAATGCCCCCGTGCTACGTGCATGAACTGGATGCGCAGGTGCAAATCGAAGGCATCGGCCCGGTCACCCTTTCAATCGCCTACGGCGGCATCTTCTACGCCCTTTTGGACCCGGCCCCGCTGGGACTGGAAATCAAGCCCGAATCAGCGCGCAAGCTGGTCGATGCCGGCATGCGGATTCAGCGCGAGGTGAACCGCAAGATGGATATCCGGCATCCCGAAATTGACGGCCTGACCGGACTGTCCTATCTCATGTTTATCAGTCGCGATGACGACGGAGGACTCAGGAGCGCGACAATCATGCCTCCGGGCCGAATCGACCGCTCGCCGTGCGGGACCGGAAACTCGGCGCGCTGCGCGCTGATGCGCGCACGAAATGAAATCAGCCCCGGCGACTCGTATACGGCGCGCTCGATCATCGATAGCGAGTTTCAAGTCAAGTTGCTCAAAGACACCCGTATCGGCGGCAAACCCGCCGTAGTGCCGAGCATCTCAGGCCGCGGGTGGATTCACGGAATGCATCAAATAGGAATTGATCCGTCCGACCCGTATCAGCAAGGCTACATGGTCTCGGACTGCTGGGGCGATGCTTTCGATCTGCTGAACCCTTCAACCGCCGATTAGCGCACCCGACGCTACTCGGTCGGGTCCATCTCCAATTCCTGCTCTTTGCGCTTCTGGGCCTTGTTACGTCCAATTTTTGAAAAATACAGACCGATTTCGAACAGCACCCACACCGGAATCGCCAGCATCGTCTGAGAAAACACATCCGGCGGCGTAAGAAACATGCCAACGATAAAGGCGGCAACAATGATATAGGGGCGCTTGGCCGCGAGGCTTTCAGGGGTCGTAGCGCCGGCCTTGACCAGAAGAACCGTCGCAACCGGCACCTCGAATGCCAGGCCGAATGCAAAAAACAGCTTCAGCACGAAGCTCAGATATGCATTGATGTCGGTCATCACCGCGACTCCTTCCGGCGCGGTGCTGGTGAAGAACACGAAAATAATCGGAAATACGATGAAGTAGGCGAACAGGATGCCGAGATAGAACAGGACGCTGCTCGATACTAGAAGCGGTACAACCGCGCGCTTTTCGTGCGAATACAGCCCTGGCGCGACAAATGACCAAATCTGATAGAACAGAAAAGGCATCGCCAATCCTACCGCGAAGGCGAAAGCAAACTTGAACGGAACAAAAAACGGGCCGTGCGGCTCCGTAGAGATCATCGTATTGCCTTCCGGCAGCGCATTCATCAGCGGAGCGGCCAGATATTCATACAGCGTGTTGGCAAAGGGCGCACAGATGACAAATATGATCAGCACCGCATAGACGCTATGAAGCAGCCGCTGGCGCAGCTCGACAAGGTGGGAAATGAATGTCGTACCTTGATCGGTACTTGCGTCTGCTGTCTGCTTGGCCATGGCGTGCTACGATGCCGGCTTGCTGTCGGCAGCAAGATTTTCCTGTATCGGCTCGGGGTTCATTTTTACAGCGACAGTCTCATGCGTCGGCTCAGGCTTTTCAGGCGCTTCAGGCGAACCGGATCCGGGCACGGATTGGGCGGCTTGCGCCGCCGGACTATCGCCAGCATCGTCTTTCGGCTTCGCTGCCGGCGCATCGGTACTGTCGGAATCAGGCATGATGGAAAATTCATCCTCGTCGATCACCTTTTCATTCATCGTCTTGGCCGCATCCTTGAACGCGGACTCTGTTTCCTTCAAGTCGTCCTTGATGGTCTTGAGCTCCTTTAGATCGGCAGCATCGATTTCACGATCGATATCGCGCTTGACTTCCGCGAGCGTACGGCGCGCCTTGCCGACCCACAGGCCGGCTGTCCTGGCCGCCCGCGGCAAGCGTTCAGGGCCAAGCACGAGCAGCGCAATAAGCGCTATGATCCCGACTTCCCAGAAACCGACGTCAAACATCCGTACGCACCTTAGCCGCCGCCGATCAGCGGGAAACGACTACGCCTGCTTGTTCTGAGCCGCCGATGCATCCGCTTCCGCAATCGACTCGGTCGAGTCGTCCTGCTGCGCTTCTGCTTCGGACTCTTCCGAAGATTCGGCCGTTTCTTCCTTCATGGACTTTCGAAAACTCTTGATCGCAGATCCCAGATCTCCGCCCATGCCGCGCAGTTTCTTAGTGCCGAACAGCAGTACGACGATGACCAAGATGATCAGAAGTTGCCAAATACTTATTCCACCTGGACCCATTTCGATCCTCCCTAATAGTCAAATGTGAATGATTGTCTCATGTCGTTTCGCTTGCGCCGGCACCTTATCCGGTCACCGGCCGCCATCACCGCGCGACTTTTTCTCCTCAATTCCGGAGACGCCGAAGCGCCGCCGCAATTCTTCTACGATTGCGTCATGCGTCAAATCGTATCGTGACAGCAGAACCAAGCTATGAAACCATAAATCTGCCGCTTCGTAAACTATTTTGTTGCGAGCGCCTGTTCGAGCGGCTTCTACAAGCTCCTCGGCCTCTTCCATGACCTTGCCGCAAATCGCGTCTTCGCCGCCCGCATGCAGCGATGCCACATAGGATGTTTCCGGGTCGGCATCCTTGCGCGACTCGATTGTCCTGGACAGCTGTTCCAGCATATCCATGCTATAGCCCGTAAATCTCCTGCGGGTCCTTGAGCACCGGCTCATCGTCGATCCAGCTGCCGTCCCTAAGTGTGCGGTAAAAGCATGCCTGACGGCCCGTATGGCAGGCAATTTTGCCGACTTGCTCCACTTTGAGAACCAATGCGTCGCTGTCGCAGTCGGTGCGTATTTCGCGCACCAGCTGCACATGTCCGGATTCTTCGCCCTTTCGCCACAGCCTGTTACGCGAACGCGACCAGTATACCGCCCGGCCCTCGCGCACCGTGCACTGAAGCGATTCGCGGCTCATCCAGGCCAGCATGAGAATCTTGCCGGATTCGGCATCCTGCGCGATTGCCGGCAATACTCCGCTCTCAGGCCACGCCAATTGTTCGCAAAAATCCATGTTCAACTCAGATTTCATCGCATACTTCGATCCCGCGACTTCGCATGTGCGCCTTTGCTTCGGCGATCGTATGCTCGCCGAAATGAAAAATGCTCGCCGCTAGCACCGCGTCGGCCCGGCCGATTTGAATCCCGTCGGCAAGATGGTCCAGTTCGCCCACGCCGCCCGAAGCAATCACCGGCACTTCGATTGCGTCCGAAACGGACTGCGTCAGCTCAAGATCGAATCCAATCCTGGTTCCGTCCCTGTCCATGCTCGTCAGCAGTATTTCTCCGGCGCCAAGCTCGCACAGGCGCACCGCCCACTGCACCGCATCCAGCCCTCTCGAGGTTCGTCCGCCATGGGTGTAAACCTCCCATCGGGGCGGGTCCGATTCCGCAATCCGCCGCGCATCAATCGCAACCACAATGCACTGCGACCCGAACTTCGCAGACGCCTCGCGTATCAAATCCGGCCGCTCCACCGCGGCTGTGTTAATCGAGATTTTATCCGCGCCGGCGTTCAGCAGGTCATAAATGTTGTCCAGGCTGCGAACACCGCCGCCGACTGTCAGGGGAATAAACACCTGCCTGGCAACCGAATTGACAATGTGCAGTATCGTATCGCGTCCGCTCGAACTTGCCGTAATATCAAGAAATGCCAGCTCGTCGGCACCTTGCTCGTCGTATCTTCGCGCCGCCTCGACCGGATCTCCGGCATCGCGGATATCGACGAAGCGAACACCCTTGACTACGCGGCCTTGATCGACGTCCAGGCACGGTATGATGCGTTTGGCGAGCGGCATCGAATCTTACTTTCCGATTGGGCTTCGCCTTAATTGGCGTCGATATACTGCAGCGCTTCAGCCATGCTGAGCGTGCCTTCGTAAAGTGCCTTGCCCGCAATCACGCCTTCGATGCCCGAATCACGATGCGCCATGGCCTGCCTGACGTCTTCAATCCCTTGAACCCCGCCTGCGACAATCACCGGTATCTGAATCTCGCGCGCCAGCCGTACGGCAGCGTCCATATTGACGCCGCTGAGCATGCCGTCGCGGCTGATGTCGGTATAGATCACCGCACAGGCGCCGCATGCCTGCAGCGTGCGCGCCAGATCAATGATGTCAAGGCCGTGCGAGCCGGTCCACCCATCGACAGCGACCCTGCCGCCGATCGCATCGAGCCCTGCAATCACCTTGCCGGGGCGAAGCTGATTCAGGTGCTCGACAAACGAAGGCTCCCTGACCGCACGGGTACCAATGATAACGTAGTCTGCGCCGGCGTCCAGATACGCCAGGGCAGACTCGATAGTTCGGATGCCGCCGCCGATCTGGATCGAAATCTGCGGCCAGGTGCGGACAATCTCGCCGATGGTCTCGGCATGCGCCGGCGTGCCGCTTACCGCGCCGTCGAGATCAACAATATGGAGGCGCTTTGCGCCGGCGCTGATCCAGCGCTGCGCCTGGCCCAGCGGGTCTTGCGAATAGACCGTCTCATCGTCCATTCTGCCTTGTACCAGGCGCACACAGCGCCCGTCCTTCAGATCAATGGCAGGAATCAGCATCATGCGCAGCCGTCCCAGCGAGTGAAATTTTCCAGCAGCCTAAGCCCGTGCCGGCGGCTTTTTTCGGGATGAAACTGCACCGCAAACAGATTCCCCTTCATTGCCGCGCAGGTAAATTCCGTGCCATAGTGCGAAGTGGCGGCAACCTGCGAGGCGATGCCGGCGGCATAGTAGCTGTGCACAAAATAGAATCGCGTGCCCGACTCGATGCCGTTCCACAGCGGATGGTCCGAGCACTGCATCACCGCGCTCCAGCCCATATGCGGTATCTTGATGCGCCGTCCTGCATCGCTCCACTGACGGCTGAAGCGCCTGACGCTGCCGGACAGGACGCCGAGGCACTCGACGCCGCCATCCTCCTCGCTGTCGGCGTACAGCGCCTGCAGGCCGAGGCAGATGCCGAGTACAGGCTTAGTACGCAGTGCCTGTTCAATCGCAAATCGCGTTTCGTCATCGGCCAGTTCCCGCATGAACGTGCCGATTGCACCCTGTCCGGGAAGAACCAGGCGCGCAGCGCTTCGAATATCCGCCGCCGAACGCGTCGTCACGGTACGCAGTCCGCCTCCTAGCGCTTCGAACGCATTGCGTACCGAGTGAAGGTTGCCGGTGCCGAAATCGGCAATGGCGATGTCAGCCATCTGCATGGGGTTGTGCTGTTGGAGGGTCGGGCCGGGCGCCGGTCAACTGAACTACAGGCTGCCCTTGGTCGACGGGATTTCGCCACTTGCGCGAACATCCATGGCGGCCGCGGCGCGCAGCGCGCGGCCAAAAGCCTTGAATACGGTCTCTGCAATATGATGCGCATTGCGCCCGCTGATGTTCGCTACGTGAAGCGTTATCTTGGCGTGATTGGATAGCGCCTGGAAAAATTCCCGGATCAGATCCACATCGAAGCTGCCGACCACGGCCCGCGGATAGTCGACATCGTACTCAAGCGAAGGACGTCCTGAAAAATCCAGTACAACCCGTGAAAGCGCCTCGTCAAGCGGCACATAGGCGTGGCCGTAGCGCACAATTCCAGCCTTGTCACCGATCGCCTCGGCAATGGCTTCGCCCAGTGCGATTCCGGTATCCTCGACCGTGTGGTGCGCGTCAATATGCAAATCGCCGGTCGCCTCGATTTCCAAATCGACCATTGCGTGGCGCGCAATCTGCTCAAGCATGTGCTCGAAAAACGGCAGGCCTGTCGAAAGCTTCGCCTTGGCGGAGCCGTCGAGATTGATTGACACGCGTATATCGGTTTCCTTAGTTTTGCGGTGCACCTTGGCGCATCGCGCTTGATTCGTCATGGCCTTGTATCCGATTGACTGTACAGCGCACCGAGGCCGATGCGCAAAGAACGTAGATTATAGAAATAATTGAAGTACTTATACAAATTCGCATCCGCCAAGCCGGGAGCCTGGGCGCTTCGGTCACCGCTAGACCAGCGCTCCGAGTGCCTGCGCAAACTGTTGGTTCTCGGTTTCGGTGCTCACTGTCACACGCAGGCAATTGTTCAATTGCGGGTGCGATCCGTGCAGATTCTTGATCAGGATGCCGCTTGACTTTAACGCCATGTGCAATTCGTCCGCAGTGTGCGTCTCGGTGCGAAACGTGATGAAATTGGCATGCGACGGATAGACCCTGAGGCCGCCGATAGACTCAAGCATCCGAGCCAGCGCGCTACGCTGGCTGCGGATTTGTTCGGCATGGGCGTCAAATGCATCCCAGCGATCGAGTGCAAATGCCACGCTGACCCCGGTCAGCACGTTGACATTGTAGGGCATGCGCACCTTGTTCAGTTCTCGGATCCAGCTCCGGTCGCCGACCAGGTAGCCCAGCCTCAGTCCCGCCAGGCCGCTTTTGGACAGGGTGCGCACGATGAGCACGTTGCCTTGGCGCTGCGCCAGGTCCATCAGGCTTCGCTGCGCGTAGGCATAATAGGCCTCGTCGACCACGACGGCGCCGCTGATCAGCTGCGCCGTGCGCTCAATCACGGACGGATCGAAAAGTGTGCCGGTCGGATTGTTCGGATAGGCGAAAAAGACGCAGTCGGGCTGCTCTCGGCGCAATGCATCAAACCACGCATCAGGGTCCAGTTCAAAGTTGTCGTCCAGGGTCACAGACGCAAACCGACCCCGGGTGTAGCGCGCAATGATCTCGTACATCGAAAACGACGGCATCGGCGACATCACGGTTCGCCCGCTCCCGGCGGTCGCAATCTGAATCAGCTGCAGCAGTTCGTCGGAGCCGTTGCCGAGCAGAATTTCCAGCGAATCGGGAATTCCGAACACCTTGCGCAGCCGCTCCGTGACCTGCCGTCCATCGGCATCGGGATAGCGGTTGATTTGCACTGCGCTCAGGGTTTCAAGCCAGGATTGCCTGAGCGATTCGTCCAGGCCGTACGGACTTTCCATGGCATCAAGCTTGACCATGCCGGCAGAATCTGCCACCCGGTACGCATCCAGAGCGAGAATCTCGCGATGGACGACATCACGGGCGGCTGCCGGCGTACGCAAGGGAGCGGCCATCACTTCATGCGGCATTGGGCAGAGCGCTGATGCGCCGTCAGGCGCTCTTCGCGCGCCATCACGCTTGCCGTTGCGGCAAGCCTGGCTGCGCCGGCGGCCGAGCATTCGATCAGCGAAGTCCGCTTTTGAAAATCGTAGACGCCCAGCGGCGAGCTGAATCTCGCCGCGCCCGATGTGGGGAGCACGTGATTGGGCCCGGCGCAGTAATCGCCCAGCACTTCGGCGCTGTAGGCGCCGCAGAAAATTGCCCCTGCGTTGCGCACTCGCTCGGCAAGCTTGCGCGGTTCGCTGACCATCAACTCCAGATGCTCGGGGGCGATGCGGTCAATCATATCGGGAATCAGGTCCGGGTCATGCGCATGAATCAGCGCCCCCTGGCGCTCAAGCGACGCAGCGACGATGTCTCTTCGTTCAAGCTGAGGCAGGATGCCGTTCATCTCGTTTCGCACCGCGTCAATCAGTTCGGCGCTGTCGGATATCAAAATCGACTGCGCATCGACATCGTGCTCGGCCTGGGCAAAAAGATCCATCGCCGCCCAGCGCGGGTTCGCATCGGCGTCGCACACGACCACGACTTCCGAAGGCCCGGCAATCAGATCAATTCCCACATGTCCGAACACCTGTCGCTTTGCCGCCGAAACCCAGACGTTGCCGGGACCGACAATCTTGTCAACCTTGGGCACCGATTCGGTGCCGTAGGTCAGCGCGGCGATCGCGTGAGCACCTCCGATGGTAAAGACCCGATCGACTCCGGCCGCCCTTGCGGCGTGCGCAACCGCGCTTGAAATGCGTCCTGTAGGAACCGGAGACATCATGATGATTTCGCGTACTCCGGCGACTTTGGCCGCAACGGCCGACATCAGCACCGTCGACGGATAGGCCGCCTGTCCGCCCGGCACGTAGATGCCGACCCGCTCTATGGGCGTCACGCGCTGGCCGAGAATCGACTTGTCCTCGTCCTCGTACTGCCAGGACTGCTCGCACTGGCGCTGATGAAAATCGCGAATTCGTTGCGCCGCATGCGCAATCGCCTGTGCCACATCGGGCTCGACCCGGGCGAGCGCATCCTCCCACTGTCCGGCATCAAGCTCAAGGTCGGCGGCGCTTCGCGCCTGTGAGCCGTCGAACTTGCGGCTGAACTCAATCAGGGCCTTGTCGCCCTCGGTGCGCACCTTGTCAATGATTGAGCGCACATCGGCGTCGACGGCGGCATTGAATTCCGAGCCGCGCCTGAGCAGTTCCTGCAGATGATCCGCAAAGCCGGGATCAGCGGTAGTCAGTTCGGAAATCCTAAGCGGCATGTTCGGCTGCGGCTTGTTCGATCCGGCTGGCGATTTGCTTCATGGGGTGCTCTTTGAGCCGCATCGACGCCTTGCAGGCGACTAGGCGGGCGCTGCTGAATGCGATGGTCTCGACCTCGCGCAGACCGTTGGTTCGAAGCGTTGTTCCGGTCTCGGTCAGATCGACGATCCGGCTGGCGATGCCGCAAAGCGGCGCCAGCTCTACAGAGCCGTTCAGCTTCATCACGTTTACCGCCTCGCCTCGCGCTGCGAAGTGGCGGCGGGCTGTGTGGACGTACTTGGTGGCGACCCGGCCGTTCAGTTCGCGCGCGTCCTTCAGCGCGTCATCGGCACGCTCGGCAACTACGATTCGGCATTGGGCGATGCGCAGGTCCGCAAGTTCGTAGATTTTGCTGTCCTGGTGCTCAAGCAGCACGTCCTTGCCGACAATTCCCAGATCGGCGCCTCCCAGCGCCACGTAGGCGGGCACATCGTAGCTGCGTACGATGATCAGGCTGATCGCCGGATTTTCGGTATCAATAACGAGTTTTCGCGTGGTCAGCGGATCGTCCTTGGGCGTAATGCCTGATGCTGCCAGCATTGGCAGGACATCTTGAATGATCCGTCCCTTTGAGATCGCTATTGATATGTGTCCGTTCGATTCGAACATGGTCAGGCGCCAGAAGATAGAATGACTGATGCGTATGGTGAAAAACTTGACTGCGGGATTCGCCCTTGCGCGGCGACGCCGAATTGGATCAGCGCTGCCCATTGCGAGCTGTCTGCACTATTGTACTTGAAGGCGGCGAGGCAGAAAATTGAAATCCGGCTGCTTACAGCGCTTTGACAAAGCGCGGCGGAGCGGAGGCCGAATTTAGCAGGCGAGGCCGATGACGATCAATTGCGAGTCCAGAATCCGGACAGGGCATGCACCGATCGGCGGGTGCGATTTTCTCACCAGCGCGCGGTCACTCCGAGGGTGAGTGCATTCTCGGCGGCCCATTCATTGGGTTCGCGCCGCTGTGCGGCGATGTCTACTGACATGTCCTGCCTGAGCCGGGCCGACACGATGCGCCAGCTCAGCTGTAGCCGCGCTCGGCGTCAGAATGCGAAACGCTGGCCTGCGGACCGGCGATGAATCGCCCGGAAAACGCCGTCATCCCGTATCAAGAGCCTCTAGAGCCGATTCGGAGCTCGAATTCAACGCAAAAGAGTACCTACCAGCACTTCGGCCAATAGCCATCGTTTCGCTACCATGCATGCTCATCGCAACTTTCCATCTCCAATAACTATGTATTGAATTCGTTCATCATGTGATTATGCAGTCATTCACACGCACTGCGAACGTCGAAACCGCCTCTCCCTGCGCATCCCCGGCCAGTACGACCATAGGCTAACTTCCTATCTTCGTACCCTGTGTATGTCGACAGATGATTTTCCGTTCAGGCGGCGTGACGCGTACCGGGGCGCTCGTCAGGGCCGGGATGGTAGTGGTGCTCGCGGCGGATGCGGGCGCCAAGGCGCACCAGCTTCTCCTCGATGGTCTGATAGCCCCGGTCGATATGGTAGATTCTCTCAATTACAGTCTGAGGCTTGGCGACAAGTCCGGCCAGCACCAGGCACGCCGAGGCGCGCAAATCGGTTGCCATCACCGGCGCGCTTTTCAAACCTTCGACGCCCCGAACCACCGCCGTGCTGCCGCGCATCAGCACCGATGCGCCCATTCGGCGAAGTTCCTGCACATGCATGAACCGGTTCTCGAATATGGTTTCAGTGACAGTCCCGGTTCCGCTGGCAATGGTGTTCAGCATCAGAAACTGGGCCTGCATATCGGTCGGAAATCCAGGAAAAGGAGCAGTCGTCACATCAACCGCCCGCGGTCTTTCGCGAGCCATCTGAATGCGCACCCACGACGACCCGCAGCTGATCGAGGCGCCTGCATCAACCAGCTTGTCCAGCACTGCGGTCAGATGACCCGGATTGATGTCGCGCACAGTGATGTCGCCGCCGGTAACCGCGCCTGCAACCAGATAGGTGCCCGCTTCAATCCGGTCGGCAATGATCCGATGCTCGCATCCGTGCAGTTTTTCGACCCCTTCAATCGTGATCCGGTCGGTCCCCAATCCGTCAATGGCCGCGCCCATCTCCTGCAGGCAGGTGCCCAGATCAACGACTTCAGGCTCGCGCGCGGCATTTTCGATGACCGTCACACCCTTGGCAATGGTTGCCGCCATCATCAGATTCTCGGTACCGGTAACCGAATTTGTGTCCATAAAGATCTGAGCGCCTCGCAATTGCGACGCCCTGGCCTTGATGTAGCCACCTTCGATTTCGATCTTGGCGCCCATCGCGCGAAGCCCTTCGATGTGCTGGTCGACCGGCCTTTGACCGATCGCGCACCCGCCCGGCATCGAGATTTCCGCCCGGCCGAATCGCGCCAGAAGCGGGCCCAGTACAAGAATCGACGCCCGCATTGTCTTTACAAGCTCGTAGGCGGCGCGATAGTTGTTCACCTCGGCAGTATTGACCTCCACATCCATGGACTCATCCAGCTGAGTCTGCGCGCCTAGGCGCCCAAGCAGATCCAAGGTGGTGGTCACATCCTGCAAATGCGGGATATTCTTGACCAGAAGCGGTCGGTCGGTAAGAAGCGATGCAATCAGTATCGGAAGGCCAGAATTTTTCGCGCCCGAAATGCGGACACTTCCTTGCAGCGGCACGCCGCCATCTACAATCAGCTTATCCATTCAAACTCCCCCCTCAAATATCCGGCAGGCCGCTGCCACTGCGAGATCCGCTGCGGATGCGACCGCGCCCAGGCCAAGGCCGCTCAGTGCTGCTCCGGCGACTGGTCCAGTATTTTCTGCAATTCGCCGGCCTGAAACATCGACATCAGAATATCGCTGCCGCCGACAAACTCTCCGTCAATATACAGCTGAGGAATTGTCGGCCAATTGGAATATCTTTTGATGCCTTCCCTGACCTCCATGTCACTCAGCACGTTGACTGCGGCGAATTCGGTATTGCACGCTTCAAGTATCTGCACCACGCGGCTGGAAAAGCCGCACTGCGGAAACTGCGGCGTCCCCTTCATGAACAGCACAACCCGAGTACCCTCGACCGCTTCCTTAATTCGTTCTTCTATTGCCATCAGTATTTCTCCGCCTGTAAATAGGCTCGACTAGGTTTGATTCGACCACTGCTCCGGTGTGAAGGTCCGAAGCGACAGCGCATGAATGGTCTCGTCCATCTTGTCGCCGAGGCCCTCATAGACCATGCGGTGCTGCTCCACCATCGAAATTCCATCGAATTCAGGGCATACCACGACAGCTGAAAAATGCCTTCCGTCGCCTTCAACTTCCGCGCTGGCATCACTCAAGCCCGCCTCGATCCACAATTTGACCATTTCCGGCGTAACCATCAATCCTGCCTTCAACCGTTGTCAGATAATATAAAAATCAGATTCTAATGTCCCGCTCATTATATCACGCCGAATATGCCGCCACCGCGATTCGCACAAGTTAAAACGTAATCCGCAAGTGTTGGAAAACGCCTTTTTCTGCTGCGCCTTAGCGCTCTGGAATCCGTTGCCCTACGGCGCGTCAGAGCAATTGAGAATCTGCTCTAGTCCGTTGACTCGAACCAGCCGTGCCATCTGCTCGGGCATATTGAGCCAGCAGATTGTCGCACCGGCGCGTTCGGCGCGTTCGGTCCAGTCCAGCGCCAGGGCGATTCCGGCACTGTCCACAGCTTGCACGGATTGAAGATCAATGCGCACCTGGCGATCGGGCCGGTTCAGAAATTCCGCCTCCCGGTAAAGACGCACGACAGTTTTGAAATTCAGCGGCCCGCTGAGCCGGTAGCAGCCCGAGACATCGCGGTCAATTGCGGCGTCCGAAGAACTCATTCGGCTAATTTTCCGAAGTGGTGGAGCGGTAGAGGAATTCTCCAATGAGCCCTTCGATTGAAAACGAAGACTGCGTCAGCTCAATTTCAGATCCGTCTTCGAGATACACGTCTTCGGCGCCCGGAGACAGGCCGACATATTGCGCGCCGAGCAGGCCCGCAGTAAGAATCATGGCGCTCGAATCTTCCGGAATGCTTACGCCGGTATCGGAAATGGACAATTCGACAACCGCCTGATAGGTCTGCTGATCAATCGCTATCGAGGTGACTCGACCGACATTCACTCCGGCAATCGAAACCGGCGCCTTGACCGCCAGTCCGCCGATGTCGTCGAATCGCGCATAGATCCGGTAGCCGTCGTCAGGACCGAAAAGCGAGGTATTGCCAACCTGAAAGGCCAGCATCGCAACTGCCCCGATTCCGCAAAGAACGAACAGTCCCACCCATGTTTCGATTATTGCCCGTTTCATGTTTCCTCTACCACCATCCGGCGCGATTTCGCGGCAACTGCAACTGCTTCGGCATTGGCCCGGCGCAAGCGCGAAGCCCCGGGCGGCGCGGTTCATTCCGGCACGCTCCTTGCCGTCAACGGCATCGCGGGGCCTGAATCGAATGCAGTTGACGCCCGATTATACCCTTGCGCCCGCAGCGGATGGAATCCTGCGCAAAGCCAGACATGCGGCACCGGCGCTTCGCCCCGCAATCGTGACCGGCAATCCGGTCGCGATAAGGCTCACTCGTTGCGCAAATACCGAAGCGGCTTGTGATTCAGCGCCTTGAGCACCCCGAGCAATCCGACAATCATCGAAAGCGTCAGTCCCAGAATCGCCGTAGAGGCTGCACCGGCCGCAATGAACGTCCAGTCCCATCCCATCAGCAGAACCAGCACCGCCCAGGATGCCAGCGTCCCTACGGACGCTGCAATGACCGCGGTAATCACGCCCTGCATCAGATACTCGAGCGAATACGCCCCGAACACATAGCGCCTCGAGGCGCCAAGCGTCTTGAGCAGTACGCTTTCATACGCGCGGCGGCGGTTTTCCGACATCACCACGCCGGCAAGCACTAGAATGCCGGCGATCACAGTCACCAGGGAGACGCCGCGCGCAGCATCCCTTGCGTTCGACATGTGCGAACTGACACGATCAAGCACGTCCTTGATGCGCACCACCGTCACATTCGGAAACTGGCGCGCAATTCGGTCTTGCAGCCGGTAATCGCCGCCGCCCGACATTTCGACCGTCGAAATGTAGGTATGCGGCGCAGACGCAAGCGGCTCCGGAGAAAGCATGATGGCAAAATTCAACTGCATCGACTGCCATTCGAGGCGGCGGATGTTGTAGACTTCGCCGGTGATCTCGCGCCCCAGAATGCGCATCGAAACAGCTTCGCCGAGCTTCAGCCCAAAACTGTCGGCGACATCCTCGTGGATCGAAAGCAGCGTCGGGCCGTCATAGTCCTCGCCCCACCAGGTGCCTGCTGTCAGTTCGGCATTTTCAGGCGCGGTGGTCGAATAGGTAAACGCGCGGTCTCCGTCAAGCAGCCACTGCGAATCCGGATCGATCAATGCCTCTGCCGGATCTTCGCCTCTGATCCGGGTTATGACACCGCGAACGTAGGGCATCTTGTCGATGCGCTGCACGTTTTCGTCTGCGTCAAGCAGGCCGAAGAATTCATCATGCTGGGCCGACTGTACATCAAGAAAGAAGAATGTCGGCGCCCGCTCAGGAATCAGGCCGTTGATCTGGCGGTCCAGATTCGCAGAAACCAGCGTCACCGTGACCAGCACCGAAAGCCCGAGGCCGATGGCGAGCACGATGTCGGATGTCGATGCGCCCGGACGGTACAGATTCGCTATCGCAAGTCTGAGAATCGGCAGCCCCCGGCTGTGCAGCCGCCGCGCAGCCGCAACAATCGCAAGCGCTATAAGCCGGAATACGCTCCAGGCGACAACCACGCCGATCACGAACCACACCGCAAATCTTTTTTCCGGCGCCGTAGCGATGGCAATTGCCGCAAGCAGCACAGCCAGTGCGGCGGCGGACAGCCTGAAGCCCGTCGGCATGACCCGCCGCACAGCCGACACGGTACTTCGAAAAAGCGCACCCGGCGCCGTATTCAGCGCCGCCGCAAGCGGCGCGAGGCTGAATAGCAGCGCAGTCGCGTAGCCGTAGGCGGCGGCAATTGCGACAACCCGCAAGTCAAGGCCAAGTTCCAGCGGCACCGCCAGCCATTGCCGGACTACGGCGGCAAGCAGGCTTTGCGCAATGTAGCCGGCGCCGATTCCAACCGCGATACCGGCACTTGCAAGCGCCATCAACTGTGTCAGATACATGCGCAGCACCAGCCGTCTCGGCGAGCCGATGCATTTCAAAAGCGCAATCGTTCCCAGCCGGGTATCCATATAGGCGCGGATCGCATTGCTCACGCCGACACCGCCAATCAGCAGCGTCGTCAGCCCGGCAAGCGAAAGCAGCACCCCGATGCGGTCAACCGCCTCGCGAAGCGACGGCGCAGCATCGGTGTAGTCGCGTATCTGCCAGGAGCGGCTGTCAAACACCTCGCCGAGGCTTTGCTTGAATTCCCCGATATCGGCAGCGTTATCCAGAATCAGGCGGTATTCCCAGTAGTGCCGGCTCGTTGCGGACATCAGCGCCGAGTCGGCAAGCGCGTCATGATGCACCATCACTCTCGGCCAGAAGCCGAAGTTGTTCGACCCGCCGATCCGGTCGGGCTCGTTTTCAATCACTCCGGTCACCTTCAGGTCGACGCCGCCGAGGGAAAATGTCGAGCCTATGCCGACGCGCCCGGATTCAACCAGCGCCGGGTCGACCAGCGCCCCATGGCGCCCGTCTGTTCGGTCAAGCGCCGAAGCAAAGTCAATATCGCCGCGCACCGCCGTCTCGCCCACCAGCGGATAGGCGTCATCCACCGCCTTGAGCTCGACCAGCGTGCTGTTATCCGCCTGTTCGGCGCGCAGCAGGGTACGAAGCTCGGAAGTTGCCGAAATCGCCGCACTGCGGCCTTGGACAAACTCCAGCTGCTCGGCGGTCATCGGCCGAAACTGCGTCGACAGCGCCACGTCGCCGCCGAGCACCAGTCTGCCGTCGCGCTCTATCCCGCTCAGTATGGCCGCAGCAAAGGCCATCACCGCTGTTATCGCCGCCACGCCAAGCGCCAGGCAGCTCAGGAATATCCAGAATCCCCGGTGTCCGCGCCGAAAGTCGCGCAGTGCAAGC
The DNA here is from genome assembly GCA_965214615.1 of Arenicellales bacterium. Taxonomy (GTDB): domain Bacteria; phylum Pseudomonadota; class Gammaproteobacteria; order Arenicellales; family JAJDZL01; genus CBDAUN01. The sequence goes on from OZ243952.1 coordinate 154,061, forward strand.
CTTGCAGCCAGGCCGCGCATCACTGAACTGTCCATTGGAATCAGCGCGCAGCGTCGGCGAATATCACGCCGTCATCCATCTGCACATTGCGCCTGCAGCGCATTGCCAGTTCAGCCTGATGCGTGATCAGTACCAAAGTGGACCGTCTCGCCTCGCTGAGGCGGAACATCAAGTCCATCACCCGCTGGGAATTCTCGCTGTCCAGATTGCCCGTAGGCTCGTCTGCAAGCACCAGATTCGGTTCGGCGATCAGCGCCCTGGCCAGCGCAACGCGCTGCTGCTCGCCGCCGGAAAGCTGATCCGGGTAATGCGTCAGGCGCCTGGACAGCCCGACCAGGTCCAGTTCGTGCGCCGCCTTGTCGAATGCATCACGACGGCCGGAAAGCTCCAGGGGAATCGCCACGTTTTCCAATGCCGTCATCGTCGGGATCAGGTGAAAGGACTGGAACACGATGCCTACATTGCGGCGCCGATAGCGTGCCAGCGCATTCTCATCAAGCGCATTGAGTGTCAGGCCGGCAACGCTCACTGTTCCGCCGGTCGGCCTCTCCAGCCCTGCGATAATCATCATCAGCGACGTCTTGCCCGCACCGGAATGGCCGGTGATGCACACCGTTTCGCCCGAACCGATTTCAAGATCGATGCCGCGCAGAATTTCAACCTGCCCCGCCTGGCTGCCCAGGGTCAGCCGAATACCGCTCAAAGACACCAGCGGACCCGTACCGACAACGTCCGCCGGTACTCCGATTTCTACGTTTGATTTTGACATATTTGCCCTATTGCGACCATTTGACCCTATTACGACTCAATTAGTCCTATGTGATGCCTATTTGTTGCATATTCAACAGCAATTAAAGTACCATCGGGTTTATTCAACTGGGCTAGGGAGATTCAAGATCGACCCTAAAGAACAAAAAAGAGTCGAATCAGGTTCTCTCGGCGGTCGTTCCGAGAACATCAACCACGTTGCCTGTTCCCCGCGATTGCAGCATACGGTCCCGTTGCCAACCTTTACTTACCGCGTCCGGAGGATTGCATAATGCGAAAAACTTCATTTTTCAGACGCGACGTGTTCCTGTTGCTCTTGGCAACTGCTTTGGCCTTGGGCTTTGCAGGGAATTCGACGCGCGCCCATAATCTCTACGATCAGACGGTGAACGTAGTCAGCTTTGGCGGCGACTATACGCGAAGCCAAATGCTTTCAATGGTGCGTCCATGGGAAGCCGCTAGCGGAAAATTTGTCAATATGTCCGACTATGGCGGCGGTATAGCCGAGATCCGAAGTCAGGTCAATTCCGCCAACGTCTCCTGGGATGTCGTCGACATGGAATATGCCGATCTGATCGCAGCGTGCGATGCAGGCCTGCTTGAGCCTGCCGACGCCTCGTTAATGGCGAATGGCGATGACGGAACACCGGCCAGCGACGACATTTCCGCCGGCTCGATGGGCGATTGCGGCTATCCGTCGGTGATCTGGGCAACTGTCTACGCATACAGCACCGACGCATTTGCAGACCGCAAGCCGTCGACGATCGCCGATTTCTTCGACGTCGAGTCGTTTCCCGGAAAGCGCGGCATGCGACAAAATCCGCGCGGCTTTCTGGAATGGGCCCTGATCGCCGCCGGCGTGGCGCCGGATCAGGTCTATGCGACGCTGTCAACTCCCGAAGGCCTGCAGATGGCCTTTGATCAGGCTTCGGTCCTGAAGCCGCATATCGTGTGGTGGAGCGGGGGCAGCGAGCCTGTCGAGCTTCTGACGAGCGGAGCGGTAACCATGTCCGCCGCCTGGAACGGCCGCCTGTACCGCCCGATCGTGGAGCAGAAGCTGCCGATTGACATTGTCTGGGACGGGCAGATGTGGGAAATTGAATATTTCGCAATCCCCAAGGGAACACCTCGCATGGCCAACGCCAAGGAGTTTATTCGATTTGCAACCGGCACCGGGCCTTTGGCGCAAATGAGCAATCACATCTCGTACGGTCCGATACGCGCCTCGTCGAGTCAACTCGTCGATGAAGCAATTACACCGTTTCTTCCTACATCCAATATGGGCAATGCACTTCGCGTCGACTCACGCTGGTGGGCTCAGAATATGAATCAGGTAGAAGAAGCATTCGAAAACTGGCTGAGTCCGCCGAGTATCGACGAAGCAGAACGCGCAGTGCGATTCTAAGCAATCGCAAGGAGAATAACTCATGAAAGAACCACAAATTGATAAGACGATATTCTGGGTATCTCTGGTGGTAATCGCCGCCTTGGTGATTCCATTGATCGCTGCGCCGGAAGCCGGACAGGAATTTCTCGGCTCGCTGCTGACTCTGGCCACAGGCAAGCTCGGATGGTCATACCTTTGGTTTACCATCGGCGCTTTCGGCGTGCTGCTGTATTTCGCCTTGGGCAAGTACGCCCACGTTCGATTCGGGGGACAGGATGCCAGGCCCGAATTTTCCCTGCCAAGCTGGATTGCGATGCTGTTTTGCGCAGGCATCGGCGCCGCGGTCATGTACTGGGGAACGATCGAATGGGCCTACTACTACACCGGCCCGCCATTCGGAATCGAACCGGAGTCGACACAGGCGGCAGAATGGGCCGCGATGTACGGCATGTTCCACTGGGGCTTTACCGCCTGGGCGGTATACTGCATCCCGACGCTGCCTCTGGCCTATCTGCTTTGGAACCGCAAGCGCGCTGTTCTGCGGCTGTCGGCCGCCTGCGCCGGCGTGATCGGCCAGAAAAATGCCGACGGGTGGATTGGCAAGATCATCGACATCCTGTTCATGTTCGGACTGATTGGCGGAGTCGGCACTTCGATGGGCCTCGGCACGCCGATGCTGTCGGCCGGAATGGCCGAGTTGTTCAGCGTCGAACGCTCGTTCATGCTTGATGTCATCGTAGTCATTATCTGGGCGATGATCTTCGGCGCCAGCGTGTATTCCGGACTCGAAAAGGGGATCAAGCGTCTCAGCGACCTGAACCTGATCCTGATCATCGTAATCCTCGGATTCACCTTCCTGTTCGGGCCTACGGTCTTCATGCTGAGCACGTTTACCAACAGCATCGGACTGCTGACGCAGAACTTCATCCAGATGAGCTTCTGGATGGACCCGATTGCCAAAGGCGGATTCCCGGAAGGCTGGACCATATTCTACTGGGCCTGGTGGATCGCCTACGCGCCGTTCATGGGACTGTTTGTCGCACGAATCTCGCGCGGACGGACCATTCGCCAATTGATTGTCGCCGAAGTGCTCGGCGGATCGTTCGGCTGCTGGATCTTTTTCGCGATTCTCGGGAACACGTCCATGTACTACGAGCTTAACGGCATTGTCGCGGTCACCGAGATCATGGCCAATCAAGGCGCTCCGGAAGCCATTGTCGCAACGATCACCGCATTGCCGATGGCAACCCTCGTGCTTGTGGTATTCGTTGTGCTGGCGTTCATATTCGGCGCCACGACCCTGGATTCCTCGGCGTTCACACTGGCTTCGGTTGCAACCGTCGAACAGGAAGACCCCAGCATCCAGCCGGCTCGCTGGCATCGTCTGTTCTGGGCGTTCGTTCTCGCCGGAGTGTCTCTCGCGTTGATGTATCTAGGCGGGCTGAAACCACTTCAAACCGCATCGATCGTCGTCGCTCTGCCGCTTATGGTGGTGCTGATCGTGATGGTCTGGTCATTCAAGCTGTGGCTCGAAGAAGACTACGGCGACGGACCGATCGAGGATGCCGATACCACAATCGTGGTAGGCGAATCGAAGTAGCCGACCGTTGTCGCGAAATGATCTGAAATTGAGCGGCGACAGAACTGAAACCGGACCGCCCGTTCGCGTGCGGTCCGGTTTTGTTTTGCTTTTCACCGTCCTCGCCTGGGGAATCTCGGCCAGCGCCTTTTCGGCTCCGGAATCGGCCGCTCAAGTGCGCATACTTGCTTTCGGCGACAGCCTGACTGCCGGCTACGGCTTAAAGGGCGAACACGGGTTTACCGCGCAGCTGCAGCGCAAATTGGACGATGCGGGCTATTCGTCGACCGTGGTCAACGGCGGCGCTTCGGGCGACACGACAACCGGAGGATTGGCACGGCTCGACTGGATGCTCGCCGAACCCTTTGACGCCGTTATCGTCGCCCTGGGCGCCAACGACGCGCTGCGCGCCGTTTCAACGGACCTGGTTCGCAGCAACCTGGAGCAAATTCTCGAAACCCTGAACCGTCGCGGGCTCGCAGTCCTGCTGTGCGGCTTTATGGCGCCGCGCAACCTCGGAGCCGAATACGTCGACGCATTCGATGCAATCTACCCGCAGCTGGCCGAGCGGTTCGACATCGCGCTGTATCCGCACTTTCTCGAAGGCGTGGCAACCGACCTGGAACTGAATCAGCCTGACGGCATTCACCCGAATCAGGCGGGAGTTGCGGTCATCGTTGAAAATATGACGCCCTATGTCATTGAACTGATTCGCGATGTCTCAAGGCAAAGGGCCAAATCAGGCGGCTGAGCAGATCGCCACCCGCAAGCGGGCGGGAAAGCGAAATTAATCGGCAGCAATACCGCCGCATTTCCTACAATACAGCGCACGCGCCGGAGCCGATTGACGCGAGGCCCAATCGGACTTTGCGCATATTGAACTGCAAAGCGCTGCATCGCATTCGATGGAATTGAAATTATGACAATACCTGACCGACCTGAAAACTTCAAATTCGAAAACGGCGTCAAGGCCAAGCCGACTTTTTCCGAAGGCGAAATGAAAAGCCGTATCGCAAAACTGCGCGCCTACATGGCGCAAGAATCCATTGACGCGGTACTGTTTACCTCGATACACAACATCAACTACTACGCCGACTTTCTGTATTGCGCATTCGGTAGGCCGTTCGGCCTTGTGATCACGCATGACGCGCACACCACGGTCAGCGCCAACGTTGACGGCGGCCAGCCTTGGCGCCGCAGCTTTGCAGACAACATCGTCTATACCGACTGGCGCCAGGACAATTACTTCAGAGCGATTAAGACGCTGATTCGCGGCGCGGCCAGAATCGGCATAGAGTGCGATCATCTGACCGTGGAGCGCCGCGACAAGCTCACGCAGTTTCTGCCCGCAGCGCAATTTGTCGATATCGCCGCGCCGGCAATGAGGTTTCGCATGGTCAAGTCAGCCGAGGAGCACGCTCTGATTCGTCAAGGCGCACGCATCTCGGATATCGGCGGCGCTGCGTGTGTTGAAGCGATTGGAGAGGGCGTTCCCGAGCACGAGGTCGCACTGCATTCAACCCGGGCGATGGTTCGCGCAATTGCAAGAACGTATCCGCATACCGAACTGATGGATACCTGGACATGGTTTCAAACCGGCATCAATACCGACGGAGCGCATAATCCGGTGACGGCGCGCCGGATTGAACGGGGCGACATCATGAGCCTGAACTGCTTTTCCATGATTTCAGGCTACTATCAGGCACTTGAGCGCACGCTGTTTTTCCATCACGCCACCAGTCGCGAGATTGAACTTTGGGAAATCAACTGCGAAGTGCATCGAAAGGGTCTCACCCTGATCACACCGGGTGCCAGATGCTGCGACATAGCCAATGAGCTGAACGAGATCTTTGCGCGCCACGACCTGTTGCAATACCGCAGCTTCGGCTACGGGCATTCGTTCGGAGTACTTTGCCACTACTACGGACGCGAGGCAGGGCTCGAGCTGCGCGAAGATGTCGACACCGTGCTCGAACCGGGGATGGTGGTCTCAATGGAACCGATGATCACGCTGCCAGAGGGCGTCGAAGGGGCGGGCGGCTACCGCGAGCACGACATCCTGATAGTCACCGAAGACGGTGCGGAGAATATCACCCGCTTTCCATTCGGACCGCAGCACAATATCATCGCATAGGGCGCGGCAATCGCGGCTGCGTCGTAAAATCCGCAGCGATTGGCCATAGTCATCTATAATACGCGCACTGTGAACCGAAACAGGACTCAACAGGATTAAACTGACTGATATGCCTCTACGAATCTTCAGCGTCATAATCGTTGCCTTGGCCATGTACGGTTGCGGCATCCAAAACGAGGACACGCCTCCGGGTCCGCCAATTCCGGACAGCCCGCAAGAGCATCAGGGTCCGGGCACGCCTATTTTCCTGTTCGGGTCCGGCAACCGGCTTAGAGGATTCGAAACCGACGATGAGCAGTATCGCGAATATCTGCTTTGGAAGGAGTGGCAGGAATACCAGAACTACCTGAAGTGGCAGCGCACACAGCAGGAGCAGCAAGGCAATTCGAATCAGGACGGGCAGACTCAGTAGGGTCGCACACGCCTGCAACGGCGCAATCTAAATCAGCCCCAAACCCTGCTTGCGCCATCACCCGGCAGGCAAAGGCGGTCGGCCTGACACACCGGCAAGGATGCGCCATGCGTAGCCGGCTAATTCGCTGATTGTCCGATATCTATTTGTTTTTAAAGATTTATTTCCATCAAGGAAGTGAATCGTCATGCCTGCAACCGCCGCAGATAGGTGCACGCGCCTGTTCGAAAGGCAGTCCCCGGCGCAGCGTCAGGTGGTCAGACGTTCGTAGAGCACTCGCAGAAGTTCGTTTGCGGACTCGGCATCCTCTTCGTCGGCCGCCGCAATGGTGACGTTTGTCACATTGGCGGATTCTTCAACGGTCACTGTGTATTGCACTTCGTCTCCGATTTGACGTTTCTTGGTCTTTTTTCGCCAGAACAGCCATTTCGACCTTTTCGCTTCGGTAACCGGCGTGTAGCTGACCAGGTAATCGCCTCGGGATCTGTCCAGGTCGACGATCACCAGGCCGGCGGCTTCCAATGTTCTTCCCACCCGCACCCAGGCGTTGTCAAAGGGCTCATTCAATTCAAGGATCGAATGTCCTTCGGCATCTTCGTAAATCCGCTTTCTGATCACCACTTCGGTCGGCGAGGCGGTGCCTTCGGGATTTACCTGGTAGCCTGCGAGCAGGAAGTACCTGAATTCCTTGGCAAAATTGCTGGTTGACGAGTAGTCGACCTCGACCAGGAATTCACTTTTCGGAATGATGTCCACCGCCTCGCCCGAAGACTGCTGCAAATGCAGTTCATCAATCTTGCCGGCGTACTCCTTCACTCCGATTCTCTGCAGAAACGTCGGGCTTTCCTGCGGCGAGATGCCCTGCACGCGTATCACGCCCTGCTGCGCATCGGCTTCAATCACTCGAACGCCGAGATCATTGAGCGCGACCAGTGTTCGGCTCCAGACGGAGTTCACATCGTCATACACCGTCCAGCGGGCCTTTCCCTCGCCGGTCTTGTACTCCTGTACGCGGAATATGCCTTGTCCGCGGCTCTTTGCTTCCTGATATTCAGCTTCCGTCAAGTCTGTGCCCGCTTGTTCGGTCTGAAATTTTTTGTACTGCTCAAATGACTCCCACAATTGCACATTGCGGAACTGCTCGCGCGAAACTTCCGTCACCTGCTCGAAATTCTCGCCCGGAGCATCCGGAATCGCATAGACTTCTGATTCTTCGACCGGCGAAAGGCCCGGCGGCACCTCGAGCGGATCCAGCACTTTGGATGACGGCAGCAATGTGATTTGCCGTCCGCCCACGTCGGCGCAGCCGCCGAGCAGCGCCGCGGTCATTGCCGCAATTGCCGCAGTAGTAATGCGAAGCCGTTGATTTTTGGTTTGCGTTTTCAATTCAAGCTACCTAGAAAATGAGTTCAATTGTTGAATTTTCCGATGATGCCGTCCAGTTGCTCAAGGCTGTGATAGCGAATCCTGAGTTCGCCTTTGCCGTTGCGGTCCGAAATTGCAACATTTGCGCCAATACGATCCGAAAGGCTGCGCTCCAGCGCCGCAATGTCCGCGTCCTTGGTCTTTGCCTTGCCAACGCCGCCGTCCTTGAGGAAGCGCTTGACAAGAGCCTCGGTCTGCCGAACGGACAGCTTGTTCGCCGCGACTTCGGTGGCTGCAATGACCTGCAGGTCTCCGTGCAGTGCAAGAAGAACCTTTGCGTGACCCGCTTCAATCAGCCCATCGCGCAGAAACTCGAGCACTTTGGGCGTTAGGCTCAGCAACCGGATCAGATTCGTGATTGCGGCACGGGATTTTCCGACACTTTGCGCGATCTCGTCGTGCGTCATCGAAAATTCTTCGTTCAGGCGCTTTAGCGCCGTCGCCTCTTCCACCGAATTCAGGTCCTGACGCTGAATGTTTTCGATCAGCGATATCGCCAGCGCCGCATTGTCTGCAACATCCCTGACGATTACCGGCACTTCATGCATTTCGGCGCGCTGCGCCGCTCGCCAGCGCCGCTCGCCTGCAATGATCTGGTAGCGGTTCGCGCCGCCGCTCTGGCGCACTATGATCGGCTGAATCACGCCATGGGCGCGAATCGAGGCGGCAAGCTCGCTCAGCGCAGACTCGTCGACTGACTTGCGCGGCTGATAGGCTCCGGGCATCAGATGCTCGATCGGCATCTGGCGTACTTCATCGGAATGCGCGCCGATCACAGACACCGTATCGCCAAGTATGGCTTCAAGTCCGCGTCCCAGTCTGCTTTGTGTCATGCTCGGCGTCTCCTTCCCAGCAGTTCGCCTGCCAGTGCGACATACGCTGCCGCTCCAGTGCAATTTCTATCGTAGTCGAGCACAGGGCATCCATGGCTTGGCGCTTCCGCCAGACGAACATTGCGAGGAATAATCGTGCGGAAAACCTGATCTTTGAAATGCGCTGTCAGTTGCTCGGAAACTTCGTATGATAACCGATTGCGCCGATCATACATGGTTCTTAGTATGCCCTCGATGCGCAAGTCCGGATTCGCCGTCGCTCTGACCTTTCGAATCGTTTCCGTCAACTCGACCAGGCCTTGCAGTGCGAAGTATTCGCATTGCGTCGGAATAATCACCCGGTCCGAAGCGACCAGCGCATTCGCTGTCAGGACATTGAGAACGGGCGGGCAGTCGATCACCACGTACTGATACTCCTCCCGGGCGCCTTCCAGCAATCTTCGAAAACGGTACTCCCGGTCCTTAAGAGAATGCATTTCCAGCTGCGCCAGGTTCAGAGCATTGCTTGAACAGGCTACATCAAGGCCTGATTTCGATGTTCGAACCGTATCTTTCAAGGCGCACGCCCCGGTCAGGGCGTCATAGACGGTCTTGTCAAGGTCGGCTCCTGCAATGCCGAGGCCGCCGGTTGCATTGGCCTGGGGATCCAGATCGACAAGCAAAGACTTTTGCTTCGCTCGCTCTAGCGAAACCGCAAGATTGATCGCCGTGGTCGTCTTTCCGACGCCGCCTTTCTGGTTCGCAATGGCAATAACTGTTCCCATGATACCGATCACACGGCTGCGTTTTTCGAATCAAGTCCGAAATCGAATGTCAATGTGATGATATGCCTGGTCTGCGTCAACCCGGGCGGATGCACCCGTCGGACGGCGGCGCTGCATGAGTCGGGCAGCTCGACAAGTTCACGGTCGGGTCGCCTGCCCTTCAATGCTACCAGGATGCCATCGGCGCGAATCAGCGGCCGAGCCAGTTCGGCTGCGGCTTTCAGAGATCCGAGCGCACGGCAGGCGACGGTGTCGAACCTGTCCTGCGGCTCGTACTGATCCGCTCTTGCATGCACCGCCTGAACATTGCCGATTCCGAGTGCGGCGATCGCATGCCGCAGAAACTGAATCTTCTTTAAGCTCGCGTCAAGCAGCACCCATTCACGCTCGGGCTGAGCGATCGCCAGCACGAGCCCCGGAAATCCGGCGCCACTGCCCAGATCCAGCGCTCGTCGGCCCCGTATGAAGGCAGACGCGGCAAGGCTGTCGAGAACGTGCTTTACGATCATTTCCTCGGGTTCGCGTATCGCGGTCAGATTGATTTTGCAATTCCACTGCGCCAATAGGCCCAGGTGGTCTAGACACCGGGCAAGCGCAGCGTTCGGTAACCGAAGATTCATTTCGCGTACGCCCGATTCCAGCATCCCGCCCAGCCTGATCCTGTCGAAGACGTCTTCACTCGCCAAATGCATGACACTGCACCAGTCAATGCCTGATCGTGCTCAACGCAGTCAAGTTCAGCACCAAGCCGGCGTCCCGCGCAGGCTTCAGGCCGACCTGCGCTGAACGGCGAGCGCCTCGCCCTGCGAATCTTTCGAGCGCTTTTCCAGATCGATTCGCTTCAAATAGACTTGCAGGATGGAAATCGCCGCCGGAGTCAGTCCGCTAATGCGCGATGCGCTGCCGAGCGTTTCAGGCCGGTGCGCCTGAAGCTTCTGGCGCGCCTCGTTCGACAGTCCGTGCACATCGTCGTAGTCAATGTCCTGCGGCAATCGGGCGGTTTCGTCTTTCAGCGCCCTGAGCACCGCAGAGTTCTGCCGTTCGATATAGCCTTCATAGCGCGCCTGTATTTCAAGCTGCTCCGCCACCGCCGGATCTTCGGCGCCCGGCCCCGCGCCCGCTAGCTCCACAGCAAAGCGGTAGCTGATCTGCGGGTCGCGCAGCAATTCGAAAAGTGTCGTTTCACGGGTCAGATTCCTCCCTGCGACCTGCGCAAATGCCCGCTGGTCCACCGCTGCGGGGGCAACCGCATAGTCCTTCAGCCTCTGCCTTTCAGACTCCAGAGCATCGCGCTTTTCATTGAACAGCCGCCAGCGCAGATCGCACACAAGCCCCAGTTCCCGCCCGATTTCGGTCAGGCGCAGATCGGCGTTGTCTTCACGCAGTATCAGACGGTATTCGGCACGGGATGTGAACATGCGGTAGGGCTCGTCCAGGCCGCGCGTCACAAGATCGTCAATCAGCACGCCTGCATAGGCCTGGTCGCGCCGCGGCCACCAAGGCTCAAGCTCCCTGACCCGCCTCGAAGCATTCAATCCGGCAATCAGGCCCTGGCAGGCCGCCTCCTCGTAGCCGGTCGTGCCGTTGATCTGTCCAGCGAGAAACAATCCCGGCATCTGCTTGGACTCCAGACTGAGGCGAAGACCGCGCGGATCCAGATAGTCGTATTCGATAGCATAGCCCGGCCTCGTCAGTACCGCCTGCTCAAGTCCGGGAATGGTCTGGACGAAACGCCATTGCACATCGAACGGAAGACTCGTCGATATTCCATTCGGATAGACTTCGCTGCTGGTCAGGCCCTCAGGCTCCAGGAAAACCTGATGCGAAGTGCGGTCCGAAAACCGCACAATCTTGTCCTCGATTGACGGACAGTAGCGCGGCCCTGCCGAATCGATGGCGCCGCTGTAGATCGCAGACTGATGCAAAGCCTCGCGGATGATCCCGTGCGTTCGCTCGGTTGTTCTCGCTATATGGCATGGCACCTGGCGCGGATGCTCGCCAGCCGAGCCGATGAATGAAAACACCAGCAAAGGCTCATCGCCCGGCTGTTCCTGCATTTTCGAGTAGTCGATTGTCCTTGAATCGAGCCGCGGCGGGGTGCCGGTTTTCAGACGTTCCACGTGGAACATCATGTCGCGCAAGCGTGCGGACAAGGCATTGGACGGCGCATCTGCGGCGCGGCCGCCCGTATAGGAAGACTCTCCTACATGAATTCTTCCGCCCAGGAAGGTTCCGGTCGCAAGCACCACCGAACGGGCGCCGATCCGCACTCCGATACGGGTGAGCACGCCGGCGGCCTCGCCGTTTTCCACAATCAGATCCTCGACTTCCTGCTGCAGCATGGTCAGATTGGCGGTCCGCTCCAGGGATTCGCGGACGTCGTTGCGGTACAGCAGCCTGTCGGCCTGGGCGCGCGTGGCCCGCACAGCCGGGCCTTTGCGCATATTCAAACGCCTGAAGTGTATGCCGCTGCGATCTGCCGCGCGCGCCATGATTCCGCCAAGCGCGTCGATTTCCTTGACGATATGGCCCTTGCCGATGCCTCCGATTGCAGGATTGCAGGACATCTGGCCGATAGTATCGATGCTCTGGGTCAGCAGCAATGTTGACGCGCCGGTTTTTGCGGCCGCCAGCGCCGCCTCGGCACCTGCGTGCCCGCCGCCGACAACGATCACATCAAATTTTCGCGGATAAATCATAAAAAGAATACACCTTCGCCAGCCTTGCTACTGACTGTAGTAATCATATCGCGAACGCATCCGCTGGGTGAACTGAATCGCCTCGTCATGAGAAATCTGATCTCCATGCTCGATGACAATTCGCAGGAAAAGCCCTTCTTCGCGGCTGGCTTTCAGCTGCTGCAGCACCGTGTCAATCCCCACGATTGTCGCGCTTGAGGTTCTCGGCGGCTCATTCGGGAGACTGTAATGGATTGTCGGCAGAATCGCACCCTGCGGCCTCGAATACCACAGCCTTACCTCGTATCTGCCGATCGGGCTGCGTTCAGGCCGGAGCATGATCTGGCTCTCTTCGAGCGTCACGATCTGATTGCGAAGACGCGATGCCTCGACGCCTCGCTCGCGCAGTGCTTCCTGCGCCTCCTGCAATCGCTGTTGATACGCCGTCCTGAGCTGCTCAAGTTCATTTTCGGATTCAGTTCGCGTCGAGCGCAGCGAGGCGTTTTCCGACTCCAGATTCGCGATCTGCGCGTTTTGCGCAAGAATCTGGCGCTCCAAGTCTTCGCGAACGCTGCCGGACTCCTCGGTCAAGGCGAGCAACGCCTGTATCTGCCGGTCCAGTTCGGCTCTCAGGGTTGCCAGCTCCACCCGTCTGTCTACATTCTGGCGCCTGAGCTGCTCAAGTTCCTGGCGTTGCGCCTCGCTGATGGCCTGCAGTTGCGCCGCCTTGATCTGCTGCGCTGTCTGCAGCTCCTCGCCCTGGCGGCTCGAGATCATCAGCGCGTCAATCGTGGTCTGGCGCTCGGAAACCATGGCTCTGAGCCGTTCGGCCTCAGTGCCGGCCGCATCCCGCTCGCGGGTGAGCTGCGCAATCTGTTCACGGTACTCGGCTTCACTTGCAGTGCGTCGGCTGATCTCGTCATCGCGGGTATGAATGGCGTCGATCAGGCTGCTGATCTGGTCTGCCTGACGATGTCTCGCATCTTCGGATTCACTCAGTTCGGCGACCCGGCTGTCAAGCGATGCATTCAGTTCGTCGACGCGGGCAAGCGCCTCGCGGTACGCGTCATCTGACTCGCTAAGACGGACCAATGCTTCTCCATGCGCCAATTCGAGGCTGGCCAGTTCGGCCTGCAGCTGTTCTGCTGCGGCCTGCGTCGATTGCTCGCGCTTGGAAATATCGGCGATCTGAGTGCGCGAGCGCTCGGCGTCTGCGGTGAGCCGCGCGATGGTTCGAAGGCCCTCCTCATATTCCTGCCGCGACTGTTGCAGTTCAATGTTACGCTGCTCGTAGGCCTGGCGCAGTGTTTCAAGCTGCTCGCGCTGCTGCGCGATTGTGCCGGCACGGTCGCGGGCGGTTTCGGTCAGGCTCTCGATCTGCTCGCCCTGGGTGCCGCTCAGCAAGGCGAGTTGCTCCAGTTCGCCCTGGCTGGCGTCATATTCACTTCTCAGTTGCTCCAGTTGCTCCAGCTTGGCGCGATACGATTCGCTAAGGGCATCAATCTGCCGGCCTCTTTGCTCAATCGTTTCGGACTGTTGCGCCGAGTGCTGCGTCAGTGCCAGATTTTCATCGCGCGATGCCTGCAGCTCCTGGCTGCGCCTGTCCAGCAGCGATTCGACAACCTTCAAGTCCTGTTGCCGCTGATCCAGCTGAGCCTGGCGCTCGTCAAGCAGGCCCTGCATGTTCTGGGCCACTTCGTTCATCGAGGCGACCCGCTCGGTCAAGGCTGCGCGCTCCGCACGCAGTCGGTCCGCATCTTCGGTCAGCGTCGTGATGGATTCGCGCATTCCGCCGGCCTGATTCTCAAGCTGCGTCCGGACCTGCTGCAAGGTGCCGGTTTCCTGCTCGAGCAGACTGATCCGCTGTCCCTGCTCTTCGGCGTTCGCTTCAAGTACATCGCGCTGACGCTGCGTCGCTTCAAGCAATGCGCTGATCTCATCGATTGTTGCGCTCAGCGTCTCAGCCTGCTGGCGCAGCTGCGCTGCGCTTTGTGTCGCAAGCGACTCTCCGGTGAGCGAATCCGTCAGCCTTTGGCCCAGTTCAATGTTCCGCGCCATCAGAATTACCGAAGCCATGAGAAACACCATCACGATGACCATCATGATGTCGGTAAACGAAGGCCAGATGCTTTCGTCCGAATGGCTGGCGTGGTTTGCGTGATGGACTCTTAGGTCAACGAATCCACCGGTGTGCGTGCTCATCGGTCTTCGGGATTGCGCAGTCTGAATCCGTCGCGAAGCAACTCACGGATGTCATCCAGCATCGCGGTGTTGCGGTTCATGATGTTTCCGATCTGCTCAAACATTTCGCTTTGTCGCGCGCTCATCGCATCAATAGTCCTGATCGTCTGATCGAAATGCGCCAGCGCTTCGGCTGTACGGACCAGCAGGTCGTTCAAGTTCTGCTCCGGCGAACGGGTGGCAACCTGATAGCGCGGAATCAGCATGGTTGCCGATACATGTTCGATTCGCCCCAGAATGTGCGACTGCGTATCAAGCAGCTTCAGATAGAAATAGGCAAAGAAGAAATACGCCAGAATCGCCGTCATCGTGGTCGAAAGCGCGGTCGACATGCCATGAATCACAATATTCAGCCCGCCGATGCTCTCGGTTTCCTCGATCACTGACGATGCGCCCAGCAACGCAACCGTGAGCGATACGATCGTGCCGAATACGCCAGTCAGGATCAGCACGTTGTTGACAAATTTCGGAAAACTCGTCCGGCTGGTCTCTTCAGCCAGCAGTGTGGCTGCAAGCGCGTTGTGGTTAATTTCCGTTCGCGCGCTGTAAAATTCGACAATCGTTCGGTAGCGTCTGCCTATGATGGAATTCGACGGCGTCGCCATAACCACATCGTCATGCGACCCCTGGGGAAAAACCTTGGCGAACCGGTCCAGCACCGCTTCTTCGCCGTCATACATCACAAACAGCAGCACCAGCCGCCCCAGTCCGCCGAGAAATAGCAGCAATATGGCTCCGTTGACAAACCATCCGACCTGAGTGACCTGGTTTCTGAAATACAAATCAATCAGATAGTCCTGCTGCCAGACTATGAGGGCAATGCCTGCGAGCAGACAAATCAGCATACGAATCAATATCGAGACGGATTTTCCGGACGTGCGTTTCATTGTCTGCTTCTCGCTGAGTGGGCCGTGACACTGCCCCTATTAGTTTAACTTCAACATTGCCGACGGATTGCACTGATTGCTATTTTCCAATGCAGAAACTGGAAAATATCTCGCCAAGCAAATCCTCGGCAGTGACCTGCCCGGTTACCGACCCCATCGCCTGATGCGCTGCACGCAAGTCTTCGGCGGCGAGTTCGCCCGCCATCATCCCGTGCAGCGCCAGTCTTGCCGCGTCCGCGTGAGACAGCGCTGCGCCGATTGCGTCGAGATGACGGCGTCGCGCAAGAAATACCCCTTCGTCACCGAAATCGCCGCCTGAAAGAGTCGCGATTGCCTGACGCAGTTCATCAAACCCATCTCCTTTCTTTGCAGAAACAAATACTTGTTGATGCTCTACGCGATTCAGGCAGGACCCGCCGCCCTCGGTCAGATCAATCTTGTTGCGCACCACGATCACCTTTTCGCCGGACAGCGAATCCAGATTGCGCAGATCCTGCACGTCGAAACCCTTGGCCTCATCAACCACATAGACAATTAAATCCGCGCCGCGCACCGCGTCCCATGCCCGCTTGACACCCTCCGATTCAATCGGATCCGAAGTGATACGCATTCCGGCCGTGTCGGTCATAATAACCTCTATGCCATTGATATTAATGGATATTTCGACCGTATCACGAGTCGTTCCCGGTTCCGGTGCCACAATCGCGCGCTCTAGGCCGGCGAATCGGTTCAGCACGCTGGACTTGCCTGCATTCGGCTGTCCGGCGATTGCAACCGTGATTCCCTCTTGCAGCAGCACCCCGCGGCCGGCCTGGCAATGCAGATCGGCCAGGGCATCGCAGACCGCATCCGCCGACTTGAGCAACTGCTCATCGGCGAGCAGGTCGATTTCTTCTTCCGGAAAGTCGATTGCCGCCTCGATATAGACCCGAAGCCGCAGCAATTCATCGCCTATATCATTGATCTGCTGTGAAAAATCACCGCTAAGCGAACGCATCGCAGAACGCGCCGCCGCTTCCGTAGAGCTGTTGATCAAGTCGGCAACAGCTTCCGCCTGCGCCAGATCCAGCTTGCCGTTTTCGAATGCCCTGCGGGTGTATTCGCCCGGCTCGGCCAGCCTCGCTCCGAGTCCGACGATCGCTTCAAGCACGATGCCAAGCGCCGCCGGCGATCCGTGGCACTGGAATTCACACACATCCTCGCCCGTATACGAGCGAGGCGCCCGATACAGCACCACAATCCCCTGGTCAACGACGCGCCCTTGCAGATCGTACAGCTTTCGCAGCAAGGGGCGGGCGGGGGCCAGCGGCCCGGCGGCTATGCGGCGGCCAATCTGCTCGGCCTGCGGACCCGAAACCCGAATCACGCCAATCCCGCCTCTGCCAGGCGGCGTCGCGACAGCGGCTATGGTCTGAGCGCCTTGCCCGGCAGGGTGCGAAATGCCTACGAGGGCATCAGTTTTCGCGTGATATACCACTGCTGTGCAATCGACAGTACGTTATTGACCAGCCAGTACAGTACGAGGCCGGACGGAAACCACAGAAAAAATACGGTAAACACGATGGGCAGGCTCATCATGATGTTTTTTTGCATCGCATCGAGCGGCGTCGGATTCAGCAACTGCTGGGCAAACATCGATGCGCCCATCAGAAGCGGAAGCACGTAGTACGGATCCTTCAGCGACAGATCGTCGAGCCACAGGATGAACGGAGCCTGACGCAGCTCGACACTTTCGAGCAGCACCCAGTACAGGGCTATAAACACCGGAATCTGAATCAGAATCGGCAGACACCCGCCCAAGGGGTTGATTTTCTCCTTCTTGTAGATGGACATCATTTCCTGATTGAGCTTCTGCTTGTCGTCTCCGTAGCGATCTTTCAGCGTCTTCAGACGCGGCTGAAGCGTCTTCATCCTGGCCATCGACTTGTAACTCGCCGCCGATAGCGGATAGAACAGGATCTTGACCAGCAATGTCAGCAGAATGATCGACCAGCCCCAATTGCCGACGACGTCGTATATATTGCGCAGCACCCAGAAAAGCGGTGAAGAAACCGGCGTCAGCCATCCGTAGTCCACCGACAGAATCAAGCCTTCGGCGGGATCCTTGATCCGGCTCTGATCCTTCGGGCCGACGTAGAGCCGCGAGCTCAGCACGCCTGTGGCGCCCGCCGCAATCCGGGTCGGCGTCAAGGTCACGTAGCCGGCCTGATAGCGGGGCTGCAGCGTGCCTTCGCCAAGTGACCGCGTATACAGGCGGTAGGGGGCGTTGTGCTCAGGCAGCCAGGCACTGACAAAATAGTGCTGCAGCATGGCCACCCAGCCGGATGCCGCCTCCCGGGAAAGATTCTCATCGCGAATCTCGCCGTAGTCAATCTTCTGATATTTCTCTTCCGGAGTATAGATCGCCGCGCCGCGGTAGCTCGGTAGGGCGCGGAAAAACAGGAACCCCTCGCTGTCGGGCACGTATTCGGTACTGAGGAACTGGCCGTACATGTAGCCCTGCCAGTCCTGCACGCTGGAATTTACAACCTCGTAGTCGACATCAATCAGATAGCTGTCACGGTAGAAGGTGTAGATCTTTGTGTACCGCACCCCGTCTTCGGAACTCCATGTCAGAGGCACGCGCAGCGATTCACTCGCATCGTCCAGGGTGTAAGAGGCCGCCGGGGAAGAAAACAGCGTCTTGTGGTTCGGATAGTCATCGCCTCCAACCAGTCCGGACTGGGCCACAATGATGTCGGGGCCGGTGTCCTTGAGTAGCCGGAACGGCTCATCAGGATCATCGATTGTCACCGGATACGCGCGCAGCCTCCCATCGCGCAACTCGCCGCCGTAGGTGTCGATCTCGATCTGCAGCAGGTCGGTCACCACCTTGATTCGAGAGCCTGTCTCCAGCGCCGAGGACTCTGCAGCCTGAGGTACTGCGGCAGCAGGCGCCGCCGCATCTATCGACGGAACCTGCGGCGTCTCGCCGCCGGCGCCCGGAACCGGTGCCGGCGCCTGCGGAGTCGACGGGATATCCTGCTGCGTCAGGCCAGCCGCATTCTGCTGCATCGCAGCGCGCTTGCCGTCATCGTATTCCACCCACGCCTGCCAGATCAGCAGCAGCAGCAAACCCAGCGCAATAGCGAGCGCAGCTCTTTGAAAATCCATCTTCGAGCGCTACCGGTCGCCAGGTACAGGATCGAACCCGCCCGGGTGCCACGGATGGCATCTGGCGATTCTCGAAATCGCAAGCCACGTGCCGCGCCAGGGTCCATGAAGCTCAATTGCGCGTACCGCGTAGCTTGAGCAACTCGGATGAAATCGGCAGCTAGGACCCAGTATCGGGCTGATCGCATACTGATAGGCGCGAATCAGAAATATTAGCGGTTTTCGCATAATTCGACGGTTTGCTGATATAGATTGTCCAAACTTGCGCGCAATGCGGCATTGGTGGCGCATTCACCGGCCTTTTGCGCAATCACCACCAACTCGCATCCCGAAAGCCGATGCTGGTGAATTCTGAAATGTTCCCTGACTTGTCGCTTGATGCGGTTGCGGACTACGGCGCGTCTTGACACGCGGCGCGATACGACAATCCCGATCTTCGCCGCCATATTATCGCCCACCAGCCGCACATGCATACGAAAATGACGATCCGATATTCGCCTGCAACGGCGAAAAACCGTCCGATAATCGTCGGCGCTGCGCAGTCGAACGGATCTTGGAAACGAATATGCGGAGCGCGATTCAGGCGCTTTACGCACTCAGTCGTGCGCGACCCTTCGCCCTTCGTGCGTTGATGACCGCGCGGCCGCCTCGGGTGCGCATCCGCGCCCGGAAGCCGTGCTGGCGCTTGCGCTTTAAATTACTCGGTTGAAAAGTGCGTTTCATAATTGCCTCGTCAATCGGCCTGTCAAAAGCCGTGCTTGCTGCGAATGCGTGATAAATTCAAGTTTTCCGCGGAATTTTCCGCGCCGCGGCGCTGCGGACGTTCAATAGGACACCGCAAGGCGCAAAATTATAACAAAATCGAATTTGCGAATTTTCCGCGAAACAGCGGCCGCACCGATTTTCACCCGCCCGAGAACCTTCGCCTGGAGGCTGGGAGGCAGACTTTGGGAAATTTTTTTCATCTGTCTCTTTACAAAAGTGCGAGAATGGTTCAAACTATCGGTTCCAATGCAGCTTGCAGATCCGCACCCGTGCAAGCGTGTCATTTTGATTCAGGCGATCGAATTTTTTCGCTAAATAAATTGAATAATAAAACGATGTGGCAACGTATCCTCGATCGATTAGAAGCCAAGGTTGAAGCCAGCGAATTCCACCGCTGGATCCGTCCGCTTAAAGGGACATATTCGGATGGCTCGCTTCACCTGTCGGCACCCAACAGGTACGTATTCGAGGAAATTCAAAGCCGATTGATCGACCAGATTTCCGAAACGGCGCAGTCGGTCTGCGGACAGAATATCGAAATTCAACTGACAATTTCAGTAAGTCGCGATTCCAAGACCCCCTCCAAGCCGATACAGCCGAAGCCCAAGACATCCTCGAAACTTCCCTTCGGCCTTGGCCACCTGAATCCGTCATTCACGTTTGGAGACTATGTGATCGGCGACTCGAACCGGTTTGCCTGCGCCGCGGCCGAAGCAGTGAGCGAAAATCCAGGCGCAAGACATTCCAATCCGCTGTTCATCTACGGCAATGTCGGAATCGGCAAGACCCACCTGATGCAGGCGGTAGGCCATAAGATCCAAGACAGCGACAGTTCAGCCAAAGTCGGCTATGTGCAGGCATCCAGCTATGTGGAAAGCCTGCTGCGCCAGTTTCGCAAGAAAAATTCCGATGCCGTTGAGCAATTCAAGACAACCTACCGCTCGCTTGATGTGCTGCTGGTCGATGATGTGCACCTTTTTGCGGGCGCGACCGCATCGCAGAACGAATTTTTCAACACCTTCAACCAGTTTCTGGAGCTGAACAAGCAGATCATCATCACCTGCAACCAGTACTACCGGGAACTGGACCAGGTCGAACACGGACTGAAATCGCGATTCGGCCAAGGCATAGCGGCACCGGTCAATGAACCGGAATTCGAACATCGGGTCAATATCCTAATGTCCAAGGCGGAAAAGCTCGGGATCGAGCTTGAAGACGAGGTCGCCTACTTCATTGCCGAAAAGGTCAAGCCGGATGTCCGCGAACTCGAAGGCGCTCTCAATCAACTGATTGCACACCACCGCTTTCTCGGCCATCCGATCACGATCGATATGACCAAGCGGGTATTGCGGGACATGCTGCGATACAACTCAAGGCCGCTGGAGCTGGAACAGATCGTGCAGACAACTGCCAATTTCTACGGCGTGCGCGCCGAAGACGTGCGCGGCAAGTCACGCAAGGCGAATCTGGTGCGTGCGCGCCACATGGCAATGATGCTGTCACGCGATCTGACCACCAAGAGCCTGCCCGCAATCAGCAAATTTTTCGCCAACCGGAATCATACTTCGGTAATCTACGCCTGCGAAAGCATCAACAAGCTTCTCGACATCGACATCAAGACCGCCAACGAATACACCACGCTGAAAAAGACTCTGAATTACTGAGTCGGCAGCTGCTTATTCATCCGGCGCCTTGCGTCTTTCAATGTCATCCTCGAACGAGTTTTTTCTGCGCAACCGGTCCGCGGGCGCGCCGTGCAAATGCGCACAATTCCTGTCAGTCAATCAGTGTATAATTCGGGTGTTTCGTATGTGTAACTTTCAGCCTAAGTTCCAAAGCATGCGGTTATTCACAGGAATTCACTTTCGGTCTGCCTTTTTCACACATCCATTCGTTTACATAGGAATATGTTTTAAAAAGGCTTTTTAGACATATTGCATGTTCCTACAGGCCCTATAACAACAGTACTATATTTATCACTTGCTTGTTATGAAATTCATTATAAACAGAGATAGGATACTCGGTCCGCTGAGCCGGGTTTGCAAGGTGATTGAACAGCACCCGACTATTCCTTTGCTTTCACATTGCTACATGCGGGCACAAGACGGGCAAATCACCTTGACAGGCTCCAGAATCGAGGTCGAAGTATCGGAAACCATTGCCGATGTGGCAACCGACGATTTTGCAGTTACATTTCCGGCAAACACGGCGCATAAGTTTTGCAGCCGCCTGCCCGACGGTGTCGACCTGAAGTTCGAGCAAGTTGGGGAGAATGAACTGCTGATCAGCGTCGAGGGAGGCGGAGGCGATCCTGATGCAAACAGTTTCCGCACCAAGCTTTTGGATGCCAGTTCGTTTCCGCGGATCGAAGCGAGTGAGTGGAGCGACGAGTTTCAGGTCAGCCGCTCGGAATTTTCCGAACTGATCAGCAAGACCGCATTTGCAATGGCGAAGAACGAAACGCGCTATTTCCTCAATGCCATGATGTTCGAAATAGGCGAAGGCAGGATTCGAGCCGTGGCAACCGACGCGCACCGTCTTGCGACAAGCGAGATGGAAACGCTTACTGAAACCAGGGAATCGCGCCGGGCGATTGTTCCCAACAAGACGATCAACGATCTGCGCAAGCTGCTTCCGGAACTGGTGTCGACGATTACAGTGCGCCTGAATCAGCGCCATATCTGCGTGTCGACGCCCCAAGTGCAGTTTATATCCAAGCTCCTGGAAGGCCAGTATCCCGACTGGCGCGGCGTCGTGCCGACCAATCTGACCCGGTCATTTCAAGTCAGATACTCAGATCTTGAAGCGGCGTTCATGCGAGTGAATATTATTTCGGAAACGGTGAATGCGCCGGTTGGCGCTTCTTTGGATGTCGGCGAGAATTCGATCAAGCTCCAAACCGAAAGTGCGCCGATGCTGCAGCAGGTCGGTTCAAGCATGCTGCAGCAGGTTAATGCGACCATTCCCATCTCGTACAGCGAGGACCGGTTCAAGCTGAGCGTCAACTGCCAGTACATCATCGATATTATCCGCGTAGCCTCAGAGGCGAAAAACATACAATTTCAATATGCGAATTCCGAATCAGCCTGCATGATCACCAATCCCGATGACGAGAACACAACCTATCTTGTCATGCTGATGAAGGAATAGTCCGCGTAGCGCCTCTGTAGTTGCTGTTCAGCTTTCACAACGTCCCATTGCCTTTCACGACGCTGCCAGCGTCGTGAATTTATTGAATCGGTAAGAATCTATGTCATTGGAATCCGGTACGCAGAACCAGTACGATCACGACAGCATCGAAGTCCTTAAAGGGCTTGAGCCAGTGCGCAAGCGCCCCGGCATGTATATCGGAGACACCGATGACGGAACCGGGCTGCACAACATGGTCAAAGAGGCGGTCGACAATGCGATCGACGAAGCGACAGCCGGATATTGCGATCACATCCGGGTTGAAATCAATCCGGACGGCTCGATCACCATAGGCGACAACGGCCGCGGCATTCCCACCGGCGCGATGGTCGAGGAAGGCGGCGTGTCTGCGGCCACCCTGGTCATGACGACGCTGCATGCCGGAGGCAAGTTCGGGGGCGATGATTCGTATAGCACGAGCGGCGGCCTGCACGGCGTCGGCATCTCGGTGGTGAATGGGCTTTCTGAGTATTTATGCCTGACGGTGCAGCGTAACGGCAGGATTCATCGCCAGGAATTCGCTGATGGCGATCCGCTGTACGACTTGAAGGTGATCGGAGAAACTGAGGCAACCGGCACCGAGATTCGCTTCAAGCCTTCCAAGGCGGTGTTCAAGGATGTTGAATTCCACTTCGGCAAGTTGCACGCGCGGTTGCGGGAACTGGCATTTCTGACATCAGGCGTGCGCATCGATCTGAAGGATGCCCGCCCTCACAGCCTTCAGAGCGACTCGATGTATTTCGAGGGAGGCATCGCCGAGTTCGTCCAGTTCAGAAACGCGTCGCGAAAGACGATCCATGACAAGGTGATTCAATTTAGCGGCGATATCGAAGGCGTGATAGTCGATATCGCAATGCAGTGGAGCGAGATCTATCACGAAGACATGCGCTGCTATACCAACACGATCTACCAGGTCGACGGCGGCACCCATGCAAGCGGCTTCAGGTCAGCGGTCACCCGCACGATCAACAATTATCTGAAGGAGCCGGATTATGCGAAGAAGCTGAAAGTCGCAGTAAGCGGCGATGATGTGCGCGAAGGATTGACGGCAATCGTATCGGTCAAGGTACGCGAGCCGAAATTTTCGTCGCAAACCAAGGACAAGCTGGTTTCCTCGGAGGTCGAAGGACCGGTCAACTCGGCTGTCTCAAGCGGATTAAAGGCGTTTCTCGACGAAAACCCCGCCCAGGCCAAGCCGGTGATGGAAAAGATCATTGATGCAGCCAAGGCCAGGGAGGCGGCACGCAAGGCCAAGGATCTGGTGCGCCGCAAAGGGCTGCTCGGCTCCGCCGGGCTTCCGGGCAAGCTCGCCGACTGTCAGGAGACGGACCCGGAAAAGTGCGAACTGTTCCTGGTTGAGGGAGAATCCGCAGGCGGGTCTGCAAAGCAGGCCAGAGACCGCGCCTTTCAGGCGGTGCTGCCGCTGAAGGGAAAAATTCTCAATGTGGAAAAGGCCAGGGCGGACCGCGTACTGTCGTCGGAGGAAATAGTCGCGCTGTATACGGCTCTTGGCGCCGGCGGCATCGGCGACGATGATTTCGATATTGAAAAGCTGCGCTACCATAGAATCATCATCATGACCGACGCGGATGTCGACGGGTCGCACATCCGCACACTGCTGCTGACGTTCTTCTATCGCAAGATGCCCCAGATCGTCAAGCATGGGCACCTGTACATTGCTCAGCCGCCGCTGTACAAGGTGACTGCCAGAAGAAAGGCGCGCTATCTGAATGACGAGGACGAATATCACAGGTTCCTGCTGGAATCCGCATC
This sequence comes from Arenicellales bacterium, assembly GCA_965214615.1. Lineage (GTDB taxonomy): Bacteria > Pseudomonadota > Gammaproteobacteria > Arenicellales > JAJDZL01 > CBDAUN01. The sequence continues at coordinate 178,049 of OZ243952.1, forward strand.
CGACGGCACACGGTTCGTTCTGAACAACGGCGCGGATTCCAAGGCCGTGGAAGGCGAGGAGCTGGCCGAGGTGTGCGACAAGTACTTTGCGACGCAAAGGAGTATCGATATGCTCGCAGCTAGCTATGAACGGGAAATTGTCGAGGCAATCTCCCAGGCGCCCCGTTTGGAGGGCGACGATTTCGACAATGCCGAGGCAATGGATCGATTCAGGGACGACCTTGCAGCACTGCTGTCCAGCGACGCGATAAATGGCAAGACCCGGCGCGTCAGCATTGTTGCCGCTTCACCGGGAAATGGACAGGCGGTGCGTACGGTACGGATCGAAACCGACGATCTCGGCGAATCGCGCGTGATGGAGATCGATCGGAATTTTGTCGAATCTGCCGCATACCGGTCGCTGGCATCGCTGAACACAGCCGAATACGGATGCAAGGCCAACGGCGCTGCGGCGGTGCAGGTGACGCGGGGCTCCAAGTATTCCGAGCATCACCGGATTGGCGATGCAATTGCGTGGCTGCTTGCTGAAACGCGCCGCGGAATTACAATTCAGCGCTACAAGGGTCTTGGCGAAATGAATGCCGACCAGCTTCGCGAGACGACGATGGAAACCGACAAGCGCTCATTGCGCAAGGTACAGATCGATGATGAGCTTTCGACCGGCCATGTGTTCGAAAACCTGATGGGCGACGAAGTCGAGCCGCGCAGGGAATTTATCGAGAAGTACGCGTTCAATGTGGTCAATCTTGATGTTTGAGGCGCCGTTGCCGGCAAGGATCAGTGCAGGTACGGCTCGGCAGTTAGGATAAATTGCGGCACCTGGGCTTCGAATGCGTTGCCGTCATCGGCGATCATGTCATAGGTGCCCTGCATCGTACCGACAGGCGATTCGAGCAGCGTGCCGCTGGTATAGCGAAACGCTTCGCCCGGCTGCAAATGCGGCTGTTCTCCGACTACGCCCTCTCCTCGAACCTCTTCGACGCGTGTTTCGCCGTCGCGGATCAGCCAGTATCGATTCAGCAGCTTCGCTGGCATTGAACCGGTATTGCTGATTGTGATGGTGTAAGCGAATACGTAGCGTTCGCCTTCCTCGAATTTGCGGCGCTCGACAAACTGTGTCGCCACGGAGACGTGTATGCTGTATTTACTGGTGTTTTCCGAATTCATAGGCTAGCGGCAGTTCTCTGTTGTAAATTCATAGTGCGGCACGTCGATTCGTGCTGCGCATAGCGACCGTCCCCAGCAGCACCCGGTATCAAGTCCCAGTACGCCGTTCTTGCGATACAGACCCAGTGCCGACCAGTGACCGAATACGATTGCCGGCGTCAGCGAAACGCGTTCCGGATGCTTGAACCAGGGCACCAGTTCGTGAGGCTGCGACCCTGGCGAACCGGCGTGATCGAAGTTGAGCCTGCCGTCAAGCCCGATATAGCGCAGTCGCGTGAACACATTGACCACGAATCGTAGGCGATCGGCGCCTTCAAGATCGGCAGACCAGCGTCGCGGCTTGTTGCCGTAGAGCGCAGGAAGCAGTTTCCGGTAGTCGGGCGCGCTAAGCGCGGCTTGCACTTCGCCGGCATAGCTCAGGCATTCGTCCAGCGTCCATAGCGGGTGAACCGCTGCGTGCACCAGGAGAATATTGAGCGCCTCGTCGTGTATGGCGAGCGGCTGGCAGCGCAGCCAGTCGAAAATGCTGTCGCGCTCAGGCGCATTGAGCACATCGTCAAAGGTGTCGTTGCCACGCGGCGAAGGCACGCCTTCGAACGCGCAGAGCATGTGCAGGTCATGATTGCCCAGCACGGTTCGAATGCTGTATTGATGCTTGAGAATGTAGCGCAGCACTTTCAGCGACTTCTTGCCGCGGTTGACCAGATCCCCTGTCAGCAGCAATTGATCGTTTGCCGGATCGAATTCGATCTTGTCCAGAAGGCGTCGAAACGGCTTGTAGCACCCCTGAATATCTCCGATTGCGTAGACCGCCATGTCAATCAGAAATGCGCCCGTGTCAGGGATTGCAAATTTGATTGAGGCGGTTTTGTCGATAGCTTTCGCGTACGAAGATGTAGGGGTCTGGCTGCTGGTCGACCACATCGGTGAACGCTAGGAGTCGGGCGCGGCTGTCGACGGCACGCGTCAGCTGGACTCCGGTCTGCAAATCGGAACTGGAAATTTTGCTGGTTGTGTTGATCTGGGTGTAGTTGACGATGTCGCCGAAGCCGTCCCGGGTATTGGATGGCCCGAATACCGGCACGACGAAATAGGCGCCGTCGCCAGCCCCCCAGTGTGCGAATGCGTCGCCGAATGTATGCGGCCTGTAGGGAACACCGGCGTGTCCGGCGACGTCGATGGTGCCTACCAGCCCGAAAACGGCGTTGGTTGCAAAGCGAAAGGTGACGTTGACCGATTCTTCGACATCGCCCTGCATGACTGCGGAAACAAAGTTTCGCGGCTCTGTGAGAAACCGTGCAAAATCTGTCACTCTGTCGCGCGCCAGTGCGGGCACATGCTCGTGGTAGCCGCGTGCGACCGGCTCGAAAACGGCATTGTCGAGCGATTCGTTGAACGCGAACACAGATCGGTTCATGGATTCGAGAGGATCGTGCGTTTCGACGTAGTCTTCGGGGTCGAGCGAAGCGCACACCTTCGGCTGGTAGTCGGAGGCGCAGCCGGCCAGCAGGGGAATGGCTGCCGAGAGTGCTATTGCGAGCAGGTGTCTTGCGTGCATGCGGCTAGCCCCGGTCAGGCCGCGGCTCTGCCGAGCCTGCACAAAGCCGGTGTCGCCGCAATCGGGCTGCGGTCGTTAAAATGTTGCTCGATAGAATCATTGCTGTCATTTGTCATAGGTGCAACTACAGGGTAGTCCCGCAGGAACGAGCCAATTATAAGATAAATTCAATCGCATGCCTGTTTCGCACGCGCGCCGGCTGGTAGTGCTCATTTTGTTGAGCTCAGCACGATGGGTTAATCTAGGAGCACCTTTTTCGATTACTGCGGCGGGTACGCGCACAAGGCGATTTTCGTGAGCACGGGGAACAAAGATGGTTCACTAAAGACTAAAGGGTGATTGCACAGCGGGTCGCAGATCAGTCGGACACGACAATCAGGCACTTTTGTATCGGCAAGTGCCGAGGCAAGGTTCAGCGTCCCGGCGAATTGTGCGTTCGAAGCGCTCTCCTGGTTGCTGAGCCGAGCCATTTCGACGAGGTGATTCGAACCTGGTGCGAGGATATCGATGTCGCAAGGGATGTCGCTATGGCACCGGATATCAAGTCATTGGTTTCTTCGTTTGACAAAAATAACCGCCAGGTTCCCGTGCTTGGCGCAAGCGCCAAGACTCATGTCCAGTCTCTGAATGCTTGCTCTGACGCGGCAGGTGCAGGCGATTCGCTATAATTGTCTGAGACAGCTGCCGAAACAAGCGGGCTGCGCGCTGCAAGCGCGGCCGATGAAAGTGAACCAATGAGCACAGAGCGCCGTATGCGTCTAAAACTTCAATGCCGACTAACCACCCTGATCTGGTTGGCGCTTGGCTCGTGCCTCGCAAATGCCGAGACGTTCGATGTTGAAGGTGCGGCAGTGGGCATTTTTGACGCGTTCTCCGAGATTCGCCAGCACAGCGAGCCCATGGCGATTGAAGCGGATCGCGCGATTGATGTTCAAAATTATCTGATCGCGCTGATGCGCCCGACATGGGGGATGGATGTCGGATACCTTGCCGAGCCCGGCGCAGGTTCGGAGCGCCCGCCCACAGGCATCCTGCTTGAGAATATGTTCACCGGAACGCGTGCGGTCATCCCCCGAAGCTTCGGCATCGACATGCTCGCATCAGGCGAGTTGATGTTTCGCATCGGTTCCGAAGATATCAACGGCGCAGATACCCGCGAATCGGCGATTGCCTCGCTCCAAAGCGTCATCCCTGCTGTGCGCATGAGCGATCAGTTGCTTCCGCCCGAATCGCGCGCCAGCGTTGATCAGCATACTGCCGCCAACCTGCAAATCAGGATGTTCGTACTCGGCCACGAGGTTGAACTGAGTCCGGAAACAGACTGGATCGAACGCTTGCCGAATGTGGCCATCACCTTGATGGATCAGGATCAGGCAACAGTGGCGCAATCGGATGTCGACGCGCCGCGCGAACATCCGATCGATGCGGTGCTGCGCATTTCCAAAACCTTGAACTCGCGGGGCATCACGCTTAGGATCGGCGATGTCATCGGCATCGGTTCGTGGACCGACGGCTATCCGGTTGCAGACTTGACGAGACTTGCCGCGGTATTCGTCGGGCTTGGATCGCAAGACTCGCCGCAGGTCTATATGGGCTTTCAGTAGTCCGCCACTGTGGAACTGCCGCCGCTTACCGACGGGCGGATGCTCAACCGCTACAAGCGGTTTTTTGCCGATGTCGAAGTACCCGATGTCGGCGTCGTCACTGCGCACTGTCCGAATACCGGGTCCATGAGGACCTGCTGGCGGCCTCATGCGCCGGTGCAGATTTCCCGTAGCGACAACCCCCGAAGAAAGCTTGGATGGACCCTGGAGCGCGTGGACATGGGCGGTGGCTGGATCGGCGTGAACACCGGCCGGGTCAATTCCATTATTGCTGAAGGCGTTTCGGCGGGCGGCATAGAAGCGCTTTCGGGCTATCGGACGCTGCGGCGCGAGCCGGTTGTCGAGTTGCCGGAATTTCCGAAATCAAGATTCGACCTGCACTTGTCGGACGGATCGGAACCGGACGCATGGGTTGAAGTAAAGAACGTCACCCTGCTGGAGGACGGATGGCTTAAATTCCCCGATTCGGTCACCGTCCGCGGGCGCAAGCATCTTGAAATGCTGTCCGCTCTGGCGCAGCGCGGCCGGCGCGCTGTGCTGGTTTTCGCAATCAACCGCTTCGGGGAAAAGGGCTTCAAGCCGGCACAAGACATCGATCCCGACTATGCGCTGAGCCTACGTCGCGCAGCAGCCAACGGCGTCGAGATTCTGCTCGTGAATTTGCGCCATGGGCGCTCGTCAATCAGCGTTGCCGGGTCAACCCGGTATTGCTAGAAAGCCATGTCCGCGGAATACGCCACCGTATCGATCCGAAGCGTTTGCAAATCCTATGTGGAAGGCGACAGCAGGCGCTCGGTGCTGAACAATGTCAGCACCGAGTTCCGACCCGGCGCAATGCACGCTGTTGCAGGGCGAAGCGGGTCGGGCAAGTCGACTTTGCTGAACCTGATTGCAGGTCTGGACTTGCCCGATTCGGGTACGGTTCATGTTGCAGGGTCGCAGGTGAACGTCATTGACGAGCGTCATCGCACGCTGCTGCGGCGAAGGCACATCGGCATCGTATTTCAGTTTTTCAATTTGATTCCGTCGCTGACCGCAGCTGAGAATGTGATGATTCCGCTGGAGCTCAACGGGTTTGACGATTGCCGTGAACGCGCCAATCAGGTCATCAGCCAAGTCGGTCTGGGCGACCGCGGCGACAGCTATCCTTCCAGGCTGTCCGGGGGTGAGCAGCAGCGCGTAGCGATCGCCCGGGCCATCGCGCATGAACCCGCAGTGATCCTGGCGGATGAACCGACGGGAAACCTGGATGAACATTCTGCGCGCACTGTTGTCGAAGCGCTGGCTCAGGCGCGTGGTCGCTCGACAGTGATTGTGGTGACGCATGACATGGAGCTTGCGCGACAGTGCGACTGCAAGTGGCAGCTGCGCTCCGGCGCCCTGACGGCAATCTGATGTGCGCCCCGACCTTTTGCGGGTGTCGCAGCTTCGCCTCGAAGGTATGCCGGAGGCCCGCGCAGCCGGCGCAATGAGGGAGCCTTGAAGATCGTTCTGACTTCCTGGCTGCGCGAAATTGTTCACGCGCCGGTTCAGTTTCTGCTCTCTGCAGTCGGGGTGGCGCTCGGGGTTGCCGCAGTCGTCGCTGTCGACATCGCCAATCACAGCGCGCGGGAAAGTTTTCTCGCTGCCAGCGAAGCGATGGGCGAAGCGGCCACGCATATCGTGGAAGGGCCTGCTACCGACGAACTGTATCGGCAAATTCGCCTGCAAACACAGTTTCCGGCGCAGCCCGTGGTGCGGGGCCGGGTGCGAATCGCGGGCACCGAAGATAATTCGGCTGAAATTTTCGGTATCGATCCGATCGCAGCGATTTCATTTGCCGACGGCTTCGACGGGGTATCGGCACCGGATGATGCCAGCGGGCTGATTGGCGAACCCTACAGTGCATTTGCGACTGATGCCACGATGCGGGCGTTCGGCATCAATGTCGGCGACAGCGTGACTGTCAGCTACAGGGGGAGTCAGCACCGGATTCGGATCACGGGCCGGCTCAGCGCCGCGTCCGCCCTGGAGGCCCATGCGCTTGAATCGCTGCTTGTTACGGACATTGCTACTGCGCAGTCCGTGCTCGGCATGCGCGGCATGCTGTCGGAGATCCAATTGCTGCTCCCCGACGACAGCGAATCCGCACTGGCCATCGAAAGCCTGCTGCCCAAAGGCGTACGGCTTGAAGGCAGACAGAATCGGCGCCGCTCGATACTGTCTGTCACAGATGCGTTTCAAACAAATCTGACTGCGATGAGCCTGCTTGCGCTGCTGGTCGCCGTGTTTCTGATCTACAACACCATGACCTTTGCGGTCATGCGCCGCAAACGCAGCATTGGCGTGCTGCGAGCGCTTGGCGTCACCCGCCGGACAGTTGCCGGATGCCTTGCTGTCGAAGCGCTGTGCATCGGCGCAGTCGCTTCGGTAGCGGGACTGGCGCTCGGTTCGGCGCTTTCACAGCAGCTTCTTGTGCTGGTCGAACGTTCGATCAGCAATCTTTACTTTCCGATCAATGCATCGGCGACGATGGTGTCGGGACAGGCAGCGGTCGCGGCGGTCGCGCTGGGCCTTGGCGCAACGCTGGCGTCGGTTGTTCCGGCGCTTCGCGAGGCGACGCGCCTTAAGCCTTCGTTTGCGCCCGCATACCGTCGCCCGACGGCGCGATATCTTCGCCCGTCGCTCGTCCCTGTCGCTGTAGGCAGTCTTTTCGCATTGACCGGTGTTGCTGCGATGCAGTTCAATTCCGAGAGCGTTGTTTTCGGGTTCGTCAGCATCTATCTGGTGATCGCAGGCTACTTGTGTCTGGTGCCGCCGGCGTGCCGCGTGTTCGCCAGATTGCTCGCCGCCGCAGCCGGACGAACTTTCGGAATCCGGGGCATTCTGGCAAGCCGCGCCTTTTCGATGACCGGAAGCCGCACATCGGTGGCTATTTGCGCCTTGTGCGTCGCGATATCGGCAACTGTGGGCGTCAGTATCATGATCGGCAGCTTCAGAACCGCAGTAGACGGCTGGCTCGGCGACCGGCTCAGCGCCGACGTCTACGTGACCACTTCAAGCGGATATGGCGATCAGCTGAGTGCATCTGATATCGAACGCTTGCGCAATTTGCCGCAAGTTGAGCGGGTGGGGGTGTCGAACTGGACCTGGCTGGAAGGTCCGGCCGGACGATCGCGGGTGTTCGCGGTGGATTACGGCGAGAGTGCGTTTAGAGGCTACCGGTTCAAGGACCGGGTGCGGCAAGGATTGTGGGAGCGGTTTCAAAATTTTGGGGTGATCGTCTCGGAGCCGTATGCGTGGAGGCACGATCTTGCCGTAGGCGACACGGTGGTGTTCTGGCATCGCACGGACGATGTGGCGTTGCCGGTGCTCGGAATCTATTTCGACTACAGCTCCGATCGCGGCGCGGTGTCGATGCATCGGGATGTGTACATCGCGAATTTTGCCGACGAGTCGATCAATGCTGCTGCGCTGTTTGCGGTTGCCGATGCCCGATTGCAGAAATTGATTCGCGCCGCCGGTGCGGCGGTGACTGCGCAGGGTGCAAAAGTGCGCAGCGCCGCCGGACTGCGCCAGGCGTCGATGGAGATCTTTGATCAGACCTTTGCGATCACCGCTGTGCTTCGCACCGTGGCGATCGTTGTTGCGTTTATCGCCGTAGCCTCCGTTTTAGCCATGATCCAGATCGACAGGGAGTATGAATTGCGCATCCTCAATGCGGCCGGCTACACACCAGGGCAGATCTGGCGCTCGGCAAGCGCCGAGACAGGGGTTATGGGACTATTTGCGGGTTTGCTGTCGATACCGGCGGGGCTGATATTGACATGGATGCTGATCTGGGTGGTCAACCGGCGCTCATTCGGCTGGACTATGGAAATGCTGGTCGATCCCGCGGTCCTGTTTGATGCTGTTGCGCTTTCGGTGATTGCAGCCTTGCTTGCCGGCGCTGTGCCGGCCTGGCGGCTCGCCCGGCGTGCGCCAAGGCAGATTAGCCGGCCCGAGTAGCGTATGAAGCGCCATATCGTTGCAATTGCCGTAGCAGCGCTTGTATTGCCGGCCGGATTTGGCGTCTGGCGGATGCTGTCGCCTGTCGAGCAGATTCAGGTGCCGCCGCCGCCGGCTGCGCCGGCGCCGCTTGGCGATATGCTCGCAGGAGGGCCGGGGCAGGATTTCGAACAGGCGCTTGGAGTGCGCAGGCTCGAATTTCCTCAGGACCACGGGCCCCATCCGAAGTTTCAGACCGAATGGTGGTACTTTACGGGCAACCTCAAGGCCGGGGATCAGCGCAGATTTGGCTATCAGTTCACCGTTTTTCGCCGCGCCGCCTCGAATTCAGCACCTGAGCTTGATTCGCACTGGGCGACGAATCAGATCTATCTTGCGCATATCGGTCTGACGGACATTGAGGGGAGCGAATATCTGACCGATGAAAGATACAGCCGCGATTCGCTGGATCTGGCCGGAGCGAGGGCGCAGCCCTTTGCGGCGTGGGTCGAAAACTGGATTGCCGCAGGAAGCGAAGGCGAATGCGGCGGGTGTCTGGATCTTTCGATCAAGGCGCAATCGGAAGAGTTTTCGATTGATCTGGATTTGACGTCTGCAAAGCCGGCAGTGCTCCACGGCGACCGCGGACTGAGCCGCAAGGGTGACGGCCGTGGCAATGCGTCATACTATTACTCGCTGACGCGGATGAACACCTCGGGCACTGTGTCCGTGCGGGGGCAGAGCATGCAGGTTTCCGGCGACAGCTGGATGGATCACGAATGGTTTTCGTCGGTGCTCGGGCCGGATGATGCCGGCTGGGACTGGTTTTCGCTGCAGCTTGATGATGGCCGCGAAATCATGGTATTCCAGATTCGCCGGCACAATGGAGCGGCGGATCCGTTCAAGTACGGCGCTGTCATTGATACGGGCGGCGCACCGGCAGTGCTGCGTCCCGAACAGTTTCGCATGATCCCTTTGCGAATGTGGCAAAGCGAGCAAAGCGGCGCGCAATACCCGGTTCACTGGCGTCTAGAGATTGCGCAGCCCGACATGCGTCTTGAAATCGAGGCTGCGATCGATGCGCAGGAGCGCGCCGACTCGTTTCGCTACTGGGAAGGCGCAGTTTCGGTGCGAGGCGTCGACGGCGCAACGCCTGTGCAAGGCGCAGGCTACCTTGAAATGACCGGATATCGGCAATGAATTTGAAACACTCAAACGTTGCGGCGTGCAAATGCATGATCTGCGGCTTTGGCGGCTGGGCGAATGCATTTTTTTCAGTGCGACACTTAGGGTTGTATGTCAGATTTAATGTAGATTTTGTATCATGGACTGAGTAAGGCAAGGAGCGCTATTCGCACACTTGCGCGACGAGGGTGCAATAGCGGTTTGGGTTGTATTAGGTAGAGTCTGGTCTCTCCTCGCATGCTAGGCGCGGCAATGTAGCCGAAAGATAGTTACTAAAGGATCAAATTTGCGGCTTCATTTATGCTGCAGTCGCAAAATTTCTTATTTTGTTGAATCAAGGGTTGGAGTTGTGCGCGAGAGGACGACAGAACAGTCGGCATTGTGATGGGCAGGTCGTGTGGATGCCAGCAAGTCGCAGAGGGTGTTAGAAGCACGTATCGCGGCTTGTGGCCAAATATGCCTAATCGAACAGAGATGCGATAGCCATGGTGAAAGAGATTGTGAATACTCCATATGGGTATGATGAGACGCACGAACCGGCATTTCGCGAGATTGCAGACCGTGTGAAGGCGATGCGTGATCAAGGAACTCTTTCGCCTGACGTGCTATACAGAATTCGGAAGCACTTTCGGATCAAGAACATTTACCATTCTAATGCTATTGAGGGTAATGCTCTCGCCGTTGGTGAGACTCGTCAGGTCGTCGAACTCGGCCTCACAATCACAGGAAAGTCTCTGAAGGACCAAGCTGAAGCGCGCAACTTGTCTCACGCACTCGATTTTCTTGAAGATCTTGCATCGAACTCGACGCAACCGATTAGGGAAACCGACATTCGTCAATTGCATACGTTAGTTTTGAGCGGATTGAATGATGAAGCTGGCTCATATCGTTCGGTGCCAGTCACGATTAGTGGCTCAAGTTATCCACCGCCGGGCCCGGAGACTGTCGCTAGCCAAATGGAGGATTTTTGTCGGTGGCTCTCATTGACGAGCGTTCCCACAGATGAGGCATTCGCGAGTGTCGCGGGGCTTCTCATCGCGTGTGCAGCGCACACATGGTTTGTGACGATCCACCCATTCATAGATGGTAATGGCCGAGTCGCGCGACTTCTTTTGAATCTTCTCCTCATGCGCTATCGCTTTCCGATTGCCATAATTTCTAAAGAGGACAGGCTTCGTTACTACGACGCCCTCGAAGAGTCTCAGGGATCAGACTTAACGCCGTTCGCTGTTCTTCTCGCAGAGTGCATTGAAGAGAGTCTTGAGGAATATGAACTCGCGGCTGAAGAACAGCGAGAGCATACGGAATGGACTCAAACCATTGCTGAGAAATTCACTCAACCGGAGCGTGTACGGGTAGAGAACGAGTACGAAGTATGGAAAAACGCGATGGAGCTTTTGAAAAGCTATCTTCGTCAAACTGTTAACAAGATCGACGAACAAAGTCATTATGGAAATATTTTTTTCAGTGACTATGGCAACCTCGAATTCGAGAAATACTCTGCGCTTCGCAGTGGGGTTTCTGCGAAGCGTACATGGTTTTTTCGCATAGACTTTCGTCGGGCGGACAAGAGAGTACGCTACTTATTTTTCTTTGGCCACGCAAGCAACCAAATGCGCGAACGTTGTCAAGTCTCACTGCATGTAGCTCGAGAAGATCCGCCAAACTCGTTCAACTATGAGAGACTGGACAACATCAGCGCACCTAACGTACCCTCATTAACCGAAATTGGCTACGAAATCGCGAAAGAACGATTTGTAATACGTAAACGCGCTGGACGCCCGAGTTTGAGCCGAGTTGAGGACTTCGGTATACAGTTCTTTGATGATGTATTCAACAAGCATTTCACGAACTGACTTACGCTAGTCGATGACATTTCCCAATCGAAATTCGAATGCTGTTGCGATATAGCAACAAGGAAAGTGTTGACTGACCGCGCAGCCGAAATTCCAGTGTGGTAGATAGTTTTGCCTTGTGCTCTCTGATCGGTTACACCGGTGATCGGACGCATGCTCAAGACAAATTGGGCACGGTTACAATCGTGTTGATCGTGCGCTCGACAATCGGGTTCGTACGAGTTACCGACGGTGCAATACCTGTGCGAGGCGCAGGCTACCTTGAAATCACCGGATATCGGCAATGAAGTCGAAACACGCAAGCACCGCGGTGTGCAAAGGCCTGATCTGCGGCTTCGGCGACTGGGCGAATGCGTTCCGTCCAGCAGGACGCCGTAGCGCCGCCGTTGAGTGGTTCGCGCAAATCCCGGCAGCGGCCTTTACTTTGTCGTGCTTGAAGTCGGCCGGTGTTGGCCCTTTCATGCTGGCTGCCGAAGCCGCAGCGGTGGCGCAGTTTCAGGATGCCCTGGGTGACGGAAGCCGCTTCGGAACGAAACTTTCGTACGCCCTGATCGGCGAAGACGCAGATCTGGCGCAATCGCTGGCCGCGGCAGGTGAATTCCTGTCTCAATCGCCTGTGGCAATTGCCGGGGCGGGCATCTTTATCTCATCTGCGGAATTGGACAGTCGGCTGCCGCGCACTGTTCAGGCGAATTCGGGATTGACGATTGTCGAATTCGCCCGCGGGCGAACCGACTCCCTTGAACGCTCAATAGCCATTGCCGATCGCCGTTCGCATGAAGTGGCCAGGCGCGTACTGGACGATGCCGGCACCAGTGCCGGGATATCGCACATGGCAGCCGAATACCGCCGCAACAGCGCCTTTGCCACACAAGTCATGGACGGAGAATGCTTTTTAATCGAAAAGGCTTCGCCAAAACAGCTGAATCTTGCGGCTGCGGCGCTTGAGGATTGGCGTTGAGCGCTTAGCGTCTGGCGTGCTCGTCGCAAAGCAGTGCGACTCCGTCGAGCACAAGGTCTGCGGCTGTATCGAAGCGATGCCGAGTGAAACGCGCCAGCATTTCGGCGTCGCCGCCGGTCAGGAACAGCTGCGCATCGGTGCCGGCAAGCCCGAGGTAGCGGCTAACCAGTTCGTCGGTACCGGCTGCGGTCGCAATCGCAGTGCCTCCGCCAACCGCCTGAGGCGTCGAACGTCCGGGCAAAAGCGCATCGTCACCGGCTGCTTCGCCGATTTCGCGGGTATTGCGACTCAGGGCGATGCGCGCCATTGCGAACCCCGGAATGATCGACCCGCCAATATATTCGCCTTGATTGTTGACAGCGTCGACCGTGATTGCTGTCCCGCAGTCCGCTACGACGAGTGCGCGACCGCCGCAGCGGTGCCACGCTGCGATTACAGCAGCCCACCTGTCGGCGCCGAGCTGGACGGGGCGGATGTATCCGTTGACGACTCCGCAAGCGCGTTCCGTCGGCCGCACGAACCGGGCTTCGACCGACCAGCGCTCCGCGGCGAAGTCGGAGATGGTCTGCTCGATTTCGGGTCCGGCGACACTGACAGCGCCGAGCGCGTCGACTGACTCAATATGCCCCCAATGCGATTCAAGGCGCTTTCGAATGCCGTGCGGCGTGCTCGCAAATGAGCCGCGCCGCTGATTCAGGCGCCACTTGATGTTTCGATTGCCGCAATCGGCTACAAGTCGCATGTCGATCAGTTCACGGTGTTGATAATGAAAGATAGTGTCGCCACCGAAAATACAGTGGAAATCAGAATGCTGGCAGCTGTTCGCCCCGTGAACGCATTGAATTGCTGAGACAGAATGTAAACCGTTACGGCGACCGGCATCGCCGCTGCGATCACAGCGCTGGCTGCCCAGCCAGGCTGAATCGCAAACAGATGATACATGCTCAGCCACACCAGCGCCGGATGCGCAATGAGTTTGAAAAAGCTGATGGCAAGGGTCTGCGACTTATGTGCCCGAAAGCTGTCTTCGACCAGGCTCGACCCCAGTGCGAACAACGCACATGGCGCCGCTGCCGAGCCCAGCAATGTGATGAATCGCTGCATCGTGTCAGGCACGGCCAAGTCAGACAGCGAAACCGCTGCGCCAAGCGAAACGGCGACGATCAAAGGGTTCGAAATCAGAGAGTGCGCCGCATTTCGCACAATTCGCGGCACTGAAGCGCGCACATCCTGCTGGCTTCGTTCAATGAGCGCCGAAGCAAGCGGAAGAATGACGGCGATGTCAATCGTGGTGCACACGACGACCGGCACGCCGGCCTCGGAGCCGAAGGCGATGATCACGAAAGGCAGGCCGAGATAGCCTGTGTTGCCATAGATGGAGGCGGTTGCGAATACCGTGGCGAACGAAAACTTCAGCTTGAAGATTAACCGCGCGGCGAGCAGCGCCGCGGCAAACAGCAATAGCGATGCGCAAGTCCAGGCGGTGACGAACAGCCATTGAAATTCGCCGCGCAGGTCGGCTTTGGCCATCAGCGAGAACGTCAGCACAGGGAGCGCGAAGTAGTAGACGAACTGGTTCAGTCCGGAGCGTGCGGAGGAATTGACGATGCCGCGCCAGGCCGCGAAATAGCCGCAGCCGATGACAGCGAAAAAGGGCGCAATGATCGATAGCGTAGTCAATGTCGGTACAGTCCGGGGTGTCGTTTCGATGGAGGGTTGCGGATATACTTTGCGGTATCGCGAATTATCTCAGATTACTGTGCGGCTACCCGAAGGATCCATCTGCCATGTCAGCCCGAGCAATAGACATCAATTACTGCACTCAATGCGGGGGGCTTGTCGATTTTGTCGTTCCCAGGGGCGACAATATGCATCGGCACGTGTGCCGGGATGCCGAGTGCGGCTTTATACATTACCAGAATCCGAAAATTGTCGCCGGATGCATTGTCCGCTGGCACGATCAGATTCTGCTCTGCAAAAGGGCCATTGAGCCGCGCAGAGGGCTTTGGACGTTTCCTGCCGGCTTTTTGGAGAACGGCGAAGGCGCCGATGTCGGCGCCGCCCGCGAGACCGCCGAGGAGGCGTGCGCCGATGTCAGGCATCCTGCGCTGTTCGGCGTCTACAACCTGCCGAACGCGAATCAGGTGTATATGGTTTTTTGCGGCACGTTGACAGAGCCCCGGTTCGCACCGGGAGTCGAGAGTCTTGAAACGAAGCTGTTCTCACAAGGCGAAGTGCCTTGGGACAGTCTGGCGTTCAAGGTCGTCGAGAGAGCTTTGCGGCACTATTTTGAACAATGGAACAAAGACGATATTCGGCCATTCATGGATAGCCTTCCATAGTCGAGATGCGGTATTTGCCGCAACGTTGCGGTGCTAGCGAAGTGCTGCGGCGATGCGCCGCATCATGGATACGGCCTGCGAACTGTACGATCCGCCGAACAGGTTCAAGTGATTCAGAACGTGATAGAGGTTGTAGACCTGCGAACGCAGCCGGTAGCCTTCGGGCAGCGGCCATGATTCGCAATAGGCTTGATAGAATTGCGGTGCGAAGCCGCCGAAAAGCTGCGTCATGGCAAGGTCCGTTTCCCGGTCGGCACAGTGCGCGGCAGGGTCGTAGATTACCGGCAGGCCGTCGTGGTCAAATCCGCAGTTGCCGTGCCACAAGTCTCCGTGCACAAGCGAAGGCGGCGGTTCGTGGTCGCAAAGGACAGACTCCAGATCGGAGGCGATTTTTGCGCCTAGCGACTGTATTTCGCCATGATGCCCGTTTTCCCGAGCCAGCCTTAGCTGGTGATCAAGGCGCTGGCTGCGGAAAAACTCAGTCCATTGCCGATGTCGCGCGTTGGGCTGCGCGGTTGCGCCGATGAAGTTGTCCTGATGCCAGCCGTGGGACTCGAACGTATGCCGGTGCATCGCAGCAAGCATGCCCCCAAGCTGCACGTAGGACTTGTCCTGCGCCGGCGCAAGCTCGATGAATTCGGTGACCAGGCAGGCTGCCGGGCCGACTGCGCCGACCGCTATCGGCTGAGGAACGCGCACTGTGCGGGTTCTCGCAAGGTGCCTCAGTCCGTCGAATTCGGCCCGCAGACGGGGTTCGCTGCCGCTTAGCTTGACGAAGAATCTGTCGCAGGCCCCTTGCGCTACGAATGTACGGTCGAACGAGCTTTGCGAGGCACGAACTGCGTGGACAATGCGTGTGCCGGTCAATTCGGAAAGCGCGGCGCACAGCGCCTCGGGCTTAATGCTGCGTGTATCGAATGTGCCGGCAGTCAAGATTGGGAACGGACAAAGTGAAACATTTTTACAGAAGCTATTTTAGCGCCGCCGAACAGCCGTGAGTTCAATTGTTCGAGTGGCGTTGCCGATGTCGAGGCGCAAGCTGTTCGACTATCGGGTTGAATCCGACGCGCCCGCGCCCGTCGGCTGCCGTGTTGCTGTGCCGTTCGGACGTACTCGCCGAATCGCGGTCGTGGTCGACCGCCCGCGTCAGATGCCCTGTGCATCCTATGAACTGCGCGCCGTCGAAAAGGTGCTGGATGCCGAGCCTGTTGCCGATGCCGAGCTGCTGAACACCTTGAAATGGCTGTCCGGCTATTACCATCAGCCGCTGGGCGAAGTGCTGTGGACTGCGATGCCGGCTGCGATTCGCCACGGACAGCCGATGATGCCGAAATTGCCTGTCGGATGCCGGCTGACCGGGCTCGGACGCGGACTTGCAGACAGCGACTTTGCCCGTGCGCCAGTACAGCGTAAAATCTTTGCGATGCTGTGCGGCCGCTCGCAGGCGCTAGCCATTGAAGAGCTTGAATCGGCGGGCAAGTCATGGCGCGCCGCTTTGAAGACGATGGGCGACCGCGGCTGGGTTGCGCTTGAAGATATCCTGCCGACAGCGCCCGACGTTCCGGGCGAGCTGATCGAAGACCTGACTGCCGAACAGCGCACGGCAGTGACGGAAATCGTCAGTGCCGCCGGCCGCTACAGAAGCTTTCTGCTTTACGGCGTTACCGGAAGCGGCAAGACCGAAGTGTATCTGCATGCGGCATCCGAAGTGCTCGCCTCAGGCGGACAGGTATTGCTGCTTGTGCCGGAAATCAGCTTGACGCCTCAATTGCTGAACCGGGTTGGCGCGGCCCTGGCCGTGCCAACCTGCGCGTTTCACTCCGGCATGACCCAGGCGCAGCGCCACCGCGCCTGGTGGCTTGCAAAGACAGGCGTTGCGCAGATGGTGGTGGGGACCCGCTCGGCGACGCTGCTGCCGTTCAGGAATCTCGCCATGATCGTGCTCGATGAAGAGCACGACAGCTCCTTCAAGCAGCAGGAACGGGTTCGGTACCATGCGCGGAAAGTAGCAGTTCGACGTGCAATGTCGCTGGGCATACCCGTCGTGCTGGGCTCGGCTACGCCATCGATCGAAACGCTTTTCGCAGCCCGAAGCGGACATGTGAAGAAAATCGAATTGACCAAGCGCGCGACCCGGGTCGAGATGCCTTCAGTGAGAATGATTGATCTGAACAACGTCTATGAGTCGGACGGCTTGTCCACTCCCCTGGTCAAGGCCGTCGAGAGAAGGCTGGACCGCAATGAGCAATCCTTGATCTTTATCAACCGGCGCGGCTACGCGCCGGTAGCGCATTGCCGCGAATGCAAGTGGTTTGCGATGTGCGAATTCTGCGATGTCAAGCTGATCTACCATGCGACCGAAAGGCGCATGCGATGCCACCGCTGCGGCGCGTCGACCCCCGGACTGCCGACGTTCTGCCCGCAGTGCGAATCATCCCAGATCGAGTTGTTCGGTGAAGGCACCCAGAAGATCGAGCAGACTCTTAGGCAACGGTTCGCGGGAGCCAGGATTCTTCGAATCGACAGCGATTCGGTCAAGGGCTACGCGCAGATCTCCAAGACCCTTGATCGCGCCCAGCGCGGCGAGGCGGACATCCTGGTAGGTACCCAGATGCTGTCGAAGGGACACAATTTTCCCAATGTGACCCTGGTCGGCATACTCAATGCCGACCGCGGATTCTTCAGCATCGATTTTCGTGCGATGGAGTACTTGGCGCAGCAGGTTCTGCAAGTCGCCGGCCGCGCCGGCCGCGCCGACAAGTCCGGCGAGGTGCTGATTCAGACCCAGTTCGCCGACCATGAGATCTATCGGGCGATTCGCACCCATGAGTATATGAAGTTTGTGGACCACGAACTGAGCCAGCGCAGCGACGCGCGCCAGCCGCCCTTCCTGCACCAGGCCTTGCTGCGAGCGAATTCCCCGAAGCCCGAAGATGCCAAGGATTTTCTTAGCGATGCGCGCGACCTGGCAATCCGTATCCTCGGCAGCGGCCGATTCGACGGCATTGTCGTGATGGATGCCGTTTCGTCACCCATAGGCAGGGTTTCAAGCCGGTATCGCGCCCAGCTTCTGGCGACAGCCGGCGATGCGGTGATTTTCAACAGGTTTCTGTCCGCATGGGTCGATGCGCTGGAAAGCACGCGGAAAGTGGCCGGGCTCCGCTGGAATCTGGATGTCGATCCGATTGATTTTCTGTAGCGTGACCGGCCTCGGGCCAGTGCCTCCGAAGCGCCCGCAGAGCGCCGATTGTCCGGGCGGGGTGCAATGCGAACAGGCATGCGCCGCATGCCAAGGCGCTGCGTGCAATCAGAATTTGACTTGCCTGGCCGTTGCACTTATGGTGCACGCGCACAGCGGCGGCTGCGTTCCTGCAGCGCCTCGCATGCATCTATAATCTCCTGACAGGTCGCATCAGTGCAGCCCTAACCAAGAGTCCGCTTCGCCGGCAGCGAATATGAAATACGCAATTCGAGAATTTCTAAATCAGGCAGCCGCCGCTTTGGTGCAATCCGGGCAGGTGCCGCCCGAATGCGTGCCGAATCCCATCGCAGTCGAGCGCTCCAGACGCGAAGGGTACGGCGACTTTGCATCTGCTGCGGCTCTTGCGATGGCGCGCGGAGCGAAAATGAAGCCGCGCCGGCTTGCCGAACTGTTGCAGCAGAATCTGCCCGCAACGGCGCTTGTGGAGAAAACCGAAATCGCAGGTCCGGGGTTCATCAACTTTTTTCTCGCCGATCACGCCTACAGCGCCGTGGTGCCGGAAATACTCGAAAAAGGAAGCCGGTTCGGCACTGTCGAGCATGACGGGTCAAAGCGCGTGCTGATTGAATTTGTTTCGGCAAATCCCACCGGTCCGCTCCATGTCGGACACGGCCGCGGCGCCGCCTACGGCGACGCGCTGGCCAAGATCATGCGCGCCGCAGGCCATGCAGTCGATACCGAGTACTATGTAAACGACATCGGCAGGCAGATGAACATACTTAGCGCAAGCGTGTGGGTTCGCTATCTCCAAGGCGAAGGACGTGATCTGGAATTTCCGCAAGGCGCGTATCAGGGCGATTATGTCAGAGATGTCGCCAAACTCGCACGCAGCGAATTTTCCGTTAGCCTGGTTCGGGAAAGCATCGGATTGACGCAGGAGTTGCCGGAAGATGTCGATCAGGCACTTGACGCGCTGATCGAGCGCTGCATCGACCGCCTGGGCGCACAGCGCTTCGATGGGCTTCGCGAATGGGTTCTAGAAAAGATGCAGGCCGGCCTGCGCAGCGAGCTTGAGGATTTCGGCATCGGGTTCGACCGCTGGTTCCAGGAGAGCTCGGTCGTCAGAAGCGGCGAAGTCGAACAGGCTGTCGAAAGCCTGCGCAAAAATGGGCAGCTGTATGAGTCCGAAGGCGCCGTCTGGCTTCGCTCATCGGACTTCGGCGACGAAAAGGACCGGGTGGTGATCCGTTCCAACGGCGCGCTCACCTATTTCGCAACCGATATCGCCTATCATCTGAACAAGTTCCGGCGCGGGTATAATGAGATGATCAACATCTGGGGCGCGGACCATCATGGCTACATTGCGCGAATGAAGGCGGCGCTTGAAGCGGCCGGCGAAGATTCCGATCGTCTCGCCATTCTGGTTGTTCAGTTCGCATCGCTGTATAGAAAAGGAGTCAAGGTTCAAATGTCGACACGGGCCGGGGAGTTTGTGACCCTCCGCCAGCTGATGGACGAAATTGGGCGCGACGCTGCCCGTTTCTTCTATGCCAGCAGGAAGTCCGACCAGCATCTGGAATTCGATTTGGAATTGGCGAAGTCCGCCAGCAGCGACAACCCGGTCTACTATATTCAGTACGCCCACGCAAGAATCTGCAGCATTTTCCGGCAGCTTGAGGAACGCAGTATTCCTAAAGGCTCAGCGCCTGATCATGCAATTCTGGTGCGCGAATCCGAAGTTGACCTGATGAAATGCCTGTCAAGATTTCCAGAGGTGATCGAAAGTTCGGCGAGTGCGCTTGAGCCGCACCAGATTGCCTACTACCTGCGCGAATTGGCGACTGCGCTGCATTCGTTCTACAACAAGGAGCGGGTGCTCGAATGCGACCGGGAACTGCGCGACGCGCGCTGCGACCTGCTGGCAGCTACCCAGCAGGTTCTGGCCGGCGGACTGGCCTTGATCGGCGTTTCCGTGCCGCAGACCATGTAGCGCGGCGAGCACAGACCCTATGAATGCAAGAACCGCAAAACGCACCCCGAAAAGGAGCAAGCCCAAGCCCAAGAGGCGGTCGTCCGGACTCGGAACCTTTCTGCTGGGCATGGTCGTCGGCGGACTGGGCATATTCCTGTATACCGGCGTCATCCAGGATCGTCCGACCAGCGTCGGATCAGGCATTCAGAATCTGATCGATGCAGCAAGCAATTCGTCCGACAGCGGCCAGCCGGCGCAAACCGAGGAATCGACCGTTCGCACCATGGGCTCGAGCGACGAGTTCAAATTCAATTTCTACGATGTGCTGCTCGAAGACGAGTACGTGCTGCCCGAACAGAACCAGGCGCCTGTAAAGCCGATTGCGGCAGCCGAGGACCCCGGTACAGCGCAGCAGCCTGAGGCGCCCAGCCAGCCGCAAGCGGAACCACCGGCGGGAGTCTACGTTCTGCAGGCCGGATCGTTCAGGCAGTTTGCGGATGCGGACCGGCTGAAAGCCCAGCTTGCCCTTTCGGGAGAAACCTCGTTCATACAGAAAGTTTCGATCGAGGGCCGAGGCGACTTCTACCGGGTTCGGCTGGGACCGTTTGACAATCTAAAGGCAATGGATGCGGCCAAGGGCAAGCTCTCCGGCCTAGGGATCAAGACTGTAGCCTTCAGGGTGAGAAAAAACGGCTGAATCCGGCGCTCAACTGCGCTGCTCCACCCAATGCGCAATGCGTCTGGGTATGTCATTGCCTGCCTTGCCGCTGACATAGATGCCGATGTGACCGGTATCGTACGCCGCTTCGCTGTA
This sequence comes from Arenicellales bacterium, assembly GCA_965214615.1. Taxonomy (GTDB): domain Bacteria; phylum Pseudomonadota; class Gammaproteobacteria; order Arenicellales; family JAJDZL01; genus CBDAUN01. The sequence goes on from OZ243952.1 coordinate 198,676, forward strand.
ATCGCGCGAGCCGATAATCCCTCGCAATGCCTGCGAGGCGCTTGGCGGAACCAGATGGTCCTGCTTTGCATAGATGTTCAGCACCGGATGATTCAAGGATCGAAGGTCGACCGCCCGGCCGCCGATTTCAAGCTCCCCGGTCACCAGCGCGTTGCGATGAAAGAAGTCCGTAATGAAGGTGCGGAACATGGCGCCAGCCTGATCGGGACTATCAAAAATCCATTTCTCCATGCGCATGAAATTCTTCACTTTCTCCGGCTGATCGGCAATCTTGGCAAAATCCAGATACTTTTCCAGCCCGAGCTTGAAAGGCTTCAGCGACAAAAACATGCTGTTGAGCATCATGCCCGGAACGTTGCCCACCACATCCACGACGAGTTCTGCATCGATTTCCCGAAACCAGTGCGCAAGCACATTGTCCGGCGTCTTGAAGTCCACCGGCGTGACCATGGTTACAAGGTTTCTTGTTTTCTCCGGATTCAGAGCAGCGTAGCACAGGCTCATAGTGCCGCCCTGGCAGATGCCGAGCGTATTGACACTGTCGACACCGGCATCCTCGCACACTTTGTCTACGCACTGATCGATATAGTCGATGTAGTGCTCGATGTCGAGGTGGCGATCCTGCGGTTCAGGGTATCCCCAGTCAATCAGATACACGCTCGAACCGTGCTCGAGCAGGCCCTTCACCAGCGAGCGCTTTTCGTGCAAGTCGGCGATATAGGGTCTGTTGACCAGAGCGTAAATGATCAGAATCGGCGCTGCCGGTGCACGGCCCCGCTGCGCGGCATCGCCGCCCTTGTAGCGATACAGCACAAGCCTGTCGCGGCTGTAGATCGCGTCTTTCGGCGTCGTGCCGACTTCGATGTCGTCGAATGATGAGGCAGTGCCGGCGGCTGCGGCCAGCCGCGCATAGGCTTGCATGCACTCGTGATAGAAATTGTCGCCGGGCGCCATGGACTCACTCCGTGATCGGGATGCGGGCGCTACTTGTTCCTGCCGGACGCCGCAGTGCGCCTGGCGCGCGGCTTTTTTGCGCCGAGTCGCTCAACTTCCTGCTCCAATTGGCGGATGCGGCCGATAAGCTGCGTTTCGCGGTCCCGCGCCTGGGCGATGCCTTGATGCAGCGAATCAATCTCGCTTCGAGTCGGCATGTTCTGCAGTCTTGCGGCGTTTTCCATCATCATGCTGACGTGGCGGCGGATGCGCATTGCGGCATTCAGCATGGCGCCGTAGGCGCTGGAGTATTCCTTGGAGCTCGCGAGCGCTTGAAATTCGTCTTCGCAGCAGTCGATCCAGATTCGGCACATCCGCTCAAAGTCCGGCTTGTCCTGATCCGGATCTGCCAGCTCGCCGGCGATGCGCTGCGAGACGCTGGCCGCGAAATTTGAAAACAGGTCGGCAAACCTTTTCTGGCACTCGGCGCCGTCGCGCATCAGATTGTGCAGCGTGCTCAGATCCTGCTGCCACTCCCGGTTGATGCCAAGCGCAGGCATGCCCGCCAGAGGCGCTGCGCCAGAGGCGAACGCCGGCATTTGAGGAAACTGAGGAATTGGCGGACTCATCGGGTTGAACTGCGCGCCGCCGATGGCAGGATTAAGGCACCACGCCTTGACAAGCTGCTCGACCGCCTCGGCATTCGGCGCCCCTTGGCCCTGATTGCGCATTGCATCGAAAAAGACGCTGAATGCGTCGGGCAATGGAATGTGCTGACCGAAATTCGCAGCCGCAAAAGGCGGCGGGCCCGCAGCGCCCTGGGGCCACATCTGACTCCATTGTGCATACGGGTTCGCCGCGCCTGCCTGCATTGATGCAGCGGATACCGGGTTCCAGAAATTGAACATGTCTGTTTTGCTCAGTGCCTATGTCTCATGCAGGGCCGGTTTCGTGCCTGAGCACGCCGGCGCGCCGCAAAATGCGCCCGGCCGAATCGCTGTTGCACCGCGTACGCCGGCCACGGCCATTGATTGAAACCGAATGCGTACACAGTGTGTTGCAATGCAAAACCGGGCCATTAGGTGTAGAGTATAATCAAACGCGGATTGATCAACTAATCTTTTACGGAGGTAAGAGATATGACATCGCGTGTTGCAATAGTGACCGGAGGCACCCGCGGCATAGGCGAAGCGATTTCGATTGCGCTAAAGAGCGCTGGAATCGAGGTCGCGGCGAATTACGGCGGCAATCACGAACGCGCCCAGGAGTTCTCCGAGCGTGCCGGGATACGCGTGTATCCGTTTGACGTAGGCGATTTCGAGCAATGCAGGGCCGGTGTGGAAAAAATATCCGCAGACCTTGGCGCAGTCGACATCCTGGTGAACAATGCAGGAATCACCCGGGACGGCGCATTGCACAAAATGTCGTTCGAGCACTGGAACGAGGTGATTCAGACCAACCTTTCATCATGCTTCAATCTGTGCCGATGCGTGATTGACGGCATGCGGGAGAAAAAATTCGGTCGCATCGTCAACATCAGCTCGATCAACGGGCGCGCCGGACAGTTCGGTCAGGCGAACTATTCTGCCGCTAAATCGGGGATGCACGGCTTCACCAAGGCGCTGGCCAAGGAAGGCGCGCGAAGCGGAATCACCGTAAACGCTATTGCGCCAGGCTACGTGGACACCGAGATGGTTCGCGCCGTGCCGGAGGACGTGCTGCAAAAAATCATCCGCACGATCCCGGTCGGCCGATTGGGCACGCCGCAGGACATCGCCCGTACCGTCGAGTTTCTTGTCTCCGACGATGCATCATTTATTACCGGCGCTACGTTCGACATCAACGGCGGGCAGCACATGTTCTGAAAATTGGACTATGAGTAAAGAGCGAATCATCAAGAAATATGCGAATCGGCGCCTGTATGACACCGAGCGCAGCATCTATGTCACATTGGCCGATATCCGCGACCTGGTCAAGCAGAATATTGACATCGTGGTCCACGACGAGGTATCCGGAGAGGACATCAGCCGGCAAATCCTGCTGCAGGTCATCGCCGAGCAGGAAAACGGCGGCCACCCCATGTTTACCAAGGAGATCCTTGCCGAGATGATCCGATTCTACGGCGGAGCCTATCAGAGCATGTTCACCGACTATATGAACCGGACGGTGCAAATGTTCTCCGACCAGCAGCACACCTACCAGCGCCAATTCAGCGACATGCTGGATGCGGCAGGATTTTCGGCCGCAAGCGAAATAACCAAGCAGAACATGGAAATGTGGACCCAGGTGCAAAGCAGCATGCTGCAAATGTACGGCCTGAAATCGGACAAGGACAAGGAATAGAACGATTGGTGAAGCAGTTTGGGAAGCTCGCGCTATGAGTTACAAGGTCTATATGTGCGTGGTTTGCGGGTTTCTGTATGAAGAGGAATTCGGCCTCCCAGAAGAGGGCATCGCGCCAGGCACCCGGTGGGAAGATGTTCCGGATACGTGGTTGTGCCCGGATTGCGCAGCGGTCAAGGAAGATTTCGAGATGATCGAAGTCTAGCCTGAGCCCGCAGAGCCTTGCTCAGCTCCTGTTTCGCCAGTGCGTCGATCAGGCAGGCGCGTCAAATTCTCCGGCCCGGCACGCTGCGCTCAGCAGCGGGCGAACAACTCGCCGTATTCGAGCAGTTCTGACTTGCCGGCAAGCATCACGACCGACTGACCCGAGCGGGTCGTCAGCCAGAAAAATGGCACTTCGCGGTAGCGCGCTTCGAGCACATCGGCCGAATCGCCGGCCTCCAGCACCAGGAATCCGCCGTCGTTCAAATACTGTGCCGCCTGTGCGAGTATCGTGCGGATGATTCCGATGCCGTTTTCGCAAGCGGCGAACGCGATACGCGGTTCGTGAAGATATTCGGCCGGCAGCGCCGCCAGCGAATCCGCATCGACATACGGAGGATTGCACAGAATCAGATCGAACTTCCTTCCCGCCAGCGCGGCAAAAAGATCGCTGCGGACCGCGCTCACGCGGTCGGTAACGCCAAATCGCCCGATGTTCATTGCTGCAACCTGCAACGCCGATTGGTCAATGTCAGCGGCGGTAACCGCAACGTGGGCATTTTCAAGGGCCATTGCAACGGCAATGCACCCGCTTCCGGTGCAAAGGTCGAGCACTGAATGCACATCGCCGGGCGAGATCATCGGGCCGAAGCCGTCTGCAATCAGGTCGCCGATGTGGGAGCGCGGAACAATGACCCGTTCGTCGACATAAAACGCCCTGCCGGCAAACCAGGCTTGCCCGATCAGGTAGGCCAGCGGCTTTCGCGTCGAAATTCGTTCGTCTACAAGCCGTTCGATGCGGTCGAATTGTTCGTTGCCGACGGGGAGATGGAAGCTCTCGGCGCAGTCAAGGTCCATAAGGCCGGCGGCATGCCGGACGATCCAGACGGCTTCGTCAAGTGCGCAGTCGCATCCGTGTCCGAAGTGAAGATTCGCACTTTCGAGTCGTTTGCTGACGGACTCTATGCAACCCTCGACGGTGGTCAAGGCGGCGGTCATGCGGGTGAGCGCACGAGTGGCGGTAGGCTTAGGGAATTGTGCGGCGCCGCGGCAAAGCGGTTGCACCGCGCCGTGCCGGGAGCGCGAAGCGTCGCCTTAGCCTCTGAGGCCGTATTTTTCCTTAAATCGGCCTACGCGTCCGGCGGTATCGATAATCTTCTGCTTGCCGGTGTAGAACGGATGGCATATCGAGCAGATTTCAATGCTGAGGTCTTCCTTGAGCGTCGAGCGTGTCTCGAAGGAATTGCCGCACGCGCATTTGACCAGAATAGTCGTCAGTTTTGGGTGAATGCCTTTTTTCATGGATGCATACTGGGAACGAAACAAGAGAATTCGCGCCTGTGTCCAGACGCAAGGAGTGCGAATAATACTGCAAGCTGCGAAGTACGTCAACCGCGCGAACAGCCCCGATGCTCCGGTTCGCAACTCATGGCGCCGCGCTACGCCAAGTGCTGAATCATGCGGTCTACCTTCTTGCTGTCAATCCAGTCGACGTTGGGCCCCGAAGCATCTGCGGTGCGCAGAATCTGCTCCCAGCCGTTTTCGAACAGGTTGTCGCATGCCACTTCGTTGACAAACCGGTACGCCGCCGTCGAGTTCACCTCAATCGGAGCGTGCCATTGACCCGGCAGGGTCAGAATGCCGATCCTGTCCATCAATGCCGCGTAGTTCAGGCTGACCCGGTCGTCAATGCGCCGTCCGATGACCCGGTTGATGTCCATCCAGGACAGAGTCGGCTTGTCTGCTGCAAAAAATGCCACTGCCGCTGTCTTTTTCAAGGTCGGTGTCTTGCTGTAGGGAACCGGAGGCGGCGAAAACGCCACCTTGCCGCTGTGTTGTTCGATCTTGCTGAGCCATTGGTCTCTTTCGTGGGCTGAAACGGCCCAGGTGTGCGGATTGGAGACATACAGCAAGGCATTGAACAGGTCGCGCGGAAGATTGATCTCGCCCCACCGGCACCAGGCGTATTCCAGCGCCGGAATCCACAAAGGATAGTCGAAGCGGGCATCGGACAGTCTCGCCAGAATGTAGTACAGCACCTGGCGCTTGGTAAACATGAACTCGTAGCGCTCTACATCTTCGGGCTCACAGCTCGAATCCACGGTGCCCATCACGCCCGGCGCCATGCGAATGAAGTAGGGCCGGTCGGACAGCAGCGCGAATACGCTGTTCCTGGACCACTTCGGATATCGCCTGGTGAATTCCTTGCGAATCTCAAGCAGCGGCGCAGGACCGATTTCGTTCGTCAATTCAACCAGTGCGGTCTGCAGCGTTCCTTTGCTGGCGGGCTTGTACAACTCGCTGTCCCGAAGACTTGACGTCGACTCGGGCCTAGGCAGCAGCGAGTATCGGTTGACAATCCAGTATCCGGCATCGGTCAGGTTAATGAACAGATGGCCGAATGAACTGAATACGATGCGCAAGTCGCGGTCCGAGCATTGATCTTCAGGGAATACGCTCAGATACGTCGAATAAAGCTGGTTGAAGGGAACCGCATTGCCTTCAAAGCGCGTCATGGCGATGTGCAAAATGTTGATGGCGCGACGGGTGCGGGGCGTCAGCTTGCCCTGATAGATGCAGTTTCGGTAGATTGCCATGTGCTGCGATGATGCGGCATAGATTCGCACTGCATCAGTGCTGACATTGATTTGCGAAGCGACATGCTCCAGATTTGCTGGCAGGTCGATTCGGTGAATGGCCGATTCAATTGTTCCCAGTTCCGACCCGAGACGCTCTACGGGAATGTCCAGCATGTAGTACACGTCGATATGAAACTTGTAGTTTGCATCTGCGTAGTTCAATATGTTTCCGCCATGGCAGCAGTCCACGGCGAGCTTCGTCATGCCGTTCAATTGGCCGTATCGCTCCTCGATCGCCTTGACACTGGCGCAATGTTCAGATCCAAGCAGCACTTCGGCTGTGGCATTCCTGCTGGCATGCAGGTACAGCTTTAAGTCGGCAAGCCGCAGCGGCTCTTTCAAAGTCTCTAGCGCGCTGGCCTCGATTTGGCGCACGCGTTCACGGGTTAGCCCGAACCGGTTGGCGATGTGCTGCAGCGTCTTCCTTCTTTCATCGGTGATTCCGTAGCGCTGGTCAATGACATCGCTTTCGCGCAATGTCAAGGTGCCGAGCAGAGAACGAAAAATGTATTTCGAATCCAGGGTGACTGTGAGCTGCCGCCGGCGCTGCATGCACTCGTCTAGAACAGTCATCAGTGTCTGCGTCGAAGCCTGAAACTCTGCTTCTGTCAGGCCCGGGCGGACGAAATTCAAGGCTTCGTCGATATGGGTTCCGTAAAAATCACGTATCCGAACGGTCGACAGGTTGTCGGGCCAGTACAGGCCAATCTGAAAAGCCGCAGGCTTGATGTGCTGTTCGCCGGCGGGGTCGAGGCGCTGCAGTTCGGCAATGCGCGCCTTCCATTGCGTCTCATCCGGTCCGAACAGATAGTCGGTCGACGGCCATTGAATCGGATTCAGATATTCCAGAATGTCGTCGGTCGACGATGCGAGCCGCTTGATTGTGTTGTTCAAAAGCTCTTCGAGTTCCGATTTGAGCCTGTTGCCGATCTTCGACAATGATTCGTATGCGCGCATCGCATCGGGGCCGGCCTGCGCATATTCATGAAGGCTCGCATGGGGCAGCAGTCCGCGCCTTGCAGCATCGGAGATGGCGTTCTTCAATCGTGTCGACGAGGGCGAGTAGTTGACCACTTGCGCAATTGACATGTTGAACGCGCGCGCGGTCGGCGACTCGATCCGGTATTGTCTGGAGTAGTGCGAATAGGTATCGAACAGCACGACCATCAGTTCGGAAAATAAATCGTCCTCCATGCCGGGCATTTCAAGAAATTCCAGCACCCGCTGCTGGCGATTCTCAAAAAAATCGTGCACTGACAGGCTCGGCAGCGCATTTTCGCGGTCGGCAGTTTCGATTAGAATCCTCAGCCGCGCTGACGAATTGGCTTGGCGTACTGCCTCAACAAGCGACTCGGGCCGCTTGACTTGAACTTTCGACTTCTGTCGGCGATTGGATGCGGGAGGAGGCAAGACGGAATGATTCAGGTTGATTTACGACAGGCGCTTCATCGAAGCGAAAAACTCCTTGTTGTTGCTTGTCGCGCGCAGCCTCTCCGAGAGCAGTTCGATGGCTTCAAGCTCGTCATACGAATGAAGCAGCTTGCGCAGCGCCCAGATCATTTTCAACTCTGTAGGCTCGGTCAAAAGCTCTTCGCGCCTGGTGCCGGAGCGGTTGATGACAATCGACGGATAGACGCGTTTTTCCGCGACTCTGCGGTCCAGGTGAATTTCCAGATTGCCGGTGCCCTTGAACTCCTCGTAGATCACGTCGTCCATCTTGGATCCGGTTTCGATCAGCGCGGTTGCAAGAATTGTGATGCTGCCTCCTTCCTCGACGTTTCGCGCGGCGCCGAAAAATCGCTTCGGCTTTTGCAGCGCGTTGGAGTCGACACCGCCGGTGAGCACCTTGCCCGATGCCGGCGCCACTGTATTGTAGGCGCGCGCAAGGCGGGTGATGGAATCTAGAAGGATGACTACGTCACGCTTGTTTTCGACCATTCTCTTGGCCCGTTCAATGACCATTTCAGCCACCTGGGTGTGGCGCGTAGCCGGTTCGTCAAAAGTCGATGAGACGACTTCGCCGCGAACCGAGCGCTGCATTTCGGTGACTTCTTCGGGACGCTCGTCGATCAGCAGCACGATCAGTTCGCATTCCGGATCATTGGCCGTGATCGAATGCGCGATCTGCTGCAGCATGACGGTTTTGCCGGTCTTGGGAGAAGAGACGATCAGTCCGCGCTGTCCCTTGCCGATTGGCGCAACCAGATCGATGATGCGCGCTGTCAGGTCCTCGGTGGTGCCATTGCCGCGCTCCAGGCGCATGCGCTGGTCCGGGTGCAGAGGCGTGAGATTTTCAAACAGTATCTTGCCTTTGACGCTGTCAGCCGGCTGATCGTTGATATTTTCGACTTTCAGCAGGGCGAAATAGCGCTCGGAGTCTTTCGGCGGCCGCACAAGGCCGGACACCGTATCCCCGGTTCGAAGGTTGAATCGGCGGATCTGGCTCGGCGACACGTAAATGTCGTCGGGACCGGCGAGATAGGAGCATTCCGAAGAACGCAGAAATCCGAACCCGTCCTGGAGAATCTCAACAACGCCTTCGCCGATGATGTGACCGCCGTTTTTCGCTTCCGCCTTGAGGATCGCGAATATCTGATCCTGCTTGCGCATTCTCGCAACACCGTTGATGCGTGCCGCTCGTGCAAGTTCCGCAAGTTCGGCAGGTGTCTTGTATTTTAACTCGGTTAGACTGAGTCCCATAGGCTGTGCCTCAATTGAATCGACCACATAGGTTCGCTCAGGAGCGATCGATGGTTTTGGCTAAAAAAATAGGATTTGGGGGCTTGCGGATGACTGTGCGCCAGGCTGGCTGTCACGTGGCTTTCGGCTCAGACTTGGCTTGAAAGCGCCTGTCCGCAAAGCCTGTCCACGGTTTGCTTCATATATGTTCGTCAATGAATGCGGTCAACTGGGATTTGGAAACGGCTCCGACCTTGGTGGCTTCAACATTGCCGTTTTTAAAGATCATGAGTGTCGGAATTCCGCGAATGCTGTATTTCGGGGGCGTCAGCGGATTGTCGTCGACATTCAGTTTCGCCACTTTGATCTTGTGCTGATATTCTCCGGCAACTTCCTGGAGAATCGGAGCGATCATTTTGCATGGACCGCACCATTCGGCCCAATAGTCGACGATGACCGGCACAGAAGAGTTCAGGACGTCGTTCTCAAAGGAATCGTCGCTAACGTGTGAAATAGGATCTTGCATGATTAGAAAGCACAATAGGCCCTTCGTGGTGGTGCGCAGATTGGTAAATTAATGCAATTTCGGCACGAAGGAACGTACATAGTTCCACAAATTGATGTCGTAGTCAAGTGAAATTTTCCCGAAGGCCGAAAGGCAGGCGGCGGCGCGCAGTGCCGGCGAGATGACCATATGGTGTCCGAATCACGCGAATTCAAGCCGAATGCAGATAAAATTTACTGCCCGGCGGACTGCGACTGCCGCCATTGCCGCCGGGTGAATGCCGCATCGCGCCCATGTCCGCACGCGTCGCGCGCCGCCTGCTTGCCGCGATCACTATATAATTGGCAATTTCACGCACGCCCTTTGAAAGCCCCGCTATGAATGTAAGTCGTCGAGTTCAAGAAATCCTGCACGCCGAAGCCAAGGCGATTCAGTCTGTTGTCGTGTCCGATTCCTACGACCGCGCGATCGAGTTGATGCGCACATGTTCAGGAAAGATTGTCACCACGGGCATGGGCAAGGCAGGAACGGTCGCCCAGAGATTCGCGGCGACGCTGTGCTCGACCGGCACCCCGGCGCTGTACATTCATCCCGGCGAAGCGGCGCACGGCGATCTCGGTGCGATTGGGCCGGGCGACTGCCTCATTGCATTCTCCAACAGCGGCAAGACGCGCGAGGTCGTCGAAATGCTGGAATTGAGCGGCAATATCGAACATGGTCCTACGATCGGCATTACGTCCCACTTAAGTTCTCCGCTTCGGCATTTCTGTGACGTCATCGTCGAAATGGGTGAAATCCGCGAGCCCTGCCCGCTCGGCCTGACGCCGTCGGCAAGCATTGCGGTCATGGGCGCCATCGCCGACGCCTTGGCGCTGGTGCTGATGGAATCGAAGAATTTCACTCGCCAGCAGTACGGACTGCGCCATCACGGCGGATACCTCGGCCGAAAGGCCCGGCTGGACAACGCATAGCCGACAGCGTCTATTTGCGCGATTCGCTTCGCAGCCGGGTCCAGTTGTGAAACGGCGTCGCCGGGCGTTCGAAGGCGGAAAATGACTCGCCGCCGAGCATGTCGGACAGCGCGTTGAACAAAGCGCCGGGTGCTCCGAGACAGGCGACTTCGCCCGCCCCTTTGGCGCCAAGTGCATTGACCTCGCACAGGGTCTCGATCTTGTCGATGACGGGCGACGGCATGTCGTCGGCGCGGGGCAGCCCGTAGTCCATGAATGACGCGTTCATCGGCTGGCCTGCCGATGCGTCGTCGTATTGCACATGCTCCATCAGCGCCACGCCCACCGCCTGAGCCCAGCCGCCGTAAAGCTGTCCGTCCGCCATGTCGGGAAACAGCACCCGTCCGATGTCGTCGACACCGGTCAGCCGTGCGATGCGCAGCGCGCCCGTTTGCGGGTCGCATTCCAGCTCTGCGACGTAGGCGCCAGCCGGATGGGTGGTATTCCTGCCTTCGAACGCAGCGCGCCCGACGCAGCTTCCGATTGACGGCTGCCTGGTGCAGCGGGTCGCGATTGCGGCAAGCGAAACAGCCCGGTCGGTGCCCGGAATGCGGAAGTGCCCGTTCGAATACTCAAGATCGGCTGAAGAGGCTTCAAGGATTTCCGAAGCAGCAGCGCGCGCGCTGTCAAGGGCGCGGCGGGCAGCGAGCGGCACGGTTGCGCCGGCGATGGCGATCAGCGACGACCCGCCTGTGCCGCTGCCGAACGCATAGGCGCCGGTATCGCCCTGAATCACTTCGATCAGGGACTCATCGACATCGAGCGCTGCTGCGGCCAGGCCGGCAAGCGCCGATTCATGGCCCTGGCCCCCGGCCTGGGTTCCGCTTCGCACCTGAATCGTGCTGTCGGACCGGAACTCGACTTCGCTTATTTCGCCGGTGTTGCCGCCGGTAGAGTGCAGATACATGCCCAGTCCGATGCCGCGAAGCAGGCCGGAGGATGCGGCATCGCGGCGTCTCGCCTCGAACCCGGTCCAGTCCGACAGTTCAAGCGTGCGGTCCAGCAATGCTTCAAAATTGCCGCTGTCGATCACCTGTCCGTTGGGCATCGCGTACGGCAGATCGGCGGTGCGCACCAGATTGATGCGTCGAAGTGCAATCCTGTCGATACCGGTTTGCCGCGCCGCCTTGTCGATGAGCTGCTCGATTGCGGAAACCGTTTCCGGCTTGCCGGCGCCCCGGAAGGCATCGGTCGGGGGCGCGTTTGTAAAGACTCCTCGGGAGCGGAAATGAATGTGCGCAATCCTGTAGGTATGGCCGACCACCGTGGCGGCATAGACCGACGGAACCAGCGCCGCCGCTTTTGAGACATAGGCGCCGAGATCGCCTAAGGCGTCGTATTCGAGCGCAAGCATGCGCCCGGTGCCGTCCAGCGCCATTCGCACTGTGTCGACGCGTCCGCGGCCATGGACATCGGAAACAAACGACTCGCTGCGCGTTGCCGTCCATTTCACCGGCTGGCGCAGCATTCGTGCTGCAATCAATGCCAGCGCATATTCCGGATAGGTGAAGATTTTCATCCCGAAACTGCCGCCGACGTCGGGTGTGACGACCCGCAGGCGCTCGGGATCAATCTTCAGCACAGAAACTGCCAGCGTGTCACGTACGCTGTGCACGCCCTGAGTCTGGGCGTAGAGGGTGTAGGAGTCGGATTCGGGATGGTAGATGCCGATCGCGGCTCGCGGCTCGATGGGGCAGATGGCCATGCGCGGGTTGGATACCTGAATTTCGACGCGGTGCGCCGCTTCGGCAAATGCCGCCTTGACTGCGGCGGAATCTCCGAATTCCCAGTCGAAGCATTGATTGCCCGGCGCGTCAGGCCAGATTGCGGGGATTCCGGATGCCGCCCGGACAGGGTCGGATATCGATGCCAGCTCGGCGTAGTCAATCTCGATCAGTTCGGCGGCATCGGCTGCGATATGCGCCGTGTCGGCGACGACGAAGGCGACCGGCTCTCCGATGTAGCGAACCCGGTCTGCAGCCAGCACGGGCCGATGCGGGACGAATATGTCCGAGCCGTCGCTGTTTGACATGCCCCGGGTTCCGGGAATGCCGCCGATGCCCCGGGAATTGAGATCTTCGCCAGTCAGCACTGCGTGTACGCCGTCCATCGCCCGTGCCCGGGAAGTGTCGATGGCGAGGATGTCGGCGTGGGCGAAATCCGAGCGCACGGCAAGTCCGACAAGTCCATGCCCGACATCGATGTCGTCAACGAATCGGCCCTGGCCGGTAGCCAGGCGGTAGTCCTCGCGCCGCTGCCGCGGCGCGGCAAAATCATCAATCACGGCAAATCGCTTCAGTGCATAGCATCCGGACTGCTTTGTTGTTTATCGTCGATGGCTGGGATTATAGCAAGGCGCGGCAGCGGAAATTTATTGCAGGACTGCTATAATCCGCCTATCAGTTGATTCCCCCAAGGATGATGGATCCGATCGTGATTGCCGCAAAGCCAGACAACCGCAGCGAGCCTGCAAGCGCTTGGTCGCTCGAACAGATTGACGCCTTATTCGAACTGCCGTTCAGCGATCTGCTTTATCGCGCGCACAGCGTGCACCGGCGTCACTTTGATCCGAACCGGGTGCAAAGGAGCAAGCTGGTCAACATCAAGACCGGAGGCTGCCCCGAGGATTGCAAGTACTGCAGCCAGTCGATCCGCTACAGCACCGATGTCAGCCCGTCGAAGCTGATGCGCGTCGAGGACGTCGTGGCGGATGCGCAGGCGTCAAAGGCGCAAGGCGCGACCCGGTATTGCATGGGAGCGGCCTGGCGCAGCCCGAAGCCGCGCCACATGCCGGCGCTTTGCGCCATGATCCGCGAAGTCAGGGAGCTTGGCCTTGAAACGTGCATGACGCTGGGGATGCTGGATTCCGAATCCGCGCGGCAGCTCGGCGAGGCGGGACTCGACTACTACAACCACAACATCGACACCTCGCCGGAATTTTACGGCGAGATCATCACCACGCGCTCGTTCGACGATCGTCTCGAGACCCTCGAGCATGTTCGCGCGGCGGGCATCAAGGTATGTTGCGGCGGAATTCTGGGCATGGGCGAGACACGCGGCGACCGCATGCGCATGCTGCACGTGCTGGCAAATCTGAACCCGCAGCCTGAGAGCGTGCCGGTCAATATGCTGGTATCGATTCCAGGGACGCCTCTTGCAGATGCCGAACCGGTCGCACCTCTTGAGTTTGTGCGGGTGATTGGCGCCGCGCGAATCTTGATGCCGAAATCGGACCTTCGCCTGTCAGCAGGCCGAAGGTCGATGTCTGAAGAGTTGCAGGCGCTGTGCTATTTCGCAGGCGCGAATTCGATTTTTGTAGGCGACCGGCTGCTGACCACCGACAATACCGAGCGCGGCCGCGATGATGCGCTGTTCGAAGCGCTCGGCGTTGAGCCGATGGAATCGCGCACTGATCTGTCTCCGGCATCAGGTGCCGCCTGGCGATGAGTGCTGCCATAGCATCGCTGAACGAGAAGTTTGCGGCTGACAACGCCTGCTACGCCGAGCCGGCGCAGTCGCTTTTTGCCGCGTTATGCGGCGATGCCGATGCGTGCTGGAAGTTTCTCAACACGCTGTCCTACATGGAGCATATCGGCAGCTACAAGATCATGGCCACCCAGTGGGGCGACGGCATTGACTATCAAACCTTAAGGCACTTGCAGGAAGAAGCCGGCCACGCGGTGCTGTTCAAGCGTCACGCCGAGCGCCTGAGCGGCACCCGCATCGACTATGGCGATGCGAACCTGATGGCGCCGTCATCTGCGCGAATGTACTTTGCCCGTCTAGAGGCGCTGCTTTCGCAGATGTTCGCCAACCGTGCGAATCGCCGCACGATCTATCTGTACATGTCCTTGATTGTCGAGTTCCGGGCGGTATGGGCCTACGGGCTGCTGCAGCGCCCGCTCGACGATGCCGGCCTGGAAGTGTCGCTCGCGAAGCTGCTGGCCGAGGAGCAGGGGCATTTGTACAGCATGGCCCGGCGCCTTGATGCGGACGGACACTTCAGCGCCGATGCCGTGGAAACCCTGTGCCGACGCGAGCAGCAGCTGTTTCGCAGGTTGCTGAATGCGCTGGAGCACTATCGGCCTGGCGCACGTCGCGCCGCCTGAGGCGCATTAGGCCGCTTGCCGCCTGACCGCCTCGATAATCGTTTCGTAGATCTGATCGAGGTCCTGGCAGGTCACGCAATACGGCGGCAGCACGTACAGGGTGTTGCCCAGCGGGCGAAGCAGGACGCCGCTTTCCTGCAAATCGATATACAGCCGGGTGCCGATGTCGGACAGATAGCCTGCGTCGTCGGCCATGACGTCCATTGCGACGATTGACCCGCATCGGCGCACATTGGCGAGGCGGTCGATGCCTGCGAGCTGTTCCAGTCGTTTCGATTGCATATCGCAGACTTCGCGCAGTCTTTGAAACGCCGCGTCTTCGCACCACATCTCCAGATTGGCCGCCGCTGCTGCGCAAGCGATCGGATTGGCGGTATAGGAGCTTGAGTGGAAGAAGGTTTTTGACCTGTCCTGGGAGTAGTGGGCGTCAAATATGGGTGCGCTGCACAAGGTTGCGGCAAGCGGCAGGAAGCCGCCCGTGATGCCTTTGGAGTAGCAGCCGATATCGGGTACGACGCCGGCCTGGTCGCAGGCGAACAGAGTGCCGGTGCGGCCCCATCCTGTCATCACTTCGTCGGCAATGAGCAGTACGCCGTGGTGCTCGCAGATGCGCTTCATTTCAGACAGGACTTCGGCGCTGTACATCAGCATCCCCCCGGCGCCAAGCACCAGCGGCTCGACGATCAAGGCGGCGACGTCGCCTGATGATGCGCATGCTTCAAGGGCGGCGAGGGTCTCGGATTCGCGGCCGGCATGGGGAAAGGGCAGTTTCTCCACTGTGAATAGCAGCGGGTTGTACGGCTGATTGAAGACGCCGCGTTCGCCGACCGACATGGTGCCGATGGTATCGCCGTGATAGCCGTGTTCCAGAACCAGCACCCGGTGCTTGGCGATGTTCTGGTGGTACCAGTAGCCCAGCGCCATTTTCAGTGCGACTTCGACGCAAGTCGATCCCGAATCGGAAAAAAACACGTAGTCCAGCCCGTCGGGCGTGAGATCGACGAGCAATTCGGCAGCCCGTTCGGCCGGCTCATGGGTATAGCCGGCAAAGATGATCTGATCGAGCTTTGCGATCTGCCGTTCTACGGCCTGGCGGATGCGCGGGTGGCAGTGACCGTGGGTCACGACCCACCATGATGCGATGGCATCGATGATGCGGTCGCCTTCGGCGGTGTAGAGATAGGCGCCTTCGGCGCTTTCGATCTTTCTGAAACTGGGAAAAACCGCGTGCTGGGTAAACGGGTGCCACACTGGCGAAGTTTTTGTATTCATACCAATTCGGTTCGGCAAGGATGGCCTCAAGGCGCGGGTTCGGGCATTCGGTTCAATTGCGGGCTTCGTCATCGCGACGGTGCCGCGGCATGCAATAGTCTTTCGTTTGGATCAGTTCTAAATTGCCGCCGGCTTACGCAGAGGCATGGGAAGATTATAGAAGCCGCATCGAATTGCCGGCGCAAATTTGTTCCGGATGCCGGTATCAGGGCCCAAATAGTGCAACCGGCACTGCGGCTAGGCAAAATCCTCCATGTGAAATTCATTTTCGAAGACTTGCCGGAGCGTTTCGGCATTCAGATCGTCAAGAAAGGGAATTCGTCCGAGGCGGCGCAAGCGGCCGAATTCGCATATTGCCGATTCGCTTGACGGATTGGGATCGCCGATAAAGATGATGCCGTGAATGTCAATGTCCGCGGCGTTCAGGGCGAGGACCGAAAGCAGGCTGTGGTTGATTGTGCCAAGTGACGTGCGCGCGCACAGGATCACCGGCCGGCGCCATATTTTGAAAACGTCGATGAAAAGAGTCGAATGATTGACAGGGACCATCAGGCCGCCGGCGCCTTCGACAATCAACGGTCTTGCGCGGTCGGGGAGTTTCAGGGATTCGGTATCAATTTCGATGTCGTCGATTTCGGCGGCGTAATGAGGTGAAGCCGGGGTTGCGAGACGGTACAGTTCCGGGATGATTCGGCAATCGCCGATGCGGCATAGCCGCTGTACCGCCTGGGTATCGGTTTCGTCGTCCAGTCCGGCTTGAATCGGCTTGAAGTAGTCGGCTTCCAATGCCTGCACGAGCATCGCGCTGGCGACCGTCTTGCCGACATCGGTGTCGGTTCCGGTGATGACGAAGGCACGGTTCATGGCATCTCCTTTTCCAGAATCGGCTGCAGGCAGCCGAACATGTGCTCAATGTCGGATTCATCGACATGCAGCGTAATCGAAAGTCGCAGCCTTGCGGTGCCCGAATCGACGGTGGGCGGGCGGATCGCCCGAATGTCAAAGCCGGCTTCGCGCATCATCCGTGCGATGCGAAGGGCTGGAGCGTCTTCGCCGATCACGATCGGAATGATCTGGGTTCCGCTGCCTTCGATGCCGGGCAGCTGTGCTGCGCGTGCATTGGCCGCACGGACAAGCGCGTGCAGCCGTTCGCGCTGCGCCCGGCTGTCGGCAAGCAGCCTGATTGCTTCGCCTACCGCGATTGCCATCAATGGGGACGGGGCGGTCGAATAGATGAACGGAGCCGCTTTCGATATCAGAAAGTCGATGATTTCGCGCGCGGCGCACACGAGTGCGCCCGATACGCCGAGCGCCTTGCCGCAGGTATGAAGCGAAATCAGGTTCGCCCGCTTCGATTCGCTTTCGGCAAAGCCTCCGCCTCGCTCGCCCCACACCCCGGTCGCGTGCGCCTCGTCGACGATCACCATGGCGTCGTAGCGGTCTGCGATATCGAACAAGTCCTCAAGCGGTGCGCGGTCACCGTCCATGCTGTAGAGGCTTTCGACATAGATCCATGGCGTTTGCGAATGTCCGCTCAAGCGCCAGGAGCGGATAGCTCGCTCAAGCGCGTCGCTGTCATTGTGCGCAAACTTGACGCTTTTGGCGTGGGATGCGTGGATGCCCTGACGCGCGCTGGCGTGCGCCAGCGCATCGAAGGCGATCAGGTCGCCGCGCTTTGGCAGACAGGTGAGCAAGGCGAAATTCGCGATATAGCCGGTGGCGAAGTAGAGTGCCTTTTCGGTGCCGAAAAACTGCGCCGCCTGCAATTCGAGACGCTCGTGCTGCTCGAAGTTCCCGCGAAGCAGCCGCGAAGCGCCGGCGCCGACGGGGACTCCGTCTTCGAGCGCCCGGCGAAGCGCGTCGCGAATCGGTCCGGCCGTGCTGAATGCGAGAAAGTCGTTTGATGTGAAATCAATCCCGTCTCGAGGTTCAAGCTGGCGTTTTCGGTGGAGGTGACTGAGCGCGTCAAGCTGTTCCGCGCAGCGCGCAAGCGCGGCCGGAACAGCTTGACGCGGGATATCAATACCCATGGCTCACCTAGAGCATTGCCGCTGCCGCCGGCTGCGACATCGCAGTTGCGTGGCTCCTTGCGGTCGAAATCGCAGCGAATTCGATGCCTGGGCAAGCTGCCTGGCAGCAATTGCAAGTACTTTGTGCGGGCCGCGGGCTGTTCGATTTGAGCGGTGTGGAGTTCATATGCATGGCAAATGCCGTGAATTGCCTGCGACGGCGACTGTGATATTGATTGAATCGGTTTCGCCTTGTCTGACGGCGATTCCAGCGCCGCGCATTACAGCGCGATTGAACCGCAAATGCCGTCGTACGGCGAAAAACTGCCCGGTCTCCTGTCAATTTCCTGTTTAATAACGAATCAGGGTTGATTGGCAGATACGACATTGTACCTGTATCAGCCTGTTCAATTTGATGCGGCACGGGAGCAGGCATTCGACGTTGCCTTGTGCGGCATCAGATTTGATTAGATTTTAAGGAGATCAATTCATGAGAGCATTAGATTCAATAGCAAAATTTGCGGCGGTTGCGGCCTTGATTCTGGTTTTTACAGTGCCTGCTCAGTTTTCGTCGACTGCGCACGCCGACGAAGCTGTGTATCAGGAGCGATCGGAATACATGAAAGGACTGGGCAAGGCCATGAAGGCGTTCAGCAATTATCTTAAGCGCGGCGACGGCGAGCCGATGGAACTCGGGGTCATGGCCGGCGACATTGCCGCAACGGCGCCGGACATTCCTTCGCTATTTCCTCCCGACACCGGAATGGCGCAGAATGAAGAGAGCGAAGCTAAGCCGGAGATCTGGGAAAGCTGGGACGACTTTGTCGCGGCGGCTGATGCGATGGTCGGCTATGCGCAGAAACTCGAAGGAGCTTTTGAAACGGGCGACAAGGGTCAGATCGGTGCTGCTGTCAAGGCATTGGGCGGCGAAGGCTGCCGAGGTTGCCATACGCAGTTTCGGGAAAAGAAGGAATAGGGATTTGCACCGCTCGATGCAGGCACGCGGATTGATTGAATTCACCGGCGGTGCCGAATCGAGGACGGATACGGCTAACGGGCCGTCGGTGGCGCTGGTCGATGATTCAAGACGGCCGCCGGTGCTGCCGAATCGGACGGTTCGCGAAGCGTCTTAGCCGTACAGCCAGTAGGCTGTTGCCGTAGCAACGGCAGCAGCTAACGCGACGGCGAGGCTTTTCCATGTTGCGACGTGCCGCGGCTCGCTGACCGAGCGGTCGCCCGGCACGTTTCTTACGCCCGTGATCATCGGGCTGATCAAGTCGTCTTTCTTATACAGGTAGTAGAACGCGTTGGCGCACACGTGCGCGATGATGATTGCCAGCAGCAAGCGTTCGTTGTCGACATGGATTTCCGAGGCGAAGCGACTGAGTTCGTAGCTGACGTAGTAGGCGTAGGGACCTTCGACCAGACCGTCCACGTCTGCAGCGATGAGTCCGGTTACGGCCTGAACCAGCAAGGCGGTCAGAATCGCAATGACCGCAAGCGAGCCGATCGGGCTATGCGCGACGCTGTAGCCGGGCGCACGGCGGGAGAGCAACTTTAGATAGTCGACATATTCGCCCGGCTTGAAGATCAGGGCGGAAAATCTCAAGTTCGAACTGCCTGCAAAACCCCAGGCGATGCGCGCTATCAGCAGTGCGACGATGCCCTGCCCCGCGAGAATATGAATATCGAAGCGCCCGTAGTTGCCGCTGAAGTACATGATGCAGACCAGAATCGCGAGCAGCCAGTGAAATAGCCGCACCGGCAGATCCCAGACCCGTACCGAAATCGAATTTTCCTGATTGTGGCTCATGCTTTGCTTCATCGATTCAATTTTACAGTATCGCCTGACTCGCATCTGAGGCGGAATGACTATTGTCGCCATGCGGATGTGTTGAAATCTGGCGCCCCGGTCTGCGATAGCCGGGAACGTTGAGAGTCTTCATCAGCCGCAGATGGAAACGGCCGGCTTGCACAATCCGGTATTGGCTGAAAGATCACTGCGCCGAATTCGATCCGCGCCTGACTTTGATCTGCCTGTCACGATGTCACTCAAAAAACTATCACGGACCGGGCAACTTGTCCGTGTTTCATGTCGGCAAAGCCTTGATTGATATCTTCCAAGGCAATGCGCTTTGAGATCATCTCGTCCAGCTTCAATTGATCGCGCAGATAAAAGTCCACATACCGGGGCATATCTACCCGAAACCGGTTCGATCCCATATTCGACCCCTGCAATCGCCTGTCCTCAAGCAGGCTCGCCGCCTCTATTTCGATTGTCTGCCCCTTCGGTACCATTCCGATTATCGTCGCAACTCCCGAACGGCGAAGCATTCTGAAAGCCTGCTCGCTTGTTTCTTTTTTCCCCAGAGCCTCAAACGAGTATTCCACACCGCCAAGGGTCAATTCCCGTACCATCTCAACCGGGTCATCGCTCGCGCTGTTGACTGTATCGGTTGCGCCGAACTGCCTTGCCAGCTGCAGTTTCGTGTCCTTGACATCCACTGCGATAATTCTTCCGGCGCCGGCAATTGCCGCTCCGTTGATCGCGCTTAGACCAACCCCGCCGCAGCCGATCACCGCAACCGTTGCGCCAATCTCGATATTGGCGGTATTGACCACTGCACCGAACCCTGTTGTGACCGCGCAACCGATCAGCGCCGCACGGTCAAGCGGCATGTCCCGCCGGATCCTGACCAGCGCATGTTCATGAATCAGCATCTGCTCGGCGAAAGATGACAGGTTGTAGAACTGATGAATTCGATTGCCATTTTGGCAAAGGCGCGGAGAATCGTCTTGCGGTCGGTCGGTTTCAGGGCTGGAACAGCTGAATGGTCTGCCGGTGACGCAAAACTCACAGTGACCGCAGAATACTGAAAGACAGGTAATCACATGGTCTCCGGGTGCGACATATGTCACATCCTCGCCGATTTTTTCTACGATTCCTGCTGCTTCATGCCCAAGAACAGTTGGAACCGGCGTCGTGTAATATCCGTCGATGTAGTGCAAGTCGGAATGACAGATTCCTGCTGCGGCTGTTCGAACCAGCACTTCCCGGGATTTCGGATTGCAGATGTCTAGCTCTTCGATTGTCAGAGGCTGATCTGCCGAGCGAAAAATTGCGGCTTTCATACTGATCTCCTGCGATCGGGTGATGGCTCACTTACAGAATTTGAGAACCATTTATTTCAGCTTCTGAAACACTATACCCGGATCTTGATCGCCCGGTTCGCTCTTGCGAGCAGGTCGAACATTAAAAGCGCGTCGTACTGCGACCCGCCGCCGAAATAAGGCTCATTCGCCTAAATTCCTGCATGATTGCATTTCCATAGCCCCAAAGCCGCTCAGACAATGGGCTGGAGATATGCTTTCTGCAACCGGTTTTCCGTAAAGGGCTTTATCTGTTCTACGACCCCTGCGCCGCGGTTTCAGGGGCGCCAAATTCGTTTTCTTTACTGAGGATATAAGTTATAATCAACCGCTTGCAAACCTTGAACTTTCCGCCGCTTGCTGTCATGCGGCACTGCAACCATCCGAGGTGGCCATGGCCCGAATCACTGTAGAAGACTGTCTTGAGAAAGTCGATAATCGTTTCCAATTGGTTCTGATTGCGGCAAAGCGTACCCGCCAGCTTGAAAAGGGTCAGATGCCGCTGGTCGATCCGGACAATGACAAGTTTACCGTCATTGCGCTGCGCGAGATCGCCGAAGGCCTGGTTACCGAGAAGATTCTCGATGAACCGGATGCGCCGGAAGGCCCATTGATCGATTTCGGCGACGAACCGGAACAAGAGCTGGCGCAGGCGGACAATCAGGAACTGGATGTTCAGCCCGCTGTTGCGCAGCAAGGTTCCGATCAAGGCGAAAGTCCAGCCGAAGACCAACAGCAGGACGAATCTCCGAGCGATGATGTCGAGCACCAAGACGCTGATCAAGCCGTCGAGTAGCAAGCCTTTAACCCGATTCTACCGTTTCGTAAGGCATCCTGAAGACAAGCGACAGCTGCTTCAGCTCTATGAGTCTCTGAGCAGCTACCTTGATGAATCTGCTATTGCCGAGGTCGGACGCGCATACGAAGTGGGCGCTGCGGCGCACGAAGGGCAGCGCCGCATTGCCGGCGAAAAATACATCAATCATCCTCTCTCGGTCGCCAGGCTGCTGGCCGACCTTCGCCTCGGCGGCAGCATCATCGTCGCCGCCATCTTGCACGACACGCTTGAAGACACCCAGCTGTCGAAGAATGACCTGATCAGCCAGTTCGGCCAGGAGGTGGCTGACCTTGTCGAAGGTGTCAGCAAGGTCGAGCATGTCGAGACGCTGACCAAGCAGGAGGCGGAGGTGGAAAATATCCGCCGAATGATCCTTGCCATGTCCAGCGACGGACGCGTGATTCTGATCAAGCTGGCAGACCGGCTGCACAATATGAGGACGCTGGACGCGCTGGCGCACGAAAAGAAGCGGCGCATCGCCCGTCAGACAATGGCGGTCTATGTGCCGATTGCGCAATTGGTCGGCATGTTCAACTGGCGCCGAGAACTCGAAGACCTTTGCTTCAAATATATCCATCCAACTCGGTTTCGGGTCCTTCGAAAGGCAGTGCGCCAGGGAGTTGGAAGCAGCAGCGATCTGATCAGCCGTCAGATCAAGACAATGCACAAACTGCTCAAGTCATGGGGAATCGAGGCAACGATAGGGGGCCGGGAAAAGAATCTGTACGCGCTATACCGCAAGATGCAGCGCAAGAATTTCCGTCTCGCTCTGGTGCAGGACGTTTTCGGGTTTCGGATTATTGTCTCTTCGCTGGAAGACTGCTACAAGGCGCTCGGGGCGATTCACAGCAGATACAAGCCGATCGCGAGCGAATTTAACGACTATATCGCGATCCCGAAAATGAACGGATACCAGTCGCTGCATACCACCGTCTACGGTGAATTCGGACGTTCTCTGGAAATTCAGATCAGGACCGAGGAAATGCATGCCGCTGCCGAAACCGGCATAGCGTCCCACATGCAGTACAAAAAGTCGGAGGATTCGAAAAAATCGAATGGGAAAGACAACAAGATTCCCGGCTCCGAATGGCTGGTCGACCTTCTAAAGATGCTGGATGCCGAAGACAGTCCGAGTGAAACGCTCGACAAGATCAAGGTCAGCCTTTATCCCGACGAGGTCTACGTATTTACCCCGCATAGCGAAATCAAGCGTCTGCCCAAAGGCGCGACAGCGATCGATTTTGCCTACGCCGTGCACTCGAAGGTGGGCGATGACGCCAAGTCGGCTCTGATCAACGGCGAACCGGCTCCGCTGCATGCGCTCCTGAGCAACGGCGACTGCGTCGAAATCATCCGGCACAACAAGCGCAATTCGACGCCGGATGCCGCATGGCTGGACTTTGCGGTAACCGGCAAGGCGCGCACCTCGATCCGTGAGAGCATCAAGAAAACATCGAGAATACAGCGCGTCAAGGTGGGCGACAGGCTGCTCAGGCTGGGGCTCAAGACGCTCAAGATCAAGTATCGCAATGTCACCCAGGACATGAGGGATGGCCTGATGCGCGATTTCGGATTGCTGGCCTGGGAAGATCTCCTCGACGATATAGGCTCCGGCCGCCGCAATGCCTCGATGGTGGCGCGCCAGCTGATACGCGCAGATCAGCCGACCAGCCTGGATGTGCCTTCGCTTGCCGTCTACGGCACCGAAGGACTGGCCATCACCTATGCAAAGTGCTGCAATCCGATTCCGAATGAAGCCATCGTCGGATTGTTTACAAAAGGGCGCGGGATGGTGATACATACCGAGGACTGCGCCAATGTTGCGCGATCGAATTTTGCGCCGGACCTGTGGAGCAAGGTGCACTGGGCGGAATCGCCGCAAGGCGTTTTCTCGGTTCCCATCCGGCTCGATACCGATGACCGCAAGGGCGTACTGGCCAAGGTGTCATCGATCATCGCGAGCCAGGAATCCAACATCAGCGATTGCAATCTGACCCACCGCGGCAAGGAAATCGTGACGATGGATTTTACAATCGAGGTTTCGCACGGGGCCCATCTCGCACGAATCATGAAACGGCTGAATCAGGAATCGTCGGTACATCGCGTCGCCAGGCCGAAGACCGTCTGACCACTGCCGGCCCCATCTGCCAAGGTGAATGAGCAATGTCATCAAGAACGACAGTATCAACCGACCGTGCGCCGCAGGCGATCGGCGCGTATTCCCAGGCTGTGCGATGCGGCGATACGGTATACATATCCGGACAGATTCCCCTTAGCCCCGACACACAGCAGTTTGTCGAAGGAGATTTTCGAGCCCAGGTCAGACAGGTATTCGAAAATATCGGCGCTATTGCCGAAGCCGCAGGCGGCGGGATGGACGACATCGTAAAACTGACCGTCTATCTGGTCGATCTGGGCAATTTTGCCGCTGTCAACGAGGCAATGGGCGAATATTTCAGCGAGCCGTTCCCGGCGCGTGCAGCCGTCGGCGTCGCTTCGCTACCAAAAGGTGCAGCTGTTGAAGCAGACGCGGTAATGCATCTGGCGCGCTGACCGTAGGAATGCCGCACGCCGAGGCATACGAGGATCGGCCAGTCACTGATCTGTATCGAGTCGGCTCGGCTATGGCCGCCAAGCTCGAAAGGCTTGGCGTCGTCTCTATTAAGGATCTTCTGTTCCATCTGCCGTACCGGTATGAGGATCGCACCAGGATTGCGCCGCTGAACACGGTTGTCGCCGGCACATCCGCACTTGTCGCAGGGCGCATTGTCAAAGTCGATGTCAGATTCAGAGGCCGACGAGCGCTGATCGTGCAAATCGACGACGGCACCGGCCGACTCGCGATGCGCCTGTTTCATTTCAGCAGCGCGCAGCAGCGTCAACTGGAGGCAGGCAAGTGGCTGCGATGCTATGGCGAAGTGCGAGGCGCCGGGCACGCGCTTGAAATGGTTCATCCCGAATACTCGGTCCTTCATTCCGAGCCGGGCGCCAATGCAGGCTCGACGCTGACGTCGATCTATTCGCTGACCGAAGGGCTGACTCAGGGTCAGTTGAGAAGCCTGATCGCCGGTGCGGCGGAAAGTGCGCGCGGTCGGCTGCCGGAACTGATCCCCCAATCCGAACTGAACCGCTTGACGTTTCCGGATCTTGATGCGGCGCTTGAGATTGCGCATGCCCCGCCGCTCGACGAAGTAGATCTTGACGAAGGGGCCTGGAATTCGCCGGCCATGCGCAGGCTGGCATTCGAGGAGCTGCTTTCGAATCAGCTTGCGAGACGGTGGCTGAAGCGGCGCCGGCAAAAATTCACTGCGCCTGCGATGAATCCGGCCGGAGATCTGTCGCATCGGCTGCGCGCCTCGCTGCCATTCGAACCGACTCGGGCGCAGCGTCTCGCCATCCGGGAGATCATCGGCGACCTTAGAAAGCCGGTGCCGATGCTGCGGCTGGTTCAGGGCGATGTCGGGTCCGGAAAGACCCTGGTCGCTGCTGCCGCCGCCGCGTGGGCCGTCGACGCAGGCTATCAGTTTGCGATGATGGCGCCGACGGAGCTTCTTGCCGAACAGCATATGAAGTCGTTTACCCAGTGGTTTGCGCCGCTTGGCGTCGATGTGCTCATTTTGACCGGCGGACTGTCAGCCAAGGACCGCCGACTGACGCAAAGTTCGATTGAAGCGGGAAACGCCGATATCGTCGTGGGCACTCACGCGCTGTTTCAAAGCGACATCAGATTCAAGAAGCTGGGACTTGTGGTGGTCGACGAGCAGCATCGATTCGGCGTCGGACAGCGCTATGCGCTGCGCGAAAAGGGCGTCATCGAAGACCAGGTGCCGCATCAGATCATCATGACAGCGACCCCGATACCGCGATCGCTTGCAATGACATTCTACGCAGATCTCGACGTATCGAGTATCAAGGAGCTGCCGCCCGGCAGGACGCCCCCGCAAACCCGGATGACCTCTTCGAACCGCCGAGGTCAGGTGATTGAGCAGGTGCGCCGGATCTGCGCCGGCGGCGGACAGGCGTACTGGGTCTGCCCGTTCATCGACAAGTCCGAGTTTCTCGATGTCGAAGCTGCAGCCGATATGGAAGAGACGATCCGAAGGGCATTGCCGGAATTCAGTGTCGCCCTGGTGCACGGGCGCATGAAGGGTTCGGACCGGGACAGGATCATGGACAGCTTTCGTGCCGGAGATGTCCATGTCCTAGTCGCTACGACGGTGATCGAGGTCGGGGTCGATGTGCCGAACGCGAGCCTGATGATCATCGAAAATGCCGAGCGGCTGGGCCTCGCCCAGCTTCATCAGCTGCGAGGCCGGGTCGGCCGGGGGTCGGATCGCTCGCACTGCGTGCTGATTCACAGCAACCGGCTATCTTCGATGGCCAAGGAGCGTCTGGCGGTGATGCTCGAGACGAATGACGGATTCAAGATAGCGGAAACCGACATGCGTCTTCGCGGGGCCGGAGAACTGCTCGGCACGCGCCAGACAGGGGCGAAGATGTTTCGGGTTGCGGATCTGCCGCGCGATGTCGGCCTGATTCCTGATGTTGGCGAGACAGCCGGTGTGATTCTGGACCGGCACCCCGAACTGGTGCGGCCCCTGATTCGGCGCTGGATGCCGAATGACGGAAACTATGGCGATGTCTGAGCGGCTCGGCGCCTATGCGCGGCTGATGCGGCTGGACAAGCCGATCGGAAGCCTGCTTCTGCTTTGGCCGACCCTGTGGGCCTTGTGGATTGCCGCGAAGGGGTATCCGGACCCGTTCATCGTTCTCATTTTTATCGCCGGGGTGTTTTCCATGCGTTCGGCGGGCTGCGTGGTCAACGACATCGCCGACCGCAAATTTGATCGAAGTGTCGAGCGGACCCGTGATCGCCCTTTGGCGACCGGGGAGATTTCGGTTTACGAGGCTGCAGCGCTTTTTGCAGGGCTTTGCTTGGTGTCGCTCGCACTGGTGCTGGCGCTGAACTTTGCCACATTGGTACTTGCGGCTGTCGGCGCCGTGCTTGCAGCGTCGTATCCGCTGTTCAAGCGCTTTACCCATTTGCCCCAGCTGTATTTGGGCGTCGCGTTCGGCTGGGGAATTCCGATGGCGTTCACGGCGCACATTGAAACTGTGCCGCTTTCCGGCTGGCTGATCCTGCTTGCCAATGTGTTCTGGGCCGGGGCCTATGATACGTTCTACGCCATGGTCGACCGCGATGACGACATTCGAATCGGTGTCAAGTCGCTTGCGGTTCTTTCAGGCGGGAATGACAGGTGGGTGATTTGCGGCTTCCAGATAGCAACTTTGCTGACATTGATGCTCGTAGGCTTTATCGAGCTGTTGAACATCTACTACTTTGCAGGGCTTAGCGCAGCTGCGCTGATTGGTGCGTGGCATCAGTATTCGTGCCGGTTCGACGATCGCGAGCGATTCTTCAAGGCTTTTCTGGGCAACAGCTGGTTTGGCGCAGCCATATTCGCAGGAATCGTGCTGTCGTATCTGTGAGTGTTGGAAGATGTGCTGGAAATAGCCGCCTCGCTGAACATTGCACTGTCTCTGCTCTGACCGATGCCTTGATGAGCCGACATCGTGTTGATCGCGAATGTTCCATCGTTTCGGACAGCACTCCGATTTGAAAAACATGCAAAGTGACTACTCGCCCGGTTCAATTGTATTCTCCCAAGTTCTAACGGTTTCCGGCTGTTTTGAGGCATAGCCCGACTGATGCGAGCGCTGTCAATCTCGCATCGCACAGCGACTCGACATTCGTCACAACTTTGCGTGGCCGAAGGCTAACAAGTGGGCCAAGTACTCCCTGTGAATCAAATAGAGGCAGCATCATACGCGGAGTAGTCGGCGGGAAGATGAAAGATTCCTCGCCAACCCTCGAACTGCTGCAGACTGGCTGCATTGTTCAGGTTTGTTTCGATTGCAATTTTCGCTGCTATCGCCACATTCGTTCCATCGTCAAGAACGTGGATGATGCGAAGGATTCACACCCAAATTTCACTCACGCTGCTTCAAGAGGATGGATCACACTTATTTCATCGATTTCGTTTTGCCTTGCCACCTCAAGCTCATAGTAGGTTTGAAGGTTAGCCCAGCTTCGCTCGTCTGTATTGAAATACTGAGCTAACCGCAACGCGGTACTCGCGGTGATGCCTCGACGACCACGAACAATGTCATTGATACGTGTGGCACTTACTCCAAGTGATTTGGCCAATTCTGTGGCCGACAAGCCATGAGGATCCATGAAGTCGCATTTCAGAATCTCGCCAGGATGGACAAGTTGTAGCTTGTTCATGTCGCTTCCTCCAATATGTCATGATTCCGCCATCGATTTCAGCGTAGGAGAAGGGGGGGGGATTCTGCAAGACACTTATTCAAGGCTCAGCTTTCGGCATCAAAGAGCCGGTCGAATGCGGCTTTCGACTGACGCAGTCCTTCTGCGGTGAAGACGACCGATTTCGTTTTGCTGACAGGATTGGAAATCAGTCCTTTTTGATGCAGGCGGTCCATCGCATCCCAGTCGAATGATTTCCAAGCGCGCGCGTAGTCCGGAGGATCGTAGTCGTGCATGTTCAGATACAGGAGTGCCAATACCGCTTCATCGATTTTGTCATAGTCCATGGCGTGTCCCGGGTCAGGAGAAACGATTCGAATATTCTACGACATCACCTACTTTAGGGAATCATGCAGATAATTGCCGGAGCACCCAAGAAAGGAGTTGGCCAATAGGCTGGTTCGTTAGATTTGTATCATTTATATATCGAGAGAATCCCGTACCCTGCTGTGTTTGGCAAGTAGGCAATCCCTCAATTCAACACCAAGAACTTTTTGGACTCCGTCAAGATCTATCCCTGTTTCAAAGGCTGCTGCGCGCATTTTTCTGAGAAGTTCATCATTTGGTTTGTATTCTTGAGCATAATCGAATGGAAATTTTTGTATCTCAAATGAATCCATGCCTTTTGATTTGTCGAAACATTTATCTGCTTCCGATTTTGCCCAATCATTTGCGTTGAGATGTTTCGATATTTTTTTTCCTAAATCCGTAAGTCGAATTGGACTATCACTGGCTACTGCTGTCGATGGCAGTCGTTCAAAAATTCTCTTAATATCCGATCGAATTTCATCAATAAAAGAATTACAACTATCTCTATCTTTGTCTACCTCGCCTACCCATCTACCCAAGCGAAAAATACGTATTCCTATCGCGATTGAAATTGATAATGTAGCGATTATGGCAGACAAGATGACCCATTGAATGTTATCTGCTATATAAATCCACATAAATTACCTCACTGCTTGCTTTACTTCAACCGGGGTGCTATTGATCCTATAGCTTGGTCAAATGACGACTTGACTCGCAGGTCTGTTTTAGTTCAGCCTTGTTGGGCTGGTAGGTGTTTGGTTTTAATCTCTACCTCTGGGAGTTTTTGCCTTGTAGATTTCATAGTTCTTCTCCTCTCGATAGTTTAGTTGGTTGAAGCGTTTCTCTCTTGAATATACCTCAATGCGTCTCGAAACAATCAGTTTCATTCTTGAATCGTCCCAATCCAGGGTTGCAGCTTTCGCAAATGTAACAGGAGAGTGCCGCGAATATCAAATTCAAATTCGGCTCTTGTCTAAATAATTCCTTTATTTTTGAGGGTATTTTGGGTTATTTCAAGCCTGCTGGCTCGATTCAATATCTCATGGTTCAGGCCGCAAATTCAGTCCTGAGTCTGGTCGGTCCGGTCGAATGGAGTGCTGTTCAGAAACCGGTTCAGGACATTGGCCGATATTCGAGCGATGTCGTTTTGATAGTTCGCGTAAGACAGGCTGCCGCACCAGGCGATAGAGCCGGTTGAAAAGACCGCTCCGCCGGCAGGGGTTTCAAAAAATACCATCTCTGCGCGGATCAGCTCCGCCTCGGATCCGCCAAGGCCGGGCGCCGGATCGTTCATGTCCTCCGGTGTCAGAAGATAAAGGTCCGAGTGCCGTTCGGACGCGGCAAG
This sequence comes from Arenicellales bacterium, assembly GCA_965214615.1. Lineage (GTDB taxonomy): Bacteria > Pseudomonadota > Gammaproteobacteria > Arenicellales > JAJDZL01 > CBDAUN01. The sequence continues at coordinate 228,346 of OZ243952.1, forward strand.
CACCAGTGCATGGGGCGCAGTGCCCAGCGCATGGTCCGTAGCATCCAGTTCGAGGCCCGCCGCACCGCCGCCGGACAGGCCGTAATCGCCAATCACTGTCGACTCGACACCATCGAATATAAATTTTGCGCGTTCGTTGCGACTGGCTTGCGTCCTCACATAGGGCGATGAATAGTCGAAGCCCTGCGATACCATTCCGACACCGACCAGCTCATTCGGCGCCCGGCCGTTGCGGCGCCACAATCCGGTGTATTCGCAGGTAAAGCTCGAGTAGTACTCTCCTGGCCTGGGAACGAAGGCGCGAATTCCGTCCTCGGACTTGCGGCACTCCGTTACGCCTGGCAGCGTCGGATGGTAGGAAATTCTCCAATAGAATCCGTTGCCGCCAAGATACATGAGGCGTCCGCCGCCGTTCAGATAGGCTTGGAGTCCGTCGAGCATGCGAACTGAATAGTATTCCGGATGCGTTCCGGTGATCGCGACCCGGTAGCGCTCAAGGATTTCGACGCCTTCGGCCTCGATGTCTTCGTCAGTAATCACATCGAAGGGCTGGCCGAGGTGCTCAAGCCAGTTGAGAATATGGGTGTCCGCATTGAATTGCCATACATTCGAGCCGGCACCGCCGAGGTGGGCGATGTGCTTGGGCTGCATGTCGACGATCGGCCTGAGCCGCGATGAATAGAACACGCCGCTGCCGTCGTTGTGCAGATCATAGAAGCAAAGGCCCAGCTCCGGATGCTCCTGCATGTAGAGATCGATCGGGTTCAGCTGCGTGAGGCGCCCGCAAACGATTTCCGTTTCCGAAACATCAATTCCGAGCCGATTGTTCGCATAGGCCATATAGCTGGCGGTTGGCATGACAAAGACAGCCGGCGCGGTCGCTGTGCCGCGGGGCGGTCGAACCGCGAGCACAACATAGTATTCCTCGCTCCCGCTATGCAGGCGAACCGCATAGACCCCGCTGGCGAGGCGGTCCGGCAGCGTCAGCGTAAAGTCGGTCTCCCAGACGCAGTCGTAAAGGTCGTCATCGTGAAAATGGATTGCAGCGTAATGTTCCGGGCGCTGCCGCCAGCAGTGCTCGTCTCCGTTCCACGCATGTCCGCCTACTCCCCGGGTCGGAAGATTGACCAGGCGGCCATGCAGCTGATTGGCTGACACATCGGTGATCGTGTCGGTCGGGATTCCAATTGAAAAATCCCAGGCGCCGATCAGGTCTCTTCGGTCATCGCTCGTGTGATCGGTCATTTCCTCGTGCAGCAAGGCACGGGCGAGCAATTGCGGCGATTCGATACGTCCGTTAAAGTGTTCTGCAGCAGGTTGCGCTGTCGCCGGCCGTGCCGCGATCATGATCGGTGCTGCGATATCGCCGGCAAAACCATCGAGTGACACTGTGCGCGACACCCTGCGCGAGACATTGGATTTCGCATAGTGACGCAGCGGTTGCTGGGCGACGCTGAGAATGCCGCTTTCAGCATCGTAGCTCGCTGATGCCAAGTACCATCTTTGCGCATGCAGCGCCACTTTGGCTGACAATTCCCGGCTTTCGCAGCGGTTTGCGGAAATTTGTACTGCAACAGCGCCTTGCGAGTCCAGATACAGCCTGAATCCTGCACCGGATTCAGCATCCTCCAAGCTCAATATGGTCTGCGGTCCGTGCCCCGGCAAGGTAGGCCAAATGATCGCCCGCACACCGAAGGATGCACCGACTTGAAACCGCGGCGCATTGTCGATAACTGCGTACGAGCCCATGTGGATGGGTTGGAATCGCCCTTTGTACGGACCGCCCAGATCCAGCGCCACAGGCTCTTCCCTGTATCCGGGGCCGCTGGGATTGATGTCGCCGTGGATGACTCTGACAAGGCTTGCATCGTACTGATCCAGGCCGTCGCAGCTGACCATGATGCGCACGCTTTCGCCCGCAGCGGCGCTGATCCGGTCCGCATATCCGAGTATCCGGGTCATGCCCCGTGCCCGCTTTCGAGATCCTGTCCGGTGCTTTGCTTCCACCGAAGCTTGAATACGGTCCACTCGGCTTCAGCCAGATCGGTGAATTCGATGCCGTCAATCACTTCAACGCCCTGCCCGCGTTCTGCGGGCAGGCGTCCGAGCCCCCAGCGCCGAAAAGGCTCTTTCACAATCAGCACATACTTGCCCCGCCTGGGTCCGCCGCGCAATGCATTCATGACTCTTTGCAGGCCAGGACTTGGAATCCCGAGCGGATCCCGTCGAAACTCTGCGACGTGCTTCAGATCCGCTTCGGTGATTTGGTATCTCGACATGCCATGGTGCCGCTAATCGTTGAATACCTGCGTCAGAGTCTTGTCGAGCTTGTCAAACAGTTCATCGATTTGGTCCCGGCTGATGATGAACGGCGGCGCCAGAACGATTGCCTGGCCGACCGGCCGGCAGATCAGTCCGTGGTCCAGCGCTGCGTTTGCAATCATTTCCGCTACCGGATGTTCCGGTGGAAACGGTTGTTTGCCGGTTTTGTCGACAACCAGTTCAAGCGCACCCATCAGTCCGACGCCGCGCGCTTCGCCAATGTGCCGGTGCGAGGCGAACCCCCTTAGCCGCTGCTGAAAATATGGCGAAACAGCGACGACATTTTCGAATACGCCCTGATTCATGATGATGTCGATCGCTTTTTGAGCAATCGCGCAGCCTACCGGATGGCCGGCTGTTGTGAAGCCGTGCGGAAATTCCTCAAATTGTTCCGATGCCTGATCAAGCTGTTCGGCGACCGCCTTTGAAACCATGATGGCGCCCATCGGGAAGTAGCCCGCGGTGATGCATTTGGAAGCAACCACGATGTCAGGCCGGATGCCGTAGGTCTGACTGCCCCAGAGGCTGCCCGTTCGGCCGAAGCCGCAGATAACTTCGTCCGCGACCAGCGGAATGTCATGCTTTTTCAAGACCGGCTGAATCGCCTCGAAATATCCTTCGGGGGGCGTAAGCACGCCGCCTGCGCCCATGACCGGCTCGGCAAAGAATCCGGCAATGGTATCGGCGCCTTCGGCTTCGATAAGCGATTGCAGATTGCGTGCGCAGCGGGCGGAAAATTCAAGTTCGCTCTCGCCTTCGTGCGCATATCTCCAATGATGCGGGCAGTCGGTGAACACAAACTCCGCAAGCGGCAGGCCGAAGGCGCCGACGTAGTCCTTTCCGGTCATGCTGGCCGTCACAGCGGTGACGCCGTGATAAGCATTGATGCGGGACAGAATCTTGCGCCGACGCGGCTGTCCGAGACCGCGGTGCATCATCCACAGCATTTTCACCACGGTGTCGTTGGCTTCGGATCCCGAGTTGGTAAAGAACACCTTGTCCATCGGCACCGGCGCAATTTCGAGCAATTTCTCAGACAGCGAAACGGCGGGCTCGCTGACGCGGCCGAAAAATGCATGGTAGGCCGGAAACTTGCAGAATTGCTCGCAAGCCGCTTCAATCAGTTCCGCGTGATCGAAGCCGACGACCATGTTCCACAGTCCTGAGTTCCCTTCCAGATAGCGGTTGCCATGGGTATCCTCCACGTAGATGCCCTCGCCCCGCGACATGACAACGGGTCCTTTTTCCCGGAGGGTTCCCAAGTGGGTGAAGCCATGCAGCACTGAACGAAGGTCGCGCGATTCCCACGAATCGGAGTCTTTCGGATATTCAAGTGTCATTCAAAGATCCCTATGTGAAGTGTTTTAAAAGGTGCTGGTGATCGATTGCGCGGCACATGAGGCCATGCGGCCGAAGGGTTGGCATATCTTCGGCTGCAAGCATCGCATTGATGACTGCCTCTTCGATCGATTCGGTTGCAGCCATGTAAATCGCATCGAATGACTCATCGCTAATCAATTCAAGTTTCAGCCTTGAACCCGCTAGTTGCGGGATGGGCATGCGATTGGCTGTGCTGAAGGCGAGAAAGATGTCGCCTGAATTGTTGCCGCCCGGCGTTCCGCCGCGGCCGATGCCGATTGCTGCGCGCTTGGCGAGGCGCTGCAGCTGATGCGGGGCCATGGGCAGGTCGGTGCCGATGACCACGATGATCGAGCCGTGCTCCTGAGCCATCAGGCGATTTTCGAGCATGGATTGCCCGACCGGCCTGCCAAGCACCGTCAGCCAGGGACGCAGTCCGTGATTTGCCTGCACCAGCGCTCCGAGCGTGAATTGCTGTCCGTCCAGGTCCACACGTCTTGAAGATGTTCCGGTGCCGCCTTTGAATTCGTAGCAGATCATGCCGGTGCCGCCGCCCACGTTTCCTTCGGCGACCGGTCCGCCGGCCGCAGAATTCAATGCCGACAGCGCATCATCGTGCGTGATGTGCTGACCGTTGATGTCGTTCAGTACGCCGTCGTAGGTTTCCGCCACGACCGGCATTGCCCAAAGGTGCTCGCTGTGCCAGGCATCGGCGTATTTGTCAATTATCCACTTGACAGCCGCATGATGCACGATGCCGACGCTGTGGGTATTGGTGATGCACACCGGGCCGACAAAGTAGCCGCCGTCGCGAATCCAGTGAGTGCCGGTCATTTCGCCGTTTCCGTTCAACGCATAGAACCCGGCCCAGACGGGCTCGGGCCGGGATTCACCGTGAAGCGGAATTATTGCTGTAACGCCGGTTCGCACCGGCCCTTTGCCGGTTTGAAGCGCCCCGTCGCCTTCGATTCTTGTGCAATAGCCCACCTGCACTCCCGGTACATCGGTGATGGCGTTGTATTGGCCGGTTTCGCCGGGAAAAGGCAGACCGAGTTCCCGCCCGCGGGGCTTGCTTTTGGCTGTGTTCATTTTTTCAGGAGCGTTTGCGGAAGTAGAGTCCGAGCGATGCGATCAAGAACGAGAAAACCAGCATCAGCGTCGCAATTGCGTTGATTTCCGGCTTGATGCCTCGGCGCAGCATGCCATAAATGAATACGGGCAGAGTGGTCGAGTCCACGCCCGCGATAAAGTAGGTGATCACAAGGTCGTCCATGGAAATGATGAATGCGAGCAGCGCTCCGCCGACAATTCCGGGCAGAATCTGCGGCATGGTGACCCGCCTGAATGTGGTCCAGGGATTGGCGCCAAGATCCGCAGATGCCTGTTCCAGGGTTTCGTCCATGCCGGCAAGGCGGGCGCTGACCACGACGAAGACATAGGAGATGAGAAATGTGCAGTGGCCGATGATGATCGACATCAGTCCGAGCTTGATGCTGAAATTCACAAAGAAGACCAGCAATGCGATTCCGAGCACGATGTCAGGCATGACCATCGGCATGTACAGCAGGCCCTGGTAGAAAGGCTTTAAGCGAAAGTGATGCCGGTATACGGCCAGGGCGATCGCAGTGCCGACGATGGTCGAAAATGCCGTCGTGGTTGATGCAACGATGAGGCTGTTCTTTACAGCCGACAGCAGCTGATCTGTCGATTCAACGTATAGCGTCTGTTCGGTGAGCACTGTCGGTTGGCCGAATATGGACAAGTACCAGTCGAACGTGAAATCCTTCCAGACCATCATGTTCACCGGATGGCTGTTGAACGAATAGACCACTACGATAATGATCGGCGCATAGACAAAGAACAGGAACAGCATTCCGTGGAGGCTCAGCAGATGCCTTAGCCAGGATTGTTTCATCGCGCGATTTCCGTTCGGCCGATTCGACGGATGAATAGGATGATCAATGCGAGCATGACGAGCATGATCATGACTGAAAGCGCAGAACCGAACGGCCAGTTTCTTGCTGACAGGAACTGCTGCTCGACCAAATTGCCGATCATCAGGACTTTGGCGCCGCCGAGCAGGTCGGGAACAATGAAGTTGCCAAGGCTGGGGATGAAGACGAGCACTGCGCCGGCGGCAATTCCGGGAAGCGTGCCGGGCAGGATAACCCGCAGGAAAGTCTGATAAGGCCTGGCGCCCAGATCGGATGAAGCCTCGACCAGCGAGTGGTCCAGTTTCTCGATGCTGGCATACAGGGGCAGAAACATGAAGGGTAGCAGAATGTACGCCATGCCGATCAGTACCGCAGTTTCGGTGTAGATGATGTCGATCGGCTCGGAAATTACCCCCAGCCCGATAAGCGTCGTGCTTAAAAATCCGCTTGGTCTGAGGATCAGTACCCAGCAGAACAGGCGAACCACGAGGCTGACGAAAAAAGGCAGCGTGATGATAAAGACAAAAAATGTCCGCCATCTCGCAGACAGCCCGACGACCCAGAATGCGGCCGGGTAGCAGATCGCGAGCGTTATAGCGACATTGATCGCTGCAAGTCGCACGGAGCGCAAGAATATCTCAGCGTAGACCGGGTCGAAGTCTTCCCATTCCCCATCGGCCCAGCCAAGAATCCGGCCGTAGTTCCAGTGATAGAAGTTCCATTCGACGCCGCCGTAGAGTCCCGGCTCCAGAAAGCTGAACAGGATCATCACGCCCAGGGGGCCGAGAAAGAAGACGCTGAGGAACAGCGTCCCCGGCGTAAGCAGTGCAATGAGCCTGCGTCTTTCCCCGCGGTCCGCCATGGCTAGCTTTCCATGATCAGGTGCAGCGCGCTTCGCCGGTAGGCAAGCCGGACAGGATCTCCGGATGCGAAACGGCTGAATGCCGTGTCGCCTGCCTCTGTCGGCGTCGCTGAAATTGTCGCGCCGTTTGCCAGCTTGAACACATACTGGCGCGTTGCGCCGCGAAACACCGACTGCTCCAGGACGGCATCCAGAATGCCGGTTGACGGATCAGGGTTTTGCGGTGCGAAATCCAGATGTTCCGGGCGGATGATCAGCGTCGCCTGCTGTCCGACGCCTGGACCAGAGCCGACCGGAATGCTCAGTCCGTCCTCGGTCACCATGACCGGGTTCTCGCTGGAATTTTGAATGGTCCCGGAAAAAAGCGTGCCATCGCCGATAAATTCGGCGACGAAACGGGTTGCCGGCTGGTGATAGTGGACTTCGGGCGGTCCGATTTGTTCGATTCGACCTTGATTGAGAACCACGACCTGGTCTGACATCGTCAGCGCCTCTTCCTGGTCATGGGTGACAAACAGAAAGCATATGCCCAGATCATGCTGCAGGCTCTTGAGCTCGAGCTGCATGGATTGGCGCAAATTGCGGTCGAGCGCCGAAAGCGGTTCGTCAAGCAGCAGCAGTTTCGGCTGATTGATGATGGCCCTTGCCAGCGCGACGCGCTGCTGCTGTCCGCCGGAAAGCTGAGCGGGCTTTCGGCGTCCAAGCCCGGCGAGGCCGACCCGTTCCAGGGCTTCGTCAACCCTGGCATCGCGTTCGCTGCGAGCGACACCGGCGACTTCAAGGCCGTAGCCTACGTTACCGCTGACCGACAGATGGGGAAACAGCGCATAGTTTTGAAAAACCGTATTGACCGGGCGTCGGTAGGGCGGTACGCCTGCAACCGGCTTGCCACCGATGCGCACCTCTCCCGAATCAAGCTCTTCGAATCCGCTTATCGCGCGAAGGAGCGTGGTCTTGCCGCAGCCGGAAGGCCCCAGCAGGGTCACGAACTGGCCCTGCTGAAGTCTTAGGGAAATATTGTCAAGCGCCGCAATGACACCGCCTTCGGGCGCAGGGAAGCGTTTGACCGCTTCCCTGACTTCGGCGATGGAATCAGTCGGCCTATCGCTCACTGCGCGGTGCGAACTTTGGTCCAGACGCGGTTGTATTTACGTAAGTCGTTGCCCAAATCCTCGAATATTTGAAGTTTTGCGACCACTTCGGCCGGAGGATTCGTATTCGGATTGGTTTTCAACTCCGGAGGCAGCAGGTCGCGTGCCGGCACATTCGCGGTTCCGTTCACTTGCTGCAAGGTGTTGAGTGCTGCGCTTTCGGGCTGCATGTAGAACTCGAAAAAGCGAATTGCGCTTTCCTTGTTAGGGGCATCCTTGAGTACGCAGATGTCCTCCTGATACATGGTGGCGCCTTCCTCAGGAATCACGAATCCCAGCTTGTCGGGCTCTTCCAGCGTGTACAGCGTCGCTCCGACATACCAGTGGGCTGCGGCGATGTCTCCGGCTTGGACCAAGGATACGATGTCGTAGGTAAACGCCGATATCTTGTCTTTTCGCTCCAGCAGCCAGGCTTCGGCCTGCTTGAGCGCGTCGCTGTCGCCGGTGTTGACCGAGTGGCCATTCTTGATCAAGGCTACGCCGATGGTCTCGCGCAGATCATCCAGCATGGTGATCTTCTTGCCCTTGTCCGGCAATGCAAAGAAATCGTCCCAGGTCTTGATCTCTCCAGCTTCTTCCTTGTTGTAGAAAATCCCGACCGCGCCCCAGGCGTAAGGCAGGCAGAATGAGCTTTCAGGATCAACCATGGAGCGCATATTTGCCGGGTCGATGTTTTCGAATCCCTTCAGGGTATTGACCTTGGCATCATGGAGCAGTCCGAGCTTTTGCATGATGTCGCGCATATGGACAGATGGAAACACGATGTCATAGCCCGTGGCGCCCGACTGAATCTTTGCCAGCATCTCCTCGTTGGTACCGTAGGTATCGAGAGATACTTCAATGCCGGTTTCCTCGGTGAATCGCGTCAGGACTTCGGGGTTGATGTAGTCGCCCCAGTTGTAGATGTTGAGCTGACCCTCGGCGTAGGCGGATTGAGATCCGACAGCCATGGCGGCCGACAGGGCGACGGCAGTCAGGTAGCCGACTGCGAATCGTTTGTATTTCTTATGCATTTGTCTATTCTCCTTCCTTTGTGAATTTGGAATTTCGAAATCACAGCGGTCCCGGACCGCCTTCGACAGCGATCCGGCATGCTGTCTGATAGATGTTAATATACGTGTCTTAATTTCGCAATGTAATTATTCTTTCATATATGCTATAAAACGGGTCATGAGAGACATATTTTCTTCCGTAACGCCGACTGTTTTTCCAAGGTTCGAGGAGCAGTTGAAAGTGGCGCTTCCGAAGCTTCCCAGGCTGGAGGCGCAGGTGGCGCAGTACATGATGCTGAACATTGGCGATTTGAGCTTTGAGACCGGTGCCTCGATTGCGAACAAGGTCGGAGTCAGCGAAGTGACGGTCAGTCGTCTGCTGCGCCGTCTTGGCTTTCAGGGCATGAGGGGGTTGAAAAGGGAGCTTCGCAGCGAACTGATCAATCGCGACCCTCTTGGGGAGACCGAGCAGGAAATTCGAGAGGTTCCGGAAGCAATCAAACGCAATATGGATCTTGAATACAAGGCGCTCGGCGAGGTTTATCAGCAGGCTGCATCGTCGATGTGGGGTTTGGCTGTGCAGGCGGTCGTGGATGCGGAAATCGTCTATGTGACGGGGTTTCAGGCGGTACGCGGCATTGCCGAGGATTGTGCGAGGCGACTGGGAATGGCTCGCGGCAATGTGCGATTTCTAGCTGCGCATGACGGCATGCTCACCGAATGGCTGCAATGGGGAGGAGACGACGCGGCATCGCTTAAGCGATGCCTGATTCTGATTGATGTGGTTCCCTATGCCCGGGAGGCGCAGGTTTTGGCCGAACTGTGCGGCAAGGATGACTGTTCGCTGGTGGTGTTTACCGATGAGATGTGCCATTGGGCCAAGAACCACACGGACATGGTGATCTACGGCAGCACTCGGACCGGGCTCATTTTCGAGTCCACAGTTGCCATAATGGCGGCTTTGAACCTGATGGTCAATTCGGTTGCGAGCCAATATTCGGCCACGCTCACCGAGCGGCTGGATCAGTGGAAATCCTATACCCGGGCGCTGCGACTATTCTGACGCCCAGTCGGCTTGCAATGGTCGGGATCGTGCTTGTACGGCGGAGAACTGCGCGATTTGGATTTGACGGTCAATCGCAATCCAAAGCTCTATGCTTCGGCGAGCAATGATGCCATCTGAGGCAGACTGATTGCCTCGATGCCTTCGCCGATCGGGTATCGGCTGTCACCGGAGTAGACGACGAAGGTGCGCTCGGGCTTCAAGTCCTGTCTGGAGTGATAAAGCCCCTTGCCCAGAGTTGGCGCCAAGCCCCGCTTAATTGCAATCGCCCACAATCTACCGCCCCGCAATTCGAGTACAAGGTCTATTTCGGCTCCTGCCGCGGTTCTGTAGAAGTACGCCGAAATATGTTCAGATGCCAGGCTCAGCAGGTTCTCCAATACGAATCCTTCCCAGCTTCCGCCTGCGACAGGATGCCCCAGTACGTCGTCACGGCTATCGAGGCCGAGCAGTGAGTGAACAATGCCGCTGTCGCGGATATAGAGTTTCGGTGATTTTGTCAGACGCTTGCCTACGTTGACCAAGTAGGGAGGGAGTCGCCGTACCAGCAGAAGGTCCACGAGCAAATCGATGTAGCGATTCACTGTCTTGGCGTCAATCATCATGCTGCGTGCGAGGTCTGCGGCATTCAGCAAGCGGCTTTGATTGTGGGACAGCATCGTCCAAAAGCGGCGCAAAGTTTCTGCTGGAATCCGCGGTCCGAGCAATGGAACATCGCGTTCCAGATAGGTTCTGATGAAGTTGTCGCGCCAGATTGCGCTCTCGGTGTCGCTGGCGGCGAGATAGCTGTCCGGAAACCCGCCTCTGACCCAGAGTGTCTCAGAAGAAGTGCTGCTGACTTCGCTCACGCTTAGCGGCGCCAGTTCGACATAGGCGATGCGTCCAGCTAGGGATTCGCCTGATTGCCGCAGCAGTTCTAGCGAGGCAGACCCCAGCAACAGGAACCGTTTCGTGCGAAAGCCGCGACTGCGACCGCTGTCAATCAGGCCGCGAAGCGTCTGAAACAGTTCCGGAGTTCGGTGTATCTCGTCAATAATCACCAACTTGTCTTCGTGAGCGCTTAGAAAAAGAGCAGCATCAGACAGTTTTTTGCGGTCTGAAGTTTTTTCAAGATCAAGATAGACGCAATCGTGTTGTTTGGCAATAATCTGAGCGAGTGTCGTCTTGCCGACTTGACGCGGCCCCAATAGCGCGACCGCCGGAAATTGGTTCAGGCGAGCGAGTATCGATTGTAGTTTGTAACGGTGAATCATTCTCGTATAATAGGCATATAATACCAGATATACAAGGTTCAATTAAGCAGAAAAGTTACCGGAATTCAAAGATTGGATGGACTGCTGTCTATTCGGAACGGTTGGTTCGCGCTTTAATTTGATCGCTGTAGCGTGTTTTTCCATTTGCTGGATCCTGGCGAATGAGAATCGCGAACCGAACCAATATCCGAAAGCGTTCAACGCCGATGCACTGGGCGGTCTTGATCGTTTGAGCAGGAAAATTCGCCGCTTGCCAGCGTGTCATCACTACGGCTGGCACTTTCATAACGGGCTCGCGACGGCATAGGCGATCATCGGCTGAGCATATATTTGCGGAAACTAGAAATTGTGCATCCGACAGTGCAGTCGCTTCGTTCTTGCAGCGTCAGTTCTATATCAGTTCGAAGTAGAAAATCGCGACCGTCATATTTTTCGGTAGCCAATCGCTCATTCCATCGGTCTCCCTGCCCGCTTCGCTGCGGCGTTGAACAATGCTGATGATCTCTGCGACTTCCTGTCGCTACGATATCTGGCACAGCACTTTGACCGTACAGTCAGTCTGACAAATTCATAGGCATGCTGAGCTGGCTTTTATAGAAGACTTCGCGTTGCTCCGCAATTTGCAGTTCCAGCTCGTCGAAATCCACTGTTCCGATGTCGAGGTCATGTGCGAGATATGTCCGGCCGAATGTCTGTAATGCATTGGCGATGTGTGCCGGCCAGCCGTCGCATGCGGCGAGCATTGCGTTGAACCGGGCGCTGCGATTCTTGAGATTGATTCCGAAATGCGAGCAGAACACTCGCTCAAGGTCTTCGGTCTCTTCCCGCGAGAGGCGGTCGAGCGAGTGGGCGCAATTGTCCGAAAGCCTCGTCAGTCCCAACTCTTTCACACGAACCGCAGTTTCCGGCAGTCCTGCCGCGACAAGTGTCACAGGCAGGTTGAGCAAATTGGCGTGCAACAGCCGAAACAATCGCCCGATGAACGAATTTGGGTCGCTGGGCAAGTTCTGGGCTTCATCGACTCCGATTACTAGCGGACGTGTCCAACTGTGCGGCGGGATCGCCTTGAGCATCGCGTTCAGCTCGGCAATGGTGTCGGACGATTGAACTGTCCGTTCGCTTTTGCTCTCGTCATCTGGTAAGCCTGCGCCAATATACCCGCCGGGGCGCACTGACTGGTTCTTTGAGGAATATAGCGAATCGCCCTTTCCTGATGCCAGCAGGTTTGCCAGCTGTTCGCAAATCCATCCTGGGCTGAGCAAGGCTGAACAGTCTTCCAGAAACAGCATCAGCGGTGTCGGGCTTCGGCGAATTGTTCCGTCCGCATTCGGCGTGACATACGAATTGTGAAGCCATCGGTCTTCCAGGAATTTGAGCGTGGATGTCTTGCCGGCGCCCGGCGCACCGTAAATTACCCGCGTTGCCGCCTTTGGTTGCGGCTTGTCGTCTTCAAACCGAGTCCAGCTTGAATTGCACGCATCCTCGATGTCTGAAATGATGTGCCTGCGTCCGGCAAAGTACGGCGGCGGATCCTTGTCCGTGCTGAATCTGAGATACTCTGCCAACTCGCCGGCTGCGGCGGCTATGTCGGGCTTGTTTGCGTCGAACATCCGGCGTTGATTCGCTGTCCTATCGAGTCTGCGTGAGATTTATTGATTGTTCAAGTATAGAGCATTCGGTCGACGAGTCCCTTGTCACACCACGTGACGCTTCCAGGTCGATCGGAGGATAGATGAGCGCAATTTCCAAAGCAGTTCCAATCCTTTGTGAGACCAATGCCTGACGATTGCACAGTCAGTCCCATGCGAATTTACCCTGATTGAGCTGGTCCAGAAAATGTTCGTAGTTCAATACCTCGATACCGTCTACGACCCGATTCACCGGTTCTGAAGTCACAATGATTGAGCGTTTCGGGCTGAACTCATCCCTGAACGCCTTTATCCCACGCAGATCTCCTGTTCGTACCCGGCTTTTCACTTCAATGGCCAATTGTCCGCTGTTCAGCACGAAGCCTACTTCGAGTCCGCTTTTTGTGCGCCAGTACTCGATTTTCGTATTCCATTCCTGATAGCTGCTGGCAGCTTTGAGTTCAAGATAGATAAAGTGTTCGAAGCTTCGTCCGAAATTTGTGCCGCGGGTACTGGAAATTGAACTTTCGGTGATGTGATTGGCGATACCGACATCGAAAAGGTAGAACTTTGGAGCGCTTACGATGGTTTGCCGTTTTGACCGTTTCGCATACGGAAAGACCAAACTGCCGACCAGCGTATCGACCAGAATGTCGAAATAGGAGCGCACTGTTTTGGCGTCGACGCCGCAGTCGCGCGCAATTGAAGAGAAATTCAGCAATTCTCCGTGACAGTAGGACAAGGTATCGAAGAATCGTGAAAATGCCGCGTTCTTCCTGATCAGCGCTTCGCTGAATACTTCCTGGGTCAGGTAGTCCCGGACATAGGCGCTGAGCGATCGCCGAATGTTCGGTTTTCCATACAGTCTCGGTAAAAGGCCTGAGGACATTGCCGTGATCAGGTCGAACTCCGGCACTTCGCACCACGTCAACGGATGGAGTTGGAATTTCCAGGCCCGGCCGCCGAGGAGATTAACACTACTTTGCTTGAGTTTTCGCGCACTGGACCCGCAAAGGATGAAGTTCAGGTGTTCGGATTCGATCAGCCGATGAATTTCGTCAAGCAGGGCCGGGACTTTTTGAATCTCGTCGATCACTACGGGCTTGGCGCGCGCAGCATCGCTAAATACATTGAGTTCTTCGCCCAGCGATCTGGGTCGAGACATGAATCGCAGCATGACATCGCTGTCAAGCAGGTCAAAGAAAACGCTGTCCGGATACCGTTGCCGCAAGAGTGTCGACTTTCCGGTTTGACGGGGTCCCAGAAGAAATGCCGACTGGCCTTGGGGCAGTACGATATTGCATGACCGATTGTACTTGTTTGGAAATATATTCCTAAATGGTATGGCTATTTAGGAATATATATCCGAATTGGTTGGTTTTTTCAACTCGAGTTGATCGTTATTCTGATCTTGTTCATGATTCAGACGGTTGGTAAACGCTTGAGTGACCTTGGTTATCATTCATCGCGGAAACCTTGTGCTTTTACATGGATAAATCTGAACTCTGGGACGGCGTGAAGACTCGTCTGATGGGCTACAATCTCATTTGAGTTATTGACATGCTTTAACACAGGCAACAATACTGAGAATATTAAGGTTAGTGTCGGTGCGAATCGGTGACTCTAACCTTAATACTATTTGGATGAGAATCGGAAGAAACCAAGATACGAATAATTTTGAAAGGACATTACAGTTGGGTTCCGTGGTTTCGAGCGTTGGCGCCAGCAATCGCTAAGGAAGAAAATGACTTCTAGAGCGAAAGAGTTAAGATACTTAATTGGGGTGGAACTGACGAGACATCCAACTTCCTGAAAATTTGATTACTTGCGGAGCGAATTTGGAAATCTGACCTATTCAGTCATATTTGAAGTTTAATTGATTATCGCGTGAAGAAAGGATCGTTTATAGAGGTCGACGACATTCGTCGGTTGGGCAAAGTCGTTAAATGTAATGGGAATTTGACTAGCGTTGAGTTTTTCACATCAATTTCAAAGCGTGAAATTGTCGAATTTGAAACTTCGTGCCTAAGGCGCGCATGCTTGGAACCTCAGACGCGCGTTTATTTCGAATCTTCAAGTGCTGACCGTTGGCGCATGGGACGCGTCATAGATTCGTTTTATGCGGACGATAAAACAATAACCTATGAAGTTCGTTTTCCAAACAAGGAAGAAAGGGATATTTCGGAGTTGGATTTGTTTGCGCGGTGCTATGGACCACTTGGGGATCCGTCTGAAATATTAGCTATCGGCGCCTCGGAGACTCAACGTTGGCACGATGCGCGTTGGTCGACGCTGGAGAGTCTGGTGTTACTACGTTCGGTGGCTAACAATTTGAGCGGACTATCGACATCGTCTGTCGAACTAGTCCCACATCAGGCGGATGCAGTGCGTCGAGTCCTTTCGGACCCTCTTCAGCGATATCTACTAGGTGACGAGGTTGGGTTGGGAAAAACAGTCGAGGCAGGTGCAATAATTCGGCAAATTCATCAAGATTACCCTGAGTATAGGATATTGGTGGTTGTGCCGACTTCATTGCTCCGACAATGGGAGGGAGAACTTCAAGGCAAATTTGGGCTTGATATTGGAGATCGCTTACGAGTCATCGATCACGATGCAATTTCCAGTTTCGAGGGACATGTCGACTTGTTGGTTGTTGACGAGGCTCACCGAATTGTAAGGGGGAATCTGACGTTTGATTCCGTTACCGCACTCAGTAACGCATCCGAAAGGCTATTGCTACTATCTGCAACTCCAATGGTGGGAAATGAACAAACGTTTCTTGATTTGTTGCGTTGGCTCGATCCAAAACGATGGGAGTTAGTGTCACTTGAGATTTTTGAGCATTACGTGTCTCGGAGTCAGGAGTATGGCAGGCTTCTGTTGGGACTTCGAAGTGACGCGAGCAAGTTTGTCTTGAAGCAAAGAGCTCTAGGCGCTAAGCAGGAATTTCATAGCGATAAGACAGTTCAGGCGCTATCGGATTCGTTGCTAGGTAATCTGGAATTGCCAGAAAAGCGGGAGCAATGTTGTGACGCGCTTCGAGAATACATTGCTAACACTTACCGCATTCACCATCGTATTGTCCGAGCACGCAGATCGGAATTGGAGGGATGGGAGTTTCAACCACGCGGCCCTGCATCGATTCAGGTAGAAGTAGACGAAGGTTCCGGCGTGGAAGACGCGGTCAGTTTGATTGAGGATTGGCGCGGTGCTGCACTTTTGGCGCTAGATGACGATCCTAATATTGAAGATTCCCTTGTGGAGCGATACATGCTTCTCCTTGAAACTGCAGGGAGAGGTATTTCTTCACTCTCGATATTTAATAACTACGAGCAGATATTCTCAGGTGAGTCCAATCTCCTATCAACGCTTAGTTCTTGCGCAAGCTTAGAACACTCTACAGACCACGCGAACTTCATAGCTCTCATTGCGCGCCGCCGATTGAAGTTTCTTAGGCAAAAGCAATCAACCCCTAAGTTAATCGTATTTGCAACCGAAGCATCATTTGCAACTGCTATAACAGAGGCACTTATTGCGGAAATTGGGACGGATTCGGTTGTATATACAAATTCCGAAAGCGAAAAAAATTCGTTGAACCGTTTTGAGTGCGATCCGCGTACAGTCGTTGCAGTGCTTGATCAACGTGGTGAAGAAGGAATCAACTTGCATTTTGCTGACGCTGTTATACACGCTGATTTGCCATTTTCAATTGGTCGGATTGAACAACGCATTGGTAGACTTGATCGATTCGGTCGTACCAAAGGACCAATAAAGCACATTGCTGTGATACCGGCGGACAATGAAGACACACCGTGGAGTGCTTGGGTCGAATTACTTGAATCGGGTATTGAAATTTTCGATCGATCAGTCAGTGACCTTCAGTTCGCCATTGAAACCATTGAGAAGAAAATATGGCGTTATTTGTTTGTGAACGGTTTCACCAATATCAAAGACTTTCTGGCTACTTTGAAGAAATCGGTCAAGGTTGAGCGCCGACAACTCGATGAGCAATTTGCACTCGATCAACTTGCAATGTCGCGCGAACCGGCGAAAGCTCTTGTTGAGTCAATGGAAAAAGCCGAAGAAGACGAAAGTCAAATCGCCGACAGGGTCGAAAGGCTTCTTGAGGAACTTCTCAACTTCCACATTATTCGAAACGATAACGAACTAGAGTTGGAATGGAGAAACAAAGTCTTACTGCCAAGGCGATATTGGCGTCCGGTTTTTAGGTCAGCACTGAACCGGCGCTTGACGTGGAAACGTTATGTCGCTGTTAATCGTCCCGGAGTTAGTCTCTTGAGGCCAGGCGCACCACTCCTTAACGCCCTCGAACGTCTACTGGAATGGGATGATCGAGGCAGTGCGTTTGCTACTTGGAGATTTCAGTGTGGATTTGGGGGAGTTGGTGAAGAAAGACTTTATTTTCGGCTCTGTTGGATCATTTCACCTGGACCTATCCCCCAGATTGAGTTGCTAGGAACTGAGGATAGTCAAGCACTGCGTCGTAGAGCGGAACGTCATTTTCCTACTTGGACATTGATTCAACATGTGGGTGCTGATCTTGAGGAAACCCACGAGAAAGAAGTGTTAGGTTTACTCGAACCATCCTTTAATCCTCGCGGTGATTTCGACACTCAGGATTTTAATCTAAGTCATCGCTTAACTTGGTTGCACTCCGTAATTGGAGTTTCAGAATTTGCAAATTTATGTGCGCAGATCCGCGAGCATGGCGAAAAAATGCTGGAAAGAAATGACGAGTACATCAAACGACGTGAGAACGCAGTTAGGGTTGCAAGACGCGATAATGAACGGTGGCGCCAAAGGATAGAAATGCGCGTTGCTCGGGGTGACTTGTCTGCAGAACGGGAGTTCGAATTTGATGCTGCTGTAATGCGATCTGTTCAAAATCCGAAGTTACGTCTGGACTCGGTGGGTGCTTTCGTGCTGGCCGGATACATACCCGAAGGCGGACAATGATGAAATTGACGGCTTTTGCGGCGTTCCGCGCTCTGTCCGAAATTCTCGCTGGAAAGCGCGCTCCCGACTCGGTTTCGTTCAAGAATATCAATGATATTGGTCTTGAGAGACTGCGAAAAGCAATAAAGGAAGATTCAGCATTTACGCTAGACAAAGCAGTGTTATTGCGCCAGGTACTTCTGGGGGAGCAATGGCGCCGGGGTGATTCTGCAATATCTCTGCCCGCACATCAGAACTTGGACAATTTTGCTGAGACAGTGGGTATGGAAATCGTCGATGGTCAGGTGCGTGCGTTACCTTGGTGTCCCCCATGGTTGCCAGATGCGATGGAAGATTTGGCATGTCGGGCAGCAGCGTTGGAGGCACGTCGCTTTGGTTCAAGCGACAAGGGACCTGTGGTTGACCCATTTCTTTTTCAGTTTGGCTATGCTCATTATCGTTCTGGAGCTCAACGCGCTGCAATTCGTTCGGCACTGCTTGCTCCGCCTGGTAGTACCACTGCGATTGTTCTGCCTACAGGGGAGGGAAAGAGCACGGTATTCCATTCAATTTCGGAGATTGGCTTTGCATCCGACCGTGACGTGCAAAGGAAAGGCGGGGTTACCGTTGTTATCGTGCCTACTGTAGCACTAGCCTATGATCATGAACGCAACTTTCGAAAGAGTGCCAAGGAACATTTGGCTTACGTCAGTGGCACCCCGTCAGAAATTAGGACGCATATTCGCGATCGAATAGAAGACGGAAGTCAGAGGCTTGTTTTTGTTGCACCCGAGGCGGCATGTCAAAGTTTGCGACCTGCACTTTTGTCAACGGCTCGCTCAGGGCACCTAAAGGCGTTGGTGATTGACGAAGCGCACTTAATTGATGCTTGGGGAACAGGGTTCCGGACTGAGTTTCAAAGCCTTAGTGGGTTACGTCGAGACTTAATCTCAGCATCGCCACCGGAAAGGTCTCTTCGCACTTTGTTGCTTTCTGCGACGATAGCACCTGAAACTTTGGAAACTTTGAAGGATTTGTTTGTCAATCCGGGAGAATTTCGTACGCTATTTGCGGGTCAATTGCGACCCGAACCAGATTTTTGGGTTGCAGCACCTACGAGCACGAGGATCCGAGACGATCATGTTGTCGAGGCATTGTATAAACTGCCACGTCCGTTGATACTCTACGTTACCGAAGTCGAACACGCAAAAAAATGGTACTGTCGACTCTATGGACTTGGATACACTCGCCTATCAGTTTTTCATGGCAAAACGCCAGATTCTGATCGGAGAAAAATATTATCTAGTTGGCAAAGCGGAGACTTGGACATTGTCATTGCAACATCAGCATTTGGGCTTGGTATCGACTATCCGCATGTGAGATCTATTGTGCATGCTTGTGTACCGGAATCATTGGATCGTTTCTACCAAGAGGTTGGCCGTGCTGGTCGCGACGGGTGCGCCTCAATATCAATAATTATTCCGGCATGTCATGACTTTGAGACTGCTCGGAGCCTAAACAATGAGTCAATTTTAACGATAGAGCGTGGTCTTGAAAGGTGGAACGCGATGTTTAAACATCCAGATAGCGTACACTGTCAAGGAACCACATTTCGGATCAGAATCGATGTAGCCCCAGGCTCTTCGCCAGGCGATATCGACATTGTAGGAGACAAAAATTTACGGTGGAATGCGCATTTGCTGTCGCTGCTATCACGTGCTGGTCTAATTCGACTAGGAGGGTCCCACGAAGATTCAGCCTCCTTGACTGCGAATGGCCAAGAAAATTGCGAAACTACCGGCTACTATAAAACTGTGGAGATATTAGAAAGCAATCATCTGAACAAAGAATTTTGGCAAGGGTATGTTGAGCCAGTTAGACAGAAAATCCGAGAGTCTCGCAAGCGTAATCTCGCATTAATGTATGCCCATTTGCGTGGGAAGAATTGTCCTTCCGACTTGTTGCTAGATCTCTATGGCGGCGATAACCTAGATCCGATGTGTACAGAGTGCACACTTTGCCGTGCGTCTGTCAAATCAAAAAAAGCCAAAGTCTTGCCTAAAGAGCCTGCACCGTGCTGGGAGGTGCCCCCGTTACATGGCACAATCAAACGTTGGATGAAAAATAGCGGAAACATTGTAATTAAGTACAACCCAATTGATAATAGCCCCGTCCTTCCTCGTCGTTGGGCGAAAGCATTTGATGAGTTTTGGGGGTCTGGATTGCGTTGTCTTGCCATCGTTGGCAACCTGCCAAATTTTTTTGATCGAGCGATTGAGGATCTCAAAAATAAGCCAATCTTCGTTTCAAGTACGTTCACGCAATTACCGATTGGACCACGCGTAGCAATGGTTGGTTCCGGTTGTACGGTAGCTCTCTTTAATACTATTGGCTGTGGTTCTACCAATCGCTTACTGATAATTCCTGAAGACATGCAAGACATCGATCGCCCAGGGGAGGTCGCACTTGCAAGGTATTCAGGTTTAGTCTTTGATTTGAACGAATTCTTAAGGCAATTCTGATGAGTGAAATTACTTTTTTCGGAGCCACACCTAACCGGTTGGCGGTGCTCTATAGATGTCTTGCAAACGAAAATGAAAAGGCGCAGAAGCGTGAGAATCTAGCGGCGCTCATTGCTCCCCAAAGCCTTGCAAATAATGATGCTGATGTTGAATTTGCCGCATTTGTTGATTGTCTTACAGTCGGCAAAAGAATTGGTCTGTTTTCGGAAGAGAGTGGGGTTGTTCGTTTAACCGATCCGTCATCGGCAAAAGTAGTTGCGAACTCATTTGAAGACGAACTTGCCAAACGACTGGTTGATAGTGCTAAATCTGCCTCGAATGACGCAGTCGCAGGAGTAATTGCTTGGATGCTTTGTCAGGATCCCCTAACCCCTCTCAAGTGGAGTGGCTCATCTTCTGTCATGCTGCTAAGACGACAGTTTCGAGAAGAAATTGAAACAGATTTCGGAATGTCCAACGACTCCACTTTTCAGCAGGCAGTGTATTGGGGGCGTGCTCTCGGTTTTGTGTCGAGGTTGAAACTTAACGAAGAAGTTGTCATTCCAGACCCGACCGAAGCGATAGAACGCCGACTCAAAGGGATATTGCCTCTCGGAAAGGACATTCTGTTGAGAACGTTTCTTTCAGATTTAGCAAAATGTTGTCCGGTTTTTGAGGGTGGCTGTGTTCGGTCGGAAGTAGAGGGGTGGATGCGGCCTGAGTTCATCAAATGGAATGAAGGGTCTGTTTCGTCCTCTACAGCATTAGGGTTACAACGTCTTCAGTTACGCGGTACGATTGATTTGAAACGTCTGGACGACGGACAAGTAATCTTTGTCAACGGTATGTTGAATGACGGTCGTGTATCCCACATAAGTCGAAATTAAAGGCAAATAGATGACGGAACTTTGCTGGAAACCAGAACTTGTTCGCAAGGTGATTAATCACGATGCTGATTTCGTGCCTGATTCTGTTTTTTGGGCCGTGGACGTTGACGCGCCACTAAATTTCAAGGTTACTAACAACGATGCAGGGTCTAAGGTTACAACGGACGAACTCGTTACACGCTTTCTTGACTCATCTTACAACCACTACCAATTGGCCGTGCTCGGAGCTTCCGGAACTGGCAAATCGCATCTAATTCATCGAATGCGGCAGCGAATTCGAGATTACCCTAGATTCGAGGTTGTCGCAGTACGTCGCTTAGAGACAAATCTCCGGGCAATTATCCAAAAACTTATCGATCAATTGCCTACAGGCCAGCAAGAATATTATCGCGCTGAATTGGACAAGGCGAAACCAGAATTGTCGACCCCAGAGTTGCAAAGAAGCACACTATTAGACAACCTATCGCAGGCAATTGAGGAAGATTTCCGAAGACCAGATTCAGGAATTGATCCTGAGTTTGAGGATGAACTTCTCAGCACGCTTCCTAATATGTTTCGTGATCCAAATCTAAGGGATGAGAAGTTCTTGGCACCAGGAGAGATTATCCCAGCACTTGTGGAGCGCTTGTTTTCCAGTAAGGAAGGAAAACGTCTTGAGGAAAGGTTACTTTTCGAAACTTCAAATTTACCCTTGGAAGGAATTAAATTAACCAGTTGTTCCATACAAGCCCGGCAAGCAATCGATCTCTTTCTTTACAACTCCAAACACACTGTACCATCAACTTTGTCGGTGATTAACCGTTGCCTTGATCGAGCAATAGCAAGGGCGCTAAATTTTAGTGGTGATCAACTCGGTGCTTTGATGGGTGAAATCCGAGAGTATCTCAAATCGCAGGATAAAGAACTAATAATTCTATTTGAAGAATTTGCGCGTCTTCAAGGTTATGACTCTGCCATGCTTGAGGCATTGCTCGTTCAAGGTGATGAATCGCGTTGTAACGTTCGATGGGCACTTGCGTGCACGACCGGAAGATTCCGAGAATTTCCTGATACTGTGCTTACCCGTTTGAATGGAATAGTTGACATGGATTGCTCGCCTCCCAAGCGCGGTGCCAAGGAGTTCGCTGGCCGTTATCTGAACGCGGTACGTGTCGGGCGTGATGAAATTGATAGGGCATTTGACGGGTCTAGCAACGATGGCGTGCCGAATGCTTGTGAGGAATGTCCTAAGCAAGATAATTGCAAAGCTACGTTTGGAGTCACTGAAGAGGGCTACTCGCTCTATCCTTTTACGAATGTCGCATTGGAAACTATGGTGGAAGCCGTAGGATTGGATTTTACGACTAAATTTAATCCTAGATTTTTCCAACAAAAAATATTGAGCCCGATCCTTATAGGAGAAGCCGATGCATTGATTTCTGATGAATTTCCAACTGAGACGCTAGTAACTGGTATGGACTTACCATTGTTGAAACCGGTAGAACGAGCGCAGTTAAGTGAAATGACGGGAAGAGACTCTGCGCGGTATGAAGTATTTTTTCAATTGTGGTCGGGCGGTAGATTTCAACAACCACCGAAAGACGTAATGCGAGCATTTGGGCTCAGTCCACTCAAAGGGCTAAGCCTTCTCGAACCGGAGGATGCTGAAACTAATTTAGATCCTGATCCGCCTGCACCACCCAACCCTCGACAGAATGAAGTTTCGGAAAGTCTAGATGCGTGGCTAAGAGGTGAACCACTGAATCAGACAACTGCTCAGAAAATTCGTACAGCGCTTTTCCCACTGATCGAACGTGCAATTGATTGGGATGCTATCGGATTGGCTCCAAGTCAATTTGCTGCTGCGACTAAACCTCGGCCATTCCGAAATACAAGTATTTCATTCATTCGGCAAGCGACGACAGGTGTAATTTCTTCGTCGATAAGTATCGAATTGCCTCTGCAAAATGCTACTGATGGATTTAATCGAGCGGTTATCGCTTTTGAAACTCTATTGAATTCAACAAGTGATTTGGAGGACGGACGAAGTTTATATCGCTTTGCCGTTCTGTCAGAACTTGTGAACTCATGTGCGGACGACATTGTCAAGCAACTCGCGCGTCTTCGTGGGGAGTCAACGAAGTGGGACCCGATTCCTGGGGTTGTGGAACTGTTGCTTGTGGGTGCAGCGCTTGGTGGCGCGATGACAGCTACGGATGCGCAATCAGATGAAGGTTTAATTAAAGCTCTGTTCAGCGCAATATCACAGGAATGCCCCCAGACAACGGGCAACTTAAGAGATATCTATGACTTGCTCTTCAAAGAACGTAAGAACTTTCAAAACCTTCTGCGAAACCACGTATCAGTTACTAAAGGAGGACAGGTGGGGCGCTTCATCAACCCTACTTTCCCACTAGAGGCGGCGCGTCTTTTTCGGAGACGAAATTGGCAACTGAAGCTTCAACCTGAAGACCTTCCTGAACCATATAAGGAGGTGGGAAACATTTATAGAAAAGTACAGGAACGTCTTCATTCGTCACTATTGCAAGAGCAGTCCGAGCGTTCTTGTTGGCTTAGTGAGGTCGAGGTGCAACTGGGGTCGAGTTTTGATAAACGACAGATAAATGATGCGATTGATTCCGCACTAAATACTGCGATCAAGGGAGGTTTGCGAGGTAACTGGACGAAGCTTACAGATGCAAAGGAAGCATTTGCCGGTATTCAATTCTCTGCTGCTGTTGAAGCTGCAAAGCGAATTCGAGATGCCAATCCGCCAGAGAGCGCACTTCCGCATTTTGCGCGTGCAAAGCGGAATGCTGTGGAAGCCACTCGAAGTCTTATCGAGCAATGGGATAATTTTCTCTCTAGTGCCGAATATGAGGTGAATGATATAAAAGTTGACAGTGAGACTGCGGAAATCGCACAGGCGACAGAACGATTGAATCTTGCGTTTTCAGCATTGATCGATGAATTGTCAGAAATAGAGTCGAGTCAGGATGCATGACTAACCTTATTGAACGTTCTGAGAAACTGGGTGCGGAAGTTGAAGAGATGATCGCCTTAGAGAGTATTTCCAATCAGGTAGAGGCGATAAAGACCCGTGCCTCTCAACTTGAGAATGTTCTGGAGAAACTGCGCTTAAACTTATCCATCGCGTATAGACTCAAAAACAGTACTGATGCAATTGAGTGCGTAACCTCATTCAGTAGCATGGAGGGAATTCGACACCGCCTTTCTGAATATCAGAAACAGCTTGCTGATAATCCAACTTTTGTACAGCAACCAACTGACATCCAACTGAAAACGCTTCAGCCGATAGAAAAATATACCGAAGATATTCGTGTTTCTGCTGACAGCGCATGGAAACTGTACGTTCAACAACAATTACCAATTATCAGTAAAGAGCTTTTCGATGCACTCTCTAAAGTGCCTAGCTTAAAGTCCAGGGTCCGCAACTTTCGGGACAAGTGGCAAATGGTGGGTACATTCAGTATTAAGGCACCTGAAAGTGACAGAGAAATTTGTCGAACAAAAGAGTTGATCCTTGAATGTCGCCAGGCATGGGATGAACTAGATGCCGAAGAAGTGCCTAATGACGTAATGAAACTGCTCCAAGAAGCTACGAACTCACAAGGTGCGCAGTTATCACGACTTACTCCGACGGCTCTGAGTTGGCTGGACAAGCACGAACTAACGAACAATTTTAGGATTCGTATTCGGTGAACATTGACCAACAGCATGAAGAAGCCCTAAATGCGATTGAAGAAGTAGAATTGTTGTCATTAAGGTGGGGTGATGTCAACGGTTCACTCGACCGAGTTGAACTCTTAGACATCGTTGCACTTAAAGTTGGGACCGATTACGCGGAAGAGATCGTCGAATCCCTCATCGATTCAGCACTGATTTACGCATTTGATGTTTCTAGTGGTGAGAGGTACCGTTCGAGATTCGCAGAAGCAATGCGATTGCTCGTCAATGCCCGGCAAATCTTCTGGGGTGAGACTTGGCGTGGCGCACCGTTTCTCGTGTCTGATTTCCGAGTAGATTTACGACAACGCCGTTATCCTAGGCGCGATAGGGACCCTGAAGAGTTGGTTGGCGCACTAGACCACATAAAAGATTTACAACGTGAAGTCTTCTCTGCTATTTCGCCGGAAAAAATCTCGCGCTTTCAGGAATCCGCAACAAGACGTTTGTTATCTCAGTTTCATAAAGACATTGGAACTATCATCACAGCCGGCACCGGCTCTGGAAAGACATGGGCATTCTATCTGCCTGTGCTGACTAGAATTTCCGAACTTGCTACACCGAGGGAATACTGGACAAAGGCGATTGCAATTTATCCTCGGAACGAACTCCTCAAAGATCAACTCACCGAAGCGTATCGCAATGTACGCAAGGCGAACGCCGTTCTAAACCGGCCGGGATGCCGCCCTTTGCGGTTGGGGGCATATTTTGGTTACACACCAAAGTCTACTTCCGACTATCACTTGAAAAATTGGCGAAAGGCGACCGGAGATTCTCAAGCCCGTGTTTGTCCTTTTCTTCGATGTGATTGCGACGGAGATTTACATTGGAATGACATCGATCGGTCAAAGGGTCGAGAACGCTTGGTTTGCGCTTTAGAATGTGGACACGTCTACGAAGAGCAAGTTCTACCATTAACTCGCAAAAGTATTCGTCAACGGCAACCGGACATCATCTTTACGACAACGGAGATGCTAAATAGATCATTGTCTGACCAGTACAATCGCCATCTCTTTGGTGTCAACGTGTCGCCTGCGCGTCAACCAAAATTTTTGCTGCTCGACGAAGCGCATACCTACAACGGTGTCGCAGGAGCGCAGGTTGCGCTCGCCTTAAGGCGTTGGCGAGCATTGCTGAGCGGACCAATCCATTGGGTTGGCTTATCAGCAACGTTAGAACAAGCTCAGACGTTTTTTGCGCATTTGACCGGGTTGTACTCTGATCAAGTGTCCGAAGTGTCTGCCGCCGAAGAAGACATGGATTACGAAGGAAGGGAGTATCAACTTGTTATAAGAGGTGATCCTGCTTCGAGTGCGGCACTTCTTTCGACATCAATCCAAGCGGCAATGCTAATTGCCCGAATTCTAGACACTCCTCACAACATTTCTCAGGGTAGATTTGGAACAAAACTCTTCGCATTTACTGACGATCTCGACGTAACTCATCGATTATTTGATGACTTAAGACATGCAGAGGGTTACGACGTTTTCGAAAATTTCGAACCAACAAGAGGAACTCTAGCAGCATTGCGAGATGATGCTAGGCGTGATGGAGATCGCCGTGAGCGTGAGAATGCAGCGCAAATTTGGAATTTACCGAAAGCAATTGGACACAATCTAAGTGACCCACTTACGGTGGCACGAACGACGTCGCGCGATCCTGGCGTTAATCGTGAGGCGAACGTTATTGTTGCTACTTCGGCACTTGAAGTTGGGTTTAACGATCCAGATGTAGGAGCGATTCTGCAGCACAAGGCGCCGAGAAATTTTGCATCGTTTTTACAACGGCGCGGACGCGCCGGACGACACAAAAGGATGCGGCCATTGACAGTGACGGTCTTATCGGATTACGGTCGAGATCGGCAACTTTTTCAATCGTTTGAGCATTTGTTCGAACCGGCTTTGACAGTTCAGTCACTGCCGATACAGAACCAATACGTGCTGCGGATGCAGGCTACATTTGCTCTCCTTGACTGGATTGCTTATCGTCCGACACCAGATAAATACACGCGAGGGCATGTCTGGAGGACGGCGTCAATGCCGTCTAGTCGCAACTTTGATGATTCAAAGTTCAGAAAGCACCTTCGGAATCAATTGTCGTTGCTGGTGAAAGGTGATCAGGAGGCACTTGATGCTCTTGCAAAACATTTGAAATATGCTTTGAATGTCGACGATGAGACAATCAACCGAATCCTCTGGGAACCTCCTCGTTCGATCCTTTTAGAAGTAGCGCCGACACTCCTTAGACGGATATACCGTGACTGGAAACTTGCATGGGGTTCTAGTAATCGAGAATATGAACAATACATTTTTGATCATCCCATTCCTGAGGCTGTTCCTCGTACGCTATTTGCAGATCTAAATCTTCCTGATGTAGAAATCTCGCTCCCTGCCGCTACCAAAAACAGCGATGTAGTACCAGAATATCTTCCAATCCAGCAAGCGCTTACCCTATGTGCACCGGGTAACGTTTCTCGGCGATTCGGAGATGCCTATGGTGGACTTGCTCACTGGTTTCCTGTGCCGTTGGGTAAGGCCGTTCACGAAATTTCAGTTGATGATTTTTCCGAAGTACATGAGTTAGTCGGTCAGTTCGATGGTGAAGGTGAGGAAGGTCATGTGAACTTACCGGTCTACCGACCTTGGAGTATCAGGCTCGAAAAGGCAACTCGAGGAAACGTACGTTCTACTTCGAAATCATTTCTCTCTTGGGCAAGCGATGTCGTAGGTAGTGGAACTCCGGTTTCGATTTCACCTCCGATTCGCACCGCATGGAGAGAGGTAGTGCGGGACTTGCGCTTATTTCTTCATCAGTTTGATTCGGGTGTGAGCGTTCGCCGCTTTGCAACTGGCGCGTGTGCCGAGATAAAACGTCCCCGTCAAGAAGATCAGATTGTTGATGTAACCTTTGTGACGAGAAATGGTGAGGCTGCTGCAGTTGGATATGAGTTCGAAACCGACGGCCTTGCATTAGACCTCAAGTTTAATTTTGATCAAGAGTTAACTTCAATTGCATTCGAACCCTCACTCGAACGAGCATTGCGTTCGATTTTGTTCGCGAAACTTACCGTTGACGATAAAGAATTACCCCGTGACATGAATAAATTTCAACGTGAGTGGTTGCGACAAATATTCTTGCTGACTGCCGTTAGACGCTCAAAGGCAACTGGCAAAACCTTGGTGGACTCTGCCGAGGCGTTGGTGTCAGAAAGTGATGCCTTGTGCTTTGAAGAGATATTGAATGCCATGATTGGCGTGCAGCATACAAGACATGAGTCAGGGAGTGACAACGGAGAGTTGGAGGTGCAAACGGATGAAGAAGATAACCATAGAAATCGTCTCGATCGCCTAAAAAACACCCTTATTGCTCGTCTTGAAGATCGAACTGTGAGATCTCGTATTTTTCATTCTTTGCAAGTTACCTTATCGGGTGGTGGCAAGGAGCGAAGTGGGTTTTTGCGTAGAACTCTCGAGTCGACAATTGCTGATGCCCTGGTCGCGGCGGTTAGTGCCAGTGCACCACGTCATGTGGCTACTGAGTCGTTAGTTGCAGACGTTATACGGAATCCGGAAGTGTCGGATGAGTTCACAATCTGGATCACGGAAACGACCGTTGGTGGCGCTGGTGTTTTACAGGCAATGGCAGTGCAATACGCTCGCTACCCACGCTCATTTTATCTCGCTTTGGAGGCAGTTCTCGAACCCAGTGATTTGGAAATGACCTCAGAGGCTCTTCGCCAGACATACGAACTTATGATATCGGACGAGGAAGTCGGTCGCGGTGTGGGATCTGTACGGGGCGAAACAAGTCATAAAGCGCGAACTGATAAGCGTGAGAAACTTCTCGACGTTCTTGATGAACGTGGCGTAGAATTTACCCGTTCCTTTGTAGTGTCACTCAATTCACGAATTTTGACACCTGGTGCGCGTAAGCAACTTGACAATGTTGTTCTAGAGATGCTTAATTTGTGGGATGCGACCGAGAACGCAGTTGGTTTGGAATTGGACCAAAAGGAAGTCGCAGTTCTAGGGGCGCTTGATGACGTCGTGTTAACCGCAGGCAAAGACGCTGGTTTATTCAGGGATAACTCTAGGCCGAATGAACGTGCGAGGGCGCTTGAGGGTCTGCTTTGGCCAAAAACTGATGCACTTCGCCGCAAAGCTCTCGAGACGTGGACTCCATTTAGAAATCTGATTACACCGGTACCACAACTCGTTCGGAGTATTTTGCTCGACTCCGTTAGTGTTACTCTTTCGGTGGATGAAGATGGGTGGAGAGATGCGCTAGTTCACACCTTATCGTCGGATGGCTCCGCTCGACTCGAAGTTCCTATCTGGAAATCTCACGAGTTGAAGCTTGCGATTTTCGAATTGCTGGCATATCCCGTTGCTGTTGGACACCTTCAATTCTACCCAGTTTTGGAACGAATCTCAAAAGATCTAACCGATAGGGAAGACAGAAAATACATCGCCCATTTTATAGTCAGGGAGCAAGTCTAGTGACAGTGTATCGCGAACTCTCACTTCCTTCGCAGAGCCGCGCTATGCAAGATGTCTTACAGTCCTTGTTTTTGGCCGAGTTGGCAAGTCCAAGTTCGGAGCTCTGGATATTGTCTGCGTGGGTAAGTGACATTGAAGTAATTGATAATCGCGCCCGAGCGTTTTCTGGAATTCGCTCCGACTGGCCTTCCGCAACAATCCGTCTTTCAAGCGTCCTCGAAACTCTTACGATTGGCGGCGCCAAGGTGAAGGTTGTGATGCGTGACGTCGAACACAACAAACCATTTCTAAATTCGCTCAGAGACATTCAGCACTTGGTTCCGGGAGGACTTGGAGTGGTGGTTGCAACGACTGCTCACGACAAAGCTATAGTTGGAGACAATTTCGTTTTTAGTGGTTCGATGAACCTAACCAATTCCGGTTTAACTACGAATGACGAGCACATGCTCCTTCGAGTTGATCCATCTGCGGCGGCATCCCGTCGACTAGAACTGGAGCGTCAGTGGAAAGGAGAACTCACATGGGAATGAGGATTGACTTCTCGGCGATAGCAGAATTAGCTCAATGGAACAAAATGGGTCCTGAGGCAGAACGTCTCGCACAAACACTAGAGGACGAAAAATTTCCAGGCGCGGTCATACCAGCATTCCAGTCTGATAACAATCCAGTTTTCTACGCACTTGCACAAAATGGACCCGAATGGCGACGCTTGCAACCGATGTTATTTGCATTCGTGGGTCCAACACTGACAGATTTCGAAGGTGCGTTGACGCAACTCGACGAGAGTGAGCCAATCGAGAGTTACTTGGCTACGATCGAACTATATGCGGTTTCTGTCTTACGACCAGCCACATCCGTTAAAGCAACGAATATGGCGTTGCGATCCCTCGCGGCATTGCAACGTTTGCTATTGCTCGCCCCAGATCTAACTGTTTCGCAAAGTGGATCAACTTCAATTTTGCTTGCGCGTCTTCAGGATGCAGTAAATGGTGGAGACTTTGGGGTAGTATGGAGAACATACAACACGTTGAAGAACGAACTTCGTCTTGATGCTCGGAACCTGTTGCAACTAGAGTTCCAAATACATGCAGCAGCAGGTGATTGGAAAAAGATCCGAAAGCACCCTAATTTCGAACTTGCTTGTTCGATGAGACCAGCACCGATAACAGCAGTAGTATTGTTGGAAACCATGTACTGGAGCCATTTTCAGGAGAAAACGGAACACAGTGGGTCTTCTTTGGATGAAAACGTTATGGATGCATGTCGCTCTTTGCTTGCATGTGTAAGGCAAAGCGCGTCGCCACTGGTAGCACGGATAAAGGAGCATGTGTTACCCAGTACCAATTTATCCGAAGAACCTGTCACCGGTGTTACCGAACACAGAGTCGGTCATAGATCCCACGCAGTTTTTCGTGGAGAGCAGACCGATACAAGCAACCCTGTTGACTGTGTAAAAGCTGCTTTCCTCGCATTTGCTAATAGGACAGACGATGACGAATTCTCAATAGAAGAGGCATTAAAATCATACCAACGTTTAGGGAAGAATGAGCAGAGAACGCTATTGGTGCAACCGAAATTTAAGGCCATATGGTCCGAAATTCAGGGAAGCATTAGTACCTGTTTACCACCAATAAACTGGACCGAATGGTTGAATTGTCTCAATAACCCAGAATTCAATTCAAGCGAGTCTGCTAGAACTGCGTTAGGAAAATGGAGTCTTACAGGCGAGTCTTTGGGTCCAGTTTATTCTCGTAATCTCGTAAGAGCGATTGAGGACGTGCCTGAAGGCATAGCAGGTGAACGGCTTGACCAATCGCTTCCGTATTTGGTGGAATGGATTGTTGCCGATCCTCAATGGCCTAGGGCTTCCCTTTGTCCTGTTTACTTAACACTCCTTACGCGGATCGCGTTGACGACACGTCGTGGTGAAAAGACAATAAAGTCAACGGCTCTGTTGCTTGAAAGCGCACTACGTTGCGGGTTGAGTGTATCGGAGTATCGTGATGTCATGGATGCAATTGTCTTAATGACCTCGGAGGGGTTCAGCAAGCACACAGCTTACGATATGTTCGAATTTGCTGAGATTGCTTCGGATTTTCCGACAAAGGATGAGGCGGCCTTGAATAATGCTACAACGGCGGTGGCCAATGCAGCACACAGCCGTCTAGACCGGTTGACTGAAGGTCAACGCTTGGTCTTTTTACATTTCTCCTCCCAAATTGGCTGGACATATGAGTCGGATGAGCCTGTTTCTGTGACTGGTGAAGATAGAATCGCGGGTACTCTCTCGAATTTGTCGATTGGAATTTATACACTCACGGAATCGGCAGGTCGCAAAGCTCGCGAAGTTCTAACGTCGATCGCGCCAGGCATCACAATTGAACTTAATCACGATAGTACAGCGACTTCGGCACTTGGAGCATTAGTAGCACGTGCTGATATTTTTGTTGTTGCTTGGGCTTCGGCAAAACACGCGGCTACTCACTTTATCAAGTCTAAGCGAGGTTCCAAGCCGTTGATCTACGCTGCGGGGAGAGGCGCTAGCAGTTTGATTCGAGCAATTGAGGAATACGCCATGCAAGTTAGAAAACAAACGTCATGAGCAATCTATCGTGGATTCTATAGCACGAATTTATCCTCGAACTTTCCACAGATTGGGTTGATGCCTGAGGTGTTTTCTTCGCTATCTTATCGATTCACTTCGAGTTTTTGGTATTTTCGCATCAAGTGAATTACGGGTAAAGCAGCAAGAACCATCCAAGCTTTGCCGACAATTTGACCGGCAATAAAGTCTAAACTACCGAAAGCGAGGTACAGGAATATCGCGCTGTCTATAACCAGACCCACTACACTGCTGGCGAAGACCGCAAGAACGAGCCCTTTTCTCTGCAGAGGCGTATAGACAGCGAGATCAGCAAGTTCTGACAGCAAGAATGCTGTCGCGGATGCCACTACGAGCGCAGGCGGTGCAAAGAAAGCTGAGAGTACAGCTCCAACCAGAATAGCGCTCGCCGCCCACTTAACTCCCAGAGTGCGTTGCACTAAATCCCTTAGTACCAACGCAAGGCCGATCATGAGGACGCCGCTAGGTGCGGTAAGATTTGGCGCGACAGGAATGATACATGGGCCTTGCGGAATACATTGTGTACCAACATTGCCAATCAGCCAATTCGCAACGGGAATACATAAAGCAAACGTGCCAAGATAGAAATAGCCTTGTGTTCGAGTTGCCATATGTGAGCCCCTAATTTAAACGATTTGTTCCGATCCGATTGACCAATTTGGTTGTTGATTGAGAAAAGCGTTCCAACCAATTGCCCTCAGTTCGCAGGCTGGGCAGTTACTACATCCATATCCCCATTCATGCAGTATCGATCGCTCAGCTTTGTAGCATGTATGGGTTTCTCTATTGATGATATTGACCAATCGAGCGCCTCCCAACTCATAAGCGAGGTTCCAAGTTGCACATTTATCGATATGCATCAGTGGTGTGTGAAATTCGTACCGTTTTTCCATTCCAAGCCTGGCCGCTACTTGTAGAGCCTTGATTGTATCGTCCTTGCAGTCCGGATAACCCGAGAAATCTGTTTCGCACATTCCGCCCACAATGTGCTCTGCATTTCGACGGTAGCCAACGGCTGCTGACAATATAAAGAACAACAGGTTTCGGCCTGGAACGAATGTGTTGGGCAGTCCTGTACTATCGAATTCAATCTCGCATTCCCGGGTTAGCGCAGTGTCACTGATTTCCCCGAATGCGCTCAGATCAACTATGTGATCCAAACCGAGTCGGTGGGCCCATAGTGGAAAGGAATTCTTGAGTTGTGTTAAAAATGACTTCCGCACTTCAAGTTCTACGGCATGAGTTTGTCCATAATCGAAAGAGATAGTTTCTACGTGTTCAAATTTCTCTAATGCCCAAGCTAGACATGTTGCCGAATCCTGGCCTCCCGAAAACATTACTATGGCTTTGCCCATTACTGCAATGCCTCAGAATCAATTTAACAAGGTCGATTGCTTGAAAGAAATGGAATGTGCAATGTCAAGTTCACTTCCTGATCGCACTCCCTGGTCACGAACAATCCGCACTAGATAATTGCTAAGCATTCGAATGTCAGGTGGCGTGTTTTGTAACTGGTTCCAAGGTCGCCGTTCTTCTTTTCCAAAAACCCAGGTTCCAGAAGTCCAGGCACAGAGACCATCAGTCGTTAGACAACGGAGAGTGTCTCGAAAGTCAGAACGTGTTCGAGCGCCATGTAGGGCATATGCCATTTCCATAGCATAACCTAGGGAAATGATGCCAACGCTGTGCTTAAGGCGAGATGTTCGCGGGCCCAAACCTATCCATGCTTCTGGAAACAATTCCATTACAGCATCGTAGAAGTCGACAAGGAGTTTAAGCGACTCGATGTCTGCGTCTCTTTTCTTCGCGATATCTCGGAGGGCTCCATTGGATCGAGAGTTCATGACAACGCGTTGAATGGCATTGCTCGAAATTGATCCCGAAGGATTAGTATGTTGTTTGATTTCACCGCACAACGCGTGCTGTTGATCCGTGTGTTGTCCCCAATAATTCAATTGGGTTGTAATTTCCGCTGCGAACGCACGAGCAGCCATACGACTGGGGAGTCCTGATACCGTGGGCAATAGTTCGTAAATGAGTTCTTTCGGAAGTGGTCGTGTATTGTTGACTAGGATAAACTGCCTACGTAACTCCTCTTCGTTTTTGCAGACAAGTGCAGTTACAAAAACCTGAAAATTCTTGCGCGATAACCTTTGAAGCGCTGATAATCGTTGTTGTCCGTCCACAATCTGACCATGGGGAACGTCTGAGATTTCGATCTTTACCTCGACGACGTTGTCTTGAATACTATGCACTTCGACACCATCCACGAATGCTAGAACTACAGAGTTTGGCAAAACGGCGTCGTCCTTCTTCAGATAGTCTTGAATTTCATTGATATGCCGAGCGACTTGAGGTCGTTGAAAGCCGAATAATTCTCCTTGTTTGTTGCGTCCGGCCCGTTCTATTCTAGCCATCTGCATTATCTCTTTTGCACTAGCAACGAAGGCAAAAACGATGTGTGATTTACTTTGCCTCGCGCAAATGGCCTTATATTTAAGACAGTTAACCATGTTATTTTGCTGCGTTAATTCGTTTAAGATGTTTGAAGTAGGCTTGCACATTATGAATGCCGCGTCGCTTGTTTCGATTGCTTGCTCGAAAAACGATCACCTCTATTCCTGAATGAATGCACACTTCACAATCACACGATTGCCAAGGTCGATCGTTCAGAGTCCGTTGATAACGTTGCCGCAGGTTGTTAAGTTTTCGAGTTTCACTCTCTGTGTGTCCGTCGTCTCGACCAATTGCCAATGGAGCGGTATACGACATGACAGCCTCAAGGGCTTCATCGGCACTGGCTTCATTGCAATCATACGATCTCAATACCTTCAAGGCGTACGCTTCACGAGCTTGTAAGTTTTCTTGGGAATAGACGCCCTTTTTTGCTAGATCTTTCAAATCGTTGTTTTCGATTGCTTGAGGGATGCGAACAGCCGAATAATATTCTAGGCCACCCTCGGGCTTCAGGAAGAAATAGTTACGATATGGGTCTTTAAACGCGCGGATTAGAGGAGATGTTGAGTCGAAACTGGTGATCAGATGCCGAAATGAACCGATTTCTTCGGCTTTAGCAAATCCAAGAATGTGAATATCAATTTCATTTCCAATTGCGTTCCGAATTGCCTCAAGCGCCCCCAATATTTGAGTCGAGCGCAATGGAACCATCCCACCAATAGCAATGTAGGTGTAGCCCATCTGTTTTAGTCTTTGAGCTGAAATGGCCATCGATTCTGGAGACCACCCCTGTACCACTCCCATTGGAACAAAATTCTGGCCAAGCCGTTTGCTTCGCTTTAAAAAGTCTTCTGCATTTTCCAGTGTGATGTCACGCCTACGGCGATTTTCTTCGAGTTGTGCGCTATCTAAATCATCGTTTCCGTTTTCAATGAAATCGAAAATGACATGGTCAATCGAACAACCGTGAGTAAATTGGCCATCTCCGTAAAAATCTACAATCTCTTCAGTGGTATATGGAGGGGTATCGAGCGTGTGATATGAAAAGGCTCCGCAATCGCCGAACATTAATGAACCGGGATATCGATCTTCGTGATACCTCAGGAACTCTCTTGCTCCCACTCGTCTAAATCGCATAGCTTGACTCTCAGAGTACTTGCCTGAGATTCGGCGACTTCCAACGATGGCGTGTGAAACGAGCATTCCATCATATGGTGCATAACCGAGCATTTCGTGCGGGAACGAGTCATCCCAATACGGCTCTCGATCTGGTGGAGAACGATCTGTTGTAAAGTTATACTGTGGATCAACGAAGTCGAGGCTGTCAGCAAATATGAATTTCATAACTCAGCATACACTTCAATTGATCAAATAATCCCGTTAAATTGATGATGAGAAATATGTTCTGAGTGAAATTCCAAGCTAAACTCTGATTGATGGAAACTCGAATGTTACCAATTCGTTGTGTTTCTATCTGATTTCGCGGAGGCAATCGCTTATGGGAAATACCGCAACATCAGGTAGAGCCAATTCGCCAAAAAACTGTCCGTTTAACAAATCCAACAACAGTCATCTTGATGTGTCGCTTCTATATCCACGTCGAAATTAAAGTGCTCAGACTTTGAGAAGCGTCTCAGATTGCGAATGAAAATTTCCTTGTATTTACATTTATATATGATAAATTCAACATTTGTTCTTTTCTTTGGCGATTTTTTGAAACAGGTCCCTGAATCGGTTCTGTTCGCATGCGCGTCCTGAGTCTCTAAGCGATCGAAGGCATGCGTTCAATCGACCGTTGGATTGACTCCAGGTGTCTGAAATGAATGCGATAATTTCGTCATTAGTCTGACGTATACGATTTGGTTTTTCTGGGAGAGTCCAACTTGCCATAATTGATTCGAGACACGCTTTGTCTTCCGTTAGGTCTACGCCTTTGATCAAACCATCTCTCAAACAACGCGCGTAGTGATGCAATGCGCGGCAAGAAAAGTCTGACATCGTGCCCCTTATGGGGCTATTAGGTCCATCAAGTCGATTGTCGTACGGCATTATATTGGCATTCAATTCAGGGGGAACTGGCGACCTTTTTCCAGCGCAGAAAATCCTTAAACGACGCTTCGTTTTTTCGGTCAGTTTTTGTAGATCGTCTGCGATAAGGTGCCCATATCCTGTCGAAAGTGAAATCAAAATCAAATCTGGCTTCATTTTTTTCAGCAAAGATCTAAGGTTAGTGTTGGCCTGTGTATACGTACCAAGTGCTTGCCACCAAGCGTTGGGCGACCATTCGGATTTACGAATATTGCGGTTGATGGAGTCAACTTGTCCGGAAGTAACGGTCAAACTGTATGGTGCAATTTCATCATTTTCTGATACAAGACCGTAGCCGGCTGAAATTACAAAAATTATTCCATTGATACATTCCGCCGCAAATTTTCCTTCTCGATACGCTCGACCACAGTAAACCTGCTCTGGACGATGCTTAGTAGATGCATCCCTTAAACATTCCCCCCAAGCTTTTGCAACGACTTCAATATTGCCTGAAACCAAATTTTGTGCGCACATAGAAGGTTCAGGGGAAAGTCGCTTACGGCTTGAACAGGGAATACAAACAACGACCCGAAGACTACATTTTGATGTAAATGAATTCGTCATAAATTTCAATTTGGAAACATCAATTAAGTTTGAAGTGGCGATGTTGCATCCGGCAAGATTTCTAGGGTGGTAGTCTGAAACTCAACGGTAAAAGAACAACTCGTTGCGTTGCGGTCCATTGCGCGAGATCGTCGTCTCCGGCTTGGAGTTCGTCCGCAATTTTCTCGATGCTCGCCCCTGCCTGCTTCGTTCTGCTCAACCAGCCAGTCCCAGAAGGCTGGGCAGATGTCGAAGCCGTAATGCAGATTCTTCGCCTGGATGAAGACGTGCGAATCGACAAGATAGTGCGTCATCTTAGTACTCCGGCTTCGTCCCCGAGTTTGTTGAAGGTCTTGGTCTTGCGCACCCCCAACATACGAAATGCGTCCCGGTAGAGGGTCTGGCCTTCGAGTGTGTTCACCACCAACGCGCGGGCGAACCGCCGCCCCACCCGTGCGACTGTCGTGCGATAAAAACCGCCGCCGCCGTTGCCTGTCTGGACAAGCTTGCGTATGCGTTGGTTTTCTTGCTTCCATGCAGCATCAAAGCACTTGCGATTCAACCATCCTGCATCGAGCAGGCAGCGCAGGATGACGAGCGTGCGGACTTTGAAAATGCGTGCCAGCCGGGACAGTGCGTCCGGGAGTAACTCGTTTCGTTGCAGAACGGATTGCAGGGCCTCCAACGGAACGAGAAGCTCGGTTGCTACCGCGTTGCACCATACTTCCTCGCGGCAGAATCCGTCTTCGGGCGCGGTCCGGAGATTCGACAGGGCGGATGCCCCAAGCCAGATGTGTACCAGCGAGAACATCTGCGCCGCTTCAGTGTTCTTGCCGTTGACAAAGATCAGAGGAGCGAGTGGGTCACTCAGCGCGAAACCGCGAAACTCGCTAGGATCAAGACTTCGACTGGTATTACTCACCACGATTCCGCTCACCATAACCAGAACACCGGCTTTATCAGCCTGACGAATAAAGAGCCGGAGTGCATCGTTCCAAGTCGAGCATACTTGGCGGGCGGTAATATCGAATCCGAGTACCTCCCGAATCCCTGCTGCGACCGTCTCAGGAGAGGTATTGACCGAGGCGCTGCCAACGAAGTCGAGATCAGGTTCGCCGGTGATGCGTGCGAAATCTCGAAACCAACTCTGCCGCTCCTGACAGGCATAGATCATGTCCAGAAGATTCGGGCTGGGGTGCGTGATGGCATGTCCAGCGAAGGTGCGAAAGTCCGGAATCGGAACAGTTTCCTCTGGTGGTTCCGAGATGAAAAGGTAACCGACCGGCGCACGGGCGGCGCGTGCGAACGCCTCTACCTGCTTCAGCGTGGGCTGAGTTTGGCCATCTTCCCACTTCGGCAGCATCTTGAACTTCGCCGTAAGATCTTCCTGGGAAAATCCGGCGCGTTCGCGCGCCCAGCGAATAAGGTTCGGGTTGACGGGGGCTCGGATCATGCGACAGACTCGAATACCTCTTCGGTATCCTGGAGGAAAATTTCACCGAACATTAGCTTGGGTAGCAGGAGGTCGCGGATCTGTGCCTATTCGCGGCGAACACGACGATCGATAGTGGAAAGGTTCTGGAGAATTTGTGCTCCGTTGACCAGTATTTCTACAACATAGATGATAGCACCATTTTCTGTCAAAATTTTTGGCAGAACCTGGGGTTTGCACCTGTAGCAAGGGCGTCCGCATCGAACGCTTGCGGTTGGCCACTGAAGGCTCCGAAACGGCATCGGGCATGGCCAACAGTCTTTCGATCAACTATAGCGGATGTGCAGAACTACGAGGTCAATCACAGCCCATCAAGCGGCGCTGGATGCAGGTTGCGGGGCACGGCTGCGGCGGGGAGTTTGGCTGGCATCGCCGGCGAATTCGAAACGTGTGATTGATCGACCGTCGTCCCGGTTTTGCACAAGATCGGCTCGATTGGTGAGCGCTTGAGCAATCATGTTTATCATTTGTCGGATTCCATGCGACTGTCTGCATTGACAAATCTGCGCGCTGTAGCGGTGAGCATCGCCGAAAATATCAGCCAGGACGGTATGAAGATTGGTCTGATCGGCTAAAATCTAACGTGAGGTTTCGGCATGCTTTGATTCGGGATGAATGCTGAACACCTTGCTCACACCAACAGCCAAATTTGTTCAAGCAACGAATTGACTTGATACTACCCTGCAAGAGGAATTGAGATGGATGAAGAAACCAAGAGACGGATAAGTCAGAAAGGACATTACAGCTGGATTCCGTGGTTTCGGGAGTTGGTAAAAAATATCTCCGCAGGTGGAAAAGCCTATCTTGTTGAAAGAGCAAAAAACGTTGACTGGGGCGTACCTGAACCTAGCCTATTGCAGTTCGGCGATGAAGGCATTGATCCATTTTCATTCTTTTACTTTCTGGCAACTAGGAACAATGTAAACGCTTATCCACAAATTGTACGAAGCATCCACGACAAATTTGGCCTACCTAGTGAGATGAGGCATGACTGGCTGCAATCACCAAGGTATATGCCGACACCAATGGCACTGAAAGTACTATTCCATGATCGTAAGAGCTTCAAACGTGATTTGCTGTGGCGCCTCTTTGAACAAGCGGTTGCTGATAATCCGAATCTAACGCCGGAAGATTTTCGGAATGTTCTCTCGATACACAATGTTGGAGTGTCAAAACTTACTCAAACACTGTTTCTCATCAACCCCTTTGAATTCATCCCGATTGATAAGCATGTTGGCAAGGCGTTTTTCGTCACTGAAGCGAATGTTGAGACCCAGATCAAAAGAGTCGGATACGACAAGTTCAAAGAATTGTCTGATAGAGTTCTACAGTTATTCCCGGGCTGTATGCCTCATGAAATCAGCCAATACCTCTATTTGCATAATCGATATGATATTGTCAGCCCGAAGACGCGTTTCTATCAGTTGCGTAGCGATGTTTTTCAGGTTGGCCAAGATAGTGCGCGAGGCAGGGACTGCTGGGACGAATTCTCCAATTACTCTTGCGTTTTTGTAAATGAAGACTCCAAGGAATTGCAAAAGCTGAAGCGGGGCGATGTGATTTTTACAAGATATGGGAGCAGTGCCGGCAGGGGTATCGGGGTGGTTCTTGTCAACGAGTACAGGAAGGCAGGCGGCTATAGCGAGCAGGCTGTGATAGAAGTGAACTGGATCAACAAGGCATCGTCTACTTTTGCGGGACTTGAGAATGATTCAGGCTTGGAGAGTGGGCAGAGCTTAAGCGAAATAACTCCAGACTCGGCTATCTATTCCTCATTTGCACACGACGAGCATTACAGAG
The DNA here is from genome assembly GCA_965214615.1 of Arenicellales bacterium. Lineage (GTDB taxonomy): Bacteria > Pseudomonadota > Gammaproteobacteria > Arenicellales > JAJDZL01 > CBDAUN01. The sequence continues at coordinate 268,482 of OZ243952.1, forward strand.
ACACGGTCAAATTGATCGAAAAGAAGTATGTAGTTGGTGAACCGCTTCCACAGCCAGTCAAAGACGGCAATGGCGAAAATCCGGTTCAGATGAGTCATTTCGGTTTGAACACGATACTCTACGGACCCACCGGAACGGGAAAGACGTTTGCTACCACGAGACGATGTGTGGATATCTGTTGCGGCGTGGAGGAGAGATCTGAATTGGAGACGCGCAAAAAATTCGATGCGCTCTGTGTAGAAAATTGCATTCAATTCGTTACGTTCCATCAGTCGTACAGCTACGAGGAGTTTGTCGAAGGGCTTCGCCCGAAGTCCGATAGTGCGGGCAGGTTCACCCTTGAACCTGTTGACGGAATTCTGAAATTGATTGCGAAACGCGCGGCAATTGATCCGGATCGACGTTGTCACATTCTGATCATTGACGAAATTAATCGCGCCAATGTTTCGAAGGTCTTTGGCGAGTTGATTACTCTTCTGGAGGAAGACAAGCGCAAGGGCGAGGGCAATCAAGTAACCGTTCAGTTGCCATATTCCAAAGATGAATTATCGTTGCCGAAGAACCTATACATCCTAGGCACTATGAACACCGCGGACCGTTCAATCGCGTTGCTTGACACGGCTCTTCGAAGGCGTTTTGACTTTGAAGAGATCGTGCCTGACCCGAAGTTACTGGAGGATGCCAAGAACGCTACGAACGTTGATCTTCCAACAGTGCTGCAGACGATAAACAGTCGCATCGAATATCTGAAAGACCGGGATCATCTGATCGGACATGCCTGGCTCATGAAAGCGAAAGACAGAATGCACCTCGACCAAATTATGCGAAAGAAAATGATTCCGCTCATTGCAGAGTATTTTCATGACGATTGGCACAATGTGCAAGCAGTTTTGGGAGGAAGCGACGATTTTGTGAAGCGTGACAAACTGTCACCTCCGCCGGGAATTGATGCCGCCTATGACGAACGCTATCGATGGACGATTCAGGATACATTCGGAGAAAGCGCTTACGACAATCTGATTGCTGGAAATGCATCCGATTCCACATAAACAACTCCTCGAAATCGTCGCATGCTGATTACCCGCAAGGAGTATGGTGAAATTTCAATTCATGAATTGAAAGAATCACAAGTCGGACAATTACAGCGTCAAGCTGAAATCGCCGCGCGCAGACTGCGCATACATCAGAATGAAATCTTCTACGTTGCCCGTAAGTCTCTGAAGCTGGGGTCTGTCGTCGGAATCCTATCTATTCCGAATAAAACCATAGAAGTTCTGCCAAAGATCGACGGAGATCACGCAAAGGCGCGCATGGCGCTGATTCAGATGCTCGCGGTCGCGCACGATCTTCCGGTTTCCGAACACGACTATGCCTCGCTTCAATCGCAGCCGTACGATTTGCTGGAATTTTTGATCAAGGTGTTTTCCAGTCGGCTGGACAGTGCAATTCGAAAAGGGATGCCGCGAAGATACGAATTCATGCAAGATGATCTCTCTCGAATTCGTGGAAGATTGAATGTTGTCAGGCAATTTAGCCGATACGCCGGGCGCGCGGACCGGCTTGCTTGCATGTGGGACGAATTGACAGAGAACACGCCGCTTAATCGCGTGATGAAAGCGACCGTACAACTGCTCTTGATACTGACAAAGACTGCCGACAATCGCAGACGATTGACTGCGGTATTGGAACGATACGATTCCGTCAGCGATTCTCGCGATCCGCTTCAGGAAAACGTATTGCTGGATCGCATCAACAGTGAATTTCACGATTTGTACAGAATCGCTCGTTTCTTTCTTTCCCGCCGCTATCAATCGACGACGAGCGGTACAGGAGTCGGGATTGCGCTACTGTTCACGATGAATGAATTGTTCGAAAACTTTGTCGGAAAAAGCCTGAAGCGAGCCCTTCAACCACGGGGATTCAACGTTTATCTTCAACATAGCAAGTACCACGCAATCGAAAACGTCCGTCACAGTGGTTTGTTTAGTCTGCGTCCAGATGTCGTAATTGAATCGAACAAGAGCAAAGAGCAAATCGTGCTAGACACAAAGTGGAAGTGGCTCGACCGGACGGACAGCAAGCGGAAGGTGCAACAGGCGGACATATATCAGATTCTGGCATACGGCCGCGCCTACGATGCATCGCGGGTAATCTTGCTGTATCCATGGCATACGGACTATGGCGAGTCGCGAAAAGGCATCAGTGACCAATGGAAATCGGCAGGGACGCCAAGCTTCGCAGTTGATATCGCAACGGTTGATATTCAGGAACCGAAATGCGTCGTAGCCGAACTGACCCGACTCTTTGGACCGATGTCTGCGTAACCGTTTCAGAATTCCAGAAGTTGTACTTGCATTCGCAAGGTGGCGGTGAATCGCGTAGCGATTTCTATGCGGAGCGTCACCTGAGAACAGTTGGAATTAGGCGGATATTCGCACTCGGATTGAACTTTCACCGGCAATCCGATACCGAAGAAACTGTGGAGCGACAAACAAGGGGAGCTTACGCTGCGCGCAGTGGCGATTTACCGGGTGCTGACGATGGGTTCGAAGGGCGAGAGCGGAGCGCGGCTGGCCGAGATGATGTTTTCGATATTCGCTATGCTTCGGGTCAACGGCATCGGCGAATATGCCTGGCTGCTTGACTACCTGGACCATTGCGCGGCAAACGGCGGGACGGCGCCGCAAGACGTCGGCGCATGGCTGCGGTGGCAGATGGACGCGCAGCGTCTTGAACAGTTCAGCGGCACGAACGTCCGCCCGTAGGCGCCATGAGCGAAGTTGCGCGGTATTGCAGGCGCGATTTCAGCGCCGAGGAGATACAGCGGATTCGAAAGATTTCCGCAAGGCGCGAGCCGGGCTGGAACCGGCTGGCGATATCCCGGCCCGTATGCGAGCATTTGAACTGGACAAAGCCCGACGGCGGGCTCAAGGACATGAGTGCGCGGGTTGCGTTGCTGCGCATGCATCGGCAAGGACTCATCGAACTGCCGCCGACAAACCGTGCACCGCCGGCGCGCGCTGATCTGACAAGGCTGCCCCAGACCGATCCGCCAACGCCGCTGATTACGATACCGCAAAGCCTTGATGCGGTGCGCCCGGTGCATTTCGAGATCGTCCGAAAAGGTCCTCATTCGCAAATCTGGAACTCGTTTATCGAGCGCTACCACTACCTTGGTTACACGCCGCTGCCCGGCGCGCAGATGCGCTACCTGGTGTATTCGTCGTGTGGCGAGCCGCTCGCGATTCTTGGCTTCGGTGCCGCTGCCTGGAAGACCGAGCCGTGTGACAGATTCATCGGCTGGAGCCCGAAACTGTGAGAACAGAACCTGGCACTTGTGATCAATAATGCCAGGTTCCTGATCCTGCCTTGGATCCGCATCCCCAATCTTGCCTCGCACGTGCTTGCGCGCTGCGAAAAGCGCCTGCCCGACGACTGGCACGAGCGCTACGCGATCCGCCCGGTCCTGCTTGAGACGTTCTGTGAAATCCCAAGATTTACCGGAACCTGCTATCAGGCGGCAAACTGGACGATAATCGGCCGAACCAAGGGACTGGGAAAGTGCGCGCGATCGGCGACTCCGACACTTCCGGTCAAGGATATCTGGCTCAAGCCGGTCTGCCGTGACTGGAAAAAAGTGCTCAACTCTCCGTGCACCACCCTGTCTGCGTAATATCCGACTCCTTCGAACTGCGTCGCAACGCAACTCCCGATTGCTCAATCGGGCATAATCGCAAGACGATTCATCTCGCTCGCATAGCGGGCGCGTCACGGCTTGAGGAAATGCTTACCATTTGGAGTCCTGATTAGGCTGATGCTTAGCGTATAAACTCTTTTTTTAGCAATGACTTAAACTACATGGAAAAAGGGTCGTCGACCAAGCGAATCAGATAAAATTAGAATTGCTGGTCTGAATCAGCAGTCAGTCTATAATGTTGTTTCTATGGTATAGATATGATGTGACCTTGGTTTCGACGAGGATTCCAACCTGCCCATATTCAATAGCACGATAAGTCGAACGACCATCCGCCTTGATTTCTGAAGGCGGTTTTTTGAGAAATTCAATCGTACTGGTTGGATTTGGAACGAATTGGCGGAGAAACGAAAGTTGAAGTTCAGTTTTTTAAAGTATCGTCAGGTCGCCTTGTTAGCGATGGCTGTCTTGGCTCTGGTTTCATGCAAAGCCGTTACAACTAAGTTGGAACATCTTCACGATACCAGTCCATTCCGCGGTACAAATGAGCAATTCCAATATGCCGGGTATGAGTTGCATTGGCAGAATGTCAATGATGAAAAATCTGCTAAAAATGATGAATTCGCGAGAGAATTCGAAGAACATTTTGCAGATATGATTTCAAGACGGATGCCGAAAATAATGAAAGGTGAGAGACCAGTCAAGTTAATGGTAACAGTGTTGGATTTTTCTAATCCGAGCGCACTTGAAAAGCTGCTCTTTCAAAATCCAAAAATTGATTTCAGTTTTAAGCTTGTGGATGCGTCATCTGGTGAGGAGTTGTTCTCAGACGACGGGAAGTTGACTGATTATCGACCGGACACTAATCTGCCTCCACCCAGCGGAACTGGCGCCTCAGCTAGCATCTCATTCAGAATAGGGAGCAACGCGAGCAGGCTGGCCAATGATGCCGCTGGCCACATTGTCGGAGTAATTAGAAACTATAAGGAATAGGTGCGAAACGTAAAACCATTGCAAGTTGCAAACTGGTTGAACGCGGCGAACAGTTTTTCCAACTTGCCGGTCTGCGAGCCTGCAGAGAAATTCAACATGAAGATTTGTGCTGTTGATGCCGGTTCGGTCGGCGGTAACATAAGACATCGGACGCCCTTTGCCCCGTACACCAGCCTGCAAATCCTCACGACCGCACGCACAACGCGGATACCGCTGCAGGCAACGGCAAGAAGTGTTTTGGACTATCGGCTACAAAAACCTCCCATCCCTATTGTTGATTCGAGGTAGCTGCAATCGATCTTGCCAGTCCAGCAAATCCGCACCGAGGTTCCGGCAGAACCAATTCTGCGCATCAAGAATTAGACTTGCTGTCGCTGCAGTACAATTCAGTCTACAACACGTTTTGGAGTTCGGTCATGAATCGCCTCAAGCTTCCGATCGGAATTGCGGATTTTCAAGCAATCCGCACTCACGGGCATTACTACGTCGACAAGACCGCTTACATTGAACGGTTGCTAAAACAGGCCGGTTATTACTTTCTATCGCGTCCGCGGAGATTCGGCAAGAGCCTGCTGCTGGATACGATGTCGGAGCTGTTCCAAGGCAACGAACCGTTGTTTCTGGGACTTCATATTCACGGCTGCTGAGACTGGTCGACCACATATCCGGTTGTGCGTCTGAGTTTTGACACCGGCTACAGCGAGCCAGGGGGTTTGGAATCCAAGTTCGATGTCGATGACAGCGGCGCCGATGTTCCAGACCGGCTATCTGACGGTCACTGGCGAGCAAGCAGGTTGGGTTAAAAACTGAATACGATCTGGACTATCCCAACTTCGAGGTGCGCCAAACTTGAATGAAGGGTATCTTGACAACTTTTTCGGACCGGGCGCGCAAGAAGGCAGCCGAGTTGGCTGCGCGCTATCTGGAAGAGCATGTTGACGTGCGCTGCAAGGAGAGCACGCGGAAGATGTACCTTAGCGTGGTCGAGCGCTTCATCGTGCCGTCCTACGGCGACGAGGCGGTGGAGCGCGACTTGCAAAAAGATCGAGACACCGCCCTGCGTTGCCGACCGCATTAGCGAGTTGGTCCGGTAGGTTATTGCCGTCCCGGACTCGTTGCCCTTGGCTGGGTGAATCTATCGGCCACTTCTTCGGTCTCGGATATTCCGAACCCAACGGAATTGTCGTTCTTCCGCCTCTGGGACAATTCGAAGAGCAATCAGCCGATCAACCTCAACGCACCCGTTCATCGGAAAACGAGACCGGTCTCGCTTGGTTGCCGTCCCGTGAACGATGTCATGGTTTCTTCTCTTGATACGCCTGACACGTATACGCATCGACACAAAGTTCGTTTCGGTCATTGAAGTACATGAACTCATGCGAATCGACGCCGCCCAGGCGAATTGCCTCTCCAGCGCGGTACAGACTGCCGCTTGAAACACAATAGACCGAGCCGTCGATTATCTCCCTTCTTTCCATCGCCGAGTAACACTGCGCCTTGATGGGCGGGTCCGGGCAGAGCCCGTCGAAACAGGGACGGTACCTTGCTGTAAAGTCACCCGATGCCGTAAACCTGAATTCAGGACAGTAGTCGCCCAGACAGTACGAAAACTGCTTGATTCTCCAGTTTCGAACCGGATGAAATCTATCCGGAAAACCTATACGGTCATCAAGGACCCAGCCTGACGCACGACTCCTCTGCGTCGTATCCACATGGGTCCAAAGCCCTTCCCCATACTCTGGTTTAGACGTCTTTTCTCGACTCCCTGCGTATACCGGACTGAGTATCGGAAGCTGCGCCACGACCTTGCACTCCGGATCTGGACAAGATCGCAAGGCAGTATCATGGTGGATAATGACATGTCGTTCCTGAGCGCGAACATCGCACACTCCGAAGGCAAGAATAGAGAGAAACAAAGAGAAGAACCCAGCGGAACTCCTTATCGTGCTGGACTTCGGATGATCGGCGAACTCCGACGCAAAAATTGCAAATCGTCCGAGGGCTTGTTTGCAACGTGAATCAGGTGCGTACGTCTTGTTCCTCTTCGGCTTCAACCAACGTCTCCGTACAGACAGTGTGGCCCATGCGTGCAACCGACGAATGCGACGAGTACGAAATCGGGTACTCAACGGGAAACAATCCGCAAGACGACAGACCGGACATTCGGCATCGCCACCGTCACATCGCCACCGTGCAGCATTTCGCCGCCTATACTCAGTACCGTCGATCCGTACAGGTCGTCTTCACCGAGGTCATCGTCATACACGGATATCCATAACTCATCCTTGGGAAATACTTCCTGAATGGCCCGGAAGCCGAAATCCAGTGTAAACCCCGGAGTCGTGACAGTGTGCGTCTTGCCAGTGATCTCATCCCGCAGGCGTTGGACATCCCGTGTCGTTGCTTGCTTGTCCCTAGAAATGCGCGCACTCGCTTCTTTCAACTCGCGCAACCTCTCCTCTTCCGCGGGGCTGAGCGGAGGACCTGGTACAAGCATGCTTGCGGACTTCAACTCCAGCAGGAAACTCAATTCGTCGCAATCCCGGCATATCTGGCATTTCGGCCGTTCGTCGTAGCGACCGCAATCCTTGCACGCACGCCGCATCGTCGCATCGTCGCACATGTTGCTCAGATCGCGGGATAAGTCGGCCAGTCGTCGAACCTGGGTTTGGGAAAGCGGTTCTCCCGGAGTTATCTCGCTGTTTTGTTTCTTCACCACAAGCGGCCTCAGCTCCTCTTGGGTCGCGCGTCCCTGCTTTCCAAGTGCCGACAGTCGTGCTTCCGCAAGGCGGATCGAATGCAGAATATCCGGGTCCCGCCGCTGCACCTGGACGAAAATGTCGGGGTCGGAAAGGAAATCGTCTCCCACATGGTTCTCCAATACGACTTTTCCAATGGCGACGAAGAATTTTCTGTCGGGAGCCTTGCCGGCGATCTTCTGAATCGATCCGGTCTCGGACTTCGGGGAGGATCGGGCAGTGGAAGTTGGCGTCCGCGCCGAAGCCGCGACCTCGCTCGGCGGCGTCGCAGTCGGCATGACGACGGACGACGCGCCGCGTGCGAGGTAGGCGTCGTCAGCGAGGCATCCGGACAGAACAAACGAAATGGGAATGCTGAGGACAGCAAACCACCATCCCGCGTCACGGCAACAATTCGAATACCAGTGGTACATGTCTGGTCGATCCCTCATTTCTGTTTCGGTCAGTATCGCACATTCTCGCCCGATCGGCTACCGACATGGTGCAGGCCTGTCCACCCGGAAGCACCGGGTCCAAAACCTCTGCCGGTGCCCATTTCCATGCGATAGCCCGCAAATCTCGATGTCCTGCATTGTCCTCTCACCTAGCCCGGATATCTCACACGGCAAATTCTTGTTTGGTGCGTTAGGCGCAACATGGTTTTTGGCGCGGACAATTCCATCGATTTCACAGGAGCGGGCGGCTGAAACAGCGCCGGATTGTCCTATGCAGGCAAGATTTTAACCGCATTCGCTACGACTTGCGGTTCCGGAAGCGAAGTTTTTCGTCCTGGATGCGTAATCACGGTCAATCAAGCGGTGCCGATAGCTGGTTGCGGGGCACGACTGCGTAACCGTTTCAGAAGCTTTACATCATTCGCCGATTCCAGAGTCACGTTGCCATAATGTCTACGGAGTCTCGCCTGAGGCAGTCAGGACCAGGAAAAATTCGAACTCGGTTTCACACTCACTGGTGATCCGAAGCAGTCACATTTCCAAATACCTTCGTTTTGGGACTGATTGCACATCCGAATCAGTCAAAAATCCCGTACGGTGCATAATACGTAACTGAAACGCTAAAATCTAGTAAAATATCCCGTACTAAATAAAAATATAACATTAGCCCTAGATTTGTGGATAGTATTACCGTACGCTCACTAATATGACACCCATGAGTAAAGATCAAATCCAATATGGTGAAATTCGTTCTACCAAGGAACTCGGCGAACTGGCGCGCGCGCACCGCAAACAGCGCAAATTGACGCTGGATGCGATTTCAGGATTGGGCAATCTGAGTGCTCGTTTTCTGTCGGAATTCGAACGGGGAAAGGAAACCGCCGAAGTGGGCAAGGTTCTCAAGGCGCTGCAGACATTGGGCCTCGAAGTCGTCATTCAGCCCCGAAAATTGATGGCATCGCAATCGCCGCCTAGGCAAGACCTGCACGACAATGCTTGACGCGGACTGTCTTAGTGTCGGGTGTGAACAAAGACTGGTCGGGCATCTGAGACGGAACATCCAGAACCAGATCGGATTTCGCTACGAACAGCAATGGCTGACTAGCGGATACCCAATTTCCCGGACACTGCCGTTGCAAATTGAGGAATTTGCCCCCGACGCGGGCTTGGCTCATCGCTATTTTGCCAATCTTCTTCCCGAAGGCCGACTCCGAGAACGAATCGTTCGCGATCTGAAAATTGCTGACACCGACTTCAATCTTCTCAGAGCCATCGGAGGCGAATGCGCAGGTGCGCTTTCCATAATGCAGTCGAACCCGGACTTTTCGGCGAAGCCCGAATATCTCAAGATATCGGATGCACAGCTTGGTGATTTGACCCGTCGAGAAGGCTCGCTGCACGGTTTGTCTCGATTTGCTCGTCCGCGGCTTTCGCTTGCCGGTACCCAGTACAAGTGTCCCGTCGTTCCACTCAGGGACGGTGAATTCCTGTTGCCGATCAACGGCGCTCCTTCAAGTCATATCCTCAAGTTCGAGTCGACCGGTTATCGCAATGTGCTGCTCTACGAGACGTTTGCTACCGCTTTGGCGAAAGCGATCGGTTTGCCCGTTGTCGATATCCGGTTGCGAACAATGGCGGATAGGCACTATGTGCAGATCGAACGCTATGACCGCCTCAGGGTTGATGGCGGAAATATCGTCAGGCTGCATCAGGAGGACTTTTGCCAAGCACTTGGCTACGGTCACGAAAGCAAGTATCAGGAATACGGTGGACCGTCGTTTGAGGACTGCTGCAACCTAATCCGGGATGTTTCCAGCGACCCGGGTAATGATCTTCTGCATTTGCTGCGCTGGCAGATATTCAATGTACTTGCCGGCAATTCGGACGGGCATGCCAAGAACCTGTCTTTGCTGTATCGGCTTGACGGACAGATTCGACTGGCGCCGTTCTATGACATTGTTTGCACGCGCGCTATTGAGAGCATCGATTACCATCTGGCATTCGCCATAGGTAATCAAAGAGATCCTGGCAATCTGACCCGCGAACACTGGGACGCGCTTGCGCAGCAGTGCGGTCTTCGGACGAAGTATGTTCGAAACCAGGTTCGTGAGATTGCAGTCAGACTCAGGGAGCAACTTGGGCGGACGACCGAGGAGTTTAAGCAACTCTACGGAGAATATGCGGTACTTCAACGGGTTGAGCGCATTGTCAAGACCCAGTGTCGACGTACGATCCGTGAAATTGCGGGAAACGTTTAGATGCTCCGCCGGTCGATGTACTCGAAGCCATTCCGTGATCAAAGTTGTTCGAATCTTACTATTCCATACTGCAATATGGATGTGCCTGATTCCGGTTTGCACTAGTCGCGATGTCAGCGACAGCAACTTTCTTGGCATCAAGCACACGCTTGCGGCCTTCGTTTCCTGCTAAACTGATTGACCTATCGAGTTCGGTTAATTTTTCTTTGCTCGAGCTCGTGTTGAGCAATTCTTGCCGTAGCGTAATTGAGGTTCGGTCTGATTCACAAGATGCATTTCGATAATTTTCAACAATTCCGGCCGCCGCAATTCGGCACCTTGATATGACAGATATTTTCGACTTCGGGCCCAGGCGCAAGCTTTTTGCGGTCATGGGCAATCCCATTGCCCACAGCAAATCGCCGCAAGTGCATTCACTATTTGCCCAGCAGTTTGATATCGAGCTTGAATATCGCGCAATTCACGTCGACCTAGGAGGATTCGAGCAAGCGGTTAGCGGTTTCAAGGCGAGCGGCGGACAAGGTTTGAATGTCACTGTGCCGTTCAAAGTGAATGCTTTTAAGGTGTCAGACAATCTCAGCGAGCGCGCCGCACTGGCTGGCGCGGTGAACACGCTTGTTCTCGGCAAGGAGATTTCGGGTGACAATACCGACGGACCAGGACTCGTCTCAGACATCGAATCCAACCTGCAGGTTCCCATAGCTAAGGCGATTGTCTTGGTGATCGGCGCCGGCGGCGCTACCCAGGGTGTACTCGGCCCGATTCTTGCCAGACAGCCGAAGCGTGTCGTCGTAGCAAACCGCACCAAGGACAAGGCCGTCAGTCTCGCCCGGCGGTTCAGCAGCAATGGCAGCATTGAAGGCTGCGGTCTCGACGAAGTCGAACGCAGCACATTTAACATTGTGATCAACGCATCAGCCGCCAGCCTGTCCGGCGAACTTCCAGCAATTTCCGAATCCGTATTCGATCAGGCAAGACTGGCCTACGACATGGCATACGGCGCCAAGCCGACGCCTTTTCAGACCTGGGCGCAAAGTTGCGGGGTGCGCCAAGCGGTGGACGGGCTAGGGATGCTGGTCGAACAGGCCGCAGAATCGTTCAAGATTTGGCATGGCGTGCGTCCTGAAACTGCTCAAGTGATCGACGTCCTTCGAAAGTCGTCGCATTAGGCCGGTGATTCGCAGTTTCGGCCGAACTGCGAATCTTTTGAGCGCAAATTCCTCAACGCAGCGTCACAAGCTCTTCAGACACGGTCGGATGAATCGCGACCGTATTGTCAAAGTCGCGCTTGCGCGCCCTCATCTTTACCGCAACAGAAAATCCCTGGATGATTTCATCGGCGCTGTCGCCGACGATATGGCACCCGACAATTCTTTCGTCGCTGCCGGCGGTAATCAGCTTGACAGTCGTCGGAGATGACCGCGTCGTGACAGCGTAGTACATGTTCTTGAAACTGCTTTCGTAGACCTTGATGTCGTCGCCGTATTTTTCCCGCGCAGCCTCCTCGCTCAGCCCGACTGTGCCGATCGGAGGATGGCTGAATATCACCGAAGGAATATTCTCATACTCAAGCCGCGCATCGCTTTGTCCGCCAAACACCCGGTCGGACAGCCTTCGCCCCGCCGCTATCGCAACCGGAGTCAATGCCGCTCTTCCTGTGACGTCGCCTACCGCATAGATGCCCTCGACCGGGGTGTTCTGGAACTCGTCCGTACGAATGAAGCCGCGTTCATCCGCCTTAAGGCCCGTCGCTTCAAGGCCGATGTCGCCGGAATTCGGCGAGCGTCCGATCGCGACAATCATCTCATCTACATCTGAAATTGATGAACCGCTGTTCAGTTGCACAGTCAGTTTTCCATTGACCTTTTCGATTCGCTCAATCCCGGTATTCAGTACAAATTCGATCCCGCTTCGCTTCATCTCTTCCATCACCGTCCCGGCGACGGTGGTATCGAATCCTCTCAGCAGAATATCCTTGCGCAAGACCATGGTGACGTGGCTCCCCAGTCCGTGCAGCATGCCGGCAAATTCGGTTGCGATGTAGCCCGCACCGGAGATCACCGCTTTTTCAGGCAGCCGGTCCATTTCGAAGAAACCGTCGCTTGTGATTGCATGCTCGATCCCGGCAATGCCGGGAACTGCCGGTCGCCCGCCCGTGGCAATTAGGATGTGCGGCGCCGAGTACGCCTCGCCTGCCACTTCGACCGTATTCGGACTGATGAATCGCCCGGCACCGGAAATGCGCGCCACATTGGAGTTGTCCAGATTTTTCGCATAGATGCCGTTCAACCTGCGAATGTAGGCATCGCGCGAATTCTTGATCGTCGCCCAGTCGAATCCGTTTCTTTCAATTGAGAATCCGTAGTCCGGGGCATCCTCAAGCATCTCTCCGATGCGCGATGCTGTCCACATCACCTTCTTGGGCACGCATCCGACATTGACGCATGTTCCCCCGAGCCTGGCGTGTTCTATCACAGCGCACTTTGCGCCGTACTCTGCTGCTCGCCGTGCAGATGCGATGCCGCCGCTGCCGGCGCCGATGACAATATAGTCAAATTGCTGAACCACTGTCTCCTACCCTTGCTTGCGAAATACATCATCGCAGCCCCCTTGGGCGGTGCAAGACGTTGCTGCCGTGCGAAACCGGACGGATTGCGATAAATTTACCGATTGGTGAATACGAATCGCATGGACGTGCAACACCTCGTCGACACACGCTTCGGCATCCACGTAAAATCCATTGCGATGCTACTGCTCATTGTAGTTTGAACTCCCGGTTGCACAGTGCTTTTGTTGCGGTAGTTCAAATTGCGCAACGTCGATATCCGATTCGGAAACGGACCGGCCTCATGGTTCATGAACATTGAAGTCGCCGCGGATGTCCGAGGCGCGAATGTAGATCAGCTCGAACTTAAAGAAAGCGTAGTCGCCGGCTTACCCGCATTGGCACAGCGAGCACGGGAGGTCTTAAAGCAGTGATCAGGCTTTATAGGGGAGCCTCTGCCGGAACTGCCCGGTGACGCAGATGTGGTTCCTCCGAATAGCTTTCGTACCACAAGTCAGAAAGAGGGAAACTGACCGCGTCAAAAGGCGGAAGCGTCACGATTGCATCGTCGCAAAGCGAGTCGATCAATGCCCACCGTCCGCTTTCAAGTTCGTATGCTTCAAGAGTGCGCTTTCCTGGATCGACCAGCCACATGTACGGAATCTTCTCGCGCGCATATATTGCGCTCTTGCGCCCTCGGTCGATCTTGTATGTGGAAGGCGAAAGCACTTCGCACACCCAGTCGGGAGCCAAGGCGAAGTATGCAGTGTCAGGAAGTGTCGTCATGCGCGCCCTTCGCCATCCCGCTACATCGGGCACTAGGACGTCTTTACCTAGATGCAACTCCGGTTCATCGACAATTAGCCAGCCGCCTGGACCTCCGCGTCCGTGGCCAAAGGGCGCCCTAAGATTAGTGACTATGCCTGAATTCGCATCGGCGTGCGCTGGCGCTGGTCTCGGGTTGAGGTGCAGCGTTTCGTCGATGATCTCGGCAACTTTGTGCGGCGGGGCATCAAGAACATCCTGATACGTCGCTCCAGGCTTTGTTTGGACAGATGGCGCGGCGGCTTGCTTAGGCATAGGGTCAATTCTGGAACACGTTATCGATAATTGTCTTCTGCAAGTTTACCCGATTAAATTTCGTGTAGCAACAAGTCAATTGAGTTGTTGGTACACGTCTGAGGCGAAGGTCGCCATACTGCGCCTGCACCGCATTGGCACAGCGGCAGAGCAAGACTTGGCTCGACAATCTTCGAGCAATGATCGCATTTACGGAGGAGTCCGTGCCGGAACCGCCCGGTGACGCAACTGCGTAGTCTCCGGATCACCGTCATCCCACAAATCAGAGAGAGGGAAACTGACTGCATCGAAAGGCGGGAGCGCGACGATTGCATCGTCGCAAAGAGAGTCGATCAATGCCCACCGTCCGCTTTCAAGTTCGTATGCTTCAAGAGTGCGCTTTCCAAGATCGACCAGCCACATGTACGGAATCTTCTCGCGCGCATATATTGCGCTCTTGCGTCCCCGGTCGACCCTGTGTGTGGAAGGCGAAAGCACTTCGCACACCCAGTCGGGAGCCAAGGCGAAGTACGCGGTTACAGGAATTTTCGGCATGCGCGCCCTTCGCCAGCCGGCTACGTCGGGCACCAGGACATCCTTGCCTAGATGCAACTCCGGTTCATTGATGATTCGCCAGCCGCCTGGACCTCCGCGTCCGTGACCAAATGGCATTCCAAGAACAGCGCCAATGCCTGATTTTGCTACGGCGTGCGCTGGCGCGGGTCTCGGGTTGAGGTACAGCGTTCCATCGATGATCTCGGCAACCTTGTGCGGCGGGGCATCAATTACATCCTGATACGTCGCTCCAGGCTTTGTTTGGACAAATGGTTCGTCAGTGTGCTTGGCCATGATGCGTCCCTCAAGATACTCAAGGACAGTAGCCTGTCATTCTACTGCATTGATGACGTGACATGACAGGTCGATATCAATTGAAGCGAACGCGCAGAATGTCGCCCTCCTGAACTTCGTAGGACTTGCCTTCGTACCGGACCTTGCCAAGATTGCGAACCTTCTGCTCATTGCCGATTTGTGCAAGGTGTTCGTACTTCATCACCTCCGCCCGGATAAAACCTTTTTCCATGTCGGTATGAATCGAGCCCGCCGCGCGCTGCGCGCTCGTGCCCTCAGTCACCGTCCATGCCCGCACTTCGGTTTCATTAAAAGTGAAAAACGTCCTAAGCCCCAGCAGCGAATACCCTGTGCGTATCAAGGTGTCGAGAGCCGAACTGCCGACACCGAGCGATTCGCGAAAACTGCTCCTGTCCTGCTCGTCGAGCTGCGCCAATTCGGCCTCCACTTTTGCGCAAGCCGAAACCGCCGGGCCGTCTGCATCGGCGCAGATATCCTCGGCGTTCTCGTTCAGCTGGTCCTCTGACACATTGACGACGTAGAACGCGGGCTTTGCAGTCAGCAGAAATAGATCCCGCAAGTCATCGCGGTTCTGCTCTGTCAACTCTGCGTCACGAACGCCGATGCCCCGTTCAACAGCCTGGCCGGCACGCCTGATGGCCTCAAGAATGCGCTTTTGCTCCTTGTTTCCCGTAAGGGTGAGCTTCAGCGTCTTGTCGAACGCATTTCGAATCGTGTTCATATCAGCGAGCAGCAGCTCGGTCCTGATCATATCGATCTGTTCGGCCACCGCAGCCCTGGCTGCGCCGGAGTCCGACCGAAACGATGCGACCACATGCGCGATGACATCCATTTCGCGGATATGGCCGAGAAATCGATTACCCAGTCCCTCGCCCTGCGACGCGCCCTCGACGAGTCCTGCGATGTCGACAAACTCAAGTGTGGCCGCAATTTTGCTTGAGACGCCGACAATTTTTCCTATGACGTCCAGCCGCGGGTCGGGTACAGCGACCACACCGACATTGGCGTCAATGGTGCAAAAAGGATAGTCTTCGGCTGGAACCTGGGAATCGGTCAGCGCATTGAAAAGCGTAGACTTGCCGACATTGGGTGCGCCGACGATACCGCATCGAAATCCCATGGCGTCGCGCTGTCCCGTCAGGTTGCAGGCGATTGCGCCGGTTGCCTGCTGTGCAGCACATTCATCGCGTGCTCGATTCGTCCGCTCAGAATGTCCGGCAGGGCGTCGACGGCATCCCTGACGGCATCGTCAATCAGGGATTGGTCTTGCTTTCGCGGCACCCCGAGCACGTAGGGCGTGGTCGGCTGGCCGGGGGGCGGCCGGCCGATGCCGATTCGAATCCGAATGAAGTCGCGCGCACCTGCAAGCGAAATGATGTCCCTAAGCCCGTTATGGCCTCCGTGACCGCCGTCGCGCTTGAGCCGTACGGTCCCTGCCGGCAGATCAAGGTCATCGTGGACCACAACCGTATCGGGCAGCGCAATGTCGTAGTAGCTGTTGAAGGCCCGCAGCGCAGAGCCGCTGCGATTCATGTAGGACTTCGGCTTGACCAGCCAGATGCGAGTGCCCGCGACTGACGCCTGGCCCGTGTCGGCCGTGAAGCGGACACGGAACTTCAAATCCGCCTGATATTCGCCCGCGACCGCGTCAACAAATTGAAAACCGACATTGTGCCGCGTGCCGCGGTACTGCGCACCCGGATTGCCAAGTCCGAAAATTGCCTGAACCTTGCTCATTGATTACTGGCGCCGGGCGTGACGGCATAGGTCAGGCAACTCCGACTTCGCCTCCCGGCGAGGTGAATGCTCTGCGCGCTATGCGTCCTGATCGGCTTCCTCTTCGTCGCCGTCAATGACGAGTTCTTCGCCCTCTTCGCCCTCTTCATCGGCAGCCTCTGCGACCCGGGCCGGAGCCACGGATGCGATCGCATAATCGTCCTGATCATGGGCCGACGCCGGATATTCCACCCCTTCGGGAAGCACAATGTCCGACATGTGCACCGACTGGTGCAATTCAAGACTCGAAACATCGATTTCGATGTATTCGGGAAGATTTTTCGGAAGGCACTGAATCTCAACGTCGAGAATCAGCCTTGAAAATATTCCGCCATCAGTCTTGACGCCCGGAGCCTGATCGTCGCCGTTGAAATGCAGCGGGACCCGCATGGTGATCTGCTCGGTCGCCTTGATGCTCTGAAAATCGATATGCAGAATCTGCTGTCGGTGCGGATGCATCTGCACATCGCGCAAAATCGCCGGACGCTTTTTCCCGCCCGTCTCAAGATCGATAATCGCCGAGTGGAACGCTTCGACTTCCAGATTGTGAATCAGCGAGTCGTGATCGGCAGCATAGTGCTCGTTGTCAGAGCTGGCGCCGTATACGACGACAGGAACCTTTCCGCCGCGGCGCAGCCGACGGGAGTTGCTAGTGCCGAAGGCATCGCGCGATTCCAGCGCGACGGTGAAGTTGGATGCCATGATCTGTTACCCTGTTATTGGCTGTGCAATTGCATTGAATTGCGTTCAGTCTACGAATATGGAACTGACCGAATCGCCGGCGGCGATGCGCCGCATGGCCTCTCCGATCAAATGAGAAACATCAAGTTGGCGAATTTTAGTGCATTTCTGCGCATTTTCCGAAAGTTTTATCGAATTGCACACCACCAGTTCGTCAAGCTCTGAGCTTTCGACATTGTCCACCGCGCTTCCCGACAGTACCGGATGCGTGCAGTACGCCTTGACTTCGATGGCGCCGCGTGACTTCAGCGCCGACGCCGCCTGGCACAGGGTGTTGGCGGTATCGACAATGTCATCGATGAATACGCACGATCGTCCTTCGATCTTTCCAATGACGTTCATGACTTCTGCGACGTTGGGCCGCGGGCGGCGCTTGTCGACAATTGCGAAGTGGGCCTCAAGCTGTTCCGCGATAGAGCGCGCGCGCACTACCGCCCCCACATCCGGGGATACAACAGTGAGCTTGTCGGGTCGCTTGCGCCAAAGATCGCCGATGATGACAGGACGCGCATAGACGTTGTCGGTCGGGATGTCGAAAAAGCCCTGGATCTGATCCGCGTGAAGATCCATTGTCAGCACCCGGTCGGCTCCGGCGCGGTCGATGAGCGATGCCACGAGCTTTGCGCTGATCGGAACACGCGCATTGCGCGGGCGCCTGTCCTGCCGCGCATAGCCCATGTACGGAATGACCGAGGTGATGCGCCCGGCGGACGAGCGCTTGACTGCGTCGATGATGACCAGCAGCTCCATCAGGTTGTCATTGGTCGGATGGCAGGTGGACTGAACGATGAACACATCCTTGTTGCGGATGTTTTCGCTGATTTCCACAGAGATTTCGCCATCGCTGAATCGCCCCACTTGCGTATTGCCGAGCGGAACACCGAGATATTCAGTGATTTTCTCCGTCAGCTCCCGGTTCGAATTGCCGGTAAGGACCATCATGTTGTCGATGGGCATGTGCTCTACGTACCTCGGATGAACTTAGTCGAATTAGAACAAATCATAGTGGCGAACAACGCAAGGCGCGATGGCTGGGGTGCCAGGATTCGAACCTGGGTATGCCGGAATCAAAATCCGGTGCCTTACCGCTTGGCTACACCCCAATCGCACGATTGAATCAACCATGCACGATTCGCGCAATTACGATTACTGGATAATCGATGTACCGACAACACCTCTCTCAGGCGTACATGGTGTTCGCATTTGCAAACTTTGCAATTGTCTGCCTATTGCCGATCTTTGCAATTGCTGAAAGCCTCAGCCGATGATTTGCATCATGCAGCCGCAAAAAATGATTCGTTATTGAAACGATGTCGAATTCGCTCCGTCCGCGCATGCGGCGCCAAAATTCCCTTAAGCCGGGAAAGCCGGCGCTGTACGCGATGCCGGACCATCAAGTTCGGGCTGATTCCATAAGCCAGAAGATTGAGGACAACGCAATTCCTCAAATTCTAAAGGTAGGATTTTAAACCGAATCATGGTATTTTTCCATCAATGTGGCAGCCGCGGGCCCAAAGATGCCATTGACGGCGTTAAAAAATCGGCGATTCCTTTTGCTTCAGCCTCCGTGCAACGTGCCGCTGTACGCCGGTGACGCTGCCGAAATCCGCCTGAAATCTAAACCGGAATCGCCTGCAAGCAGGTCAAATCCGGCCTTCGCGCGCCTTTGCATCTGCTCTTGCATCATTGATCACAGTCACGCGATGCATGACCCTGCGATGCGGGGCGTAGTCGTACAGCGCGTAGTGCATGGTGCAGCGATTGTCCCATACAGCCACGACGTTTTCGTCCCATTTGAACCGAACCTGAAATTCAGGCTTGGTTGCATGACTGAAAAGGAATGACAGCAGTCTCGCTGAATCCGAAGCGGTCATCCCTTCAATGTGGACCGTGAACGCGGGATTGCAATACAGGATTGACTTTCCGGTAACAGGATGCTGTGTGACCAGCGGGTGAATCGCGCTTCCCATCGATACGTGCCCCTGATTCAGCTTGTCCGCATCGCCGAGCGGCTGTCCGATCGTGAAATTGTTTCGAAAATCGCCCATGTCGCTGACTGCGCGTAGATCCGCAATATCCGACTTGATTCCGTCCGGCAGCGCTTCGTAGGCGCCTGTCAAGGATGCCCACAAGGTGTCGCCGCCGACGGCCGGCATGATCCGGCTGTAGAGAATGCTGGCAATCGCGCCGCTGCCTTTGAACGTCAAGTCGGTATGCCAGACATTGGTATCCTGCGGGTTGTCGCCGTCGAAGTCGAGCACCATGATCTGCGGATGTCCCGGCACATTCGAATACAAGGGATGCGGCGGCCCGGGTTCGCCGAAACTGTTTGCAAACGCCATATGGGCGCCAGGACCGATGTCCTGGTCTCGAAAGAAAATCACCTGATGCTCCAGCAGAGCCTCGTAGATCGCGTCCATTGCAGAGTCGCTTGCAGGCTCGGATAGGTCAATTCCGCGGATCTCCGCTCCGATCGCCGGCGTTAGCCGGTTGACTTGAAGATGCGATATCATCAATGGTCACCTAAAATGATGGTGAATGTCGGATGCATGCTAAGCGTCATAGGCATATTGGCCATATATGCCGGTTCCCGGTGCGCCGGCGTTGAAGGCTTGCCAGGTTCGGCGGTAAGCATGAAATGCAAAATAGCGTCAGTACCCAAGCCGTTGCAATGATAATACGATTGTACCGATCATCGATAGGATTCAAGCATTAGGATATGCGCCGCCGCGAATTTATAAAACTCGGAACTGCCGCAGCCGCAGGCATCGTCCCTGCTGCGGCAGCGAATCTCTCGCATTCCTCGTCCGCTCCCGGAATTCGACGGTATGCGCCATTCGGCAAAACCGGCTTGAAGGTTTCCGATATTGCCTTTGGCGGCTCCCGGCTGTCTGACAGCAAGCTGGTCCGCTATGCATTTGATCGCGGCGTAACCTATTTCGATACTGCTGAAAGCTATCGCCGAGGCGATTCCGAAAGGGCTGTCGGAAACGCACTGCACGGCGTCAGAGACCAGGTCGTCATTGCCTCGAAAACGAAAGCCTGGTCCAGTGACAACCGCAACGACATGATGAAGGCTCTGGAACACAGCTTGAAGCGATTGCGCACCGATTATGTCGACATCTACTACAATCATGCAGTCAACAGCGTCGATCGGATGCAAAATGACGAGTGGGCGGAATTTGTTGAGATTGCCAGGCGCGAGGGAAAAATCCGGTTTCGAGGCATGTCGGGTCATGGATCGAGCCTTGCCGAGTGTGTCGAGTACGCCATAGACAATGACCTGGTCGATGTGGTTCTAGTCGCGTTCAACTTCGCCCAGGATCCGAGTTTTGCGGACACGGTTCGGCATCTGTTTCATTTCGTCGCCTTGCAGCCGGAACTGGAAAAAGTGCTGATCAAGGCGAAGTCGAAAGGCGTCGGAGTCGCCGCTATGAAGACACTGATGGGCGCCAGGCACAATGACCTGCGCCGGTTCGAACACGGAGGCACAACCTATGCGCAGGCGGCGCTGCGCTGGGTGCTGGCGAGCGGAAAGGCGGATGTTGCCGTCATATCGATGACCGACTACGACAAGATTGACGAGTTTCTCGGCGCATCAGGCGAGCCGCGCGTTGCGGCAGGCGACGTGCCGCTGCTCGCGCGCTATGCGATGATGCACAGCGCCAGCCAATGTCGGCAGGGCTGCGGCATATGCGAAGACTCGTGCCCGGCCGGGGTTGCAATTTCCGAAGTGCTGCGCGTGCGCATGTACGATGTCGACTACGGCGATAGAATGCTCGCGCTTTCCGGATATTCCGGAATCGGCCGCGATGCGCAGCCGTGTCTTTCCTGCCAGGGGCAGCCGTGCATGGCGGGCTGTCCGGTACAGATTCCGATTGCCCGATTCACTCGGGAAGCGGCGCTGCGGCTGTCGCATGCCTAACGGCGTGATTCATCTGCGGGGTTTCAAGGCAGCACATGCATTGCGCACCCGGATCCCCGCCTCCAGCGTCGATGAATCCGGCCAGCTGTGATTCAAGTCAGGCAATTTCACGGTACTGAACGCGCATGCGTCTGTGGCTAAGCGGTCCTTTGGCGATATTTGCCGATGATGCCGGCAACGGTGTCGTGGTCGAGGATTCGCGGATTGTCGAATGCGTCGCACGCGGCTGCGCGCCCAAGGAGCCGTATGACGAGGTTTTTGACTGCTCGCAGCACGTTGTGCTCCCGGGGCTGATCAACACGCATCATCATTTCTACCAGACACTGACACGCGCCTGCCCCGGTGCGCTGGACAAGGAGCTGTTCGATTGGCTCAAGGCGCTTTACCCGGTGTGGGCGGGATTGACGCCTGAGGCCGTATACGCGTCAACCCAGCTTGCGCTGGCTGAGCTGCTGCTGTCGGGATGCACCACGGCAGCCGATCACCACTATGTCTTTCCAGAGAATCTGCACGATGCGATCGACATTCAGCTGGAAGCGGCCCGTACCATCGGAATGCGGGTGATGCTGACCAGAGGCAGCATGAACCTGTCAACACAGGACGGCGGCCTGCCTCCGAAATCCGTGGTGCAGGACAGCGATGAGATTCTCAGCGACAGCGAACGCGTGATTCACCGGTATCACGACAGGTCCCAGGGCTCGTATTGTCAAATTGCGCTCGCGCCATGTTCGCCGTTTTCGGTGACGGAGGACATCATGATTGATAGCGCGGAACTGGCGGACCGGCTGGATGTGCGTCTGCACACCCATTTGGCGGAAACGGACGACGAAAACACGTTTTGCGAGCGCAAGTTCAATTGCCGCCCGCTTGAATATCTCGCACAGGTGGGGTGGCTGAGCAATCGGGTCTGGCTTGCGCACGGAATTCACTTTACAGCGCAGGAAATTGAAACCCTGGGTGCGGCGGGCGCCGGCATATGCCACTGCCCGGCATCGAACATGACACTCGCGTCCGGACTGTGTCCCGGTCTGGACCTCGAAGCTGCGGGGTGCGCCGTTGGACTCGGGGTGGACGGCTCTGCGTCAAATGACGCGTCGAATTTGATTCAGGAAGTCAGGCATGCCCTCCAGATTCAGCGCTTAAGGTACGGTTCAGCGAATGTCAGCCATACGGATGCGCTGCGCTGGGCGACTGAAGGGTCGGCGGCCTGTCTGGGGCGAAGTGACATAGGTCGAATCGCGGTTGGCAAGCAGGCAGACCTGGCTTTGTTCAAATTGGACGAATTGAGGTTTTCCGGTGCAGGCGATCCGCTTGCTGCGCTGGTGCTTTGCGGTGCGCATCATGCCGATCGCGTCATGATCGGCGGAGCATGGCGAGTGACTGACGGAGCAATCGATGGCTTGGATCTAGAGGAGTTGAAGGCAAGGCATCGCGTTGCGGCTGAGTCGCTGACGCGCTGATTCGCGGACCGGGCGGACGCTTGCAGGACTCGCGCGGCACCGATGATCTGAAAATCCGGTACCGCAACAGCAAGATCGATCCGCTGAGCGCTGTGCACGGCGGCAGCGGTTTGTTTCGATCCTCGGCGTGCACTGTCGCCGATCGGTATTTTGATTTGGCTATCGGTCAGGCCGGTGCGTTTGCGAGTGGTGCCGATTTCGATGCCTTCTTCGAGTATTCGTCCCGCCGCCCGGCATAGTCAAATTCTGCCGGATTTCCTTCTCGTTTTCCTTCCGGAACCTTGTCAGCGGCCGCAGAATTCTATCCAGGTTTTCAGTTCCGCAGCAATGCGGCGGCGCGCTCTCCGATCATCAGGCAGGGCGCATTGATGTTTCCGTTCGTAATCGAAGGCATGACCGAAGCGTCGACAACCCTGAGGCGATCAATGCCGTGAACCCTGAGTTCGCTGTCGACAACCGACAGTTCATCGGACCCGATCTTGCAGGTGCCGCACGGATGGTAGGCGCTGTTCGCATTTTGCCGCACATATTCGTCGATCTGCGCATCGCTCATTGTCCCGGGCCCGGGCGATACTTCGGGTCCGCGGCAAAAATCGAATGCCTTTTGTGTAGCGATCTCGCGCGCGATTCGAATGCATTGCCTGAACTCTTCGCGGTCCTGCTCGCAGGACAGGCCATTGAGCGCAATTCTGGGCGAATCGAGTGGATTTGCTGAACGCAGCTTTACCCAGCCCCGGCTCTTCGGCCGCACGGGGCCGACATCGAAGCAGTAGCCGTCCTTGTCGGGAGGCGGCGACCAGCCTTCCAGATAGTACGGCCAGAAGTGAAATTGAAGATTCGGATAGCCTGCCTGTTCGGACGTCCGCAGAAACCCGCCAACTCGGCTGACAGGCGCGGCGGTCGGCCCGGATCTGAATAGAAACCACCGGACCCCTGCCATCAGCATCCTGTCCTTGCGCAGCAGTCCGTTGTTCGACATTCCCTTCGGACACCGATGCTTGACGTGCACCTCCAGATGGTCCTGAAGGTTGGCTCCGACTCCGGGCAGGTCTGCGACACAGTCAATGCCGTGCGCCTTAAGCTCAGATCCGGGTCCGATGCCTGAAAGCATCAGAAGCTGCGGCGACTGAAACGCTCCTGCGGACACGATGACTTCGCGCTGCGCATAGGCGCAGCGCCGCTCGCCGTCTTGCAGGAACTCGACGCCCTCGGCGCTACGCCCGTCGATTTTCAGCCGGGTCACGTGCGCATTGGCCAATAGCTTAAGATTCGGTCGATCACGCACCGAAGACAGCACAGCTGCTGTGCCGCTGCGGCTCCCCCGGCCTATGTTTGCATCAAAGGCGCTTACTCCTTCCTGCTCAGAGCCGTTGTAGTCTTCAACGCGCCGGTATCCCGCTTGCTCCGACGCCTCGAGAAAAGCCTGTTCAATCGGGTGCGCACCGGGCAGGCGCTGCACCGATATCGGTCCGTCTTCGCCGCGAAGGCCGGATGGCCTTCCTCCGTAGCGCTCCATGCTCTTGAAATACGGAAGCACATCCTGATACGACCATCCGGCGGCGCCTTGGCTACACCAGCTTTCGTAGTCCATCGGATGTCCTCTGACAAAAACCATTCCATTCAGCGATGACGAGCCGCCGATGACCTTGCCCCGCGGCTGAAACAGCTTGCGTCCGTCCATGAACGTTTCCGGCTCGGTCTCAAAGCTCCAGTTGCGCGGCCCGCCGGTGAAATTGTTTCGTGCGGCTGCCGGCATCCGGATCGACCAGTGCATGCGATCGGAACCCGCTTCAAGCATCAGAATTCGGATACCGGGATCCTCCGATAGCCGGTAGCCCAGCATGCCGCCGCTGGATCCGGAGCCGATAATGATGTAGTCAAATTGGTCTTTGCTGCGCGTACTCATTGATTGACCTGTCTCGACAACTGCTGTTTCAAAGTCCGCCTCGGCTCTCCTTGGGAAATGCATTGCCTGGCGTCTGTGATGCGATCTGACCTGGAAAATGAATTCAGCTGCATAGTTTTCTTTCAGTTTGGCAGGCAGGCTTTTTCAGCCATTCGGCCATTCGGCTGACTGAGCTGATCGAAGCGCTTTGGCGCCTGGCACAGGCACAATTGTTAACTTGAAACGATTCCTTAAACTCAATCCAGTTGGGTTGATCCCGGCCGCATTGGATTACGCTGTTCTGCCGGCGCCGGCCTGAAGCGTCCCATGATATTCTTATGCACCCTATTTTAAGTTGAATTCGGCCATGGCATATGATCTCGAAAAATACCCCATGAAGCCTGATGTGGTTGCGTTTCTGGAAAAGGTGGATTCCAGCTATCCGCCGCACAGCGGAGCAACGAACGTGGAGGAAGGACGACGTGCCTATGGCATCCTGTGCGCCGCGTTCGATACGCCGATTCCCGATGGCGTGACGATTGCCGACGATACGGTTGCCGGGCGCTCCGGTCCTATCGCAGTGCGAATCTACGACAGCTGCGCCGCGCGTTCCGATGTGACCGTAATCTACTATCACGGCGGCGGCTTCGTACTGGGCGATCTTGATACGCACAACACGATCTGCGCGGACCTTGCTCAGGCAACCGGATATCGAATTATCGCCGTAGACTACCGTCTCGCGCCTGAACATGTCTATCCGGCACAGGTCGAAGACGCCCTGGATGCCTTTGAAGCGCTGGATCAGGGACGCACCATCGTGTGCGGCGATTCGGCCGGAGGAACGTTGGCCGCAGCAGTGTCGGTCGCCTGCCGGACCGGACCGAAGCGGCCGATTGCCCAGATTCTGATCTATCCGTTCGTCGGCGGAGAAATTTTCGGATTGCCGTCGTATGAGGAAAATGCCGACGCGCCACTTCTGACACGCAAGGATGTTCACTATTTCGAAGATTTACGAAGCGGCGGCGCTCCGGCCAGCGATGATCCGCTTTATTTTCCGCTGGTGCAGCCTGATTTTTCAGGTATGCCGCCGTGCTCGGCATTCGCTGCCGAACATGATCCGATCCGTGACGATGCGGTTGAATACGTGCGCAAGCTCAGCAGCGCGGGCATCAGCGCCGAGTGCGTTGTCGAAGCCGGCCTGGTGCACGGATTTCTGCGCGGCCGTCACGTAAGCGCCAGCATCGGCGAAAGCTTCGAGCGCATTTGCAAGGCAATTCGCACCGCAGGCGAGTCAGCGCAGCGTGCTGGACAGCCGTCAGGCTGAGTGTACGCCGATGCGTCAGGTCGGCACTGTCATGCGCACTGAGCTGACATGATCAGATTTCTTGCGCACTTTCTGTTCCTGCTTGCAGCGTGGACCCTGATCATCAAGTATCTGCTGCCGGTGACCTGGGCGCTGATTGAAGGCGCGCCTGTGGCATCCTATGTCTATTGGGACTTGTGGTGGGTTGCGCATCTGTGGCTCGGCTGGGCTCTGCTTGCCCGTCCGCGCTATTTGCGGGCGATGGCGCTTGGCGTGTCGTTTACCGAGATTGTGATCGTCGCTGTGAAGTTCGCGCTGTTTCTGGCACAGCCGCACTGGACGATCTGGAGCATGAACTGGTTCGTCAACAAGCTGTTCGTCCTTGCCTGCTTTGTTCTGCTGGCATACCATGCGCTCACGCGCGGCGAACAGTACCGCAGAGCGAGGCCTGCCGCGTAGGCAGCATCGCCCCGCATCGGTGAGCATTGCGGGCGATGGCGTCGGACGGCCAGGCGGCGCGCCTGTCCCGGGTTCAGGAACCGCCTATCGATGCCATGAATTCCTCGCCCGTCATGCGGGCATGGTCGCCGGCGAAGTCGTAGCCGGCGGGCTTTTCCTCAATGTATATCTCGCCGGCCAGGCGAAACGGCGTCTGATCGTCGAATGTCCCGACCCACATGAAGTAGCGGTCCATTGCCTTCAAATAGTAGAACAGGCTGGAGCCGCAGCGGCTGCAGAATCCGCGCTGCGCCCACGCCGACGAGTCGTAGCGGCCGATGTGCTCGTCGCCGGAAAACGTGACGTGGACGACGCTCGCAGCCATGGGCGAGGCTCCGCACCAGCGGCGGCACTGGTCGCAGTGGCAGCTGTGCATTTCGGTCTTGACATCTTCGGCGGTGTAGGACACCGCTCCGCACAGGCATCGGCCGGTCATGGACATTGTTGTGCTGCTCCTGAAAGAATACTTGGGAATTTTACTTATACGCCGCAGCGTCGATGCGTGTCAAGGTAGGCGCGGCGCGATTGAAGGCCGATTCGAATGCGGCAGCGGCACTGCGCTGATGCAAGGCGTTCGCAAGCACAACTGAGACGGTTGCGGTTCCAGGAGCAGTCAGTCGAACGTTTCGAAGAATCCGTCAAGGACATTGACCGTGTTCAAGCCGATTTCAGATACCGCGTAGCCGCCTTCCATAACGAACAGAGTCGGCAGCCCGAGTGCGCCGAGGGCCTCGCCGTATCGGATAAAATCTTCGCTGTGCAGTTTGAAGAAGCTGATCGGATCGTCCTTGAATGTGTCCACGCCCAGAGACACGACCAGCGCGTCCGGGGAATATTCGCGAATGTGGCGGCAGGCGTCGAGCAGCGCATCGAACCAGACTGAAAACCCTGTTTCAGGCGGCATCGGGTAGTTGCGGTTGCAGCCTTCCCCGGCGCCTTTGCCATGCTCGTCGGCGTAGCCGAGAAAGTGAGGAAACGCATCCTCGGGCTGCCCGTGAAGCGACAGGTAGAGCACGTCGTCTCTTGCGTAGAAGATGTCCTGGCTTCCGTTGCCGTGATGAAAATCCACATCCAGCAGCGCAACACGCTTTGCGCCGTCTTGGATGAAGCCCTGCGCTGCGATCGCTGCGTTGTTCAAAAAGCAGTAGCCGCCGTACATGTTGATTCCGGCGTGATGTCCGGGCGGACGGCAGAGCGCAAAGGCCGACTTGTCATGCGCAACCAGCTTTTGCGCGGTGGCCGCACATGCTGCCGCGGACTGGGCCGCAGCCCATGTCCCCGACATGATCGCCGTCTCTATCGCCATGCAATAGTAGCCAAGCTTGCCGTCAATATGATTGGGGCGCCTGTCGTCATGCATGCGCCGCGCAGGAAAAACCGTGGGGATTGCGTCGCCTTGCATGCCCTCCTTGCGCCACTCGTCCCAGGCGCTTGACAGAAATTCCAGAAAGTCCGGCGCATGCACGCGCTGCGCGAGTCCCGCGTCGAATGCTCCGGGCTCGACAAAATTGTCATAGCCCCGGCTTTTCAGTTGTTCGACGATGTAGTCCCAGCGCTCCGGGCATTCGAACGGGCGCACCAGTTCGCCGCCGTACAGCTCTCCCTTTGGAAAGTGCAGACGGTGATTCTCGCTCAGCACAGTTTTCATCGTGCAGCCTCAAGTCCGCAACGGCTTGCTATGCGCAAGGTATGCAGGCAGCGGACAGAGAGTCTGTCCCCGGAATTCGGTGACAGCTCCGTGCTGTGCCGCGGCAGACGGCCCGGGCAGCTTGAAAAATTCATTTTCAGCATTTGGCGCGACACGCGGTCAAGCGCAGGCACAGAGCCGTCCTTGCTGCCGAAGGTCTTTGCAACGTCTTCGATCCTGATTGCAAATCGTCGATTGGGTGCGCTGGTATTCAATGGCAAAAGCCCCGCTGCGGAAAACAGGCTATCTTGAAAATGACAGAATTCGGTAAATTCGCATCCGGCCGGCTGGCCTGTTCCAGGCGGATCCGGCGTGCATCCGATGATTCCGATTACACGCAATGATAAGGCATGTGGGCAGCGATCTTCGGCCGGGCGGAACGAACTGCATACCGCCTTGTTGCGCGCAAGGCTGCGGATGTTAAAAATACTCCTTGCAATTGCCGAATTGTTCGCTATACTTACCGCCTTTGCAAACAGGTGCAGGCGGCTTGCCAGGGCGGCGGCGAAATAAATTTAAATTATTTTCGCAATGCCTATTGACAAATCAAATCGCATGCACTATATTTGCATTTTCCCCGGCGATCCGCTGGGGTTATTGTTCTTTAACAAATGAAAGATACCATACAGATTGTGTGGGCGTTTCGTCTGTGTCAATACTCCATTTTCAAAGGTTTTGCCGTCTTCGGATGGCAAAAATTTAAACTGGAGAGTTTGATCGTGGCTCAGATTGAACGCTGGCGGCATGCTTAACACATGCAAGTCGAACGGTAACGCGGGGAGCTTTGCTCCCTGGCGACGAGTGGCGAACGGGTGCGTAACACGTAGGAATCAACCCGACAGTGGGGAACAACTCGGGGAAACTCGGGCTAATACCGCATATTCCCTAAGGGGGAAAGCGGGCCTCTGCTTGAATGCTCGCGCTGTCGGACGAGCCTGCGCCCGATTAGCTTGTTGGTAAGGTAACGGCTTACCAAGGCGATGATCGGTAGCTGGTCTGAGAGGATGATCAGCCACACTGGGACTGAGACACGGCCCAGACTCCTGCGGGAGGCAGCAGTGGGGAATATTGGACAATGGGCGAAAGCCTGATCCAGCAATGCCGCGTGTGTGAAGAAGGCCTTCGGGTTGTAAAGCACTGTCAGTGAGGAAGAAACTCCCGGGGTTAATACCCCTTGGAATTGACATTACTCGCAAATGAAGCACCGGCTAACTCCGTGCCAGCAGCCGCGGTAATACGGAGGGTGCGAGCGTTAATCGGAATTACTGGGCGTAAAGCGCGCGTAGGCGGCCAAGTCAGTCAGATGTGAAAGCCCCGGGCTTAACCTGGGAACTGCATTTGATACTGCTTGGCTAGAGTTTGGTAGAGGGAGGCGGAATTTCCGGTGTAGCGGTGAAATGCATAGATATCGGAAGGAACACCAGTGGCGAAGGCGGCCTTCTGGACCAACACTGACGCTGAGGTGCGAAAGCGTGGGGAGCAAACAGGATTAGATACCCTGGTAGTCCACGCCGTAAACGATGGGTACTAGTTGTTAGGGGAATTTATCCTTTAGTGACGCAGCTAACGCATTAAGTACCCCGCCTGGGGAGTACGGCCGCAAGGTTAAAACTCAAACGAATTGACGGGGGCCCGCACAAGCGGTGGAGCATGTGGTTTAATTCGATGCAACGCGAAGAACCTTACCTGCTTTTGACATTATCGGAACGGGACAGAGATGTTCCGGTGCCCTTTGGGAACCGATAAACAGGTGCTGCATGGCTGTCGTCAGCTCGTGTCGTGAGATGTTGGGTTAAGTCCCGTAACGAGCGCAACCCTTGTCCTTTAATATTAGTTGCCAGCGATTCGGTCGGGGACTCTAAGGAGACTGCCGGTGATAAACCGGAGGAAGGTGGGGATGACGTCAAGTCCTTATGGCCTTTATGGGCAGGGCTACACACGTGCTACAATGGGCGGTACAGAGGGTTGCCAAGCCGCGAGGCGGAGCTAATCCCACAAAACCGTTCGTAGTCCGGATTGGAGTCTGCAACTCGACTCCATGAAGCAGGAATCGCTAGTAATCGCGGATCAGAACGCCGCGGTGAATACGTTCCCGGGCCTTGTACACACCGCCCGTCACACCATGGGAGTGGGTTGTACCAGAAGTAGGTAGTCTAACCTTTCGGGGAGGGCGCTTACCACGGTGTGATTCATGACTAGGGTGAAGTCGTAACAAGGTAGCCCTAGGGGAACCTGGGGCTGGATCACCTCCTTAAAAGATTAAAGAGTGCTGATACGCTGAAACGCCCACACATTCTGTATGCGATTCGGGTCTGTAGCTCAGTAGGTCAAGAGCGCACCCCTGATAAGGGTGAGGTCGGGAGTTCGATTCTCTCCAGACCCACCATGCTGTGGTGCGCAGGGTGATTCTACGGGGCTGTAGCTCAGTTGGGAGAGCGCCGGCTTTGCAAGCCGGAGGTCGTCGGTTCGACCCCGATCAGCTCCACCAGTTTTCAGCTTTTGCGCCGATGGCGCGAAAGCATGTTTGTTCTTTTAAAATTTAGCAGTCAAAGGCGCAAACGCGCGGCGATGTGCGTAAAGCACGTTGCGTGCGCGTTGGGTATGCAGCATTCAAGGTGCCGTATGGCCGCGGAGTGAACACTTCGAGGTTATATGGTCAAGCGAGTAAGCGCATACGGTGGATGCCTTGGCGGTAGGAGGCGATGAAGGACGTGGTAGTCTGCGATAAGCCTCGGGGAGCTGGCAAACAAGCTTTGATCCGGGGATTTCCGAATGGGGAAACCCACCGCGTCAGCGGTATTCATACCTGAATACATAGGGTATGAAGGCGAACCCGGCGAACTGAAACATCTAAGTAGCCGGAGGAATAGAAATCAACCGAGATTCCCTGAGTAGCGGCGAGCGAAACGGGATTAGCCAGCACTCTTTAGCGCGAGATCTAGTAGAACGGTCTGGAAAGTCCGGCCATAGTGGGTGATAGCCCCGTACACGAAAGATCACGCGTGGAACTAGGTGTGCGACAAGTAGGGCGGGACACGTGAAATCCTGTTTGAAGATGGGGGGACCATCCTCCAAGGCTAAATACTCCCTACCGACCGATAGTGAACCAGTACCGTGAGGGAAAGGCGAAAAGAACCCCTGTTAGGGGAGTGAAATAGAACCTGAAACCGTATGCGTACAAGCAGTCGGAGCCTCGGCATAGCCGGGGTGACGGCGTACCTTTTGTATAATGGGTCAGCGACTTACTTCTCAGTGGCAAGGTTAACCGTATAGGGGAGCCGTAGGGAAACCGAGTCTGAATAGGGCGATTCAGTCGCTGGGAGTAGACCCGAAACCGGACGATCTATCCATGGCCAGGTTGAAGGCGCGGTAACACGCGCTGGAGGGCCGAACCAACTAATGTTGAAAAATTAGTGGATGAGCTGTGGATAGGAGTGAAAGGCTAATCAAGTTCGGAGATAGCTGGTTCTCCCCGAAAGCTATTTAGGTAGCGCCTCGTGTCTCACTCCCGGGGGTAGAGCACTGTTATGGCTAGGGCTGCATCCAGCGGTACCAACCCATTGCAAACTCCGAATACCGGGAAGTGCAATCACGGGAGACAGACTGCGGGAGATAAGTTCCGTGGTCGAGAGGGAAACAGCCCAGACCGCCAGCTAAGGTCCTTAAATCATCACTCAGTGGGAAACGATGTGGGAAGGCCGAGACAGCCAGGAGGTTGGCTTAGAAGCAGCCATCCTTTAAAGAAAGCGTAACAGCTCACTGGTCGAGTCGGCCTGCGCGGAAGATTCAACGGGGCTCAAGTGATGTACCGAAGCTGCGGATGCATGCGATTATCGCCATAATTGTGAAGTTTCTTCACGGTTGAGGTGAAGCGATTGGGATATTTATATTCCAGTCGGTCGAATGCATGGTAGGGGAGCGTTCCGTAAGCTGTCGAAGGTGTGCTGTGAGGCATGCTGGAGGTATCGGAAGTGCGAATGCTGACATGAGTAGCGATAAAGGGGGTGAAAAACCCCCTCGCCGGAAGCCCAAGGTTTCCTGCGCAATGTTAATCAGCGCAGGGTGAGTCGGCCCCTAAGGCGAGGCCGAAAGGCGTAGTCGATGGGAATCAGGTTAATATTCCTGAACCGCACATTACTGTGATGGGGGGACGGAGAAGGCTAGATCATCCGGGTGTTGGATATCCCGGTTCAAGCAGGTAGGGAGCAAGCTTAGGAAAATACGGGCTTGCAATTCTGAGATGTGATGACGAGCACATAGATGCGAAGTGATTGATGCCATGCTTCCAGGAAAAGCCCCTAAACGATAGGTAGTGTACGACCGTACCCCAAACCGACACAGGTGGGCAGGGCGAGAAGCCCAAGGCGCTTGAGAGAACTCGGGTGAAGGAACTCGGCAAAATGACACCGTAACTTCGGGAGAAGGTGTGCCCCTTTTACGTGAAGGTCTTCGCGACCGGAGCGGAACGGGGTTGCAACAAAGAGGTGGCTGCGACTGTTTACTAAAAACATAGCACTCTGCAAACTCGAAAGAGGACGTATAGGGTGTGACGCCTGCCCGGTGCCGGAAGGTTAAGTGAGGAGGTTAGTCCTTTTGGGCGAAGCTTTTGATCGAAGCCCCGGTGAACGGCGGCCGTAACTATAACGGTCCTAAGGTAGCGAAATTCCTTGTCGGGTAAGTTCCGACCTGCACGAATGGCGTAACGATGGCCACACTGTCTCCACCCGGGACTCAGCGAAATTGAACTCGCTGTGAAGATGCAGCGTACCCGCGGCTAGACGGAAAGACCCCGTGAACCTTTACTACAGCTTCATACTGGATTTTGAGCATATTTGTACTGTGTAGGTGGGAGGCTATGAAACCAGAACGCTAGTTCTGGCGGAGCCGCAATTAGGAACACCACCCTGGTATTTTTGAAGTTCTAACCGAGGTCCGTTATCCGGATCCGGAACAGTGTGTGGCGGGTAGTTTAACTGGGGCGGTTTCCTCCCAAAAAGTAACGGAGGAGCGCAAAGGTACCCTAAGTACGGTCGGAAATCGTGCGGTTAGTGCAAAGGCAAAAGGGTGCTTGACTGCGAGACAGACACGTCGAGCAGATACGAAAGTAGGTCTTAGTGATCCGGTGGTTCTGTATGGAAAGGCCATCGCTCATCGGACAAAAGGTACTCCGGGGATAACAGGCTGATACCCCCCAAGAGTCCATATCGACGGGGGTGTTTGGCACCTCGATGTCGGCTCATCTCATCCTGGGGCTGGAGTCGGTCCCAAGGGTATGGCTGTTCGCCATTTAAAGAGGTACGCGAGCTGGGTTTAGAACGTCGTGAGACAGTTTGGTCCCTATCTGCCGTGGGCGCTGGAGACTTGAGAGGAGCTGCTCCTAGTACGAAAGGACCGGAGTGGACATACCTCTGGTGTTCCAGTTGTCACGCCAGTGGCATTGCTGGGTAGCTATGTATGGACGGGATAACCGCTGAAAGCATCTAAGCGGGAAGCCTCCCTCAAGATTAGGTCTCCCTGGATCCGTGAGATCCCTGAAGGGTCGTTGAAGACTACAACGTTGATAGGCGGGATGTGGAAGTGCAGTAATGCATTAAGCTAACCCGTACTAATTGCCCGTGAGGCTTGACCATATAACACTCGAATTGTTCGAGACGTGATATGGCAAGGCATACTATGCAGTGTTGCAATACCTGCAAATCCTTTGACTGCTAAATATTTTTAGGCTCTGGACGCCTGTGACGGGTCCGGGTCTTATGATTTGCCCGGCGGCCATAGCAAACGGGTACCACCTGAATCCATCTCGAACTCAGAAGTGAAAACGTTTCGCGCCGATGATAGTGCGGAGCAATTCCGTGTGAAAGTAGGTACTGCCGGGCATTCGCTTGTACGCATGGCGTGATTTTTTTCTGCAGCCGTGATGCCTGTGCAAGCCGGCGACACCTATTGCGCCTGAGTTCAACCCCTCACTCACCACCCGCCATCTGTGCGAATTTGCGCAAGACGCCATCTACAAGCCCTTGGGCAATGGCGGCAAGGCTGTTTCGGCCGCACCTTCGTTCGACTTGCTTAAACGCAAGATCGGATCCTCCCATGTTTCCCGAATGCTGAATGTAGAGCGACAATCAACATTATTCTGAATTCGGAATTATCATGATGAGAATTATCTGTCGCTGTGATCTGTGACAATATTTGCGAGAATTTACAGAGTTTTCCGAGTTTGCCGCTCGAAGCGGAAGTCATGGAAATTCACACGAACTGAGGGAGTGGGGTCGAAGTGTTTTGCACTGACGACCTGAGCGGTAAAGGAATCACTTCTTACTTGAAGTGAACGAAACGTGTGCCCCGCTATCAAAACTCTGCAAACACCACGAAGTCGCATCTGCTTATTTCCTACTGGCGGGTGAAGATGAAAAAAGGCGCAAGATCGATTGCAATTATGGCAGTGTCGTTGTTGGCGCTATCCCGGACGTTGGAAGCGAATGTCCGTCCAGCGACTGGCGGAGGAAATGCCGTGGATATTGCATCGACAAACTTCGAAATGATTTATTAATATAAATATGGACGCGATATAACTA
Source organism: Arenicellales bacterium (assembly GCA_965214615.1). Classification (GTDB taxonomy): domain Bacteria; phylum Pseudomonadota; class Gammaproteobacteria; order Arenicellales; family JAJDZL01; genus CBDAUN01. The sequence continues at coordinate 302,944 of OZ243952.1, forward strand.
ATATAATAGACGGTTATGTAATATAAATATGGACGATCCATATTTATAAAAACAGACGTATAAGGCCATATCGTGCTCAGAGAATCGCAGTCAAGTCGGGTTGCCGGTCTTTTGCAAAGTCATGAAACAGGAAACCAATCTATATCCTCGGCACGTCGTTCCGGCGATTCTTGAAGCGCTGGCAGATACGCCGGTCGTGTGCCTGCTGGGACCGAGACAGTGCGGCAAGACAACGCTGGTCAGGCAAATGTATCCTGATCGCGCGTACATAAGCATGGATAACCCGACAGACCGCCTTTCTGCAACCGACGACCCGGTCGGAATGATCAATCAGCACCCTGGCTCTGTGACGATCGATGAGATTCAGAAAGTGCCGGAGCTAATCAGCGCGATAAAAGCATCGGTTGACGCAGATCGCCGCCCAGGGCGATTCCTACTGACCGGATCGGTCAATTTACTGTGGGTTCCCGGCCTGACGGAATCATTGGCAGGGAGGATGGAGATCATCGAATTATTCCCGCTCATTGAATCGGAGAAAAATCGTGCTGAAGGAAATTTTCTTTGTGACCTGCTGCACGGAGAATTAGGATGCCCAGGCAACGTCAATGCGCAGGTCGTCGGCGGATTGTCGATTTGGGAGCGAATTTCCGAAGGCGGATTCCCAGAGCCGTTGAAACGAACACCCCGACGGGCGCGAGACTGGCGAAGGCAGTATGTGAAAAGGATTGCGGAAAGAGATTTGCCTGATGTTTTCAGCATTCGAAATTCCGAACTGCTGCGTCGTCTGATTGAGTTGCTCGCCCGGCGCACTGGGCAGTTGCTGAATATCGCCGAACTATGCGGATCTCTCGGTGCAAATAGACTAACGCTTGAACGCTATCTGGAATTTCTGGAAAGCGCCTACTTGATACGTCGAGTCCCCGCTTGGCATTCCAATCAGACAAAAAGACTTGTCAAAACGCCGAAGTTGCATTTTGTCGATACCGGGGTGGCTGCAACAATTACGGGAGTCGCGATTGACAATCCGAAACTGCACCGAGTTTATCTCGGACATTTGCTTGAGAGCTTTGTCGTTCAGCAAATCTATGCCCAATCCCGATTCACTGATTCTGATCTTCGCATATTCCACTACCGCGATAAGGATCAGGTTGAAGTCAATTTGGTTTTGACAGTAGGTTCTAGAGTCTGGGGGATAGAAGTGAAAAGCGGATGGACAGTGAGGCCGCAAGACTATGCAGGTTTGCGCAGACTCGCGGACCGATGCGGCGATAATTTTCAAAAGGGAATCATTTTCTACGGCGGAGATAGAACTGCGCCACTCGCAAAAGGACAATCGCTGGCTGTGCCGCTATCAGATCTATGGACCCGCTAGGCTGCAATGGGATCTGCACTCCGGGATTTCCGCTGCGCACGCCATCCGGCCATATGAGCGCAAGATCGATTTGCGATCTTCCTCTGCCCCGAATCATTGCCGACCGCTCTGAGCGTCCGATCGCAAAAACGCGCGCACCGCCGTAAACGACGCCGCCTGAACCCGGAACAGAACCACACATTTCCACTTTTACCGATTTGAGACCGAATAACGATGCAACGAAACCAAAATTAGAACTGCTGAACATGTACACGAAAACTTGACGGATGCGAGTGCCGCTCGCTATAATTGCCGCCCCAATCCCCGGAACACACCCGAGAAAGCCTCATTGATTACAAGCCCGACCTCCCCTAGTACAGACGTCTTCACTGGCAGGTATTGATCGCGATGCTTCTGGGCATTGACCTGTCTCCGGGAGGAGGAACCGTCGCAGAGATACGATGGTAGACGGGCGCCGCTGCACCTGGGTAAACGATGACCCCCTCTACATCTCCTATCACGATGAGGAGTGGGGCGTCCCGATTCGCGATGATCGCGAGCTCTTCGAGCTGCTATTGCTGGAGGGGGCGCAAGCCGGCCTGAGCTGGTACACGATCCTGAAGAAGCGCGAGGGCTATCGGCGCGCGTTCGATGGGTTCGATCCGGAGCGCATGGTCCGCTACGACGACGCGAAGATCGCCTCGCTCCTCGCGGACGCAGCGATCGTGCGGAACCGGCTCAAGGTCCATTCCGCCATAGGGAACGCCCGGGCGTTGTTGGATTTGCGTGAGTCCGGGGTGGACTTCGCGGACTTCCTTTGGGGGTTCACCGGAGGGAAGACGATCGTCAACGCGTGGCGCCGGTTGGACGATGTGCCCGCGTCGACACCGGCGTCCCAGGCGATGAGCAAGGAGTTGAAGCGGCTCGGGTTCCGCTTTGTGGGCCCGACGATCTGCTACGCCTTCATGCAGTCGGCGGGGATGGTGAACGATCACCTGGTTACGTGTTTTCGCTGGAAGGAGTTTGGGACCCCTCCAACCGCCCCCGCCGTCACTGCGTAATCACTCTAAATTGAACGTGAGTCACCGAAAATGAATACGGAGTAACCGATATCTGAACGCATAGATTCGTTTCGATATTCCGTGTTCGTCTTTGTCAGCATTGATTCACTGTCTAATGAGCGATTTTCCACCTCGCTTTGTCAAATTGGTTTTCGGTTTGTCGACTTGCCATTTTGCGCCCGGTGCGTAGCGCGGCGTGGTTGTGAAAAATACCGGTGGAAAAACCGCTAGGAATTAGAGAAATCGGGGATCGCAGAGGTGCGGGCTCCCGTGATGGATTGCTTGAATTACTACCATGCGATTCTTACATTGCAATGGTGGAAACAGCTTGAACTGCAAGAGACAGAGGAGAGCAAAATGGTTGAAGATGCATTGGACCGGGAATGCTTGCGGCATAACGGTTGGCGCGAAGGATACGGGGACGGTTATCGGGAAGGCTGGCGGCAAGGCTGGCAGGAAGAACTTCAGAAAGCGGTGGCGCGCATGTTGAGCAACGGGTTTGGTGCAAACGATATTTGCAAGAGTCTAGACTTGAGCGAAGAGCAATTCGATAACATCGTTAAAAGCGGCAGCCAATCGAATTAGCCGGGATCGTGCTACGGCAAAGCGACTAGGCCAGGATCGGCATTCTCGCCGTGCAAAGGATTACGCTTTGGAATATTGGACCCGGTCCAACCCGGATTTACGTGTGGACAATCCTTTCGGGCTTTGGCTGCGGTGCGGATCAGATTGTTCACAGCCAGGTTCGCGCCATGCTGCTTCGACACCATGCGAATCCTGCAATGACATGGCGGAAACAGCTTGATTTGCAAGAGACGGAGGAAAAAAATGGTTGAAATGACATTGAACAAGACATTGAACGAGGAACGCTTGCGGCAGGAAGGCTGGCGCGAAGGTTATCGGGAAGGTTATCAGGAAGGCTGGCGGCAAGGCCGGCAGGAACAATTGAAGGAAGCAGTGAAGCGCATGCTGAACTACGGGTTTGGCGAAAACGACATTTGCCGTAGTCTAGACTTGAGCGAAGAGAAATACTACAACATCGTCAGTAACGGCAGTCTCCCGGATTAGGCGGCATCGCGCCGCGGCGAAGTGATCTAGGCCAGAATCGGCATTCTTGCTGCGCAAAATGTTCCACATTGGAAGCTTAGACCGTTCAATCCGGATTCACGTCCCAAAATTATTTTCGAGATCTGGCTGCGCTGCAGACCGGGTTGTTCACAGCCGGGTCTGCGTCATTGTGCTTTGACATGCGTTGCGCCGACCATCTGAGGCGACAATTGTTGGACAAAGCGCAACACTTCTGCAGATCGCAATTGCGTCGTGCAAATCCTGCGACCGCGAATATCGTTGAATCTGCAAATCAGGACCACACGTCATCGCGCTGCCCGAGTATGTCTTCGAACGCGACCGCAAATGCGCTCAGGTCTGCATCGTCGACTGGCAGCATCAATGCGATGAATCCTCGACGCGCGATGTAGAAGCCGCGCTCCAAAAGATCGAGATAAATCAGCTCCTTGATCCGGTCGTCGCTCGACGCCAAGTCTTCAGGATTGCGTATCTCGCTACGGCAGCCGTGCAGGTTCATCAGCGAGCCGATTCCGGTAAGACGCACCGGAGCGTCAAGCCTTAGTGCAATCGCATTCAGCCTCTGCCGAAGCGCGTCTCCCCGCAAATTATGTGCGGTTGCCGCCTGCGGCGTATAGACCTGCTCAAGTGCTGCGATGCCCGCTGCCATGCTCAAGACATTGTTGTTGAATGTGCCCGCATGAGGCAGGCTGCCTGGACGCTGCGGGTCGTACATCGCCATTAATTCGGATCCGCCGCCAAATGCGCCGAAACTCATCCCTCCGCCGATGTATTTGCCGACAGTGGTCATGTCCGGAATCAAGCCGTAGATTTGCTGCGCGCCGCCCGGGGCGAGACGCGAAGTCATCACTTCATCGAAGATAAGCACGATTCCGGCTTCGCTGCATTGTTCGCGCAGCATGCTCAGGAACGCCTGTGTTGCGGGCACACAGCCTGTTGCGCCCAGCATCGGTTCGACCAGCACGCATGCCAGTTCATCGGCATGCTGGCGGATCAGGCTGCGAGTCGACTCAATGCAGTTGAACTGCCCGACGACAAAGTCGTACGGGGCATTGATGGCAATCCCGCCGCCGCCGAAATAGAGCAGCCCGCCGTGATACCCGTCGCGCATCACCATCACCTTGGTACGTCCGGTTTGATGCCTGGCCGTAGCGATTGCCAGCAGGTTCGCCTCGGTTCCAGAGTTGGTAAAGCGAACGCGTTCGATAGACGCGAATCGAGCGCAGATAAGCTCGGCAAGCCGAATTTCGTGAACATTGTGCGCACTCAGATTGATTCCGTCATCAAGCGCCCGGTCGATTGCTGCGCGGATCTGCGGATGGGTATGTCCGAACAGGCCGGCGGTGAATTCCCCAAGCAGGTTCAGGTATTCGTGATCGTCGGTATCGGTGATGCGGGTACCGCGACCCGACACAATGCGCAAGGGAAACGGGTCATGAAACAAAACCGTGCGCGTATTGCCACCCGGCATTGAATCGCGCGCCTGCTCATGGGCGGCTTGCGATCCAGGATTGCTGACCACATACCTTCTCCGTGCCGCATCGAGCGCGGCATCGAGTCGAGTCGATGCGTGTCTGTTCGAGACTTCATGCATTGGGGTGTCGCTCACTCTTGCAGGACCGACCAAATTTCAGGCCGGTGCTCCCGAATCTCCTCGTCGCTCAGACCTTCCAGAGAGTGAGGAAACTTGATCCACTTTTCGGTCTCGTGCAGATAGTATTCCGGCGCTCTGCCAATGCGGTTGCGCGAGGGTTTGTACCAAGGGACTGCGATGCGTATGTCATAAGGCGTGTTCAGCCGTGCCTTGCGCCTAAGCTCGTCGATGATCGCCTGCACCGTCAAGCCGGTATCGAAGACATCATCGACCAAAAGCAGGCTGTCATCTCCATTGATCCGTTCGGCAATGTAGCCCAGTCCGTGAACGCGCACGCTATGGCCGCGCTGGTCGATAGCCTGACCGTACGAAGACGTACGAATCGCAATGTGATCGGTCTCGACTCCGGCCCATGCCAGAACCTCCTGCAACGCAATGCCGATAGGCGTGCCTCCGCGCCAGATTCCGACAATATAATTGGGCCTGAAACCGCTGTTGTAGACCATGGATCCAAGCTGCACCGCATCGTTCAAAAGATCCTGAGCCTGGACATATATTTTTTCGCTCATGTCAGAATTTTAACGCATGAACACTTTTCGGGGAATGAACAAGATTTTCGTTGAAGAGCAGGCGCTCATTCTGGACAGTTTCCGCCTCGGATGCAAAGTGCATGCCAGCGGATTCCGCCCCGACTTCATCGTCGGCATCTGGCGAGGCGGCAGCGCGGTCGGAATCGTTGTGCAGGAATGCTTGCAGTATTTTCACGTTGAAACAGACCATATCGCTATTCGTACATCGTATCGCGGCATGCAGCAGTATTCCGACATGGTCAAGCAATCCGACGGCATCCGTGTTCATGGCCTGGAATATCTGCAAGAGCGCCTCCGGCTTGAGCATCGGCTGCTGCTGGTGGACGATGTATTCAGCAGCGGTCGCAGTATCGGTGCGGTCAAGCGCAGGCTACAGCAAAAATTGCGCAGAAACATGCCTCACGACATCCGCACCGCCGCTGTCTGGCACCGTTCGGTCGAAGATTGTCCGGCGCCGGACTATTACGTGAACAAGACTGACAGCTGGCTGGTTCTACCTTACGAGCTTTCAGGACTCAGCTTGGAGGAAATTCGAACTCATAAGCCATGGGCGGCATCGGAACTTGAAACAATGCTCCAGCCCGATGGGACCGCTGGCCACTCGTAGCCCGGCACCCCGGGTCTGCGTGCTTCCACTGCGACACCTAGCGCCAGCGCTTTGCAACGAAGCACCCGGACAATTCGGCGTAGCCCGAGATTGTTCCAGCGACGCTATGCCGCCAGAGGCTTTGCGATTCTATCAGCGTGCCGCTATAGTACTGAGACATGAAACATATCCGCTGCCGGGCGATTTGGCGCTGCAGCAAATGCACAGCTGCCTTACGGGCTACAGGCTCAATTCGGCATCGTCACTGGTTTAGTGCAGCGCAACGCACCATCCGTACCGCAATTGTCATTGCATTGGCCATGTCTGTACCGCACCCCGAATCGATAGCGCAGCAGCAATCTTCCGATCGCCGTGTTCCTGCCGAATGGGAGGCGCAGGAAGCGATCTGGCTGCAATGGCCCGGACTGTACGAACGGATATTCGAAGCGTCGTTTTCAAAGATGGCAAAAGTGATCGTGCAATATCAGATGCTGCACATCATCACCGACAATGCGGGGATTGAACAACGCGCCCGCGCCGCGCTGGCAAGTGCGGGCGCAAACCCGGAGCACGAGCGAGTCGTCTGGCATTCCATACCCAACGACAGCGCCTGGATGCGGGACAACGGACCGGTGTTCGTGGCTGCCTCAGGCGGGCTTCGGGTGCAGAACTGGGAGTTCAACGCCTGGGGTGGGGCGTTCGGCGCAGACATTCCGTACGAAAAGGACAACGCTGTGCCGGACAAGGTTGCCGAATATTTGGATTTCGAAGTCGAACACGTCGATATTGTGCACGAACGCGGCAATCTGGAATTCAACGGACAAGGCGCGGTGATCGCGAATTGGAGCGTACTGGGTGACCCGGCACGCAATCCGCACTATTCCAAAACGCGTGCGCAATCGGATTTCAAAAGGCTTTTCGGCGCGAGCCAGGTGATTTTTATCGAAGGAATTCCCGAAACCGACCTGACCAAGGGACATGTCGACGGAATTGCGAGATTTATCGATCGCGACACCGTTGTCGTCCCGCAATGCACCGAAAATTCCAGATGCAGGCCGGGTGAAGGAAAGGATGACGCAGTCTACGACAGCGCCGCCGAAACGATCAGGGCGGCAGGATTCAAAGTGATCCGCGACCCGATTGAAGGCATCGCGACATTCGGCGGCAGGACTTTTGATACCAATTACACCAACTGGCTGGTGGGCAATGGATTTGTATTGGCGGTCGGTTTCGGCAACGAGGCGGCGGACGCCGCCGCCAAATCAAGGATTGAGTCCTATTTTCCAGGACGCGATGTGCATATGGTCGAAATGCTCAGTTCCTGGGCGGCTGGCGGCGGAGTCCACTGCCATACCAATGATCAGCCGGCATTGTAGATTCGCGCCGCGCGCGACTCGAGAGTCAGCTAATTCGGATAACCGGCCCGGGTATGCGCCTCGTCGAACTGAGCAGATTTCCCGCGTAGCCGGCTGACAACCATCAGATCGTGCAGTCGCCTGATCTGTCCGCTTCCCGTGCGCTCGCAAAGAAACGGAAATACGCCGTGAATCGCGCATGCTGCGGCACCATAGAGCATCCTGGCGGAAAATCGAAGTGCGTTGCCCATATGCTCGAAATAGTTTTCATCCACCTCATTGAGGTGCCTGTTCAAGAATTTCATTCCGTCCTCCGATCAAAACGAATAAGACAATATCGAATATTTTACTAAATTAACCTATAGATACAAATAAAAATAACTTTTATATTGGACTAAAACGATATTAATATTTCTCATAAATCCGAAATTAAGAAAAATAATTCTAAATTAGGAATAAATTCGCATTCGTCGCAATATTGATTGGAATTGCAGTATAAATACCGCCCATGTCACAGAGTCAGAATGCCCGCGTCGCCATCGGCGGGCTAAAAGTTAAAAAATGCCTGTACGACTTTGTAGCGAATGAGGCTGCGCCGGGTACAGGTATCGATGCGGATAGATTTTGGAACCATCTAGGCGATATCGTGCGCGAATTCGCCGCGACGAACAAGCGCCTTTTGGACAAGCGCGACGAGTTGCAGGCGAAGATCGACACGTGGTGCCGCGATCAGCGCGGAAGCGACCTAGAGGCTGAGCAAGTACGCTCATTCCTCACTTCGATCGGTTATCTTGTCGAGGAGGGGCCGCCGTTTACGGTGAATGTTCACAACGTCGACCCTGAAATATCCTCGATCAATGCGCCGCAGCTTGTCGTTCCGGTCGACAACGCGCGCTATGCGCTAAATGCGGTCAATGCCCGCTGGGGCAGCCTGTACGACGCGCTTTACAACTCCGAAGTCGTTGAGTCCAAGGCAGGAAGGGACATCGGCGCAGGGTACGATCCGCAGCGCGGCGAAAAAGTCATCGCCTGGGGACGCGCATTCCTCGATCAGATCTTCCCTTTGAACGGCGGCAGCCATGCAGACGTGGTCCGGTATTTTGTCATGCGCGGCAATGACTACACCTTGGGGCTGCATGCGAGAATGGACAGCGGTTCCGAGGCCCAACTCGCCGACCAGAGCAAATTCGCCGGATTTCGCGGACATCCGGAGGACCCGCGCGAAATATTGTTTGTCAACAACGGATTGCATGTCCGCATCCCGATCAATCGGGATTCTCTGATCGGCAAGGATGACAAGGCGGGCATTCGCGATATATCGCTTGAAGCGGCGGTGACGACGATCCAGGACTTGGAAGATGCGATTTCGGCGGTCGATGCCGAAGACAAGACCAATGCCTATCGCAACTGGCTGTACTTGATGAAAGGCACCTTGAATGTCGATATCGAAAAGTTCGGACGCATCACGAATCGCTCGCTCAACAGCGATCACATCTTCATCAGCTACAACGGCAGTCCGCTGCGTCTGCACAGCCGCAGCCTGATGCTGATTCGCCACACCGGACTGCACATGTACACCGATGCAGTGACCACCGAGGACGATGAGCAAATACCCGAGGGATTCCTTGATGCGGTAGTGGCGACGCTTTGTGCGATGCACAATCTCAAGGACACCTGCGCCTTTCCCAACAGCCGCCACAAGAGCATCTACGTTGTCAAGCCCAAGCTGCACGGCCCTATCGAAGTGGCGGCGACGGCGGAATTGTTCAAACGGGTCGAAGAAGCGCTCGGATTGCCCTTGTATACGCTGAAAATCGGCATTATGGACGAAGAGCGGCGAACCACCGTCAACCTGCGCGAGTGCATACGCGCTGCCAAGCACCGCGTGATCTTTATCAATACCGGATTTTTGGACCGAACCGGCGACGAGATCCATACCATGATGGAGCTCGGCCCGGTGATGCCGAAGGAGGACATCAAAAAAGCCCCGTGGCTGCTCGGCTATGAAGACTGGAACGTCGACATCGGAATCGAGCTCGGCGTCAGCGAGGTCGGTCAGATCGGCAAGGGCATGTGGACCATGCCGGACCTGCTCAAGGAGATGTACGACGTAAAATCAGTGCACCCCGAGGCTGGCGCCAATACCGCATGGGTGCCGTCTCCGGCTGCTGCTACGATTCATGCCATGCACTACCACCACGTCGATGTTTCTGCGATTCAGCGCAAGCTGCGAAATACTCGGCGCACGATGCTTGACGACATTTTGCGTCCGCCTCTGCTCGGCGATCGGCAGTTGACTGAGCAGGAGATTGTCAGAGAGCTGGAAAATAATGCGCAGGGAATTCTCGGCTATGTCGTGCATTGGGTCGAGGAGGGTGTCGGGTGCTCCAAGATTCCGGATATCAGCGGCATTGATCTGATGGAGGATCGTGCGACGCTGCGAATCTCCAGTCAGCACATTGCGAACTGGCTGCATCACGGAATCGCCAGCGCCGAGCAGGTCAGGGAAGTGTTTGAGCGAATGGCTGTCGTGGTGGACGAGCAGAACGCCGGGTCTGCGGAGTATTGCAAAATGGCGCCCGACTTTGAATCGAGCGTCGGCTTTCAGGCCGCTCTCGATCTGGTATTTCAGGGACGCGAGTCGCCCAACGGCTATACCGAGCCCATCCTGCATTCCAGACGGCGCGAAGCCAAGGCGCGCTGCGCAAGCTAGGCTGTCGCGCGGTCAGGGAAGCGATTTTTTAATTTCGCGAAGCCTGTTGATCAGCCGCTTGGGCTTAACGACCTTGACGGCATTGCCCCATGTCAGGACGTGCCAGGCCATTTCCTCTATGCCTCCGGCGCGGAACTTGACCTCGATTCTGCCGTCGCGCATGGTTCTAGCCGATTGCGAGGGGTGAAATTCCCATTCGAGCACATCGTCGGCTACGCTGGCGTCGAACTGCCAAACCACGTTGCATGGCTTTTCCCGGTAGACCCCGAAGCTTTCGCTGAGATAGCCTCTAAATGAAAAGTCGGGGTCGCGCTTGAAGTAGTCGCGCTCGATAATTTCCAGATCGGCGATGCGCGAAAGGACATAGCTTCGGTATCCTTCGCTCAATGGGTTGTAGGCCACCAGATATTCGCGGATTCCGTGAAGGAATCCGTACGGTTGCACGGTGACGCTTCTAGGTTTCGGATTCAGCCGTCCGACGTAGGTGAATTGCACTTGCTCGCACGACAGGATCGCCTGCCTGAGGGTTGAAATCACGTGCTCGGGGATGTGTTCGCGCGGCCCGGGACGGACTGCGAACGCCTCGGTTTCCTGCAGCGCATCGGACTCTGCTTCGATTTGCTCCCGTACGAAGCTGGTCATATTGGCGCGCAGCATCCAGGTCAGATTCTTGATCTGCGCCGAATAGGTGGTCATGCCCGCCTCTTCGAACATCTGTGTCGCCGCCTGAAGCGACGACAGGTGATCCGCATTGAGCTTGGGTGTGGGTACTTCGCGGCTCAGGCGAATTCGATACGGTCGCCGGCTGATGATTTCGCAATCCAGCGCAGAATCGCGAATTGCCTGCATCATCCGCTCGGCAGTTCTTCGCGATACGCTGTAGCGGCGCTGCAAATCTTCGTAGGTGATGCCTTCGGTCGATGCTTGGAGCTCATAGACGAAGTCGAGCATATCGAGAAAACGCTTGTACATTCGCGCAGCCTATCGGTCCGGTTATTTGATCTTCATATCGGTGTTAGACACAAGCCTCGACTCTGTCATGTTTACCGGCTATGAGTGCAAAAATCAATAATATAAGATACATGAACAAGACATGGCAGAAACTGATCCGCCAACGTCCATTTGAGCGCATGCGATGGCGCAGTTTGCCGGCACCTTTGTTTCGCAGCGCGCAAGGTCGTTGCTGCCGGTGAAATGAAGTAATATTGACTCACATTTTCCATCAGCGGTGGTTGCCATGAAATTCGCAAGCAAAACAGTCGTAGTTACAGGCGGAAACAGCGGAATCGGCCGTACAATCGTGCATCGCTTCGCCGCCGAAGGCGCCGCAGTTGCGCTGATTGGGCGTGATGCTGCAAAAGGGTCCCGCGTAGAAGCGCAAGTTGCCGAAAGGTACTCGGTCCCGTGCAAGTTCTATCAGGTTGATCTTTCGAGCGAAAGTCAGGTGGCTGCCATGACCGGAGAAATTTCCGAACGCTTTTCGTCGATCGACATCGTGGTTAACAATGCAGGCATCGGAGCGCGTCGAAGCTCCGCCTACCAGGCTACGACGCCTGGAGCCAGATGGGACGAAATCCGCGGCTGCAATCTCGATGCAGCCTATTTTGTCAGCGCGTATGCCCTGCCCCTTATGCCGGCCAATTCCGGTGCTACGATCGTCAATATTTCCTCGACAGCGACGCTGCATGGAAACTGGGGCCTGTATTGCGTGGCCAAGGCGGGTGTGGAAGCCTTGACGCGGTCATTTGCGAGCGAAGCGGCGCCGGCGGGTATCCGAGTCAATTGCATCAGTCCCGGATGGATCTCTATCAATCCGGAAGAAGATGCGGCTGCGGCGGGAAATTCCGACGGCCAGTGGGAGATGCAGCCGTCGCTGCTCAATCGCATGGGCACGACCGAGGAGATTGCTGACGCGGTCGTGTTTCTTGCGTCGGACCAGGCCTCATTCATTACGGGACAGACGCTGATCGTAGATGGCGGCATGTCGATTATCGACTATCCCTCGATTCCGACGCTCGATGAAATCGGCCAGCGCCTGATGTCGCGGCACCGGCCTGATTGAATGAATCCGGCGTCCTGGAATTCCCGGGGGAATCTGCAGGCACGCTCTCCCTTGAAGCTTCGTTTGTCCGGATTGCCGTCTTGTCTTGTCGGATTGCCCTTCAAACCAGTCAAAGGATCTGCGAGCAAGGCAAATCAGAAACCGCGTCGATACTGGCATCTATCGCGCCGCACAGTGATATCTCCGGCATCCGGCGCCAGTCATTTAGCACGATTGCCTTTCGTGGTGCAAATCTCAGTATTCCACAAGTACAAAAGTGGGAGCAGCACCATTTTGGCCGAGGAACGCTGTGCTTACGTTGGACAAAACCACTGAAATCCGATCCTGTGTTCGAATTGCGTTTGATGACTGGATCACTGGCCTGCCGTCAACGAAGGCGTTTTTCGCGACAAATTCAATGTCCCGGCGCTCATCGTTGCTGAAGACTATGGTGAACGTGGAATCATCCAGATTCAGGGACTGATAGAATTCGCGTCTGACTCTTTTGTCGAGGGTCGCATAGATGTCCAGGTTCATCATCAAAAAGACATGGAAGCTGCTGTCTCTTCCATCGTATTGGGCTATGAATCCGAAAAGCGAATTTGCACGATCCCATTGCGCCCTGCGATTGAACAGCGGCACGTTCACATCTGCCAGCAGGTAGGAATTCGCATCCCGCCGCTCGCATCCCCTGGGCTGAAAGGGTTCTACAATGCCTTCCATAATCGCGACGATCTTCTTGGTTTCCTTTTTGCACTCATCTACGGATGTGACCGGCAAATAGAGAGTCGCCGACGTATTTATGTTCTGATCTCCAGCCGCGGCGGCTCGTACGTCAGAAGTGTGAAGGGTTGCAGTCATTTGCATTTCGCAAGCTGCAAGCAATACCGCTGCAGTGACAACGGTTAGCGTAGTCAGGAATCGTCGCATAGCGTTTCTCCGTTCTAAGGACTGTCCCGTCTGAGTCCTTGCCGCTGCAATCGGTCATCGGGCAGTCTGAACGAGGTTGTGGCGCTTCGCTTGAACTGCCGACAGGCCGCCCTCTTGCGAGTCAGGTTGTCGCTTTGACAGGCAAGTGCGGGATAAGGGAGCTTAGATTGTTTCTTGTGCCACTATACCATTGCGCTGTCGGGCGAGCAATTCAAAGATGGATCGGGCGCGCGTGGTCAGTTTGTCTTTGGTGATTTGAATCTTGTATGATTGGATATCCATAAGGCCTTGTCCCAATGCGGTTCACCCAACGGGTGAAATGGTTGATTCATTCAGCCCGTTATCGTGCCGAGGCCATTTGCTTTTCCCAACTGCTCTGCCGTGGTTTTAGGGGAATTGCGGTGTCAATTAAATGACAAACGATTTCCGCAGTAAAGCGAGATGGTTATGTACTGTGAATTCGTTGCCGCGTGTGATTCGAAGCTGTTGCCATTCGGGCAGACAGATGCGCTGACTGGTTCGAATTGCCAGTACGTTTTCTGGATTTGCGTGTAAGTCATTCCGTTTATCATTAGCGATAAGAATCAGCAGCCGTTGTTCATCTTGACTAGTACGCCTTCTCAGGATGTGCAAGTTGTTCCGTCATAACGTCATAATCATATATTTCCACAGTTCAATTTATCGATAAGGAGCGAAGAAGTAGATGGAATACAGCGGTCAGTTCAAACAAGAACTCAAATCATTGGATGAGATATTTGGACAAGAAAATATCCGTTTCAGAATCCCTGAATACCAGCGTGGCTATTCTTGGGAAGAGCGGCAGCGCACTGATCTCTTGACTGACATCGAATACATTATCAAGGGCGAGTTCAAGTATCGTCATTACACCGGCACTATCGTTGCATCCTCGAATGAGAATGAGACGAATGAACGACACGAGGTTTTCGATATCGTAGATGGACAGCAAAGAGTGACATCCTTGATATTGCTACTGTCAGTGATATGCAGATTTGCAAAGAACTCTCCGAGTGAGAGCAAATGCGATCATCAAGAGATATTCTCAAAGTTCATCCAGGGTGGCATTGCAGGCAATACGGTACGCAAATTGACTGTAGGGAAAGACCAGAAGGATATTTTTGAATCCTTGGTTGTGGAAGGTAATAAAAGTCACACTAGAACATCCGACAATACCAAGTCCGACCAAAATCTTATTGATGCGGTTGGTCAATACGAACAGTGGCTACAGCGTCGAAATCTCGATGATGTATTGACGTGTGTTCGCGAAAAACTCGGGTTTCTTTTTTACGCCCCTGAAAATACCAAAGAGATTGGAATAATGTTCGAGGTGATAAACAACCGAGGCAAGGCGCTGAGTGAACTCGAAAAAATAAAGAATTACCTAATCTATTATGCCGACAAAAACGACATGGGTGAAATTAGGGATAAGGTGGGTACTCAATGGCCAAATATATTACGTAATTTGAATAAAATCGGATACACCAGCAACGATAGTGAAAACCAATTCCTGCGGAATTGTTGGATTGTTTTCATGGATGCACACAAGAGTAGAAGTCACAACGTATATGACAATCTGAAACTACAGTGGCCACCAGACGACACCCAAAATACTGCAAGAATAATTGAGTTCATAATTTTTTTGGCAAGTGCTGCCATCTATTACGCGAAATATCTGAAAAGGGAGGGTGTGGATGACGAAAACGAGAAATCTTGGTTGGAACGGATTAGTTATCATCCGGCAGATGCTTCCATCACTCCACTCATTTTGGCTATTTTCAGCAAAGTCGATGATCAGAAGAAACGGAACAAGTTTCTTGAATTACTGGAAAAACTAAATTTTCGATTTTACGGAACAGGTATCGCAGGTAGGTCGGATTCCGGGCAGGGAGAACTCTTTGAGTATGCAAATACCTTTTATAATTATTTTGGAAAAGAGAAAGAAGGCAAAAAAATTGACGACGAATGGCTGGAGAGTGAGTTGGTAAATTTTGTCAACCAACGAGCTAATGACGCGTCTTTTGTCGAACATCTCACCCTCGATAAGGACGAAGCTGGAGATTATTACAGATGGGGCAGTCTAAAGTTTTTCCTTGCAAGCTACGAAGAAGAACTAAATCGAAAGATCAAACAAAGTATCGACCTTCAAGAGGTTATGGCGCCTGAGAATCCGAACGCACGCAATAGTTTTTATCATAAAGAACATATCTGGGCAGTAGCGGAGCGTGCTGTTGTTGAAGAAAACAAGGATAATTTAGACGTAAATAAACGCAGGTTGGGCAATTTCATGCTTTTGAAGGCGGACATTAACAAAAGTGTCCGCGATGATCGGATTGAAATAAAATTGAATTCATATTTCAAAGACTGGAAGAACCCACCCAAAACCCTTATGATTCGCGAGTTGAAAGATCTTTTTGAAACGGCGGAGAAAGAAGAAACGAGTTCAGAGAATTGGAAAAAAAGAACTACCCGTTACTGGCTCAATACCTATAAGCGTTTCCTCGATAAGAGAGAAGAAAAAATGATTAATTTTGCCTTGGAAAGATGGAGAATAGGCGAACTCAACGGTAATTATGAACATGTAATGCTAGACAGTTTAACTCCTGGGAACGAGATATATAAATTGATGCCTGATAGGGGGTGAGATATGGAATGAGTTATTTCAACCTCTTAGAATTATGCTTAAATTTTTCGGTTTTCTAGAAACTTCCCGTTCAAGGGCTGTAGATTGACAATCAACTTGAGAATCCAGAGCCAAACAACCTAAGAGCCGGATTGCTTGCATTCAGTCCCCGAGGGGACTGAATTAAATACTGCAAAGCATGAATAATGGGAGACTATGTCCCAATATTCATATAATATGCATCATGATCCAACGGCTGGAGTATTTGAAACGTTTAGAAACAGCGCTTAAGCGGTCGCCCATCACTGCCTTGCTTGGTCCTCGGCAAGCAGGCAAGTCAACTCTTGCACGGCACTACTGCGCTGGTCGGGACTGCACCCTATTCGATCTCGAATCTCAGCAGGACATAGACGCGCTGTCCAACCCGGAACTAGTACTCGGATCGTTGCAAGGCATCGTTGTCATTGACGAAATACAGGTGATGCCGGAATTGTTTCGAGTGCTGCGAGTTCTGGTGGATAGACCCCACATTGACACACGCTTTCTGATAGTAGGAAGCGCTGCGCCAGGACTGGTGAGAGGTGCTTCTGAATCTCTAGCAGGTCATATCGAATTTGTCGATATGACCGGATTCGATCTCGGGGAGGTTGGCGAAGATAACCTTACCCGGCTGTGGTTGCGCGGGGGCTATCCGCGGTCCTTTCTCGCTTCGTCCGAAAATGACAGCCTTGCCTGGCGCGAGGGTTTCATCCGTACATTTCTTGAAAGAGATATTCCCCAGCTCGGCGTACGCATACCGTCGCGCGTGATTCGGCGTTTTTGGACGATGTTGGCTCATTGGCACGGGCAAACTTGGAATGCCTCGGAGCTAGGTCGCTCAATGGATGCGACCAACAAGACGATGCGCCATTATCTTGACGTGCTCACCGGCACTTTCATGATTCGTCAGATTCAGCCTTGGTTTGCGAATGTCGCTAAGCGGCAAGTTAAGGCTCCGAAAGTCTATTTTCGCGATTCAGGTCTGCTTCACGCGCTGCTTGGAATTGACAGCGAACGCGGTCTGATTAGCTATCCCAGGGTCGGTGCTTCGTGGGAAGGGTTCGTAATCGAACAGGTTCTTTGCGCTTTAGGCCATCCCCAAGCTTGGTTCTGGGCGGCGCACTCCGGCGGAGAAGTAGATCTGCTGATTCAATGGAACGGTCGGCAAGTGGGATTCGAGGTTAATTTCAGCGAAGCGCCGGCAATATCCGGGCTGACTCGTAGCACTGTGAACTTGCTTGGCCTCGATCATTTGTTTGTTGTTGCGCCTACGCGTCGCGCGTATCAGGCCGACGAAAGGATCTCTGTATTTCCTGCGAATGAAATTCTAAATTTGAAAGAACGTATCGACGCACTATAGATCGCAAGCTTCTGTACCGAAATACCTGTATGCGAACCAAAAAAACGATTTGCTCCTCGCATACGATTGCGGACAGCGTCTCCGATTGAAAGTCGAAAATCAATTCGATACTGTAAATTCAACGCCTGTCTTCGGCGGCGCGGTTCATACAAATTCTGTTGAAATCAGTGTCCGGATTCGAGTGTCGCGAATACGGCGGTATAATTGGAATTTTTGTAGACAGATTGATAGCCCGAGCACTACGAATTTTTTGCTGAATCTGTTCAGGTTATGGCGCATTCACCAAGTCATTTCGAATCATTAACCAAAATCTACTCAAACATGTCGCTTTATACAAAATCCCCAGTTACGCTTTCGAAAGCTACTCTAATCGCGGTTTTGATGTTCGTGCTTGCACCTTCGGCGAACGCCAGCATCGACAACGCCCGCGAAACCGTTGTAATCACTTTGGATCAGCTGTATTCCAAGTTTCAGAGCATCACGCAAACCGAAGCCGACCTCCAGCTCGCAGCAATCGATATCATGCGCCAGGACCTGCTTCCCCGGCTCGATGTGCAAAGGTTCATGAAACTAATTCTTGCAAAGCACTGGAGGAAGGCGAGCAGGGAGCAAAGGGATGCCTTTTCAGACGTATTGCAGGAATTTTTGCTGCGCTCTTTCGCAGCAGCACTTGTGGGCATGCAGGACAAGGCCGCCGAATACTACGACCGGATTGAAGTCTTGCCGGCCAAAAAAGGCAGAAAGGAAGGCCGCGCCATTGTCGATGCGCAGATCCGCCACGACCAGCGCACCACAGTCGTCAGCTTCAGAATGAATTTCACCGACGAGGGATGGAAAGTCTACGACGTGATATTCGAAGGCGTCAGCTTTGCAATCAACTACCGTGCCATTCTAAACTCGGAAATCGGCAAGCACGGAATCGACGAAGTGACCCGAAACTTGACCGACAAGCTGGCAAACTGACCTTCTGATCCTCAGATAATTCGCTCGGCGAGCCTGAGCATCTTTGTCGCTGCCAGAAGCGAAAGGCGATTTCGTACAATGGCCGGAAGCGTAGGAAACTTCAAGTCGTCCATCGCCGTTTTTCCTTCAGGCAGGCCCAGCACTTTTTGACCCAGGCGCATTCCGAAATAGCTCGAAAGAGTAATCCCCGAGCCGCAGTAGCCCATGGCGTAGTAGATTCCTTCGTGCTTGCCAATATGCGGGACAATGTCCAGCGTGTAGGCGACATAGCCGACCCAGGAATATGCGATGCGCACATCGTGCATTTGCGGGAATACTTGCAGCATCTGCCTGCGCAGCGTCTCAATTCCTGATTCGGATTCAGCTTCGGTGAAGGTGACGCGCCCGCCGAACTGCAATCGATCCGCATCCGGCGTCAAGCGGAAATAATTACCGATCAGCTGGGTGTCGGAAATGACGCGCCGATTCGGAATCAGCTGCCGAGCCAATTCGGCAGGCAGTTCCTCGGTCGCGATCTGGAAGCTGCCAATCGGTACGATTCTCCTTGCGTGCCAGCTGAATTTTTGTTCCGTATAGCCATTGGTCGCAAGAACGACATCTGCGGCGTCAACAGTCCCGCTTTCAGTTCGAACCTTGAAGCCTGCGCCGTCAGGCTCGATCGCCTGTGCCGCGCACCGGTCGACAACAGTGACGCCGGATGAAATTGCAAGGTCCGCCAGCGCCCCGTGGTACTTGCCCGCATCGATCGAGCCATGCGCAGGAAGGACGCATCCGCCGCAGAATCGGTCCGACCCGAGTTCGCTTCGCTGTTCGGATTCGGGCACCATATGATGCTCAATGGCGATTTCCTTCGGGTAGCCTGAATAGGCCTTGGCCAGCCGCTCATAGGCGCTCTTGCTGTGCGCCCCCACGAACCGTCCGCAGACCGACAGGTCGCAGTCGAGCTGTTCGCTGCGAATCAGTTCGATCAGATAGTCCAGTGCCTGGAATCCCTCGCGAATCATGCCGATTGCGCTGGCGCGGCCGAATTTTCGCTCCAGACTTTTGAATGACGGCTTGATGCTGGTGCCAATCTGCCCGCCATTTCTGCTGCTGCATCCGTAGCCCAGCGATTGCGATTCGATGACCAGGGTCGATCGTCCGGCGCGCGCTGTCTGAAGCGCCGCGTTCAATCCGGTGTATCCCGATCCGATGACAATGACATCGACTTTGCGGGGAAGGTCCCTGCTTTCGACTTCCGGACGAGGCGTCGCTGTCCACCAGTATGGTTCGTTTCGATAGTCTTCGGAGCAGTGTGATGCGATTGCGTTCATAGGTGCATAGGTCATCCGTGCAGCGGATCATGTCGTTGCCGCAATTATATGCCTTGTACTCGCCGGGCTTCGCCGCAGCAAGCCGGAATCGATTTCAACGATGATCGAGAACAGCCAGGCGATTGAAAGGGAGGTTTGGTTTGACCGGGGTCATAGACGCAGACTGCGATCGGCGCAGAAGACGGCTCGAACATTTCATATGCGCCAATGCATCGCGGTATCATTGGAGAAGCAAATCCGGCACACGGATATCACAAGGTACCAATGCACAACGCAAATCGAACAATCGGCGCAACAGATCTCAAAGTCTATCCGGTCGGATTCGGGGCGATGCCGCTTGCAATTCGCGGACGCCCGGAAATGCCGGCGGCGATCAAAGTGATTCATGACGCCATGGATGCCGGCGTTCAATTCATCGACACCGCAAACGCCTACTGCTTCGATGAAACGGATGTCGGATACAACGAGCAGACCATCGCCGCTGCGCTGCGCTCGGTCGATCGCGACGACATCGTCATTGCTACAAAGGGCGGGCTGGCCAGGCCGGGCGGAAGGTGGGAGCGCGACGGGTCGCCGCAAGCGCTTCGCCGCGCCTGCGAAAAAAGCCTTCAGGACCTGGAAGTGGAAGCCATAGCGCTGTACCAGTTTCATGCTCCGGACCCGGACGTGCCTTTTGAAGAATCCGTGGGCGAACTGGTCCGATTGCAATCCGAAGGCAAGATCAGGCATATCGGCCTATCTAACGTGGATACCCGGCAGCTGGACCGCGCGATGCGCATCGCGACAATCGTTTCGGTGCAAAACCTATGTCACCCGTTCTGTCAGAGAGACTTCAAATACGGATTTATCGAGTACTGCAGAACTAGGTCGGTGACGTATATTCCATACAGTCCCGTAGGCGGGGGCAACGGCCACGTTCGCCTGCGCGACAGCGCTACGCTTCAGCAAGTCGCAAAGGCGCACGATGCCACACCCTATCAGGTAGCCTTGGCGTGGCTGCTGCACAAAAGTGACAACATTATTCCGATTCCCGGCGCGAGCCGTTCTCAAAGCATTGTCAGCAGTGCCGCCGCCGTTGACTTGAGCTTAAGCGAAGCTGAAATAGCCCTGATCGACGCTCTGGATTGATGTGCGCTGCTGGCAGGCCGCCTCGCATGAAACGCCGATGCAGCCCTAGGGCCACGGATCGACCGGCCTGCCGCTTCGAATCCAGTGATCGATTCCCTTGCTGACGTTGTATAGCCTGGCATAGCCCAGTTGCTGCTGCAGGAAGCGTGTCACCACATGCGACCTGTTTCCGACTGCGCAAATCACCGCCACTTCGTCTTCGGGACGCGCGATTGCAGTGAATGATCCAAGCCAGGCGCCGACGTCGTAGTTGCCTTGCGAATCAAAGAATGTGAGCAGCTTGCTGCCCGATATGATGCCGGTGGCCCTCCATTCCTCGGGGGTGCGCAAATCAACCACGGGCACGCCCTCGGCAATGAGCGACTCAAGCTGCTCGTTGGTGCTGATTTCAATGACCTGTGCGCCGGCTGTGCTCTGCAGGCTGAAGAGCAATGCGGCGAGCGCGAATAGCGCAGTGCGCCGCATATGGCTATTTACGAAGAACGCACTTGTCATAGAGGTTGAGCAGTTTTCCCTGCGGGTCGTAGGTTCGTTTCAGCTGTTCGTAGACGTTGCGGTCGTAGTTCGACCAGAATTCGTCCTCTTCGTAGTAGATGTCCGAGTACAGGGACTTGATCCCGCCAAGTTCGGCGGTTTTGCGCTCGATCATCCGGTTCAGGTAGCCTTGTGGCCGCTTCTCGCGGGTCCGGGTCGAATCCCAGAATCCGAAATTGATGTAGGCGGTGTCGCTGCGCAGCGGAAACAGGCCGTAGCGCGCCGATTCGGCGCTGGTTCCGACCGGACAAATCCAGATCGGCAGAACACCGATTTCCCGAAATAGAAATTCAAGGAACTTGGGTGCATTGCCAATCGGAATGTCAATATCCTGAATCACCGATTCCAGGCGGTATCCCATCAGGGCATTGAGCCTGCGCGTGACGCCCCACTTCGAATTCCAGCGCATGACCTTGGTATAGGTCGTCGAGTTGAGCCGGTCGCGCCCTACGAGCCGCCGCACTACAGGGTTCTGGACATACAGGTTCTTGGAACACCAGAACCAGTCGGTGTCCCAGCGCCACAGGTAATCGTGGACGGTCAGGTAGTCGACGGATTTTTCGCGAATAGAGCGGTAGTAGATGTTCATATGCGTGTAGTCGCTGAGATAGGGCGCGTTGTCGACAAAGCGCCCCTCGGTCAGGTAGCATGCATCCGATGCGAAGACCGCGCCGTCCATGAAGTCCATATCGCTGCCCATCGAAGAGTCGATGTGAGAAAAGAACTGCTGCGGATCATGAAACCGGCGATGGCTGAGCTGGACATACGGCTTTACAGCAAGTGCCTTTGACTTGAGCCTGAGCACGTAGCCCAGCGTACCGTATGAGTTTGGCAGTCCGTAGAACAGATCGCTGTGCTCGTTGTTCGCGGTACAGGTGACGACCGACCCGTCCGACACAAGCACTTCGACCTCTTCGACAGGTTCATGGGTCAGGCCGCAGCGGAACGAGGTGGATTCGATTCCGACGCCCGCGAGCGCGCCGCCGATCGTGATCGATCTCAGCTGCGGCACAACCGCCGGCATGAAGCCGTGCGGCAGCGTTGCGTCGACCAGATCGCCGTAGGTGATCATCCCCTCGCAAGTGAGCGTCTGCCGGTCCGGGTCGACCGACAGCAAATGGTTGAAGTCGCGGACCGACAGTTCCTCCGAAGCGCTCGGGCTGCGGTCCCGGAACAGATTCGATGTGTCCTTTTTCAACCGGACACGGGTCGCATTGCGCATTTGGAGCGACAGCCGCTCCTTGCGCGCCGGATACGAGTCTGCGAATTCAGTGACAGCCATCGGTTGAATCAGGACAGCACGCGAGCCGGGAAGTGGTTTCGACCAGCTGCCTGGATACGCCGGCGACATTGTCTTGTGCAGATTCTGCGATCAGTTCGCCATCTTCGCCGAATGCCGAGGAGGCATTTGCGAGTCCGAATTGACGCGGCACGACAAATACGCCCAGATTGCCCAGTATGGTCCGGACGCTGACCAGCGTTCTGAGCCCGCCCAGGGAGCCAGGCGTCGCCGCCAGCAATCCTGCGGTCTTGTCGCGGAATGCAGCAAGTCCGGGATCGCCGGATACCGGCCGGCTGACCCAGTCTATTGCGTTTTTCAATACCGCGGTGATCGCGCTGTTGTATTCGGGACAGCTGATCAGCATGCCGTGATGCGACTTCATCAGCTCATACAGCCGCCTGGCGTGGTCCGGCAAGCCGCTTTCGCGTTCCAGGTCGCCGTCGTACAGCGGCATCGGGTAGTCTCTAAGGTCGATCAGCGTGACCGCCGCCCCGGCCTGCTCGGCCGCTCTCGCTGCACAGGCGACAAGCTTCTTGTTGAACGAATCAGCTCTCGTGCTGCCGGCAAATGCCAGTATTTTCGGTTGCATTGCTTCCACCGGTGTCTTCAGTTGGCGATTGCGCTTGCAAGATTTGCACCAAGCGCTTCGAATGACACGGATTATATTGGCAACCGCATGTCATGCAGTTCGGTTTGCACGGCTTGCAAGAGCTAAAATCTACATTGCGACGCCAGATTCGCCGAGTCGGACTTGAGCCGGCTGAATAGCGTGGCTGAGTGGAATTGGGGACTGGATCGAAAAAAATGCAGCCGGACAGGATGTGCCCGACTGCGTACCAAAGACCTGTCAGCTTGACCTAGTTCGTGAATTTCGCAATCGGTATCGCGTCGTTCACGCTCCTTTGACACAAGATTGTACCGCCGCCATATGCGTACCGGCCCTTGTCCCGCAGGCCGGACGCCTGGATTTTGCGGTTACGCGTCATTTCGAATCTTGCGTTTGCTCTGAGCACTGAAGAATTGCCAAAGCGGTCTGTCAAGCTCGTCGGTCGAAATAAAACCTTCAGCATCTACATGTTGTAGCCGCGTTCTTCATGAATCGACAGATCAAGTCCCTGCACTTCGGAAGATTCGTCGACACGGAGCCCTCCGGTCAGCATGCCGGTGACCTTGAATATGGCGAATGTGACAGCGCCGGTGTAGGCCACGGTTGCCACGACGGCTACGATTTGCCGCATGACCTGAGTGGATATCGCGACATCGATGCCCTGACCGCTGAAAACGCCAAGACCGTCGGCAGCAAAAATTCCGGTCAGTATCGTGCCTACGATGCCCGCTACGCCGTGAACCGGAAATACGTCAAGTGAATCGTCCAATTGAAGCTTTTGCTTGAACAGCACGATTGCCGCGTATGAGGCAGGGCCCGAGATTATTCCGATGATCAAGGCGCCGGCCGGACCGACGAAGCCGGAAGCCGGCGTGATGGCGACCAGTCCTGCAACCATGCCGGTAGCGGCTCCGAGTGCCGAGGCGCTCTTGCGATACAGATATTCGGTCACGACAAATCCCATCGCCGCCGCCGCTGCGGATATTTGCGTGACCAGCATAGCCATGGAAGCGTCCTGATTCGCCGCCAGCGCGCTGCCGCCATTGAATCCGAACCACCCGACCCACAGCAAGCCGGATCCGATCATGGTCAGCGTCATGTTGTGCGGTGTCATCTGCACACTTGGAAACCCGTTGCGCTTGCCCAGCATCATTGCCCCGATCAAGGCGGACACTCCGGCGGTTATGTGAACGACATTGCCTCCGGCGAAGTCAAGCACGCCGAGCCCGCCAAGCCAGCCGCCGCCCCATACCCAGTGGGCAATGGGCGCATAGACGAACAGTATCCAAAGAACAGAGAACCACACTACCGCTGAGAATTTGATGCGCTCGGCCAGGCCGCCCATGATCAAGGCTACCGTGATGATGGCAAACGTCAATTGAAATAATGCGAATCCGGATTCCGGTATGTCGCCGGACATGCTTTGCTCAAGCACATTGGAAAACAGAAAATTGCCGAATCCGCCGATAAATCCATTGCCCAGATCATCGAATGCCAAAGAGTAGCCGACGAAAACCCATACGATCGTAACTGTGCACGCGACCGTAAAGCACTGCATCAGCACCGACAGTACATTCTTGCTTCGCACAAGCCCCGCATAGAACAGGGAAAGTCCCGGAAGCGTCATCATCAGCACAAGAGCCGTTGAAATCAGTACCCACGATGTATTGCCTGAGCTCAGTTCGTCGCCCAAAGCCGCCGGCGACGCTGTCAGAGTCAATGCGGCTACGGCAAGCCGCTTTAAAAAGCTTTTCATTGTGCTGTTCCCGTATCTCATGTTAAAGTGCGCTTTCGTCAGTTTCACCGGTTCGGATTCGAACCACGCGCTCAAGGTCGTTGACAAAGATCTTTCCGTCGCCGATTTGCCCGGTCAGAGCGATTTGCCGGATGGTATCGATCACATCGTCAATGCGATCTGAAGATACCGCGACTTCAACCTTGATCTTGGGAACAAAGTCGACAACATACTCGGCTCCGCGATACAGTTCCGTATGGCCCTTCTGGCGTCCGAATCCCTTGACTTCGGTTACCGTCATTCCCTGGATTCCGATTTCCGATAGCGCTTCGCGTACGTCATCCAGCTTGAACGGCTTGATAATGGCAGTGACTAGTTTCATGTTCGTGTTCCTGAAGAAAATAATGTCTCACCTAAATATACAGCAATAATCATGCCAATAAAAAAGGCGGTATTTTGCGGCTTTTACGGGAAACATGCACAAAAATCGTGCATTAATCTGCGATTAGGGCAGGCGATGCGCCGCTGGGCGTGCATAAAGCAGCATGAATTCGAATTGCGATGGGCGAGACCGGCCAGGCAAGGCCGGCGAATTCGAATAGTCGCTTGATTTCCTGACAACGCAATAAAATGATCGGCAGACGGGTTCGGTTTTCACTGAGCTGCAGCCGCCTGCTGCAATCTGCAGGCCTTAGACTTTCGGAGGCAACCATGCAACGCACTGCATTTGTATATGACGAGCGGTTTCTCGATCACGATACCGGCGACCGGTTTGTGGAAAACGGCCGTCGATTGACGGTGACGATGGATTACCTGCAGCGACAGCCGTGGTTTGCAGACATGCTTCAGGTCGACGCGCGGCGGGTTGAGCGCCGCTGGCTTGAAGCGATTCACGAATCGCAATTCATCGATACCGCCCGAACCCTGTGCGAAGCCGGCGCCAGGAACCTGAACGACCCTGATGTGCGGGTTTGTCCGAAATCCTACGAGATCGCGCTGCTTGCATCCGGCGGCGCGCTGCAATTGGCTGACAGTGTGATGAATGGCGAAGCCGACAACGGATTCGCCTTGCTTCGCCCGCCGGGACATCATGCCGAATCGGATCGGGCCATGGGATTTTGCATGTTCAATAACGTTGCGATTGCCGCGCGCTACCTGCAGAGCCAATACAATGTGGAAAAAGTGATGATTTTGGATTGGGATGTGCATCACGGCAACGGCACCCAGCATTCGTTTGAACACGACCCGTCGGTGCTGTTCATCAGCCTGCATCAGTATCCGCTGTATCCGGGCACCGGATCCTACAGCGAGACGGGAATCGGCCCCGGAGCGAATGCGACTTTGAATTGCCCGATGTCGCCGGGCTCGGGAGACGAGCAGTACATGGCGGCATTTTCCGAAAAAGTCCTTCCCGCGGCGGAGGATTTCAAGCCTGACGCGGTCATCCTTTCCGCCGGTTTCGATGCCCATGCGGCTGACCCGCTTGCGCAGATCAATCTGACAAGCGAGTTCTATGGCTGGATGACAGCGCGAATCATGGAGATCGCCGACAAGTACGCAGGCGGTCGCATCATTTCAATGCTCGAGGGCGGATACAGCCTTGAAGCGCTGCCGCTTTGCGTTGCCGCTCACCTTCGAACACTGATTGGCGCGGGCAGCGCCGAGGCATCCGGGGACTGAGGTGAACTGCGCGTCTTGCGGTACATTGCGCGGATTTCACAAACGGCTCAAGAATTCAGCCAGGACTGCGTTGAAGCGCTCCGGCTGCTCGACGTTGCATAGATGGGCGCCGCCTTTGATGACATGCATTTCAGCACCTTCGATCCTGTCGCGTATCGCAATGGATTCGGCAATCGGCGTCGCCTGATCATGCTCGCCGACGATGATGCAAGTCGGCGTGCGAATCGATTCCAGCTCGTCCATGTAGTCCAGATTCATGATCGCATGGCAGTTGCCAAGATATCCTGCCAGCGATGTCGAAAGAAATTGCGACCGGTTCAGCTGGTAGCCCGGGGCGTTTGATTCGCGGTACGGCGCGGTGAACCAGCGCGACGCCGCACCTTCGGCCAGACTCTCCATGCTTGTTGCAGCGAGCCGGTCTTTCCACAGTTGCTTTCCGCTTTCGCGCACTGACGCCATGGCATCGCACAGCGTCAGGCTGCGAAGCCGTTCCGGGTGGTGGATTGCGAGCCCCATTCCGATCATCGCGCCGAGCGACAGTCCGACCCAGTGAACCCGGTCGAACTCAAGAGCATCGAGCAGTCCTGCAGCATCTTGAACGAGCTGATCCATGCTATAGGGTCCTTGCGGGACCGAACTCAGTCCAAGTCCGCGCGTGTCATAGCGCAGCACCCTGAATTTGTGTTTGAGCACCTCCATCTGCGGTTCCCACATGACCAGGCTTGAGCCGATGACGTGGCTGAGAACGACGATCTCGCCGTCCGGCCTGCCCGAAAGTTCGCAGTGGAGTTCAATGTGATTGGCTTTGATTTTCATCGCGACCTCATGTGCGGGTTCAAGCTTTGTTGCGGGTATGGCGCTGATGGCTGATTCTCGGATCGTCCCGGTTTGCAGCTCTGGGGCCGGCCTGCCAGCAGGACCAGTCGATGTCCGGAAACCGCACCGACCGGGGATCCAGGATCCGGTTGGGCACATGGGTTAAATCAATGAAGTCGCAGTGCGCGACGGCTTCTTCGTATATACGTGCGCCGCCGATGAACCAGACGGGTCCGCTTTCGACGTTCGATAGCGCTTCGCCGATTGCCGGATAGGTTTCGACCTGAATGCCCGAGTTGCGTGTGATCACGATATTCCTGCGATTCGGCAGAGGCTTGACCGGGAGCGACTCCCAGGTTTTTCGCCCCATAATGACCGTCGTGTTCAGCGTGAGGCGCTTAAAGCGCCGCAGATCGGCCGAATAATGCCAGGGGATGGCGCCGTTCAAGCCGATTATGCCGTCTTGTGTCAATGCAACAATGATTCCAATTTCTCGATTTTGGTCGTACACTTGCAACGTCGCCGTTCAACGGCGTTCGGGGGAATGGGAAGTTGAGCTGCCTAACGGGTCGCGCATCGTAATGAAATAGTCGCCATGCCTCTCAGATGATTGTACGGCATCATAGTACTGCACTGGAACAATACTGTGGGCACGCCTGTTGTTGCCGGGTATCCGGATGAACCATGAACATCAATGCGCCAAGCTTGACCGATTTGCTGCTTAAAGTGGTCCATGACCATGCGGCATGATTGCGGCATGACGGCGCAATTGGCGCAGTTCGCCGCTTTAGCGCAGGTGCCCTCTGCACTTAGCGACACGATTCGGCTTGCCGTTGCCGATTGCTTCGGCTGCATTGTCGCCGGTGCCGAAAGCCAGGTGGCCCGGCGTGCTGCAAGTGCGCTTTCGGTCGGCGTGCAAGGCAGAGCCGCGATCTATGGAACGAAGCGCGAAACGAGCTCGGCTGGCGCAGCTTTGATCAATGCCGTTGCAGGACATGCATTCGATCTGGATGATTGGGAAGAGCCGGCCAATACCCATCCTACGGTTGTGATTCTTCCGGCCTGTCTCGCTGCGGCGCACATTCAGAATGTGACTGGCGCCGATTTGCTCAATGCCTACGCCGTAGGCTTCGAAGTGATCGCAAGGCTCGGAGAGGCGGTGACGCTTGACCATTACAATCGCGGCTTTCACTCGACGTGCACGATCGGGTCGATCGGAGCTGCCGCCGCGGTTTCTAGGCTGCTTGGACTGAATGCCGAATCGATCCGGCATGCCTTGTCAATCGCTGCGTCTCAGGCGAGCGGGTATACGATGCAGTTCGGGACCAATGCGAAGCCGCTGCAGGCGGGTTTTGCAGCGCGTGCCGGATTCGAGTCTGCGCTCCTAGCCCGCGCCGGTGCGACCGGCCGACCCGACGCGATCGAAAGTGATCGCGGGTTTGCCGGCCTGATGGGAGTCGCCGGCCGTGCGCTCAATGCTCCGGGCGAACCCTGGGCGCTGCAGCAGTACGGCATTTTGCTCAAGCCATGGCCGTCTTGCGGCTATACCCACCGGCTGATGACGGCGGCGCTGGGTCTGCGGCCGAAGTTGCTGTCCCGCCTCGATGCCGTCACACGGATTGAAGTCGTGATGAGTGACTTTCACAGACAAATTCTGCCGTATGACCGTCCTGAAACTCATGAGCAGGCTCTGTTTTCCGTTCCCGCCTGCGTTGCACAGATGCTGATTCACGGCGACTTGTCGCTGGATCATGTAAATCGAGAATTCTGGAAAGCACCGGATGTGGAACGGCTGACCCTGGCGACCCAGGTGAATGTCGAAGCCGCAAGGAGACCGCAGATGAACATCGATCCGGATCAGCCCGATCGCCTGCGGGTTGTCGTGTCCGATACGCACCTGGCGCAATCGTGCAGCTATCCTTTGGGCGCGCCGCAAAATCCGATGAGCGAAGACATGATTGCCGCCAAGTTCGTATCGAATGCAGGCATCGCGACTGAGGAGTTTCAGAATCTGGCGAATTGGACCGGGACCGACAATGTGGAACGGTACTTTGGAATGTTCGGGCGGGCAAGAGCCGGAACCGGGCGTGCGTAGAAGCCGCTTTGCGGCCGGCCGCTAGACTGCGACTCGAAAGTGAATCGGAGGATGAGGATCGTAGTCGTCGAGTCGGAACGTGTCGAGGATGGTTTCGGTATCTTCGGCGAGCAAATCTGAAATGTCGTCGAGTGAGCGAATCGACGGATCGATTGCGAGGCTCGGAAGTGTTCCGGGAGTGCGGCTGAGCTGTTCTTGCAGCCCGGGAACGTGATCATATTCGGCATCGCTGCGGTCTTGCTTTGCAGTGTAAATGTGGGCGTCGATCAGGGTATGGGCGAAAATGCCTGGCCGAATGCCTGTCAAATGCCCGAAAAGTTCAAGCAAGAACGCATAGCCGGCGATGTTGTACGGGACTCCAAGCGCCACATCGGCGCTTCGCTGCGTCAGATGCAGGCACAGAATCGGCTCGTTGCATTCAGACATCTGCACATTCAGAACCCAGAACGCGTGACACGGCGGCAGTGCGCTGGTCTGGGCGTTTCCAGGCGCCCAGGCGCTGACGACGTGCCGGCGGCTCATCGGATTGTTCCTTAGCTGATCAAGCACCCACGCGATTTGATCGCTTCCGGCCAGGCCCGATTCTCCGGGCACTGGAAAATGGCGCCAGAAATTGCCGTAGGCGCTCGGCACATGGCCCTGGTCGTCCGCCCATGGGTCCCAGAACTTGCAGTTGTGCCTATGGAGCAGCCCGATCTGAGTCTCGCCGGAAAGAAACCACAGGTTTTCTATGACGATGTTCTTCCACGAAATTTCCTTTGTGGTCAGAAGCGGGAAGCCGTCGCGTACGTCGATTTCGTAGTTGTAGTTGAATGTGGAAAGCGTATCGATGCCGGTGCGGTTTTCTTTGCGTGTTCCGCGCTCAAGAACATGCCGAACGATGTCCAAATACTGCCGCATCGGTGCCAGTCCGTAGTGGTTGCGAGTTACTGCGCCCCAATCAGGCGCTTCAAGCCGGTTTGCCCTGCGTGCGCCAAAATGCCGGGTGCCGCGAAAACTGGGTGACTTGCCGAAAATGCTCGTCGTGCATTAGATTATCATAATGCGAAGTCAATTTGACGAGGTTTAACGATGAAGCCAATCGGTACTGACAAGCGGCGGGTGGCGAATATGGCCGACGCAGAATTTCTGCCGCTTTTCGACGACAACGGCCGGCAAGACGGCGATGTCCTGCAGGTCAACCCCAATAAGCGTCTCGGCTACGGATTCCATGTCTACCGCATGGCGCCCGGTCACACGACTACGGCGCACGTGCACGAAGGCGACGAGGAGTTTCTCGTGCTTGAAGGCGAGGTGATCGACCACGATGGCTATCGTTACGTCAAGGGCGACCTGGTGTGGCTTGAGGCTGATACGATGCATCACTCGTACTCGCCGAACGGAGCGTTGCTTGCGGTCTTTTTTCGCTAGGCTTGCGGGGAGCGGGCGTTTCGCCCGCCATGGCAAGACGACCTGATCCGGCCGGCGGCGCTAGGTCTGAGCGTTTTGCGGCTTGAAATATTCTTCCAGGGTCTTGCGTACGACGTAGGCGGGCTTGACGTACCATTTCTTCTTGTTGACGATGACCACGGCAACGGCAATCTTCTTGTCGCCTGAATCGCCGTAGCCTGCGAACCACTCGGTTCTGCCTTTAGGATCTGTGCCGGTAAGCGAACCCGTCTTGCCGCCAACTTTCAAGTCCTTGTAGGCGCCTTTGAAGAAGCCTCGAAACGATTTCCGCGCAGACCCGCGTCTGACGGTCTCGCCCAGCAACAACTGCATGTCCTGCGCCGTTTCCGGCGTCAGCAATGTTGAAGTCGCACTGGTATCGGATGCGTAAAGGAGCGGGCCGTCCGTCCTATAGGCGGCATCAACCAGAACAGGATCGATTTGCACACCGTCGTTCACCAGCGCTGAAACAATCGTTGCGGCGTGCAAAGGGCTGATCTTCGTAGACTTGGTATAGCCCGAAGCCGCTTCGGCGACCGACCACTCGTCGTGCGTGCTGATCTGGGTGACGCTTGGCTCGATCAGCAGGTCGCTGTTTAGATTCCTGTTGAAGCCGAATACGTCGGCGTACTCATTGAGCTTTTCGGCGCCGACCTGATAGACGCCCATTTGTCCGAACACTGTGTTGATCGATGTGGCGAACGCCTGCTTCAGCGATACTTTGCGGGTCCACTTATTGTCTTTGTGGCGCAGTACATTCTTTTTGTACAGCGATGTATTCTTTCCGTTGAACTTATAGGTGGTATTCGGAGAGGCCACGCCTTCGTTTATCACCGCGGCGGCAGTGACGATTTTGAATATGGATGCCGCGGGAAATCCTGAATGAAGGGCGAGATTTCCAACTTCTTCGCCGTCTCGGACGTGGCTGGAAACCGACAGGATCCGACCGGTGTCAGGCTCCATTGCCACAACAGCTGCGAACGCGGGGTTGTAGCGTTTGAGCAGGCCGTCTATGTATTGATTCAAATCCCGATCAATCGTATAGTCGAACCGCACATCATAGTTCTTGTCATTGACGCTGATCGATCCGTGTTCCGGCAATGCAGCGTCGCTGCGGGCGATTTCTGATATTGACTGAGCGACGTGCTCTTTCTTAACGCCCCAGAAGTCCTTCGTGATCAGTCCTGTTTCGGCTACGGTAAAAGGATAGGAGAAAGTGGCCAGCAGCACCCCTATGGCGACAAAGGATTTCAAGGCGACACTGTAGGCTCGTCCTGCCGACGGCATAGGATATCTGTCGTGAAACATGCTACTGCCGAACCCGCCGGACAGGTGCTGTGGATGCCTTTTACGATTCATAATTGAACGGTTCGCGCGATGGCGCAAAATTCGTGAAAAACCAACTGTCCAAGGAGATTTGATATATGCACGATACGTGCTGAAAATATCCCCTATATTTATATCCGAAATGATTGCTTTTTGCAATGAAATCTGACGCTAAGAAGTACTGGCGACGCGGAACTTTCTCCGAAGAGAGGAAAAAGTCGGCAAATTGCGGCAAATGCATTTCCTGCCTGAGACCAAAAAGATCGCGCCTGACAGTTGACTATCTGACATTTCGCCCGCCGCCGACTTCAATCCCGTTTCGGGCGGCAACCTGAACAGCCGGGTTGTCCCGGCCTGTTAGAACGCGATATTGAGCGTCAGGAAAAAGGTGCGTCCCCAGCCGGCCACTGCAGGTCCGTCGACACTGTTCTGATTTGCCGAATCTATCGAAAGCTCGGTGTCGGTGACATTGAATATGCCGGCGGTGAGTCGCGAATCGCTATATCCGAATGGCTTGGTCCAATCCAGTACCAGGTCATGGCCGGTCCAGGAATCGAAAACTCCGGAACTTGATGCGTTCTCGAATTCGGAACGGTGGTTGATGCTCCAGGTAAGGCTCCAGTCGCCGCGTTTGGCCAGAAAGCCGAGGCGGATGACGTCCTTGGGGATGGGGTAGGAGATTTTTTCGTCCCTTAACCTGCGTTCGGCACTTGAAATATGCCGCCATTGCGCGTCCATGCCGAAGATTCCCCAGTCGGTCAGCGTTCCCCACCTGAATCGAGTGTCGACGCCCTGCACTTCGTCGTCTACGACGTTTGCGAAGCTGTCGCGTATTGCATCCAAATATCCGTTGTCAATATCAATGCAGTTCATTAAATTGTCGTCTTCGCATTCAGGCAGGTTGCGCACGGACCAGTCGGCGGTGTTTCGTCCGGGCACACCGGTGCGCGACGTGCGGTGTAATGTCAATCCGGCCAATAGGCGCCGCCTTTCATATTTGATGCCGAACGAGGTTTTTTCGTTTTTCACGGGCTCAAGTTCCGGGTTTCCCGTTGTGTATCGGGCTACCTGATGGC
Source organism: Arenicellales bacterium (assembly GCA_965214615.1). Classification (GTDB taxonomy): domain Bacteria; phylum Pseudomonadota; class Gammaproteobacteria; order Arenicellales; family JAJDZL01; genus CBDAUN01. Next base: position 336,271 of record OZ243952.1, read on the forward strand.
TAGAGCGCCGCAAGCAGGTACGCGGCGGCGGTTCCGTCAAATCATAGGTGCAATTGATGTACGGAAATCCCTGCGACTCGTCGGTGTAGAGGGCATAGAACGAAGGCGAGGTTTCTCCTGTGCTCCAGGAACCGCTCAATGTGACTTTATCTGTGGCCTGATAGTCGGCTCCGACACGCCAGGCTTCCATATTGCCGACCGTGTCATAGTCATCTGCGCGACCTGCGACTCTGAAGTCAAGCTGATCAGACAGCGGCATTGAAATTTCAGCAAATGCTCCGACCGATTCGCGTTCGCCCGAGTAGCTGGTGCCGCCGCTGCCAAGGATGTCTGTGACTTTGTAATCTGTGCCGTCCCTGCCTGTAAAGGATAATTTCTGGTACGCTTTCGATTGTTCAACGTCAATTCCGGCGGTCCATGCCGAGTTGCGCTCGCCAATTGCAAATCCGACACCTTCCAATGCCATCCGAATGCCTTCGTAGCTCTCTCCGTAATGCTCTTGCTCTTTCGTGCTCGAATTTCTTATGGCCTGCTGATGGGCCGGATCAGAGGAAAATGGATTTGCGAGATTGTAGTTGCCGGCAAGGACTTCTTCTATGATCTTTTCTTCAGAGACCATAACGTATCCGGAGCGCCAGTAGCCGTCCAGGTCGTAGGCATTGAGAAGTACATCGTAACCGAGAGTGTCTGTAATCTTGCCATCGATGCGCGCTGCAATCTCGTATTCATCGGCATCCCATGTCCAATCCCGATTTCCATGTCCGACGAAGCGGTGCGACGCATAGTAAAAATCGTCTCCTTCAGCTTGAGGAAATTTCTTTTGGATTTCAGGCAGCAGCGTTGCTGCTGCGGCTGATTCTACTTGAAGTTGAAACGGCCCGAATGTTCCAACGGGAGGCGCATAGCGGAATGCTCCTTCGGATTCCGTGACGTTGGCATCAAAATGAAAGTTCGCGCTTTCGCCAATCGGATGGTCGAAATTAAGCAGAATGCTTCGCTGATCGTAGTCTGAAGTATTCCACATGACATTGCCGTAGGCGAATCCGCAGCCCTTGTTGTCTTTGTCGTCGTCTTTGTCAATGCCGGGCGGATCGCTCAGCGGACCGGTATAGTTTTTATCAGGATCGCAATCTCCAAGCGAAATTGATCTCAGTTCCCTCTCGGACAAGTCAAAGATGTAGACCGTATTGCCGCCGCGACTGACATTCTTCGTGTTGCTGAACGACCCGCCTTTTTGCCAGACAGAGCGGCTGAATTCTCTGCTGCGTGCGGCGATCCGTTCGCGGCTGAGAATGTCTACCCCCATAGTGATGCGGCCCTCGCCAGCCGCACTGCCCCAAAATAGACTGCCTTGCCGTCCGCCGCCGCCGTCGCGGCTGGGCTGACGAAAGACAGTGCGCGCCTCGAAGTCGTCCAGATTGTTTCGCAGTACGATATTGATTGCACCGCGAATCGACAGGCCGCCGAGCGTGCCCAGGGAATCGCCTCGTATGACTTCGATCCGCTCGATAAACGAGATGGGCAGGCTGTCCAGGTTTGACGAAGACGAGGCGTAGGGCCTGCCGTTGACCAGTACGGCAATTGACTGCCCTCCAGTAAAAAAATACCGGATTATGCCGGTATTCAACAGCTCCTCGAATGTCTGTGCTCCGGTACGATGAAGAAAATCATGCTCGTACGTGGTAGTGACGCGCGGAGCGGGCGCCAATGATCCCGCCTTGGCGAGATCTGCCGCAACTACGGTCACGAAGGCGAGGAGGATAAGATAAAGCCGAATCGAAAGTGTTTTCTGATCGCGGTCCGATACTGCTAGCTTTGCTCTGGATGCCATAGGTATTAAGGGGTTGCGTTATTGAAATTGTGTAGCAATCGTATCCCATTTTGTCCGCATTTGATGCGCAAATTTATAGCGTGCCAGTCGAGCCGAACTGCCTTCGCGTAATCTTGTCGCATATCTGCAAAATTGCCGGCGAAAGTGTCTTGACGCTTCGAATGGAAATCTGTACGCATGTACGGCTGCGAAACCGTGTCGCCGTCAATGTGCTGCGTTGAAACACTCACTCCTCGCGCCCCGTTTGCGGACATCCAGTCGTGCCACCCGCCGGCTATTGAGAATGTGTTTGACGCGGTCGGAATCATGCGGATGGGAAGAGAGTGGCAAGAACGTCAAGAGTGTTATAAAAACATTAAATACAGTTACTTGTAGCGTCTCCTGCATGCAAGCATGGTTGCCGAGTCGACTCGTTGCAGGAGACTGTGTGACGGAAGTGTTCGGCGCCGGTGTCGGTTCAGCGGGCGGCTGCGAGGCGTTCTAGCCGCTGTGCGCCGCTTCCCGAACTATGAAATTCACGTATCCGCCAGCGAACCGGACCAATCGGTGCTCGCTTTGCAGTTCTTGTTTCGCACTGTCGATTGAAGAAGACCAGTGTGCCGCGTCTGCAACATTCAATTTCATTCCGTTGTATTTGACCGCCAGCGGGTAGTTGCCGCATCCGTATGCGCGAACAAACCGGAAAACGGCTTGTACCGCTTCCTTGCAATGCACTAAATAGTCATTCTCGCAAGGCTGCCCGTGCCAGCTGGCGCGCGTGGTGTCCTGCGATGCAAACATCCGGTCGAGGTCCCGACTGGCAAGATGCTCGCTGAGGCTTTCGATTGCGCTGCGAACCAAACTCCGTTCAATCTGCCGAATCCGAAGCCCCGGCTCAATCGCCACTCGCTTGGCAATGGCAATCTGTCCGGCATCAATCTGTGCGGATACCCGATGCACGGTCACGCCAGTGTCCGGCTCGCCAAGCCTCAATTGCCAGAAAAGCGGGTTCGGGCCTCGATATTTCGGCAAAAGCGAAGGATGTATATTGAGGCAGTATGAATTTGCATATCCGGCGATCTGCATCGGCAGCGCAACCGGAAAGCAGGCCAAAAGCATGCAGTCAACCCGGTGCTCTTTGACAAAGTCGCTGAGTGCGCTGTTGTCGCCGCTGTAGAAATGCACGGCAATGCCGTGCTTTACGCACAGCCGGACTACTGGCGGGAAATTCGGTGTTTCGAGCCCGGCGAACGCAGGCTTAAGGCCGAGGTCTGCGGTGCCGAATCCGTAGAGCACCGCATAGGACGGAATCAGGCGCCTTTCGATCAGCGACTCCAAGGCGTAGCATGTGTAATCGCACAGACTGCCGAAAAGACCGATTGTGACATTGGAATCCGGCACACGGCCCTTCCCTAATGCGGTCAGTTCAAAAACGGCACGCACATGCCGCGTTCAACCGCTGGCCGACTGGACAGCGAATTGAACCAGCGCTCTACATTGGAATACTCTGCCAGATCGACGGCCTGCCATTCATGTCGTGCGACCCATGGATAGATGGCCATGTCTGCTATCGAGTAGTCTCCGGCTACGAAATCCATGCCTTCAAGTCTGCTGTCCAAAGTCCGATACGCCCGGTCGGCAGCAGCATCAAAGCGCTCGATTGCATAGGGCACCTTGGTTTTGGCGAACTTTCGAAAATGATGCAGTTGACCCAGAATCGGGCCGAATCCGCCCATTTGCCACATCAGCCACTGCAAAATGACCGAACGCTCCCGCGTGCCGCTGCCGTAGAACCGGCCTGTCTTTTCCGCCAGGTAGATCAATATCGCCCCCGATTCGAACACTGATGCCGGCGCGGTGCCGGGTCCGCCCGGGTCGACCAGTGCCGGAATCTTGCCGGCGGGACTGATCTTGCGAAACGAATCGGCGAACTGCTCGTCTTTCGTAATATCGATGGGATGCGTATCGTATTCCAGCCCCATCTCTTCCAAGGCGATGGAGACTTTCCTGCCGTTGGGCGTTCCCCAGGTATAAAGCTGTAATTGACTTGGACGATCGGTCATAGTGCTTCTCGCAGGTTGCTGTTCGCAATTTCGTGATTTCCGATGCTATTCCTTGACGAATAGCTTGCGTGGGTAATTCGCGAGCAGTTCAGGCTCGCCGTCGCGAACGATGAAGCTCTCGGTGATTTCAAAGCCCCAGTCGTCCTGCCACAGCGCGGTCATGAAATGGAATGTCATGTTCTGTTCAAGCACAGTTTCATCCCCGAGCCGGAAGCTGACGGTGCGCTCTCCCCAGTCCGGCGGGTAGCTGACGCCGATGGGATAGCCCATCCGGCTGTCTTTGTAGATTCCGTATTTTTCCGTAGCCGCGTTGAACGCTTTCACAATGTCCTGTGCCATGTTGCCGGCGCGTGCGGCTTGAAGCCCGGCTGCCATGCCTTCGAGCACCGCCTGTTCGGCATTGAGGAATTTCTTGGGCGCCTTGCCAAGGTAGATGGTACGGCACAGCGGGCAATGATAGCGGCGGTGGCATCCGGCAATTTCAAAGAATGTGCCTTCGTTTGAATTGAGCGGCAGGTCGTTCCAGGTCAGATGCGCTGCAGACGCATCGGCTCCGGACGGAGCCATAGCCGCAATTGCCGGATAGTCGCCGCCGTACTCAGGCGTGCCGCGGATTGCGGTTGCGTAGATCTCGGCGACCAGATCGTTTTTACGCATGCCCGGCTCAATCAGTTCGAAGATTCGCTCGTGCATCGAAGTGACAATGCGCCCGGCGCGTCTCATATAGTTCAATTCCTGCTCCGATTTTACCGTCCGCTGCCAGTTCACCAGCGCCGTGGCATCCTTGAATTCGGCGTCTCCGAGGCCGTCGCGCAGCACCTGATACGCCTTTGCAGAAAAATAGTAGTTTTCCATTTCCACGCCGATGGCGCACTTGTCCCAATTTCGCTCCCTGATCACCTGAACCAGATGTTCCATGGGATGGCGCTCTGCGGTCATTACAAAATGATCCGGATACGGAATCACTTCCGATTCGGGCATGTAGACCGTCCGCAGCGCGCCATTGGCGTCCATGGCGCGGCCCCACCACACCGGGCTGTCCGACAGGGTCAGAAGCACGCACTGATGGGTATAGAACGACCAGCCGTCGTAGCCTGTGAGCCAGTTCATATTCGACGGATCGACAACGACCAGCAACTCGATGCCGGCGGCTTCCATTGCTGCGCGGGTCTTGCGAACCCTCTGAGCGAACTCGGACAAAGTGAAATTGTGTGCGGCGCTTGGCATATGCGTATTGCCTCCTTCAGGTTTGATCGGATCTCAGGCCGGCGCTTGGCCGACAGCAGCCGATGTCATTGTCTGCGCAGGCGCAGCAGTCCTTCAATTGCGCCGCCGTCGCTGGTGATATAGAGCGCGCCGTCCGGTCCGACCCGGACTCCGGCCGGCCGCGCGATTCTGTGACCGTCTTGAAGCTGAAGCCCGCTGACGATTGTCTCGACCTGTCCGGTTGCTTCGCCGTGTTCGAATCGCACCATGACCACGGCCGGCGGCCGGCGCGTGCTGGCAGGACCGTAAAAGTCGCCGTCAGGCTGAGTCCCCCATGAGCCGTGCAGGGCGACAAGCGCATTCAATTCAAACGCGTCGCCCATCGAGCCGGCCGGCACGAATGCCATGCCAAGCGGTGCGCTTCTGGCAGCGAAGATCGCAACCGGAGCGACAACTTCGGACGCAGGTCGCGGCGGACTTGTCGCGATGCACTGATCGCGAAGCACCCGGCGGCCGTCGTACTGAAACCACGGCATGCCGTGAAACGAATCGCGCTCGATTTTAGAAAAGTATTCCGGAGGCTGATCGAAGCCCCAGTGATCCGGTCCGTTGTTGGTGGCGTACATGGCTCCGGTCTGCGGATGGAAGTCGAACCCGACAGGATTGCGCAGACCCGTGGCGAATGCCTCCAAGCCGTCTGCTCCGTCTGATTCGACAAGTCTCACAATTCCGCCCTTTCGGTCGCCAAAGCCATAGTCGGGCGATATGTATTCGTCGCTGCAATTGCCCGAAATCCCTATGCTGACGTATACCGTACCGTCCGGGCCGATATCGACAGTGCGCGAACTGTGTCCGAAGCCGCCAGGAAGCCGTGCCGCAATTCTCAGGTCTTCGGGCCGGATGCGGTTCGCCTCGGGATCATACGGAGCCTTGAGCAGGGCATTTGTCGTCGCAATGAAAAGCTCTTGGCCCCGGACCGCTGCGCTATGCGGGTAGCCGTCGATGCTCAGATACGGGACCGCTTCGTCGTAGGGAGGCCTGAGAAGATACAGGTGCGCCGCCGACCCGATCAGCATATCGCCGTTCGGCGCGAATGAGATCATGCGCGGGCGATTCATGTTCGAGTGCAACACTTCGAGCACATGGCCTTGCGGCACAGATACCGACACATCGCCAATCCGCTGTTCGTGCAGTGCAATTTCAGCGCTGGCAGGCTGTACGGCCAATGCGATGCCAAGCATTGCCAATGTGGCGAGCCTTGTCATGCCGATTGCGAAAGCAGCAGGTCCTTGGCCCGGTTGATGCGGGCGGCAAGCCATGTCGAACCGCCACGGTCCGGGTGGTTGCGCTGCATCAGCAGACGGTGCGCCTCGACGATTTCCTCGCGCGTTGCTCCGTCGTCGAGGCCGAGAATCTCCAGCGCTTCGGCCTGGGTCATTGAATTGCGGTCCGCAGCGCTTTCATCCTCGGGGGCGTGCTTCCGGACATACTCGTCCCATTCATCGGCACGCATCTTGTCGAGATAGGCGTGAAGCAGGGAGGCGGACTGCTTGTCCTGGGTTCGATACAGGTCCATCAGCTCTGCAAGTTCTTCGATTTTCAGCTGTTCAAGCGCGCTGTCCTTGCGCGGGCCTCGGATTACACTGCCCTGAATCTCTCCGGTGTCGTGATCAAGCAGCATTTCCAGATATTTCGTCTTGACTTCGGAGGTCTGTCCAGGGGCGGCGCCTTGTGCCGGCCCCCGCCATGAACTGAACATCTGATAGGCGCTGCGCATCATGATGATGCGCTGGATCCACGGAAATGCCGCTCCGATCGCGGCAAACAACGGATGCAGCTTGCCGGTGAGTATCAGCACCAGCAATACCGCTCCTCCCGCCCACAGGGCGGCGATTTTCGCGTATTTCGCCCGCTGGTGCGGGGCCATTGAGCCGAGCCGCGAGAACAGCCACATCAGGCCGATTACGGCAGTGATCAGGAGGAACAGCCGGATCATGTCAGCGCTTGGCAATCTGATGCGTCAGTTGCGCGACGACGCCGCGGCGCTTCGCGCCGAAGTCCTCCAGCGCCTTGCGTCCGCCGGAAGCGAAAACCGCCACCGCGGCGAGCAGGTCTCGAAGCTGCTGTGCGCTGGAGGCGTCAAACCGGCAGTAGGCGCCACCTGAAAGCCTGGCGATTTCCCGAAATGCCTTCTCGGCCGCCGGATCGCGTCCTTCGTGGAACATGAATGCGGGAACGCCGATCAAGCCCAGACGTCCCGCCTTGTGGGACAGATGGTCAATGTTCTCCTCTGCCGCATCGCCGACAAACACCAGCGCATTGACCTTGGATGATTCCGATTCTGTCAGGACATGGCTCAGCACCCGGGATATCTGAGTCAGTCCTCCGGCGCACCGGGTGCGCGCCATGAGACTGTGCAATTCTTCGGCGGCGCCGACCCAGCGGCTCTTTCGGAACTCATGAAAACCGCGATAGTAGCAAAGCTGAACATCGAGCCCGCCATTGGCCGCTGCCGCGGCAAACATCTCAGACTGAATATGGCAGGCCTGGTCCCACATGGGCTCGCGGCTTGCCGTGGCGTCCATGGCGAACACAAGCCGGCCTCGCCGGCCGCTTGCCACAGGTCGCGGGGTTGCAGCGACTTTCTTAAGAAAGGCGTCGACTGCCTTGGTGTCCGACGACTTGGAAACTTCAATGTCTTTGGACTTGGTCATGCGCATCAGCAACTCTTGCAGGCGATTATACGGCGGCAGCCGCCATGGCCGGGCGCTTGTGCGCGACCATCAGTTTTCGCCTTCGCCGGCGAAAGGCTTGAGCATCATTTCTACCATTTCAGCCAGATCAACCGACAGCGACGGTGCGCAGCTGATGCGCTCAAGACGCTCGCGCATCTTCATCTGGATGGTGTCGCCGTATCTTCGTATTTCGCTGAACCCTTCTGCCAGCCGCGCGGCAAGCTGGGGATTGTGCGGGTCTATTTTCAGCACGTAGTCGGCCAGCAGGTCGTAGCCGGACCCGTCGGCGGCATGAAAGCAGTACGGATTGGCGTTGCAGAATGCGCCGATCAGGGCTGACACGCGATTCGGCACTTCAATGCTGAATGACGGGTGGCGGGTCAGTTCGACCACCCGCTGCAAGGTGTCGTCTCGCGGCGCGGCAGCCTGAATCCTCAGCCACTTGTCAATGATGAGCGGGTCGTGCGCGTAGAGGCTGTAAAACGCATCGATGATTTCGTGCCGCTGCGCACTGTCCGATTCGGCGAAAATTTGCAGCGCAGCGGCCCGGTCGGTCATGTTGCGGCTGTCTTTGAATTGACGATAGGCGATGGTCCAGGCTTCCTGCGAGCCGGTAGCGTTCAGATACGACAGGCACAGATTGCGCAGGCTTCGCCGTCCGGCCGCCTCGGCGCTGTAGCACTCATCGGCGCCGCGGGAAAAAGCGCGGTACGTTTCAAGCAGCAGGTCGCAGCTTCGCGCGGCGATTTGCCGGACCAGCGATTTTCTGGCGTGATGCACCGCATGCGGGTCAATCACCTCCATCGCCTGTCCGATAGAAATCTCTGACGGCAGGCCCAGCACCATGGAAGCCAGCGCCGGGTCGTCGCCTGCGCGTTTCAAAACGGTCTCGAATGCTTCCAGGTAGTTGCCGTTCAGTTTGACGGTGCGGCCGTCCTGCATTCCTTCAATCAATGCGAGTATGCAGTTCTTGGCTATCGTTTGCGCTGCGTCCCAGCGGCTGTATCCGTCCGTATCGGCTGCCATCAAAAGGCACAGCTGCCTGTCGTTCAGCGAAGTGCTCAGTTCTACCGGTGCGGAAAATCCGCGAAGCAGCGAAGGCACGGGCTCGCTGTCCAAGCCGTAAAATTTAAATGTCTGGCGCTCCTTGGCCACTTCAAGCACGACTTCCCGGCTGTCGTCGCAGGCATTTTCGTCAAGCCGAAGCGCAAGCTGCTGTCCATCGGGTCCAAGCAGCGCAGTCTTGACCGGTATCTGCAGCGGTTCGCTTCGACTGCGAAGCGATTGCTCGAAAGCCAGCGTGAAGGTGCCGCTTTCCGGATCGAAATGGTGCTCAACTTTTACTGCGGGGGTGCCCGGCGTCTTGTACCAGCGCTTGAATTGCTGGAGCGAGACGCCGCTGGCATCCTCCATCGCCTGAACAAAGTCCTGTATTGTCGCCGCCTTGCCGTCGTGGCGATCGAAATAAAGATCGGTGCCCTTGCGGTAGGTTTCAGGACCGAGCATGACATGCAGCATGCGAATCAATTCGGCGCCCTTGTTGTAGATCGTCAGAGTGTAGAAGTTGTTGATTGTGACGAATGAATCGGGCTGCACCGGATGCGCCGTCGGGCCGGCGTCTTCGCGAAACTGATGTACCTTGATCATGTTTGCATCGCGGATTCTTTGCACAGTCGCCGAGCCCATGTCGGCGCTGAATTGCTGCTCTCGGTAAATGGTAAACCCTTCTTTCAGGCTGAGTTGAAACCAGTCGCGCAGCGTGACGCGATTGCCGCTCCAGTTATGAAAATACTCATGAGCGATCACCGCCTCGACGCTGTGATAGTCAAGATCGGTCGCGGTATCGGGCTTTGCGTAGACGTACTTGGAATTGAAGATATTCAGCGCCTTGTTCTCCATCGCGCCCATATTGAAGTCTTCGATCGCCACCACCATGAAGCGGTTCAGGTCGTACTCCCTGCCGTATGCCTGCTCGTCCCAGCGCATGGCGCGCTTAAGGCAATCCAGCGCCCAGGCGCACTTGTCCAGATCCTTTTCGGGCGCATAGAACTCGAGCAGTACATTTTTACCAGTGCGCGTGACAAACGTGTCGGACAGTGCGCCGAGCTTTCCGGCGACCATCGCAAACAGGTAGCACGGCTTCGGAAAAGGATCGTGCCAGATGGCATAGTGGCGGCCGTCGCCGAGGTCGCCGCTGTCAATGCGTTCGCCGTTTGAAAGAATCACCGGATAGGCGCTCTTGCATGCGGTAATCTTGACGGTGTATCGGCTCAGCACATCGGGCCGGTCGGGGAAAAATGCGATAGACCGGAAGCCTTGCGCCTCGCACTGGGTTGTCAGAGAGTCTCCGGAGCGGTAGAGTCCCATCAGCGCCTTGTTGGCTTTGGGGCGCACCCGATTGACAATGCGAAGGGTAAACTCATCGCCCGGCGGACGGTCGATGATCAGATTCTCGCCCTCCAGGCGGTATTCGTCGTAGACCAGGCGCTGTTCGTTCAGATGAACCGACTCCAGTTCAAGCCGGTTGCCGTACAGCACCAGCGGCTTTCCGGCGCCTTGCGCCGCTGGCTGTACATTGAGCATGGACACGACGGTTGTCGAGTCGGGATCAAGATCAAGCTCGAGTTTGATCTCGGGAACCAGGAAAGGCGGCGGCGAATAGTCCGCCAGATAGGTGCGCTTAAGTTCGTCGGCTGGCATAGGCAGAAGCTTGGCTGATGCGGAAAATTGCTACCAGGCCTGCTTCCAGCGGTTCAGGAAGCTTTCGAGCCACGCATGCATGTCTGCCCCGTAGCGGTCGTGGTCCGCATGCTGGCGCTCGCGGCCGTGGGCGCCGGCAAGACTGTCGAGCCTGTCTTCGTTGTGGCCGATCCAACCGCTCATGATTTGAACTGTGACTTCGGGATGGAATTGGAAGCCGTACGCGCTGTGTCCGTAGCGGAACGCCTGATTCGGAAAGTCTCGGCTTTGCGCAAGATGCACTGCGCCTTGAGGAATCGTAAACCCTTCGCCGTGCCACTGGTAGAACCGGCCTGGCCGGCTTAGAAATCCGTTTGATTCATCGGTCGGAGCGATTTGCCTGAATCCGATTTCGAAGCGCCGGTCTGATCGACGCTTGACTTCGCCGCCCAGGGCTTTTGACAGCATCTGCGCTCCCAGGCAGATGCCGAGTACCGGTCGCCCGGCTTGCGCCCAGTTCGAAATCAGATCGATTTCCTCATCGATGTAGGGCTTGTCCGGACCGTCGTTTGCGCTTTGCACGCCGCCGTAGACCACCAGCGCGTCGTAGCGCGAAAGATTGTTCGGCAGCGGATCTCCGATAGCCGGCACGACCAATTCCTGGCCGATCGCGTTGTCGTTCAGCCAGGAATTGATCCGGTCGCCGGAGTTTTCCGATGCGTGTCGTATGACGAGAGCTTTGGCCATTGGCGGGTATCCGGGATTGCTGCTGCCGAGGCGGTCAGCCGAACATGATGAGCAGCAGCACAAAAAGAACAACGCCGCCCATGGGCAGCAGGAAGCCCGGCCAGTCCTTTTCCGCCTCCTGGCTTTCAGCGAATATTCGCTTTAGCCCTGGAACAAAGAGAAATATGACGATGATTCCGATCGCGCCAAGCAGGATCATTTCCCAGGTTGCCAGCGGTTCGCCCATGGTGTCAAGCCTCGCAGCAGTTGCGTATATTGTTTGCGGTCGATTGTTTCGAGCATTGTACGCGCTTGCGCCGTATGCGGCGGACTATCGGGCACGATGCGCCTTGACCATTGGTATAAATCGTTCCTGGCGCGCCGGATTGCAAGCGCTGTCTGCTGCCGGGTACTGTACAACAACCTTCGGCGCTTGTGAATCGCGGTGAATCCCGATTCGTATCAATTAGGGCGCCGGACCGATTGCCGACGCGCCATGCAGATGCCTGCTTTGCACCGGCGACGGGTGCCGGTATTGCCTGAATGACCGTAATTGCGGGTATGCGCGAACCGCGGGCCTGCTAGTGAAAGTCCCGTGATTTGAAGTGGCGCGATTCAATGACCTCCCCCGGATCCCAGACTGATTCTGCGATCAGATGAACGACGTTGTCTGCAACCTGCAGCTTTCCGCCGATTCCCATCAGCACCAGCGACCGGGCGAGCTTGGAATAGCGTTCAAAGCATCGCGGCCAGAAAACCGCGTTGACAAATCCGGTTTCGTCCTCAAGCGTCATGAATACGACGCTTGAGGCGCTGGCAGGTCGTTGACGGCAGATGACAATGCCTGCATAGCGGATCCGGGTGCCGTCTGCCAGCGCATTGACGGTTCGCGCGTCGGGCAGGCCCATCGATTCGAGCTGATCGCGGCAGTGCGACAAAATGTGCCCGCCGCCGCTCACCCCCATCGAACGGTAGTCCCACTCGCTTTGTTGAACTGCGGCAAGCGGGGTGAAATCGACTGCGTCCTGCGGCGGCTCAAACAGCATTCTTCGCCGTTGCGCGCCATGAGCCTCCCACAGCGCCGATCTGCGATTTTCAGTCAGTTCCCGCAACGCTCCCGCCTCGGCCAGCTTTCGTGCCGAAGCTTTTGAAATGCCGGTCTTGTCGATCAACTGCGCGACAGATTGAATCTCCCGGCCGACCGAATCCAGAGCTTTTGCGTCGCGCTTGTCCAGTCCCTTGATATAGCGAAGCCCGATTCGCAAGGCATGTCCCTTAGTGCTTTGCCGGCATGGCTCGATCGTGCAATCCCAGCGGCTTCGGCGCACGTCGGCTGAAAGAATCCGCACGCCGTGGCGGCGCGTGTCCTCGATGATCGTCGAAGGGGCGTAGAATCCCATGGGCTGGGAATTAAGCAGCGAGCAGGCGAATTCTGCCGGATAGTGGCATTTCAGGTATGCGGCTGCATAGGCGATGATTGCAAAGCTGGCGGAATGGGATTCGGGAAAGCCGTACTCGCCGAAACCGCGCAGCTGAGCAAAGATCTGTTCAGCGAATTTGGGCTCAATTCCTTTCGCCGTCATGCCGCAAATCAGCTTCTCGCGGTGCATTTCCATGCGCCCGCCCTTTCCCCATGCAGCCATGTCGCGACGCAGCTGGTCGGCTTCGCCGGGCTGATAGCCGGCCGCCGCCATGGCAAGCTTGATCACCTGCTCTTGAAAAATCGGAATGCCCAGGGTTTTTTCAAGTACCGGAATCAGGCACGGATGCGGATACTCCACAGGCTCGCGTCCGGCGCGGCGGCGAAGATACGGGTGCACCATGCCCCCTGAAATGGGTCCTGGACGTACAATCGCAATCTGCACCACCAGATCGTACCACCGTCGCGGCCTGAGCCGGGGCAGCATGCTCATCTGTGCGCGGCTTTCAATTTGAAACACCCCCGTGGTATCCGCCTTGACCAGCATGTCGAACACTTTCGGGTCGTCCCGGGGAATCGAGTGAATGCTCAAAGAGCGGCCGTGCAGATGCTCAATCATGTCGAAGCACCGGTGCAGCTGAGTCAGCGCGCCGAGCCCTAGCAGATCCACCTTGAATATCTTCATGTCCTCGATATCGTTCTTTTCCCACTGAATCACGGTCCGCCCGGGCATGGCGGCATTTTCCACTGCGACCATTTCCTGAATACGGCCGGTCGAAAAGACGAATCCGCCCGGATGCACCGACAGATGCCTGGGAAAGTCGATAATCGAGTTCGCCATGCGAAGCGCCATGCGGTGAATGCGTTTTGAGGGATCTAGGCCGGCGCGCGCAAAATCGTCTTCGCACACGCCCTGGTGCGACCGGATCTGCTTGGACAGACGGTGCAGATCGGTCCCGGGAATGCCAAGTGCGGTCCCGGCGTCGCGCACCGCAGACCGGCTTCTGTAGCGAATCACAGTGGCGACCATGGCGGCGTGATCGCGTCCGTAGGTGCGGTACACGTATTGAATCACCTCTTCGCGCCGCTCATGCTCGATGTCAAGATCAATGTCGGGAGGCTCGTTGCGCTCGCGCGACAGGAATCGCTCGAACAAAAGAGACATGCCGACCGGGTCGATGGCGGTGATGCCGAGGCAGTAGCATACTGCCGAGTTTGCAGCAGAACCCCGGCCCTGGCACAGGATGTTGCGCGACCGGCACCATTCGACGATCCGGTGCATGGTCAGAAAGTAGCCGCCGTAATCGAGCTGGCCGATCAGCTGCAGCTCTTTTTCCAGCTGTGCGGCGACTTTGGGCGGGATGGTTTCCGAATACCGCCTGCGCGCGCCTTCGAATGTCAGTTTCCGCAGGCGCTGACTTGCTGTGAGTCCGTCTTGCGCCTCCTCCCGGGGGTATGAGTAGCGTATCGCGCCCAGATCGAAAGCACAGTCTTCGGCGATTTCCAAGGTGCGGTGCAGGCTGTCCGGATCGTCGGAGAAAAGTTGCGAAAAATCCTCTGTGGCCATCAGCGCATGACATGCGTTCGGCCTGGCAAGCGTTCCCAGATCGTCAACAGTCCGCTGATTCCGGATGCAGGCAAGGATGTCCTGCACCGGGCGCTGGCGCGTATGGTGATAGAGAATTTCGGTCCCGGCGACGGTGCGGATCCTGTGCCGTCCGGCCAAGGTTCTGATCTGCGCTTCCAGCATCGGCTCGCCGGCTTCATGGTGGCGGCATACCATCATCGACAGCCGCTCGCCGAACGCCTGTTTCATGGCGTCGATCTCGCTTTCAAGATTGCTGTCCCTGAGGGCAGCGGCGCCTTGCGGCAGCCACACTGCGTGCAGTCCTTTAAAGCGGCTGCGGCATTCCTGCAATGACACGCTGGCGCTGCCTTTGGCGCTTCGCCTGCGGCCCAGGGTGATCAGGCTGCACAGATTGGCATATCCGGTGCGGTCGCACGCAAGAAGCAGGACGCTGAAATCCGGCGCCCCGGGCTGTCTTGCGGTCACTTGGGAGCCGGCGATGATGCGCAGACCGGCTTCGCGGGCGGCAAAATGCCCTTTGACCAGTCCGTATACGCCGTCCCTGTCGGTCAGGGCGAGCGCTGGAAGATTCAGCTGCGCTGCGCGCCTGACATACTGTTCCGGCGAGCTGGCGCCTTCAAGAAATGAATAGTAGCTCTTGCACCAAAGGGGGATATAGGATGCGGTGCCCGGCATCGGCTATTGCACCGAGCCCAGCTCGAACCACTGCCGGGCGACAGCGTCGTAGAAAATCCACTGTACTGCGCCGGCATCGTCTTGCACGTAGTAGTGGCTTTGCCGCACGGACTCCTCCCGCCACCAGTAGCCGGAAACATGGTACGGGCCGAGTACGCGATCCAGTGCAGCCCGCCGCGGGGTGCCGATGCGTCGCGGCCGATCGTGAATGCGGCGAATCAGGCATGGCTGGCGCATGTGCGAGGGCGACGGCTTGCGCATGCGGTCAAAAAACTCCCAGAAAAAGGATTCGCCCGGCAAATTCGAGTCTGCACATCGTGCGCGGACCACCCGGTCGGGCCCGAATTCAGCGCATGCCAGCGTCAGTGCGCGGTCGGCCGCGGTCAGTTCGCGCACGGTTCCCGCCAGGCTTTGATCCAGGCTGATTTGCGCATCCGGCAAAGGCGCGGGGATCAGACGGATGCCAAAGCCAGTGACGCCGTGCCCAAGGTCCAGGGCACTGAATCGAAGGCGCAGCAGCTGAATCATCGCTGCATTGTCCAGTGTCGGCTCGGCAGTATTGAGTGTTTCGCTGCGCAATGACCCGCGTTCCAGCCTTAATCGCACGCGCAGCGCCTTGGCGCCCTGTCTGTTGCGCTTCATTCTCTCAAGAACAGGCCCGAGCGAATAGGAAACCGCTGCCAGCAGCTGCTCGATATCGTTTTGAGGATATTCAAAATCGGCATCGGCTTCGTAGGGCTGCGGCAGTTCGACGGCATACACGCTGCCTGTGCCGCCTTTTGCCTGCTGCGCGAGCTCAAGCAGGTCCTCGCCGAATCGAACCTTGATTTCGCGTTCCGGCAGGCGCAGCAGGTCCTTGATGCAGCGCACATCGAGCTTGCCCAGTTCATCCAGATTCCTTGAAGGCGCAGCAAGAAGATTCAATGGTGCCCTAAGTGCCGCATAGCGCTCGCGGGCCGGCGAATCGAATAGGGCGACAGAGCCGGCAGGCATCAGGGTGCGTGCCGCGGTCAAGACTCCGAAGCGGGTGAATCCTGCGACAATGTTGACGCGCAGCGCTTGGCGCCTGAACAGCCGGTTGCGGATATTTTCTGCCCAGATTTTCGTGTCGGGCGCAAGCCGCCGCATGCCCCGGATATCGAGATAGTAAGCTCCGGGCAGTTCGCGCACCGGCTCTATGCCCGGGCTGAATTCCTGCAGCTGGCGCATGATCATGCCGTGGGCGTTCTGGATCAGCCCGTGGTGCACGGGCGCCGCATGCAGCTGCGGGCACATGGCTGCGGCTGTGGAATAGCGCAGCCCGGGATGAATCCGGTGCTGCGCAGCGCACTCGTCAACGTACATGATGACGGCTCCTGCGCTTTCGCGGTCGACCACGGCGAACGGAGACCGGAAGTCTTCGGGAAGCGTGCGCCTGAGCAGCTGAAGCGGAAAATTCGGCACAAAGACGCAGGCTATGCCGATTTCCTGTTCCTGCGCGCTGGCGCCGATAGCCATCAGTAGTAGCCGTCGACGCCGCAAAAAAGTTCAGCCTGGCTCCATTCGGCACCGCGGCGCTTGTCGCGCACTGCATGGATCCGGCATGTGAATTCGCCGCGCCCCCTGTGTTCCCGCCCGGTCCGGGCGCGCAGCGAAATCAGCGGGCCGGCGGATTCCCCGGGTACCGGATTGCCGGTGACAAGCACGGCGCAGGACTGATGGCGCCTGACCAGGGCGTGCAAGCGCGCCAAAGTTGCGGAATGAACCCGTCGGCAGTGTTCCAGATCGATGACTGCGACCTGGAATGCGCCGTCGCGAAGCACTGTTTCGGCTGCCCGGCATGCATCCCGGCGGTTCGCCATGCGCAGCACCGGCAGATTCTTCATGTCGATGCCGAAAGCCGCCGCATCGGGCGGATAGAACGAACTGGCGTCGCTGCCGATCCACACTGCGAGCCGATTCTGCGCCTGCGCTTCGCGTATCAGCAAAAAGGCAAAGCTCAAGGCTGCGGCGGGCTGCGGGTCGGCAATTTGAACCAGCCTGCCTTCAAGCTCCTGCAATCGCCACTGCGGCGCGCCATCGGCTGAAACGCAGCGGTTCAGCTGCTCCAGCGTATGCAGTTGCACGGCCGGCTCAGACAAGCTGCGGCTCCTCGATCAGGTCGATGCCCTCTAGAAAGCGGCGCACCTCGATTACTTTTCCAAGCAGCGCAATTTGCTCCGGGTCTGCGGTGAGGATCGGATAGTCGGGGTTTGCGGGCCTAAGCTGCACCTTGGCGCCGCTGCGGCGATATTCCTTGACGGTTGCCTCGCTGTCGATTAGCGCGACTGCGATATCTCCGTCGCGCAATTGCGCGCTTCGGTGCACGATGACGACATCGCCGTTTAGAATTCCGCTTCCGTTCATGCTGTCGCCGCGTACTCGCAAGGCGAAAACCGTGTCCTGCTCGTATCTGGAATGAACAGGAATGTAGCCTTCGACATTCTCAAGCGGGGCATTCGGATGCCCCGCCGGCACCTCGCCGATAAGCGGTGCAAGCCTGCGCGGCGATTGCGTTTTGCCGGGCAGGCGGTAGCTGCGCGCCTTGCCGGGCTCCTGAGTCAGTCTGCCTTCGCGGACCAGCGCGTTCAGATGCGTTTTTGCCGATTGGACGGATCTCATCTGAAACGCCTCCTGCACTTCGCGCACGCTCGGAGGGCGTCCCTCAAGCAGGCGCTTTCGGACAAACTGATAGATGCGTTTTCGAGTGATTCCGGGTTTTGTATAGGCCATGATCCGATCCCTTTGAGAATGTAGAATCAATATAGCATACATATGTATGCTTTTCAACGGAGGCGATTTCAAATGCTTCCGAACCCGATTTATTAGTGTTGCGCAGGCGCGAATCGGATAGGATACGGGCATAGCAGGCCCGGCGACCGGGACCGCACGGAAATTTCGGCCATTGGTATTGAAGGATCGCAGTTTGACTGATGAATAGCGCGTCATCCAACGTGTATCGCGGCGGGTTGATCATTATCGGCGCGATGGCATCGATCGGGCTGGTTGACAATTTCATCCGTCATGTGGTCGCAGAAGCCAGCATCTGGCAGTTTTATCTGGTTCGCGGAATCATGGCGATCGGGATTATGGCGATCTACTGCGCATGGAGAGGGCGGTCGCCGATTCCCAGGCGGATGTGGGCTGTTGCCGCAAGATCCGCGGCTTCGGCAGCGGCGATACTGATTTATTTCGGATCGCTTTCGGTGATGCGGATTGCCGAGGCGGGGGCGACCTTGTTCACTTCGCCGATATTTGTCTTGCTGATTTCAGCCTTGCTGTTTCGGATGCGGGTCGGGCCATGGCGGGTGGCTGCTGTTGCGATCGGCTTTATCGGAGTACTGCTGGTGCTCAAGCCGGAGCCTGGCAACTTGGATGTATTTGTTCTGATCCCGCTTCTTGCGGGCATCCTCTATGCCCTTGGCCAGCTTGCAACGCGTCATCTTTGTGCGGACGAGCAGACTGTGGCGGTGCTTTTCGGCTTTTTCGTCGTAAACGTGATTTACGGCATAGCCGGGGTGGCGTATATGGAATTTGTGGGGGTTGACGAAAGCCTGGTGCAAAGGGCGCCGTTTTTCTTCACCGGCTGGTCGGGTCTTTCTGCGGATTTCATGCTGTGGACAACGGTTCAGTGCATCGGCTCGCTGATCGGCGTAGCCGGGCTGATTCGCGGCTATCAGATCGCAGATCCGACGTACATTGCGGTCTTTGAATACAGCTTTGTGATCTTCGCGGGATTCTGGGCTTGGGTGCTATGGAACGAAATTCCTGATAGCGCGAGTCTCGCCGGAATCGCAATGGTCATTGCGGCGGGCATTGTGATTACTGTGCGCTCCAGGGCCTGAGGGCTGGCAGGCGCATAGCTCATTTGCCGCCGCATGTCGCTGTCGCCGGAGTTTTGCGGCGATATGATGCGCGGTTGTGGCGCGCCCCCTTAGTTCGCTGCGCTATCGCCAGATCCGCGCCGCACGGCCCCGTCGACCCGCCTCAGTACGCCGTCATCCACATCGAAAACGTAGCCGAATATGGATATCCGTTCGGAGACCAGAGGGTGGCTGGCAATTCGCATGACGTCGTTTCGGACGCTGTCAAAGACGTTGCCCATGGTCAGCCAGTTCATATAGCGCCCTTCGCCTGAGCCGCCGGGCGATGTCATGTTGTGCCACATGCCGTCGGCCATTTGCGCCGGTTCGAGGCTTGCTGCGAGCAGTTCGCCCATGTCGTGACCGGAAAATGTGCACATGGCGCATCGGGTGTGCTGAACGACGAACCAGTCGGAAGTTCCCATCAGCTTGTGGGAGATGATCAGCGATCGGATCGCATCGTCGCTTGCCCTGCCGCCGGCGTTGCGAATGACGTGGGCATCACCTTGTGCGAGTCCGGCGAAATTTGCCGGATCGAGGCGATGGTCCATGCAGGTTAGAATCGCGGCGTTCTTTGCCGGCTTGGCCGGCAGGGTGGCGCGGCTGGCAAAGTCACGCGCATACTGGGCATTCGCGTTTTCGATGGATCGCTGTGTCTTGCTCATGGAACTGTCCTTTGGCGTTGCCGAATGTGCGCATGTGCGCCGGCTCAATATTATGCGGGCGCGGCCAAAGTTGCAATACCGAATTGCGACTGTGCGGCCTGAAGCGGTCCGAGACCGGGAACCGGCGTTGCGTGCCGTCGGCCGACCTAGGCCGGATATAGCGGCTGGCCGCAAGTCGGTTTCCGAAGCTGTGAGCCAAATTCGACCGGACAGAAAATGACTGATTTATTCTGATGGCCGGTATCGGTTATAAAGCACGTTTGAAATGCTTATAAACATATTCCACTTTGGAGAGACAGATGAAATGCTTAAGAAGTAGATTTACTTGGTTTTCGGCACTGGCGACAGCGCTGGTTTCGGCAATGTTCAGCGTATCGGTATCCGCGCAGTCGGTGGACAGCATCCACTTTCTGATCCCCGGCGGCGCCGGAGGCGGATGGGATGGTACAGCGCGCGGCACCGGCGAAGCGCTGACCAATGCGGGTCTGGTCGGCAAGGCCAGCTATGAAAACATGTCCGGCGGCGGCGGCGGCAAGGCGATCGGCTACCTGATCGAAAATGCGCAGAGCAATCACGGAACGATGATGGTCAATTCGACGCCGATTGTAATCCGCTCGCTGACTGGCGTATTTCCGTACAATTTCCGCGACTTGACCATGATTGCCGGGATCATCGGCGATTATGCGGCGATTGTCGTCGGCAAGGACAGCGAACTGAATTCGATGGCGGATTTGCTTGCCGCCTACAATGCCGATCCTCGCGGCACTGCGATCGGAGGCGGTTCTGTCCAGGGCGGCATGGATCATCTCGTAGCCGCAATGGTATTTGAAGCGGCCGGTGTCGATTCCACCGGTGTGAAATACATCGCCTATGACGCCGGAGGCAAAGCGATGGCGGCGCTGCTGTCCGGAGAAATCGTGGCGCTCAGCACAGGATTCTCCGAGGCAGTTGCACTGGCCAATGCCGGCGAAGTCAAGATCCTTGGCGTGACCTCGGATGAGCGTGTCGGCGCATTCGAATCCGCTGCTACGATGAAAGAGCAGGGAATTGATTCGAGCTTTGTCAACTGGCGCGGGTTCTTCGGTGCGCCCGGCTTGCCGGCAGATGCGCTGGCGAGCTATCAGGAAGTGCTGGCAAAAATGTACGAAACCGACGAATGGGAAGCGGTTCGCGCGCGAAACGGCTGGGTTAACATCCACAATGAGGGTGATGACTTTACCGCATTTCTCGAGGGCCAGGAAAAGGTCATCGGCGATTTGATGCGCAAGCTCGGATTTCTATGATCGGGTGTTGAAATTGGGCGCGCCTGCTTCGGCTCGGCGCGCCTGCTTCAACTGCATATCTCGCTATGGGACTGGACCGCTACATTGCGCTGATCTTCCTGCTGGTGTGTGCGATCTACGGATACACCGCATTTTTTACCATGGATCAGGGTCTGGCTCCGATCATGCAGCGCAATCCGGTATGGCCGAGCACGTTTCCGAAGGTTCTCAGCGTTGCCGGAATTGTGGCCGGACTTTGGATTCTTCTTGGGACCGAAAAGCCGCAGGACCCTGCCGAAGCGGTTATCGACTACCGCAGACTGACCGACTACAAGATTGGTCAGGCGGCGCTGCTGCTGGCTTCGATGGTGGCCTATGCCTTGACGCTGCGTCCGGCGGGCTTTCTGCTGTCGACGACCTTGTTTCTGGTTGCGGGCACTGCGATTCTAGGCGAGCGCAGATGGCTTTTCATGATTCTTATCGCTGCTGTGGCAAGCGGCGTGATCTGGTATCTGGTGGATCAGGTGCTGGGCGTGTACATGAGACCGTTTCCGGGTATTTTCACCTAGGGGTGATCCTATGTTCGAAGGCATTCTGATCGGAATCGGGACGGTCTTGTCGCCCATCAATCTTCTGATGGTGGTGGGCGGCTGTCTGATCGGAACGTTCATCGGCATGCTGCCCGGGCTAGGGCCGATGTCGATCATTGCGATCATGATCCCGATTGCGATCACGATCGGAGACCCGTCTGCGGCGCTGATTTTGCTGGCCGGCGTGTATTACGGTGCAATTTTCGGCGGCTCGACTTCATCGATTCTGATCAACGCTCCCGGCGTCGCATCGACGGTTGCAACCAGTTTTGACGGCTATCCGCTTGCACGTCAGGGCAAGGCTGGCACTGCGCTGGCTGTTGCGGCGATCGCTTCGTTTACCGGCGGCACGATCGGTGCCATACTGCTGATGATTTTCGCACCGGCGCTGGTGACTGTGGCGCTGCTGTTCCATTCGGCGGAATACTTTGCGCTCATGGTTGTCGGATTGTCGGCAATTGCGGCATTTGCCGGGTCCGGCAATATCGGCAAGGCGGTGATGATGACGATTCTGGGCCTGATGATGGCGACGGTCGGCGAAGGCGTGCTGTTCAATCTGCCTCGCTTTACGATGGGCATCCAGGACTTGCAAAGCGGTTTCGGATTCATCACGCTTGCGATGGCGCTGTTTGCATTGCCCGAAGCGATCTTCCTGATACTGGATCCGAAGCGTTCCGGGGGAGATGACAGCAAATCACGCAAGATCGAGAGCTTGCGGATTACCCGATCCGAGGCAAAGGCGATTGCGCCGGTGATCGGGCGGCAGTCGATCCAGGGTTTTCTCATTGGCGTGCTGCCCGGCGCCGGCGCGACGATCTCGTCTTTTCTCGGATATGCGGTCGAGCGCAATATCGCAAGCGCCGAGGAGCAGAAAAAGTTCGGCAAGGGATCTGTCAAGGGATTGGCTGCTCCTGAGAGTGCGAACAATGCTGCGGTGACCGGCTCGTTCGTACCTCTTTTGACTCTTGGGATACCGGGGTCGGGTACGACTGCCATTTTGCTTGGCGCATTGATCGCGCTCAATGTGGCTCCCGGTCCGCGGCTGATGATCGACAACCCGTCGATCTTCTGGGCGGTGATCATGTCGATGTATCTTGGCAACCTGATTCTGCTGATTCTCAATCTGCCTTTGATACCGTATATTGCGAAGGTGCTGACGGTGCCGCGCAATTATTTGATACCGTTCATATTGTTCTTTACCCTGATGGGGGCCTACATCGGTCAGAACAATGCGACCGAGCTGTTGCTGCTGACTGGCATGGGCATCGCCGCGACGGCGTTGCGCATAGCGGGCTATCCGCTTGCACCGGCGCTGATCGGTTTCATTCTCGGCTCCATGCTTGAAGACAATTTTTCCCGCTCAATGCAGTTGTACGACGGCGTGGGGTTCATATTGGAACGGCCGATGACGATGGTGCTTCTCGGGGTTGCCGCTTTTCTGGTCATTTTGCCTACCGTTCGTGCGAGAAAAAAATCCAAGGGCCAGTGAGGATTTCAATCGAAAATGCTTGACAGGATTGTCAGATATTGGTGACACCGGCAAGTAACCAACGACAAAGGACAAAACCGGCATGGCGACTCAATCCGGCATCGAATGGACAGAGCAGACATGGAATCCGACTACTGGCTGCACCAGGATTTCACCAGGCTGCAAACATTGCTAGTCGGAATGGCGCGCCGGTTGCATGCAATGGGGGCACCGGGATATGAACAATGCTTCGCTCTCAGCTTACACCCTGAAAGGCTTTCGCAGCCGTTGAAAAGAAAAAAGCCTACGACCTATTTCGTAAGTTCGATGTCTGACTTGTTTCATGACGCCATCCCCGACGAATTTCTCGATCAGGTCATGGATGTCATTCGCCAAACACCTCGGAACACCTACCAAATACTGACCAAGCGCTCGGACAGATTGCCTCGCTATTTTCGAAGCAGAGCCTGTCCAACTGATAGATCAAATATTCTGAGAATAAATTCCCCATCCGGGTTTCCTGTTAAACCACCTTTGTTCTGAAACTCCTGTTACGCGAGACGGCTGTTTTCGATGTCCGGTTCTTCCAATGCTGCACGAACACATCCATTTGGAAGTACCCTGGCGTCTGAGTGCCGTGTGCGGAGGTGCCTGAAATTTATAGATGTCAAGCACCGTGCTCCTCCGTCCGAACCATAAAAGACCATAACGGAACTTCTGCTCCTGTCGGGAATGTTGATGGCATCCTCGCCATCAGGCACTATCTGCGTGAATCATAGACATAGGTGCAAATTTTCTCTGGCATGCCCGGAGTAAACTGTCATCTCCCACTTTGGAGACCTGTGCCAAATATCCTTAAATCTAGACTTCCTTAACCGGATTGGTATGAGTTTTGAGTTTTCGGAGTTGAATTTAGTATTACAATGGGGAATGCTATTCATTACTTATTAACCTATATAAGAGGTATTTGAGAGCATATGTCTGGTAGAAATATGTTGACAACAGCGCCCCCTTTTCCCGTGGATTTGTCTCTGAAGCGATTGGGTGCCAGACTTCGAACTGCGAGGCTTCGTCGGAATCTCACGATTCAGCAGGTTGCCGAGAAGATTGGAACTGGTCCGCGTCCGGTGTCCTATGCAGAGAAAGGCAGGCCGTCGACAGCAGTTGCGGTCTACTTTGCACTGCTTTGGGCGTATGACCTGCTGGAAGACGCGAAACAGATTGCGGACCCGGCACTTGACAGCGAGGGGCTGGCACTGTCGCGCCCCCGTGAACGTGCCCGGCCCCGTGAACCGGATAGACTGGATAACGATTTCTAGGATTGTCGAATGAGTCGCGAGTGCTACGTATACATCGTGCTGCCTGGCGAAACGGAGTTCGTGACCGCTGGCAGGTTCGTACTTGCAGCCGACCGGAACGGGAACCCGCTCGGCAGATTTGTCTATGGGCAAAGTTACCTCTCGCGTACGAATGCCGTTGCTATCGATCCGGTCGAACTCAAACTGACGACCGAAACATTCGAGGCGAGAAGACTCAAAGGCGTATTCGGAGCACTCCTCGACGCGAGTCCGGATTACTGGGGCCGGCGGGTCATCGAGAAGCATTCCGGTAAAACGGTTCTCAGCGAACTTGATTATCTGCTTTATTCGCCGCAAGACCGCGCCGGTGCGTTGAGTTTCGGTTTGAACCGGCAACCTCCGTCGACGGTGCGAAAATTCTCCCGAACCCTGGATTTGGCAGAGATGCAACGAATGGCGGATGCGATCATTGCTGATGAAGAACTGCCGGTGAATTTGAACGCTGAGCAAGCCGAAGCATTGCTGCTGGCCGGTTCGTCCATGGGAGGTGCACGACCGAAAGCTGTCATACAAGACGATGACAGCCTATGGGTTGCGAAATTCAATCAATCGGGTGACCACTGGAATCACGCACGAGTCGAGCGCTCGATGCTACTGCTTGCTCGCGAATGCGGTCTTCAGACACCGGATAGCCGCGTCGAGACGATTGGTGGACGTGATGTGCTGATGGTCAAGCGATTTGATCGTGCCAAAGGTGCAACGGGCTATCGACGTGCGCGACTATTGAGTGCGCTGACCCTGCTGCGCGCGGATGATTCCTATGTTGTCCGGGACAAGTGGTCCTACATCCTGCTGGTTGAACAGCTGCGGCAAATCTCGTCACGGCCGCAACAGGATGCCCGGGAACTGTTCCGGCGAATGTGCTTCAACGCTCTGATCTCAAATACGGATGATCATCCTAGAAATCACGCCGTTATCGCATTCGATGCCGGCTGGAAGTTATCGCCTGTATATGACTTGGTTCCATCGATACCGATCAGCACCGAACGCCGTGATCTTGCTCTAATCTGCGGTGACATGGGCCGCTATGCGAACGTTGAAAACCTGTTATCCCAACATTCGCGATTCCTGCTTGACCGTGATGATGCTGATGCGATGATCCAGACCATGGAGCAGATTGTGCGCGGCCGTTGGTACAGCATCGCGAAGGCGGAGGGTACTGCAGAACGGGATTGTGAGCGGATTGCGAGTGCGTTTGCGTACCCTGGATTTCGACCAAGTCACGGCAGCGTGAGTTAGCCTGCATCGTCGCGAGCCGCATCCCGTATGATGAGTGCCTTGTCTCGCCCGCCCCATCGATCGTTTATGGATAATAGCCGTTGATTCGCTAGATTTCGTTGCCAGCGCTGAGCGGTCGAACTGATCCTTGGCATTATGAAGACCCACCAGAACAAAACTACAAACGTCAGCAAAGTGCCTGATCGGTTGCGTGCCGGATTATCGCTCTACACCAAAGACCCAAAAAATTGCATCATTTACTCGAAGTTCCTATAATAACAGTAGCGACCAGAGGGCCGTTCCAAAAAGCGGCTTAACCTTTTCAGGCTGGTCGTTCCAATTTTCAAGGCCAGTGTTGAATTTCCAGATCAGCATTGGCCTTTAACTTTTCCCACATCTCAAATACTTGAATATCGTGCCACTTCTCAGGAGCCTCTGTACTGGCCAAATGGCGTCCTGCCATATACACCACTACATCTGCCAGCTGCAGGAAGCGGCTGTGGTGCGAACGAGTAAAATGGACCGTGTCTACCAGCCGGCCTAGTGGCCTTCCTGAATACATTGGTGTCTTACCCGATCTTTTGTACTCGGAAAAATCGACAACCGTACCAGCAATCTCGTCTTTTTCGTAGTCTCCGAAGACGATTCCCAGATCATCAACCTTATCCAGATAATCACAGGCCCGCTCTAAAAACAGCATCAAGCCCAACCGATACTCTGGAGTGGGGTATTGATATCTGCGGCGATGACGTTTGACATCGATACGTACAAGGCGGATGGGAATCTTGTTGCTGATAAGGAAGGTCGTAAAATAGTCAAACACTTCGATTCGCTTCGGAAGCTTACATCCCTTGAACGGTCCTTTGCCATGAAACATCCCCTTTCCATGAAATTCATTTGCTGCTACCAGTGAACTGCTTCCGAAAAAATTGAACTGAATCTGAGTTAGCGTTCTTTCCAGTTCAAGTATTTTAGCTTCAGGTACCAAGATGCCCCCAATGTTGAAGAACGGGTTTTCTTCGCTATGCTTGTTTTCGTCAAAGTAGATCAGGTGCATAGCATGATGGCTCCTAGACTAGCTCTTGGACTTGTCCTGTTACAGCGGTCATAATCAGGGCAGATCGATACTCCAAGAGGTGAAGATTGAGTAATGTACTGAAAGTACATCATGGTACAAGTAACGACCCACGTTCGAGATCGATTAGAACTGAGGTGTCGGAGACGAGCACCTTCACAGAATTTTTTGTTTGGTAGTGATGGATTCAAAGCTAGGAGGCACTTCCATCTTAAGGTTTAATTCGCGAACTGAGGTCCCTAGAAGTTCGGCAGCCTTGGCTTCAGAAATTGCTCCTTCCGCAAGAGCACGGAAACATAGTCGCTCGAAACGTTTGGGTTCTTCTCCAAGAATACTGTGCGGTTCCTGATATGGTGGGCTACGCCAACCACGATGAGTAAATTCCTCAAACAATTGCTGGAACATGCTTTTGCTGAAAATGCCAAGATCTTTACAGCGGTAGGTGAGCGCTTGAACGCTCACACCGAAAATCTGTTTGAGCGCAAAGAGTTCACTCCAACCAATGGACTTGCGGTGTTTTCCGATTTCAGCCCTCAATGTCTCTGCTGGCATAAGAAATGCTCCTGCAAAGTGATGAGCTGCTTTCTCTTCGTCAACTTTCGAAGCAACTTCCAAAATCATATGACCTAGTTCGTGAGCAATTGTGAATCGCTGTCGTTCTCCCCAGTCCTGTTTATTGACAACAACAACAGATGCGACATATCCATTCTCACCCCGAACTCGCGCTGTTAGACCATCAATATTCTTCAAATCAATTGAAAGGACTTTGACACCGCGTTCTTCCAGAAGCTCGACCAAGTTTGGAATTGGATCAAGGCCTAGCCCCCAGTGATCGCGGAGCCCCCGTGCAGCATGTTCTGCCTCAGCGGAACTACGCAATACTGGCCAAGGAGCTTCTCGTGGTTTATCCCAGATCACGCTTGGCAAATCAAGAAGTTCTTCAATTGAGAGGTAACGATCCAGCAAATGAAGTACCTTGGCTTTGATCTGTGCTTCTTCTCGCTTGCTAGCGAGTTTTTTCTTGCGAAACTCAACAGTTTCCAAAACCATTTTGTCTTCACCGAGAAGGTAGTCTACAGAAACATCAAGTGCGTCAGCGAGCGCTATAAGCACATCTGAATTCGGCATTGATTTATCTCGCTCATACTTGCTAATCGCTTGCGCCGTCACCCGATTGTCAATTCTTGATTGGAGATCACGAAGGGATAGTCCTATAGCGGCACGAGACAGGCTAAGCCTCTTTCCTATCATTTTGGTTGCCTCCTCTTTGTCGAGTGATTGACAGAAGTTCGAATATCTATACAGAGTGTAAACTATGATCTAGATGCATGAACTCAATAATACGTTTATAGAAGTATGAAAAAAAGACTCTATTAGAATGGTGGACGAAAAATATACGACAACTTAGAATAACATAAAATATTAATATAATACAAATAGATAAAACTTATATAAAGTCACACAATTAGCTCAATTTCTCCAAGTTTTTCAGACATCTGAGATACTTTGAAACGCCTAGCAAAATACTTTATGGAGCGTTTTCAGAAAGTTTACAAATTGTACAGAATATTAATGAAGATGAATAGGCTATTTCTAAGCGAAATCACAGATAAAAATAGCCACTTGGAATCATTGACTTACATCCAGGGCTAAATATTTTCGATCCAATGGTGTGACTAGTATCACACTTACACGAACAATCGCGTTCGGCAACATCAACCCCACTCGACCGGCGGTCAGTCACGGAATATTGGCGACTCTGGTGGCTGGATCACGTAGCCGAATGATTGCGTCAACGGCTCCTGAAAGCGGTGCCTGCACCGCCAAGTGCGTTGTTCGCGATTACGCTGTGGCGTAATCGTCAATCAAGTACAAAAGACGAATACGAATTTCTTTTGGAGTTTGTCGAAGGTCAACCGTGGCGAAGCGAATCTTATGGTTTTGGATTTTTACTGATTCGTCGACCTCGGTCCCCACAGACGGGTGGAGGAGAATCCCAGACGCACTATCCGCCAACGGGTCTCCTCGTCCTTCCTGAGAGCGCAGATATGCATAAATCTGGTAAATGTATCCGCTCCGCAATGTCTCTTCCCGATACCAACCCGAAGTCAGTATGGAATTGAACTTTGTGTCAATTATGATGCGTCGCCCAGTTTCTTTGTGCTCTAGCACGATGTCAGTTTTCATAGACGGTAAGAAGTCGTCGATTTTAGGGCTAAGGGATTCATGCTTCCATGACAGTTGAACGCCTGGTTGAACTTTCCATCCACGATGTGACAGCGTAGCATCGTAGAATCCGGCGATGCCCTTTTCGTAAATTTTGTAGATGAAACTCTTCTCTCTTTCCGGCTTCCGAAGGAATTTCACTCCTGCATCCTCTGTCGGCAAAGCCAGGTCGAATGCCAGTTGCGCAGCATAGACCATGAGTCGATCGTCTGCGTCATGGCTGCCGATTCGATCAATCGACATTTCGTTTCGGCTTGGGCACTGGCCTGTTACTCCCATGCACAGCAGGCTGTTGGCCAGTTTTCGGCATCGGTGTGCCAATTGCCTGTCCTTTACCAACTTGGAAATCATTTGCAATGCCGCGCGAACAAAGCGGTTACGCTCGGTGTTCACTGTCATTTCATCGAAACTGCAGGCAATCTTTCCACGGTGAAGCAACAGCTTTCGTTCTGTGGAGATGTGGTTGATGCGACCCCGTACTCTGGAAACTATCAGCGACTTGGGACGGTATCCGTAAGTCAGATTTCTCTTGATACGGTGTTCTACACGACGAGTGAGGATTTCTGCGACCAGATTAGGGATG
This sequence comes from Arenicellales bacterium, assembly GCA_965214615.1. Lineage (GTDB taxonomy): Bacteria > Pseudomonadota > Gammaproteobacteria > Arenicellales > JAJDZL01 > CBDAUN01. Next base: position 365,499 of record OZ243952.1, read on the forward strand.
TCATCCGGATTCTCTTCATGCCGCACCTTTTCGTCAGCCTCAATTTCCTTGTAGTATTCGGATGCATATAGAATCAGAAGCCATACGTTACGAACAGGAATCTTCCCTATAGTTCGGACTTCGTCGGCAACGTCGCGATTTTCTGATGCGGTTGATTGCACGGTCAAAAACCGCTTAGCAGTTGTTCCTTGGCTGTTCTTGATTGCTTGCTATCGTCAAACCAAATTTCGTCCAGCAACGGCCCTATCTCAAATTCAACGATATGCCGGAACCATTCTTTGGCATCATCGATCGTGCTTCCTGGCGGCGGGGTGACGTAGCTGTGTCCTACTCGAAACTGAGGCCCAAGGCTCTGATCATCGGCAATACTGTTATTTAATTTCGCAATTCGCGATTCGATCTCGCTCAATACGTCTGTATTGAGCGAAAAATTCTCTCTCATCCAATTTCGCCAGCGTTCACCAAGCATCGGTTCCAAATCTGCAAATGCGAATCGCCGGCGCAATGCTAAATCGACAAGTGCAAGGGACCTGTCTGCGACATTCATGGTTCCAATGACGTAGAGATTTTCGGGAATGTAAAAGCGTTCGTCTCCCTCGCCATGGCTGTAAGACAGTTCAAGCGCTTCATCAGGACTACGTTTGTCTGCCTCGAGCAGAGTCAGCATTTCTCCAAAGATTTGCGCCGGATTGCCCCGGTTAATTTCTTCAATGACGATGACATAGTCGTTATCGCTGTCATTTCTGGCCGTCTCGGCAATTTGCAAGAATGCTCCGTCAACCAAATTGAGCCGTGCATCCTCTCCGGGGCGCCATCCTCTGACAAAGTCTTCGTAGGACAGATTGGGGTGAAACTGAAACGCTATGAATCTTTCCGAATTGCGTTCGCCCATAAGGGCGAATGCCAGGCGTTTCGCGAGCCAAGTCTTGCCGGTCCCTGGCGGACCTTGTAAAACCAAGTTCTTCTTCTTGCGCAGCCTATCGAGGATAGCCTCAAGCCTGTCTCGGTCCATAAAGCAACCGTCTGACACGATGTTGTCGAGCGTGTATGTTTCGTGTTCCGCTGGAACCGGAACCACCTCGTCTCCACCAGTTGGTTCATCAGACGGAGTTACCGGGGGTTCTTTAAACTCGAATGAATTCAAGGATAATTCGGGAAATGAATGGCTTGGAAATTTTTCGTCTCGAAATCGATCTTCCAGTCGTTTTTTAAGATCAAGGTATTCTTTGCCACTACAACGGTTTTTGTAGCCTCCTTTTCCAATCTGAATTCGAAGTATATTCTCAAGGTACTTGGTGGAGTGAGAATCCAAAGTTGGGAAGTGCCAAGGGCGGGCCCGATACAGACCTGAAGTCAGTCTCCATCCAGCACCTGAAGTTCGCATTGCGGCATCGAAAGCCTCGATGAACGATTGGTCGTTCGACTCGCTCGATGTATTCGAATGAATGATTGCCTGCTCAAAGACTTCCCAAAAGAGTTCGATATCATCTTTCTTACGATTCTTTGCGAACCTAAAGTACCAGGAATTTCTATTGTCAATTTTTGGTATTCCCTCAAACGATTTCGGACGGTGTTCAGTGACTCCAAGAAAATCCGCAAGTTTCTCGGCGGTAGCAATTCTATTCTCGTCGGACATATCTCGGTTGAATGCCCCCATGACTGTAAATGGACAAATATCTTCTAGCGGTCCTTCGTTACCGTCAGCAAACTTGTCTTTCAGACGCGGCATTAGGATATTCTCTGACGACAATCTTCGCATTTCGTCGAGAATTTCGTGACGACGGTCTTTGTAGAGCAATAGCTTGTCAGCAAACTCTTCGTAAAAGCTCGCCCACTTGAATCTTTGTTCGTCTCCTCGGACTATCCCGAGCCTCTCGTTCCAGTATCCGTTGTTGCGAAACCAGCCTATGTTCTGCGATTTTTTTTTGGAATGCGAAATCAATTAGCTGCACTTTCTTTTCGTTATCCGGCACCACCTTCCATGCAACGTAGCTGGATGTAAAGAAGAACCATTCTCTCAATGTGTCGAAAACGTTATCCCACTTTATCTTTAGCGAACGCCCATCACCGGGATTCTCCAAAACAGTGCCCGTTGCTGTAATTTTCATAACCGAGCACAGCAACCCTTTCGAATTGTCGAACGGAAGATCACCCCGCCGCAACGAATAAATCTTGCCAGCGACTTTGTCGTCCACTTGGATCGATTTAATCAAGTCAGAGGCTTTGTTTTGCGGCGCCGTTTCCCATATCCCGTGTTCGTGGAATCGTGGTGTTTGGTCTGCCTGGTCGTGATCACATTTGAGAAACCAGTAGTTCATGTTCTATTCCCTGTAGATTAGTTTGCCTCAAAGCTTGCGAAGTCTAGCTTGTCGTTCCATTCTGATCAAAAGCTTCAATCCTTGTTCGACGGTTTATTCTTGGTCTTTGCACCGCAATCTTTCATTGCTTCCATCATCAATTCGTTGTCAATGTCGATATCTTTTCTCATGGCGTAGCAACTTAATGTGTACAAAAAAAAGTTACACACATCATTAGCGAAGTTGAAAGTTTGGCATGCAGACCTGCTCAAGCTATTCGGGACATGATGAATTCGGATTTAAGACCACAATGTCGAGATCGGAGCCGCAACCATCCGGTCGCCGAATGGCACTGTTCGATCATGGTCGTACAGGACCATGCCTAAGATGAATCTGTCACCGCAAGCGGCTTCAAGGCGGCGCAAACCCGAAAAATCTCCTTTCGACGCAGTCGCCGATGCTTTTACTTCTATCCCAATGACCCGACCACGTCTGTCTTCTATGACAAGATCGACTTCGTTGCGCTCCTTATCCCGAAAATGTGAGAACACATACCGGTCGTCTGACCAACTTGCGAGCTTGAGAATTTCACTGAAAACGAAACTTTCCAGCAGTGGTCCGAACAGTGTCCGTTCACGGTTCAAGCGTTCCAGTGAGATGTCTTTCAGTGTGGCTAGTAGCCCGGAGTCAAGAAAATGCAATTTGGGAGATTTTGTCAGGCGTTTCAAGGTATTCGTATACCAAGGCTGCAAGGTACGAACAAAAAAAAGATTTTCAAAAACGCTTACATACTTTTGCGTAGTGACATGATTCATGCCCAGCGCCGCTCCAAAGGCGGAGTAATTGACAAGTTGCCCGGAATACTCGGCAAGAACACGCAACAGTCTCGGCATTACATCCAATTGTTCGATTCGTGCGATGTCACGCACGTCGCGCTGAACGATTGCCTCAACATAATCCAGATGCCAGTTCTGTCGGCTCCGCCAACCGGAACGGGCCAGAGCCTCAGGGTATCCACCTAGTAGGACAGCTGTGATCAGATCATCGCCAACAATGGGTGCAGTGGATTTCGGCACTTCGCCAGCGAACACCTGCTCCAGGAACGATGACCGGCGTCCATGCAGTTCTGCCTGGGACAAGGGCAGCAAGCGGATTATTCCCATTCGGCCTGCAAGCGAATCAGCCAAGTATGGAAGCGTCATCAGATTGGCGGACCCGGTTAATAGAAACCGCCCAGGCCGAGGGTCCGTATCCACTGCAGTCTTGATCGCTAGAATGAGATCGGGAACCCGGTGGACTTCGTCAATGACCGCCCGATCAAGACCGCGCACGAAACCAACTGGGTCAGCCTGGGCGGATTCGAGAACAGTGGAATCATCCAACGTATAGAACGGGATATCATCCCCAGCAATTTGGCGTGCGAGTGTCGTTTTACCCGATTGCCGAGGACCGCAAACAAAAACAACTCTGGTATCAGCCAATGCCTCATCGACACGGCGTTTGGCAAAGCGAGGATACATTCCAGTTTCCAAAGTAGTTGATTGCATGCAAGATAGTGTACGACTTTTTGAAAACGATTGCACGACTATCTGAAAGTCAAGTCACGACTATCTGAAATTAAACGCACGACTATTTAAAAGCATACATTTGACCAATTGAAGAGGCTCTGTGCGCTGTGGAAAGGCGCTTTACTCTGGCAGGCGCGACTCCCACCTGTTATTTTCCACGAGAAAATAACACCGCTTCGCGCCGACACCAATCTTAATATTGCGCCTAACGCATCAAATAAAATTTGTCGTGTCCAAAGATCCTAAGATCGTGGATCTGTGCCGGGAGACCAAGGGAGGCACGTCAGTCTACAATGGTATCTTCAACCTGCTCGTGCTGCATGGTGCTTGCGACTGGATGGCCGGTAACGTCCCCCAGTACGACGATCTTGACGACCACCATATCGTTTCCAAAAGCTGGGGGAAGGAGAACGGCCTCTACGGCACCATCGACACGATCTTGAACCGCACCCCGCTCAGCGCCAACACCAACCGCAACGTCATTCGGGAGCGTCTGCCAAAACAGTACCTACCCGCGCTTATTGCGGAGAGCGGCGAAGCCAGTATCAGGGCTACCCTAGAATCGCATTTCATCTCCCCGACAGCGATCGATATTTTGTTGCACGAACCGTTCACAATAGACGACTTCAAGGCTTTTCTTGTAGAGCGACAGCGCACGCTTCAGGACGCGATCGAGGACCTTCTGGTGAAAGGAACGGATGGACCTGCCGCTTCAACTGCGGGAACTGGACGTATAGATTAAGGTAGTCAGGAGGGTAGTTTGTTAGCTTGATCTAGCTGAACCAATGCGATCGAGATCGAGCGTTTATCAAAGATTTTTTGCTTACGTTGGCTTGCTGCTCCACCTCCAGCCCACTGACCCAGACTATCCAACACCTTCTCTACAGTTGGTTCGACACCACCTATCTCTAACAACCAATCAACAGTCGCCAGCAATTCCATACCGAATGGAGACTCGAAGCCATCAATCACAGAGGACGCCCATTCCAAAACACCCGTATAGATCTTGCCTTCGCTAGTATTCAAGTACGCACTCACGCTGTCCTTCTTGGCGTCATTGAACCATATGAGATCTAGTGCCCCCGCATCCGAGAGACGCTTGTCGCAACGTAGATAACTGCCATCAAGGTCGTTAAGGAGTTTCTGAAGATTATGCGAATAAGGCCCGTATTTGTCCGCAGCAAACTTGAATCTCAATGGGTCTTCAACATTTAGGCGCTTCACACCTCTTTCAATAAACCAGGCTAGTTTCTGCACTTCAAGAATCGAACAGTTGATTCCTAGCAGGCAGTATCTACGTACCATTTCCGCAACAAGAGCCCGTGCCGGTGTCAAATTCTCTACACCGGTACGTTTTGCGACATTCTGATATTTGGCAGTCGGCTCATAAACCACTGCTTCAAGGCCCTCAACTTTCTCTAGAGCTGCAACGACAAGTGGCCGAACGTCATCCCAATTGAGACCGCCATTACCACAACCAAGAGGTGGGACAGCAATCGAACGGATATTCTTCTCCTTGATGACCCAGACGAGGTCTTGAAGACCTTTTTCAATCCATTCAAGCTGAGTATTTGCTCGCCAGTGCGTTTTAGTCGGAAAATTAACAATCCACTTCGGACCGAAAAACTCCCTGTTCTCACTGACGAACATTTTCCCAATACGCACCTCCTTGTCCTCACAAGCATGTGCATAGGCTTCAAAATTCTGAGGAAACCGCTCCTTGAACATCAGGGCGATACCTTTTCCCATGATGCCAACAGTATTCACGGTGTTGACTGCTGCCTCAACATCGGCTTCAAGCAGATTACCTTGGGCGAACGTGATCATTAGAAATACCAGTTTGGCAGTGCTTCTATTTCAAGTTCAATGCCGGCTTCCGGTATTTGATCCAGAAGAGCTCTTTTTTCGTTGGTTCCGTGGCAAATAATTCCCATTAATTGTTCCACGGGCAGATGCTTGTAGACCAGGGCTTCTGCCTGATACCGATCGGTCTTCTCGGGATTATCTAAATCGCGGCTGAAATCCCTACGCTGGAGAAGGCTCCAATCGATATTTTCGAGATCATCCAGCGATGAGTAAAACTGTGCTGTAGACAAGTATGCGTGCCGGTCAGTGTAGACCGCTGTTACGCCATTATTAACCAAGTCGCACAGTGAGGTAACCATAATTACGATCTCGGAGTTCGGAAACTGGCGAATTCCACCATACCCAGTTGTAATATTGTACAGCATCATTGAGTACGGCGTGAAATAGAACGAGACATAATCCGAAAGCGTCCCACTTGGTGGTATAGGAACAGTTCTTGTATTACGTTTGGATATCAGTTCTGGATTCCCTATTTGCACAAAATTTGGATTGCTAACGTTCGAACTTTTACAATGCAGACCATTCTTAAGAATCCACGGTACATTACTAATGTGCGTGACACGGAAAATCAGAGCTTTGTCTGCAGTCAATTTCAATGCCATGGGGTTCCACTCAATATGATTCGGCATTCTTTCCAATAGCCAATGCCGGATGCGATGCGCTTGGAGAATTTAATTTCGGCGCTACTGGGCTCGAGCTTCCGGAAGCAGTGCGGATCGGTGTGCAGGCTGATTGCAAGCACCCTTGCATCGCGCCTGTCGTCCTTGGTACCCGATCGCGACAGGCGGTCGTGGAAGCGGTCGAGTTGCCTCGGGTTGAGCGAATGCACCGCATGGTCTTGTTCCATCATTGCCTCGACAACCGGGGCGTGAGGCGTTTCGATCGCGACTGCGACAGTCGTGCCGCGGGCGTTGTGCGTGAGCCACTGGCCCAGTTCGCCCAGCCCTTGGCCGTGGCCGAAGCTGCGTTCGGCAACGGTTTTGCCGTGATTGTCAATCAGGCATGCCTGGTGGGTTTCATATCCCCAGTCAATGCCGACGAAATAGTCATAGTGTGTCATTGCTTGCCTCCGGCATGAAAGCGTGTTGGCTGAATAGCCTTGCAGCCACGGCTGCCGCCGGGAACGATGCGGAACGTCGTGGAACACCGCGTGGGGAACGGCATCAGTACGGAGGCTCTGCTGCCGGAGGTCCTGTCGCGTACCTCCGTTGGCGTTGACGCTCCAGGTGCTTGAGCGCTTCGCGCCGGCTCAGCGTGGAGAGCCCGGGATGCGCGTCCACGAACGCCGTCACCCATCCAGGATCGGTCTTGGAGTACTCGCGGAGTGCCCAGCCGATACCCTTGCGAAGAAAGAACTCCGGGTGACCGATAGACGGCTGGATCGCGTCGGCGAGCAGGTTTGGGTCCGTCCCTTGTTTCGCGCGGAGTTGGGCGAGAATCGCGGTTCGCCGCTTCCAGATGTTGCTGTCCCTCGCCCACTCCCGGAGGATGGCCTTCATCGGGCGGGGATGTGCGGCGAGCATGGCCCCCACTCCGCGGCCGGCAATCGCGTCCACGTAATCCCACCAGGCGCCGGTGACCACCATCTCCTCGATCATGGGAAGGCGCACCGGCTCGAGCCAGCTCGAATAGCGTCGGAAGAGCAGCAATTCGATCGCCGCGTAGCGTTCCTCGCGGTGGGCGGCCTGGCGCCAGAGGTCGAGAATAGCCGCCTCCCAAGTGTCGGCGTCCGGCAGCGGTTGCCTCGCGAACACGCCGCTCGCAATGCGGCGGCTTTGCGGCACGCTCACGCCCAGGTAGGGCATGTCCGATTTCATGTACGCCTGCTGCTGCGGTGCCCTGACCGGGTCGGCGGCATCGCGGAGGGCGGCAATGACGGATTCTCGAATGTTCATCCCCCGACCGGGTCGCTCTCTTCAGCGCACGCCCTTTGGCGCGCCCGCGCCGACCTCCGCCGCGATGCGGTAGTCTGTGCTGGAGTTGCTTCGGCCTCCGCTTTCGAAGCGCACATTCGGCACCAGTGCGCCGAGAATCTCGATGAGGTGCTGGTCGGCGTTCATGTGTTAGCGGTTACTATGCACCAAGTATTCGAAGGGGTCTTTACGCCCGCGGCCATGGGTCCATTCCAGTGTAGGTGTACTGAAGGTGTACCGAATGACACGAGGAATAAAGGAGGGATGCCTTATTTCATTGATAAATATGGTGGCCAGGGGCGGAATCGAACCACCGACACGAGGATTTTCAGTCCTCTGCTCTACCGACTGAGCTACCTGGCCGAACGTGCGGGCAGATTATATCTGCCCGCAGGTTTTCCTACGGGCGCAATCATCATCCCGTTTGCATAAAACCTGCAATAGCGCGCAATTGTATTGCAACTGGCGAAATCGCGCAATCCGCTTGATTCGCGCTCTTTGAGAATTTGAAAAACCAAGCGGCCGCATCAAATCAGCTGGGCGAGAAATGTCTTCGCCGGGACGATAACCGGCCGATGCAATTCAAAACAGTCCCGTTCGATAAATTCCATATCGAACGCTACCTGAAAGGCATGCTCGGCCTGAGTCTGGCATTGGAAATATTCGAGCGATTTGGATAGTTTTGCCTTCTTGCTATGCTTTACCTCGACCAGGAACCAAGGAGAATTGTTACGCGTTACCAGAAAATCGACTTCCCGTTTCTGCTTGTCGCGAACGAAGTACAGAGCAAACTGGCCATGTCCAGCTTCGGACCAGCATTGAACCAGCTTAAGCAAAGCGCTCGCCGTCATATTCTCGATGCGGGCGCCAGGGTCTTCAATTTCCGACCAGTCCCATAGGTAGTACTTGGACTCCTTGCGCAATGCCCGCGCCACATTGGCGTGCCACGGCCTTACAGCAAAGCAGAAATACAAGGACTCCAATGTGGAAATCCAGCGCCGGACCGTGTCAACCGAGACGCGAACCGTCCTGGCAAGGTAGGAATAGCTGGTGAGTTGCCCGACCTGCTGCCGCAATAGTTCAGCAACAATCTCGAGTTGCCCGATTTCCTGAATACGTGTCAGTTCCCGCAAGTCTTCCCTCAAAAGATGTTCGCGGCGCAAGGAACTCCATCGATGATGGAATCTTTGGGAGTTTTTCAAGAACGGTTCCGGAAATCCGCCAAACCTGCACAGCGCTTCCCATATTGAATGGTCAATTTCCCGAGGTTCACGATTGATCGCAGGCTGTACTGCAGCGCTATTGCATTCAGCGACCGAAAGCGGGTGCAGCGTATACGGAAAGTAGCGTCCCATCAAACTGTCTCCGCCGCGTCTGGATACTTGAAGCGATGCGCTGCCGGTTACCAGCACATGCACCAAAGACTCATGTTGATCGAAAAATCCCTTCAGAAATTCTCTCCAGTATCGATATTTGTGCAATTCATCGAAAATACAAAGGGGCTGTGTTTCAGCTAATCTTTCCAATCCAAGCTGTTCAGCAATAACTTTGGGTCCTTCCAAGATCCTCCTTCGATCGGATTGATCATCCCAATTCATATAATGATATTGAGAAAAAGAGCTTCCAACGCTATTGGCAAGGGTGGTTTTTCCAACCTGCCTTGGACCTGAAATGAACAGCATCTGTCGATTCTGCCCATAGTGGTCCAGAATCTCAGAAATTAAGAATCTCTTGATGACCATTATCTAAATAATCGTAATAAAGTTATGACTATTTTACGATTATATTTAATATAGTCAGTGTTTTCAAATTACTCAAATTGATGCAGTTCAGTACATGCCGGTCTCAACATTTGCTGTGATTGGCGTTACCTTTTGCTTCGGTGAAATACCATCAAAGACTACAATTGGGAACTGATAGCCCGAAATTTCAGGTGCCGAAAGTTTGACCATGATCCGTTTGCACTGTATTGAGCTCCGCATCTGCCAGGTTCGTCGCGACAAATTGCATGCGCTGAGCGAAGGTCGCCAATTCGGTGATTCACAACTGGCCAGCGTCCATGTTCCGACAGCTGCCTGGTTAGTTTTACCGTTTGCCGCCCGCATGACACCAATCGGCGATTGATTGTTCAAGCCCAGAAACACCTTATGAATATTGGCATACTTGGCGCCGGACCGGCCGGACTGTATGCGGCCATTTTGCTGAAACGCAACTTTCCGCATTGCAGCGTGCGGGTCTTTGAGCAAAATCCCGATAACGCCACCTGGGGGTTCGGGGTCGTATTCTCAGAATCTGCTCTGACCTTTCTTCGAAGCGATGACCCCGAGACAGCGGATCTAATTGAGCCGCATATGGAAACGTGGAACGAGATCCGGGTCTCTCATCCCGAAGAGACTGTCACCATTGACGGCATCGGCTTCAGTGCGATCGGTCGCCTAAAGCTGCTGCAATTGCTACAGCAGCGCGCTGCTGATTTTGGCGTGTTCCCGCGCTTTCGGCAGAAACTTGAAGATCTCTCGGCTTTCGATGACTGCGATCTTGTCATCGGTGCAGACGGGCTGAACTCGCTCGTGCGCGCCAGCGAACAGGATCAGTTTAGCGAGACGATTTCCATCGTCCCTAATTGGTTTTGCTGGTACGGTTCCGATCGTCCCTTTCAAGCGCTGACGCAGACATTCAAGGCGACCCGGTACGGCTGCTTCAATGCGCACCACTACCGCTTCGCAAAGGACCGCAGCACATTCATCGTCGAGTGCGATGAGGCGGCGTTTCGACTTGCGGGCTTTTCCGGCATGCGCGAGTCGGAACATCGTGCGCTGTGCGAGAAGATATTCGCTGATACCCTGGATGGCGGCAAACTGATCGTAAATCGATCTGTCTGGCGCCAGTTCCCCCACCTGGTCAACCGCAGGTGGCATAGCGGCAACCGCGTTCTGGTTGGAGATGCCCTGCACACGATGCACTACTCGATCGGGTCCGGCACCCGACTCGCGCTGGAAGATGCAATCGCACTGGTCAAGGCGCTCAGGGAAGAAGCCCTCGATGTATCCAAGGCGCTCCCCCGATATGAGAAACAGCGCCGTCCCGCACTGGATAAATTTGCACGCGCCGCCCTAAGTTCGGCAAAATGGTACGACCGCTTTGCCGACCGCATGGCGCTGGCGCCATGGGAATTCGCGCTCAGCTACATGATGCGTTCCGGGCGCATGCCTGCGGACAGGCTTCGAGCGATGTCGCCAAAGTTCGCTGCCGGGCTTGACCGGCGCGGAATTCGGATAGACGAGGACTAGGCGTTCGAAGCGAAGACAGAAATCTCGCCTGAACAGTTCGATCAAAAGACAGATACAAGACAATGCACGAACCGACACCGGAACAGATTGCCGAAACAGTCGGCTTCAAGCTGCCGGAGCAATACAATGCATCCAGGCTGCTTTGGGATAATTCGCGCTCCAATGCCGACCGCATTGCGGTGATTCACGACTCCGGATCATGGACCTACGGCGAGATGATCGACGAGGCGGCGCGCATCGGCAATCTGCTTGCCGAGTCTTGCGCCCCTGCAGATCGCGTGCTGCTGGTGATGGACGATGAGCCCGCATATCCGGCAGCCGTAATGGGGTGCATGCGCGCAGGCTTCGTGCCTGTTCTGATCAACACTCTGTCACCCAAAGATCTGATCGCCTACTTTCTAAAGGACTGCTCGGCGACGGCTGCAATAGTCTCCGAAGCGTTCGAATCTGCGCTCAGCGATGACCTGATTGCGGATGCTCCTTGCCGCATCGTCGTTAAGGCCCGGCAGCGTCCATGGCGATCGAAATCCTCTGTGCTGCCCGAATATCCCGTATTTCGAACGGACCCTGCATTCTGGATGTATTCGTCGGGGTCGACCGGCCGGCCCAAAGGCATTATCCACCTGCATCAGGACGCTCCGTATACGGCCGAAACCTACGGCGCAAGCATTCTGAAGCTGCGCGATACAGACATCTGCCTTTCGATTCCGAAAATCTTTTTTGCATACGGATTCGGAAACTCTGTGACATTCCCGATGAGCCGCGGGGCGGGCGCAGTACTGCTATCCGGACGTCCCACTGCCGAACGCATATTCGATCAGATTGCACGGCATCGCCCGACGGTTCTGTTTGCACTGCCGACGCTTTATACGGCGCTGATGCATCATCGCCTCGCCGAAGCGGCTGATTTGGGGTCTGTACGGCTGTGCATTTCTGCGGCCGAAACTCTTTCCGAAGAACTGTCCCGAAGGTGGCAGGAGCGATTCGGGCTGAAGATTATCGAAGGACTTGGCTCGACAGAAATGCTGCACATCTACCTTTCCAACGATGAGATGCGGCAAAAGCCCGGGTCGGCAGGGCGCGCAGTGCCCGGCTATGCGGTAAAGCTGATTGATGCCGACAGCGGCCACCGAGTCGATTCGGGCAGCGAAGGCGTGATGTGCGTGCGCGGACTTTCAGCAACGCGAACCTACTGGAATCACCCGAACAAGACGGCTGACACCTTGGGCGGCGGATGGGTCAGGACAGGGGACTGCTTTTCAAGGGACGACGACGGGTTCTACTTTTTCAAGGGCCGTTCGGACGACTTGGTCAAAGTGTCAGGGCAATGGGTCTATCCGATGGAAATCGAAACCGCGCTGAACGAGCATCCGCACGTCAAGGAATGCTGCGTGCAGGCATACGAACTTGACGACCGGCGCCAGTCGATCAAGGCATGGGTCGTGCTTGCCGAAGGGGTTTGCGGCGATTGCGATACAACGCGGCAGCTTCAAGATTTTGCAAAGTCAAAGCTTCTGCCGCACAAGTATCCGCGGGAAATCATCTATCTGGAAATGCTGCCGAAGACGGGTACGAACAAAATTGACCGTCAGGCGCTAAAGAGCATCGAAGCGCCGGCAAGTCCGTAATTGGCGGGCGCCGTGTCAGGGCATGGTCGTTGACACATACAACCGTCAGCCAATCAAGGCGCGTCAAGCCTATGTTTCATCGTCTGGCGGCGTGTAGCCTTCGGCTACATCGAATCCGCCTTCGAAAAAGTACTTTTCCATTTGTTCGCTCAAGTAGCTTCGGTGCTCGGAATTCCCCATGCTGAGCCTCTTTTCGTTGATCAGCATGGTCTGATGCCTGAGCCACCCTTGCCAGGCTTCCATCGATATGTGGTCAAAGATGCGCTGGCCAAGCGGTCCCGGCACAGGCGCAAAACCAAGTCCGGGACATTCCCTTCCGAGCTTTTGGCAAAATACGGTTCGAGTCATAAGGCAGTCTGCGAATACGTGTCCGCTGTCAGGAGCTTCGCACGTATATTCAAGTTGAAAGTGCAACGATTCTATTCTAATTCGCCATTGCAGTCATCAAAATCTTACTTCATCATGCGGCACTGTCGTTAAGGCTTTTGCTCCTGCCCGGTACGCAGCGCCTTCAATATCATGCCGACTGGCGCCGGAATTCCAGCTTCCAGGGCATCGCCGACAGCAAAGAGCCGTACGTCGCGCTTGCGCGGCAAGGTGCCAGATGCTTGAACAATGGTGCATGGCTGAGGGGTAATGGTCAGACGCAGGTGCGTCAGTCGATGTTCAATTGAAGGCAGCGGCGGATCGGGCCGGATTTGAATTGCGTAGTCCCGCAGGAACCATTGCCGCAGCCCGTCCAAGGACCCGCAATGCTCCGGGAAGCTCCACAGCCCGCCCCAAATACCGCTGGTCGGACGTCTTTCAAGCAGTACCCGCCCCTCGTCGTCGGTTGCAATCACCATGGTGAAGGATTTTGCTGTCGATTTGCGATTTTTTGCCTTGACAGGAAAATCGCTTTGCGTGCCGGCAAGGCGCGCGCCGCAGATGCTGCGCAGCGGACAAGCGCCGCAGGAAGGATTGCGAGGCAGGCAGACCGTGGCGCCGACATCCATGATCGCCTGAGTGAATTCGGCGCATCCGACTTGCGGGGTAAGCTCCTGCGCAATCGTCCACAAGCGCCTTGTCCTGGCCGAATCCGACTCCTCGTCCACCTTGAACACTCTCGAATACACGCGTTTGGCATTGCCGTCCAGAATGGGCTCGCTCAGCCCGAACGCCAAGGCGCAAATGGCGCCGGCTGTCGAACGGCCGATCCCGGGCAGCCTGGTCAGTTCGGAAACGCTGGCCGGAAAGGTGCCGTTCAGCTCGAATTCAATGATTTGCGCCGTCTTGTGCAGATTGCGCGCTCTGGAGTAGTAGCCCAGTCCCGCCCATTCGCCCAATACCTCATCGACATCTGCGCCTGCCAGTTCGGAGATTGCGGGAAATTTGGCGATAAACTTCGCAAAATAGGGAATGACCGTCCTTGCCTGAGTTTGCTGCAGCATGATTTCCGATACCCAGACCCGGTAAGGGTCGTTGCTCTGTGCCCATGGCAGGGATCTGCGGTTTTCCTCGGCATGCCAGCGCAGCAGAAGTTCTGCAAACCGGTGAATTTCTGACGGACTTTGTTTCTGCATGGGTAAGGGCTGCATCGATTCAACAGCGAAACTGTGCGACTTTCCGCTATTATCTGCGATGGCATTGACTTCGGTGCGACTGGCGGTCGCCGAAAGACTTGATGTCCCTTTCTTGAACAAAACGTCACATTCAGATGAAAATTGTCACATTCAATGCAAACGGCATCCGCTCTGCCGCTAGAAAAGGATTCTATTCGTGGCTGTCGCAGACCGCCCCGGATGTGGTCTGCATTCAGGAACTCAAAGCGCAGCCGGATCAGCTGGAAGACGAATTGTTTTCGCCCGCCGGCTATCGCAGATACCTGCACTGCGCCGAAAAGAAAGGATACAGCGGTGTCGGGATCTATACGCGTGCGAAGCCGGACAGGACGCTGACCGGCATCGGATGGCCGGATTTTGACTCAGAGGGCCGATTTGCAAGGATCGATTTCGACAAGCTTTCGATCATTTCGATCTACATGCTTTCGGGCAGCAGTTCGGATGAGCGCCAGATGATCAAGGAAGTCATGCTGGAACGCCTGAAAGCCGTGCTGACCGACTATCGAAATCAGGACCGCGAATTCATTGTGTGCGGCGATTTGAACATCGCGCACAAGCCGATTGACATTCGCAACTGGAAGGGCAATCGGAACAACTCCGGGTTCCTTCCCCAGGAGCGGGCGTGGATGGACTGGCTGATTGATTCGGCAGGCTATGTGGATGCGTTTCGCGTAGTCGACACGCGTCCTGGACAATATACATGGTGGTCTAATCGCGGTCAGGCCTATGCCAAGAACGTGGGATGGCGTCTTGACTACCAGATTGTGACACCGGCGCTGCGACGCCGGGTCCTGGAAGCTTCAATCTATACGGAAACCAAGTTCTCCGATCACGCGCCGCTGGTCATTGACTACGACTTGTCGGTCAAGTAGGGCTGGCTGCCGCCTTCGGCATCGGCGGATGTCAGACGCTGCACCCACAGAATGATGAAGATGACCGGTATTCCGATAATCGCAGTGAAAACAAAGAAATATTCATAGCCGATGCTGTTGACCATGGAGCCTGAGTAGCCGGCGACAAGCTTGGGAAACAAGAGCATAATGGATGTGAATATCGCATACTGCATCGCGGTGAATCGGATATTCGTCAAGCTGGACAGATAGGCGACGAAAGCGGCCGAAGCGATTCCTGCGGCCAGGCTGTCGGCTACGACGACCGGCAGCAGCCAGGCGGTGGTTGGAAATTTTGCCAGTGCGACAAACAGCAGGTTGGTCGCCGGCGCCAGTACTGCTCCGGCGAGCAAGGCGCGCAGTACCCCGAATCTCAATGCCAGGACCCCGCCGAGCAGGCCGCCGGCGATCGAGGACCAAAGGCCCCAGAATTTTGAATAGTTGGCGATCTGCGTCTTGGTAAAGCCCAGGTCGAGATAGAACACGTTGGCGATGATGCCTAGAACGATGTCAGAAATGCGGAAGGTGCAGATCAGCAGCAGAATGACCGCCGCGGTCCGTCTATAGCGGGTGAAAAAGTCGGTAACCGGCGCGATGTAGGTTTCCTGGACGTGCGCCATCTGGACGAATCGGACGCGAATCAGCAGCCAGGCGCAAACCGATGCCAGAAAGATGGAGAAGATCATTCGGGCCGCCTCGACAAAAATACGCACCGCAGTCGAATTGACGCCGAGTTCGCCGATCAGTGCGTCCTTGGCAGACTTGACAATGTCGGCAGTCAGAATGAATCCCACGGCGAATGCCGCAGCAGCCAGGGCAAACACCCCGAAGAACCGGACATAGTCCGATGTTGCCGTAAATGCGCTGGAATCCGAAGTATCTGTTTTCGGTTCGTCGATGATCAATGTAGTGACGATGCCGACGATCATCAGAGCGGCCATTACGCGGTATGTCCAGCACCACGCGTCGAAGCTGTACTGTCCGTCGCCCAGCCAGTCGGCGAGCCACAGCGCTCCGGCGCCTGCGGCCAGCATGCCGATTCGATATCCCGCGATATAGGTTGCCGAAAGCATCGATTGCAGTTCCGGAGGAGCCGACTCGATGCGGTAGGCGTCGATGACGATGTCCTGAGTTGCAGAGGAAAAGCCGATTGCCACGGCCCCCATGACAGTCAGTGCAAGAACGCTGGTCTGCGGGTCAAAGCTGGAAGTCCAGAGCAGACTGATCGTCACGGCGATCTGGGACACCAGAAGCCATGCCCGCCTTCGCCCCATTACGCGGGTCAGATACGGCACCGGCATGCGGTCGATGATGGGCGCCCACACGAATTTGAAGGAATATCCGAGCGCAGCCCAGCTCAGGAAGGTTACTGTGGCCCGGTCGATGCCTGATTCGCGCAGCCACACCGAGAGCGTTCCAAAAACCAGCAGCAAAGGCAGTCCGGCGGAAAATCCGTAGAACAGCATGCACACCGCGCGGGGATGGGTGAGCCCCTTGAATGATGCGGCCCAGTTTTGCTTTGGTACGTCGGAGCGAGTAGGCGTTTGAGTCATCGTTGCATTACCGCGGCTGGGTTCGAATCGGCTTGCATCGCGATAGTGCAAGACAGGTCGGGCGTGTAGGGTAGCGGTATCGCCCAAGAAGCGAATGCCGAGGGCGATGCGAATCACGGCTAAGCAAGGCAAGGCCCGTCGGCTCGGCACTGCGATCCAATTGACAGTTTGCCCGGCAGGGCACGTTTGGAACGGCTTTGACTGTGCTTGGCTTCATGCAGGTTATAGGGCGTGCAGCCGTGCGCTTCAAGCCTGCTCAGGTGATCAGGCGAATCAGCGCGTTGTGCACTGTGCCGGCAACCACGCTGATCGCGATAAGCGCGACGAGCGGGGTGAAGTCGATATTGCCCACCGGTGGAATGAATCTGCGAAACGGCGCCAGCAGCATATAGCTGACCGAATTGATCAGCTTGGCCACGGTGAAAGTCTTTCGCGGCGCGACCCAGCTTAGCACGGCATGCGCAAGAATCACAAAAGTGACAAAGTCCGTGCCAACATCGATTGTGCGGGCAATGGCCAAAACCGAAAGCACGAGCGGATTGAGGATGTCGTGCTTCAAATACTGCTCTACAGCCGCGCAGATCAAGACCAGGATGGCCGGCGACAGCAGATCCGAGCCGCCGACGCGAGGCACAAACATCCTAAGTATGCGGATTGGTACGACCGTAATGCGATCGATAAAACGTGAAACCGGATTGTAGAAATCCGCTTTGGAATACTGCAGCAATGCCCGGGCGATTGCGAAATTGATGTAGACCGTGATCAGTCCTGCGAACATGCCGAGCAGCGGAAAGTCAGTCACGTACATCATGTCGGGCCTATGGCGAGGACAGTTCGGCAGAGCGTCTTTCGCCGGCGGCGATCGCGCGCACGAATGCGTCCTTCACGCCGGACGAGTCCAGTACGCCAAGCGCTTCCTGGGTGACGCCTCCGGGCGAGGTGACCTGCTTGCGCAGCTGCGCCGGCGTATCGTCGCTGAAGTCGGCCAACTGCGCCGCCCCGACCGCGGTCTTGACCGCCAGGGTTCGCGCGGTTTGCGCCGGCAGGCCGAGCTTTTCGGCCGCTTCCTGCAAAGCTTCGATGATGTAGAAAAAATATGCCGGCCCGCTGCCTGACACCGCAGTCACCGCATCCAGCAGGCTTTCGTCGTCGAACCATTCGGTTTCGCCCACAGCGTCGAGAATGGCGCCCGCCCGGGCGCGCTGGTCTTCGCCGGTGCGCGAATTCGCGCATAGAGCCGAAACGCCTTGGCGGATGAGTGCCGGCGTATTGGGCATCACGCGGACAATTGCCAAGTTGCCGCCCGATTGTTCATCGAGCTGGGCCAGGCGAATGCCGGCTGCGATGGAAATGAGCAGGGGCCGCTTGTGCTGCAGTTCGTCGCGAATGCTGCTTAGCGCGTCAGACATGACCTGGGGCTTTACTGCAAGCACCACCACTTCGGAGCGGTCGACGACGTGCCGGTTACTGTCGGTGGCGGTAATATTGAAGCGCTCGTTCAGATGCTGCCTCGCTTGTTCGACCGGGTCGGAGGCGATGATCGAATTTCGCTCGTAGCCGACTTCAAGCAGCCCGCCGATGATGCTGCGGGCCATATTGCCGCCGCCTATGAAGCCTATCGATGAGATGCTATTGATATTCATCAGGTTTAGAGCAGTCAAAGTCGTCGTGTGCGGTTAGATTGAGGATTGGCTTGCCGTGTTCTGCAGACTTTTATGGTGATAAATGCAGCGTGCCACGAATGGGATGTTGCACTATTTCGCCGTGTTCGCGCTTGTCAATATGGCGGTCAACGTACTTGGGAAATTATAGCGCGATGGGTTACATTTTATTTTGTTCAAATTCCCGGCCTTGAACCCTGACAGAAGCGATTTCGAATGAATTGAAGAAATCTGAACAGGTTAAGAGCCACCGGAGGGTGCAGCGCGAGTTCGCATTTGCTTGTCGCGGCTGCGGTTTGCCGGGCTCATATTTGCAGTGTTTGATCAACTGCATGCATGAAGCGTTAGAGACCGTTGACTCCGAATGGCAACGCGCGCGCTTGATCGGCATCCGATTCAGCGTGGTCGCAGAACAGGCTGAATCGAACTTAACGACGGTAATTATTGATGCGATGCCGCAACCGAATCGTCTGTCTCAAACGTTTGCGAGGTTCGCGCTTGCCCCCTTGGTCGGTTTTGCCGGAGTTATTCATTCCTCCACGGATGCGGACTTCGATTTCGTAATCCGAGATCGCGTCCAAGTACGCTGCGAAAGGCAGACAGGCAAGGTGAAAAAGGCACTGCAATACGGCATTGTCGTGGAATCCAAGGCGGATTTCGAAGATTCAATCTATGGCTAGAGATACGCTTTGCAAGCTGCAAATTCGGTAATCCAAAATGACAATAGATCGCTCGATTGCCGGTGTCATGCGGAGCAATTTCGCAACATGCTATACTCACAATCAGGAACGATGGTTTTCATACCTATGGAAAATGGACATGCCCAATGAGTGAACTGAGCAAATCCGACCTAGTCGACCTCCTCGAAGAATTTATCGATGACGGCGACAAGGATACGCCGCCTTATTTTGCAGGACGAAAGAAGGTGCTATCGGATATCGAGGATGTGTGCGCACAAAGCTGGGGGCGACACATCGGTGGCAAAGGGCAGCGCGAAGCGACGACTCAGGTGATCTACGGCGCCCCCGGCGCCGGAAAGACGTCGACGCTGAAATATCTCAAAGACTGCTGGAAGGGCAAATCGTATGCCACGCCGGATGCAAGCGGAGCTGTACGTCCTCAGCCTGTGCCCGTGGTGCATCTGCTCAAAGCCAGCTCTCCGCTGGATGATCCGAAGGATTTTTGCAGGAATCTCGCCAACGTGCTTGCGCCGGGTTCAGGCAGCGTGTTGTTAGACGCTGTCAGCCGCACAGAACGGATGGGCGCAGAAGTGAAAGCCGTCATTGCAGGGGCAAAGGGCGAAGCCGAGACGACGAGGCACTCGCCTGCGCCGGCCGCCGCGCTGGCGACAGTATTGAAGGCGGTTCCGCCTGAGCAGTGGATCGGTCCTTTAGTGATTGCGGTCGACGAGACGCAGAATCTTGCGCGAAGGCCAGACTGCTTTGCAGGCAAGCTGTTCCAAGAACTGCATGCCAATCAGTACGATGCGCCGATCACCCTGGTGCTTGGTGGACTGTCCGATTCGATCAGGCGGATCGGGGAACTGGGACTGACGCGGCTTAAGAGACGCTGCGTGCATTCGCTGGACCGGTTCGACGCCGAAGAGGTTGCAGAGCTGAAACAGGGGTTCTGCGCGAAATTTGAACTGGACATCGGTTCGCGCGAAGCCGAGTTTGATGCGATGCTCGCAGCCTGCGACGGCTGGCCTTCGCACTTGGCCAACGGCCTGCTGGCATTTTGCGAAGTGCTACTGGAGTGCGACTGCGACATTTCCCGGGTCGATTTCGCCGAGGTCGAGCGGATCAGCATGGCCGAACGGCATCAATACTATAACTACCGCATCAGCGAAGCGATGGATGGGTCGGGCTTTGTTCTGGCGGATGTGATGCGCCAGATTGACGGGAGTCAACGGCCAGGCGAGGTGATGGAGATTATTGAATTACGTGCAATGGCGGGCGATCATTCCAGGCTCAGGCGGGACCGATTGCATGACGGGATGACCGCAAAGCAGTTCTACGATGACTTGACGCATCATGGTGCGCTGCAAGAGCGCGACGACGGCGCGGTGGAGTGTCCGATACCGAGTTTCAGGCGATTCATACTTGAGACCTATTCAAGGCCGGCGGTCGAAGCAATTGAGCCTGATGCGCCTGATGCCGATGAGAGCAACCGTCGCGAGCGCAGGCTGCCACCGTCGCATCCGGCCGAGGTTGTGCATTAGGTTCGACCTTCCAATGCCCAAAGCGCTTGGCCGGGTTTAAAACGGTCGCCTCGCGGCAGAAAATAGCGCACTGGCAATTTCAGGGCTAGAAAAGGATGTCGTCCTCAATAGCCTCGATTCCAGCTTCGGCGCACAGGTCATCCATATCGCCGCCTGGTGCGCCTGAAACACCAATTGCGCCCACGGTCGTGCCCCCGGCATCAATCAGCATGCCGCCGCCGATCATTATCGCATCGTCTACATGCCGTATTCCTGACATGGTCGTGCCGTCGGCAGTCGCCTGCGCCAATTCTGTCGTATTTTCGCGGAAGCTGGCCGCGGTCCAGGCTTTGCGTCTCGCTGTTTCGTGAGTGTGCGCGCCTGCGAAGCGGTCACGCAGCATGATCTGAGGCAGACCATTGCGGTCGGTGATCACAACAGCGGCTTGAAAGCCTTCCTCGCGACACTTTTCCAAAGCCGCCAAAGCCGCTTTCAATGCGGTTTCCGTAGTCAGGTTCGAAGTTGTGAACAGCGCAGCGCTGTCGGAGTCGTCCGCATGGCTTGGCATCGCAAGCATTGCCAGAGCAAATGCCAGAATTGGAACGGATAGGGTCTTGAACATCTGTTTTGCCTCCAACTTGATTTCGATGAAAGGTGATTGTACATTGTCCGGCGAGTGTTGCGGATGCGCGTCTGCCGTCTTGCAACGGCGAAACCGCGCAGTACAGCTTTCCGTCTGTTCGGTTTCGAAAGAGCCGAAACGCAACATCGCCGCACGCTTGATTGCAAATTGCGAACGATGAATTCCATTGAAGACTGCATAGATCTGGATCGATACCCGATAGGCGATCCTCAATCTGAACGCTGCAAGGCGCTGGTTGAACGCTGCCGCTTGGAATTCAGCAAATGCGGTGTGTTCGAATTGCCTGGACTTGTACACGCGGGTGCGCTGCGCGAGATTGCTGCGGAAATTGCACCGCTTCTTGATTCATCGGCGTTCACCCACAGCCGCGAGCACAATATCTTCTTTGACGATGAATGCAGGCTTGCTCCGGCGAGCCATCCCGCTTTTCGCCGCATGAATACGGTCAATCGTACAATTTGCGCCGACCAGATCGCTGAAAGCATGTTGATCAAGCTGTATGAATGGACGCCGCTGCGCGTTTTTCTCGCCGGTGCGATTGGCGAATCCAGACTCTACACGATGTCGGACCCGCTGGCGCGAGTCAATGTCATGGCGTACTGCGAAGGAGAATCGCTGAACTGGCATTTCGATCGTGCGCAGTTTGCCACCACGATGCTTGTTCAAGCGCCGGTTGCGGGCGGCGAACTGGAATATGCGTATGGTCTGAAAGACGACCGTAGCCTGGATTTGGACGGTATCGCATCGCTATTGGAAGGCGGTCGCTCCAGTGTGCGGTCGCGAATCTTGACACCTGGCACGCTGAATGTATTTGCCGGCCGGCATGTGGCGCATAGAACGACGCCGGTGCAAGGCGGCACGCCGCGTCTCATAGCGGTGTTTTCATATTTCAAAGAGCCGGGAGCGGTGTTCAGTGAAACCGAGCGGATTGAATTCTACGGCCGGTCCGCCCCCGATGCCAATTTCAATCAGGCTGGAAGCTCCTGACCGGGAAAGCCATTTTCAAGGCATGCTGAGCGCTGCAAGTCGGTGGTGGCGCTTGTTGGCGTTTCGTTGTCTGAACCGGAGTCCGGGTCATAGCTGCCGCGTGGTCCCGGCGCGGTTTTCAGCGCTTTAAATTGCCGGCGGCTGCGAATCGAATCGCAATTTCGCCGGCTGCCAGTCACTTTTGGTTGTCGGCTGCATGGCGGGCGGCTTTGCGCGCACCTTGCAACTGGCCGCGCTTAAGTTCTTCCTGCTGCGCTTTGAGGCGCAATTTGCAAAGCGAGTCGTTCACTTCGGTGAACTGCCGGACGAGTTCCTTGAACCGGCGGTATTCTTCAACCTGCTCGCGGGTGCTGTCGGCGGCATGCTTGGGGATATGGCCGTACACGGTTTGCCCGTCGACTTTGCGTGTCAGGTGCATCACCGGATGGCGCTGGTCCTGCATCTTGGTGCAGCGGCAATTGCGCTTGCCGCATTTTTTGTAACTCATTGACAGGTTGCCGGGACGGAATTCGCCGATTCGCGTCATCTGCTGAAGCAATTCGCTTCGCTGCAATTGAAGTTGCTCGATACGATCCATTGACATTTTCCGATTCGTCTATAATCTTGCAGTATCATATACAGCAAGATACCGGCGAAATCCTGCTTCTAAAAGTATAATGCACAGCTCGGTTAAATTCTACGGCAATGCCTTTTCTCAATTTTGTCAGTGAATTCGGGGCAGGCAGCAGCGATGGTGGAATTCCTGTGCCAGACGAATATTAGGCAGAACGCGATTGCGGATCGGCCATCTGCCGATTCAAGTCGTTGCGGGTGTGCAGGTTCGCAATGGATGCGCCGGTTTCTTGAATGCAACAATTTAGAAAATAGTTACGGATTTGTCCTATGAGTTTCAAATTTCAATCAATTGCAGGAATTAAGCCAGTCTCGGCTGCCTTTGTACTGTTGTTCTCATGCTTTGTGCCGTCGTACTACGCGAATGCGATCGAGGTGATTACGACCATTGAGCCACTGCATTCTCTGACGAGTTCAGTGATGAAAGGGGTAGGTGAGCCTCGCGTGCTGATTTCGGGTAACCAGTCACCGCATACGTTCTCCCTGCGTCCATCGGATGCGAGGTCTCTGGAGGGCGCGGACGTCGTTTTTTACATTGAGACAACTCTTGAATCCTCGCTCGTGGGTCCGATCGAAACGCTTGCATCGGATGCGCTTGTGGTTGAGCTCGCTGTTGCCGAAGGTGTAACCCGGCTCCCGTTTCGTGAAGACGGAGATTTTGCACATGATTCTCATGACGACCACGACCACGAACGCGAGCACGAGCATGGTGAAGATGAATCGGATGATCACGGCGATGAACATGGGCATGGTGAAGAAGAATCAGACGGTCATGAAGGTCACGGTCACGGGGAGTTCGATGCGCATATTTGGCTTGATCCTTTAAATGCCGTAGCCATGGTGCGGGCGATTGCCGATGCGCTCTCAGAGGCTGATCCCGATAATGCGCAGCTCTATCAGTCGAATGCTAAGCTGATGACGGTGCGGTTGCACGACCTGTCAGGTCGGGTTGCTGCCGATCTCGAGTCGGTTCATGACGTGCCGTTCATTGTCTTTCACGACGCTTACCAGTATTTCGAACGACGTTTCGGGCTCAATTCGGTGGGTGCGGTAACGGTCAGCCCCGAACGTCCGCCCGGTGTGAAACGAATTCGTGAACTGCAAAGCATGATTCGCGAGCGAGGGATAGTCTGTGTATTTGATGAGCCTCAATTCAATCGGCAAGTAATCGAACTGATCACCGAAGGCACAGAGGCAAAAATTGGCACGATCGATCCGCTGGGCGTAATTGTCGAAGATGGTCCTGATTTCTACTCCAGGCTGATACTTAACATCGCAAAGTCGTTCAAGGATTGCCTGTCCGGCCAGGGGTGACCGGTTCGGCAAACCTTTTTCGGTTTGCGCTGATCGAAGCGTTTCGAAATCAATTGACGGACGAATTCAACATTCGCGCCGTCTGTCGGACGCGGCGGGGCCGTGCCGATAGCAGGCACAGATTCTGCGGGCCGCAAGCACCGGCGATGCGGAATTTCAAGCGGCCGCAGACTTCGGCGTCCGCCTGGAGAAACAGTCTGCGGAAAATTGGATCGTATCTCAGCTTCAGGCAGGCTAGAAATAGATCGCGACCTGTATCAAGCCTTGAATGGTTCCCATCGTTAGCAGAACAATGCTGACGATGCCGCTTCCGGCTGCTGCATTTGCGATTCGGCGAGTCTTGTTGTCATAGTAGAACAGCACCTCGTCACGGTCCAGATCATCGCTGATAAACTGATTTAGGGCAATTTCAGCATTGTGCGCCTCTTTGACGGTGACGGCGGTTACTAGAAACAGCGTAGCGGCAGAAAACAAAATACCCAGCACAAATGTGAGCAGCATGAGCATGCACATGATGTGATAGACGCCGACTAGGTTTGCGGTGCCCAGCATTCCCAGCGTCAGCGCAACGCCGCCTGCGTTTCCGAATACAAGGACGCGGGTGGTTTCAGCAACAAAGCGAAACATGGTGGAACGCCGCATGTACAGCACTTCCAGCAGCTTGCGCAGCCAGTACTGCTGAGCGTTCGATTCAAATTGCGACAGTTTCATGTGTTTCGGCCAAATGTAAATTTCAGGCTGTATCGCAGAATGCGGGAACCGTGTCAGTGATCGTTATGCGATGCCGGAATATGGGCGACATAGATGGATTGAAAGCGATGATCCCTGTCCAGCGCGGTCAAATAGACATCATGCAAACCCTGGTTGCTCCCGGCCGTGAAATCGAATTTCAACCCCCCGATGTCAAACTGCGCCTTATCGTATATCTTGCTTAGCAGTTTTTCCCGGGTCGGGTCGCCTTTAATCTCGCGCAAGATGGAAATGATAAACCGTCCGGTTACGTAGCCTTCAAGGGATGTGAAGTTCACTGCGGACTCCGAACTGCTGCGTCCGTTAAGTTCCGGTGCTGTTGCAAATTCATTCGTATCAAACAATCCTGCATACTTGCTCATCGCGTCCCTGTACTCGCGCACCAAGGGGATCGAAGTATCCCACGGAGAAGGCATCACTTGGGAAACGATGACGCCTTCGCTGTCGTCTCCGAGTTCTGTAACGAACGCGTCTGATCCCAGTATGGACAAGTTTAGAAACTGGGGGCGCAGCCCTAGGTCATGAATCTGGCGAATAAACTCCGCTGACGTCCTATAGGTCGAAATCATTGCGACAGCCGCAGGTTCGGCGCGCCGAATGTCAAATACCGCCGTGCTTAGAACCGTGCGGTTTCTGGAGAACGAACCTCTTGCAACCGTAAGCATTCCGCGTTCGGAAAGCGAGTTGCGCACGCCGCGCAATCCGGATCGCCCGAATGCGTCGTCCTGATAGAACACTGCGATCCGGTCTATGCCGGCCGAGACCAGGTAGTCTATCCATGCCTCGGTTTCCTGCGCATAGCTCGGCCGAAGGTTCACCACGTTCGGCAGCCGTTGCTTGTCGCGAAAGACTTCGGCGCCGCTCAGCGGTGCGATGAACGGTACATTGTGCTCGACAGCGATGGAAACCGAAGCTTGAGCGGTGGGGGTTCCGGCTACGCCAACCAGTGCAAAAATCTGCTCATTCTCGATCAGGTCGATCGTATTGCTTCGGGCAAGATCCGGGATATATTGATCGTCTCTGCTCTTGAGCACAAGCAATCGATCGCCTATCCCTCCGTTTCGGTTGATTTCTTCGAATGCGACATTGATCCCGATACGCAAACTGCTGCCGATTTGCTCTGTAAATCCGCTCAATGGGGCTGTTTGGCCAAAGACGATGCGGTCGGGATAAACTCCGGGGTCCCCGGCATGCGCAGCGCTGAAAAGCAGGCAAGCGCTCAATGCAGCCAGCACCTTGAGAGCCTTTGCCGTCCTACGCCTGCACGAATACATGGCCGCGACGAAAGGCTCTATGGCACCGCTCACTGAAAGCCGAGTGCAACAGAGCATGGACGGTCGGATATGAACTGTCTTTGCTGTCATGCTATTTCAGGCTTTGCGAACCAAAATTCTCGATTGCTTTGAGTGTTTCTTCGACATCGTTCCAAGTCGTAGTATGGTTGACTATGCACATGCGCAGGCAAAATGTGCCGCGCAGCAGCGTCGAGGAGATGAAGGCGTTGTCGTCCCAGAACACCCGAACAAGAATTGAACGGTTTTTTTCTTCGATTTCGGCTTCGCTCAGTGTTGCTGACTTCGGATTGAATCGGAAGCACAGAACGCTCAGGACGACGTTATTCATCTTTTCCAGTGTTGCGCTGGCATCGATATACCGTTCGGCCTGCCGTGCGATTGCCATCCCCGATTCGATGGCGCCGCGGAACGCCTGGAGGCCGAAAACATGAATCGACATCCACAACTTAAGCGCTCGAAATGAACGGGTCAACTGAACGCCGCGGTTGGCAATATTCGGATGATTGGCGCCCCAGACCGTATCCTGCAGAATATCCGGGCGCATGCCGAAACATTGTTCTAGGCTGGCATTGTCCCTGACCAGCAGAACTCCGGATTCATAGGACTGAAAAAACCACTTGTGCGCATCAAGCGTAATCGAATCTGCGCGATCTATTCCGCGCAGAATCTGCTTTCCCTGTTGCGTGACGCAGGCGAAACCGCCATATGCGGCGTCTACATGAAACCAGATGCCGTGCTTTTTGCACAGCTGCGCTATCGGCTCCAGCGGATCGACTGTTCCGGTGGCAGTGGTCCCTGCGTTTGCGCTCAGTAGAATCGGATGAAAGCCCTTCGCAATATCGCCGCAGACGGTTTTGTTCAACTCATCCAAGTCTACGGCGAAGTCATCGTCGCTTGGAATAATTCGAATGCGGTCCGGACTGATGCCGATGACACGAGCTGCCCGGATAAGCGATCCGTGGGTCTGGTCGCTGAGGTAGACAGTCGCCTGGTCCGGATTCCCGGAAGCTTCGCGCGCAGCTGCAAATGCTTCGATGCTCGCTACGGAACTGCCGCTGGTCATCAGGCCGCCGGCCGATTCCGGATAGCCGATCCAGCTTTTGATCCAATCGATGACTTCCAGCTCGATATGGGTCGGTCCGCTGGCAACCAGCCAGGTGCAGGCGTTGGGATTGAAGCCGGAAGCGAGAAGATCCGCCACTACGCTCGGCCAAGTCGGCGACGAAGGAACGAAGCCGAAGCACTTCGGATGGGCATGCTTCAAAGTAAACGGAAAAATTTCGTTGACTGCCTGATCCAGTACATCGCCAGCAGGGCGGCCCGCTTCAGGCGCGACTCCGGAGATGAGATCCCTCAGGCCATCCCTGAATTCGCCATCCCAGGCATCGCTGTCAGGCAGATTAAGATTGAAGTCGATCAGGGCGTTGAGCGCCTGGTCGCAAAGCTCGAGCATTGCTCCTCGGCTCATGCCGAGTTGAGAATCGGGCCTGCGGCCTGCCTCGCCGGCAAATTGCGAACTCTCAAGTCTGTCGAACTGTTCAGCCATCAGATCACCCGCATGCCCGGTAGTCCTGTCTTGGCGCAGCAATTCCTGGCGCATGCACTAGGATGGCTCCAAGCTGAATTTGAAGTGTGCCGCCCGAATCCAATTCTGTAAGCGTTTCCTAAAGCCATGATATTGATCACTAATCCTTCCAAGGCAGTTTAATTTTTGATCTAGCCAAATCGGCATTTTACGACATTATCGCTATATTGATGCGAGATATGGCCACATCGAAAAGTGGACGATCACGCTGAACTCCCGGACACCTTGAATAAGGGTTCATTCGCATAAGCACCAAATGGATGGAAGCCATTTTTTTTCTTAACCGGACAGCAGTAACATATTTTGACGATTCGTGTGTACGGTTTAATTGCTTGGCTGCTTGCGGCGAGTCAAATGCAAAGAACCAGCGATAATCACGAACAGGGACACTGCCGCTACCACGATGCTTGGCCCTGGCGGGGTGTCGATTTCGAGCGACAGGAGCAAGCCGCCGACGACTGAGATCGCGCCGAATGCTGCGGCAAGCGCGGCCATCTGTTCAGGCGTGCCGGCGATTTGACGAGCGGCAGCAGCAGGGATTATCAGCAGTGCGACCGTTAGAATAATGCCGACTACTTTCATCGCAACTGCGATCGTGCCTGCAAGCAGAATCATGAGCAGGCTACGGGTCTGAAGCGGACGCAGCCCTTCGGATGCGGCGATCTGCTCGTTAACGGTCAGGCTGATCAGCGCATTCCATTTCCACAGCAGGATGCCCAATGTTGCAGCAGCACCGCCGAATATCACGTAGATTTCGTTCCAAGTCACTGCGATGATGTTGCCTAGCAGGAAATCCAGTACGTCGATCCTGACCCAGTACATCAGCGAGACCAATACCAGTCCGATTGCCAGGGTCGAGTGGGACAGGATTCCGAGCGCCGAGTCGCTCGACAATATCGAGGTGTTGCCGACTCGTGCGAGAATCAGAGCGATCAGCGAGCAAATGCAGAACACGCCTATCATCAGATTGAAATCAAGCAGCAGTCCAAGCGCGATTCCAAGCAGTGCCGAATGCGCCATCGCATCGCCCAGATAGGCCAGCCGCTGCCAGACAACAAAGCACCCCAGCGGCCCGGCGATCAGTGCGAATCCGACTCCGGCAATAATCGCGCGAGTTAGAAAATCGTCGGGGATCAGCATCAATTAAAAAGGGTCCGGAACTTTCGCGCGGACATCACTGGACACTTCCGTCCAGATCGTGGCTGTGGTCATGAGTGTGCACATAGGGAGCATGCGTCGGCGACAATTCCCTGCCGAACAGGTTCAGGTATGCTTCGTCGGCCTGGACATACGCCGGTGTGCCGGTGCAGCACACATGCACATTCATGCATACGACGGTATCAGTCTGCGCCATGACAATGTGCAAGTCATGGCAGACCAGCAGTACGCCGCAGCCAAGGCGGTCCCTGACCATGGCGACCTGCTCATAAAGCTTCGCTTCGCCGCGAACATCGAGCCCTTGCCCTGGTTCGTCAAGAATAAGCAAATCCGGGTTACGCAGCAATGCCCTGGCAAACAGAGCCCTTTGGAACTCTCCTCCGGACAGCTTTTGAACTGGCGAATTGGCCAGATGGCGAATATTCAATTCACCCAGTATGGTGTCAATATCCCTTTTGTCGGCGCGATAAGGCACATTCATCAGCCGTTCTACCGTGATCGGCAATGTAGAATCAAGCGCGATTCGCTGCGGCACGTATCCGATTCTTATGTCCTGCGCCTTTTCAACTATGCCGGCATCCGGCTTGATCGAATCTGCCAGAATCTTGGTTACCGTGGTCTTGCCGCTCCCATTGGGTCCGATCAGCGAGACGATTTCACCCCGACGGATGACAAGGTCTACATTTTGCACGATCCAGCGATCGGCTCGCCACACGCCGACCGAGTGCAATTTTGCAAGGGTATTTGCTTCCATTATTCGCGCATGCTGCAATTGATCTGTGATTGCGTAATCAGGCTGGTCTGCATCGATCCGGCCGGCTCTGCTTGCGTTCAAGCGACGCTGATGCCGGCCATGCTTGCATCCAGATGCGCAGGATTCGCGCTATCTATTCCCCTAATTCTGCAATATGGCGATCTATGGGGACGTTCAATTCGGAGAAAATCCCCATCAAAAAGGGATATTATGGTGCAATTGGACGCGCTATGTCTGTAAAACATCTGGACGACCCTATCTTTCTTCGCTGAACTGCCGGTTGAACCACAAAGCCATGATGTCAGGAACCTTTGAAAGCCTCTGGATAAAGGCTCGCGCCTTGCGAATCTAATGCATATTGTTTCAGCTTCATTTGATATTTTGCTTCGCATGCTGACAAGCGCGTGGGAGGTTTATCTCCTGCTGGCGCCCCTGTTTCTCTTCGGTCTGTCCGCTGCCGGAATTCTTTACATATTGATTTCCCAGGCCGCGGTTCTGCGACTGATGGGCAAGGACGGACTTTCCAGCGTGATAGCGGCAGCGGCTTTCGGCATGCCTTTGCCGATTTGTTCGTGCGGCGTCATTCCGATCACCGCAACACTGCGCAAGAAAGGCGCATCGCGCCCGGCGTGCATGTCGTTTCTCATCACGACACCGGAATCCGGTGTCGATTCGATCTTGGTTACGTGGGGGCTGATGGGGCCTTTGATGGCGATTTTCCGGCCCTTCGCTTCTTTTTTCTCCGCTTTGATTGCCGGAATCGGCGCGATCGGATTGCTGCGCGGCCCGAGTTCGAGTCAGGAAATGGATCATGCCGGCCATCACCATCACCATCATGGCCACCACCACCATCATGATCACAGCCATGATTTGGAGCAGGACGCCGCCGTGGTCGGCCCGCGCGGACTTGGCCGCTCGATTTGGGCGGCCATGGTGCGCAGCTGGCACCGGTGCATCTCCTGGACTCAGTTGAACGACTGGAACCGACCGGTGCTCGAAGCTGAGTCTGGCACAGAACGCCTCGCGCCTGAATTTTCCGATGTGGTCCCTCTGAATACGATTGGCAAGCGAATCTTTTCGTTTGCATTTATCGAAATGGCGGATGACATTCTCCTTGCTCTGGTCGTCGGCGTACTGATAAGCGGTGTTGTGATTGTCGCGTTCCCTGAAAATATTGTAGAGCACGGACTTTCAGGTTGGAAAATGTATGCATTGATGCTGATTGCCGGAATTCCGCTCTACATGTGCGCATCCGCAAGCACGCCGATCGGCGCAGCGTTTATCGCCAAGGGATTCAGCCCCGGAGCGGTTCTGGTGTTTCTGCTGACCGGGCCTGCAACCAATTCTGCCACAATTGTTGTTCTGCTCCAGCAGTTCGGTGCGCGGTTCGTTTCAATTTACCTGGCGAGCATTGCCGCCGGCGCCGTCATCAGCGGCATTGCGCTTGACATGGCGCTGATTTACTTCGGCTGGAACATCGCATTGGATCTCGAGGGCGGCGAATCCGGAATTGTCGGCGTCCTGGAATGGGGCGGTGCGATCGCGCTTACGGCCCTGATTGTCTGGAGGTTCTGGAAAGGCGCTGCGGCATCGGGCTACCACGACATGGTCGGAAACATACGCTCGGCTGTACTTTCCGTCGCGGGACTTTCTGACAAGGAGCGTCTGCTTCATCTGTTCTCGTTTCGGTCGCGGCTGACTTTGGTGGCTTTGCCCGTCCTGGTGCTGATCTATGCCGGAAGCGGGCTGACGGCCGTGCCGGTCGGGCATCTGGGCTACGGCAAGGTATTCGGCGAAGTGACAAAGCCTGGAATGGATCCCGGCTTGCACTACGTGCCGCCGTGGCCTATCGGAGAAGTTGATATTTTTCCGCATACCTTGGTCCACCGCATCGTAGTCGGCGTAGAGGATGTGTTCGAGGTTGAAAACGGTCAGATCGGCAGCGCTTCGGCTGGAAAACGAAATGACCGGTGGCACTCTTCGCTCATTCCCGGTCCGAAGAAAACGGTGCATGCAGAGTTTCTGACCGGAGACGAGCATCTGATGCGAGCATTGGTTTCGGTCCACTTCCAAGTAACCGATCCGTATGTCTTCAATTACACAAACGCCAACGGCATGGAGGCAATCGCCCATGCGATCGAAACTGTCGTGCGCGAATATATCGCCACTCAGCGCATGGATGAACTGCTGTCGAAAAATAGAAGCGAGATCGAACATTTTGTGACTGTCGATCTGATCAACCATCTCGAACTCGCTGAATTGGGCATGCACAGGACGCATAAAAACGGGGAGCACCACAGGCAGCTTATGCAGAAAGTTCACTCCGATGGCGAACATTTCAACAATTTCCCTATCGGAATTCGGCTGCTCTCGGTCAATATTGTGGATGTGCATCCGGCGCCTGAGACAATGGCTGCGTTTCGAGATGTCACCGATGCTCTGCAAGACAAGCAGACTACCATCCTAGAGGCTGAGCGCTCGTATACGCTCGTTGTTCCGCGCGCAATCGGCAATGCGGAGATCGAACTTAGGCGCAGTCAGGCTATTTCGGAAAGACGCAAGCTGCAGGCCGAAGCTGAAAAGACTGCCCTGGTGGCGAAGGCGGCAGCGATCGGCCGCGCACCGGAGGTCTTGACTGATCTTTTATGGATCGAAACACTGGAACGGACGCTTCAAGGCCGGCAAGCCTTTGTTCTGCCTGATGATGCAGACCTGCAGGATCTCACGCTGTGGCACCGCTCGGTGCCTTCCAGGCAGCAAAATGGGGAACACACGGCGGAAAGAGAGGATAGAACGGAACACTGACCATGAAACGCATTACTATTTCCATTGCTGTACTGGCACTGCTTGGCTGGATTGCCACCACCAGTGTGTTTACAGTAGATGAGACTGAAATCTCAGTTGTGACACGGTTTGGCAAGCCGCTGGATGATGTTCGTCATCCCGGGTTGCACTTTAAATTCCCTTGGCCTGTTGAGCGGGCGATCAAGGTTGATGTGCGCCAAATTGTGCTAAAGGGCGGCCCGCAGGAAATGCTGACTGATGACGAGAAGAATGTCGTCGTCGAAGTTTATCTGACGTGGAAGGTTGCAGATCCGAAAACTTTTGTGGCAACCGTGAGGACGATGGAAGAGGCGACAGCGCGCATCAAGGACCTGTATACGGCGCGGCTCGGAGCCAGGGTGGGGACCCTCGCATTGGAGGATTTTATCAATGTGGGATTGGACAAAGTCAGTTTTCATCTGCTGTCAGAGCGTGTCCGGGAGGAAGTCAATGTGACCACTTCCGAACACTTCGGCGTCGAGGTGCTCTCCTTTCAGGTGAGCGGATTTACCTTGCCGGTGGAAAACCGTGCAAGCGTGATTGCCAGGATGAATGCCGATCGGGCAAGAATTGCCGCCCGCTACCGCAGCGAAGGTGCGGAGGAGGCGCTCAAGATTGAAGCCAAGGCGGCGGCCAAGCATGAAACGATACTGGCCGAAGCGCACGCGAACGCCACTCGAATCATCGGCGAAGCCGATGCCGAAGCGCTGCAAATCCTCGGCGAAGCATATTCCAAGGATCCGGAATTCTACGAATTCATCCGCAGTCTCGAAAGCTACGAGTCGATTGTCGGCGCTAACACGACACTGTTCCTGGATGCCGATTCCAAATTGTTCAAGGTTCTAAATGGCGAATAATGCAACTGCGAACAGTGAACCGCTGAGCGCAGACGTGCTCAGCGTTCGGATTATTCGCGGATTATTCGATTTTTTTCTCGGCATTCCGCCTCTTCGGTATGTGTGGCTTGCGGTGATTGTCGCAGTTGCGGCGACTGCGCTGTCCGGTTTCTACCGTGTCGACCTTGATGAGACCGTAGCCAAGCGCAGGTTCGGATCTTTGGTCGATGATGCAATTCAGCCAGGCTTGCACTGGCGCTTTCCGCTGGGTATCGAGCAAATCGACAAATTCAAGACCGGCCGCGTTCACTCGATCGAAGTGGATACCAGAATTGATCCTTCGGTTTCGGCGTTTACCGGCGATGTGCATCTGGTCGATGCGAAATTCTCTATTCAATACATGGTGACAGATTTGTCGAAGTACTTGTTTCAGAACTCAGACCCTATTGCGGTACTGCAGAGCCGAATCAAGAGCGTTTATATGGATGTCATATCCGGCATGTTCGTGTACATGGTGCTGATCACTGAAAAGAAATACATCGAGGGTGTCATTGCGGAACAGGTTCGCCAGGAAATCGAGCTGCTGAATCTTGGCATCGAACTGGTTTCCGTAAACATCGTGTATGTTTCGCCGCCGCTTGACGCAGTACCGGCATTCCGCGCTGTCAACGATGCCAAGTCGGACCGCGAGCAGGTCGTTGTGGCGGCCAAGAGGCGTGTGCAGCAGACTCTTGCCCAGGCGGTTGGAGTGGCGGCCAATGTGGTTGAACAGGCGCACGCCAAAGCCCGAACGCGCATCGCCGAGGCGACCAGTGCGGCGCGTCGATTCGATGCGATGCTTGAAAGCGACCGCTTCAATTCCCCTCAGGCTCGGCATACCCATTACTGGAACACCGTCAAGAAGTATCTCGGACTTGCCAGAGTTGTGCTGATACGGCCGGGCGAGGCGCCGAGACTTGCGGTCAATCTTCTTGACGATTCAGCCCGCATGCCAGCTTTGGATGCTGTCCGGGGTCATGCAGACCACGCCGGTTCTGCCGGAATTCCCGGGAAGGAGGCGCCGCATCCAGGGTCTGCGGCTGCGCATGTTACGGAAGACGAAGAGGCTCGCACTGCGGGTTTTGGAGGCCATCAGGAAACTTCCGAGGCGCATCATCTGGGTCCTGTACCGGATGAGTCGCGCCGTTTGCCGTCGCACGATTTGGACCCGAAAGTTGAGAATCAGTTGCATCAGCAGCCAAGTCGCCTCGGTTTGCCTCACGACGACAAAATGCTGAAAGCTCCGGACAAGGCGCATGGCGAGGCGCAAGCCAATTCGGCGTCGACAACTTTCGCAGGGGCGGAATCGGCAGGCCAGGCAAAGCACAGATCAACGGGCGAGGGAGACTTGAATGCAGTTGAGACGGCCAAGCCGGATTCTTCGGCTTCAACAAAGTCAGGCTAGCTGCTGAGCGCAACTTGCGGTCTCGAATTATCGAGCCCTTGCGCCGAGGACCGGCTCTTATTGTTCGGTGCCGAGCAGTCCGGCCAGGGGCGGTCAATTCGATCGCGGCGTTCGAGTATTCGAAGAATCAAAGCCAGTTTCAGACAAGCAGTCTAAAAAAGGATTCATGAACATGCTGCATCGCTGCTTGTTTCAGTCAATAATGGTCCCGAGCCTGATCTAGCAGTTTGCTGACTGGGCGACCTTGGCAATCGCATTGAGCTTTTCGTTGACTTCCGCATCGATTTGGTCTGCGGGAATGCAGTGGGCAAGTTCGCACAAATTCCCTTTTCGCATGACATTGGGAAGCTTAAGTTTCTCGAAGTAGTTTTCAAATAATGGGATTAGAAAGTCATCGCTCGCCTTGATGTCTTCGCCCCACAGCGACTGCTTGTTGATAACTTGCATTGCCTGACTGAATTCTTGAATCGACTGACGCATGATCTTCAGACGCTTGCTTGCATTTGCCTGATCAAACAAGGGCATTGGAACCGAATCTTGCGCCGACCGTTGTGCGTAGGTTTCCAGCGTTCGCTCGGTGCACAGGTAATTTTCGATTTCCCTTTGCTGCCACTGCAATTGTTCAATGTACGGATCATCCGAAAGCTGAGTATCGAGTCGGTCGAACAAAGCGACGGCTTTCAAGTCGGGCAATGCCTCTCGAAGCCCATAATAGTGATTTCGGGCTTGGCTCGGCTGGTTTCCGACATAGCGAACGAATGGCTTTTCGAATGCCTTGACAGCCGCGTGATTGTTTAGACGCATGGCGAGTGCCTGCAAAATCGCCAAGTCTGTCGAGCCATCAAGATACAGCACCCACCCCGTCTGTTCGGCTTGATAGTATTGGTCGAAGCCGATTTCGGTCAGTATTTTCGCCAACCGAGCGGTCGCGTCAATGCGTCGCGGATGCCGATTAAAGGCGATGACAGTGTCTTTGCCGCCGGCTTCATTGAGCAATACTTCAGAGTGGCTTGCGGCGACGATCTGGCTGCCGCTGCTACTGGCGGTGTCGGAAATAAGATTGTAAATCTGGCGTTGACGGAGAATATCAAGGTGCGCATCCGGCTCGTCAAGTAGAATTACGGTGCCTGGGTTGGCATTCATGTATGCGAGAATCAGCAATGTCTGCTGCAATCCCCGTCCGCTTTGCGAGAGGTCGAGCAAAACGCCGTGTTCCCGATATTGCATTGTGATTTCACCGCGTTCCCGAACGAAGCGCGGTTCCTCAAGCTTTGCCCCGAATAGATACTCAATCTGATCGACCAATTGGTTCCAGTTTTCCGGACTTTGTTCGAGAACATGAAAACACAGATTTCGCAGCACTTCGGCTGTGCGTCCCTCGCCGATGCGTGCGTTCAACGTTCCTTCCACCAGGCGTGGTTCAACAGCAGCGAGACCGGACATCGGTGGAAGGAAGACAACCTGGACAGACAGTGCTTCCTTGGGCACCGGCATTCTATTGGGATGCTTGCCATTGCCTTGCCTGAGTGGACGGCAATACAAGGATTCGGCGTTGGCATAATCGAATTCAAGCCCGCATTTCCAATGCGAGTCGTTCACAATGCCCTCTACAGTCAAGTCGATGCGCACATTCTTTGTACCGGTGCGACCTTGATCTGAGTATGAATCGCGTGTGTGCAAATTTCGCCACAACTGATTTGCATTGGGCAGCGGAATTGCAAACAGATCACGTCGGTTGAGAGTCACCCCGGGACGTTTTTCCGGCGCACTCTTGCCTGCATATTTTTCTCCCCACCTCTTTAGACCAATGTCCCAGAGGGTTAGCGCCTGCATGGCTGATGTCTTGCCGGAATTGTTTGGTCCGACAAAGACAACAGGATTGCCCAGCCCGATTTCAGCTTCTTCGAACCGCTTGAAATTACGGATGGTAAACTTGGTAAGCACAACGCGTATTGGTCATGAACGACCCGGAGATTTAATCAGAAAACCTGGATAATTCTGATTGAATATGCCGAGTTTTTGATCGCGACATTGTCCGAATGCGGTTCGTAATTCCTTGCAGCCACCCGATCGATGGCTGCAGACCAAGGTCGGGCAGCTTGGCTAGTTGCACCGTCGGCAGCGACCTTCAAGCCAAAGGAGCAGCAATGCAGTCTCAGACACTTGAAATGCGTGCGCTCACCGGTTCCGCCATCCAGATGGGCATGATGGCTCGCGCTGCCGAAAGCTCCTCCAGATCGTCCGGGGACAGCGTCGGCAAGACCGCATCGAGTGCGTCATCGACTTCTTTGGGGCCGAGCCAAGATAAAGCACGGATGAGATCTCCGGCCTTGCGTTTCGGGGCGACGAGCTGCCAGCGCGGCGCGTGACGCAATTCCACCTCGATCCCGGAGAATTGGAGTCGGCGACTGCGTCCAGAAGTCAGATAGACCATCCGCACCGGGTTCTGAGTCGTTAGCCCGAGGCAGTTGGCGGCCGAGCCGCCGCATGGCACAAACGTTTCGCCCCATAATGCCGAAAGAGCTTGAAGCGCTTTGCCGATTTCTGGTCCACACTGCCCGAATCGGGTTTGGACCGGACGCATGTAAACGCCCTGGAAGATGCGTATGAGCTTGCCGGAACGGGCAAGCCGCGACAAAGCTTGGTCGACTGCAGCCCGGTTGCCAAGATGAAGCAGGCCGGCGGGGCACAGTGGTGTCGCCTCCGGAGCGGATTCGGCATACTCCATGATACGCTTTGGAAGACTTAGAGCAGAGATCATATCATACAATGTGTCAGAAAAGTGAACGCAAGAATATCATCTAGTCGCAAGAACATCAACCCAACTCTGGCAACTTTCAAGTCATAAAATCTGAAAATAGGTCAAAAATCTGTAGGTTTCGCGTTGCCTTTGCGTCACACATACAGCTGAAAAACATGCTGTGACTTCCAGCAGCGGCTTGAGTCGAATTACCCAGCGCGATCGGTTTGAGCAGTTTCGCAGTTTTCCCGCTTCGTTGGGACCGTTCTATGAGTCGACTCTCTTGGGCCTTGGCCCGAACAATGCAGTCCCGATCCGGACATGGGTCGACCCTTCGGCTATCGCCGCTTCCATGTCGCCGGTCATGCCCATGGACAGCGTGTCAAGCGATCGCCCCTGACGATTCAGCGATTCAAGCAGACTGCGCATTTGTGCAAAAATCCTGTGCTGTGCTTCCGAATCGTCTGTCGGTTCCGGAATGATCATCAGTCCGCGCACCGAGATCCCAGGCAGTCTGTCCGCCTCATCAATCAGCTCGGCCGCATCGCCGGGCGAGACCCCGCCCTTGGACTGTTCGCTTTGCGCATTGATCTGAATGCAGATGTTCAACGGCGGTGCATCAGCATCTCGCTGGTCGCTCAAACGCCTTGCGATCCTAAGTCGATCAACACTGTGCACCCAGGAGAAGGTGGTGGCGATTTCACGGGTCTTATTGCTCTGGATGCGCCCGATAAAGTGCCATTCGATGTCAATATCCGATAGCTCGCGCTGCTTGCGCAGCGCCTCTTGAACAAAATTTTCCGCAAAGCGCCTCTGACCCAGGCCGGCAAGTTCACGAATCG
Source organism: Arenicellales bacterium (assembly GCA_965214615.1). Classification (GTDB taxonomy): domain Bacteria; phylum Pseudomonadota; class Gammaproteobacteria; order Arenicellales; family JAJDZL01; genus CBDAUN01. Next base: position 403,749 of record OZ243952.1, read on the forward strand.
CCTGCGACGGATGCAGCTTGCTGACCGCTATGAGAGATACGCTGTTTTCGACTCGCCCGGCGCCACGTTCGGCGGCGCGAATGCGCCGGCCTACCGCATCCAGTCTGTTTCGAAGAGCATCAGCGTCCATATCGGCGATCGCGACTTTGACTATTTGCGGTCAAAGTCTTCGGCGACGCGTCCGTTCACAATGGTATATCGGACTGCGCCTTGAAACTCCCATCCGCCGAACGGATTGTTCTTGCCGCGGCTGGTCATCTGCGACGGATCGAAAACCCACTTTTCGCGCGCATCGAAGATGCAGATATCTGCGGGAGACCCTGCCGCCAGGTTGCCTGCTTCGATGCCGAGAATTTTTGCCGGTCGATGAGTCAGCAGGCTGATCGCCTGCGGCAGGTCGATGACGTCCTCGTCAATCAGCCGCAAAGTCAGCGGCAGCAGTGTTTCAAGTCCCGAAATGCCGGCGGCCGATTGACTGAAAGGAGCCAGCTTGTCGTCGATGCGACAAGGCTGATGATCCGAGCAGATCACCGAAATTGTGCCGTCGCGCAAACCCTCGCGCAGACGCTGACGGTCGTCCATGCTGCGAAGCGGCGGGCGAACGTGGCACAGCGTATTGAAATCTTGCGTGTCATGCTCGGTCAGATGCAGATTGTGGACCGCCACATCGGCAGATATTTCCACTCCCTTGTCCTGGGCCTCTTTGACCATGTCAATCGAACGTGCACAAGACAGCTGACTGAAATGCGCACGCACGCCGGCCGTCTGCACCAGGGCGATATCCCTGGCTACCGCTACGGTTTCCGCCGCTTCAGGAATTGAGGGCAGCCCGAGGCGAGTGCTGATTTCGCCCTCGTGAACACAGCCGTTGCCGGTCAGCCACGGATCGTGCGACTGAATGAACACCGTGATGTCGAATGTTGCGGCATACTGCATCGCCCGGCGCATGACCAGAGTGCTTCGTACCGCCGAACCGGCGTTGCTTACGCCGACGCAACCCGCATCCATGAGACTGGCCATGTTGGTCAGCGATTCGCCTTTCAGCCCGGCGGTCAGCGCCCCGAGCGGCAGCACCCGGATTCCGGACTGGTTCGTAGTTCTTTGGCGAATCATCTGCGCCATCGCCGGAGTATCGATCACCGGCAACGTGTCCGGCTGTATGCACACCGTAGTGATACCGCCCCTGACTGCGCTGAGCGTCTCGATATCGATCGTTGAAGTGTCGCTCGGCCCCGGGACGCCGATGTTCGTTTTAAGATCAATGAGCCCCGGGCACACGATCAGTCCGGTCGCGTCAATTTCCCGAACCTGGGCATCGTGCGGGCACTGCGCCGCAATGCGGTCGGCGTCGACGTAGACATCGCCAATCCGGTCGATTCCGTTGGCAGGATCAATCACCCGTCCATTGCGAATGGCAATCGCGCTCAAGATGCCTGCTCCGCGGACGTCTGTCCTCTGCCCATGATCTGCGACATCACCGCCATCCGCACGGCAATGCCGTTTGCCACCTGGGTGAGAATCAGGGAACGCTCTCCGTCGGCAACCGACGACGCAATCTCCAGGCCGCGATTGATCGGTCCCGGATGCATCACCAGGGCGTCGGGCTTCGCCTTGCGCATGCGCGCCTCGGTGAGCCCGTAGCGCTGATAGAATTCCTCGCGGCTCGGAATCAGCTGTCCCTCCATGCGCTCAAGCTGCAGGCGCAGCATCATGACGATGTCCGCATCCTTCAGGCCCTCGTCCATGTCGGTAAATACGCGTACGCCAAGCTTTTCAACTCCAGTCGGAATCAATGTACGCGGCGAGACGATGCGCACTTCCTTGGCGCCGAGAATCTTCAATGCGCTGATCTCCGATCTTGCGACCCGGGAATGCAGGATGTCTCCGACAATGACAACCACCAGTTCGGAGAAATCGCCCCTGTGCTGACGGATGGTGAACATGTCCAAAAGAGCCTGGGTCGGATGGGAGTATCTGCCGTCTCCCGCATTGATGATGTGCACGTGGGGCGGAACGTGCCTTGCAATCAGGTTCGCCGCGCCGCTCGAATTGTGGCGCACTACGAATATGTCCGTATGCATTGCTTCGAGCGTCTTGACCGTGTCGAGGATGGTCTCGCCCTTGGTTGTCGACATCGCCTCGGCCTGAAGATTGATGACATCGGCCGAAAGCCGGGTTGCGGCAATCTCGAATGTGGTGCGGGTTCTGGTGCTGGGCTCGAAGAACAGGTTGACGACTGTCTTGCCCCGCATCAGGGGGACTTTCTTGATGGTCCGGGTGGGAAAGTCGATAAACGATTCCGCCCGGGTCAGCATCGTCTCAAGCAGATCCCGGGGCAGGCCCTCCAGCGAAATGAAATGCTGCAGGCGGCCATGCGCATTGATCTGAAGGTCATGCGGGCTGTGCAGCATCGCGATTGCCGATTATTCTCCGGCCTTGGCTGCGAAGTTCATTGTCCCGTCCGGTGTCAGCTTGATGAACTGATCGTTCGAAAGATGAATGTTGCGTCCGACGATATCGGGCGCAAAGGGCAGTTCCCGGTTGCCGCGGTCGATGAGGACTGCGAGTATGACGGAAGCCGGACGTCCCCAGGCGAACAGCTCTTCAAGAGCGGCCCGCACGGTGCGCCCCGTATGCAGCACATCGTCGATCAGAATGATGTGTCGATTGTCGATTGCAGCAGGCAGATACGATGCCTGTACCTGGGGGTTTACCCCGATGGTGCTGTAGTCGTCGCGATAGAACGAAATGTTGAGCGTGCCGAGGGGCTCTTCGCATTCCAGAGCTTCGTGCAGCCGCTCTGCAATCCACAGCCCGCCGTTCTGTATCGCGACAATCAGCGGTGTGCGGTCGAGAAGTTCGCGCATCTCGCCTTCCATCTGCCCCAGCAGTTCGTCGACGTCGAATTGGACCGGATCCTGATTCATCGCTGATGCCGCTCTAAGCGGCGCCTAAGCCTGAGCGCAATTGCTTCGGATTCATTTGTGCATGCCTATTTTGGGTTACCGCCTGCATTATATGGGCTGGATGCCGATTCGGATGATGACGTTGCATCGCCGGCAGGCGGAGTCTGGAAAAATGTCTCCAGAATAATCTGTGCGGCCATCTGATGACGCCGGTCAAGGTGCTTGCGCGATGCTCCGCGCACGCCTTGTGCAGCCAGCCTGTGCCTGGCTTCCTCGGTGCTCAATCGTTCGTCGACGAAAGCGACCGGACATTGGAACGTTTTTTCCAGCCTGGCTGCGAATGCGCGAATTTGCGCGGCGAGGCTTCCTGCGGTGCCGTCTTCGCGCATCGGCATGCCGACAACGCAGCATCCCGGATCCCACCGGCTGAAAATCTTTTCAATCTGCTGCGCATCCGGCTTTCCGTCTGAAACATTGATGACCCCGGCCCCAGCCGCGCTGCCCAGCCGCGGATAGCCCGCTGCGACTCCGATCGTCTGCGTGCCGTAGTCAAATCCCAGAACGCATTGATCCAACGGGAGGGACCGGCGAAACAAGCCGCCAGTGCGCGCCTGCATTGCGGCGCCCGATGCCGACGGCTGCTCAGGCGTGTCCAATTTCCGTTGAAAGTGTGGAAAAGTCGACACCCACCAACGCTGCGGCGCGCTGCCAGCGCCGCTCAATCGGAGTGTCAAAAATGATTGAAGTGTCAGCCTGGGCGGAAAGCCAGACGTTCTGACGCATTTCCTCTTCGAGCTGTCCGCTTTCCCACCCCGCAAATCCAAGGACGGCCATGCAGTTGCGCGGTCCCTGCTGAAACGAAATCGCTTCCAGAACATCCCTTGAAGTGGTGAGTCCGAGTGTGGTTCCAACCCGGATTGACGAGAAATCTTCACCGGAATCGTGCAGTATCAGGCCGCGCTGCGATTGTACCGGTCCGCCGTAGTGGACTGGAAGCTGGACTTCGGGCGCATCATTGTGGTCCAGTTCCAGCTGCTCGTAAATGTCCTTAAGATGCAGGTCGGTGGCCCTGTTGACGACAATTCCTAAGGCGCCATCCTTGCTGTGCTGACAGATCAGTGTCACCGTCTTTTCAAAATGCGGGTCTTTCATCGACGGCATCGCGATAAGAAATTGATTTGACAACCATGCCATAGCGAATGTGACTCGTGAACAGCTCTCTTGTATTCAATCGGATTATAAGGGGGAAGCGGCGAATATTTTAATTTCAATTTCACCGGGCTGAAATATTCGCAGTCGCGGAAAGACACGCGGCGCACCCGGCGCACGCACAGCCCGGCGGCGTCAGTTCGCCGGGTGCGCCGAATTGGTCGGTGTTGCGCACACTCGGCAAGCGATGCGCGGATTGGTATAAAATGGGCATAGCGGCGCACACAAATTTCAACGCATCTTTTTGATATCCGCAATGTCTGCGGCAGCATGCGGATTCGCTCGCGATTCGCATACTTCGAGCGGCATTGGATTCGACGCAGCAAAAAGAACTCGATTCGTCGTATCTCGGACCTCTTGATCCGGCTCTTTGGAAATTGACCATGAAATTGCTCATTTATTCGGATCTGCATCTGGAATTTGCACATTTCGATGTGCCCCTGGACGGCTATGACGCTGTAGTGCTCGCAGGCGATATCGGTCTCGGAACGCAAGGTGTCGAATGGGCGCTTGAAAATTTCAAGGATGTTCCGGTGCTGTACGTATTCGGAAACCACGAATACTACAGGCACGAAATCGACTCGGCAATGAACCGGGCGCGCGAGACGGCGGCCGGGTCCAATGTGCGCGTCATGGAGAATGAATCGTCGGTGATCGGCGACGTGGAGTTTCTTGGCGCAACGCTGTGGACTGACTTTGAATTGAACGGCAAATCCGAAGACAACAAGCAACTGGCCGAACACTGGATGAACGACTACCGTCAAATCGACTACGGCAGGCAGTGCCTGAGGCCGAGCGATACGCAGCGGTTTCATTTCGAATCGCGCGATTTTCTCGACCGGATGCTGTCGCTCGAAACCGAAGCCGAAAAGCGCATCGTGATCACGCATCACGCGCCTTGCGCCAAGTCCCTGATAGGCCGGCGCATTGGCGGTACGTTATCGTTCGCCTACGCCTCGTCGCTCGACAGTCTCGTCGAACGAAGCGGGGCTGCGCTGTGGATTCACGGGCACACGCACGAATCCGTCGACTACCGCATTGGCGAAACCCGGGTGATTTCAAACCCGCGCGGCTATGCGAGACGTACAAATGACGCGGAAAATCCTGAGTTTATTCCCGACTGCATCGTTGACGTATGACGGCATGCGATTTTAATCGTGCGGCGGCAAGCGAACTGGGCCGCACCAGCGACCTGAAATTCGAATTGAGAATATGACAGCAAATATTGACGACGTTTCCACCTCGCTTCGCGTCCAGCGTGTCAATGCGCTGCGCTTTCTCGCGATGGATGCTGTCCAGGCAGCCAATTCAGGGCATCCGGGCATGCCGATGGGCATGGCGGACATTGCCGAATTGCTGTGGACGCAGTTTCTAAGGCACAATCCGAAGGATCCGAAGTGGATCGACCGGGACCGCTTCGTACTGTCGAACGGACACGGTTCGATGCTCATCTATGCGCTGCTGCATCTTGCGGGATACGACCTGGGTATGGATGAGATTCGCCAATTCCGGCAAATGGGATCCAAAACGCCCGGGCACCCCGAATACGGTCTGACCCCGGGCGTTGAAACGACCACCGGCCCGCTGGGACAGGGTTTTGCCAACGCGGTCGGCATGGCACTGGCCGAAAAGGCGCTTGCCGCACAGTTCAATCGTCCGGGGCATTCGATCATCGACCATCGCACCTACGTCTTTGTCGGCGATGGCTGCCTGATGGAGGGCGTTTCCCACGAAGCCGCCTCGTTTGCCGGAACCCATCGGCTCGGCAAGCTGATCACCGTTTTCGACGACAACGGGATTTCGATTGACGGTGAAGTGGCCGACTGGTGCTCTGACGACATCTCGAAACGGTTCGATGCCTACGGCTGGCATGTCATTGACGCGGTGGATGGACACGATGAAGGCGCGATTCGCCGGGCCCTGGCTCTTGCTGTCGAAACCGCCGACCGGCCAAGTCTGATCTGCTGCAAGACGGTGATCGGATACGGCTCTCCTGCCAAGCAGGGCACGGCGGCGGCGCATGGCGCACCGCTGGGCGAAGAGCAGATTCAGCTGGTACGCGAAGCGCTGGACTGGCCCCATGAGCCGTTTGCGATTCCAGATTCGGTCTATGAAACCTTCGACTGCTGCGCCGCAGGTGCCAAGCTGCAGGAGCGCTGGGAGGATGCATTCTGCCAGTACCGCGCCGAATATCCCGAATTGGCGGCACAGCTGGTGCGGCGCATGAACGGCGATTTGCCGGATTCCTGGAATCGGCTTGCACCCGAGCGAATCGGCGAAGCCGCCCGGTCTGCTGCAACTGTGGCCTCGCGCAAGTCCTCGCAGATCGCATTGGACGCGTTCGGCCCCTTGCTTCCCGAACTAATCGGCGGGTCCGCCGATCTGACCGGCTCGAACCTGACGTTCTGGAAAGACTCCAAGGCGATCACTGCCGGTGATGCGAGCGGCAACTATGTCTATTTCGGGGTGCGCGAATTCGGCATGTCATGCATGGTGAACGGAATGACTCTGCATGGCGGCTTCATTCCCTACGGCGCGACGTTTCTGATGTTTTCCGAATACGCGCGCAACGCGCTTCGCATGGCCGCATTGATGGAGATACGCTCGATCTTCGTCTTCACCCATGATTCGATCGGTCTCGGCGAAGACGGGCCGACGCATCAGGCGGTGGAGCAGGCGGCGACGCTGAGGCTGATGCCGAACATGTCGGTCTGGAGGCCCTGCGACACCGCTGAAACGCTGGTTGCGTGGCGCGCGGCGCTTGAGCGGCGCGATGGACCCACAAGCCTTCTTTTGTCGCGACAGAATCTCGCGCAGCACCCGCGCAGCGACGAGCAGCTGGCGATGATCGGACAAGGCGGCTACGTGCTGATCGAACCTGGTGGCGATCCGGAGGCGGTTGTCATTGCGACCGGCTCGGAAGTGTCGTTCGCCGTCGAAGCCGCGAACGCGATGAATGCGGGTGGGCGGTCCATCCGTGTCGTGTCGCTGCCTTCGGTCGACGTTTTTAAGGCGCAGAGCCAAAGCTATCAGGATTCGGTGATTCCTCCGCAGATTCGAAAGCGAGTGGTGATCGAGGCAGGGGTCACGGCGCTTTGGGCGCAGTTCGCAGGCCCTGAGGGCATTGTCCTGGGGGTGGATGAATTCGGCTGCTCGGCGCCGGGCGCACAGATATACGATCACTTCAATTTGAACAGCGGCGCGGTCGAGGCGGCAGTGGGAAGACTGCTGGCTTCGTGAGCGGCGGCATTATTCTTAGCATGCCGCCACGGCGGCGAAACCAATTGAAATTTTGACAGGAGCAATGCAAAGGCTATGGCGATAAAGGCGGCAATCAACGGATTCGGGCGCATCGGGCGCAATATCATGCGGGCGCTTTACGAATCATCCAGAACGAACGAGATTTCAGTCGTTGCAATCAATGATCTTGCGGACCGCAAGACCAATGCCCATTTGCTGCAATACGATTCGGTTCACGGCCGCATGCCTGCCAGAGTCGATGTCGTTGACGAGGGTTTTACCATCGATGGCGACCTGATTCGCACCTACAGCGAGAGAAATCCGGCAGACCTGCCCTGGAAGGAACTCGGCGTGGACGTAGTGCTCGAATGCACGGGTATTTTCGCCGACAAGGAAAAGGCGTCGGCCCATCTGGATGCCGGCGCATCCAAGGTCATTCTGTCTGCGCCTGGCAAGGGCGTCGATGCGACTGTGGTCTACGGCGTCAATCATCAGGTGCTCAAATCGAGCGATACGGTGATTTCAAATGCCTCGTGCACGACGAACTGCCTGGCGCCGGTTTCCAAGGTACTGAACGATGCATTCGGCATTCGCTCCGGGCTGATGACCACTGTGCACGCCTACACCAACGACCAGGTGCTGACGGATGTGTTTCATCCGGATCTTAGGCGCGCCCGTTCGGCGACACAGTCGATGATTCCGACGAGTACCGGAGCGGCGTCCGCCATCGGCCTGGTGCTGCCCGAGTTGGACGGCAAGCTGGACGGCTTTGCGGTGCGCGTGCCCACAGTCAACGTCTCGCTGGTCGATCTGACCATCGAAACCGAGTCCGATGTCACTGTCGATGCGATCCATCGCACGATGCGGGCCGCCGCCGATGGCCCGCTTCAAGGAATTCTCGTCTATAACGACGTGCCGCTGGTGTCGGTGGACTTCAATCATTCGACCGCTTCGTCGGTATACGAGGCGTCAACCACCCGGGTTGTGGGCGAGCGAGCGGCAAAAGTGTGCTGCTGGTACGACAACGAGTGGGGATTTTCGAATCGCATGCTGGATACGACCATGGCGCTGATGAGCGCCTAGTAGCCGGATGCGCTGAATTTATGCTTGGCATCAAGGATGTAGAGGTTGAAAGCAGGCGGGTACTGATACGCGCCGATTTGAACGTGCCGATCGAAAACGGCGCGGTGGCGTCGGCTGAGCGCATCAGCGCGGCGCTGCCCACGATCCGCCATGCGCTTGAACGCGGCGCTGCGGTTCAGGTGATGTCGCATCTGGGCCGGCCGCAGGAAGGATCTGCGGACCCGGAGTTTTCGCTCAGGCCGGTCGCGGCAAGACTGCAGCAGGAGCTTGGCGCGAAAGTTCGCTTCATTGACGAGTGGATCGACGGAGTCCCGGTTGCATGCGGCGAAGTGGCGCTGTTTGAGAATGTACGCTTTTTGCCTGGCGAGACCGGCAACGAGCAAAGCCTCGGTCGGCGCATGGCGCAATTGTGCGATGTCTATGTGATGGATGCTTTCGGCTCGGCTCATCGGGCTCATGCCTCGACGTGCGCCGTCGCAGGCTTTGCGCCGATATCGTGCGCGGGGCTGCTTCTAGGGCGTGAGATCGAATCGCTGAACGCAGCGCTGGAGCAGCCTCGGCGTCCCGTCGTATCGATTGTCGGCGGCGCCAAAGTGGCGGATAAGCTGCCTGTGCTGCGTCGCCTGGCCGAGCTTTCGGACAATCTGATTGTCGGTGGAGGCATTGCCAATACGTTTCTCGCTGCGGCCGGACATCCGATTGCCCGATCGCTGCATGAGCCGCATTTGCTTGATACGGCGCGGGAAATCATGGCCGCGTCAGATGCAAAAGGCTGTCAGATTCCATTGCCGTCGGATGTCGTAGTCGCCGATGCCATTGACAATGCTGAAAGTACAAGAAATTTACAAATAGACGATGTGTCAGGAGGAGACATGATTTTTGATATCGGCAGCGACACCCGCAGCGCCTACCGCGCCATGCTGCTTGATGCCGGGACGATCCTGTGGAATGGACCTGCAGGCGTGTTCGAGCGCGAACTGTTCGAAAAAGGGACGAAGGCCATCGCCCGCGCTGTTGCCGAAAGTTCTGCATACAGCGTTGCCGGCGGCGGCGACACTTTGGCGGCACTGGGCAAATTCGGCCGGATCGAGGACGTATCCTACATCTGCACGGGAGGAGGGGCGTTTCTCGACTATGTGCAAGGCAAGACACTGCCTGCCATCGAAGCTCTTAATCAGGCGCAGATGCGCCGCGAAGCCGGCCGCCCGGCGCTTGCGCAATTGTCATGACTTTTCGTCAGACCAAGATCGTCGCGACGCTGGGCCCAGCGACCGACCCGCGAGAAGTGACGGAAAAAATCATCCGAAGAGGCGTCAATGTGGTGCGGATCAATTTCTCCCACGGCGATTCGGAGCGCCAGCGCGAGCGCGTCGAACTGGTGCGCGAGTGCGCACGGCGGCAAAAGCGCGCTGTCAGCATACTTGCAGATTTGCAGGGACCGAAAATTCGGATTGCCAAATTCAAGGATGGACCGGTATTCCTGAACAAAGGCGACCGGTTCGTATTGAACGCCGAACTGGATGCCGAACAGGGCACGCTCGAGCGTGTCGGTGTGACCTACCGAAATTTGCCGAAGGACGTGAAGCTCGGCGATGTGCTGATCGTCGACGATGGAAATATCGTTCTGCGTGTCACGGAGGTTCTTGATCCTCTGGTGACCACCGAGGTGCTGGTCGGCGGTGAGCTTTCCAATTCGAAGGGCATCAACCGTCAAGGCGGAGGGCTCACAGCATCGTCCCTGACCGCCAAGGACCATAAAGACATCCGCACAGCCGGCGAGATCGATGTCGACTATCTGGCGGTATCGTTTGTGCGCAACGAGGTTGACGTACAAATTGCGCGCGAGTTGCTGCGCGCGACCGGATGCCAGGGAGGAATCATTTCGAAGGTTGAGCGTGCCGAGGCGGTGGAGAACATGGAGGAGATCATCACTGCGTCTGACGGAATCATGATCGCGCGGGGAGACCTTGCGGTGGAAATTGGCGATGCACGCCTGCCAGGCGTGCAAAAGCGGCTGATTCGCATGGCGCGGGAGCGAAACTGCCTTACGATTACTGCGACTCAGATGATGCAGTCGATGATCGAAAGCTCCCAGCCTACCCGGGCGGAGGTTTTGGATGTGGCCAATGCCGTGCTGGACGGATCCGACGCGGTCATGCTGTCGCAGGAATCCGCAGTCGGGCGCCATCCTGCAAAAGTGGTGGCGGCGCTGGACCGCATCTGCCGGGGCAGCGAATTGACCGACTACGAGGTCAAGCTGGATGCGCAGCCGCGCGGGCGCTATGTGAACGTTGAAGAGGCGATTGCTACTGCAGCCATGCATTCGGCGAAATCGTTTAACATTGTGGCCATTGTGGCATTGACCGAATCGGGCAGCACTGCAAAGTGGCTGTCCCGAATGCTGTCCGGAATTCCGATTTTCGCAGTTTCGAGCCATTCGGCGACGCATCGCCGGGTCGCCTTGTTCCGCGGCGTGCACCCGATCGACCTTGAACTTTCCGAAGACTCGGAGCTTCGGGTGGAGAGGCAGGTCATCAACGAACTGCTGCGGCGTGAAAATGTCGCAAAAGGAGACCGCGTGGTCATCACCAAGGGCGACCTTATGGGTGTCGAAGGCGGGACCAATACGATGAAAATTATTACTGTTTGAATATTGCAATGAGTTGGCGTACGAATTTTGTGAGGAGGCGCAAAAATGGATCGAAAACAGCTTGAGTTGACAGCCCGCGAGATGGTGGCTCCCGGAAGAGGGATTCTGGCGATGGATGAAAGCACCCCGACGTGCGCGAGCAGGTTTGAAAAGCTTGGCGTTGAGTGTACCGAGGCGTCGCGTCGCAGCTATCGGGAATTGCTGGTGACAACGCCGAGTCTTGCCAAGTACATCAGCGGCGCGATTCTGTTTGACGAGACGATACGTCAAACGGTGCTGGACGGAGTAGCGTTTGCCGAATATCTGGACCGCATCGGCATCGTGCCGGGTATCAAGGTTGACAAGGGCGCCAAGGCGCTTGCGCTGCACAGCGGCGAGAAGGTCACCGAAGGTCTGGACGGTTTGCGCGAGCGTTTGGCCGAGTATGTTTCTCTCGGTGCGCGATTTGCCAAATGGCGTGCGGTAATTACGATCAGCGATGAAGCGCCGACGAAGGCGTGCATTGCGGCGAATGCCCACGGGCTGGCGCGCTATGCCGCCCTTTGCCAGGAAGCGGGCGTGGTTCCGATCGTCGAGCCCGAAGTGCTGATGGACGGAGCGCATACGATCGAGCGCTGCCGCGAAGTGACCGAGCAGGTGCTGCATGATGTCTATCTCCAGCTCGCCGAACAGGACGTGATGCTCGAAGGCACGGTGCTAAAGCCGAACATGGTGCTTTCCGGAAAGGAGTGTCCCGTCCAGGCGGATGTCGGGCAAGTCGCAGACCAGACCGTACGATGCCTGCTAGCCGCTGTTCCGTCGCAAGTGCCGGGGATTGCATTTCTTTCCGGCGGCCAGACCGACGAGCAGGCGACGCAGCACCTTAATGCGATGAATCAATTGGACTTGAATGCGCCTTGGAAACTGACGTTCTCCTACGGGCGCGCGTTGCAGCAGGCGCCGATGAAGGCGTGGTCAGGCAACGACGGAAACAAGGATGAAGTGCACCGCCAGGCCGCGTTGAGAGCGATGGTCAATTCGGCTGCATCGAATGGCGAATACAGCATCGAAATGGATCAGATGAGCGCTTAGCGCGATTGCAATGTCGGTCAAGGTCCTGTTCTTTGCATCGTTGGCGGATTCGGTCGGCCAGCGGGAGCTGGCCGTCGACAGTGCCGGACTCGGCACTGCGCGCGATGTCTGGGAGGCGGTGATCAACGATGCCGGCATTCCTGACAATGCGCTGGTGGCGATCAACAAGCAGTATGCCGAAATGGAAGACGAAGTGAACGACGGGGACGAAGTTGCGTTTTTTCCGCCGGTAACCGGAGGCTAGCGATGCGGGTTGCGTTGCTTGAATCGGATTTTGATCCTTGGCGCGAAGTGGCTAGGTTCGCCGAGTCGATCCCGCAGGGCCGATTCGGGGCAACTGCGGTTTTTGTCGGTACCATGCGCGATTTCAACGGCGATGAAGCGGTTGCCGAGATGCTGCTTGATCACTACGAGGGGATGACGCAGAAGCATCTTTCGGATCTTGCGGCCGAAGTGGCGGAGCAATACCAGTTGACAGACCTGATGATGCTGCACCGAGTCGGAAAAGTGGTGCCCTCAGATCCGATCGTTGTGGTTGCAGCGTGGTCCGCTCATCGTGCACAGGCGTTTGCAGCCTGTGAGCGAATGGTGGAAGATCTGAAGTCGAAGGCGCCGTTCTGGAAGAAGGAGACATTGACCGGCGGCCGAGCGCGCTGGGTGGAAGGCAACACGGCGTCGCGCAAGGCGCTTTATGGTTAAACGAGGTGGGAGCCAATGACCGGGATAGATGACAAGACACGTACCGAAATCGAGGCTGCGGCGTTTCGACGTCTGGTCGAGCACTTTCGGACCCATACCGAAGTGCAGAATATCGACTTGATGAATCTGGCGGATTTTTGCCGCAACTGCCTGTCGAAGTGGTACCGCAGCGCCGCTGAAGAGCGCGGACTCGAAATGAGCTACGAAGATGCGCGATCAATCATCTATGGCATGCCGTATTCGCAGTGGAAGGATCGCTATCAGCTCGAAGCGAGTGCGGAGCAAAAGGCTGCGTATGCTGAGCGTCAGGCTGCAAAGCAGGCCGACTAGTCGCAAGACAGTTCCGGGTTCATCGGAAACCGGCGAATGAGCACCGATTCGCTGCAGATTCGCCCGCTGGCTGCTACTGACGAGTTGCAGTGGAGACGGCTTTGGAGCGGATACCTTAAGTTCTACGAGACATCTGTCCCAGAGGAAGTCTACGCTGCGACATTTGCACGCCTTGCGGCTCAGGATCAGCCGGATATCAGCGGCTATCTTGCATTTGTCGACGGTGTCTGCGCCGGCCTGGTGCACTGCGTTGATCACGCATTCCTTTGGAAGGTCGAAAATGTGTGCTACCTGCACGACCTGTACACGGTTCCCGAATTCAGGAACAAAGGCGTGGCACGAGCGCTGATCGAAACCGTCTACTGTCAAGCCCGGTCCCGAGGCATCGACACCGTCTACTGGTTGACGCACGAAACGAATGCGCCGGCAAGACTGCTGTATGACGGAATTGCGAACCGTTCCGGCTTTATCGAGTACAGCAAGGATTTGTCGAATCCCTGACGATATGGTCGTTGATCAATCCCCGGTATCGGCGGATTGGCGGAGCATGTCGGTGTTGAACGGCTGAACCGAAACTGTCGCGCCCGCGTCAATGTTGCCGCACTCAAGCGGCAGAACGATATAGCAGTTTGCCCGGCTCATCGAGGTGAGTACGCCGGAGCTCTGGTCTCCCGTAGTATCGACGAGCAGTTCGCCGTGCGCTCCCATCGACAGAATGCCGCGCTGAAATTCAAGGCGTCCGGGCGTTTTTCGAATCTTGCGAATGCATTTGGCGGACAATGTCAGCGGGTCCAGGGCGGGGCCGCCCATGAGTTTGCTCAGTGCCGGACGGACAAATTTGTCGAACGTGACCATCACTGAAACCGGATTGCCGGGCAAGCCGAAGAACCACGATTGGCCGATTTTTCCGAAAGCCAGCGGTCGCCCGGGCTTCATCGCAACCTTTCTCAAGGTCAGTTCGCCCAGGCTTTCAACGGCCCGCTTGACGAAGTCCGAGTCGCCGACCGATGCGCCTGCCGAACTGACTACGATATCGGCTGAATTTGCCGCATTGCGCAGCGCAGCGACGGTGTCGTCGAAGCTGTCGCGCACGACTCCCAGATCAACGCTCTGAGCGCCGGCCTCTTCGATCAGTCCGAATAGCGTATACCGGTTGCTGTCGTATACGTCGCCGGGCCGCAGCGTTTCGTCGATTCCGCGCAATTCGTCGCCGGTGGAAAAGAATGCGACAACCGGTTTTCGCAATACGGCGATTTCTGCCCGTCCCATGGAAGCGAGCACGCCCAGTTCGGCGATGCCGATTTTCTGTCCGGCACGTATTGCAGTCGCGCCGCGGCGAATGTCGTCGCCCGCGTTGCGTATGAACTGTCCGGCACTGTGCCTGCCGCGTATGGTGACGCTGGAGCCCGAAACATCGCAGTCTTCCTGCATGACTACCGTATCGAGAGTGTCGGGTACGACAGCGCCCGTGAGTATGCGGACGCATTCATCGGCTCTCACTTCGCCAGTGAACGGCTTTCCGGCAGCCGCGACGCCAGCAATTTTCAATTGGATAGGCGGTTGCCCGATCTGTGCAGCCCGGCACGCATAGCCGTCCATCGCAGAATTGCGATGCGCGGGCACATGCGCCGGCGCAATGACATCTTCAGCAGCGATCCGGTTTAGCGCGCTTCGAAGCGGCAGGCGATGCGCATCGGCTATTGGGTCGATGCGCTCCAGGATTGACTGTACTGCTTCGGTGTACGGCGTAGAGCCGAAGTCGCAGGCGTCCATCCCCGTCAGAGCAGGCGCGGTGCCAGTTTTAGGAGCGTCTCCAGTCACCGGAACGTCCTCCTGACTTTTCCTCGAGCCGAACCGACTGAATTTCCATGCCGCGATCGGATGACTTGCACATGTCGTAGATTGTCAAAAGCGCGATTTGGACCGCGTTCAGCGCCTCCATCTCGACGCCTGTCCTGTCGAGAGTCTCTACGACGGCACTGCAATCGACACAGGATTGTTCAACCCGGCATTCAAATTCGATGCCGACATGAGTCAGTGACAGAGGGTGGCAAAGCGGGACCAACTCAGACGTACGCTTGGACCCCATGATTCCGGCGATCCGCGCAATCCCGAGCACATCTCCTTTCTTGCTGGTGCCGGCGATAATAGTTTTGAGTGTAGCCGGATTCATTGCGATGCGGCCTTGGGCTACGGCTCTTCGCACGGTGACCGGCTTTTCGCCGACATCGACCATGCGAGCTTCGCCGCGTTCGTTGAAGTGGGTCAGTTCGGTCATTTATTCTGGCGGCTGAGCCGGTACGAGGTGGTTGGGATGTTGTACGACATTGGTCTCCTATCTGGGGCGGCTTATGGCAATCGGTTGCAAGATTCCTCAATCATGCGTCTGTCGACCTTTAGCGGCTTATGGATGCGAACCCTGCCAAGACGCCGCCGGCCAATCGCGCTACACGTGGCTTTGCCAGATTCCTGTCCGTTCGCCCGGACGCAGTTTCGTTCTGTGCCAGCCGTGTTTTGAGGCATTCTTGCAAACGTACAAGCGGAACTGCTGATTCTTGAAGATTGCCGTTAGCCATGAGTATAGTATATTGCTGTTGTATGGCTTGCTTGCGATAGAAAATAACATGGGTCGGTTTTGCGAAATCTGCGTTTGGCATCGCTTTCAAAGTTGTCTTGAAAGACCCTGGAAAGTCACAGTTTTGCTCAAACCGAATTATTTGAAACAGTTTTGCTGCTTCTACGACTTGCCTTCAAGTCATTGACTGGTACCTATGAATCTGCCTGCCCGCCGCCAGTCAGGGCGGATGAGCGGATTCCTGATTGATATGGACGATTCCACATTATTGCGCTACAACCGGCAGATCATGCTGCCGGATGTCGGGATTGAGGGCCAGCAGGCGCTCATCGACTCCACTGCGCTGATTGTCGGTCTCGGCGGCCTGGGTTCGCCTGTATCGATGTATCTGGCCGCGAGCGGCGTCGGGCGTCTGGTCGTCACCGATATTGACGAGGTCGATCTGTCCAACCTGCAGCGCCAGATCGTGCACCACACCGCAAGCGTAGGGCGCTCGAAGGTCGATTCTGCCGTGGAGGGTCTGACGCGCCTGAATCCGCAGATCGAGATTGTCGGCATCGACGGAGGCTTGTCGGGAACGGCCTTGGACGATCACGTCGCCGCTGCTCATGTGGTGATCGATGCAACAGACAATTTCGACATTCGATTCGAACTGAACAAGGCTTGCCTGCGCCATGCCACCCCCATGGTTTCTGGGGCGGTCATCCGCATGGAGGGCCAGGTGGCGGTCTACCGGCCCGGCCAGGGTGATTCGCCATGCTTCAGATGCCTTTATGCTCCGGAAGATGAGCCGCAGGAACGCTGCAGCGAGACAGGGGTATTAGGGCCGGTAGCCGGTGTCATCGGCTGCATGCAGGCGGTCGAGGCGCTCAAGGTCATAACCGGAGTGGGAAACAGCCTCGTTGGCCGGCTGCTGCTATTTGATGCCGCGCAGATGCAATGGCAGGAGATTATTCTCCCGAAAGACCCGCACTGCCCGGTTTGCAGCGCTTAATTTTTTATTTTTTCAACGGCGTGCGGCGCCAAGGAAGCAGAAATGGTGTTAACTGAATCGTTCATGCTCGAACTCGGAATTGAGATGCCTCAATTTACCCTGCCCAATTTCAATCCCGCGATTGCCGCCGACATGGTGTCGTCATCCGATTTTGACCGAGCTCCTGCCACATTGGTGACATTTATTTGCAACCATTGCCCCTATGTTGTGCACCTGAAGGGAGCCCTTTCGGTGTTTGCGAAAGAATATTACGACCGCGGACTGGCGGTGGCGGCGATCAATTCCAACGATGCCGACCGCTATCCGGCAGACAGCCCTGAAAATATGACCGACGATGCCGAACGCTACGGATATGTGTTTCCGTATCTGTTTGACGAATCGCAGACCGTTGCGAATAGCTTTTCGGCGGTGTGTACGCCGGAGTTCTACCTGTTCGACTCGCGCGGTACTCTCGCGTATCGCGGGCAATTCGACGGCAGCCGTCCCGGCAACGGCGTCGCAATCACCGGCGAAGACCTGCGCGCCGCAGCCGATGCGCTGCTTTCGGGCGGGCAGGTAGTGACGCATCAGTTACCAAGCGTTGGTTGTAGCATCAAGTGGAAGCCGGATGCGGCTGAGCGCGGCTAGGGGGCGCGGGACTTGAACTGATTCGCCCGCCTGCTAAGCCAAACTCTTCTGAAACGGACAACGCGCATGGAACTCGACGCGATCCACTCTTCGATCTCCCTGATCTACTGCGGTGCCGCGCTGCTGGCGACAGTTGCGCTTTTCGCCCGCCAGGCGCTGCCTGTGGTGTACGTCGTTCTTGGCGCTGCAATCGGCCCGGGAGGGTTCGGACTGATTCAGGACGTTGCGCTGATTGACGATATAGCGCACATGGGCATCGTGTTTCTGCTGTTTCTGCTCGGCCTGGATCTGTATCCCCAGAAACTGCTCAATTTGTTCAAGACCGTTTCCTGGGTAACGGTGGCAAGTTTCTGCATTTTTGGAGCTGTCGCATACGCGGTGACCCTGGCTTTCGGATTCAGCTCGACAGAAGCGCTGATCTCCGGACTGGCGGCGGGATTTTCCAGTACCATCATCGGCCTGAAACTGCTTCCGACGACCGTTCTCCACCATCGGCACATCGGAGAGCTTGTCATCGGTGTCTTGCTGCTTCAGGACGTAATTGCAATTATCGCACTGGTCGCAATTCAGGCAATGCGGAGCATGTCCGGCGTGGACATTTCGTTTCTGCTGCCCTTGGCGGCTCTGCCGGCTCTGGTGGCTGCAGCTTTTGTGCTGGAGCGGTATTTTCTTCGCTGGCTGATTATTCGTTTCGAGCAGATCCGCGAATACCTGTTTCTGATTACGATCGCCTGGTGCCTCGGCCTGTCCGAGATAGCGCTGGTGGTGGGATTGAATCAGGAAATCGGCGCATTCATCGCCGGTGTGTCGCTTGCCGCTTCTCCGATTTCCAGGTTCATCGCCGAACGGCTGCATCCGATTCGCGATTTTTTCATGGTGCTGTTCTTTGTGGCCATCGGCGCGCACGTCAACCTGGGCGGAATCGGTCACGTGATCGTTCCGGCGATGGTACTGGCGGTCATCATGCTGGCGGTCAAGCCCGTTGTACTCAGACTGCTGCTGGTCAGTGCAGCCGAGACTGACCGCGATGCCTGGGAGGTCGGTCTGCGTCTCGGACAGATGAGCGAGTTTTCCCTGCTTGTGGTATTTGTGGCTATGGCGGCCGGGTTGATTAGCGGCCAGGTGGCCGACTATCTGCTCGTTGCGACAATTTTGACATTCATCGGGTCATCGTATCTGGTGGTATTCAGATACCCGACGCCGGTAGCGGTTTCAGACCGGCTAAGGCGCGACTGAAGCGGTCGGGAGCTGGAGCGCTTTGCGATCGAAACGGGCGGTAGTGGTCGGCAGCGGCTATGCCGGAAGCCGGCTGGCTGCGGAACTGGCGCAATCCGGATGCGCTGTCACAGCAGCGACAAGGACATCGGCAGTCGAAATCCAAGGCGTCGAATCGGTGCACGTGGACCTGGATCGCGTCGTCCGGGGCCGCGGACTGGACTGCGATCATGCGATTGTCTACTACCTTGTTCCGCCGCCTAGGGAAGGCATCGCCGATTCCAGAGTCGCGACGTTCACGCGCGACGTCATCAGCGGTTCGCCCGAAAAGTTCGTACTGATCAGTACGACAGGCGTCTACGGCGATTGCGGCGGCGCCTGGGTGGATGAGACAGCGCCTTTGAATCCTGCGACGGATCGTGCGCGAAGGCGTGTCGATTCAGAAGCGAAATGCCGAAGCTGGGCACAAGCTGCAGGCATAGAACTTGTGATCTTGAGGGTTCCGGCGATCTACGGGCCCACGCGTGTTCCAACCAGGCGGCTTCGCGAGGGCGTGGTGCTGCCTCCGCGCCAACAGTGCGGCTATACCAATCGAATCCATGTCGACGACCTGGTTCAAATATGCCGGCTTGCCGGCGAATCAAAGACTTGCGGGACATTCAATGTATCCGACGGCACGCCGATGCGCATGATTGACTATTTTGATCTGGTGGCCGAAATCTGGAGTCTGAACAAGCCTGCCACATCGCCGTCGGCGACAGACGGACTGAGCAGCGCGATGGCTGAGTACTTGCGCGATTCGCGAAAAATTGACAACACGCGCATGATGGAGGAGTTGAAGCCGAATCTGGCGTACTCTGACGCGCGGGCGGGTCTGATGATGTGTTTTGAGTCGGATTGCGCTGCGAATGCGGAAAGTGCATGAACCGAGTCAGGAATTTTGTGACTAGGCGAAAATTCATGACAGCGAGCGCTGCCTTAGTGCTGCCTCGCCCGGTGTCTTCCAATTCTTCGAGCGAATCTGACGTGGTGGTTGTCGGTGCCGGAGCCGCCGGCCTGGCTGCTGCGCGAACCTTGATGGACCAAGGCAGGAGCGTCGTGGTCGTAGAGGCTTCAGACCGAATCGGAGGCCGGGTTCATACGGATACTGAAACATTCGGCGTTCCGTACGACATTGGAGCGCACTGGATGCACAACGGCACTGCAAATCCGTACTATGACTACGCGCTGGCCAGCGACTTTGAAATCTATCGTGCAAAAGAAAATTACCGGCTGTTCGCGCACTCGGGCGAAGAGGCGAGCGATCAGCTTGATACGTTCTGGGGCATCTACGGATCAATTGAGGATGCCATCGCCGCAGCAGGCCGAGCGGGCAGGGATGTCGCTGCGAGCACGGTGGCGAATCACATATCCGGGCGCTGGAGCAATACGGTAAGGTTTCTTCATGGGCCTTGGTCCATGGCGAAGGATTTTGACAAATTTTCAACTCTGGATTGGTGGAACAGCGTGTCAGGCGTCGATTATTTTTGCAAGGCCGGCTACGGCGCGCTGGTGGCCCATTATGGACGCGATATTGAAGTGTCTCTTTCCAATCCGGTCTCCCGCATCGACTGGAGCGGCAAATCCGTCGCTGTTGAGACGGCTATGGGCACGCTCACCGCTGGCGCTGTCATTGTCACTGTATCAACAGGGGTGCTTGCATCCGGCCGGATAGAATTTGTACCGCAGCTTCCGGTAATTAAGCGCGAATCGTTCGCTACGATATCCATGGGGCACTACGACCATATTGCGCTTCGATTTTCGAAGGATGTATTCGAAATGGGCGAGGACGGATATTTTTTGTTCGAAGTCGACGAGGACGGAAAGGGATTCGGAGCATTGACCAATGCGTCCGGCAGCGGGATTGCATACTGCGATGTCGGCGGCAGCTGGGCCAGGGAGTTGCAGCAAGAAGGCGAGGCGTTCAAGATTCGCTATGCCCTGGATAAATTCAAATCATTTCTTGGCAGCGATGTGGAGCGTTCATTTGTAAAAGGCTCTGCCACCGCCTGGGGCCTGAATCCTCTCACACTGGGCTCTTATGCATCCGCGATACCGGGGGGCTACGCGATGCGCAAGGTTTTGCGCCGATCGATCGCAGACCGGATCTATTTCGCGGGTGAAGCGTGTCATCCGTCGCGGTGGGCGACGGTCGGCGGCGCACACGTGTCAGGGGTCGATGCGGCAAACAGTGTTATGCGAGTGCCGCAGTAGACGATGGCCCAAAATTGTCTCAAGCTTCCGTATTCCCCGGTCAATTGATCATGCAGTTAATTCGGAACTCGGAATCAAGCGCATTGACCCGTACATTTGGTGTCGGCGATTGCTTGCGATGCGTTGCTGTCCCTGTTTTTGTGCCGCAAGTGCCTGAACCGTAAAATTGTCAATCCGTTCTCAAGTTCATTCGCTTGTTGCCGATATCGGTGGCACCCACACCCGGGTCGCGCTCGCCGAAGGGTCAGCCGTGCTCGACGATACGATTTGCCTGTACCACAATGCAGAACATCAAGACTTGGCTGCCGTGCTCAAGCACTATCTGGCATCCGCAGGGGAGATCGAGTGCCAAATGGCCTGTGTCGCCGTTGCAGGCCCAGTGCATGACGGCGTTGCCGAACTGACCAACCTCGACTGGCGCATTGACACCAAAAGGATCGCCCGATTCACCGGAGCGGATCGCGTGGTGCTCCTTAATGATTTGCAGGCGAAAGGCCACACGCTGGGCCATATCAGTCGTTCCCATTTGCGCGAGATCATACCGCAGCCCAGTCTTGACGGCCGTGCGACACAGCTTGTAATCGGCATTGGCACCGGTTTCAACGCAGCATCTGTACACCACCTTGCTTCGGGTCGCTTCGTAGCTCCGGCCGAAGCCGGTCATGCCAGTATGCCTGTCGGCAATGGCGCTGATCTTGATCTTGCGCAGTTCATTGCGGAAAGACAGGGATTTGCCGGTGTTGAGGACGTTCTGTCGGGTCGCGGGATTGAGCACATTCACGCATGGCTCGGGCATCGGGACCAAGTGCCTTCAACTGCGAGTGCGGCAGAAATTTTTCAGGCCCTCGCCGCCTGCGATCCGCGCGCTGAAGAGACGTTGACGATATTCGTGCGCCTGCTTGGAATAGCCGTCGGCAATCTCGCACTCAACGCGCTGCCATTCGGTGGCATCTTCTTCGCGGGCGGAGTGTCTCGCGCCATCGCGCCGCATTTGACAGAACTCGGCTTTGCCGAGGCTTTCCGCGACAAGGGTCGTTTTAGTGAATTTATGGAGAGTTTCGGCGTGTCGGTGATTGAGGACGACTATGCGGCGCTTACCGGGTGCGCCCGCTATCTCGCCGACTGCTACTGAACTCGACACTGCTTGCGTCGGTTTCGGGGGCGATGAAATCGATTTGTTCTAGCGCACTAGGTAGGAATTGGATGCGTATTTCGTCTTTTGCCCGATACCCGCACCTGATCTATCAGTTCAAACGTTCGCCCGAGTCTTGCCCGAAATACGACACCTTGCCGAAATCGAACGCCAGATTGAGCGTCGAACCCGGCTGTGCTGCGGTTTCCGAATGAAGTCGCGCCGTGACCTGCTTGCCTCCTAGCGAAGAGACCACAAACGTATCCGCTCCGGCCGGTTCGACTATGTCGATCAGGCATTCGGCTTCCTGAACGGCTTCGCCCGTGCGGTATTTTGCCTCTGTGATGTCTTCCGGCCGTATACCGAGGATTGCCTCGGCAGGCAGATCTCCATTGAACGTGTCGATCAACTCGATGGGCGCCCCTTCGGCCCGCTCGATCCGGACCCTTGTGCCGTCGCCCTCGGGTGATGTCCTGACGGGAATCAGATTCATTGCGGGGCTTCCCATGAAGTCGGCGACGAACAAATTTGCAGGACGCCGGTAGATCGCGGCCGGCGATCCGATTTGCTGGACTACGCCATCCTTGAGAACGACGATATTCGTTGCCAGAGTCATTGCTTCGATCTGGTCATGGGTGACGTAAACCATGGTAGCGCCGAGATTGTGATGCAGTTTCTTGATTTCAAGGCGCATCTCTACACGCAGCTTGGCATCGAGATTCGATAAAGGCTCGTCAAACAGGAACAGCTGCGGGTCGCGCACCAGCGCCCGGCCGATGGCCACCCGCTGACGCTGGCCGCCTGAGAGCTGACTGGGTTTTCGATCAAGAAGCTGCTCGATCTGAAGCTGGCGGGCCACAGCCTGAAGCTTGCTGGCCCGGGTCGCAGTGTCAATCCCGCGCACCTTCATGCCGAACGTAATGTTCTTGGCTACGCTCATGGTGGGATAAAGGGCGTAGGACTGAAACACCATCGCGATGTTCCGATCCTTGGGGCTGACATGAGTCATGTCGCGCCCGCCTATTTGTATCGATCCCCCGGAAATCGATTCCAGCCCGGCTATGCAGTTCAGCAAGGTGGACTTGCCGCAGCCGGACGGGCCGACCAGAACCAGAAACGAGCCGGGTTCGGCGGACACGTTGATGTCTTTCAGAATTTCCACGGTGCCGTAGTTCTTGTCGAGATTTCGTATCTCCAGCATCGGTTCCATAGGATTACCCCTTCACGGATCCCGCGGTCAGCCCGCGGATAAAATATTTGCCGGCAACGGCATATACGAGCAGCGTGGGGAACGCAGCGATAATGGCGGCAGCCATATTCACGTTGTATTCCTTCACGCCGGTTGTCGAGTTGACAATGTTGTTCAGCGCCACTGTCACCGGCTGCGTTCCGGCCTGGCTGAAGCTCACGCCGAACAGGAAGTCATTCCAGATCTGAGTGAATTGCCATATCACCGTCACCATGATGATCGGCAGGCTCAGCGGCATGAAGATAGACCAGTAGATGCGAAAGAAGCCGGCGCCGTCCACCTTGGCCGCCTTGACCAGTTCGACCGGAATCGTGACGTAGTAGTTGCGGAAGAACAGGGTGGTGAATCCGATTCCGTAAATCACATGAACAAACACCAGTCCCGGAATGGTGCCGGCAATGCCCAGGATCCCCAGTGTTCGAGCCATCGGCAGAAGCACCACCTGAAACGGGATGAAGCAGCCGAACAGCATCAGGGAGAAGATCAGATTGGCGCCCCGGAACTTCCACTGCGCGATTATGTAGCCGTTTACTGCGCCAAGCAGGGTCGAGATTGCCACCGCGGGCACCGTAAGCAAGACGGAGTTCCAGAAATACGGCCGCAACCCCTCGCACTGGATGCCGGAACAGGCGCCGGACCAGGCCGTGCTCCAGGCTTCGAACGTCACTGAGACCGGCAGCGCAACCAGACTTCCTGTGCGGATTTCGTCGAGGCTTTTCAGCGACGTGGTAACCATCACGAAAAGCGGCATCAGATAAAACACGGCAAATACAGTGAGAATTGCGAACAGCAGCCAGCGCAATGCCATCTGACTTGCGCGGGGAGAGGCAAGAAAGGCCGGATTAGCCACGTTTCGTCCTCAGCTCCGAATAAAGGTATGGCACGACGATCGCAAACACGACAGCCATCATGACCATCGCCGAACTGGCGGCCTGGCCAATATCGCCCCGTGAGAATGCCATCGCATACATGTAGGTTGCCGGCAGATCGGTAGCGTAGCCGGGTCCGCCGCCTGTCAGTGCAATCACCAAATCAAAGCTCTTGATCGCCAGGTGGGCCAGGATGATGAAGGCGGACAGGAATATCGGCGCCATCGAAGGGATGACGATCGCGATATAGATGCGCCAAGTGGGAATGCCGTCGACCCTTGCCGCCTTGATGATCTCTTCGTCCACGCTGCGCAATCCGGCGAGGAACAGCGCCATGACAAAGCCGCTTGCCTGCCAGATTGCGGCGACAACGACAGCGAAGATCGCCTTGTCCGGATCGATGACCCAGTCGAATGAGAAGTTCTCGAAGCCCCAGCCGCGAACCATCGCCTCGATTCCGAGGCCCGGGTTCATGATCCATCTCCACGAAGTGCCGGTGACGATCATCGACAGGGCCATGGGATACAGGTAAATCGTGCGCAGCGCCCCTTCGAGCCTGATTCTCTGGTCAAGAAGAATCGCCAGCAGCAGTCCCAGAATCATCGAAATCAGGATGAACAGGACACCGAAAATAAACAGGTTGTCCATGGCCGTATCCCAGCGAGGCGCCGCGAACAGCCGTTCGTATTGAATGAAGCCTTCGATATCGTATTTCGGCAGGAGGCGCGAGCGCGTCATCGAGACCCAGGCTGTCCAGGCGATAAAGCCATAGACGAAGACCAGGACCGCCAGAAAGGACGGCGCAAGCAGAATTCTCGGAACGTTGCGCTCCAGCCATTCGGACATGGAATTGGCCCCCCTCGAAACGATCGGCGCCGTACCCGCGTGGCTGCAGGTACGGCGCCGGGGAATGTTGCTACATCGAGTTGGCTACCGCCTGGGCCAGCATTGCAACCGCATCGGCGGATGACATATCCGAATTAAAATGCGCTGTCACCACGTCGGTGATCGCGCCGGATTGCGCTCCTCGAAGAGCCATGCCGTGGGCATAGCTGGGCAGCAGGGAGCCGTTGTTCGAACTTGCAGCCAATTCGTCTGCAGAAAGGTGCGCGCAGCTGTCGAACTCATCCAGGGGCACATCCGTGCGCGCCGGAATCGAGCCTTTGTTCAGGTTGAACACCTTCTGGAAGTTTTTTCCGACGATTAGCTTGGCCAGCAGCAGCTGACCGTCTCGCTTGTCATCTCCGTCGACGTTGAACATCGCGAAGCTGTCGACGTTGTAGAGAAAGCCGTCGCCTGGCGTCGAAGCGCACAGAAAATCTTTGCCCGGCATTTTTCCTGCAGCGAGGAACTCGCCCTTGGCCCAGTCTCCCATGATCTGGAAGGCGGCTTCGCCATTGATCACCATGGCCGTGGCGAGGTTCCAGTCACGGCCCGAGAAATTGCGATCGACATAGCCGCGCAAGACCCGCATCTGATCGAAAACCGCGGCCATCGCGTCCGAAGTCAGAGTGGCTTCATCCAGTTCTACGAAGGCCTTGTGAAAACCGTCGGCACCCAGAATGCCTAGAGCGGCTGCTTCGAACACTGTTGCGTCCTGCCATGCCTGCCCACCATGCGCCAGCGGTATGATGCCTGCGGCCTGAAGTTTTTCCGCGGCTGCGTTGAATTCTTCCCATGTGGTCGGCATGGAGATGCCATTGGCTTCCAGCACGGCGGCATTGGCCCAAATCCAGTCCACGCGGTGCACGTTGACCGGTGCGGCGCACCAACTGTCTTCGCATCGCATGTGATTGGCGATTGAGGCGGGGAGTACGTCGTCCCAGCCGTTGGCTTCGGCTACGGACGATATGTCAGCCAGTGCGCCTTCTTCGTACCATTCCTGAATTGCAGGACCTTTCAACTGCACGGCGGCCGGAGCGTTGCCCGACAGAACTCGTGCACGCAGAGCGGTCATTGCAGCGTCACCGCCGCCACCGGCTACCGGCATGTCCGTCCAGGTTCCGCCATTTGCCGCAAATTCCTGCTGCAGCACGGCAACGGATTTTGCTTCGCCGCCCGACGTCCACCAGTGCAGAACCTCTGCCTGAGGTTCGGCCAGGACCCAGATAGGATTAACGAGAGCCGCAGCCGCGAAAGCCGCAAGTGTAATTCTTTTCATTCTAGTTTCCTCAAAGTAACTCTTACTGATTTAGATATGGTTTGTATTGAACTGAGCCGCTTCGCTGCAGTTTCCTTTTCGAACACATAATAAGCGGTTGAATCCGGCTTGCGGCTTTCTCTATCTCCAAAAATGGTGTGTTATCTGTACGACGGCAGGTGGGCATTGCTGCGACAAAAAGTCGCTATCGTCAATTTCAGAATATCATATCGGAAGCACGAAGGTGTTCCATTGAAGCAAGAGTACGCAGCCGCGACTGATATACAGAGACTTGATGTGGTGAAGAAACGCATACTCTGTTTTGCCTTCCCCGACCAGCAAAACTGTTCGGCGCGCGGTTCGAATTACAATGCCAGACACTTTGTGATGACATCAGATGTTTGGAATTGCGCCATATGCGCCAGCGCGATACTTAGCCAGTAAATTGTCATCTCGACGAACACCTCTCATATCACTGAGACGCCATGCTTCACTGAAGCAATCGTTTTTTTCAACGAGCAAAATCTGCTCTTTCTCTAGTTCATCAAGAATTGCATGGGCGTGGCAAGTGAAGATGATCTGAGCATTATGCGGATTGCTCTCGGGATCAATGAACAATCCAAGTATTGCCACAACCACTTCTGGATGCAGATTCGCCTCCAGTTCATCAATGATGACAACGCCGCCCGTTCAATGGTGTGCAGTTGGATTGAATTTTACTGAGACAGGTGGATGTCTGTCCTGCACAGGTTTGTTCGTCCAGGTTTGACGGCCAAACCTTGCTCGGTGAATTGGCACTCAAATAAGGCGTTGAACACGCTTCAATCGAATTCGCCGTTGAGCGGCCAGTCCTAAATCCAATGCAATCGCGTGTCAGTGCGCCGTCTGATTGCGAACTTCTGAAATCGCAGCCTTGATCTTTTCCTCGTCGGCGAGGTAATAGTGCTTCAGCGGCTCCAACGATGGGTCAAGTTCGTACACCAGCGGCACGCCGGTGGGAATGTTCAATTGTGATATCTCGGAGTCGGAGATCTTGTCGAGGTGCTTTGCCAGGGCGCGCAGGCTGTTGCCATGCCCTGCAATCAGGACTCTGTTTCCGTCTGCCAGCAGCGGACTGACGACTTCGTCCCAGTATTGCACCACCCGCAGATAGGTGTCGTGCAAGGATTCCGTGGCGGGCGCCTTGATCCCGCCGTATTTTTCGTCTGCTCCGAACTTGCGCGCCTGCGAGCCGGAAAGCGCAGGCGGACGGACCCTGTAGCTGCGCCGCCATTCGAGAACCTGCTCGGCGCCATGCTTTTCGATCATTTCTTTCTTGTTCAGTCCCTGAAGCGCGCCGTAGTGACGCTCATTCAATCGCCAGTCCTTGCGTACAGGCAACTGAGATTGGCCCATTTCGTCAAGTACGATTTCCAGCGTTCGCTCGCATCGCTTTAGAACCGAGGTCAGTGCAATGTCGAATTCATAGCCGCTTTGCTTGAGCACCCGTCCGGCTTCCTGCGCCTCGCTGATGCCGCGCGCCGACAGGTCGACATTCACCCAGCCGGTGAAGCGATTCTCGAGATTCCACTGGCTTTGGCCGTGTCGGATCAGTACCAGTTCAATTGATTTACTCACATGCATACTCCGTCAATTTGCCAACCAATGCCCGAAGAGCCCTGGAGCGATGGCTGATTTCATTTTTTTGCTCAATCGACACCTGTGCCAAGGTGCTGTTCAATTCACGAATCCATACAATCGGGTCGTAGCCGAACCCGTTGCTTCCTTGCGCACGGCTATGGATCACACCGTCAAGCTCGCCTTCTGCAATAATCGGAGATGCATCGTGGCTATGGCGCATAAAGACCATGACACACCGAAACCTGCAGCGCCTGTCAGCAGCGCCTGTCGAATCCAATTCGTTCAAAAGTTTTTCAATGTTTGTCTTGTCGTTCGCCTGCGGTCCGCTATAGCGCGCTGAAATGACTCCCGGCATTCCGTTCAGAGCGTCGACAACCAGGCCGGAATCGTCTGCGAGCGCGGGCAGCCCGGTCGCCGAAGCGGCATTGCGCGCCTTGATTAGCGCGTTTTCGACAAACGTCAGACCGTCTTCGACCGCTTCTTCGACCCCGTAATCCGATTGAGGCACAACATTGAACGGTGTCGAGGCAAGCATTCGGTTGATTTCATTGATTTTGCCTCGATTGTTGCTTGCAAGGACGATCGTTTTCAAATCGCTCATCACAGATCAAGAGCGAGTGCGTGTTCCTGAATCTCGATCAGTTCTGCGGTGCCATCGGCGGCGAGCGATGCCATTTCGTTCAGTTGATCAAGACTGAATGCCTGCTGTTCGGCGGTGCCTTGAACTTCGATGAATTCGCCTGTGCTGTTCATGACGAAATTCATGTCGGTTTGCGCGGTGCTGTCTTCCGGAAAGTCCAGGTCCAGAATCACAGTTTCGTCGACGATTCCTGCAGAAACGGCAGCGACGTTGTCGAGTATGGGGTTTGATGCAATGGCGCCGCTTTTCAGAAGATGGCCTACGGCGTCGACCAGGGCGACAAAGCCGCCGGTTATGGAGGCGCAACGGGTTCCGCCGTCTGCTTGCAGCACATCGCAGTCTACGACGATTGTTCGCTCTCCCAGCTTGGACAAATCGGCGCATGAGCGCAGGCTGCGCCCGATCAGGCGCTGAATTTCCAGAGTTCGTCCTCCTTGCCGGCCTCGTGCGGCCTCGCGCGAACTCCTGACTTTGGTTGAGCCCGGAAGCATGCTGTATTCTCCGGTAATCCAGCCTTGATGCTTGCCGCGCAAGTGAAACGGTACGCGGTCATCGATGCTCGCAGTGCAAAGAACGTGGGTATTGCCGACTTTGATCAGGACCGATCCCGCTGCGTTTCGCGTGAATCCGCGCGTAATCGTAGTTTCGCGCAATTGATTGAGGTTACGGCCGTCGTGACGCTTCATATTGTGGTATCCAATCCGGTATCAGGTTTAAATTCAAAAGTGGGTTGACGGACAAAGGCAGGCCGCTGCTGCAAATCAAGCGCGGGTCCAAAGAACCGGAAACCAGTCTTCGCGCATCCTGTCGCCTGCTTCAAGGCCGATTCCTTCGTACGGCGGAGACGTTTCACTTGGCCGCTCACAGTAGACGGCATCATCTCCAAGCCATCGGGTCGATACGGCGCGTCGGCGGTCTGCAACGCATCCTGCAGTCGTCCCGTGAATCGTGCGGAAATCAAACGCTACACAGTCGCCCGGTTCAAGGTCCCATGCCAGGATGCCGTAATCCTCAGTACCGCTGCCGAAGTCGGGCATGGCCTCTAAATCGGCTTCCGAGCCGGCAAAGATTGCTCCGTCTAAAAACGTGACCGGCTGAAACAGCCGATTCCACCGATGCGATCCCTGAACGAACCGGATGGCCACCTCGGCCGGAGTGCGATCCAAGGCGACATAGAGGCTTATCGTCTTTGTACCGTCGACGCAGTAATAGGGCATATCCTGATGCCATGGCGTGGCATGCTGAGTGCCGGGCTCCTTGCAGAAAGAGTGCTCATGGAAAAATTGCGCTGTTTCCGATCGCATCAACTCCCCTGCCATCGATGCCGCGCAAGATTCGGTGATGTGCTTGAAAAACTCCGGAATCAGAAGCCAGTTGCAATAGCTGTCGAAGAACCGTCCCGGTGCTCCGGCAGGCAGGCTTTCGCAGGGGTAGGCGTAGCGATGCGGATGGTCCATATTGCGCTGCAGACCCGTCCGAAGGGTGTCGACCCACTCGTCGAAAACGCCGGCAACGAGGACGGCGCCGTCGGTTTGAAATTGATTCACCGCAGCTTCATTCGGGCGCCAGTGCGGCGCTTTGCAGGCATCGAAAGTCGGAAAAGAATCCGGCTTCCAATCCACCGTGGATTGATTGAAACTTTGTTCGATTTGAGCTTGCATTTGAGCGATCTCGAAAGGGTTGCGCAAGACCTATGCGGTTTCTTGTCTTTTCGGCTTTTTCTATACCAGCCCATTGTACTCAACATGATTTCGCGCGCATGTCGATTTGAAATGAACCAGGCGAATTCTGCGTTCGGCGCTCCTGGATCCAAAACGCGAATGCGAACCTGTTCGCCCGTGCGTACGGTGATGTGCACCGGGCGGCGATTGCGATTGTGCATTTTGGAAAATCGCGCAGGCTGCCTTTGTTGATGCAATGCGCTATTGGCCGGCCAAGTTTTTTTGAACAGTCTGAGCGGTTCTTGAAAATTGCCAATGGGAACAATTGAAATTCGCTATATTGAGTGCTTTGTTCTGCTACCGGCGCAAGCCGAATCTTGGAGATTGAAATGAATGAGTGTCCCGTTTGCGGAGCCGAAATATCGGTAGCCGATGATGTGATCGTGGGCGAGTTGCTGGATTGCGAAGATTGCGGCGGCGAATTGGAAGTCACCGGCCTGGAGCCGCTTGAAATCGAGGTTGCACCGGAGTCGGATGAAGACTGGGGGCAGTAGCATTGGGTACCGCGTAGCGGTAAGTTCGCCAATGGTGCGGCGTTGCGTTTTGCGTCAGTCACCGGGTGTTGTCTGGATTTATTCGCTTGACCCTTGAGCATGTGCAATCAGATACTGTCTGGCGATTTGCGTGTGCATCGAATTTCATTTCAAGTGCTGAAGTGTTAGTATTGATGTAGTTCAATTCGGTGATCAAATCAGTGAGCAAATTTCAGAAAACTGGAGCAAACGCGGATTTGCCTCAGGCGACCTATCAGGATGTGCTCAATGCGCCGCGGCACAAGGTTGCAGAAATTATCGACGGCGTACTCTACACCACTCCGAGACCGGAAGTACGTCACGCCTTGGCCGGTTCGAGGCTTGGGAGTCGCATCAGTATGAGTTTCGATTTCGGTGAAGGCGGTCCTGGCGGCTGGTGGATTCTTAATGAACCGGAACTCCACTTTGGCGAGGATATTGTGGTGCCTGACATCGCAGGCTGGCGGTGCGAGCGTATGCGCGAGGTTCCCGACACAGCGTATCTGACGCTAGCTCCGGACTGGGTGTGCGAAGTGCTTTCGCCTTTGACGCGCAAGATTGATGTTGGCAGAAAGCGGGAGATATACGCACGCGAAAACGTTGGTTATTTATGGCTGGTAGATCCGGATGTTCCGTCGCTAGAGGCATTCGAGCTTTGCGGCACTCAGTGGATGCTGATTGATACGCTTTTCGGCGATGCGCCGGTTTCGCTGCCTCCGT
This sequence comes from Arenicellales bacterium, assembly GCA_965214615.1. Taxonomy (GTDB): domain Bacteria; phylum Pseudomonadota; class Gammaproteobacteria; order Arenicellales; family JAJDZL01; genus CBDAUN01. Next base: position 435,204 of record OZ243952.1, read on the forward strand.
TTGAACAGATCAGTTTCGATCTCGGCGACTTATGGTTGCCGCGTGCCGTGCACAAAGGTATGCCAAGCGAATCAACTGTCTGATTCGAGTCCGTTGCAATTGATGCTTGGTTTGCGGCGCCGATGGGGACCGGGGGGCCGAACCTGAGCAGACATTTTTGGAAGCACTATTGGAAACCTCCGGCAAACGCCGTGTCTGAGCAGTCAGCCGGTGGTGCCTGAGACCAGCGGCAGGACGGCTGCAAAATGCGGATGACTTCTTGCCAGATTGATTAATTCGTCCTCTGACAACTGGTTCCATTCGTTTCCGGCAAACTCAGGGCATTCATCATGCTCTGAAAGGTGAATTGCTGGCATGTCCCACAATTGATTGCCAATCAAATTTCTGTCGATGCCGTTTGTGCGGGTAAAGCGAGACCATCTCCTTTTTTTCCTTGATTGTTCGCGTGCCGCAATGATGATCTCATTGCCTTGCTGCAGGATCCACAGCCAGTATGTCGTTGTGCCGATCGTTACAGGGTCGACTGGTGGTTCGCCGTTTTGAAACGCCTTGAATACTCCGGCCTTGACGAACAGTTTTTCATCTTCGTCTTCAATTCTCAGTTCGGATTGAATTCTAAAAATTGCCGAACGCGGCATTTTCGGCGTGGAATTGTTCTTCCCGGCGATCTGGATGACACGGCGAGAGCCGCTTTCCAGCTCTACCAAGCACACCGGGTGTGACTGTCTTCGCAAAGCCCAAAGCTCGATCTGTCCGCGTTCAATCAATTTGGCGTAATTACGCGCATCGCGTCCGATAGCCGCGCAGTTTTCCAGAGTGCAGCCGATGCCCTGGATGCTTGCGATCGAATGCAGCCGGTGAAGTTCAAAGCCATTGCCGATATCGATGCAAAGCTCCCTGTCTTTGCGCTCTTGTTCGGCCGTTTCATTGCGCCGGTGCGCGCGGCGCATGGCGATCTTGTGAGCTTGCGAATCCAGTCGCTGCAGTTTTTTTTTAATCTGCGCAAAATTATCATGCCGGATGCCCTTAATGGCTTTGCGGGCGCTGCGCCGGATCGACGAATCTTCGTGCTCCAAGTATTTCTGAGCCGTATCAAATCGCAGGCAGACATGGTACGCAGTTCGGGCGGCGGCGATGGATATGCCGCCTTCATCCGTATTTTCCGGCAAGGCGAGCCACTCGCAGCATTTGCGGCGGAAAGCTGCGACAGGCGCGGATTCGGATTCTCCATGCAAGGCGTGCATGTCCGCTTTGCCATGGAGCCACGAGAGCTTTCTCTCCAAGGTGCGCGGGCTTGGCTGAAACTTATGCATCTTTGTGCCGCATCTGTTTTGAAGTTGCCCGGTCAGTTGAGCCAATAGGAAATTGACATTGCGCTTAACGTTTTGAATTTTATCAGTTTCACTGAAGCGTTGCTGATTTTGCCATAAAGCGGCAAGGAATTTGCAATACGTCGTTTGATTCGGGGACGTGCCGCAAATAGCGGAATTTATGAAATAATCGGCCAGTCTGAAGAAAGTCCTGAATTATCATAGGCGTGATTTCGAATTGGTTCGTTTTGCGAATGACTTCATGAGCGCGGCAGCGGTCCAAAGCGGGTACTGCGACGACTTTGGGCGCGGTAGGAAATGAACTGAATTCGGACTCGTGTATTTTCGTCGCTCATCCTTGCAGAATGAGCCAAGTCTGTTCGGGCGCGGCGTATTTTTTCGAAACAGCGCTTTAGACCTGGACATGCGGAAAATGAGGATTGGGTTTTTGCATTCGCTGATTCGGCGTGAGGAAAAGTTGCTGCTTCAGGCATTTGAGCATCATCCGGGCGTTGAAATCGTGATGCTGGATGACCGAAAGCTCATCTTCGGCCGCGGACAGGTTCCTCAGGTTGATGCTGTCTTTGAGCGAAGCCTGAGCCATTCGCGCTCCGAGTATGCGCTGCGCCTGCTCGAAAGCTCCGGCATTCCGTGCATTAACCGCGCGGATGTGGCAATGGTTTGCGGCGATAAGATTCGCACATCCGCAGCGCTTGATCAGCACGCTGTGGCGCAACCGCGGTGGCGGGTCGCGCTTTCCGATCAGTCGGCCATCGAGGCGATTGAAGAACTGGGATATCCGGCAGTCATGAAGCCCGCCGTAGGGTCCTGGGGGCGCCTTTTGTCCAAGATCAACGATCGCGAGGCTGCCGAAGCGGTCATCGAGCACAAGCTGACGCTTGGCTCGTATCAGCATTCCACATTCTATATTCAGGAGTATGTCGAAAAGGGAGGGCGCGACATCCGATCGTTCGTCGTCGGCGACGAATGCATATGCGCCATCTACCGCAAGGCATCGCATTGGATTACAAATACCGCGCGCGGAGCATCGGCAGCGAACTGTCCGGTCGATGACGACATCAGGCGAATTTCGCTTGCGGCGGCCGAAGCCGTCGGAGGCGGGGTGCTGGCGGTGGACCTGTTTGAAGGACCGACCGGATATCTGGTGAACGAGGTCAACTATACGATGGAGTTTCGCAACAGTATCGAACCTACGGGTGTCGATATTCCGGACGCGATGGTGCGATACGTCATGCAATGCGCCGAGCAGGGTCTTTCGGCATGATCAGAGTTTCGATCGTCGGCGCGTCCGGATATGCGGGCGGCGAATTGCTGCGCATTCTTTCGTCCCATCCTGAAGTTGAGATTTGCCAGGCCGTTTCCAGAAGCCGCGCGGGCCGGCCCGTTCATTCGGTGAACCCGAATCTTCGCAAGGCCGTCAGCCTGAAATACTCGGCGCCGGATGAACTGAAGCCTTGCGATGCGCTGTTTCTGTGCCTGCCGCACGGCGAGGCGATGAATTCAATCGACCGCTACATCGGGCTTGCCTCCCGGATTATCGATTTGAGCGCCGACTTCAGGCTGTCGACAAGCTCGGAGTACGAAAAGTGGTACGGCGCATTGCACACGAGAACAGACCTTCTCGAACGCTTCGTCTACGGAATTCCCGAATTGAATCGAGACGCAATCGCTTCAAGCAGCTATGTTGCATGCGCCGGCTGCAATGCCACAGCGGTCATACTGGGCATTCGTCCAATCGTTCAGCACTTCGATGTTCGAACAGTGGTTGCCGAGGTCAAGGTCGGATCGAGCGAGGGCGGGTCGGTCGTCAGCGAAGGCAGCCATCACCCGCTTCGAAGCGGAGCGGTCCGCTCGTACCGGCCGACCGGGCATCGCCATGTCGGCGAGATGCTGCAGGAGCTGGATGTCGGCCAGGTTCACTTTTCAGCGACAGCGATCGAAATGGTCCGGGGCATTGTCGCAACTTGCCACCTGCTGATGGATGGCGAGTGCCCTTCGGAAAGGGATATCTGGAAAACCTACCGCAATGCGTACGGAACCGAGCCGTTCATTCGCATCGTCAAGGACCGCTCCGGCGCGCACCGGTATCCGGATTGCAGTCATCTTGCAGGAACCAACTACTGCGACATCGGATTCGAAAGGGATGATCACGGTAGCCGCATCGTGGTGATCAGTGCCATGGACAATCTCGTCAAGGGCGCGGCAGGCCAGGCCGTACAGGCCTTCAATATCATGCATGGATTGCCTGAAGGCTCGGGACTTGAGTTTCCCGGACTGTTTCCAATTTGATCAATGTGAGTTGCGACTCCAAGGCCAGCCGAGTTTTAGGTGATGTGCAGACTGCTTTGCGTGCGATCGTCGAATCCGTTCGGAATTCAAAGCTATCTGGAGCAATTCGCACAAATCTCCAGGAACAGTCCCGAAGATCAGAGTCATGGCTGGGGCTGCGCATGGCTGTCGCGGGGAAAATGGGTGATCTATCGCAGCATTGCGCCGGTTTGGGAGGACGCGACGCCGCTGACAGCGAAAACCACCTGCCTTGTCGCCCATGCGCGAAGCGCCTATCGCAACGAAGGAATCATTCTGGAAAACAATATGCCGTTTTTTGATGGCGAAAGGGTATTCATATTCAATGGCGAACTGCAGGGAGTGCGTATCCGCATGGACGGACGCATCGGCGCCGAAAAAGTCTTCAACCTGATCAGGCGCTATGACAAAGGGGATTTGCAGGCGGCGATTGCAGCGGCGTACAAGACGCTTGAAGCTAAATCGCGCTATGTGCGCGCGATGAATCTGATGATTGCGGACGCCAACGGAGTCTGTCTGGGGACCGCCTACAATGAAAATCCGGATTATTTTCAAATGCATGAAAGGCTGTCCGGCGACCAGGCGATTGTCAGTTCGGTTCCGTTTGAAAGTACCGGCGACTGGACCGTCATTGCGAATCGCACGGTAAAGCGGATGCATTGATTGGAGGAAATTATGGATGGCTTGCTCATTGTAAAGATAGGCGGCGGTGCGGCGATCAACCTTGATGGCCTGGCGGCAGACCTTGCGACCTGCACGAATCCGCTGATTGTCGTACTAGGCGCGAACGCAGCACGCAAGCGTCTTGGTGATCTGCTCGGCACGCCGCCGAAGGTAGTCGAGTCGGTTTCGGGCTATGAAAGCGTGTTGACCGATGCCGAGGCGATCGATTTGATCATGATGAGCTATGCGGGGGTTTCGCGAGGGCGGTTGGTGGAAAAATTTCAAAGCCGGGGCGTGAATGCGATTGGACTGAGCGGAATTGATGCGCGGCTGATCGAAGGGGAGCGCAACCGAGGCATCCGGGTACGCGAGAACGGCCGCAAGATGATCCGGCGCGACTTGTCGGGCAAGCCGCGGAGTGTCAACGAACCGCTGCTGCGCCATCTTCTGAAGTCCGGATACGTACCGGTGATCAGCATACCGATTGTCGATGAAAGCGGCGCGGCAATCAATGCGGACAACGACAATATTGTGGCGGCGCTGCATCGTGGGCTCAAGGCCGAGCGCATTGTTCAGTTTATCGAGGCGCCTGGAATCCTTGCCGACCCGGACGATGAGAGCAGCGCAATCGAGTCACTTGATATTGCGGGCCTTGAGAAAATTGAAGCGGAATCTGCCGGGCGAATCAAGCGCAAGCTGCTTGCGTTGCGCCAACTGATGGAATCGGCTCCGACGCAGATCGTCATTTCGGATGGAAGAACCGAATATCCGTATCTCAACGTTTTAAACGGCGCGGGAACGCGCATTGGATGAATGGTAGCGATATGAATGAAGTTGATAGCGGCGAACTGGAACGGCAGCACTCCGTCGGAATCTATCCGTCACGCGGTGTGACGCTGGTCAAAGGGAGCGGCGCCGCAGTGTGGGACGACCAGGGGCGGCGCTATATCGATTGCGCATCCGGAGTCGGCGTTGCGAGCGTGGGGCATGCCAATGAAGAACTCGCATCGGCGATTGCCGAGCAGGCACGCACGCTGATGGTCTGCGCAGGAGTGCTGCACAACGACGTGCGTGCCAAGTGCATGGCCAAGCTTGCTTCAATCACCCCCGACGGCCTGGATCGCGTCTTCCTGTGCAATTCCGGGGCCGAGAGCATAGAAGCGGCGATCAAGTTTGCGCGGCAATCGACTGGCCGGCATGGAGTCGTCAGCGCCATGCGCGGATTTCATGGCAGAACGCTGGGAGCGCTGAGCGCGACGCACAAGAAAGAATATCAGGAGCCATTTGCGCCGCTGCTAAGCGGATTTGCGAAAATTTCGTATAACAGGACCGAATCGCTGGATGCGGCGGTTGATGATAATACTGCTGCAGTCATTCTCGAGCTTGTCCAGGGCGAGGGCGGTGTCCGACCGGCGAATGCAGAATTTATTCGTGCCGCCGCGCAAATTTGCTCGCAACGGGGCGCATTGCTGGTCATTGACGAGATTCAAACCGGGTTTTGCCGCACCGGGAAAATGTTTGCGTGCGACATCTACGATGTCCGGCCGGACATTCTTTGCCTGGCCAAGGGCATTGCAGGCGGAGTTCCGATGGGTGCGACGGTTGTCAATCGCAAAGTCAACTGCGAAATCGGCACTCATGGCTCGACATTCGGCGGAAATCCGCTGGCGAGCGCGGCCTTTCTGAAGGTGCTTGAAATCCTAGAGCGTGACAATATGGCAGATCACGCAAGGAATCTCGGTGACTTTGCTGCGGAATTGCTCGCCGCACAGCGCATTCCGGTCATTCGCGAAGTGCGGCATCTAGGCCTGATGATCGGCATCGATCTGCGCAAGAAAGCGACTCCGTATTTGCAAGCGCTGATGAATCATGGGGTTATTGCCTTGCCGGCTGGGCCGACGGTGATTCGTCTGCTGCCGCCGCTTGTGATTGATGAGCAGGAGATGGGCGAAGTGATCAGGGCGGTGACTTCAGTACTGAGTGAATAGATTCGTCTCGGCAGTTTGTTTTGCGTCAATTCGTTTGGACTGCTGGAAACCCATGAAGACAGAGTACACGAAAATTTGATTTTGCAGATTGCATCATCGAACTCATTCGACTGTTGCGGCGAATTCGCAGCAACTGCACATCAGGCTTCCCAGAGCATCCTGAACGGCATTGCGTATAGCTTGGAAGCCACTTGCTGAATACGTTCGCCATCGTGAAGCAGGATGCCGCAGGCGAATCTGTGCGCCAAAGTTTCCTTGAGACGATTCAAACCCTTGAAGTCCTGCGGATGAGCTGTAGCACCTGCCTTGATTTTGATTCCGACCACTAGGCCGGACCGGCCCTCAATGACGAAGTCCACCTCGATGCCGTCTTTATCGCGATAGTGGTTGATGCGTATCTTTGCGTCAAAGTGGGCGGTGGCTTTTGCGATCTCTCCAAACACGAAGCTCTCAAGAAGAGGCCCCAACTTTTGACGTGTGCGTGAGATGTCTGTTGCATCCGTCTGCTGTAGCGCCGCCAGCAGTCCTGAGTCAAGAAAATGAAGTTTCGGCGCCTTCACCAGGCGCTTTAACTGATTGCTGTGCCAGGCGTGGACCCGGCGCATCACGAACATGTGCTCAAGCAGGGTGATCCATCGATCTACGGTTTTACCGTCAACTTCTATGCGCGTTCCGAGACCTGCCAGATTGAGCAAGTGTCCAGATAAATTTGCCGCATGCTCGATTAGGCGGGTCATTTCATTGCGTTTTCCAACGCGGGCGAGATCGGAGACCTCTCGCTCGGCAAGCGTTTGCGCGTAGGATTCTAGCCAGTTGCGGCGACGATCGGACGAGCTACGTGCGAGAGCCGCCGGATAGCCGCCGGCAAGAACACGTTCGACGAGGTCGGGTGTGGGTCCCGTTTGCTGGAAGGGCGGAAAATCATTGCGGAATGCCCGCTCGAGGAATCGGGGCTTTGTCTGACCAGTCATTTCCGCCTGAGACAGCGGCAGAAGTTCAATGGTTTCGACACGCCCGGCTAGAGAGTCCGGAGAAATCTCGCTCCTGAAAAGATCAACTGAACCGGTAATCAGATACCGGCCGGGCTTCGGATTTTCGTCAACTGTTTTCTTCAATGCCAGAAAAAGACTCGGCGCACGCTGTATTTCATCGATTGCCGCGAACTGTAATCTCCGAACAAAGCCTACAGGATCGTCCTGAGCGAAATGCCTGACTTGTTGATCATCCAGCGACACGAATTCCCGGCCATCGCTATCGGCGATACGTCGTGCAAGTGTCGTCTTGCCCGATTGACGCGGCCCCACAATTGCGACGATGCGAGTATCCGTGAGTACCGTACGCGCTGATTCTTCCAGATGTCGATCTATATAAGATTCGGATATTGTCGTCCAATTGGGCATAGAACTATCGGCTAATACGGAACTACTGCTTCGTCTAGCACGGAATCAATATTGGTCTGATACGGCATATCTATTTCAATAGTACGTAATTATTCTATATTAAACAAAGAATAACGCTCCATCTGATACGGGTTAAGTGTTCCGTCTAATACGGAATAATTTTTCGTCTAACACGGAAAAATTATTCGACCAAAATGGAATATTTGACTACATTACCAGGATTTTCTGACAACCTCTACCCTAGGCTGGGCAAATTTGTGGAGATGACCGTCTGGTTCAAATGAATGACCGCACGATTCTAAATTTCCGGTTCTGTTTCGTGTGGAGTTCTCACATCCGAAGCCGAACCTAGACGATGAAACAAGGACCTGTCCGAACTGGACACTGCACCGGTCGAGCGTGACAACGAGGCGCATCTAATGCGTTGACGGCCGCACCCCGGCTATCTTGGCGTGCCTGCAAACATCGTCGAATAGCGCCTTATGCTCTGCGTCGTCTTGCAATAGTGGCGATCACAATGCACGGTTTCTGCGCCGAAACCGCCGTAACATGCTTGAATTGACCTTGGATTGCAGACTTGAGAAACGAGATATCGATTTTGATCAAGAACCTGTCAATTTTGATTTTCCTGTGACTCCAGACGCAGTGCTGGAATGTTCCGGATTCAATCAGTTCAATGGCTCTTTTGACGTTGCAAACGGCTGCGACAGCCGAAGTCGGGCACACCGATTCCTTTAATATTGCGGCGAAAAAGACCGAATCGTACTGACGCCGCTTCGACCTGACCGTGCGGACTCACCGCAAGCGTCAATTCATATTTGTATCAAACACGCTTTCAATGCTGGAAGCACTCAGAGCACGATCGAACCAGTCGTCCAGCTGTTGCTCGTCGGCTTCGGCAATGATCCGGTCGTAGACAGACGGCACTTGGCCAAAACGTTTGATCAAGTATCGCCGCATGGTTTTCTCCACGCCCTGCCTCATACCTTGCTCTACGCCCTGCCTCACGCCTTGCTCTATGCCCTGCCTCACGCCTTGCTCTCTGACGTTGCCCCACATGTCATGCACATCCTGTTTCAACTGTTTCATTGATCTGACCTCCCGGTTCGAGTCAATTATCCGCTTCGCCGTCTCGTTCGCCAATTCCTGATACGCCTCAGACTCCTCGTCCGCATTCTCCTGAATGAATTGCACCGCTTCGATCAACTTCTCATCAGCTTCATCGTGATGGCGCAGCAACATGAGCGCTCCGGCAAAATCGTCCGGATGCGCCTCATCCCGCTTCAGCAGTTCGACTTCCTCAACGACTACGTAGCGGTGACTCGGCTGATACCGTGCAATCTCCTCGCTGCCAGGTTCGAACATCGCCTCAATCGCGGTCGGCACGTTCCACCTGTGCTCGCCAGTATACAGTACCACCGAAATCACGGTCGGCATCCGGCCTTTGCCGAAACCGGTCTTGCCGCGCACCTTCCACAGCGCCTCATACTGCAGTCCTGCGTAGGTGAGCATCCGAAACGGCATGCCCGGATCGACCCGGGACTGGAACTCGAAGTGAAAGAACACCACCAGCGTGTGATTGTCGCCCCGGTAGTCAACCACCCAGGCCGAATCGCCGAAACGCTGCACCAGATTTCTGCTCACCCAGTCCGACGGTATGCGACGCAAAGTGGACAGGTCGAGAGCGGCGAGAAGCTCAGGCGAAACCACGTATCGCAGATAGGAAGCGACTGCTCTTGGGTCGGTGTTGAATACGCGTTTGATTGCTGAATCGGATTTCATGGAATCTCCATTTGCGAGGTGCCGTTGTGCATAGTCGAACTGAGGATGACCGCCTCAGGCGGATTGGATTGCCCGGGCGACATTGATGCACTCGAGGCTCTGAAGTTGACGGCACGTCAGATGTCCGGTCTCGAGTTCTTTGCAGCTATATATTCGTAAGGTTTCCTGTGGAGTAATCGGATGTGCCTCAGCGCAGTACTTTCCGCGATTAGGAGTCGGAATTGACACTCTTGGAATCATCCCAGACTATGCCGTCCAAAAGTTTGTGCGCTTTTCCTAAAGCACGGCGATAGGCTAATTCGTTATGAGCGGGAAGCTGGCGGAAATATAGCTCTGAGACATTTCGAATCTCGCCGGTCGGCAGCCGTTCTCGCCCGATTACCCATCGCACAATCGCGCCTTCCTTTAGAAGTTGGCGATCGTGCTCATTAATGTCATTTTTCGAAAAAGTGGCATGATCGGTTGGAAGCGGGGATTTTGATCGAACATCAACCATTCTGACACAAAAATCATCATTACCGATGCTTTCAATATACCCCTCCCATTCGACAATGGGAGTAAGCGAACGCGCGTTCTTGATTGGTTCATTTGCAAATTGAGATGTTGACGCGACCTCAGCAAACTGCAAATTTTCTTCTGTGGGTTGGAAGTCAATTTCTAAGTCCGATGTTCCTCTAACCATAGAATTGTTATCGTCGCTTTGAAAATGCCTCCACTCGTAGTTTGAATTTAGAACTTGAGACACGCTACCTTTGACCGAATTTTCGATATTAATTTCTGTTCGCGGTTCGGTCTCAATAGCTGGATTTGCAGAGAGTTCTCTCAAAACCGAATCTAAAGCGAAATCACCCATAATTCAATCCTTCTGACATTATCGTGTAAATAATTGACCGGATTCGTCCACGAATTCTCACTCGACTGCTTTCAGTACTCAGCACGATACTCCCTCCCACTCGGCAATCTGCTGATTGATCCTGAGTCGTCGCTGTTGAAATACCAGAGAGGAAAATACCTCTTCGAGATTATCGGTACTGGATGTAACCATTCTGAGGCTTGCCGAGGCCTGAGTGAAGAAATCTTGCTTGCACTTGTCGGACATCTTGACATACGCCTTTTCCCACCATGTAAGAATCAAATCCTCCGAGCGTTGCAGCAATTCGACTTTTGGCAGTTTTTCGCGCTTTTGATTCCGGTTCACTGCGCTATGTGACGGCATTAGATTCCACATGTCGTTGCATGGCCAGGCGGAAAACGGAAAGCAGTGATCGATGTCGAAGCTGTCGCTTTTGATTTTCCTGTGACTCCAGACGCAGTTCTGGAATGTTCCGGATTCAATCAGTTCAATGGCTCTTTTTCTTGATTCGTGTGTCGCGTGTTCATCATGCTGCCAGGCAAGCGCGGCATCCATGGTCTCGATGGCGGCAGGAACTTTGGCCTGACTTTTCGAATATCCCTTGATCAGAGACTTCCATTCAGCCACGATAGCCGGCTCGATCCACGCTCCGTACTGAAGTGCTGCCTGCCATAGATCAAGCGAGATTCTTACTTCTCCGAAACTGTAAAGATAGGGTTCGTCCAGACAAATCTGTTCCGACATTCGGCTGTACTCGAATTTTCGCGCCTTAAACACTTTCTGCTGTCCGTCGCTGTAGGTGGTGTAATGCATCGGCATTTTTACGAGCGTATTGCAAACATCATTCAATGCCGAATGCAGCCTGCTCGCAATTGCTGCAGAAAATATTTTTCCGATTCCCAAATCGAATGGCGAAATATGACTGAGATGACCGTATGGCTTCTTAGCAAATCCCAAGCCCTTTGATCCAGCGGTATTTCCTGGCATCTGCGGCAGGTTTTGATCCAGAAGCGGCCGGTAGACCCGAAGCCAGTAGAGTGCGAACAGGCCAAGCGGCAGCACCACTGTGTCATCATCTTCGATATTGGCTAGCCCGCTGGCAGATTGCGCAATGTGCTGAAGAACTTTCAGCAGCCCAAGCTTGTATGTCGAGGACTTGGAGTCATTCAGAATGATTCCGCGCAGCAAAGGCAATGCGCCTGTGCCATCGCCCGGAGAGCGCAGGATGAAACAAGTCCAATTCACATTCGCACGGCCTTGTGCGTCATCCCTATTGAATTGGTCAACTTGAAACAGGCCGTGATCCTTTGCCAAGGTCACGACTTCCGAATCCGGGATGTCCCAGAATCCCCGCACCGGCTCGAACGGACCGTGGCGAAGCGTGATGTAGAGCAGCCCGCCGGGCTTGAGCATATTGACGATTCGCCTGAATGCCGATTTGCGCTCGGATTCGGCCACATGCATCCATACCGCGCTCATGACAATTGCGTCGTAGCGGTCTCCCCGTTGAATCACGCGTCTTAGCTTTGGCAGCTTGTCAGACACCCAGGATATGCCGGCATGCTTGTGACGAGCCTGCGCTTGAGTGCGCATTTCGCTTGACGGCTCCACGGCGACAACGCAATGGCCAAGCTTGGCCATTGCTGCGGCATCGCGGCCGGTGCCCGAGCCGATATCAAGAATCAGGCAGGGCGTGTCGGGAAGATGCCTGATGAATTCCGAATGCAATTCATCGAAACTCAGTCGTTCGTAAACGTCAGCAAGCCGGGTGGCATTGGAGTTGTACCAATCCGCTATGGAGGTCGACCCGCCCGCCCTCTTGGGCGCGCCGCCCTTGGGAGGGGATCTCTCGTGAGATGTCATGCTGCTTGATTATTCACAGTTCAATTGCCGACCAACATAGGCTATTTTAAGGCAATGTCACTGATATTATGAGATTCGTGCTGCTGACCTTCTCCTTGAATTCCGTTTTGGACACGCCTTCAGGATGTTTTATGACCTGTCATTCAGACGGCGCGATGGAAATTTCAGATCCGAGTCGGTATTGACGCCTCAATCGGACAGTTCGATGTGACAGAATCTATCGTGAGCGCACGCGATACCCTGAACTGCTGCAGCCCAATCAAAAACTATAGCGAATCGACACTATAGTGGACTTGGTGCGTGTCCTTTCAATCGTCTGTCCATCGGCACTGAATTGCGTTGCGGCGTAGTTGACACCCAGATTTACAGACAGTCCGCGCGCCATATCGTACTGCGCTCCCAATGCGGTAGACTTTTCGGCATTGCCTGCGATTCGACCATAATGTCCTTCCGCCGACAAGGTTAGGGCGCCGATTTTGTTTCGAATGCCCGCCGAAGCATAGCGTCGCTTCATGGTTTCGCCATCGAAATAGACCCGTTCCGCGCCCATTCCGATGTCGAAGGCCGTACTGCCATAGATCAATTCGCCCACGATCCCGATGCCTTTCGTGTCATGCCGGGCCTTTCCAGTTGACGGAGCATAGCTCGCTTTGTTGGTTCGAAAGGTAAGCCGATAATCCTTGGTACCCCTTGGGCGCTGATACACCGCACCGAAATCGTACTGATCATCTTCATCGTAAATTGAACTGACCACCCATGGCCCGAACCGTCCGACATAGCTGGCGCCGCTGTCGGCCGGCTCGCCCAGAAAATCGTCAAAAGCAAGTTCGCCGCTGCCGGCGCCACGGCGCCGGCGGGTTTGCTCGCGTACAACGGCAGCTACATTGCCGAAAACAAACGTCCCCCAGCTACTGCCGACAGACACCGAGGCATTGTCGACATAGTCGCTGTCAGGAACTGACACATCAGTGTTCTCGTCGGTGTATTGACCAAAGTATGCAACACCCACATGCCAGCGATTCGTTAGCTGAGCCGCTGCTTGAAGCTGGAAGTTTGCCGTAAAGCTTTCGCCGGTTCGGTTGTTTTCGTTATTGTGGACCACCGCAGAGTCCATCACGCCGCTCGCAGAAAGGGTAAAGTCTCCAACCTGTGTTGCCAAAGGCTTTTCTAGCGAGGATAGGCGCTCAGAGTTGAGCGAAACATTTTGTGCGCTTACGGCGCCCGGCAACGCGAGAACGATTGCCAGCATTAATTTGAGAGCCGGGCGTAGCCCGGTTTTGGATTTGTTCATTGTCCTTACAGGCCATTAAGGTGCGAGCTATGCAACCGCTTCAGTTGCATGACGAAGCTTACCTATGCAGGCATGAACGTGTTCTCGAATGCATGACGTGCGATTGCCTTTCCGCAGCGCATCGCGTGCGAGTGGTCGATTTCCCAGTGAACTCCGCCGTAGATCCTGCTCCAGCCGTTTTCCTCCGCCATGTGGCTCAAGCTGGTCCAATGCCGGGTCACACCATGCAACTGCGGCCAAAGCACTTCATCAGGCGCGCGACCCGAAAAGGCAATCCGGTCGCGGCCGATAATCAGACGAAGTATCTCGGCGCCAGCGGCGCCGAACGTGGAATGGCCCGAAGTGTAAGCCGGAAACTCCGGCGTCGGAATGTAGCTGCGCCAATCCGGCTGCAGTTGCACCCGCGGGTCGGGGTTCTCAAACTTCATGGCCTGGATGCGGATCGCGCTTTCCGGGCGAATGATGTCATTGTGGTACTTGGAATCCCATGCGCAAATCGATGAATCGCACTGCGTCATTCCAATCAGCGCAAATGCTTTGGCCATTTCAATGAAGCTAAGATCGACTTCCTGCAGCAATTGCATGCTGATGTAAAGCATATGCCCGGGAGGCGTGATCCCCCAGGGTCCGTCTTCCCAGAAAATCGCAATTTCTGATTCGTCGGCTGTGCGGACGCTGCTATCAGCCGCGCCAATTGTGCGAACTATGTCGAAACTGCGTGCAAATTCCGGACTTTCCGGATCATGGAAATCAGCCTCTCTGAATTGCAAGGCGCTTTGCATCGTCCACGGCATGATCATCCCGTGCCCCGGGAACAGGCCGCGATCAAACGTGGAAAATGCCGGACCGGGGCTGGCTCCGTAAAACGGCCCCGTAGGCAGCCAGCACAAGGCATCGGTTCGACGCGGATAGCGACCGAGATAGTAGTGAACCTTGCTAGGCTCGGAACCGTCGCGAGTCCGCAAGTCCAGCAGGCGATCGGCTGCCGTCTTGCCCCACTGGATGCCTAGCGATTTGGCTTCGCCGTCCGGATAGCGGTCAAGGAATGCTCTTCGATCAAATACGAACGGCTGCTGAAAGGCTTCTGCCGCAGCAATTGAAAAGGCAACGCCGTAGGCGACTTCAAGGTCTGCATTAGGCGGACCGTAGCCTATTCCATACGGTTCGCTGTAAGTCCGGGCTATGCCGTTTGCAGCGAGAAATCCGGCAGCGGTCGCCATCGCATAGTTGTATGCTGCGCGCGGCGGCGCAATTCTTTGATCCCGTACCTGCTGAAGTGCGACATCGGTCCAGTGAAACACCGGATTCATATTTTCCGGTCGAATGATCTGCGTTGCGTACGAAGATCGATTTCCATAGTGTGCAGCTTTCGGTGCGACACACCCGGCAAGAGTGGACGAGATCGCAGCAAGCGCCGTTGTTGCACCAATGAATTCACGCCGTGTTGTAGCCATTTTGATTCCCTTCAATATCTCAATGCAACAAAAAATACTAATAAAATAGTAAGTATTAGCACTAATTTCTGAATTATACGCAAGAAATAAAACATAAATAATATATGTGCCATATACTTTCGGGAAAGCGATAGCATGGAATCGCTGCGGTTGCCATGATTGGGTCAGGCATCCGGTCCTTTTTTGCTACAAGTTCCATATCTGACACAAACCGTTGGAAATTGGGTTAAGATAAATTTCGCCGTTTATGGCAAAGTACGTCCTAGGACCAAATGGCTTGGATATGCGATCGGCGAATACTCACGCGAATCAGACGGTGCGGCGCGGCCGAATTGCCCGCAAGAGGGAGGAAACAGCGCAGGATCTGTCTGCGGACTCCAAATGGATGGGTGCAATCGGCGGCAGGTATGAGCCGCTGACTGATGGAAATGTCAGCGACATTCATCTCGCTGTTCTCGATTTGCTGGAAACTCTGGGGCTTTCCGGCGCGCCGCAATGCATGATTGACACGGTGACCGCGCATGGAGGCTCCTATACGGACCATGGCAGGTTGCTGTTCCCGCGCGAGCTTGTCGGCGAGGCTATTGCGGGCATCCGCCGCGATCCGGTTCTGTGGTCGCGAAGGCGCGGATACCGCCTAGATCTTTCTGGAATGCGGGTCCATGTCGGCACCGGCGGAGCGGCCCCAAGAATTTACGATATGAGCACGTGCAGCTATCGCGAGACCACGGTTCGCGACCTGTACGACATGGCGCGGATCGTGGATTTGCAAGAGCACATCCATTTCTTCAGCCGCCCGGTCGTCGGAACCGATGCGCCTACACCGTTCGACCTCGATATCAATACGCTTTATGCGTGCCTGGCGGGAACCTCCAAGCACATCTGCATGAGCGTTACCATGCCCGAGCATGTCAAGACGATCGCAGAAGTTTGCTATGCGGTTTCTGGCAGCGAAAGCCATTTCCGCAGGCGGCCATTTCTTACGGTAATGGCAACGCATGTCGTGCCTCCTATGCGCTTTGCCACAGAGTCGTGCGAAGTGGTTGACCAGGCTGTACGATACGGTCTTCCGGTGCAGCTGATTTCAGCCGGGCAGATGGGCGCGACGAGCCCGGTGACGCTGGCAGGATCCATCGTTCAGGCGGTGGCGGAGTCCTTGGCAGGTGTTGTTTTTGCCTGGCTGGTTAATCCGGACGCCATTATCATCTTTGCCCCCAAGCCGCTGGTTTCGGATTTGCGAAGCGGCGCGATGTGCGGAGGCGGAGGCGAGCAGGCGGTGGTGATGGCGGCTGCCGCGCAAATGGGGCGCCACTACGGATTGCCGGTCGCATGCATCGCCGGCTATTCGGATTCGAAGGTGCACGATGCGCAGGCGGGCTATGAGAAGAACCTTTCGGTGACGCTTGCGGCGCATGCAGGATGCAACATGATCTCCCACGCCTGCGGCACGTTGGCGAGCATGCTGGGCAGTTCCCTGGAGAGCTTTGTGATTGATAACGACATGCTAGGCGGCGTCCTGCGCAGCATTCACGGGGTCGAGGTCAGCCCCGAAACAATCTCGACCGATGCCATACGCGAGGTGGTCGAAGGCGAAGGACATTATCTTGGCCACGCGCAGACGCTTGAACGGATGAAGTCCGACTACGTCTACCCGAAGGTGGCGGATCGCCAGACGCCGGACGCCTGGGAGTCCGATGGGGCTCAGGACATGCTGCAAAGGGCGAGGGAGCAGGTTCGCGAGATCCTTTCTTCGCACACTCCCAACTACCTCGCCGGAGGCCTTGACGCTGATTTGCGCAGTCGCTTCAATATCCTGCTTCCGCCGCTGAAATCCGGCGGCACTTCCGGCGGACGGTAGCGTGCAGACACTTGCGCCCCACCTGCTGAATCCATCGCTTGTGATTGGCGGGCAGCGCCGGCCGGCGAGCGATGGCGCGCTGTTTGAAGCAATCAATCCGTCAACTGGAGAGTCTCTCGGCTCGGCGCCTTCGGGTACTGCAGCCGATGTCGATGATGCTGCTGTCTGTGCAAAGGCCGCCCTTGAAGGACCGTGGAGAGACATGGAGCCCAAGGAACGCGAACAGTGCCTGTTCTCTATTGCCGGGCGAATTCGCGAAAATTCCGATGCGCTCGCGATGCTTGAGTGCCTCGATTCCGGCAAGCCGGTTTCGGGTGCGAGACGAAGCGTGCAACGCGCAGCAAGCTACTTCGAATACTTCGGAGCGCTTTGCGACAAGCTGCACGGCGAGACGATTGCGCGCGGGCGAAAAAGACTCAGCTTCACCCAATTGGAGCCGGTCGGGGTTACCGCCCACATTGCGCCGTGGAACGCACCGCTGACAGCGGCGGCGAGAGGGCTGGCACCGGCCCTTGCATGCGGCAATACTGCGGTGATCAAGCCGGCCGAGCAGGCTTGTCTTTCGACCATGGCGCTTGTCGAGGTGATGCTCGATGCCGGCCTGCCGGCTGGCGTATGCAATGCGATAACCGGTCTTGGCGGCACCGCCGGCGCTGCTTTGGCGGCTCACCGGCTGGTTGACCACATTACCTTTACCGGCTCGGTATCGACGGGCAAGGCAGTGATGCGCGCAGCAGCCGATCATGTGGCTGCTGTCACGCTGGAACTGGGCGGCAAGTCTCCGATTGTCGTTCTGGCTGATGCAGACCTAGAGCGTGCTGTAGCCGACACTCTGAAGGAAATGCGCACCAATGCCGGTCAAATTTGCTCTGCCGGTACAAGGCTGGTCATCGATCGGTCCGTTCACGACGAAGTGCTTGAGCGACTTATTGACGGCGCCCAATCCATTGCGGTCGGTGCGGCCGTCGACGACCCGCAAATGGGCCCTCTGATATCGGCGCAGCAAAGAGACCGTGTCGAACGCCTCGTTGACGAAGCCCGAAGCGACGGCCTGGCGATAGTCGTCGGCGGCAGCCGGGCCCGTGTGCCCGGCTGCGAAAACGGCTTCTACTATGAACCGACGATCGTGCGGGATGTGCCCGTCGATCACAGCCTTGCACAAACCGAAATATTCGGCCCGGTGCTTTGCGTCCAGCCGGTTGTCGGTATTGAACAGGCTCTTTCGGTTGCAAATGCCACGCGCTACGGCCTGGCGGCAGCGGTCTATACCCGGAATATCTCCGATGCGCTTCGCCTGTCGCGTGACATTGCAGCGGGACAGGTCTTTATCAACGAGTATCACTCGGCGGGGGATACGGTGCCTTTCGGCGGGGTGAAGGAAAGCGGCATCGGCAGGGAGAAGGGACTCGCTGCCATAGCCAACTACACGGCGGCAAAGTCAGTGACAGCGCGAATCGAGTGGTAGCGCCGTCGCCTGATCCATGTCCGGCTCAAATTTTCCAAACCTATTTTCGCCGTGTCGCATCGGTCCGGTCCAGGTGCCGAATCGAATTGTCTCAACCGGGCATCATACGTACCTTGCCCACAGGCATCCTAGCGAAGAGCTGATTGCCTATCACGAGGCGCGTGCCAGAGGCGGTGCAGGGCTGATTGTGACGGAGATTGTCGCTGTGCATTGCACGGCCGTTTTTTCCTCACATCTGCTTATGGCGCTCGATACCAGCTGCGTGCCGCATTACCGGAAGCTCGCCGACAGGGTGCATGCCCACGGGACTGTGCTATTCGGCCAGCTGTTTCATCCGGGCCGCGAGGCGCGCGAATCGGCGAGCGGAATGATTTCGCACGCCTATGCGCCATCTTCGGTTCCAAATGAGCGCTTCCACATTATGCCGCGGCCGATGTCGGCCGGTCTGATCGGCGAAGTCGTAGACGGCTATGCCTATGCGGCCAGGTGTCTTGCACAGGCAGGATTCGACGGCGTAGAGATTGTCGCGAGCCACGGCTACCTTCCGGCCCAGTTTCTCAACCCTTCGGTCAATTTGCGCGATGACGACTATGGCGGCAGCTATGAAAAGCGGCTGAGGTTTGTACGCGATACGATTTTCGCAGTCCGAGCCGCAGCGCCCGGTCTTGCTGTGGGCCTTCGAATTTCAGCGGACGAGATTGACGAGCAGGGACTCGGCAGCGAATTGGTGTCTAGCATTTGCGTGTCGCTGTCGGACGATCTGGATTATTTCAGTGTTGTCGCAGGAACCTCGGCATCGCTCATCGGATCTGTGCATGTGGTTCCGCCAATGGGGGTGGACAGCGCATTCATCGCCCGGCATTCGGAAAATATTCGCCGCATCACGCAAAAGCCGGTAATTGGCGCCGGACGCATCAATCAGCCGCAAATTGCCGAAGCGATCATTGCCGGCGGCCAGGCGGACTTGTGCGGGATGACCCGTGCGCTGATCGCCGACCCCGAGTTACCGAATAAGGCTGCGCAGGGACGGCTTGACGACATCCGTGCGTGCATCGCCTGCAATCAGTCCTGCATCGGCCGGGCGCACAAGGGGCTGGGAATTTCGTGCATACAGAATCCGGTATCCGGTCGCGAGACTGTTTTCGCCAAGGCGTCCCCGACAAGCCGGCCCAGGACGGTGGCGGTTGTCGGGGGCGGGCCAGGCGGCATGAAAGCTGCAATCACGGCGGCTGGCAGGGGGCACAGTGTTACCTTGTACGAATCCGGCCCCCGCCTCGGAGGCCAGGCGCTGCTCGGCCAGAGGCTGCCTGGCCGCGAGGAGTTCGGAGGGCTGGTGACCAATATGGAGCGCGAAATCGAGCGAAGCGGCGTGACGGTGCAGACAGGAACCGCAATCAAAGCGGATGACCTGTCTTCGCTTTGCGCAGATGCCGTGATACTTGCAACCGGCGCCATTCCCTATGTGCCGGAGTTTGAAGGCCGCGACGATGATCACGTGGTGACCGCATGGCAGGTGCTGAACGGCGAGGCGGAAGTCGGCGCAAAAGTTGTTGTTGCCGATTGGCGTGCCGACTGGGTCGGCATCGGCATTTCTGAACGACTGGCGCTATCGGGGTCGGCAGTCACTCTTTGCACCAATGCTGCGATGGCCGGCGAATCGGTGCAGCTGTATACGCGAAATCACTATGTGGGCAGATTGCACAAGCTCGGTGTTACGATACGGACCCATGCACGCCTTTTCGGTGTGGACGGGCATACGGTCTTTTTCCAGGATACGTTGACTCAGGACGCGATTGTGATTGAAGATATTGATACGGTAGTGCTATCGATGGGGCACCGGGCAGTGAGCATCGGCCTTGACGAGGTCGGCCAGGATGGCGTGTCTGTCGTGTCTGTCGGGGACTGCGTCACTCCCCGGACCGCCGAAGAGGCGATATATGAAGGATTTATTGCAGGTAGCCGAATTTAGATGAATGTTCCCACAGTTACGGGCGGCGATGCTGTTCATCGCGTGCTCCACGATGCAGGCGTAAAGACCGTTTTCGGATTGCTCGGGGGTTCCATGCTGGAGCTTTATGACGCCTTGCACCAGCGCGGCGGCATCGCGTACATAGGTGCCCGCGACGAGAGGGCGGCCGGCCATATGGCGGACGCATACGCCAGGATCAGCGGCGGGCCGGGCATCGTGCTCGGAGCCCAGGCCGGTCCCGGCGTCACGAATCTGGTGACCGCTGTCGCCGAAGCCCATCTGGCGTATTCGCCCTTGGTCGTTATCGCGGGTGCGATCAGCCGTGCTGATTTGGGCAAGGATACATTTCAGGAGGTGGATCAGGTCGCCTTGTTTCAGCCCATCTGCAAACGCTCCATGCTGGTGACCGATGCCGAACGCCTGCCTGCCATGGCGATGGACGCGATGCGCCTTGCGATGAGCGGACGCCGCGGCCCGGTCGTGCTGCACGTGCCGCGCGATGTGTTTGCCGCGCGCGTCGCCGAGCCGGATCTTGGCGCACTGAGCGTGCCGCACCTGGGCGGTGCGTCGCAAGCGGATGCCGAAGCGGTGATTCGCTGCCTCGGTTCGGCAGCTCGGCCTGTGATCATCGCCGGCGGCGGATTGAAATGGTCGGCCGGTACGCAATCGTTGCTGGAGCTCAGTGAACGGCTCAGTATTCCGGTAGTCGCGTCGACGGGGCATGCGGATGTGATGCCTTACGGACACCCGCTATTTGCCGGCCAATGCGGGCCGCGCGGCAACCGTGTCGCGAGCCGGATGACGCGGGAGGCCGATATGATTTTGGCGATTGGCACACGCCTTGGCTTCAATTCGACATTTCACAGCCGCGAATACATTTGCGAAACTGCAAGGATCATTCAAATTGATATCGAGGCAAGTGCGATTGGACGCTACTTTCCGGTTGAGCTGGGCATCCAGGGCGATGCCAGAGAGAGTGTCGAGGCGATTCTGAAATTGTTGGACGGAGTTGATCGATCAGCCTGGGCGAACTGGGTTGAGTCATTTAAGGCGGACATGGCGCGGCTACGCGCACAGCGCGACACCGAAGCGTCAGATTTGGATGAGCCGCTGAGTCCAAATCGCGCTCTGGGAGAGATACGGGAGGCGCTGCCCGAAGATGCGGTTGTAACGCTCGATACCGGCAACGCCTGTCTTCGGGCTGCAGACAGGCTGGCGCACTATCAGTCGCCGGCCTTGATCACGCCATTGGATTTTGGCCTGGTCGGGTTCGGCTATGCCGCAGCGCTCGGCGCCAAGGCGGCTGCGCCTTCGAGGCCCGTGATTTCCATCATGGGCGATGGCGGATTCGGATACACGATGGCGGAATTGATGACGGCGGTGCGTCACAATCTGCCCGTCATTGCAATCGTGCTCGACAACGGTGCCTGGGGTGCGGAAAAGGCGTATCAGAAAGAGTTTTTCGGCGAGCGCCTGATTGGGGCTGATATTGACAACCCGCCCTATGACGAGTTTGCTCGAATTTGCGGTGCCGAAGGTTTCCGGGCGGAGAAGCCGGGCGAAGTGTCTGCGGCGCTTAATCAGGCGCTGGCAATTCGTGCGCCGTCGGTCATTCACGTCAAGATCGATCCCGCCAACCTGAGTACGTTGCGCAAAGATTTATTCACACCGCAATCAGGAGCATCGCAATGAGTGACTGGGATGTGATTGTCGCAGGAGCGGGAAACGCTGCATTTTGCGCTGCTTTGGCGGCTCGCGAATGCGGGGCATCTGTTTTGATGCTTGAACGGGCGCCGCAGGAACTGAATGGTGGCAACAGCCGATTTACCGCAGGCGCCATGCGGTTTGCCTACGATGGGGCGAAGGATATACGCGCCTTGTGTCCTGATCTGGGCGAGGAGCAAATGCGGATCACTGATTTCGGGTCCTACGATACGAATCAATTTTTTGACGATATGTTTCGCATCACCCGGTACCGCACTGATCCGCAATTATGCGAGCAGCTGGTGACAAATTCCTTTGACACCATGAAATGGATGTCCGAACGCGGAATACGCTTTCTGCCGATTTACGGTCGCCAGGCATTTAAGGTGGACGGGCGGTTCAAGTTCTGGGGAGGTCTGACACTGGAAACGCTGGGCGGCGGCCCGGGATTGGTGAGTCGTCACACCGAATTGGCTGTACAGGCGGGAATCGAGATCCGCTACGGCGTCCGGGTTCGAGAGCTGATTGTCGACGGAAGCAAAGTGACCGGCGTTCGTGTTCGGGCAGGGGGACAAGTGCACGACATCACTTGCAAGTCCGTGGTTCTGGCGTGCGGCGGATTCGAATCCAATGCGCAGTGGCGCACCCGCTATCTGGGACCCGGCTGGGAGATGGCCAAGGTTCGAGGCACTGCATTCAATACCGGAGACGGCATTCGCATGGCTATGGAGGCGGGGGCTTCGTCTTTCGGAAACTGGTCCGGGTGCCATGCAGTGGGCTGGGACTACAATGCTCCGGAGTTTGGCGATTTGAGTGTCGGGGACGGTTTTCAGAAGCATTCCTATCCCTTTGGAATACTGGTCAACGCCCATGGCCGGCGGTTCGTCGATGAAGGAGCGGATTTCCGAAACTATACGTATGCCAAGTACGGCCGTGCAATATTGGAGCAGCCGGATCAATTTGCCTGGCAGGTATTTGACCGGAAGGTGATGCATCTTTTGCGCGATGAATACCGGCTAAAAGGGGTATCGAAAGTGTCTGCGCCCACGCTTGAGCAGCTTGCAGAGAAGATGGAGGGTGTTGACCGGAACGGGTTTCTGGCCGAAGTAGGCCGCTACAACGATTCGGTTCAAACAGATATCCCGTTCAATCCCAATATTCTGGATGGACGCGGCACCGGCGGACTCGATGTGCCGAAATCGAATTGGGCCAACACTTTATCGGAGGGTCCGTTTGAGGCCTATCACGTGACTTGCGGGATTACGTTTACATTTGGCGGGATTCGCATTGACCCGCAAACGAGCCAGGTTGTCAGTGACGATCAAGACCTTATTTCCGGTCTCTACGCCGCCGGGGAATTGGTGGGTGGTCTGTTTTATTTCAACTATCCCGGCGGTACCGGACTTATGTCGGGTGCCGTATTCGGGCGGCAGGCAGGGATCAATGCGGCCAGGTAATCAAATGGCAGTACGCATCTTATTCTCCCAAAAAAGCAAAAGGTCCCAAGAAATCTCTCCCTGAGACCCTGCGGCTCGCCGGCGAAACGACGAGGGTAGTATTCGTATTTGTATAAATTCGACCACGACGATTCCATCATTTTTTAGCTAGCAGTGCTTGCTTACATATCGGACTAGGGAGATCGTCCGGAAATCGCGATAAGGCGCTTTGGTACCAATGGTGCATTAGCGTTCTATCGTCACATTGTAGGTAACGATTGATGTAGAGTCTGATCGTGACTGCCGAATCAAACCATTTGCCGAGCCTGAAACCGGTCCATGATTCTTCTGACTACTGCTAATTAATGCGGTTGGCTGCAATCGAATTCCAATAGCCCGCAAAACACCAATTATGGTGGTGAGTTTAGGATTCCCCGACGAAGAGAGCGCTTTATACAGACTTTCTCGTCCCAATCCGGTTTCAGCCGCGATTGCAGTCATCCCTTTAGCTCTAGCGACATTCCCGAGAGCTTCTGTGATGAGGTGCGGGTCGCTATCGTCAAATGCCGCTTCCAGATAGTAAACTATATCGTCAAGATCCTCCAAATAATCAGCGGTGTCCCACCGTGTGACTCTTACAGCGTCTGGAACGACTTGATGCTGTTTAGGTTTGTTCATATCGCCCACCTTCTACAATGGATTGCGCTAAGTTCTTTGCCTTTTTGATGTCTTGCCTCTGAGTCTTCTTGCTCCCCCCGATAAGGAGTATTGCATGTTCTGTGCGAACGAAAACAAAATACACCCTGTAACCTGGTCCGTAATCTATACGAATTTCAGATACTCCTCCACCGACAGGTCGAACATCTCCTAGATTACCCAGTTTCATACGATCTATTCGAATATTAATTCGGCCTTTTGCTCGCTTGTCACGCAAATTCCGGAACCATTTATCGAATGAATCAGTTTTTAAGATTTCTATCACTGTATCCTATATAATACAGCATCATAGTTTTTGATGTAATCCAATTTATACAGTATCCGTTCGTTTGCGTTCGAACCAAATTGAGCTTGAATTATCGAATCGGTGCCATTGACTTGCTATGAGTAAGCTGGAATTTGATTGCTTTGATTCGCCACACAACACGTTGACTGAAATGCCGAACCAAATCTGCGATTTGTGACTTTTTGGTGTTGGTGACATCGGAAAGTGGGTGCTCTCGCTGAAGTCTCCAGCACCTTAAATCAAGGAAATATTGATTACATATCAAATAGATAAAAATTTATATTCTTAACCGGACATTGGTAATGAAATGAGCATACGCGGCACAGGAAATGGAACTCTTAAAGTTCGAGTTCTCTCACTGGAGTCATGGAAGGAGCAAAGAAGACAATTCTTGGAAGACGACTGTGACCTTTCTCTTGACAATCATGGGGATTTTGATGTTCAAATTCTGAGTCCGCTTATAGCTGAGTCCGGTTCATCGGGGCAACTGAGTGCTGTAATTATTGAGCGCGATGATCAGAGAATCGGAAAGCACAAGATTGTAAATAGTGCGAGAAACCTTATTACAGATGTTTCACTTCTATGGGATTGTGTTGAACCGGCACTTTTGTCAGCATTGAATAATGTTATCTGTGGAAAAGGATTATTCGAATACGGAGTCGGAGAATTTTGCTTGCTTTACGGCAAATTTGAGGAAAAATATCAAGTATCAAATGGCACAAAAGCGAAAGAGAAAATGTTCGAACTATTGGGCGACGACGATACAGGTTTGAAAGAATATCACGAGCGAGGTAAGTTAAACAGTTATCCATTGCCATATGCTGTGAGGAATATCTTGTTTCACAAAGGTAGGAATCCGAACACTCTTGATGCCGAGGGCAGGGATTTGATTCGATCGATTCGTATGCTTAAGAAATGGACCAAATGACTTGGACGCTCTTTCCCAACTAGAATGGCGAGAGTAAGCTAACCGATGCAGGATAAGAACGAAGGTGTTCTTACTCGCTGAAATTTGAAAAACTAATGAGTGATCAGCAACTCGGCGATAACTTGATCGGCAATAGCAATATGGGAGCGACGATTGCGGTGCAAAGAAATTGGATACGTGAAAGTGAGCGCTACCGGTCTGAAGTAATGCAGTGGATCATGGAACAGCAAGAAAGGTTCCAAACGATTATGACAGATTCCTGATTGACTGGAGATAGATCTTATTCATTCTCCGAAGAGCGGCAGAGCGATCGATTGTGTAAATGATTGGCAGTGCATTGACAGAAATATAGGTGGAATCGAATCAAATAGTGCCCGCGAATTCGTAGAGATGCCGCCGTTTCAAGATTGTTCTCATAGTAGCAGCATCCTATTTTTCTTCAGACCTGTTTGAATGACTCACAATCGGCAATCGCCCAATGAGGCACATCGAGGATGAGACCGTCATGTCGTATTCTCTCCTGATATTGAACAATTGGACGAAACATGGAAGTTTCTTGTTCATAGCGGATTTCGAAAATTGTCTGAATAAATCGATGCCGAGGAAGGGTCAACCGCTATTGCTTTTCCCTCCAGTATCCGAGCCGGCACCGCTTCCTGTCAACTGCACAATAATGAATGCATATTCCTGCGAAAGATCGTGCAAAGCCCCGTAGCGTCCGGATTTTCCGCCGTGTCCTGCATGCATCTCCGTCTTTAGAACCAGCACATTGCTATCACGCTTCAAGTGGCGAATTTTTGCCGCCCATTTTGCAGGCTCCCAATAGCCCACTCGGGTGTCGTTCAGCCCTGCAGTAATGAACATGGCAGGATATTCCGCCGGCTTCGTATTGTCATACGGAGAATATGATTTCATGTAGTCGTAGGTCGCCTTGTCGTTCGGGTCGCCCCACTCGTCGCGCTCTATCACGGATAGGGGCAGCGAGTCGTCGAGTATGGTAGTGACTATGTCGACAAACGGAACATGCGCAATCGCCGCCTTGCAGTCTTGTGGACGCGAATTCAAAAAGTTTCCGACCACTAGCCCTCCGGCGCTTCCGCCCGAAATAGCCAGCCTGTCCGGTGCGCTGATGCGGTGGTCCAGCAGATAGCTTGCGCAGGCATCAAAATCGTTGAACGTGTTTTTCTTCTTCTTAAGCTTGCCGTCGTGATACCACCCCTTGCCAAGTTCGCCGCCGCCGCGCAAATGCGCAATCGCAAAGCCTATTCCCCGGTCAAGCAGCGACAGTCGGCCGGACGAAAAGTACAGCGGATAGCTGCTGCCGTAGGAGCCGTAGCCGTTCAGGACAACCGGCATCGGCTTGGTGCGATCGACGCTCTTGGCATACATCAAATACAGCGGCACCTTGCGGCCGTCGGCGGATGTGGCGAAGTGCTGCTCGGTGACATATTCATTCGGATCAAAGCCGCCTCGAACCGGCTTGGTTTTGACGTGGTCGCAGCACTGGGTGCGCATATTGAAATCGTAGTGCGAAAGCGGCAGGTTCAACGCATTGCCCCGCAACCGGCAAATCTCGGTGTCAAATTCAAGGTTGGCGCCGATATAGAGTTCCTGCACATTGTCCGGATGCGCGACC
Source organism: Arenicellales bacterium (assembly GCA_965214615.1). Lineage (GTDB taxonomy): Bacteria > Pseudomonadota > Gammaproteobacteria > Arenicellales > JAJDZL01 > CBDAUN01. The sequence continues at coordinate 462,135 of OZ243952.1, forward strand.
GTGTAGGCTGTGCCCGATTCAAGCTCCAATACTTGAACTTCCGGAACGCCCTGGCGGCGTGCTGAAATCGCGATGTGTCCCTTGAATACGGCGATGTGGTTCAACGTCGTGTCTTCGCGATGCCTGATGACGGTCTCCCAGGTGGAGGAATCCGGATGCTGTGCCGAAGTCTTCATGAGCCGGAAGTTCAGGGCATCATCATTGGTCAGGACATACAGCGAATCGCCGTAGTCCTCGACTTCGTATTCCACCTCGGCCTTGCGGGGGAAGATCAGGCGCGGACTAGGCTGGTCCTCGTCTGATCTAAAAAGATGAACTTCGCTTGTGTTGTTGCTGTGCAGGTCGATTGACATGTACCGACGGCTGCACGTCGTGGATATGTAGACATAGAACGCGTCGTCGGGCTCTTCGAAAATGATGCTGTCGCTCTTGCTTGAATCCGTGCCTATCACATGCTCGCACAGCTGATAGGGCCGGTGAACGGCATTGAGGCGAGTGTAGTACAGCTTTGCCGAATCGTGGCTCCACTCAAAATTGCTGGACACCTGCCTTAGCGTGTCGGGCAGAAGATCGCCGCTTTCGATATCCAAAATGAATAGGTCGTATTCCTCATTGCCGGTTGTGTCTACGGCATATCCGACAAATCGATGGCATGGGCTGTGCTGCAGCGAGCCAAGACGAAAAAACTGATGCCCTTGCGCCAGCGCATTTTCATCGAGCAGGAGCTTTCCCTGATTGCCAGTCCCAGATTGTCTGCGGTAGTGGGCCTGGTAGTCTTCGCCTTCCTTCTGCGTGTAGAAGTACTCCCAGTCGCCATCGCGAACCGGAGCCGATGTGTCGGATTTGGGGATTCTGCCGGTCATTTCTTCGTACAGCTTGCCTTGCAAATCCTGAGAGTCTGCCATTACCTCGTCGAAATACCGGTTCTCAGCTTCAAGATAGGCCATCGCGTCCGGGTTGTCGCGGTCATTGAGCCAGAAGTAGTGATCGACTCGCTCATCGTTGTGCGCATTGAGCCTGTGTGCGATGCGTTGCGCAACCGGCGGCTTCAAACTGTGGGTCATTTGCTGTACTTTTGAGAGCGAAGGCTCAATCCTCGCTGACGCGGTCGCTCATCAGGATCGCAACCCAGCGGGTGTCTTCGTTGGTTTCTGCGAAAAGCCGCGCGATCATGGTCAGGGGCACCGAAAGGAACATGCCGACAGGGCCGAGAACCCATCCCCAGAACAGCAATGACAGAAACACCACCAGCGGCGAAAGGCCGAGGTGGCGTCCGGCGATGCGCGGCTCGATGATTGATCCGAGACTCAGATTGATTGCTGCGTAGGCGATGCCGGTCCAGACGGCATCGACGGGACCAAGCTGAAGCAATGCGAGCAGCACCGCGGGAATGGCGGCGATGATTGATCCGATGTTCGGTACGTAGTTCAGCATGAACGCAAGCAATGCAAAGAGAATTGCAAAGTCGACACCGATAATCTTGAGTGTAGCCCACACCAGAATGCCGGTCGCTATGCTTGTTGCCGTCTTGATTGCAAGGTACCGCTGCACATTGCGCTTTAGGTCTCCCAGTCTTCCGATGGCGTCGGGAGAGCGGTTTAAGATGGCCTCGATCTTGCCGCGAAGCGTCGATATTTCAAACAAGATGAATACGACGATGAGAAAGATAAGCAGCGCATTTGCAATGATGCCGCCAAGTTCGTTAGCTGCTTTGCCTACGGCCGCAGCGAGCGATTTCGGATCGAGCACCTTTGTGACGTCGGATACGTCTACGACGAAGCCAAAACTGCTGATAAGCTGCAATACATTGGCATAGGTTTCCTGCAGACGCTCTTCATAAAGCGGCAACTGACTCTGAAAGTCCGACAGCGACGCGCTGACAAGGGACACCAGCAGCATGCCGACACCGGTGATGACGCCGATCACGATCAGCAAAGCCAGGAACGTGGGCAATCCCTTGCGCGTAAGCCATAAAAGCGGCGGCGCGCTTATGGTTGCAACAAAAAGCGAGAGCAGAACCGGCACCAGAATAGGGGATGCGACCTTCATTCCGGCAATGATGACAACAACCGATGCTGTGATCAGCATCGCATTGACGACGGTGTTCTTGTCTGTCTGCATCAGGCTGCTCTATGTTTGAGGAATTGATCGGGTTTAATCGTCATATTGCGGCAAATGAAATTGGCAGCATCAACAACATCAAGAATGTTGAGACTCTTGTGCTGTTGGGCGACGAGATGGGCGTGGTATGCTCTGATTGATATGACCGATCCGAATTCTGCTGGATATTGCACCGCAAGTCGCCACATTTTATACCAGCAGTCGCAATATTCGCCTGTTGCCGCCGGAACGGCTTTCTGTGATACTGGCTAAGCCATTGTATTGAATTTGCTTAGCGTGGTCGCAACGGAAGTGTTGGCTACCTCGTCGAACGTTGTTTTCGTATGCGTTCTTTTCAGACAACGGCTTGGTGAAGCGTCATATGATGAATGTCAGCGTTGACCAAAATATTGCAAATCCTGTGTCATCAACTGATACAGAAGCTCAGCGTGGCTGTAGAAAACGCTTCGCCGTCACCTTCTAATTCCCCCCATGTACTGCGGCAGGTCGATATTTTGCAGTTAAAATGAGTGTCGAAGGACTTACTGACAATCAATTTCCCCTGTATGCGCCGTAATTGCCGCCAATTCATGCCGAAATCGATTCCCGGAATAATCATTTGTGGAAATGACGACCGATAGCGCTCTCCAAAGATCGAAGGATCTTGAGTATCAGACGCAAATTCTCGACGGAGTATCCCGTTCGTTTGCCCTGACGATTCCCCAATTGCCGGATGCCCTTAGAATTTCGGTCGGCAATGCCTATCTTCTTTGCCGAATCGCAGACACTATCGAAGACGAGCCTACGCTGTCGGAAGCTCAGAAAGACGCCTACTATGAACGTTTCGTTCGAATCGTGGAAACCGAAGAGGACCCCGGCAGCCTGGTCCGGGAACTTGGCGCAGCGCTTTCGCCGCAAGTCACCGACTGCGAGCGCGATCTGATCGCCAACATGGCCAGCGTAATCAGAGTGACCCGCAGCCTTGGCCATGCGCAGCGAAAATCGGTCACGCGCTGCATTAAGATTATGTCTGCAGGCATGCTTCAGTTTCAACGCAAGGCGAGCTTGCAGGGCCTAAACGATCTGGATCACCTTGACCGCTACTGCTATGTCGTCGCCGGTGTCGTCGGGGAAATGCTCACCGAACTTTTCTGCGAGCACTCCGGGAAAATTGACGAGCACCGAGAAGAATTAGTCCGGCTCTCGACATCATTCGGCCAGTGTCTGCAGATGATCAATATTCTCAAAGACATGTGGGACGACCGCAAGCGAGGCGTGTGCTGGCTACCGCGCGACGTCTTCCGCGCTTCGGGGCTCGATCTTGAATCGCTCGGTCCCGGACAGAACGACCCGAGATTTTTCAGGTGTCTGAGCGAATTGATCGGAGTCGCGATTTATCATCTGACAAGATCGCTGCGCTATATCCTGCTGATTCCGCGTCACGAGACCGGCATACGCCGATTTTGCCTGTGGTCACTGGCAATGGGCGCCTTGACATTGCAGCGCATCCATAGGCAGCCGTCGTACAGCAGCGGCCAGGATGTGAAGATTTCGCGAAAAAGCGTCAAGATGGTCGTAGTTCTGTCGAACTCGCTTTCAAGATGGAATCTAGGCTTGAAAATTATGTTTGCCGCCTTGACCCGAGGTCTTCCGCGACCCGGGCAGATGGATACAACCGCATAGGAGATGCAATATGACGTACGTGCAGCAGCCCGAGAGCCTTGATCTCGTTGAGCGCCTGATCGGGTTCGACACGACCAGCCGGAACTCGAATCTGGAACTGATCGAATTCATCCGGGGCTATCTGGAGGAACTCGGAATCAAGTCCGAACTCGTCTACGATGCCGACCGGCGAAAGGCCAACCTGTACGCCACCGTAGGTGCCAGCGACCGCGGCGGACTGCTGCTGTCCGGCCATACCGATGTGGTTCCGGTTGACGGCCAGAACTGGTCGACCGATCCGTATTCGCTGAGCGAGTCGGATGGACGGCTTTACGGTCGCGGGACTTCGGACATGAAGAGCTTTATTGCGGTGTGCCTGGCCAAGGCGCGCAAAATGATCGATGCGAATCTTGAGACGCCGATTCACTTCGCGTTTTCCTACGACGAGGAAATCGGGTGCATCGGAGTCCGCACCCTGCTCGCAGAATTGCAGCAGCGTCCGGTCAAGCCGCGCTCTTGCCTGATTGGCGAGCCGACGGGGCTTAAGGTGGTGCGCGCCCACAAAGGCAAGAAATCACGGCGCTGCACGATTCACGGACTGGAAAGCCACTCCGGACTCACCCACCGCGGAGCCAACGCAGTCGAAGCAGCGGCCGAAATGATCGCATGGCTCAAAAGGGAAGCCCGCAACCGCCGCGAAAACGGCCCGCACGATGACGGATTCGATCCGCCCTACACCACGGTGCACACCGGAAAGATTCTAGGCGGCGTGGCGTTGAACATCGTGCCGAAGCTGTGCGAATTCGAAGCCGAAGTCCGCAATCTGCCCACTGACGACGCCGATAAGGTGTGGGAAGGACTGCAGGAGTTCATCGAGTCTCAGATATTGCCGGAAATGCGGGCAGTCGACCCGAATTGCCGTGTCGAGTGGCGCGAAATATCACAGTTCCCCCATTTGGCGACCAGCGACAATGATCTCATTGATCTGGCGCTGGAGCTGACCGGGACTGCAGACACGCATTGCGTCAGCTTCGGTACCGAGGCCGGACTGTTTGAGCAAATCGGGATTCCGTCAGTGGTTTGCGGCCCGGGACACATCGACCAGGCCCATCGTCCGGACGAATTCATTGACGTGAGTCAGATTTTGCGCTGCGAACAACTGATTGATGACTTGCTGAACAAGCTGAATTGATGCCAAGGGGGCGAAATGTCTGAGGTTCTGATTGTCGAGCGCGACGGCAGGGTCGCGCACTTTCGAGTCAACCGGCCGAAAAAACGAAATTCGATTTCTCCGGAATTGATGGAGCAGCTTTCGACTGCGTTCAGGGATGCCGATGCGGACGACTCGGTCCGGGTGATCGTGCTGAGCGGTGTCGGCGACCACTTTGGCGCGGGATACGATTTGACTGTGGATTGGCGCCACCTGTACGGCGAAAGCAATGCCTTCGGCGTTCGGCGGATGCTGATGGATTGCAAGGAGTTCGAGTTCGGTCCGTGGAATTGCAGCAAGCCGGTTATTGCCATGGTGCGCGGGTACTGCCTGGCGGGCAGCTGCGAGCTTTCCATGATGTGCTGCATGACGTATGCGTCGGAAACGGCGAAATTCGGCGAGCCGGAGATTCGATTTTCCGCAACGCCGCCTGTCTATGTCATGCCCTGGCTGACCGGCATACGTCAGGCGCGCGAACTGCTGTATTCGGGTGACATGATCGATGCTCCCGAAGCGCTGCGTATCGGCTTGGTCAACAAGGTCTTCGCAGACGATGCGCTTGAAGCCGAAACAATGCGCTACGCTCAGCGGGTCGCGGCAGTGGATCTTGAAGCGCTTCAACTGACCAAGGCGACATTGAACCGGGCAGCGGAAATAGCAGGATTCAAGGAGGCTGTTCAATACGGCATTGAAACCGGAACGATCATGGAAGCGCTTGAGACCGAAAGCTACCGCAAGTTTGCCGATGTACAAAGGCGCGAAGGTTTGACTGCGGCGATTCGATGGCGCGAAAAGCAGTTCGAATAGCGCCAAACGATCGAATTCAAGCCTCGCGAAACCATGCCCAACATCCTGGAAGTCAGCAGCGTTTCAAAATACTTCGGAGCGTTTCGCGCGGTCAGCGATTGCAGTCTTGCGGTAGAGTCGGGCACGATCTGCGGACTGATCGGCCCCAACGGGGCAGGCAAGTCCACAATGTTCAACATTGTCGCCGGCGTCTACAAGCCGGATTCCGGATCAGTGACTTTGAACGGAACCGATGTCACCGGACTTCCAGCGCACCGGATGTTCTCCCACGGACTGCTTCGCACCTTCCAGATTCCCCATGAGTTTTCAAATCTCGATGTAGTCAGCAACCTGCTTGTAGTTCCCGGCAAACAGGCCGGAGAAAATCTGACGAATGCGCTGTTCCGTCCTTCGGCATATCGTCTCCAGGAATCGGAAAGTCGTCAGAAAGCCATAGAAATAATCGATTTCATAGGACTGTCCCATGTAGCAGGCGAATTGGCCGGCAATCTGTCCGGCGGACAGAAAAAGCTGCTTGAGCTTGGAAGGACGCTGATGGTCGATGCGAAGATCGTGCTGCTCGATGAATTGGGCGCCGGAGTCAACAGAACGTTGCTGAATGTCCTGGCGGACAACATCAAGAAGCTCAACGCCGAGCTTGGCAAGACGTTCTTCATCATTGAGCACAACATGGAGTTCATTTCCCGATTGTGCGACAAGGTCTCGGTCATGGTTGAAGGCGAAGTCGTTACCGAAGGAGTTCCCGAACAGGTACTGAACGATCCGATGGTAGTCGAAGCCTATTTCGGAGGAGGCAGCCGAAGCGTTGCCTGACCGACGGATCTGAGATGCTGATTCAGGCAACGGACATTGTTTCCGGGTATGGCGGAGAACCCATACTCAACGGAATCGACATTGCGCTCGATTCGGGACGGATCGGCGTCATAGTCGGCCCCAATGGCGCCGGAAAGTCTACCGCGCTCAAAAGTATTTTCGGTCTGATCAAGCTTGATCAGGGAAGCGTTTTGCTTGATGGCAGCGATATCACATCTGCGCCTCCCGACAAGCGGGTGGGCATGGGCATCGGCTACGTGCCTCAGGAAATGAATATCTTTCCCTCGCTTACGGTTCAGGAGAATCTGGACATGGGGGCGTTCATTCGCGACGATGACTATTCCGGCATCACCGAGCAAATATTCGAACTGTTCCCCCCGCTTCGGGACAAGCGAAACGATGAAGCCGGAAAGCTGTCCGGCGGACAGCGGCAAATGGTCGCTATCGGACGCGCCCTGATGGTGGAGCCGAGACTGCTGCTTCTGGATGAGCCCACAGTCGGCCTTTCTCCCGCCTATGTTCAGGAAATTATCGAGCGCATCGTTGCGATCGCGCAGTCCGGTGTCGGAATACTGGTCGTCGAGCAAAACGCGAGGCGGGCGCTTGAGATCGCAGATACCGGATTTATTCTGTCCGGCGGTCGAAACCTGTATACCGATACCGGTCAGAACCTGCTGAACGATCCTCAGGTCGCAAAGAGCTTTCTAGGCGGGTGACGGCTGCCGTGAACGAGCTGATTTTCTTTGTCAACAAGGTCGTCATAAACGGTGCTGTGATCGGCTGCATCTATGCGCTCGGCGCAGTCGGGGCCACATTGGTTTTTGGAATTCTGCGATTTGCCAATTTCGCTCACGCAGACATGATGACAGTGGGTGCGTTTGCGGCGCTGATACTGGCATCGTTGATGCCGGGTCTCGGGCCTGCGGTAGGATTGCCTACCGGCTTCGTCGTGCTGCCGATTGCCGCAGTTATCGTCGCGCTTATGTCGGTTGCGATCGACCGGATGTTCTACCGGCCGCTTCGCGAGCGAAATGTCCGTCCCATATTGCTGCTGGTCGCTTCAATTGGCGTCATGCTGATGCTTCAAGGGCTGGTCAGGCTGTTCGCCGGGACCGCTCCAAGGCACTTTTTCGGGGTTGAGAAAAAAGACATTTTCCGAATTCAGCTCCCGTTCGAATCCGCGACCCGGGATGTGGTCATTACAGAGCCGCAAGTTTTGCTGATCATCACAACGGCTGTGTGCATATTCTTCCTGCATCGCTTTCTCACCCGCACCCGGCTTGGAAAGGCGATGCGCGCCATGTCCGACAACGCCAATCTGGCCCTGATTACCGGAATCAATACGGACAAGGTTGTCAGTGCCACCTGGATCATTGCCGGCGTGCTGGCAGCCTGTGCCGGAGTATTGCTGTCGCTTGACGTTATCCTCAAGCCGGATTTGAGCTTCAACCTTTTGCTGCCGATGTTTGCCGCGGCGATTGTCGGCGGAGTCGGAAGACCATATGGAGCCATCGCAGGCGGACTGCTGGTCGGGTTTACCGAATCGCTGGCGATTTTTAACTGGTCGATCCTGCTGCGTCCATTTGCGCCTATGCTGCCGGACTGGATCGATTTGCCTTCGAAGATCGCATTCGTCCCGACTGAATACAAGATCGTCGTTCCATTTGTCATTTTGATCGCAGTGCTGATCTGGCGCCCGACCGGAATATTCCGGGGGCAGGTGCTGTAGGTTTTCCGGATGAGCCACTATCGTCGGGAAATTGTTCTGTTCGCCATTGCCGTCGCAGCGGTGATTGCGATATTTATCGGCTTCGGACAAGCCTACACGATACGCATGCTGGTTGAAATCGCGTGCCATGCAGTTGTGGCCATCGGCTTGACGATCCAATGGGGATATGCCGGCGTATTCAATGCCGGAATCATGGGATTTATTGCTGTTGGCGCATTCATCACGATGCTGTTCAGTTTCCCGGTCAACGAGACATTTTGGAATTCCGACGGGCCCCAGGCGCTTGGGATGCTTATCGTCAAAGTGATTGCGATTGTCGTTGCGATACTGGCGTTGAGCCAGATGCACAGGTTCGGCTTGAGCCAGCGGTTCAAGACTGCCAGCATCCTGACTGCGCTGGTACTTGCATTCTTTATCTTCAACAGCGCCGTAGCGCCTGTCGCGAAGCTGATCGAGGGTGAGGCGGGATTTATCGGCGGTTTCGGCATGCCGGTGCTTTTGGGCTGGGTTGCGGGCGGGGTCGTGGCCGGCTTCGTGGCGTACGGGATAGGCAGGGCCTGCCTCGGGCTGCGAAGCGATTACCTTGCGATTGCGACTTTGGGTTTTGCAGAAATTATCAAGGCGATCCTAAAGAACGCGGACTGGCTCACCCGCGGCACGCTGACTGTTTCGCCGCTGTCATGGCCGGTGCCTACGCCGAATGACATCGGGTTCGTTCTTGCCCGTTCCGCCTACCTGTGCCTGATGGCGGTCATTGTCGCGGTGATCTTCATTTTGATGCAGCGCGCATACCATGCGCCATGGGGCCGGATGATGCGGGCAATTCGTGATAATGAGATTTCTGCAGGCGCGATGGGCAAGGATGTCAACTTCCGGCGATTGGAGATATTCGTCCTAGGTTCTGCCCTGATCGGGATCGGCGGTGCGGCATTGATCACATTTGCGCGGATTTTCGATCCGGCGGGTTTTCATCCGCTGAGACACACATTTTTGATCTGGGTCATGGTGCTGGTTGGAGGCGCCGGCAACAATCTAGGCGCAATTTTCGGCGCGATGGCGATCTATATTCTGTGGACCATGTCGGAGCCGTTGACGCTGTTGATTTTCGAATTTGTGGCGCACTATGGAGCCTTGTGGTTTAACTGGGCTGCCCCGGATGATATGGCAAGCAGAGCGCTGCAATCTCGCGTCTTCCTGATCGGTCTGGCGATAACGCTTGCACTTCGCTATGTGCCCAGGGGTCTGATACCGGAGCAAAGAGAGCAAACGAATTGATATGACGATACCGCATCTGACATATTGTTTCTTATACTTTGCAAAGCGTCTCCAAGGTAGGGGTCAATTCCTGCGTTGCCGAAATATCAATGTCGACGGTCTGCCGAGGACTGCCGTAAGCAATACCCATTAATATTCCTCCTTTCAGGTAGAGGATTTTTGACAAATGCTGTGATATCGCAACGGCATGTAATGTGATAGTAATGGCTTGGCGCTCGAAGCGATTGTAGGAGTCCGGCTCAGAACGACCGATCCACGCGAGAAGATCAACGTCAATATGTTGCCTAGACATTGATCGAAATTTGCCACGTTTCAGAAAACTCGGAGGCGTAGCTCTTTCCTGGGTCGAGCTTTCGACTGCCCCCTCTTTGTGCAAGCTTTTTCCATGAATCGATTCTTGTGTCGTGGATGCGGAGAAGTTCCTCGAGAACGTAGCCGGCACGACATTTGACGATCGCGTCATCACTTGCGCCGACAGATGTGATTATCTCCTCGCGCCAAATGCCCGCGTGCTCGCGAAAAACATCTAAGACGTGAGGCATTCCGCTGCATAGGGACGGTGTTCGAAGCATGTCAACAAACGTTTGTCCAACTGTGGCAATTCGCACTCCGGTACCGTGTATGCGAACACATGTACTGTTTTTTGTGCTTTCGAAAATTCGAATCTTTTGCCCTCGAACAGTAGCTGGATGTCCAACCAGACTCAAGCGAACTTGCCGAGGCAGGGAGTCATTCGGATGTTGCGCCATAATTTTTGCCAGTGTCGCGTTCGCCTTCGACCGGTTCGGCCGCGTAAAGATCAGCGTGGTTGGAGAACGTTCTGTCAATCCCCATCTTCGCATCGCCGAGAGATGGGAAACGTAACTGAGCGTATCGGCCAGGCAAACGAGTTCCTCTGTTGAATTCAAGGGATTGTCTAGAATACGGATAAGGCGAGTTCCATAATCTTCGTCGTACCTGATAGTTCCATAGTGGTATAGCTTGCGCAGATACCTTTGATGATCTTTCAAGGTTGGCTGATCGTGTTTCAGGCAAAGACCATTCCCCTGTGCATACATGGTGTGAAGCATTCGATAGAACGCATATTGAGTGATCGCCGCTTGTTCTACCGACCTTAGTTCCGAAATCAAGAATTTTTCGGCAGGACTAAGTCTTGTGGTCTTTTTCATTCGAATACTCGATAAAGAGTATAAAATCCTGTATAAACGTCCTTAGGACGTTTATACAGGATTATTATGATCTCTGTCAAGAGAAACAGCAAGACAATCGAAAGATTCGAGTAGGGGCAGGTGTGGATTTGGCTGTCGGTAGAATTTCTGCCGCTTCGGCATGGATATCTACAGTGCTGTTGCGCGGCAGTGCGCAAGGAAGACAAAGGTTGCGACTGTTTCGGAGTTTGCAGAAGCACGAATCATCGCCCGTAAAGAGTCAGCGGCGGTGATTTCGCACCGCCGCTGACTTCACGCGATTTTGAATGCGGACCGATTACATGATCGGACCGATTTCAACGAGTTCGCCGCCCTGAATGTTGACTTCGACAATCAAACCGGCCACATCGCCGTTGTCGTTGAAGTCCTGATTGCCTGAGGCGCCTTCATAGTTGACTTCGCCGCCTTCTTTCAGAATCGCAGCAGCCTTTGCCCACTCGCCCGGATAAATCATCTCGCCCGGAGCACTTGCCACCGAACGCAGGGCTTCGGACATGCCGTCTCGGTCGGCGCTGCCCTTTTTCTGCATCGCGAGCGCCAGCAGAAACGTTGCGTCATAGGCATTCGGAGCGTAGGCGGAATCATCAAACCCGCCTTCTTTCCACATCATTTCGAAATTGCTCTTGCCCTGGCCTTCCGGCGACCCGGCACGGGTGATGATCATTCCCTCAAGATTGTCCGCGCCAATGCCGTCAATCAGCGATTGCTCGGGCATCCCGTCGCCGCCCGCGAACCTAGTGAAGTCGCCGCCTTCGATCGCCTGTCGGATAATGGTCTGGCCCGAACCGTTCGCATAGGCCAGGACTACGAGAAAATCCGAACCGCTGGCGGCCAGAGAGCCGATCTCGGCACGGTAGTCAGCCTTTCCCTCTTCGTGCGCTTCGCTTGCGGCAACCGTGCCGCCCATCCCGGTAAAGGAACCGGAGACCGCATCGGCAAATCCCTTGCCGTAATCGTTGTTGATGTAGGTGATCGCAATATTGTCAATCCCTTTGCTCAGCAGAAGCTTCGCCATCGACTCGCCCTGATAGGCGTCGGAAGGAACCGTCCTGAACAACAGGTCGCCATCGTCCAGTTCGGAGATGGCAGGACTTGTCGCGCTGGGCGATACAAGCACTACGCCAGCCGGAATGCCTGCGTTGTTTGCAGCGGATATCGTTGCGCCTGAGCACATGGGACCGACCACCGCAGACACGTTTTCCGAATTGATCAGCCTGTCGGCTGCATTCGCGGCCGCAGTCACGTCGCCGCAGGTTGAATCGCCGGTAACGAGTTCAAGCGGCATTCCGCCCAGAAGCCCGCCTTCGGCATTGATATGCTCAGCCGCCGACGTCGCGCCTTGGTATATCCCCGGAGCGAACGATTCGATCGGACCGGTAAATCCGCCCAGGAATCCCAGCTTGACGCCATGGCCGTCGCTGATTGCAGTCTGCACGGGCGATGCGAGCATTGCCAGTACAGATGCCGATGCGAATATCAGTTTTCTAGATTGAAGCTTTAACATTTTGTGACCTCTCTTTTCCATGAATGAATCGAGGCATCAGTACATTGATGCAGCATCTGAATAATTCCCACTATTCTAACCCATAGAAGCAATCGGCATTGAGTGCAAAGTCAAGTTTTTCTATTGTCCCGTTCCCGCAAGATTTCGATGCGGCACCGGGCCGCGAATTGCAGACGCTATCATTTCATCCCGGCTGTCTGTCCGCCTGAAGCCGTTTGCGAAATGTCTAAGGCATCGGCAAGGATTTCCGAGGAGTAATTCGCCGAAACTGTGCCGGAATTGGCGCTGAACAGCAGGTCCGAATCTCACAGAGCGCTGACGGCGCAGCAATTCCGCCGAGCCTGAAAGGCGATATGCCATACAATTGTCAAACCGAATACGCCGCGGGCACCGCCTGCAGCGTTCCGATTGACCCGCTTTTTCCGTGCATCCCTCAAATCGCGTTCATGCAAAGCCAGTCTGAACAAGCAACTTCGCCACATTCGCCGGCGCAGCCGGTCGAATTGAAAGGAGACAGCGTCTTTCAGTTCGACTGCTTCAAGGGAATCAGTTGCTTTAACGCCTGCTGCAGGAACACCGACATTGCGCTGACACCGTATGACATCGTGCGCCTGAAACGCCGGCTCGGTCTAGATTCAAAGGAATTCGTCGCACGCTGCACCACCGTCTATCCCATGGATCATCACGATCTTCCGGGCTTGAAGCTGAACTCCAAGCCAGGCACTGCAGAGTGCGTATTTCTAACCGATGACGGGTGCGGCGTATATGCAGACCGCCCGGCCGCCTGCCGATACTACGCTCTGGGCAACGGCGGAGTGCGCAAAAAGGATGCATCAGGGGTTGAAGACTTTTATTTTCTCGTCAAGGAAAGCCACTGCCGCGGACACGAGCAGGCGCGCGCGCAGACCGTGGATCAGTACCGAGCGGAACAGGGAATCGATCTATACGACAGGATGAACCGCGAATGGCGCGATATCATCATCAAAAAGCGTTCGGCCGGACCTGCGATCGGACGTCCCAGCAGCCGAAGCCTGCAGCTGTTCGACATGTGCAGCTACGATATAGACAGCTTTCGCGAATTTATCGATACTCCAGGGTTCACCGAATTGTTTGATATCGGCGAAGACGAGCGTCAACGACTGATCGCCGACGAGGATGAACTGCTTGTATTTGCAATGCGGTTTCTAAAGCAGGTGCTGTTCGGGGTGATGACCATCGCGTTGCATCCCTGCGCGCAGCAAAGACGCCGGGAGCGAAAGATGCGAAATGCCAAATCCGCAGCCGGTGGGGCGGATTCAACGGGACAGCCTGATGCGCCAGACCATGTTTGAAGACCTGACTGATCATTTCGAGCACAGCATATCGGTTGCCGTGGTGTCGGATACCCATGGATTTCTCGATCCCAGAATTGCATCGCAGGTGGCGCAATGCGATGTCGCGGTCCATCTCGGCGACATCGGCGCTCAGGAGGTGCTTGACGAACTCAGCCCCAAGTCCGATTTCGTATTCGCCGTGACAGGCAATAACGACGTGCCAGGCAAATGGATTTCCGAAGATTCCGGGTCGCTTCAAGCTATTCCGTCATGCCGGGTGCTGAAGCTGCCGGGCGGTGAACTGGCAATGGAGCACGGGCACGAAATCCGCGATACCCGCCGCTATCATGAGATCCTTCGGGCAAAGCACCCGCAGGCCCGCGCCGTCGCCTACGGCCATACCCACATTCGAACGGTCGACCAAAGCGAATCCCCGTGGGTCTTGAATCCGGGCGCCGCCGGACGCGAACGAACCAAAGGCGGCCCGTCCTTGCTGATCCTCACCGCTGCCGCAGGGCGCTGGAGCATCGGCGAGCGCGTGTTTGAACCGCTGGGCCGCTGAAAGGCCCCTTGAGCGCTATCTTGATCCTTGAACTTGCGCCAGATAGGCGCTCATGACCTGCGAAGGGTCGGACATCAGGCGTTTTTTCCAGCTGCCCAGCTTCACCTTGGTCTGAATAAGCCCGCGCAGCACGCCGACGTGCTGCGTCAACCCTACTGCGAGAGACCCGACGAGTACATCATCCTTGAATTCCAGCCTAAGATAGCGGTTGTGCGCCGTGTCGACGGCACTCGCGCGGTCGCCGCCATCGACACCGTCCCAGGCGCCGAACGAACTGGTGATCAGGCCAAGGGTGTTGAGTACGTTCATTGACAGGCTTCCGCCATATCCCGAACCGCATCCGGCCATCTGCATCGCAGCGATTCGCCCGTGCTCGCTCGCGGTGGGCTGGATCGCATGGACCTGCCGTTCGCCGGTGCTCATGTCAGGCCCCTGGGCCACATCGCCAGCTGCATAGATTCCTTCAATGCTGGTCTCAAGCTGGTAGTTGACCAGAATTCCGGTGTCGGTTTCGATGCCGCTGCCGGAAAGGTAATCGAAGTTCGACCGCACTCCCGCAGCGCAGACAATGTGATCCGCTTCGATTCGGGTGCCGTCTTCCAGGCTCAATGCAACCGCGCCGCCGACAGGTTCGACTCCGACGGCTCTTGCGCCGACGCGGACATTGACGCCCTTGCTTTCGCACCAGCGCCCGATCATGCTTCCGCCGACATCATCCATCATCCGCGCCAGCATGCGGTCCTCTAGTTCAACGACGGTCAGCTCAAGCCCCATTTCGGCAAGCGCCTGCAGGACGATGCATCCGATGAAGCCTGCACCTAGGAGTACGACCCGGTCGCCGCTTTTCATCTGTTTCAAAATCCGTACGCCATCCTCCATGGTCCAGCAATTGTGCACCTGGGGCAGATCCATGCCCGGAATCGGAGGCCGAATGGCGCTGGACCCGGTTGCAAGAAGCAGGCGGTCGTACGTCAGTCGCTCGCCGTCTTCCAGGACGACGCTGGACTCGCCCGGCGCCACCTCGGCGACACTGCCCTGGAGAATCGAGATGTTCAGATTGTCGAAGTGATCGTCGCGATGACGAAGGTAGGCTCCTTGTTCGCCGATGTCTCCGGCGAGCAAGTACGGGAGCGCCATTCGCGAATAGGGCGGATGGGGCTCGTTGCCGATTATGGTAATTGAGTCGGACGGGGACAGCTTGCGGATTGTTTCTGCCGCGATGACTCCTGCCGGACCGGCACCTGCAATCAAATGTTTCATGTCCTGGCTCCCTTGCCGTATGCGCTGCTAGCGCCTAGGCGTGGGCGGCGACAGCCGAATCGCGCATCTTGCCGTATCCGGTCCAGTCCGAATCCACATAGACGATGGCTCCGGTCGGGCAGGCTTCGGCGCACTGCGGGTTTCCGCCGCAAAGATCGCATTTGATCACCTTGCCGCTGTCGCTGTTGTAGTTCACCGTGCCGAACGGGCATGCGATGGTGCAGACCTTGCAGCCGACGCAAACCGAATCATTGACTTCCTTGGCCCCTGTTTCAGCATTGATCGTGATGGCTTCGACCGGGCACGCGTGCAGGCACCACGCCTCCTCGCACTGGGTGCAGGTATAGGGAATGGTGCGCAGGCCATGCTCGAATTCGAAAATTTTGATCCGTGACTTGGCAGGATTGAAAACGCCTTCGTTTTCGTACGAGCAGGCGAGTTCGCATTGCAGGCAGCTCGTGCATTTGTTCGGATCGATCAATAGGGATTTATACATGTGCATCGCCGTTTGTATGTTATTTTCCAGCGCTTCATGACAACAAGCGCCCGTGCTCTCGGTGCGAATTTTATCAGATTCGCTGTCCGCCAATGGAACTGCGCGCAATTCGGTACGCCAAGCATCGCATCGGCGGTTGCAAAATTCCAATTTGTCAATCACAATTGCCTTAATTTGTGGTGTAATTGCCAGTCGGCATCGAATGCCGCCAGCCACAGTCAGTCACAGTTTCAATAAAAGGTGATACAGCGATGGAAAACACAGCCCTAAGGTCTGTCGAGCCCTTGCGGCCGACGCAAATCAGCGAACAGCAGTGGCAGGTGCGTGTGGATCTGGCCGCTTGCCATCGTCTTGCAGAGTTAAACGGATATAGCGACATTGTCTGGAACCATATTTCGGCCCGGGTGCCGCAGGAGCCGAACCGGTTTCTGATCAATCTTTTCGGACTTCGGTTCGATGAAGTTACAGCTTCGAATTTGGTGACATTGAACGAAAAAGGCGATGTCGTGGTTCCCGCAAAAATGTCCGATGGCACCATTGTCGACCCTGAAGACTCGAATATCACCGGATTCATCATTCACAGTGCGATCTACAACGCCCGCAGCGATATCAATTGCGTGATGCACTCGCACAGCCGCGCAGGTCTTGCGGTATCGGCCCTGGCCGAGGGCTTCGTGCCTACGGTCCAGGATGCGCTTCAATTCTACGGCCAGGTCTCCTATCACGAGTACGAGGGACTTTCGCTCGACCTTGACGAGCGCGAGCGTCTTGCGGCGAATCTGGGAGACAATCCGGTCATGATCATGCGCAATCACGGGCTGCTCACAACCGGTTCGACCGTTGCCGAGGCGTATACGCGCATGCACTATCTGGAAAAGGCCTGTCAAGCGCAGATCGATGCCATGATGACCGGCAGGAAGCTGCATTTGCCGCCGGCGCAAGTTTGCGAGCATGCTGCCGAGCAATACAAGTCAAGCGGCAAGACCGGACGCTACGAATGGCCGGCGCTGCTGCGCAAGCTTGACCAGATCGACCCGTCATACAAGCAGTAGGCCTGCAAGTCGGCTGTCCGGCGAATCAGGCATGCAGGCAATGCACCGCACCGCTTCAGCGCAGGGCTTGACCTCCGAGCAGCTCGATCGGTATTGGTCCGACGGCATCGTGCGGCCAATTACAGCTCTCGATGAGGAAGCCGCGCTGTCGCTTATCCCGAAGTTCGAGCGACTCAAGAATCGCATGGCAGGCTGGACCAACGCCAAGCAGGTGCTCAAGTCGTATCTGGTGGTTCCATGGGTTTCCCGGCTGGTGCGGCATCCATCCATTCTCGACGCCGTCGAAAGCGTGCTCGGGCCTGACATCATGCTTTGGGGCGGTACATTTTTTGCCAAGCCGCCAGACAACAGCCTGCATGTCGGGTGGCATCAGGACCTGACGTACTGGGGTCTGGAGCCGGCCGACTCGGTCCTGACGGTCTGGCTTGCGATTTCAAATGCCGACGAGGAAAACGGCGCAATGCAGGTGATCAGGGGCAGCCATAGGGCGGGCATTCGTTCGCACAGTCTCACCGGTGACGCAAGCAACATGCTGATGAGCAGGCAGAATGTCTCCCTGTCGCAGACCGATCTCGACCATGTGGAAGTCGTCGAGCTTTTGCCCGGGCAGTTCTCCATGCACCATTCGCTGGCGCTTCACGGCTCCGGAGCGAATCGCTCGAACGGGCCTCGGGTGGGGCTTTCGCTCAATTACATTGCCACCGGCGCGGTGCAGCGCAAAAACGGCGGCCATGATTCGGCGATGCTGGTTCGCGGCATCGACAGGCATCGACATTTTGAACACGAGCAGGAGCCCTCGGCGGAATTTGCACCGCAGTCCCTGGAGCAGTACAAGCGCGCGATTGCGATGCCGAGCGGCCTTGGCACCGCCGACGACGGGACGGTTGACATGGTCCTATACGAAAACATTCATTAGCAGGTGACAACACAATGCGAGAGCACGCGAAAGTAGTGATCATAGGCGGAGGAGCCATGGGCGTCGGATTGGCCTATGCGCTTCCGCGGGAAGGATGGAACGATGTCGTATTGATTGAAAAGGGCGAATTGACATCGGGCTCAACCTGGCATGCGGCGGGACTGATTCCGAACTTTATCGGCAGCCTGAATATGGCAAAGGTGCATGATGTCGGTGTCAAGCTCTATGACCGGCTTGAAGCAGAAACCGGCCAGGCGACGGGGTGGCATGGATGCGGGTCGTTGCGGCTGGCGGTGAATGACGACGAGATCGACTGGTTTCATCAGGTCAAGGGCATTCTTGACTACATCGGCGTGGAAAACCATCTCGTGGGTTTGTCGGAAATGCGCGAGCTCCACCCCGCGCTTGATTTCAAGGGCGTCAAGCTCGGATTCTACACGCCGAATGACGGGCACACCGATCCGGCCAGTTCCACCAACGCCATGGCGGTCGGCGCCCGGGACAAGGGCGTAGAGATCGTTCGCCGAACGAGAGTGACTGCAGTTGATCGCACGCCTCAGGGCGAGTGGCGCGTGGAAACCGACAAGGGAGCGATTGTGTGCGAGCACGTTGTGAATGCGGCGGGAAGCTTCGCCGACCAGGTCGCCCAGATGAGCGGGTTCAGACTGCCGATCGTCAATATGGTTCATCAGTACCTGGTCACGGAAAATCTTAGCGAAATCGAAGTGCTGCCTGTCGAGCCGCCCGTGGTACGCGACCCTGTCGCGTCGTGCTACTACCGTCAGGAGCAGCAGGGCCTGGTGATCGGGCCTTATGAAACATCCAACGCAACGACCTGGGGCCTTGACGGCATCGACTGGGGATTCGACATGGAACTGCTTCCTGAAAATCTGGAGCCGCTGTCCGATTCTCTGTTTCATGCGGCGGCGCGAATCCCGGCGCTTGGCGAAGCAGGAATCAAGCGCATCGTGTGCGGCCCGATCACGCATACGCCGGACGGCGGGTTTCTGCTGGGTCCGGCGGCTGGATTGCGCAATTACTGGCTGTGCTGCGGCGCCTCGATCGGAATCACCCAGGGTCCGGGCGCCGGCAAATACCTGGCGCAGTGGATGGTGCACGGACAGACCGAGATCAATGTGCGCGAAATGGACCCGAGGCGCTACGGGGATTTTGCCAACATGCCCGGACAGTATCTGGTGGACAAGTCGGTCGACGAATACCAGCAGATGTACCAGGTACACTACCCTGGGGAATACCGCGAGGCGGGGCGTCCGGTCAAGACTACCCCGATTTATGAAACGCTGCGCGAGCGCGGCGCAGTGTTTGCCGAAACCTACGGATGGGAGCGCCCGAAGTGGTTTTCCCTGGATGGCATGAAGGAGGAGTACGGATTTCGGCGCACCAATGTATTCGAAGCCGTCGCAGCGGAATGCAAGATGGCCACTTCAGGCGTCGCTTTGGCCGACATGAGCGCTTTTGCCAAATACGAAGTCTCCGGCTACGACGCAGAGAGGTTTCTCAACCGCATCGGAGCCAACCACGTCCCGCGCAGATACGGGCAGATCGCCCTCACCCACGCGCTTACGGAACTTGGCGGCATAGAAAGCGAGTTCATAGTGACCCGGGTTGCGCATGCCCGCTTTTTTGTAACCTCGGCAATCGTGGCGCAGCAGCACGATTATGACTGGATGATTCAGCATCGCGCGCCTGGCGAGGATGTGAACATCAAGGATGTCACCGACCGCACAGGCGTTTTGAGCATTGTTGGACCGAAATCGCGCGCTGTCCTTTCGAAGATCACCGATAACGACCTAAGCAACGATGCATTCCCCTGGCTAACCGCCAGGGAGATCAGGGCAGCGGGCATTGCGGTGCTCGCGCTTCGCGTGTCCTATGTGGGCGAGCTCGGCTGGGAACTCTACCATCCGATGGAATCGATGAGCGAACTGTGTGCGGCTTTGGAACAGGCTGGTGAGGAATACGGCATCGGCTGGTTCGGACTGTATGCGATGAACTCCATGAGGCTCGAAAAAGGCTACAAGGGCTGGGGCAGCGAGTTGACTACGGAAATCACGCCGGTCGAAGCCGGCATCGAGCGATTTGTGCGCTACGACAAGCCGTTTAACGGGCGCTTCAATGTGATTGAGCGCCGCAACGGCGAAATTGCAACATCTCTTGTGCTTGTATCGGTAGATGCCGATGATGCAGACTGTCTCGGCAACGAGCCCGCCCTGGACGGCGACCGGCCGATGGGGATTGTCTGCAGCGGCTCATACGGGCATAGGACGGGATTGAGCCTGGCCTATGTGTATGTCGAGCCGCAGTTCGCAGATCCGGGAAGCTCCTTCGATATTCCCATTCTTGGAAAAAGGCGAAAGGCGACGGTTCTTGGAGAGCCGCCGTTCGATCCGCGGAACGAACGGATGCGCGCGTAGGCGCACCGGCTACGCCTGGGCCGGATCTACACGACTTCGTCTGTGCGGTCCGAGGTTTCTCCGTAGCGCCGCAGCGCAGGCTCTTTCAAGCCTTCGTAGAGGGCGTCGATATTCTTGTCGATTTGCACTTTGGCCTGTTCGAACAGGCTGTTGCCGCGGGTGTCGCATTCGACCAGGAATGGTCCGAACCGCTTGACTTCAAGCACCCAGATCGCTTGTGCGATTCCGAGTTCTTCGAGCCAGTAGGCGTCGACGGCGCGCTCGATCCCGCGCCCGAGCAGCGCGCCGGTGCCATAGCCTACGGTGGTCAGGTACACGGCTTCAGTTTCGGCGAAGTATTGCGAATAGTCGGATTGCGGCATTCCGCCCTTGCCGATCACGACCCGGCAATCGGTCAGTTCGAACCAGCGTTCCATCCATTTGGAGAATCTGAAACTGGCGGTAGCGGTGACAGCGCCTATCGAATAGCTTCCGTCGTCGTTCACCGAAGCGGCCGGAGAGCAATGAAAGTTGACGTTTGAAACCGTTTTCAGATCGATTGGCGGACTCTCGCCCTGGTCGAGAATCTTTCGGTACGCGCCTTCGCGTCCGGTATAGATGATCCCGTCGATATAAACGACATTGCCGATTTCGAGCCTGCGCAGATCCTCGGCCCTTGCCGGCGTACTCAGGCTGATGACTGTTTCGTGCGCCTGGCTCATTCGACCGATTCGCGTCTGTGATATTCGGTGAACCAGTTCGGGTCGTTTCTCAGCTCGTAGGTATTGTCGTCGTAGATTCGTGCAACAGCGCGCCGCGACGACAGGCAGAAGCTGTGCACGCTGACCGGCATCCCGCCGGTGTGGGTGTGCGCGACCTCAATGTGGCAGTCGACGACCATGGAGCTTCCGACAAACCCCATCGGTCCCATGCCGATGCGGTTGCCGAGATCCTTGAGTTCGTCTTCGAATTCAGCGATTTGCGGGTCAGGGTGTCTGTCGCCCACTACGCGTAGGCAGGCCGCCTGCTTGCCGAGCACCATGCATGTGTCCTTGGATCCTCCGATCCCGACGCCTACAATCGCAGGCTGGCAGGCGAGTCCGCGGCGGCCGAACTGGATCATCGTATCGAGGAACATTTTCTTGATTCCGTCGCGACCGTCTCCTGGAAACAGCATGCGGTAGTCGGTTCCGAAAAGCCCGCCCTTGTGCACTGTCGTAATATCCACCCAGCTGGCGTCGGGCTCGACCGAGTATTCGATTTCGGGCGAACGCGCGCCTACGTTGTTGTTGTGGTCTTCACGGGTGAGCGGATGTACGCGGTTCGGCCGCAGCGGAATGTTGCGGGTGGCGTCGGCCGTTGCCCGGCGCAAGGCGCGCTCGAGCGCGACGAAGCCGCCGCTTACGGCTGATTCGTTTCCGAACTTGACGTAGTATCTCGGCAGCCCGGTATCGGCGCACATCGGACGCTGGTCTTCGACTGCGGCATCCCAGTTGTCGATCATCGTGTCGAGCACAAAGCAGCTGAGCTGGTGGCGCTCGGTGCTTCGGATCTTGCGAATCCCGGAGCGGTAGTCGTCCGGAATGCGGATGGCCGCGTGACGGGTGATTTCAAAGGCGGCTTCGCGGATGGTGGTTTCGGAAATCATTGCTTGTAGATATCGTGTAGCTGCATATCAGTCAGTGCGAATCCGGACGAAGGCGCGTGAACTCCACGGCTGCGGTTTCCGATTGCAGTGAACCATCTTGCATTGTAATACGAGTATAGCGCGAATCGGCGAGCGAACCGGTTTCGGGATGGTCAGTCAGGTAGTGTGCGCCTCGCGAATCGGTGCGCGCCTGGGCGGCAAGGACGATCGCCTGGCTGACCAGAAGCTGGTTCTGCAGATTCAGATGCTCGTTCCAACTCATGTTGAACGTTTTCGGATCGCGGTGCACCCCTGTTGCATCGAGCATGTCGATCAGGGTTTCAAGCTGTCCGGCCGCGACAGACAGGCTTTGCGCCGAGCGCAGAATGCCGGCGTGCTCCCACATGCATTCGTACATCTGCTCTCTGATTTGGTTCAGGTCGCCGCGCTTAAGCCCAAATGGTTGAATGGCGCGACCGATCGAAGCACGAACCGATTGCGAATCGAAATCATCGACGTCGCTGCGATGATCGAATTCGGCGGCGATCGTATCGCCGGCTATGCCGCCGAAGACCGTTGCGTTGCCTACGCCGTTGCCGCCGAGACGGTTGGCACCGTGCACTCCGCCGGTGTCTTCTCCCGCTGCGAACAGGCCGCCGAAATCGGTATGGCAGTCCGGCTTGAACTCGATTCCTCCCATCACATAGTGCGCCGTCGGCGTGACTTCGACCAGTCCGGAGACCAGATCGAATCCGACATCGGCGCAGCGCTGCACCATGCCCTTGAACCGGGTCCGGACTTCGTCTGGCGGCAGGTGCCGCATGCTCAGGAACACTCCGCCGTTCGGGCCTGAATCGCCGCATCGCATCTGTTCGAGCATCGCACGGCTGACGATGTCCCGGGTCGCGCGTTCTCCGCGTTCGTCGTAGTTGTGCATGAATCGCCGCTCGCTGCCGTCAAGCAGGTGTCCTCCGGCGCCGCGAAGCCCCTCTTCGATAATGGTTCCGGTAATGCGCGTGCCCGGGCCCGCGAGTAGCCCGGTGGGATGAAATTGAACCATTTCCATATCCCTGAGGCTCAGGCCGAAGCGAAGCGCCATGCCCAGCCCGTCGCAGGACTTGTCGCCGGACGGGGTGTGGAACTTGTACATCGTCGGCCCCGCGCCGGTGGCGATGACGACGGCTTTGGCTCGGATCAGGAAAAATTCGCCGGTGCGGATGTTCAGAAACAATGCGCCGGCAACGGCATCTGCGCCAGGGTTCGGTATCAGATCGATGGCGCGGCATTCCTCCAGCAGCCGTATCGGCCGCGCCCGGACCTGCTCCATGAGGCGATTCATGATCTCGATCCCGGTCAAATCGCCCTTGTGGACCGTGCGATCGAAGCTTTGTCCGGCAAATGCCTTTTGATGGATCGTGCCGTCGGGATTGCGGTCGAAAAAGCAGCCGTAGCGGTTTTCGAGTTCGGCGATGCGCTCAATTGCAGTGCTGACCAGAGTCCATGCCAGTTCCTGGTGGTTGATCCAGGCGCCGCCGCGGATTGTGTCTTGAAAATGGCGCTCGACGGAATCGCCTTGGGCCAGGGCGGCGTTGTATCCGCCTTGCACCATGCGGGTGCATCCTGATTTGCCGATCAGGCCCTTGGATACGACGGTCACATGCAGATTCGGATTCCGGTCGCAGGCGTGCAGAGCGGCGATCAGTCCTGCGCCGCCTGAGCCGATGACGAGCACGTCGGTCTGTGCCTGGCGCATGCCTTGCATGATGCCGGATGTGTCGCTCGTCATGAGTTTGTCAGAAAAAGCACTGCGCACAAAACTGAAAAGCCGGCACTTGCCGAGATCCAAAGATTATGCTTCGGTCGGATTGAAAACCACTCGTAGGCGACAATGCGCAAGCCGCCTGCAAGATGAATCGCAGCCAGTGCGATGAGGACGGTTTCAAGGGATTTTGCCCCAGGCGTTGCCGACCACGAGAGGAACTCATCGACTGCCGCCGGGCGGTGCAGCAGCTGGGCGAGTACGAACAGATGCACCGGCAGAAACATCGCCAGGCAAAGGCCCGAAAACCTGTGCACCGCAAACGCGGCATAGCTTGGATGCCGTCGGACGGTCACGACAGTGCCACCAGGCTTGTCATTGCCCAGATCCCAAGCATTGCGGTGCCGATTGCATAGGCGCAGACAGTGATCGCACGAACCGTGTCCGGAATGAATCTGATTTCTGCGATGACATTTCGGATGCCGATGCTGGCATGGGTGATCGCCGCGACAAACAGCACGCCGTACATCAGTTGCCAAAGTGGGCTGGCTTGCAGCCGGCCGGTGATTTCGGCAACGCTCAATCCGTCCTGGACGGCATAGATGATTGCCGCCAAATGCACGATCATGAGCACCGCGAGCACCGCACCGGAGACCCTTTGCAAGGCAAACCGATGTAATTCGGAAAAAGGCATATTGCGTTTCGAGGGTCCGCTACGCGGCGACTTCTATGGTGAAATGCCTGGAAAGAATGCGAAACATGCCAATGGACGATCATCGGCAAGCACCGCTTCATTCAGACACGCGAACATCGGCAAGCAAACGAAGGCTAACCTATATTTCGCCCGAGTGCGGGCGCACTGGCCGCCAGCTGTTCGGCGCGCTGTGCGTGCTGAACGCTTTCGAACTCCTTAGCGAGCCAGCGGCAGATGATGCACGCGACAGCGTGCGCGAAGCAATTCACGGCGGCTTGCTCGGCTAGCAGATCGTTTCGGATTTCGATGGAAAAGTGCGGAATGCCGCGCGGTTCGGCATGAGTCGGAATGGTGTAGTCTGAATTGTCTCCGATTGGGAATACCTGATTGACGCCGACGTTCAGGTGCGGAAACCATTGCTCGGCCTGTGAGCGTACCATGTCGAAATAGGGCGAGGGATAGCGTGTCATCAGATCGATATGCCAGGGGCGCGGTTCGCTGTCGCGAAGTTGACGCGTAAAGCTGTGAATCGCCACCAGCGCAGACGGTTTCGACTCTGCGGCATCCAGCTTTGCGCTGATTTGGCGATGGTAGGGCTGGTGGATGTGAGTCCAGCGGTAGTCTAGGTCCTGTTCGGTCAAGTCGCGATTGAATGGCACTTCGATGCCGTCGCTGACCGGCGGTGCGAGCTGCGGCGACCGGCGCGGGCGATTGGGGTCGATGACGAGTCTTGAATATCGCTGTACGATCAGGGGTACGCCTGTCAGGCGCGCCACATTGCGGGCTACCTGCTCGGCACCGATGTCGTAGGCGGCGTGAGTCAGCATCTGTTCGCCTGTTGGCGCGCGGCTGCGCAAGGCTTCGGGAAGATGGCGTCCGGCGTGATCGCATACGAGAACAATTCCCGTTGCGTCATCGCCGCCGATCACCTCGAACGGAACGGGGTCGCGTTCGCAAAGCAAGAAATCAGACTGTGTTGCGCTGTCGTCCATCCGCATTATTGTAATGACTGATGCAAGTTCGCATGTCGTGAATTCTAAAATCCTGAAGTATTGCCCGCATTTCAGCGTTCAGCGCGAGTCTACGCGTTCAAGGACGTGGGTGACGCTGACGGTGCAGACTCCGGAATGGCTGTCGATGATGCCTCGCCGCAGCGCATGCTTTGGCTGAAGCCGGGCTTCATAGGTTCCCTGCAGCAGCCGGCGCATGGTCACCGCCTGGGCGATGCCGGTGGCCCCGGGCGAACCGCCCTGGCCGATCAGACCGCCTGACAGGTTGACCGGCAGGGCACCGTCGGCGCAGAACTTTCCCTTTGCAAGATCTTGGCTGGCGCATCCGGGTTCGGCGAGCGCGAGCGCTTCAAGTCCCTGCAGTTCTGCACCGCTAAAGGCGTCGTAGGATTCGACGACGTCGATTTGCAAAGCCGGGTCGCGGATGCCGGCCATGGCGTAGGCGGCAGCGGCGGAGCGGAGCTTTGCTGAAAACTTGTGGGGATTCGGCCGGTCGCCGAGCTTGACGAAATCCGATCCGCAGCCGGAACCGGCAATTCGCACCATGTCGCCTCGAAGCGCAACCGGGTTGATCCGGGACAGTACGACCGCCGCCGCAGCGTCGCTTACCATGGAGCAGTCCAGAAGCCGATAGGGGTCGCTGATCATGGCCGAATCGGCAACCTCGCTGACGGTCAGGTGCATGGGCTTGTGCGCGAGTGGATTGTGCATCGCGTTGCCGTGATTCTTTACCGATACCGGTGCTGCGCACTCAGGCGGCATCGAGTAGCGGCTGCAGTACATCTTGAATGACAGGGCATACAGGTTTGCTGTGGTGACGCCCTGCCAGCCTTCGATGTCGGCATCGAATGACAGGCCGTAGACTTGCTGGACTCCGGCGCGCGACAGGCGGCTTGCGGTCTGGTCGAAGCCGACTACGAGCACATGGCGCGCGATGCCGGCGCATATTTGCGCGAACCCCTCTCTTAAGGCGGCAGCACCGCTGGCGCCGCCCATTTCGACGTGGACCGCCGAAGCCCCTTGAAGCCCGATTTCATCGACCGCGAGGGCTGCCGGACTGACTTGCGCCGACAGCATGTCGCTCTCGCTTGCGACAATGACCGAGTCGATGTCGCTGCGGTCGATTGCAGCGTCGCGGATTGCTTCGGCGCTCACAGTCCTGATCCAGTCGCGAAAAGTTGAGCCGTCGTCAAAGCGGCCGAACGGCGTCATCGCTGCGCCGGCGATGATCGGCTTTACATTGTCCTCAACTGCATTCATTCGGGATTTTCGTATTGGCTGCTGTCGCCGATTCGCCGCATTGATGCCCGGGCAGCGGTTTCAATCGGATGCAATACGCTGCGCCTGAGCGGTGAAAATGCAAATTGACAGCGGTGTTGCACGTTTGCAAGTAGGGCTTGGGTGTACACTATGGAAGTTTTTTCAGCGGCCGCCTGCGCGATGCCGGGGCGGCAGCCCGGACGACAAATCAGAGCATCATCGATGTCACCTAGAAAATCCGCGCTTATTGACGAATTGTCCGACATTGTCGGACGCTCGAACATTGTAACTGACGACCGCGAGCTTGAGCCCTTTCTTCTAGAGCGCCGGGAGCGGTTTGTCAGTCGTGCCATATGCGCTGTGCTTCCAGCGTCGACTGCCGAAGTGGCATCTGTCGTCAAAGCATGCCGATCGCATCAGGTGTCGATTGTACCGCAGGGCGGCAACACCGGCCTTTGCGGCGGCGCCGTTTCGGCTCGCGGCAGCATCATCGTCAATCTCAGGCGATTGAACCGCATTCGGCGTCTGGATGCCGAGGCTTATACGGTTGCGGTCGAAGCCGGCTGCGTTCTTGGCGACATACAGGATGCCGTCCGGCGCGAGAACCGCTATTTTCCGCTCAGCCTCGGAGCTGAAGGCAGCTGTCAGGTCGGCGGCAATCTGTCGACCAATGCAGGCGGTGTCAACGTGCTGCGCTACGGAAATGCGCGAGACCTGACGCTCGGCGTCGAAGTGGTGCTTGCGAACGGGGAAGTCTGGGACGGGATGAATGCGCTTCGAAAGGACAACACCGGCTATGACTTGAGAAACCTTTTTGTCGGCGCAGAGGGGACTTTGGGAATCATCACGGCGGCGGTGCTGAAGCTGTTCCCAGTTCCTGCGCACCGCCTGACCGCGATTATGGCGCTTGATTCGGTCGATGCCGCAGTACGCCTGCACGCCCGGGCACGGCGCGAGACTTCGGACTTTATCAGTTCCTTCGAGCTGATCTCGCGCATTTCCATGGAATCGGCGGTCCGTCATATTCCGGGTGTGCGCGACCCGTTCGGCCAGGCCTATCCGTGGTATGTACTTGCAGAGCTTGGAGACAGTACTGAATCCGGAATCAGCACCGCTGTCGGCCAGTCGATGCTCGAAAGCGCATTCGCCGACGGGCTGGTGCTCGATGCGGCGGTTGCCGCCAATGCGCGCCAGGCCGACGAAATGTGGCACCTTCGCTCTGCGGTAACCGAAGCGCAGCGCCACGAGGGTAGAAGCATCAAGAACGATGTCAGCGTGCCGATTTCGTCGATTGCAGAATTTGCTCGAACTGCGAGTGGCGCGTTGGAAGCGCTGATGCCCGGAATTCGCTGCTTCATCTACGGGCACATCGGAGACGGCAATCTGCATTTCAACCTTTGCCAGCCGCCGGATATGGACGGTGAGACATTCTATGCGCGCTGGAACGATCTGACAGACGAAGTCAATCGAATGGTGCACCTTTGCGGCGGCTCATTCAGCGCCGAGCATGGCATCGGACTGATGAAAGTCCGCGACATGAAGACCTACAAGTCCGAGACCGAGCTGAGCATGATGCGCTCGATCAAGGCAGCGCTCGATCCGCACGACATGATGAATCCCGGCAAGCTGCTGCCGTCTGAGGAAGTGTGAAGCAGGCGCAAATCAGCGCTTGAACGCGT
The DNA here is from genome assembly GCA_965214615.1 of Arenicellales bacterium. Classification (GTDB taxonomy): domain Bacteria; phylum Pseudomonadota; class Gammaproteobacteria; order Arenicellales; family JAJDZL01; genus CBDAUN01. The sequence goes on from OZ243952.1 coordinate 490,485, forward strand.
TTCTGAGCGCCTGGCGCTTGATGCCTGCGATCGATCCTGAAGGGTCTAGCTGCTTGGGACAGTGGCGGGTGCACGAGCGCGTCGTGTGGCACGAGAGGCAGCCGGAGTTCGATTCAAGAGTGCTGCGGACCTGAGCGCTTGGCGCATTTCGCTGATCGTTGACCAGTGTCCATGCACGGTTCAGCGCGGCCGGCCCCAGATATTGCGGATTCCAGGAGACCACATCGCATGCTGCGTGGCAAATGCCGCAGTTGATGCATTGAATCGCATCATCGATGGCCGTTCTGGCCGCGCTTTCGGGTTCGATACGGGTCAATTCGAGACTGTCCGGCTGCGAGGGTGAGAATGCGCCGCCGGCATCGGACCACTTATCAAAAAATGGCTCCATGTCGACCACCAGATCCTTGATTACGGGCAGATTGCGCAGCGGTGCGAGAGTTATTTTCGCCTCCTTGGAGAACATCGACGCCTGAGTGCGGCACGTCCATCGCGGGACGCCGTTGACAGTCATGGCGCAGGTTCCGCACATGCCTACGCGGCAGGCGAACCGATAGGACAGATCCGGGTCGAGTTCGCGCTGAACATAGGTTACCAGATCCAGAATGGTTTGCAATCTGGCGCGTGGCACTTCATAGGTCTTGAATGCTCCCGAGCTCGAGCCTCTCCAGATGTCGACGACGATGTTCTCGCGGACCATTGCGTATCAGGCGCTCGCGAGTTGCGGAATGTTTCGAAAATGGTCCAGCGCTTCCGGATTCGCCAGCGCTTCAAGATTATCGATCGATTCGCCGTGGACGATCTTTCGCACTGCGAGTTCTACGATTTTTCCGCTCTTGGTTCTAGGGATGTCGGCGACCTGGATGATTTTTGCAGGCACATGCCGCGGCGAGGCGTTTTCGCGAATGGTCCTGCGAATCGTGTTGGCAAGTTCCTCGTTCAGCGTGATGCCGTGTCTTAGGCGGACGAACAGCACCACCCGGGTGTCTCCGTCCCAGCGCTGGCCGATGACAAGACTTTCGACCACTTCGTCGACCCGTTCTGCCTGACGGTAGATCTCGGCGGTGCCGATTCTCACGCCGCTCGGATTCAGAACCGCATCGGAGCGGCCGTAGACAAGCATGCCGCCGGATTCGGTGATTTCGACAAAGTCTCCGTGGCGCCACACGCCCTTGAAGTGCTCGAAATAGGTGCTTTGATAGCGGGTGCTGTCCGGGTCGTTCCAAAAACCGATCGGCATCGACGGGAAAGGGCCTTTGCACACCAGTTCGCCCTTGGCGCCGCGCGGAAGTTCGCGGCCATCGTCGTCGAACACTGCCACGTCCATGCCAAGTCCGGCGCACTGGATTTCACCGCGCCGCACCGGCAGATTCGGATTGCCGAGGACGAAACATGAAATCAGGTCGGTCCCGCCCGACATCGATGAGAGGCAAAGGTCGGATTTGACTGAATCATAGACATAGTCGAAGCTTTCGGGGTTGAGCGTTGAGCCGGTTGACATGATTGTGCGCAAACGGCTCAGCCGGTGCGTGTCTGCGGGGCGAAGGCCTGCTTTTGCCACAGCGTCGATGTATTTGGCGGAAATCCCGAACAGATTGATGTCATAGTCGTCGATGTAGTCAAAAAATGCATTTTCATCCGGGTGGAACGGAGAGCCTTCATACAGCACGACGGTCGCATCCGATGCCAGTGCAGTCACAAGCCAGTTCCACATCATCCAGCCGCAGGTGGTGAAGAAAAACAGCTTGTCGTCCGGCTTGACGTTGGCGTGAAGGCGGTGCTCCTTGAGATGCTGCAAGAGGGTGCCGCCGGCGCCGTGCACAATGCATTTGGGCACTCCGGTGGTACCCGAAGAGAACAGGATGTACAGCGGATGGTTGAACGGCAGCTGAATGTGCTCGACCGGACCATCTTCATAGGCGCCGGCGTAGTCGTCAAGTGAAATTGCATTGGCGGGCAGCCGGGCCCGGTTCGCGCCGTCGAGATAAGGAACAATGATGAAGGACTCGACTTGGTCGAGTTCGTCTGCGATTGCGCAAATCTTGTCTGTGATGTCGAACGGCTTGCCGCCGTAGGTGTAGCCGTCCACTGAAATCACAATCTTCGGTTCGATCTGGCCGAAGCGGTCGAGTACCCCGCGAACCCCGAAATCAGGCGAGCACGATGACCATGCGGCGCCGCAGGAAGCGGCTGCGAGCATGCAGATTACAGTTTCTGGAATATTCGGCATGTATGCGGCGATTCTGTCGCCCGGGCGAATTCCCCGGTCCTTGAAGGCGCGCGCCAGGCGATTGACCGAAGCGCCAAGCTGGGCGTAGGTCATTGTGACATCGGACTTGCCTTCGCCTCTGAAGATGATTGCAAGATGCGCGTCGGTTCGGCGCAGTAGATTGTCGGTGAAATTCAGCTGCGCTTCGGGGAACCAGGCGGCGCCGGGCATTTTGTGCCTGTCTACGGCAACAGGCTGCTCCAGATTCGATGCCCGGACTTGGCAGAATTGCGCCAGCGTCAGCCAGAAATGCTCCGGCTCGCAAACCGACCAGCGATGCAGGCTTTCGTAGTTGTCGAAATCGACATTCCATCTGCGTGACGCAGTCTCGGCGAACCGGGTCATTCCGGAGTTCGAGACATCATCGTCGGAGGGCTTCCACAGTGTCGGGTTCATGGTTGCCGGGTATCGCAGAGGCAAAGGGGGTAATTAGAGCAACGCGTATTGCAGAGGCAAAGCGGTGGTGTATTTGATTCGCTCCATTGCGAAGCTGGAGCTGACATCGTTGAGCTCGGCCGCTGCGATCAGCCGCTTGTAGAAGCGGTCATATTCGTCGATGTTGGGTACTACGACCCGCATCAGGTAGTCGATCTGCCCGCTCATGCGGTAGAATTCGACTACTTCGGGAAACTCGACAACAGCTTTGGAGAACGATTCGAACCAGGCCGCATTATGCTGATTCGTGCGCACGGCGACAAATACGTCGATGCCGAGATTGATCTTGTCACGATCAAGCAGGCCGACTTTGGCGCTGATCACGCCGTCGCGTTCAAGGTTGCGGATTCGTCGCCAGCAAGGTGTCGTAGTCAGTTTGACCCGTTCTGCGATTTCCTGCGTGGACATTGTGGCATCGAACTGAATGTAGTTCAGAATTTCAAGATCTATTTTGTCCATAGTATGATTTTTCTCATAAATAGGATAATTGAGAACAGTATAACTAATTCGTTGAGACCCAGGCAAGCGAGCGTAGCGGAATTTCGGATTTTGCGAACCTCAGTCTGCGGCATTCCGGTGCTTGCGGCCGGTCTGAAGCGATTGCCGAAGGGGTGTGTCGATTCACTGTTTTTGAATTTACTTGGACGGTGTTTCAGTTGCGGAACAACGAATTTTTCTATGGCGGCGCCTGTTTCAAATCTCAAACCCTCAAACGGCCGTCGTGAGTCGGATGGTCGTTGAGGGCTCGCTTAAGGTTGCGAGCCAAGCTGGATTGTGTGTAAATAAGGGGAAAATCGCTAAAATGTAGTCACATTGAGTTTACATATTGAGAATCGTTGCCATGATCAAGGACACCGCAGTGCGGGTCAGAATTGACAGCGATACCAAGAAGCGTGCTGCGGAGGCACTAGAAGCAATGGGACTTTCGGTTTCAGATGTCGTCCGTCTGCTGATGTTGCGTATTGCCGAAGAAAGGCGTCTGCCCTTTGACGTCAAAGTTCCGAATGCGGTCACCGCGAAGGCCATAAGCGAACTTGACAGTGGTCGAGGCAGACATTTTGCTGATACAGATGCACTGTTTGAAGACTTAGATATTTGATGCTGACTCCGGTCCGGTCCAGACAGTTCAAACGGGATGTGAAGTGTGCCAAAAAGCGTGGCAAGGATATGACCAAGCTCAAATGATCACTAGACCTGCTAATCGCAGACGTTGACTTGCCTGAGTTCTATCAGGATCATCTTTTGCAGGGAAACTGGAAAGGGTATCGGGATGCCCATATCGAATCGGATTGGTTGCTGCTGTATCGTGTGGCGGGTGATGAGTTGCGTCTCGCGCGCACCGGAAGCCATGCCGACGTGTTTCAGAATTGAAATGCAGGTGAGTTTTGGGATATCAAGTTACGCGATCCTGTTCGGCTTGAGGCAGTCCGGATGGCGAGTCGTCAATTTTTGAAGTTGCCTACGCGGCTTTGCGTTTCCGGGTCGAGAAATCCTTCGATGGTCGCCTCGGTTTCAAACCCCATCGCATGCTCCAGATTGCCATGCGCCGGATAATCGTTGAATGCACGCTTTAGGTTGCGAACTGCGTGACGCGGCATCGCGGCGATTTTCGATGCTGCATGCACCGCAGTTTCCAGCAGAATATCTTCCGGAACGACTTTCCAGGCGAGCCCCATTTCGAGTGCTTCAAGGGCGGTAAACTCTTCTCCCAGCAGCATCAGTTCTCGCGCTTTTGTGAGTCCGACCATGCGCGGCAAAGTCCAGGTCACGCCTCCGGTTGGAAACATGCCCCAGTAGATCTCTGGAAAGAAGCACTTGGTATTTTCAGAGAAAACGGCAAGGTCTGCATTGATTGCCCATTCGAGCCCGCCTCCCACTGCCCAGCCGTGCACAGCGCACAGCACCGCTTTGTCGCCGAGGACAATGCGGCGGGTGATGCCTTGGATATCTTCAATGAACCTGCGGGTTTCAGCCTCGCTCGCTGATTGGCTGGAGAACTCCTTTAAGTCGTCTCCCGAACAGAAAGCTCTGCCGGACCCCCGAATCACAATCGCTCCAATGTCGTCATCTGCCATCGCGTCATCCAAAGCCCTCGCGAAGTCCGACAGCATCTGCGCGTTGATCGCATTGAGTCGCTCCGGGCGGTTCAACATCAAGATGCGCACTTCGTTGCGCGAATCGGTGAGAACAGTATTGTGCATAGCTTCTCCTTAATTCAAATGCTCCGGAACACTTGCCGACTCCGGGCAGACATGTACAGATGCGGCAGTCATTTACGCCAGATTCCAAGTCTTCACATTCGACGGACATTTACGCATGGCATTGCCGTGATCATTGTAGAACCAAAGGCGATATGCTGCTAACCCATGCTTCATAATTGACCAATTTCAGCAGTTCACGCGTGCGCTTGAGACAGACTGCCGGAAGTTGACCGCAATGGCTGGTTCTGTGCTCGCCTCATTTGAAAATTCGGACAGGATTGCTTTTGCATCGTGATACACAGAAATGAAAGCAATATTGTGGTCGATAATTTTGAATGAAATCAATGACAGTAATAAACTTGAATATTAGAAACAAAACATCTAAAAAACAAGAATGATTGAGCGATATTTAAAATTTCAAATCCATAGAGCGTTAGGTGAAGTGCCAGCTGTAGCACTCATCGGAGCCAGGCAAGTTGGGAAAACTACGCTGGCTCGGTAAATCGTAGAGGAAGTTGACAGGTCTGCGGTATATCTGGATTTGGAATTGGACTCGGACCTGGCGAAGCTCAGCGACGCCGAGAGCTACCTGAACACATGCAAAGGGCGGCTGTTGGTACTTGATGAAATTCAGCGCAAGCCCGATCTTTTTCGAATCCTTCGAAGCATCATTGATACGCGAATCTTTGAAGGTGAGCGCACAGCTCAATTTCTGCTTCTCGGATCGGCATCGCCGGAAATGCTGCGTCATTCATCCGAGTCGCTGGCCGGAAGAATAAGATTCATTGAACTGAGCCCGTATTCCGGTCTGGAAGTCAATCAGAAAGAATCCGAAGACTCCAGTCTTGAAGAACTGTGGGTGCGCGGCGGGTTTCCAGGCAGCTACCTGTCGCCTTCGACGGATGCCAGCTGGGCTTGGGGAGGAGCATTCATCGATCGCTATATCGAGCGGGACTTGATGAATTTAGGCATGCGCTTTTCTCCGGAAACGATGCGGAATCTGTGGTCGATGCTTGCTTGGCGGAATGCTCAGCAATTCAATATGAGCCAGATCGCAGGCAGTCTGGGCGTCAGCTATAAGACGGTAGGAAACTATGTTGATCTGCTGATATCCGGGTTCGTTGCAAGGAAACTGAAGCCTTGGTCTGCGAATTTAGGAAAAAGACTTGTCAAGTCGCCGAAAATTCTGCTTCGAGATTCCGGGCTGACGCACCGGATTCTGCGCATAGCCAATTATCAGGACTTGCTGGGGCATCCGACAGTTGGGGCGAGCTGGAAAGCGTTTGCAATTGAAAATGTCTTAAGGGAATGTTCCGACAAGTGGGAGCCAAGCTACTTTCGTACGCACAGCGGGGCGGAAATCGATCTGGTTCCGGAGGGTCCGGGAGCTAGGGTGCGGGCGATTGAAATAAAGCGCTCGACAGCGCCGAAAGCCTCCAGAGGATTCTACGAAGGCTGCAAGGACGTCGGGGCAACGGAAAAGTTCGTGGTCTATCCGGGGAGTGACAGATTTCCAATTGGAAATGATGTCGACGCGATCGGATTGACACAATTACTCAGTCATTTGAGGGTTCCCCATCGCTGTTGACGGCGACGCTACCGAAAAGGCATGGACAACCGGCAAAGTGGGCGCTGCCACTGGCTGGCTGCTTGGATGTAGCGCAGGAAGAATCCGTCGGTCTGAAGGCCGTCACTTCAGTGTCGGCTGGAAACTCCTTCAATTGGGTGAGTTATTCGTCAGCCCCTATCGCGTAAGTGCTGGCGTATGTTCTTGCAATGCTGTCAATTGCCTCGCTGGTCGCGATAGGCGTAGAGAACCGGGACGGATAGACCACAGACAGGTCGTAGGGCGCAGCCCCATGGACGATCCATTCGGCCAGAAATTCTCCGGAGCCCCCGCCTGTCCCGATTCCGATGCAGTAGCCTGTCGCCAGCCACAGGCCCGGCAGGCTTTCAACCGGCCCCAGAATCGGCAGCCCGTCCGGCGTATAGCAAATTGGCCCGTTGACTATATTTTTTATTCCGATCTGCCCGAATGCGGGAATTCGCTCGACAAGCCTTTTCAAATGCGGCTCAAGTCTCGTTGTATCGGGCTCAAGCAAGTCTTCGCAGAAGCCGTCCGGAATGCCGTCGACCGCCCACGGCACGGGCTCGCTCTCATAGATGCCGCCCAGCAATCCGCCACCTTCTTGACGAATATTGCACGGGACAGATCTGTCGCGGATTGTCGGAAGCTCGTGACCGACGTGCCGCAGCCCGTCGATATTCTCGGTGATGATTTCGTGATGCTCGAGTGCATAGATCGGCAAATCCAATCCAACATTCTTGAGCATTTCACGCGCCCAGAAGCTTGTTGCAATCACAACGTGCTCGGCGACGATGCTGCCGTGATCGGTCTGAATCAGCCAGTTTCCATCTGAGCGTCTCGCCAAGCCAAGTACACAGCATCCGGTTTTGATCCTGGCCCCGCGCTGCCTGGCAGCCTTGGCGAGCGCATGCGTCGTGCCGGACGGATCGACATGTCCGTCTCCGGGCGTGTGCGCCGCGCCGGCAATGTTGTCAACGCGCAGCAGCGGAAACAATTCGCAAACCCGCTGCGGCGAAACAATGCGGTATTCGGTCTGCAAAGCCTCATAGACGCTCTCTTGGCGCTTGTAGCACTCAAGCTCCTCATGCGTAGAGGCGATTCTCAAGCTTCCGGCCGGATGAAATTCGATGTCCTGGCCCGATTCGGACTCCGCCTGAAGATACGCTCGGACCGAGCTGACGCCGAGCCTCGTCAAACTCGGATAGATTCCGAAATACGTGACATTTCCTGCGGCGTGCCAGGTGGATCCGGATGTCAGATTCCTTCGCTCAACCAGCAAGCACTCGGTCCAGCCCAGACGCGCAAGCGCGTACAGCACGCTGCATCCGACTATGCCTCCGCCGATGACTGCAACCCTGACGTTCTCAGTCATAAGTCGCATGACCGGGCCGGGCGCGCAAGCCTGATCGGGTACTGATCCCTGATTCGCGCCTCGGCTTGCGCATCGATATGCCAGGGCGTATGGGAAGACAGAATTTCTCTTGCCCGTTCCGTTGCCCGGTCCCAGCAGTCCTTGGCGCCGGATTCCTTCCAGGCATCCGGGTCTTGACGTCCCTGCGCAGGCGGATACACGTATTCGGTCTCCATAAGATTCAAGGTTTGTTCGTGACCCAGAAAATGTCCGGGGCCAAGAACCGAATCCTCGATCACCGATACGGAAAGCGTTTCATCAGTCACTTCGATGCCTCTCGCAATTCTGCGGATCGTCGAAAGCATTTCGTCGTCAATGATCATCGACTCGAATGAGCACCCCAGAAGGCTCGCCAGCATCCCCGCCGACTCGTAAATCATGCCGCCCCCTGAAAGCGCGGTCGAAAGCACCGTGACTGCCTTTTCAAATCCTGCCTGATTGTCCGGCACATTCGAATCCGTCATGCCGGCCCCGCAGCCGCCGGGAATGTTGTAGAACGCCGCCATCTGTCCGGCGGCAGCGCCCAGCAGCGCCTGTTCGCCTCCGCCTCCGCTGAATGCGCCCGTTCTAAGGTCCGAGACGAACACCCAGTTGCCGAAGATGACCGGATGTCCGGGTTTCAGCAAATTGATGACGGCCAGGGAGGCAAGACTTTCTGCACAGCCTTGCACCAGCGTTCCCGCCAGTGCCGCCGGCGCGGTCGCGCCGGCCTGAGGCCCTGTCTGGGAATGGATCGGCATTCCGATGTCGACAGCGGCACAGGTGACATCGAGGCTGTCCGGAGCGAATGAAAGGGGTGAGACGACATTGGTTGCATGAACTGTCATAAACGGCCTTTTGCGAAACGAATTCTCGCCCCCGCCAAGCACGTCGAGCATCGCCAGCATTCTATGCACATGCTCGCCGGCAGTGATGCTGCTGGCGATGTGCTTGCGTGTTCCCGCAGCGCAGGCAAATACAGTGTTGATGTCCAGTTCGTACAGGTCGTCAAGATCGGTTGTGACGATGGGTCGGGTAAACCACTGAATATTCTCCAATGCATCGCATATTCGAGCCAGATCGTAGAGATCTTCAAGCGTGCTCGAGCGGTATTGGCGCGTGTTGATGTCCAGAATTTGAACAGCGGCGCCGCCGGTGCAGAAATTCGCGGTTCCGCTTTGAAGTTCAAAATCCAGATCAGGCGCCCGCGCATGAACCGTGAAGCGCTTTGCCGCACAGTCCAGCATATCTTCGACCAGACTTTGGGGGAACAGCAGCCGGCCATGTTCATTTTCCCGGCAGCCGCCCGCAAGTGCCGCTTCCCGCACTTCCCGCGTCGCGTCAGCCATGCCCACTGTCTCGAGCAACTCCAGCGCCGCGCGATGAATTCTTTCAACTTCGCGCTCCGTCAAAGGTCGGTAGCGGGATTTGACCGCTGTTCCGTGCGACATCGCCGCAAGATTGCGGTCCGGCTTCCTCAGCTGCCGCATGGCGTCGCGCGAGCGTGTTCCTTTCGCGTTGCGCTTTGCGGCATCTGCTGTATCGGTGCTGCTCATTGCGAAGTTGCGTCGAACACATGCATTGGATGGTCTACTTTCGATGTGCGAACGAGTCTCTTCGAAAGCTGTAGAGCGCGTTCGGATCAACCGCGACATCGATCACGGCCGGGCGGTCCGAAGCGATTGCAGCCATGACCGCGTCGCCGAATTGCGAAATGGTCTCGACTCTCATCCCGAGACAACCGTAGAGTTCTGCAATTTTGTCGAATGCAGGACTGCTTATGTCGGCGCCGATGTAGCGCTGATCAAAAAAATCCCGCTGATAAGCCTTCTCGGCTCCCCAGCACTGGTTGTTCAAAACGATCGTGGTCGTGCCAATCCCGCAATCCGCAGCGGTGCTGAGCTCTGACAGCGTCATGCCGAAGCCTCCGTCGCCCATCAGGCTGATTACGGGCCGTTCGGGCATCGCCAATTTTACGCCCAGACCGCACGCAAATGAAAACCCGACCAGTCCAAAATCCAGCGGGGTAAACAGCGCGGGCGGCGTGTGATAGTTCAGCGCATCCGTCGCCTGCAGGCACAGGGTTCCCGCATCCAGCGTGAATGCAGCATTGCTCGGTGCGACATCGCGCAGAATCTTGAACAGCGCCGTTGGAACAATCGGGTCGGCATCCAACTGCGCCCGGGTGTCTCGCTGTTCCAGATAGGCCCTGCGCTGGCGCTGAAATGTCTCCGTCCACTGCTCAGCCTGACAGATTGCGTTTGTCCTGCGAATTGCCTGAACCAGTTGCTCGGCAACGCCCGGCGCGTCGCCCCAGATGCCGATGGCGATCGGAAAATAGCGCCCCAATGCGGTGGCTTCCTGCTCGATCTGAATGATCTTGGCATCCTTGCTGATGTTGTCGTAGGAGTAGAATGTCGAATTGAATCCAAGTCTTGTGCCCAGAGCCACAATGACATCGGCCTGCTTGACAAGGTCGGAGGCAACCGGATTCCCCCGCGGTCCCATCTGTCCGGCATTCAACGGATGGCCGAACGGAATCGCATCTCCGTGTCCGGGAGATGTCGCAATAGGCGCGTTTACGGCTTCGGCCAGTTTCAGGGCTTTCTCGCCGCCGCCTGAATTCTTGATGCCGCCGCCTGCGACGATCACTGGCCGTTCGGCGCTCGCCAGCAGATGCGCTGCCTGCATGATCTGATCTTCCGGCGCGATCGAGTGCGAGTGAATCCGATAGTTCTGCGGTGACTGAAACGCCGCAAAGTCCGCCGTATTCGCCAGAACATCCCGGGGCAGGTTGACCTGAACAGGCCCTTTGCGGGGCGTCAGGGCGAGACGGAATGCCTCGCGGAACATTTCGTCTACGCGCGATGTCTGCGTCACCGTCCAGGTCTTCTTTGTAATGGGAGCGAACAAGGCCTGCTGATCGACTTCCTGAAATGCCTCGCGGTACACATGTTCTGTCGACAGGGCCCCGGCGATGGAAATCACTGGCGAGAAAGCGGCCTTCGCCTGGGCTATGCCTGTGACCAGGTTGGTCGCGCCGGGACCGTTTTGACCGGCGATGATGACCCCGGGCCGCCCTGACGCCCTTGCATACCCGTCTGCCATGTGCACGCCGGTTCTTTCGTCGTGAACGCCGATGAAACGGATGTCCTGCGCATCATACAGGGCATCGAAAAGCTCCATCGTTGCAGAGCCGATAAGCCCGAATACAAGCTCGGTCCCTTCTGCCTGAAGGGCTGCGACTGCCGCCTGGCCGCCGGTCAGCCGGCGAGGGTTCTGTGTAGAGGTCATGTTCTTGCTAGGTCATCCGGTTGCAGATCCGCATCAGAAAAGCCTCGATAGGATCGAGAAACTGCTCGCATGATTCCATCAGGCCAAGATGCTGCAGCCCCGGCACAATGATCACCGAGGAACCTTCGATTTCTTCGGCGATCGCATGCGACATCGCAGGCGTGCTCCCGGTGTCGTTCTCGCAGGTCATCACGAGTGCCGGATGTTTGATTTCAGGATTCGGCCGAATCAGTTCCGTCACGCCGGTCGCCAGGACTTCGCGGCATTGGGCATACCAATGCGGGTCGTTGTCGAGAATCCAGGAGCGAAGTTTAGCGGTCGTCGCTGCTTCGCTGATTCTGAAATTCGGCGTCAGCCAGCGTGCGAGCGAGCCTTCGATTGTCGCTTCAGGTCCGCCTTGCGAAGTGTCTCTGACTCGCTCTTCGATAATGCGCTGCTGCTGCGGGCTTCTTTCGTGCGGCGAATTCAGGATGACTAAAGAATCGGCAAGATCCGGATAATCCATAGCGAGTCTTCGATTGATCATTCCCCCGAGGGAAAAGCCGATCGCCGCCGATGCTTTAAGATCAAGTTCGCAAAGCAGGTCTCTTAGCTGATCTGCGAACAGTTTGAGCGATGGCTTCTGGCGCGGCAGCCGGCTTTCGCCATGTCCAAGCAGATCGTAGGCGACGACCCGGTAGTTGCGAGACAGTTTCGAACTGAACTGCTGCCACATCTGCCGATTGAGGCCAAGACCATGGATAAGCACGACGACCGCAGCGTCGCGGTCGCCGACTAGGTCGTAGGCGGTTCCGTTTGAAGAGTCAGGCATGAATGCGATGGCTCCGGGCAGGAGATTCGCTTACGGGGCCGACAACTCGATCAGTTCGCAAAATCGGCAGCATTGCGATGCGATTGCTGTCTACTTCGGTCGGGTCTGTCACTGAAATGCCGGTATGACCTTGTCGCAAAAAAGCGCCATCGATTCTTTCTGTTCCCTGTGACCCAGTCCCATGCTGGCATAGTAGACGAACTCGTCGACGCCGAGCTCTTCGTAGAGCTTCAGTCTTTCGATGGCTTCGTCAGGCGAGCCCATCATCAGATTGTGCTCCAGCATTTCTGTCCTGTAGTTGTCCCGATCGGACAATTGTTCCAGCGGTATTTCTTTTGGAAACCCGTTTTCCACATCGCCTAGATTTCGAAACAGATTTTCAAATTTGCCCAGCGTCATGCGAATCGCGTCCAGCGCGCGCTTGCGACTTGCCGCAGTTTCATAAAGTGCAGTGTGCCGCATGACGGCGAATGTCGGACGATGTCCGCTGGAATCCTTGGCAATTGATTCATCCAGGCGGGATCTGTAGAGTTCAATTTCTGAAACAGGACGCGTGAGTGGCCAGGAAATGATGTGGCAGCCATTTGCAACGGCGTAGTCGAACGTGATCGGCGCCCGCGCTGCAACCCAGATCGGAGGATGCGGCTGCTGCACCGGCTTCGGCACCGAGGTGGCCTTGGGAAACGACCAGAATTCGCCATTGTGCTCGTAGTCGCCTTTCCAAAGCTCCTTGAGTACAGGGAGCATTTCCTGGACATGCCGATAGGCATCAGATTGCTTCAGTCCGGGTTGCATCCGGTCAAATTCTCTTTGGTATGCGCCGGAGCCGATGCCGAATTCAAGGCGTCCGCCGCTAATCTGATCAACCATGGCGGCTTCGCCGGCAAGATTGATGGGATTCCAGTAGGCGGCTACTGCGACTGCTGTTCCAAGGCGTATGCGTGAAGTGTGACCGGCCCACCAGGTCAGCAGCTGAAACGGATTGGGCGCGATGGTCAGTTCCAGGGCGTGATGCTCCGCAGACCAGACGATGTTGAATCCGCCTTCATCGGCCATCCGCACCATATCCAGGGTGTGGCGCAGCACATCGCGCATGCTTTCGCGGGAATAATTCCGCTCCAAATTGATTGCTAGCTGAAATTTCATATTGTCTGCCAAAGGCAAGGTTCAAGTCTTGGGCGCTCTCGAGACACGATTCGGGCGGCAGGCGTATCGCTGAATGCACTCATTCAGGCTGTCTCGTATCGAGCGCAGTAGTTTGCGGTCAGATAGCTGTCTTCTCGTCCATAGTCCGAATTCTCGAATGTTCAACGACTGGAGAAATCGCAAGGCGGGAATTGAGAAAAATTATATCAGCGCGCGCCCGATACGAAACTTGAAGTGCATCGGAACTTTTGCAAGCGAAAAAATCTTGCCGTCGCATCGTGGCGGATCGCATGCTGTCACGCTATGCCGGCATTGCCTGACGGTGATTCAGGTGTGTGATCCCAGATTCGGCCGGTTATCGGTGTCGTGCTTTCAAAGGTCGTAGCATTTGTGGCATCTGTCCATGACACGCTGACTGGCATCTTGCGACGCTTGAAATCCGTCTGCGACAATGCGTATGTGATTTGAACATATATTGCCAACGCGAAGCAGCAAGTTCTTACGAAGCATTTGCATCACTGGTGTTCATGCTGGAGTTCATGCTGGAGTTCAAGATGATGCAAGGTGATGTGCAAGGGAGTCTTGATGCGGCGATGGCGCAAATGAAAGATCGCGGTTACGCGGACAAGTACCGCGAACGCCGCGAACCGATACATCTGATTGGCCTGGCCTTTGGAGAATTCGATCGCAATCTTGTCGGAGTCCGTACCGAATTGGTCAGATGACAGGAACCGGTAGATGCTTTGAACGCAAAGACCAAGAGTTTGAGCACAACTGGCGCCGTGCAGGATACAATTTGCGTCTAGACCAAGGACTGTCTGCCTTGCGATGAAATCGAACAACGATCCTGTGAAATTGGCGCGGCAAGAATTATTTGTCGCATATTGGAGCGATGCTTAGTACTAGACGATATCTTCTGCTTGCACTATCCCTGTCGATTGCATCGATGGCGGTGCAGTTTTTCGCATTTGCCCATGGAGAAGGACACATTTATGAACAGCGGCATATGTTCATGAACGACCTGGGAAAATCAATGAAAGCATTCAGACTCTATGTCAAGCGCGGTGCAGGTGAGCTGGCACAGTTAGCTGCCATGGCTGAAGATATCGCTCAAAATGCTCCGGACTTACCTGATCTATTCCCGCAAGGCACTGGAATCGCAGACAACGAAGAAAGCGAAGCGAAGCAGGAGATCTGGATTGAATGGGAATCCTTTGTCGCCGCCTCCAACGCACTTGTCGAGCCGGCAAGCGAGCTTAAAAGCGCTTTCGGCACGGGCGATGCAAGTCGAATTGCCGCAGCAGTAGACGCATTGGGCGAAAATGGATGCCGCGGCTGCCACAGCCGGTTTCGCCTGGATACCCGTCAATGAACTTTGCCATGCACCGGGCGCTATTTGCTTCCGTCCGGTCCGGGTCATTGCCACAAGCCCTTGCTGATCGTATAATCCCTTGAAATTCTGATCGAATCGGGATATGGCGCAGTCTGGTAGCGCACCTGCTTTGGGAGCAGGATGTCGGGGGTTCGAATCCCTCTATCCCGACCATTGAATTGTGCGCCTGTAGCTCAACCGGACAGAGCAACGGCCTTCATCAGGAGCCTTCGCAGGGAAAATCGGAACCTTCGAAGTGCAGAGCACTGTATCGGTGAAACCTTAACGCGTCGCGGCGATGGCAATACCGAGGAAACCGCAACGAGGCGGGATCCGTAGAGACTATACGTGCTCCGCCTGAGATGGCGAAGATATAGTCCAGACCACAAACATGCCGGCTGCGGCGAAGACCGACGCCGGCATGGCAGCGAAAGCTGTAGTGGTAAGCTAAGCCGTAGGTTGCAGGTTCGAGTCCTGCCAGGCGTGCTCTATTGCTTTGCAGCGAAGCGGCATTGCGAATTCACTCGGGTAAAGCTGTCGCATACGCAAGACACAGGAGCTTCGTTCCGGCTTCGTGCGCTCAAAGCGCAAAGGCTGGAACGCGGCAAGGAATTTACGAGGAATTGCGTCGACCGTATTTCGTGTAAAATTCCAGATTCGCCGCATGTTCCGGTATATCCGGCGATTTTAGATATGGTGGGCGTAGCTCAGTTGGTAGAGCTCTGGATTGTGGTTCCAGCGGTCGTGGGTTCGAAACCCATCGTCCACCCCAAATTTTGACAGTTCCGAAGAGTATCGCATAAAAACCGAGTCCCTTAGCGCCGCTGCAGGGACAATATCGAATCAATGGAACTTGCCTCACTAGAAGAAATCGAGTCGGCTGCTTCGCTGATATCGGATTACTTCGCTCCCACGCCGCAATACAGCTGGCCGCTGCTGAACCGGCGATTCAAATCCGAAATTTGGGTTAAGCACGAAAACCATACCCCGATCGGCTCATTCAAGATCCGCGGCGGGCTGAACTACCTGAGCAAGCGCCGCCCTGAAGCGGTGATTGCGGCGACCCGTGGAAATCATGGACAGTCGGTCGCCTATGCGGCCTCGAGAATCGGCGCCAAGTCCACAGTCGTCGTGCCTTACGGAAACAGCAGGGAGAAAAACGCTGCGATGCAGGCGCTTGGCGCGGAACTGATCGAATACGGCAAGGACTTCGACGAGGCCAAGCTTCATGCCCGGTCTCTGGTGCAAAGCCGCAACGCCCACTACGTTCCCTCGATTCACCGCGACCTGGTCGTCGGGGTATCGACGTATGCGCTGGAATTGTTCAAATCGGTCGAAGATCTCGATGCGGTCTACGTGCCGCTCGGTCTGGGTTCGGGCATTTGCGGAGTCATCTGCGCGCGCGAAGCCCTAGGGCTGAAAGCCGAGGTGATTGCTGTCGTTGCCGAAAACGCGGATGCATATGCACTGTCCTTTGAGCGCAATGCGGTTGTAGAGACCGGCTATCCGGACACCATCGCCGACGGGGTTGCCGTGCGGGTTCCCGACCCGGATGTGGTGCAGATGCTGACCCAATTCGTCCCGCGCGTCGTGCGTGTGAGCGAAAGCGAAATATCCGCTGCCATGCGGCACTACTTTACCGATACGCACAATGTCGCAGAAGGCGCAGGCGCAGCGCCCCTGGCTGCCGCGCTGAAAGAAGATGCGCAGATGGGCGCAAGACGGATTGCCGTCATCTGTTCAGGGGGGAACGTCGATGCCAATGTCTACCGCAATGTGCTCGGCTAATCAAAATCACCGCGGGAATGCCGCGGCGGCGCAGCCGCACGATCAGCTCCGATGACCCGTCGCCGCCGAGGAAATGTCAAGCGCTCCGCGCGCGAGCCCAATGCGGTTCAGCGCAGCAAGTGGAGCGCGGTCGTCAATCCGTATCCGCCGCTGGAGGTTCTGTCTCAGGACCACCTGGAAACAATTCACCGGACATCGCTCAACGTGCTGCGCGATACGGGAATCAAGTTTCTGAGCGATGACGCAAGAAACATCCTGCGCAGCCACGGCGCAGATGTGGACGAGCCGGATCAAATGGTGCGCTTTGATCCCGATTTGGTTGAATCGCTTCTAACGCGCACGACCGGCAGCTTTACGATCAAGGCGCGCAATCGCGACCGAAGCGTCCTGATGGGCGATAACTCGCTGAATTTCGGCACCGTCGGAGGACCTTCGTTTGTCACCGATCTGGATCGGGGGCGCCGCGCCGGTACCATTGAGGACCTGCACAACTTTCTCAAGGTAGCCGCCGAACTTGAAATTTTCCATTTTTGCGGCGCAAGCCCCATCGAGCCGATCGACCTCCCTGCCGCATCCCGGCACCTTGACAAGTACTATGCGTCGATTACGATTCACGACCGTCTTTGGACGCCGAGCATGCTCGGCGGATTTCGTGCGGCCGATGCGCTGGAAATGACCGCAATCGCGCACGGCATCAGCTACGGGCAACTCGCAGACGAAACCGTCATCATGGGCAACATCAACGTCAATTCCCCGCGTCAGGTCGATGGGCCGATGGCAGAGGCGATGATCGAATTCGCCAGGGTCGGGCAAGGGGTGATCGTGACCCCTTTCACCCTGCTCGGGGCGATGGCTCCGACTACCATGGCGGGCGCCCTGGTGCAGCAAAATGCAGAAGCGCTGGCCTGCATCGCCCTGATTCAGGCTGTCAATCCGGGATCGCCGGTCGTATACGGCACCTTTTCGAGCAATGTTGACATGCGCACCGGAGCACCGGCTTTCGGAACCCCCGAATATGTGCGCACCACGCTGGCGAGCGGGCAGCTCGCCCGCAGATACGGCTTGCCGCTTCGCTCCAGCGGGGCCAACGCCTCCAATGCGCCCGACGCCCAGGCGGCGTACGAAACCAGCATGTCGATCTGGTCGTCGCTGCTCGGATATGCGAACATGCTCCATCAGGGCGGCGGCTGGCTCGAAGGCGGATTGACCGCATCGTTCGAAAAGCTCATCATCGATGCCGAAATGCTGCAAATGTTTGCCGAATTGCTTAAGCCCATGGAAGTGAGCGAGGACACGCTCGCCGAACAGGCGATTGCGGATATTCCGCCCGGCGGACACTTCTTCGGGTCGGCCCACACCATGGAGCGCTACGAAGACATTTTCTACTCTCCGCTGCTGTCGGACTGGCGCAATTTCGAGACCTGGAACGACGATGGCGGACTGACCGCATCCAGGCGCGCCAATCGCATTTGGAAGACTTTGCTCGACGAATATCAACCTGCGCCCATTGATCCTGCGACAGTCGAGCAGCTCGACGCCTACGTGTCTGCACGAAAATCCCAGATCGAATCAGGCGGCGAAAACGCAGTCCTGCATCGCTGAGTCCGGCGTCCGGGGCAGTGCCGCTATGCGCAGGCTTTGGCGTTGACTACCGCTTTGATCCAATTTGCGAACAAGACCCTGCCATGGTCGTCGGCGGCATCGCGCACGAGCGGGGCAATTTGCGATTCCGGAAACTGCGGAAGCGTTGCGCCGCTTTCGAGCGCAGATTCCAGCTGAGCCTGATACCGCTTAAGTCGCGTGCGGGCGGCATGTGGCAGGTAGTTTTTCGGAAAAGGCGGGTAATCGGGACGCTCGCCGGACGTCAGCAGTGCGATTTCGCGCTTGAATTCCTTAAGCAGGCTGATCGTGTCGTATTCCGGGTGGCCCTGAAGATAGACCCACTTAAGCCCGTCGGCGCTGACTGCAATATGAAATTGCGCTTCGTCGCTGGTTGCCAGGATCCTGATTCCGGTGCCGGCAAGCTGGGCATCGGTGAGTTCGTAGACGTGGGAATGAGTGGCGCGAAATTGCGGGGCAATGCCGGCAACCAGTGGACTGTCCTCGCCGGTAAGCACATGATCAAAAATGCCCCATCGCTTGCCGTCGACGCATCGGGTGCGGCAGACCCGGTGAAAGTGCTGTATTGCGGCATGAGATGCGAGGCAGGAGCAAAGTACGGAACTGACGCTGCCGTGCGCCCACTCGGCGACTTTGACAAACTCTTCCCAGAACGCTTCGTTCTGCAGGTCAGGCTCCTTGGGATTGGCGCCTGTGAGCAGCAAGGCGTCCAACTGCAGGTTTCGAACTTCGGAAAATGATGCATAGCATTGAGCGACGTAGTCGCGCGCCTTGCCGCTTCGCTCAAATGAATGAATCGTAAACGGGTGCACGTAGACGACGTACGGCGAAGACCCTGCATGCAGAAGGCGCAGGAACTGCCGCTCGGTTGCCTCGATCGCCGCATCCGGCATCATATTCAAGAATCCCACATGCATCGAGGGCAGATCGATGCCAGAGGCATCTTCGAAACTTACGATGTCCGGCAGTTGTTCATTGGAACGCAGCCGTTCGAACGCATGCAGCTTTGAATGGATGGCTAGAGGCACTGCGCCATTTACTGCTTGCAAATCGGTGAGGTCAAAGGTCTTACGAGAGTGCCGAGCAGACAAGGTCGATGAAATCTGCTTCGTCGCGAACCGTCTCGACGTCCTTTGCATGCACGGTACAGCCGCGCTTGGCGATTTGCTCGTATTTTGACCGGCGGTATTCGACCAGCTGCGGGAATATCCAGCGAACAAACTCTTCGGGGTGGATATCATCCGCCGACCCCAATCCTTCCGAGTTCTGATACTCAGCCAATTTATCGGTCAGATAGGATTCGTCGTAATAAAGCGGCTTCGGGTATTTGATCTGCCGCTTGATCACTTCCTGCTCGAGATCGGCATCGGGCTTGATATAGACGATCAGGGTGGTCTGTTCCAGATGGTGAAGCACCCGGTCGTCATTGAGTTCGCAGACGCTGCCGCTTGCGTCATTGACAAAATGTTCGTAGCCGTAGATGGATTGCGCCTTGCGGACGAATTCGCGAACATCGAGCATCGAGCTGATTTCGGCTTCGCGGTGCAATCTTTGGCGACGGAAGAACTCTTCGCGCGGCAAGCCGTTGAACTTGGTTGAGCCGATCATTCCCAGATATTTCGACATCAGTTGAAGATTGTCGAATGTCATTGCGCTGCCGATATAGATCGAGTCATTGCGCAGCAGGTCGCGCAGAAACCCGATTTCCATTGCTTTTTCCTTGATGTGATCGAGTATCGGCTCCGACAGATATCGCGTTCCGATCCGGTAGTCGGCGGAAAAGTGAAACCACGAATCGGTCGGGAGCTTGCGCGCAAGCGTGGTCTTGCCGATGCCGGACATTCCGATCAGCGAGACAGCCTTGTGTTCAAGGCTTCTAAATTTTGAGGCAGAGCATTTCATGACATATTGCGGGTGCGGGCAAGGCGGCGATAAATTCTGCAAGGGGTCGCCTGCGAGCCGGACTCATTTTTCGTTGTATACCGTGCAGCGGATCTTTCAATACATTGTACTGAACGTTGCAGAGCGCACAATCAGTTTAGCAGAATCTCCTTGAGGCTTGGAAACCCGGACAGGAAATTGGATGCGCAAAGGGCGGCTGCTCGACTGCTGCCATGCGCAGCCGTCAATGGCAACGCCAGTGGGAATCAGCTCGTATGCGTTACGTGCGGCCTTCAAGGATTCATGCTCAATGCCGTGATGCGGTCAGGATCAATCCGGTATCGCATCTCGGGCATTGCATCCTTGGCTATTTCCAAAATTGAGTGACACTGGGCAATTGGCTATGATTCATTTATGCTTCAATTGTTCAACATTCACTAAGCCGTACCCGGCCGTGCCGGCGGATACGGCTTCCGAGACGAGACATAGGCGATCTGATTAGGAATCGCACCGCAAGGTTCTTGGAATTGTGTCTGTCTTGGCTGCGCCTAGGTTCCGGCTGGCTGCGAACGTCGAATCGGTCGGCACACAGCTGCTGTGCAAATTGCGGTCACATTGCGCCTGATTCATCAAATTCTGACGACCGCAATTGAGCCTTATGAAAGACCGGTATGGCCGAACCCCCCTTCGGAGCGTTCACTTGCTGCGAACTGTTCGACCACCTCAAGTTCAGCTTGAATCACAGGAACAAAGACCATTTGCGCAATACGGTCTCCGGGCTGAATCACAAAGTTATCGCCGCTGCGGTTCCAGCAGGATACGAACACCTGCCCCTGGTAGTCAGAGTCGATCAGCCCCACCAGATTGCCCAGCACGATGCCGTGCTTATGCCCGAGTCCGGAACGCGGAAGCAAGACCGCGGCGACCTGCCGGTCGCGGATGTCAATGGCCAGGCCGGTGGGAATCAGTTCGCATGCGTTGCTGGCGATATTCAAAGGCTCGTCGACGCAGGCGCGAAGATCCAGCCCCGCTGCGCCGTCCGTTGAGTAGGCCGGGAGCGGAAATTCCTTGCCGATCCGCCTATCGAGCAGCTTGCAGGCGATTTTGCGCATGGAGCCTTTCGCAAATCTGATCGACAAGCTGCTGCGCCACATCGCGCTTGGAAGCCGGTCCGACGGTAGTGACGCCATTTCGGTCGATCAGGTGCAAAGTATTGGTGTCCGCGCCGATCGCGCTTTGCTCGCCGGATACGCTGTTGGCTGCAATCAGGTCCGCCCGCTTGGCCAGCAGCTTGCGCCGGCCTTCGGCGATCATGTCGGATGTCTCTGCGGCAAAGCCGACTGCGAATATGTCCGGCGCTTTTTCCTTTACAGTGGCAAGGATGTCCGGATTTCTAACCAGTTCGAGAGCCATCTGATCCTGATTTTTCTTGATTTTCTCCGCCCTGGCAGTCGATGGCCGGTAGTCGGAGACGGCGGCAACCGAGATAAACACATCCTGCCCGGGCAGATGATCAAGCACCGCGCGAAGCATGTTTTGCGCGCTGTCTGTACGTACCAGCTTGCCGGTTGCCGGAATGATTCCGTCGCTGTCAGTGACAGGGCCGGAAATCAGCGTCACATTTGCACCCGAGCGCTGTGCCGCATCTGCGATCGCATAGCCCATCTTTCCCGAACTGCGATTGGTGATCCCGCGAACAGGATCAATCGCCTCCCAGGTCGCGCCAGCGGTGACAAGAACATTGATACTGGCCAATGGGCCGGTGCTCGAAGCGCGAAGCAGCGCAACAATCTCATCGGGATCAAGCATTCGTCCCGGACCGGTTTCACCGCAAGCCTGCGGCCCGCAGCCTGGTCCGAAGATCTTAAGTCCGCGCGACTTGAGCAAAGACACATTGTCCTGCGTGGCCTGATTCTCCCACATGACGCGGTTCATTGCCGGGGCGACAGCGATCGGCGCTTCAGTCACCAGGCACAGCGTAGATAGAAGGTCGTCGGAGATGCCATGGGCCAGGCGCGCGAGAAAATTTGCGCTTGCCGGAGCGATGAGCACCATTTGCGCCCAGCGCGCCAATTCGATATGCCCCATGCCGGCTTCCGCCTGATCGTCAAAAAGCTCCCGGCGCACCGGATTGCCGCTGACAGCCTGCATCGTCAACTCGGTGATGAATTGCGTTGCGCCGTCAGTCATTACCACGCGCACCTGAGCACCGGCTTGGCGCAATCGCCGCGCCAATTCGGCGCTTCGATACGCTGCGATGCCGCCGGTGACTCCGAGCAGAACGTTCTTTCCGTTCAGCTCACCCATGCCGACGAAACCTCACGGACGCGGGAAATAAATGCGAAATTGGCAAAGCGGATGCAAAAAGTTTGTTAAAAAGATTGCTTTTGACAGGTACAATAATATAGAATCTAGCGCTCGCTTGATCGAGAACAATTTTTTCTACTTGCCAACAGACACATAGTTCCAATGCCAAACGTTTGCCAAGTGACCGGAAAAAAGACGATTTCCGGCAACAACGTATCGCATGCCCACAACAAGACGAAACGCAAATTTCGCCCAAACCTGCATTATCGCAGATTTTGGGTCGAAAGCGAAAATCGCTGGGTGAAATTGCGGGTTTCGCGCAAAGGGCTGCGCACCATCGACAAGAAAGGTATCGATGCCGTCCTTGCGGAATTGCGCGCAAGCGGCGAGAAAGTCTAACCCAAACGACAGGTATACGAAAACCATGGCCGAAAGCAAGAAAGCGAGAGAAAAGATCAAACTTGAATCCTCTGCCGGAACCGGGCACTTTTATACGACGCTCAAGAACAAGCGAAATACCGCTGGAAAGCTTGAGGTCAAAAAGTTCGATCCGGTCGCTGGAAAGCATGTGCTCTACAAGGAGACCAAGCTTAAATAGAGTCCGATTTCGCTTCTTGGCTGCGCGCCAGGAAGCAGATGGCTGCGATTTCGCAGCGCGTCTGCCGCTCAATCCAATAAAGTTCAGCGATTGTCCGGAGATCGGGTCATGTACGAATTAACTCAGCTTGCACTGCGAACGACCGTTTCAGGCATGCCGCTTGAGTGGGTGAACTACAAGGACGCAGTACGCCTGCACTTTCAAGGGCACATCGTCTACTCTATCGGAGAGGTGATGTACAAAATCCGTGGCGGAGTGAATGCGGCGACCGGGAATCGGTCGGTTGTGGCCGTTAACGCGATTATTGCAACCGATGGCGAATACCAGTACGCCAACTACAACAAGGCGAACTACACGCCGCCGCTGAACAACGAAGCCTTGTTCGCGCGCGACGGCGGAATGTGCATGTACTGCGGAGTCAAGCCGCGCACCTCGAATCTGTCGCGCGATCACATCGTGCCGATCAGTCGCGGCGGAGTGGACACCTGGACCAACGTGGTGACAGCGTGCAAGCGGTGCAACAATCACAAGGCCGGCTTCTTGCCCGAAGAAAGGAAGATGTCCCTGCTTGCGGTACCTTTCGTGCCCACCTACGCCGAATACGTGTATCTGAAAGGCAGGAGAATTCTCGTGGATCAGATGGAATTTCTTGCCGCCCACTTTCCGCGCACAAGCCCGCTACGGCAGCGCGTCGAGCAGATTCTGAACTAGGGACGGACCGTCTGCGCGGCGCCCGCCGCGCCGGTCCGTTCGCATCCCTAGGCGGTTGACGATCCGCGAAGGCGCATCGAAAACTGCATCAGCGATTCAATGCCGGATTCCTCGGCTGCTCTGCACCAGTCCTCCAGTGAGTGACGCAGATTGTCATAGGAGGTGGAGGATTTCATCACGATGCCGTGCAGGGATTCTTTCATGGCGTAAGCCTTGCGCAGTCGGTTATTCGATTGCAGAAGCTTTTGTAGCCGTTCCTGATTGTTTTGGCTCAGCTTTGATTTTTCAGTCATGACCAGGCGCTGGATTTGCTTGACCCGCTTGCGATAGTCGCCGGATGCCGAGCGAACCTCTTCGCGGCAGACATTCTTGAGCACATCAGTCACATAGCTGGAAAGTACATCGAAGCGGCTCACGACGAATGCCTTGGCGGCATCTGCATCAATGACTGTCTTGTCGGAGTGATAGGTGATGACAGGAATCTTTCGCCGAATCTTGATCAGGCCAACCCGGCTGAGCAGCCTGATGTAATGCCAGCCTAGGTCGATTTCCCATGCCCGGGTCGAAAACTGGGCAGAACTGGCGAATGCATGATGGTTGTTGTGCAACTCTTCGCCGCCGATGATGATGCCCCACGGCACAATGTTGCGGCTTTCGTCCGGCAGTTCGTAGTTCCGATAGCCCGAGTAGTGCCCGATACCGTTGATTACGCCGGCGGCCCAGAAAGGAATCCAGAGCATTTGCACCACCCACATCGCAAGTCCCGGAACCAGGCCGAACAGCGCCAAATTGACAATCGCCAGAATCGCGAGGCCGAAGTTGGGATGCCTGGCGTAGATTCGCCGCTCTAGCCAGTCGTCAGGCGTCCCTTTGCCGAATGCTTCAAGAATTCCCGGTGTCCGCGCGCCACGGCGATACAGAAACAGCCCGCCCCATAGCACAGCATTGATTCCGCTGACATGCGGGCTGTGAGGGTCGTCCTCGGTTTCCACATTTGCGTGATGCTTGCGATGTACAGCGACCCATTCCCTGGTTACTATTCCGGTCGTCAGCCACAGCCAGAATCTGAAAAAGTGCGACAGTGCCGGATGCATCTCCATCGCAGAGTGCGCCTGATGGCGATGCAGAAAAAGCGTGACGGATATGATCGTGATGTGCGTCAGCCCCAATGCGACAAGCACATAGCCCCACCACGGAAGATCTAGCGCCGGTGAAATCATCTGATTTCGGTTCTCAGCGCTCTCTGTCTCGGTTGTCCTTTTGCCGAAATACGATGCGCCCCTTGGTCAGATCGTACGGGGTCAGTTGAACGACGACTCGATCGCCTCGCAGAATGCGAATGTAGTTCTTGCGTATTTTGCCGGAGATGTGCGCGGTGACGACGTGATCGTTTTCAAGCTTCACGCGGAAATTGGTATTCGGCAGGATTTCCATCACAGTGCCGTGCATTTCGATTGGGTTTTCTTTCGGCAAAATTCAGCTTATTCGCTCGTTTTGAGGTGTTAGACATTAGCGGCGGTAGCCTAATGCCCGATGTTTTAACGCAATCATCGAACAAAAGGGAGCCGCCGCCGAATAGAATAACGAAAAAAGTTGTGTCAGGCGCATTTTTTTGCGGCTGCGCTGCAAAGCGCCGGCCAAGCCGGATAGGCATCGGGCCGGACAAGGCCGCAGCACCGATGCCGCCGGCGTCGCCGAAGACTGAATTGAATGGCAGGGAATTGAATCATGATTGGCATTTGCAATATCGCGTGTCTGCTTGCGGCGATCTATTCGGCGCCATGGACGACTTAGGCGGCGATCCGTGGCTGGAATGTCCATAATGAAAAAATCGCTTCAACGCGATTACGGAAGCCTGCTCGCCTTGGCCGATGCCGCGTTGGACGGCTATTTCCGGCATTGGCCGCGCAAGCCGCTGACGCAGGACGAAATGAGACTATGCCGCGTAGTCGCCCATCGCGGCTGCTGGTCCACCGGGTCATCGGTATTTGAAAATACGCTTCCTGCATTCGAAGCCGCGCTCGAGTGCGGCGCATGGGGGATCGAATTCGACATTCAGTGGACTTTGGATAACGTTCCGGTTGTGATTCATGACACCCACACAGCCCGCATCCCTGACGGCGTGGCAATGGAGATCGGCCAGGTCAGATTCGATGAATTAAGGAGTCTTTGTCCGCAGGTGCCCTCTGCGCAGGAGGTTGCCTTGAGATTCGGCGGGCGGCTCCATCTGATGGTTGAACTCAAGGCTGAGACAATCAATGCTGCCGGCGTGCGCAATCTTGCCGCCGTGCTCGGCGGTCTCGATCCGCTCGCGGATTTCCACCTGATGGCACTGGATGCCGAAATTCTGCAATATGCATCGATGTTTCCGCCCCTGTGCCGGCTGCTTGTTGCAACGGTGGATACAAAGAGGATGCTTCGCCAGGCCATGGAGCATGATGTAGGTGGCCTGACGGGCCACTATTTCCTTTTGAACTCGCGAATGCGCCGGCAGCTGTCGGCTAAGGGCCTTAAGTGGGGGACCGGCTTTGTCAACTCATTGAATCTGGCGGCACGCGAAGTCCGCGCAGGTTCGCAGTGGCTCTTTACCGAGGCCGCTGAGCACCTTGCAGGGCAAATCAATGGCGAGCCTTGAGTGGCGTGGGACTCGTACGCCGCCGATTCGCGGCAGAATCGCAATTTTCTACAATCAGGATAATCGAATGTGGTATTTACACGCAACTGAAACCTAATCCGTAATCAGTTGTAGCAACCAAGGAGGAAACAAGGATGCGTGCGGGATTTATTGGACTTGGAAACGTCGGCGGAAAATTGGCGGGCAGCCTATTGCGCAACGGCATTGAGCTTGCGGTGCTTGACCTGGACAAGAGCATCGCCCGGCCGATGCTGGACAGCGGGGCTAAATGGGCCGATTCGCCGCAGGAACTGACTGAGCGCTCGGACATTGTGATAACCTGCCTGCCGAGCGTGGCGGCGTGTTCGCAGGTCATGGAAGGCGAAAACGGCGTGATCGCCGGGCTGTCGCCGGGCAAGGTCTGGCTGGAAATGAGCACGACCGACGAGTCGGAAGTCCGGCGTCTGGGCGCATTGGTCGCCGCTAAGGGCGCGCAGCCGGCCGATTGTCCCGTTTCGGGCGGATGCCATCGTGCGGCGACCGGCAATATCTCGATTTTTGTCGGCTGCGAACGTGCGACATTCGACCGCGCATTTCCAATTGTTCAGGCGATGGGCCGGCGGATCCTGCATACCGGACCGCTCGGCAGCGCATCGAAGCTGAAAGTGCTGACCAACTATCTGGCTACGGCGAATCTGGTGTCGGTATGCGAAGCGCTGGCTACAGCCGAATGCGCCGGTCTGGATCTGAACACGACATACGAGGCGATTCGCATATCTTCAGGCAATTCGTTCGTTCACGAAACCGAATCCCAGGTGATACTGAACGGCAGCCGCGACATCAATTTCACAATGGATCTGGTGTGCAAGGATATTACGCTGTTTCAGCAGCTGGCCGAACGCTGCGGGATCGACCTGGAGCTCAGTCCGCTGCTGATCGACATATTCAAAGATGGCCTCAGGCGCTATGGCGCGCGCGAGTGGTCGCCCAACATTATTCGCCGATTGGAAGAGCGCTGCGGCAAGACAGTCCTAGCACCCGGCTTTCCGGCCGAGATTTCCGACGACGAGCCGGAGCAAGGCGGCTACGAAGTGCGTCCCAACGGTGCCGGGCAGGGGTAGGGGCTTGAGATTCTCCAGCGTCGTTCATGCGGTCGACCTGCATGCATGCGGGGAGCATGGCAGAGTGATCACCGGCGGAGTCGCCGATGTGCCCGGAGCGACGATGTTTGAAAAGATGTGCCATTTGCGCGAATGCGCCGATGGCTTGCGCTTGCGCATGCTGCGCGAGCCCCGGGGCTTTCCTGCTGCAAACTGCAATCTGATTCTGCCGCCGACGATCGAAGGTGCCGATGCCGGGTTTGTCATCATGGAGCAGGTCGAATATCCGCCGATGTCCGGTACCAATACCATCTGCGTTGCCACCGCTCTGATTGAAACCGGGATGGTCGATTATGCCGAGCCCGAAACAACGCTGAAGCTGGACAGCCCCGCCGGCCTGATAGAAGTGTCCGCGCGGGTCGAAGCGGGCAAGGTGAAAAGCGTGACGTTTCGCAATGTACCTGCGTTTGCAGTCTATCTTGACCGTCCGATCGAAGTTCCTCATCTTGGTACTGTGACAGTCGATGTGGCCTGGGGCGGGATGTTCTATGTGATTGCCGAGGCCGAAGCCCTGGGCCTGGTGCTGGAACCCGGCCGTGGCGGTGAGATTGCGCGCATCGGAGAGATGATCAAGGCCGCGGCAAGGGAGCAGCTGCCCTGCGTTCATCCGGAAAACCCAGAGATATCCGGTGTCACGATCGGTGTGATTTCAGGTCCGCCCAGTCATCCGGACGCCGATTTGAAAAATGCGGCCGTTGTATCAACAGGTGAACTGGACTGGCAGCGCGAGGAAACCTGGACAGCGGCATTGGACCGGTCGCCATGCGGCACAGGCACGAGTGCGAAAATGGCGGTGCTTCATGCAAAAGGCTCGCTGGACCTGAATCAGGATTTTTATCACGAAGGGATTTTGAGTACGATGTTTGTCGGGCGACTCATTGGCGAGACAACAGTTGGCGACTATCGTGCCGTAATCCCGGAAATTACCGGACAGGCATGGATCACAGGCATGGCGCAATATGTGGTTGAGCCGGACGATCCGTTTCCTGACGGTTTCGTTGTCGGCGATATTTGGGGCTGATCGCACGATACGAAGCCGAATGACTGCGACAATCTGTCTGGAAATCGAGTATATGCTTCGAGTGTCGGCGATGTCCGGGGGCGATGCATGTGGGACCGTTCAGGTTTTTCGAGCACTGACCGGTTGAAGTTGCGATCATAGCATTCTGTCGGCATCAGTTGTTCGGTTGACTGATGCGGGCGGCAGGTGCTGTAGCGGTGCTGGTGTAATTTGAGTTCCAGATTCAGGACGACGACATTCTGGCAGCCTAGGTATGGCTGATGGTCTTTCGATTGCTGATGATTCAACCAGGCCGTCATTTTGCACCCTTGCCAATGACAGGCGTGCAAAACGCAACAATACAGCAAAACTTTACCTAGTACCGGCTTTGCCGGTTTGAAGTCGCGCGTATAAACTACAGCTATGGCTACGTCAATCATTTCCATAGTACGGATCATCACTGCATGGGCCCGCATCCGCTACTGATAGCGAACCGTAAAGATTACGAACTGCCATCTCAATTTGATTCGGTGTAAATCAATGTTTGGTCTGTCTTCATTTTGAAATCCGACAAAAATGCCCTCTGGCGTGAACAAGGCAGGTGTCATATGAACCGCGATAGCATTAGGATATTTTCGATCTTTGTCACTGAAATCCGACAAAAAATAGCGGTATGCTTATATGTTATATAATGCCTAAAGTTATTTTTATGGTGGGTGCAGCATGGATGTATCAAATTAACGTCAGAAAGCAAGCACTCAGAGCCTTACGGAAATTGTCGAGTAGTGATGCAATTCGTCTACGCAGCAAATTCAAAAAATTGTCTGAAAATCCGGATCGAAACGATATTGATGTAGTCAAGCTGAAAGGCTGGCCAGGCTACAGGTTGCGATCGGGAAACTGGCGAGTGATCTTTGAATTGAATGAAGAGCAAGGTGAAATCAATATTCTTCGCATCGCTGTACGAGCAAACATCTACAAACCGTAGGAATGCAACATGACCAAACCGCAAACAATATTTGACAGTGAAGGCAATCCGTTGTTCGCGATTGTTCCGTGGCAGACATTTGAACTGATCTCCTCGGTCCTTTCCGATACCAACCTCGGTGATGAGGAAATCTATGACATTGCAAAGCAAAGTAACGAAGAATCATTTCCCATCGATGTCGTTGACCGACTTTTGGCTGGGGAAAGCGCTGTAAGAGTCTATCGCACCCACCGCGGCATTACCCAAAAGGAATTGGCCCGGAAAACTGGGGTCAATGCAGTCTATATTTCCCAAATAGAAACAGGCAAACGCACCGGTTCTGCGAAAACACTTGCGAAAATTGCAAAGGCGCTTGAGATTGATGTTGATGAATTGATTTGAAATGAGGCAATTGAATTCGATTCACCGTCTGACATCGATCCGTTGAATTTAGCTGGGCTTGGTTCAGGACTCTCTCAGACAATACCAATCGTTTGGTGCGCTGTACACCGTACCGCGAAGCATTCTTCATATTATGAATCGGGGTCGCTCACAGAGTGCCGTCAGTGAATATTTCGAACGACTCGGTGTACCAAGACTTACAATCGAGGGTGACTTCAGCGCAGTCTTGACGGCCTCTGAACAACGCGTCAAACGATTGTTGTACTTTTTATGATTGTTTCGCGACCGGGTTGGGCAATTGCAAAGAACAAATTTCTAACTTCCGATTGATATTGCTTGCTACGAAGATTGATTGTCAATATTAGATTTTGCCGGTAAAACCGTGTTCCTTAGGTGAAGGCATAACCCGCTATCGTTGGATCTGCGGGGACTTTATTTCGCGACTGAAGTTTGAGCACGATGCTTGTCGTGCGGTTCATCGGTTGGTGACGGTTGGCGACTATCGCGCCGTGATCCCGGAAATCACCGGACAGGCATGGACCACAGGCATGGCGCAAGTTTTGGTTGAGCCGGACGATCCGTTTCCCGACGGTTTCGTTATCGGCGATATTTAGTGCTGATCGCACGACACGAAGCCGAATGGCAGCATTCGGCAGCGATATGCGGACCCGGCGCAAACCAGTGACGAGGCAACGCTCGATCTATAATTCAACGGCCGAAGCATATTGCGGCATCTTGACCCGGCGCGGCTGATACTGGCCGCTGGCTGCGACTTGCTCAATATGCGCGGCGATGTCCTCCATCGGCGCAAACCAAACGTCGCCCCTGGACAGAACGCTTTGCATAAATTGCGCTATCACGTCCCATCGCGACAGACGGCCGGTCACGAACGGATGGACTACAGGCACCCACAGTCCGCCATACTTGTAGGCCGCCTCGAACTCCTGAGCGAAAATCTCCCAGCCCGACCGGGGCGAGCGAATCGGCATCATGTAGTCAAGATCCATTGACTGGACCCACTGCGGCCAGTCGTCAAGCCCCCAATGCGACGGCAGCTCGACCAAGCTGCCGCAGTCGCCTTCGATCAGGTATGGCACGTCGTCTCCCATCAGGGACGCGTCATAGCGGAATCCGCGCTCGATCAGCAGGTCGGCCGAATGATTGGAGAAGTTATACAGCGGCGCGCGCCACCCTCGAGGCCTGCTCCCGGTCATTTTTTCAAAGACCGAAATAGCGCGGTCCATCCACATGGCCTGTTCGTCACGGCTTTGCGACACCGGATTTTCGTGCATGTATCCGTGATGGCCGATCTCATGTCCGCCATCCAGCATGGCTTCCACTGCATCGGGGTAGGTTTCCATGCACCAGCCGGGGACAAAGAATGTCTGGCGAATCCCCAGAATTCTATAGGTTTCGATAATTCTGGGAACCGCGATGTGCGGCCCGTACTGCTGCGATGAAATCGCCGATGCGCGACGATAGCCGTCCTCGGGATGGTCGAGATGGATCAAGCTGTCGGCGTCCATGTCGAATGTGATGCAGCATGCGCACTTCGCTCCGCCGGGCCAGGGCACCGGATTGCGGATCATTGACTGGTTGAATGTCATTTTCTGCCTCCTATTTGATTGCGGACCCGATCGCCGCGCACATCCGAAGTGCTTGGCGAACAAACCTTGAACGCTGAGTGCGCTGCCGTGCCGGACAGCAGCGGCCCTTCCATTGACGCAGACAATACAGGATAAATCCAGATGCACACATGCACTTTCACCAATGTTTGCATGGCATGTTGAATATATGACGGCCGACGGCAATGCGTTAACGTTGCCAAACTGAAAGTAATTACCGAACCAAGACATCCTATGTCAGATCTCGAAATGACCCGGCCGGCGGTCTCCGCCCGCACTGCCAAGATCAAGAAAAGGAAGCTGCAGATTCTCAAGCTGCTTTCTCCTGTGACCTCGCGGCAGGCTGTAGTGCTGGGAATTGTCGGAGGTGTGATTTTCTTCCTCATCTGGGAAGTGGGCCATTACATGACCCCGGAAGAGAGCAAACGGTTTCTGCCTTCCCCTCAGCATGTCATTGCCTCGCTGTATACGCTGCTCACTGAAAAGGAATTCCTTTCCGATATCGGAATAAGCCTGTTCAGAATCATTGGCAGCTTCATCGCGGTGTGCATTGTCGCCGTCCCTTTGGGGATCTTCATGGGCTGCTTCGACAATATGCGCGCACTGATCAATCCGGTGGTGTCGGGGGCGCGCTATCTTCCTGCGGCATCGTTTATCCCGCTGCTGCTCGTCTGGTTCGGGCCTACGGATACTCAGAAGATGGCGCTGCTGTTTCTCGGAGTGATCTTCTTTCTCGTGGCGCTGGTTCTGGACAACACCAGAGCAGTGCAAAGAGAATTGATCGAGGCGGCATTGACAATGGGCGCTTCAAAAAGGCAGATCGTTCTGGGCGTCGTGTCACGGGCGGCCACGCCCGCAATTCTGGATTCCATGCGCACCATGATCGCTGTCGGATGGACCTACCTTGTCATCGCCGAAATTGTCGCGGCGCAGGACGGTATCGGAGCGGTGATGATGAGGGCGGGGCGCTTTCTGAAGGCTGACATCATCATGGCGGGAATTCTTACGATTGGAATCCTGGGCGTGATGACCGATGTCGTGTTCCGTCTCATTGCGCACTACGCTGTCCCCTGGAATCGAAAGCGGTCCGTGTAGGGCCGATTGCCATGTCTCCCGAAATCAGTGCCATCCATTCCGAAAGCGCAACCAAGCGATACATTGGCGGCGCCTTTACTGCGATTGAAGACATTTCCCTGGATGTTCCAAAAGGCCAGGTCGTTGCGTTCATCGGTCCGTCCGGCTGCGGCAAGACAACCATGCTGCGGCTGATATCAGGGCTGGAAGAACCGACGGAAGGGGCAGTTTTCGCCTCAGGCAGGCTCATTGAAGGACCAGGTCCGGACCGGGGAATGATTTTCCAGGCCTACACCTCCTTTCCATGGCTGACCGCCTTAGGCAACGTCGAATACGGGATGCACATATTGAAAGTGCCAAAAAAACAGGCGCGCGAGCGAGCCATGGAGCTGCTCAGAAGTCTGCGCCTTGATGGCTTTGCCGATGCCTATCCGGCCGAATTGTCAGGCGGCATGAAACAGCGGGTCGCTATTGCCAGAACACTGGCGCAGAACCCCGAAGTGCTGCTGATGGACGAACCGTTCGGCGCACTCGACGCGCAAGTGCGCTGGGAAATGCAGGAGATGATGATCGATATCTTTTCCGAGCAGTCCAAGACAGTGGTTCTCGTCACTCATGACATAGGTGAGGCGATTTATCTTGCCGACCGAATCATATTTTTCACCCATGCTCCAGGACGGATCAAGCAGGACATCATGCTCGATTTCAAGGGCGGCCAGCGATTTCCCAAGAAAGAGGAAATGCTCCAAAGACCCGGCTATATCGAGATTGAAGCGCAGCTTTTCGCCTGGATGAGAGAAGAAATTCAGCAGCCTGATGATGACTGAACATGTTCAACGCCCTGGTGCGCCGCCCTTCGGGCCGGTGGCGACACGCAGGCAATATGCTGCGATCAGTTTCATGGAAGTGCGGCATGCCTTGACGTCAGCTCGATTGCCCTGGCGTGTGCGCCCTTCGATTGCCGGGTGTCTTCGGATTCGATCCATGCCGAAGACACCCTTGAATTTGACAAACGGATTTTTTGAAAGAAGGAGGATTCCACAATGAAAATTCTAAATTTGACGGTTCGATTCGTGTCTGCTGCAGCCATTGCGGCGGCGCTGCTTTCGACAGCCACGGTGGTCAGTGCCCGGGAAAAAGTAGTGGTTTCAATTATCTCGGTCTCAGTCTACGGACCTTGGTACATCGTCAACGAGAAGGGATTCGCTGACAATATCGATGTCGACGTGCAAATCATCGAAGACCTGACTGCGCGCAACGCAGGACTGTCCAGCGGCGACATCGACTGCATTATGACAACCATGGATTCAACAGTGGTCGCGGCCGCTGCCGAGGTTCCGGTAAGGCATGTCGCAGTGCCCTTGATGTCATACGGGCTGGATCAGATGATCGCCGTGGCCGATGTTCAGTCCGACATGGATTTGAAAGGCCGGTCCTACGCGGCCGATTACGGCTTCCTGAATCATGTTTGGATGCTTCTGACGCTTAAGCGGGCAGGACTGGACTATGAAGATGCGAAGCACCACATAATGCTGCCTCAGGATGCGTCAGCCGCATTTGTAAGCGGAAATCTTGATGTGGATGTCAATTTTGTCCCATTTACCGAGCAGTCATTGCAGCTTAAGGGTTCTCATGTTCTGAAAACCAGCCTGACTGACAAGACATGGGAGCGCGGTCTGATATCCGACTCGATTGCGTGCACCCATAAGTTTCTCGACGAATCGCCGGATGTTGCCCGGGAGCTGATTCGAGCCTGGTTCCAGGCTGTAGACTGGTGGAAGCAGAATCCCGAGCAAGGCAATGCAATTGTCGCAAGCGGGCTGGGATGGTCCGAAGAGGATGTGCGCCTGACGCAGGCAGGCGCTGTGATGCTGAACCTGAATCAGAATCTTGGAGCGCTCGGCATCGCTGACGGTCAGCCGGTCTGCATGAGTCTGCCGGAAGGCGTACCGCAGCCTCCGGAAGGAGACAGCGGCTGGGGCGCCCTGGTTGGAAGCGTTGCCGACTGCGAGCCGGGCTATCTGAATGCAACCTGGGAACTGTTCAACGAAGTCTACAGGGATGCCGAGGTGATTGACAGCACCATTTCGGCAGCAGACGGCATCGATAACGGCATTATTGAATCCTTGCATGAGGCAGGCGTGCACGAGGAGTTTAACTCGAATCTATGGGTGGGGCGACTCTAGACCCATAGGAACGAGCCAGCCTGCGGTTCTGCGATTGCGGATTCGGGCCAGGCCCTGGCCGCCCGAATCCGCAGCCGCGCAGCAAGGCATCGGCAGCGGGCTCGGATGGGCTCGATTGATTTCGAATCTATTCGCGCCGCCGCCAGAACGAAGAATCGAACAAGAATTTCAAGAGTGACAGACATGCAATCTCATTTCGAATATTTAAGGCCGAGTTCGACCAAGGAGGCGGTCCAGATGAAAGCCGAGTTCGGCAGCCGGGCCAAGTATTGGGCAGGTGGGACGGACATGGCGCTGCGCTGGCACCGCGAGATCGATGATTTCGCCCATTGCATCGACATTACCTTTTTAAGGGAGCTCGATTACATCCATGTCGAGGACCGCCAGATTCGAATCGGAGCTCTGACTGCGCTGTCGACACTGGAACGGGCCGACGGCATGCATCATCTGCTCAAGACATTGAGCGATGTGACAAAGCTGATGTGCACGCCGCAGACCAGGACCATGGCGACGGTGGGCGGAAACATGGGCAATGCATCTCCAGCGGCAGACTTGACGCCTCCGTTTATCGCCATGGATGCATCCGCGGCGATTGCAACTGAAAACGGCATCCGCACCGTTGCGATGGACCGGTTTTTCCTCGGCGTCAACAAGACTGTTGCCGGAGACGACCTGCTCGCTGAAATTGTCATTCCGCTGCCCGAAGGCCAGCGCAAGGCGGCAAAGTACCATCGAATCGATCGCACGGTCGTTGACATTGCACTGGTCAATGCGGCGACATCGGTGTCGGTGGACGCATCGAATCGCATCACGCGCCTCGGCGTTGCGCTCGGTTCCGTTGCGCCGGTTGTGATCCGCTCGCCTGCGGCGGAACAGCTGCTGGCGGGACAGTCTATCGATGCTCTGACGGAACAGGACATCGAGCAGGCCGGCGAACTGGCCAGCGCCGATGCCAGGCCGATTTCAGACGTGCGCGCAAGCGCCGAGTATCGAAGGGCAATGGTAAAAGTCATGACAGTTCGATGCATCAGGGACTGTTTGCAAGAAATAAGGGGGATGGTCTGATGGGTGTCACATTGAACGTTAACGGCCAACAATTTGAGCTGGACAGCGCTCCGGCGCGAACCCTGTCTGACGTGTTGCGCGATGACCTCGGATTGTTCGGAGTCCGCGTATCATGTTCGGAGGGGGAGTGCGGTTCGTGCACAGTCTTAATTGACGGCCAGCCGATGACATCATGCATGATGCTGGTGAATCAGGCAGAGGGAAAGCAGATCACGACGATCGAA
This sequence comes from Arenicellales bacterium, assembly GCA_965214615.1. Taxonomy (GTDB): domain Bacteria; phylum Pseudomonadota; class Gammaproteobacteria; order Arenicellales; family JAJDZL01; genus CBDAUN01. The sequence goes on from OZ243952.1 coordinate 526,210, forward strand.
GGGCTGGGAACGCCGGATGATCTTCATCCGATTCAGCAGGCGTTCATTGAGGAGCAGGGCTTTCAATGCGCTTTTTGCACGCCCGGGTTCATTCTGAGTGCAAAGGCATTCCTACAGGAATGCCCGGATCCAACCGAAGACGAGGTGGCGTTTGCAATGAGCGGAAACATCTGCCGATGCGGCGCCTATCCCTACATTGTTCGGTCAGTCTTGAACGCTGCCCGGAAAATGCGGTCCGCCGACAAGCCGTCCTGAATCAATTGAAAACGAGATAGATACCATGTACGAATACAAACACAACGGAATAGGCGATTCGATTGCTGACGCTTCGGATTGCACGGGCAATGGCGAAGCGGCGCACAAGCCGAGTGACAGGGCCGAATCGATCGCAGGCGTGCACGGTGATGTGCAGACGAAGGTCAAGGACTTGAACGTGGTCGGCCGCGGGTTCTACGTCAAGGATGCAGTTGAAAAAGTGACAGGCTCGCTAAAGTATGCAGTTGATATGACGGTGCAGAACATGGCGTACGGCAAGATCCTGCGCTGTCCTCACGCGCATGCGCGAATAAAGCGTATTGATACGAGCAGGGCCGAAGCTCTGCCCGGCGTTTTCGGGGTGCTGACCCACGAAGATGTTCCCCAGAATGACTGGGAGGCGGCGTGGTTTAACTACCGCGGCAAAGTTCTTGACGGCATTGGGCGGTTCGTTGGCGACGATTTGGCTGCAGTCGCCGCCAAAAGCGAGGAGATCGCTCAAAGGGCGGTTGAGCTGATTGACGTCGAGTATGAAATTCTTGAAGCGGTTTTCGACTTTGAAGAGGCCAGGAAGCCTGACGCTCCCCAAATCCGAGTCGAAGGGAACGAAAGAGATCCCTATCTGGTTAAATGGGGCGATACCGACAAGGGCGAAGAGCTCGCCGAGCACACCGTCGAGTGCGACATCTACTACCACAGCCAGCAATACGCGTCTATCGGGCGCAATGCGGCAATAGCCGAATGGATGGGCGACAAGGTGACTCTTTGGACTTCATCGCAGACGCCGACAGAAACCCGGGACGGTGTTCATGAAGCCCTGGGCATTCCTCTGAGCAAGATTCGGGTGATGGCGCTGCCTACCGGCAGTTCATTCGGTCAATGGTGGAGCAACAACTTCATGATGATTGCGGTTTTGCTCGCCAGGAAGGTTAGAAAGCCGGTGAAGATCGAACTTGACAATGAAGAATGCATGGGCACGGTAAAGCGGCGGCACAGCGAAAGAACGCGGGGCATGATGGGCTGCAACGCCGATGGCGAGCTTACGGTTGCGAAATTCGATCATCTCATCGACAACGGCGGCTACGGATTCAAGGACGACGTGGGATTTTTCTGTGTCGACATGTGGGGCAAAGCATTGCATGGCCACTATGAAATTCATGGCATCAACACCAACCTGCTAACCGCCGGGTGCATGCGCGGAGTAGGCGATTGCACCTTGGGCGCCAGCGTAGAGCGCCTGTGTAATCAGCTTGCCGAAAAAGTGAACATGGATCCTGTTGAATTCAGGATCAAGAATCAGATCAAGCCGGGCGATGAACTGCGAATGCAGCATTCGCGGGACAACCTGCATCATGACAGCATCGAGGCCTATCTTGCAGCCATACCTGAGGAATATCGCGACCAGTGGCCAAAGCCGTTCCATCTGTCGAGCGGTTCGACCGAGGAGATATTGAAACGCGGCGCAAAGCGGTTTCGATGGGCGCAGCGCTGGAACGGATGGGGCAGGCCGTCAAGTGTCGACGGCCCTCGGCACAGGGCGGTCGGCGTTGGCACCGGGGCCCATGTATGCGGTGTCGAATTCGAGGGCAATGCCTCGGCGATGGTCCGGCTCAATCCGGACGGAAGCCTGAAAGTGCATTGCAGCGTCGGGCGCCAGGGGCAGGGAAGCGAGACAACCCAGGCCCAGGTGGCTGCAGAGGAGATGGGTTTGCCCCTGTCCATGGTCGAAGTGGAGACCGGCGATACCGATTCGTGTCCGTGGAGTCACGGTTCACTGGCAAGCAATACCATGTTCAGAGTCGGCTGGGCAACCCGCGAAGCGACCCGGGACGCCCGGCGTCAGCTGCTCGAGGTTGCAGCGCGCGACATGTTTGATCATGCCGAGCCGGGCGATTTGGACATTACCGATGGATACGTGCACGCAAAGGCAAGGCCGTCTACCGATATTTCAATTTCCGATGTGCTCAATGCGATCAGGTCCGACACATTGGGGCAGACATCCTCAATTACGGGCAGGCCTGCGGTTCCGATGCCGCCGTCGACGACGTTTGCGAGGCACTTTGGCGCTCAGTTCGTCGAAGTCGAGGTTGACGTGGAAACCGGAAAAATTGTGCTGCTCGACTATCTGGCAAGCCAGGACAGCGGCACTGTCGTGAATCCTCAGGTGCTCAAGAATCAGGTTATCGGCGGTGCAATTTGCGGCGCAGGGTTCGCGATCTACGAACACCTGGTCTTCGATGAAGAAACAGGCGCGATCAAGAATGCGAACTTGCTCGATTACAAATTGCTAAGGTCTGCAGACTTTCCGCACAATGCGCAAGTGATGTTTGGCGACTCCTACGATCCGGTCGGACCATTCGGAGCGCGCGGTGCCGGCGAAGCGCCGATCGCCGCATCGATTTCGGCTATTTCCCAGGCTGTATACAACGCCATCGGCGTCTGGGTCGACTTGCCGATGACTCCGGAACGCGTGATCAGGGCGCTGGGAAAGGTTTAGTGGCTTGTGCGGGTAGGCGGCAGACGCCAAAGGCGAAAATGCGCCCGAAAGTGTGAGCGGACATCACATCGTCCAATTGATGATCGCGGTGCTCTGTCACCCCCTGCACTGCGATCTGTCGTTCAGCTGTCGATCTATCCGCATCTGCCCCAGTGTCCGGGCGCATCGGCTAAGGAGACCGTTGCCGGCCTTGTGACTTTCAATGAATCGGTTCAATGGGCTTGACGAACTCATCGTCGAAGAGCAATCGCGACGCGGCGGCAAATACAGCCAGCGCAATGCTCAATGGACCGCGTTCGGCATCGGCTTGGCACGAAACGGCCAATCTGCTGGCACCTTGTCCCGCCGACCAGGGTAAAAAGTCGAATAATCCGGCTCCCGGCGAATCGATATGAGCTACTTTGGCGACAAGTGCGTACTGGTTACCGGTGCTGCAAGCGGCATTGGAGCGGCAACCGCGAAACTGTTTCTTGATAGCGGGGCTGCCGTGGTCGGCTGCGATATTCGGGCATTCGATGCGGATGGAGAATCTGCTTTCGATCAGGCGGAATATCATTTTGTACAGACCGATGTCACAGTTCAAGAGCAGGTCGCGCTGGCGGTCAAAGAGGCGATAGACAGATTCGGCGCAGTCGATGTACTGGTCAATTGCGCCGGTGTCGGCTTGGTCAGGCCGTTGCTTGAAACGACCTTGACCGAATTTGACCGGGTGATGGCGGCGAATGTGCGGGGCGTGTTCCTAATGGGGCGCGAAGTGATCGCAGCGATGCTGCAAAGGAAATCGGGCCGGGTGATCAATGTGGCCTCCGAATTGGCTTTGCTTGGCAGACGCAACGCCAGCGTCTATTGTGCGACAAAAGGGGCGGTCGTCAGCATGACTCGGTCATGGGCGCGGGAATTCGCCCCTGATGTGCTGGTCAATGCGGTTGCTCCCGGCCCTGTCGACACGCCGTTGCTCGGCTTTGACCGCATGGAGCCCGAACTTGCAAAGTGTGAACTGGACAACCCGATGGGGCGAATTGGCCGTCCTGAGGAAATAGCGCACGCAATACGATTTCTTGCTGGACCGGGCGCATCATATATGACCGGGCAGACCATCGGCGTAGATGGCGGAGCGGCCATGTATTGAGGGTGTTCCGATGATCAACGGCGATTCACCGGCGGTCCGTGATATCTGAAACGCCTCTTTTGCCATGGGAGCTTGTCATGGCGCTATGAGCGCCAGGCTGTGATGTACAATAAAAATGTAATCGTGATGGGTATGGACTTCTAGCCTATGTCAATTCGGCTATCAGACATTGACATTCGACAGCTCAGGATATTTCGCGCGGTGGTCGAGTGCAACGGATTTACCAACGCTGAGGCGGTGCTGAATGTCAGTCAGCCGACCATCAGCCATCAGATGAGCAATTTGGAAGCGCGGCTGGGAATCAACCTGTGCGAGCGGGGGCGTGCCGGATTTCAGCTTACGGAAAAAGGCAGGCGGGTATACGAGGAAACGCTCAAATTATTCAAGGCGCATGAGCAGTTTCAATATGCGACCGGCGAATTGAAAGGCAGGCTAAGCGGATATTTGAACATTGTTCTGATAGACAATGTGGTTACAGACCCGGAGTGCCCTGTTGTTTCTGCGCTGAACAAATTCAACAAGCGTCCGCATGAAACCACGATTTCGCTGGAAACGATGCTGCCTGGCGATATCGAGCGTTCATTGCTGGGAAACGACACGGACATTGCGATCGGCACGTTCACGAGACAGCTTCCCGGGCTGAAGTACAGAAAGATCTACACCGAAACCAACAACCTTATGTGCGGAACCGGTCACCCGATTGCGCAGCTGAGCGGCAAGGATGAGATCATGAATGCGATCCGCCAGTCCCGCAAAGTGACGAGAGGGTATCTGGACAAGCAGGACATCAGCACGCTCGATCATGATCCCGACATTGCGATCGGCGTCGCCCAGTATCTCGAGGCTCAGGCGATATTGATACTGGGCGGAGGATATATTGGATTTCTGCCCATTCACTATACGATCAACTGGATTGACAGGGGACAGATGCTGGCGATCCGGCCGCAGGAGATCACCTACAAGTCGTCTTTCTATGTGGTGACCAGAAATTCGCCTAGAAAATCCAAGATAATTGACGCATTCATGTCCGATCTGGATTCGGCGATATCGGAGTGCACTGGAAGAAAATCCTTTTAGCGCCATTGAAGGTCAAATGGGACCGGGCGACGGCGTCGCGATGATTCAGCAGTTTCGAATTCTGCGGCATTGAGGCGGCACCGCGGTGGGCTGCCCGAGCGGCCGTTTCCGGTTTGTTCAACCTGGAATATTTTTAGTATGAAGATCAGTCGTATTTCCGTTTATCAGGTCGATTTGCCGATGAAGGAGGGCGCCTATTCGTGGTCCGGCCAGTCGTTCGCCGCATTCGACAGCACTGTTGTCATCATCGATACGGATGCCGGCTTGACGGGTGCCGGCGAAACCTGCCCGCTTGGTCCGTCGTATCTGCCCGCCTACGCCGAAGGAGCCCGGGCCGGGATTGCGAAAATAGCTCCGGGCCTCATCGGCCTCAATCCGCTGGATGTCCATGCAATCTACGACCGCATGGACCTGCTCCTGAAGGGGCACCCGTACGTCAAATCGGCCATCGACATGGCATGCTGGGACTTGCTCGGAAAGGCGGCGCAGCAGCCGGCATATACTCTGCTCGGCGGAATGCGTCAGGATCAGGTCAAGCTGTTCAAGGTGGTCAGCCGCCAGGAACCGGATGCCATGGCGCAGAAACTGCGCGACTACCAGAATCAGGGGTTCACCCAGTTTCAGATGAAGGTGGGCGCTGATGCCGGTGTCGATATCGAGCGCATATTCAAGGTTGCCTCCGAGCTGAAGCCGGGCAATGTGCTGAATGCCGATGCGAACACGGGCTGGCGCCAGCATGACGCGCTGCGCGTCGTTCGCGCGGTGCGCGATGTGCAGCTGTACATCGAGCAGCCGTGCCTGACCTATGAGGAATGTCTGGCAGTCCGGCGCCATTGTGACCATCCCATGATCCTGGACGAATGCATGGACTCTGTGCAGCTGGTTATCCGCGGCTGGCGCGACAGCGCCATGGACGCCATCAACCTAAAGATCAATCGCGTCGGCGGATTGACCAAGGCGTGCATGTTTCGCGACCTGTGCATTGAACTCGGCATTCTCATGACAGTCGAGGATTCCTGGGGTGGCGAAATTGCAACCGCTGCGATTGCGCATCTGGCCCATACGCTTCCGAGCGACTGCCACTTTCAGTCATCGGCATTTCATGAATACACCCATGTTCAGATTGCGAAGGGCGCACCGGTCATCGCCGACGGCTGGATGAAATCTCCGGACAGTCCCGGGCTCGGCGTCACACCGGATATGGAAGTGCTCGGAGATCCTGTCTATCAGACCGGCTGAAGCGGCCGCCTTTTGCGGACTTCACCGGATCGGATGTCTCGTCGCGAAACCCATTTGGTGCATTCGCCTGATTCGATGCAATAGCGCTTATCGTCTCGGCGGCGGATGAACTGCAAATCAAAGCGCGGGGGAAGCTCAATGATGCAAAAAACGCACAGCTGGCCGGACGGCCACTGGAGCTGGCCGATCCAGGTCAATCACAAGCACGGTGTTCGATGCGGGCCGATGATCTGGGTTGGCGGACAAGTCGATCTGGATGCCAAGGGAAACGTGCGAACTCCGGGCGACCTAGATGCGCAGACAGTCAATGCGATGGCATATTTTGAGCAGGTGCTGGACGATCTGGACTGCGATCTTGGCGATTTGGTGTCCCTGCTTTGCTTTTATGTCAACGACGGCTCAGTTGATGAAGCGGTTTTTCTTGAAAGCGTTGCGCGATGCTTGCCTCGAGGGTGCCGGACGACGGTGACTGCCGTACCGGTGCCGTATCTTGCATATGACGGCCTGATGGTGGAAATTGAAGGCTGCGCGATGCGACGCGAAAATGGCCAGAGCACGGAACGACGCATTGCGCATTGCGCCGATTCGACGTTTTTGCCGTCACCTTTTGTGGAAGGACTTCAATCTGACAGCATGATCTTCGTATCCGGCCAGTATCCGGTGGATGGCGAAGGTCAGGTCGCCTGCGCAGGCGATGTTTCGGGGCAGACCCAGGTGGTGGCTTCAAGAATTTCAAAGATTCTGGAGGAATTGGGTGCGGACTTCGATGATGTCGTCAAATCCAACCGGTGGTATGCCGGTGTTGCTGGCATCGAAGACTTCGAAGCTGCAGCGTTGATGTTTGCGCGCAATTTCAAGGAGCCGGGTCCGGCGGCAACAGGGGTGCCGATTCCGCGCCACGCAGACGGGTCGGTGATGATCAAAATTGCGGTGATCGCGATGCGCGCGCTCGACGGCTCCTATCTTGAGCGCATGCATTCGTGGCCGGCGGGGCTTTGGGACTGGCATGTTCATCTGCCGTACAAGCATGGCGTGCTGTGCGACGGGATGATTTTTGTCGGAGGTCAGGTTTCGCTCGACAGCAGTGGCCGGGCAGTCAATCCTGACGACCTGGGTGCGCAAACGCATCAGGCGATGCGGCACATTGGCGCCATTTTGGAGGATTTGGGAGCGCACTACGACGATGTATGCAAGATCATGACGGTCTATAAGGGCAGCTGCGGCGCGCGCGATTTGCACACCAATCTGCCGATCCGCTCATCGTATTTCCCTTCAGCCGGTCCTGCGACAACAGGAGTTCCGCTGCCGGATCTGGCTTACGAATCGATGGTAGTCGAGATCGATGCGTACGCGATGACCGACGTTTTGAAACGCAAGCGGCAAAGTCGCTGAGAGCATTCAATCGACGGCCGCAAGAGAGCCGAATCATGTTCGGCATCGCCCGAATTCCGGCAAAATGCATTCAATCAATGCAATCGTGCTCGCATTGTTGTAATATTGCGGGTTGGAGTAGATACATGGTTCGCAAGTCTGTACCAGACGAACGAACCGCGCACAAACTTCATATCTTTGTTATCGGAGGAAATTTTTTATGCGTAAATTTAGTTTGACTTCAATGCTCGCGGCTGTTTTGTCGTTTGCCTCGTTCAGCGCGGTAAGCGATGACATGAAGCCCGTCGGCATTACTCCCGATATTATGTCGGTGGAACTGAGCGTTGGCGGCGAAGCGGTTAGTGTCATGCGCAACCAGGACAATAACGCGACAGTGAACCCGGCGTTTGCCAAGACATCCAGGCCTTGCCCCCCGTTTTGCATTCAGCCGTCGACTCTGGCTACTGGCGTAGAGACGATCGCCGAAGTGGAATTGCTGGACTATGCGAAATCGATGAACACCGGAGATGATTCGATCGTAGTGATTGATTCTCGAACACCCGACTGGGTAGAGCGCGGCACTGTCCCGACAGCGATGAACGTCGCCTGGACCAGGCTGAATCCTGCCAAAGGCGCGACGCCGATCGAGATCGCCGAAATTCTCGAGTCCGTGTTCAATGTTACGGAAAGCGAAGGCCTGTTTGACTTTTCAAACTGCAAGACCGCGGTGATGTTCTGCAACGGCATGTGGTGCGGACAATCGCCGAACAATATCAAGAATCTGCTGCGGCTCGGATATCCGGCACACAAGATCAAGTGGTATCGCGGCGGAATGCAGAATTGGGAGAATCTGGGTCTGACTACAATTCGCCCGAACGCCTAGTTCAAACCGGATCGTTCGAATGCGTTCCTGCCGCAGGGCAGGGGCGCATTCGGGTTGTACGCAACTGACACAGCGAACGGCGCATCGCGCCGCGCAACTGAATATTCAAGCGCCGAAAGGCGCTTTCGTCATTTTTGGACAATCGGAAAATCGACCGGGATTGCCGAGACAATGGTGCACCCGGCAAACGTGCAAAAAGGCAGGCTATTCGCAATCCGGCTCTTCGTCGGTAGCGGCCGCTATTTCAGGGTCGGTGATCGTGATGAGCTTGGGCTTGTCGGATGACGCCTCAGTTTCGGTCGCTTCGTCGGCATGCAGGGCCGAGATGCTGAATGAAATCAATGCAGCGAGTGCCAGCAAAGCGGTTTTCATGAGCGCTTAATCCTCCGTTTGGTATCTTGCTTGATGATACAGCAATATGCACTCGTTCGGGCGGCGGAACGGTGACATGCGTGAAATCAATGTGCTATTTAGCGTTGTGCGCGGCTTCGTTTGCCAACTGTTCATGGCGCCAAGCGAACTCGCCGAGCTGCGATTTGCGAAAGATGCCGCAGCCGTGTCTGTGTTGGACAGCCGTTGTGGCGCGAAATTCAATTTCAACTTGATTCGCCGGCATCGCTGACGCCAGGACTGACCGGATTCATCGTCGATTGACGGTTCGCACGGCTTGCGGACTAAAGCCGCAGCACCGTGTGCAAATGACGAAGAAAGTGGCGGCAGTGGCGGTTCCGGGTCCAGCGCCACACCTCTTTCTCAGATTCAATCATGCCGTAGCTTTTTCTCTATCAAATTGCGTAGAATTGTTGCTGCGAGAGTTCAAATCTCAGGCATGGCGGTGTAAATTGTCGTCATCTCGACGGACGCAGGCTCGATCACCTTCGGATTGGAAATAATATTTGGAGTGCAGGTAAATTAGTGGTAGCATTAAGTCATGAATCGAGCCGATCTAATCGAATGGCTAACAGGATGGCTAACGACACTGTCAACTTAGCCAAATCAAGCCTTGATCGGCATATCGACAAGCTCTTCACGTCTTTCCAGCGGCACGAACCGGTGTCCGCCATCGGATACAGCAAATGAAATTACTGAAAACTCCAGGTTATTTATCTATGGTCGACAACAGCATTACAGAGGATATCCAGTTAAAATTAGACAAAATGAAAACAGAGCATCGCGACCTTGACGATGTCTTGAAGCGACTTTCCGAAGATCGCAATGTAGATGAATTGCAGATCAGACGCCTGAAAAAACGCAAGTTGCAATTGAAGGATTCGATCACAATTCTCGAAAGCCAGCTATTGCCTGATCTCTCGGCATAGGACAGATAAGCCGGTTCAACGCCCGAGTCTGCCTGTTTCAAAGCTTGCCTGCGTCGCGGGCTATGCAAAGCGAATGTCCTGCATTTGTCGGTCAGTACTTGCTGCACATGCGTTGTTCCCGTTGCCTGCGATGCGGATGACACCTGTGAATTCCTAGCCCAAGTTTCGGGGTTCATATTCGTCCTTTTCAGCCGCACGGAGAGTCCTGCGGGGAGCATTGATGCTCATTTTTGCTCCCGTCAAGTTGTAGCGCATCGACGAAAAACATCTCCATTTGCCGGTCACCCTCCCGTATCACGTCTCGTAGCGCGCATCCCTGATCCGAGGCCATGCCTCTACCTGCCTAGTGGATGATCGTGCGAAATATTTCCCATAGCTTTTGCGCATAGCTCAGCATACGGGTGTGCTCGGCCAGGTGTAATTTTCCACCGCGGCGCGCGCCGACCTGTCAAATTCACTTCTAGCGTCAGTCGCCTGATCCAGGCCGCCCCCTATTTGTTTGTGTTGCCGCAAATAATCAACTTGATTGAACAAAAAAACCTTACAGGGTCACCCTGTGAGCCACTGACCGGTTACAGTATTCAATCGACACAATTTACGAACCGCATCAGCACGGCAGTAAAGTCATGCGTTCGCAGCAAGCGTTCATCGATGCAGCATAGGCTCAAGGAGATATTCACATGCCTGAATCAATTGGCAACCAAACCGCGCAGGCTCAACGTGGTCCGGTGCATAACAACTATTTCAGAAGTCATTTCAACAGTCCGCACCAGATCAGGCAACTTTTGATTCTTGCTATGAGCAAAGAGCAAGTCGAGTGCTTCGATTTCGATACGATCTGCGTGCTTCCAAGCACTCTCAGCGATACTGAGCAGTTGACGGAAAAGCATTCCGACCTAATCATCAGTTGCCATCTGAAAAGCGGCGGCAAGGTGATTATCAACATCGTCATTGAGGCGAAAAGCTCCTCTGATTCCGGTCTGATGCGCCAGTTGCTCGGATATATGGCGAGACTCTATGGCAATGATGCATCTGCGGTGCTCGCTTTGACTGTGTTTCACGGCAAATCCAAGTGGCGCGTCGACAAAACGTTCCATGAGTTTGAGCACGCGCGGCTTCCTAGGGAATTTGTAGGGCAGTTCCGCGATTACCTGATTGATTTTCGCACTATCTTCGTAAGCTTGGGCGATCGCAATGTGAATCGACGGATGCAACGATTGCCGCTCAAAGAGCGACTTGCGTTGCAGGTGTTGGCTGAGATATGGGAGGCGGGCGCGGCATCATTTGCCAAATGGCTGCAAAAGGCTGCGAACTTGCCGGAGCAGCAACTGGTTGAATTTATCAAGAGCACTTATATATATTTGTCGAAAGTGCACAAGGCGGTTACGATAGAGGAAATGAAAGAGGCAATCGAGGCGAAGAAGCCGGGAGACGAGAAAATGGCGCAAGTAATGCGACTGTGGGAAGGCGTGATGCCTGAGACGCTGGCAGAGGCCGAGGCGCAGGGCATGGAGAAAGGCATCGAAAAAGGCATGGAAAAAGGCATGGAAAAAACCTTGAATAGCGTAGCGCTTCGCATGTTGCGCGACGGATTTGATGTGAACTTCATCCGCAAGTACTGTGAATTGAATGAAGAGCAGATCAGGAAACTGAAGATCTCCGCGCTAGGATAACTGACGCTGTGTCAGTTCGCAATTGGCGAACAGATAACCGATGCCGCCACAAATTCGGGCTGAATTGGGAACGGTGCTGATGCCCATGTTTGCAGTCAATCTTGGCCGGTGCATTTATAATTACTCCTGGCCATTGGAGTCTGGCTGGACCGCAAAGACAGCGCGCCGCGGACAGCTCTAAAGTAAAGTGAATCCCACTTAAGACGGCAGGTTCGCGAGTTTGCGAATTTACAAGTCGTACCTTTTGCCGGGGATTCAACGGCAAACGAGGACATTCCGAGCCGGAATCCGCATGCGCTAAATCAGTACCGATAGTACTCCGGCTTGTACGGTCCGTCTGCAGAAACCCCGATGTATTGCTCCTGCTCTTCGGTGAGGCGTGTCAAATTCGCGCCTATTTTCCCAAGATGCAGGCGAGCGACTTCTTCGTCCAGCGATTTTGGCAGTACGTGGACGTCAATCTCGTACTTGTCCGGATTCGTCCACAGCTCAATTTGGGCGAGCACCTGGTTGGTGAAGGAATTCGACATCACAAAGCTCGGATGTCCGGTGGCGCATCCGAGATTCACGAGCCTTCCTTCGGCAAGCACGATCAGTCGTTTTCCATCGGGAAAGATGACATGGTCGACCTGCGGCTTGATGTTTTCCCAGTCAAGTTCGCGCAGCGAGGTGATGTCGATTTCGCCATCGAAGTGTCCAATATTGCAAACGATAGCCTGATCCTTCATGGCCCGCATGTGGTCCATCGTGATCACATGCCAGTTGCCGGTTGCGGTGACGAAGATGTCCGCTACCGGTGCGGCTTCGGCCATCGTGACGACACGAAAGCCTTCCATTGCAGCCTGCAATGCGCAAATCGGATCGATTTCCGTAATGAGAACGGTCGCGCCCTGTCCGCGCAGGGATTGTGCGCAGCCTTTTCCCACATCGCCGTATCCGCACACCACTGCAATCTTTGAAGCGATCATTACGTCGGTGGCCCGCTTGATGCCGTCAAGCAGCGATTCGCGGCAGCCGTAGAGATTGTCGAACTTGCTCTTGGTCACCGAATCGTTGACGTTGAAAGCGGGGCACATCAGCTTGTCTTTGGCTTTCATTTCGTAGAGCCGATGCACGCCGGTGGTGGTTTCCTCGGTCAGTCCGCGCACCGCGCTCATGGCTTCGGGATACTTTTCGTGCATCACAACGGTCAGGTCGCCGCCGTCGTCGAGAAGCATATTGGGCTGCCACCCGTCGGGCCCGAAGATGGTCTGATCGACGCACCACCAGTATTCGTCCTCGGTCTCGCCTTTCCAGGCGAACACGGGAATACCGTCATCGGCCACGGCTGCAGCCGCGTGATCCTGGGTGGAAAAAATGTTGCACGACGACCAGCGCACCTGCGCGCCGAGTTCGATCAGGGTGCGAATCAGCACCGCGGTCTGGATGGTCATATGCAGGCAGCCGGCGATTCGTGCTCCTTCAAGCGGCTTTTGTCCGGCATATTTCTCTCGCAGCGCCATCAGTCCCGGCATCTCGGTTTCTGCAATGGCGATTTCCTTGCGGCCCCATTCGGCAAGACCTATGTCGGCGACTTTGTAGTCTTTGGCAACGGAATGCAGTGCTGCTGTCATGCGGCAAGTCCTCTCAGGTTTGTGCAGGTTTGATTGCTCGGCCGCTATGTTCCGGCGGCGCTTGCTAGCGGGTCGGCCATGTCAGGCTGCTCCCAGGTAAAATCAGGCTCATTTCGGCCAAAGTGTCCGTAGACAGCGGTGTTTCTGTAGATCGGACGTCTCAGGTCGAGGCGTTCCATGATGGATTTTGGCCGAAGATTGAACAGTTCATTGATGATTGCTGCCAATTTGGAATCTTCGCACATGCCGGTTCCGAAGGTGTTGACCATGACTGATACAGGATCGGCCTCGCCGATCGCATATGCAATCTGGACTTCGCACCGCTTTGCGAGCTTCGCTGCGACAACGTTCTTGGCGACATGCCGCATCGCGTAGGCGGCGGACCGGTCAACCTTGGTGGGGTCTTTCCCCGAGAAAGCGCCTCCGCCATGCCGCGCCATGCCGCCGTAGGTGTCGACTATGATCTTGCGTCCTGTCAGTCCGCAGTCGGCCTTGGGGCCGCCGTCGACAAATTTACCTGTCGGATTGATCAGAATCGTCGGGTTTTCACGCATCATCTGCGCCGGAATTACGGGATTGATGATTTCTTCGATCACCCCTTCGCGTATGTCGGACTCCTTGATGCCTTCAGCGTGCTGGGTGGAAAGGACAATGGTGTCGACGTGCATCGGCGTGCCATTTTCATAGACTGCTGTGACCTGGGACTTTGCGTCGGGTCCCAGCCAGCTTAGTCTGCCGGATTTGCGTACTTGCGCCTGGCGGCGTACGAGCCTGTGCGAATAAGTGATCGGCCACGGCATAAGGACATCGCTTGTTTCGTCGCAGGCATAGCCGAACATCATTCCCTGATCTCCGGCGCCTTGCTCCTTTTGTTCGCCCTCGTCAACGCCAAGGGCGATATCGCCAGACTGTTCGTTGACGAAAACGCTGACTTCGACGGTCTCGTAGTTGAATCCCAGGCTGTCGCAGTCGTATCCGATGTCGCGGATTACGTCGCGTGCGATTGTGTCGTAGTCCAGCCGCTCGGAAGTTGACACTTCTCCGGCGATGATGACGTGATGCCTGGTCCGGTCGCCTTCGCTGACTGACTTGACGAGTGTTTCGCAGCCGACGCGACTGTTCGGATCCTGGCTGATTGCGCGGTCCAGTATTGCATCGGAGATTTGATCGCACATCTTGTCGGGATGTCCTTCGGATACCGATTCGGATGTGAATTTGTACCTTTGTGTCATATGCTCAATTGATTTCGGTTGCGATGTTGCGTTACCAAGGAAGCAACGTAAAATACGGTTCGCTATTATATTGAGTCGGCCTAGGCGGGTGTGCGTTTTCACTGAACCCCAGACTGATCAGGCTATGGGCACTGTCTGGTCGAATCGACGGCATTTCAACTGTATCGGTGTCGGTTGCCGGATGGGCGCCGCCGACGGCTATCGCGACGATTTAATTCCGAATTCGCTGATTCTGTGTGCCAAAGTATTTCGACTCAAATTAAGGAGCTTGGCCGACCTATGGCGCGACCCTCCGGTATGCTCGAGTGCCGTCTCAATCAAAGCGCGTTCAAAGTCGTCCCTTATTGCTGTGACTCGCTCCGGATCTTCTTCCATCGCAAATGCCGCGAAGCGCCGCAGCGGTGTATCCCAATCGTAATTGCTGCCGTCGCCCGACCCCGACGATTGCCCGGATTCGCTCGGCTGAAGCGGAATGTCGCAGGCATTGATGAACTTCGAAGGCGTCATTACAGTAAGCATGCGGCAAGCATTCTCGATTTCTCGAACATTGCCCGGCCAGTCATATGATGCGAACACCTCCATCGCCTCTGCCGTAGTCGATTTTTTCCCGATGCCTAGCTGCGTGGCCGATTCGCGCAGAAAATGCTCCACCAGCAAAGGGATGTCCTCGCGTCGGTTTCGAACAGGAGGCAGGCGTATTCCTACGACATTCAGACGATGGTACAGGTCGGGCCGAAACATCTTCATCTCGATCTGTTCCTCAAGATTCTGGTTGGTCGCCGCGATGACACGGACATCGACTGAAATCTGGCTGACTCCGCCAACCCGGAAAAATCGTCCTTCCGACAGCACGCGCAGCAGGCGACTTTGCAGATCATGAGGCATGTCGCCGATTTCGTCCAGAAACAGCGTGCCGCCGTCAGCCTGCTCAAATCGTCCGACGCGGCGCTGGTTCGCTCCTGTAAATGCGCCTTTCTCATGTCCGAATAATTCCGATTCGAGCAAATCCGACGGAATTGCTGCTGCGTTGATTGCGACAAAGGGACGCTTTGAACGGATGCTGTTGGCAAACAGCGCTCGTGCAACCAGCTCCTTGCCTGTTCCGGACTCGCCGGTAATCAGAACGTTCAGATCAGATTTCGACAGCCGGCCTATGGCGCGAAACACCTCCCGAATTTGCGGTGAGGTTCCGACTATGGAAGTCGCCACCGCTGCCGTATCCGCCTCCGGCCGTGGCGACCTTGCCGCCTTGTCCATCAGTCTGCGCACCAGGTTCACCGCCTCGTCAATGTCAAACGGTTTTGGCAGATGCTCGCGGGCGCCCCGCTGAAACGAGTCCACAGTGGTGTCTAAATCGGAGTAGGCGGTCATGACCACTACCGGCAATTCGGGCTGGCGGCTGTGAATGATGTCGAGAAACTTCAGACCGTCGATGCCGGGCATGCGAATATCGGTAACCACGACATCGGGCTGCTCCGCATCGAATGCCTCCAAAGCATCGTCGGCATTGCAGAATGAACGCGAATCGATGCCTTCGCGTCTCAGCGCCTGTTCCAACACCCAGCGTATCGGCTGGTCGTCGTCGATAATCCACACCGGCTCGGTCATAGCGTTCAGTTGCGCTTTGCGCCTGGGGATGCGCCGGGCAGACCGGCAAGGCGTCCGGCGAACTTAAGGAGCAAGGTAAAGCACGTCGCGCCCGGCTGGCTGGTGCAGCTGATGTGGCCGCCGTGACGGTTGACGATTCGATGCACGATCGACAGGCCTAGGCCGTCGCCTTTCGCTGTGCCGGATATCATCGGATAGAACACGTGGTCAAGCATGTCTGCCGGAATACCCGGACCTCGGTCTTCGATATCGATGCGCGCAACGCTTGCATGCCGCATCGAGTCAATTGTCACTTGGCGCTCGACGCGAGTGCGGAAACAAAGATAGCCGTCGTCTGCGGCCGCCTCTACGGCGTTTCTGACAATATTCAATACGGCCTGGATCAGCTGTTCGCGGTCGCCGAGCACAGCGGGAAGGCTCGGGTCGTAGTCCCGGTCGATGGTGCATTCGCCGGATGCTTCGGCCAGAAGCAGCGTGCGCACGTGCTCCAGCACTTCGTGGATGTTGACCGCGCTGAACTTAAGCGGCATCTGCGGACTCGACATCGCATCGACCAGATTGCACAGCCGGTCGGTTTCCTGAATGATAATTCGGGTATAGTTTTTCAGATGCCCGCGGTCGGACAATTCCCGGTCGAGCAACTGGGCTGCTCCGCGCAACCCGCCAAGGGGATTCTTTATTTCATGTGCGATGCCGCGGATCACTGCGGTATGGGCTGACTGCCCGCGTTCCATGGTATCTTCCAGCGCTCTTCGCGCAAGCACATTAATCTCGTTGAATTCCAGTACAAGATGATCGGCCCGGTCTGCGGGCGCCGGCGTCAATATGCAGTCGACCAGCTTGCGCCGGCGGCTGGCATCGAGCAATTCGGTGTGGCGGATGATGGTCGGCTGCGAGCGCAGCACGCTGTTGCGCAGAATGTTGCTGGAACCGGATTCGCTGAAGAATTGCTCGACACTTGCGCCGGCGGCATTCCTTTCACTGATATCGAGCAGGGACTGTGCCGCCGGATTGATCAGCCGAATGTTCAGGCCAGTGTCGCAAACAATGACTGAGGTGCTCAGATTGCCAAGCACATCGAACGATACCTCCGCACTGCCGATATCAGGCGGGCGATGCTCATTGTGCCGGTGAAAATGTCCCACGAATCAGATTCTCCCTTGATCAAATTGACCCGCTGCTGCCCTTGCGGCAGCACTTGCGAAAGCACCAGCGCAAACCGGCGTTTGCCTGCCCCGCCGCTCCAGCAGCGGCAGTGCCGGTCGAAGGGCCAGGCTCTTCGACCGGCACCGGATTCTAGACGCTGTAATACATCTGATACTCGATCGGATGTGTCGCGAGTCGCAACGCGTCGACCTCATCCTGTCGCAGCGCGATATACGAATCGATCATGTCGTCGGTGAAAACGCCGCCGGCCTTGAGAAAGTCGCGGTCCTCGTTCAGCGCGTTCAGCGCTTCGCCGAGCGATGCGGATACGTGCGGAATCTTCGCTTCCTCTTCCGGCGATAGCTCGTAAAGATCCTCGTCATGCGGATTTCCCGGCTCCAGCTTGTTTTTTATGCCGTCTATGCCTGCCATCAGCATCGCCGCGAACGCCAGATACGGATTTGCCGACGGGTCCGGAAAACGCACCTCAATGCGTGTCGAATAGACCGGTGAAAACGGAATCCGGCACGAAGCCGAGCGGTTGCGCGCAGAGTAGGCGAGCAGCACCGGTGCTTCAAATCCCGGAACCAGCCGCTTGTAGCTGTTTGTCGTCGGATTGGTAAAGGCGTTGATGGCGCGTGCGTGCTTGAAAATGCCTGCAATATAGTGCAGCGCAGTCTGGCTGAGCCCGCAATACCCGTCTCCGGCGAACACCGTGTCGCCGCCTTTGGATAGGGACTGGTGCACGTGCATGCCGGATCCGTTGTCGCCGACCAGGGGCTTGGGCATGAACGTTGCGGTCATGCCATGCACGTGCGCTACATTGTGCACGCAGTACTTGTACGCCTGTATCGCATCGCCCTGATTGACCAGAGTGCCGTATAGGATTCCGATCTCGCCTTGTCCGCCGGTGCCGACTTCGTGATGATGCTTTTCGACCACGACACCCATGTCGGTCATGGCCTGGCACATTGCGGTCCGCAGATCCTGCATCGAGTCTACCGGCTGGACCGGGAAATATCCCCCTTTCACGCCGGGCCGGTGTCCCATATTGGGACCTTCGTCAAAATCCTGCGCGCAGCTCCAGGCGCCTTCATGCGAAAGAACCTCGTAGAATGCGCTGTGTATTTCATTATTCCAGCGAACTCCGTCGAAGACGAAAAACTCCGCTTCAGGCCCGAAATAGGCCGTATCGGCGATTCCGGTAGATTCAAGATAGCGTTCGGCTTTCTTGCCGATGCTGCGAGGGCACTTGTCATATGGTTCGCCCGAAACCGGTTCGATCACATCGCAACGTACGAGCATCGTCGTTTCCTGAGCGAACGGATCAAGCATCACGGTTTCAGGATCCGGGATCAGCGTCATGTCGGACTTGTCAATCGGGCGCCAGCCTGCGATCGATGATCCGTCGAACATGATTCCGCTTTCGAATGAGGTTTCCGAGATCTGGCTTGTCGCCATCGACAGGTGCTGCTCCTTGCCTCGGGAGTCGGTAAATCTCAAATCAACGAACTTCGCGCCCGAATCCTTGATCGACTTCATCGCATTTTCAACTGACATGTTGAGTCTCCTTGTTCATATAGGTGTGTAGGTTATGAAAATTACGTAATATCACAAACTTAATACAGCAAGAAACATGCCAGAAAAACACGCAGTTTGAAGTCCGATATGCAAAGAGAATGGCAGAATTTGCACAATTATAGTGCGAGGATGTTGCTCTATGCACAAAAAACGTGCATAAATTGGTTAAATTGACAATGTTGTGTTTGGTGTCGCAGCGTAAACGGCGGCGCTCTTGAATCAATGGGCTGTAATATGATGTGGTGCCGGTGCGCCGAGAAAATGACATTGAACCGAGTTGCGTTAAGTGAACGACAACGTCGTGTTTGAGGAACTTGCGCGACTGTATCAATCAGCACGAATTTCAATTCATGCCGGTCGTTCGAGTGGAATATTGAGTGCAAATTCTGAATTTGCAGTCGTGTCGGTTCAGGAATCACATACAATCCGTGCATCTGGGATTATCGGAAATCCTGCCCGCGCACTTTGCTTGAAAGCTGTTGAGATTGCATGTCGCCAGGACCGGTGTCGTGAGCAATGTGTGCCCAGCGAAGCTTAATTTTGCAAATGAGAAAGTCTGATGCCAAGATCCAATGATTCGAGCACTTCCGGCAACAAGACCGACCGGATTCACGACAAGTTCTTCAAGGACATCTTCCGCGCGGAGGAGTATGTCGTCAGTCTGATCCGGGCCGGGGCGCCGAAACCGATTGTCGAGATTATCGAATGGTCGACCTTGAGACTGGAGCCGCAGGCGATTCAGGCGGGCGGGCACAATGAGAAGTTCGCCGATCTGGTGTTTTCAGCGCAGTTAAACGACGGCGCAGGCGAAGCGAGAGTCCTGTTGCTGTTTGAGCATAAGAGCTACGAGGACAGCGATTTGGTCAGGCAGATGGCCCGCTATCAGTTTCTGATGTATCTGCAAAATGATTTCAAGCCCTTGATTGTGCCGATCGTGGTGTTTCAGCTTCCCTCGGGCAAGGGCGATGGTGTCGGATTCGGCGATTTGTTTGCCGATGTTCCCGAACGGCATCTTAAGGAGTTGATGAAGTACTCGGTGAATTTCCGGTGTTTGCCGATCGATGTGAATCAAATTGATCGGCAGGGGCTGGCGGGTGGAACGAATATAGACGCGGTCATCCGTGCGATGTCGACGGTGCGGAAATTTGATCCTGCCGGTCTGCAGGATCTTTTGAATCGGACCGGGCATGTCCGGGCGCAGGAGCGGGCCAGGATTTTCAAATTGGTGCTGGGTTATGTTTGCGATTACAATAAGGACATCAAGGCAGATGTGATTTTAGATTTGCAAACCAAGACATCGGAGGAACGCCAGATGGTTCTTTCAGCTGTTGAAACCTTTCGTGAAGAAGGCCGTGAAGAAGGACTTGAAAGGGGTCGTGAAGAAGGCCGTGAAGAAGGCCGCGTAGAAGTTGCGGCGAATTTGTTGCAAGAGGGCATGAATTCGGAAAAAGTGGTCAAAGTGACAAGTCTCAGCCAGGAACGGGTTGAAACGATATTGCACAGGATGAATGGCGCTTCGAAACGCTAGGTTCAGAGCCATTTGCTCTCGGGCAGCTTTTTCGATTGCAAAATTTAGGAGTCGACGGCTAATGCGCCAGCGTTAGCATTCGGCGGCAATTCCGCGGTTTTCGCACCGACCTCAGTCCGACTCCAGAAACCGCAATTCCATTTCCTCGCCCAATCAACAAACCGCACGTGCGGTTCTCCAGCATCCGGTTGTCTGCCGATTGATGTGAATCAAATTGATTAGCAGAGGATTGCAGAGAAGACGAACATAGTTGCGGCGGTCCGGGCAATGTCGACGGTGCAAAATTCCACCCGGACGGTCTGCGTGATCTTTTGAATCGAACTGGGCATATCCGGGCGCAGGAGCGGCCCAGGATTTTCAAACTGATGCCGGGTTATATTTGTGATTACAGTGAAGATATCAAGCCAGACGTCATTTTAGATTTGCAAACCAACACATCGGAGGAACGCCAGATGATTCTTTCAGCTGTGGAAACCTTTCGTGAAGAAGGCCGTGAAGAAGGCCGTGAAGAAGGATTTGAAAGGGGTCGTGAAGAAGTTGCGGCGAATTTGTTGCAAGAGGGCATGAATTCGGAAATAGTCGTCAAAGTGACAAGCCTCAGCCGGGAACGGGTTGAAACGATATTGCACAGGATGAATGGCGCTTCGAAACCCTAGGTTCAGTGCCTTTTTCTCCCGGGCACCTTTTAATTGCGAAATAGCAAAGTTGTGGAGGTGCGCCAACGCTGGTATTTAGCGGTGATTCCGTCGCTTTCGCACTAACCTCACTCCGACTCCCGAAACTGCGTTTCCAGACCCTCCCCTCCCCAACAATGCGGATGTGCGTTTTTCTGCTACCGACATTCGATCGATCGATGCGATTCAAATTTATTGGCAGAAGTTGGCGAAAACGACAATATTGACGCAGTAATCCGGGCGATGTCGGTGGTTCGATGATCTTAAGGTTAATGTTGCCGTGAAGCGGTGAGCCTAAGCCTAGAATTGTTCTGAGATCAGCAATCGGCTAGTCTTTGCCGCTTACTTCAAGGCGTACAATCGTTTCTTCGCCCTGAAATTCTGCTTCGAGCACTTGGTGGCCATGTACCCGGCACCATGCCGATATGTCGACCAGTGCACCAGGGTCGGTGCAGATCACTTTCAAAATATCGCCGGCGGCGAGTTGCGACACCTGCTCCTGGGTTCGAATCACAGGCAACGGGCATATCAGGTTCCGAGCATCGAGAATGTGTTCTAGACGTACCATGGCTGGGGAATTTCGCTCGGTTTCAGCGGCTTGACGGACATGGTGCGGTGTTCCCCGTTCGGCTCCGTATAGGTCACATCGACCTTGTCCGCGTTGCGGGAACTGCCGAATCTGGCAACCACTCGCGCTGCCATGACTATGTCTTCGCCGGCAATGTCGCCGTCGATCAGGGAAACAGGCCCGGAGTGGCTGGTGATGGTCAGGTGGGGAAACCTCTTTCGATAGCCATTCAGATACTGGGACTCGCCGGCATCCCGGGCAATTATCAGCTTCCAGTCGGGCTTCGGGCGAAGATGGCGCCCCACTTTCAGGAGCATTACGTCGTCGAATTCGTAAGTTTTCTCGCCGCGATGCGCCCAAAGGTCTTTCATTTTGCGCGAATAGGACTGGTCGGTAAGAAAGCAGCAGCCCCCGGCGGGTTGCGCGTAGTCGACAAAGCCGTACTGCGCGGCAAGCGCCATCTGCCCCTTGCGGCTTCTGCCCGAAAAATCAAACAGGAGCTCGCGGTTGATCCATCCTTCGCGTTCGGGCAGGGTCTGTGGCAGCAGCTTAGCGCTTAAGGGGCGCAGCAGCCGATCATGTACACCCGATTCTTTCGCGACAACCGGAAAGTTGTGGCGCAGCTGCGATTTCGGCCTCTGTCCGACGACTTCTCCGGTAATGATGAAATCGAATTCATTGCGCTCCATCCACTCGCGCGCCCGGGTCACCATGAACGACTTGCAATCCAGACACGGATTCAGGTTTGCGCCGTAGCCGTGCTTGGGATTAAGCACCACATCCTTGTAGGGCTCTATCACATCGATGATATGAAGCTTGATGCCAAGCTGCTCGGCCGACCACAGCGCATTGTTGCGCAGCGTCTTGTTGCGCCTTTTGCTGCGGATCGCATGGGTATGCCCTTCAACGCAAAAGCCGGTGAAGAAATTCAGCCCTTCGACGTGAATACCCTGCTCCAGCATGGTCTTGACGGCGAGCATGGAGTCGAGTCCACCGGATACCAGGGCGACTGCTTTGCGCATGGCGATTGATCCCGTTGATTGTTCGGAAAATGCAGATTGCAGCGACAAATCACGCCAAGGCGAGGATTATGACCGAAACAGGTGCAATTTACGGCAAAAAAACCGCATTTTAACTGCACATCAATCTGAATTGATCATTTTATCGAACTTCGCCGAGAAATGGTGTCGGCTTTACATACGGGTGGCGTGCGCTGGATTTCACGCCTATGGCGCTGTCGTTGCGAACGAATCGCCTGTCGTCTCCAGGTCGTGTGCAATAGGCCCAGTTCGGCTCGCCCGAGGTGGCCTGGTGAATGAATGTACGCTCCTTTTGGCTTTGCAAACAGGCCTGATGCACCAGGCTGGGATCCCAGTCTCGGAGCAAATCGGCAAGCAGGGAGCGGTAGATGCGCTCGTAGGTCGGCTCTGCGGCCAAATTAGTCAGTTCATGCGGGTCGTTCTTCAGATCATAGAGCAGGGCGGGGTGCTCGTGCGTATAGATCAGCTTGTAGCGGTCGCGCCGAATCATTCTGCACGGCGCGTTCACCCCTTCACCCGTATATTCGCTAATCACCTCGTTCTTCCATACGCGGCTGCCCGACAATAGCGGCATCAGGCTGCGTCCGTCGAGCGGCGATATCGGCTCCGGAACCTGTCCGTCGCCGCTTGCAATCTCTACAAGGGTCGGCAGCAGGTCGACCAGCGAGACCAGTTCCGGCACCCGCGCGCCGCCTTGTGCGCCGGGCATTGCAACAATCAGCGGCACAGCGGCGGACCATTCGTAAAACGACTGCTTGAACCACATTCCCCGTTCGCCGAGCATTTCGCCGTGGTCGGAAGTGAGGATGACGACGGTGTCGGAGTCCATATCCAATTCCTGCAGGAGGTCCAGAAAGCGGCCGATCTTGTCATCGAGATACGAGCACATGCCGTAATAGGCATGACGTGCGTTCAAAATATGCTCTTCCGTGACTTCGTGCAAGTCTCCCCCGTGGGCATAGTGCAGCCACCGGCTCATCTCGTCCATCTGATCAAGTTCGAATTCGAGCACTGAAGGCATGCCGATGTCCTCATGCCTGTAGCGATCCCAGTACTGGGGCGTCGTAATGTACGGCGAGTGCGGATGGGTAAATGAAATCCACATCAGAAACGGCTTGTCGGCGCCGTATCGCGCCAGATCATACAGTTTCTGCGTGCTCGCAAATTCGACTTCTTCGTCGTAGTCGATTTGCAGGCTTCTGGTGCATACGCCCGAATCGACGACTGCGCGCATGTTGATGCCGGTCGGGCGGTAGCGCTCGCCGGCGATCCAGTCAGGAGTCCAGGCGAAGTTTGCCGGATAGATGTCTGTGGTGATGCGTTCGTCGAAGCCGTGCAGCTGGTCAGGGCCGATGAAGTGCATCTTGCCGGCCAGAACCGTGTAATAGCCCTGATTGCGAAGGTAATGCGCCAAAGTAGGCACGCTTGCCGGCAATTCGCTGGCGTTATCCCAGACCTCGATTGAGTTGGCGTATCGACCGGTCAGCATCGAAGCGCGCGAAGGGACGCAAAGCGGAAAATTGCAGTAGGCGTTTTCGAAAATTGTGCCTGACTCGGCGAGCCGATCGATGTGCGGAGTCTTGACCAGTTCGTGACCGTAGGCCGAAAGCGCCTTCGCGCTCATCTGGTCCGTCTGTATGACGACAATATTGGGACTAGAGGGCATTGAAGACTCAACTAAGACATGTGCATCTGCGCATTACGCGCGCGCAACCGCCTTTGGGCTGCGCACGCGCCGCTGAGTAAGGATATATGCTCGGCTACCTGATTGTCATCCCCAATTTTTCTGTAAGCGTCCTGAATGCCAGATATTGATTCTCCACAAAGTCCCTGGTTTCCGCCGGAGGCAGCACATGCGGCACCGAACCCAGGCTCTTGGTCAGCTTCAGCCACGCCTTGTCTTCGGCAACCTTGCTCAGAATATCAACCCACAGTGCGGCGATGTCGTCGGGAAGATTGGGAGGACCCCAAAGCCCGCTCCAGCCGATGACCGCTTCCAGGCTCGGATAACCGGCCTCCGAGACGGTCGGAACATCCTTGATCGAGGCAACCCGCTCGGGTGTAGTCACTGCCAGCGCCCGCAGCTTGCCTGCCTCGATATTGCTGATCACTCCCGAAAGGTTCTGGAACAGCATGTCGACATGTCCTCCGACTACGGCTGCCGCCGCCTTTCCGCCGCCTTTGTACGGAACATGCTTCATCGCGTCGGCGCTCATTCCGAACTGATCGAGCATCATCACCGTCGCCACATGCAGCAGGGTGCCAACCCCTGCAGACGAAAAGCTCAGGTCTGCTCCGTTCTCGATCGCCGCCTTGATGTCATCGAGAGTCTGAAAGGGCGAGTCGGCAGATACGGCCAGGACAAACGGATTCAGTTCCAGCAGGCCGAGGAATGTGAATTCGTCCCATGTATACGGGATGGTGCGATTGATCGCCGGAACAGCTGCCTGCGATCCGACCCGGGCGAGCAGCAGCGTATAGCCGTCAGGCTTGCCCTTGGCCACCGTGGTGGATCCGGAGACACCGGCCGCGCCGGTGCGGTTGACTACCAGAATGCTCTGACCCAGATAGCTTGGCGCGGTGGCCGAAAGAGTACGTGCTGCCAGATCGGCCGCTCCGCCGGAGCCGTACGGGGAAACAAGCGTAACCGGCTTGGTCGGGTATTGCGCTGCAACGATGCCGGCCGACGCCGCCATTGCCAAACCGGCGAGTGTCATGGTTAGTCTGCGTAAAACTGCTTTCATCGAATCTACTCCTGCGCTTTGAAAATACTATCGCGAATCACCTAGGAATTCGCAAATTAAATTGTGCAAACACTGATGCTGCAATTTAATGTTACAATTTTTTTATTGATTGCACTAAGCAATTATCCTAGCCATTATGAAAGCCTCCGTTGTAGCGAAAAGCATCTCGAACCGCAACAAGCGTCAGGTTATTGCAGAGATCATCCGGCTTGGTCCGTTGCCGCGAACTGAAATTGCGCGGCGCCTTCGAATCACCGAGGCGTCGGTCTCGCGAATTACTCGCGGTCTGCTTGATGCGGGGCTGGTGGAGGAGGTCGGCTACCTGAACGAGCCGGTGCGTCCAGGCCGCAAGCGGATCGGGCTGCAGGTCAGGGCCGGCGGCGGATATGTGGCGGCAATCTCGGTGAACATTTTTCGCCAGGACATCGTCATTGCGAATATTGCCAGTGAGACTGTTGTGCGCGAGCAGCTCGATATTTCCGACTTCCGCTCGCCGGACGAAGTGCTGCGCGCCTGTGCCATGCAATTGAATCAGCTGATTGACCGTTCGGGGATTGACCGGAGCCAGCTGTTCGGCTGCGGTGTCACGCTCACAGGCGCGATCAACCCAGCAGACCGGCAGTTGATCAATGCGTTTCCGATCAGCTGGCGAAATGTGGATGTCGACAAGGTGCTCAAGCGCGACCTGGGCATGCCGTTCGTGCTGGAGAGCATTTCCAATGCCAAGAATCTAGCTGCGCGCTGCTGCGGGCCGACGCGCAGCATTGACAATACCGTGCTGTTCAACTGCTCGATGGCGATTGGCTGCTCGATCATGTCCGAAGGCAGGCTGCTTCGAGGCAGCGAATCCAGCGCCGGGCTGATCGAGTCGCTCAAGGTGCCGGATGAATCGGGTGCGCTGCAGCCGCTGAATTCAATGGCGGCAGGTTTCGGCATCATCAACAAATTGCTTCCGAAGCCGGACGACGAAGGCAACCTGCTGCCTGCGTACGCACTGATATTGAAAGAGGCGATCGAGGCGAATTCCGATGATCCTGCGGTACCCGGCGGCCGCAGCCTGCGCGAGGCGGGCGAATTCCTCGGATTTGCGGTCATGGCGGCCAACGCATTTTTGCATCCTCAGCGACTGCTGATTTCCGGTCCGCTGGTTGGCAGTTCGGTATACTGCGATGCGGTCAAGCGCGGTATCGAGCACTACGTCGACGGCGATTTCGTGGAGCGCACAGTCGAGTTCTTTCAGCTGTCGAGCTATGAGGCGGCGCAGTCGCTGGCGATCAGCCACTTTCTCATGGGTGATACTGCGGATTAGCCTTGGCGCTTGTCCCGGTGAGCAAGATGAACGAATCGCGGTTCATTGGAGTTGCCGTCGCGGCACTCGGACTGATTGCGCTGTTTGTCCTGATCCCGATTGGAGTCGTTTCTCCGGCAAACGTGGATGTTGTTGCGCTGGCGCCTGAATTCTGGCCGACCATCATCGCTTCGGTCCTGGCACTGGCAGGAGTCGTGCTTGCAATTTTTCCCGCCAGGGCGGATTCGGAGGAAACCGTTCCGCCCCGTCGCTACGGACGCCGCACGGCGCGTTTGTCGATATTGCTCACGATTGTGCTCGCAGTCTATTTTTCGGTGCCCTATCTTGGCATGGTGCTGCCGGCGATGCTGATGATATTCGCCTTGTCCTACTTTGCCGGCGAACGCCGGCCTGCTGTACTTGCTGGGCTGTCGCTGATCATGCCGGCCGCGCTGACCGGCTTTTTTATCGTCATCGCGAATATTCCGATTCCGCTCGGCGTGTTCGAATTCGTCTACGGCTAGTCAGGGCCCATGCTGGAGCATCTGGCTCAGGCGGCGACGCTTTTCTTTACGCTTCAGAACGTATTCATCGTTCTGATCGGAGTTCTGATCGGCGCCGTGATCGGCGCTATTCCGGGCATGACCACGCCGATGGGGGTTGCGCTGGTGCTGCCGTTTACGTTTACGATGCAGCCGATCACGGGTATTCTGCTTCTTCTAGGCGTCTACAAGGGCGGGCTTTACGGGGGATCGATTACCGCGATACTGATCAAGACCCCCGGCACGCCTGCTGCTTCGTGCACGGTGCTCGACGGATTTCCTCTGACGCAGAAGGGCGAGGCGCGAAAGGCGCTCGACATGGCGCTTTACGCATCGTGCTTCGCTGATTTCGTATCCAATATCTCACTCATCCTGCTTGCCGGAGTCCTGGCGGGCTTCGCTCTAAAATTCGGGCCGCCGGAATTTTTCACCTTGATCCTGTTTTCCTTGACTATCATCGCCGGGGTGGCGGGTGACAACCTGATCAAGGGAATCGCGTCAGCCTGCCTCGGACTGATGTTTGCGGTTGTCGGCCTGGACATGGTCTACGGCACGAACAGATTTCTTTTCGGGAACTGGAATCTGCTAGGCGGACTGTCGTTCATTCCGGTCCTGATTGGACTTTTTGCGCTGCCGGAAATTTTTCATTATTTTGCAACCAAGGCATCGGATCGGATCAAGCCGTCGCTGATGCACGGCGCGCCCGCCGGATTTGCCGAATTCCGGCGCTGCTTCAAGTCAATTTTGCGCGGCAGCCTGATCGGCGTCGTGCTTGGTGCGATTCCGGGGATCGGCGGAGCCCCGTCGGCTTTCCTGTCGTACAGCGAGGCGAGGCGCACATCGGCGAATCGGGAAAACTTCGGCAAAGGCGAATTAGAGGGCGTCGCTGCCGCCGAAGCCGGCAATAACGGCGTTGCAGGCGCGACGATGATCCCGCTGCTTGCGCTTGGCGTGCCTGGAGATGTCATTACGGCGGTCATTCTGGGCGCGTTCATGATTCATGGCCTGCGCCCCGGACCGCTGCTGTTCGTTGAGAATCTTCCATTGATCTATGCGCTGTTCATCGGGATCATGCTCAGCAGCGCCTATTTATTCATCGTCGGGAAATTCACAATTCGCGCAATCAGCCGAATATCGGAAGTGCCGAACAGGATTCTGTATCCGGTCGTTCTGGTGTTCTGCCTGTTCGGGTCCTTTGCGATCAACAACAGCCTTTTCGACGTGCTCGTGATGCTGGCGATGGGCTGTGTGGGCTATGCGATGATGCTGTACCGGTTCCCTGCGGCGCCGTTTCTGATCGCATTCATCCTCGGCCCGCTGCTGGAGGATAACTTTCGCCAGTCCCTGATCCTCTCCGACGGAGGGCTTGCGATTCTGTTTCGAAGTCCGATTTGCATCCTGTTCTGGATCCTCACAGCGCTTTCGGTATGGTTCATCATCAGATCGAGAAGCAGGAACATTCCGCTCAACGCCTGACTGATGAGTTGAACATGATGAAATTTCCAGCCAGCGGCAAATTGCTGTACTCGGTCGCCATTGTTTCGGATACCCACCTGAATCGGGACGAGTCCGACACTGATGCCGCGTTTGCTGTGAACCGGCTTGCGAATCAAAGGCTGAGCCATGTGATTGACGATTTGAACACACGCGATGTCGCCGCCGTCTTTCATCTCGGCGATGTCGTGCATCCGGTGCCTTCGAGGCTCGATCTGTATGAACCGGCTTGCGAACGCTTCCACGAGCAGGCCGCCCGTCTCAAACACCCCTTGCATCTTATTCCGGGCAACCATGATGTCGGAGACAAGCCGATGCCATGGTCTCCTGCCGGCACTGTGCGTCAGTCGTTTATCGATGCCTGGTCCAGGTGCTTCGGAGCGCATTATTTCTGCTTCAGCCATCAGGGCGCAGCGTTTATCGGAATCAATGCGCAGGTTTTTGGCTCGGATCTGGAACTTGAAGACGAACAGCGCGACTGGCTTGAAGACAAGCTCGCCGCGCATGCCGATGAGCGAATATTCCTGCTCAGCCACTACCCGCCGTTTCTGCTGTCCGAGGATGAGGCCGAGCATTACGACAATCTCGGCGACCGAGGGCGTGCGCAGATCCTCAATGCGATCAACGCGCACCCTGTCGAAGCTCTTTTCGCAGGGCACGTACATCATTTCTGGCTGAACCGCCATGGCGATTGCTTTTGCTATCTGCTGCCTTCTACGGCTTTTACGCGGCAGGACTACAGCGAGATGTTCCGTATTGCGCCGGAATCGGATTTCGGCAGGAATGATCGGGCAAAGCTCGGTTACCTGCTCGTTCACATTTACGAGCAGGGGCACGAAATCGAATTTGTGCGCTACTCGCAATTTGTTAATCGGACTGTCGGGAGAGGATATTCCGGGAGCGCAAGTCGCCTGAACAGCCGCTGCCTCAGATCGGAGTTTGCGCCGGTCATCGGCTTCGATCTTCGATACGATTGGCACGAACTGGTACAGATTCCTCCATCCGGAGCTCTTGACGAGTTTGACCGCAAGACGGTGCGCAACGACTACGCGCTGCTGGCTCTGTGGGAGATGCAGGTTCAAAGGCTGCGAATCCCGGCGACAGATCTGCTCGACGCGTCGCGCCGTGCGCGCTTGGAGGATCTTGCCCGGCTCGGATTTCGGTTCGCCCTGTATTCCTATCTGTCGCATGGCTGTGCGATTTCCGAAGCGGTGGCAGCCCATGCCCATCTTGTCGAGTCCTGGGAAATTACGGGTGAAGCGAAGCCCTGTGCAAGGCGGTGCCTTGAATTAAAGGCCGATAATGCACTGAGTTCGGTGCGGATGTTCTATTCGCCGGTGAGACGCAGGCCGCGCACGCTTGGCGCGAATGAAAAGTACTACCACGTCATCAATCACGGGTTCTGCGCAGGCGACCTGGATAACGGAATTGAGCAAGCGCTCGGTCCCATCGCCGGTTCGGCATTCGAGGGGATTGTGATTCGTTGCGGCATGTCGGACTCGATCGAGCAGGTGATGAAGGTGGCGGCCGCGGTCGAATCAGAGTCGGGAATGGCGGTCTCGATTCAGTTGCGGTTGCGCGGCGAAAACCCTGCCGAGCATCAGGCGAGTGACCCGGCATTATGCAATCGCATTGCGCAAGCCATGACATTGGCCTGGTGCCACGGCATTGGGCGGGTGTATTGCGATACTCTTGCCGACAGTGATCGAGGCTACTTTCCGCGAGTGGGCCTCGTGGATCGGCTTTACAATCCGAAATCAGGCTCACTGATTGTCAAGGGGCTTCATGCGTTGCAACACATGGCTGGCGCTGTTGCGGACTTCAAAGTAACGAGGTCTGAGGGTTCGATTTTGAAGATCGAGTGCGCAGCACGGCACGGCGATGTCACTGTCATGCCGGACGTCGGCGCCGCAGAGCGCGAGCGCTTGGCGGCGGATGCTTGCGATTCTGCCGGCCAGTGGCTGGATTGGAACGCCGGAATATTGACGTCCGCAATGCCCGACGGCGACGGAATGCCGCTGATTCGATCAAATGTGCATCGCAGGACGCAATAGACCTGGGTCGCCGCGCACCGCATTGCTTGGACCGTCAGACGTAGCCGCTCGCATGTCCCGGATGCTTGAATCCGCGAATGCCAGGAGCGAGCGAACACGCGGCATTGCAGTGTCAATCTGCATGGCATTGATGCTTGCCAATTGTAAAAATTTTTCATTTCGAGGAACATTGTCACATGGTCGATATCAAGACGACGCTGGCTCAGGCTGGCCATTTCATCAACGAACGCACGGGCGGAATCACGCCGCCCATTGAAACTTCGGTGACCTTTGCACGCGACGCCGATCTTCAGCTGATCGGCAGCTACCTTTACGGCCGCTACCAGAATCCTACACACGATCAGCTCGAAGCCGTGATCTGCGCGCTTGAAAACGGCGTCGAAGCCAAATTGTTCGCCTCGGGTCTTGCTGCAATGGCGGCAGTCTTTGAAACTGTGAAACCGGGCGAGCACGTTGTGGCGCCCTCGATCATCTATTTCGGCGTGCTCGCCTGGCTCAGACGCATTGCAAGTCAGCGAGGTATCGGCCTGACGCTGTTTGACCCGGCGCGTTCGAACGCGCTCGAACAGGCGATCGAGCCTGGCAAGACCGCGATCGTGTGGATCGAATCGCCGGTCAACCCGACGTTTGATGCGATAGATATAGAAAATGCCGCCGCCGCCGCGCATCGCGCCGGAGCGATTCTGTGCGTCGACAGCACCTGCGCGCCGCCAGTGACGACGCGTCCGCTGGATCTAGGCGCCGATCTGGTTTTTCACTCGGCGACCAAGTATCTGAACGGACACAGCGACCTTAATGCTGGCGTGCTGGTGACCAAGGCGGCAGATGAGCGCTGGAAGGACATCGGCGAGATTAGGAAACTGTCGGGAAGCGTGCTCGGTTCGTTCGAGGCATGGCTGCTGCTCAGAGGAATGCGAACCTTGGCCGTCCGCTTTCAGCGCTCGTGCGAAAACGCAATGCGCATCGCACGGTTTCTTGAAACCCATGAAAAGATTGAACGAGTCATGTATCCGGGCCTCGAAAGCCATCCTTCCCACGACATCGCGCGCAAGCAGATGACCGGCGGATTCGGGGGCATGATGGCGATTCTGGTCAAAGGCGGCGCCGAGGCGGCGTGCCTGGTTGCCGGCTCCCTTCGCCTGTTTGTCCGTGCCACATCGCTGGGAGGCGTTGAGAGTCTGGTCGAGCACCGGCGCACTGTGGAAGGCCCGGACAGCGAAGTCCCTGTTCAGCTGCTGCGCATCTCGGTCGGTATCGAGGACGCCGATGATTTGATTGCCGATTTGGCTCAGGCGCTTGATCGGATATAGGCGTCAGCCGCTTTGCCGGAATCGCTGCGGACTGAGTGTCGTGAAATCGTAGCCTGTAGCGGCGTACTGCGGCGCCGCCTGATTGCCGCAGAAAAGGTCGGCGCCATAGCGTCCGATTGCCGGCGATGTGAATATGCCGTAGCCGCCTTGTCCGGCCACCCAGAAGAATCCGTTGTGGTCCGGGTCCCACCCGATCACCGGATTGCGGTCCGGCGCGAACGTTCTAAGTCCTGCCCAGCTGTGTTCGACACGCCTGATTGCGGCGGTTGTCATTTCTTCGAAGCGCGAGATCCCGACGGCGATATCGAGTTCTTCGGGCTGCGCATCGCACGGGGCTGACGGAGTCTCGTCCTCAGGCGAAATCATGATGCGCCCTTTGCCGAACGGCTGAAAATACATGTAGTCGACGACGGTGGCGACCATGGGCCAGCTGTCGAAATCGAATGCCCCGATCTGACTTTGGTCGATAAGTGCCGCGGTGCGCCGTCTGGGAACCAGGCCGACCGGCCTGATGCCGGCCATTTGTGCAACTGTGTCGCTCCATGCGCCGGAAGCATTGATCAGTGCCTTGGCAGCGAATTCGCTGTCGCCGGCGGCAATGTGCCAGACGCCGTTGGCATAGTTCAAACGGGTGACCTGGCAGCCGCTGTGGATTGCACCTCCCGCGCCGCGAAATATTTTTACGTATGCACCGTGCAGGGCATGTACGTCGATGCTGGCCACGGATGGATCGTGGATCGCGCCGGCGATTGCATCCGCCTTGAGTATCGGTACGAGTTCCAGGCACTCGGCGCAATCGAGCCAGACCGAGCCTTCGGGCGGTACGACTGTTTCGGGATGGTCTTTCGGGACGATTTCGAGCAATCCGCGCCGCGATAGCAGTGGGCCGGCGGCCTCTGGCGGAGGATTTTCGAGAAAAGGTCGCGCAACCTTAGCCAGGGCGCGAATGGACTGCGGCCCGTAGTTTGGCGTAAACAGCGCTGCGCTTCGCCCGGTGGTGTGATACGCAAGCGAGGACTCCATCTCGAAAAGTGCGGCCTTGACCCCGTTACGCGCAGCGATCGCAGCGATCGACACTCCGGCGATGCCGCCGCCGATGATCGCTGCATCTAGAACTGTTTTCGTCATGACACCAGTTTATCTCAAATGCTGTTGCATCTGACGCGGATGTGATGGTAACGACTGCGGTCTTTCAATAAGCCCAACGACAAGCAAGTTCCTCTTCTACGGTGTACTATGCAATGGCATTTTGCACCTAAGTCGACTGAAACCGAGGCAAGTAGCGAGAGGAGATTGCAGCGATGGTCAATAATCCGATAAAGCCAGGCATTGCGCTGGATTGCGACGGCAAGCACCACGGATTTCTGAACCTGCCGTACAGCCGAAACGATTCGGCATGGGGCTCGATAATGATTCCGATCAGCGTGATTCGCAACGGTTCAGGCCCCACGGCATTGCTGACCGGAGCGAATCATGGCGACGAATACGAGGGTCCGGTCGCGCTGCAGGACCTGGCGCTGAACCTGAATCCCGACGATATCGCAGGCCGGGTGATTATCGTGCCTGCTTTCAACTATCCCGCCTTCAGGGCCGGACAAAGAAATTCGCCGATCGACGACGGCAATATGAACCGGGTGTTTCCCGGCAATCCGGCAGGCTCGGTCACCGAAAAAATCGCCGACTACTTTATGACGACCTTGGTTCCGCAGTCCGACGTGGTCGTGGATATCCATTCCGGCGGCAAGACCCTCGAGTTTGTACCGCTTGCGGCGGCGCACGTCCTGGACGACAAAGACCAGCAAAGCGCCTGTGTTGCGGCAATGCGCGCATTCAATGCGCCTTATTCGACAATTCTGCTGGAAATTGACAGCACCGGCATGTACGACACCGCAGTCGAAGAGCAGGGTAAGGTCTTCGTGTCCACGGAACTCGGCGGCGGTGGAACGACGCGTGCGGCAACCGTTGCGATGGCGAAAAAAGGAATTCGCAACATCCTATGCCATGCCGGTATCCTGAATGCCGAGCCGGTGATTGAGCCGACAGTCGATCTGGACATGCCGGACGCAGATTGCTTCGTAATCAGCGAGCAC
This sequence comes from Arenicellales bacterium, assembly GCA_965214615.1. Classification (GTDB taxonomy): domain Bacteria; phylum Pseudomonadota; class Gammaproteobacteria; order Arenicellales; family JAJDZL01; genus CBDAUN01. The sequence goes on from OZ243952.1 coordinate 560,165, forward strand.
GATGGGCTGCTTGAGCCGGTTGTCGATTTGGGGAGCATGGTGCGAAGCGGCGATCCTGTCGCCCGCGTATGGCCGCTTGACCGCACCGGCGTCAAGCCGATAGCCTACTGCGCCCGTCGCAGCGGCATGCTCGCGGGACGGCATTTCCCGGGTCTGGTCAAGACGGGCGACTGCATGGCCATCGTAGCCGAACCCCGGTAGATTCGCCGCTGCACCTCGAAAGCGCCCCGGCATCAGCCGGCGCCGCCGCACAGGCCTAGATCATCCTGCACAGCCGCAGCGAGTCGTAGATTGCTGCATGAATGTTTCGGCTTGCCACGGCATCGCCGACGCGGAACAGCTGGAAGCTACCGTCCGGATTGCGCACCTGGTTCTGCGCGGTTCCGTCAATCAATGCGTCGATGTCGGTGATTCCGTGATTGGTCGAATCGTACTTCAGGTCGAAATACAGTTCATCATTCGGCAAGGTGCCGTGCTCGACCACAACCTGAGGATAGTGGCGGGCGATTACGGACTTGTCGAATTCGTTGTAGAACACTGCCTCGATCGACCCGTTGGCGCGGCTCAGCCTGATCAGGCGGCGATTGACTGTCATTTCCACATCGTGGTCGTAGAATGCCTTCAGATAGGCCGGATAGTTTGTGCCGCCGACTTCCTGGGCAATCGCGCGATCCGGGGTGACAACTTCGACCGATGCGCCGTTGAGCGCCATGAATTCGGCGCACGACACGCCTTGATGCTGGCCGATGTCGTCATAAAGCAGAACCGTGTCGCGCGCCTGAACAGCGCCGGTCAGGATGTCCCAGCTGGTCGTTGCATGCTCGCTGCCGGATTCTAGGAATGACAGGTTCGGCGTTCCGCCGGTTGCGATAATGACAACGTCGGGATCTTCGGCAACAACGCTGTCGCGTTCGGCGAAGGTGTTGAAGCGCAAGTCAACGGCAAGCCGCTGCAGCTGGGCATAGAGCCAATCGGCAATGCCGCTGATTTCACGCCGCCGCGGCACCCGAGACGCGATAATAATCTGCCCGCCAGGCTGGTCGGACGCTTCGAAGACGACGACTTCGTGACCGCGCTCGGCGCACACGCGCGCAGCCTCAAGTCCGGCGGGACCGGCGCCGACGACGACCACCTTGCGATTGTTACCGGATGGGCTGACAATGTGCGGAATCGCTGATTCGCGCCCTGTTGCGGGATTGTGAATGCAAAGCGCCTCGCCGTCGAGATAGATTCGGTCGATGCAGTAGCCTGCACCGACACAGGGGCGAATCTGCTGCTCGATGCCTTGCTCGATCTTGCTCACAATATGCGGGTCGGCCATGTGCGCCCGCGTCATCCCGACCAGATCGACACTTCCGCTCGCGACGGCGTGGCGCGCGGTCGCCACATCGGCGATCCGGGCGGCATGCATCACCGGCAGCTGCGTCTGCGAGCGAATTGCCGACGTAAACTCAAGATGCGGAGCCGACGGTGTGCCCATATTGGGAATGACGTGCGACAGACCCTCGTCGGTGTCGACATGTCCCTTAATCACATTGATGAAATCGATCTGCCCGGTGTCGGTCAGCTTCCGGGCAATCTCCATGCCTTCGTCGTATTCGAGGCCGTCGCTGAGCTCTTCGTCAAACACCATGCGCGCCCCGACGATGAAGTCCGGGCCCGCCTGATTGCGTATTTCGCTGACGACCTTCAGCGTAAACCGCAGCCGATTGTCCAGCGAGCCGCCGTACTCGTCGGTGCGCTGGTTGGTTCGCGGTGACCAGAATCCGTCAAGCAGATGGCCGTACAGTTCGATTTCAACGCCGTCTAGCTCGCCGTCGACGCAGCGCCGGGCGGCCTTGCCGTAGGCTGCGGCTACGCGCTCGATATCCTCGTGCTCCATGATTTTCGGAAACGACCGGTGCGCGGGTTCGCGAATGCAGGAAGCTGCGATGGTCGGCAGCCAGTCGTTGACATACGGCGATGTGCGGCGCCCCAGATGGGTGATTTGACACATCAGGGCGGCGCCGTGGCGGTGCACCCGCTCGGCGAGTTGGCGAAAATACGGCACAATGTCATCGGATCCGGCATACAGATTGCCGAATGCAGGCGGCGAATCCGGCGCAACCAGGGTCGAACCGCCGAACATGGTCAGTGCGATGCCGCCCTTTGCCTTTTCCTCGTGGTATAGCTGATAGCGCAGCTTGGGCAGTGCGTCTTCGGAATACGCAGGCTCATGACTGGTGCTGATGATGCGGTTTTTCAGTTCCAGATGCCTGATTCGAAACGGTTGGAGCAGTGGATCATTGTTCATGCTTGATGCAACCTGATGGACAGTTTAACGATTTCGCCAGCGTGTTTTATACACGAAGACCCGTCCAATGTCCTGTCGGGCGAACGGGTTGAAACAGTTGTCTGACCTGGCGCCGATGTGAAGCGCCCGGCCTGCCGCTGCTGCCGATTCGGCCGCGAATGTCTGCAAGACAGGTTTCCTCGAAGGTCGCAAAGACGGTTTCGGGTCGGGGCTGCTGACGCGCTGTCTTATTTCAGGCGGCGGTCTTTACGGCAGGGCTGACACTGAATCCATCGGCTCGCGCAAATCAATTTGATTGCGATTGTTGAATTGCGCTATGCTTTGCGTGTTGCTTGACAAAGCACAACCCTAACTGTAATAAATTCGAATAAATGGAGTCAATCGATGCAGATAAGCAAAACAGTAAAATCGGCGATTATCGCGGCATTTGCAATGCTGTCCATGCAAGGGACTGCAAGCGCCGAATCGATCAAGATAGTAATCAACGAGTGGACCGGCCAACACATTTCGGCGCATTTCGCCGCAAGCCTGTTCAGAGAACTCGGACACGAAGTTGAGCTGGTGACGGCTGGAGCGGTGCCGCAATTCGCAGCGATCGCAGAGGGAAGTCTTCACTTCCAGCCTGAAACATGGACAAACAACGTCGGAGACATCTACCCGAAAGCAGTCGAAAACGGCGACATTGTTGTTCTTGGCGGCTTGGGCCTCAACCCGCAGGAGGGCTGGATCTATCCGCCCTATATGGACGAAAAATGCCCCGGATTGCCTTCCTATCAGGCACTTTACGAGTGTGCTCAGGCCTTCGCGGCGGCAGATACATTTCCAAACGGCCGCCTGATCACCTACCCGGCAGACTGGGGAACGCGTTCGTCAGATCTGGTCAAGCTGATCGATCTGCCCTACAAGGCGATTCCAGGCGGGTCGGAAGGCGCGATGATTGCCGAGTTGAAAAGCGCACTGGCGGCAGAGCAGCCGGTTCTGATGATGTTCTGGCAGCCGCACTGGCTCTTCGCCGAAGCGGAAATGAACTGGGTTGAATGGGATTCGGCGCACGGCGATTGCGACGAAGCCAACCAAAGCCGTGGACAGGCGTGCGGGTTTCAGCAGGCATCGATTGACAAGATTGTGTCAAAGGACTTTGGCGCAAACTTTCCTGATGCATTGAAAGTCGCCGAGCAGATGCAGCTCACAAATGAGGTGCAAAATGCCCTGATCCACGAAGTCGATCAGAAAGGCCGGGACATCGAAGATGTCATCAAGGAGTGGATGGACGCGAATCAGGATGTCTGGAAGCCCTGGGTGGAAAGCGCGATGTAGCTTGCCGGATGCGGCACCACTGAATCCACCTATTCGCTCGGCTTGAATCGCCGGCTGTAATTTTCCCATGTCTGCAACTAGCTCTCATTCCAATGCAAAGCTGACCTGCAGAAATCTGTGGAAGCTCTACGGTCCGAATGTCGATTCATACCTGAGCGACGCAAGCCGCCTGCCTCAAAATGGCGGCGATGCCGGAGAGCTTGCCCAGAGCATCCGCGATCAGGGAGGCATTGTCGCTTCGGCGGATGTCAATTTTGATCTGATGCCGGGCGAGATCTTCGTCATCATGGGTTTGTCGGGCTCAGGCAAATCGACAGTCGTACGCTGCCTTTCGCGACTCGTAGAGCCGACTTCGGGAGAGATTCTGCTCGATGGGAATGATCTTCTGAAAGCAAGTCCGAAGGAACTCATTGACTTTAGGCGCTACAAAATGGGGATGGTGTTTCAGAGCTTCGGCCTGATGCCGCATCTGAATGTATTTGAGAATGTCGCGTTTCCGCTGAAGCTGCAAGGCATGGCGGAGCGCGAACGCGCCGAGCGGGCCGAGCGGGTGATCTCGCTCGTGGGGCTTGAGGGGCGTGAAGACAGCTTTCCCAGCCAGCTTTCCGGCGGACAGCAGCAGCGCGTCGGAATTGCCCGTTCGCTGGCGGTAGAGCCGGAAGTGTGGTTTCTGGACGAGCCTTTCAGCGCTCTCGACCCGCTCATCCGGCGCCAGATGCAGGACGAGTTTCTGCGTCTCCAGCAGGAACTGCACAAGTCGATCGTCTTTATCACCCACGACTTTCTCGAGTCGCTGCGCGTGGCAGACCGCATGGCCATCATGAAGGACGGCGCAGTGGTTCAGATCGGCCGTCCGGTCGACCTGATACTCAATCCCGCCGACGACTATGTGCGCGAATTTACCAATGACGTGCCATGGGAGATGATCCTGACCGCAGGAGATATCGCATCGGACAGACCCCCTCCGGAAGGCATCAGGGAAGTGCCGGCCGCGACCAAGGTGTGCGATCTGCTCCCGTATCTTTCCGAACAGGAGGCGGGACTGGCTGTTCGGGCGGACAACAATTCTGTCACCCACATGACAGGGCAGGACTTTATCGCCGCACTGGCCAGCGGAATGGGCGGATCGTCGATGTCCAGGGACTGAGATGCCGCACGCAAGCTCCCGCCGGACAGTTGTCGTATGGCTGGCGGTCGCCATTTTCACTGCGCTGTGCGTGGTGTTGTCTGATAGCCTCGGATCTCTCTATCAGTATCCGCAAAGCCTGGTGCTCAAGGTCACTGCGCCCTTGAACGCCGGCATGACCTGGTTCGTGGCGGTCTTCGGCTGGTTCTTCAAGGCGATCGGCTGGCTGTTCGACTGGCCGGTGCTGCTTGCAAAAACCATACTGCATGCGATTCCGTGGGCGGCGATGCTGATCGTGGCGACGTTTGTCGCCTACCGGGCAGGCGGCTTCGGGCTTGCGGTCTTCTGCGCGCTGAGCATTGTCTACATGGTCACGTTCGGCTTCTGGCCGCAATCGATGAACTCGTTCGCACTGGTGGTGATTTCGATTCCGCTGGCGGTCGCAATCGGCTTTTCCCTTGGAACCTGGGGCTTCCTGTCGCAGCGGGCATACAGGGTCATCATGCCCACGCTCGACCTGATGCAGACAGTCCCGGCCTTTGCCTACCTGATTCCGATCCTGCTGCTGTTCGGATTCGGCTCGACGGTGGGACTGGTGGCCTCGGTTCTGTATGCGTTCCCGCCAATGGTTCGCAACACCATTGTGGGACTGCGAGGCGTGTCGGGCGCAGTCATTGATTCGGGCCTGATGAGCGGTGCGACGCCTTCGCAGCTGTTTTGGCGGGTGCGCGTGCCGAGCGCGCGCCGCCAATTGCTTCTCGGAGTCAATCAGTCGACCATGGCCTCGCTGTCAATGGTGATTATCGCTTCGATAATCGGCGGCACCAACGATATCGGCTGGGAGGTCCTGTCGACCATGCGAAAGGCGCTGTTCGGAGAAAGCATCCTTGCAGGCATCGTCATCGCGCTGATGGCCATGATTCTGGACCGGATTACCGCAGGCTTCGCCATGCGCAGCTCGACGTCCGATGCGGCGAAGTCAGCCCGGCGCAGCTGGATCGTCTGCGGCGCAGCTGCGCTTGCGCTCATCGTCTTTGCCCAGTTCATTCCCTTGCTGTCGACATGGCCCAAGCACTGGGTCATCAATCCGGCTCCGGCGATGAATGCGGGCCTGGAGTGGGTTTTCCTGGAATTTCGCGAAACGCTTGAAGCCATCAAGCAATTTGCGTTCTTCTATGTCATGCTGCCGCTCAAGATAGGATTGAAGCAGGCGGTCAGTCCGTTTACCTGGGGATTTACGATGACGCCGCTCATCACAGCGGGCTATGCCGCCCTGGCACTGATTGCAGCCTCGATCCTGGCTTTCAGGCGCCTTCACATTCAGGCGATCTGCGTGGTACTTCTGGCGCTGGTGCTCTACGGCGGACTGACAGGAACGGCCTGGGTCGCGCTGTGCGTGATCGTTATCGCACTCGGATGGCAGGCAGGGGGCACCGCACTGGCAACCTGGATTGCGGCGGGACTGGCATTTCTGCTGCTGACAGGAATATGGGGTCCGTCGGTCGTTTCCGTGTATCTTTGCGGTGTGGCGGCTCTGGTCTCGTTCACCGTCGGCGGCATCATCGGAATCTGGGCATCTGAGAGCGAAAAGGTGTCGGCATTGGTGCGTCCGGTTATCGACACCCTGCAGACCATGCCGCTTTTCGTGATCCTCATACCCTTTGTGATGGTATTCAAGATCGGCGAGTTCACCGCGTTGCTTTCGATCTGCACTTTCGCCGTCGTGCCGGCAATCCGGTATACCGAGCACGGGCTTCGCAATTTGCCGCACGATGTAATCGAAGCCGCCAAGGCCATCGGAAGCACCCGCATGCAGCTTTTGTTTCAGGTCAAGCTGCCTTTGGCGGTTCCGTCAATCATGCTGGGCCTGAACCAGACCATCATGTTTGCGATTTCCATGCTCGTCATCACCGCGCTGGTCGGTACAGACGATCTTGGCCAGCAGATATATATCGGACTGGGTGACGGAGATTTCGGCGTCGGCATGATAGCGGGCATCGGGATGGCCATCATTGCGATGACCGCTGACCGGATTACTCAGAATTTCAGCCGGCAGATGCAGGACAAACTGGGCATCCGCCAGGAGAGCCTGACCTGATTGCGGGCGAATTCCGCCCGCGACACGTGACAGACAGGCTGCGCTCCGTATAATGCGTTCAGACAGGCGGGGCATGGCCGCCCGATTCCTGCACCCGGAGACGGTTTTGCTGATTCGGGAAATATATTCGTCTGCGCCACACCATAGCAAGCGGGAGGACTGGCTGACATGATTGGGAAGTTTATATTTGCACTTTTGTTCCTCGCCATCGGATTCGGGTGCGGAGCCGCGGCCGGGGTCTATTTTCTGCCGATCTATATCGAGTGGTCCTCTCAAACGCAGCAGGTTGCCAGCGTCGCGCCTGCGGCGCAGTCGGATCCGGCCGGACAGTTCGACCGTAACAGTCCGGGCTCCGATGCGCTGCACTGGGGCGAAGGAACCGTGCGAATCACGGGCGGCAAGCTGATCTTCGAGCAGAATGTGGAGTTCGCTCCCGGACCCGACTACCGGATCTATCTGTCGAAAAGGTTTGCCGATACCAAGGACGATTTTGCGAAGATCAAGGCCAATGCCGTTCAAATCGCCAGGCTGAGCACATTTTCCGGCCCGCTCGAATTCGGTTTGCCCGACGGTCTGAATACAGACGAATTCGACAACGTCGTCGTATGGTGCGAAACCTTCTCAATGTATATCGCCAGCGCCCGCCTGGATTGACACGAGTTCTCGTCGCAAGAGCGGTGTAGCCGGCAGGCTTTGATATTTCCAGCGCAGTCGGCTGCGCGAGTCCGATTCAGGTGCGAAAATCCACCCAGTTGGGCTTGTGATACGAACCGTCGGCTTCATGGTCCACCCATGCCTTGGCTATTTTGCCGGCGAATTCGGCATTGACTGCCTATGAGTCCTCCCTGTGCAACGCCTGGCACAGGCAGTGGACTCCTCCTCCGCCGAGCGTAAACATCGACATGTCCGGGTCAAACACCTCGAATCCCAGAGCGCGAAGCTGCTCATTGAGGTTTCGCGAACTGCTCATCGAAAGCACGCGGTCGTTGCCCAGGGTTACGAGATTGACACCGAGGTTCTTGGCTTCGCCGTACGGGACATTGATAAATTCAAAGCCCCGGGCGCGCAGCACATCCGCGAGCCAGTCCTCCATTGCGTCCAGGCAGGCGACAAGCAGCTTGGGCGCGAGCGGTACAACGAGGCCGTCCATGTGTACGAATTCGCGAGAAATGGGCGCCGTCACCGCTTCCCAGCCCTGCTCGCGCACAAACTGTGCGACTTGCTCGGACCCGGCCCGCTCAGAGCGTTCGCCGCAATAGCCGACGAGCACAAAGCCAGGCTCGAGAATATTGAAATCTCCGCCTTCGAAGTGTCCCGCGGTAGCATACTTCCAGATCGGAATTCCATGGTCCTGATAGAACTTGATCGCCGTGACGTAGTCCGCGCGGCGGCTTTTGATCTGCATATGGCAGATCAGCGCTCCCCACGGGGTCATCGCACTGGAGTCGCGGGCGAAGAAATTGCGATGCAAAGCCTCGTCTGCGTCCAGATAGTAGCATTCGACGCCGTTGGATTCGTAGATTGAGACCATTTCGGCGTGCTGCGACAAGGCGGTCTCAAGACTGAACTTCACGCCTGTGTATTCCTGATTGTTCAGGGTGCGCATGATGATCGGGCCCGCGTCTATCCAGCGGTAGTATTCAGGCTTGCCGAGCAGGACATCGGTCAATCGTCCATAATCATTATTGATGCCCCACCTTGGAGAGCCGGATTCAGAGTGTGTCACTTCCATTTCCTCCATGCATATGTAGTCAAATATTCTGAAATTGGTATCGGCTGATGCCGATTGGCGAAAGAATCGCTGCATTCTAGCTGAAACTTGCGATGTCAAGTTTGCGATGTGCAGGCAACCGAGGGAATTGTACATGAGCAAGCCTTGCGGTGAGCAGCTATGACACCGGTCCGTACTTAGAGCCATTCGCTCCGGACTTGGGGACGATGAGGCGCGGTTGAATGATGCGGCGTTTACCGAGGCATCAAGTGGTTGTACGCATGTTGCCTGCTCACAAATATTGAACACCGCGACCTAGCTGTTCGGCATGGATATGGGCAAGTCCATGTGAAATCTGCGGGCTGCGTAAGAGTCTGCTGCAATAAAAGCAATATTCTCCTTGTGTTTTTGCAATAAGTTTGAAATAATCTACATTCAGAAACAAACTTATCTCTTTTGGCTTTTGGAGGAACAATGAATTTAGTAAAACGAACGATCGCCGGCGCTGGCGCCGCGCTTTTGATGGCGGGCGGTGCGCAGGCGGCAGACATCGTAGTCGGTTCGCCGAACTGGGTGACTGTCCAGGTAACTGCCCACGTCATTAAATCGGTCCTGGAAGAAAATCTTGGATTGGAAGTAGAAGTGCAAAATGGCACCAACCCCGTTGTGTTCGAGGCCATGGATCAGGGAAAAATGCATGTGCATCCCGAAGTGTGGCTACCGAATCAGGCAAACCTGTACAACACTTTCGTAGAAGAAAAGGGCACCGTGGTCAGGAGTGATAACTCAGTCACGGCGTTTCAGGGCATGTGCGTGCCGAAAGGCACCGCCGAAGCCCTCGGCATCAGCAAGATTACGGATCTCACGGACCCGGCAGTCGCCGCGCAGTTTGATTCAAACGGAGATGGCAAAGGCGAGATCTGGATCGGCGCAACCGGCTGGGCTTCAACCAATGTCGAAAAGATTCGCGCGAAAAGCTACGGCTACGACCAGACTCTGGAACTGACAGAGATGGACGAGACCTTGGCACTGGCCAATCTCGATGCGGCAGTCCAGCAGAGCAAGCCTTTTGTATTTTTCTGCTACACGCCGCACCACATGTTCGGATTGCATGACCTGGTGGTATTGGAAGAGCCTGCTCACGATCCAGACAAATGGATTGTGCATCAGCCGACCGATGATCCCAACTGGCTGGAAAATTCATCCGCCGGTGTTGCATGGAAGGATGCGAACTTGCACATCCACTATGCGAAAGCACTGGAGGATTCTCATCCGGACGCAGCGGCCATCCTTGGCAAGATCACTCTGAGTACCGACCAGGTGAGCAATTTTGCGTTCCAGGCGACCGTGGAAAAGATGGCGCTCGCCGACGTGGCAAGTCAGTTTATTGATGCAAACCCCGACTTGATTGACGCATGGCTGCGATAGTCTAGAGTGCGCAGTCGACTGATGGCAGCGACCATCGGTCAGCGACTTAGTCATCACATGAAAGATAGCGGCGCAATGTCGAGGCATTGCGCCGCTATTTGCGTTTATAGCCCGCGGTTTTCCTGCAGCAAGCAAGATTCAATGCCGCAATCCATGGGAGCGATCGCCGAATAGAAAATGAAAGATATCGTAATTGAACTGAAAAACGCGTGGAAGATCTTCGGCAGCCAGGCCGAAGCAGCCATGAAGGCCGTAAAGGACGAAGGTCTCGGAAAGGCCGAAATTCTGGAGCGCTATGGTGCCGTTGTCGGAATTGCCGACTGCAGCTTCAATGTCCGGCGGGGAGAAATATTCTGCATTATGGGATTGTCAGGCAGCGGAAAATCCACTCTGGTGCGCCACGTCAACCGGCTCATTGAACCGACTTCCGGCGAAATTCATTTGCTGGGAGAAGATGTGATGAAGCTGTCGACATCGGCCCTTCGCGAAATGCGCGCAAAGCGAATCGGAATGGTATTCCAGCACATGGCGCTTTTGCCGCACCGGTCTGTGCGCGATAACGTGGCGTATCCGCTGGAGATTCGCGGCGAGTCCAAGGCGCGGCGCTGGGATGTGTCGCAGCACTCCCTGTCACTGGTTGGCCTCGACGGATTCGAAGACCGGTTTCCGCGCGAGCTTTCCGGCGGAATGCAGCAGCGCGTCGGTCTTGCCAGGGCGCTTGCTTCGGACCCTGACGTTCTGCTGATGGATGAGCCGTTCAGCGCGTTGGATCCGCTAATTCGCCGCCAGTTGCAAGATCAGTTCATGGCTTTGTCCGAGCAGTTGCACAAGACGACATTGTTTATTACCCACGACCTTGACGAGGCGATTCGACTCGGCACCCGGATTGCCATCATGAAGGATGGACGGATCGTGCAGATCGGAACGCCCGAAGAAATCGTAACCAATCCGGCAGACGACTATGTGCGCGACTTTGTGCAGAACATATCGAAGTTGAAGCTGGTTTTTGCCCATACGATTCAAACTCCGATCAACGAGTATAAGCCGACCGATGGCGAGGATCTGAGACAGTCGCCGCGGGTGTCCCAGGACGTGGATCTGGATTATCTGATCGATGTCGCTGTAAAAACCACGCAGCCGACCGTGACAACGGATGACAATGGCGACGATATCGGAGTCGTGTCCAAGGATCGGCTGCTACAAGGAATCCGGGATGGCAAGTAATGCCTGATGTAACTAAGGAAATTCCAAAGATCGATCTGTCTGAATCGATTAGCGAGTTCGCTGCTGACAACAGCGATTACTACGTCGAGAGTTTTTCGCAGATTCAATCATCGAGCAAAAGCGTCTATCCGTGGAACCAGGCGGCGATGCTGTTTGGTCCGGCGTGGTGCGCTGCACGCGGATTGTGGAATCTGTTCTGGCTGTTTACAATTGCCGAACTTGTGGCGCTGGTGCAGCTTGGACGCGGAATCTGGGGCGACCTGGGCGCACCCAAGATGGCCGAAGCTACGCAGCTTCAGCAGCGATCGGATGATTTGCGGGCCGAAGGAGCCGCCTTGGAGGCGGCTGGCGACGCAACCGCCGAATCCTCGTTTCAAATTGCGGACAATCTGCAAAAGGCTGCAGATGCCGCGATCATCGATGCGCAATCGGCGGCAGACTCCTGGTGGATCTATCTGGCGGTCGGAGTGATCCTGTTTGTCGGGCTGCGCTACGTCCTCGGCAAGCACGCCAATCGCCTGTACGAACTGCAGTATTCGGCATGGCGCGTCAATCGCAAGATCGCAAGCGGACTAAGCTGGCAGCGAATGGGATTTGCATTGGTTCTGCTTGTTGTCATTGTGCCGCTCACCCTGTACCGCTTTACCGTGTCTGTGCCTGTTGCATGGCTTACCGACGTGCCGGTCAGCGGCACCTACTTTACCTACAGCGCAAATGCGCTCGATATTTGGTTTGACCGCACGGCGGAAGCCGGAGCGGGGGTTTTTGACGGAATCACCGCAGGAGCCCAGGTCGTGCTTGACGGAGTCGAATTGCTGCTCGTCGATGCCCCTTGGCCGGTTGTCGCTATCTTTCTGGTATTGATTGCGTGGCGCGTGGCAAGCATCCGGGTAGCGATATTTACCGGCGCATCGCTGCTGTATATCGGAATTCTCGGATTGTGGGAAGCAAGCATGATCAGCATTGTGCTGGTCGGAGCAGCGGCGCTTTTTTGCATCGTGATCGGAATCCCGCTGGGGATCTGGTTTTCGCGCAGCGAGCGCGCGTATGCCTTTGCGCGGCCGGTATTGGATCTGATGCAGACCATTCCGCCCTTCGTGTACCTGATCCCGATTATCGCGTTTTTCGGCACCGGCCGCGTTCCCGGAGTCCTGGCGACGATAATTTTCGCGATGCCTCCGGTTGTGCGTCTGACTGCGCTCGGACTGCGTCAGGTTCCGCACCATGTCAAGGAGGCGGCTGTCGCTTTCGGCGCGACCAAATGGAAGATTCTTGTGGGTGTCGAACTGCCTCTGGCGTCGCCGGCCATCATGACCGGCGTCAATCAGACCATTCTGATGAGCTTGTCAATGGTTGTGATCGCGTCGCTTATCGGGGCCAAGGGACTCGGACAGGAAGTGCTGACGGCGCTGCAATATGTCGCCAAAGGCCAAGGCATACTTTCGGGTCTGGCGATCCTGTTCTGCGCGATGATGCTGGACCGGATTGTGCAGGGACGATTTCAAAGGCAGGAGGATCAGTAAATGGCTACGGAAACTCTCAGTACTGTTGAAATCCTGGAATCGGTGCCAGAAGTAGACATCTCTGATTCCGTGCGGGAATTCGCCGATCAAAACGGCGACTACTACGCACGGGAATTCAAGCGGATACAGGCATCCGATATCGGAATTTGCTGGACTTTCAACATCGGCTCGGCAGTGTTCGGACCGCTATGGGCGACGGCGCGCGGCCTTTGGGGCCTGTTCTGGATCTTCGCGGTTGTCGAAATGGTGCTGCTGGTAATGCTCGGCTCGGGCCTGTGGGGCGATCTCGGCTCGGAGAAATTCGACCGCGCCGACCGCATGCAGACTAACTATGAGCGGATGTTAGACCGGGTGGCCAGCGCCCAGGAAAAGGGTGACACCGAAGGTGCCGAGTCGTTTCAGAGTCGCGCCGACAAGCTCGCCAATGCCAGGGACAAGGCGATTGAAGAAGGAGAGGCGATCAAGGCAGGCGGCACGCGGCTGGTGATCATTGCGATTATCGGACTGATACTGATCAAGGTGTTCGAGGGGTGGATCGCAAATATTGCCTACGAGCGGCAGTATTCGCGCTGGCGCGGAGACCGCACGGTGCGTTCGGGGCTGAATTGGCCGATCGGCACGCTTGGCCTGGCGATTGTCGTCTTGGTCTACGGAATCACCCTGTTGCGATTTACAACCGCTGATCCGCCGCAGATTATCGTCGAATTTCCTATAGGAAATACGTACTATCTGCTGGTGGCTGCCTGGATTGATCACTGGTTCAATCTTGCTTCAAGCAATTTCGCGTTCCTGTTTTTCGGGGTTTCGCGCGGCATCAGAATCATTCTGGACGGAGTCGAGACGCTGCTGGTAGGCACCCCATGGCCTGTGGTCATGACGATCATTGTGATTTTCGCGTATCGCAGCGCCGGACCGCGTGTTGCAGTATTTACCGCAGCGGCACTCCTTTACATCGCATTGCTCGGATATTGGCAAAAGAGCATGGCCACGGTGGCGCTTTTGGGAACAGCGTCGTTCCTTTGCATCGCTATCGGCATTCCGCTCGGCGTGTGGTTCGCCAGAAGCGACCGGGCATACAGCTTTGCCCGGCCGGTACTGGATTTGATGCAGACGATGCCGTCGTTTGTCTATCTGATTCCGATTATCGCGTTCTTTGGCACAGGCAAGCCGCCGGGGATTCTGGCGTCTATGATTTTCGGCCTGCCGCCGATCGTGCGTCTTACAACGCTTGGCTTAAAACAGGTGCCGAAAGACGTTGTTGAGGCGGCACGCGCATTCGGCGCGACCAACAGGCAGATTCTGCGCGATATTGAGATTCCTCTGGCAACTCCGAGCATCATGGCAGGGGTGAACCAGACGATTCTCATGTGCCTTTCGCTGGTCGTGATCGCTGCTCTTATTGATGCCAAGGGACTGGGTTACGACGTGCTGGTGGCATTGCAGTATGCGGCAAAGGGTCAGGGAATTCTGGCCGGTATCGCCATCCTGTTCTGCGCCATCGTGATCGACAGGGTTATTCAGGGCAAATTTAAAGGCGCTGAAAAGGGCGGCTAGCCTTAGGGACGACAAAATGAGCGCACATGCGACTGCATGATTTGCAGGGATGTGTGCTTCGAGTTTCCAGAATCCGTCTGGCTTGATGACGCGTAAGGCATCGACGCCTAGGACATTTGAAACAGGTCGATGGCATCTGGGCGCAGCGCAAACGCCGCTGCGCCCAGAATGATCCGGCGCAACGCGCGTTTGCAGAGTTTGATCGTACGCGGATACTGAATCGTGCAAGTCAAAATCTACCATAACCCTCGCTGTTCGAAGTCCAGGCAGACGCTGCAGATCCTTCGCGGTAGAAATATTGAGCCCGAAATCGTCGAATACCTGAAATGCCCTCCGAGTCCTGAAGAGCTCAGATCGCTGCTGAGCAAGCTCGGTGTCGGACCAAGACAGCTGATGCGCACCAAGGAAGAGGCGTATCTCACTGAGCATCTGGACGATGGCAGCTTGACCGATGATCAACTTATCGAAGCGATGACGCGCCATCCGATTCTCATCGAACGTCCGATTGTGCTTGCCAATGAGACGGCCCGCATCGGTCGTCCCCCGGAACAGGTCTTAGAGATTCTGTAGCGGCAAGGCCGTTCCGGCCAGTGTCAGGTGCCAGCGGGTATTGTTGAATCAAATTGGCTGGCAGACATGGCTTGCCAGGCGATTTGGTTTTTCGAAACGGTGATCTGAGTTTCCTGTATTGCATATTTCCGCATCTGATTGAGGATTCCGGGGCGCATCGCCGAATCAGCATGCGTGCGCGCTTCGCCTTCTGCGCAATCAAGCCGGTCAAAACAGACCGAGTGTTCATATTCCGTCTGCTCGAAGTTCGAAAACCGGTCATTCTGTGTTCATCTTCTCAGTTGCGTCGCATGTAGAATGATCAGCGACTTAAGACAATCATGACAATCAAACTGATTATCGGCAACTACAATTACTCCACGTGGTCAATGCGTCCTTGGCTGTTTGTCCGCAAACATCGCCTGGATGTCGAAGTGGAGCGATTCAACTTGTCGAGCGAGGAATTGCGAAGCGAGCTGTCGCATCGATTTTGTGGAGGCAAGGTGCCGGTGCTGCTCGATGGTGGTACCGAGGTGTGGGATTCTCTGTCTATTTTGGAATATCTGGGCGAGGCGTTTCCCGAAACCCGGCCGTGGCCGCAAGATCGGCAGGCCCGTGCCGTTGCCCGGTCTGTGAGCGCTGAGATGCATTCAAGCTATTCGGCGCTTCGAAGCGAGGCGCCGATGAATCTGCGCAGGCGATTTCCCGGATATCGGCTCAGCGAGGCCGCCATGGCCGACGTGCGCCGTATCGAGGCAGTGTGGGACTACTGCCGCAATCGATTCGCAGGTGGCGGGGCATGGCTTTTTGGAGATTTTTCCATCGCCGATGCCATGTTTGCGCCGGTGGTGATGCGGTTTCGCAGCATCGAGGCGGACCTGTCTGACAGCGCGCTGGAATATTGCCGCTGGGTAGAAAGCGATCCATCGGTTGCCGAGTGGATCAGGCAGGGACTGGAGGAAACCTATATCGACCCGCTTGACGAACTGAATTGGCCGTCGGAGCCTGCCGGCGCAGGCGCTGCATTCTGAAGCGCCAGCAACCGGGCATCATCGGGGCAGAAGCCGGATTGGAGCAAAAAAGGCTCATTGTGCCGGTTCATCATGAAGCGCCGATGCCGTGTTAAAGCGGCGGCAACGAATCGAGAGGCCATCGGGGTCGCACTGCATAGTCCAGTGAATCTGCCGATTGGCTGGCCAGCCGCAAGTGTCCTGCATAGGCAATCATTGCGCCGTTGTCGGTGCACAGGTCCAGAGGCGGAAAGTACGCAGTGCCGTCCAAATCGTCCATCATCGCGGCAACGCGCGACCGCAGGGTCTTGTTCGCTCCGACTCCGCCGGCGACGACAAGATTGCTCCTGCCGACTTGCGTCAGAGCCTTGCGGCATTTGCCGACAAGGGTGTCTACTGCCGCGTCTTGAAACGCCCAGGCAAGATCCGCGACAGTTTGCGTGTCAAGAGCAAATGCGGCTGCCTTTTCTACCGCCTGGGTCTTAAGTCCCGAAAAGCTGAAATCCAAGTCTGCGCTATTGAGCATTGGCCGGGAGAAGCGAAAGCGTGCCGGGTCGCCGCTCTGGGCGGCTTTCTCGATGCTTGGACCTCCGGGGTACTGCAATCCGAGAACCTTTGCGAATTTATCGAAGCCTTCGCCGGCCGCATCGTCGCGCGTCTGTCCGAGAATTCGGTAGCATCCGGGCGATTGGACGTCTACCAGCATCGTGTGCCCTCCCGACACCAGAAGAGAAATGAACGGATACTGCGGCTTGTCGCTGGAAAGCATTGGAGACAGCAGGTGTCCTTCCATGTGGTGAACCCCGACGGCTTTTACGTCAAGCGCCATGGCGAGGCTGTTTGCCACCGTGGCGCCTACCAGCAGTGCGCCGACCAGGCCCGGTCCGGCGGTATAGCCGATCGCATCGAGGTCGTTTTTTTCAAGATTCGCTTCCTTGAGTGCGGCATCAATAAGCGGCAGCACCTTGATGATGTGATCGCGTGCGGCGAGTTCCGGAACGACGCCACCGAACGGCTGATGGATCTCGATTTGCGATGCAAGACGATGTGTCAGCAGTCCGCACTCTGAGTCGTAGATTCCGACTCCGGTATCGTCGCATGAAGTTTCGATTCCTAAGATTTTCATTATCGGGCGATTGTGGTTACAATACTCGGCTTTGCCATCATTGGCTATTCATCATATTTCGATTGGCGGCGTTCGCGGAATGGAATTTCAACACAGTGTTGTCATTTGCGAATGTCAAGTATAGAATGAAGCATAAGATATCATTCAGATTTACGGATCAAAATCTAAATTCCAGGAGGCAAGACCAAATATGCCAAGTGTTCGTGTCCGGGCGGATGAGCCGTTCGACGTAATTTTGCGCCGGTTTCGGCGTTCTTGCGAAAAAGCCGGCGTGTTTAGCGAGACGCGCAGGCGACAATACTACGAGAAACCTACCAGCGTTCGCAAGCGCAAAGCCGCAGCTGCGGTCAAGCGCGAAGAAAAAAGAATGATGCGTCAGCGCGGATATTTCCGCAGCCGCCCCCACTAGTCTTTCCTGTTCTATATTGATGCTGGATGCCGTCGCGGTTGCGCCAAGGCGGGGCTTTGCCATGTACAGAACCCGGTAAATCTGCTTGCGCTGTGAAGTAGCGCTTCGGCGTATTGGGGGCGCTTGGCCCGTACGCCGCCGGGCATTCGCCGTGGTGCCTTGAGTCCGGTGAAACTGTATTTGCTGACGAATTCCACTCTCTGAAAACGCGTCAGCACAGTCGGCGATCGGCGCAGCGTCCCTGATCGCCAACCTTTGCGATTGCGACGCTCAACAATTGGATTGAATCGTTGTCGCGATCAGGCTATGCGCCTATAGACGAGCTTGGGCTGAGGCGCCGGTGCAGGAATGCCAATGCACAACCCCGGCCCCCGTTGTTGCCATTGCAACTCTATTGGCCTCACTTCCCGAATGCGCGGAATAATGGCAAACCCCTGAAAACTAGAATTGCTGGAAACACGTTCAACCGTAAATTGCGCTTCCCATAATGTGCTAACATAGAAACCACCCGACTGATTGAACCGAAGCGCTTCACCAACTATCCGCAGAATTTCGTGGCAGGATCCATCCCAGAAGAATTTATCAGTGATCTGATCGCCAGAGCTGATATTGTCGGTCTTATCGAACGCCACATTCCATTACAGAAATCCGGTAGGGAATTCAAGGCATGCTGTCCCTTTCATGACGAAAAGACGCCTTCTTTCTTTATCAACCCCACCAAGCAGTTCTATCATTGCTTCGGGTGCGGAAAGAGCGGCAATGTCGTGTCGTTTCTCATGGAATACTCGAATCTTCAGTTTCGCGATGCGATTGAGGAATTAGCTTCTTTCGTCGGTGTTGATGTCCCGGTTAGTTCGGGCGGCTCCCATGGAGGCGGCGATTTCAATTTGATGCTGCGGCTGATGAGCGAAGTGCAGATTGCATATCGCGACGAATTGATGAGCGGCAAGAATGCCAAAGCTGCAAGGGCCTACCTTAAGTCGCGAAACATCACGGCAGCCGCCGCTGAACAGTTCGGACTGGGATTCGCGCCGGAATCATGGAATTTCATTTTGACGCGGTTCGGCAAATCCGAAAGTGGGCGAAAACTGCTGTTGAAAACCGGGATGACTGCTTCGAATGACAGCGGCAAGATGTACGACAGGTTTCGCAATCGTCTGATGTTTCCGATTATGGACCGCCGCAACCGGGTCATCGCGTTTGGCGGGAGAGTGATTGATTCAGGAGAGCCGAAATACTTGAATTCTCCCGAGACGCCGCTTTTTAGCAAGGGCAGCGAAGCATTTGGCTTGAATCATGCGCTAAGCGCGGCCCGTGCTGCAGGAAAAATTCTGGTTGTCGAAGGCTATACGGATGTTCTGGCGCTGTCGCAATACGGAATCCAGTACTCGGTGGCGACGCTTGGCACTGCGACCACCGGCATGCATATTCGAAAGCTATTCCAGGCAGCGTCGCATATTGTCTTTTGCTTTGACGGCGATTCGGCGGGACGCACTGCCGCCTGGAGAGCGCTCGAGTCTGTTTTGCCCATGATGCACGACGGCAATCTGGCGAGTTTCATGTTTCTGCCCCAGGGGCATGACCCGGATTCTTTGATTCGTGAAGAAGGGGCTTCAGGCTTTGAGGAGCGAATTGCTTCGGCCGTGCCGATATCAGAGTTCGTTTTCGACGTCCTGACGTCGCGTACAGACACGCGCCGCCTCGACGGGCAGGCGAAGCTGGTCGAAGAATTCAAGACGATTTTCGAAAAGCTTCCGCAGAGCACCCTGCGCGCCCTGATGATGAAGAAGCTGGGGGACTTGACTGACTTGGACGTCGGCTATCTGGATTCTATCTATTCTCCGAACAAGAAATCGACGGCGGTGCGCCAAAGAAGCATTCCCAAGGGTCCGATTGCTATCGGCCTATCGAAAAAGGCGGTAGCGGTTCTGATTCAGAACCCCGGGCTGGCGCAATTGATCAATCGTCCGGAAGAGTTTCACGAGAGCGAAGACATCGGGGACAACCTTTTGGGCACGATTGCGCTGATGCTGGAGTTGGAGCCGGAACTGGCAACAGCCGCGCTGGTGGAGAAATTCAGGGATACGGACAAATACGACGTTGTGTGCAAACTGGTCGGTTTTGACCACAGAATTTCGGATGAAAATCTTGAAACTGAGTTTCAAGGCATCATATCAAAGATGCAGAGCAGACTTGTTGAGAAAAAACTGAATCAAAGAATATCTCAACTTGACAGCGGCAGCGAGCAGGACATGCAGCGTGTGAAGCAGTTGGTCAACGACCATCTTGCGAGCAAAGGCATCCGCTAAGCTGGACAAATATGGTACAATTCGCCTTTCGCACTGCGAGCATCCCGGCTCGCGCGGTGAATTATTGAAATTCTGGAAAATACGGTGTTTTTCGTATGGCCTACGATAGCAAGCCTCTGGGTTTAAAGAATCTAATCATCAAGGGAAGAAAGCAGGGCTTTCTGACTTTCAAGGAGATCAATGATCATCTGCCTGAAGACATGAATGACACTGAGCAGATTGAGAATATTGTCAACATGTTTGACGATATGGAAATCGAAGTCTATGACTCGGTGCCTGATCCCGACAGCCTGCTGCTCA
Organism: Arenicellales bacterium; assembly: GCA_965214615.1. Lineage (GTDB taxonomy): Bacteria > Pseudomonadota > Gammaproteobacteria > Arenicellales > JAJDZL01 > CBDAUN01. The sequence goes on from OZ243952.1 coordinate 580,142, forward strand.
AGGCTGATGAGAGTGCGGACGACGAGGATGCAGCGGAAGAGGCCGAAGCGGTACTGACCAATGCTGTTGAAGGCGAGTTCGGGCGCACGACAGATCCGGTGCGGATGTATATGCGGGAAATGGGCACGATCAGCTTGCTGACGAGACAGGAGGAAATCAAGCTTGCCAAGCGTATCGAGGCTGGCTTGCGCAAGGCGACCGAAGCGGTTGCGCGCTGTCCGATCATCTATGACGAACTGATTGATAGATTTGATCGTGTCGAAGCCGGCGCGACGCGGATGAATGATCTCGTGGTTGATTTGATCCCCAAGAACAGTCCCACGCCTTACGTAAAGCCCAAGCCGAAGATCGGCGTACTTGGCATTGCCGAAGATACGGGGCCGAGTGACGAGGAAATTTATAAGAAGTTCAACAAGATACGCCGTAACTACAAGATGTTTCGAAATGCGGTCGTCCGTGAAGGTGTTGGCTGCGAAAAGGCGCGCAAGTATCAGGATGTGCTTGCAGCTGAATTTCTATTGATTAAATTTTCGCCTCGGAATTTTGACTGGGTCTTTTCCACGGTGCACCAGGCGAATAACGAAGTGGTCGATCGGAGCCGCGCGATCATGGATATTTGCGCCAAGGAGGCAAGGATTCCGCGCGATGCCCGCGAGAAGATTCACAACGATCTGAAGTTTAATCTGACGCACAGAAATCTTGTTTCAAAGCTCAAGAGGCACTGTAGCCAAGAAGGTCAGAAAACATTGGAAGAGCATCGCGATGACATACGCAGCACGCAAGGCAAGCTGCGTGAGCATGAACTTCGCATTGGAATTCCGATCGAGGAACTCAGGGAGATTCATCGTTTGATTTCCCAGGGTCAGGCGCAGGCGAACAAGGCGAAAAAGGAAATGGTTGAGGCCAACCTGCGTCTGGTGATTTCGATTGCGAAGAAGTACACCAATCGCGGTCTGCAGTTTCTGGATTTGATTCAGGAAGGCAACATTGGCCTGATGAAAGCGGTTGACAAATTCGAATATCAGCGCGGATACAAGTTTTCGACTTACGCGACCTGGTGGATTCGCCAGGCGATCACGCGGTCGATCGCGGATCAGGCGCGGACGATCCGAATTCCTGTGCACATGATTGAAACGATCAACAAGCTGGCACGGGTTCAGCGTCAAATCCTTCAGGAAACCGGCCGCGATGCGACGGTGCACGAACTTGCTGAACGCATGGAAGTTACGGTCGACAAGGTTCGCAAGGTGATGAAGATAGCCAAGGACCCGATGTCGATGGAAACGCCGGTTGGCGAAGACGAAGATTCGCATCTTGGCGATTTTCTTGAAGACAAGTCTGCGCATGCGCCTTTGGATGTTGCGACGGAAGTGGGGTTGCGGTCGGCTACGGATTCGGCATTGCAGTCGCTGACCGAGCGCGAGGCCAAGGTGCTTCGGATGCGATTCGGGATCGGCATGAATACGGATCACACCTTGGAGGAAGTCGGTAAGCAGTTTGATGTGACGCGTGAGCGGATCCGGCAGATTGAAGCCAAGGCGCTTCGGAAGCTGCGTCACCCTTCGCGGTCTGAGAATCTTCGGCTTTTTATCGAGAGCTAGCAAACGTTCTTTTGCGCCGCTTGCCTTGCGAAAATACTACTTGAGCGGGCCTGTAGCTCAGTTGGTCAGAGCAGTGGACTCATAATCCATTGGTCGAAGGTTCGAGTCCTTCCGGGCCCACCAAGTCATTGATTATAAATAAATAATATTCGGTTCGAAACAAGAATTTTAAAATGGCGCATTTCATTGTCTACATTAATTTAGAATTTGTTGTTAGTTAACCAAGGGAGCACTTACTCTCAAATTTTTGAATTGGCATTTATATTAACAGTTTATGGAGAAATGCAATGGTTCAAATATCACAACATGTCATTCCAAGAGACGGCAAGTGGGCGGTGCGCAAGACTGGATCCAATCGGGTTACGCGTAAGTTTGATACGAAGAAAGAGGCTATTCAAGTTGCGCGAGACTTGGCTCGGAAGCAGAAAACAGTCGTATACATTTTTGGGTCGAACGGTCTAATCAGAAAACGTGAATCCTATGCAGATGACGATCTATAGTTTTCACCAACTGGATGAATGAAGTTTGCTTGACCCGAATTTTGAACGTAACGTCTTTTTCAATTGCCCATTTGATACTGACTATGAGCCGATCATGCGTGCAGTTCTGTTCTGTCTCGTTCGATTCGGATTCAAGCCGCGCATTGCGACTGAACAAAGTAACGCTGCTAAACCGAGAATCGAAAAAATATGCGAGCTGATTCAGGCCTCGAAATACTCAATTCACGATCTCAGTAGGTGCCAAGCAAGTCAAGCAAACGAGTTATTTCGCTTAAACATGCCATTTGAGCTTGGCGTCGATTTTGGATGCCAAAGATACGGTGGTAGTCCGTTCTCGGAAAAGATAATATTAATCCTTGAGGAAAAGTCCTTTCGCTATCAGGCGACGATATCAGACTTGGCAGGCAGCGATATTGCTGCGCATGAAGGCAACTTTGAAATTGCTGTGAGGAAGGTTCGCAACTGGCTGACTCCCAATATTCGTGATGTCGACAGAGTTGGGGCAGGTCAAGTACTTGCAGAATATGATGATTTTCAACAATGGTACATTGAACGACAACGAGCGAAAGGATTTTTGGAACAAGATATCCAGGATCATCCAATGTCAGAATTCCTTGATGAAATGCTAATTTGGTTTGATGCGGGCAAACCACGGAGTTGAACAGTATTTCAACTGGCCGACTAAGTTCACGAGGAACAAGCTGGTTAGATATTGTTCGCGGTGGTCGACGAATACTGAACCCTATCTGCCCCTGCCTCTAATTCGCCGGACAATTCGCTGAACAAATATAGAATCGTATGTGTCATTCAGCGAAGGTTCGAATTCTTCTCTTCCGTGCCCACCATGATTGAGACTGATTTGCTCCGTTCGATCCACGGAAGAAGCACTCATTGGGACGAAAACCATTACTGAAAAAGTTCCTACTTATTGTGGTTGATAAATTCAAAAACCATTTGACGATACCTCCACTACTCCCCTTGGTATTGCGACAGCGGGGAATAATATGCAACCATATTGATGCGGCACGAAGTCTGATGGGTTCGGTTCCTGTTGAACTTTACAAAATAATGGACCAAATAGGTAATACTAGTTCTGGAAGACCAAAACCTCCTGATGAAGTTGTTCGATGGTTTGCTCAGTTATCTCCAGAATACCAAGCGGAGTTGATTGGAAAAATAACTACTGTAAATGTTAATCTTGGCTACGCATACGAGCACAGTTTTAAACTGCTACTATCAATTTGCGAAATAAATTTTGATAGCACTGGGTCAAAGGGGCACAATTTATTTGCACTATTTCAATCGCTTCCGGACGAAATAAAGGCAACAATGTGTGACCTCTATCAAAATATAGTATCTACCGATTTGGAATTCCAAGAATGTTTTACGAAACGAGCAATTCGTAATAAACCTAAGAATCGTAATCATAAAGGTTTAAAACTTCCGGAGACATTGGAATACTACCAAAACCAAAAATATTTTCAACACAGTAGGTATAAGTTCACGAAAATGGATATAAATCAACCAGTTCGCATACTCTTGCCAATTAGATTTGAGGAACTAATTCGGGGAATTGTTCACAAGATAATTGATCCCAAGATTGATGAATATGTATGCGGTAATCGCAATTGATTTCGTCTTTGACAGTAGTCTATCTGGCAACAATCTTGCTTATCCATGTCGGGACAAAAATGTTTGACGAGCGAAAGAAGATCAGGTAATCGTTATAGAAAATCAATTCGAAAGGGCATTCTCAACAAAGTTCGGGAACATTCCAACCGGGCCCACCATCGCAATTCAGACGAAACTCTGTCCCATTCGTTCTGTTTGGAGGCATTTTCGTTATGGCGAGTGCGTCTAGCGAGGCTATGGGCAATGTAGTACGGCTTGCCTATGTCGGGATATTTTGCTTCGAGGGTTATGAGGCCAAGAACCTTTCGAAGCACTAATGAATAGGATCTTATCGCTCATGCTGAAGCACGAGTCGATAAGATCCTATTCATTATTCCGAATAATGTTGATTGTCGCGCTACACAGATCGACCGTCAATAAGGGTGAGACACAGCGTCAATCAGGTTAAAACCATATTCGGAATTAACTTGATTGACGGGCGGCAGACGGTGAAGCAAACGTCACAGAATTTCAATTCGAAAGGGAAGTCTCAAGAGGGTTCGGGACCCAGAGTACTTTGTATTACCTATCGAGGATTACCTCGAAATGATATCGTTGTTGGAAGATATTGAAGACCGTTACGCAGTTGATCAAGCGTTTGTCGACTTTCAGGGAGGTACAACTGTTCCAGGTGAAGTCGTAAACTCCAATTTGGATGGTACGTCACCGTTGCGGGCGTGGCGAAAAAGTAGAGGATTTACTCTGGAATCTTTGGCCAAGCGTGTCGGTGTGTCCAAAAGTTATCTTTCTCAAATCGAAACCAACCGGAAGCTAGGTTCGCTCAGCTTGTATCGTCAGATTTCAATTGCTTTAGATGTCGCAGTCGATGATCTCGTCTACTGGGGGGATACGCCAAGTTCATAAAAATCGGTGTGCTGTAAATTGCGCTCGACCATGAAGCGTCTCAGTCGTTTGTAAGTGTGTGATTGAATAGATTCTAATGAGCACTGGCCGTGCATGAATCTGGAGCATCAATGATTTAGGTGCGTATTCTGGTGTATTTTGAACATCATTCTTGCGAATATGAACACATACTGAGGATATGCGATCATTCCGATCAAGGTTTCGTGTAGAGCAACAACCTCGCCTGTTCGAAATAGTGTTTATTCATCAGCGAATTCGTTGATATTATCTGCAGAAATCAGGTCACCGGGTATGGAGACTTGGTATTTCGGATGAAATACTCCGCCGTTTACCAAGGCACGTGGCCCCGAGCCGAATTCTAGCTTCGATGTGTCGAGGTGCTTTCGCCAAGGATGTCTGTGTCTGTCTGCGTAAACAAAAAATAGTCGGCGTACTTTCACACTTCGGCAAAGTTCAAGTAGCACCATGAGTATATTTGGTCGTAGGGTCACCAGTCCTTGAAAAATATTGTCTATGTTGCTGAAGCTGGCATTGTTCGGTAACTCGTCAAGAGTTTCAAGGATGGCGCGTTCCGGAGATGACGTTCTCAAAGGCCAGCGCCACACACTTGTCGAATAACTAGGTTCGACTTCGTGGTCAGAGTGGATTATGCCAGTCGGTGTGGAGTCGAAGAGGTCGCGACGATGTACAACAATATCGGTCTGAATTGGTAACCGCTTTACCCAGGAAGGTACATGACCATAGAAATGAACCCGTTGCAGACCGCCCAGACTAAGGTGATGGGCATAGCCGGCATGATCAAGCGCACTCTCTCCGCCTAAATACACATCGCAATTCATTATCCACTGCAAGGAAAGTAGCGGCACTTCCCAAGACAAGATGGCATCACTTTCCGCCTTCTTAGGTAGGGGGCGACGGTATACTCCCCAAACAACTCGTTCAAGCCAGCCTTGAACTACGTAATTGTGGATGGATTTGGGATCTATTCCTTGACTTTTCAGCCAAGCAGCGTCAACCATGAATCCCGGAGGAACTGCGTCCAGTAGAGGTTTTAATCGTTGCTGTCTTTTTGGGCTGTTGACCATAATTTCAGGAAATAAAGAAAATTTATTTTGAATTATAATTTTTTTAATGGCTATTAACCAAAAATTACGATACAGGACAAAATAGAAGAGTTGTTGGATTGGATCAATTCATGTGTGGTTATGTTAGTCCGGCGGGCGCAGACCTCAATCGTCTGCACAGTGAATTGACCGTCTTTTGCAAGAATAGGAAAACGATTACACACTTAAAACCCGATAGACCCGGCAATCATCTTAAGGTCTCCAAGGGAAGCGAGAAAGGCAATGGTGCATTCGCATCAATGATTAGTGGAGGCATTGTTTCAGGTGTCACGAAGGCAACTGATCAGGGCCGACGGGTATTGAAATTGCAGGTATTCACCAGAATTGAGGAGATCTGCTATACGTGAACCCATTCATGCTAGCGAGAAATTGCGAGAGAACCTTGACTAACCAAAAATCATAGGGTAGTGCTTCATACCCTGCAGATCTGTTTTCAAAGGATTCGAGAGTAAGCGTTACCTATTTTGGTTCGTCTAGATTCTGAAGGTTCGTGAGTTTATTGCTCGATTCAAGTAAATGGATTGAGTAGTTGAACGCCTGTACCTTTGAAATGAGAGATATTTCTCGTTACCACGCATAGATTATGTGTCAGTGCCGTTGCAGCGATCTGCTTGTCGTGTGAATTTTGATAGTGAGAGACGCGCAAATAACCCCATACCTGTGCTTCGAGTTCAGTGAAAGAAAGGATGTGATCTTGATACTCTAGGGTAACTTCGCTAAGCCACGATTCCAGCAAGTTCGCCTGATCATGATCACCACGATGTCGAATAATCTCGACACCGCGCCTTAACTCACCAATCGTGATGACGCTAAGGTAGATTTGCTCCTCTTCTTTTTCCGTATTTGATAGGAACGTCTGAACACCTCTGTTAATTCTAGACTTTTTTCGAAACTCACTAATGATATTTGTGTCAAGTAAATACACGACTCGGTTGCTCGTCTTGCTGGGATAAAAAATCGTCATCATCACCCACTGGCGGGATCGATTGAATGACTTCGGCAAAACTTCTTCTTTGGGGAATCAGTAGTGCGGCGGCCAACAAATTCCGATGTTCTGCTTCCGCGCTAATGCCTTTTCTGCCAGCTCGAAATTTCAAAGCTTTTACAATTTCGTCATCAATATTTCGTACGATTAAATTCGCCATATACCCCTCTACATGCATTGAGAATTAAGGACGCCAATATCACATTCGCGCGGTGCAATCAATGATATCATATTTACGACTGACTTGTCGGGCGGTAGTGTGTTTACGATCTAATTGAATATCTATGGATACCCCTGTAGTTACCAACTTTGTTATCAGGCAACAAGTCGAATTATTTATCCGTTCGTTCCAAGGACTGTTGATTTTTGACGAAAATTGACAAGAGGAAACTGAATTTGCAATTTGGCCGCAGTTCGGGAGCATTCCAACCGGGGCCACCAAATCAATGCGGTTTCACAGCTTTTGGCAGTTGCAGCGCATTGACATCGAATGTGAAGAATTCAGTCATTGGATCATTCACCGAACCCGACTTCATTGCTTTGTGAATGTCTGATAGAACTCGCGCCGAATGATCTTAGAGTCGATCAGTTCCTAGACATGTCCACGGTGATTGAATGCATACCTTCCAGTGATGGCCAACTGCCCTCGATTGAGAGAATGAAGGATGCATTGCGCGGCGCAAACTTGCATTGTTGGATACTGCGGCGTCGCTTGAATTTCTGTGCGCACCCCCAGGATATCGCCTCGAATCCCTGCGTGGTGTAGGCCGACCGCAAAGGACTGTTCAGCATTCGAATCAACAAACAATGGCGAATTTGTTTTCGCTGGACGGTACAAGGACCGTCCGAGGTTGAAATTACTGACTATCACTGAAGGGGTTAACGATGGGTATTAGGAATGGAATGGCACCAGTGCATCCGGGCGAGATTCTCAGAGAGGAACTTACTGAGCTTGGACTATCTGCCAGTAATTTGGCTGAAGCATTGTGTGTGCCAGTCAATCGAATCACATTGATCCTCAACGGACAGCGAGGAGTGAGTGCGGATACAGCATTACGACTTGCTAGATATTTCGGGACAAGTCCTGAATTTTGGCTCAGTCTTCAAAAGTCTTGGGAAATACGTCTGGCAGAAACCGAACATGGAAGCACAATTGTGGAGAATGTTCAGCCTCGCGCGACGGCGGTCTAGGCAAGCAATGCTTGAATCGAAATTTGATATAGACTCATCGTTCTACATTGATCGGCTCCAGCAGTATTCGTGAAAGCAATTGCTGATTTCCAACAGGGCAGCCGCGGCACCTCGGAACAATCCATTCAGTTTTCCACAATACTGACTATTGTTCAGTCGAGAAAGTGTTTAGAAACTGTCTTCCCCATAGAAGTTTCTTGTCCGTGTCACTTAGTTCGGCTTCCTCGCAAACGGTGCTCCAATGCTGTTCGACAGTGGTAATGAATTTTTCAAAAATTTCGCGGGCTTGCAACTCAGACAACAAGAAGTTATGCGCCGTTTCGAGACAGGATTTGAGTTGGCTGAGGTTGTTGTTACCGCAGATCAGCATCGCTTGTGAGGCTTCATTGCCTGTGCGGCTTTGCGGACATATGTCATAGGCAGGTGTGAGTGTCAAATCCCTGCCGTCCCAAAAAGCCGCATGGTTGCGTGCGTGATCATCAGTATTGCCGCAAAGAATGTTGAAAACGAGTCGAGAGAATACTTCCTTGAGGGAATCCCTGGGGTTTGTGAAGCGGTGACGGATGATTTCTGCAAAGGTTTCGTAACTGGCATATCGTGCCATCATTTCATCAAGGCCAAACAGAGTCAATGCAGAGATTTGGGCTTTACGCAGCCAGTCATTGTCTTTTGCAATACGATCAAATCGCTCGATCAGGAGCACATCTTTACCGACTGCCTTGGTCAGTTGGACCGGTGCGACATTCAGTCCTGCCAACGCCGCTAACCGCATTGCGATGAACTCAGCTTTGACGGCACTGTAGAGATCGGTGCTAGAAGAAAACTTAGCGATGTACTTTCTGTTTTGATCTTGAATCAAGGCTTTCGGGCGCGCGCCGCCGATCGAACTGCCATGGAACAAAGCTTGATCCAACTCAGGTGTGAGAAGAACTCCAGTTTCAACCCGGTCGGCGGACTCGCTCATCTCTTCTATGCTTGGGTTTTTCGTATTGCGCGGCACGTATTCAGTTGGCGAGCGTTGAAAGTCGAGCGCGCCGATCCGATCTGAGCCGGATTCCAACAGATACGTTAATTCATCCAACTCGCCAGTATCCGCGCTCAGACCCTTCAGCCCCAATAATTTATTGATGATGACACGTCGCCCCCATGCATCAGGTGAGGCGTCCCGAATACAACCGGGCATAGTCAAACCTCCTAGCAGGGGCAATATCCCGGTTTGCAAGGGAAGTTCCGGCTCATGAATAGAAATAGCTGGACAACTATCGCCGATTCGCTCAAGATAGCTCTTGCCGTAGTTAAATCGGATATTGCCATTGTCAGCTTCCAACCGCCCGGCGACAACGGGTTCCGTGGTGTTTGGCAGCCATATCCAGACGAAAGCTTCTTTCCCGCTGCTAGAAGTCATCGCGCACTTCCTTTGTCGTGCCGCGAACAGACTTTGGCATCAATTCCAGTACTTCTTCGGTACGGTATAGATGATTCGTAAGGGTGCTCTGATCAGCGTCAAATAGTCTTACGCCGACTATGGCAGCGACTTCGAACACCACGCCAATTTCACACTTTAGATTGCCATTCTCGATGCGATGCAATAGTCCTCTGGAGATTCCAGCGCGGTCTGCCACTTCCTGCGCAGTGAATTTACGTTTTTTGCGTGCCGTACGAATCAGTCCTCCGAGAAGGGCGGATGCAGTTTTGCTATAGCGTGAGTAGGTGCGTGTTATAGATTTCGGCATTGTTCAATAATGTTTTATATATAAAACTTATTTAACTATTATGATATTTATATGAAACATTATAATGAATTCTTGCTATTATGCCTTGAAATCTTGATCAGGCTGAATAATGGACAAGAATACTCCTTGCCCCACGACAAACCGAGGGGTCAATTGAACCAGTGCTCGGCAAAGTCAATTCAAGGAATGATCGTCAAATTTGATAATTGTTGGACAAGAGTCCTTTGCAATGGCATGCGGGTTACGGCTTAACCTGGTATTGCATTAACTGCCTCACGCAAATGGTTTCAATCGGATGCCGTGATCGATCTTGGCGATCCCGATAGGCCGGAAATCGCTTTAAGATGCTCAAAGGGAAGTGCAAAGAACGATGAAGCGTTTGCATCAACGATCAGCGGAGGCTTCACTTCAGTTGACCTGAGAAGTGCTCAGGGCCAACACACGTTGAAATTGTGTATTATCAGTAGAAATGATCAGACCTTTTATGCGTGAACCTATCCATCCCTGTGAGACGTCGCTAGGAGATTTAGACGAACTTGGTATGTGTGTGTCGGAATTGGTGTGTCGGGCTGCGGTCTTAGTGAACCGCATCACTGGGATTTTCAATGGTCGTCGTTCTGTGACCGGCGATACGGCACGTCTTGGTGATTGAGCGCCTTTACACGCGAATACAAAGTCCCAGGAGGCATTAGGCGCAACTACCCAGATTGAAGTACGCGTTTGTCAATAGATCGCCGGCTAGGACCGCGCGATCGAAAGGACTGGCAGGCAGATACGAAAACCGGAATTAACCATCATGCATCAGATACTGGAGATATGATCCATGGCAAAGAACAACACTTCTCTCGGCACTCCCGAACAGCTGCGCGATCCAAACTATACGCCGCCGATCACACAGGCCATTCCTCTTGGAATCCAGCATGTGCTCGCGATGTTCATTTCCAACGTGACCCCGGCAATCATTATTGCCGGTGCTGCGGGCTTCGGCTTTGGCTCCAATTCGCCGGAGTTTCCGAATCTGATCTACATGATTCAGATGTCAATGCTGTTTGCAGGTGCCGCAACCCTGCTTCAAACCATCGGAATCGGTCCGGTCGGAGCGCGGTTGCCGATTGTGCAGGGAACCAGTTTTGCATTTCTCCCCATTATGATCCCGCTGGTTGCCGGAAAGGGTGTCGATGCAATGGCGGTCATTACCTGCGGCGTACTGATTGGAGGACTGTTTCAGGCTTGTCTGGCACCGATTATCGGAAAAATTCGATTTGCCTTGCCGCCGCTGGTGACTGGTCTCGTAGTATTGATGATCGGCCTTGCACTGGTCAAAGTCGGAATACAGTATTCCGCAGGCGGTGTGCCGGCTATCGGCACACCGGAATACGGCAGTCTGCAAAACTGGTCGATTGTTCTTGTGGTCATCTTGACGACGCTGGGATTCAAGTTCTTCACTCGAGGATTCCTGTCGGTAAGCGCAGTGCTGATCGGCTTGATTGTCGGCTATATCGTGGCGCTGTTCATGGGCATGGTGAATTTTGACAATGTGGGCAGAGCGGCTGCGTTTGCATTGCCCGATCCATTCAAATTCGGTTTCGAATTCAGCGTCGCGGCAGTAGTCGGTTTCTGCCTGATGGCGGTGATATCCGCCATCGAAACCGTTGGCGATGTGTCCGGTATTACCAAGGGCGGAGCGAATCGTGAAGCGACCATTGACGAAATCAAGGGGGCGACCTACGCCGATGGAGTCGGGTCAGCAATTGCAGGCATGTTCGGTGCGCTGCCGAATACCTCGTTTTCACAAAACGTCGGATTGATCGCCATCACGGGACTGATGAGTCGCATGGTCGTCACTTTCGGAGCGATTTTCCTCATCATAGCCGGGTTCATACCGAAAATTGGCGCGTTGATTTCCACGATTCCGATAGAAGTCCTTGGCGGCGGCGTTGTTGTCATGTTCGGCATGGTGGCATCAGCAGGCATTTCCATGCTGGCGGATGTCGACTGGAACCGAAGAAACATGGTCATCTTCGCGGTGTCGCTATCGATTGGCCTCGGCCTGCAGTTTGAGCCGGGCGCCTTGCAGCACCTTCCGGATACAGCCAGGATCTTGCTGAGTTCAGGCCTGTTGCCGGCGGCGGCGATAGCCATTGCCCTGAATCTGCTTCTGCCTGAAAGTCTTGATGGTGAGGGTGAATCTGCCAACTGAATGCGATCAGCACCGGACGCGCTGACAGATGCATAGAGGCGATCTGGAAAATCCAGGGCAGCCGTGGAATAGCCGCAAATCTCATGGACGGTGGCGAAAACCGCAAAAATAGACGGCTTATCGTTTTTTTCAACTTGGGCGGGTCCGGCACAATTCGATAGACTTTTGATACAGCTTGAACGCCGCCTGATAGATGTCAATTTTGTTTGACTGACATCAGCGCCTCCGATTTATTTATCGCTTCATCCTAAGGAACCTGTAAAGCCGTAAAATATGCCTGCTGCGCAATGCCAGTCCATTCTGATTGGACAATTCGACGAATTACCCGAATACGATTGGCTCGCTACCGGCACCGGAAGATACAGGCATGCACGATCGACATAGAACCAAGCACGAGATTCTACGTGAGGTATTCGGGTACGATTCGTTCAGACCAAATCAGGAAGCAGTGATTGACGCATTGACTGGCGGCAGCAATGTGCTCGCTGTGATGCCGACCGGATCCGGGAAATCTCTTTGCTATCAGATCCCTGCGCTGTCGCAGGACGGACTCGCGGTCGTAATCTCGCCGCTGATAGCCCTGATGCGCGATCAGGTAAGCGCACTCCAGCTAGCCGGGGTTGCCGCCGATACGATCAATTCATCAAGCGACCCGGCAGCAAATCGCGCAGTGTGGGAGCGATTGAATTGCGGATCATTGAATCTGCTCTATCTTTCGCCCGAGAAACTGATGACAGAATCAATGCTTGATGCGCTGAAGCGTCAAAAGCTGACCCTGATCGCAGTCGATGAGGCGCATTGCATCTCTCAGTGGGGTCCAGCTTTCCGTCCGGAGTATGCCGATCTTTCCAAGTTGCAGGAACTGTTTCCGCAAACCCCGATCCTTGCGACTACGGCGACAGCCGACGAAGTTACCCGTACGGACATCGTTCGGCGCTTGTTCTCAGGCAACGCCGAAGTTTGCGTTCAAGGATTCGATCGGCCCAATATCAGGCTGTCAGTTGAAGCCAAAGCGGAAAGCAACCGTCAATTGCTGAATTTTCTAATGCCTCGCAAAGGATCCAGCGGCATTGTCTATTGCCTGTCACGGAAAAAGACCGAGGCGATGGCGGCGCTTCTTGAAAGCAGCGGCTTTAAATCGCTGGTCTATCATGCCGGCATGGACAAGGCCGAGCGTGAAAGGAGCCAGAGCAGGTTTATGACTGAACCCGGAATCGTCATGGTGGCGACGGTTGCATTCGGCATGGGAATTGACAAATCGGACATCCGCTTTGTCTTGCACGCGGATATGCCAGGATCCATCGAAGCCTACTATCAGGAACTGGGTCGCGCCGGCCGTGACGGAGAACCTGCCGAAGCGCACATGCTGTTCGGACTTGACGACATCCGCATGCGCCGCGTATTCATAGACGACGAGGGTGCCGGCGAGGACCGCCAGCGCAGGGAGCATCAGCGATTGAATGCGCTGGTCGGCTATTGCGAGTCGCCGACATGCCGCCGCAGCGCCTTGCTCGAGTATTTCGGAGAAAGCAAGGACCCGTGCGGCAATTGCGATGTGTGCCTCAATCCCGTCGAGCTTGCCGACGGCACGGAATACGCCCGTATGGCGCTGTCAGCGATTTATCGCACCGGACAGCGCTACGGCGCAGGGCATATTGTTGACGTGCTCCGAGGCAATCTGACGAACAAGGTTTCAGGCGCAGGCCACGACCGGATTCCGACCTTCGGTGTTGGCAGGGAAATAGGAGTGCAGGAGTGGCGGGCGCTGATTCGCCAGCTTGTAAGCTCCGCATTCCTGATTCAGGATATCGCTTCGTACGGCGGCTTGCAAATTAGCGGAACCGGCCGGGATCTGCTCAAGGGGAATACCGCTTTCAAGTACCGCAGACCGACAAAATTGCCGCGTCGCACGAAAGTTCAGGAAGTGGGCGAGCTTCCGATATCGGCAACTCTAAGCGACGAAGCCCAATCGCTGCTTGATCGCCTCAAAGTGCTGCGACTGCGACTGGCCAAGGAACGCGAAGTGCCCGCATATGTCATCTTTCCAGATCGCTCGCTCGAACAGATGGCGCATCTTCGCCCAGTTACGCGCGAGGAATTTGCTCAAATCAGCGGAGTGGGCGAGGTCAAGCTGAATAGATTCGCCGATATTTTTCTTGAGGAAATCTTAAACCGGCCAGACAGCGGCAGCTGATTATCCCGAAGCGGAATTTTTCTAGAATCAGGTGCTATTGCGCATATGCATCGCTGATTTGCGGCATGGTTTCGCGAATCCAATCTTCCGCCCGCTGATTCATTTCCCGAGGTTTCATGCCGTCGGGCCAAATCGGTGCTCCAATCCGTACCGTTATTGTGCCTGGACGCTTTGCGAATTCCCTCCTTTTCCAGAAATCTCCGGCATTGTGGGCGACCGGAACCAGCGGCGCATCGGCGCGGCTCGCCAGCAATGCGCCGCTGGCGTTGTATCTGCCGTGCTGGCCGGGAGGGATTCGCGTGCCTTCAGGAAAAAGCACAACCCACCTGCCTTGCTGCAGAACGCCGATGCCTTGCTTGACAACTTGCTGAAGCGCCTGGCGCGCACTTGTCCGATCAATCGCAATAGGCCCCGTCGCCGCAAGGCCCCAGCCGAAAAGCGGAATCCAAAGCAGCGAACGCTTAAGTACCCATGCTTGCGGCGGAAATATGGTCTGAAAGGCGAATGTCTCCCAGGCAGACTGATGCTTGGAAAATATCACCCCTGGCGTATCCGGCAGATTCTCTTTTCCTTCGACACGATGCGTCAAGCCGCAAATGACACGAAGCAGGAAGACGACGGTGTGTGCAAAGCCTCCGATCACCTTGGACCGCTGAACTGCCGGCAATGGAATTGCCAGCATGCTGATCGGCCAGAACACGAGCAATGCGGCGATGCAAAGAGTGAAGAATATGAATGCCCGGATGTGCAGCATCGTTCAATTCGATAGCCAATCCACAAATGTCTCTCTAAACGCAGTCGTCAAGTTCAGTCCTCGAAGTCGAATTCGGATACTCGAACAGTGCCGTCAATGACCCTGGCTTCGCGCCTGAGGATGGTTTCCATCTTCTTCCAGAAAGCATCGTTGAGGTCGAAGTCCGCAGATATCTGCGTGCCGATCAGCAGGATCAGAAGGTCTGCGCATTCTTCCGCCAATTGCTCCTTGCCTTTGCCCTTGGTTACCGCGGCTGATATCTCGCCCAGCTCCTCGCACATCAGTGCGATGCGGTACTTCAGATCTTCGCCGCCCGCGTTTTTGAAATCATGCTTGTCGTGAAACGCCTGGACAGCGTCCGCCATAGCCTGGTAGGAATCTCGATTCATGGGCTGTCCTGACTGGATTTGAGCATCGAAATGTCTGCAACCTCGAGAAAAAGACTATGGATGTAGCCAACCAGGTTCATCCGGTTGGCGCGAATCTCGGGATCTTCGTCCAAGACCATGACATCATCGAAAAATTGATCAATCGGTTCTTTGAGCACGGCCAGTTCCTGCAGTACGATCGAGTGCTCCGAATCTTCAATCAGAGTGTCGATTCTTGTTCGCACCCTTATGGCTTCGTCATGCAGTCTTGATTCGGCCTGTTCTGTGAGCAGGCCGGCATCGACTGCGCCATTGGCCTGCTGTTCGCTCTTGCGCAGAATGTTTCGGATGCGCTTGTTTGCTGCGACCAGATTGTCGCACTCGGGCAGCTGCTTGAATGTCCTGACCGCGTTCAATCGCTTGTCGAAATCCGCCAGTCGGCGGGGTTTCAATGCATCGACCGCAGCAAATTCATCTGCGTCGTAGCCGCCTCCCGCCACGTAGTAGAAATGAAGCCTGTCATAGATTAAGGTCAGCGCCGCATTGACCGCGTCTTCGAACTTGCCTGTCTTAAGCGAATCATCCGGACCGCAAGCCGAGTAAATCTGTGCCGATTCATGCAAAAGATGTTCTACATCCAGATCGAATCCGCATTCGATCAGCAGCCTGACGATGCCGATTGCCATCCGTCTGAGCCCGTAGGGATCCCGGTCTCCTCGCACCCTTTCGCCCGCGGCAATCAGGCCGACCAGTGAATCGATGCGATCAGCCAGCGCAACAATTTGCCCAGTGACCGACTGCGGCAATTTAGGATCGTTTCCGGATCGCGGGTAATAGTGCTCCCGTACGGCTGTTGCCACTTCTTCGGACTCGCCATCTGCGATGGCGTAGCAGCATCCCATGATTCCCTGCAGGCTCGGAAATTCGCCTACCATTTCGCTGACCAGATCGGACTTCGACAGTTGTGCAGCGCGATCGGCGAATTCAGGCTCGGCATCAAGCATGCCGCAAATCGCTCCTGCCAGCTGGCGAATTCGCGCGGTCTTGTCGAATAGGGATCCTAGGGATTTATGGAAAACAACACCCCGCAGATTTTCTACCCGGTCTTGCGACCGGTATTTGCGATCTTGTTCCCAGAAGAAATCCGCGTCCGACAGCCGCGCTGTCAGTACCCGTTCGTTGCCGCTTGCCACCCGCTTGCGAACATCCGGATCGTCCAGGCTGATATTTGCGACGCCGACAAACCAGGGCACAAGCTCGCTGTTCTTCCAAAGCGGAAAGAATCGCTGGTGCACATGCATGGATGCGACGAGCACCTCCTTCGGCAGACTCAGAAACCTCTGATCGAATTGCCCGAGGAACACGCTTGGATATTCGACAAGGTCAACCACTTCATCAAGCAGGCTTTCGGCATTGAAGTCGTCGAGTTCGCGGAAATTCACTTCGCCGCCAACCAGTTCCTGAAGCTCGGACATTTGCGCTTTGATCACGCGACGCCGTTCATCGCGACTCGTGATGACTGACCCCTTTTCTTGCATGATGCTCGAATAGTTCGCAGCTTCGTCAATTTGAAAGTCCTCAGCGCAGTGAAAGCGATGGCCTTTCGAAGATGCGCCCGCATCCACCGATAGAATTCGGCATGGAACAACATGTTTTCCATGCAGCAATACGAGCCAATGGACCGGGCGAATGAACTGTGCATCTCCGTCGCCCCAGCGCATGCGCTTGGGTATCGGCAGCCGCGAAACCGCTTGTTCGACGCATTGCGGAATCAGCTCATTTGCGCCTTGTCCATGCTGCGTCGTTCGATGTGCGACGAAGATGCCTTTTTCCGTTTCGATCCGGTCTAGATCTTCGACATCCACCCCGCATGATTTTGCAAAGCCGATCGCTGCCGGAGTTGGCGCTCCTTCAGCGTTGAATGCCCGGTCAAGCGCCGGGCCGCGTCTGACAGTTTCGGTATCCGAGGTCTTTCGCTTTACGTCGCCGATGATGATGGCAATGCGTCGCGGCGTTGCAAGCCCGGTCTGGCGAATCGATGCGTCCTTGCTTTCGATGAGTCCGGCTTTGAACAATTCTTCGACCAATTCAGTTCTTAGAGCCGTTTCGATTCTTTCTATCGATTTAGGAGGCAGTTCCTCGGTTCCGATCTCCAGCAGCAGCGGAGCGCAAGGCGGATCGTCGGCGACAGCTTGCGCAACCGGCCTGGTTTCGGAAACCGTTTGCACCTCTTCGACCGCCGAGTTGGACGATCGACTCCTTAAACGCGGAAAACCCTTATCGCTTCTGATGTCGTAGTATGCATTTGCAACTTGCCGGGCCATATTTCGCACACGGCCGATGTAGCGTGCCCTTTCGGTGACGCCGATAACGCGGCGGGCATCCAATAGGTTGAAGGTATGCGATGCCTGCAGTACCTGCTCGTAAGCCGGCAGCGGCAGCCGCACCTCCTGAGTCAGGCGGTTGCATTGGGATTCGGCGGCATCGAAACGCTTGAGCAGCGCTTTGGTATCGGCGTACTCGAAATTGTAGGTCGATTGCTCAAATTCGTTTTGCGCGTAGATATCGCCGTAGCTCCACTCGCCGTTCCAGTCCAGGTCAAAGACATTGTCGACGCCTTGCACGTACATCGCAATGCGTTCCAGGCCGTAGGTAATTTCACCCGTAATCGGCCTGCATTCCAATCCTCCGACTTGCTGAAAGTAGGTGAACTGGGTAATTTCCATGCCGTTTAGCCATACTTCCCAGCCAAGGCCCCAGGCTCCGAGCGTGGGCGATTCCCAATCGTCTTCGACAAAGCGAATATCGTCCTGCCTCGGATCAATGCCCAGTTGCTGAATTGATCCCAGGTAAAGGTCCTGAAAATCCATCGGAGACGGTTTCAAGACAACCTGATACTGAAAGTAATGCTGGAGTCGGTTCGGGTTCTCCCCGTAGCGCCCATCGGTGGGGCGCCGGGAGGGCTGAACGTATGCAGAGCGTGAAGGCTCCGGCCCGATCGCTGCCAGGAAAGTCGCAGGATGGAAGGTGCCGGCGCCAACTTCCATGTCGTACGGCTGCATGATCACGCAGCCATTGGATGCCCAGTACTGATTCAGGGCAAAAATGATTTCCTGGAAGTTCAGACTCACGGTACGGGTATGAATTTGCGTTTCGATCATTCCCTTTGAAGGGAAGAGGCCAAGCATTCAAGTTCGGTCGAACTTCTGTAACGAATCCCCGAATTCTATGAACGCTTTGAATAATTGAATGTCAGTGCAAATTATACTCGCCGCAAAATTGCCGGGTCATGCCTTCAACGATGCTTGAATTCCGAAGAACCGGCATTTGCGCTATCCGCACAGAGTCTCTGGACTTCGTCGCAGCTGACGAATTCGGGATGCCAGTTTCGTTCGGAACAGCGCTGTCATGGACGCAGCTTGCGGCAAGCCTCGGCTCGAGGGCTCATTCAAGCGCTATGCGTGATTCGACAGGAAAGAGGACAAATTCGCAGCGACGGCTTCCGGGGCTTCCAATAGGATCGAGTGTCTCAGTTCCGGCAGAATGCGCAATTCCGAATTTGGCATCCGGCCACCAATGAAGCGATTGATTCGCGGGTTGCAGCCGGTGTCGTTCTCGCCGGTCATGACCAGAGCCGGCGCTTCGATGTGATGCAGAAAATGCTCCATTTCCGTTGTCGCATAGATCCGGAAGACCGATGCGAACACCGCAGAGTCGTTTGCCAGCACCTGCTTCTTGCGGGCTTCAACGACATCGGGACGCGCGCTTGCAAACCCGGGTGTAAACCATCGGTCGATGAGGGTGTCGATCAAGGGTTCCGCGCCGGACTTTTCAAGCTGTTCGACCAATCGCAGCACCGCGGCTTTTTCTTGCGCTGTTCGCCCTGCCGCTGTACTGAGCAAGCCCAGTGACAACACCCGGTCAGGGTACTTCAGAGCGTAGGCCGGCCCGATCATTCCTCCTAGCGAGTGGCCGGCGATGTGCATCGATTCCAGATTCAGATCGCGGCGAAGCGCCTCTAGATCGGCTACGAGCATGTCTAGGCTGTACGGGGTCGGAGGCCTTGGAGAACGACCGTGACCGCGAAGGTCATAGCAAATGCATTCAAATGCGGCGCCGAGAATTTCCGCAATCGGATTCCAGTTTTCCAGTGTCGAGCCGACTCCATGGATTAAAACCAATGGAGGGCCGTTCCCCCAAACCTTAAAATGACAACTCGCGGGCGATGGCATGGCGTTCCTATAATGGCGGCGGTCGGTTCCAAATCACAATAGGGTATCACGGCGGCGGGTAATTGGACAGTTCAGCCCTCGGTAATTTTAGGCACAAATCAGGTCACACTCAATGGAATTCAGCATATTTCTTTCCAGCTACTATCCGGACACACAATATCCGGCAAAGCGCCTTTTTGACGACATGCTCGAGCAGGCGCGCCTGGCCGAACGTCTCGGCTTTTGCGCGGTTACGCTGCCGGAGCACCACATGGTGAACATCCTGATGAATCCTGCGCCGCTTCAGACTGCGGTGAAAGTCGCGTCGCTCACGGAGCGAATATCGATCGTCACTGCAGTCATTGTGCTGCCGTTTCGGGACATGCGCCGCTTGGCCGGCGAAATCGCAGTTGCCGATATCCTATGCGATGGGCGCCTGACAGTGGGTGTCGGCAGAGGAGCGTTTGGCTATGAATTCAAGCGATTCGGCGTTTCGATGGAGCAAAGCAGGGAGATATTCGATGAATCGCTGGAAGTGCTCGAAATGCTGCTGACCGAGACTGAAGTTTCGTGGAATGGAAAGCACTATCAGTTTCCTTCGATGACGATTATGCCAAGGCCGATGACCAGGCCGATGCCGCCGGTCATGATCGCTGCTCTTGCGCCGGAAGCGATCTATCATTGCGCACGCCGCGGCTATGATGTGCAGACGACGCCGCTGCAAGGGTCGATGTCGCTGCTTCGCGAGCAGGCCGACGCGTTCTATCGGGGCGTGGAGGACTGCAACAGTTCGAACAGGCGTCAGCGGCTGTCATTGCTGCGCATGGGTTTTGCCGTTGAGTGCGAAGCGGATGTCAGGGGCAAGCTTGAGCTTGCTCAGGAGTATTACAAGCGATTTGACAATGTGCTGTACGGCGGTCCTGGAATCGTGGAACATGGGTCAATTGTTCCTTTGCCGCCAAAGCAAACGATTGAGGAACTGGCAGCGAACATCCTGATTGGAACGCCTTCTCAGCTCATTGACAAGCTCGGCGCGTACCGCGACGCCGGAATACAGGAAGTGAATCTGAACATGAACCTAGGTGCGAGCCAGAGCGAAACACTCGAATCGATTCACAGGTTTGCGGAGCAAGTCATGCCTTGCTTTCGCTGAGTGTGCTATGCAACAACTGCGATCGAAAATCTGAAATGGTATCTGCGGATCACGACTTTCTCTTGATATTCCGAAGATGCTCGACTAGGGCATATATGCGCGTTGTTGGGTTGTCCGTACCGTTTGCCTCGGCGACTGCCAATGTGCATTGAGCATTATCGATTGCGAAAGCTGTTTTGTATACATAATAAAATATAGAAAATGGCGATAATTACCAAAATAAGGCAAATAAATAGCTCTGTTGAGTTGTAAAGACGTCAATTGCGGACTCGAATTGCGCAAGACCGAATGAGCGGCCCGCGTCAGTTTGGATGTGTCGCGAAGACAGAATCGGCACCTTGATCCGGTTCGGATGCCTGGGACACCCGTTGTGAGGTACGCAGGATTTGAACGAATCGCGTGGCCTTTGACGCCATATGGCGAGCCGCTAAGCGACCTATTCGATGGAGTCGCACATAGACTCGGTCGGAAAGTGAATTCGGGCTGGATTGATCGCCTGAATCACGTACTCCCCATCAATCAAGTCGTACGTCATGTCCGCTGCGGCATCGTCGGATTCCACAACGCGGCCTGAATCAAGGTCGACCGCAAATCCAGGCGTCACATAGGCTGATTTCAACCGCTGCGGCGCATAGCCGTCGGCGACGCGTCCAAAAACGATGTTTTCGTCGATGATCAGCGGAATCGTCTCTTCCGACGGCTGCTCGTGCCAAATGAACAGCATTTTGCCACTGGTGTTCCGGTTCGTGCGAAAGATTCCGATTCCGGAACCATTGCGGCCTTCGCGCAACTTGAAGCGGTCGCTTTGCACCTCAAGGTATTCCGTCCTGGTGATCAGTGAGTCAAGCGTCGGAACGTAGGTGTCCGGCTCCACCAGAAAACGAGCCAGCATCAGTTGATCGAATTCATCGTAGACAACGCTGCAATCGAATTTTGCTGCATGCGCACCCTGTCCTAGCGTGAGCAGAACCACGACGCCAAGCGCTGCGCCCGTGCGCCTGATGATCGGTAGCATTGGCAGGATCACGATCCCATATCGAATTGGTGCGCCAGCTGCTCGAATTGCTCTGCAGTCAGATCTTCTGCGCGCAGACCGGCATCAATATTGGCATGCTCGAACATTTTCGCTGTTACGGTTCCGGCCAGGGAATTTCGAAGAGTTTTACGCTTTTTGCTAAAGGCGGCGCGGACCAGATCGTCAAATCTTCGCGTTATAGCCGGATCGGGTCGAGCGATTCGCCTCGGCTGCATGTGAATGACCGATGATTGTACATCAGGGACGGGAGAAAATGCATCGGGTGAGACATTGAAAAGCAGTTCGCATGACATGTGACGCGCAACCGAAACGGTAATTCTTCCGTACTGCCTTGATCCGCAAGCGGCAGTCAGGCGGTCGGCAACTTCCTTTTGTACCATAATGCATACATCTTCAACGATTTCTCCTAATTTGGCGAATAGCAAGATCAGCTGGGTCGAAATGTAGTAGGGCAGATTGCCCGCGATGCGAATCTTCCCGGTTTTCCCGCACAGCGACGCGTAATCGAATTTAACAGCGTCGGCGCAATGAATGGTGACATTGTCGCCGGCCAATTTCTTGTTCATCTGCGCAGCCAGTCCGGCATCCAATTCGATCGCATGCAGCATTCCGGCCCGGTCGACAAGCCGCTCGGTCAATGCTCCGCGTCCGGGCCCGATTTCTACCAGAGTATCTGCCGGTTTCGGTTGAATCGAGTCGACGATGCGGTCAATGACAGAATCGCTGACCAGAAAATGCTGTCCGAGCGGTGGCTTTCTTTTGCGTGAACTCATTGCGGCTCGTCATCTTTCGCCCTGCATAGATTCAGGGCTGCGTCGATAGCTGTCATCATGCTGCCAGGGTCGACCCGCCCGGTGCCGGCAATGTCGTAGGCGGTACCGTGGTCGACAGAAGTGCGAATAATCGGAAGTCCCAGCGTGATGTTTGCAATGTCTCCGAATCCGTCGTGCTTGATGACGGGCAGTCCTTGGTCGTGATACATGGCGAGCACGACATCGCACTTAGCCAGTCGCGACTGCGTGAATGCCGTGTCTGCCGGAATCGGCCCTACGATATCGAGACCGTCGCCTTGCAATTCTTCGATGACCGGAGCAATGGTCTGTAGTTCCTCGCTGCCGAGCAGTCCTGCCTCGCCGGCGTGCGGATTGAGCCCGCAAACCGCAATTCGAGGCGATTTGATTCTAAAGCGGCATTGCAGATCATCATTGAGGACTGAGAGCACCGAGCGCAGGCGCTCCCTGGTGATTGCCGCGGATACCTGAGAGAGCCGGATATGTGTCGTGGTCAGTGCCACGCGCATGCGATTGGACGCGAGCATCATCACCGGGCAGGGCGAGTCGGTCTGCTGCGCCAAGTATTCGGTATGCCCTGAGAAGTCAAATCCGGCCTCCGAAATCACTGCCTTGTTTACGGGGCCTGTAACCATTGCATCAAAGCGTCCCGACAGACAGCCTTGAACAGCGGCGTCAAGCGTTTTCAGCACGTATTGCGCATTCAGCGAATTCGGCGTACCTGCAACCGGAGTCGCAGCGCACTCGATGCTTGACACGTGCACAGACGATCCTGGCATACTAGCCCCGTCGCTGAATAGAACATTCGAATCAATCTGCCTGGCGCGGGAATTGAGCACTTTGCGGTCGCCAATGATGACAATGTCGCAGTTTGGCGGCGACTCGGCGAGAGCCACGGCGAGATCGGGACCGACACCGGCAGGGTCTCCCGGTGTAAATGCGATGACGCTACGATTGTTCATTCAATGTGCGTACGGCGGAATCGATTTGGCTGTCCATCGATGGCATGCCGCGCCGGCAGACACGAAGGCGAATCTGCAACTGACATTGCGAATTACCGAAACTGGCTTGCCGGTGAATCGGCGCCGGGAATCAATCAAGCCCGATTAATCTAGATTGTTGTGCGTGCCGTCACAAAATGGCTGCTTGCCGGTGTGCTTGCACCCGCACATCCAGTAGGTTCTGGATTTGCTGACGGTGAATTTTACCGGTGCGAATTCCCCTCCCTTATGCGATCCGTCGCAAAAGGGCTGATTTGCAGACTTTCCGCAACGACACCAGTAGTAGTCTCCTGGATCAAGATCTATGCCATAAGGTTCTTTCTGTGCGATTTTGGGTTCTGCCATTGAGATTTTCCTCGAATTGCGTTTTAAACATCATACTGCAACGACTTGCTTCGAAGTCATTCGAACGAATCGACACCATTTTATTCGGGATTGCGCGCAGAAACACCGCAAGGACATTTTTGATTCATTTGACCCCGAATCGACGGCAGCGTTCGGGCGGGCACAAAGGCGAGCGATTCACAAAGTTGCGATGATGCGATTTTCCAACCTGGCACTTGCGCCGTATAATTCCTTTATGACCGAATCGACTACAATCGAAACGTAGTTTGCGCAGCAATCCATTTAAAGAATCCGTGATGGGCTGGCACTTCGACTCGAATCCCGCAATTGAATCCAATCTGCAAAATGACCAGGCATACCGATGATGACAAGCCAATCGCAAATACGGGAATTTATCCCTGTATCAATAGCAGTTTTGACGATCTCCGACTCTCGAACCGTTGAAAACGACAAGTCTGGCAACTTGCTCGTTCAGCGGATAAAGGATGCTGGACATACAATGATCGACAAAAAGATCGTGCGTGACAACATCTATCAGATTCGTGCGGTTGTGAGCAATTGGGTTATTGATGCCGATGTTCAGGTAATTGTTACAACCGGCGGAACCGGTGTGACTGGACACGATGGCACGCCCGAAGCGATTCGTCCCTTGCTTGATAAGGAGATCGGCGGATTCGGCGAAATGTTCCGGGTACTTTCGTACGAAAAGATCAGCACGTCAACGTTGCAGTCGCGCGCGTTTGCGGGGGTGTCGAACGGAACATATATATTTTGTCTTCCGGGGTCGGCCGGAGCGTGTGCCGACGCCTGGGACATGCTGATTGAAAAGCAGCTGGACTACCGAAGCAGGCCGTGCAATCTAGTCGAACTGATGCCTCGATTGCTTGAGCATCTGGCAGACAAGTAGTTCGTAGCGCGCAGGCCTTACCCGCCCACATAGGACATTTCGATTTTAGGCAATGCCACGGTTTTTTCGGAGCGAAGCTCCGAATAGCGGTCGCTGCGCTTCGACCACAGGTTCCAAATAGCCGATGCCAATTCGGATTCGCCGGCGCCGGATCGAATCAGTTCGCGAAGGTCGAATCCCTCGGTCGCGAACAGGCAGGTGTAGATCTTGCCTTCCGCTGTCAGGCGCGCACGGTTGCAGGTGCCGCAGAACGGTTCGGTGACCGATGCGATCATCCCGATCTCGCCTTTTCCGTCTTTAAACTTCCAGCGCTTGGCGACTTCTCCGCGGTAGGTTGGCGAAACCGGTACGATCGGATAGCGCTGGTCAATGATCGAAATAATATTTGCAGCCGGCACTACCTTGTCCAGTTGCCAGTCGTTCGTCGCTCCCACATCCATGAACTCGATGAACCGAAGGATCACGCCGGTACCGCGAAAGTATTCGATCATGGGCACAATTTCGTGCTCGTTCATGCCCCGGGCAACCACCATGTTGACCTTGATCGGTTCGAAACCCGCACCGAGCGCATTATCGATGCCGTCTAGAACGCGCTGAACCGGAAACTTGACATCGTTGATCGCCATGAATACATCATCGTCCATCGCGTCAAGGCTGATGGTTATGCGGCGAAGGCCGGCCTGATACAGGCTGTCTGCAGCGCGGCGGGTCAGAAGCGACGCATTGGTCGTCATGCTCAAATCCTCTACGCCGGGAATTGCCGAAAGCATTTCGATCAGTTCGACAAGATTGCGCCGGACCATGGGCTCGCCTCCGGTTATGCGCACCTTCTTTACGCCGTTGGCCACAAATGCACGCACCGCACCGGCGATCTCTTCGAAGTTCAGCAGATCCTTGCGCTCCAAAAAGGCATGGTTGGAACCGAAGAATTCTTTCGGCATGCAATATACGCAGCGGAAATTGCACCGGTCCGTAATCGAAACCCGAATATCGCGAATAGGGCGATTAAAGCGGTCGGCTGCTTTCTGGATTGCTTTGCTGTTCATGCAGTGTCTGTAAAATTGAGGTGATATGTCCAACAGCACTTGCGCCAAGCCCAAATGCAAGCGCGGCAATGCGGATCAGCTTGCAAGACGGTGCCTGCACAGATGATTGACGAGATTACACGAATTGGCCGGGAATCGCAAAGCGAATACGCCCGGAACTGCTTCCACAAGCCAATCGCAGCCTGTTCCGACGCCGTTCGATTGCTCAGTGCAATAGTCAGGTTCAAGCAGGTCGGGTCCGCCGTTGGTCGCGTTCATGGTGATTCGGAACGTCGGAAAAATAGTCCATTCTCACGATACAGCCGCCCTTTTCCCGCGATCAGCGGGCGCGTCCAAATTTGAACAAACATCGAATCCGTTGCGCAGCCGGACAGTCGCGGGCTAAGCATTCCCGGCGAATGGAATCCGCGCGGCCTTAAAGAACACACACATGAATCTGTATGTCAGGCCCCAGATGACTCGCGAGTCGTCATGGCCGCATCGGATGCCTGGAAACTCCCCGTCATAGTTGCTTGGAACATGCTTGTCGACGAAAAGATCCGCATCGGCAAGCATCGACACGGGAATCCAGATGACATCATGCACTTCTTCATTCATTGCGATCGTTGCCGGTGCGCGCAGTTCGTAGGCAAAGCACGCAATCGCCAGACCCGGCGCAGGCCCGCTCGAATGTCCGATCAGATCATCGAGCCGTCCGAAATAGGCGCCGCGTTCAAGTCGGATTCCAACTTCTTCGCGAGTCTCGCGTTCCGCCGTGTCACTCAGCGTGGCGTCCGATTCGCCTCTTCTGCCGCCTGGGAATGCCATTTGTCCGGACCAGGGGTCGCCGACCCGCCGGGCGCGCTCGATGAAAAGAATTTCCGCACCTTCCGGACCGCTTCGAACGATTAGGCTGACCGCGGCTTCGCGCGGCATCGGCTCGGTGATGAGCGACGGACGATAGGCAGAGCAATTTGCGTAAATCGAGTTCGCATTGTAATATTTACCGGTCATCGTAGTAGCGTATGGTTGATTATTTGGCGCATTTGTATCATAGGCGGCCTTTAGAATTTCTTTCCGTTTCGGTTCAGAAGTATAGTACCATTGAGCACAACAGGATGGACAAATTGCCATGTCGTAGATTTGCCATCCTTCAAGGCAGACGAATCAAAGTAGCCTTTCGGCCAGGGAGGTCAGCATCCATTGATATGGCGACCGCTTGCGGCTCATTGCGAATCAGTTCTGGCTCGCACGCGACCGTTACGATACATCAACCCGACCTGTTGAATTTCATTGCAACCGGCATACGTCGGCAAATTCCAAGTGAACATTTCCAAGCTCATTGTCACATTCGCAAGGGACTCGGACATTTTTAGAATGGCGCGTGTTTTCCGAACATCGAAGGTAGCCGGGCGTTTGCCCGAAAATCTTGGGAATTTCCGATCCCATGCGAACAACCTAGGCTGTACTGCGTAGCATGGCAAGCACGCCCTCAGTAGCGCTATTTGCAACCTGTCTTGTGGACATGATTCGTCCGCAGGTCGGATTCGCATCGGCAAAGCTGATACAGGATTCGGGCTTCGAGGTCGAAGTGCCGCGGACTCAGACTTGCTGCGGCCAGCCACTGGTGTCCGGAGGCGATGTTCGCGGTGCACGCCGTCTGGCGCGTCGATTCATCAAGACGTTCTCATCCTACGACTATGTGGTCATGCCGTCCGGTTCGTGCGCAGCAACCATCAAGTTTCGCTATGGCGAATTGTTTGACGATCCCAAGCAGCGCCGCGAGGCAGAATCCTTAGGCGAGAGATGCTACGAATTGACTGATTTTCTTACGAATGTTGCTGATTGCCCCGTTAACGCAAGATACTCTGGAATTTGCGCCTACCACGACTCGTGCTCGGGGTTGCGCGAACTTGGAATACGCAGTCAGCCGAGAGAGCTGCTGAGCCGGGTTTCAGGACTGACGATAAGGGATTTGCCGGATCCGGCCGCCTGCTGCGGCTTCGGCGGCGCATTCTGTGTCAAATATCCGGAGATTGCCTCAACTATCGCAAGCGATAAGGCCGACGACGTCGAACGCACGGATGCAAGCACTTTGCTCGGCGGGGATCTGGGCTGCCTGATGAATATCGCGGGCACGCTCAGAAGGCGCGGCAACAACATCCGCATCATGCACGTGGCCGAAGTGCTCGCCGGCTGCGGCGACGATTCCGGACTCGGAGAACCCAGCAAATGATTCGCCGTTCAATGCTTCAATACTGCTTACCCGGTGTGCGCAAGCTGCTCGCGAAGCGCAAATTGCCGCAGGTCGGGTGACCTGCCATGCAATATCGAGCAACAGTTTTGTGCCGTCTCCTGAAGCGGAAGCTATAGCCGGAGGAACCGGGCAAGTTGCCGGATATTGCCAATGCAGGTCAATTCGCAGAATTTCCGGAACCGCGCGAAAGCAGCGCTCCTTGACCCCGAATTGCAGTCGGCGCTGGATCAGGCGCGAGGCGGATTTATCGACAAGCGCGCCGCCGCAGTCGATCAGTTCGCCGAATTCGAGGATCTGCGTGACCGCGGACAGATCATCAAGAATCACGCCCTGGCCAATTTGGACCACTACCTTCAGGAATTTGAGCGCAACGTGCTCGAATCGGGCGGCACAGTGCATTGGGCGTCCACGCCCCAGGAAGCTCTGGATGCAATCATAGGCATCTGCCGCAAGGCTGATGCCAAAGTCGTCGCCAAGGGCAAGTCGATGATCGGCGAGGAAATGGCGCTGAATCCGGCATTGGAAGCCGAAGGTTTCGAAGTCGTCGAAACCGATCTTGGCGAATACATCATTCAGCTCGCCGGCGAGCATCCGAGCCATATCATTGCGCCGGCAATCCACAAGACCCGCGGTCAGGTGACCGACCTGTTCCACCGGCATCACGCAAGGCACGGACTGACCGAGCGTGTCGAGGATCGCGAATCGATCGTCAATGAGGCAAGAACAGTGCTAAGGGAGGTTTTCGTCTCTGCTGACGTGGGAATTATCGGCTCCAATTTCCTGATTGCCGATACCGGCTCGACGGTGCTGGTGACCAACGAAGGCAATGGAGACTTGAGCAGTACGATGCCGCGGGTGCAGATCGTGACAGCCTCGATCGAGAAGATCATTCCGTCGATTGCAGACCTGCCGACATTTGTGCGTCTGCTCGGGCGCAGCGCGACAGGACAGGAAATCTCTGCTTACACCAGCATCTACGGCGGGCCTCGGCGCGCTGACGATCCGGATGGGCCGGATCAGTTTCATGTCGTTTTGTTCGATAACGGGCGGTCCGGGATTCTGGACAGCGAATACCGCGAGTTGCTGCGCTGCATACGCTGCGGAGCGTGCATGAACCACTGTCCGGTCTATCAGTCAGTCGGAGGACATGCCTACGGCTGGGTCTACCCCGGCCCGATGGGATCGGTCTGGACGCCGCTTCTGACTGGATTGCAAAAGGCTGCGAATCTGCCCAATGCATGCACTCTCAACGGACGCTGCGAGCAGGTCTGTCCGGTGCGCATTCCATTGCCGAAACTGCTGCTGTCGCTGCGCAGGCAGATCTTTGAACGCGGACTTGCAGGAACAGGATCGAAAATCGGATTGAAGTTATGGGAATTGGCCTGCCGCCATCCCTTGCTATATCGAAACATTGTCGGAAGTGCAGTGCAGATTTTGGCACTATTCGGCAGACGAAAAGGGTCGTTCAAGTATTTTCCGCTGGCCGGCAGCTGGACTCGGCATCGCGACCTGCCCGCGCCGACAGGACGCGACTTTGTTTCGCAATGGCATGCCGGGCGACGCAAATCGGACAGGCATCGGCGCAGTCAGGACTGAACGTGCCTTCACGAAGATCAATGTCCCCAATGGCATCAGGCCATTCGAGTGAATATCTGATTTGATTGCCAATACTGACGTTGTGCGCGCCGCCCGTGTTGAATCCCAAGTAACATTGTCCGGCGTTTTATCGGCTCAATTTGTCGACCGAAGGGCAAAAGTTCCGCACTGTTCGGACATTATCGCTTCCGGCTTCAGGCCGATTCGCACCGGCAGCGATTGTTCCCGCCGCACAGTGACGCACGGCCGCGCAGTCGGTCGGCGGGTGCCACATGCTCCGGCAAGGATCATGCCTTTCCTTCGGCAATTCCGGCAGCATCACGGCAGAATTCTGCCCAATTGCGGATTTGCGAGATTTGTCTTGCGTTCAAAGACTACAGCCGTACAATTGATTTGGTTACGGAAATAATCCGTAGCAATTCCCTGGAGATGGCCATGCCCAAAGTTGTACGTTATGAAATGCAGTGGGATGAAGAAACTCATGCCCTGGCAGAACGCGCTGCCCATGCATTAGGCTTGACCAGTATCAAGGCCTATGTCACTCAGCTAGTGAGGCAGCATGCCTCTGAAGCATTGAAAGCCGGCAGCAGTATTCAACTGACCAACGCGCAGTTCGACGCCTTTTGCGAGGCGTGCGACAATCCGCCTGCGCCAACAGCCAAGCTGCGTAAGGCGGCACAGACGCTTGATGACGATGGCTTCATTCTGAATGCCGGCCGCTGAGTTTGTGCCTCTCGATGCCCGTGCGGTCAATGTCAAAGCATTTGACTGCGGCAAGGATGCCATTAATACCTACCTGCGTCGCTACGCGGCCAAGAACATGGAGTTAAATCTGAACCGGGCCTTTGTTCTACCCTGCACGCCAGACGAAAAGTCAGAGAAATCTCATGTTGCTGTGTACTACACATTGGCCTATCAGACATTGCTGCGCGAACAATTGCCCGACCCCTCGCGACTGCCGCGCTATCCCGTTTCGGTCATCCTGCTGGCTCAACTCGGGATAGACAAACGGTTCCAACGGCAAGGTCTGGGCGCCAAGGCACTGGTACATGCGCTCAGGCGCGCTTATGCAATCGCCAGCAATGTCCGGCATGGGCATCGTTGTCGACGTGCTCGACAATGATGCGCTGGCCTTTTGCCAATCCTTCGAATTCTTTCAGCCGTTGACCGACAATCCCATGAAACTGTTTGTTCCTATGGCATCCCTGAAAACCCTGTAGGTAAATATTCGGCCAACCCGTACCGAATGAGTTAAAGACATTTGCCTCCAGCGATGGACACATTGGCAAAATTTGTGCATATACGCAAATTATGCCAAGCGAACCGCTCCAAACAATCGTGCCTGCCGCTCTTTCGGATTCGAAAAGGGTGCAACGACGCCTTTTTCCAAGTCCGCCGCAGCGCGAATCGCCGTCGGCAAGGTTGCAGCATTGAGCCGCAGCGCACCTTGTTCGCCATTAGAGCGCATTCAACCCCTCTGCCAGGATCGCACCAGCTTTCATCCCAGTCGCCTAGCGGCCCGATTTGGCTATACTTTTCCCATAGTGCCCCGAGGAGCTTCGCGGCACGTTCAAACAGGTTAGAGTCACCGCTTCGCGCCGACACTAACCTTAATATATCTAAACAATCTAGTCATGGGAATTTGACATGGTCAAACGTATAACCTCTTCCCAATTTCGCTCAAAAATCAAGCATGCGCAATCCAAACAACGTCAGCAGGTTCAAAAGGTCAATAGTGCGATCCGCAAATTCAACGCTGAACGAAAACGGAAGATTGATGTATATAACCGAGAAGTACGAGCCTACAACACACGCGTTCGCGCGAAACAAAACCGCCTAAATTCAGCACTGAATCACTTCGCCCAACAACCCATCGCTGTCCGCGATTCAAATTTCTACAAATCTGTTGAAATCCTTTCCAATGCGTACGAACATTTGAACATATCTGGAACCGATTCTTTCCTTTCTGACATTGCAGAACAGGAAACTGCCAATAGTGTAATCGTTTTCAATAGTCTCATTGACAATACGTCAGATCCCAATACTTCTCACGAAGATCTTAGTGAATCATCAATTCAAGATGAGTTGGCTGATGTCTCCCCAGATTTGCACAGTCGTTGGTGCGGTGCAATCTACGCCCTAAATCCTAACAATCCCGACGCGGCTCGTCATTTTTGCTCTAGTGCCCGTGAGATAATTACACAAATATTAGACATAAACGCACCGAAATTTGATGTTTTCGATCATTTTCCCGACTGTGAGAAAACAAAAGACGGCAACCCCACCCGTAGTGCAAAGATTCACTATTGTCTCAATATACATGGTAGGGCAAATGACACAATTGAGAATTTTGTTAGTGCTGACATTGATAATGTTTTGATGCTATTTAAAGAGTTAAATGCGGGTACACACGGCCCCGCTGGGAAATTCTCTTTAGAGCAATTAGTCTCCATAAAATATCGCGTCGAAGACGCAATTCGCTTCATGTGTGAGATGACAAATTCGAGACCATAGCAATTCACTGATTGATAATATTTTACAGATTCAATTTTGATGAATTGTTGTTCTTCGACGAGTTTTACCTTTTTGCCTTATACGGAAATCCAACTGATTAGTATGCATCCACAGTCAAATTGGACTTCTATATAGCCTCAATTGCATAACCGACGTTGTAGATATTCGGCCAACCCGTACCGAATAAGCGAAAAATATTTACCCCCAGCTATGGACACATCGGCAATAAAATTTTGTAGAGTCGAGGGCTGGCGTGCCAGTGTTAGGGTTTGGTGGTGATTCCAAAGCGTTCGCTTTGGGCCACAGTCCGACTCCCACAACCGCGTTTCCAGTCCCCCGCTTCTCCGAACCAAGCGTGCTATTTTCCAGCACAGGGGTTCTCCAGTGGGATCATGCACTCGCACACAGAATTCCAAAAATACCTGCAACAACAGCAATCGTTAACCGGCTAACCGCAGCCCCGCAACTGATCCCGGTATCAACCTCTGGCGATTCGCGTTTGTGGAACGAATACATCGAGCGCTACGATTATCTCGGACACAAGCCCCTGCCCGGAGCCCAGCAACGGTATTTCGCCGCAATCGACAATCAGGTCGTCGCCGCATTCGGCTTCGGAGCGGCAGCATGGAAAACCGCACCGCGCGACGAGTTCATCGGCTGGAGCCGCGAACGCCGCGAAGCGAATCTGGCACTGATCGTCAACAATGCCAGATTCCTGATCCTGCCCTAGGTCAAGTGTCCCAATCTTGCCTCGCACCTGCTCGGAAGGATCGCCCGGAACTGCCGCACCAATGGTACAACCGCTACAAGATTCGTCCGGTGATGCTTGAGATTTTCGTTGAACAGCGCTTTAGCGGATCCTGCTACCGGGCTGCGAACTGGATCCATGTCGGAATAACCAAGGGACTTGGCAAATGCTCGAGACCGGCGACCCCGACACTGCCGGTCAAGGATATCTTGCTATACCCGCTATCCCGGAACTTCAAGAAAATACTCAACAGCTAATTTCCTCCCGGCATACGGGTTGTCCGAATATTTACTACGCAGAATATCGTGCTGGGTAAACATTTACTAATGATTCCGATGTTGATAAGTCATTTCCGCGTAACTTCGGCAACCGATGCACAGGCTACGGCGGGTGTCTTTACACTGGCTTGTATTTGAGTGACAGTCCTGCTTCTTGGTATGATAATTACGACAAGCGAATTTGGAGTCCGCTTGGAAGTAAAGAGAATGGCAAGGAAAATGGCAATGGAAGTCTTAAAAAATGCTTGTTTAGATATTATTGGCGTTGTAGCCGCTATTGTTTTCTGTTTACTTATTATTGTGCTCTTTGTCAGTGCTATTATTATCGGAACATCAGCTATTTTAATGATGTGGACAGCGGTAAATAAAATTATTTCACATCTATTACAATATGTTACCTTTTAAAATAAATGTCCGGGTAAGTGAGATCGTTACCGAGCCTCGCTTACTCGGACCCCTGAAATTAGGGGTGCTCGTCGAGCGCATTGATAATGCGCTTGATTCTGGTCGGTAGCAATATTTCCCAATCGCTGCTGCTCCAGCTCAAGAGTGCTAATTTTGGCACACGGGCCCCGGCATCGGGCGTACGATCAACGCCTGTCGAAGCTCTGACTTGACGTCGCCATGCAACTTATAGGCGGCGCCGTTTTCTAACCCTTGTGACTATGAACACAACCGTGCTTAAGAATGCAGCCCGGCGCGCCGCAGGTTTCGCGCTGAAGCGCGGCCGCGGTGCACTTGCGGCTCGCGCTGGCGCACTGGCATTGACGGTTGCCGTGGCCGCAGGGCATAGCGCCTATGCGCAGTACGTCCCAAGCGTCGAGCCGGTGCACGCGTTTGCGATGCACGGCAGCCCGAAGCACGGTCCTGAATTCGAGCATTTCGATTACGTCAATCCAGGCGCTCCGAAGGGAGGAACGATTCGGTTCGGCGCCCAGGGTACGTTCGATTCATTTCATCCGTTCATACCCAAGGGACTGCCCGCGAGTACAGGGTCCGTTGAATCGCTGATGACTTCGAATCCCGAAGAAGTCTTTACCAACTACGGACTGATCGCCGAAACCATCGAGGTTCCGCCGGACCGGTCCTGGGCGATATTCAATATCAGCCCGAACGCGCGATGGCATGACGGCCGGCCGATTACCGCCGAAGATGTCGTGTGGTCGTTTGATACGCTTATCGAGCATGACCCCGACTACGCCAGATACTATTCCGACGTGGAGAAAGCGGAACTGCTCGGCGATTTGCGTGTCGGCTTCGTCTTCAAAGGGAACGAGAATCGCGAATTGCCTCTGATCATCGGCCAGCTGCCCGTCTTGCCTAAGCACTACTGGTTGGAACGCGATTTCACCAAGACTACGCTTGACCCGCCACTGGGAAGCGGCCCCTACCGGGTCAGGGAGTTCGAGCCCGGCCGCTATGTCGTGCTGGAACGGGTTGAGAACTACTGGGGTGCGGATCTGCCGGTGAACCTAGGTTCGAACAATTTTGATACCATGCGTACGGACTACTATCGCGATGACACGGCGATCCGGCTTGCGCTAAAAGCCGGAAAACTCGACTTCAGGCGCGAAAACCAGGCCAAGGCCTGGGCCGCCGACTACGAAGTTCCGGCGGTTCACAAAGGTTGGCTGAAAAAGGAATTGACGCCCCACCGGCGTCCGACAGGCATGCAGGCGTTCGTCATGAATACGCGGCGCGATATGTTCGCCGACGTCCGGGTGCGTAAGGCGCTTGCCTACGCATTCGACTTCGAATGGTCCAACCATTTGCTGTTTCACGGCTTCTACACTCGCACCGAGAGCTATTTTTCCAATTCCGAGTTCGCATCGACAGGTCGCCCGCAAGGCGAGGAGTTCGAAGTTCTCAATCAATTCAGGGAACAGCTGCCGGCCGAGGTGTTTGCCGCCGGCTATAAGCCGCCGGCTACCGATGGAAGCGGCTGGCCGCGCGAGAACCTCAAGACTGCTTCGGCCCTGCTTGACGAGGCCGGCTGGGTCGTGCGGGATCTGAAGCGGGTCAATGCGCAAACCGGACAGCCGATGGCGTTTGAAATTCTTCTGGTCAGTCAGGCATTTGAGCGCATCGTCCTGCCGTTCGCCAGAAATCTTGCAAAACTCGGAATCGATGCGAGAATTCGCCTGGTGGATCGCAGTCAGTATCGCAATCGCCTGGGCACCTATGACTTTGATATGATCGTAAGCGGATGGGGCCAGTCCGAATCTCCGGGAAACGAACAGCTCTACTACTGGTCGTCGGCTGCTGCGGACGCCCCGCACAACAGAAACCTGGCCGGCATCAAGGATCCGGTCGTAGACGAGCTGATCAATCTTTTGATCAATGCTCCGGACCGCGAATCGCTCGTCGCGCGCACCAGGGCGCTGGACCGGGTGCTGCTGGCCGGTCACTATGTGATCCCGAACTGGCATTCGACAAAGGACCGCATCCTTTACTGGGATCGGTATGCGAGACCGGAGTTTTCCATGAAGAACGGCGAGACGACGTCCCGGTGGTGGTACGATCCGGCCAAGGGTCTTGCTCTTGAACAGGCCATGGACAGCGATACTTCGACAGTGCCCGATACCGGGCAGCTACCGACCCGCTCGACTGCCTGGATTGCGGTCGTTGCGATTTTCGCATTTGCCGCTATGATGTGGCGATTTAGAAGAAGACGGGCAGGTGCCAAGGCATGACCGCTTACATTATCCGGAGAATTCTGCTGATCGTGCCCACCTTGTTTGCGATCATGGTGATCAATTTCATTGTGATCCACATTGCCCCCGGCGGCCCGGTTGAACAGGTCATCGCACAGCTGACAGGGACGGGCGGCGACATTGTCGAACGCGTGACCCGAACCGGAACAGGCGAACTCATTGAGCAAAACACCCCGAACGCTGCGGCCGCAGCGTCGGAATCGAGCAGCAAGTACCGGGGCGCGCAGGGACTGGATCCGGATTTCATCGCCGAACTGGAAAAGCGCTTCGGCTTCGACAGGCCGCTGCACGAACGGTTTTTCGAAACCATCAAGAACTACCTGTTCTTCGACTTCGGAGAGAGCTATTTTCGAGATGAAACGGTGACCAATCTTGTCTTGGACAAGATGCCGGTTTCAATTTCGCTCGGACTGTGGACGACTCTGATCGTCTACCTGATTTCGATTCCGCTCGGAATCGTGAAGGCGGTTCGCGACGGAAGCGAGTTCGACGGCTGGACGACCATCGTGCTGATCGTCGGTACGGCGATACCGGGTTTTTTGTTCGCGGTGTTCCTGCTTGTCGTATTTGCCGGCGGCAGCTATCTCGACTGGTTTCCTCTCGGCGGTCTGGTGTCGGACAACTTCGAGCAGCTGTCATGGACCGAGAAGATCGCAGACTACTTCTGGCACATCACCTTGCCGGTGATCGCGATGGTAATCGGCGGGTTCGCGGGTCTTGCGATGTTGACAAAGAACTCCTTTCTCGATCAGATCAATCAGCAATACGTGATTACCGCGCGTGCCAAGGGGCTGACCGAGCGCCGCGTGCTCTACGGCCATGTGTTTCGCAATGCGATGCTGATCGTCATCGCCGGGTTCCCGGGCGCTTTTGTGAGCATCCTGTTTACCGGCTCGCTGCTGATTGAAATCATCTTTTCCCTGGACGGACTTGGCCTGCTCGGATTTGAAGCGGCATTCAATCGCGACTATCCGGTTATGTTTGCGACCCTGTATTTTTTCTCGCTGCTGGGTCTGCTGATGAATCTGATTGGAGATCTGATGTATATGATCATCGACCCGCGAATTGATTTCGAGGCTCGGGAAGTGTGACATGAAAGCGAATTCTTCAGCAGTAATTCACTCGGCGCACAGGTTTCTCGGCATGGAAATCACGCCGCTGGCGAGGAGGAGGCTCGACAGCTTCCTGGCTCACCGCCGAGGCTACTGGTCTTTATGGATATTCATGATCCTGTTCGTTGTTGCGCTGTTTTCGGAACTGATTGCGAACGACAAGCCGTTCATCGTCTACTACGAGGGCAGCATTTACTCGCCGGTTCTTCAGGCTTATCCGGAGACCTTGTTCGGCGGCGAATTCGAAACCGAAGCCGACTACAGCGACCCGTATGTCCGGCAGGTGATTTCCGAGGGCGGCTGGATGATCTGGCCACTGGTGCGCTACAACCACCAGTCTGTCGCCTGGGATCTGCCGAATCCTGCGCCGACGCCGCCGGATGCAAGGCACTGGCTTGGTACAGACGACCAGGCGCGCGATGTCGTCGCCAGGGTGCTTTACGGATTCAGAATTTCTGTTCTGTTCGGATTCGCATTGACTGTGATCAGCGCGATCATCGGCGTGGCCGCCGGCGCGGTTCAGGGCTATTTCGGCGGCTGGCTCGATCTGCTGTTTCAGCGCTTCATCGAAGTATGGTCCGGTCTGCCGACCCTGTATCTGCTGATCATACTTGCGAGCGTCGTAGAGCCGAATTTCTGGTGGCTTCTGGGGCTGCTGCTGCTTTTTTCGTGGATGGGCTTTGTCGGCGTAGTCCGTGCAGAGTTTCTGCGTGCGCGCAATTTCGACTATGTGCGCGCAGCGCGTGCACTCGGGGTTCCCGATACGCATATCATGTTCAAGCATGTACTGCCCAATGCCATGGTTGCGACGATGACTTTCATGCCGTTTACTCTTGCCGGATCGGTGACGGTACTGACATCGCTTGACTTTCTCGGAATCGGACTCCCGCCCGGGTCTGCATCCCTCGGAGAGCTTTTGGCCCAGGGCAAGGCAAATCTTCAGGCGCCGTGGCTTGGCCTGACCGGTTTTTTCATCATCCTGATCATGCTCAGCCTGCTCATGTTCATCGGCGAGGCGGTGCGAGATGCCTTCGATCCGAGGAAGTCGGCGTCATCATGAGCGCGGCATCCGCAAAGCACAAGCTGCTGCAAGTGCAGGACCTTGCCGTTTCGTTCCGGACTGTGACCGACCAGACCGATGCGGTGTCCGGCGTCAGTTTTGACATCAGTGCCGGCAGCACGGTGGCGATCGTCGGAGAAAGCGGATCCGGAAAGTCAGTGACAGCGCTTTCGATCATGCAGCTGCTCGCGTATCCGAGCGCGCATCACCCGTCCGGCAGCATCCGCTACGAAGGCCAGGAGCTGATGAACGCGGCCCCGGAGTTGATGCGCAAATATCGCGGCAACAGAATAAGCATGATCTTTCAGGAGCCGCAGACTTCGCTGAATCCGCTGCACACGATCGTGCGCCAGGTCAGCGAAACGCTGATTATTCACAAGGGCATGAGCGCAGCGGACGCTCAGGAGCGCTCGCTTGAGCTTTTGAACCTGGTCAAGATACGAAACGCCAGAGAGCGGCTGCATTCCTATCCGCACCAGCTGTCCGGCGGCCAGCGGCAAAGGGTGATGATTGCGA
The DNA here is from genome assembly GCA_965214615.1 of Arenicellales bacterium. Taxonomy (GTDB): domain Bacteria; phylum Pseudomonadota; class Gammaproteobacteria; order Arenicellales; family JAJDZL01; genus CBDAUN01. The sequence continues at coordinate 618,591 of OZ243952.1, forward strand.
TGGCGCTTGCGAACGAGCCGGGCCTGCTGATTGCCGACGAGCCGACGACTGCGCTCGATGTGACGACCCAGGCGCAGATACTGAATCTGCTTCGCGAGTTGCAGGAGCGGATGAACATGGCGCTTCTTCTGATCAGCCATGACTTGAACATTGTGCGCAAGATGGCTGACGAGGTGCACGTCATGCGTGCCGGCAGATTCGTCGAGTCGGGCGGGCGCGACCAGATATTCAGCGCCCCGAAGCACGACTATACGAAAATGCTGCTCGCCGCGGAGCCTTCCGGCAGCGCCGGCAAGCCGCCGAGCGGCGCTCCGGTTGTCATGGATACCGAATCGATGAGGGTGTGGTTTCCGGTGCGCAAGGGTGTGTTTCGAAGAGTCGTCGACCATATCAAGGCGGTCGAGGATGTGAGTATTACGATCCGCCAGGGCGAGACAATCGGCGTCGTCGGCGAATCAGGGTCGGGCAAGACATCATTGGCCCTGGCGATGCTGCGTCTGATCTCGAGCCGCGGTGCGATTCGATTCGAGGGGCGCGATATACAGGACCGCCAGTCGAAGGAGCTTCGCAGCTTGCGTTCGAGGATGCAGATCGTGTTTCAGGACCCGTATGGCAGTCTCAGTCCCCGGATGACTGTTGCCGGCATCATTGAAGAGGGCTTGCGTGTTCACAGCCGGGACATGGCGGCAGCTGAACGCGAGGAGCGCGTGGTTGAAGCGTTGCAGGAAGTTGGCATGGATCCGCAAGTGCGCCACCGCTACCCGCATGAGTTTTCCGGCGGCCAGCGCCAGCGCATTGCGATCGCCCGGGCGATCATACTGAAGCCGGGACTCGTTGTGCTCGACGAGCCGACATCGGCATTGGACCGGTCGGTGCAGTCCCAGATCATCGAGCTGCTGACGCAGCTGCAGCGCAGGCATGCGCTGGCCTACATTTTCATCAGCCATGATCTGGCGGTGGTCAGGGCAATGGCGAGTTCAATTGTGGTATTGCGCGAGGGCCGGGTGGTGGAGCAAGGATCAACCGAACAGATATTCGATCGGCCGTCTGACCCCTACACTCAGGCGCTCATTTCTGCAGCGACCGATCTTGAGGTCAGCTCCGAGCAGGAGCGCTTTGTTTCCGAATAGCGCCGGCTGGCAGCGGCCCCGCTGCCGACGATCGGTTCGACGTTCCGATTCTGATAGCGCTAAGGCTTGCGCGTTTCGCGCTCCTTGCGACGAATGCTTTCGCGCAAAACGGTAACCACGCCGGCGGTGGCAATCAAAATCATTCCGATGATCGCATTTTGCGTCGGCCAGGTGTCAAACAGCGCCTTGCCCCAGAATGCCGTGAAAAGCAGATAGCTGAAATCGACCGGTACAAGCCGGCTGGATTCTGCGGTTTGATATGCGCGACTGAGAAAGATGTTGCCCGTAAGGTTCAGGATCGATGTGACGGCGGCAACAGCGATGACCGCCCATGTCAATAGCGGCCAGCCGATGGCGACGAACGGCGCTCGCGCCTGCAGATCATCGGACAGTGGAAAGGCGGTTAGCGCAAAGATTCCAAGCACTCCGGAAGCAAAGAATGCGATGCCTACGGAAAATACCATTGCCAGCGTATTTTCTCCGCGGCATGCGCGGCGAATTGTCAGAACATTGGCTGCGTAGAGGAATCCTGCGAGAACGGGCAGGTATTGGACCGGCGAGAAACCGTCTTCCCACGGTGACAGCACCAGGGCGGCGCCGATGGTGCCCAGCACCAGCGCGGACAGCCGCCATGCTCCAAGCCGTTCTCCAAGTACGGGCCCGGCAAGCAGCGATACGAATAGTGGATAGGTATACAGTCCTGCGGCCATTTGCGTCAGGGACAAGTACGGAGCGCCGGAGAAGAAGCAGAACATGCAAAGCGTCATCAGCGTAGCCCTGAAATACACTGCGCCGGGTCGATGCGGGCGCAGCAGATACAGTCCCCCGCCGGCGATGGCCAGGACAAAGGCGAAAAACAGGTTGCCGGATGCCCTAAGCGCCTGAAACTGCCAGTACGATGTCTGCTCTGAGATGCCTTTGATCAATCCGTCTTGAAACGCCAGCAAAAATACGGCGCTAAGAACAAGGCAGATTGCAAGAACCGGCCGGTCCTTAGTGGGAGTGCCGAAAAGCGAGTACATCTGCCGCGAGATTTGCAGGTGCCGCGATTGCGTCGAATTCCTGCATCCTAGTCATTTGCCGCGAGCCAACGTTTGGCGTGCCTTGATTTGTCCATTTTCTGTTGCCTGTTGCCGGTACAATCGCCGGTTTCGTTCTTGTGTTTGCGCCTATTGTCGCAAAAAGTCCTGCTCGTGGTTGAAAGATTGAGGTATTGCAAAGAATTTGTACGATTTGCGCTAATTTGGCGGCGACCGCGAATTGGTTTGAGGTGAAAATTCATCATAAGGCGCGAATGTGTATAATGCGCGGAAAATTCGTCACAGTGCATGCCGATTCGCACGGAGCGGTCAATTTGCATTGTCGGCGCTTTACTTTCTTTCCGTTCGATAGAATGCTGTGCGTTCTTCGCTCTTGTGGGTCGTTAGCTCAGTCGGTAGAGCATCTGACTTTTAATCAGGTGGTCGCAGGTTCGATTCCTGCACGACCCACCACAAGGAACTTCTCCCGCCTTGACGGCTTTCGCGAATCGTAATGTGCGTCTGCCAATTCGAAGTGCTTTGAACCGAAGGATTGCACCGCTGAATCTGCACACTGCGCGATCAGATTGTTTCGGACCCGTGTGATATTGATCCGCGCCTGCCTATGCAGAATGCAGATTCTGCATTCGTCAAAAAATCGGCGATTAGGGATTTCAAACACTTTGCGTTAGAATATATTTGCAAAATATTGCCATCGTCTTGTAGGGCAGGCAATTTTTTGCTGTCATTACTCTAATAAATCGGCATCGGAACAATGGTTCTGGCGTCGAACAAGGCAAAGTTTTAATGGAGGAGTGTATGGATGACCAATTAGGTGCTCTCGTTGTAATATTTACCGAGTTCTACTATTGGCTCACTGTCGTCATAATGTTCCTGATTCACGTCGGGTTCTGCATGTACGAGGTAGGAGCTTCACGGCGCAAAAACCATGTTCATACATTGATGAAGAACACAATGCTGATCCCGTTGGTGACGATTACGTTCTTTTTCTTTGGATGGTGGATTTATTTCGCCTTTCCAAACGGCCCCGGCATCATCGGCGGACTCGTAGAGTCGCCTCATGCTACGCCCAACAGTCTGCTCATGGGAGCTCACATGGGGGCTGGCGCTGATGGCTGGGAACGTATCAACGGCGTGTTCTGGGCAGCATTCCTGCTGTTTTCCTGGACTGCTGCATCAATTGTGTCGGGATCTGTCATTGAACGGATTCAGTCCGGAGGATTCTGGATTCTCGCGGTTGCCATCGGTTCGGTATTCTGGATCATAGACGCAGCCTGGGGATGGCACGCAGAAGGCTGGATGGTTCAGTTGCTCGGATACCATGACGCCTACGCATCCGGCGTGATTCACGCCATTGCGGGAGGTTTTGCACTCGGCGTTCTGGTTGTGCTTGGGCCGCGAATCGGAAAGTTCGCACCCGACGGCACTCCGAGAAACATCAATCCGAGAAATCCGTGGCTGGTAACCATCGGTCTGTTTCTGATCTATACCGGCTTCTGGGGATTCTATGTCGCATGCAACGTGCCGATCTGGGATGTCCAGGACGGAGACGGAGTGTTCTTCTCGGCGACCAATATCTATCTGGCCCCGACAACGCTGAGCGCGATCACCTTTAATTTCCTCATGTCTCTGTCAGGCGGACTGCTTGCCGGATACTGGGTATCCAAGGGCGATGCGTTCTGGACATACTCTTCAGGACTTGCCGGCATTATTGCCGCATCTGCAGGAAATGATCTGTACCACCCGATCCAGGCGATGATTATCGCAATCGTCGGCGTGATCTTCATGTACAAGATGCATTACTATGTCGAGCGGCGATTCAAAGTTGACGATGCAGTCGGCGCGGTTGCCGTGCACGGCTACGCCGGATTTTTCGGTGTCGTAGTGGCCGGCTTCATGCTCTGGGGCTATCCGTCTTCGCCAAATCCGGACTATGCTTCGATCAGTCCGCTTGGTCAATTCATTGGCGCCATCATCATGTTCGGCGTGCTGGGTTTCCTGCCTGGATACGTAATTTCGAAAATCCTGAACGCATGCGGTATTTTGCGAATTCCGCCTTCAATTGAGATTGCGGGACTGGATACTGCGACTCAGGAGTTGATGGATGCTGAGGAGCAGGCAATTGCCGATGCCGAAGCAGCCGCCAGCAAATCCGGTTAACGAACAAAGGAGGTAAATTGAAATGACTACAGGTTCATTTGAAAATTGGGCCGGCACTATCGCCGACATAGGTCCGATCTATCCCTTCGTTGGCACTGAAACGGCTTTGGTGATCGCAGGCTTGGCCTACTGGATTGCCTGGCACGTCGTGCAATTGAAGCGGGAAGCCGCCAAGCTCAAGGAAGAAGACGAAAAGTTTCGTTCCAGAGGCTGACGGCTTCATTCAGGATCGAAGTCCGACCTGATTTAATTGAAAACTCGTCCGGAGAAGCATCTTCGGACGAGTTTTTTGTTTGTGCGCCAGGCATGGCGCGCAGCGCCTTGACTGGCGCTATTCCGACACACGTGGTGGTGGTCGGATGACCTGGCGGTGCAAGTCCGCTACCGGCCCGACAAGGGGAACGGTTAGCCGAACGGCAAGGGTGTCCGCTGCGAAGCGGAATCTGAAGGAAGCTGAAGGCAAACCACTGGCCTGACGAACAGGAATCGCATACGAGGCGGTCACGGTGGGTGAGAAGGCAAATATTTTCAAAGCCCGGTACTTGTACGGAAACCGTGGACGTATATGCGGCAGGCATAAGTGGGAAGGTCGCGCGCATTACCCTGGGAGGTCTGCTGCTCTGCCAATGGCTACCGGATTCGAAAGGATGCGGGATGGGGCAGCAGAAGTCAGCAGAAGCCATAGTAGGCCGCTCACCGGCGGTTGAAGGGCTGAACATGGCAAGATGCGAGTAGGCGAGGGACAATCCCGATGAAACCGAACAAGACACAAGCTGGTCGACAAGGTCAGGCCCGGACGGAAGGCGACGGACAGAAGCCGTCAACAGCCGCGCTGGGTGTCGAGGCGGAAACGGCGAACCCGACGCGGACGAAAGCGCAGCCACAAAAGGCCGATTTGATGGAGGCGGTGCTTTCGCCTGCCAACATGAAGAAAGCCTATGACAGGGTGTGTGCGAACAAAGGCGGTGCCGGTGTCGATGGCATTGGCGTAGCCGAGTTCAAAGCACATCTGAAGCGGCATTGGCCAACGGTCAAGGCCAAGCTGCTGGCACAGGAGTATATTCCTGCGCCAGTTCGTCGGGTGGACATTCCCAAGCCGCAAGGCGGGGTTCGCACACTCGGCATACCGACACTGCTGGACCGAATGATTCAGCAGGCGTTGCATCAGGTGTTGAGCGGGATATTCGAGCCGGACTTCAGTGACAGCAGTTACGGATTCCGGCCGGGTCGCAATGCGCATCAGGCGGTGCGTCAGGCGCAACGGCATGTTGAGTCGGGCTGCAACTGGGTGGTTGATTTGGATTTGGAAAAGTTTTTCGATCTGGTGAATCACGATATTTTGATGGGCAAGTTGTCTCGCAAGGTGAGCGACAGGCGGGTTTTGAAGTTGATTCGCCGGTATCTGAAGGCAGGCATGATGACAGACGGGGTGGTTTCGCCCCGCCGGACCGGGACGCCACAAGGTAGCCCATTGAGCCCACTTCTGTCCAACGTACTGCTTACAGAGCTGGACAAGGAACTGGAAAGGCGAGGCCATCGTTTCTGCCGTTATGCGGACGACTGCAACATCTATGTGCGCAGTGAGAAAGCGGGCCTGAAATTGATGGAAAGTCTGGAAGTGTTTCTGGCGGAGCGGTTGAAGCTGAAAGTCAACAAGGACAAAAGCGCGGTCGCGCGGCCTTCGAAACGGCAATTTCTGGGCTACACCATTGTGGGCGGTGCGCGGGCGACCGTGCGCATCTCATTTAAGAGCCGCAGGCGTTTCAAAGCCAGGGTGCGAGAGGTTCTGCGCGGTGCGCGCGGACGAAGTCTCACCTACACGATTGAGCATCTTAACCGACTGCTTCGCGGATGGGCAGCCTATTTCAAGCTAGCTGAAGCGAAGGTGCTGTTGAGAAGACTCGACATGTGGATACGGCACAAATTGCGCTGTATCATCTGGCGGCAATGGAAGCGTGTCTTCACACGCGCTCGCAACTTGATGCGGTTGGGATTGGATGAGGTTCGGGCGTGGAAATCCGCCACCAATGGCTACGGTCCTTGGTGGAACAGCGGTGCTTCTCACATGAACCAAGCCTTCCCGATTGCTTACTTTTGTCGGCTTGGTCTGGTGTCTTTGACGGATACCGTTGTACGTCTGCGTTGCTTGCCATGAACCGCCGTATACGGAACCGTACGTACGGTGGTGTGGGAGGACGGCGAGAGTAATCTCGCCTCCTACCCGATGATGCGTCACCGGATTGCAGGGACCCAAATTGTGCCACTTCCATGTCGAGTGCTCGGGAGTTGCGGCACGAATTCTGTCTGCACAGGAAGTGGGTATTGCTCCCGGGATTGTGGTTGGGCAATTCCAACACAAAGGACTGCAGCCGCTGACGCATTGCAATGATTTGGAGGTCAGGTATCAATGGAGTCACGAGTTGTGGCCAATTGCGGGAACAGTCCTGAAATGAAATGGATGAGAACTTACGAATGAATGCAACTGGGGCAAAGCTACTTGATTTTCTGAAGAAATCACCACAGTTTGTGATTCCTATCTATCAGCGCACCTATTCATGGACAGAAAAGGAAGTGCGGCAACTTTGGGACGACATCCTTCGCGCCGGGCAGAACGATGATATTTCAGCCCACTTCATTGGTTCGGTTGTGTATGTCCAAAAGGGCCTGAATTCGATATCAGACCAGTCACCACTATCAAGGGTAGTGTCGGTGCGAAGCGGTGACTCTAACCTTAATATTCGTTCTACTCAACCGTGACCGACTTTGCCAGGTTCCTTGGCCGGTCAATATCCGTACCCTTGATCACGGCTACATGGTACGCAAGCAGCTGAAGCGCGACCGCATGAATGATCGGCGAAATGTACTCGCCGGAAGGAGTCACGTTGATAATCTCGATCAGATCGTCGCCGGCAATCGGCGCTCCGGTATCGGAAAAAATGAAAAGCCGCCCTTTGCGGGCGCGAACTTCCTGAATGTTCGCTTTCAGCTTATTCAGCAATGTGTTGTTCGGAGCGACAGCCACGGTGGGCACTTTTGAGTCGACCAGCGCCAGCGGTCCATGCTTCAGTTCCCCGGCAGGATAGGCTTCTGCGTGAATGTACGAAATCTCCTTGAGTTTCAGTGCACCTTCCAACGCGATCGGAAAATGAGAGCCTCGCCCAAGGAACAGCGCGTGTTCCTTGTCTGCAAACTCCGCGGCGATCTCCGCAACTCTTCCATCCAGTTCAAGCGCGCGCTCAATTTCCGCCGGAAGCGAGCGCAGTTCGCCGATAATTTGTGCTTCGGTGTCATTGCTCATGCCGCGCCGACGGGCCAATGCGATACCGACAAGAAGCAGCGAAACCAGCTGAGTGGTGAAAGCCTTGGTCGATGCGACCGCAATTTCTGGTCCGGCGTGCGTCTGAATCACCAGATCGGTCGATCGCACGATCGAGCTGAATGGAGAATTCGTGATTGCCAAGGTGTGCTTGAATCCGATTCTCTGGGCGTGCTCAACAGCCGCAAGCGTATCGGCCGTTTCACCGGATTGAGAGATGGCAACGACCAGCGCATTGTCAGGAACCGCATGACTGCGATAGCGGAATTCGCTGGCGATTTCTGCCTCGCACGGGATGCCGAACGATTCGAACCAGTGCCGCGCAACAAGACCGGTATAGTAGCTGGAGCCGCACGCCACAATCCGCACCGCGTCGGTACCATCGAAGATCTGTTCGGACGCATAGCCGAACGTCTGTTTTTCCAGCAGCCGATCAGTGGATATGCGGTTTTCAAGCGTTTCTGATACCGCTTCGCCCTGCTCAAAAATCTCTTTCTGCATATAGTGCGAATAGCCCAGCAGGGAAACCGGGTCCGCACGCCGCTCGATAGGTTTGCGCTCTCGCTCGGTTTCGTTGCCGTCCTTGTCAATGACGCGCAGCGTTGCACCTTCGGAAATTTCTGCAATATCGCCATTTTCCAGAATTACCGCCGAATGGGCGATGTTGGCCAGTGCCAGCATGTCTGATGCAACAAATATCTCGTCATCGCCGATGCCGACGATCAGCGGGCTCCCCTGACGCGCTGCGACGATTTTCGAGGGATCTCCGACAGACATCGCCGCAATCGAGAACGAGCCGCTCAAATGCGAAGCGGTGCTGCGCATCGCATCAATAAATTGTTCTCCGCGCTTGATGAATCGAACCAGTTCGTGAGCAATGACTTCGGTGTCGGTTTCTGATTCAAATGCGATTCCGCTGCTGACGTGAACGTCGCGCAGTTGCTCGTAGTTTTCGATAACGCCATTGCAAACGACGGCAATCCGCTGATTGGCAATGAGCGGATGGGCGTTGTCAGTACTCGGCGCCCCATGCGTCGCCCATCGCGTATGTCCGACAGCAGTAGTGCCGGAAATCGGTTGACCGTTTTCAATTATTCCGGCCAAGGTTTCAACCCGGCCGGCGCAGCGCGTTCGACTGAAGCCGCCTGCATCGTTGATTGCCGCTATGCCCGCGGAATCGTAGCCACGGTACTCCAGCCGGCGCATGCCGTCAAGCAGCAGCGGGATGACATCCCTTGAAGAGACCGCGCCGATAATTCCGCACATCGTCGATTTCCGTATCAGTTCGTTTTCTTTGATTTGCGCACGCGATCAGCGCGGAACGTCCGTGCTTTCGCGCGCTCGACCGCCATATGCCCGTCCTCGACGGAATTCGACAGCGTCGAACCGGCTGCGACAATCGCGTCGCGGCCGATTTCAATCGGCGCCACCAGCGAGGAATTTGATCCCACAAAGGCGCGGTCGCCGATCACCGTCGGGTGCTTGCTTGAGCCGTCGTAGTTGCAGGTGACGACTCCTGCGCCAATATTGGCTTCGTCGCCGACTGTCGAGTCTCCGATATAGGCCAGATGATTTGCTTTAGACCCGCGCCCGATCCTGGATCGGTTCACTTCGACAAAATTTCCGATCTTGCTCCGCTTGCCGATGTGCGAACCGGGGCGTACACGTGCGAATGGCCCAACCACGGCTCCCGCGCCAATTTCGGCGCCATCTATGACGCAATTGGGTTCGATGCTCGCATTGCTGCGAATGACCGAATCGCGAATGACGCAGTTCGACCCGATCCGGACGTTGTCGCCCAAAACGACTTCCCCCTCCAGCACAACATTGATGTCGATGAAGCAGTCCTTGCCTGCGACACAACTGCCTCGCAGATCGAAGCGGCTCGGGTCGCAAAGGCTGACCCCGGCATCCATGAGTCGCATTGCGTTGTCTTGCTGAAATGTACGTTCAAGCGCGGCTTGATCGGTTCTGCTGTTCACGCCCTGGGCTTCGATCCTGTCCATCGCTGCGCAGGTTTCAATCGTGACACCGTCGCTGAGCGCGATGCCAACGACATCGGTCAGATAGAATTCTTCCTGTTTGTTGCGATTGTCGATTTGAGGCAGCCATCTGGCCATTCGCGCAGCCGGCCCCGCAATCGGACCGATATTGGCTTCGCGGATTTTCAGTTGTTCCTCGTTTGCGTCCTTGTGCTCGACAATTGCATTCACCCGTCCGCCGGCATCGCGAAGGATTCTGCCGAACCCTGAAGCATCCTGCAATTGCGCAGTCAAAATCGCGAGCCCGCTGCGCTCGGCGGCTGCGATCAGGGCGGCGATCGTTTCGGGGCGGACGAACGGATTGTCACCGTAGAGCACAATCACGATTGACCCGGGATCGAGGTGGGGCAGGGCCTGCAACGCCGCATGGGCAGTGCCCAGCGGCTGAGGCTGAATTACCCACCTGATGTCAGGTCCGCCTATGCATTGGCGTAGCGCTTCAGCCGTGGAATCGGAATGGACAATGTGAATTCGTTCGATATCGGCACTTCGAATGCTGCGCACGAGATGCGCAATCATCGGTCGCCCGCCAATTTGCTGAAGCGACTTCGGCTTGTCGGAGCGCATTCGCACCCCCTTGCCGCCGGCCAGTACGATGGCTTCGGTACTAGGCACTCAAACTCCTCCACAAAACGTCAACGGCGACCTCGACGGTCGACCGCAATGCAGCCTGCAGCCGCTACGCTAGCGGCGAGTGTCTCTAAGCTTGCGCACCGCACGCAATTCAGCAGCTGCCTGTGCCAGTTCGGCCTTCGCCCGGGCGATATCCATTTCGGAGGTCTTTTCTTTCATGTCGCGCTCGGCCTGCTGCTGCGCCTCCAGTGCCTTGGCTTCGTCAAGGTCGGCGGCGCGAACCGCGGTGTCGGATAGGACGGTGACCTGATCGGGCTGTACTTCCAGAATGCCGCCAGAGACAAAAAAGAACTGCTCTTCGCCGCTTTCCTGCTGCACCCGAACCTCACCGGCCTTCAGCCGGGTCAGCAGCGGAGCATGGCGCGGCGCGATGCCGACATCGCCCATTTCCGCAGGTGCGAACACCATTGTTCCTTCACCGCTCCAGATCGACTCTTCGGCGCTGACGATTTCAACGTGTATGGTGCTCATCGCTTGCCAACTCCTAGGCGGCTTCCTTGCGGGCGGATTCTACGGCTTCCTCGATTGGACCCACCATGTAGAAAGCCTGCTCCGGAATGTCGTCGTATTCGCCGTTGACGATGCCCTGAAATCCTTTGATCGTGTCCGCAAGCGAAACATATTTTCCAGCGCTGCCGGTAAAGGTTTCGGCAACAAAGAAAGGCTGCGAGAGGAAGCGCTGAATCTTGCGTGCCCGCGACACGGTCAGCTTATCCTCTTCGGAAAGCTCGTCCATGCCTAGAATTGCAATGATGTCGCGCAATTCCTTGTAGCGCTGCAACGTTCCCTGCACGGCGCGGGCGGTATCGTAGTGCTCCTGTCCGACTACCAGCGGGTCCAGCTGGCGGCTGGTCGAATCCAGCGGGTCGACCGCAGGATAAATGCCAAGTTCGGCGATTTGCCGCGACAGCACCAATGTCGCATCAAGGTGCGCGAACGTGGTCGCCGGCGAGGGGTCGGTCAAGTCGTCCGCCGGTACATAGATCGCCTGAAACGACGTAATCGAACCGGTCCGCGTCGAGGTGATGCGTTCCTGCAGCACGCCCATCTCTGCCGCCAGAGTGGGCTGATAGCCGACCGCCGAAGGCATCCGCCCGAGCAGAGCCGACACTTCGACGCCTGCGAGCGTGTAGCGATAGATGTTGTCGATAAACAGCAGAACGTCGCGCCCTTCGTCGCGGAAGAATTCCGAGATCGTCAATCCTGAAAGTGCAACCCGCAGGCGGTTGCCAGGAGGCTCGTTCATCTGGCCGTAGACTAGGGCCACCTTGTTGAGTACGTCCGCCTCTCTCATTTCGTGATAGAAGTCGTTGCCTTCGCGTGTGCGTTCTCCGACGCCCGCAAATACCGAATATCCGGCGTGCTCGTGTGCAATGTTCCGAATCAGCTCCATCAGCGTGACCGTCTTGCCGACGCCGGCTCCGCCGAACAGTCCGATCTTTCCGCCTTTGGCGATCGGCATGATCAGGTCGATAACCTTGATTCCGGTTTCAAGAATTTCCACTGCGCTTGCCTGATCCGTGAAGCCGGGCGCCTTGCGGTGAATCGGCCAGCGATGCTCGGATTCGACCGGACCTTTTTCGTCTACCGGCTCGCCGAGCACGTTCATGATTCGTCCAAGGGTCGGTTCGCCCACAGGAACCGTAATCGGCTCTCCCGTGTTGGTTACCTCGAGTCCGCGCTGCAATCCGTCACTGGAGCCCATCGCGATGGTGCGCACGACGCCGTCGCCCATCTGCTGCTGAACTTCAAGCACCAGTCCGGTGCTGTCCACGACCAGCGCGTCGTAAACTTTCGGCACTTCGGCGCGCGGATATTCCACATCCACGACAGCTCCAATGATTTCCACGATTTTGCCTTGTGTCATGACTGCCTCTTGTTGAGTTTGATCATCCTATTGTGTTTCAAATTAATCTGTTCGTCCGATGTACGGCCTAGACTGCTGCCGCGCCGCCGACAATTTCGGATATTTCCTGGGTAATCGCCGCTTGACGCGCCTTGTTGTAGATCAGCTTCAGTTCGTCGATCAGGTTGCCCGCGTTGTCCGAAGCGGCCTTCATTGCCACCATTCGCGCCGATTGCTCGCAGGCGATGTTTTCCACCACGCTGCGGTAGACCAGAGATTCCACGTAGCGGGTCATCAGCGTGTCGATCACCTCCTTGGATTCCGGCTCGTACAGATAATCCCAGTGATGCGCGAGATGCTCCTTGGGCTCCGGCGCATGGATCGGCAGCAGCTGCTCGATTGTCGGTGCCTGCGTCATCGTGTTGACAAAGCGGTTGCTCGCGATGTAGAGCCGGTCGATTCTTTCTTCCCGGTAGGCATCAAGCATGACGCCGATCGCTCCGATCAGTTCGGCGAGCTGCGGCGCATCGCCCAGATGCGTCGCCTGACTTAGCACGTCGCCTCCGAGCCTTCGGAAAAATCCGGCGCCTTTGACGCCAATTATGCCGAATTGCACAGGAATGTCCTGCTCGCTCCACTGCGACAGGGACTCGAGCGCAGAGCGGAACAGATTGATGTTCAAGCCGCCGCAAAGACCTCTGTCCGAACTGATGACGATGTATCCGACTGCCTTGATGTCGCGTTCTACGGTGTAGGGGTGCTTGTATTCAAGGTGCGCATGCGCGACATGCTCCATCACGGTGCGGATGGTATCGGCATATGGCCGCGCGGCATTCATGCGGTCCTGAGCGCGGCGCATCTTGCTCGCGGCAACCATTTCCATCGCCGAAGTAATCTTCTGCGTGTTCTGAATGCTTCGGATCTTTGTTCGGATTTCTTTCGTTCCAGACATCGAATCAGTACCAGGTTGTCAACGTGCCGCCAGAATCAGGTCTTCGCCGGTCAATAGGCCCCGTTCTGGACAAAGTCGTCCATCGCAGCCTTGAACTTTTCAGCCGTACCGTCATCGAACACCGGATTGGCGTTCACTTCGTCGATCAGTTCCGCATAATTCGAGCGCATGTAATCCTGCAGCGCATTTTCGAACCCCACCACCTTGCCGACCTCGACCGAGTCGAGATAGCCTTCGTTGGCGGCATACAGTGCAAACGCCATTTCGCAGACTGAAAGTGGCGAATACTGCGGCTGCTTCATAACTTCAGTAACCCGCTGACCGCGTTCGAGTTGCTTGCGCGTGGTTTCGTCCAAATCGGATGCGAATTGCGAAAACGCAGCCAGTTCGCGATACTGCGCCAAGGCGAGACGGATGCCGCCTCCGAGCTTCTTGATGATCGGAGTCTGGGCGGCGCCGCCGACGCGCGATACCGATAGCCCGGCATTGATTGCGGGCCGAATATTGGCGTTGAACAAATCGCTTTCCAGATAGATCTGCCCGTCCGTGATCGAGATCACGTTGGTCGGAACGAATGCGGATACGTCGCCTGCCTGGGTTTCGATAATCGGCAGAGCGGTCAGCGAGCCGGTCTTGCCCTTGACCTTGCCTTCGGTGATCGACTCGACGTAGTCGGCATTGATCCGCGCTGCGCGCTCGAGCAGTCGCGAGTGCAGATAGAATACGTCGCCCGGATAGGCTTCGCGCCCCGGCGGTCGCCGCAGCAGCAGCGAAACCTGCCGATACGCCCAGGCCTGCTTCGTCAAGTCATCGTAGATGACCAGCGCATCCTGTCCGGTATCGCGGAAGTACTCGCCCATGGTGCATCCCGAATACGGGGCGATATACTGCATCGCCGCGCTTTCCGCGGCCGAGGCGGACACCACGATCGTGTGGTCCATTGCGCCATGCTCTTCAAGCTTGCGCACGACGTTTGCAATGCTCGAGAACTTTTGTCCTACGGCAACGTAGATGCACTTGATGCCGGTGTCCTTTTGATTGATGATGGTGTCGATGGCTACGGCTGTCTTGCCGGTCTGGCGGTCGCCGATGATCAGTTCGCGCTGGCCGCGGCCGACTGGCACCATCGAGTCGATCGACTTCAGCCCGGTCTGCACCGGCTGCGAAACCGACTGGCGCGCGATGACGCCGGGCGCGACCTTTTCAATCGGCTCGGTGCCGGCTGCCTCGATCGGCCCCTTGCCGTCAATCGGCTGCCCGAGGGCGTCGACCACCCGCCCGAGCAGACCTTCGCCGACCGGGACTTCGAGAATTCGGCCGGTGCATCGCACCGTATCGCCTTCGGTGATATGCTCGTAGTCGCCGAGGATCACCGCGCCGACCGAGTCACGTTCAAGGTTGAGTGCCAGTCCGTAGGTGTCTCCCGGAAACTCCAGCATTTCGCCTTGCAGCGCGTCTGCGAGACCGTGAATGCGGACAATTCCGTCGGTCAGCAGTACTACGGTTCCTTCGCTGCGCGCCTGCGCCGAAGCGTCGAAATCGGCGATCCTCGCTTTGATCAGTTCACTAATTTCAGACGGGTTCAGTTGCATTGCCATTTCAGATATCCCTCAAATTTCAGTGATGGCACTTATCCAGATGTGTGAATTCCTGCACATTCGCTCACACGCCGAGTGCGCTGGCGAGCTTGTTGATCCGGGCACGCACCGAGCCGTCTATGACCCAGTCGCCGGCCTTGACAATGACTCCGCCGATTAATTCCTCGTTCACGCTGCAGTGCAGCCGGATTTTACGTCCCAGCCGGCTTTCCAGCGCTTCGGTGACAATCCTCTCATGGTCGTCGCTCATCGGCCAGGCCGACTCGAGCTGTGCTTCGATAATGCCTTCGGCTTGCGCCCGTAGCGTCTCGTACTGGGCGGCGACCGTCGGCGCAGCCGACAGCCGCCGGTAGTGCGTAAGAATGCGCACCAGATTGCGCGCCTGCTCGTCAAGGGCGTCGCCGCCGATGTCGAGCACCAGTTCAAGCGTCACGTCCCGCGCGATTCGCGGATCGCCGATGACGGCGCTCACCTGCCTGTCGCTGACAATGTCGCTGACAAGCGCCAGAGTCTGCGACCAGGATTCCAGATTCCCGGACTCTTGCGCCAGATCAAAGACCGCCTGCGCATAGGGCCGGGCGATGTTGGAAAGCTGAGCCATGATGCGCGGACGCTTCAGGTTCTAAGGTTGTCCGCAAGGTCGGCGAGCATTTGCTCGTGGCTGCCTGCGTCGATTTCCTTGGCCAGAATCTGGCGTGCGCCGGCGACCGCAAGTTCGGCGACCTGAGTGCGCAACTCCTCTCTGGCCCGGTTGGATTCCATTTCAATCTCGCCGCGCGCAGCAACCAGGATCCGCTCGCCTTCGGCCCGCGCATCCTCTTTCGCCTCGTTGACGACTTCGGTGCCGCGCTTTTCCGCACGGGCGATAATCTCCTGCGCCTGCGCCTTGGCCTGATCGACAATGCGCTGAGCGTCCTGCCCGCTTTGCTCGCGCTCGCGCTGGCCTTCCTCGGCAGCCGCGAGTCCGTCCGCAATGGTCTTGCGCCGTCCTTCCAGGGCCGTCATGATCGGCGGCCAGATAAACTTCATGCAGAACCAGACGAAAATCACGAACGTGATCGTCTGACCCAGCAGCGTCAAATTAATATTCATGACATTGCCCTTTGCCGATGAATAATGTTCCTACCGCGATACGCGACGCTAAAAGCGTCACGCCACGGCGAACAGGATGTAGAACGCGATACCGACACCGATCATGGGCACGGCGTCTACCAGTCCCATCATGATGAAAAACTGAACCCTCAGCATCGGCAGTAATTCGGGCTGGCGGGCAATTCCTTCAATGAATCGTGCGGCCAGAATTCCGATGCCTACCGCGGCTCCAACTGCGCCCATGCCGAGCAGTACGGCGCCGGCGATAAAGTACAACGCTGCTTCCATAGTGTTATCTCCGAGAAAAAAGCAAACCCTTGCGAATTATCAAAAAATCAGTGCTTGTGATGCGCCATGTCAAGGTAGACGATTGTCAGCACCATGAATATGAACGCTTGCAGCAAGACAATAAGTATATGAAACACCGCCCACGCCCATTGCAGAACGCCGCCGGCTATGGCGAGCGTAAAGCTTGTGCTGAACAGCAGTGCGATTAGAATGAAGATCATTTCTCCGGCGTACAGATTGCCGAAAAGCCGAAGTGCATGCGAAAGCGGCTTCGCAAGCAGGCTGATCCCTTCCAGAAAAAAATTGACAGGAATCATCCATTTGCCGAAAGGCTGCAGTGTCAGTTCGCCGACGAATCCGCCGATCCCCTTGACCTTGATGCTGTAGTAGATCATCAGCACGAACACCGACAGCGCCAGCGAAAACGTGATGTTCGGGTCGGTGGTCGGAACGACTTTCATGTATTCGATTCCGAGCAGCTTGGCCGCTTCGGGAATCCAGTCGACCGGGACAAGATCCATCAGATTCATCAGCAGCACCCAGACAAACAGTGTCAGGGCGAGCGGCGCAATCAGATCGTTCTTGCCGGAAAAAGATCCGCGTACATTGTCCTCGATGAAGTCGACAATCCATTCGATGAAATTCTGCAGGCCGCCAGGCACGCCGGCGGTCATGCGCACAGCGACACCGCGAAAGACCGCGAGGAACAGTGCGCCGAGAAAAATGGACCAGAACATGCTGTCAAGATGAATCGCCCAGAACCCCATCTCGCTGGCCTCGGCGGCACTATGGGCAATCGACCAGCCGTTTTCCGGATGATTGCCGAATGTCAGGTTCTGCAGATGGTGCTTGATGTAGCCGGAAGATGTCAGCGTGCCGGATGCCATGATTCAAATCGATGTGAGACTGATGGGATGGATCTGAATGTAATTTATGCGTTGAGCCGCAGGCCGGCTTCAATCCAGCCGGCAAACAGGGCGACGACGAATACTGTAAACATTGCAAACGGATTAATCTGCGGCACAAGCCAGAAGATGGCTGCAAAAATGGCCCCGGTCAATACGAATTTTGCAAACTCGGCCCGAATCATCAAGCCGAATGTGCGCATTCCCGATGCTGTTGCGCCTCTTCCCGAGCCAAATACGCGCCAGACCGCGTAGGCGCTTGGCGCGATGCACGCCACTCCTCCCAAAAACGCGGAATACGCCGCATTTGCGTCGAACAGCACGGCAAACAATGCGGTGCCGATCACGGCAACGATCGCCTGAGTGGCAGGTATCCGGTTCGCTCCCTTTGGCAACGAACTCCTCATACTCGCACACCGGGCGCCGCGCGTCAACTCGAACATAGTGGCAATTGCCGGAATGTATCGGGAGAAATTAAATAAATCAAATAGCTGTATGCTGAACTCAAACAAATGCCGGCTCATTCGACCGGCAATTTCAACCAATTCGTTCAGCGCATGTAATAATACAAAACTTTTTGCACCGCGGTATGAAATTTTATTTCGTCCCTGCTTTCGGCCGAAAGCCCGGCAAGACCTTGAGCGCGCATCCGCAACGGGCCGAATCGCCTGATGCTTGCGCGCTTGCGCCGGTGCCCTGCTGTGGCACTCATCCGCCATTCGCCTGTACAATTGTCGGGCAATGAGAAACAGCCGCCGGCTGCCGGATGCAGCGCGTGCCCGATGGCGCCCGGTGCGCCTTGGGCGGGAATGGCTGTTGCCGGTTCGCCGGCGCAGTGCAAATTGCAAATCGTCAGACCGGGAGTTGTTCAATTCATCACCATCGAACCAAGCGCATGCCAGGTGGCCCCATGACTGCAAGATGCTCGGCGTTTGACCTTTTTTGGTCCAGGCTGGCGCTGATCGCACTGATTGCGCTAGGCCCGCATGCCACAAGCGGCGCATCTGAAATTCTGCGCCTTGCAACCACGACCAGCACGGACAATTCCGGGCTGATCGAAGTGCTGGTGCCCGTGTTTGAACAATCCGCCGATGCCAAGGTGCGCACGGTCGCGGTCGGTACCGGCAGGGCTCTTCAGCACGCAGTAAACGGCGATGTAGACGTGGTGCTGGTGCACGCCAAGGAGGCTGAACTTAAGCTGGTCCGTCAGGGGTTTGCCGTCAATCGCCGCGAAATCATGTATAACGAATTTGTAATCGTAGGGCCGCGGGACGACCCGGCCGGAATTGGGGGCATGAGCAGCCTGGCGCAGGCTTTCAGGAAAATCCGCGAATCACAGTCGATCTTTGTCAGCCGAGGAGACGATTCGGGAACCCACAAGAAGGAATTGCAGATCTGGGGTGAAAGCGGGGTGTTCCCGCAAGTCGGCTGGTACCGCGAAGTCGGCCAGGGCATGGGCCGCACTTTGCAGATAGCCGATGAACTGGGCGCATATGCGTTGACGGACAAGGCCACGTGGCTGTTTATGCGAGAGCAATTGTCGCTTCCGGTTCATGTCGAGGGCTCTGTCGACGGCAGGAACGTCTACGGAGTCATGGCCGTCAATTCCGCCGTTCATGAGCACGTCAATGCGGCGCTTGCGAAAAAGTTCATCGCCTGGATTTCCTCTGAGCAGGCGAAAAAGATGATTGCCGCATACAAGGTGAATGGAGAACAGCTGTTTTATCCCCTGAATTGACCGCGACCCGCAGATGCCGCCACGGCTGCGATGCAAGCAGTGCCAGGCACCGCGCGCAGATTGGCGCAGCGATTGCATTACGCATGGCCAGCGCGCCAGGTCGCATGAAATTGCCGAGTCTGTCAGATGAGCGAATTGATTGATGCCACTTTGAACGCGCTGGGCCTGCTGGCGTCGGGCGACCCCGATATCTGGGGAATTGTCTGGATATCGTTCTCTGTGTCATTCCGTGCCATGGCGTACATCGTTCCTGTTGCGCTTGCGCTCGCGTTCGTTCTGGCGTTTGCAAACTTTCCCGGGCGTCGGGCGTTGATAACGGTAGCCAATACCATGGTCGCACTGCCGGCGGTAGTGGTAGGTCTCGTGCTGTACATGTTGCTCTACAGCAAAGGCGTGTTCGGAGGCTGGAGGCTGCTCTTTACCCAGAGCGCCATGGTGGTCGGGCAGATGATTCTCGCATTTCCGATCCTTGTCGCGATGGCTCATGTGACGTTTCGCGCGATCAGCCGCGACGCCTGGGAGACCGCGCGGACTCTGGGAGCGGGCCCGGTTCGCGCGATGCTGACGATCATGCGCGAGGTACGCTTCGGCCTGATCGCCGCCATAGTGACCGCATTCGGGCGGATCATTTCCGAAGTCGGGTGCTCGATTATGGTGGGCGGCAATATTCTGCATTACACGCGCAATATTCCAACAGCGATCGCCCTTGAAACGTCGAAAGGGCATTTCGAGCAAGGGATCGCGCTCGGCGTCGTGCTGATCACCCTTGCGCTGGCGCTGAATTTCACAGTAGCCGCTTTTCGCGGCCGCGATCGAATCGGATACTGACGGCAGGGAGCGTGACTATGAGCTCAGGGCAGCGTCTCGTCGAATTTCGCAGCGTGCGCAAGCGCATGAACAGCACAATGGCCATCGATGTCGATCGGCTCGAAATCTTTCGTGCCGAGTGCGTGATGCTTCGCGGCAGCAACGGTGCGGGAAAGAGTACGCTTTTGAAAATCTGCGCCGGATTGATTGCGCCGGATGCTGCGGTTGTGACGACCGACGGAGCGCCCACAAACTGGCGTTCGGCCTACCGCAGATTTAGAAAGAATGTGGTGTATCTGCATCAGACGCCCTATCTGTTTGATCGAACGGTGACTGAGAATCTGTTCTACGGCTTGACGGTGCGGGGCGTTTCCAGGAAGGCGGCTTCGCGAAAGGTTGCCGAGGCGCTGGATTGGTCCGGGCTTTCGAGTCTCGCCAGGCGAAATGCGCGAGAGCTTTCGGGCGGCGAGCGCCAAAGAGTCGCCCTGACCCGCGCGCGCATCGTGTCGCCCGAGCTGCTGCTGCTCGACGAGCCGACAGCGGGCATGGACCGGGGTGCAAGGGATCAGACGTTCAAGCTGATCAACACTCTGGTCGGCGAGGGGATTGCGGTGTATCTGGCGATGCACGAAAGTTCGCCGGATGTGGCATTCCATCGGATAATGGAAATCCAGCGCGGACGGATAGTTTCTACCGACGATTGCGCTCACGTCTAGACGAGTATCGACCCATGCCGGCATCAGCGGAAAAAATAGACAGGAGCTGCGTGACCGCAGTCGTTCTTGCCGGCGGGCGCGCCACCAGGATGGGTGGTCAGGACAAGGGGCTGATTGAAATTGATGGAATCCCGATGTGTCAGATAGTGATCGATGCGCTGCGCCCCCAGGTTGCGGAAGTCGTGGTCAGCGCGAATCGAAATCTGAGCGCGTACCGCAACTTCGGCGTCCGGACAGTCGAAGACTCGCTGCCCGGCTATCTGGGTCCGCTCGCCGGCTTTGCCAGTGCCATGCGAGCAGCGCACACTCCATGGATTATCAGCGCGCCCTGCGATTGCCCGTCGGTATCGCACGACTACGTTGCGAGAATGTCTGCAATCGACAGCGCGGAAATCGATGTCGTTGTGGCTGGCGACGGGCGCCGGTGGCAGCCGACGTTCATGATGGCGCGTTGCGACCTGGTTTCGAGCATTGAAGAATTTCTCGCGGCAGGAGAGCGAAAGATCGATCGCTGGTTCACCCGCTTGAGGTACCGCCTCGCCGATTTTTCCGAAACGCCGAATTTGTTCGAGAACATCAACACCCCGCAGGAGCACGGACGTGCGCAACGCAGGATTCGCAGCAATGACGACTAGGCAGGCGGCGGTAATCGGCTTTGCGGCATACAGCGGCACCGGCAAAACTACGCTGCTGAGCGGGATAATCCCGCTGCTGCTGAATCGGGGCCTGCGCATTGGCGTCATCAAGCACGCTCATCACAATTTTCTGATCGACACGCCGGGAAAGGACAGCTACGAGTTCCGCAAGGCAGGTGCCGAGCAGGTGCTGATCGCTTCGAAGTCCCGGGTCGCCTGGATCAAGGAACGCTCCGGCGAGCAGGCCGAGCCCAGGCTGCGCGACTTGCTAGGGCACTATGCGGACCAGCAGCTGGACCTGATCATCGTCGAAGGATTCAAGGACGAGCCGTTTCCCAAGATTGAAGTGTATCGCTCAGGGCGCCGCGGTCCGCTGCTTTCGCGCAGCGACAGACATGTGATTGCCGTGGCAACGGACTGTCCCGATTCTGTCGATGTCGACGTCGTCACGCTGGACTTGAACGACTACGGGCAAATCTGCGAGTTCATCGTGCAGCGAATCAACTGCGGCGACCTGGAATTTCCCGGTTCAGCGCTCTGAGCACCCGGTCCGGATAATCCGTCACGATTCCCGACACGCCAATACTGATCATTCGGCTGATGTCGTGCGGCCGGTTCACGGTCCAGGCAATCACTTTCAGATTCTCGCGTTCGGCTTCCTGCACCTGCCAGCGCGTCAGATCACGGTGATCGCTGCACCATGCTTCGCCGCCGCAGGCTTGCGCCAGCTGCGCTATCGAATGGCTGGAGTCTGTCAAAATGGGCCCGCCGGTCCACAGTCCGCCTGCACAAGGGCCGATGTTGTCGATGCCCGGCTGCATCGATGTGATTGGCGCGATTGCGATTTGCGGGTCCAGAATGCGTATCCGGTTCAGCACCGCCCAGTCGAACGATTCGACAACCGCGCTGTCTGCAATATCCAATTCGCGAATTTCACCGGCGAGCGTTTCTGCGAATTCTTCTCGGCCGATGGTAAGGCCAGGGTGTTCGGCGCAGCTTTTTGCCTCGATATAGACAGTGCCGCCGAAATTTCTTGCGCGAAGCAGCGCAACCACATCCCTTAGCCGCGGAATCCGGGCGCAATCGGATGGAACCTGGCCGGCGAATTGCCGCGCATAGGCAGAATCCGGCCTGATTCTACCGACATCGAACGATCGCAGTTCGTCCGATGTCAGATCCCTGAGCCGCGGTCCGGGTGCAGTGATCCATTGTCCGTGCCGGTCGCGCGTTATGTCCGGGTTGAGGCGGTAGTCGTGATACGCCATGGCGACGCGGTCGGCGCTGATCCCGACATCGAGCTCGATGCTGTCGACGCCGATATCCAGCGCCTTGGAGAACCCTTGCAGCGTCAATTCAGGAGACATGCCTCTGGCGCCGCGATGTCCGATGACTTCAATCGTCACAGAAAACTCCGAACGATTGAATACAATGATAGGCCAGCGGCACCGCGCCGCTTCTGTAAATAAATGGCGTCAGCGATGCACGATGCGATGCGCAGCGTGTCGAACACCGGAATATGAGCATATGTCAAAGCAGTTTGGCCCAATTGATGCCGGGCTGGAGTTTCTGCACTCCAGCGGAATCAATATGAAATTTGTGTTTGATACAGGGCAGGTCAAGGATATTCTCAAGCCCGCCATGCCTGAATCGGAACTGAATAAATACCATAGCGTAATTCTACTGGGAAACGGCGGCAGCCCGATGTGGCATGCCCTTGAGCGTCACGGCATCAGCGGCACCGACCCGGTTGACGATTTCAGCGCCAATGTGGCGACCGCTTATGCGCGAGACCATTTGAAGACCAAGGCGATTCTCCTTTATCCGTCGATGTACCTCATTTCTTTGACGGAACTTGGAAAGCGCGCAGGCTGGAGCCATGTTTCGCCGATCGGCCTTGGGATTCATCCGGTCTTCGGTCTTTGGTTCGCATATCGCGCAGTACTGCTGGTTGAGGCCAGGCTGGAGCCTACGGTTCGCTCCGAGCAGGAATCGCCGTGCGATTCGTGCAGGGAAAAGCCGTGCCGGACGGCTTGCCCTTCCGGCGCAGTAGGGGATGTCGGCTCGTTCGCCCTTGAAACGTGCTCCCGTTTCCGGCTGGGCGAGGAATCGATCTGCGCACGTCAGTGTCTCGCGCGGCTCAGTTGTCCTGTCGGGTCCGAGTACCGCTACGCTGAAACGCAAATGCACTATTTTTATGATCGCTCCAGAACCACAATCGCACGCTATTTTGGAGCGGCATCGGGCAATTGATGCAAGCTGCAAGCCATGTATTTCGAAGATTTCCAAGTCGGTCAGAAAATCTATGGGCTGGGTGTGACGTTTACCGAGGGTGAAATCGTTCACTTCGCGCTGCAGTACGATCCGCAGCCGTTTCACGTTGATGCCGAACAGGCGAAGGAGTCGCAGTACGGCGGCCTCATTGCAAGCGGCTTTCAAACTCTGGCGCTGACATTTCGCATGCTGCTTCAGGAAGGAACCTTGTGCAATGGAATGGGATCGCCCGGCATTGACGAACTGCGCTGGAAGCGGCCTGTTCGTCCCGGGGATACGCTGCGCATGGTGGCGCACGTGACAGGTGTGAGGGACTCTAGGACGCGCACCGACCGCGGATATGTCGAACTATCGTGCGATACCCTCAATCATCGGGACGAATCGGTGATGACTGTACGTGTCGTGCAGATCATCAGGCGCCGCGGCGATGCCTGACTTGGCGCGGTGAATTCGCTCCGGAGGCACTTGGGCCGGATTGCGCCCGTGCAATGCGGCACCGCCTCGCGTACTATGTCCGGGAAGCCCTGCCGCCCGCATCTTCCGCGCAGACGCGGGCAGATGCGGGCCAGCCTCCGCGTCCTCGGAACCGGCTGGTGCATATGCGTATCGCGACCGCTTCGGTTTCACAGCATGCAATACGGATGTCACAGGTCAGCCAAGGCATCGCTAAGTGACGGAAAATGAAGAATTGATTCTTGTCGCATGCGTAAACTTGACAAAAGGTTTTTTCAGTGAAATAATAAATCTTAAGCTTATTCTATCGGAATTCCTCTTTTGCGCATGGCGCAGAGAACCAATATTGCTTGTGTAATGGGAAAACGCGCATCTACTTTGCCGAATATGGACAGCGGCGTCGCAATTGTCGGATACAGCTACCGGATGCCTGGCGGCATTTGTTCGGATGCCGATTTCTGGACCTTGATGACCGAGCGTGAGATTGTCCAGGAGCCGATCACCGACCGCTACGGAAAAGGCTATCTTCCGATCGGCGAATTTTCGGGGCCGGGCCGGTTTGCGAGCCCTTACGAGGGCCTGATTCGCGACGACACCGAACTGCTGTTCGACCGCGCATTCTTCGGCCTGTCCCACAACGAATTGAGGCAGACCGAGCCGCAGGTAAGGTTGCTGCTCAATTGCGCGTGGGAAGCGATCGAGCATGTCGGCTGGGACCTTCATTGGCTGCGCAACAGTCCGACCGGAGTCTTTATCGGCTCGCAGGTTCCAGCCGTGTCCAACTGGCGCCCGCAGCATGGTGTGACCGAATATTCGGTGTCCGGAATCAGTCTTGCCATGCTGGCCAATCGAATTTCCTATCACTTCAATCTTATGGGGCCGTCGG
Organism: Arenicellales bacterium; assembly: GCA_965214615.1. Taxonomy (GTDB): domain Bacteria; phylum Pseudomonadota; class Gammaproteobacteria; order Arenicellales; family JAJDZL01; genus CBDAUN01. The sequence goes on from OZ243952.1 coordinate 643,099, forward strand.
CGACGTACTGTACGGCTTGCTCGGCTGGCCTGACTGCCCTGCATGCGGCGATCAACGCGCTCGCATGCGGCGATTGCGATCAGGCGCTCGTCGGCGCTGTGACATATCTCGGCAGTGCCAGAATCAGCAGCGGCTTCAATCTTATGGGAGTCATCAGTCCCGACGGCATCTGCCACTCTTTCGATGCGCAAGCCAACGGCTACATGCGCTCGGAGGGATCGTTCGTCTTTGCTATCAAGCCTTTGGCCGCCGCCGAACGCGACGGAGACCCGATCTACGCGGTGATCGAGGCGACGGCGGTGAACGCGGCGGGTACAGCTGACGGTACTGAGGGGCTTGCACCAGGACGGTTCATCAGCGCGCCGACGCGCCATTCCCAGTCTCTGGTAATGCGCGAGGCTGCGGCCCGCGCCGGCTGCAAGCCATGGGAGGTCGATTACATCGAGGCGCATGCTACCGGAACCGCGGTCGGCGACCCCATTGAGGGCAACGCCATCTCGGAGGCGTTCGGCGGTTTCGAGCGCGAAGTCCCGTTGCGGGTTTCAAGCGTCAAGAGCAATGTCGGACACATGGAGGCCGCTGCCTTTCACTGTTCGTTGCTAAAGGTCGTCCTGATGATGCGCCGGCGAATCTTCGCACCCACGTCGAAGAGCTTTCAGGTGCCGAATCCGAAGATCGACTTTGAGTCGTGCCCGATGCGGGTGCAGACCGAATGCGAGCCGTTTCCCGAACATCCGGTCGTGATGGGCATCAATTCGTTCGGCTTCGGCGGCGCGAACGGGCACTGCGTGGTACGCGAGTACCGGCCGTCGCGTCCCCGGCTCTGGTCAGTGCCTGTGGCGCCTGACGCGGGCTTCATGATTCCGCTCTCGGCACGTACCCCCGATGCGCTTGTGGAAAGCGCACAGCGCTTGCGCGAGACTCTGGACGCGCAGCCGCCGGACCTGTATGCGCTCGCAGGAAACTTCAGCCGCCGGCGTACCCATTTCGCCGCGAGAACAGCGTTCGCCGCACGCAGTCTGCCTGATCTGGCCGATGCGCTGGACGGGTTTGCGCAAAGCGGCGCTCCCATCGGCACCGCGGAACAGGGCGAGCGGCGCCTGGTCATGGTGTTCTCCGGGCAAGGGACGCAGTGGTCGGGCTGCGGGCGCGATCTCTACCAGGCTCATCCTGTCTTTCGCCGTGCCGTCGACGCCATTGAGCGGCACTGGAGAGAGCATGCGGACACCTCGTTGCGCGATGCCTGCTTTGAGGCGCCGCAAGAAGAACTCGACAAGGTTGAACTCGCGCAGCCCGCTATCTTCATGATCCAGTGCGCGCTGGTGGAGCTGTTCAAGACGTGGGGCGTGTATCCTGACTGCGTTGTAGGCCACAGTTCGGGCGAAGTTGCTGCGGCCTATGCTTCGGGTGCGCTCTCGCTTGCTACCGCGACGCGCCTGGTGTACCGCCGCGCCACCTTGCAGAAGCGGGTAGCGGGGTCCGGACGCATGCTGACGATCGGTCTCGATCGCCCCGGCGTAGAGGACCTGCTGGACTTCCTTGGAATTGTCTTCCGAGTCGATGGCCGCCGGCCGGTCGAAGTCGAAATCGCCTGCGAAAATTCTTCGGCCAATACGGTTGTCTGCGGTCGCGAGGACGATCTGCGGCCTGTGATTGACGAGTTGGACCGACGCAACTTTCAACACCGGCTGATTCCGGGCAATATCGCATTTCATTCCCGGGTGATGGACGCGATCGAGGACGACGTTCTTGATGCGCTGGCCTTTCTCGATGCTCGCGCCTTCGATGCCGATGTGCCCTTTATTTCGTCGGTCACAGGAGTCGAGAGTCAGCGGCTGGACAGCGCCTACTGGTGGTCGAACATCCGCCAGCCGGTCCGATTCGCCGCGGCGATGGAGACCATCAAGCGCGACTACCGGCCCGACGTGGTGCTTGAAATATCGCCGCATTCTGCGCTTGTGCCCATCGTCGCCCAGTGCGTGGAAGGCATCGCGCCGCCGCCCGCCGTGATATCGACATTCAAGAGGGATGCCGATGCATGTACGGCCTTCCTTGAAGCGCTAGGCGCCTTGTTCAGGGCAGGCGTGACGCTGGATTTTGCCGCTCAGTATCCTCGGCCCGAGCCCATTGTCCACCTATTGCCTGGCCATCCGAGAGACGAGCGCACGACTGTCGACAACCGGCTGGACGACGAATTCTTCCTGGGCCAGGGCGAATACGCGCACGGCCCGCTGGTCGGCCATCGGATTCCCAGCGACCATCTTCTATTTGAATCCCGATTGTCGGAAGCAGCGTTCCCCTGGCTGGCCGAGCACCGCGTTCATCATGCATCGATTATGCCGGCTGCCGGGTATATCGAGCTGATTCTCCAAGCCCTCGGCGGTGTCCCGGTCCATATCGACGTGCTTGAGTTCCTGCAGCCGTGCCCCATTCCGAAAGCGCCCGTCAGGCTTCAGACAGCCTTATTTCCGGTCTCTAATGCGTCAGGAGAATACACGTTCCGGATTTCGACGCTGCCATATGACATCAATCCGAAGAGCGAGCTGCATTGCCGCGGAAAAGTACGCCTGCTCGACGCCCGGCCTGCGATTGATGCGCCTGACACGTTTGCGGATATCGACGTCTCGCGCTACGAGGCTCTTGCCTATGGTGCCGACGACGAGCTCTATGAACGTTTCGAGGTGGTTCTCGGAGATACCTACCAGTACGGCCCCCACTTTCGAAACATTCGCAAGCTCAGGCGCGAACGCGACACCGGCTGCCTGTTGCTGGATGTCGGGGTTGACGAAGCGCTGTGGATGGACGCAAGAGGCGAAGGCTATGTTTTTTTCCCGCCGCTGGTCGATGGCGGCCTGCAGTCTTTTCTCTACGATCTGATGCTCGGCGCGGATCGCTTTGCCATACCCTTGCGGGTGGAAAATGTAACCTTCCTGGGCGCCCCGACAGTACCGCGCCTGGTGTGTCAGCTGACCTATCCGGGCGGCAAGCGGTACGAAGTCGACGACAAGGGTCAGTTTGACGTTCCCAACGGCGAATGGGTTTCAGGCCGGGTGAACTTCTATGATGATGCGACCGGCGCCCTCAGCCTCCATGTCGAGAAATACATCTCTTTCATTTCGTACCCCAATCGGGCAGACAAGCGTCGCAGCAAGCATCGCATCGTCTGGCAGCCCAAGTTGCTGGCCGATGGCGGCACGATTGCCGAGCGGCTGCCCGATGGGGAGATCGATCCCAGCGTCCTGCTCGCGGCGCTCGAGCGCGGCGATTGCGGCGACGCGCAGATCTGTCACGCCCTGGAGTTTGCAGGATCCAGGGAGCCGGAGCAGACCGTGCTCCAAAGCTGTATCGATCATCTGTCCAGTGAGCAGGGGCTAAGCGAGTTTTGGCTCATCGCCGACGACGAGGAAACCGCGCAGGCATGTTTTGATGCTTTCCACGGGCAAGATGCCCCGCTGCGCTTTGACTGCCTTGTTCCGGCCGCGCGCCAGACCTGCGCGCTTGATCAGGGACTGTTGCGACGGTGTGCGGTACAGGTTGTGTTTCTCCACGGCGACGGGGATGATTTCACAGCCGACGACTGGCAGTTCTGGCGAGAGGTCACAGTCGCTGGAGGATTGGCGCTGGTCTGTCACGAAGATGGCGCAGCCATAAGAGCCGGCGCGGGCTGGAATGTGTTGCGTGCGGGTCGGCGGACGACTCTGCTGCAAGCGCCTTCATTGAGCATGGACGAGGCGGGCGAGTCGTTGCCGACGGGCCCGCGCTGGGTGCTTGGGGAGTCGCAGAGCCTGGCGCGAGACTGGGCAGCCTTGCTTGATGACAATTCGGCGGTTCATTCGATTCCTTGCGAGACCTTGGTGTCGGACCGCCCCTTCGAGCCCGAGGCGCACCCCGACGCAGCGCAATTGCAGGCGATTGATTATTTCTGTGGCTGGGATGCGGAAGATCCGACCGGTGAGAGGGCGGTCTGCCAATTCGTCTCCCTGATTCAGTCGCTGGCTCCCTACAGGATTGAACATGCCGCGAACCGGTGCCGCGTCACCGTGGTCACCCGCAAGGCAGTTTTCGATGCCGAGGACGCGCGCGGGAGCGCGCTTTGGGGGGCGGTGCGCACCATGGCGCTGGAGGTTGTCGAGGAGGCTGGGTTCGAATTCCGGTTGGTGGACTTGAGCGACGCCGGTGATCTGAAGACTCTCGCATGGCTCGCACGCGGCGACCTTCGCGAACGCGAGATGGCGGTGCGCGATGGCCGGGTGTGGGTGCCGCGGGTGGTGAGCAACCGCGATGAGTATCCGTACTTGCCTGAAGGCGATGATACGCCCTATCGGCTGTTCGTGGACAAGGCGGGACAGATCAGCGGTCTGCGGATGAAGACCTACGACCCGCCGCCTGTGGGACCGCGCCATGTGGAGATTGACGTTACGGCGGCGGCGCTTAACTTCCGCGATGTCATGGTGACCCTGGGGCTGCTGCCTTCATCGGCCTACGAGCGTTCAGCGTTCGGTCAGGAGGTCGGCATGGAGGCGAGCGGAGTGGTGCGCCGCATCGGCACGTCGGTGGTCGGGCTCGAGCCCGGCGACGAAGTGGTTTTCGTTGACGGCGGGAGTATTGCCAATCGTTCGGTGGTCGGTTGCCACCGTGTCTTCCGCAAGCCCGGGAATCTGAGCATGGAGGAGGCCGCATCGTCGCTTTCGGTCTACGTCACCGCCTATTATGCACTGATCCACCTGGCTCGGCTGCGCAAGGGGCAGCGCGTTCTCATTCACTCCGCTATGGGCGGCGTCGGGCAGGCCGCCGTCGCGCTCGCGAGAAACGCGGGCGCGCAGATCTACGCGACTGCAGGCAGCGCGAAAAAGCGCAGCCAACTACTCGAACTCGGAGTCCAGGCGGCATTTGACTCCCACAGCGAGGAATGGCATGCGGATTTGATGAAAGCGACCGGCGGACAGGGCGTCGATGTCGTGCTGAACTCTCTGGCCGGCCGTCACGTCGCGCTTTGCCTCGAGGCCTTGCGGGCAGGCGGCTGGCATTGCGAGATCGGAAAGATCGACATCTATGCCGACAGCGCTCTGAGTCTGCGCGTGTTTCGCAGGAACCTGCGCTTCGCGGCACTCGATCTAGACCGACTGACGGTTGACGATCCGATCCTCACGCGCGAAATTTCGGAGACCTGTCTCGACTTGCTCGCCCGCGGCGTGGTGCCGCCTCTTGAGGTGACAGTCTTTACCTACGGCGACTACGCGAAAGCTCTGCGGCTCATGATATCGGGACAGCATCAGGGAAAACTGGTGCTCAAGACGCCGTCGGTGCCTGCGACTTTTCCGATTGACGATCGGCGCCCGCTGCTTGATCCGGAGGCAACGTATCTTGTCACCGGCGGTCTGGGCGGGATCGGTCACAGGCTCCTTCCGTACCTGGTGACGATTGGTGCCCGCCACCTGACCTTGATGGACCGCGACCGGGAACGCCGCCGCAGCGAGTCCTGGTTACGCAGTTCGACGACACTTGCCGATATAGGCGAGGGGGTCGGGATAGACATTGTTGCAGGTGACGTGGCGGATCTGGAGGATGTGCGACGTTGCGTTGCCGGCGTGAAGCGGCCGCTCAAGGGAGTGTTCCATCTTGCCAGCATTCTGGACGACTGCCTGCTGGCGGACTTGACGCCGGAATCGATCGCCCGAGTGTTCGCTCCCAAGGCGCAGGGGGCGCTCAATCTTCATCGCGCCACGGCCGGCCTCGCGCTCGATCACTTTGTCATGATGTCTTCTACTTCGGCAACTTTCGGCAATCCGGGCCAGATCAACTACAGCGCGGCAAATGCGTATTTGGACGGCCTTGCCGCCTGCCGCCGCCAACAGGGATTGCCGGCGCTCTCCTATGTTCTGGCGGCGGTCGCTGATACGGGCATGGCTGCGCGCAATATTGGCGTCCTGCGTCTGATGAAGGCGGCTGGCACGCCGCCTGTGAGCAGCCAGTTCGCGATCGCCAATCTTGACTATGCACTGCGTACGATGGATCACGATGATCACCTGATCACCGCACTTTTCAAGCGTCGAATCTGGAGTGCACATTCCTCCGACTACATGCGCACCGGACGCCTGATCAGCAATCAGGATGCATTCGAATCCGGCGCCGAGGGGCAACTGACAATCGATGACGTCATGGCGCAGATTGCCGCCAAGGTTGCCGAGCTTTGCGGCCACGACGAGGGCGGCCTGGAGGACCCCTTCTCCAGCTTCGGTCTGAATTCGATCGCGGTAGCCGAGCTGGGGGCGTTCATTCAAAGCGAGTTCAACTTTCAGGCCAGTGCGCTGGAGCTGATGACCACAGCCTCGTGTCAGTCGCTGGCGCACGCCATCGTCTTCGGCGAGACTACGGATGCGGGGGCCGAGACGGAGGAGGAAATCGATTCGATTGGATCCTTGCCTGCGGTGGCGCTGCGGCTTGATCGCCGCAGGCCCTCCGAGTTTGCCAGCCAGCCCGAGGATCATTTTTCGCCGAAGTCCTGTTCCCGAGACAGCCGCGTCGCCGCGGCCGAGTGTCGCGAGAGCGGGCTGAGCGTCGTGATTGCGCAAGACAGTACAAGACCGCATGGCCGAATCGCGCCCCGCTCCGGCTGACTGGCCGGTGCAGCCTCTGACAGGCCGCCTTCCGCCGCAGTGCCTCAGGGACGTGGATGCGCTGCGGCGCGCCGTTCATACGACGCTTGCGCGCGAGACGCCGTCCGAGGCTGTGGCGCCGGATGGTTTCAGAGAAGTTCTGCTGACCGGGGCCACCGGTTTCGTGGGTCGCTTTCTGCTGCGCGCGCTATTGCGCCGCAGCGACCGGCTGATTGTGCATTGCCTGATTCGTTCCGAGAGTGCAGAGCACGGGCTCGCGCGGCTGCGCGACACGCTGGAGCACACAGAAATCCGCGAGGAGATTTGCGAAGACCGGGTGCGGGTGGTGCCAGGAGACCTATCCCTTGAGCGCTTTGGACTGACCGAGTCCGTGTTCGCAAGACTGTGTCATCGGATCGACGCCGTCTATCACGCTGGCGCCAATGTGGATCTGGTTTCGTCCTATGCCGACATCCGCGAGGCCAACGTGCTCGGGATGCGCAGCGTGCTTGAGCTTTGTTTGAGCACGCGCTTCAAGCACCTGTTCTACTGTTCCACGATGGGAATTTTTCCCGAGTATTTTTGCGACTTCGGCAAAGAGTACCGCCACAGCCGGATCGACGATCAGATGCCGCCGGATCTGAAATGTATGAAAAAAACCTTTCCGCTCGGTGTATTCGGATACCCGTGGAGCAAGCTGGTGGCGGAGCAAGGCGTGCTTTTCGCGCAGGCGGCAGGCATGCCTGGCGCTATTTTTCGACTTCCCAACATGGGGCTTTCGAGCACGGGGTTTACGCAGGCGAACAGTCTTGCGACGCGTCTTTTTGCCGCGGCGACTCTGGTTGAAAAGGTTCCGCTCGGCTTTTCCATTCAACGCAACGCCGAACCGGTCGACACGGTCAGCGAAATCTGCGCGGCGATCTCGCTTAACCCGGACCGCCGTTTCACCATCTATCATTGCTGCGACCCGGAGCCTCCCTACGAAGATCTGGAGGTGGCGTATCTTGGCTTTTACTGGCAAAGCGTTCCCTATGCATCCTTTAGGCGTTCGTGCCAGGCTCTAGGCGACGATTCGCCGCTGCGCGGCCACTGGGTGCTACTCGACCATTTTGCACCTTACTGGTTTGGCGAAAACAGGGATCGCCGCAGGCTCCCGATCAGCGATCGCGCCATTCGGGAAGACTGTCCCGACGTAATAAGTTGGCCCGGCTTGCTGATCCGGCATGCGCGCTCCTACGACTGGATCAATCGTCATCGGCCCGGATGGCCCTGTCCAATCCTGCATGGCCGTCTGGACCTTGACGGTCTCATGGGGCAGGCCGAAAAGTATGCCGGTCGCATGGGCGTATCCTTCGAGCAAGCCTACCCCGAGTGGCTGCTTGCCGGGTTGCGGCAACTTTTGGAGGCGCTGGAACTGCCGGATGCCCGACTTCGCAAAACGCGGATCAGTCACATCGTATACGGGCTGACGCGCGCATTGCGCAACAATGCGGCACTGGCCCGCGAACTGTCCCGGCATCCGGAGATCGACAATGAGCGGATTACGCATCCGGTCTTCATAGTCGGGGCCAACCGATCCGGCACAACTTTTCTTCAGCGCCTGCTATCGCGCGACAGCCGTTTCTGGTCACTGAGGCGCTATGAACTGATAGAGCCGGTGCTGCCTGGCGGCGAGTATGCCACTGTGGCAGGTACGGCGGCGGATCCCCGGCGAGCCTATGCGGAAGAACTGCTAGGCGCGACCAACGTCGTCGATACGCTGTCCGGAATTCACACTGTCGACATCGACGAGCCTGAGGAGGACTTATGGATCTTCTGGCTGACATTCTGTGCCTGGACATATGCGGTCGCGTACCACGCGCCGGGCTATGGCCGCTGGCTGTCCGAGGTTGGTTCACGCAACTCCTACGCCTATCACCGGCGGGTGATGCAGCACTTTACCTGGCAGCGGCGCAAGCGCGAACCGCTTGGACATCGTCAATGGCTGTTGAAGATGCCTTTTCACCTCAGAGAACTGGATGTGGTGGCGCAGACCTATCCGGATGCGTTCTTCATTCAAACCCATCGCGCTCCTGTCGAGGTTATGGGTTCATGGTGCAGCATTGTCGATCGGATACGGGGATTTACCGCAGAGCACGGTGATCCGCACGAAGTCGGCCGCGAGCAGTTGGCTTTCATGAGTGGAATGCTGAACAGCGGGATGCGATTTCGGACATCCCAGCCGCAGCTTCAAGGGCGCTGGGCGGATGTCCGCTATGCCGATCTGGTCGATAATCCGATGGCAGTTGTCAGAGGCATTTACGCACGGTTCGGCTGGCCTCTTGATCCTGCTACCGCTGACGCAATGCACAAGTGGCTCGCACTTCAGGAGGAACAGCGCCGACAAGAGCCGCGGCACGAGTACAGGTTGGAGAATTACGGACTCACGTCTGACGACGTGAACGAGGCGTTCGCATCCTATCTGGATTTTGCTGCCGCGCGCGGGTGCGCCTGAACCTTGAATGCGGTAAATTTCCGGCTCATTGGAGCGCCGCCTGAGCCAATGTAATCGTTTCGCCGGTCTACGAATTCGATCCGCTGTTTCGGGTTGTCTTGACAAGCAACTCGGTGTCGGGCGAGAATCGGGCGATCAGCGGCAGCATGGCTGCACCGATAACGCGTGCTTTCGGCCCGATAGATCCTGATTCGATTTCGACCGGCGAAAGTCCTGTGCTATCGAACTTGCCGTAGGCCTGCGCCACTTGGCTGACTACGCGGCTTCGCCAGTCGGGTCGAAGCACGCCGTCTACGATGACGACTTCGAAGTCGACTACGCTGACTGCAGCCACTACAGCGCGGGCCAGGGCTTCCGCTGCCGGGTGCATCCAGTCGCTGAAAATACTTTCGATTTCGGGCGAGTTGCGGTCGCCGGTCAGTACTGACGCTTCAAGTCCTGCCGCTTTTAACGTGCGCTCAAGATCGATCGCCGAAGCCAGATGGATCAGCTGGGGCGCACGGCTGCCGTCATTCTGATTTCCACCCATCGGCATTGAGCCTAGAGCGCCAGCATTGAACTGCTCGCCACGGTAGAGGCGACCGTTAATTACGATTCCGCCCCCGACAAAGCTGCCCAGGTAGATGTACAGTGCGCTGCGACGGTTGATTTTATCGCCAACCGCCATCTCTGCCGCGCAGGCCGCCGTGGCATCGTTGCATAGCGACACATCCAATCCGGTTGCAGATTCAAGTTCGGCAGCAACGTCAATCTCCTGCCACGAGGCGATCGTCTCGCGCTGCAATTCAAGCACGTCGGCCCACTCGTGCAGCATCCAGGGCATTGCAACACCGACTCCGACAATACGATCGCGCAAGCCGGAGTCGAGTGCGTCTACGAGCGAGCGTGCCGTGTCCTTTGCCAGTTTCATGGTCTGTGCCGGAAGCGGAACATCGTAGCGAATCGTTCTGGAATCGACGGTGTCGCCTCGAAAGTCGACGAGTTGCGCTTCAAGGCTGCGGCGTCCTATTTTGACTCCCATCGAAAATGCGCCGCTTGAATTGAGCGCAATCGGGGTGAACGGTTTTCCGACATGTCCCCGCACTTTCTCGCACTCGACCAACAGCCCGTCGTCGAGCAATGAATCGACAATCACCATTGCCGCCTGACTGCTAAGGCCGGTGACACGCGCAATTTCTGCTTTTGACAGCGCGCCTGATCTGCGAATGGCGGCAATAAGCAGACGCTCGTTGTACGCTCTCATGCCGATTGGGTCTTGGGATCGCATTTTTATTTGGTTTCCTTGAAAATTGCCGCCAGCTCCACCGGACGATTCATCAGGCGCCATAGTGACCGGTAGCGGTAGCCGGCTATGCCCGCATTGAGACAAGGCAATCTTCTGATTTCAATGCGGCGTCCGCTTCGAGCGGAAACACCTAATCCATGCCAGGCATCGAAAATGTCAGCGTTGGCCCGCGCAATGAGTCCGCACGACTCCAGGACAGATATCGGTTGATTTGAAGATATTTCTTGACCTGTTGATAATGGTAAGTATCTGCATTCTGCAAGTTTTGCTCAAACTTCCTCGTGCGATTATATGCTGTTGCCGAGAGCAAAAATATGTTCGCATCCGCTCCTTGAATTTTTAATTTCAGTCGCGCCGAATTGAGACGAATGCGCAATGACGCAGTATGATGCTTGCAGCTTCGTCCGAAACATGCCCTGGTTATGGACGAAGCAAAGCGATGAGGCCTAAAGCCGCGATTCGAAAGTTTTCGGCTAGTTTGCGGCATAGGTTTGCAAGGCGGTCTCGCAGCCCTTGGACCAAATCATGTCCAGCCAGCGTTCAAATGCGTCCGCTAAGCCGGGCGCCTCGGCAAGGTCGCCGTAGAACAGGCGCTGCTCCAGCCATGCGCGCGGACGGTTTCGTGCGGCTTTCGCGGTGCTCGTCAGCGTGTGCCACAGCGGGTCGTTCGGCTCAATTGCGCTGCCGTCTTCGCGGGTGCCTTCGCACATGCGCGCCCACAGCGCCTCGACAAGCGCAAGCCCTTCGACCGGTGCGCCGTCGGCAACTCTTTCGCGCAGTATCGGCAGTATGAAGCCGGTATGGCGGGCGGAACCTTCGTAGGAGACGCGCCGCGCCGTATCGAAAATGGCGGGATTCGAAAATCTGGCGTCGATCAAATCCAGATAGTCCTGTTTGGAAACATTCGCCACCGGAGCGATTTGCGGCAGTATCTCGTCGCGCTGAACCTTTCGGAACAAAGCATGAATCAGAGGATGCGCCATGCACTCGACAATCGTCTCGATAGACAGGATTTCGCCGGCATTCGCTACGATCTGATGGCCTGCGTTAAGTACGCGGATCTTCATTTCCATATAGTCCTGAACACGGTTCGAGAAGGTCGCGCCGGCGGCGTCCCAGTCGGGACGCCCGCGGCAAAAATCATCCTCGATCACCCATTGCCTGTACCCCTCATGGGTGACAGGAACCTGATCATCAATGCCATGGCTTTTCACCATCGCAAGTTCCTTGGTGCCGGTTGCAGGAACGATGCAGTCGACCATCGAGTTCGGAAATGTGCAGTTTGACTCGATCCAGTCCGCGAGTTCCGGGTCCCGCTGCCGAGCGAGCGAAACGACAGTCTGCCGGAGCACTGCGCCGTTCCCCTGAAGGTTGTCGCAGCTTAGCCCGGTGAACGGCCCGCTGCCCTGATCGCGCCTCATTCTCAGTGCTGCAACCATCGCGCCGAACGCAGTGCGCGGATGTTCCGGATTGGCAGTGTCGTGCCGGATGTCCTGATGGCCGGCATCAAAGCGCTTCGTCACCGGGTCAACGTAGTATCCGCCCTCTGTGACAGTCAGAGATACGATTCGAATTGCCGGGTCTGCCAATTTCCGGACCAAAGCCGCGTTGTCCGGTTCAACCGGCAGGTAGTCCGTCATCGAACCGACCACCTGCGCTGCTGTCGACGACTCGCTCAGTTTGATAAGCGTCGACAGCAAATCCTGCCTCAGCAGCTTGACCCGCTGAGTCGCATCATACGGTTGGACCCCTGAACCGACAATTGCCCATTCGCGGGCGGCGCCCGCCTGCATCAACTGATGCGTGTACCAGGCCTGGTGGGCACGATGAAAGTTGCCCACCCCGATATGGACGATGCCGGCTGTCAGGGACGAGCGGTCGTATGTAGGGCGCGGAATTGAATCGGGCAGGTCGCCCAGTGTCGCATTGGATAGACGGATCATGGGATCAGAATGATACTTTGCCCGGCCGGCTTTGTTGAAGTGGCTGTCGCTGCCGCATCGGCAGCATATTCCGACTGACCGGAATCAAGTGCCGGCTTGCCTGATGCCGCCGATTCGCTGCGTGCCGGGACGAACCATGCCTCCAATGGGACCAAAGGCTGCCTTGGTACAGGCGAATCGTCCGCAAGGCCGAGGTAAATTGCAGGCAAGGCCGCCGCCTGCGCAAACAAAGCGCGTCTTCTGCCGAGATTCCCGGGTGCGGCCGCAGCTATGGAATCCGAAGCCCGTCGCTCCCGAACCGATGAATATGATCGTGATCGGGCGTCAGATAGATCGTGTCGCCGTGATGCATGTCAATTTCGCCGCCTGCGCGCACGGTTACCGGTGTCGCAGACTCTTCAAGGTGCACATAGAAGAACGTATCCGATCCAAGGTGCTCGGCAACGCCCACAGTGCCCTTCCATGCGCCTTCGGTGCGGGATGGAACGATGTGCTCCGGCCGGATGCCGATGGTGTCAGCTTCGTACTTTTCCGCCTGTTCGCCTTCAATGAAATTCATTTTGGGCGAACCGATAAAGCCGGCAACAAATTTGTTTCGGGGAGCACGGTAGAGTTCCAGAGGCGAACCCACCTGCTCGATGACGCCAGCGTGCAGCACGACGATCTTGTCGGCCATGGTCATTGCCTCGACCTGATCGTGCGTGACATAGATCATCGTCGTCTTGAGCCGTTCGTGCATCTCCTTGATCTCAAGGCGCATGCCGACGCGAAGTGCCGCGTCAAGATTTGAAAGCGGTTCGTCGAACAGGAACGCAGACGGTTCGCGCACGATCGCACGCCCGATTGCGACGCGCTGGCGCTGGCCGCCGGAAAGCTGACCGGGTCGCCGTTCCAGATATTCGGTCAGATTCAGGACTTCGGCCGCCTGCTCGACACGACGGTTCTGCTCGGCCTTGTCGAGCTTGGCCATGCGAAGAGGAAAGCATATGTTCTTGCGTACGGTCATGTGCGGGTAGAGCGCATAGGATTGGAATACCATCGCGAGCCTGCGCTTGGCAGGCGGCACCTCGGTCGAATCCTCGCCGTCGATCCGGATCGTGCCGTCGGTGACGTCCTCGAGCCCGGCAATCAGCCTCAGAAGAGTCGACTTGCCGCAGCCTGACGGGCCGACGAATACGACGAACTCGCCATCCTCCATTTCCAGATCCAGGGGCGGTATGACAGTGACGTCGCCAAATTTCTTTTCTACCGAGTTCAGTACGATGTGTCCCATATCAATGTTCCAGTTTCACTTTACCGCGCCGAAGGTCAAGCCGCGAACAAGCTGCTTTTGACTGAACCACCCGAGAATCAGGATCGGTGCGATGGCCATAGTCGATGCTGCGCTGAGCTTGGCGTAGAATAAGCCTTCGGGGCTCGAATAGCTGGCGATGAACGCGGTCAGCGGACCGGCTTTCGCCGCAGTCAGATTGAGTGTCCAGAATGCCTCGTTCCAGGCCAGAATGAAATTCAAAAGAATCGTCGAGGCAATCCCGGGCACCGCCATCGGAGTCAGCACATACAGGATTTCCTCCTTCAGCGATGCGCCGTCCATTCTTGCCGCTTCGAGAATCTCGCCTGGAATTTCCCTGAAATAGGTGTAGAGCATCCAGACAATAATCGGCAGATTGATCAGCATCATCACAATCACCAGTCCGGTACGTGTGTCAAGCAGGCCGAACTTGATGAAGATCAGATAGATCGGGTACAGCACGCCCACCGCCGGAAGCATCTTGGTGGACAGCATCCACAGCAAGACATCCTTGGTTCTCCTTGACGGAACGAAGGCCATCGACCAGGCCGCAGGAATCGCGACCATGATGCCGATCAAGGTGGACAGCCCGGCAATGATCACCGAGTTCCACAGAAAGCGCATGTAGTCCGAACGCTCCTGCACGATCGCATAGTTTTCGAGCGTCCAGTCGAAGAACAGAAACAGCGGCGGATCCGAGATCGCCTGCGCCTCGGTCTTAAAGCTCGTCAGGATGGTCCACAGCACCGGAAAGAAAATCAAAAGGCCGATGCTCCAGGCGATTGCCGTATTGATCAATTTGCGCCGGGTGGCGACGGTGCGTGCCATGAGTCGTACCTCCTTAGGTGTCGAGATTCTTGCCGACGATGCGCATCAGGAAAATTGCCACGATATTGGCCAGAATAATGGCGTATACGCCGCCCGCCGATCCAAGCCCGACATTCTGGCTTTCGAGCACCCGCTGAAAAATCAGGTAGGTCAGAGTCCGGGTTCCGAACGAGCCCTGCGTGGTGACAAATATTTCCGCAAAAATCGACAGCAGGAAGATCGTCTGAATCAGGATGACGATGGTGATCGCCTGGCTCAGGTGAGGCAGAACGATGTGGCGAAATCGGGCCAGTGCAGATGCGCCGTCCATTTCTCCCGCTTCCAGCTGCTCCTGATCCAGAGACTGGATCGCAGTGAGCAGGATCAGGGTCGCAAATGGCAGCCACTGCCATGAAACGATCGAGATGATGGATAGATGCGATGCCTGGCTTAGCCACTCCAGAGGTGCAAAGCCGAAGAACTTCCACAAGTGCGCGAACAATCCGTTTACCGGATCCATGAACATGTTCTTCCACACCAGTGCGGAAACCGTCGGCATGACGAAAAAAGGCGCGATCACCAGAATCCGGACGATGCCCTGGCCCCACATCGGCTGATCCAGCAGCAGAGCGAGGATGACGCCCAGCGCGACTGTGATCAGCAGCACGCCGCCCACAATCAGCAGCGTTGTCTGAACACTCGGCCAGAATGCGCTTGAAGTGACGAAGCGGATGTAGTTGTCGAACCCGGTCCATCCGAGATCGCCGCCGCGCAAGGGAAGGTAGCGCTTGAACGAGAAATAAAGCGTCATGGTCAGCGGCACCAGCATCCATCCGAGAAGTAAAATGACGGCAGGCGCCATCATCAGGCGCGCCGCTGATCTGGAGTGCTGGGTCGCCATGGCTGCTACATTTTCTTGCGTTCTATCTCAATTTGATATCAAGGCAGCTGATGATGCGCGCAGAGAGTGCCGTTCGACACCCCCTGCGTGCAATTTACGCTTTCTTTACTATGCCGAGTCTGTCTGATCTGAATCGGGCAAACTCGCGTCAAGTTTGACTTCCAAGCCGGCTCGCGCGGCGTACCGCCGAGCCTTGCGTCAAGTAGCCTAGTATCCGGCTGCTTCCATCTCGTCGGCAGTCAGCGCCTGAGCTTTTGCGAGCGCTTCGGCAGCCGACTGCTGACCTGCGAGCGCTGCGGAAAACTCCTGTCCGACAAGCGTTGCGATTCCGGCGAATTCGGGAATTGCCACAAACTGCACACCCGTATACGGAACCGGATCGACTGTCGGCTGCGTCGGATCGGCTGAATTGATTGAATTCAACGTCATCTCGGCGAACGGAGCTGCTTCCAGATAGGCGGGATTGGTGTAGAGCGATGTCCGGGTGCCCGGAGGTACATTGGCCCAGCCTTCCTTAGACGCTACGAGCTCAGTATACCCCTTGCTTGTCGCCCACTCGACGAATTTCTTGGCAGCGTCGGTTGCATCCGATCCTGCCGGAATGGCCAGGTTCCATGCCCACAGCCAGTTTCCGCGCTTGCCCAGTCCGTTGTCGGGAGCCAGCGCAAAGCCGACGCTGTCGGCCACTGTCGAGTCTTTCGGGTTGGTGACGAACGACGCTGCCACGGTGGCATCAATCCACATGCCGCATTTGCCTTGCTGGAACAGCGACAGGTTTTCGTTAAAGCCGTTGGTCGACGCACCCGGAGGGCCGTAGCTTGTCATCAGGTCCAGATAGAAGTTCAGTGCGTTCGCCCATTGCTCGGTGTCGAACTGCGGGCGCCAGTTTTCATCGAACCAGCGTGCTCCGAAGGAGTTCGCGGTCGCTGTAAGGAACGCCATGTTCTCACCCCATCCGGCCTTGCCGCGCAGGCACACGCCGTAGGTTCCGCTGTCGGAATCGGTCATCGCCGCTGCGGCTTGCCTGATGAAATCCCATGTCGGCGCATCCGGCATCTGAAGTCCGGCTTTCTCCATCAAATCGGTGCGGTACATGACCATGGAGCTTTCGCCGTAGAACGGCGCGGCATAAAGCTCGCCGTCGATCGTCAGTCCCGAGCGTATTGCTGGCAGAAGATCGTCTGCATCCCAATCGGCAGGCAGGTCATTAAGCGACACGAGCCAGCCGTTTTTGCCCCAGATTGGAGCCTCGTAAGTTCCAATGGTCATGACATCGAACTGTCCGCCTTTGGACGCGATGTCCTGCGTGACGCGCTGGCGAAGTACATTTTCCTCCAGAGTCACCCATTCGAGCGCGATATCCGGATTGCTCGCGGTGAAATCATCCGTCAAGCCCTGCATCCGGATCATGTCGCCGTTGTTGACAGTTGCAATTGTGATGGTGGTGGTGTGCGAGTCGGCATAGGCGCCCGATACGGTGAACAGGGCCAATGCGCCGGCAGCACACAATTTTGATTTAAGATTCATTTCATTTCTCCTGAAATATATTGAAGATTAACTCATAGGATTGAATTATTCAACTTAGTTGATTTTATCGAAAAAAAATCTATTTTGCGCAATTTTGTTTTCATCGTCGCTCATTGCGGCCGCAAATTGCATGGAACAAGGCATTGCATGGCTACTCACGCGTACGGTTGATTGATGAAATTGAGTGTGCGTCAAGTTCGTTTCCGGCGGACCGGATGCGTATCCGCAGGCACTTTGCCCGACGGTTAATCGTGGTCGATGCGCTGCCCGCGGCTGCGGGTTTGCCCATGGAGCGCCGCCAATGTGCCGGATAGGCATCGGATGCAGCGATGGGCAGTTGGCGGATTGCGCCTGTTCCGTGCTGATTCCGGGGTATTGTTTGCAGGACATCCATGTCCGGTCGGCGCATGCAGGCGAATCTAGGCTGAGTGTTCCTTCTTGGCGCCACCGAGGCACAGTGGAGAGTCTGTCGACGCCTGTCTCTGCCTGATCCATTCGCCCGGGGTCATCGGATGCAGCGAAAGAGCATGAATGGGTCCGGCGATTTCGTCGGCGAGCAGTTCATTAATCATGCGATGCCTGGCTAGAAGCGGCATTTCGCTGAACTGCTCAGATACGGCGATTACCTTGAAATGGGTCTCAGACCCTTTCGGTACGTTATGCATACCGCTTTCGTTGACGACTTCAAGGTGGGTCGGGCTGAGCGCCTTGCCAAGCGTTTGTTCGAGTCGATTCTGTACGTTCATACCGATGATGCGAGTTGATCAGGTTGACGAATCATAACATGATTGGCTGCTGCGATTTCGTCGCTGTGCTGCGCTGGCGCGGTGTTTCGTGCGCATCGGAATTTTAATTTACCGCAAAGCGCGGTTATATGGGATGCCTGCAACGAAGTTCCTCGGCAGGCAGGTCGAATTGATTTCAGGAATGATAGCCGTAAACGCTAAACGTCCGCCGCAAGCCCACTTTCTGCGGCTGTGAAACGGCGGCGATTCAGTCCGAATCGGGGCGGACAGCTAATGAATTCGTTGACGGCAGGGGCAATTTGCGGGTCAAATCGCATCGATAGCGGATTTCAGGCAGGCGCATTCGCGTCGCAAAGGATGCGGCGGTATCGCCTTGACGCGCGATAAGGTTCGTAAATTCAGCCGCCAGCGGCGAGCCGTTGCGGGTCAGGCGCAGGCACGCGAGTACCGCTCCTGCGTTTGTGCACAGCCGACACTACTACCCGGTGACCGGCTACCCGTCCAGTTCTCGGCGGAACTTGAGTTTGCTCAGCGCAAAGCGCCGCAGCGCATCCATGTTTTACGGCCCGTGCCCGGTGCGCATACGACACGAATCCTGAGCGAAAGACCTGTCGCACACCTTAGGTGTCGACCTGGACCAGGCCCACTGTCAGACGTGTTCCGGTTGCTTCAGCATAGCGGCGCAGTGTGGCAAAAGAAGGTGATACCATCCCACCCTCCAGCCGCGCGACTGCAGACTGGGTCGTGCCAAGCCGCTCGGCAAGCTCCGCCTGTGTCAGTTTCGCCGCCGTACGTGCACGCACCAAAGCCTCCACCAGCGCATACTCCTCATCGATCCGTGCATATTCCTCCCGGAACCCGGAGTCTTCCATGAACTGCTTTTTAAGCTCTTTCAGTTTTGTCATCTTGTCACCTGCTTCATCCGTTCTCTAGCCGTCGCGAGTGCCCGCTGCGGTGTTCTGCGCGATTTCTTCACAAAGACATGCAGCACCACCACCGACTCTTATGCAACGCCGCGAAGTAATTTCATTATTCAGCGCACTACGTTTGTGGGGCGAGAATGGTAAACGCGCACCGCATAAACCTCTACTGGTGTTGTTGGCAATTGGGCGTTGCCTTCGTGGCGAAGATCGTCTCATATCCTATAGTGATTTCAGTGAACAGTGGTCTGATCTTTTCAAGAAGTATGGTCCGCCAGAACCTAGATTAAATCCCCACTACCCATTTTGGCGTTTGAGAAATGACAAAGTTTGGGAAATACCAAATGACGACAGAATCAAAGAAACCGATAGTTGCGATGCTTGGGTGACTTCTCTGAGAGATGAAAATGCACAAGGCGGGTTTCCCAAGGAAATACACGACACGTTAACTTTCGATCCCGAACTTTGTATAGAATTAGCGAGCTTATTGGTATACGCTCACTTTCCGAGCAGTTATCACGATGACATTCTGCTGGATGCTGGAATTGGAAGACCTGCACTACCTGTTGGAGAGTCTGAAATAGCGAGAATTTACAGGCAAAGGTATCGCGATCCAAAATTCGCGCCGGCTGTGATTAAGGCATACCACTACCGCTGTGCTGTATGTGAATTTTCTTTGAAAATGAAAGACAGTCTAATGGCATTAGAAGGTGCTCACATTAAATGGCATGCAGCTGACGGGCCGGATGAGATGCCAAATGGATTAGCACTTTGTGTATTGCATCACCGACTATTCGATAGAGGAGTATTCTCACTCTCTGATGAGCATGAAGTAGTCGTGACAGAATCCGCGACCGGAGACAGTTTAAATAGTGCGCTAGGTAAATTTGAAGGCAAAACAATCGGATTGCCGGATGACTGCGAATATTACCCTGAACCCCAATACATCGATTGGCACCGACGCCAAGTATTTAAAGATCGACCAACTCACACGATGGCTCTACGCAAGTGACCAAAGTAGTTTTACCAGAACTGCAAAGTGCAAGGTAAATTCCTCAACCAGGGTTGAAGCTTTTTAACGATAAAGGTACGAATTCATCGTGACGCAGGTTCCGTTGGGGGCACAAATGTGGCATTCATCGAAACAGGCGCCGCCTGATGCAATTGATCCGCCCCCTCTGCCAAAATCAACTCTCTCCGTTCTTACCCAAGGCGGTCGATTGTGGCAGTTTTTTCATCATGTGAAAATAACATTTACATTATAATGTTCAGTAACGATGAAAAACTATAGAACTGTTAGCTGCCATATATTCTGGTTGAATTACGATTTTTCGAATTAGTCCTGTGTTTGTCTTCCTTCTTTCCGGAAAAACCGGTTGGTGTCAGTGAGTTTTTCTCCAAGCAGCAGCAACCAAGAACAGTCAGCAGATCAAGCCAGTCTTGGCTGGTCGATACAGGGACACAAAATGCAAAAAACGTCTTCTGGAAAATTGATTCGGAAAGACCAGTTCATCTCTTAGCTGTTTGCGGCGCCACATAAGACAAATGGTCCCGCTGCCCCCTGAAATAATTTAAAACATTCACTCCGGATCAAAGTGAAACATCACAGTCGGTTGGTAAAAGATGTCCAAATACACTCCATTGGAAAATTATCTGAAGTCCGTCAATTTCGAAAAAATTCCAATGACTTTCGATGAAATTGAAGCCATCATCGGAGATTCTCTGCCTCCGTCAGCACGCCAGCACCGACCTTGGTGGAGCAATAATCCTTCCAACAGCAGGATGACGCAGTCATGGCTTGCTGCCGGATTCAAGGCAGCCAAGGTAAAACTGGATACTGAAAGTCTGGTATTCATTAAGTTTACGCCCCAAAACGGTCCGACAAGGGTGTCTTGGCCGCAAACGTTGGATGATTCAGTCGTTCATCCAGCTTTCGGGTGCTTGCGGGGTTCCGCTGTCATAGCGGACGATACAGATTTAACTGCGCCAACTATGAGCGAATGGTCAGCTGCTGCCTCAGACGCTAGACTGTGCAATGAATGATCTTCTACTCGATACATGTGCTCTCATATGGCTGGGAACTGGTGAATCGATTGAAGAGGCCGCGCTAAGTCAAATAAATGAGACCTACCAAAAAGGTTTCAATACTTACGTTTCTCCAATTTCAGCTTGGGAAATGGGGTCGCTCGTTTCAAAGGAACGACTGAGGTTGGACCGTCCGGTACTGGACTGGTTCGAGGTGTTTGCGAACCAGGACGGAATTACAATCGCTGCGCTTTCGCTGCGCATTCTCGTAGACTCTTCGTATCTGCCTGGAACCCCTCCGAATGATCCAGGCGATCGAATCATTATTTCAACTGCCCGTACTCTGGGCTATTCGATTGTCACACGCGACACGTCGATATTGAATTATTCCAAAGAAGGTCATGTTCATGCGATTCGCTGTTGAATGGTTTGCGGAAGTCTTCCGACTCTAATCAGATAGAATGAATTATCTGATGCGTCGCCCTTTCAGAAATATTCCGCTTCGAGATCTCGGCGGCACGCATCAGCGCAGTCGTTCGCGGCGCTGATGCGCAATGACTGCGAATTCGGCGATGACGAAACCGCATACGGACAATGATTCTCGCCTGCCGGCGAAAACAATTGCTGTATTTCGAGCGCACATACCCGCTATTTTCGTTAAAATGGGTTAGTTTTACAGCAATGCATCAACTATAGATTTTTCGAGGGGCAGCATGTTCAGAAAATCGGACTCGATTCGCGACTATGACAACGAGCTTTGGGAAGCCATTTGCAACGAAGAGCAGCGGCAGGAAGAGCACATCGAGCTCATCGCATCTGAGAATTACACCAGTCCGCGGGTATTGCAGGCTCAAGGCTCGGTTCTGACCAATAAGTATGCCGAGGGATATCCGGCCAAGCGCTACTACGGCGGCTGCGAATTCGTCGATGTGGCCGAATCGCTGGCGATTGACCGTGCCAAGGAACTATTCGACGCGGCGTACGTGAATGTGCAGCCGCACTCGGGCTCGCAGGCCAACTCGGCGGTTTTCATGGCGCTTCTTGAACCGCACGATACGGTTCTCGGCATGAGTCTGGACCACGGCGGGCACCTGACGCATGGATCAAAGGTGAATTTTTCCGGCAAAATCTACAATTCCGTCCAGTACGGCGTCGACAGCGACGGCATTGTCGACTACGATCAGGTCGAGGAACTGGCCAGCGAACACAAACCGAAGATGATCATCGCAGGCTTTTCGGCCTATTCCATGGTGATGGACTGGGATAGATTCCGCAAGATTGCCGACAATTGCGGCGCCTACCTGTTTGTGGACATGGCGCATATCGCCGGAATCGTCGCAGCGGGCCTCTATCCCAATCCTGTGCCGATTGCGGACGTGACCACCACAACCACGCATAAGACCTTGCGCGGACCGCGCGGCGGAATGATTCTTGCCCGTGCAAACGAGGAGGTCGAAAAGAAGCTCAACTCCGCTGTCTTTCCAGGTGGGCAGGGCGGACCGCTAATGCACGTCATCGCGGCCAAGGCGGTTGCCTTCAAGGAAGCGCTTGAACCTGAGTTCAAGGCCTACCAGAAGCAGGTGGTCGCAAATGCCCAGGCCATGGCCGAGGTGTTTGTCGAGCGCGGCTACAAGGTCGTCTCCGGCGGTACTGAATCGCACCTTTTTCTTCTCGACCTAATCGGCAGGGACGTTACAGGCAAGGACGCTGCTGCGGCATTGGGCGATGCGAATATCACGGTGAACAAGAACACGGTGCCCGATGATCCGCGTTCTCCTTTTGTCACCAGCGGTTTGAGGATTGGCTCGCCGGCTTCGACAACCCGAGGATTCAAGGAGCAGGAAATGCGTGAGATGACAGGATGGATATGCGACATCCTGGATGACACGGGCAACGCCGATACGATCACGAGCGTTAAGGAAAAGGTCAGGCAGTTGTGCGTCCGCTTCCCCGTGTATCGATAGGGTAGATCGCCCGATTTGCTTGGGGCCGGTCGGGCTTGAAACAAAAGTTCTCTGTTTTCTCTCTGGCCAGGCATGCTCTTTCGGGGCATGCCGAGTGGCCCGCGATGTGGCGCCACCCGCAGCCCCGTCCGGCCTATGACGTCGTCATTGTCGGCGGCGGCGGACACGGGCTTGCGACAGCCTACTATCTGGCAGCCGAGCACGGCATCACCAATGTTGCTGTTGTCGAAAAAGGCTGGATCGGCGGCGGAAACACCGGCCGCAATACGACGATCGTGCGCTCGAATTATCTCTGGGACGAAGCAGCGCATCTGTACGAAAAGTCGATGAAACTGTGGGAGGGTCTGTCCCGGGAGCTGAATTTCAATGTCATGTTCAGCCAGCGCGGAGTCATGAATCTGGGTCATACGCTGCAGGACATGCGCGACATCTACCGGCGCTCCAACGCAAACAGGCTGAACGGAATTGACAGCGAGATCCTTACTCCGGAGCAAATCAAGAGCAAGGTTCCGATTATGAACACCTCGGCCGACGCCCGCTATCCTGTGCTTGGCGCCTCGTTTCAGCCGCGCGGCGGTGTTGCGCGCCACGATGCGGTGGCATGGGGGTTTGCCAGAGCGGCGGATGCGCGCGGCGTCGACATCATCCAGAACTGCGAGGTCACCGGCTTTAGCATCCAAGACGGTGCCGTCACGGCGGTTGAAACCACTCGCGGCTTGATTCGGGCAGGGAAAGTCGCAGTCGTCGCGGCCGGCCACTCGAGCGTGATCGCCCAGATGGCCGGCTTTAGAATGCCGGTCGAAAGCCATCCGCTGCAGGCCCTTGTTTCAGAGCCTGTCAAGCCGGTGCTCCATACCGTCGTGATGTCAAATGCGGTGCACGGGTATATCAGCCAGTCCGACAAGGGCGAACTTGTCATCGGCGCCGGAATCGATGCCTACAGCGGCTACGGTCAGCGCGGAAGCTTTTCGGTCATCGAAGGCAATGTCGCTGCGATCGTCGAGCTGTTTCCGATTTTTTCACGCGTGCGGATGCTGCGCCAATGGGGCGGAATTGTCGATGTATGCCCGGATGCATGCCCGATCATCGGACCGGTGCCGGTCAGGGGCATGTATTTCAATTGCGGCTGGGGAACCGGCGGATTCAAGGCGACTCCGGGTTCGGGCTGGGTGTTTGCCCATACGATTGCGCACAATCGCCCGCATGAGCTGAACGCGCCGTTCGGCCTCGAGCGCTTTACCACCGGAGCGCTTATCGACGAGCACGGCGCCGCCGGTGTGGCGCACTGACGCAAGATTCCAGGGAGTTGCGAGCATGCTGATCATCGAGTGCCCATGGTGCGGTCCGCGAGACCAGGACGAGTTTTCATACGGCGGCGAAGCGCATATCGTGCGGCCGGAAAATCCGCAGAAACTGTCCGATGCCGAGTGGGCGGACTACCTGTTTATGCGTACAAACACCAAAGGCGTTCACGCCGAGCAATGGTGCCATAGCGCCGGCTGCGGGCGCTGGTTCAACGCATTGCGCGACACCGTCACCTACAAGTTCCTGCGCTATTACAAGCCTGGCGAGACGGCGGAGCACTGATTTGCGATGACTCAGCCTTGCAGACTCGCGAGTGGCGGCCGAATCGACCGCAGCCGGAAGGTTTCGTTCAGGTTCAACAAGAAGCTGTACACCGGTTTTCGCGGCGATACCGTGGCGTCCGCGCTTTTGGCCAACAATGTGAATCTCGTTGCACGAAGCTTCAAGTACCACCGCCCGCGCGGCATCATCGGCGCCGGAGCGGAAGAAGCGAATGCGATTTTGCAATTTGGCGACGGTGCGCGTTCTGTCGCGAATCTTCGCGCCACCCAGACCGAACTGCGCGAAGGCCTGACAGCGTCAAGCGTCAACTGCTGGCCAAGCGTCGAGTTCGACATGGGTTCGGCCTTCGGGTTTCTTTCCGCGCTTCTGCCCGCAGGGTTCTACTACAAGACCTTCATGGCACCAGGCAAGCTGTGGCCGTACTACGAACGGGCGATCCGGCGCATGGCGGGTTTCGGAGCAGTCGCCGGCGAACCCGACCCTGACAGATACGACAAGCTGAACGCGTGGTGCGATGTCCTGGTCGCAGGAGGCGGACCGTGCGGCATTGCCGCAGCGCTAGGTGCGGCGCGAAGCGGTGCGCGCGTCATCATCGCCGACGAGCAGAACGAACTGGGCGGCAGCCTCCTTGGAGCGGCCCCGGACCGCGATTGTGCCTGGGTGTGGCAGGCATTGTCCGAGCTTGACCGGAACCCGAACGTGCGGGTGCTGGCGCGCTGCACGGTTGCAGGCTATTTCGATTGCAATTTCGCGGTGCTAAACGAGCGGGTGACGGACCATCTGGCCGATTCGCCGGCCGCTTGCGCCAGAGAGCGCCTTTGGCGCGTTCGCGCAAAGCATGTGGTGCTCGCAACAGGCGCAATTGAACGCCCGCCCGTTTTCGCCGGCAACGACTTGCCGGGCATCATGCTGGCTTCCGCCGTATCGACCTACATCAACCGCTACGCGGTGAAGCCCGGAGATACCGCCGTGGTATTCACAAACAACTCCGGTGCGTATCGCACGGCGTTGGATCTGCACAACGCAGGGGTCGACGTTGCAGCCGTTGTCGATGCTCGGCCCGCGCCGAAGGGCGCCGGCATCGCAAAGGTGATGGAATGCGGCATCAATGTACTTTTCGGATCTGCTGTCGTGCGTGCGTCGGGATCGCGGCGCATTACCCGGGCCGATGTAATGCGCCTGTCCGGCGATGGCGCTTCGGTACGCGGCGAAATTTCAATCAAGTGCGATCTGCTCGCGGTGTCCGGGGGCTGGAGTCCGGCGGTCCATTTGCATGCCCAGTCGGGCGGCAAGCCGGTGTTTGATGAATCCTTGGCCTGCTTCGTCCCGGGCGAGGCTGTGCAGGACCAGACATCGGCAGGCGCGGCAAACGGGCAGTTCGCGCTGGACGAAGCAGTGCGCAGCGGCTATCGCGCGGGCATCGGCGCAGCTGCGAAAGCAGGGTGCGCCCGATCGGCTGAAGATCGGAACCCGATCCCTGTCGATCCCGATGAGCCTTACGACATCCGTGCGCTTTGGCTGGTGCCTTCGCATGGTGCAAGCAGGCGTGCCAAGAAGTTCGTGGACTTCCAGAACGACACGATCGCCGACGACATCCGCCTTGCCGCTCAGGAAGGCTACCGGTCGATAGAGCTGGTCAAGCGCTACACCGCTTTGGGATTCGGAACCGATCAGGGCAAGATGGGCAATGTGAACGGCATGGCAATTCTGTCAAAGGAGTTGGATCAGGATATTGCCCGCACCGGCACAACGACGTTTCGGCCGATGTACACGCCGGTGACGTTCGGCGCGATTGCAGCCAGGGATCTGGGCGCCGAACTGTTTGACCCGGTTCGCAAGACCGCGATGCATCAATGGCATGTGCGCCACGGGGCGCAGTTTGAAAACGTGGGGCAGTGGAAGCGGCCGCGGTACTACCCCGGATCAGGAGAATCGATGCGTCAGGCGGTCGACCGCGAATGTCTGGCCGCCCGAAACCAGGTCGCGATGCTTGATGCGTCGACGCTGGGCAAGATCGAAGTCCACGGACCTGATGCGCTGGAGTTTCTGAATCGCATCTACACTGTTTCGCTGAACCGGCTGACCGACGGTTCATGCCGCTACGGCTTCATGCTGGGCGAAGACGGCATGGTCATGGATGACGGCATCGTCGCAAAGATAAAGGATGGCCACTACTACCTGACGACAACCACGGGCGGAGCGGCGCACGTGCTTTCGTGGCTGGAGCGCTGGCATCAGACCGAATGGCCGTCGCTGAAGGTGTACCTGACCTCGGTCACCGATCAATGGGCGGTGGTTTCGATTTCCGGACCCAGATCCCGGGACGTGCTGGGCAAGCTGGTTTCCGACCGCGCGACGCTCGACAGCGGCGACTTTGCGTTTATGACGTTCAAGGAATGCTCCGTCGCCGGCGTCGACGCTCGGGTGTTCAGAGTGAGCTTCAGCGGCGAACTAGGGTTCGAAGTCAATGTTCCTGCCAACTGCGGTGCGCATGTCTGGGAGCAGATCTATGAGGCGGGAAGCGAGTTCGGGATTACTCCGTACGGTACCGAAAGCATGCATGTGCTTCGAGCGGAAAAGGGCTTCATCATCGTCGGGCAGGACACCGACGGCTCGGTGACGCCGCCCGATCTGGGCATGGATTGGATACTGGCAAGGAATAAGGACTTCATCGGGAAAAGATCTCTTGACCGTACGGACTGCCAGCGCCCGGACCGAAAGCAGCTTGTCGGATTGGCGACCGATGACCCGAATCAGATACTGCCTGAAGGAGTGCAGCTGATTGAACAGCGCTCGGCGCAGCGGCCGCTGGCGATGATCGGGCACGTGACTTCAAGCTACTGGAGTGAAAACTTGCAGCGATCCATCGCGCTCGCCGTAGTCAAAGGCGGGCGGAGCCGCATGGGCAGCCGAATTTACGCATCGACGATGACTGACGAGGCGGTGCCGGCGGTCGTATGCTCTGCGGTATTTTATGATCCGCAAGGGGCGCGTCAGAATGTCGAATGAGATCAGTTTCCAGTCTCCGCTTGTCGAATTCGTCGCCGGAGCCAATGCGCCGACGCTGAGCTGCGACGGAGTCGAGGTCCGCGAGAATCGGTTCAACTGCTACTTCAATCTTAGGCTGCAGTCTGATTTGCGGGGATCGTTTTCGTCAAAATTCCAGTGCGCACTGCCGGTCGAACCGAACACGGTTGCCGAAAGGGGTGACATGACGTGCCTGTGGCTGCGGGACGATGAATGGCTGCTGATTGCCCCGAATGGCCGGCACCGGCAGATTGCCGAGGGTTTGGAAAGTCTGTGCAGCGGCAAATTTGCAGCCTGGACCGATCAGACAAGCGGATTCACATCGCTGAGCATTGAAGGAGGAAAATCTGTCGACTTGCTGAGCCGCGGAATCGTATTTGATCCTGACCCGAACAATCTAAGGCCGTCGCACTGTGTGCAGACGATGCTTGGGAAAACACGGGTCGCCGTGATCAATCGCACCGAGGGCGCCAGCATTGCCTACGAATTGATTGTGCGAAGGAGCTTTTCGGACTATCTATGGCGCTGGCTGTCTGACAAGATGAGCGAAGCCTACTTCTGCGCACCCGCATCTGCAATTGAAAAATAACTGAGACCGTCTGGCGCGCGGTTGCTTCGGATCATTCAACTCGCCTCCTTGAA
This sequence comes from Arenicellales bacterium, assembly GCA_965214615.1. Taxonomy (GTDB): domain Bacteria; phylum Pseudomonadota; class Gammaproteobacteria; order Arenicellales; family JAJDZL01; genus CBDAUN01. Next base: position 670,854 of record OZ243952.1, read on the forward strand.
CCGGTCGCCCTGAATCTGCCGACTGGCATTTTCCTGAGGGTTCAGCCTGTGTTCGCGCGTCCCAGTATCTGCGGAATCCTGTCTTCCCAGCCGATCGCCATGATGTGGACGCCGCCGGCCAAGGTTCTGAGGTCTTTGACAATGCCGGAGGCAATGGCGACGCTGGCATCGGCGATGCGCTCGGAGTCATTGCCGCAGTCGGAGATTTTCTGAATTAGCGCGTCGGGAACAGTGATTCCCGGCACCCGGGTGTTCATGTATTCGGCCATCTTGACCGATTTGATCGGGATAACGCCTGCAATCAGAGGCACCCCGACGGTGCCCGCCTTTGCCAGGAACTGTTCGAACTCGGATGCGTCGAAGACCGCCTGAGTTTGCAGGAATCTTGCGCCCGCGTCGATTTTGCGATGCATGTTGTCGATTTCTTCGTCCAGACGGGGCGATCCGGGATTGACTACGGCGCCGACGCAGAAGCTTGGCGCGCCGTCGAGCCTGTTGCCGGTGAAGTCCGTACCGGACTGAAGACTGCCTGCGATATTGAGCAATTGCGATGCGAATAGATCGAATACCGGCTTGGCATCGGGATGATCGCCGTTTTTCGGCGGATCGCCTCCCATGAATACAAGATTCGGAATTCCAAGTGCCGCAGCACCGAGCATGCCGGCCTGAATCGCGATTCGATTCTTGTCGCGAGTGGTCATCTGCACGATCGGCTCGATGCCTCGGTCCATCAGCAGGTGTCCGACAGCGGTCGGGTCCGTCGCCATCCGCGCAGCGTGCGAATCGGTCAAATTGAACGCGTGGACCAGGTGCTTCAGCGACTGCGCCTTGGTGAACAAAGGCTCGAGATTGATTCCTTTCGGAGGAGTCAGTTCGCAGGTAGTGATAAATTCGCCCGAAGCGATGGCTTCGCTAAGTCGTGGCATTGCGGCAACTCTGAGTGACAGTAAGTGGTATCAGGCAAATCCGCATCGGATTTTCGGATGCCCATTGTATACAACAAATGCCCAGCGATTCGGTCGTTGAATCAGTCGTGTCTGTGTTGACGTTGTGCCGGCTGCTTCGCCTTGCTTGCCGATAATGCCTGCGCACGGGCGCAAAACATTCCCGATTTTCGATTTGCCGGTGTGCCCAATCGTATATTCTGCGCCATGGCGGCGCACTGCGCCGGCTTAATTGAAGCGCACGGGAAGGGCTATGGCTTACGATCGGTTGTTTATTGCAGGGCTTGAATGGCTCTGGGGCAAGGGATTCCTGTCGCCCGGCGGCGCCGACGAGGTTTCGGAAATCCTTCGCGCCACCGACCTGACCGGCAAGACTGTTCTGGATATCGGGTGCGGCATAGGAGGCATTGATCAGCTTCTGGTTGCGCAGCACGGCGCACGCAAAGTGGTCGGAATCGATGTCGAATTCGAACTGATCCAGCGCGCTATTGCCGACGCGCGAGAATCCGGCCTCGAAAGCCGCATCGAGTACATCGCTGTTGCCGAGGGGCCGTTGAATTTTAGCGGCAGCAGATTCGATATCGTGTTCTCCAAGGATTCGATCGTGCATGTCAAGGACAAGCCGGCACTTTTTCGCGAAGTGTTCCGCGTGCTGCGCGGCGGCGGCGTTTTCGTCGGCAGCGACTGGCTCACCGGCGAGGACTTAGATGAAACGCCGGCGATGCGCGAGTGGCTTGAGATCATCGGGCTGGAATTCGCCCTGTCGCATTCATCGCTGCTTCATTCGCAACTTCTCGAAGCAGGGTTTGAGGACGTACGGTTGCGCGACCGCAATCGGTGGTATCGCCAGGCTGTGCGCGACGAAATTGCACGCATCAACGGTGCCGGCAGAACAGCGTTCGAAGCGGTCGTCGGCGTTGAGCGCGCTGAACATCGCTTCAAGAGCTCAAGCGCAAAGTGCAAGGTTGTCGATGAGGGCGGCCTTCGTCCCACGCACTTTAGAGCGATCAAGCCGGCCGCCCGGGATTGCTAGCGCCTGCCCGTTTTTGCGCCCGCCTGCGTCGAATCGAAATGAATATGACGAATTGCCGGCGCTCCATCGACGGCGCAGAACATCTGAATTGTCGGAGCAGCCGAACTGCGAAAAGTTGATGAAGAAATGAAAAGTGTCGCTTGAGGAAACGCAAAAAACCAGCGCAATGATGTGCTTTTATAGCTGGATATCTGCAATGGCAAGATACTGCCAGGATCCATATGCAATCAAAGTCAGTTACCGACTTCGTGTATGAACGGAAACAGTCGATCGGTTCTGGCGGAGCAACAAAATTCGGTTTCTGCATGGCAAGAGTCCCGGGCTGGATACTTGTCCGGATGCCAAGGCATGCAGCGCAATCTGTCTTTGCTCGGGGACAAGGTTCAGCATTGGCTCAAAATGGCTGACAAAATCAAAATGGAGGATCGTATGAGGCACTCGCTTATTGTTTTTTTACTGTTGGCAATTACTGGCGGGACGGGTTCTGCGGCGGCATCGGCGATTTGGCCGTATGATTACAATTATGACAGTTCCAAGCCGCTTGTGGCTATTTGCGATCTGAAAACCGACTTGCAGGGATATGGATTCGTAGGTTGCGGTCCTGCGCGATGCGATAGTGCCGCAAGTGACGACGAATCCAATGGAGCGACAGAATGGGAAAAAGCCCTAATGGGATTGTTGCCGTTACTGAGACTCGAAAAAACAGCGCAGAAAGCGTTCGAATATGCAGTAAGCGGCTTTTCTGAAGGTGCCACAGGGGAATGTCGACCCAATTCCGGAACTAGGCAGGAGGCTCTGGCAATAGTGAAAGCGGCGCAGGCAGAAATAGACGATTTGCAGGTGAAATTGAACGCTGTGCGGGCACAGGGAAGTGACGTGGCAAATGCAAAGACAAGATTGAGGCAATTGAAGGCAGACTATGAAAAGCTATTTCCAGAATACGAAAAATATGAAAAGCTATTGCCGGAATTTAAAAATGACATGGCTGAATATGACAAGACAATTGCAGAATTGCAGGAGATAGACGCAAGGCAGCGATTGAATTCCGGAGCAAATTACAATTCATCCCAGGCAAGCAATGATCTGAATGCCCGTATGGACGCACAATACAAGAAACTGTTTTATGAGAATAGATGGAAAAATTATGTGTCAGAATTTGAATTTATTGTCGAACAAATGGATGATTTGGGAGCAATGGCGGAACAAGCACGCAGAGCGTTGGATAATGCTCAGGCAAGACAGAAATCTGTAGAAGAAAAGCGTGCAAAAATACAGGCGCAGTTGGCGGATGCACGGTTAGATCTGGCAGATGCACAGGCACAATCCGAGGCTGCAATTTCTTGTGATCTGGGCTGGGGAGCCAGCAAATTCGCATGGAGGCAAATAGGCATTTTTCCGACAGTGCCTCCTTATGGATGCCTGCTCTATCAGGGTGATGATTATGATTTTGAGGGAGGTCACTGGGAGACTTGGAACGCTCCTGTTATCGAATTTTTTACCAATTAGCCCCAATTATCATAGGCCACGGATCCGCTTTTGCCCAATCTGGCTTCGCCGTTTCAGATCATCAAATCCGTCTTTGAGTGCTGCTTGGTGGTTCTGCCACCGAGCCGAGTCAACCCTTCATGCGGCATCTTCGCAAATTCGCAGCATGACCCTTGACATGCGCAATCTTGAGCGCAATATTTGATTTAGAAATTGAACTTTGACCGTCACAACCAGACAAAAGCCATCGGAACAAAAATGGTGCAATTTGTATCAGTCATGCATGAATTAGAACAAATTATCCGTTAGTATCGAGATATTAGCAAAACATGCCAATATATGACAGAAATTAAATTGATGCCTGTCGCCTTTGGCGTGCTGATTGCGATATTTCGTTTGCAAATACGCTAAAATCAGGGATAATCTGTTGTGCGCTGAGCGCCTTGCGAACCGGTTCCGGTTCCATTATTTTCAGCCGATTTGTTTTGATAGAAATCTCCGCGCCCGAGGTGGCGTATTGATGCGGATTCTTTTTGCCGACAAGTTTCCGGAGTCTCAAATGCAGGAACTGAGGCGCCTTGATCATTTTTGCGAATACGAACCGGATCTCGGGGCTGATGATCTTGCAGGCCGCATTGCCGGCTTTGATGCGCTCGTGGTGCGAAGCACCAAGGTCGAGCCCGATGCGATATCTGCCGCCGACTGTCTCAAGCTTGTCATCCGCGCCGGTGCGGGCACCAACACCATAGACAAGTCCTATGCCGCTTCGCGGCAGATTGCGGTGTGCAACGTGCCGGGCAAGAATGCCATCGCCGTAGCTGAACTGACGATCGGACTGCTGATTTCGATTGACCGCAACATTCCGGACAATGTGCATGAACTGCGCGCAGGCAAGTGGAACAAGAAAACCTATTCGTCCGCCAAAGGGCTTTACGGCCGCACTATGGGAATTGTCGGCGCAGGAGCGATTGGAATTGCGGTCGCCGAAAGGGCGCATGCGCTGGGATTGAAGCTGCACATGATCGAAAAGCCCGGGCGTTCGGAGGAAACGGTCGAAAAGCTGCGGTCCCTTTCGGTCACGGGCGTTTCAAATTTGGACGAAATTGCGCAACGGTGCGAAATCGTATCGTTTCACGTGCCGGCGGCGGATTCGACCCGGCATTTGGTCAACGCCAATTTCCTGTCGCGCCTTTGCCAGGGTGCCATCGTACTCAATACGTCGCGCGGCGATGTTGTTGACGAGCAGGCATTGATACAGGCGATGGATGCAAAGTCGATTCGCGCGGGACTGGATGTCTACGACAGCGAGCCTGGTGCTTCGGCGGGCGATTTCGCCTCGCCGCTTGCGATGCACCCCGGCGTCTACGGGACGCATCATATCGGGGCTTCGACTCAGCAGGCGCAAACCGCAGTCGCCGAAGGCGTCATCGACATTGTCGAGGCGTTCGGACGAGGAGAGTTATTAAACCGCGTAAATTGATATCGCGGAACATTTTTCGAATATTGTACAAATCACTTGAATTGGAGCTTGCATAGTGACTCATCGTGTATATAACTTTTGCGCAGGGCCCTGCACCCTGCCTTTCGAAGTGATTCAAGAGACTCAGGCCGAATTGCTGGAGTACGGCGATACCGGCATGTCTCTGATCGAACACAGCCACCGCGGCAATGCCTATGCGGATGTGCATTCCGAAGCAGTTCAGAACGTACGGGAACTGCTCAGCGTGCCTGATGATTTTTCCATTCTGTTCATGCAGGGCGGTGCGACGCTGCAGTTTGCAATGATTGCGATGAACCTGCTCGGCGAGAATGACAAGGCGGCCTATGTGAACACCGGACACTGGGCAAAACTCGCAATTGAAGATGCCGGGATCTACGGGTCGGTCTACGAAGCGTGGAGTGGCGCCGACAGCAATTTCACGACCGTTCCGGATTCGGATGCGGATCTGAAACTGCAGGGTGACACGCGCTATTTGCACGTTACGGCGAACGAAACCATCGGCGGATTGCGAATGCCGTTCTGGCCCGATGCCGGCGTTCCGCTGGTTGCAGACATGTCGTCCGACTATTTGACTCGCGAGATCGCATGGGACCGATTTGCGGTGGCCTACGGCGGCGCACAGAAAAACATGGGCCCGGCGGGTGCGGCCATGGTGGTGATTAGAAAATCGCTGCTTGAGCAGGTGCCGCGGCGCCTGCCTTCCTATCTGGATTTCCGCAAGCAGGTGGCAAGCGACGCCATGTTCAATACGCCTTCGGTATTTTCCATCTACGTGATCGGAAAGGTGCTCAAGTGGGTGAAGCGAAACGGCGGCGTGGCGCAAATGAATCGTAACGCTGTGCAGCGAAGCGGCATTCTGTACGATGCGATTGACGCAAGCGGCGGATACTATTCGTGCCCTGTCGATCCGCAGGCGCGTTCGCTTATGAATGTTGTGTTCCGTCTGCCGAACGAGGATTTGGAGAACAAATTCCTCGATCAGGCCGAAGCCGAAGGACTGGCGAATTTGGCCGGGCATCGCAGCGTAGGAGGCTTGCGCGCCAGCATTTACAACGCGATGGAAATCGCCGGTGCTCAGAAACTGGCCGATTTTATGGCTTCGTTTCAATCCGCCAATCCGTAGCGTAGCGATTCGCAACTTTACACTTAGGCGAGCGAGGCCATGCCGACGATTAAGCCATTCGACGGTTACCTGGTTGACCCGGAGCAGGCCAGTTCGGTCGTTACTCCCGCGTACGACGCGATGCTGCCGCAGGAACGGCGTGCTTTTGCTGAAGCCAATCCTGACAACTATGTCAATGTCATGCGCAGCCTGGAAGAGTTTGCCGGTGAAGACGACGCGCCGACTCTTGACGAAATCTTGCGCCACAACCGCGAGAGGCTTGATGCGCTGCATGCAAGGGATGCGTTTATTCGTACGCCCAAGCCGGGCTATTTCCTATACAAGCTTGCAGTTGACGGCCATGAGCAGGTTGGTGTGATTGCCGAGATCAGAGTCGAGGAATACGAGCAGGGCCGATTGCGCAAGCATGAAAATACGCAGACCGAAAAGGAAAATCTTTTGACCGACTATTTACGGACAGTCGGTGTGTCATCAAGTCCGATTTGCGTTGCCTATCAGCCTAATGAGACGATTTCTTCTGCGATTGCGGAGGCGATGAAGCGCGAGCCCTGCCTTCAGGTCAGCGCATGGGACGACGTGACGCAGACCGTGTGGCATGTCGACGATCCGGAGCTTGCATCGATGCTGGAGTCAGGATTCGATTCTATAGAGGAGACCTACCTCACAGACGGGCATCATCGCTGCGCATCCGGGGTGCGTCATGCCGCCGCGGTGCGCGAAACCGGCGCAGCCGACGATTCACAGTCTATGAGCAACTATCTATTGGTTGCGTTATTTTCCGCCGATGATCTTAGGGTGTTCTCCTATTTCCGCTGTGTTCAGGACTTAAACGGCCTTTCGCCGGATGAATTTCTGGCGTCACTGGAGCATGCTGGGTTTGAAATTCATCGCAAGGATGCCTTGGATGCTGGCAATTTGCTGCCGTCGCAGTCCAAGGAGGTTACGGTGTTCATTGATGCGGAGCCGTACGGAATTCACATTCCGAACGCTCTGGTTCCTCATGACGATCCGGTCAGATCGCTTGATGTCTCGATTCTGCAGGAACGCATACTGGCACCGATACTTGGAATCGGAGACGCCAGATCGGATGTGCGCCTTAGCTATATGCCGGGCGTGGCGGGAGTAGACGGGCTCATTGCGCGCTATCGAGACGACGGATGGCGACTCGGGTTCGCGTGCTTTAATACCACGATTCAGGAAATCATGGATGTGGCGGACGCCGGTCAGGTGATGCCGCCGAAGTCGACCTGGTTCGATCCGAAGCTTCGCGCCGGCCTGTTCCTTCGGCACTGCTGATGCGATCGGCGCTCTCGCGCCGAGCCTAGTGGCCTTGATCGTCCGAGTGTACGACGGATGGCCCTTTTCCACGAAAACTGAATACCAGCACCAGGCAGATCACGATTGGTGCAATGATCAGTACGTGCAATAGTGTTTCGCCCATCTCAAATTTCTCCATCAGGTTCAATGTGGCTACTCGTCGGCCTGTGCAAAGTACGCGAATAGCTTATAGTTTGAATATCGCGATGACAACGCCGACAATGACAGTCATCGTATATTCGTGTCAAACACGCTTTCAATGCTGGAAGCACTCAGAGCACGATCGAACCAGTCGTCCAGCTGTTGCTCGTCGGCTTCGGCAATGATCCGGTCGTAGACAGACGGCACTTGGCCAAAACGTTTGATCAAGTATCGCCGCATGGTTTTCTCCACGCCCTGCCTCATGCCTTGCTCTACGCCCTGCTCTCTGACGTTGCCCCACATGTCATGCACATCCTGTTTCAATTGTTTCATTGATCTGACCTCCCGGTTCGAGTCAATTATCCGCTTCGCCGTCTCGTTCGCCAATTCCTGATACGCCTCAGACTCTTCGTCCGCATTCTCCTGGATGAATTGCACCGCTTCGATCAACTTCTCATCAGCTTCATCGTGATGGCGCAGCAACATGAGTGCTCCGGCAAAATCGTCCGGATGCGCCTCATCCCGCTTCAGCAGTTCGACTTCCTCAACGACTACGTAGCGGTGACTCGGCTGATACTGTGCAATCTCCTCGCTGCCAGGTTCAAACATCGCCTCTATCGCGGTCGGCACGTTCCACCTGTGCTCGCCAGTATACAGTACCACCGAAATCACGGTCGGCATCCGGCCTTTGCCGAAACCGGCCTTGCCGCGCACCTTCCACAGCGCCTCATACTGCAGTCCCGCGTAGGTGAGCATCCGAAACGGCATGCCCGGATCGACCCGGGACTGGAACTCGAAGTGAAAGAACACCACCAGCGTGTGATTGTCGCCCCGGTAGTCAACCACCCAGGCCGAATCGCCGAAACGCTGCACCAGATTTCTGCTCACCCAGTCCGACGGTATGCGACGCAAAGTGGACAGGTCGAGAGCGGCGAGAAGCTCAGGCGAAACGACGTATCGCAGATACGAAGCGACTGCTCTTGGGTCGGTGTTGAATACGCGCTTGATTGCTGAATCGGATTTCATGGAATCTCCTTTTGTAAGGTGCCGTTGCGCATAGTCGGGCTGAGGATGGCCGCCTCGGGCGGACCGGATTGCCCGGGGATATTGATGCACTCGGGCTCTGAAGTTGGCAGCACGTCAGATGCGTATGTTGACGTATTGATGTGAAAGAAAAAAGGCTCTTGTTCGGTTGTCACATGCGGGACACGGAGTCGAAACGGATTCAAAATAGCGTCTGACGCCGTGTCCGTCAACCGAAAAGAGCCTTGGAATGAGTTATAGCGATAATTGCCCGGACTTGATCGTTCGGTCTTGCAAGACAGCAGGGAGCCGATTGACACCCTTTTTCCGCTTGCGGCGATCTGGTCTGAACGGGAACGCACGTCGAGCAGCGTGGAGAACAAATGCAAGATGCTCTGCATGATCACATGCAAGGCAGTCGGCGACACGGAATCGGAACTAGGATGCTCAATGCGCGGCGTGATGTGGGCAATCGAGCGGCAAATGGAGATGTCTTTGGTCGATGCGTTGTCACTTGACGGACGCATCATTCAGCATCAACGCAGCCCGCAAGTCCCTACGTGCGACTGAAATGGCGGAAATGAACACCGAAACTCGAGTTTGGCACCATTGCAGTTCGCTTTGCCGCTTCCCGGCGGCTGTTCGCCCAGTCTGAACGGCCAGGAAATTCAATCAGCCTACCGCTTGAAGCCGCAGGTCCTGATCAGGTGCTTGGAACTCGCGGTCGTGTTCCAGAGCCGGTATCATGCGCCGCGCCTTGCTCACTTCGTCCATATCGATTTCGGCGGCAACCACGCAGCGCTGTTCGCCGCCATCGGCAAGCACCCGCCCCCAGGGATCGACAATAAGCGAGTGTCCGTAGGTCTTCGCATCGCCGTGATCACCGAACTGACACGGTGCCACGACGTAGCATCCGGTTTCAATTGCCCGGCTTCGAAGCAGAACATGCCAGTGCGCACGTCCAGTCGTGCGGGTGAATGCAGCAGGGACAGTCAGTATCCCGGCTCCCGCGTGCGCCAGTGCGCGGTACAAGTACGCAAACCGCAAGTCATAGCACACTGTGAGGCCGAGCCTAGCCCAGGGCAGATCAGCTGCGACCGCCGAGTCGCCGGCGACGAGAATGTCCGATTCGCGGTACACTTCGCCGTTTGGCAGATTGACATCGAAAAGATGAATCTTGTCATACCTTGCAGCAACGTCTCCGTTCGGCTGAATCAGGATTGACCGGTTTCGCTGGTGTCCTTCGTCGTCGATGACTGCGATCGAGCCCAGCAGAATCCATGACCGAAGCTCTTCGCCTAGGCTGCGGAACGCTTTGAGCGCAGGATGATCCTCTTCCCTGTGAAATCCCACCCGCAAGCCCTTGCTGTTTAAGTCAAGGCAGGAAAAGAACTCCGGCAGGCAGATTAGCTGGGCGCCTTCGTCATGCGCTTGCCTCGTCAGTTGTGCCGCATCCTCTACGGATGCGCCAATATCCGACGTGGCGCAATTTTGCACACAGGCGACTTTAAATTTCATGACACTGTATTTCCGGGCAAGGTTGAACCGTTTGCTGCACACGTATTTTAGCAAAGTGGCGCAAATGGCGCGAAATCTCGTGCTAAACCGGGATTTTCATGGCGGATTCATCGATTTTAGGTCTGTGTGTCGAGTTATAATTGCACACCGTGACGATCGCAAATGATCTGAGCCATGCGGGTCGCAAACGCAACGTTCGGTGACACAATGGCAATTTAGTGCCGGTTTCGCACGGAAAGCCCGGCTTGATCATTTCGAATGCAATTAGCAATCCATTCTAACGCGGAATGCCAGAGACTGAGCCCACCGTTTCATCTGGGGGCCGGCTTAATTGATCGAGCTGGTCCAACTTGATGTTGTCAAGCTGGCGGTGCTTGTTCTGCTGGCGATTACCGTCTTCCTTTTTGTACTGGATATTCTGCGCGTCGATGTCGTCGCACTTTTTGTACTGGTACTGCTTGGACTGAGCAGCCTTATTCCAAGCGATCTTGTAGAATCGCTTCTATACAGGGCGTGTCCGCCGATCGCCCAGTGCGCGATCCCCACGTATGAAGGATTGCTGCCAGTGGGGCGGTTGTTTGACGGTTTTTCATCGAATGCCGTGGTGTCCATCATCGCGGTCATGATTATTGGCGGCGGTCTAGACAAGACTGGCGCGCTGAATCGTCTTGCCGCATTCATTCTGGATGTTGCAGGCAACACCGAGCGCAAGATCATGACGTTTCTGTGCGCCACCGTAGGAACAATATCGGGTTTCATGCAGAATATCGGAGCTGCCGCGCTATTCCTTCCTGTCACCGACCGAATTTCGAAAAATAGCGGTGTTCCGATTGACCGGCTGCTGATGCCGATGGGATACTGCGCAATTCTCGGCGGCACGCTCACCATGGTGGGGTCGAGCCCGCTAATTCTGCTCAACGATCTGATTGTGCACAGCTCCAGCGCGCTTGGAGAGCACGCAGATACGATTCAGACATTCGGACTGTTTTCGGTAACCCCGATCGGTGCCGTGATGCTTGTCGTGGGGATGATCTACTTCGCTATTCTCGGCCGGTTTGTGCTGCCGAGCGGCACTACGAAATCCCTTGAGACTGGAGAGTTTCACAAGTTTATCAAAGACATCTACGGCATTTCGGGACTGGTATTCGAACTTCGGGTGAACAGGAAAAGCTCGATGATCGGGCGGACAATCGGCGATATTGAAGACAACGACGGATACGAGGAGCGCATCATCGCGATCAACTCCGGGGGGAGCAACGTGATTGAACCTGCGCGCAGCACGGTCATTCATGCCGACAGCGACATTGCGATCATGGGCAGTCCGGAGAAGATCCGCGAATACGCTGCCAAGTACGGATTGGAAATCAAAAAGAACATCTCTGTATTCAAAGAGGCTTTCGACCGAAACATTTCCGGCATTGCCGAAGTCGTGGTGCCGCCGCATTCGCCTGCGATCGGCAAGACAATGGGCGACCTCGGGTTCCGGCGCAAGTTCAGAGTGACCTTGATGGCGTGCTACCGCAACGACGCCCCGATTCGCCAGGAACTGATCGATCTGGAATTGAAGGCGGGCGACAGTCTCGTGGTGCACAGCATGTGGCGAAACTTGCAGAATTTCGCCAAAGTATTGGATTTCGTGATTGTCAATGATGTCCCGAGGGAGGATTTTCGAGAGGAGAAAACACGTCCGGCGATGCTGTTTTTCATGCTCACCGTCGCTCTGGTCATTTTTTCCGATCTGCCTTTGTCCGCTGCGCTGATGACAGGAGCGATCGGAATGATCATCACTGGCGTACTGAAGATGGACGAGGCGTATCGGGTGATCAATTGGCAGAGCGTGTTTCTGCTGGCGTGTCTTTTGCCGCTTGGGATTGCCCTGGAGCATACCGATACGGCGCTTTGGCTTGCGCAGCAGTTTGTCGGCGTTCTTCACGCATTTCCGCCGTGGGTGATGCTACTGGCACTGGCGATTCTTGCAACAATTTTCACCCTGGTCATGTCTAATGTAGGGGCGACTGTGCTGCTGGTGCCCATTGCAATCAACATTGCAGTCCAGGTTGGTGGCAATCCGGCGGTGTTCGCATTGACGGTTGCGCTGGCAACGTCGAATTCGTTTTTGATCCCGACGCATCAGGTGAATGCCTTGATTCAGGGTCCCGGCGGCTACCGAGTTGCAGATTTCATGCGTGCCGGTTCCGTGATGACCATACTGTTTCTGGCGGTAATGCTGGCCATGGTTCAGATTCTGTACGGAGCCTAGTTCCGGCTTTGCGCTGCGGTGCCGGCTGGCAATTCGGAAGGCCGGCGAAGAACGGCGATGAATGCGGACGGCGGAGTCGACTGCGGACAAAATTTGCGAAATCCGCGATGATTCCGAATAGAATAGGATTTGCTTGATCAATATGTGCCAATATCACTATGACTCCTAGAAGAAAGCGACGCCTGGCGATTGCCGGCGCAGTTGTCGCTGGAATGTCGATCGCAATTGCGCTGGTTCTGAATGCGTTTCAGACCAATATTCTGTATTTCGTCAGCCCAAGCGAGGTTGCGGCGGGCGAGACGCCGCCTGCAGGCACGGCATTTCGTGTCGGAGGCCTTGTCGTCGAAGGAAGCGTCAAGCGCCCTGGCGGTACCGGATCGGATCTGGTGGTGAAATTTCAATTGACCGATACGGCCAATGTTGTCGATGTCGAGTTCAGCGGTATTTTGCCCGACCTTTTTCGCGAGGGCCAGGGGATTGTCGCAAAAGGCGCAATGAGCGAGTCAGGCGTCTTTGTCGCATCGCAGGTTCTTGCCAAGCATGATGAAAACTACATGCCTCCCGAAGCAGCGGAAGCGATTGCGGCGGCTCAGAAGACCATGGCTGCCAAGTAGGACGGAGCCGGTTCGATGATCCCCGAAATTGGCCAATTCTGCCTGATGCTGGCGCTGTGCATGGCTGTTGCCCAGACGGCCCTGCCGATTGCCGGAATCAAATTGAGGGTGCCTTCCTGGCTCACCGCATCGAAACATGCCGCCCGTGCTCAGCTTTTGTTTCTCGCTATCGCGTTCGTGTGTCTGGCCTATGCATTCGCCACGCATGACTTTTCCGTCAAGTACGTTGCAAGCAACTCCAACACTGCGTTGCCGTTCGCGTACCGCATCGCCGCCATATGGGGCGCGCACGAGGGCTCGCTACTGCTCTGGGTGCTGATTCTGGCACTGTGGGGCGCGGCGTTGTCGAAGTTCAGCGGCGATGTTCCCGATGACTTTCTTGCCCGCGTGCTTGCGGTGCTGGGCGTTGTCTGCATCGGATTTCTGCTGTTCCTGATCCTGACTTCCAACCCGTTCGACAGGCTGTTCCCGGCGGCGGTCGAAGGACGGGACCTGAATCCGCTTTTGCAGGACCCGGGACTGGTCGTGCATCCGCCGATGCTGTACATGGGATATGTCGGCTTTTCGGTGGCGTTTTCGTTCGCCGTGGCAGCGCTCATAAGCGGCCGCATTGATGCGGCATGGGCGCGCTGGTCCAAGCCGTGGACCAATCTGGCATGGATCTTTCTCACTTTGGGCATTGCATTGGGCAGTTGGTGGGCGTACTACGAACTTGGCTGGGGCGGCTGGTGGTTCTGGGACCCGGTAGAGAACGCGTCGTTCATGCCGTGGCTTGCCGGCACCGCGCTGATTCATTCGCTGTCTGCCACCGAGAAGCGCGGACTGTTCAAGTCATGGACCGTGCTGCTCGCGATGCTGACGTTTGCGATGAGCCTGATCGGGGCGTTCCTCGTTCGCTCAGGGGTCCTGACTTCGGTTCACACCTTTGCCAATGATCCTTCGCGCGGCATCTTTTTGCTGGGACTGATCAGCGTGGTGATCGCAGGGTCGCTTGCAATCTACGCCTATCGCGCACCGAGCATCCGGTCGGCCGGAAGTTTCGCCGTGGTTTCCAAAGAGGCGGGGCTGTTGCTGAACAACATATTTCTCATTACAGCGATGGCGACAGTCTTGCTCGGCACTTTGTACCCGCTGTTTCTGGATGCGCTTGGGCTTGGGAAGGTTTCTGTCGGCCCGCCTTATTTCAACTCGGTCTTTATCCCGCTCACGATGCCTCTTGCAGCGGCGCTCGGCATCGGGGCGATTGCACGATGGAAGCGCGATCGCATTATGCGTGTGATGAAAGGGCTTTGGATTTGGCTTGCGCTCAGCTTCGCACTCGGACTGGGACTGCCCGCATTTCTCTCGGATTCCTATGAATGGCTGGCAGCGGTTGGCCTGACTCTGGCGATCTGGACTGCGTCTTCGACGCTGCATGGGGTGGCGCTTCGGATCAGGAATCGACGCAATCGGCTCGCGGCACTTATGAATTTGCCCGCCGGATTCTACGGCATGACACTTGCCCATTTCGGGGTCGCGGTGTTCATAGTCGGCGTGACCATGGTCAGCGTCTACGAGCAGGAGCAGAATTTGCGTGTCGCACCGGGAGAGTCGTATGATCTGGGCGGAATCGAATTCAAGTTCAATGGCGTCGAAAGGCGCACTGTCGCCAACTACATCGCCTATACCGCCACAGTAGAGGCAAGCCGCAACGGCAAGCATTTTGCCAGCCTGTATCCGGAAAAACGTGTCTATCCGGTTCAGGAGGAACCGATGACTGAAGCGGGAATCCGGCCTGGCTTGGTGCGCGATCTGTATGTGTCTTTAGGCGAACCGCTTGACGACAGCGGCGTCTGGAGCATGAGCCTGTATGTGAAACCTTTTGTGCGGTGGATCTGGGCGGGCGCGATTCTAATGGCACTCGGAGGATTTATTGCGGCCACCGACCGGCGGCTTCGGGTTTCGATCCGGTCGCGCCAGGACGTTGAGCGGGATATGGCGGTGCACAGCGCCTGACGCAGATGCTGAATCTGATTCGACAGCCTCGATTTTTTGTGCCGCTGCTGATATTTGCGGCGATTGCTGCATTTTTTGCCGCGGGCCTGAAACTGGATTCAAGGCTGGTGCCTTCGCCGCTGATCGGCAAGAGTGCGCCGGATACCGAATTGCCGCTGCTGAGCAGTCCGTCGGTGCAATTCAATTCCGAACAGATGCAGGGCAGGGCGTGGGTGCTGAACGTCTGGGCAAGCTGGTGCGCGGCCTGCCGCGAGGAGCATGAGATACTGATGCGCATGGAGCGCGAGGGCATGCCGATTGTCGGCTTGAACTACAAGGACAAGCCGATTGACGCCCGGCGCTGGCTCCGGGACTGGGGCGACCCCTATCTTCTGACCGCAGTCGATCAAGACGGCGACGAGGCTTTGGACTGGGGGGTCTACGGGGTTCCCGAGACGTTTGTGATCGATTCCCGCGGAATTATCCAGTACAAGCACATCGGGCCGCTGGCTGACGATGTGGTCAGCGAGACGATCCGGCCGATTCTGCACCGAGGCCAAGGCGGTTGATGACGGTGCGGCGGATTCTGACTGCGGTGCTGCTGGCTGTAAGTTTCGGTGCCAATGGCGCCGAGGTGATGCTTGACTTCGATTCGCCTGAGCAGAAGAGCCGCTACCGCGCATTGATCGACGAGCTTCGCTGCATGGTGTGCCAGAACCAGAACGTAGCCGACTCCAATGCCGAGCTGGCTCGCGACTTGCGCGAGCGCACCTACGAGATGATCACCGGCGGTTCGACTGACGATCAAATCATGGAGTTTATGACCGACCGCTACGGGGATTTTGTACTGTATCGCCCGCCGTTGAATATGTCGACTGCGCTGCTGTGGTTTGCGCCGGCGCTTT
This sequence comes from Arenicellales bacterium, assembly GCA_965214615.1. GTDB lineage: Bacteria > Pseudomonadota > Gammaproteobacteria > Arenicellales > JAJDZL01 > CBDAUN01. The sequence goes on from OZ243952.1 coordinate 686,692, forward strand.
TTCTGGCGCTTGCTGTTCTCATCTATTGGTCGAATGCGCGCCGTCGCCGTAGCGACGCGGCTGCACTGAGCAGTACGCAGCGAAATCGCGCGCAGCGATTACTGGACGACTGACGCCCTGAAACAATGCATCTTGTGTTTTTCGCATCAGTGGCGCTGCTGAGTGCGCTTGCAGCGCTATTGGTTGCTGCTGCAATGCTGCGCAAGTCGCCGGGTTCGAGCGCCGACCGAACTGGGAGCAATATCATTGTTGCGCGTCAGCGAATCGAAGAGCTTGAGCGTCAGCAGGCTGACGGGGCGCTGAGCGATGCCGAAGCGGATCAGCTGCGCCAGGAAATTGAGCGCGAACTGCTTCAGGACGTGGGCGACCCGGAGTCTGCACCGGATGGCGGCAGTGCTCCTTCGGACCCGCGCTGGAATCAGCGCGGGGCGATTGCAATTGCGCTATTGATTCCCCTCGCATCGGCAGCGATGTATTTGACGCTGGGCGACCCGGGAGCGATCAGCCGCCCGAAGTCGGCTCCCGAACAAGGCATTGCCGAAACGCTTCCGGAATCCGGAGAATCCCTGAGCATTGAACAGATCACCCGACAGCTTCGAGAACGCGTGGTCCAGGATCCGAACGATCAGCGCGCCTGGCTGGCACTGGCTCAAGCCTATGTCAGCCAGGAGCTCTTTGCCGACGGGGCTGCTGCATATGCGCAGCTCAGAAAGTTGCACGGAGACAGCTCGGAAATTCTGATACGCGAGGCCGATGCGCTGGCTATGGCTCAGGGGGGAAGTCTTTCAGGCGAACCGGAACTGCTGCTTCGAAAGGCGCTCAGTCTCGATTCGGAAAATCCGGCTGCGCTTTGGCTTGCCGGGCTTGCGGCCTCGGAGCGCCAGGACTACAGTTCGGCGATGGAGCTGTGGGACAGGGCGCAAGGGGGCATTGAGGACCCGGAAGTTCGAGCCGAACTGATGCGTGTCATGGAAGAGACCCAGGCGCTGATGAATTCCGCTTCAGCCGGCAGCGATTCAAGTGAAAGTGCAATTCAGGTATCGGTGTCGGTTGATTCTTCGATTGCCGAATCGTTTGATCCGCAAGCCGTATTGTTCATTTTGGCTCGCGCAGTCGACGGCCCGCCGATGCCGCTGGCTGCGGTTAAGAGACAATTGAAGGACTTGCCGCTGACTGTGACTCTGGACGACAGTCTGGCGATGGTGCCGAGCATGACGCTTTCAAAGTATGAGAATGTCCAGATCGTCGCCCGCATTTCCAAGTCCGGACAGCCGACTGCCTCAAGCGGCGACGCATTCGGCCAGTCGCAGACCGTCCGACCCGGCCAGGATGAAGTCGTGCAGCTAACCATCTCTGAGATTGTCCCTTAGCCCTTCATGCCAGCGCGGCTGCACAAAAGCCCGAGGACGATCTGGCGCTTGACGCGCTTTTTACTCCGACTGCAGCCGAACGCGGCAAGCGGGCGGCATTTGCCCGCGACACAGCTTGACGAGACATCGTAGGGAATCAGCGCACCGTCTTGCAGATGACAGTTGGCAAGCGCCTTTTCGACCTGGCGCTGCCGTGCCGTGCAAAGCGTTGGATTTCGCGAAAGCGCAGCTGCTTTGGGAATGCCTGGGTCGTGCCGATATCCCTGTTGCGGTCCCCTGCAGGGCTGGCAAGCGTTTTCTGCGTGCGAACTATCTGCAGGGCGATCGTAAATTTGTTGTATAACAAATTGCATAGGTGAGTCTTGAGCCGCATGCTTGTCTGGATTGCAATTTGCAACGCACGCAGAACAGCCATGCTGTCAGGTTTCACAGTCGTTCACGGGTGATTCAGGTGCGACACGGTGTGTCGGATTCAAACGATTGCGTGATGCGACAACCCAAAATCATGGTTAGATCGGAGGTAGAAATGTTCAACAAATATGTGCTCGGGGTACTGGCGCTGCTGTTTATTGCCAGTGGTCAGTCAATTGCGAATTCTGAGCTTGCCCACTTGTATTGTCAGCAGATCAGAGACGATGGCGCACTGCTTAACCGGGTGCTGGTTCTGACGCAGGAATCCGCATCGGATCAGGTCAGCGCCGCAGACCTTGTCGGTGCCGGTGCCGAAGCCGCGACTTCGGCTGTACGTTTTAACATGCGCATCTACAACGGCGTGACGATTGCGACCAATACCGTAGCGGTGCGAAACCAGTTCAATGCGTCGCAGGCCGAAGGAGGCTCCGGGGCTGCCGGCCTGGGTGAGTGGTACGATTCCGAAGTTGTTCGAGAATTGCTGAAAGCCGAATCCGGCCTGTACGGAGGCGTGCTTGAGATGGGCTTTACCGGACTTGGCCATAGGGATGGTGACACGCTTGTCTACAACACTACGGGGCCGTATCAGTTCGTGAAGACGTTTGCGATCGGTGATTTTTCCGATTCCGGAAACTTGAGCGGAGCCTTGTCGACAGGCGACTGGAAGACTGTTGTGGAAGATGGACTGTATGCCTGCTCCATGCCGGCACTGATCTCGGGCGAGTAGAAACTGCAAGGATTGAGGCGCAGCGCATTCCGCAACGGTTTCGCGACCGAAAGTCGATGCGGACATGCGCCCGCCCCGGCAGACAAACTGAACCGGGCGAAGTTGCGCCTGTCTGATAGTTGTGAATTGGGAAATACGGCGTAGAAGAGGCCGAGCACAATGAAATTAGGCAAACTGGGACTGATCGGCGCCGCATGGGTGTCGATGCTTTTATCTGCTCATTCGATTGCCGGCGAGATGCCGAAGCATGTGATCGAACTTTTTACATCGCAAAGCTGCTACTCGTGCCCGCCTGCCGAAGAACTGCTCGGTGAAATCGCCTTGGAGCGCAAGGACATTCTGGCTCTGGAGTTTCACGTCGACTACTGGAACAGTCTGGTTTACGGCTCCGCCGGGCAGTGGCAGGATCCGTTTTCGTCCGAATCGTTCAGTCAGCGTCAGCGCGCATACAGAACCTTGGGACTCCAGGGGCGTACGGGCGTGTATACCCCGCAGATGATTGTTGATGGCAGGTATGCGTTTGTCGGAAGCAGCAAGAGCACGGCGCGCAAGCAGATGAATTTAGATTCCAATCTGGTCCTTGACGTATCTGCGCAGGTGTCACCGGACGGCAACATTCAAATCGAAGTGTCGGGAGACCATGGCGACAGCGCGGACATCTGGCTTGTCACCTACGACTTAAGGCAGGTTACGGAAATTCCGGCGGGCGAGAACATGGGTAAGACCTTGGAGAACTTCAACATCGTGCGAAGCATGGAGTCGGTCGGCAAATGGAAGGGGACGGCAGTGTCGATCAATGCGGACAGCGTCGAGCTTGGCGCAAATCAGGGCTGCGCGGTGCTGGTGCAAAAGCACGGCGCCCATCTTAGGAATGTGGCGGGCCCCATCGTCGGCGCGGCGAACTGCGTGGCATCCTGACTGGCCTTGTCCGCCCGCCTTGCCGGCGCTAGGCGGGCTTTATAATTGCCAGCGCCACGATGACGACCAGCAGCAGTACAGGCACTTCGTTGAACCATCTGTAAAACACATGCGAACGGGTGTTGCGGTCGGTCTTGAACACGTTCAGGCAGTGCCAGCACATCATGTGATAGCCGATCAGGATTGCGACGGCGATAAGCTTGTAGACAAGCCAGGCGCCTGCCAGGGTGCCGAATTGCGCGAACAGCGCCAGTCCGGTCGCTACGGCCAGTATTGCGCTAGGCGTTGTGATTCCGTAGAACAGCTTGCGCTCCATCACCTTGAATCTTTGGATGCCGATGTCGTCGTCGGCCTGGGCGTGATAGACGAACAGTCGCGGTAGGTAGAACAGTCCGGCAAACCATGTGACGATGAATACGATATGGAATGTCTTGATCCAAAGATAGGTGTTCATGGACTCGCTCGGGTGACTCTGCGGCTGCCGCTGTATCGGTTAGTGTCGCTGCGATCGGATTTGAAGTGTGTATGCCTTTTTTCTAATTTGCAACTGTTCAATTGTGTGTGTCCGGGGATACATTCGCAGAGGAAATAAGGTTTATAGTCTCAAATACAGGCTCTATTCTTTCACTTTCAACGATCGCAACCAAGCATCTTGAACGGTCTGATTGATCGCATCCATCGTACTTTTGCATTGCGATGCTTCGTCGGCGGCAAGCTTGCCCCGTTTAGGCGGGTCATTGTCATCGTGCCCCTCAGTTTATTCGCGCCATCAAAATGACAGCCATCCTGAAAACATCAATTCTATCTGCAACTGCTCGGTCTAGTGAATTTTACACTCCCGCGATGCTGCTCATTCCGGCAAATTGGAAGCGTTTATCGCATAGAAAGGAAAGCTCCCGGTCATGGGTGGCATTGGAAACGATTTGGCAGCAAAGACGATCATCTGCGACAGTCCGGACTGGGGGTTCATGGATGCCGCGATGCACTGATTGGGATTCGCCTGTTTCAAAGAGACCCGGTCGTAAGGGATACACGCATGTCTGGAGTGCGTGCAGTGCTTCCGGGCGCGTTGCTCGCAATGATCGATGCACTGGCGCGGTGCGCAGTGCTTTCGGGCTTGCTTGCAGCACGACGTGCGATCGAATGCGGGCGGATTGCTATGCGCTTGGCGCAATCCGAAGCCGGATCAGGCATACAATATGCGGGTAAGGCTCAGTGGTATGAATGAAAATCTCCGAGGATATGCGACTGAATGGCTGTGTCTGGCTGCAGGCGAGACTCGGGATGCAATGAGGAACGGTCTTGTGTGGCAATGACAGCGCGGGCAGCGGTCCGGCCGGACAGATCGAAGCGTCGATAGGCTGAGATGATCGGGATTTGCCGTTGCGGGAACTATCATGGAGCTTGCTCTGAATTTTCAATGTTGTCAAAACCGCTGAAAAGTTATTCGTGGCTGCATGACAGCATAGGGTCGGTGCAAGCGTTCACAGATGCAAGCCTTTGCAGATATGGCCGGAAAACGTAATTCGTTTTACATTGCTCCGCACGGGTCGGGGTTCAACATTTGGATTGCAAATGCACTGATCGGTCGGAGTCAGCCGAGGAATTTGCAGCGCAAGGTGCTGATTGCTGATTTTGCTTCGAAGCCGCTGCGCAATCGCAACAAGGTGAATTGCGCTAAGTTTTTCCCGCAATTCTGCAAGGTCCTTCGCAATTACGGCTTCGGCTCGGTCTTCGTGCATGACATCGAGTCGGTTCGATGCAATGCAACGCATGATCGGAGCAGGAACATTCTCATCAATCTGCTCGGCGAAGACCGCGATGAGGCGAAATGCGAATTAGGCGATGAGCTTTTGGACAGGTTCAGCCTTGTCTTCAATCCATACAGCCTTGCGAGGATCGTCGCCAGCAGAGAGGCGACAAATGAACTTCTTTCATCACATGGAGTGCCGGTGCCAAAGCGCAATGCGACGGACAGGAAAATTTTCAGTCTCGGAAACACTGGATATCCCAATTCGGCAATGATCCTGGACGAATCCGAACAACTGGACAGCGGTCGCTACAATGTAGAGTTCATTGACACGAGGATCGAGATTGGAAATAAGAGCTATTTCACATCGCTGCGGATCATGTGCGTCGGCTCGCGTGTGCTGAAATACGTAATCAGAGCACGGGACACCGGCGAGCAGCGGCCAGAAGCGCGGGACGCAAACACGCCGCTTGATCCGGGTCTGATTCGGCACCTTTACGGTGTGCTGGTTGAAGCGAATGAAGAAAAGCTGATATCGCTTGCCAAACAAGCCGAAAGGGCGTACGGTCCAGGCTTTTACGGGCACGATGTCGTAGTTGATCGTAATACTGGCGATCCGTTTTTGTGTGAATCGGAGCTGAAATTCTACCCTGGTACGTATATGAGGCGGCTTCACGGTCTGCTTGACGATGACGACAGGCGATTCAGTACAGAAAAATGGAAGGACTATGCTGATCGCTCAGCACATGAGTTCGTGAAATACTGCAACGAATTTGTCCGGTCAGATGAGTAGTTTCCGGCAAGAACGGCTTGCTTTGATCCGAATAGGCTCTGAGGGGTGTGCGTGCAGGCGCAGATATGCGCGTGTTCGGCAACGCCTGGGGCTTGGCACGCAGCAAAGCCGATTGATGCCCTGCTTCAATCCGTTGCGCTTTGCCGCGCCGTCGCAGGGCGGGCGACAGCTGTTCCGCATTGATACATCTGGCATGGGACGGTTTTTCAGGATAAACTTGGTTCGCACAGGCTGCTGTCAATTTCGCACAATCAAATGAGATCACGTCAACAGGAATTTCTATCATTCGCTTGCGACTCGGGTGCTTTGCAATTCGGTGAGTTTACGCTCAATTCAGGCCGGGTCAGTCCGTATTACTATAATTCGGCGCGGTTTTCGGATGGTTCCAGCCTAGGGTCACTAGCTCAGTTCTATGCTGACATGATCATTAGCCGCGTAGGCGGCGAGTGCATGCTGTTCGGTCCTGCATACAAGGGGATTCCGCTGGTTGCGGCTACTGCCATGGCGATGGACCGGGCAGGTGTCTCAAGTGTGCCGTACGCTTTCAATCGCAAGGAAATGAAGGATCATGGTGACGAAGGCTGGGTAGTCGGAGCGCCAATCCGCGGCAATGTTGTGATCGTTGAAGACGTCATTACGTCGGGACTGTCTATCGGCAACGCGATACAATTGATTCGGTCGCGCAATGCGGATCCGGTTGCAGCGGTTCTTTCGCTTGATCGCTCGGAACTGGCGCTGGAATCGGAAGTGACAGCGGCGCAGGAAGTCAGGGATCAGCACGGCATTGACGTTTTCGCTCTTGCGACTGTGTACGATTTGGCTGAATTTGTGGAATCAAGCGGCGAATTGAAGCAGCATGCAGCCCTTATGCGTGATTACATGAATCGATATGCTGCCTGAAGGTCCCTGGATTGAATTTTTCGTGCATTGGAGTAATTTGAATTGACGCGGCGTAAGCGAACACGAACCGTGGTATTCGGCGGCACCGGATTTGTCGGCAAGCACGTTTCAAGCATGCTTTGCAATCAAGGCCGCGAAGTCGCGGTTGTGAGCCGCCGTCCGCAGCGTCATCGGGACTTGCTGGTGCTTCCGACTGTGCAGATTGTCCATGGCGACATTCACGACTGCAAGGAGATTTCCCGGCTTGTCGAAGGCGCTGATGCGGTTGTCAATCTAGTCGGTATTTTGAATGAGGGCCGTGGCAGCGCATCGTTCGAACAGGTGCATGCCAGATTTGCGGAAAATCTGGCTACGGCCTGCATTGATCAGCAGGTGCGGCATTTGATACATGTCAGTGCGATCGGGTCCCGGCCGGATGCCCCAAGCGCCTACTTGCAATCAAAGGGACGAGGTGAGACTGCGATTGTCGCGGCGATGGAGCGCGGACTATCGGCGACAGTGTTTCGTCCTTCGATCATTTTCGGTCCCCATGGCGGCATCACGCAGATGTTCGAGAGAATGCTCCGCTTGGCCCGCGGATTCTTTCTTGTGGTTTGTCCTGACGCGCAAATGCAGCCGGTGCATGTTTCGGATGTGGCGCAATGCATAGCGCGCAGCCTGAATGAGACGCAGTCGATTGGAAACTGCTATGATCTTGCCGGCCCCGACGTGTATTCGCTGTACGAGATCGTATCGATAATCAACGAGCTGTCCGGTTGCAATCGGCGCTTGATCAGGGTCGGCGAATCGGTATCGGGCCGGCTGGCATCATTGCTGCAGCATCTGCCAGGAAAGCCGATCAGCCCGGACAATGTACTTTCCCTGCAGGTGCCGAGCACCAGCGATCGCGGATTTCCGGATTTCCATGCATCGGCGCTTCGCGGACTTCGCCAATCAGCACATTCCTGGCTGATCCCGCGAGACAGTCAGTACAGCCTGTTTCGCCAGCACGCCGGACGATAGCCGGCTCGGCGGCACTGTATGCCTTCCGACGACAGCGCGACGATAAGCGTCATCGCCGATTTGCAGCACTACAAGGTTGGCGGCGCGGTTCGCGACAGGGTCCTTGGCATACCCAGTCGCGACGCCGACTGGGTCGTCGTCGGGTCTACGCCGGAAGCGATGTCCAAGCTTGGCTTTAGGAAAATCGGCAAGGACTTCCCTGTTTTCTTGCACCCGCAAAACCACGAGCAATACGCATTGGCACGACGCGAGCGCAAAGTTGGGCGCGGATACAAGGGCTTTGAAGTCGATGTGGGCGGAGACGTGACGCTGGAAGAGGATCTTTATCGCCGGGATTTGACGATCAATGCGATGGCCGAAGCGCCTGACGGCGCGGTTATTGATCCTTACGGCGGCCGCCGGGATATTGAAAATCGGGTTCTGCGCCATGTGTCGAGACATTTTGTCGAGGATCCCTTGCGCGTGGTTCGGGTTGCGAGATTTGTATCGCAATTGCATCAATTCGGTTTTTCGATTGACAGCTCCACGCTCTCGCTGATGAAACAGATGGTCGCAGGCGGCGAGCTTGAGGATCTTGTCGCCGAAAGGGTGTGGCAGGAAATCGAAGTGGCTCTCGTGCACAAGGCGCCTGAGATGTTCTTTTTCGCTTTGCACGAATGCGGGGCGCTCGCGGTATTGATTCCGGAGTTCGAATCTTTGTTCGCAGGTGACAAGGGCGCTGACAAGTGGGCCGTCGAAGCGCTAAGGCGCGCTGCCGGGTTGACTGGCCGGTTCGACATTCGATTTGCGGTGCTTGCCTATTGTGCCGGAGTTGAACATGGTGGCGGCGCAGAATCGATGGTCGGGGAGCTTTGCACGCGTCTTAGGACTCCGGCGTACTGCAAGTCGCTTGCTCTTCAACTGGTCCGCCATTGCGGCACGATGCGGAGATTTCGCCAATCCCAGGTTCATGATGTCATCGAACTGGTTCATCGGCTTGACGGCATGCGAAATCCGGGTCATATGCACGATTTTCTTATCGCGTGCCGGGCGATCTTGCAAATTGATGCCGATGAGACCGGGCAAGCATACGAAGACGGCGATAGGCTTGTTGCCTGCCGCGATGCGATGGCGACGATCGATGCCAAGGCGCTTGCCGAGAAATATCGGGGCGAACAATTGCGCGAACAGATCCAGGAGGCTCAGGTTTATCGCGTCGCCGAGACTCTCAGCACTCGAAGATCCTATCCGGACAGTACGACTGAGTAGAGAATTGCTGCAAGTACGATGCGGTACAGAATGAACGGCAGCAGACCGATTCGCTCAATGAATTTGAGTAGCCAGTGGATGACGAGCCAGGCGGCAACGGCGGATACGCATGCTGCAACTGCGAATCGAAGCCACTGAACCTCCTCACCGGCTGAAATCAGGCTGAGTGACTGCCATCCGCCAGCCATGATGATGGCCGGAATGGCCAATAGGAATGCAAAGCGCGCCGCTTCGCGGCGGCTCAGTCCGAGGAACAGGCAGGCGGTGATGGTAATTCCCGAGCGCGAAGTACCCGGCACGATGGCAATCGCCTGCATGATGCCTATCCAAAGCGCAGCCGACGGGCGAAGCGATTCGATTGATCGGTTGCTGCGCCGGCGGCGGTCCGCGACCCAAAGCAGCAAGGCGAAGACAAGCGTCGAAGTGGCGATCACGACAATGCTTCTGAGACTGGTTTCGACAATCTCATGGGCCAGGGCGCCGGCTAGGGCGACTGGAATACTCGCAATGATCAAGTTCCAGCCTGTACGCGATGCGCCGGTCGGTTCTTTGCCGAAGATTGATCCGCACCAGTCGCGGACAATCGTGATCAGCGTCGAACGAAAATAGAATATCGATGCAGCGAGCGTGCCGACGTGCACAGCCACATCGAATGACAGCCCCTGGTCCTGCCACCCGAGCATGTCCGGGACCAGGATCAAGTGGGCGGAGCTCGATATGGGAAGGTATTCGGTGGCCCCTTGGATCAGGGCCAGCACGATGTCTGCGAGAAAGTTCGACATGCTGCGCCCGGTTAATTCAATGATGCGCGCCGGTGCAGGCGGTGGCGATGATCGATGATCCTGAAGCCGTCAGGGGTGCCGTCGATTGCCTTTGCCAGCTCCATGACCTTGAATAGCTCTCCCATTTCCGAAGGGGAGGTGAGGGTCATGATTTCGCGGTTGCGCTCGATAGCCTGCCTGGTGCCGGTCTCGGATTCGCAGAGCTGCGCGATACCGGTGTCGAGCAGGAATCCGGCGAGGGTGGAAAATCCGTTGACGATGGCGCCTTGCTCGGCGGCGACGCGGGCGAGGGCGGAGAAATCGACATGGGCGGAGATGTCCTGGCAGCCGATGAAGGACAGCGGGTCCTGATGCACATGATGGCGCCGATGGCATGTCATTGTTCCGGCGCGTCGTTCCGGGTGATAGTATTCGTGTTCCGGAAATCCGTAGTCGATGATGATGAGCGAGCCGCGATGCAGAACGTCGAGGGCTGAGCGCAGCCACGCGGGCGCCTGGCAGTGCAGCTCTGATCGGTAGGCGCTTGCCGTGTCCGGGAGTGTGATGCTGGAGATCTGACGCGCGAAATCGTCTGCAGCGCGGGTGCTGTAGGCGAGTTTCAGGTGGCCGTCCGACACAGTGACGAATCCTTGCTCGCAGATGCCGTTTTTGCAGCGAAACAGTTCGAACGGGATTGCATCGACAAGTTCGTTGGCGATAATTGCGCCGCTAATTCGCAGAGTTGCGGTTGAGGTTTGCCATCGCACGAGATGATCGGCCCATGGCGCCTGGTGCGCTAGGGTGCTTCGCTGGCGGTCTTGCAATCGAGGACTGACTTCGATGATGGAATATTCCTTGACGGCGATATCCGATTTGCGCAGCTCGTTGAGGATTTGCGCCGCCAGCGTACCGTTTCCTGCGCCAAATTCGCAGATTTCGATCCCATGGGGAAACTCTTGCGAGATCTGCGCGATTTTTCGCGCCAGACATTTACCGAATGCATCTCCCAATTCCGGCGCAGTGACGAAGTCTCCCTTTGCGCCGATAACGCTGGCAGAGGCGGTGTAATAGCCGTACTGGGGGTCATACAGGGCGAACTTCAAAAAGTCGGAAAACGCGATACGCCGCGATTCGGCGGAGTCTATCGCAGAGGCGATTTTTCGTTCCAGCGCCCGACTTCGTTCCATCTCCTCTTCGGTGAGTGCAAGAGGCGAAGCGCGAGCGGGCACTTCGGATGCCGCTTCGGCGCCCAGAGGCGCAGTCGATTGGTTGTCCAATGCCATCAATATGCTCGCAGGCTTTGGCTGATGCAGGCGATTGGACGAAAGGTGCGAAGAGTCATTCAACTAATGAAGATGCAATAGTGGTGCAGCGTCGTCGGCAGATCGGTTCATGCGCGACGGTGCCGCCGGACCGTGGGCCGGCTGGTGGGATTGTGCTGCGCAAGGAAGGCATCGGGAGGCGACAGCTAGTCGAAATCCTGCGGCGTCCGTTGTATGGTTACGCGAACGTTGCGGCTGTTTTCTACGGCTCTTGGCTTGCTGACGGTGACTTTGCACCATGAGGTCGGGAAATCGTTCAGTATGACGTTGGCGATGCCTTGGGCTACCGACTCGATAAGACGAAATTCGGATTGTTCGACGAACGATGTTACACTTCGCGCAATATCCTTGTAGCTTATTGAGTCATCAAGTGCATCAGTTTGCGCCGCTTTGGCGATATCTGCGGCGACTTCGATATCAATGATCAGATTCTGCGTGATTCGACGCTCCCATTCCCAGACGCCGATATTTGCTACGACTTTCAATTCGTCTATGAAGATTTTATCCATCAATGTATTCCGTGTGCCGCGTTGGTTGGCAAGGCAGCTTTAGCCGCCGCTGGTTTGAGAAAAATGTTATACCATTTGGACACATGGTTCGTAGAATTGAGGTAACGGCATGCTGGCTGTGATATTTGCTGCAGCGGGGTATCTTTTCGGATCAATCTCGAGCGCAATCGTGGTGTGCCGGATATTCGGACTTAAGGACCCGCGACAGTCGGGTTCCGGCAACCCTGGCGCGACGAACGTATTGCGTCTCGGCGGCAAGCGGGCGGCAATGCTCACGCTCGTCGGAGACGTGCTGAAAGGAACGCTGCCGGTCGCTGTAGCGCAACAGCTGATCGAAGATCCGCTTGTTGTCGCGGTGACGGCATTGGCCTGCTTGCTGGGGCATCTGTTTCCGGTATTCTTTGGGTTCAAGGGGGGCAAGGGAGTTGCCACGGCGATCGGCGTCTACTTGGGCATTGATCCTTTGCTTGGCTGCGGTGTGATTGCTTTGTGGCTGGCTGTCGCAGGTGTAACGCGCATTTCCTCGGTTTCGTCGCTGACCTCAATGATGCTGGCGCCGGTGATAGCCTGGAGAATTTCTCAGGACATCCCGGTGATTGTGGCTTCTGCGGCGATCTTTGCATTGGTTTGCGTATCGCATGCTGACAACATAAAGCGGCTGATTGCAGGCAATGAGAGCAAGATTAAACTGAGGCGCTGACTTTTGCGATTCTATCGGGGACAGAAAAATCGCTATGGATGGAATTGACGGTGAAATAAAGGAAGTTGTAGGAAACGGGTTCGCATTTCAACGTTGAATTCATCGGGAACGGAAGTGGCTCCAAAAACACACTGCTGTTTCTACGAAACGAGCGGAGACGGAAAGTGGACAATCAAAGAAAGGAAAGCGGCTCTTCATCAATTAGAGTGGAATTGATTAGAAATGTTAACTCGGACTTTACAACATGTAGTTTGAGAACCAGCTTGAAACATGTATCATCAAATGGATGCTAAAGGAATTGGAAAAGCCAGTATCCTTTATTGTGCGTCGTATGAGAGAATTTGCTTGAGTTGGGCGGAGGCATCTCAATGACAGAGACCGCAACGATATAAGTGTAAGCAGGTATAGATTAAATTTTCCGCAGTAAATTATGGTTTCCGATCAGACATACGAATCTATATGGGATGGACTCCTCGAAGTAACACGCGTTGTCCGGTACTTTGCAATTTTAGAAAGCAAATGTCGTCGGCGCAGCAATTTAGTTCGATTGGTGCTCGGGGTCAGTGGATGTGGTGCATTTGCTTCTGCTTTCAATTTACTGCCAGAAATGTCAATGGCGATTTTTGGCGCGTCGGTGAGTATTCTAGTAATTTATGACTTTGTCTTTGATCCCACTAGAAATCTGATTCAACTGAATCTAGTAAACAGTCAGCTATCGGAAATTGAGATCAAATATCGTTCACTTTGGGAAAGGACCAGAAGCGGCGCCGAATCGGAAGAAGACGCGTTGGAAAAGAAAGAGAAAATTATGCTTCAAATGAACAACATAGCGTCTCGTTGCGATCATAAATTAGATAGCAAAGTTATTGAAGCCGCGCAAGAAGAAGCGTTCAAAGTAGAAGAAACTCGATATGCGACCACATAAACGAGACCCCGTTGAACAACGAGGTGTTCCGCCAAGAAGCCCGAAACCCTCACCACCCAAAGCACCTCCCAAGCCTACTCCAAAAAAGTAGAGTGCCATGACGATTTACAATTGTTGGGGAATCGTAAAAACAGGCTATCGGATCCAGACCCAAAGTTATTGCAATCAAATAACTCAGTAATGAAGATGCTCACGAACAGATTGTGAATATTCTCAGCAAGATTCGAAGCCTGTCCGGTCTTGCTGATAGTGTTGATTCGATACATCGTTCAATGGTTCCGATAGTTCTCAATTCCCGCTCAATTGGTGGCGGTATAAATCAGTTGTTGGCTACGCTTGATACTTCGTAATGTAAGTTGTCCGCGGCGGATAAGTTGCTGCTTGGACTTATCGACAAGTCGAATGCCAGCCAACGCCGGCTATTGCATTGCTGCCGAATCACAAATCACCCGATAGCGCCACGTCCGCGAACGGGAGCCTCGGAGGATTCTGACTGATTGCACTGCGTGATGTCCGCAGCCAATCCGCGCAATTGGCTGGAGAATTCGTTTGACGGATCGCTTCACCAAATTCGACATTCCTTTTGAAACGGGCACTCTCTCACAGTTTTACTTACTATTTCTATATAATCCTTACAACAGATCTAAAGTAAGGAAATGTGTAAAAATGATTACTTCTATTATTACTTCAAAAGGACAAACAACCTTGCCTAAAGTGGTTCGAGAAGCACTCGGTGTGTTGCCCGGAGATTCCGTGCGTTACGTTATTTATGAAAACCGCGAGGTGAAAATTTTTCCTGTTCTGCCTCTTTCGCGGCTGTTTGGGTCCTGCAAATACGATGGACCGCCCGTAGACCTTGATGATATGGATCGCGCGATTGCTGACGGTGCAGCAGGTAAATGATCGCACTCGATACCAATGTCATCATCCGCTATCTAGTGAACGATGATCCGAAGCAGGCGCGAGCGGCTCGAACCGTGCTTGACGGTCTTACGGCGGAGCGTCCGGGCTTTATCTGCAGGGAAGTCGTTCTCGAATTGTCCTGCGTGCTCGAAAAGGCATACGGATTCTCGCGTCATCAGGTTGCAATGGTTCTCGAGGGACTTTCGACTACCGCAGAACTGCATGTCGAAGTCGTTGACGACGTTCTAAGAGCGGCGGACGGGTATCGCAGAGGCGGAGCCGGACTTTCCGATCGAATGATCGTTGCAGCGGCAATCAGATCCGGCAGTGACACGCTTTTTACGTTCGATAAAAAGCTCGCGCGGCTTCCCGGAGCCGCATTGCTTTAGACGGAAAAGCCGGAAATTGCACTAACATTTAAAAGGCGCATTGCAATAGTTTCGGTTGAACACAGCATATGCTGCCAAGGAACTCATCCATTTACCTCATAAAAATGGCCCCGGGGTGATGCCCCAGGGCCATTCGGTCAATGCAGATCAGCCTGGACTGATCAGTCAGCAATCAGCTGTAGCGGTAGGGAACTCCAACCTTATCCATCACCTCGGAGTATTTACTGAACGCGTCTACAACCTTGCGCGTTCGCGGACTGATTGAAGCCAGATCCTCCCAGAATTCCTTGGAATCTGCGACAACCTGGTCCCATTCCTCTGCCGGAATAGTGGTCAGCTCCATTTTCTCTCCTTCTACCCGCAGCTGCGCTTCGCCGCCCCAGTACCAGACTTGACGGTAGTAGTGCGAATCGTTGCACGACATCCGGAACAGTGCCTGCAGTTGCGGCGACAGGGCGTTCCAGCTGTTGGTATTGGCAAAGTAGGACCCGCACCACGCGCCGGTCACGTTGTTGAGCAGCGCGTAATTGCAGACATCCGCCCAGCCCACTTCATAGGCTTCGGTGAAGCCGCACCAGGCCACTCCGTCAAGCTCGCCGGTACCGATGGCGACTTCGATATCATCCCAGGGCAGGGTGACCGGAATCAGCCCGTAGCGCGACAGGAACCTGCCCGCAGTCGGTACGCCGAATACCCGCTTGCCTTTCATATCGGCAAGTGAGCGGATCGGGTCCTTGGTAAAGATGTGCAAGGGGTCCCAGGCGCCAGCGCTGATCCATTCGACACCTTCGACTTCGCCATAGGCTTCAGCCCAGATTTCATCCAGCCCGTAGTACTTGAACAGAACCGGAAGATCCAGACTGTAGCGGGTGGAAAACGGGAAATATCCGCCGAATACGCTGATGTCTACAGGAGACGCCATGGTGGCATCGTCACTTTGCACGGCGTCAAGCGCTCCGGACTGCATGGCCCGAAACAGTTCGTCCGTGGGTACCAGCTGATCGGCATAATACAGCTCAATCTCCATTTGACCGTGCGCAACCTTGTTGAATTCCTCGATTTGGGGCAGAATCACGTGCGCGCCAAGCGGAGCTCCCGAATAGGTTTGCAAGCGCCACTTGATCGGGTTGCTCTGCGAGAACGCGTAGGGCGCTGTTCCTGCCGCCAGAATTCCGGCGGTTCCCGTACCGAGACTTTTTACGAAGCTCCGACGGTTTTCGTTCGCCGGCTTGTTGGTTTTGGTTTTGTCGGTCATGTTCCTTCTCCTAGTTGGTTGAAAAAATATTGAGCCGCAAGGCATGAACTTATCGCGCGTAAATCAATTCAGGCAGCCACAGCGCAATCTGAGGAAAGACCATCACCAGAGTTAGCGCAACCACCATGACCAGCACGAATGGAAAAATTGATCGATAAATGTCACCGAGAGTAATTTCAGGTGGCGCCATTGCTCGCATCAGAAACAGGTTATAGCCGAATGGCGGTGTCATATAGGCGATTTGGCACGTAATTGTATATAGCACGCCGTACCACACGGGGTCAAATCCCAGAATCTTAACCAAAGGCACATAAAGAGGGGCCACGATGACGAGCATGGCCGTATCGTCTAGGAACATGCCCATGAACAGATACGACAACTGCATCATGATCAGCACCTCCCAGGGCGAAAGATTCCAATTCGTGATGAACAGCGTTTCGATGGCCCGGGCGGCACCGATTCCGTCGAATACCGCTCCGAAGCACAACGCAGCCAGAATAATCCACATGAACATGCACGAAATGCCCAATGTCTTGCGAACGGTTTCCTCCATTACCTTGCGGTTAAGGCGCCGCTTGGCCAGTGCGGCCAGAGTTGCAGCGGTGGCGCCTACGGCGGAACTTTCGACCAGGCTGGTAACGCCCATGACAAACAGCCCGGTCATAAAGAAGAAAATCAGAAACGGAATAATCCCCGCCCGCAGCAGGCGCAGCTTTTCCGCCATCGGCATGCTTCGCTCCTCCTGGCTCACTGTCGGCCCAAGATGAGTCTGTATTCGGCATCGAATGACGATATAGATGATGAAAAGTGCCGCCATCATCAGGCCGGGAATGGCCCCGGCAAGCCACAGCTTGCCGACTGACTCGCGTGCAATCATGCCGTACAGCACCAGCACGACGCTCGGCGGTACAAGAATGCCCAGCGAACTTCCGGCCTGCACTACGCCGGTGATCATGATCTTGTCATAGCCCCTTCGTAGCATCTCCGGCAATGCGATCGTCGCGCCGATAGCCATGCCCGCGACACTAAGTCCGTTCATGGCTGAAATCACCACCATCAGTCCGATTGTTCCGACAGCCAGCCCTCCCTTGAGGCCGCCGAACCAGACATGAAACATCTGGTACAGGTCGTCGGCAATGCCCGATTCGGATAGGATGTAACCCATGTAGATGAAAAGCGGCAAGGTCAGCAGCGGATACCATTTGAATAGTTTGAACGCTGCCGTGAACGGCATTTCTACGCCGCCTTCTCCCCAAAGAAGCAATGCGGCTACGGTGGAAACAATGCCAATGGCTGCAAACACGCGCTGCCCGGTCAGAAGCATCAGGAGCATCGAGCCGAACATGATGATGGCGATGGCTTCGTAGCTCATGCCAGCTCCACACCCTTCGCTTTGGCCAAATCCTTAAAGAAAGTGGATATGGCCTGCAGCAAGATCAGGATGATTCCCGTCACCATGATAATCTTGATCGGCACCACTGACGGATTCCACATCGAGAACAGTCTTTGGTTGGTTTCGATCGAATAGATCGTGCTGGATATGGAGCCAATCAGCAATACAACCAGGTAGACCACTAGGAACATCGCAGTGAAACTGTCCATCCGCGCTTTGTTGCGTTCCGACAGGCGGTCATAGACCAGATCCATGCGAACGTGCGTTCCGAGCTGCATCGAATACGCTCCGCCCATGATGTAGTAGGCTGCCAAGGTGAACTGGGCCAGTTCGACACACCAGAAAAGCGGAATGTTCAGAACATTGCGTGTGACCGCATCCAGCAGCAGCGTCCCGATCATGAGGAATATCAAGTACATCGCGATTCGGCCGAAGCGCGTGGACAGGTAATCCACTACTCGGACGTATTTCACAACAAATGTAGGCATGCGGATGGTATTCTCAAATTAGTCCTTATACGACTGTATTATTCTTGTTCTAGATCTTGGAAGGCACTTCTCCCTACGCCGCATAATCATACCCTAAATTGGTCGCAATTCCTTACTTGTCAAAGGACAACTGACTCGCGCGGCAGCGACTTTGGGGATGTATCCGTCGCAATAAACGTCGCCTAGAGAGGATTCTGCGCCAGTGCAAAGGTTTACCGGGCTTCGGCGCAATTCATCGGCCCGATTCACCTACCAGCCGAATAAAAAACCTCCGAGCAGCCTGCCTGGAGCCAGAGTAAACGCTCCCGCAATCGTCAGTCCGATGAACGTACCGATCATGGCCGACATATGGGCACTGCGCTTGCCCTTGCGAATTGAGACAATCGCGAAAGCGATCGAAATAATTGTGAATGCCGACAGGCCGTGAATCCAGCTCAGTCCGCCCGGATTCAATTCCCGAATTTGAAACGAACCGATTGCGACGACAGCCATTGCGCCGACCCACAGCCGTCCCATGAGTCTGTGCCGCGAAGTGCCCTTGGGCAGTGAGAGTATTGCGATGCCCAGTACGAGCGCAAACAGCGCGAATGCGGTGTGTATTGCGATAGTTGCAGTCATCGCCAGTCCCGGCAAAATCTTTGATTATAGCAACCGCATCGGGCGAGGAATTCTGAGATATTTCCGACATCGCAGCCACGCCAGTCAAACACGACCGTAACGCAGACACCGCTTGAAAAAATCAAATTCACGTCTTGCACAGCCGAACAGGCAAGGTGAACTCCGGATTGGATTCGTATCCGTCCAAATGCTGCGCAGACCTGCTCCTGTCAATCTGAATCCCCCTTGTGGCTTCATGTCCCGCTACTTCCCGAGCCGTTACGGCAAATTCGGCATATCTGTGCCGGTACTCGATCGCGCATGTGCAATAAAGTTGAAGCGTTCCAGCACGAAAAGGTATCATAGCCGTGTTATTATCACGTCAGCCGCTGCATTAGCGGTTTTATTCCTTAGGAGACTGTAAGCATGAAAAACCCTCTTGATTCAATCGGAGGAACGATCATCGCCGGTTTGGTGCTGACGTTTGTTTTGTATCTGTTCGCAAGCGGATTCTTGCCGCTTGGCGGTGCGTAAGGCCCGTCAGGCATTGTTAAGAGGCAAAGGTTACTCAAACGAGGTTGGACAATGAGCGTTGAATTTTTCTTAATCGACCGGTGGATTCACATTCTTGCCGGCGTGACCTGGGTAGGGTTGCTGTACTACTTTAATTTTGTTCAAGTTCCCGGTCTTGCACAAGCCAAGGCCGATGGCACGGCAGCCGGAATTACCAAGCACATCGCGCCCCGTGCGCTGCTCTGGTTTCGCTGGGCCGCGGTAGCCACCTGGCTGTCCGGTGCGTTCTATCTGCTCGGCTCGCAGACATTCGCAGGCGCATTCCTGCTCACCGGTCCGCATGCCTATCTCGGATTAGGCGTATGGCTCGGCACAATAATGCTGTTTAACGTGTGGGTTCTGATCTGGCCGAATCAGAAAAAGGTTCTCGGACTCGTGAACGCAACCGATGCGGAAAAGGCCAAGGCCGCACGCGTAGCGCTGCTTGCGTCCCGCACAAACACGATGCTTTCTATCCCGATGCTGTTTTTCATGGTCACCGGTTCGGTGTCGCATATCGGCATGTTCTAGGCTCTAGGAAACGTTTTCGCCGACGGAAACCCGGTATTTTCCGGGTTTCCGCATTTATAGGGTAGCGGATATTGGCTCGGCGGAGCATCATGGCACAGCATTTTCTCTCACTCAGCGATCTGGCGCCTTCTAAGCTGCGCGAAATCATCGGGCGCGCCATCGAGCTTAAATCGCTTTGGCGCTCATCGAGGCAGTGCCCGCAAATCATGCGCAACCGCACTCTTGCGCTGGTGTTCGAAAAGTCATCGACCCGAACGCGCGTGTCATTTGAAGCGGCTGCCAATCAGCTCGGCGGCAGTGCGCTTTTCATTTCCCCCGCCGACTCGCAGCTGAATCGCGGTGAATCGATCCCCGATACCGCCCGTGTGCTTTCAAGCATGGTTGACATCATTGCGGTGCGTACCGGCGCACACTCCATCGTCGAAACATTTTCAGATTACTCGACAGTGCCGGTCGTCAATGGACTGAGCGACAGATTCCATCCGTGCCAGATTCTGGCAGACATTCAGACCTGGCAGGAGTCGCGCGGCAGTATCGAAGGCATTACCGCCGCATGGCTCGGCGACGGCAACAACGTTTGCCATTCCTGGATCAATGCCGCTCGATTTTTTAATTTCAATCTAAGAATTTCAACACCCGCGCAGTTTCAACCCGAACCCGAATTAGTCGCTGCAGCGGGTTCTGCGGTCGAACTGGCAGACAGTCCGACGGATGCCGTGACGAATGCCGACATCGTGGTCACCGATACCTGGGCCAGCATGGGGCAGGAGTCCGAAAAAGAGGTGCGCTGCAAAATCTTCAAGCCCTACCAGGTTACCGCGCAATTGATGCGCCATGCCGCCCCGGATGCCATGTTCATGCATTGCCTTCCGGCCTACCGGGGTCTTGAAGTCGCAGACGAGGTGATTGACGGGCCCCAAAGCGTGGTTTGGACAGAGGCGGAAAACCGCCTGCATGCGCAAAAGGCGCTATTGGAGTATTTGCTTTGCGATTCGGCGGGCCAGGACGACTGAGTCAGCCACCTTTCGGATCAAATTTGAAGCACGTGCGCGAACGCGCAACCGTACCGTACTGCGCAGCACCTGCGCCGTCTGGACCGACAACTCAGGAAATCGAATTCGCTGATAATCCCTGTGCAGCTTATTTGCTTGCCGCTGCCGAACTTGGCGCGCCGGCGATCATGGTGCCGCACCGGCAACAGGAGATGGGGGGTCGATAGTCCGCTGCCCGGCACCGCCGGATCAAAGTTGCCTTAGAGTGTCGGGCACCCGGACGCAGGTTTGGCTTTCGCGCTCTATGCCGCAGAGAGCTCCAGGTCGGAAGCTTCGATGAACTTGCGCATTTTCCGCATCGAATTTGCTTCGATCTGGCGAATCCGCTCAGCCGATACGCCGTACTTTTCGGACAGCTCCTGCAAAGTGGGCTTGCTGTCTTCAGAAAGCCAGCGTCTCGATATGATGTCTTTGGCGCGATCGTCCAGTGTGGCCAGCGCCTGCTGTATCTGCTGGCGCTGATTGGCTTCGCCGGTTTCGGTTTCATAGATCCGTTCCGGATTGAACCGATGGTCTTCCACGTAGCCCGAAGGTGCCAGGTTTTGCGAAGTCTCGTCTTCGTCAGGGTCGCCGTCGAATGAGAGGTAGGAACCGCCCATTCGCACTTCCATGTCCCGAACCGTTTCCAAAGGCACGTCAAGATCCTCGGACATTTGCTTGAGCTCGCTCTCGCTCATCGCGTCCAGGCTCGCGCGATTCTTGCGCAGGTTGAAAAACAGCTTTCGCTGCGCCTTGGTGGTCGCAACTCGGACCAGCTTCCAGTTGCGAAGCACAAAGTCGTAGATTTCCGCCTTGATCCAGTGTACAGCGAATGAAACCAGACGCACATTGCGGTCCGGATCGTAGCGTTTTACCGCCTTCATCAGGCCGACGTTACCTTCTTGAATCAGGTCGCTGATCGGCAGTCCGTAGCCCATGAAACCTCTTGCAACACGAACCACGTAGCGCAGATGCGACAATACCAGCTGCTGAGCCGCGTCCAGATCGCCGTCGGCGCGGAATCGCACTGCCAGCTCATGCTCTTCCTCCTGGGTGAGCATCGGCTGCGCGTTAACGGAAGTCAGATAGCCATGCAGCCCGCCGGACTGCAGGTCAATTGCGATAGGTAAATTCTGCACCATAAGTATTTTCTACTGCTATTGCGTGTGTCATTAATAAATTGTCCAATGTGTTCATACCTTATTTTAGCACTCGTCTAGTTAGAGTGCTAAAAATCGTCTCAGTTCCGTGTCAGGCGGATGGAAATGTTGCAAAATTGCGCAGGCATGGCGGATAGGGCGTCCGGCATTGATGGCTTGCGGCCATGGACTGTTTCGGGGATGCCTTGGCGGGTTGCTGATTCGTTCCGCACCTGCCGGATGTCTGCGCAGCCCGGAAGCCGCTTAGCTCGATTCGTGGCCGCTCAGAAGCGAATCTGCGAATTCGGCAGCCCGGAACTCAAACAGATCGTCAATTTTCTCGCCATAGCCGACAAATGCGATCGGAATCTGAAACTTGCTTGCCAGCGCGATGACGATCCCTCCTTTGGCGGTGCCGTCGAGCTTTGTCACGCACACTGCGGTCAAAGGGACATGCCGATTGAAGCTTTCGACTTGGGATATTGCGTTCTGTCCCGTCGTCGCGTCCAGCGTGATTAGCGTTTCGTGCGGTGCACTCGGCTCTATTTTGCCGACGACGCGGCGAATTTTTTCAACCTGGCGCATCAGGTCGTCACGCGAATGCTGCCGGCCGGCAGTGTCTAAAATCAGCACAGACGCTTTTTTTGCCAGGGCTGCGTGCATTGCGTCATGCGCTACAGCAGCCGGATCGCCTCCGGAACTGTGCGCAATCACAGGGATGCCGGTGCGCTCTCCCCACAGCTGCAGCTGCTCTACAGCGGCGGCGCGGTAGGTGTCGCATGCCGCAAGCATGGCCGGCTGCCCCTGGGCTTGAAAGCGATGGGCTATTTTTGCAGCGGTCGTCGTCTTGCCGACACCGTTCACCCCGACCATCATGATGACGAGCGGCGTATCGCTGCCGGTGGTTTCAATTGCCCTTTCGCACTGGCTCAAAATGACCAGCAGCTCGTTTCGAATTGCATTGTGCAGCGCATTGTCGCCGCCGGACTTTGAATTGGATGCCTTCCTTGCTGCATCAACGATGGCGCTGCTTGCCTCGACCCCTGCATCTGCCATGATCAGTGCATCCTCGAGCGCATCAAGTTCGGCCGGATCGATTCGCCCGCGCCTTGAAATCAGCGATGAAAGCCTGTCGGTCAGCGCGTTTTTGGTTTTTCCGATGCCTTTGAGGAATCGAAACTTGTGCTTGGAAGTATCAGTCGGCGAATCCATAGGGTGCGGCTGCTGAAGATGACACGAATATGAAGCGGTTTGAACATCCGGATGCCGAATGCGCCTTGAAGCGTTTCGGCATGACTCCCTGAAGCAGGGAGTTCGGTTATGATAATCCGACACGCGTTCGGCGCGACGCATTTATTTTCCCATGCTGCTGCGTGACTGGGCGGCATCGAAGTGTTTCAAATTCAACTTGCAAGGCAAAGTCAGAATCATCTCCGGTCGCTGGCGGCGAAGGATCATTCGGTTTGACGCTTGCACCGACGTTCGTCCAACCACGGATGCCGCACGCGAAACGCTGTTCAACTGGCTCGGCGCAGATCTTGGCGGAAAACGGTGTCTTGATCTTTACGCCGGCAGCGGCGCACTCGGGTTCGAGGCCCTGTCGCGCGGAGCAAGGCGGGCGGTTTTTGTCGACCGCGATATTCGATGCGTGCGCGGACTTGCAAAGACGGCTGCCGAGCTGTGCGCCGACGAAGCAGCCATTGTCCATTCCACAGCGGCCCGCTACCTGGCGGCAAGCGAAGAGGAATTCGACATTGTGTTTATCGACCCGCCGTTCTATCGCAATCATGTTCCGGGCATACTGAAGCAGCTAGCGGCAAGCCGATGCTTTCGACGCGATGCAACCGTCTATGTGGAACTCGAGCACTGCGGACAGGATACGCAATTCGATTCCAACTGGACTGTTGCCCGATCCCGGTCGGCCGGTGCGCTGCAACATTTCTTACTGCGCAGTTCGGTCGATTCTTGAACACGTGATAAAATTTCCGCTACGTTTTTACTCATTTCTCAATTGATACGATGAACAGTGGTGCAATTTGCCGGCGCGCAATTTATCCCGGCAGCTTCGATCCGATGACCAACGGCCATGTCGATTTGGCCAGGCGCGCTCGAAATTTATTCGAAGAGGTCGTTATAGCCGTCGCAGCCGGGTCGAGCAAGAACACGCTATTTTCCATGCCCGAGCGAATCGATCTGGTTCGCAGTTCGACTGCCGAGATTCCCGGCGTGACGGTGGTCGGCTTTTCCGGGCTGCTGATCGATTTGGCTGCGCGCTTGGAATCGAATGTCGTGATTCGCGGACTGCGCGCGGTATCGGATTTCGAATATGAGTTTCAACTCGCCTGGATGAATCGGCAGTTGGACCGAAATATCGAAACGCTTTTTTTCGCCCCGGCCGAAGCCAATGCGTTTGTTTCAGCGACGCTGGTCAAGGAAATTGCGCAGCTAGGAGGCGATGTGTCCCAGTTTCTGCATCCGAGCGTGGTCGAGGCGCTGACGGGAAAGATCAGGGAGAATCAAGACGGCTAGCCGGTAAATGTGCTTGCAATGGCCTTAGGTCCACGCAAAGCGGGGCTGGTCGAAATGAGCTACCCGCGTCTGCCTGCCAAGAAGCGCCACTTCGCGGAACTGGTACAGGATTGCCGCAGTCGGCGCATAGATCCTGTCTCCCACTGTCCTGAGCGGCGTCGATAGTACCGGATGGATGCTTCCGTCCTGATCTTCAAGAACAGGCACGTCCGGTTCAAGCAATTCCGCAAGTGGAACCCGAAAAACTGTTCGCACCTCGTCCGGATTGGGTCGAATGTCGGTGTCAGGACACCACACGACGACCGGCGCAATATTAAAACCCGAGCGCGTCGCGTAGTCGTCAAGCATGCCCAGCACGTCGGTTGTTGATGCGACGACTCCGACTTCCTCGTGCAATTCCCGAAGTGCGGCTTCGACAATGGTTTCATTGCCGTCGATTCTGCCGCCGGGGAGGGCGAATTGCCCGCGGTGGCGCTTCAAGTGGTCCGGGCGGCGTGTGAGGATAAAGCATGCATCACGTCCGCATTCGCTGCCGATGACGGTCACCGCGACTGCTGACTGCACCAAGGAGCTGTCATGCACTGCAATGCGCTCAAGCTTGCGCAAGCCCTTGGCCAATCTGGCGCGCAGCCGGCGGTCAGGGCGCAGCGCGCCGGTATCGGTGTGGAGCTGATTGCTTGGCATGTGACATTCAGGTTGCAGCGCCAGCCGCTGCGCAAGCGGCGGTACCTGCATTATATTGCGGCGTCGCCGCATGCGTGCGCCGATGCGTTGCGCTTGTCAGGTGCTATTATGTTGTTCGCCTAGCGGCAATTCGATGCCACAATGTCAATATTCGGAAAGTGACGATGTACAGAATTGATGTCGAGGACTACACGATCGTGTCGGAGCCATACTACGCGGCCCAGGGCCGCGAAGTGGCATTGTTCGAGCTGGCGCATGCCAATCGAATTCCTGTTTTGCTCAAGGGCCCGACCGGCTGCGGCAAGACCCGGTTCATGGAATACATGGCATGGAAGCTCGGACTGCCGCTGGTGACCGTGTCGTGCCATGACGATCTGACTGCATCGGACTTGGTCGGGAGGTATTTGATAGTCGGCGGAGAAACCCGCTGGGTGGACGGGCCGCTGGCGCATGCGGTTCGCGTAGGCGGCATCTGCTATCTTGATGAAATCGTCGAGGCGCGAAAGGATACCACGGTCGTGATTCATCCGCTGGCTGACGACCGGCGCGTCCTGCCGATTGAAAAGACTGGCGAGCTTTTGCGCGCCGGCCCGCAGTTTCAGCTGGCGATTTCCTACAATCCGGGCTATCAGAGCGTACTCAAGGACTTAAAGCAGAGTACGCGTCAGCGGTTCATTTCACTGTCGCTCGACTACCCGGAGCCGTACCTGGAAGCAGCCATTGTCGCCCACGAATCGGGCATTGACGAGAATCTGGCTTCGGTACTGGTGCGCTTTGCCGCAATGACGCGGAATCTAAAGGGCAGCGGACTGGAGGAAGGAGCGAGTACGCGGCTGCTGGTGCATGCCGCAAAACTCATTGTCTCCGGAATCGAACCGGTGGCAGCCTGCGATTGCGCGGTAACCGGGACTTTGTCGGACGACCCTGAGATCATCGCTTCGATCCACGAAATGTCCACCTCGCTTTTCTGAACGGACCGCGCTGGCGGAATTCGACAGCGCAAGGTATGACAGCCGGACTATGACCGCCCGTTTGACGCAATCGCAGCTGAAAGAGCGCCTCGACGATATTCTCGGAGCAGTGCTGTCGTCGCGCCGTACCACGGCCAAGCACGCGCAAGCGCTGTCCGCACTGGAGCGTGCGAAGCAGAGCTTCATACTGCATTGGGCCGGCGTGGTGGCGAACTCCAATTCCGAAATGGCGTTTCAGTTTGTCGAAAGCGCGGCGCGGGCGTTCGAGCTGATGGATGTCGAGGGTGTCGAAGCATGGGTGATCGCTGCGATGGATACCTACGACCGCCATGGCCTGTATCCCGGCACGATGCGGTTCCGCAATGTCGACCGGTTTGCTGAACAGCTTGCGCAGAATCGGTATTCGGTCTCGTTCGAGAGTCGGGCGGGGATTCTGGAAAAGTACCTCAAGGGCGTATCCGGGCGGAATCTGGATCTTGCAGCGGACGAGCAGCCCTGGACGGATACCGAAATCCTGTTTCTTCCCGAGTCGGTCGGCGATTTTGACAGCATCGACTCCAATTTCCAGCTCCTCAAGTCGATGACTGCCTATTTATGGGCGCAGACCCGATTCGGGACGTTCCGCGTCAATTCCGAAACCGGAGTTCCGGTTCTTTGCTCGGCGATCGCCGAACACGCAAATCCCGACCAGGTTCAGCGCGTTTTCGAGTCGGTCGAGGAGGTTCGTCTGCTCGCCTGCGTCGAGCGCGAATTGCCGGGTCTGGCGCGGCAGATGACAAGACAGCGCTGCAGACCCGGCGCAGATCGCAGCACGCCGGACTGGGATGCGATTGTCGCGCCTTTGAAAGACCCGGCCGCGGATGTGCGCGACTCTCTGGCTGCTGCGGCTCAATTGATCCGGCGCAAGCTGCCGATTCCTGAGCCGGCGCCCTATCGCGGAACACTCAATCTTGAGCGCGTGCGCATTGCTGTCGCCAATCGCGTCGAAGCGGAAAAGGAGCAGTTTCAGCAAGGCTTGGCGCTGCTGATGGAAGACAAGGGCAAGGCCGACCGCGTGGAGCCTCATGGCGAGGAACAGGCAGCCGCAGCTGTGAGCATCGAAACATCGGGCGACGGTTTCGACAGCGAAGCAGGCCCATTCGAACTGGTTGTCGACGGAGAACTGGTCGAGCCTCCGGCGGATTTGATCCAGACCGCTTCGAGCATTGTCCAGGATTTCGGCCGCATACCCGAGGACTATCTTGTTATGCCGACAGGCAGTGACGAGCGCGCAAGCTCGAATGCCGATCACGAGGATTGTGTTCGCAATGGCCCGCCGCAAGACGGCATCTTCTACGACGAGTGGGACTATCGGCGCAATCACTACAGAAAGGACTGGTGCGTTCTACATGAAAAGGAAATGCATCTTGGCGATGCGCGTGAGGTTGACGAAATATTGAACCGCTATGACCATCTGATTGGCGGAATTCGAAAGACCTTCGAGGCGCTAAGAGGCGATGACCGTGTACAGCGAAAGCAGAAACATGGCGACGACATTGATATCGAGGCGGTGATTGAAGGGTATGTCGATGCCAGAGCCGGCATGGAAATGTCAGAAAATCTTTTTACAAGAACGCGGCGCGTGGAACGCGATCTGGCGGTTGTATTCATGGTTGACGTGAGCGGTTCGACAAGAGGGTGGATCAGCGATGCCGAACGCGAAAGCCTGGTGCTGCTGTGCGAAGCGCTTGAAACACTTAACGACCGGTATGCGATATACGGCTTTTCCGGGATGACTCGAAATCGATGCGAACTGTATCGAATCAAGACGTTCGAGGAGCACTACGGCGAACGTGTCAAGAAGCGAATTGCGGGGATACGTCCGCAGGACTATACCCGGATGGGCGTGACGATCAGGCATTTGAGCAAGCTGCTCTTGGAAGTTGACGCCAAGACCCGGGTGCTGATCACATTGTCCGACGGGAGGCCTGACGACTATGACGGCTATCGCGGCGATTACGGGATCGAAGATACCCGAAGGGCGCTGATGGAGGCCAAGTTTGCAGGCATTCATCCATTTTGCATTACCATCGACACCCATGCGCAGGAATATCTTCCGCATATGTATGGCCAGGTGAACTACACCGTAGTCAGCGATGTCCGCAAGCTTCCGCTCAGCGTATCGGGCATTTACCGCAGACTGACGAGCTGACCGCGATGCACTTTGCAATTGCACTTTTACAGTGACATTGATTTCGCAGATTGAACAGGAGTCGGCAGATTGCGCTCGTCTTTGCAGGACATCCGCCTGTCCGTCCGGTTAGGCGGCCTGCATTGGCTGTAAATATCTGAACTGCGCAGCCGCGCGGTCTTGCGATGCGGCGTCCGGCCAGAGCACCTGCCGGCACCGACGGATTGGAGATGCGCATGCGTTTTCAATCGCTATAATTGGCGCAGCAAAGTGGAATCGCTTCACTTTTGGCGCAACACAAAGGAGTCAGATTTTTTACGAATATGCCAGTTTCGAATTCACCGCAGAGTTCTCCTGCCGGTCCCCTTCGTACCCCGCTTTATGAAATGCACACTGTCATGGGTGCGAAAATGGGGAAGTTTGCGGGTTACGAAATGCCTTTGTGGTATCCGACCAAGATCATCGCAGAACATCTGCACACGCGTCAAAGCGCAAGTTTGTTCGACATTTCGCATATGGGGCAGGCATTCGTCGGAGGCTCCGATGCTGCGGCAATTCTGGAACGCCTGACGCCGAGTGATCTGGTGGCGCTGCCTGATGGCGCGATGCGCTACTGCTGCCTGACCGGCGAAAACGGAGGCATACTTGACGACTTGATCGCTTCTAAATTTCTCGGGCGCTACTATGTTGTTGTCAATGCCGCCCGAAAGCAGCACGATTTGACGCACATGGAGCACCACTGCGCTGAAGGCCAGGTCGAAAGGCTTGAAAACCGTGCGCTGCTCGCATTGCAGGGACCGGCATCTGCTGAAGCTGTGAAGCACTTCGCGCCCGCGGCGCCCGCCCAGAAGTTCATGACCATCTGCGAATATGATATCGACGGCTCCGCGTTCTATGTCAGCCGCTCAGGCTATTCGGGCGAGGACGGCTTCGAAATTTCGCTGCCGAATGACTCAGCGGACGCGTTCGCATGGGAGATGCTCAAGCGCCCCGGTGTCAAGCTTGCGGGCCTTGGCGCACGAGATTCGC
Source organism: Arenicellales bacterium (assembly GCA_965214615.1). Taxonomy (GTDB): domain Bacteria; phylum Pseudomonadota; class Gammaproteobacteria; order Arenicellales; family JAJDZL01; genus CBDAUN01. The sequence continues at coordinate 715,689 of OZ243952.1, forward strand.
TGCGCATGGAGGCCGGATTGCGGCTGTATGGCCAGGACATGACCGAGGAGACAACCCCGGTCGACGCCGGAATCGGCTGGACTGTATCGAAGTCGCGCCGCCCGGGCGGCGCGCGGGCGGGCGGATTCTACGGCGCCGACGCCATATTCGATCAGCTGGCTGCCGGCGCGTCGCGGCGATTCGCAGGATTGCGCCTGCAGACCAATGTGCCCGCACGCACGGGTGTCCCTGTGGCGTCGCTTGACGGCGATGAAATCGGAATCGTGACAAGCGGCGGATTCGCGCCGTCGGTCAATGCGCCGATTGCGATGGGCTACGTGGACCGCGGGCACATGAAGCCCGGCGCCCGGGTCAATCTGATTATTAGAGGCAAGCCGCAGCCGGCGACGCTGGAGCGGCTGCCGTTTGTCACGCATCAATATGCGACTTGAAGGCAAAACCATAATTCTAGTGAGGAAGGTAGCAGGAAATGACGGATAAATTCTATACAAGCGAACATGAATGGGTGAGCATGGAATCCGACGATGTGGCGGCGGTAGGAGTGTCCGACTATGCTCAGCAGGAGCTCGGCGATATTGTCTATATCGAACTTCCGGAAGTCGGCGACGAAATTGAAGCAGGTTCGGATATGGCCGTTGTCGAATCGGTCAAGGCGGCCGAGGATGTAAAGGCCCCGGTGTCCGGAACAGTGGTGGAAGTCAACGAGGACCTGCCGGATTCTCCGGAACTGGTGAACGAAAGTCCCATGGACTATGGCTGGTTCTGCAAGATTCGCCTGTCGAATCCGGGCGAAGTGGAAGATATGATGGGGCAAGAGGAGTACGACGAGCTCGTGCAGCGTCTGTCCGACGAGCAAGGCAAGCTTTTCTGATGCTGCACTCCGTTCCCAATATCGAATTCGAAGACAGCTCGACTCTGGCTGAGCTGGAAAGCTACAACGACTTTGTCAGGCGGCATATCGGGCCGGGTGCGCCGCAGATCGAGCAGATGCTCGAAACCCTGGGCGTAGACTCGATCGACGAACTCATCGAGCAGACCGTGCCGGCGAAGCTCATTTCCCAAAAGCCGCTGGATTTGCCGACGCCGCTGGGCGAGCACGAGACTATCGGCTACATACGCCGGATGCGAGAGCGCAACCAGGTGTTCACCTCGATGATCGGGATGGGATACTACCCCACGGTTCTGCCCGGGGTGATCCGCAGAAATGTGTTTGAGGATCCGGCATGGTATACCGCGTACACCCCCTATCAGGCTGAAGTCAGCCAAGGGCGCCTCGAAGCGCTTTTGCTGTTTCAGCACATGGTTGCCGATCTGACGGGTATGGAAATTGCCAATGCGTCGCTTCTGGACGAGGCGACGGCGGCCGCTGAAGCGATGGCTATGGCCAAGCGGGTATCAAAGAGCAAGTCATCGAAGTTTCTCGTTTCCCACGACTGTCATCCGCAGACTGTGGACGTGGTGCGAACGCGCGGCGCCTCGCTAGGCTTTGAAATCATTGAAGGGAACATTGAAACGCTGGCCGACGAGCACGACGAGTATTTCGGTGTGCTGATTCAGTATCCGTGCTCGAGCGGGCGAGTATTCGACATTGGCGATATCGTCAAATCCGCGCACGAGCGCAAGGCTGTCGCAACGGTGGCGACCGACCTTCTTGCGCTTTGCCTGATCAAGCCGCCGGGCGAATTCGATGCCGACATTGTCGTAGGCAGCAGTCAGCGCTTCGGCGTGCCGATGGCGTTCGGCGGTCCGCATGCGGCATTCCTGGCGACCCGGGATGCCTACAAGCGAACAATTCCGGGCCGTTTGATCGGTGTTTCAGTCGATGCCAAGGGCAAGCCTGCGCTGCGTATGACGCTGCAGACCCGGGAACAGCACATCCGCCGCGACAAGGCGACGAGCAATATTTGCACAGCGCAGGTTTTGCTTGCGATCGTGTCCGCTTTCTATGCAGTCTATCACGGCCCTGCCGGACTCAAGGCCATAGCGGCAAAGGTGCACCGATTCGCGCAAATCGCAGCCCAAGGGCTTAGGAATCTGGGCTACAGCGTGGTCTATGATTCGTTTTTCGACACTTTGACGGTCAACGTCCATGGGCAGGCACGCCGCATCGCGGCTCGCGCAAGGGAAGCCAGAATCAATCTGCGCGTCGTTGATGCGGACCACCTCGGCCTGGCGTTTGATGAAACCACCAAGCGGGTGCACCTTGAGCGGCTGTGGGCCGTTTTCGACACCCATGCGAATTCGAAGATGTCGATCGACGGAATCGATCAGCAAGTCGAGCTCGGCATGCCGGGCTCGCTTCGGCGCTCAAGCGAGTTTCTCACCCATCCGATATTCAGCCTGTATCAGTCCGAGACCCTGATGCTTCGCTACATTCGCCGACTCGGACACATGGACATCGCCTTGAACCGGTCCATGATTCCACTGGGTTCGTGCACCATGAAGCTCAACTCGACTACAGAGATGACGCCGGTGACATTTCACAAGTTCAGCGCGATTCACCCGTTTGCCCCTCAGGACCAGACCCAGGGCTACCACCAGCTGGTTGAAGAGCTCGAATCGATGCTGTGCGAAATTACCGGATTCGATGCCATTTCATTTCAGCCCAATGCCGGGTCTCAAGGCGAATATGCGGGACTGCTGTGCATCAAGCGCTATCACGAGCACCGCGGCGAAGGGCATCGCAAAGTCTGCCTGATCCCCGAGTCTGCGCATGGCACCAATCCGGCAAGTGCCGCACTGGCCGGCATGCGCGTCGTCGTAGTCGACTGCGATGATCAGGGCAATGTCGACGTCGAGAACCTTGAAGCCAAGCTGAATCAGCATCAGGGCCAGGTCGCCGCGCTGATGATTACCTATCCGTCGACCCACGGCGTGTTTGAAGACCGCATCATCGACATCTGCGATCTGATGCATGAACATGGCGCCCAGGTGTATCTCGACGGCGCCAACATGAACGCCCTGGTCGGCATCTGCCGTCCGGCTGAATTCGGCGCGGATGTTGCGCATATCAACCTGCACAAGACATTCTGCATTCCGCATGGCGGAGGCGGGCCGGGCATGGGACCGATCGGCGTGCGCCAGCATCTGGCGCCGTACCTGCCGGGCCACAGCGTGGTCGAAGGAGTCAATCCCTACGCAGGACATGAGCCGACCATAGGCAGCGTGTCGGCGGCGCCTTGGGGCTCGGCGGGGATTCTGCCGATATCCTGGGCCTATATCTACGGCATGGGGGCGTCCGGATTGCGCCGAGCGACGGAAATCGCAATCTTAAGCGCCAACTATATTGCGACCAAGCTGGAATCGCACTATCCGATCCTTTACCGGGGCCAGAACGGCAGGGTCGCGCACGAATGCATTGTTGACTTGCGTCAAATACGGGTGAATACCGGCATTACCGTCGAAGACGTCGCCAAGCGGCTGATCGATTTCGGGTTTCATGCACCGACGATTTCGTTTCCTGTTCCCGATACGATGATGATCGAGCCGACCGAAAGCGAGGCGATGCGCGAAATTGACCGGTTTTGCGAGGCGCTGGCGGCGATTCGCGAAGAGATTGCGGAAATTGAGAGCGGGTCCATGGACCGGGAGAATAATCCGCTGAAGAATGCGCCGCACACATACGACATGCTGATTGCCGATGAGTGGGAATATCCCTACACCAAGCAGCAGGCCTATTTCCCGCTTGAATGGGTGTGGAAGGACAAGTACTGGCCGCCGGTAAGCAGGGTAGACAACGTCTACGGCGACCGCAACGTCAGCTGCGCCTGCCCGCCGATGTCGGTGTGGCGCGACGAGCCGGATATTTCGTATTAGCCCGCCAAGGCGGAGGCGGTGCGCGAAACCCATGCCGACGAGGCGGCTTTGACCATCCGAATCGCCTAGGCGGCGAACATGCGGACGGCATTGTGATCATTTTTACACTCGTTGTGCGCATTGACGCGTCATAGGATTGATATGCCGACCAAAGGCAGCGTGTCTGCAGCTCCTTGAGGTCCGGCATTTTCAATTTCATCACCGGGCGACCGAATCGGTACACGCTCGCGATGACGCAGCATCCAACCGCATGCAAGCCGGTGATTCAATCCTCTCGTGCAACGCTTGCGAAAAAATTATTGATGCGACCACGCTTGATCGGGATTCAGAAAATCAACCTTGAAAAAATCAATAAGGGCTCAGAAATTAATTCTGCAAAGGGCAGAAAAATTCTTCAATATGCCATCAAAATATTGTGTATATTTGCATATGTTGACCTCGTAAGCCTGCAAATGCACATATATGGCACATTCGCCGCAACAGCGAATAATCAGGCTGTTTCAGGTTAAGTCTCTGAAAAAGAACAATTAACAAATCCAAGGTATTGCCAAAATATGAAGATCGGAGGGGCTCAGGCTAATTTGAAGCCGGTGTCGAAGTATGAGCTTACGGAGCGTTTGCAGGTTGCTTCATACGATACTTGGGACAAGAAATACCGGCTGAAATCCCAGTCAGGCGAGATTATTGATCACGGACTGGAAGATTCCTTTGCGCGAATTGCGCGCGCCTTGTCCGAGGTCGAATTGCCGGAAGTTCAGGACAAGTGGTTCGACCGTTTTGTCTGGGCGCTTCACAATGGCGCGATACCGGCTGGGCGGATCGTTTCCAATGCCGGAGCGCGTCAGCACAAGCCTGAGACGAGCACCATCAACTGCACGGTTTCCCGCACTATCGGAGATTCGATGCAGGAAATCATGGAGTCTTTGACCGAAGCGGCCCTTACGCTCAAGGCGGGCTGCGGGATTGGCTATGAATTTTCCACGTTGCGCCCCAAGGGCGCTTTCGTCAGAGGTGCCGGCGCGACTACTTCGGGGCCTTTGCCGTTCATGGATATTTTCGATGCGATGTGCTTTACTGTCTCATCGGCCGGCGGGCGGCGCGGCGCGCAGATGGGCGTGTTCGATGTGTCGCATCCCGACATTCTGGAATTTATCAAGGCCAAGCGCGAAAACGGCAGATTGCGGCAATTCAACCTTTCGTGCCTGATCACCGACGACTTTGTCAAAGCGGTGCGAAATGACGAGATGTGGCAGTTGGTTTTTCCGGCGCAGCGCGTCGAGGTGGAAAAGGGCTGCGAGACGGTATGGCGCTACTGGCCTGGCGACCCCGGAACCTATATCGCGAACGATAAGGGCGAAGTGCTGATGCGCGTCTACCGCTCGGTCAGGGCGCGCTACCTGTGGGATGCCATCATGCAGCTGACGTACGATTTTGCCGAGCCCGGCTTCATACTGATCGACCGCGTCAACGAAATGAACAACAACTGGTTCTGCGAGGATATCCGTGCAACCAATCCGTGCGGCGAACAGCCGTTGCCTCCGCACGGGAGCTGCCTGCTCGGGTCGGTCAATCTGACCGCCTTTGTCGACAAACCGTTCCAGGACAATGCCAGCTTCGACTGGGCGCGATTCGGCGAAGTCGTTTCAGTATTTACCCGGATGCTTGACAACGTCGTCGAAATACACGGACTGCCGCTCACCGATCAGGTCAGCGAAATTACCCGCAAGCGCCGCCACGGCATGGGCTTCCTCGGTCTCGGATCGACGCTTTCGATGCTGACGATCAAGTACGGCTCGCAGGAGTCGCTTCAGTTCACCGAACGGGTTTCGCGCGAGCTTGCAATCAAGGGCTGGGAGACCGGCGTCGCGCTGGCAAAGGAAAAAGGTGCTGCGCCGATCATGGGCGAGGAGTTCGAAGTCACTGCCCGCATGCTGCACCGTCGTCCCGAGATGGAGCGCGACGGATTCAAGATCGGCGACAAGGTCGCCGGGTCTGTGCTGCTTGCCAAGTACAGCCGCTACATGCAGAAGATGCCGAACGAGATCACCGATCAAATTGCCGAGCACGGCGCGCGGTTCACCCATCACAGCTCGATTGCGCCGACCGGCACAATCAGCCTTTCGATCGGAAACAACGTCAGCAACGGAATCGAGCCTTCGTTCGCACACGAGTACACGCGCAATGTGATCCGCGAAGGAAAGAAGTCGAAGGAAAGCATCAAGGTGTATTCCTATGAATTGCTTGCGTATCGGGATCTTGTCGACCCGGATGCCTCGGAATCGGCCGATAGCGGCAGTTCGCTGCCTGGCTATTTCGTCACTACCGATCAGATATCGCCAGCCGAGCATGTCGCTGTTCAAGCTGCCGCCCAGCGCTGGATCGATTCTTCGATTTCCAAGACGGCCAATGTACCGACCGACTACCCGTACGAAGAGTTCAAGAAAATCTATATGAGCGCCTATGAGAGCGGACTGAAGGGCTGCACGACGTTCCGCTTCAACCCTGAGGCGTTTCAAGGCGTTCTGGTGCGCGATACGGATCTTGAGGATACGACCTACCAGTTCAGCCTCGATGACGGCAGCACGATTGAATTGAAGGGTAACGAGCAGGTTGAGTACGACGGCGAAATTCATACCGCCGCAAATCTGTTCGATGCCTTGAAAGAAGGATATTACGGCAAGTTCTAGGTATCGTTATGGTGCAAAAGATCGAAAAGACCATCGTCGACTACAAAGTCGTCGAAAGGACCGAGGCCGCACAGGAACAGCAAGTTCCAGACTTGTCGCTCAGCGGCGGCAGTCCGGCGGACAACATCGTGCGCATGCATGAGGAAATTGATCGCCCGCAGCAGCTTCTGGGAACCACCTACAAGCTTAAGCCGCCGGTATACAAGCATGCGCTGTATGTCACGATCAACGACATCGTGCTGAATCCGGACACGCCGTACGAGCGCCGAAGGCCGTTCGAGATATTCGTCAACTCCAAGAATATGGAGCATTTCCAATGGATGGTTGCGCTGACGCGGATTCTTTCTGCGGTATTTCGCAAAGGCGGCGACATTACGTTTCTGGTCGAGGAGCTTGAAGCGGTTTTCGACCCCAAAGGCGGGTATTTCAAGAAGGGCGGCAAGTATATGCCATCGATCGTGGCTGAAATCGGCCTGGTCATAGAGACGCATATGAAGTCGATCGGCCTGATCAAGGACGAGGAAATGCCCGATTCGACAAAAGAGCACTTGAACGAAAAAAGAATTGAATTCGAGCGCCTTTCAGCGCCCGAACCGAATTACGACGGCGATTTCCCGAGCGGTTCGCAGCTTTGCCGCGCGTGCAATACCGTGGCCATGGTGTTTCTTGACGGATGCATGACCTGCTTGAACTGCGGCGACTCAAAGTGCTCCTGACTGCGTCTTGATGCTGTCCTAGTTCGCGACTCTGGCTCCGAAAATTTCAAACTCCCATTGCGCGTAGCCTTTCAGGCTTGCGTGCGTGAACGATATGTGGTCGTCAAAGTCGCGTGCCTGGCGCGCGGGGATGTTGATCGGCACAAAGTCGACCTCCTGTCCGATGATGACGCAATCCTCCGGAGGCGCCGCTTCACTTTCGCAATCGTGCAGAGTGACCCGGATCTGAACGTCGGTGACCGCGCTCGCAGAATTGTTGATCACCCGTCCCGCATAGTTCCAGCCGTCGCCGTACGCGCCGGTCGCATCCACTGAATCCAGGACGATCAGGCTGCGGTCAATGTCGAATTGTCCCTGTTCGTCATCCCACGGATCGAAATAGTACAGCGCGGCGAGCGAGATGGCGATCGCCGACAACAGCCCGTATCCCAGTCTGGGCGAGTGAAAGCTCAGAGCAATCAGCCCGAGACAGAGAATTCCCAGCGCAATCCAGTGAACCATCAAGACATCCTGATTGTTAACGAAGTGATAAGTTTTTTGTTCCGCATTCGCCGAATAAGCAGTACGGCCTATTCGGCTACCGTCCAGTTCTCCACCCACAGCGTAGTCGGAGAAGAGTTGCCTGTCGGTTCGATGCCCTTGAGCCATTTCGGGAAAATAAAAGGGTTTGCCCGATAGTACAGCGGCAGAACCGGCACGTCCTGTACATATTCGTTTTGAATTTGCGCCCAGATTTGCTTTCGCTTTTCGAAGTTCAGTTCGACTTCGACTGTGTCAATAAGCTCGTCCATGGTCGGATTCCGATAGCCGGTATAGTTGCTTCCCGAGTAATTGTTTTCCTCGGTGGGAATGTGCGCGGAGTGCAGGAACTCTCGCGGAGACGATTCCGGAGTCGAGAGCCAGGCATACATTGCCATCCCCTTGAACCTGCGCTTAAGCACGGTTTCGCCGAAAAATACCCGAGCCGGCTGATTGCGGATTCTGACATCGACACCCAGGCTGCTCCATTGACTCTGCAGCACCTGCTGTACCGCCTCCCTGACACGCGATCCGGAAGTGGTGCCAAATTCCAGAAGCAAGGGTTCGCCCTGGGCGTTGTGCCGTACGCCATCGTGAATCGTGTCCCATCCTGCCTCGTCCAGCAGCCGTGAGGCAATGTCCGGCGCGAAATCGTATTTCAAGACACCGTCATGATAGATGGTATCCAGAGGGTTGATAAATACATGGGCGACCGGCTGCATGCCGTCGAACAGACGCTCGCTTATCGCATTGCGGTCGATGGCATGCAAAAGCGCCTTTCTGACCCGGACATCGCTTAGAATCGGGTTGTCGAGATTCAAGTCGATGTGCTCGTAAATCAGCCCGACACGGAAATTGTAGTCATAGGCATCCGGATGGCGCTTTTGAAATGCGAGACCCTGATCCAAAGTCAGTCCGAGCACTCCTTCGATGTAGTCGATCGAGCCGGATAGGAGGTTTGCCTCGAGCGCGGCGGTATTTTCGATGATCCGGACTATGATCTTGTCGAATTCAGGTTCGTTGCCGCTCCAGGTTTCATTTTTCTCCAGCTCGATGTAGGCGCCCGGTTCAACCCGGGTTACCCGGTACGGCCCGAAATACAGTGCCTTGTTGTAGGTGTCGGTGTCGTAGGCGGAGCGATTTCGATACTCGCGCGGCTGCTTGAAGTTCTCCCTTTCCAGATGCTGCGGCAGCGGTGTGACCCCAAATGAATTGTAGTCGTAGGTGACGCGGTCGACATGCAGGGTGAACGTCTTGTCGTCTATGATATCGAAAGACCGTATTCGGCGAAATAGTTCGCCGCCTTGTATTCCGGATTCAGGATGCTGTCCCGCCTCGATCGTGAATGCGAAATCTGCAGACGTAACCGGGGTGCCGTCTCCCCAGCGCACATCGGGGTCAATTTCGTAGGTGACAGCAATCCCCTGCCTGCCGTCGCCGTAGTTCTCAAGCACTGCCTTGCCGTTTTCCATGGTAGGCAGCTCGGTGCACAGCATGCAAACCAGATTCCAATCCTTGTCGTAGGCTGTAAGCGGCCGCACTGTCATTCCCAGCACCAAGGTCTTTGCAAACATCGCGTCGAAATGTGCGTTCAGTGTCGACGGGAACTGGGTGATGCCTATGACGAGCGTGTCCTTTGCGACGGCTGCCGCGCTGATGAGCGACAAGGCGGCAAGCACCATGAACCTCGCCGTGCGCCGAACTCTGGGGCGGGCGCCGGATGCTGCCGTGCCGGTCGGGTGCGGCTGAATTTCACGCAGACCGGCGGGTATTGTGCAACGATTCATGAATATTGTCCTTTGCGGTGTGTGCGGTTATCCATAGCATATGTCCTGACACCAATATAATAGCAATGCGGTGTGCCGTTCGTGAATTTGTAGCGTTTTGCTCGCGAGTTCGCAGGCCACTGCCGCATGCGCCGCAATCGCGGCAGAGCCAAATTCGCTGATACCGTCTGATGCACCTTGCAAGTCACCCCGTCGCACTGGGCATTAGCAGCTGCCTGCTCGGCGAAGCGGTCCGCTATGACGGCAATCACAGGCGAAATGCCTATGTTGTCGAGCATCTTGCAAGACACATCCACTTTGTTGCGTTCTGTCCCGAAGTTGCTATCGGGCTAGGCGTGCCGCGCGCACCGATCGATCTTGTGCATGCGCATGGCGCTTTGCAAGTGCTGAGTCGCGACCGACCGGACGTCGATTTGAGCGGGCGGCTGAAGGATGCCGCATCCCGTGCGGGTGCGGGCTTTGGCGAAATCAGCGGCTATCTGTTTAAATCCCGCTCGCCCAGTTGCGGGCTGCACGATGTTCCAATCTGGGATTCACGCAATTGCAAGATCCACGCACTCGGCAAGGGCGTCTATGCCGATGCGGTTGCTAAGCTGTGCCCGGCGCTGCCGGCGGAAGATGAAGCGCGGCTGAAACATCCCGCCCTGCTCGCAAACTTTCTCGAGCGCGTCTATGCGTATCATGCGTGGCGGGCGCTGCCAAGGCCCGTCTGCCGCAGGTCTCTGGCCCGGTTTCACAGGGAATACGAACTCAATGCGCAGGCGCGTTCGGCCGACCTTGCGCGGCAGCTGAATGACATCGTCTGTTGCTGCCGCGGTGACCCGCAAAACGCAGACCGCTACATTGCGCTGCTGATGAGCGGCCTGCGTGCGCAGCCAACGATGGCCGGTGAATTGCGTGCGATAAATCTTCTGCGTGCCCGCATGGAGCCCAGACTTGGCCGCAGCGGCCGCCTGCAGCTGCGCACTGTGTTAAGTTGCCTTGCTTCAGGTCGAATCGCAGTCAATCAGGCAAGGGCGCAACTGGCTGTTCTTTGCGCATCGATTCCAGAGTGTCTGAATGCGTCCGCCTATCTGAACCCGTATCCGTATGAGTTGGTTTGCGATCACGCAGGCGAGATGGCATGACCATCCGGAAAACGGCAATTGATCCGACTTTCTCCACCAACGCAACGTAATCGAACCGCCATACCTTGGGGACTCGATTTACCACCAACAAGGTGGTTTTCATTTTGATGCATTCCTTTATTAATTCAGACACATCTGGGTAATAGTTGTCAATTGTTGTACAGCATGAACTCATTCTGATGGTGACGTCGCAAAGCGAAACTGGGGATTGAATTACACTCAGAGTTGATAGAGAAGGGTCAAAAGTGGCGATGGATGAAATTTATAAACAGACCCTAACATTCTTAGAACAAGTCGTTCGCATATTGGCAGCCAAAGTCCCTCAACCGAAGTTGGTAGTGATCGGGAAAATTCGTGCGTTTCGCCATGAAGAACAGACAATTTATCAAGCTATCGTCCAAAAACTAGCTCGTATGGTAAGCACGCTTGCTGCATCCCGCCTCCTATTTGACAATGGTTTCGTGCAGGAACAAGCTTCCCTACAGAGAATTCTAGATGAGATTAGTGAGGATATTCTATTCCTCGCTTTCGGGGTTATTTGAAATACGAAATAACCAACATTGGCGGCACCCAATAAAGCCTTCAATCGCGGTGCACTTCGCCTAACCTGCCTATGCACAGCGAAAACCCGAAGAATTCTGAAAGCACTGTCGTCTGATCGATTGCGAGAGGATGCATGGTGAACTTTGCTCGAATTATCCATCGATTTGTGTAGATACTTCCATAGAGGTGTCCGAGAAAGTAGAAATATCATGTGTGATAGCATTGTGTTTGCAATGTTTCATAAACATACACAATTGATAGCATTGTCACTTTACAAATCTCAAAGTACTATTGCTTATATGATATCATATGCGATATGAAAGATAGTATTTTAAATGAAATATATCACGTATGATATGATGAAAATTACCAAATTTATACCAGAAGCCGACATTCTCAAAGAATTTGCAAAACGTCTTGCGAGAATACGTAAAGCGCACGGTTACTCCCAAACTGAATTGGCAAAAGAAGCTGGCATAGGCGTTGCTACACTCCGCCGAATTGAGGCTGGGAAGGACAGTCAGCTTGAAACATGGTTAAAAATTCTCAAAGCATTGGATATGGCGTCTGCCATAGATGCGCTATTGCCAGAGGCGTTCAACTCCCCTATGGCGGAAGCCCTCGCCGGAACATCCCGCAAGCGCACAAATTCCTCTACTTCATCCGGTGTCGTATGGGGAGATGAGGTCTGATGATTACGGCGATCATCAAACTGTGGGGAACCGTAATCGGATACATCTCAATGGAACGTGCCGAACGGTATGCAAGATTTGAATACGATCCCGCATTTGTTGAGTTTGGCATAGAACTGGCTCCGCTGCATATGCCTCTTCGTAAGCGTCACATATATCAGTTTCAAGATCTGCATCCCAGATCGTTTCATGGATTGCCTGGTATGATTGCTGACAGCCTGCCCGACAAGTATGGTAACAAACTCATTGATGTTTGGCTTGCTCGAACCGGACGGCATCCAGCCGAGTTTAATGCTGTGGAACGGCTCTGCTACACTGGAATGCGTGGTATGGGTGCACTGGAATTTGAGCCATCAATCGGGGACGAAACAGCAAAGGATAAACGCCTCGAAATCAGCGATCTCATCGATCTCGCCTCAATGGCATTTGCTGATAGGGAAATACTCAATACCAGATTTACAGCCGGTAAAGAGGAGCGCGTGTTGCTCGATATACTAAGCGTGGGCACGTCCGCAGGCGGCGCCCGTGCGAAGGCTGTTATTGCTTACAATCCGAAGACAAAAGAGGTTCGGTCGGGACAACTCAACTTGTCTCCTAGATTTGAGCATTGGCTGATCAAATTTGATGGTATTGCTTTCAATGGGGATCGGGGTGTGGCCGACCCGTCTGGCTATGGTCTTTTGGAATATAGTTATCACCTGATAGCTAAGGCTTGCAATATTGACATGATGGAGAGCCGGATATTCAGCGAGAATGGTCGCAACCATTTTATGACCAGACGCTTTGACCGCGATGATAAGGGCGGCAAAAAGTTTGTCCAAACTCTTGCGGCAGTGGCACATTTTGATTATTATGAAAGTGGAGCTTATTCTTATGAGCAACTCTTCATGACGATGCGGCAACTGGGCATGTCGCAGGATGCTATTGAAGAACAATTCCGCCGTGTTATTTTCAATCTGGTTGGGTGCAATCAGGATGATCATGTAAAGAACTTTAGTTTCATGATGGACCGCAAGGGAAATTGGGACATCACGCCAGCTTATGACCTTTGTCACGCCGAAGGCAGCGATTTCACAAAATCTCACCAGTTGCGCATTAATGGTAAGACGAGCAACTTCACTCTCGAAGATTTGAAACATCTTGCAAAATACGCTCGACTGCCGCGCAATCGCGAAAAGATTGTCCTTGAGCAAACTGTCGATGTGTTTTCAACGTGGCATAGAACGGCAATTGAACTCGATATTCCGAAGGCATTACAGAATCACGTATTGCGCACGCTACGCTTGTCTTGGCTTTAAAGCTAACCAGTTTGTGCACATCACATCCAAACCATCCAAACTCGCCTGCAAGCGCTCAGGGTGGTCACACCTTAACACCCCATTGTCCAATGTCTCATAACCAATCTCTTCCTTGTCCAACTGACGCTTGACATATTCATGCCCATTCATATTTACCGGCAGATGTACGCAAAGTACCTAGCATACTTGATGAACATCAGACCAAATTCCACTTCAAAAGCATCGTGGATTGCGCTGAGTATAGAAAAAATGTACTAACTTTCGTTTATCCAACGGATGGATTTCGCGACGGTTTTTTCGTCAGCTTTGAGTTTCATTGCTATGGACTTCATACTCAATCCGAGTTGGTGTAATTGAACTGATTTAGTAGAAATTGCTTGATAAAGTAACGGTGGGGTTTTGTCGAGTTAATGCAACTCGATTTCAATTCGGGGTATGGTTCGAATACATTACGACCACGTCCATGGCAGGAACAATTAGATTGTCTTTGCGACATTTTTCACTATGATTGTAGTTTTGCGATTGCGTCTGCCAGTAATTCTCGGCTGCGGCAATTACGTCGGTAGGAAGCGGCACCCGAAACCGGCGCTACTGCGTGCTTGAACCGCAGCACGACAAAGGAGAACAACTGATGCCAACCTACGTGAGGACCGACAGGTGCGACGGCTGCGAAGGTCGCAGCAAGGCTGCATGCATGCATATCTGCCCTCATGACCTGATGGCCGTGGACCTCGACGGTTCGGTGACAGGGCATGCGAACAAGGCGTTCAACCGCGAGCCTCAGCAGTGCTGGGAGTGCTATGCCTGCGTCAAGCATTGTCCGCATCAGGCGATCGAGGTCCGTCACTACGCCGATGTTGTTCCTCTCGGCGCTTCGGTGCAGCCTGTGCGCGGCGACGATTCGATCGTCTGGAACATCGAGTTCAGAAACGGCACGCGCAAGCGTTTCGAGTTTCCGGTCAGGACCACGCCGCCCGGCTCGGCCGAACCCTATGAGGGCAAGCCGGCGGCCAATTTCGATGAAATCGACGACCCGTCTGTGCTTTTTACCCATGGCACGCATTCATGCGATTTGAGCCAATTCGTCAAGTCCTAGCGATGGAGTGCTGTTCTCGTGTCTGAGCATACGTTTGAAAACCCCGAAGTCGTCGAAGAGGAAGTCGATATCCTGATCATCGGCGGCGGCATGTCGGCGTGCGGGGCCGCCTTTGAGATCATGCGCTGGGCCGAAGGCAGCGACCTGAAGATCCGACTGGTCGACAAGGCGGCGATGGACCGTTCAGGTGCCGTGGCTCAAGGTTTGTCCGCAATCAATACCTATATGGGCGAAAACGACCCTGCCGACTACGTTCGCTATGTGCGCGGCGACTTGATGGGCATCATACGCGAAGATCTTGTCTACGATGTCGGCCGCCACGTAGACGACTCGGTTAGAAACTTCGAGCAGTGGGGACTGCCGATATGGAAGCAGTCCGGAGATGAGGGCAAGTCCCTGGCCGAAGGCGGACGGCCGGTGCGCACCGGCCGCTGGCAGATCATGATCAACGGCGAATCGTACAAGTCGATAGTCGCCGAAGCCGCTAGAAAAGCCCTGGGCGAAGACAATATCAGCGAGCATGTGTTCATCGTCCGGCTCATTGCTGACGCAAATGATCCTGATCGTGTGTGCGCAGCGGCCGGATTCAGCCTGCGCGAGCCCAAGATTATCATCTACAAATTCAAATGCTGCCTGCTTGCAGCCGGCGGCGCGGTGAACGTTTTCCGACCTCGTTCGGTGGGCGAGGGGACAGGACGCGCCTGGTATCCGGTTTGGAATGCCGGTTCGACCTATGCGATGGCGGCCGAGGCCGGCGCCGTATTGACGATGATGGAGAACCGCTTCGTGCCGGCACGGTTCAAGGACGGTTACGGGCCGGTCGGGGCGTGGTTTCTGCTGTTCAAGGCGAAAGCGCTGAACGCCTTCGGCGAAGACTATCAGCAAGAAAACTTCCACTGCCTCGCCGATCATGGATACGACGCCTATGCGAGCGGCTCGAAAATGGGCACATGCCTTAGAAACCATCTGATGTTGAAGGAGATGCGCGAAGGTCGCGGGCCGATATTTATCGACACGCCGACCGCGATGGCCAAGCTTGCCGAGACCATGACGCCGGACCAGATCAAGCACCTCGAAGCCGAAGCGTGGGAGGATTTCCTAGACATGACGATCGCCCAGTGCGGCGTATGGGCGGGCGAAAACATCGAGCCTGACAAGGACATGTCCGAGCTGATGCCCACTGAGCCGTATCTGCTCGGATCGCACGCAGGGTGCGCAGGGATCTGGTGCTCCGGCCCCGATGACCTGCCGGGAGTTCCGGACAGCTATCACTGGGGCTATAACCGGATGACGACGGTCAAGGGCCTGTTTACCGCGGGAGACGGTGTCGGCGCATCGGGCCACAAGTTCTCGTCCGGGTCGCATGCCGAGGGCCGCATCGCAGCCAAGTCGATGATCAGGTTCGTGCGCGACCATTGTGAATTCAAGCCCGAGCCCAGCCGCACCGCCGAACAGATCGCGCAAGAGATCTACCGCCCGGTCGCCACCTATCTCAAATACAGGGACTACACCACTTCAATCGATGTCAATCCCCGGTATATCACGCCGAAAATGTTTCAGTTTCGGTTGCAGAAAATCATGGACGAATATGTCGCAGGCGTTGCCACCTGGTACCAGACCAACGAAAAGATGCTGGAAATCGCTGAAAGGAAGCTCGAAATGCTTCGCGAGGACTCACTGAAGCTGCGGGCCAAGGATCCGCACGAACTGCTCAGGGCGTGGGAGAACACGCATCGGCTGATCACGGCGTTTGCGCACATGAAGCACATCCAGTTTAGAAAGGAGACCCGCTACCCGGGATACTACTACCGAATGGACTATCAGCGCATTGATGACGAAAACTGGAAGTGCTTCGTAAACTCCAGGTTTGACCGCGATACCGGACGGTGGGCCGTGTGGAAGGAGCCGTACTGGCGTTTGATCAGGTTTGCAGACGAGCCTGAAGCGCTTTCCAGGCAGGGCAGCGCGGTTTGATTGATATAATCAGCGATGCGGTACAGGCAATTCGATGGTCTTGCGCCGCAGTAGACTCAGTTGGAGACAGCTCGTTTTGTTTGATGGATTTGTTTCGATAGCCGGCTAGATGCGGCGTTTTGCGTTGTGGATTACTGGTCTTATCTTGCAATAGGGGTCGCAGTCGGGGCGATTGCGGCGAGCCTGATCGCGTTTATCGTGAGCCGCAGGTCTGCCTCGCATATCGAAATGAAAAGGCTGCAGACTCAGCACGATCAGTTGCGTTCGGAATACAGCGAGTACAAAAAGCAGGTCCGAACTCATTTCTCCGATACAGCTGTTTTGCTGCAGAACGTCAACGAAAGTCACAAGCAGCTGTATCAGTCGATGGCGAGCAGCGTTTCTTCGCTTTGCTCGTTCGAAGACGGAGGCACTCCCGAGGCGCTGACGCAGCAGATTCGGGCGCTCACTGAAAAAGCCGCAGGCGATGAACCGCTCTTGAATTCGCCGATCGAAGAAGACCTCGAGGATCCGATTCGCGAGGACCCGATTCTGTCAGATGTCGACGATCTCCCGGATGAAGCCGATTCCAAGAAAGACGGCTAGGCGTTGAGGCTTGGCGGCCTGATATTAGGGGCGGGTGTTCAGTGGAATTCCAAAGCAGGCTGAACGTCAATTCACTCCGCGTTCCAGGGATTGATCACCGGTAGATCGATTGTTGCAAAATCGGTTACATTTCTGGTAACGATTGTCATGCCGTGCACGATTGCTGTCGCGGCGATCAGTGCATCGCGTTCCGCCCGCGGGTCCGGCACATGTGGTCGAGCGCATTTGAGTGCGACTGCCGAATTAATCGGTAGTGTGCGCTCCGCAAATTCGGGTAAAACATGACGGCTCATCCAATGCCGCAGCATAGATCCCTGCCTGGCGTCACGCTTTTCGATACGAAGTATGCCAATTTCCAACTCCATTAGGGTCAATACGGAGATGTAGAAACTGGCAGTGACCTGACTTGACATCCAGGCTATGACACCGGCATCGGCTCTGCCGTCTCCGGCCTTGCGCAACTCGGAGATGACGTTGGTGTCAAGCAAGAACATTAGCAAAGCTTTACTTTGGCACTCTCGATGCGGGCACGTGGAGGCTCGAATTCGATTTCGGACAATCCCGGCATCGCTAATGCATCTACGAGGCTGATTCGTTCGCCCTTTAATCTGTTGTATTCCGCGATACTCAGAAGTACGTGCTTCGGCTCACTGCGATTGGTGATGAATACGGGTCCCAAGTCTGCCGCATTTTTTGCACGGGATACACTCCTGTTAAATTCACGGCTGGTAAATGTTGTAATACTCATGGCAAATTCCTCCAAATTGTATGCAGTCATATGGCTACTTTATCAATTGAACGCAATAGATCAACCAGGATCGAGCAATTCTTGAACGAACTTCAGGACGAAGTGGCGCAGCAGTAAACGTGATCAGGGACCGAGGCATGACACGGTTGGAGATTTTTTCACGCTGCAACATTGTCCCTCAGCCGGGGATTGGCGGCAGTCCAATGTCTGCCGCGGCGGACGCGTATTAAGGCAAGGCTGGAAACTTCGAATCAGTCGCCGGATCTGCCTTCCGGCGGGGGGAACGGGATCGGAAACTGGGTCACGCCGCCTTTTTCCGAAGTTGAAACGACCTTGGCGGGACCTTCTCTTTCAACTTCGTCTACCCGTACCACCGAGTGAATCGGGATGTAGGTGCAGCTGACCCCTTCGAACTGGGTTCTCAGCTGTTCTTCGCCGGGATTGACGACCAGCTTTGATTGCTCCCCGAAGACTAGTTCGCGTACTTCGAGAAAGGCATACATGTCGCTCTGCGAGACAGACCGGGCGTACAGCTCGTATACCTTTGACGAGCTTTGAAAAATGACTCGATATGTTCGTTTCTTCTTTGCTGGCATCGCAGAAAACTTCACGCGCGATTTGGTTAAGGGGTACAGCAGATGAGATGCTGGTGTCAAGATTGTATCAAATTCGAACGACTGGCCATTGGCGCAGGCCGTTTCTCTGGAACGAACGACATCGTCCGGCTAAACCGAGGCCTACCAGTCGATTTCGATGCCCCACCAGATAAGGACGGCGGGCACGATAAGCCACAGCAGCCCTTTAATCAGGAAAAACAGAAATGCGCCGACGCCAAAGCGCTTCGCGTATTGGCGCAGTCTGCTTTGGTGTTTGGTCGGTTCCGTCATGACTGTCGGTATTGATAGATGGCAGCAATTGTACAGCATGACCGAAGCGGATCGTTGGCGCATAGCCGGTAAGATTTCGGATTCAGGCAGCTTGCCGCTGCAAGAACGGCTGCACCGCCGGTGCGACGGATGCCGGGTCATCCATATGCACGTGATGTCCGCCCTTGACTCGAACAACTTCAAGATCTGCAATCTGCGCATTTCGCTCCGAACTTGCAGGATATTGGCTCAAAGTTCCTTCATCGGGGATCAAAAGGCGGGATTCGCATCCAATGTGCGGCAGCAATTCAAACACATGATTTTCAGTCCAGTACATCGGTGTCGGCATGCGCAGCTTTGCATCAGTGCCCCATTTGTATCCGCCTTCAGATCTTGTGAGGTTGCGTTCGGCTAGCAGCGCCGCCGATTGTGGGAGAATTTGCCCGGTTTGGTTTGCCTCATGCCGGGCCTTTGCGGCCTCAGCTTTTGATTTGTAGATTTTCGGACCTCTCGAGAGTCGAATTGTGTAGGAAAGGAATCGAGCCAACCGCGCGGGAAATTGCTTTGACTTCTCAGTCATCGGCCCCATTCCGTCAATCATGGCCAGACGACTGATCTTGCCTGGCTGACCGGCAGCGAGCACAGCGCCGATAATGCCTCCAAGCGAGTGGCCGAGAACAGCGAATTTTTTAAGTCCCAGCGCCTCGGCCGCAAGCAGCACGTCGGCCGCGTAGTCGATGACGTAGTACGCCGAAGAACCCGTACGGTGCTCCGACTTGCCATGTCCAGGCAAATCCAGGGCGATCAGGTGTACGCCGGATAGATGCTCGGCCAAAGGAATAAAGCTTGCAGCATTGTCCAGCCAGCCGTGAATTGCCAGTACTGCAGGGTCCTCATCGCTGCCCCAGGTCAGGGCAGACATCTTCGAGTTCCGAGTTTCGATAGTGTGTTCGTGCATTGATTGTCAGATGGTCCGGATCGGTGGGTGCGGAAGGCGATTATAGTCGTCCTATCCGCAGCCGATTAGACTCAGTTGCGGCACTTGTATTTGAATCGTGCGCCGAGCATGAATACTGCGACAATGGCGCCGATGCCGATTGACAGCATAAGCGCAGTGGCTCCGCCGTTTTGAACGACACCGGCATAGTATGCGATCGGCACCATAACCAGCCACCACGAAACAAGCATCGAAAGCGTAATGAACCACATGTCCTGAAGTCCTCTGAGCGCACCGACCAGCACAGTCTGCAGCCCGTCGGGAATCATTACAAAAGCGGTAATCACAATTACCCCGGCCGTCGCAGCGACGACTTCGGCATCGTCGCTGTAGATGGCAGCGAAGAAATTCGGGGCAGCCAGATAGGCGATGCAGATCAGCGTCATGACAAGCGCCCCGAGAACCGCCGCTGTCCAGCCTGCAGACGGGATGTCCTTGAAATTTCTCTGGCCGGTATGATTTGCGACCCGAACGCTAGCCGCCATGCTGAATCCCAGGGCGAACATGAATGCCAGGGCGATCAATTGCATAGTGGCGGACCACACGGCGGTCTGCAGTACGCCGAGAAAGCCTGCGAACAGCGTCATCACCGAAAACGAGGAGCTTTCAAGACTGTGAGCGACTGCAGCGGGATATCCCAGAACGCGCAAGTTCTTCGAAGTTTGCCGCAGTTCGGACTTCGATATGCGGGCGAGCAGCCCGTATTCCTTTCGATCCAATGCGTAGAGCACATAGGCTGCCAGTGTGAAGAATGTCACCCATCGCACGATTGCAGTGGCAAGCGCAGCGCCTTCGGCGCCCATTTCAGGCACGCCTAAGTTGCCGTAGATGAACATCCAGTTCAGCGCCACATTCAGGACATTCGAAGCGAACATTACAACCATGCCTGCAAACGGACGCTGCAGTCCTTCCAGAAACAGCGTGGTTGCAATTGCGCAGAGCAGACCGGCCATGCCGTAGCCGTGCATTTTCAGCACTACTCCGCCGCCCGTTGCCAGATATTCGCTTTGACCGGCAAGCAACAGGATCTGCTCGCCGAATTGAAGAATGATCCCGCTGACGATGCCGAGTGCCATGGCATGGATCAGGCCCACCCGCCAGACTTTGCCGCACGCTTCGCATTGCCTAGCGCCTTCGGCTCTGGCGGTAAGCAGTGCGATACCGACAAGCATGCCGATGCCGACCAGCAGAGCCGGCAGCATCGGGGCGCTTGATATTCCGTAGTAGGCGAGCGCGTCGGTGCTGTAGCGGCCGCACATTGCAGTATCAACCGTGATAATCAAGAATGCGGCGGCCCTTGAAAGCATGACCGGCCAGGCCAGATTCAAGATGCTTTTGGTTTCTTTTAGATTGAATGTCACAAGTGCGTCTGTCACTGAGTTGGATTGCAGTATGCAAGGAACGCGGAGGATATGCAACACCATGGACGCAAACCGCATTGTTGATTGAACATGGAATTTCGCCTTTAATAAAGCCAAGTGACGTTATGAGTGAATTTCTGGCGTCGCACTAAACTCGGCTGACGTTCGGGTAGACGCTTCATTATGTTCTCTAAACCCGGTTGCCGCGACTGCCGGTTCTTGCGTTTTCTCAGATACTGAACTTTGGCACTGCAGTTCCCAGATCGGCTCAGTTTCAGCTGTAAGCGCCTATGAAATCGGCAAGCCGAGTTTGAGAAGCGACCGCCGCAAACTGAAACTAAGGAGCGCAGTGAGGCACGAGCAGCAGGTAAAAGTCGCTCCCAACAGTTTTCTCCAACTTCCTACGGGACACCGCGGCAACGGTCGACTCTGCAGATGTAAACGAAAACTAAACAGACAGGGCACACTGTGCATGAAATTCAAGTTTGGATTTTAAGCTGAATAGCGCATCCGACAGGCTCGCACGTAAAAAAGTTCGGCAAAGTGATAGAGGGAGTGTGAGACGGAATCGAGGCAAGACGGCTGTCGATCATTTGGGTGTTTAATGCATCGCCATGTCAAGCGCCATTGTCTTCCTAGGCAACGCGTGCAGCGCCAGTTGACGAAAATGTGTGAAAATGGGAAAATAGCATCATGAACGCACTGGACCGGAACGTGCGGAGACAGACTGCTTCGGCGGCAGCGCCAGTGCGGCATGAACGAGATGATGGATGAACTCACTGCTTAAGGGGTGTGGCGATGGACAGCGCGATGAGTGGACAGTGCAGCGGACCGGCAGCGTCCTGCAAAAGGATTGGGAGACGCCTTTTGGCGTTGTATCCGGGTTTCGGATCGGTCTTTGAAAATGGATTGACGGTATCGGGTGAAAACGATATATGATCGCCGGATCGCCGGATCGCCGGATCGCCGGATCGCCGGATCGCCGGATCGCCGGATCGCCGGATCGCCGGATCGCCGGATCGCCGGATCGCGCCCTGTGCGTCCTTCCTACACCGCCTAGGGTACTGCGCCTCTCGGCCTGAGCTATCTTCTACAGGCAGTTATTCCGACTCACGCCGGTCAGCTTCTTCCTCTGACAGTTTCGCACTTTCCCCCGCCCGCAACCTGCGGCGCGGCCTGCTACCGGCATTGCTGTGCGTGCCAATGTTCATCGGTGCCGTGGTCCCGGCCGCCGCGCAGACGACACCGACAATCTCCCCGTCGACGCTGATCGAGACTGGGGTCTTAAATAACCTTGGCACGTCGACCAGCGTGCTTGTCAGCAATATCCCGTCGAACTGGACCGCTCCGGTCACCCATGCGCTTACGACTACCGGCACCGGCACCGGTCACGCGAGCATCGCATTCTCCGATTGCAGAACAGTAGACCAGCTTAGTACCTCCCTTGACACCTACGACCTATGCGACAATCAGGGCTCCGGCTACTATGCGGACGGAAACTTGTACAATCTCTCGCTCAGGGCGAGCATCGATTCTCACTCGGATTCGGGCGAGACGTTCACGGTGACGCTGACGGACTCTTCGGCGACGCCGAAGACTGCTTCCTTCACGATGACGATCAACGATCCGCCGGTGAGGATCGGGGTGACGCTGCCCGAGCAGGAGGGCGTATCCCGTGTCGGCGGCAAGCAGCCCCAGGAGGAGAGTACGGGCAGCGTGGCGTTCGATCTAAGCGCCGACGAGCCGTTGGCGAACGATCTGACGGTGTGCGTGCGGGTGAGCGAGCAAGGCGGAAGCCGGGTCGCAGCGGGCGACAAGAGCATCCAGACGGCGACCCTGCTGGCCAGCGGCACCAGCAACGGTTCGGGCACCTACACGGTCAACTGGACCGACACGGCCGCCGACGACCCGGACAGCTCCATCATCGTCCGGGTAGTGGCGCCTGAGGAGACGGGCTGTTCGGCGACCGACGGCAGCTATGCGGTATCCAGTGACGACCCCTTCGACGAGATCCTCATTCAGGACGACGAGGACACCGTGGTCTCGCTCACCAGTTCGGACCCGACCATGACCGAGGGCGACGCCTCGGACACGGCGACCCTCACGGTTTCGCTGTCCCGCCGGCTTTATGGCAGCGAGACCATCGGGGTGCCGATCGCGCTGGCGTCGACCACCGGGGCGCGGCTGCCGGGGACCGCCAACCACGACTTCACGGTCGCGGCCGCGGCGGCGAGCATGCACAGCGGGGTGACGCTGGCGGCCGACGCGCCGGCTGCCACGCCAAGGCTGATCTTCACCGGCCACGACAGCAACACGGTGCAGACGGCGACGGTGACGCTGACCCCGGTGGCGAACCGCGACGACGGCGACGCGATCGACGAGACGATCACCGCGACGCTGAGCTCGCTCGGCCTGCTGGACACCACGGTAAGCGGCGTGGCGGCGCATGGGACGAACAACGCGGCGACCCTGACGCTGGCGGACGACGAGGCCGTGCCGGTGGTGACATGCTCTGCCCAGGGCAACATCTTCAATGACACCAGCCTTCGCATTCTCGAGACCGGCGAAACGACCTATTGCGTGCGCCTGAACACCGCGCCGTCGGGCGGCAACACCACCGTCACCATCACCAACACGGGTTCGTATCAGGGGTCAGTGACCTTCAGCCCGACGTCACTCACCTTCACGTCATCGGACTACCAGACACCCCAGCAGGTGACTGTGACCGGCGCGGACGAGTCCGGTTCGCATCGCAACCGCACGACGCAGTTGACCCACACGGCCAGCGGCGGCGGCTATTCGGGCCAGAACCTGGGCAATGTCCGGGTCAACGTGGACGATGCGCCCGAGGTCGAGGCGTTTTGGCACATCCAGGGCGCTGCGCAAATCCGGCGACCGCACACCGTGACGTCAACGCGCGGGTTGAAGCCGTGGCTGAACGCGGCACCCGGCGACAGGATACCCTATGTCGTGCGCCTGTCGAACCGCCCGGAGCCCGGCGGCACGGTGACCGTGACGGCGACGTCAGGCAAGGGGAACCTGGTCGGCCTGTCGCTGACCAAGGACGGCGCAGCGCAAGACACGGTGACAGTGGATTTCAAGGATCGCAGTCCCGGCCCAGGCACGGGCTGCACCAACTGGCTCGGGTATGAAGCGCATGAATACTTTGACAGCAACAACAACGGTTACAAGCGAATAGTGTCGGGCGGCGGGCCGAGCGAGAGCTACGATGGCACCCCGGACACGCCCTGGGAGTGCTGGCGCATGATCTACGTGGTCCGCCTCCCGGCCTCGTTCGGCATCGACGACACCTGCGCCGACATCACCCACACGGCCAGAGGCGGCGGCGTGCGCAAGGTCACGGTCGATAAGATCCGCGCCCATGTAAGGAACCCGGGGCGCAACAGACGGGGGTCAAGTGGTTACAACAGCCAGTGCCGCAACCTGGACGGCAACACGGTCTCCGCACCCGCCCTTGCCGCCCCGGCGCCCAGCGAGGCGGTGGCCAATGTGCAGGTGACGGCGGTGGACGACACCAGCGCCAGTGTCACCTGGGACGCGGTGGAGCACGCCACCTCCTATGACGTGTCGTGGAGTGCCGAGAGCGGCGATTCGCTGTACGCTTCGGCCGGCGACCTGCCCGGCGTGACAGACACCTCGGCCACCATCGACCACGGCGCCTCGGTGCCGATGACGCTGACGGTGACGGTGACGCCGGAATATGTCGACAAGAACGGCGACACACAGCAGTTGGCGAGCCTCGCCGCCACGGCAACTCTCGAGGTGGGGCCGGGCAGCGACGCGCTGAGTGCTAGCGCGCAGGCCGAGGCGGCCTGCGTCTCCGACGCCCTGCTGGCCGACGCCCGCGAGTATGCGGGCGAGACCTGGCGGACTTCGCCGGACCATGTCGAGCGCTGGAGCCGGGTGCTGGCCGCCTACGGGGTGGACAACGCCTACAGCAGCAACCCGATGACTGTCGCCGAGGCCAAGGCGCAGGCGGACCGCGGCCTTCAGCGCTGGGTGCCGGTGGTGCCGGCGCTTGAATGTCTGGACAAGGAGCCGGCGGCGGCAGAGGCGCAGGCAGAGGCACAGGCCGAGGCGCAGCAGGCGGTTCCCGCGATCACCGTGACCGCCGGTGCGGGGGTGACCGAAGGCACGGCGGCGGGCTTTACGCTCAAGGCCGATCCGGTGCCGGCCGAGGAGATCGAGGTGACCGTGTCGATCGCGCAGACCGGTGCGGTCGCCGACGCTTCGGCTCTCGGCGAACGCACGGTGACGATACCGGCCGGCAAGGCCGAGGCGGCCTTTGCGGTTGTAACGGCGGCTGATGAGACCGACGAGCCCGCGGGCACGGTCACTGCGACAGCGGCGGACGGAGCCGGCTACACGGTGAGCGGCCAGAGCGCGTCGGTGACGGTCGCCGACGACGATGCCACGCAGGTGACGCTGACGGCTTCGCAGGTTGATCTTTCCGAGTCCTCGGGCACCGGTACGCTGACGCTGACGCTTGGAAGGGTGCTTGTCGAAGGCGAAAGCCTTTCGGTGGCGCTTTCGTTCGCCGGAACGGCGACGCTCGGGACCGACTATGAACTTGCAGCGCCAAGCACGGCGCCGGCAGGGGTGTCGTACGCCAATCTTTCAGGTTCCGATCCTGCAAGAGTACCGACGGTGACCTTCGCCGGTCCGGCCGGCGGCGAGTCTGCGGCATCGGCGACGCTTGAGGTTTCGGCGCTCGCCGACAGCCTGGGCGAGGGCGAGGGCGAGACGGTTTCAGTCAAGGTCGGATCGCTTTCGGCGACCGGCCTTGGCGGCGGAGCCGAAGCGTCGGGTTCGACCGTCCTTGCAATTGTCGAGCCGCCGCCTGAGATATCCATTGCCGCTGATTCGCAATCCGTGGCCGAGGGCGATGACGCCGGGTTCACCGTCACCGCAAGCCGGGCGCCCGGTACCGATCTGACGGTCAGGGTGACGGTGTCGGAGTCCGGAGACTTCGTGGCATCCGCCGACGAGGGCTCTGCGACAGTGGTCATCGCCGAGGGCGAGACCGAGGCCGCATTTTCGGTGCCGACGGTGAACGACGCCGTACAGGAATCCGGAGGCACGGTGACCGCAGCCCTTGCCGGCGGCGGGCCGGCCTACGAAGTGGCGGCTGCGCCGGACGATTCGGCCTCGGTGAAGGTGGCCGATAATGATACGCCTGCCGCAGTGCCGACGCTGTCGGTCGCCGACGTGAGCGCGAAAGAGGATGTCGGGCTGATGTACTTTGCGATCAGTCTCGACCGGCCTGCATCGGATCCGGTGAAGGTGACGTTCACGGCGCGCGATTCGGATCCGGTGTCTGCGCGCCAGGGCGAGGACTATTACTGGTGGTGGCCCGAGGGGGTCCGGATCACCTTTCATCCGGGTCAGACCGAAAAGAGGATGTGGGTGTATGTCTACAATGACAATCACGACGAGGATCCGGAAACCTTCGAGGTGGCGCTGTCGCAGCCTTCGGGCGGAGCGGCGATCGGAGACGGCGTGGCGGTCGGAACGATAGTCAATTCCGATCCGATGCCGGCGGCGTGGTTGACGCGGTTCGGTCGCACAGCCGCGCAGCAGGCGCTTGACGCGGTTTCAGGGCGCATTGCCGCACCCCGGGACGCCGGCATTCACGGTTCGGTCGCCGGACAGCCGGTGAGCTTCGGCCCGGCGGCGCAGTCCGGCTTCGACGGCGCATCGGCTGCCGCGGCGCAGGATCATTCCCTGGATGCGCTGCATTCGCATTCGGTCGCCGGCGTCCCGGCCGATGAGCGGTACGCCGGCGGCGGCTTTGTCGGCGCCGGCGGGCAGACCTATTCGATGACGGCGCGCGAGGCGCTGCTTGCGAGCAGCTTTGCAGCGACCGGCCAGGCCGATGCCGCAGGGGGTACCCTGGCCCTTTGGGGCCGTGCGGCGCATTCGGATTTCGACGGACGCGAGGGCGACTTCGCGCTTGACGGCGATGCGTCCACGGCGATGGTCGGTGCCGACTATGTCGCCGACGGCTGGCTGGTCGGCATGGCGCTGATGCGCACCGACGGCGAGGGCGGCTACCGCGACACCGATCCTGAAGATGACGTGTGCGTGGCACTTCCGGGCACCGGCCAGGACAATGCGCAGTGCCGCGCGGTGCGCGGCGGCGACGGCAGGGTCGAGGCGACGCTGACCTCGGCGGTTCCCTACGGCTCGGTGCAGGTTTCCGAGGGTCTGAAGGTGTGGGGCGCGCTGGGCTACGGCACCGGCAAGGTGACGCTGAAGCCGGATACCGAAGAGGCAAGGGAACTTGAGGCCGACATCTCCTGGACCATGGCCGCAGGCGGCCTGCGCGGCGATGTGATGTCGCCGGGCGGCGGTTCGGGACTTTCCATTGCCGTGGTGTCCGATGCGCTCTGGGCGCGCACCGGGTCGGATAAGACCCGCGAGCTTGCGTCATCGGATTCGCATGTGACACGGCTGCGTCTGGGGCTTGAGGGAAGCTGGCGCACGGCGCTTGACCAGGGCGGTCATTTCACGCCGAGGTTCGAGATCGGCGCGCGCCATGACGGCGGCGACGCCGAGACCGGCTTCGGGCTCGAGCTTGGCGGCGGTGTTTCGTGGTCGGATCCTGTCATGGGTCTTTCGCTTGAGCTTTCAGGGCGCACACTTGCGGTGCACGGGTCCGAGGATCTTAAGGATCGCGGCTTTGCCGCCACGGTATCGTGGGATCCGGATCCTGCGACCCGTCGCGGTGCGTCGCTGACATTGACGCAGGAGCGCGGAGGACAGGCGCAAGGCGGACTTGACGCGCTGTTTGCGCCGCAAGCGCTTGATGCTCGCGCAACCGGAGCCGATGCGCCGGTTCGCTGGCGCGCCGAGGCGGCCTACGGCTATGCGGTTCCGGGCGCGCGCGTCATAGCGGGCCCGCATGCGGGGCTGGGACTTTCGCCCGGCAATCGCCAGTACACCCTGGGATGGCGCGTGACGCCGGCCAGGGGTGCGCCGGACGTGTCATTCGGGGTGAGCGCGACGCGCACCGAAAGCGATACGCTCGAGCCGCAGCATTCGGTCGGATTCGAGGCTGTCGCCCGCTGGTAGCGGGCGGCGCTTCTGCGCCGTTCGGGCCTGCGCATCCGGAGCTCGGCGCAGGCCCCGCATCGTAGCCATTGCCCGGCGCGCGCGAGTGCCGGGCTGCCCGGGCGCGCCTCGCGAACGATTGTTCATTTTCGCCGCAGATTCATCTCGCCGCGTCAATAGGGTGAGAAATTCTTAGATTAGATACAGGCTTATTGGCGAATCAGGCCTGTACTGGACTTCGAAGCGGCGATGGACACGCATAACACGGCGACTGCGGTTTTTCTATGCGCCCAACGACAAAGGCACAAAGAACAGATTGCATGCACTGCAACAAATCACTACAATTAAAGGTTCGCTCGCTCTAATCGAATCAGGATTTCAAGCAATTTCCCATTTCGTTTGCGCTGCATTGACAAGGGTGCCGGGTATCGCAAGGATACGGATCATCGCCCGCGCCGATTAACATAAATGTCAGCGAGCAGGATTAAATCAATGGAGGTTTGACTGAATGGCTGTTCGAAAATTGAAATCGAAAACTGTTGCCAAGAGCAAGGAGCCGGACATTAACGCAGGTGACAGCAAGAACAATACGGTCACTGTGATCGACAATCGTCAGGGAGATTCCTACGAATTTCCCATCCTTGAAGGAACGCTAGGTCCGAGTGTTATCGATATTCGAACTCTGTATTCAAAAACCGGGATGTTCACCTACGATCCGGGTTTCACGTCCACCGGGTCATGCATGTCGAAAATTACATACATCGACGGCGACAAGGGAGTTCTGCTTCACCGAGGCTATCCGATAGAGCAACTGGTGGACAAAACAGACTATTTGGAAGTGTGCTATCTGCTGCTGCACGACCATCTTCCGTCTGCGCAGGAGAAGCAAGAGTTTGACGAGGCGATAACGAAGCACACGATGCTTCACGAGCAATTGGTATCCTTTTACCGGGGGTTTAAGCGGTCCGCTCATCCGATGGCGATCATGGTCGGCGTAGTCGGCGCGCTGTCTGCATTCTATTACGAAACTGCCGACCTTCGCGAACCCAGAGAGCGAATGGTCGCCGCACACAGGCTTATTGCCAAGATGCCCACGATCGGTGCCTACGCGTTCAAGTATTCGCTGGGCCAGCCGTTCATCTATCCGAAAAACAACTTAAATTATTCGCAAAACCTGCTTCGCATGCTGTTCGCGGTACCGGCCGAAGACTACGAGGTCAATCCGACACTGGCTAAGGCGATCAACCGGATCCTCATCTTGCATGCCGATCACGAACAGAATGCTTCAACGTCCACGGTTCGTCTTGCTGGATCGTCGGGCGCAAGTCCCTATGCATGCGTCGCTTCAGGCATTGCTTCGCTCTGGGGCCCGTCTCACGGCGGGGCCAATGAAGCCGTCTTGACCATGCTTGGCGAAATCGACAATGTTAAGAACATTCCTAAATTCATCGAGCGAGCCAAGGATAAGAACGATCCGTTTCGTCTGATGGGCTTTGGGCACCGTGTCTACAAGAATCACGATCCGCGCGCCACGGTGATGCGCCAGACATGCCATGAAGTGCTCAAGGAACTCGGCACGTCCGATCCTTTGATGGACATCGCGCTGGAACTGGAACGAATTGCCTTGGAAGACGAGTACTTCATCGAAAAGCGCCTTTATCCCAATGTGGATTTCTATTCGGGAATTATTCTCAAGGCGATCGGCTTTCCTACTCAGATGTTTACGGTCATGTTCGCGATTGCACGAACGGTCGGCTGGATCGCGCATTGGAAGGAAATGTATGACGGCGACGAGGATCAGAAGATCGGCCGCCCCCGCCAGCTATACCTGGGCTCGACCGAGCGCAACTATACGGGTCTGGAAGCCCGCGCCAATACAAGGAAAGACCCGGTTCAGGATTGGAACATCAAGGTACGCAAGGTCTGGCAGGCCTTCGGCGGACACTGATACGGCCACCTGCGGCTATTGGCCGTAGATCTGCGAGTCAGGATGAAACGCCAGCCACGCGAAGGCAAAGTGGATTCCATTCGGCAGGTCCGGCAGTTGCTCGCCGGCAAGTTCGCCGGCGACCGCCTGACCGAAAATATTCCACTGCGAATTGGTTTCAATGTCGTAGAACGACTCGCCCCGCTTCTCGAACGTCAATAATCGGCCATCCAAATTTCGCTTGAAGGCCGTCGCTGACGGAATCGTCCGCGATTCTGCGATTGCGCTTTGATCAAGCGCCGATACGGTGTCGTTCCTGCTGAATACAACGAGATCGACGCCGTTGAATTTGTCATTGATGACCGGTTCGCGTTCGAATCCGCGAAACGGATAAATCCGATGCTGCGCCCCGACTGAGACATTGATTATGCGCTCCATCGCAGGCAGTCTCGGGTCTGCAGGGTCCTCAAGCAGAAACGGTATGTTGTCGATGCTGTCGTAGCCCCGGTACGGATTGCGCCCGTAATTGCGGGCGAACCCGGTTTTTTGCGACAGTATCGGACTGTCAGGATACGCCTCGCGAAATGAATCGAACGAGACAATCTGCGCGGGCAGCTTGGTGAGTTTTGTGCCGGCATAGTCGCCAATGAGTCCGATGCCGGTAATCTGCTGCCACCAGGTTTCGGTCTGCCTGTCGTACATCACCAGATCGCTTTTGCGCAGCCTTCCTGTGGTTCCGAAATCAAGAATTTCGCCATCCAGATTTCTGTCAAACACAATTGATGCATTGCATAATGGACAGAACGTGACTGATACGTAGCGTCCTGCAAGCGTGTCATTGACAATTTCGTGCCACGTGAGAATTTGCAGCGGATAGGCCTTGGCCTTGCCGTTAATTTCAAGCGCAATCACAGGCTCACGCGGCGAGAGCCATTGCGATGCTTCGTCCTGAGTCACGAATTCCGGGTTGTCGATCGCCGGAATCCCGTCCTTGGGCACGCCGCCGGAGCGAATCTCGCCGAACTCTACAATGCTGTTTTCGAAGTCTGTTTTCGGCCATTCATTTGCGAGCGCGCGCATGGATTGGCCGAGTGCCTGGCTTGGCGCGGATGAAAGCATAAGGATCAGGCAGGCGCCTAGCGCTGGCCATAGCCGTCGAGATAGGTACGGGGCGGATGAAGTCATAGATCAGCTTTGCAGTGGGTTTGATTCAATAGACAGAATCCGGCGAAGAAAATTCGAATGCACGGCTGTCGCAGCATCTGAGCGCAGTACCGATTCGGTCATTGAGCCAGACCCGCCTGAATCGGCGAAGCGGTCTTGCCTGCGCCGTCCGGTGTCCCGAGATGGTACAATTTTTCGCGTACTTCGCCGGCAATGCGCGATTCGCGGATGCTGTGCAGCGTACCGGATGTTAATCGGATTCTGAAAATGAGCAATGACAGTGAGTGTGTAGCATGGCGCAGACCAGCGATATTCGGCTAGGGGCGGACATTGGTGGCACCTTCACGGATGTGGTTCTGGACATTCGGGGCGACATCCTGTCTGCCAAGGTGCTGACGATTCACGCGGCGCCCGAACAGTCGGTTGTGGAAGGAATCCGCATCGTCACGAATCAGGCCGGCATCCGGTTCGATGATCTTCAGGTTGTAATCCACGGCACTACGCTCGCGGCCAATGCCTTGATTGAGCGGCGCGGCGCCAAGACCGCGCTCATAACCACGCAAGGGTTTCGCGACGTGATCGAAATGCGAACTGAGAACCGTTTCGATCAATACGATTTGAATCTGCAGCTTCCGGCGCCGCTGATCCCTCGCCAGCATCGCTATCCGGTCAAAGGACGCATTGATGCGCAGGGCCGCGAATTGCAGCCGTTGGATGAAGTTGCGATTGATGCGCTCGCCGAGGCGCTTAGGGATGCCGAAATCGAATCGATTGCGATCGGCTTCATCCATTCCTATCAGAATCCATCGCATGAACAGTGTGCCAGAGCGTTGCTCGCGGCGAAGCTGCCGGACATTCCGATTTCGATCAGCAGTGAAGTTTCGCCGCAAATGCGCGAGTATCAGCGCTTTAGCACGGTCTGTGCGAATGCCTATGTGCGCCCGCTTATGCAAGACTATCTGAGTCGCCTTGAATCGAGGCTGCGCCGCGAGGGCGCCGGCTGTCCGCTATATCTGGTTCAATCGTCGGGCACTTTGATGGCGGTCGATGCGGCAATTGAATTTCCGGTGCGCCTGCTTGAATCCGGTCCGGCGGGCGGCGCAATCTTTGCCGCGCATATGGCGAGCAAGTTCGGGCTCGACAAGGTGGTTTCGTACGATATGGGCGGGACTACCGCTAAGATTTGCCTGATCGAAGAGTGTAAGCCGCAAGGCAGCCGCACTTTTGAAGTGGCGCGCACCCATCGCTTTAGCAAGGGATCGGGGATGCCGATTTCAATTCCTGCGATCGAGATGATTGAAATTGGCGCCGGCGGCGGTTCGATCGCATCGGTTGACTCGATGCGGCGGATTTGTACCGGGCCCGATTCGGCAGGTTCGGAACCCGGCCCTGCGTGCTATCAGCGCGGCGGCATCCGTCCGGCCATTACCGATGCTGATCTTGTGCTCGGCAAGATTGATCCGCATTATTTCGCCGGCGGCGCACTCGAACTGTCCGAGCAAGCCTCGGTCAGCGCGATTGACCGCGATATTGCCGACCCTCTTGCGATGTCGACGCTGGATGCCGCTTTCGGAATTTGCGAGGTGGTCGATGAAAACATGGCCAACGCCGCGCGTGTTCATGCGGTGGAAGGCGGCAAGCACATATCCGACTATGTCATGATTGCATTCGGTGGCGCAGCCCCTTTGCATGCGGCGCGAATGTGCGACAAGCTGGGCATCGGGCGCTGCCTGATTCCGCCTGGCGCCGGGGTCGGTTCGGCGATCGGATTCCTTAAGGCGCCATTCGGATTTGAAGCGGTGGCGTCGCGGGTGATGCGTCTTTCCGAATTCAGCGCCGACGAGGTCAATGCCATGCTCGGCGATCTGATTGATTCGGCGCAAGGCTTTGTCCAAGAACGGATTCAGGGTAAAGGTAGACGCGAGATAACCGCGTTCATGCGCTACGCCGGACAGGGCTGGGAGATTCCGGTACTGCTTGACGATAGAAAATTCAGCGATGGCGATGCGCAGCAGATTGCAGACCGCTTTCGGCGCTGCTATGCGCAGCACTTCGGCCGCGCGGTCGACGAACTCGGAAATCTTGAGATCGAAGTTGTCTCCTGGTCGGTCAAAGTCGCCGAAAGGACGAATGCGCCGCAGCAATTGAATTTGCTTGCAGGCGATCTTGCCGAATTGGATGCCAGTATCCGTCCGGTCTACGACCCTTCGGTCAATCAATCGACGGACAGCCGGATCTATGCCCGCGATGACCTGTCTGCCGGCGACCGGGTGGCGGGTCCTGCAATCATAGTCGAACGCGAGACTTCGACGGTGGTGCTGTCCGGGTTCGATGCTGCGCTGCAAGCTGACGGCTCCATACTACTTACTTCCAATCGAGCATAGGACTGATCCGTGAGCGTCTCGGACATACAGCTGCAGGTGATGTGGAACCGCTTGATTTCCGTGGTCGAGGAACAGGCGATGACCTTGGTACGAACCGCTTTTTCCACCTCGGTGCGCGAAGCGGGAGATCTGTCTGCCGGCGTGTATGACGCCACAGGCCGCATGCTTGCCCAGGCAGTCACCGGCACGCCCGGGCACGTGAATACGATGGCGGAATCGGTTCGGTACTTTCTCGATGAGATTCCGGGCGATGAAATGCACGAGGGCGATTGCTATGTCACCAATGATCCGTGGAAGGGCACCGGACATCTGCACGACATCACCATGGTTGCCCCGTCGTTCAGGAAAGGACGGATCGTAGCGTTCTTCGCCTGCACCGCGCACGTTGTCGACATTGGCGGGCGAGGCTTCGGCGCCGACGGACAATCGGTGTTTGAGGAAGGACTGCTCATACCGATAATCAAGTTCGTCGACAAGGGGCAGGTGAATCGGGATCTTTTGAAAATCCTGCGCTACGGTGTGCGCGAACCGGACATGGTGATTGGCGATTTCTATTCTTTGGCATCCTGCAACGAAGTCGGCCACCGACGATTGATGGACATAATGGACGGCGTGCAACTGAGCGATCTGGAAGATCTCGGCGAGTTTATATTCTCCCGCTCCTACAGCGCTACAGTAGAGCGAATTCGGGAGATTCCTGCCGGAATCTGGAAATCGTCCTTGCTTGTCGACGGCTACGATACGCCGATCAAGCTGGCAGTGGCACTTGCCAGAAACGGAGATTGCATTGATCTGGATTTTGCGGGAACGAGTCCGGTGAGCAAGTGGGGGATCAACAGTCCGTTCAACTACACCAAGGCCTATGCGGCCTATGCGCTCAAGTGCGTGATTGCTCCGGACGTTCCAAATAATTACGCGTCGCTGAAGCCATTTGCAATGAAATCGCCCGAGAATATCCTCAATGCCGCCAGGCCGGCGCCTGTGGCGTTGCGCCATGTTTTGGGACACATGGTTCCCGATTTGGTCTATGGTGCGCTTGCGCAGGTTCTGCCTGACCGCATTCCGGCTGAAGGCGCATCGGCACTGTGGAACATTCATATTTCGGTTCGGCCGAAGCAAGGCTGCAAGGGGCGGCGTGCTGAAATGCTGATGTTCAATTCCGGCGGAACCGGCGCGAGGCCGGATTCAGACGGCCTGTCGGCAACGGCATTTCCGTCCGGGGTGCACACGATGCAGGTCGAAGCGACCGAGCACACCGGTCCGATCGTAGTCTGGCGCAAGGAACTGCGCCCCGATAGCGGCGGTGCCGGATGCACGCGCGGCGGACTTGGGCAAATCATTGAAATTTCACCGGCCGACGGCCACGAGTTCGATTTTTCGGCAATGTTCGAGCGGGTGCATCATCCGGCACGCGGCCGCAACGGAGGCGAAAGCGGCGCGCCGGGCGCGGTGCTCCTTGATGACGGCACGCCGCTGAGGCCGAAAGGGTGGCAGCATGTGCCGCCGGGGCGGCGTCTGATACTGAAAGTTCCGGGCGGCGGCGGTTTCGGATCGCCGCAGAAGCGGAGCAAGCGAGCCAGGGAGCTGGACAGGATTGCGGACTACACCACTGAGTAATTTCCTTTTCTGCTAGATGACATCGAATTGCTTTGCTGGATGGCTTTTGAGCCTATCGCTGTCGTATCAGCCAATTCGGAGAACGACTATTGATGTTTCAATTGGTACCGATTCTCGTGAAAGAATTGATCCCGGCGGGTAGCGAGTTCGTACCCCGTCAAATTAGCTTTACGATTGCGCATACTCGCATAGGCACTTTAGGAATTCCGGTACATGCGCAGACCTTGGTGTCGGTGTCGCAGAAATATTGGAAGCCATTCTCATTTGGAGAGTTTGGCAACCTCATTCGCCTAATGAATGGTATATCTTCTGAGATCTGGACAGAGCGACCGGCCCGCCCTTAAAGTGATACAATATTATCATTCTACGGCTAAAACATCGATATAGTAATACAATGATATCACTTATAACCCCATCTAAAGCGCAGCAGGTTTTGTGCCGCCATGTCAAATCAAGGCGATTGCTGCTGGGTTTGACCCAGGAAGGGCTTGCCGGCCGGTCCGGAGTCAGTCTATCCACATTGCGCAAGTTTGAGCGCTCGGGTCAGATATCGCTGGAATCATTCTTGAAGCTGCTCGCGGTTCTGGACGTTCTGGAACCGCTTGTCGAGGCCGTCAAGCCGAAGGATGAAAAATTCCGGTCGATTGACGATGTGCTCAGAGCGCAACAAGGCAAATTTCGCAAAATCGGATGGCGCAAGTAGCCTTTACTCCGGTCAGGCACCTTGTCGTCGGACTTGAATATGGCGATGGCATAGCCGAGACCGTGGGCAGGCTCGCGGCAAGGGACAATCAGATCTATTTCGAGTACGACGCATCATTCATCGAGCGCGGCGTTGAAATTTCTCCGATCCGGTGTCCGTTGCGCCCCGGCGTACAGACTTTCGATCGATTACTGTTTGAAGGGCTTCCCGGCGTGTTCAACGACAGTCTGCCGGATGGCTGGGGCCGACTGCTGTTGGACAGAGCGCTTCGAAAGAGCGGCATAGTTCCCGAACAGGTCACTGCGCTCGACCGTCTCGCGAATGCCGGACGTGCCGGAATGGGCGCTTTGGTCTACGAACCGCAAGCGCAGCAGCAGGACGAGGTCCGGCCAATTGAATTGAATGATCTGGCAAGCAATGTCCGACAGGTCCTGAACGGAGAGGCGTCGGAGGTGCTTCAGGAATTGATCGCATTGAACGGCTCTTCTTCCGGGGCCCGGCCGAAAGCGATGATCTTAGTGGGTGCTGACAGAAAGCAAATTGCCCACTGCATAGAGTCGCTTGATTCTGGTTTCGAGCCATGGATGGTTAAGTTTCCCAATACGAGCGACGGAGCCGATGCCGGGGCAATTGAATTTGTCTATGCCTTGATGGCAAAGGCTGCTGGCGTACAGATGTCCGACGTGCATCTGTTTGAGGCCGAATCCGGCGCTGGATATTTTGCAACAAGGCGATTTGACCGAATTGGCGGAGAACGACTTCATTGCCACACGGCGTGCGGACTGCTTCATTCGGATTTCAGAACTCCGTCTCTGGATTACGAAAATCTATTGGCCTTGACCATGGTGCTGACGAAAGACATTCGCGAAGTCGAGAAAATGTACCGCTTGGCGGTATTCAATGTCTTGTCGAACAATCGCGACGATCACGGCAAGAATTTCTGCTTTGCCATGGATCGCAGAGGTTCATGGACATTGGCGCCGGCGTACGATTTAACATTTGCATCCGGTCCGGGAGGCGAACAGAGCACCATGGTAATGGGAGAGGGAAGATCGCCCGGAATAGGAAATCTGATCGAGCTTGGGCACGAGGCGAATGTGTCGAAGCAGGTTGTCGAAGAGGCCATCGACAATACGCGTTCCGCACTTGGCCGGTGGACTTCGCTGGCGAAACGCTACGGTGTCTATTCGCACAATGTCGACCTTGTTGCCCAAAGAATCAAGGCAACCGACTCACTGCCGAGATAGCGCGCTGGCAAGGGCGCGTCAATCCGCCTGGCTGCGCAATGGTTTATCGGCGCCTTGTGCGCCCGTATGCGGGGGCGTTCAAGCGCATGCGGGCTCGCAGTTCAAAGTAACGGCCGAAGGCTGAGCCGAATGTAAAGTCTGACGATAGATGAACGGCAGGTTCGGCTTCCGGAGCCGCAAGGATTAAAGAGCAGGCAAAGTGCTGCGGCAATGGCGCAGCCTTACTCAGTGCCAGCGGTTGCAGTCGTGGCGCTCAATGAATGGCATCAATCACTGACGAGGTCAGGCTATGCGCCAATGGACGAGCTTGCGCTGAGGCGCCGGGGCGGGAATACTAATGCACAACCTCGGCCGGATGCGCCGGCGGCAGCCTGCGCTCGCGACGGTCGCTCTCATCGGCATCAGGCTCAAATGCTTCGACCGTTGGCCTTGAATATTTATCAAGTATGAACCGCCTGAAACTCGGTATCGGGCATTCCACCGTGCCGTCATCGCGCTCTTGCAATGCTCCATGATGCGTCAAATCCTCATAGAACTGCCATGCCGTCATTCCGTCATGCAGCCGGTCCTTCGTGCGCCTGAAATGCTCGCCCGCCATCGCACGCAATTCAATGATCTCCTCCACATCGCCCGGCTCCTGGCTTCCGTCCAATTGGCGCATCACATCTGCTAGAACGAAACCCGATCTTTTCATCGCCGTGCTCAAGCGGTATTGGTAGTATTTATGCCGTTCTGTCATGCTGATCCGTTCGACTTCGGCGAAGTCGACCCGGGCCATGTCGCAGTCGCACTCCAGGAACACCTGGCAAAAGGCATGCAGACCATTGGTCAGGTGCGCCGGCCAGCCGTCGCAGGCTGCGAGCATCGCATCAAACTCGGTCTCGCGCGAGCCGATGTCCAATCCGAAACGGGCGCAGAACCCGAATTTCAGCTCTGCTACCTCTTCGGCGTCGAACCGGTCCAGCGAATGCACGCAGCCCTTCGAAAGACGCGTCAAACCCAGCTCGCCGGCCCGCTTTATCGAATCGGACAGACCGCCCAGCACCAGGGTGATCGGCGCATCGTACTGACCGGCATGCAATTCCTGGAACAGCTTGCCTGCAAAGCAGTCTGGCCTTCGCGCAAGATTCTGCGTCTCGTCGACTGCGATCACCAAAGGACCGCTCCATTGCTCAGGCGGTACCGCCTTCAATACTGTCGCAAGCGCGGCGGCCGGAGCCGCCGAGTGCCTCGTCGTCTCGGTTTCGCCTTCGGCTTTAATCAATCCCAGATTCAGGTCGGTGCCCATCCGTTCTGTTCGGCTGACAGCGTCCAGCAACGCGCTGCCTGAACCCGGCGCAAGGACGTTGGCAAGTTTCCTGCAAAATTCCTTCGGATCATCCAGCCGGGAGCTGGCTTTGAGCAGATACACCCGGGGCGCAGGCTGCTGACGCGCAGCGCCGCTTTCGTCCGCCGTGGCATACGATTTTCCCTCCCAGCAGTCTCTGAGATACTTCAGCGTCGAGGTCTTGCCGGCGCCTGGGGCACCGTAGATCACCCGGGTCGTCGCTTCGGGCTGCCCGGCGCCTTTCGTGCGGTGCATCTCCCAGCTCAGCTCGCACGCATCCTCGATATCCGAGAGCACCTTTTTTCGTCCGGCGAAATACGGCGGCGCATTCTTGTCCTTGAAACGAATATAGTGTTTCAGACGGCGGACAAGTTCGGGCTTGCTGAGTTTTTCCATCGGGCATCTCCTCATTTCTTCAATCTCAAAGCGGTTATTCTTGATAGGAGTATAGCATATTGCGATATAGTTTCGTGCCACATTAGCAGATCAAAGTCCGGGACGAACTTATCGACGTGGTCGCCAACCGTGCTTGCGGAAGGAACCTTGCTGCGCACACTGGCGCAGCAGCGACGATGCCTGCGGCCTCACCGCCGCTATCGCAGCTTGAATTTTGAATGTACGGAACGATAGCAGACATCTCGAAATGAGAATTGCTGCTGGAAATTTCGGCGGCTTGACAGTGCATTGACAGTTGAGGTATTACTGGAATCAAATAAAGAGGGGACAAGGGACGAATTCATGTGCGGCTTCCAACGAAATGTTGCAAACGATGTAGCAGACCAATGCGGACCTTGATTGCTTTGACCGCCGCAAATTGAATTTTTGATGAACGATACACTTCCGCAGGATTCGCCGAAACTCGATATTCGGGACATAAAAAAGAGCATCGGCAGCTTGGAGGTGCTAAAGGGCGTTTCCCTTAAATCATACAATCGTGATGTGAATTCCATTTTCGGGCCGTCAGGTTCCGGGAAAAGCACATTTCTTCGTTGCTTCGATTTTCTTGAATCACCGATCCGGGGCGAGATCTTTGTGGATGGCGAAGAGGTTCGTGTGACTCGGGATTCGCACGGGACGATCCAGCATAATGATCGCAAGCAGATCACCAGGATTCGAGCGGAAGGCACGGCTGACGGGGCATTTGGCTACCCGGCTGGTTTTTCACAGCGATGGGGAGAATTCATCTTCCGTACTTTGAACTGATCATATTTTCAATACACAAGGAGAAAAAAATGAGACAAATATTTAAATTGATTGCCTGTGTCGTTCTTGCCGTTTCGTCATCCTATGCGATGGCAGAAATGACGATTCGCTGGGGCACGACAGCAGGCTACAAGCCTTTCATCTACAAGACAGCGGATGGCTCTCTTACCGGTTTCGATGTCGAAATCGGCGATGCCCTGTGCGAAGAGCTTAAAGCGACCTGCACCTGGGTTGAACAGGAATGGGAAGGCATTATTCCTGGACTGCAGGCGAAAAAATATGATGCTATTCTCGCCTCAATATCAATCACTGAGGACCGGCGCAGAATCATTGACTTTACCGACAAGTACTACCACATCGGAGCACGTTTTGTCGGGCGCGTCGATGCCAATCTGGATGATGGCGAAGGGTTGGCTGGCAAGGCAGTCGGCGTAGAGCGCGGCACGACCTTCGACACCTATCTTCGCAACGAGCGTCCTGATGTTGATTTGAAGGCGTATCCGGGCTTGGACGAAGCGTGGCTTGATCTGCAAGCTGGCCGGCTTGATGCGGTATTCGTCAACAAGATTGTCGCAAATGACGGATTTCTGGCAGATCAGGAAGAAGGCGTCTACGAAATGTTCGGACGCGAATATCTGGAAACTGAGCATTTTGGCGAAGGTACCGCGATTGGGGTTCGCAAAACCGACCAGGACCTGCGTGCCGCGTTGAATGAAGCGCTTCAGACACTGCGTCAAAGCGGAAAATACATGGAAATAAACGATAAGTATTTTCCGTTTGATATCTACGGTGACTAAAACTTGATTCTGGGTTGTGGCGGCATTGCGCCGCCCAATCCTTATGCTATTTGAGCTGCAAACCCCATGACAGAATCATGGGCTACTTTGCTGGAATTTGGTCCGCTGGTATTTTCCGGCTTGGGAGTGACCATATTTCTGGCACTCCTGGCCTGTCTTCTATCCATCCTGTTCGGTGTCGCCGGCGCGACGCTTAAGCTGTCCGCACACAGGCCGCTGCGTATTGTCGGCAATGCCTACACGATATTGATCCGCGGTGTGCCCGACCTGGTCTTGATGCTGATTGTCTATTTCGGCGGGCAAATACTCCTTAACCAAATTGGTGCAAGCCTCGAACTTTGGACTTACATTGAGATCAGTCCATTTATCGCCGGCGTCGGCACTATCGGCTTCATATTCGGTGCATACATGACCGAAACCTTCCGAGGGGCATACCTGTCAGTCCCTGTCGGACAGATCGAAGCGGCAAAATCTATCGGCATGTCATCCGCGAAGTACTTGCGACGCATTGTTTGGCCTCAGATTGTGCCACTGGCGCTTCCAGGCTTTACCAACAATTGGCTGGTTCTGCTCAAAACGACTGCGCTTGTTTCCATAATCGGCTTGCAGGACGTGATGTACAACGCTCACCAGGCCGGCAGAACATCGCGGGAGCCATTCCTGTTCCTGTTTCTGGCCTTTTTCATTTATCTGATCCTGACGCTGAGTTCAGACATGGGCCTGAAGTGGCTGGACCGCCGCTACAAGATCAAGTGAGCAGCCGTTATGGATTTTGCAATCATCGCGCAACAC
The DNA here is from genome assembly GCA_965214615.1 of Arenicellales bacterium. Lineage (GTDB taxonomy): Bacteria > Pseudomonadota > Gammaproteobacteria > Arenicellales > JAJDZL01 > CBDAUN01. The sequence goes on from OZ243952.1 coordinate 756,736, forward strand.
TGGCAAGTCTTCGCCGAAGGCGTACTGACAACCGTATGGCTGGTTTCGCTTTCGCTTCTGATCGGAGGGGTCATGGCCATCCCGCTGGCAATTGCGCAGGCCTACGGGATACCGTTTTTTGGACGCTGTTCCGCGATCTACAGCTATGCTTTTCGAGGCACTCCGCTGCTGGTGCAGTTGTATATCATCTACTACGGACTGGCCCAGTTTGAATTTATTCGCGAATCAATTCTGTGGCCTATTTTGAAGCAGGCCCACTGGTGCGCGCTGATCAGTTTCAGCCTCAATAGTGCAGGTTATGTGTGCGAAATTCTTCGCGGCGCAATCCTGTCGGTTCCAAAAGGGGAGATTGAAGCCGCCGAATCCATCGGCTTGACCCGTGCGAGAGTAATCCGGCGAATCGTGCTTCCGAGCGCGATGCGCAAATCGATACCGGCTTATTCCAATGAGGTCATATTTTTACTGCATGCCAGCGTCATTGCCTCGACCATCACTGTGACTGACATACTGGGTGCCGGGCGAACGCTCAATAATCAATACTATGTGGTTTACGAAGGGTTTCTTACCGCCGCGGCGCTGTACGTGATCCTGGTTTTCGGTGTCAATAGCATTTTCAAGAAGTCGGAGGCACGTTTTCTGCGGCATCTGACACGGTAGCGGCCGCACATTGAGAAGTTTCCGATTCAAGTCCAGGCCGCTATGCAGACAAAGGCGGATACTGGTCCGGAGCGCACCAAAAAAACAGCACACGCCACGATTATGAGCGAATTCGCATGAACCGGGGCGCACCGATGTCCGGAACAATCGGAACTTCGACGAAATTGAATTTGCTGTCTGAATAGCCGCCAAATGTCATAGGCATCCGGAGCAGGTTGTTCTCAGTAGACTGGAAGCGGGTGGCAAGCGTGTTCCCATTGTATGGCAGCAGGTCGAAGCGCCGGCCGTCGTGAGTCTGCGTAAGACGTTCGTTGATCAGCGCAACGTCAAAACTTCCATATCCGGGATGCCTGTATGTTCCTTCAAAGCAGGCCAGCGGCTGATGCGGCGGATTATTCCTGTTCTGTCCCGTTTCAAACTCATGTCTGATCTGTTTTTGCAAATCGGCATCTTTTTGTTCCTGTACCGTAAAGTGTGCAACAACCGCTTTGCAATCCGACTCGCCCATCATATGGGACATGGCGACCTGGCACGCTCCGATCACGGATTTGGTCAAGTTCAGGTTGCACGCAACCGCAACACCGATGTCGAGAGACGGAATGAATGCGATTGCCGTCCTATGCCCGTTGAAAGAACCTGTATGGCTGAGCATAAGGCGCCCTTTGAACCGGGTTCGAAACCATCCAAGACCGTAGGAGCATTGACCGCCTTGTGCCAGGAACCGGTGAGAGTCGGCCGGAATATGACTGCGGTAGATCCAGCTCAGATTGTCTCTCGAAATAAGCCGGATGCCGCCTATGCGGCCGCCGCGCAAATGAAATTGAAGCCATTGGATCAGTTCCCTTGCACTCATGTAGAGTCCGGCTGTCGGCGAGATGTATCTTGTGTCGCAATACGGAATCTGGACTGTTTTTCCGTTCACTGCCGCATATCCATTCGTCAGTTGCTCGGTCAAATTGGCGCGTCGGCGGCTGAAGGTTGCTTTCAGCCCAAGCGGGGAGAGAAGGTGTTCGTGCATCAAGGTTTCAATCGATTCTCCGGTCATCCGCTCCGCAATTGCGCCGACGGCGGTGAAAACAATGTCCTGATACTGAAATTGTGATCGAAACTTAAAGGACGGTTCAAAATATTTCAAACGATTCAGCAAGTCACTGCGAAATTTCCTGCCATCATCTTTCAGGTCGCGGGCAACGCCGTGAGCCAGCAAGTTTTCGTGGGAAGGAAGTCCGGTCCGATGACACATCATGTCTGTCAACGTCATATTCTGGGTTGCAATGGCATCATTCATTCTAAAGTCACTGACGTAATCGCTGACCGGACATTGCCAGTCAACCACGCCCAAATCATCCAGTATGCCGACCAGGACCGATGTAAAGGATTTTGTGATCGAGGCAACGAGGCAGATTGTTTCGCAATCGAATTTCTTTTTCAGATCAAGGTCGCTAAACCCGAATCCTGCTTCATATTCAATCGCGTCTCCGCGACAGGCTGCTACAGCCATGCCCGGTATGGCGAACTTCGACATGACCGCAGCAAGATCATTATTCAGTGCATCAGGGTTCAATTTGGGGTTATGGTTTGTCATGTCACTTCGTAAAATTCGCCTAGACATCACTTGCCGACCCGAGTACCGAATGCGACCTAGACCTAATGTGTGCGATGCCTTTGAATATTGCATCTGCTTCAATGCTGGGCGAAAAAAGATGAGAGCTTTCGCGCCGGGTTCGCAAAATCAGTATTTTTTGATGTTCAGTCATCATCATCGTAATTGTCGCATAGCACCCATGGCATTGTGGCGCAAATGCGCACAAGTTTCCTCAATCCAAACAGGTCGGTAGCATGAAACCATTTGATCGAATACTCCTTACAGGCGCGGCAGGCGCCCTGGGCACCCAGCTTCGTTCCGGTCTGAAGCCGCTTGCGAACACGATTCGCCTTTCTGACCGCACAGAAATTACCGAATCTGCCCCGGACGAGGAAGTCTTTACTTGCGAGCTTGGCGACTACGATGCCGTTATGGAAATGACTCGCGGCGTCGATGCGATCGTGCACTTCGGAGGCGTTTCCCGCGAAGGCAAGTTCGAAGCCGTACTGGATGGCACCATCCGAGGTTCCTATCACATCTACGAAGGCGCCCGTAAGAACGGGGTTCCCCGAGTGATTTACGCATCCTCGGTGCATGCGATCGGCTATCACGCCCTGGAAGCGCATATTGACGCGGACAGCCCTGTGCGGCCTGACAGTCTCTACGGAGTATCGAAGAATTTTGTAGAAAGCCTCAGTCGCCTATACTGGGACAAGTTCGGCATTGAGAGCCTGTGCCTTAGAATTTTCTCATCATTTCCCGAACCAGCCGACAGGCGCATGCTCTGGAGCTGGCTTTCGTACCGGGATTTGATCCAGTATGTGTCGCGCGGACTCACAGCGCCGCGGCTGGGGCACACCATAGCATTCGGCATGTCGAACAATCGCGTCAGGACGGTCGACAACAGCAAGGCGGCGCATATCGGCTTTCAGCCGCAAGACGATACCGAGCCGTTTCGTCAGTTCGTGGAATCAAGCATCCCCGCGCAGCATCCGGATGCTCCGGCGGTCAAGTACTTGGGAGGATGGTTCTGCGACCTGCCTCATCCGGACGACGAGGCCGAAAGTTGAATCGCAATTTTGACGTAGTCATTGTCGGAGGCGCGGTGATGGGGAGCTCGACCGCGTACTTTCTCACCGCGAATCCTGATTTCGACGGTTCAGTACTGGTCGTCGAAAAGGATCCCTCATACGCAATGGCGGCGACCGCTCTGAGCGCCAGCTCCATCCGCCACCAATTCTCGAATGAGGTCAACGTACGGATGTCCCAGTTCGGAACCCGCTTCATCAAGGAGTTCTCCGATGTCATGGCGGTGGATGGCGACCGCCCGGACCTGGGGTTTCAAGAATGCGGCTATCTGTTTCTGGCTGCAAGCGAAAAACAGGCGGGCATCCTTAGGCAGTGCCACGAAGTGCAGCGATTCTGCGATGCCGATGTCGTGCTTTGGGATGCCGCGCAGACCAAGGACGCATTCCCCCACCTGAATGCGGAAGGCCTGCTGCTTTCAAGCTACGGCAGATCCGGAGAAGGCTGGTTCTCCAACACCGGTCTGATGAACGGATTCAGAAACAAGGCGCGCGCTCAAGGTGCGCACTATCTGACCGATGAGGTCGTGAGCATCGAATGCAGCGCCGCTACGGCGACCGCTGTGAATTTGGCAGGCGGGGACCGCATCGGCTGCGGCGCAGTTGTCAACTGTTCAGGCACTCGTGCCGCTTCTGTCGCGTCAATGGCGAATATCGACTTGCCGGTCGAGCCGCGCAAGCGATCGATTTTCGTGTTCCAATGTGCCGATTCTCCGCAAGGTACGGCAGCTGTGAACGACGGCTGTCTGCCTCTGATGATCGATGCCTCAGGGGTTTTTTGCAGGCCGGAAGGCTCGTGCTTCCTAACCGGTACCACGCCCGAATTCGATGCGGCTGCGGACTTTGATGATTTCGATCCCGAATATGAGGAATACGACGCCATATGGATGGCGCTGGCCCATCGGTCTGGAAATTTCGAAGCGATCAGGATGGTCAATTCCTGGGCCGGACACTACGACTACAATGTCCTGGACCAGAATGCGATTGTCGGTCCCCACACCGAGCTGCGAAACTTCTTTTTCGCCAACGGATTTTCCGGTCACGGGCTGCAGCAGTCGCCCGCCATTGGACGCGGCATATCAGAATGCATTATTTACGGGACGTTTACGACGCTCGATTTATCGCCGCTGGGCTATGACAGAATCGCGCGCGGCGAACCGCTTCAGGAAATGGCGATCATCTGAATCCGCGGCCTTGACAGCGTTCATTGTGCGCTTCGACATCTTAGGTACGGTTTCGTGAAAGGCGAAGTATTGCGGCCGGGCCCGCTACTGCGAATGCGGCAATCACTACGAAAGCCAGACCCCACGCGTGAGGATTGCTCTTGCCGAAATAATCCAGCGCGGCGCCGAACGCGATCGGCCCGAAAAAAGCGCCCGCAAATCCTACAAGCGAGTGAAGCGCCAGCGTAGCCCCTCGCCGAGCAGGGTCTGCCGATTTTACGACTGCGGCGGTAATCGCCGCCGAATCGCTCATGCACAGGATGCCGTAGAGTGCTGCGAGCAGCAACACGACCGAAACGTCTGCAGAACCTGAAAACCCAAGAGCGATGCCCGTCGCAGCTGATGCCGCCATGACGCAGAGAATCACCCTGATCCTGCCGAGCCTTTCGGCAATCTCATTGGTTACGACGCTGAACGGCTGAGATGCAAGGCTGATGACTGCGGCAATCGTCGCCGGATTCCAGTGCGAGCCGAAAGTGCCGGCCTCGCGAAGGCTGAACGAAAATACCAGATATGCGACAATCCAGGAGCGGAATACGAAAAGCTCCATGTTGTGCGCGCTGTAGGCGATGCTGAATCCCATCGCAGCGCGATTGCGCAGCGCAGGCTTGAAATCCGGAAGCCAGCGAAAGCTTTGACTTGCTCCCGCTGGCGCCGGTGTCGACGGCAGGGTGAAGAATGCAAGACACAGGCCGATAGCAGGGCCGATGGCCGAGCATGCGAAAACGCCCGGCCAGCTAAAGTGCGCCGACATCAGTCCTGCGGCCAGAAACGAGACCCCGACACCTACCCCGAAGCACGCGGTATACACTGCGACGGTACGGCTTTGCAGACGATCGGGGACCGCATCGACCAAAGCCTTGAGTCCTGGCATGTAGGTTCCCGCCAGCGCGATACCCTGAAGGCAGCGCCAGAGGCTCGCGGAAACGACACCGGATGTCAGGTAGGCGAAACCGAGCGGTGACAGGATGCCCAGAGCCATCGACCAAAGATAGATCTTGCGCGCGTCGACAAGATCAGTGTTTGAAACCAGAATTCCGACTGCTGCGAGATAGCCGCCGAAGTAGATGCCTGCCACCCATCCGATTTCAGTACTGCTGGATCCCCACTGTGCCTGCAGCACGGGAATCAGCGTCGGGTAGGCGGCGAACGCCAGCATACTCAGAATCTGCGCCATGCAGACGGATGAAACGATGATGGCGGCTGTTCTGGTTTCAGCGGTCACGGCAATCAACTTATGCATTTCCAGCGAATATGGTGTACATTGCAACAGCGGCGGGCCACTTTAGGTCGCGCTGGAGATACTTTGCCCTTGCCGTGCGAAATTCCATACTCGAATCTAATTTCCGAATTGAGGTCGGGCTTGCCGTCCAATTGGTCCTAAAGGGAGTCCGGATTCTGCAATGCTGACCAAGATATTCTTCACTTTGGCCGTAATCGTGGTGGTAATTCTCGTCTTTCATTCGAAACTCAGAGGCGAGGTGCGAAAATCTTCGCAGGCGGTGGCCATTGCCGCCGCGCGGCGCAAATCGAACCGAATCGCCGCATATTGTGTGATTGGAGTGTTCATTATCGGCGGGATTGGATTTTTCTTCTACAATTGGAGAATCGACAACGCGGTCATTACCATTCGAGTGACTGGCGGGTCCGACAGCGAAGCGGTTTCCTATCAGGCGTATCGCAAAGATATCAAGGGGCGTACTTTCACCACCATCGATGGCAGATCCGTGACCCTGGGCACATCCGACCGGGTCGAGTATACCGAACCGTGACCGCATGTCGCCAGCCGTGCTGTAGCCGATTGTGGACAGCCGCTGCGAACTTTTTGATCCGCCGATGGTCGCAACCTTATTGAACACTTTGCATATGGAAGCCTGATGGCGTCAATTGATCCGATGAATGCGCCTCGCAACGGCGCAGCGCTCACTTGCGTCTGCCCGAATTCCGGGACCGGGCGAATTTGGCGAGGCGCTTGAAGTGGCGGTGACCTACCTGCTCGTTGGACTGTCGGTTCTCGCTACCGTCGGTACTTGGTTCGGCGAAAACGGCCCGGTATTCGAACTTTTGCTGATTTCTACCCGGTGGTCTGGCCTGGCAGAAATCCATGACGGACAACTGTGGCGCCTGATTACCCCGGCATTCGTGCATCTGAGCCTGATGCATATCGTGTTCAACATGCTGTGGCTGTGGGATCTCGGCGGCAAGATTGAGCAAGGGCTTGGCCGCATCATGCTGCTGATTTTCTTCCTCGTCACCGCAAGTATGTCTAACTTGGCTCAGTTTACCGTATCCGGCCCGCTATTCGGCGGGATGTCAGGCGTGGTCTACGGCTTGCTGGGATTCGTATGGATGCACAGCCGCTACAACCCGTTCTTTTTCTACTATCTGCACCGCCCGGTCGTATGGATGATGCTAATCTGGTACGTCGTGTGCTTCACAGGACTGGTCGGAAATATCGCCAATACCGCGCACACGACAGGTCTTGTTATCGGAATTGTCTGGGGATATGTCCATGCGACGCTTATGCGCCGCCGACTCCATCCGGGTAAGTTTACCGAATGAAGCAATTGTCATTGAGATTTTTCGCGGCCTTCGCCCTGGTTGCATTTGCGCTGGCTCCGTGGCGGTGCGCGATGGCTCAGCCGGATTTTTCTGCTTTGCCCGGGGCTCAGGCATTTTCCGAGCAGTTGCTCGATTCGCTGCGATCGGCCTGGAGCCGGCTGCCGGCGAATGAATCCCCGCGCACCAGGCATTTGCGCGATGATGGCACTCCAAAGTATGCGAATCGCCTGATTCTGCAGGATTCTCCGTATCTGCGCCAGCATGCGCACAATCCGGTCAACTGGCACGCCTGGGGCGACGAAGCCTTTGCCGAGGCGAAGCGGCGCGATGTGCCTGTGCTCATATCGATCGGCTACTCAACGTGCTACTGGTGCCACGTCATGGAGCACGAAAGCTATGACGATGCGCAAGTGGCCGCACTGATAAACGAACGCATGCTTGCGATCAAGGTCGACCGGGAAACCCACCCGGAAGTGGACGACCTTTACATTACTGCCGTGGAAGTCATGGGCGGCTATGGCGGATGGCCGCTGAATGTCTTCGCTACGCCCGACGGCAAGCCGTTTTTTGCCGGCACGTATTTCCCGAAAGGGCAATTTCACGAGTTGATTCGGCAAGTCTCGGACCTGTGGTCGCAGAGCCGGCCCGATATTCTGGGCCTCGCCGATCAGATTTCCGCAGCCGTAGGCGACTATGCCAATTTGCATATTCCGGATGCGACTGTGGAATTTAGCGAAATTCAACGCGTCATTGAGCAATCGGCCGAGTACCAGCGCCAGGCCGACGACTTTGAGTTGACGGGCAATCAGTTTCCGTCCGAGGCTGAACTGTTTCTGCTCGCCGACACGGCCGTGCGATACGGAGATGCCCAGGCGGCCTCGTTGCTGCAAAAGCGTCTGGCAGCGATGGCGCTTGGCGGCATTCGCGACCACGTCGGCGGTGGCTTTCACCGCTACAGCATTGACAGGGACTGGCTTGTGCCTCACTTTGAAAAGATGCTCTACAATCAGGCGCATCTGGGCAGGCTGTATCTTTACGGCTACGAGATTTCGGGCACGCCGATGTTCAGGCGGGTCGCAGTCCAGATTCTTGATTTCGTGCTTGCTGACATGACCTCGCCGCACGGCGCATTCTACTCGGCGCTGGATGCAGGCGAACCGGGCGCTGAAGGTGAATACTATGTCTTGGATGTCGACGAAATTCGACCGCTGCTGCCTGCGCAAGGGGCGCAGCAGCTTCTGGATGTCTACGGTGTCACCGAGCAGGGCAATTTCGAAGGCATGAACATTCTGCATTTGCCCGTCGAGCCCGAATCGTACGCGCAAGCGAACGGGATTTCAGTTTCGCACCTGCTTGGGCGGATGTCTGAATTGACCGCGGCATTGGCGCAGTACCGAAAGCAGCGCGCGCCTCCCTTCCTTGATACCAAGATCATTGGCGCCTGGAACGGCATGATGATCGCAACTTTGGCCGAAGCGACCGAAATCACAAACGATGCGCGCTATTTGGATGCTGCTGAAACGGCAGCCGGCTTCATATGGGATCGCATGGTTGACGAATCCGGGATGATGAAACGAATATTCATCCGCGATCGAGCGACCGTGGAGGGCAAGCTGGACGACTACGCATACTTTGCTCAGGCCCTGCTTGCGCTTTACAGGGAAACCGGCAGATCAATATGGCTGGAACGAGGCAAATTGATCGTCGACAGGATGCTTGAGCTGTTCTGGGACTCTGGCAACGGCGGTTTGTTTACCGTAACCGCTGAAAGCGCTTCAGGGCTGATCGCCCGTGCGAAGGAGCATATTGACGGCGCCGTTCCATCGGGAAATTCGGTAGCTGTCGAGGTGTTGTCGGACCTGTATCGGGCAACCGGACTGGGAATCTATCAGGATCGCGCGCAACAGGCGGTTGCCGCGTTTGCAGGCGAAATTGTCCAGTTTCCGATCAATTTCGCCTACATGCTCAAAGCGATGCAGAATCAGTTGCACGGCAATGCGGGACCCAGCGACTATTCCGCCCATGGACATATCAAAGTTGCCTTGAAGCATGCCAGGCTGCAATCCGACCGCATCAGCGCCGACATTGCTTTAGACATCGATGACGGATGGCACATCAATTCCGATGCGCCGCTGTCCGACAACCTGATCCCTACCGCTGTACGGGTCTCTGACGGCTGGCAGGTGTCTTCGTTGCATTATCCGCAGCCGAACATGCTTGGGACGAAGTTTCTTGATCAGCCGATGGCCGTTTTTGACGGCGAGATTTCAATCCCCGTCGAGTTAGAGCGGGAAGACGGTGACGGCGTCCCGGTCGTTTCGGTGCAGTTGCAGGCGTGCGATGACACAGGGCAATGCCTGCTGCCCGAGACTGTTGCACTGGAATTGCCGCAGGCTCTGCGCAGTGCGGCGAACTGAGGCGCAAGCGGTTTGTGCTACATGGACAAAGGCACCATGCCGCCGTCGATCAGTACATTCTGTCCGGTAATGTATCCGGCGTGAACGCTGCACAAAAAAGCGCACAGCGCCCCGAATTCATCCGCGGTCCCGAAGCGCCTGACGGGTACTTCCTGCGCTCCCCGGTGCATCACCGACTCGAGCGATTCGCCCGTGGTCTTTGCTTCATGGGTATAGCCGGCGCGAAGACGGTCGGTGTCGAATCTGCCGGGCATCATGTTATTGACTGTGACATTGTGTCGCGCCACCTGACGCGAGGCTCCGGCAATGAATCCGGTCAATCCGGCCCTGGCGCCGTTTGACAGGCCCAGAATCGGAATAGGGGACTTTACTGACGAGGAAGTAATGTTGATCACACGTCCAAAGCCGCGTTCGATCATGCCGTCGACAACCATCTTGAACAGTTCGATCGGAGTGAGCATGTTGTTGTTGACTGCCTGGTTCCATTCGGCCAGACCCCAGTCGTGAAAGTCGCCCGGAGGCGGACCGCCGGCGTTGTTGACAAGGATGTCCAGCGCTCCGGCGGCTTCGATGGCCGTCTCGCGACCTTCGGGCGAAGTGATGTCGCAGCAAATTGCGGACACCGAGCCCCGAGCGACGGCGGCAACTTCGCTGACGGCAAGTTCCAATGTGTCGGGATTGCGTCCGTTGAGCCAGACGTTGGCGCCTTCTCGCGCCAGTGCCATGGCGCAACCTTTGCCAAGGCCCTTGCTCGAAGCGCAAATCAGCGCATTTTTTCCTTCAATGCCTAAGTCCATAAACGTACCTCCACGGTTAGGTCGATGATCATGCAGCGTGTTGCGACAACGGCTTGCATCGGCTGATGGCATCGCCTGCCGACAATTTGCGCGGGGCCGGATGGATTGTTCTTTCCGCCCTGGTTGCGACAGTGATGAGCGTCGGCGTTCACGCGCTTTCCGGCAGCATACACTCTGCGCAAACCGTGTTCATCCGCGGTGTGTTCGGAATTGTCGTCGCTGCAATATTCATATTTCCCCGCTCCGGCTACACCATACGCACCAAGCGCTGGGGCAGGCATCTGCTGCGCGGAGTGGTCGGTGTGATCGCTATCAACGGCGGATTCTATTCGCTGATGATTCTACCACTTGTCACGGTCACTGCGCTTTTTTTCACAACCCCGCTTTTTGTCACGATCCTGAGCATCGTCATGCTCAAGGAAAGAGTCGGAATGCGGCGCCTGTCGGCATCGGTGCTTGGATTTCTAGGTGCCATCCTGGTCATTGGCTACTTGCCCCAGGAGTTCAGCATCGAACTTCTCACACCGATTGCCGCTTCCATGATGTTTGCATTGTCTCTCATCCTTGGCAAGCAGCTTTCCGAGACCGAGCGCCCTGGAACTATTTTGTTCTATTTCACGGTCGTTCTGTCGATCGGCAGCCTTCCTCCGGCGATTGTGGTCTGGGAAACGCCGGATTTGAATGAATGGCTTTTGCTGCTGCTGGTCGGGGCGGCATCGTCAGGGCGAAATTATCTGGATATCAGAGGCTATGCCATTGGTGACGCTCACTTTGTAGCGCCGTTTCTGTATACCCGAATGCTGTTCATGGCTGTTGCCGGATACTTCGTATTTCATCAGATCCCTTCATTGACCGCGCTTGCAGGTGCGTCGCTGATTGCAATGAGCACGCTGTACATCGTGCACCGCGAGATGACGTTGCGCCGGCGCGGCGTCGCGCAAATCAAATGACACGCCCGTTGCACGCAAGCCCGCGATGGCGCAGGGAAGCTGCTATTCGGCATCCCCTTCCTGAGGCGGCAGCCTCTTTTCGGGCTTTATCTCATCGGCTTGGTATGCCGGCTTTAGCTTGGGGTCCGACTTGCCGGGCATATCTGACTCGCTTTCGACATAATCGGCGGTCCGAATTGCGCCGGGAACATGAATCGTCGATGTCGGAAAGGCGATTTCGGCGCCATGGGATGCGATTATCGTGCTGATCTTGAACAGTATGTCCTGCTTTACTTCGTGGTATTCCCCCCAAACCGTGGTTCGGGTGAAGCAATAGATGAAAAAATCCAGTGACGAAGCTGCAAATCGATCGAAATACACCATGACCGAATTGTCCTGATCAATGTCCGGATGATTGCGGATCATGGTGCGCACATCGGCAACGATGGCCTCCAGGGCGTGGACATCATCGTATCGCACGCCGACATAGTCGTAGATTCGCCGATTGGTCTGTCGCGCCCTGTTCAGGACCGAGACGGTGTTGAACACTGAATTTGGAACATAGAGCACCCGTGAATCGAATCGGCGAAGCGCCGTCTGGCCCCAGGATATCTCTTCCACTGTGCCCTCAATGTCCATGTCGGGCGAAGAGATCGTTTCCCCGACCTTGAATGGGCGCTCGAGATAGATCATAAGTCCGCCGAAGAAGTTGGCAATCAACTCCTTCGCTGCAAATCCCACCGCTACGCCGCCTACGCCGCCCAGTGCCAGCAGTCCGGCCACGCTGACGCCGATCACCTGCAGTGCGGCCATTGCTCCGATGACGGTGATGAGTATGCGCGCAACCTTGCCTGCTACATCCATGGCGGCCAGATCGACCGGCTGTCCCTTGGCCTGCCTGTGCGCAACGAACTCGCGTTCGGCGTGCCGCGTGAGACGCAGCAGGAACCAGCAGGCAATGGCAATTACCGTAATTGCGCGCGCCGGTTCGAGTATGGCGAACAGTTTCGATTCATAGATCCCGCCGAGTATGTCGAGTGCGAAAAATATGCCCAGAGCCCAGATCAACACCGAAAGCGGCCGGTTCAGCGCGACAAGGGCCGCATCGTCGAACAGGTTCCTGCTCTTTTGCGCCCTTGCGATCAGCGTCTTCATGACGTAGCGTTTCGCCGTCGCCGCGATCAGGACAATCGCAAGTACAGCGATCAACTGAGGCATCACCGCCTCGCTTGTAAATATCGATTGCAAGTATTCCATAACGTATTGTTCTAGGCGTCCGAGTGATTCGTCAGCAAGGTCTCGCGCAGCAGATCCAGCAGCCGGTTCGGGTTTTCGGCCATGATCGCATGGCCGGTCTGGTGCAAAACGGCCGTTTTGCTGTGACCGATAGCCTTGGCGAGTTCGCGGGTGGCCCGCACCGGCGTAAGACGGTCATTTTCGCCAAGGATTAGAAGTGTCGGGCAAGTGACGGCTGATGCGGACTCGACGCCGCCAAGGTAGCCGGCGCACGCCTTGAGGTCGCAATGCAGAACACCGGGTGCGGCACTCTCCATCAATCGCATGAATCCGCCGATCATCCACATCCCGGGATTCTCGTTGCCGCCCAGATGCGCTGCGGGGCTGTGGCCGCCAGACGTAAGAAGGTCAATTGCCACATGCTTGTTCTGCGAGGACAAGTCCAGAATCGAATCATGCACCGGCATCGGCACGGCAGTGCCGACCAGCACAAGGGCATCCGCCCTTGACGGGTTGCGTGCCGCGGTTTCCAGACAGATCAGGGATCCCATGCTGTGTCCGACAAGCCCGCAGCGCTCAATTGCGAGGACGTCAAGCAGTTCGATCAGCCAGTCGGAATAGTCGCCAATGCAGGTTCGGGCCTGCCCGCCTGAGCGGCCGTGCCCTGGCAGGTCGACAGCAAGCACATTCAATCCGTGACGGATGAAATGCCTTGCCGCAAGAGTCCAGACCGTGTGATCCATGGCTGCGCCATGGACGAACATGACCGATTTTCTGCCAGGGTCGATTTCCTGCCCCCCGCAAAATACAAAGGCGTCGTGTTCGTTGACAGAAACTCTCATCTCAGTGCTCGCGGCTATCGTTGCGAAGCTTTCAGCGCACGGTCCAAATCCGCAATCAGGTCATCCGGGTCCTCCAGTCCGACTGACAGACGCACCAGGCCTTCGGAGATTCCGGCGGCGGCCAAGGCATCGCTGTCTAGTCGATGATGGGTCGTCGATGCCGGATGAATTACGAGCGATTTTGCATCGCCGACATTGGCCAAGTGCGAAAACAGTTTCAGATTCTTGATCAGGGTATGTCCGGCGGAGCGTCCGCCGTATATTCCGAACGAGAACACCGCGCCGCACCCCTTAGGCAGCACCCGGGTGGCCAAATCGTGATCCGGGTGGTCTTTCAATTCAGGATGGCTGACCCACTCGACTGCGGGATGGTCTTTCAGGAAATCAACGATGATCCGGGTATTCGAGACATGCCTTTGCATTCGAAGCGGCAAGGTTTCCAGGCCCTGAAGAACCAGAAACGCCGTATGCGGACTCATGCACGCGCCGAAGTCTCGGGCGCCTTCCTTGCGGGCGCGCGTGATATAGGCTGCCGGTCCGAATTCCTGGGCGAAATTCATTCCGTGAAATCCGTCGTAGGGTTCCGTGAGGGTGGGGAATTTGCCTGAGGCTTCCCAGTCGAACCTGCCGCTGTCGATAAGCACGCCGCCGATTACGACTCCGTGCCCGCTTAGGAACTTGGTTGCTGAGTGAAACACGATATCGGCTCCGAAGTCGAAGGGCTTGCACAGATACGGGGTGGTGAAGGTGGAGTCGATCAGTAGCGGTATGCCGTGTTCGTGGGCGATGCCTGCTACGACTTCGATGTCTAGCACTTCGCAGCCCGGATTGCCGATGACTTCGGCAAAGATTAATCTTGTGTCATCCCGGATTGCCGCTCTTATCGCATCGTGATCGCGCGGATGGACGAAATCTGTTTCGATGTCGAATCGCGGCAAGGTGTAGGACAGAAGATTGTGCGATCCTCCGTAGATGGATTGCGATGCGACAATATGCGATCCGGCGCCTAGAATCGTAGCCAGAGAAAGATGCAAGGCCGCCTGGCCGCTCGCTGTGGCAATCGCGCCGACGCCTCCCTCTAGCGCTGCCATGCGTTCTTCGAGTACGGCATTGGTCGGATTGGATACACGCGAATAGACGTGTCCCGCGCGTTCAATATTGAACAGCGACGCGGCGCTGTCGACATCTTCGAACACGTACGAGGCAGTCTGGTAGATCGGCGTGGCGCGGGCCCGCACTTGCGAGTCGGGACGCTGTCCGGCGTGCAGCGACAGCGTGTCGAATTTCATATAAAGCGAATCAGACATTGAATTGTTCGTCGTTGATCAGGTGGCATCCGGCTTCAATGCCGGAATAGGCGATCGCCCTAGTCTGTTTGGGCCAAAGAATACACGATATCCGGGCCGCAATTTTACGTCGATTATCGCATCGGACGATTGCAGGCGCTGCGATGCTGCATAGCTTTTCGTTCTCATCGCGCCGCATTGGGGGCAATTGCGACTTCTGAGGAGTCAGCTTTGCTGCTCAGGCGAGTCAGGTCAAAGGTTTTCAATTAGGGTGAAAATCGCTTGTCTGCAAAAATGACCCATATAGGGTGCATTTGCGGAGTTTGCCGATCGTTCGCGAATTTGATCCCTGCCTCTGCGGTTCGTGATGATTGTGTCTTTCGGAATCAGACGAGTTGACGGTCCGGCTGTGTATTGGCCCGAAAGCACCGAATCTCGAATCCCTAAGAAATTCGATTTTTTTCGTTGATTGCACGAAAACAAAGTAAAATTTACCGCCGTCCCGCTCTAGGGTGCTCTCTGCCTGCGCAATTCCCTGCTTCGATTTGAGGCCGCTATGAGAAATGCCGGCTGAGACCAGTGCTGAGTTCACTTCGGAACTCGAATCATCGATCGAACTCAAGGCCAATTGCGTGATATTCATGGCGTGAGCCATTTGTCGAAACCGATTCGACCGAACGCCGGAGATTGTTGGCGAGCAAATGAACAGCGATACGAGCACCTTTCAATGGAGACATTCGGTCATCATTGTTGTGGCGGCCTGTCTGGTGATTTTCATCGGCTTCGGCACTCGCAGCATGATGGGTGTGTTTCTGGTTCCGGTGAGCGATCACTACGACTGGGGGCGAAGCATTTTTGCGTTCGCTGCCGCCTTGCAGAATATTTTCTGGGGTTTTTCTCAGCCCGTCTTCGGTGCCATCGCAGACCGCTACGGCTCAGGTCGCGTGATTGTCGTCGGCGGCTTGTGCTATATCGCCGGGTTGGCGCTGATGGCGGTCGCCTCGACTCCGCTCGGCCTCTATGTCGCGAACGGAATGCTGATCGGCTTCGGCTTGTCGGGAACCACGTTTGCGATTGTGCTGGCGGTGATCGCGCGAAATGTTCCCGAGCGGCATCGCTCCATGGCGCTTGGAATAGGTTCGGCCGCCGGGTCTCTGGGCCAGTTTGTCCTGGTTCCGATTGCAAATATTCTGATACTGCAGATCGGATGGGAGTCGGCGCTGCTCATTTTCGCCTGTCTGGCTGTCCTTGTTCTGCCGCTTGCCAGGGCCTTGTCCGGCAGACCGGTTGCGCAAGGTCCGGAGCAGACGCTGCGCCAGGCGCTCAAGCAGGCTGGCAGGCATTCGGGCTACGTCTATCTGACTGCCGGCTTTTTTGTCTGCGGATTTCAAGTGACATTCATAGGCATCCATTTGCCAGCGTATCTGGGAGACATCGGTCTTTCGTCGGTGATTGGCGCATGGGCGCTTTCATTGGTCGGAATCTTCAATCTGTTCGGAACCCTGATTGCCGGCTATTTTGGAAATCGAATGCGGAAAAAGAGCATTCTTGCGTTCATCTATTTTGGCAGGGCAGTCGTGATCGCCGTGTTCGTCACATTGCCGCCAAGCAATGCGTCGGCGCTGATCTTTGCCGCGGCAATGGGAATATTGTGGCTTGCCACGGTGCCGCTGACTTCCGGAATCGTCGGCCAGATTTTCGGGCCGCGCTATCTTGGAACCCTGTTCGGGATTGTATTCTTCAGCCATCAGATCGGCAGTTTTCTGGGCGTGTGGCTTGGCGGGGTGCTGTTCGATACGACGCAGTCATATGTCGTGGTCTGGTGGATTTGCGCGGCACTCGGTATCATTGCATCGGTTCTGCATCTGCCGATCGACGAACGCCCGATTCGCGGTGAAATGGCGGTTGCGAAGGGGGTTTAAAGGCCGCAATGCGGCACTTTCGGCCACCGTCGGCCAGTGCGGAAAGTCATTCATTCTTAATCGTTCATTCAATACAGGAGGATAATCAAGTGAGTCGAAGACAAATCGAATCCGTGGCAGTTCTCGGCGGCGGCACCATGGGCAGCGGCATTGCTGCAGCCTGCGCGCAGGCCGGCGTTCGCGTCGCGCTGCTTGACATCACAGCCGAGCAGGCGGAAAAGGGAAAGTCGAACATGCTCAAGGGCAGGGCGCCGATGCTCGATGATCCGGCGAGCGCTGATCTGATTGCCACTGGAAGTTTTGACGAGTCCTTGGATCTGGCGCGCAGTAGCGACTGGATTTGCGAAGCCATCGTCGAGAATCTGGATGCCAAGCGCGAACTGTTTGCCCGATTGAACGCGGTGCGAAAGCCCGGCTCCATAGTGAGCACCAACACATCGGGTATTCCGCTTCGATCGATTTACCAAGGCATGCCCGAAGAATTTTGCCGAGATGTCGCGGTGACGCACTTTTTCAATCCCGTAAAGGTGATGAAGCTTCTGGAACTGGTGCCAGGCGAACAGACTTCGGCCGATGTAATCGAATCGCTTGCATCGTTTTGCGGCGACAGGCTAGGCAAAGGCGTTGTCTACGCCAAGGACACGGTCAACTTCATCGGCAACCGGATCGGCTGCTTCTGGATGCTTGCAGGGATTCACAAGGGCGCCCGTGCAAGAACCCAAGGCCTTAGCGTGGAGCAGATCGACGCGCTGATGGCCGGTGTCGGCATTCCGTCAACCGGCCTGTATGGCTTGATCGACCTGATCGGGCTGGATGTGATGGATCTTGTAGCGAAGAATCTTGAGCGAAACCTTCCGCAGGACGATGCCGGGCGCGCCTATCTCGATTTGCCGGATTCTGAGCAGGCGATGCTTGCGTCAGGCCAACTGGGTCGCAAGTCGGGCGGCGGCTACTACCGCATGCAATTCAAAGACGACGGCAGCCGCAGCAAGCAGCTGTTCGTGCCGGAAGCCGGCGAGTGGCGAAATGTCGACGGCGTTCGCGCCGGCGAGGACGACGATGTCCGCTCGATTGTTGCACGCGAAGACGCCGGAGGGCGGTTTGCGTGGGACTTGATTTGTGAAACTTTGTGCTATGCAGCGGATCTGGTTCCCGAAATTTCCGACGACATCGTCAACATCGACCGTGCGATGCGCTGGGGCTTCAATTGGCAAAAAGGTCCGTTTGAAATGTTCGACGCACTTGGCCCGGGCGATGTGAAAACGCGTCTTGAATCTGAAGGCCGGGCGGTGCCCGCGATGCTTGCGGCGTTGCTCGACAGCGGTCTGAAAACGTTCTATTCCGACTGCGGCGCCCAGTATTTCGCGCTAGATGGGCGGTATTGCGATATGCCGTCGTAGGCCATCGAGTCAGCCCTATTCGACCCAGTGCTTTGCCGCCCACTTTGCCGGACGGCAGACTTGGCGCGGTGACCGGGACATTTTTCCGGTCACCGCGTCTGGCGGCTGCAACGGTCCGTTGAACGCCATGACGCGGCAGTCGTGCGGCAATGCCGGCGGAAACAGGTAGCTCAGCGGATAGACCGGTCGCCGGTGTTTAAAGCTTCTGACCCACGTCTTCGGCCACCAGTTCATCATGTCGCCGGCGATGTATGACAGCCAGCGTTGTTCCAGCTGAAACTGCTTGGTGATGCCGGGCTCTTCGTCCAGGCGGTCGATGATGAACTGCATTGTATTGGCTTCAAAGCGAAAAACGGAACTGTTGGCTCCGATGGGCTTGCCTTTGAACTTGTGCAGAAGTATCTGATTGGGAGCCAGCCACTCCCGGCATATGCAGAATTGTTTCGGCAGGTAGTCGAAAAAGCAGTCGATCGGACCGACAACGATCACATCGAGATCAAAATAAAGGCAAGGCCCCTGAAGGTCTCCGATTCCGCTGCGAAACAGCCCTTGCTTTTTGCCGTTGCGGAATTTGCCTACTGCCTTGGCATTGACTTGCGGCAACGGATATGTCTCGACCTCGCTGCGGATGCCGTCCGTGTTGTCGGTAAAGCATACGAAGCGGAAATCCTGATGCAGGTTCCGCTTGATCCCGCCGTACAGCCGATTGACAAAATGAGATCCGTAGCGGGTGCCCCATTTGATGGTCATTACGTTGACGGTCATTGCAATTCAACTATGTGGTCGTGACGCTGCGGAAGTACAGACCTTCGCAGCACGGAAATAAGGCGCCTAGATCCAATAGGTGGTCCGCGTCATCACCTTGGACATGGTCTGCATGATCCGCCGTGCGGCGAGAGGCAGCCGCCGGGGATGAATGTTCTCTGCGGTTTTCGCGTGTTCGAGTTCGTCTTCGCGCATCTGTGTAAGGACAGCGCGGCTTTTTTCATCGCCTGCGGGAAGCTTTTCGATATGCACGTCCAAATGCCGCGCCACCTGGTGTTCGGTCTCGGCGAGAAACGCTGCACTTACCTTGTCGCCGGCAAGCCCTGTCAGTGCGCCGATTGCGAATGAGCCTGCGTAGAAGAGCGGATTCAGCGCGCTGGTCTTGCCGCCAAGGTGATCGATTCGCTGCTGGCACCAGGCAAGGTGATCGATTTCCTCTTCGGCCGCCTTGGCGAATGTCTCGCGCAGATGCGCATCGCGCGCAGTCATCGCCTGACCCTGATAGAGTGCCTGGGCGCAGACCTCGCCGGTATGATTGACGCGCATCAGCCGCTGAGCGCGCAATGCGTCCGGCGGCAGAAGGTCTGCATGCTCGCGGTTGTCTGCAGGGTTTGGCCGTGTCGCTGCCGGTGCTGAAAATAGGGTGCGCAGCATCGTGTCTGCCGCGCTGATTAGACGGTCGCCTGTCACTGGCGTCCTGCCCGCACTTTGTTGTGAAACCCGCATAATCTAAAGGTCGACTTCGCCTCAAGGCGACTCGACAAAGCGCACTGCCGCGTGCCGGATCAGTTCCGGAGCCGGTCAGCCCAGTTGAACGTAGATGTCATCGCCGTCAACGGCGACAGGGTAGACCGCGAGATCTTCATCGGCCGGTTCTTCGACCACCTTTCCTGTCGGAATATGAAATTCAGCCAAATGCAGCTGGCAGACAATTCTGTCTTCTTCGATGTATCCGTCCGATAGGCACGCGTATTCGTGCGTGCACACATTGTTGATGGCGTATATCTCGTCATTCAGCAGAATGACCGCGATTTCTTCGCCTTCGATATCGACAGGCAGAGGCTCGCTTTCTTCCAGTTCTGCGACGCTCGCGACACGGTGCCAATTTTCTCCTTCAGGTGGTCGGCTCATTGTGACTCCAAATTTTATTGAATCTGTTGCTGTGCTAGGTGATGGGCTGATGTTAAAATCAGTCGCTGAATTATAGCGAATAAAGGAAATTCAACCATGGTTTCAAGCATGACCGGCTATGCCCGCCGCGTTTCGGACACGCAATGGGGTGAAATGATCTGGGAGCTGCGCTCGCTGAATCATCGCGGTGTCGAGGTTTCTGTTCGGCTGCCTGACGTTTTCCGCGTACTTGAACCGCAAATACGCCGGAAAATTGCCGAACGTTTCAATCGTGGCAGAATCGATGCCAATTTGTGGCTTCGCAGTCCAGCCGCCGAGGTTGGCCTTCCGCCGATAGATCGCGATTTCGTTGCCGCTTTGCGCGAACACAGCGAACAGGTGGCGCAAGTGATTCCCGAGGTGCGAAATCTGTCAGTTCACCAGGTGCTCAATTGGCCGGGCGCACTCGCTCCGCAGGAGGTTGACGAAGTCCAAAGGTCGAAACATGCAGTGGATTTGCTAGGCGATGCGCTATCAGATCTGCAACAAGCTCGATCCAGCGAAGGTGCAGGGATTTGCGAAATCGTCAGCGTAAAGCTGCGCGAACTGGAATCGGCGATGAGTGGCGTCAAGGAACTGATTCCGGAAGCCGAGAAGGAAATTCGGGACAAGATCAGTGCGCGCATCGATTCGTTCAATGTCGATGTCGATCCGACGCGACTGGAGCAGGAAGTCGCATTGCTGCTCATTAAGGCCGATATTACCGAGGAGGTGGACCGGTTCGGCCTGCATTTGAAAGAGTTCAAGCGAACCCTCAAAGGCGATGAGATCGCCGGAAAGCGTCTTGGATTTCTAATTCAGGAGTTTGGCCGCGAATTAAATACGCTGGGTTCGAAAAGTGGGTACTATCCGCTCAATGCGCTGACAATCGACATGAAAGTGACCGTTGAGCAGATACGCGAACAGATTCTCAATCTGGAGTAGCACTGTCATCGTGATCGCGTCTGCCGTCAATCGGGCCGCCAAATACATGATGCAATCCGGCGATTTGGCGTTGCAATTGTGACATCGGAATCAGAACTTCGGCGCGGTCGGGGCACCGCGGTCATCGTCTCTGCGGCCTCGGGTACGGGAAAATCGTCCCTGGCTCGCGCATTGGCCGGCATTGAAGAACGAGTAGAGTTGTCGGTTTCCCACACTTCGCGAGATCGGCGCCCGGGAGAGGTTGACGGCAAGGACTACCACTTTATATCAAAAGCGGAATTTGAAGATCTGATTCGATTTGGAGCATTCGTCGAATATGCAGAGGTCTTCGGCCATTACTACGGCACATCGCATCGCGCGATTGCGAACCGTCTTGATGAGGGCGCAAATGTGCTGCTGGACATTGATTGGCAGGGAGCGCGTCAAGTCAGGTCGCTTATCGAACCGGTTGTCAGCGTATTTTTGCTGCCGCCTTCGCTTGAATCGCTTGAGCAGCGTCTGCGCGAGCGCGGCCGGGATAATCCGGACGTGATCGAAAGACGCATGTCTGACGCAGTATCGGAAATGGAGCATTGCTTTGAATTTGACTGCATCATTGTGAACGACGTATTCGAAAAGGCGCTGACGGATTTGAATCATGTGGTGCAAGGATTTACAGACCGCGTGCGTCCGATTCCTCCGAATTTGCTTGAAACGCTGAAAATTCAGGCGAGCGACAGAAAGCATTAGCCACCAGGCTTTATCGTGCTTGAAGTTCGGCTGTACGCCTTTACTACACTGGAGAACACCGATGTCTGATTCAAAATCAAAACGTCCCCTAGACGAAACGTTCGATGATTCGACGATTGAGCGTCGCCTTGCAGATGAATTGCCGCAGTGGCGCTACGACGGCAGATGGATATGGCGCAAATATCGGACCTACGGCTGGAAAAGCACCCTGATGGTGATCGGCACCGTAGGTCATTTGTCGGAAGCGGCATGGCATCACCCTGATATCGAGGCTTCCTATTCGCATGTTGTTGTAAAGCTGATGAATCATGCGGCAAGCGGTATTTCGGAAAAGGATTTTGCGCTTGCAAAGAAAATCGACGACGTGATTCAATGGCAGCCTGGAGAAGATCAAGGGCCGCTGGAAGGCACGCCTGACGATCCCCGTTTCAGGCATGTCCGCTACAGCTGAATGGTTGCGATCGTCTTTGGAGAAGAAGGTCCGCGAACGGTTCATTGATTGAGTGCAACGAATCGCCTGCCTGTTCAAGGTGCGCGAGCAATGATCAGCAGAATCAAGATGGTCAAGTCCAAAAGCCGCGGTTGCCGCAACAGGAAGCGCTTCATAACCGACATCTGCTTCTACCTCGGTGGACTTGATTTGTATCCTGAAAGGGCGGAGTCTTAGCATTTCCAATCAATTTCTATCTCATTGATGATGCGCCGTTTGTTCCGATCATTTTTTCGCCGCTTCCACCCGCAACGGGTCAAAGTGCGGCCAGAGCGAAAGAGTGGGTTTCCGTGCAGTGGTATCATTGAAGGCGAGCGGAAGAACCAATGACCGAACATCAATCAGGCGACATGAGCTACCGGCGGCTTCCCATCGGAATTCAGACCCTCCGGAGGATTCGCGAGAACAACTGCTACTATGTAGACAAGACACCCCTTGTTTGGAATCTGGTCGATCAGGGTGACCATTACTTCCTGTCCCGTCCGCGCCGATTCGGCAAAAGCCTTCTGGTTGACACCCTCAAATCGCTGTTCGAAGGCCGCGAAGAGCTGTTCCGGGGCCTGGATATCCACCCGCACTGGGACTGGTCGGTCCGATATCCGGTGGTGCGCCTGAGCTTCGGCGGCATCTGCAAGAATCCAAAGGAGATTGAAGGCGACATCATCGAGCAACTCGAGGAGGTTGAGCGCAATTACGGACTTGAACCGGCGCTTTCCTCCGATACGGGATCAAGGCGTCTTCGGAACGTTCTGGCCCGTCTGCATCGCGCTGCCGGACGGCAGGTTGCGGTACTGGTCGACGAGTATGACAAGCCGGTACTGGATGTGCTGGAGGATACGGAACAGGCGAAGAAAAACCGCGACTATCTTCGAGGAATCTACGGGATCGTCAAGGACAGCGCCGAGCATGTGCGGTTCGTATTTGTCACCGGGGTGAGCATGTTCACGAAGGTGAGCCTGTTTTCGGAGATGAACTATCTGGATGACATCAGCCTGGATCCGCAGTATGCGACGATCTGCGGCTACACCGACGGTGATCTGGATGCGGTATTCGCCCCTGAGTTGCCCGGTCTTGACCGCGATGAGATCAGAAGGTGGTACAACGGCTACCACTGGCTTGGCGCCGAGAAGGTCTACAATCCCATTGATGTACTATTGCTATTTCGGAAGCGGGAATTCGAGGCGCACTGGTTCCAGACCGGTTCGCCGACGTTTCTATACCGGATGCTGGTTGCAAAGAAGGTCAATCCGATGGAGCTTGAAAGGCGCATGGCTGGCAAGACGCTGGTGTCGAAGTTCGATGTAGACGACATCGGCATCGATGCGCTGATGTTCCAGTCGGGGTACTTGACGATTGCAGATGAGTCCAGACAAGGGGCGCAGGCCCGCTACACGCTGGAGTATCCGAATTACGAGGTGAGCTGGAGCCTGAACCACGGATTGCTCGAGTATGTGACGA
Source organism: Arenicellales bacterium (assembly GCA_965214615.1). Classification (GTDB taxonomy): domain Bacteria; phylum Pseudomonadota; class Gammaproteobacteria; order Arenicellales; family JAJDZL01; genus CBDAUN01. The sequence goes on from OZ243952.1 coordinate 780,213, forward strand.
GACGGATCACCGAGGCGGAAGAGTGCGGCCAGGATCTGGCTGATTTATTATCGGCGAACGACTTTGACGGATTCGGCGCGAAGTTGCAGGCGTTTTTATCGGGGGTGCCGCATCAGTGGTATGACGCGAGCGAGATTGAGCGCTACGAGGCGCACTATGCGGGGATGCTGTATATGGCGTTGCGCGCGATCGGTGTCGACATCCGGGTTGAGGACTCATCGAGCCGCGGGCGTGCGGACCTGGTGGTATTGCACGGCTCTCAGGTGTTTGTGCTGGAGTTCAAGATGGCAGGGGGCGAAGGCGAAAGCGCAGCGGCTACGGCATTGGACGAGGCGATGGCGCAGATGAAAGAGCGCGGCTACGCGGACAAGTACCGGGACCGGAACGAGCCGATTCGCCTGATTGGACTGGCATTCGGCAGCGCCGAGCGCAATCTCGTCGGAATTCGTGCCGAATTGATCAGATGAAAGATACTGGGCGCAATGATCGCAGTAACTGTCGGTGATTCGGTGCGAGCCGGCTAGTTGCTAGGCCCTGAATTCCTGTCTTGGCAGGGGTCTGGCGCTATGTCAGACTCAGATTTCGCGCCTGAGGCGATGACGGTTGCCCTGTCCGGCCCGCAACGGCGCAGAGCACTCATTCTCACGGTCGAATGCCGCTCAGCGAAGATTGGTGATCCTTGTTGCGTTCGACCAAGCTAAGCGAATGCCCGCTGGCTGTAACGACTCAAGATTCAGGGCTGACAAATTGCCGATACGGCGGAATGACTGATTTTCCAGATCATATATTGCGTTGCTATGGTGCGAAACGGTTCCAAAGCGCGGCCGGAGCGAACGTGCGGTTATTCGGGCAGTGGTATCATTGAGGCGAGAGGACGATTCAATGACCCAATCCCAACCAGGCGAAGCGAGCTGCCGTCGGCTGCCCATCGGAATCCAGACCCTACAGAGGATTCGCGAGGAGAACTGCTACTACGTAGACAAGACACCTTTTATCCGGGAACTGGTGAATCAGGGCGACCATTACTTCCTGTCACGCCCGCGCCGGTTCGGCAAGAGCCTCCTGATTGACACCCTCAAATCGCTGTTCGAAGGCCGCGAGGAGCTGTTCCACGGGCTGGACATCCACCCGCACTGGGACTGGTCGGTCCGTTTTCCGGTGGTGCGCCTGAGCTTCGGCAGGCTGTACAACGAGCCCGAGGATATCGAGCGCAGCATCCTCAGGCAATTGTCAACTATTGAGCGAAACGCCGGTCTGGAGCCAGGTTCGGAGCTCGATGCCGGGCCCGAGCGGCTGCAGGATCTGCTGGATCGTCTGCATCGCGCTGCCGGCCGGCAGGCTGTAGTACTGGTCGACGAGTATGACAAGCCGGTACTGGATGTGCTGGAGGATCCGAAGCAGGCGAAGAAAAACCGCGACTATCTTCGAGGAATCTACGGAATCATCAAGGACAGCGCCGAGCATGTACGGTTCGTATTCGTCACCGGGGTGAGCATGTTCACGAAGGTGAGCCTGTTTTCGGAGATGAACTATCTGGATGACATCAGCCTGGATCCGCAGTATGCGACGATTTGCGGCTACACCGACGGCGATCTGGATACGGTATTCGCCCCGGAGCTTCCCGGCCTTGACCGCGATGAGATCAGAAGGTGGTACAACGGCTACCACTGGCGGGGCACCGAGAAGGTCTACAATCCCTTTGATGTACTATTGCTATTTCGGAAGCGGGAATTCGAGGCGCACTGGTTCCAGACCGGTTCGCCGACGTTTCTATACCGGATGCTGGTTGCAAAGAAGGTCAATCCGATGGAGCTTGAAAGGCGCATGGCTGGCAAGACGCTGGTGTCGAAGTTCGATGTAGGCGACATCGATATTGATGCGCTGATGTTCCAGTCGGGGTATTTGACGATTGCAGACGAGACCTGGGACGGAACGGAGACGACGTATACGCTTGAGTATCCGAATTTCGAGGTGAACTGGAGCCTGAACCGCGGGCTTCTCGGGCATGTGACGCGTCGGGTGACAGATGCGGTCGGATGCGGTCGGGAGTTGGCTGATTTGTTATCGGCGAACGACTTTGACGGATTCGGCGCGAAGTTGCAGGCGTTTTTATCGGGGGTGCCGCATCAGTGGTATGACGCGAGCGAGATTGAGCGCTACGAGGCGCACTATGCGGGGATGCTGTATATGGCGTTGCGCGCGATCGGTGTCGACATCCGGGTTGAGGACTCATCGAGCCGCGGGCGTGCGGACCTGGTGGTATTGCACGGCTCTCAGGTGTTCGTGCTGGAGTTCAAGATGGCAGGGGGCGAAGGCGAAAGCGCAGCGGCTGCGGCATTGGACGAGGCGATGGCGCAGATGAAAGAGCGCGGCTACGCGGACAAGTACCGGGACCGGAACGAGCCGATTCGCCTGATTGGACTGGCATTCGGCAGCGCCGAGCGCAATCTCGTCGGAATTCGTGCCGAAAAGGCATAATCGCTGTAACCGGAGGCCCCGTTTGCGATGACTAGGCGCCGGCGCGATGAGCGCAAATTCATCACCGTCCGCCCGATTCGGCGACCAGCCAATGGAATTGGGCGGTTTCCTATTCGAATCGCTGTTTGATGAAATTCGAATCGAGCGTTTTGCTCAGCCTGGGGTCGAACTTGGGCGACCGCCGGAAAAACCTGCAACTCGGTCTTCAGTCGCTCATCGAATCAGGTTTGGATGTAAGCCGAGTTTCGCCGGTTGTTGAATCTGCGGCGATCCTTCCCAAAGGCTCGCCTGCGGATTGGAATCAGCCCTATTTGAATTTCAACGTTCACGGCAGTACAAGGCTGGATCTTGAAACCGTGCATCGCGCCGCAAAACTGATTCAAGGCAGGATGGATGGCGTCTACGAGCACAGCAGCCAGCCGCGCAAGATTGACATCGACATTGTCAACTGGGATGGCGATCCCGTTCGTGTAGGCGGCAAGACGATTCCTGATATTCAGGCGTACCGGCAGCCTTTCGTCTTGTCGCCTCTGGTGCATACGTATCCGCATTACCAGTTTTCCAGCTCAACACCCAGCGCATTCGAGTTGAGCTTTGCACTGGCGCATCATATTCCTCTATGGATGGGTATTGTCAACATCACGCCGGACTCATTTTCCGACGGCGGAACACATTTTTCGACCGATGCAATGATTTCGGCGGTGCAGGACATGGTGCGAAGCGGAGTTCACATTATCGATGTCGGCGCGGAATCGACACGGCCGAATGCTATGCCGCTGACTGCGGCGCAAGAGTGGGACCGCTTGCACAATGCGATCACAGGCGTTATGCAAATACTTCAGGATACGCCTCTTCCGCCGCGTCTCAGTGTCGATACCTATCATCCGGAAAATGCCGAAAAGGCGCTCAGCCTCGGCGTAGACATGATAAATGACGTGACCGGACTCACGAATGAGACAATGATGGCGCTTGCCCGTGAATCCGGCAAGGAGTTCGTAGCGATGCACAGCGTCACAGTTCCTGTCGATCTGAGCCGGTCCCTAGATCCTTCGGCAGATGCTGTCGATGTGTTTGAAAAGTGGGTGCGTGCGCAAAGGCTGCGGTGGAGTGACTTCGGGATCGATCTTGGCCGCATCATTATTGATCCCGGCATCGGATTCGGCAAAACCGGCGTGCAGTCGCTGAGTCTGATGAGTGCGATCCCGCAGTTGCGCAATCTGGGTCATCGGGTGCTTGTCGGACATTCGCGCAAGCGTTGCTTAAAAGGTTTTGCGAAACGCGACAGCGGCAGGCTGGACATAGAAACTGTCGGTGCGTCGCTGAATATGTGCGCACAGAAAGTGGACATCCTGCGGATACACGACGTTGCGAGCCATGCCAGGGCGTATCTGAGCTGGGTCCATCTGCAATCCGGCTTGCACGATTTTGGCGAAAGTGCGCAGGCAGAATCTGCAGACCGACGTTTGCCGATCATTGAGACCAGTTGATTTCGGATTGAATGATCTTTTTCTTTTCCTTGATTGTTTCGATCGCATAGACGCTGTTGCCAGCGAACCGCTGCGCCACTTCAATTTGCTGCAGCGCCGCATTCAGAGCGCCGAGCAGGTAGTAGTGCTCTGCCATTGACAGGTGCGAATTGAGCTGATCGCCCGCTTGGGCAGAGGCTCTGGCATGCATGCTGTGCAGGCGAGGGTCGTCGGGGTGATCGATAATTTGCTTGCGAATCAGCCGCTTCGCTTCCTTTGCTCTGCCGGTTTCAATGAGCAGGCCTGCATAGACTTGCGCCCAGGCGAGCTTATAGGGCCCTGCGACGGGCGATGCTTCGAGCAGTTCGATTGCTGCATCCTTTTTTTCGGCGTCAATTTCAATCTGGGCATTGGCCAGAATGTACCAGGGATTGGCAGACTCCTGATTGAGCAGCGTCGCTATTTCCTTGCGCGCCGCTTCATGCGCGCCATCCTTGGAGAGCGAAATGGCGTAGCCGTAGCGATGTCCGCGGTTTCCGGGATCTGCGGCCAGCCGCTCCTTGAAATGCGCCGATGTCGTTTCCGGCTTATATGCGTACATCGCTTTTGCGCGGGCCTTGGCCAGATAGTATTCCGGAGAATCCTTGGGATAGCTTCTGTCGTTATACGCCAGTATGCGGTCTTCGACATTCGAAATCCGCTCCGGCGTAAGCGGGTGGGTGTTATGCAATGCGGACTGCCGCGCGCCGCGCAGTCTGATCCATCGCTGCAGAGAACTCATAAAGTTCCTCGCATGTTTCGGGTCATAGCCGGAAGCGGCGAGAATTCGCAGCCCGATTGCGTCGGCTTCGCGTTCGAAGTGCAACGTGAAATCAATCATCGCTTCGCGCTGGGCGGCTATGGCGCCGGCGCTTGCAGCTGTACCCTCTGATCCACCGACTGCGATGCCGGCGAGCACGGCCAGCAGCGATGGCAGCATCGTAGCGCTGTGCTTTGCCATCATTTGCCGAATATGATTCTGGGTGTGATGTGCGAATTCATGTGCGACGACCGAAGCGAATTCGCCTTCGGTTTCTGACACCTCGAAAAGACCGGTGTAGAACATGAATGTGCCGCCGGGCCCTGCGATTGCATTGACAGTGCCGTCGTCGACAACGAATATCTTGTAGTAGTGTGAGTCGAACCCTGCATTGCGCGCCAGTTCGTCGCAAAGCCTGATGACATACTCTGTCAGCAGCGGGTCGGTGACGAACGTGACCTGATCCGCTACGATTCGAATGAAGTTGCGGGCGAGAATTTCATCTTCGATGGTTGTGATAATCGGTGCGACTTCCGGCTCCGCATCCGGCTGCATAACGGTGTCGCACCATGCAGGGGCAGATAGGCAGATCGATACCGCGAACGCAAGCAAGGCGCTGCAAAGCGGTCTATGGCGTTTCGAAAATACTGATCTCATGATTGCATTCGGTGTCGATGCAGATTAGGTGCATTGCAAACGCAGCCCATAGCGGCTCGGCGCCAGAGTTCCAGCGTCAAGCCGGTTGGCACGCTGGACTTGCGTACCGCGATGTGCGGTGTTTGGGACTGCTGATTTGCTGTTCGGATTGTACTTGGATCGCGCAGGCAACGCGCACTCAATTGATACTTGGCTGAAAGACGGCAAGTCGTCAGCATAACAATGGCAGAGTTGCCGCGTGGCGTCGGCAACCGCCGAGTTGCTGATCCGGACTGCTCCAGTGCTGCGCTACGTGGCGCCTAGCCAGAATAGGTCTCAATCGGCTGACACAGGACTATTCGATCTGCTGATTGTATCATCTGCGGGTATGGCGCAGGATGATCCCGAACTCCGGTCATAATAGGGGCTTCGTACATGGGCAGGACCGTTGAAAATGCCACGGTGATGGTTGCAGTTGATCTTACAGCGTCATATGCGCATTGCTGCGGTGTTCGGCGATGAAATATTTCTTCAGATTCTCCGGCGCCGCCCTAGAATTTGCACCGTGCGGCAGCCGACTCATAGTGTTGGCAAACTTCCTCTCCCTTTTTGCAGGCCAGTCCGCCGCAATAGGGTTATCGCCGCATTTGTTGCTGTTGCCGCATTCGGTTTTCTCATATGTGTGCATATTTTCGGATTGCCCCAATCCAGGCAATGCACTCAGTACAGTGTTTGGGGCAGGCTGGTACATGCAATGAATGTCCAATTGATGCCGAATCGCAACTGAACCGCTTTTCTCTTGCGGCAATCATTACAATGAGAAACCAGAATGTATCGGTGTAGGCAGAAACCAATTGCGTCCTCAACCGGCGAGGATTCTGTAATATTATTGTCAAACCTGCAGGGACAGTATTCGAATTGGCTGTGCGTCAGTCGCAATACATCCGGCGGGCATTGACTGCTTTGCAGGCTGCAAAGCTCCTCATCGTCTGGCACCATTGATCGGGACATGATTGCCAAAAGAAAACGAAGTTTCGCCGATTGACCACGCTTGATTTAATGAAATTCAATATTCTGGTCTCAGAGGGGCCTTACACCCACCAGGCTTCAGATACGGCATATCAATTTGTCTGTGCCGCTCTTCGCGGCGGACATGCCGTAGTGCGCGTTTTCTTCTATCACGACGGGGTCTACAACGCTTCCAAGCTCGCGGTTCCGCCGACAGACGACCGAAATGTTGTTGAGCGCTGGGGCAGGCTTCGTGACGAATACGATATTGATCTTGCAGTGTGCGTCGCGGCAGGCCAGCGGCGCGGCATGCTCGACTCGTCCGAAGCCAGTAGGCATGCAAAACAGGCGGACAACATTGACAAAAGGTTTCAGGTCGCGGGCATAGGCCAGTTCATCGAAGCGGCGATTGTCGCAGACCGAACGATCGTGTTCGGAGATTAGCCGGAGCCTGGCAGTCGACCATGAACGCATCCCCCAAGCGCATGTTATTTGTATTGCGCCGCGCACCATACGGAACTATCTACGGGCAGGAAGCGCTTGATGTCCTTTTGGTTGGTGCCGCGTTCGCTCAGGATGCGAGCGTTGCATTCCTCGACGACGGAGTGTTTCAGCTTAGGCGCGACCAGAGGCCATCTGCGTCCGGGATGAAGCACTACTCTAAGACTTTTGGCGCACTGGACGATTTTGGAGTCGGCGAGGCATTGGTCGAGGCGGAGTCTTTGATATCAAGAGGCATGGCAGAGTCCGACCTCATTGAGATCCTGCGCGAAGACGGCAGCAGCATGATCCGGCTGATCTCATCCGAGGAACTGTCCGAATTCATGGAGCGTCAGGACGTCATCCTGCAATTCTAAGACCTGCCGATGCTGCACACCGTGAATAAGTCTCCGACGGAAAGGCACAGCCTGTTCAGCTGCCTTCGGCTTGCCGCGCCCGGCAGCGACATATTGCTGATCGAAGATGGCGTCTACGCATGCATTGCCGGCACCGAATCCGAGGCATTGCTGCGCGAGGCAAGCCGGAAATTCTCCATTTACGTACTCGCGCAGGACTTGGAATGCAGAGGCTACGGCGCATCGGACGTCATTGATCAGATCACTCCTGTCGACTATGACGGATTCGTCTCGCTGGCAGTGCGCAACGCCAGCGTCCATTCCTGGCTTTAAGGCGAAACCCATGCCCATTGAGCTAAACGGCGCAATCTACGAAACCGATGAGGAAGGATTTCTTCAGGATCCGTCGCTGTGGAGCGAAGCGCTTGCGCGCAAGATGGCTTCTGACGACGGTATCGAACTGGGTTCGGACCACTGGACCGCGATTGAAATTCTCCGTGACTACTACGCGCAATTCGCAATTGCACCCCCGGTTCGAATACTGGTGCGCCAGATGGGCAGGCGAGTCGGAAAGGAAAAGGCCAACAGCCCGTATCTGTATGAGCTCTTTCCCTTTGGTCCTGCCAAGCAGGCGTGCCGCTACGCAGGACTGCCAAAGCCTACCGGCTGCGTTTGAATTCATGCCGCGGTGTTTTGGAGCGCGGCGAATTCGTTCAGATTGCGCATGAGTTTGATTGTTGCCATCTGCCTTTATGCGGCACTGGCGATATTTACGGCCGGAGTCGTCATTCGGGTGATCAAGTATCTTCGAACGCCGTCGGTGTTTGTGATTCCTATCCATCCGGCTCCGACTACCGTAATTGGCGTGGCGCTGCGCGTCATGCGGGAGGTGTTTCTATTTGCGAGCCTGTTTCGGGCGAATAAGTGGACCTGGCTTTTGGGATGTCTGTTCCATGTGGGGCTCGCCGCAGTTCTTTGCCGGCATCTGTTTTTTGTTACCGACCCGGTCTGGGGATGGGTTTTATGGCTCTTGCCCTGGGGTGATCTTGGGGCATGGGTCATGGTTGCCGCATTGGCCGGCCTGTGGCTGAGACGGCTTCTGGTCGGGCGTGTTCGCTATATTTCCGCCCCTTCGGACCATCTTATGCTCGGCTTATTGCTGGTCATCGGCGCGAGCGGTCTCCTTCTTCGCCACTACGCATGGGTTGACTTGGCAGCGGTTCGCCAGTTCATGCTTGGCTTGCAAGTGCTGGAGTTCGGCTTGTTGCCACGGTCCTGGATTTTGTTCGTGCATGTGCTCAGCGCTGCCGGCTTGATCGCAGTCTTTCCGTTCAGCAAGCTGATGCATTTTGTCGCACCGGTATTCAGTCCGGCGCATGTTCAGGTCAACGCGCCTAGGCGCAATCGAGGCAATGGCTGAAAAATTGCAAGCTTCCGCGCTGTCTGCGCCTTCGCAGGTCAAGCCGTACTTCGGCAGCCGCGCAGGCGAAGCGCAACTTGTGGACGGCTGGAAGGAAATTGCGGTGGACAAGCTGGGCGAACTGGCCGATTCGAACCGCGCGTTGCGCGTTTTCCTGGACTCATGCGTCAAATGCGGTGCCTGCACAGACAAATGCCATTACTACATCGGCGGCGGTGACCCGAACAACATGCCGGTCGCGCGCCAGGATCTGGTTCGCGGCGTCTATCGGCGCTATCACACCTTGCCGGGACGGATGTTTCCGAAACTTGTCGGTGCGCTGGATCTTACAGAAGAGCTCATAGACCAGTGGAGCACCTACTTTTATCAGTGTTCTGAGTGCCGTCGCTGCACGGTGTACTGCCCGTTCGGCATCGATACCGCCGAAGTGACGATCGCTGCGCGATCAATCCTGGATCAAATCGGACTCAGGCAGCGCTATATCCATACCGTCATCGACAACGCCCGGCGCGTGGGGAACAATCTGGGAATGCCGGGAGATGCGATAGTCGACACGCTGGAATCCCTGGAAGAGGAAGTCAGGGAAGATACCGGAGTCGATGTTCGATTTCCGCTGGACGACCAGGATGCCGAATTGATACTGGTGGTTCCATCGGCGGATTTATATTCTGAGCCGCATGTGGATGGACTGATAGGCATCGCAAAGATCTTTCATTCCGCCGGCATTCGCTGGACTTTAAGTTCCGAAGCAAGCGAAGCAGCAAATTTCGGCTTATTTATCGGCGACCGGGATGCGATGGGTGAAATCGCAAGCCGAATCTGGAATGCGTCAGAACAATTGGGAATCGGTCAGGTAGTCATAGGCGAGTGCGGTCATGCATGGCGCGTGGCATCGAATTACTGGCAGAATCTGGACCATGGGCGGGATCAGGCGCCCCGCAGTTTGCCTCGCCATATCTGCGAGGTGACCCATGGCTTGCTGACATCTGGACGCTTGAAGCTTGATTCTTCGGCGCATGCGGACAAGGTGATTACATTCCATGATTCGTGCAACATTGCCCGAGGTTCGCGTATGGGAACGCGCAGCGATGACGTTTTTCGCATGCCTCGCGACCTGTTGCGCGCGTCATGCGACAGGTTTGTCGACATGTCGGCAAAGACGATCCGCGAGCAGACCTTGTGCTGCGGAGCCGGAGGCGGACTCCTCACGGACGAGTTGATGGAGATCCGGTTAACCGGCGCGAAGCCGCGAGTACATGCGTTGGAACAGGTGATTGCAGAACACGGAGTGACCCATATGGCATCAATCTGCGCGATATGCAAAAGCCAATTTAACACTGTGCTGCCCAAATTTGGCTTGGGCATGGATATGATTGTCAGCCTGCATCAGGTGGTAGGCGATGCGGTTGTGCTGAGGTAGAAAATCTCACAATGCGCCGGCGCCTTGAGTCGGTGCTTTGCGTTACTACGCCCAGGATGCAGGACCTTTCGATTTCAGCCGGTTCGTCATCCACATTGCCCGGAACAGTCACAAGCAGCGCGGCGTTGCTCATGCGCAATTGCCGCAGCAGCAATTGTTCTTCAATGCGTGCTACGACGAATGCCCCGTCGTAGATGGCGCCGCCCGGGTCAATCGTAATGATTGAACCATCGGGGATGCCGGGTGCCATTTCGTCTCCATGCACGCGCAACACGAACGGTTCGAAATTGGAACACGGACTTTGCAACGTGATCATCGAGATATTCGCGTGACTGGCTTAAGGCAATTTGGCGCAATCCACAATAACACGCCAAATGCGTGTCGTTTTGTATATACTGAATATATTATCTGATCAAGCGGCGGAATTGGTCCGCGGAATTTAGCCTTATGACACAAACTCGCAGCCAGTCAGACGGGGATTATCGCCGAAACGTAGCCATCGTTCTGTATCGGCACGACGGCAGTGTGCTTGTGGCGCGGCGCATCCATCATGACGGCTGGCAGTTTCCGCAAGGTGGAATCGCACTCGATGAATCGGCGCATGAAGCCGCTTATCGCGAATTGAATGAGGAATTGGGGCTCGAACGTTCGCATGTGAACCTGATTGCCCAGACTGAGTCGTGGTTCAAATACGACGTCCCCAGCAAATTTCTCAGCAGTCGGAACAAGCGGAATTTTCGTGGTCAGATTCAGAAATGGTTTCTGTTTGAATTTCTTGGCACGGACCGCGATTTTCAACTCGACCTTTACGAACAGCCCGAATTTGACCGATGGAAGTGGGTGGATTACTGGTTTCCGGCAGACAGCGTGATTCACTTCAAGCGCTCTGTCTACCGACAGGCGCTTGCCGAGTTGGAACGATTTGTCGACGCTGCCAAGCCTCGTGAGGGGGCGGTCTCCAAATCCAATGCGGTCGTTTAGTGCGTCGCTTGCCTGATCGAACCGCTTATTGCCCTGTTCGGACAAATTCGCCATAATAGACTCGCTGGCTGTCGCGGGTGTAGTTCAATGGTAGAACTTCAGCTTCCCAAGCTGATAACGTGGGTTCGATTCCCATCACCCGCTCCAACGCCGCCGGCGAAAGAATCCACGTTTTAAAGAGCCCCCGGACACCCGCCGCGCGATGCGGCTGCAAACTCCGCCGGATCAGCCTGGCGCAGACATCGACGGTATCGACCATCGATCGGAATCGGATTTGAGGCTGCAATGCGCCGCTGCCGGGTCACTCCGTGTCAAATTCGAAAATTGATACGACCCGTTCAACCCTTTTGACCTTTCTTGCAATTTGCGCTGCCAAGTCCGCCTCTTCCTGCGAGACAACGCCCATCAGATAGACGACCTTGTTGGACACTACGGCGACAATGTCCGAAGAAGGAATCTCCTTGGAGCGCCCGAACTTGAACTTTACCTTGGTTCGAATCCATTGGTCACGCGCAAGCGAAATAGGCGTACTGACGTCGTCGACAAAGATCTCATTGACCACTTGTCGCACGCCTTCGGTATTCTCCGCTATGTGATGCAGTCGGTCCTTGGCTTCGGCATCCGGGACTTCGCCGATCAGCAAAGTAACACCATTGACTGTCGTTACGTTGATGCGGTGCTTGGCTTTGTCGGCAATGCCGTCAAAGTAGCTATTGCGAATCTGAACTGTCGCTGACTTGTCAATCATGTGCTGGGCTACTGTCCGCTTGCCCGGGGCCTGCTCGGTGTCCGCGTCAGCCGTCGGAATCAGCAGTACGGCAAACGCGAGCGAGACTGCGGATGCATGAATGAGGGAAACTAATCTTTGGGCGCTAGACATTGCGATTGTGTACCGGTGTGGAATTTGAGAATGACAAATATGTGATCGGTTCGACTGATTAGACGAAATGTTCTCACCGCTGTTCCTTCGGCATCGGCAAATCCGCTGCCTCGGCGTTGCTGTCGGCAACAGGGATGCTCTGCATGATGAAGTCCGGCTGCGCTTTCGGCAAGCCCTCGGAAAACACCGCCCAGCTGGGCTCGCGAATGAGGCGATTGCGCCGGTCGCTGCCAATAAGCGACGTCACACCGTGATGCCGCGCTGTCGGGTTGTCCCTCAGCTTTGATACGCGAAATGCCAGATTGTAACTGTCGACCCCCATCGCGAACAACCGGTCAAGGGCGCCTTTTTTCTGCCACGGCGTCTTGAATTGCTTGCGCATGCCTCTCATGGCTTCGCTTTGTTCAATCATCCAGGCCATGTCGGAGAATTCAATGCCGTTCAAATCATTGTCATTGATCGGGTTCGGCTCACCGTCGAAAATTCGCGAAGTGGAGAACACCGGAAGATTGTGGGCTTTGAGGAAATCAATGTGCGGCTTTATCAGGCGCCCGTGGAACGGGTCGCTGATCAAAAGGATGAAATCCGCGTCCTGGCGGCGTCTGGGAATGAATTGCACAGGCTTGCGAGCCAAGGTGCGTACAATCGCGTAGCGTTCTGCGCTCGCTTCTACGTTGAGCAGTGACTTTGATAGCTCGGAATAGTCTGACTGCTTCAGCCCGTATTCGAATGTGTCGAGCACCACTCCTCCTGTGTGGCTCCATTCGCTGACAAAGCCGTCGAGCGTGCGCTTTGCCCAGCGCGTCGGAGGATGCATGACCAGCGCGTACTTGTAGCCCTTTTGCCTTGCGCGTTCGGCTATGCCGGCACCTTCCTGCTCCGGTGAAAGAGCGAACTGAAAAACGTGCCCCGGCAGGCTGGATTTGCCGGAGTCCCCGAGCAGCAGGGTCGGCGCGCCGAATCGTCCGCGGTCCACGATTTCCTGCACATACCGCACGCCGATCGGGCCGATTACGAAATCTGCCCCGTTTTGGATCGCCTGATCGAAATACCATGTCGTCAGTTCAGGTTCGGAGCCGATGTCGTAGACATCCAGTTCAGGCTTAAACGGATTGCTGTCGGCCGCATGCTGGGCTGAAACGCCTTCGGCAAAGGCATGCACTGCGGTAGCGGCATCCGAAGTGAGCGGAACCACAAGTGCGATCTTGCGAATTGGCGCCGACAGCGGCGGTGCAGGAAGCAATCCGTCCGCAATCAGCGCATTAGCCGGGTGCGCAGGATTGACATCGGCCCAGTCTTGCAAGGCAAGCGAGTACTGATGCGGATCATGCACAACGCCGTTGATCGCCATCGCCAGCTGAAACCACGCAGCGTGCTGCGGGTCCGAAGTCCTGCTCAGCGCAAGCGAAAGGTCTTCAACCGACAGCTTGCGGAGTGTTCGGATAATTCTATGGCCGACTTCAAATTTCTGCGCATCATCTGCCACTTCCGGGCGTAGCGCCATCAGCGTTCTCGCAAGATCAACGTAGTTGCCGACCGCCGCGTGCGCATCTGCCGCAATTCGAAGCATGCGCGCATACTGGCTCCGATTCATCTGCGCGATTCGATTTCCAAGCGCCCGTAAATTTTGCTGCAGCTTTACCGGGTCAGACTCGATGAAGCTGATTCTAGCCTGCAGCAGCAGCAGGTCGATTGAGTGCGGCGGCTCCAGAGCGGCAGGCGAAGCAAGCTCGGCGACAGCCAAAGCTTCGCCGGTTCGGCGCTTGTCAGCCAGAGTGCTTGCGGCAAGCAGCAGGTCGCCGACTTTGGAATCGTCTGCAAGATTCTTCAGATAGTCCCACGGCTGCGGTTCAGATTCTGATTCAGTCTCGACCGCTATGGAATCCGATTCGTCTTCGCTGCCGGTGCCGAATACGATCTCGGTCGAATCAAAATCGGTCTCTTCGACAATTGCGGTGTCGGGTTGCGGCACTGCTGTCGCGCCAGATTGCTCCTCGGCCGCAGGGACGCAGCCGGCAATTGCCATGCCGCCCAGCGCGCTATGCAATAGGCGCCGCCAGACGCGCATCCGCATCCGCGGTATGCTCAGTGATAGGAATAGATTTGTCAACAAGGGTCGTACGGATTACTATTTGTTTGGTAGCGCGGTCTGCGCGAATTATATTCCCGATACGGTCAATCAATGAAATGAACGGAACTTTGTATGTCGTCGCGACGCCGATCGGCAATTTGGAAGATATCACGCTTCGTGCAATTCGCATACTCTCGGAAGTGGATATAGTCGCCGCAGAGGACACGCGCCGGTCGCGCAAACTGCTCGACCACCTGTCTATCGCCAAGCAAGTCGTATCATGTCACAAGTTCAATGAGTCGAGACGGGCATCGGAAATAATCGACCGGCTCAAGTCCGGGGCGAATGTGGCGCTGGTAGCAGACGCCGGAACGCCCGTGATCTCCGATCCCGGCATTCGTCTGGTCAAAAGCGCGCAGCAAGCAGGCATACGCACAGTGCCGATCCCAGGTCCCAGCGCCTTGACTTGCGCGCTATCGGTCTGCGCCATCGACGCAGACCGGTTCACCTTCTCCGGTTTCCTGCCGTCAAGGGCCGCAGCACGTACGCATAGCCTGGCCGAACTGGCACGCGAAACCAAGGCAATTGTGATCTTTGAAGCGCCGCATCGGATTGTTCAGACGCTCGAAGAGTTGGCGTGCTCGCTTGGCGAAAATCGAAACGCAAGCCTGTGCCGGGAATTGACCAAGCTTCATGAGACCGTCATATGCGGCACGCTCGGACAATTGTCGCAGAAGGTCGCACATGACCCCGAAAGCAGGAAGGGTGAATTTGTCATTGTGATTGATGCCGCCGAATCAATCGAAACAGCATTTTCCGTTGACGATACCCTGCGCGCGCTGCTTCAGGTGCTTCCGCGGCGAACCGCCGCCCGGACAGCGGCAAAAATTCTCAACAAGCGAAGCAATGAACTCTACAGACGCTCGCTTGAGCTGGAATAGGCGAAGCGCCAGCTTCGTCGAAACATTGGAGTTGGCCGAAATAGATCGCAGGTGAACGCACCGATTTGAGTCGCATCGTTCCGGCGCCATCTGCCAGCCGTCGTATTCGCAGCGTCCTGCTTGAAGTCCGCCGCTGTTCGCCTCGTGTATACTGCCTCGCAAGAGTTGGCCGGGCAGTCGCTTGCGCAATTGCGCGTGAGAGGAAAGTCCGGGCTCCGAAGGGCAGGGCGCCAGGTAACGCCTGGGCGGCGCAAGCCGACGGAAAGTGCCACAGAAAATATACCGCCGACGCGCGCGCACCCGTGCGCGCGACGGTAAGGGTGAAATGGTGCGGTAAGAGCGCACCGCGTTCGCGGCAACGCGTACGGCAGGGTAAACCCCGCCCGGAGCAAGATCGAATAGGGGTCTGATGACGCTGCCCGCGTCGGACCCGGGTGGATCGCTAGAAATTCGCGGCAACGCGAATTGCAGATAAATGGCTGCCGCTGTGCGCGAGCAACAGTACAGAACCCGGCTTACAGGCCAGCTCTTTTAACTTCCGCAAGGCGAACCTCCGCCGCCGGATTCACAGCCGGTTGCGCTCAGATTCGGCCCGCCGCATCGACCGTCGAGCCTTGAACCTTGCTTCTTCGCCCATTTGCACCGCCGCCGCCCCGGAATGCGTCCCGCTTTGACATTGCTGCAGTTTTTCCCCATTTATCCGCCTGAATCCCTAATTAAGTCTAAATGTTGCGTAAAAGCAACAGAAAAACAACACAGATTAGAATATATTAATAAAATATTGCAAACCGCTTAAAACTATGCATTCTTAGTAATTAACAAATTAGATTTAGAAATCAGTGGTAATATCTGTATAAAACAGTGGTAATATTGTGGTAAATTAGCAATTACGGGTAATCAGACGTTTTTCAGTCAAGCAGCCATGTCAGTCGAATTTTCAGGAATTGATCAGATCTCCATCGATCCCAAGGGTCGGTTTCAGGTGCCGAAGGAGCAAATCGAATTGCTTCGGACCTTGTCTCGCGCGAGCAATGGTCAGGTATGGCTTACGCGTGATGTGCACGAAAACTGCCTGACGCTGTTTCTTAGCGATCGCTGGGCGGTGATTACTGCTGATCTTTCGAAGCAGCGCAATTTTACCAGTGAGTTCCGGCGCCTGAGCCGCCGGGTGCTTGGCAATTCGAAGTCTGTTTCGATCGATGCCGCAGGCCGAATGCTGATTCCCAAGGAACTTAGAGAGATATCGGGGCTCAAGACGAGAGCCCTGTTCGTCGGAAACGGCGACCGATTTGAAATATGGGACAAGGATGCCTTTGACAGGGCAGAGCAGCAAATGACGGAAGACATGGTCGATAACCCGGACAAGTACAACGAGATACTCAGTCAGCTCAGTTAACAATTTCCATCATCCCGGAGCCGGGAAACGTCTTAAGTGCGGATTTAGAACAATAACGGAAACAAATGTCCATAGATTAGCCAGGTGCCGGAATTGAATACGCACACCCCCGTCATGCTTCAAGAAGCGATCGATGCGCTAGCGATCGATCCGAGCGGCGCATATGTCGATGCGACATTCGGCAGAGGCGGACACTCCCAAATGATTCTAGATGCCCTCGGCCGCAGCGGCCGGCTGTTCGCCATTGACTGCGATGCCCAGGCGATTGACGCCGCACGCCGGAAATTCGCCAGCGAAAAAAGATTCGTCGCGCTTCATGCACGATTTTCCAAAATTAAGTCCGAAATTCGATCCCGTGCGCCGCAATTGCCGATTTCCGGTATTGTCGCCGATCTGGGAGTGTCGTCGCCGCAGTTGGACGATGCCGAACGCGGGTTTAGCTTCGCCAAGGCCGGAGCCCTCGACATGCGCATGAATCGCGATGAAGGCATATCGGCAGCTCAATGGCTTGAAACGGTCGAGGAGCACGAACTCGGCCATGTGCTCAAGAACTTCGGCGAAGAGCGCTACGCCAGGCGCATTGCGCGCAAGGTGGTGGCAAGCCGGGGCGAATCGCCGATTCGAACCACTTTGCATCTTGCGAAACTGGTCGAAGGGTGCATTCCTGTTCGCGAGCGCAACAAGCATCCTGCAACGCGAACCTTTCTCGCCATCCGCATGCGAATCAACGAAGAACTCGGCGAACTGACCCGTCTGCTCGAGCAATCCGTCGAACTGCTCGGGCACGGCGGACGTCTGGTCATGATTACATTCCACTCGGTCGAAGACCGTCTGGTGAAGCGGTTTATGCGTGCCGCATCAATCGGCTCTCCGGGACCGGCGCACCTTCCCTTTACCAGCGTCGATTATTCGCCGACGCTGAAACTCATCGGCAAGGCACGGCGTCCTTGTGCTGCCGAGATTGCATCCAATCGCCGCGCCCGGAGCGCAACAATGAGGGTGGCTGAACGCATCGGGAGCGGGTCATGAGCCGAATGCTGGGATTTATCGCGATCGCTGCGTGCTTTGCGACTGCGGTGTGCATTGTCTGGGTGCGTCACGAGAACAGGGCGACCTTTACCGATCTTCAGACGGCCTACGACAAGCGCGACGAGCTCAACCTAAAGTGGCGTCAACTGCTGCTTGAGCGCGAAGCATTTTCCGGACGGGTTCACCTGAAAGGCTGGGCCGAGTCCAATCTAAATATGAGCGCGCCGAACGAAATCAGCCTGCTTGCGCCGGCTTTGCCGCCAGCGCCAACCCGGGGGGCGGGCAGTTGAGCGCCAATCGCTATCGCATCAGCTATCGCGAGGCCGCGATCGTCCTGATTCTCATGGCGGGCTTCGCCCTGGTTGCCGCACGGGCTGCCTATTTGCAGCTGGTGGTCAATGACCGGCTGCAGGACGAAGGGGCGGCGCGGTTTGTACGAAATCAGACGATCGCTGCCAGCCGCGGACTCTTGCAGGACCGCAACGGTAAGATTCTGGCGATCAGCACACCGGTCGATTCGGTTCTCGGCGTACCAGACATCCTCAAGGATCATCGCGGCATGTTTCCGGCCCTGGCCGCAGTGCTCGACACGACGTACGCAGAGCTGCAGCAGGCGGTCGACAACGGTCTTGAGCTGAAGCGCAAGGGAATCCTGCTCAAGCGTCAGCTGAATCCGTCCCATTCTGCGCGGGTCATGTCGCTTGAAATTCCGGGCGTGTCGCTGGTCCGCGAGTATCGGCGCTTTTATCCGAATGCCAATCAGACCAGCAGCGTGCTGGGATTCACGGATATCGACGATGTGGGTCTCGAGGGCGTCGAACTGATGTTGAACGGAACGCTCCAAGGTACCTCCGGACTGAATCGCGTAATCAACGACAGTCGCGGGCGAACAGTCGAAAAGATTGCCCAAATCAGAAGTGTGGAAGATGGCCGCGATGTGCGACTCAGCATCGATGTGCGCATTCAGCAAATACTGCATAGTCGACTGATTCAGGCGCTGAATGATTCCAAGGCGGCGCATGCCACAGGCGTCGTTGTCGATCCTGCGACCGGAGAAATCATGGCGATTGCGACGGTTCCGGGTTTCAACCCCCATCGAAGAAACGACGGAACGATTACCCGCAATCGCGCTGCAACCGATCTGTTCGAGCCAGGATCGATCATCAAGCCGTTTGTGATCGCCAAGGCGATTGAGGACAGCATCGTCACTCCTGACACCTTGATTGACACATCTCCCGGCACGATCAAGATTGACGGATACCGGGTTGATGACATTCGAAATTTCGGAACCCTCAGCGTGGCCGATGTCGTCATGCGCAGCAGCAATGTCGCAATGGTCAAGATCGGCCTTGAAATTCCGCCGAACGAATTGCTTGACTACTACAGGCGGTTCGGGTTCGGCGCCCGTACGCAGAATCTGATGCCGGGAGAGCACGCCGGTCTTTTTCCAAGCCGCGATGTGTGGAGAGAATCGGAGCACGCATCGCTTGCCTACGGGTACGGCTTTGCGGTTTCGGCGCTGCAGACGGTTCAGGCCTACGCCGCCTTTGCCAACGAGGGAACGCTGATGCCGCTGACCTTGCTCAAGGACGGGAACGCGGGCAAGATAGGAACCCTGGCGATCGACCCGGGTCTTGCGCGCACGATGAACCGGCTTTTGGAGCGCACTTCCCTGATTACCGGCACCGCCAGGCGCGCGAAGATGCCGCTCTACAAGGTGGCGGGCAAGACTGCGACGATTCAGAAGCTGATTGACGGCAAGTACAGTTCCGAGCACCACGTTGCGATCTACGCAGGATTCGCTCCTGCGTCGAATCCGCGGCTTGCCATGGTCGTAGTTGTCGACGACCCTCAGTCCGAATCGCACTACGGCGGTGTCGTGGCGGCGCCGGTGTTTCGCGACGTGGTCAGTGAATCGCTTCGAATCTTGAACCAGCCGTTCGACGATCTGCAAAAGATCGCGCGCAATAGCTAGCCATGGAAGCGGCGATGACTCAATATGCTGAAATGCAACGCGGACACGTTGCGCTTCGTGATTTGCTGCCTGATGTGCCGGAAATTCAGCGTTTTGCTCCCGCGGTGACGGTAAGAGACATCTGTCTTGACAGCCGAAAAGTCGTCCCGGGCAGCCTGTTCCTTGCGATTGTCGGGTACACGCTCGACGGTCACGACTACATCGCCGATGCCATACGTGCCGGAGCATGCGCCGTATTGTACGAATCCGGCGACTACGCGAACCGAATCGTACACCCGCAAGTGCCGCATTTGCACGTTCGCGATCTTCGCAGCCAGGCAGGATGCATCGCGTCGCGCTTCTTTGATCACCCGTCGCAAAAGTTAAAGGTGGTCGGAATTACAGGGACCAACGGCAAGACAACAGTGGCATGGCTGTGCGCCAGCGCATTGCAGTCGCTCGGACGCCCGTGCGGCATGATTGGCACTCTGGGCACCGGGTATCCCGGCAGCATTGAATCAGGCGCAATCACCACGCCGGATGCGATCGAAATTCAGTCGCAGCTTGCGAAATACGCCGAACGCGGAGACCGATTCGCATGCATGGAGGTCTCCTCCCACGGACTGGCGCAGCATCGCGCCGCCGGCACGCAGTTTCATACGGTCGCACTTACAAACATTGCCAGCGACCATCTTGACTATCACGCGGACGAGGACGAATACTGGGGCGCCAAGCGCGCTCTGTTTGAACAATCCCGATCGAGTGCGGCGGTGGTCAATGCCGATCAGCAGCGTGCGGTGCGCATGCTCAACAGCGGTCTGATGAAATCTTCGCGAACGATTACCTACGGAACCGCCATGTCCGGCGATTCGGGCCAATTAGGCGGCACTGGCGCAAACCAGTTCAAGGATATTGAAATCGCCGGAGTGCGCACGGCCGTCGATCATTTGGAAGTCGATTTGAAACTGCCCGCAACTCCCTCGAGCATCACCATACGCAGCCGCCTTGTCGGCAGGGTCAATGCGATGAACATCGCCGCAGCTGCCGGAATTCTCTACTCTCTTGGCTGCGACGCTTCCGAGATCAGTCGCTCCCTGTCAGGTCTGGTGTCTGCGCCGGGCCGTCTGCAGCGCGTTTGCGTGGACCGCCGGGCGGCGCCCCGCGTATTTGTCGACTTCGCGCACACCGCCGATGCGCTGAGCGCTTCGCTGGCAAGCTTGCGCGAATTGACCGAGGGCGAGCTTTGGTGCGTT
This sequence comes from Arenicellales bacterium, assembly GCA_965214615.1. GTDB lineage: Bacteria > Pseudomonadota > Gammaproteobacteria > Arenicellales > JAJDZL01 > CBDAUN01. Next base: position 800,781 of record OZ243952.1, read on the forward strand.
TTCGGTTGCGGCGGTGACCGGGACGAAGGCAAGCGCAAAAAAATGGGCATTGTCGCCGAACAGCTTGCCGACCAGGTTGTGATTACCGACGACAATCCGCGAAACGAGGAGCCGGCAAAAATTGTGAAGCAAATACTGGCGGGCATGAAGGCAAGGCCGAATGTTGAGCACAACCGCGCCAAGGCGATCCGCTTCGCAATCTCCAATGCCGGGCCGCGCGACATCGTGCTGGTTGCAGGCAAAGGGCACGAAGCATCCCAGATCTACGGCGAAACGGCATTGCCGTTTGATGATCGCGAAGTCGTCAAGGATGCATTGGAGAGCGCTGCATGATGAACATGAGCTTCGTTGAACAGTCGGTCGGAGGCTATCGGATCGGTCCCGATGCCGCGGTAGCGAGCGTGACTACAGATTCGAGGTCTGTTCACGGCGGAGAACTGTTTGTGGCGCTTCGCGGCGAGCGGTTCAACGGCCACGAATTTGTCCGCGCCGCGATCGAAAAGGGCGCAGCCGCCGCCTTGGTCGATACGCCGACAGACGACGCGACCGCACAAGTGGTTGTCAGCGATACCGAATCCTCCCTGGGCATGCTCGCAGCGAATTGGCGACGCAAGTTCGACTTGCCAGTTGTCGCGGTGACCGGCTCAAACGGAAAGACGACAGTGAAGACCATGATCGGCGCAATTCTCGCCATTCGCGGAAAAACGCTTGTTTCGCCGGGAAATTTCAACAATTCGATCGGGTTGCCCTTGTCGCTGCTCAAGCTTGGCTCCGACGATCGGTTTGCGGCAGTGGAAATCGGTATGAATCAGTTCGGAGAGATCGAGCAGCTGAGCAAGATCGCCGCACCGACGATTGCTGTGATCACCAATGCAAGCCAGGCGCATCTTTTGAACCTGCGCTCAGTACGCCAGGTCGCAGTCGAAAAGGCGAGCATCGTGCGCGGCCTCGGACCCGGCGGCACCTGCGTGATCAATGCCGATGACCCGCATTTCGAACTGTTCCGCGATGCGGCTTCGGATCGCAAGGTCGTGACGTTCGGGTTCGCCGGCGCAGCGGATGTGACAGGAAAATGCGAGCGCGAAGGAAACGCGAGCACGGTACGCATGAAAACCCCGCTTGGTCAATTGCAGGTGCGATTGCAGCTTCCGGGTGCTCACAATGCGGCCAATGCCTTGGCTGCAACCGCGGCTTCAATAGCTGCCGGCGCAGATTTGAACGACGTTTGCGAAGGGCTCGAATCAGTGCAGCCGGTGTCCGGCCGGCTCAGGCTGGTCCGGCATTTTGCGGGCGGCGATCTGCTGGATGATTCCTACAATGCCAATCCGGCATCGCTATCGGCTGGATTGCAGGTCCTGTCAGACATGGGAGGAGACCGGCGCGTGGTGCTCGGCGACATGCTCGAACTTGGCGACGACGCCGAATCCCTGCACAGGCAGGCAGGAAGGCACGCGCGCGAACTAGGCATTGGCCGCTTCTATGCGCTGGGAGAATTGAGCTGTCACGCCGCACAAGAATTCGGCCGGGGGGCGCGCCACTACCTCGATCACCGGCAAATCGTCGACGATCTTCGAATGGACATCAGCCCGGAAACAAGGATCCTGGTAAAAGGGTCCCGCGGAATGCGCATGGACATCATCGTTCAGCATCTGATAAGCGCGAAGGGAGATTCGTCATGCTGACCGATCTGTTTCTCTCGCTGGTGGACAGGATTTCCTGGCTGAACGTTTTCAGCTACCTCACATTCCGAGGAATCTGCAGCGTATTGACCGCCCTTGCGATCGGCATAATGCTGGGACCGAAAATCATTCGCCTGCTCGAGCAATTTCAAATCGGCCAGGTCATACGCGAGGACGATGTTCCGTTTCATGCGAACAAAAGCGGCACCCCGACCATGGGCGGCCTGCTGATCCTGTTTTGCGTCGCGGTTTCGACCCTGCTTTGGGCAGACCTGGGATCTCGCTTTGTCTGGATTGTCATGACCACGCTGTTCCTGTTTGCCGCGATAGGATTCACCGACGACTATCTGAAGATAAGGCATCAGAATTCCAAGGGGCTGAGCGCACGTCAGAAATTCGGATTGCAGACCGCGGCCGGGCTGATCATCGCTGTTGTCGTGCATCAGACGTCGACCGCGCCGATTCAGACGGACTATATCGTGCCGGTACTCAAGGACGTCGTTTTTGCGGCCGGACTTCTGTTTGTCCCGATCACTGCGCTGGTCCTGGTTTCTGCCAGCAACGCCGTGAATTTGACCGACGGACTGGACGGACTGGCGACGCTGCCGATCGTAATGATCGCGGCCGGCTTTGCGATTTTCAGCTATGTCACGGGACATGCGCAATTCGCAAGCTATCTTGCCATCCCCTACATCGAGGGCGCCGGCGAGTTGGTGATCGTGTGCGCAGGGCTCGTCGGCGGCGGACTTGCATTCCTGTTCTACAACTGCTATCCGGCGCAAATTTTCATGGGAGATGTCGGCGCACTGTCGCTTGGCGCAGTGATTGGAATCATCGCAGTCATGGTGCGTCAGGAAATCGTGCTGTTCATCATGTGCGGGATATTTGTCATCGAGACCATGTCGGTGATACTTCAGGTGGCGTCATACAAGCTGCTGGGTCGGCGTGTCTGGCTGATGTCTCCGATCCATCACCATTTCGAACTCAAAGGATGGCCCGAATCGAAAATCGTCGTCCGATTCTGGATCTTCAGCCTGGTATTCGTTCTCGCCGGGCTTGCGACACTAAAAATCAGATAAGCATGGAATCAAGCTAAATTGCGGAGGATTACACGATGGAAGCGGCACAATTGATGCAGTATCACGATCACTATGCGGCCAATGCTGTTGTCATCGGTCTGAACAAGACTGGGCTGAGCTGCGCTGCTTATCTGGTTGGCGAAGGCTACAACGTCGAGATTGCCGATACTCGGCAGTCTCCGCCATTGCAGCGCGTCTTGCAATCGGAACTGCCCGGCGTCACCCTATTCAAGGGAGCGACTCAGCCTCGGGTGTTCATGGATGCCGACGTGGTTGTCCTGACCGGTAACGCGGTTAGCGATGAGCGGATCGCGCAGCAGGCCAGACAGTACGGATGCGAAGTGGTGAGCAGTCTGGAACTGTTTGCACTCGGTCGCACCGCGCCGGTGGCTCTCGTTGCCGGCGCCAATGGCAAGTCGACCGTTCTTGACATGGTCAAGGATGTGATTGTGCGCACCGACGGCCGGGTCAGGCTTGGAGGCACGTCGAGCGTGCCGGTGCTTGACATGCTTTCGGGAGCCGACCCCGATGCATATCTGGTGGAAGCGTCATCGCTGTCGATGCTGGCTCAAACGCGCTCGCTGTCGTGCGATGTGGCGGCGTTTTTGAATGCTGCGCAAGACCTGGGCAGCGATAGCGATCTGAAATCGCATGAATCTGACTTGCGCCGCGTATTCCGCACCGCCAAGACGATCGTGGTCAATCGTGATGACGCGCTTGCCGCATCCCTCAAGGCCGGTGGCGAGTGCATCCGTTTCGGAGCTGGTGCGCCGGAGCGCGACAGCGACTACGGCATCGCCGAGCAAGACGGCACCCGCTGGCTTGTTCGAGGGAATCGGCGCCTGGCCGATGTGACCCAGTTCGCTGTTAACGGATCGCATAATGAACTCAACATACTCGCGGCGATCGCAATTCTTCAGTCGCTCGGGCGCAGCGCGCAAGATTCTGCAGCGCTGATCCGGAATTATCAGGGACTGCCGTACTGCTGTTCGCAAATCGGTTCGTACCACGACGGAGTTCGCTGGATCAACGACTCAAAGTCAACCAATCTGAATGCGTCGATTGCCGCCGTTCAGTCAAGCCCGAATCCGGTTGTCCTGATTGCGGGCGGTGTCAGCCGCGGTGCCGATTTCTCTGAGCTCGCAAAAAAGGTCAATGGAAATCTTAGAGGGTGTGTCCTTTTCGGCCGCGACGGCAGCCAGATTCGCAAATCGGTCAAGAAATATGCCGATTCGGCGTATGTGGAGAACATTTTCGACGCGGTGGCGGTGGCAGCGCAGATGGCAAGAAACGGAGATGATGTCGTCTTCAGCCCGGGCTGCGAGCCGTTTGACATGTTCATCGACCACGTATTTCGCGGTCAAGTATTCGCCAAGGCGGTAAAGAACCACTATTCATGAACGCAGTCAGTCCAGTTCGGAGTCACGCTACGCCTGAGGCGCCGGCGGCAAGCGGGCGGTTTTTCGATCCGTTCGTGCTGGCCGCGTACCTATCGCTCATTGCGGTCGGCGCGATTGCTGTTTTTTCGGCGACGATCGCGCAGGCCTATGAGCAGGCGGACGCATTCTACTATTTGCGCAAACAGATTCTCTATATTCTGCTTAGCCTGGGTACGATGCTGACGATGTCAACGGTGCCGACAAGGCTTCTGCGCCGCCTGGCGCCTGTACTGCTTGCGGTTTCGATCGCTGCGCTGGTGCTCGTCGTAATCCCCGGGATCGGCATTGAGCTCAACGGCAGTCGCAGATGGCTGACTGTTTTTGGATTGCGGCTTCAGCCTTCGGAAATCTCCGAGCTGGGAATCGTGATTTTTGTCGCCTGGCATTTGACACGTCCGGGATATCGGCCGTACGCCGGGGGCTTGCGGAATTTTCCGTTTGCGGTCGTAATCCTTGCCGTCGTTTCGGCAGTGCTCCTGCTGCTCGAACCGGATCTTGGCAGCGCGTTCGTCATCGGCTTCACCGCCGTGACGATGCTCTTTCTCAGCGGAGTGCGCAAGGCGCACATCGCAGCAATCGCCGCTGTCGGCCTGATTGCGCTGACCATACTCATCGTCACTGAGCCGTACCGCCTTGTCCGGCTGACATCGTTCATCAACCCCTGGGCCGACCCATGGGGCAACGGCTATCAGCTGACCCAGTCTCTCATTGCCTTTGGCCGCGGCGAGCTTCTGGGCACCGGAATCGGGACAAGCGTTCAAAAACTGTTCTATCTGCCTCACGCGGGCAGCGATTTTCTGCTGGCAATCATCGCCGAAGAGTTCGGGTTTGCGGGCATTGCACTGGTCGTGCTCGTGTTTGCGACGCTTGTGTGGCGGATCTTTCAGGTGTCTTGGAAGGCGCGGGCGAAAGGCGATCACTTTGGAGCAACCCTTGCCCAGGGGATTGGACTTCTTCTGGCTCTTGCGGCGCTCATCAACATGGGCGTGAATACGGGACTGCTGCCGACCAAGGGATTGGCGCTGCCGTTCATGAGCATCGGCGGGACGAGCATTGTCGCATATTCGGCGGCGATCGGCATCGTACTCGCTATCGAGCGCGAAGCGCGCTATCGCGGCGAGGCATGAATTCGATGATAGTCATGGCTGGGGGAACGGGCGGTCACATTTTTGTCGCGCTTGCGGTTGCCGATGAGCTTCGCAGCAAGGGTGTATCTGTCAGCTGGCTGGGCGTTCGAGATGGGCTGGAGGACGAATTGGCGAGAAAATCGGGATTCGAATTCGATGCCATTTCGATGACAAAGGTCTGGGGTGCAGGCCCGCTGCGCTGGCTGGCGCTGCCGTTTTGGATGACTCTTTCGGTGATTCAGTCGATGGCCGTCATTTTGCGCCGCCGACCGGATGCATTGCTCGGAGTCGGCGGATATGTGTGCGCTCCGGCCGGTCTGGCAGGCTGGCTGCTGCGGCGCCCCCTTGTGATTCACGAATCGAATACGATTGCCGGGCTGGCCAATCGTGTGCTGGCATGCGTTTCAAGCCGCATTCTGACCGGCTATCCGGATACGAACCTTAAAGGCAGCCCCGTATGTGTCGGCAATCCGGTACGAAAGGAAATTGCCGCTGCGGCGCAAGTTCGGTCCGATGTCGGTCGCACCGGCGACGGACCATTGAAAGTGCTCGTTATCGGCGGCAGCCAGGGTGCGCGGGCCCTGAATGAAAATGTGCCTGCCGCAATTGCCGGCATCGAGCCGGATCAACGCCCGCACGTCATCCACCAGACCGGACGCGGCAGCCTTGATTCCGTACAGGGCGCCTATAACGAACTCGGCGTCCAGGCGCAGGCATATGAATTCATCGAAGACATGGCGTCGGCATATGCGTGGGCGGACGTCGTCGTTTCCAGGTCCGGCGCGCTCACCATGGCCGAACTGGCTGCGATGGGCATCCCCGCAATTCTAGTGCCGTATCCGCATGCCGCACGCGACCATCAAAGAACCAATGCCGAATTCTTCGTTCAGCGCGACTGCGCGTATCTGGTTGAAGAAAATGACCGGACGGCAGGACGCATCGAAGAAAGATTGCGGAATTTTGCGCACGACAGATCCCTTGCCGAAGCCATGTCTGAACGGCTCAAGGCGCTGGCCAAGGTGGACGCGACCGATCTGATCGTGGAACACTGCATGGAGGCGATGGGTTCGTAGAGCCATGAATGCAAGCGATATCGACAGCCTGGAATTTTCGACTCAGGGTCTTAAGGGCGAACTGCGGCGCGACGAGCCGATGAGCAAGCATACGAGCTGGCGCGTCGGCGGTCCGGCGAAGTGGTTCTACACACCCGCCGGGGTGGATGATCTTGGGATGTTTCTCCAGCGGATACCCGCGGAGATGCCTCTCGCATGGTGCGGCCTGGGCAGCAATCTGCTGGTTCGCGACGGCGGTTTTTCGGGCGCTGTAATCCACACTCTGAAAGGGCTGGGCGAATTGCGCGCATGCGGCAATGACGGTATCTACGCCCAGGCTGGCGTGCCTGGAGCGAAGGTGGCCAGATATGCCGTCAAGCGCTCGCTGTGCGGCGCTGAATTCCTAGTCGGGATTCCGGGCACGGTAGGCGGAGCCTTGGCCATGAATGCCGGGTGCTTCGGAAGCGAAACCTGGGACATAGTCAGCTATGTCGAAACTATCAGCCGAACCAGCGCGCGCCGCAGACTGATGTCGTCTCAAGTTGAATTCGGCTACCGGTTCGCGCAGACTCCGGAAAGCGAGTGGTATGTCGGCGCGATGTTCCAGCTCAGTCCCTGCGATGCGGATTTTGGAAAAAAGGCGATCACCAGGCTGCTGCGCCAGCGCTCGTCGACTCAGCCGGTCCAGACCTCGAATGCCGGATCGGTATTCCGCAATCCGCCGGATGACTTTGCAGCCCGCCTAGTGGAGTCCGCGGGTCTGAAAGGCCATTCGATCGGAAACGCCCGGGTTTCGCCCAAGCATGCCAACTTCATTGAAAATCCCGGCAATGCGACCGCTGCGGAAATTGAGAGTCTGATTGATCTGATCAGGAAGAGAGTCCGGTCCGCGCACGGGATTGAGTTGACTCCGGAAGTGAGCATTATCGGAAACGCAGCGAAGGCGGCATCATGAATACGATGTACCCGATTAACAACGAACTGTGGCTGAGTCAGACGATCGGCGGTTCGCCGGTCGAGGACGAATCGCCGGCCCTGTCGGATTCTTCAAGCGGCCATCGTGTTCGCACCGGACTTTTTGCGGCTTCGCTTTTTGCGATGAGTCTTGTCGGCTTCGGCGTGGACTACCTGTTTCAGCCGCACCGGTTTCCACTGGTGAGCATCGAGGTTCACGGTACCGAGAATGCGCAGCCGAATCATGTGCGCGAAGCGATCGCTGCGGTGGCATCAAGCAATATTTTCCGCATCGATCTGGTCGCTGTGGCGCAGGCGGCTCAAACAGTGCCATGGGTTGCCGATGCGACGGTGCGGCGACGATGGCGTACAGGAACACTCGAAATCGATGTCCACGAACGCGTAATCAGCGCACGTTGGAATAATGATTTCTGGCTCGACGATGGCGGAAATCCGGTCGTAATCCCCGATTACGAAAACCGTAATCTGCCGAGCTTCGGCGGCCCTGATTCAGCCGCAGGCGAAATGCTGGACAAATTCAGCGACTGGCAGGGTCTGCTCGACAGCGCATCGTTGAAAATCAAGTCGATGTCCAGATCAGGCCGGGGAAGCTGGGAGCTAGAAATCGAGGCGGAGCAGATGCCGTCGGCAAATGAGGATGCGGCGCAGGTGGATGAAAAAATTCAGCCCCGACTGGTACGGGTGATTCTCGGAAGTATCGAGCCGGATTCGAACGTGGCCCGCCTGACGCGGCTGCAGGATGTGCTGGCGCGCCATGGCGCGTCAATCGCAAGCGTAGACATGCGCCATCCCGACGGGGTGGCGGTCCGCTGGAAGAATCGTCCAGAGTTGGACGTGCCCAGCATTGAAATGAGCAAATCGTGATTGCATAGAGAGGAAAGTGAATATGAAGAGCAAGGAAATACAAATAGTTGCGGGGCTTGATGTGGGCACCTCGAAGGTGCGCGCGGTGATATGCGAGCATTATCCCTCAGGAAAGCTGGAAATCATCGGCGTTGGACAGTCCGACAGCATCGGCATGAAAAAGGGCATGGTCTCGAACATTGAGCAGACTGTGGCTTCGATCAAGGCCGCTGTCGACGATGCCGAACAGATGGCCGGGTGCCGGATTGACAGAGTGTTCGCTGGAATCACCGGAGCGCACGTGAAAAGCTACAACTCGTCCGGTTCGATATCGGTGCGCTCCGAAGAAATTGAAGTCGAGGACATCAGGGGCGTGATCGAGTCCGCACAGTCGGTCTCGATTGCGGCAAATGAAAAGGTCATTCACGTTCTGCCGCAGTCGTACACAGTCGACGACCTGGAGGGGATACCGGATCCGATCGGCATGTGCGGCAGCCGCCTGGAGGCGAATGTTCACATCATTGCCGGCAAGGCCAGCACGTTGCAGAATTTGCTCAAATGCATCAACCAATGCGACCTCGAAGTCGAGTCGGTGGTGCTCAATTCCATCGCCACCGGCAAGTCCGTGCTGTCTGATGACGAAAAGGAACTCGGAGTCTGTCTGCTGGACATCGGCGAAGGCACGACCGATCTGGCGGTGTTCTACGAAGGCGCGATTCGCCACTCGGCAGTGATCCCGATTGCAGGAGCCCAGGTGACCCGGGACATCGCAATCACGATGCGAACCTCGTCGGGGACCGCCGAAAAACTCAAGCGCAGATATGGTAGCGCGCACACTCAGTCGATCGACATCAACGATGCGGTCGAAATCGCAGAGACCAGCGATCGAGCTGCCCGCACCATCAGCCTGCGCGAACTTGCCGAGGTGACCGAGCCTCGGATAGAGGAGCTATTCCAGTACATCAGGGCGGATCTGGAGCGCAGCGGGTTTCTTCAGTCAATCGGGTCCGGGCTCGTGTTTGCCGGGGGCGGAGCGCGAATGAACGGAATGCTGAATCTGGCTGAGGAAATTTTCGGCACGCCGGCACGTGCCGGAACGCCGCGCTACGGGTCCGCGCTGAGTGAAGTGGTGCATCATCCAAGCTTTGCGACAGTGGTAGGGCTGTGCCAGATCGGAGTCGAAAGTCGAAATTTCGATGCCCGCCGCGAGGATGCCGGCGAAGATTATGAGCCTCGCTCGGCCGGCCGACTGCTTGACTACATTAGAAACTTCGGCAGGCAGGCAGGGCTTGAGTCTTCGGCATTCGACAACGCTGCCGCCAGGAGCGAAAGCTAGGACCCATCCATTGAACCGTCACCCATATGAACTGAATTGACATAACACACCATTGGCAGGATAGATAAAAATGAAAGCAGTAGCAAACAAGTATGTACTAACGCCTGTGACCTCGGTCGCACAGCAGGCGACGATCAAGGTAATTGGAGTCGGCGGCGGCGGGAGCAACACTGTCGACCACATGGTGAACAACCAGATCGAAGGAGTTGAATTCTACGTGGCGAATACCGACCAGCAGGCGCTTTCGCGCAGCAAGGCGGATACCAAGCTTGAATTCGGTACCGATCTGACCCGGGGTCTGGGCGCGGGCGCGGACCCGGAAGTCGGCAAGCGCGCAGCGATGGACGACAGGGAATTGTTCATCGGTGAACTTCAGGATGCGGACATGATTTTCATTACCGCGGGAATGGGCGGAGGCACCGGCACCGGAGCTGCTCCGATAATTTCCGGTGCGGTCAAGGAGGCTAACAAGGATGTGCTCGTCGTCGCGGTTGTTACGACGCCGTTTCAATTCGAAGGACGCAAGCGCATGACATCGGCCCATACGGGTCTGGAGGATCTGAGGTCCAAGGTTGATTCCCTGATTACGATTCCAAACGAAAAGCTGCTGGATCAGTGCGAGAACCTGTCGATCAAGGATGCCTATGCCAAGGTTAACGACGTTCTGCTCAACGCAGTGCAAGGAATCGCCGAACTGGTGCTGCGGCCCGGACATATCAATGTCGACTTTGCCGACGTTAGAACCGTCATGTCCGAAGCCGGACCGGCGATGATGGGAACCGGTTCTGCGAGCGGCGAAGGCCGGGCGCTGCGCGCCGCGCAGAATGCGATCGCAAATCCGTTGCTGACCAATGTCGATGTGTCTGATGCAAAGGGCCTGCTGATCAACATTACCGCTAGCTCCGACATGTCGATCGAGGAGTTCTACCAGATCGGACAATTGATCAATAGCGTTGTGTCCGAAGATGCAACCGTGATCACCGGGCAGGTGTTCGATGATACGCTTGGAGACGAAATACGCGTTACAATCGTCGCGACCGGACTTGGGAACGAAACCGACAGCGTCGATGTGTTCGCCCCCAATCCGGTACCTGCGGACGAACCAGGCGTCGATGTGTTCACCAATTCCAATCGGCCGGCCATTTTACGAAAGCAGGAAAGAAACTACGCAAACTGGTAATATGCTCAGAATCGGCGTCATCTTTGCTTGCTGTACGCAAGCAATCGCATGGTTGAAGGATTGTTGCGCATATGTTGCAATTTATCGGCACAGGGTAAGCGCATAGCCATAAAATTAATCACATTTGACAAACATTGCAAGATTATGGTGTACAATGGATAAATTGTTTTAATTTGATGGAAGACGCCGGTACGAGAAGCGGAACATTTAGAGGACGTCAATTTGATACAATCTGGGAGAAGCACGTTGCGGTCTTCGCGAATTGACGGAATCGACGCGCAGGCAGGAATTAAAAAAAGAAATCGAATAATTAGAAGCGGATGGGTCTTAAGGGATCAAGTTCTACTTGGGGATTATTGATTTACTGCCATAATTTTTGAGATATAGAGTGACATTGATGGAGCATGATTAGCCAAAGAACACTGACCAACGTGATTAAAGGTACCGGAGTGGGGCTCCACACCGGTGTTAAGATCTATTTGACACTTCGTCCGGCTCCACTGAACACGGGCATCGTGTTTCGCAGAGTCGACTTGGACCCGATTGTCGAGATTCCCGCGAGAATCGAGTATGTGAGCGACACTCGCCTTTCTACGACTCTGGAGAAAGACGGAGCGAAAGTGTCGACCGTTGAACACTTGATGTCTGTATTTGCCGGACTTGGGGTCGACAACGCCTATGTCGATGTTTCGAATGGCGAAGTGCCGATTATGGATGGCAGCGCAGGGCCGTTTGTATTCCTGATTCAGTCTGCGGGCATCGATGCGCAGGCAGGATCGAAAAAGTTTATACGCATCAAGAAGACGATTGTCGTTCGGGACCGCGAAAAATGGGTCAAGTTTGAGCCATACGACGGTTTCAAGATTTCATTCGACATTGATTTTGACCACCCGGTAATGCAATGCTCGACTCAGGGGCTGGTGGTTGATTTTGCGCACACATCTTTTGTTCGCGAGATTAGCCGTGCACGCACATTCGGGTTCATGGCAGATCTTGAGACTTTGCAGGAAGCAGGATTCGCACAGGGCGGAAGCATGCAGAATGCCATTGTCATGGATGGATTTCACATACTCAACGACGAAGGTCTGCGCTATACCGACGAGTTCGTCAAGCACAAGATTCTTGACGCGATCGGTGATATCTATCTTCTCGGATATCCGCTGATCGGGGCGTTCTCCGCCTACAAGTCGGGACATCATCTGAACAACAGACTGCTGCAAGCTTTGCATGCGGATGAATCGGCCTGGGATTTCGTCGAGTTCGACAACTATGTGGACATGCCCAAGACCATGATTCGCCCGTTGCCGGCGACCGCCTGATGCTTTGCCCGGCCTAGCCGGGCTGCAGCGGCGCGAGTTTGCTGCGTTCGCGCCGGTTTCGGCTAATCGCTCAGGTTCAGCTTGCTTAGTTTCTTGAATGCCGCCGCTACTTCGTCAGAGGCGGATTTTCCAGCACATTTCTCAAATAAATCAAGCATCTCCGGACTCACCTTTCTGTCTTTCCCCTGCCTGGCGCCGGTTTGCTGCGCCACCGGCCTGGGCGAGGCCGGAATTTTCACTCGAATCGAGATGCCGCTTAGATTATGATAGCCCCGATTCTTCATGCTGTCGGCGATAGACTGTTGCTTGTGAATCAGCTGGTGAGCCCAGGTAGGGGAGTCGACCACGACATTCAAGGTTGTATCGCTAAATTCCAGATGAAGCGTATGCTTGGCAATCTGCGCTCCGGCGGAATCGGCCCAGTGCCGGTAGATGGGGGCTTCCTGAGGAGCCGGCAGGCTGATGTCTTCAAGCAGCGATGTGATTTTCGTAAACAAGGGGCAAGGTGCGGCTGAAAGCCGTATGGAATTGAGGCTGACTGAATCTTTGCGTAAAAAATATTCCTTTGCCTATTGATTATAGGCAATCCGCTACGACTTGAATATAGGATGGCTGTTCTAATTTGACCGCTAGCGGCAAGCAAAGTGAGCCGAAGGATTGAAAGGTGCGGCAGCGGTGACTGCGGCACCGGGTCTGTTTAGCGCCAAGGCAAGGGTGACAGGTGGTATCGTTTTGAAGCTTAACAAGATGCTGACTCAGGTGTTCGGCAGCCGCAATGCCAGGCTGTTGCGCGAGATATCGAAAATTGTCGATGTCATCAATCGATTGGAGCCTGCGATGCAGGCGCTGTCTGACGAGGCGCTTGCGGCCAAGACGCCGGAGCTTCGCCGCAAGATCGCCGACGGAACGCCGGTGGACGACGTGCTGCCCGAGGCTTTTGCAGTGGTGCGCGAAGCGTCGCAGCGTACGCTTCAGATGCGCCACTTCGATGTGCAACTGATCGGCGCAGTAGTACTGCATCGCGGAAAAATCGCCGAAATGCGCACCGGAGAGGGCAAGACGCTGGCAGCAACCTTGCCGGTCTACTTGAATGCGCTCGCCGGCCATTCGGTGCATGTGGTGACGGTCAACGACTACCTCGCCCGTCGAGATGCCGAGTGGATGGGCGCGATCTACAGCTTTCTGGGCATCACTGTCGGCGTCGTAGTCCCCAATCAGTCGCCTGAGGACAAGCGCGCAGCGTATGCCTGCGACGTCGTCTACGGAACCAACAATGAATTCGGCTTCGATTATTTGCGTGACAACATGGCATTTAAGCCGGAGCAGCGCGCTCAGGGTGCGCTCACGTACGCCATTGTCGACGAGGTCGACTCGATTCTGATTGACGAGGCACGCACGCCTTTGATCATTTCCGGAGCCGCTGAGCAAAGCACGCAGCTGTATCACGACATTGACCGGATCATCCCGATGCTTGATCGCCAGATGGAGGAAGACGGCCCGGGCGATTTCAGCGTTGACGAAAAGGCGCGCCAAGTCTTTTTGACCGACGACGGCTATGAGCGTGCCGAATCGCTGCTGGTGGCAAACGGATTGCTCGACGAAGGAGGCAGCCTGTATGATTTTACGAATATCACGCTGCTGCACCATGTGCAGGCGGGACTGAAGGCCCATGCGCTGTTTCAGCGCGATGTCGACTATATCGTCAATAACGGTCAAATTGTCATCGTTGACGAATTCACGGGCCGGATGATGCCTGGACGGCGATGGTCCGACGGACTGCATCAGGCGGTCGAGGCCAAGGAGGGAGTGAAGATTCAGCGTGAAAATCAGACTCTGGCATCGATTACGTTTCAGAACTATTTCAGGCTTTACGACCGACTGGCGGGGATGACCGGAACCGCCGATACCGAAGCCGAGGAGTTTCAGCAGATCTACGCTCTGGAGGTCGTGGTGATACCGACCGACCAGCCGATGGTCCGCGATGACATGCCTGATCTGGTGTACCGCACATCGGAGGAAAAGTTCAGAGCCATAGTGGCTGGAATTCGCGAATGCGTCGACAGGAAACAGCCTGTGCTGGTTGGCACGGCAACCATTGAGACGTCGGAATTCCTTTCTGTTCTGCTGAACAAGGCAGGCGTCGCGCACCAGGTTCTGAATGCAAAGCAGCACGAGCGCGAGGCAAAGATTGTTGCCGAGGCCGGACGTCCAGGGACCGTCACCATCGCAACCAACATGGCCGGACGCGGAACCGACATTGTGCTCGGCGGCAATTTGGAAATGGAGCAGGCCGAAGCGGGTGACGCCTCGCAGGAGGAAATGGACAGGATCAAGGCCGACTGGCAGCAGCGGCACGACACAGTGGTCGCTGCAGGCGGACTGCATGTCCTCAGTACTGAGCGAAACGAGTCGCGCCGTGTCGACAATCAGCTAAGAGGCCGTTCCGGGCGGCAGGGGGATCCGGGATCGAGCCGCTTCTACTTGTCCCTGGAAGACAATCTGCTGCGTATTTTCGCGTCGGAGAAAGTCGCCGGCCTAATGGAAAAGCTCGGCATGGAGGAAGACGAGGCGATTGAGCACAACTGGGTGTCCAAGGCGATCGAGAACGCGCAAAAGAAAGTCGAAGGACGAAACTTCGACATTCGAAAGCAGCTCCTGGAATACGACGATGTGGCGAACGAGCAGCGCAAAGTGGTGTATGAGCAGCGCAGTCAGCTGATGGAGTCGAGCGATATATCCGAAATGGTCGAAACGGTACGCAAGGAAGCCATCCGGCACGTATTCCACAGCTATGCGCCTCCGGACAGCCTTGACGAACAGTGGGAAGTTGACGGCTTGTCGAAGGAACTTGAACGTATGTTCAACTTGAATCTGCCGATTGGCGAATGGGTGGCTGACAAGAATCTCACCCAGGATGACATACTCGGGCGCATTGAAACAGACGCGGTCGCCGATTATGAGAGCCGCTTTGAGAATCTGGGTCAGGCCATCCGGGATGTGGAGAAGTCGGTCATGCTCATGGTTCTGGATACGCAATGGAAGGAGCATCTGTCGAACATGGACCACCTGCGTCAAGGCATTCATCTTCGCGGCTATGCGCAAAAGAACCCGAAGCAGGAATACAAGCGCGAAGCGTTTGAAATATTCACTGCAATGCTCGAAGGCGTGCGGCGCGAATTTATCCGCGTCCTGTCGCGTCTGGTGATAACCGAAGAACATCCCGAATCGGAGCTGACGCCAAAGCGCCGAGAGCAGAAAATGCAGTTTCACAAGCCGGAAATGGAGTTGTTCGGTGACGAGCAGCCTCCTGCGCCCCTGCCTGCGTCACAGGCGGCCCGTCCGCAGAGCGCATCACAGCTTCAGCAGGACGCGCCGGAGCCATATGTGCGCGAGGGCCGCAAAGTCGGACGCAACGAGCTGTGTCCGTGCGGGTCAGGCAGGAAGTATAAGCAATGCTGCGCCAAAGCGGCGTGATGCGGCCTGTTCGCGCGACTTGCTGACTGTTGCCGCTTGAATTGGCCGAACTCATGCCTGATCGCTCAAGCGCACAGCGCATCGCCGCCATAGCCGGCGTCCGCATTGGCGTGGCAGCGGCCGGCATATCCCGCAAGGATCGCGATGATGTGGCCGTTTTCTCGCTTGATCATCGGACCGCTGTCGCCGGCGTCTTTACCCGCAGCAAGGCGGTTGCTGCGCCTGTAGCAATCGCCAGACGCCATCTGGAAGCGGGAGATGTTCGCGCCTTGGTCGTCAACAGCGGAAATGCGAACGCCGGACTTGGCGAGCAGGGCGAGCAGGACTGCATGGCCGTTTGCGAGGCTGTATCGCAGCAACTCGGCCTTCCGGTCTCCTCGGTGCTGCCTTTTTCAACAGGCGTCATCGGCGAGCGCCTGCCTGCAGAATCAATTTGCGCACACCTGCCGGATGCAGTCGATTCAATGAGCGAGGAACAATGGCGCGAAGCGGCCTGTGCAATCATGACGACCGACACTTTTGCCAAGGTTGCAAGTCGACAGGTGGCGCTATCGAACGGGCAGGTCGCAATCACAGGGATTGCCAAAGGGTCCGGAATGATTCATCCTGACATGGCGACGATGCTGGCGTTTATTGCCACCGATGCCGGGATGTCGCGCGAGACAGCGAAATCGAAACTGCTGCGAACGGCGGATGAGAGTTTTAATCGGATCACGGTTGACGGAGACACTTCGACGAACGATGCCTGCATGCTTATGGCGACCGGAGCAAGCGGCTGCGCATTGGGTGATGATTCCGAACAGCGCGATCATGACCGTTTCGACCGGGCGCTGCGCGAAGTGCTATGCGAGCTTGCCGAACTTATTGTTCGCGACGGGGAAGGCGCGACGAAGTTTGTTTCGGTCGAAGTTGCCTCGGGTCGCTCGGAAGGCGATTGCCTGAAAGCTGCATTCGCGGTCGCCGGTTCTTTACTGGTCAAGACCGCCATATTCGCCGGCGATCCGAACTGGGGCAGGATTTACGCGGCGATCGGTCGCTCCGGAGTCGACGGGCTCGACATGTCCGAAGTCAACATAGGCATCAATGGCGTGACAGTGATGACGCGCGGCGCCCGAGACCCGGAGTATCGCGAATCGATGGGAGTTCAAGCCATGTCAGGAAAGGAGACTCACATTCGAATCGAGCTGGGCATGGGGAATTGCGCGGCGACGGTTCTCACTTCCGACCTAAGCTATGAATACATCCGGATCAATGCCGACTACCGCAGCTGAACGCGTCGAGGTAGCGGTCGGAGTGATTCTTGACGGACATGGACGGGTGCTGCTCGGGCAACGCACTGAAGACTCGATACACCGCGGGAAATGGGAATTTCCGGGCGGCAAGGTCAAGCACGGCGAGTCCCGACGTGAGGCACTGCTGAGAGAACTTCGAGAAGAGGTTGGAATTGCAGTTAAAAATGCGTACCATTGCGTTTCATTTCCGTATGATTATTCCGACAGGCGCGTGATGTTGAATTTTTTCGTGGTCGACGACTATGAAGGGGTGCCGACCCCGTGCGAGCAGCAGCCGCTTATGTGGGTGGCGCCCGAGCAATTGAGCGACTATGATTTGCTGGATGCGAATCGCGATATTGTCAAACGGCTGAAACTAGGCAATTTCCCGTGTGTTGACGGAACCCTTGAGTGATGAACAAGTATTCGGCATTTTCTTTGCTTCGAAACGCGGCCACCCGCCACCGCGACTGGGAATCGGTATGGCGATATCCGGACCCCAAGCCGTCGTATGACGTAATCATCATCGGTGCGGGCGGCCACGGGCTTGCAACGGCGTACTACCTTGCAAAGAATTTTCAAATCACCAATGTGGCAGTGCTGGAAAAGGGCTGGCTCGGCGGCGGCAACACCGGCCGCAACACCACTATTGTCCGTTCGAACTATCTTTTGGAAGGCAATGCGCATTTCTACGAGCATTCGCTGAAGCTGTGGGAGGACCTTTCCCAGGACTTGAACTACAACGTCATGTTCAGTCAGCGCGGTGTCTTGAATCTTGCGCACAGCGATTCGGAAATGGACAATTTCGCGATGCGCGGCAATGCGATGCGATTCAATGGAATTGATGCAGAACTGCTGCTTCCGGACCAGATACGCCGCATGGTGCCGCATCTGGACTGTTCAAACCGTACTCGCTTTCCGATTTTCGGAGGTCTGCTGCAGCGCCGCGGCGGCACTGCCCGGCATGACGCTGTCGCCTGGGGCTATGCCCGCGCGGCCGACGCACTCGGCGTGGACATCATTCAGAATTGCGAAGTGACCGGGATCAATGTCCGGGGCAACCGGGTCACCGAGGTAGAGACATCGCGCGGGACGATACGTGCGGGCAAGGTCGGACTCGCGGTTGCCGGAAATACGGGTCGCCTGGCGGCGATGGCCGGACTGAGGCTGCCGATTGAATCCCATGTGCTTCAGGCGATGGTGACCGAACCGCTCAAGCCGATTATAGATACGGTCATCACGTCCAGCGCGTCACACGTCTACATCAATCAGACCGATAAGGGCGAAGTGCTTTTCGGCGGCGACCTTGACTCCTACAACTCGTATGCGCAGCGCGGAAACTTTCCCCGAATCGAATACGTGGTGCAGTCCGTTCTGACGCTGTTTCCGTGTCTCAGCCGGGTGAGGCTGATGCGAAGCTGGGGCGGTGTGATGGACATGTCGATGGACGGAAGCCCGATCATCGGCAAGTCTCCGGTCGACCAGCTGTACTTGAATTGCGGCTGGTGCTACGGCGGCTTCAAGGCAACACCCGGTTCGGGCTGGTGCTTTGCCCATACGATTGCACGTGACGAACCGCACAAATTCAATCAGGCGATGACACTCGAGCGGTTTCGCGAGGGCTACCTGATCGATGAAAATGGCGCAGGCGCCAAGCCCAATGCGCATTAGCGGGATGACGCGATGATTTTGATTCCCTGTCCGTGGTGCGGCGAGCGTGCTCAGACCGAATTCACCTATCTTGGCGATGCGACCGTGGCCCGCCCGTCGCCCGAGGCGCCGGAAGATGAGTGGTATGACTATGTCTACACGCGCGACAATCCGCGCGGGTCGCATACCGAGTGGTGGCACCATAGCGCCGGGTGCCGGCAATGGATCAGGGTTCGGCGCGACACGATGACGCATCAGGTCTTTGAAGGCCGTCCAGCGGTAGACGGCGAACCAGATTGAGCGCCATGGCAGCAAATCAGCATTTTCGTCATTCCGAAGGCGGCGCCATCGACCGAAGCACTCGAGTGACTTTTAAGTTCGACGACAGGACGTACGTCGGGCATCGAGGTGATACGCTGGCTTCGGCATTGCTTGCCAACGGCGTGCGTCTGGTGGGTCGCAGCTTCAAGTATCACCGCCGGCGCGGAATATTCGGAATCGGTGTCGAAGAGCCGAGCGCTATGGTGCAGATGCGGGTCGGCGACCGAGCCGAACCGAATTTAAGGGCGACCGAGATCGAGCTGTTTGACGGCCTCGAGGCAAAATCGCAGAACCGCTGGCCGAACCTGAAGCTCGATATCGGAGCGCTCGCAAACCTGTTTTCTCCGCTGCTGCCGGCAGGATTCTACTACAAGACGTTCATGTGGCCGGCATCGGCATGGATGTTCTATGAGCGTCGTATCCGGCGTGCGGCAGGTTTGGGCAAGTCGCCGACTTCCTCGGATCCTGATCATTATTCGAAGCTCTATCACCATTGCGATGTACTGATTGTCGGGGCGGGTCCGGCCGGCATTGCCGCAGCTGCAGCTGCCGGGTCGTCCGGCGCCAAGGTGGTGGTTATGGATGAAACCGCTCAGCTTGGCGGCAGAGTGTGCTTCGATGAGGCGGAAACTGGAGCAACTGCGGCATCGGATTGGATTGAGCAGTCGATTGCCGCACTTGAATCGATGCCGAACGTAGAGATTATGAAACGGACATCGGCGGTCGGCTTCTATGACGGAAGCATGATTGTCGCATTGGAGCGCGTTGCCGATCACAGGCCGGTTCCGGAGTCTGGCGAAGATCGTCAGAGAATGCATTGGGTCCGCGCCCCGCAAGTGGTGCTTGCAACCGGAGCGATTGAGCGCTCGGTGGCATTTCACAATAATGACAAGCCCGGCGTGATGCTTGCATCGGCTGCCCGAGGCTATGCCAATCGATATGCGGTGCGGGTTGGACGACGGGCCGTTGTGTTTACAAACAACGACAGTGCCTACGCCACAGTTTCTGCGCTTCGAAGCGTGGGCGCCACTGTCGCAGCGGTTGTCGACAGCCGTACGACGCCGGCGTCCGAGCAGGCGCGGGCGCACCTTGGCGAGACTCGTTTGCTTCAAGGCTATGCGGTGACCCGGGTCAACGGCTACAACAGGGTCAAGTCGGTCGAGGTGGGCCGCTTGTTTGACGATGAAAGCGTTTTAGGGTCTGAAACAATCCACTGTGATGCGGTATGCGTGTCGGGAGGATGGAATCCGACCTTGCATCTATTTTCCCAGGCGCAGGGACGTTTGCAGTTCGACCCGGATACGGCTGCCTTTTATTGTGCCGAGTCAAAGGACGGGATTCATGTTGCCGGCAGCGCGGCAGGAGCGCGAGAAACTGATAAGTGCGTTCGTCAGGGGCATGATGCGGGATCGGCTGCCGCTTCTGCGGCGGGATTCGAGGCTGCAGCGCCAGGCGAGTTGCTTGTGGCGACGGATTCGGCCGAGACGCCGATGATGCCGCTGTGGAAGATTCCGGTTAATATGCGAGGCAGGACCAAGCGCTTCGTTGATATACAAAATGATGTGACGGTTGGCGATGTCGAGCTTGCGTCGCGCGAAGGCTATCTGTCGGTCGAGCATCTGAAGCGGTACACGACTTTGGGCATGGGCACGGATCAGGGACGCACCAGCAACGTGATCGGCCTGGCGCAGCTCGCCAAGCTGCGGGGCGAGCCGGTCCATGCGGTGGGTCACACGACGTTTCGACCGCCGTATTCTCCGGTGTCTCTCGGTGCAATTGCAGCCGATGAGCACGGTGCGCATATGACGCCGGTAAGACGCACTGCGATACATGATTGGCATGTACAAAACGGGGCTGACATGCAGAATGCCGGGATTTGGAAGCGGCCCGCGATCTATCCGAAGCCTGGCGAGCAGATTCGCGACACCATTATTCGCGAGACGCTTCATGTGCGCGCGAACGTAGCGATCGCCGATGTTTCTACGCTTGGTAAGATTGCGGTGCAGGGCCGCGATGCGGCAGAGTTTCTCGAGCGGGTCTACATCAACCGCTGGAAGTCGCTTCCTGTCGGACGTGTCCGATACGGGCTGATGCTGCGCGAAGACGGCTTCGTATTCGATGACGGCACCACAACCCGGATCGGCGAGAACGAATACTACATGACCACGACTACGGCGAATGCAGCAGCAGTGATGGCAAATCTGGAGTTTTATGCCCAGACCGTATGGCCGCAATTGCATGTACATTTGACTTCTGTCACCGATCAGTGGTCCGGAATGGCATTGGCGGGGCCGCACAGCCGCGATGTGCTCGGCGCGGTCGTTGAGGGAATCGAAGTCGGAAACGATGCGCTGCCCTACATGGGGTTTGCGCATTGCAGGATTGCGGGCGAAGCTGCGAGAGTATTCCGGGTCAGCTTTTCAGGGGAGCTGGGCTACGAGATACACATGCCTTCGCATCATGCCGTGACGGTGTGGGAGACAGTGCTCGAAGCAGGCAGGCCCTGGGATATATCGACCTACGGAATGGAGGCGATGACGGTGCTTCGGATTGAGAAGGGCCATGTGGTCAGTTCGGAGCTGACCGGGCGGACCACCGCTGCGGACCTGGGGTTTGGGCGCATGATGAAGCAGGATTCGGATTTCATAGGCAAGGCGATGGCGCAGCGGACCGGACTGGTTGAAAAGGGGCGTCAGCAGCTTGTCGGCGTGATAGCCAAGAATAGCCGTCCAATTCCAAAAGGCGCACAGATTGTCGCGCACAGCGATGTTGCTCCACCTGCCGAAACCATGGGCCATGTCACAGCGACTTGCTATAGTCCTCATTTGGAAAAGGAGATCGCATTGGCGCTGATTGCCGACGGCACTCAGCTGTACGGTAGCGTCGTGCATGCGAATTCTCCGCTCACCGGAATGTCGGTACCCGTAGAAATCGTACATCACATCATGTTCGACCCTGCCGGGGAACGAACGCGAGCCTGATTACCATGAATCTTAGCTTGGAAAATCGAAAGGTCGCATCGCTGTTTCAAATCAACGGACTGCATGGCGCTCAAGCGGGTGAATTCAATCGGGAGTTCGGCCTTCAGCAGTTGCCGCAAAGCGGTGGATCGGCGATTGCGCAAGATGCCGCATTGATGTGGAACGGTCCCGGGATGTGGGTGATTGAGTCTGAAACTCTCGGTCCCGAAGCCGTTGCTTCCAAATTGCGCAGGGTGTTTGAGAACACTGATGCCACAGCGGTTGATCTTTCTTCGTCGCGTACGGTGATTCGTGCGTCGGGAGCGCAGGCCGGGCACCTGATCAGGAAAGGCAGCCCGGCGAACATTGGCGCGATGGCCGATTGTTCGGTTGTTTCCACAGTGATCGGACACTTCAGTGTCATGATCCACCATCACGACGCGGTTTTTGACATGTATGTGATGCAGACTTTTGGCGCTGATTTCTGGCACTGGTGCCGACACAATGCCAGAGAGTTTGGTTTTACCGGCTAAGTCGGCTTAAGGCAGAAATGGGAGCGGCTCGTAGAATTGTGACTGAATGCGCAGGATGCGAGACCGAAGGTCTAATTCCTCGGCCAATTCAAGAGTAAGTCGAGTCAATGGCCATCCATATACACCGCGGCGAAGCGTTTGAAACCATCTGCCCGAATCGGGGGGAGCGGATTTTATACTGCGGACTGCGCCATGGAATTGTGCTGCCCTACGAATGTGGCACGGGCACTTGCGGAACATGCAAAGCGGTTCTGGAGGACGGAGAAGTCGAATTGCGCTGGCCGCAAGCCCCCGGGATGCGCTACGTCCGGGAACAGCGCAACGAATACCTTTTGTGCCAGTGCGTTGCCAAATCGGATGAGGTGCATATACGGACAAGGCCGGCACGGAGATTTCCGATTGCGCTTCCCGTCCCGAAGCATTTTCGCGGTGAAATTTTCGATCAGCGTCTTCTTAACCCGCTGGTTTGCGAGTTTGTGCTTCGGGTCGATGCCGACATCGAATATCTGCCCGGTCAGTATGTGACGCTCGAGCATCCGGACATTCACGGCTATCGCGCCTATTCGATGACGAAGAGCTACTCATTGAACGGGCGGGAGATGCATTTTGTTGTCAAGCGCACGCACGAAGGTAAGTTTACCAACTGGCTATTTGAAGGTGATCGCACTGGAGCGCAGTTTAGCGGTTTCGGTCCGCTGGGGCGTGCCGTGCCGGTTCCGGAGAGCGAGAGAGATATCGTTGCGCTGGCGGGGGGCACGGGCATTGCCGGGATTATGGCCATTGTGGATTGGGCAGTCGCTTGCGGACACCTGCAGTCGCATCAATTGCATTTGGTGTTCGGCTTGCAAAATTTGGACGATCAGTTTTTCTTTGCCCGCCTTGATGAACTTTGCGCGCAGTGGAGGAATTTGACTGTGACGGTTGCGCTGACCGACGACAGGGATGTCGATTCAGCGAAATTGGAATATGGCGCTCTGGCTTTCGGCAAGGGCTATTTGCATGAAGTGGCCGCGCACTGTCTTGGCGATCTTTCGTCTGTTACGACGGTGTTCATCGCCGGACCGCCGCCTGCTGTAGACGCATCGCTGAAAATGCTTGTCAAAGAAAGAAAGCATCCTGCTTCGAAAATTAGATTCGACAAGTTCGGATAAATACCGCTATTCAGAAAGTGTCCGCAGAGCAAATAGTGCAAATGCCTGGATATCTGGAGCGTTTTGCAATCCGGTTTTATCCTGCCGCTTTTTTGCTTGTGGGTACAGTTCCCCCATCCTTTACTTTGGAAAGCAAGCGCACACAATCGGGTGACGCGATAACCTCAGATTGTGAATAAATTTTAAGGTTAGTGTCGGCGCGAAGCGGTGACTCTAACCTGTTTGAACGTGCCGCGAAGCCCCCCGGGCACTATGGGGAAAGTATAGCTGAATCGGGCCGCTGGGCGGCTGGGATGAAAGTCGGCACGATTCTGGCACAGGGGTTGGATTTGCCTTTGATGGCGAACAAGGCGCGCTGCGCGTCAATGCTACAGCCTTGCCGGCGGCGATTCGAGCTGCACCGGACTGTATTGAACCTTGGCAGTGGCCCGCAGGCACAGTCATGCCTGACGGCGAGGGTCGTCATTTTCATCGACACCGGGCGACGTGTCTTCATGCGGCCAACGCCGGAGGAGCCCGGGCGAGCTGCTGCTGTGAACGGTAATTGAACAAGGCTTCGTAGGTCGCGCATTTGAGAACCAGCTTCATAGGGCTTTGGCACTTTGTGCACGCAGGGACGAAGGCTTCGGCAGCGGATTCGGGTTTAGCGTCGTTGTCGAATCCGGTTTGCGCCTTGACCGCTTCAATCGTGGCTGCCGCCTTGGAGTTGGCAAGGATTCCGAAATTGCGGATCCGGTGAAAGCCGCGAGGCAGGACATGCAGCAGATAGCGTCGGATGAACTCGGCGCCAGACAAGGTCATGACGGCGTAGCCTGGCTTTTGCATCGCCTTTCGAACCGGCTTGCGGTAGCGGAACGAGACGCGGGTGCCGTCAAATGCGGTCAGGCGCGAGTTTCCGATTGCGACGCGGTGGGTGTAGCGCGACAGGTACCGCAAAAGCGCCTTGGGCCCTGCGAACGGCTGCTTGGCGTAGACGTTCCACTCGACACCGCGTGCATCGTCGCACAGCGTCTTGAACGCCTTGGGGTCGCGATAGCGCGCGATCGGTTCGGGGAACTTGAGCTTTCCGGCGCGCCAGGTGCGCTCACGTTGTTCGAGGAAGCGGCGGCGGAAGTATCTTGACAGCACCTTGACTGGCGCGAAAAACGTTGAGCTGCCGGTCTTGTATGTTCCGGTTGCCACATCGAAGCCTGCGTTCGCGACGATGACGTGAGTATGTGGATGCCACAGTAGTACTTGATTCTAATGCCGAGCTCGGCATTAGAATCAGATTACACCTTGATGAAGCAATGTACGCATGCATGTCCTGTTCTCCTGTACTGGTACCGGGTATCACAATCCAATCCGTGCCAAAACCCCTCGCCCCAGTTGTGTAGCTTTGTTCTCTTTACTCTGGAGAAAACAACGCGCGCCTGACCGCTTCCGGTTCCTTTTCGATCACGCGCAGTAAGGTTGCGGCTGGCCCATTGACCTGACGGACCCCCTGTTCCCACTTGCGATAGCCGGACAGACTCATACCCAGCAAAGGTGCCATCTGGGCCTGTGTCAGCTTCACTTGCTCACGGATTTCGCGTGGAGTCACGGGGGCATGAACTATGGCGGGGCCTTCACCCTTTGCATGGGCAAGGGCTTCGTTGAGGGACTGAATCAGGTCTTCTCCAAATTTACTCATCATCTTCTCTCCTTTTCAGCTCTTTTGATCGCGGCTGCAACGGCCCGGACGGTGCGCAGTTCCAAAGGACTCAAATCGGTCTTGGCAGATTTCGCATAGGCGAGTAGCGCGTAGACCGGTATGTGTTTGCTGCCGTAGAAATAGACCACCCGCGCACCACCTCTCTTGCCACGGCCCAAGGCGGCAAATCGCAACTTACGCACGCCGCCCGTGCCAGGAATCTCATCGCCTGCGGCCGGGTGAGTGGCCAGATAGTCAATCAATGCCTTCCGTTCGCTCTCGGTGAACAGCCGGTCAGCCTGTCGGGTAAAGGTCGGGGTCTCGGCGACTGTTTGCATTGAATACTGTATAACCCATTGGGGCATTCATGTCAAGAGGCATGGAAAGGTCTTGGTTATGACTCGGTTGCCTATCGCTGGTATCCATATTGTGACCTTGACAGATCAGAATCTTTCAATGTCACGCATTACGCGATTGATAAGTTCTACAAATACTGAAATATCGCTGAGATAATGAAGTTAGTCCCCTTGATTTGCCAGTTCCCACGAATAGCGTTTTTGCCACCATCTCATGTCTTCATCAATATATTCGAAGAATTCACGAAGACTTGAAATATTGCGGTGCGTGAGCCCTTCCACCCGATCCGGACATTTCAGAACCTTCTCGTAGAATATGCCAAACGCCGAGACCGTGATATTGGTGGTGCAAGGCAAAAGACCTTCGTCGATGCGCATCACGACGTATTGTTGAATCTGCTCGCCGCTCTGCAGCGCCGGCGAACACCCGAAATGTTTCGCCGCCTTGTCAAGTTCGTGCACATAAGCCTTCTGAGTCTTGTCTGCCAAGCCTCGTACTTTCATATAATCATAGGTGCTTTGCCGTTCAGGCGAGCATGGCATGCGAGCCATTGTTGCAACGGAACATCTCTGTACTCCTGTTGTGATTGAAAATCGTAAATGGTGGTGAGCCGGTGCAACGGCCACCACCGTTATACGATCAATCAGTTTTCCAAGGGAGACTGGGGAAACAGTGCAAGATGGACGCGACTGCTCAGATGTTCGGCAAGGAGATTGCCACGAAGCGGCTTGGTTCAATATGAATATAAACATTGCTGCTAAGCTGTAGAAGCAGACACTCAATTACCAACCACTTGCTGACATGAGAGCATTTCTAATTTCGATCTGGCTGCCGATATCGGTATTTGTGATCTCCTATACCAGGCTGGCCATGATGGGCGAATCAGCCGGGCCCAGCCTAGCTCAGTTTTTCGACCCGTACGCAACCTTGCTGCTGATCTTTGTCACTTGGCCGTGCGGCGTGCCGTTGACCATAGCGCTAATGAAGTTGTATCGGCGGAATCGGATTACCTCCTATATTCTTACGGTTCTTTTGGTGCCTCTTACGGGCATGTTCGCACTATTCGGCGGATTGTTCGGTCCGTTTGGCGTCGCGGCCTATTCAGTAGTTGCCTCGACCCCTGCATGGGTTGTTCTGGGAATTATCACCTTGTTCCAGCATCGGCGTTCGCTGCGCGAAAAATTGTAAATTTGGCAGGAGAGGTTGCAGTTGATTTATTCAGGATGCGGAGTTGCCGCGCGGCGGCTAGTGCGTTGTGAATCGCTGAAGCACGTTTGAAACCAATTTTATAGATTCAGAAACAATTTTCTTCTAAGCGTTCCGTTGACTAATATCCGGTAATCGAAAACAACAATCAGAACTCGAAGCATAGTAAGGGGAACCCGTGATTCAAGCAATTACATTTGACCTTTGGGATACGGTCATCCAGGATGATTCCGATGAACCGTTGCGGCTCCAGCGCGGATTGAGATCAAAATACGACGAGCGCCGATATCTCATATGGGAACTGGCAAGTTCGATTCAGCCGACCTCCTTTGAGAAGGCAACTTTTGCATACGACGCGATCGATATCGCGTTCAACAAGGTATGGCACGACCAGCATGTGACCTGGACGGTTGCAGAAAGGCTCGGGCTGATTGCAAAAGCGCTCGGCATTGAATTCCCTAAGGACAAGCTCAGCGCGACAATCAAGAAGCTGGAAGTGATGGAAGTCGATGTGCCGCCTACGCCGGTTGATGGTGTCGAAGATGTACTGGATCAGCTGTCATCATCCTATAAGCTCGCCGTAATTTCCGACACGATTGTCTCTCCCGGACGAGAATTGCGCAATTGGCTGGAAAAGCACGGGTTGCTGCAATTTTTCTGCGGATTCGCATTCTCTGACGAAGTGGGACGATCGAAGCCGCATCCGAGAATTTTTGAATCCGCGGCATCGCAGCTGAACGTTGATCTGGATCGAATTGTGCATATTGGAGACCGCGAGCATAACGACATTAAGGGTGCGCATGCGATGAACATGCGGGCAATTCTATTTACCGGAAGCCGCAAAACCGATTTGCCGAACAACACGGCAGACGCCGTGTGCGAGGACTACAGGGAGTTGCCTTCGATCCTTCGCTCATTGGAAAATTGATACAATTCAAATTTTGATTCCATCGGAGAGGATAAGATGTTCAGTGAATCGTTGCGTCTATTGGTGATCGAAGGCTACGTCCGAGCAGACAGGGAGCGACTCGTTGAAAGCGGCATGTCGGCTGCGAGCGATCTGTATACGGATGTGCTCAAGTCATTGGCTCCGAATGCGACGGTGGACATCGTAACACCGGCTGATCCGGATACGCCGTTGCCATCAGGCGAACAATTGGCGGCCTACGACGGAGTAGCGATGACGGGTTCCAGCCTATCGGTGATTGATTCGGAACATGAGTCGGTGCGTCCGCAAATTGACCTGATTGACGAGGTGTTCGAGCAAGGCGTTCCATCGACAGGCAGTTGCTGGGCAATGCAGGTTGGGGTGGTTGCCGCCGGCGGCGTGGTCGGGCAGAACCCGAAGGGGCGCGAAATGGGTGTCGCGCGCAAAGTCGCGCTGACCGATGCCGGCAGGGCTCACCCGCTCTATGATGGCAAGCCCGCCGTATTCGATGCGCTTGCAAGCCACGAAGATGAAATCACTGTTCCGCCTCCGAATTCGACCATCTTGTCCGGAAATTCAATGTCGGATATTCAATCGATTGAAATCCGTCATCGCAACGGAGTGATGTGGACCGTCCAGTATCACCCGGAATACAACTTGCGCGAACTGGCGGCGCTGATCCGGTGCCGCGAGGAACGTCTCATCCGAATGGGATTTTTCGACAGCAGCGAAAGCTTGACAGACTACGCGGACAAGCTGGAAGCTGTCCACGAAGACAACAATCGAAAGGACTTGACCTGGGCGCTCGGCATTGACTCGGATATTTTGGACCCTAACATCCGCTATCGGGAATTGAGCAACTGGATCAAATTTCAAGTGCTGCCGCGAGCATGCTCTGCATGAGAGACCCGGCGCTGGTACCGCTGCAGAGTCTTCGCCGCTACGGATTGTCGCCGGAAGCAAGGCGTCGGTTGATATCCCCGACGACATCAAGCAGCTCGGAAAATTCATTGACGACGTAGTGTGCTCCGGCCCGGGACAGCTTCTCCCGCGCCGCAGCCAGGCGGCGCTCGATTTGATAGGCAGGCATTGAATCCGCTTGTGAAAGCGAATTGACGTCCATATAGTTGCTGTAGCGTGCGATTCCGACAGTCCAGCAACCTGCCACCAGTCCTTCTTCAATGCCGCTTGAGGTGTCATCTACCTTGACAACCGACTCAATTGGAGAAATGTCGAGCAATTCCATATTGCGATAGATCATGAACGGCTTCGGACGTGTGCCGTTGGCGACGTCATCGCCGGCGACAGTGGTATCCGGAACATAGCCCTGCCTGTGTGCCTCAATCTTGAGAATGTCGACCATGCTTCGCACGAAGCCTGTCGTTGTTCCGATTTTTATGCCCTCGGTCTGCATTGTCCGGGTGGTTTGAGCGACACCCGGCAGCAGCGTGGCATACTCCTTCAGGCAATTCAGCTGAATTGAGACGAAGTCGTTGTACAGCCGTGCAAGGTCGTCGCGAGTCGGGTCCGCCCTGTGGACATTTCTCCATCGGTTACGGATTTCGGGCATCTGGGTCAGCGCCTCGATGTGCAGGTCCTTGCGAAGCCCCATCGGCCCGCGCGCCTCTTGAACCGAAATCTCGATTCCGTGCTTGCCGAAAGCTTCAACGAATGCGATGGCTGGCGCGATGACATAGGCATCTACGGTTGTTCCGCTCCAATCCAGAATCAGAGCCTTGACTGCGTCGTTGTATGTTCGTGACATTGTCAAGTCGACCGAGGGTCATCAATGATCTTGAATTCCTGCTTGAATGGCGAGAACCCGGCTTTCTGATAGGTTGCGATGGCGTTGGGATGGTCAAAGTTGCATGTATGTACCCAAAGGCGCTTGATTTCTTTAGACCAGGCGGCATCTACCGCCCATCGAAGAAAATACAGTCCAAGCCCGCGGCCGATAAAGTCAGGAGTCAATCCGAAATAGGCGATCTGTACGTCATCTTCGACTGTGACGTCGAACTCGACATATCCGGCTGGCGTGCCCCGCACATAGAGGACATAGATTTCGATGGCGGGGTCTTCGATTATTTTTGCCAGTTCCTCGTCTGAGAGAGAATTTCGTTCATACCATAGCCACTGATTTCCTACGGCGCGATACAGATAGCGATAGAAGGATACGGTCGGCGGTTGAGAACGAATAATCGAAAGGCGCTCGAGGCGGTTGCTGCGATGCGGGCGAGACGGCCGCTTTGTCATTTCCAGATAGGTAATTGCCATGCGCAGCTTTCCTTCCGGCACTGGCGGATGTTCGTCTTTCGCTGCAGACTTGTGTTTCGATTCTCTGACGAAATGCGGATAAACCTTGGATTGACGAGTCATGAATGACAACTACGAATGGAAACCCAGAAATCAAGCCGCAAATTGACCGAAAGCGCGGTGATGTATCGAATCACCGCGTATAAGCCGAAGTTCAAAGAGACAATAATGCATAAGTTCCTGGTATAGTTGAATAAATCAAAATTACTGATTTCATCCTACTGGGCAGGATCTGATGACTCCCGCCTTCGACTCAGAAGGTCGAGCACCCATTCCTGATGCTCGCTCGGCGCGGTGATCATCCAGTATTCGGTCTTTTTTGTTCTCATCAGGCGCATCCGGTTCAAAGCATACCTTGGCAAGATCCTTGACCAGTGTTTTGATACTGTGGGTCAGATTGCCGGCATAGTTGGCCTCGGTCAGAGCCTTCCCGGCCTCATCGTCGAACAGCACCGGAGCGAGCCCTTTGATGGTGTCGATGTCCGCAGCCAAGTGTTGGTGCGGGACTGGGCGGACGATTTCGACATTTTTGGGCATCGGGCACGATGTGTTTTCAAAATCGGTGCGGACTATGCCGATCAGCGTAGAATCAAGGGAAAGTCGCTGACCAGGCTCTAAGCACTGCACGGATCAAAGTCCGCAAACCGATGCGACAGCAGCGTCACCCGCCGTTTTTCAATTGCCTCAGCTCCTTCGAACTCAAGCCGGTCAAGCGCCGTATGTCCGCTTCGGACATGCCGTCGGCCATAAGTTTTCTCGCCAGTTCGCATTTCGTTTTGTGCACGCCCTGCTCAATGCCCTGCTCAATGCCCTGCTCAATGCCTTGCTCAATGCCTTGCTCAACGCCCTGCTCAAATCCCTTGGATCTCCAATCCTCTGCCACGGTTGGAAAATGTTCCTTCACCCATGCTACCGTTACTTCACGCATTTCATTGTCCTCTGCGATAATCGGTTCCAGCGCCACTGCGACGCTTTCCATTGTAAATGATTGCCCGCCGTCGCTCAAATAATCGAACGTCTTTCTGTTGAACACGCCGCGCTCGTCCTCGCTTATCGCTTTGGACTGCGCCGCAAGCTCGGCGAATAGCTGCGCATCGGCATCCCACACATCCGCCATCGCCTGAAGCGCCAACCGCTCCCTGGCCGGCAGACTGCGCACCTGAGCGCGCACCTTGGCATCGCGAAGCGATACGAACACCGAAACAAAGTCAATCAGATGCCGGCCGAACACCGACAAGAACCCTTCAGGCAGCCTTTCATGCTGAAAACCGAAAAACGACTTCTCGCGCCGCCACGGGCCCTTGCCGTGATACACCGTCACCGGCACAACCGCCTGGCTGCCTCTCGCATACAGCATCGCCATGTAGCCGAGCAACTGGCGCATGAGCGTCTTTTCGGCGCTGCTTTTGTGCTCGACCAGCAAGGTGATCGCCATTTTCTCGCCCGACTTGAGCCTGGCCGAAGCCACCAGGTCGGTATAGCCGGTAGCAAGACGGACCGCCTCGGGCAAGACGGCGGACTCGACAGACATCTGCCCAAGGTCCAGCTGTCCGAGCTGGTCCTCGTCCAATGCCACGCCCAGCAGCGCGGCAACAGACTCGGCGCTGCCGAACTGGCTGCGGAAATAATTGTCGTGACGGTCTGATAAGACTTGTTCATTCATGCGGTCGTTTTCCTCGCTGTTCGCTGATTGATCATATGCGCCGCGCAGATGCCGGCGCGTCGAATTGTGCTTTGGCCGCTGTCCCCGAGGCACGGTGCCGAAGAGATCAGATCCATTCCGGGCGGCCGCCGCCTTTTGAAACGATTGCGAATCGGTGGCGGCAGGGTTCCATTGTTCCACATACCGTATCCGAATGCAAGGCTAATATGCCTCTTATCCGCCATATATTGACGTTAATACTGGTTTTATTGAAAAAAGCGCGTTTTGGCGCCTGCCGGGCAATGAATTTCGGTCTGCGGACACCATGTCATATGAGTCTGGTTTGGCATTTCGGTTTGAAAACGATGAATTGATATCCTGGCTTGCCTGTCATTTGCAGGAGGAGCATTCGAGATCGCCTAGGATATCGAGGGCGTCACAGCCTCCTTTCCAACTTCTATCGAAAGCTTGTCGATAGTCATCGGTAGAACGGTCCCCAATGCCGCGATTTCTCAGGAATGAGGCGACAATTCGCATTTAAGGTGCGAAACTCAATCCTGGATTGTTTAGCAAACTATCAAGATGGGGTGCAATCCATGCCTATGGGTTTTCCAGTTGCCGCTAAAATTACTGCACAGTACAACGTCCGCTGGAGACAGGCCGGTTATATCTTGAGCATGTCGGTCCACAAAGATGAATTTTCGGTTCAGCGAGAATCGCTGCTTTTTTCTATTTTCGGAAAAACCCGGATATCAGCAGCCTCTCCAAACAATCCAGTCAAGTCTGTGTGCCCGTATAATTGCATAAAGCGCGCATGCGTTGAGTTTCTAAGATTGAACAGCAGATGACAAAGGCACAAGTCATACATCAACTCGGACCGCCGGAAGCCATGCAATGGCAAGATTGGCCAGTGCCGGAACCTGATGACAGCGAAGTCAGACTTCGCCACACAGCCATCGGCGTGAATTTTGCGGATACCTATCATCGAGGCGGTGTGCCGCACCCCTGGCCGGTACCGCCTTGTCCCGTAGTGATCGGATTCGAGGCTGTCGGAATCATCGAACAAGCCGGTCGCGGTGTCTCCCAATTCAAGGCCGGAGACCGTGTCGCCTATGCAGACCCTCCCCTGGGCAGCTACTGCGAAGTTAGGAATTATCCGGCCGACCGGCTGGTCCGCGTCCCCGAAAGCCTTGATGACCGCATAGTCGCTGCATCACTGCTCAAGGGCATGACAGCGTACTATCTGCTGCACCGAACCTACGCGGTTCAGCCTGGCGACACCATCGTTGTACATGCCGCAGCAGGTGCCATGGGCCTGATCCTGTGTCAGTGGGCGAAAGTGCTTGGCGCCAAGGTCGTCGGTACCGTAAGCAGCGAACACAAGGCTCAGATTGCCTTCGAAGCCGGCTGCGAGCATCCGGTCATCAGAAGCAGGCAGGATTTTGTCGCCGAGGCAAGACAGGTCTCCGGCGGCGAAGGCGCCGCGGTGGTCTACGAGTCAATCGGCAAGGACACGATGCGACAGTCCCTTGACTGTCTGCGGCCGCTGGGGGTGTGCGCGGCGTACGGCCATGTTTCAGGCCCTCCTGAGCCGATCGACATCATCAAAGACCTCGGCGCGCGCGGGTCATTGTTCATTACCCGACCGGCAATCATGCACTATATTCAAAGGCGTAGCGATCTCGAACGCACCGCAGCCGCACTGTTTGATGCGCTGGCAAAGGGCGTGTTCAAAGCGAATTGCAACTACGAGTATGCGCTGAAAGATGCTTGCAAGGCGCATCAGGCGATCGAAAGCGGCCGCACGACAGGCGCTACAGTACTGATTCCCTAAACCAAATCTGATACCGACATGGAAATAACCGGAACAAGACAGCTGCCGGCGTCGCGCCAGCAAGTCTGGGACGCGCTGCACGATGCCGAACTGCTCGCCGGGCTGATCGACGGCTGCGATTCGCTCGAGTGGACTTCGGAGAACACGCTGAGCGGTACTGTGGCAAAGAAAATCGGACCGTTGAAGGCAGCATACGCCATTGAATTGGAAATCGCCAACTCAACGCCTTTAACCAGCTACACTATTTCTGGAGAGGCAAAATCCAAGTCGCAAGGCTTCGCTACCGGCTCTGCCCTGATCGATCTGGCGGATGCCGATGACGGCTGCGAAATCACCTACACCGCGCAAGTCAGGATCGGCGGCAAGATAGCCCAGCTTGGATCCCGTCTCGTCAAAGGCGCAACCAGCAAGGTGATCGGGGAGTTTTTCGGCAAGCTTGCCGAGACTCTTGCGCCGGAGTCGGCAACCGAGCAATAACTTCGATGGTTTGATGGTGTACACTTTGCGTCATAGAAAAAGTTCAAAGCAAATTGGAGGCTGAACTACATGAATGTAGAAATTTCAATGACGATTAACGGCAGGCATGTGTCGGCCGAAGTCGATTCGCGCACCTTGCTTGTAGAGTTTCTGCGCGAAAACCAGCGTTTGACAGGTACCCATGTCGGCTGCGACACAAGCCAATGCGGCGCCTGTGTCGTGCACGTGAACGGAAATTCGGCCAAGAGCTGCACCATGCTGGCTGCACAGGCAAACGGCACTGATGTCGTTACCATCGAGGGCCTGGCGGGCAACGGCGAGCTGCACCCGATGCAAGAGGCGTTTCGTGACAACCATGGCCTGCAGTGCGGATTTTGCACTCCGGGAATGATCATGAGTGCAATGGATCTGGTCGGCCGCAATCCCGATCCTTCGGAATCTGAAGTCCGAGACTGGCTCGAAGGCAACTTTTGCCGCTGTACAGGCTATCACAACATTGTCAAGTCGATTCAGGCCGGCGCCGCCGCGATGAGGGAGGAGTAATCATGGCAGAATCAGGAATTGGAGTCGCGGTACGTCGCCGAGAGGATGTTCGTTTCGTTCGCGGATCCGGAAAATACACCGACGACATCAATGTCGCCGGACAGGCATACGCCCACATACTCAGATCGCCGCACGCGCACGCAGCAATTGGTGCTATCGATACCGCTCACGCGGCATCGGCCGACGGCGTCATTGCGGTTTACACGTCTCAAGACTTTGCCGAGGTCGGCGGGTTGCCGTGCGGTTGGCAGGTGAATAATATCGATGGCACCCCAATGGCCGAACCCAAGCATCCGATTCTCGCAGAAGGCAAGGTTCGGCACGTTGGCGATCCGGTTGCGGTAGTCATCGCCGAATCGCGAAGCATCGCCCGCGATGCCGCCGAAGCAATCGAAGTCGACTACAACGAGTTGCCGGCAGTTCTGAACATGGAGGCCGCACTTTCCGAAGCAGCCGCCAGCGTTCACGACGATATCGGCACCAATCTATGCTACGATTGGGAACTGGGTGACAAGGCTGCCGTAGACGAAGCGTTTGCGAGCGCTGCCCACGTCTCGAGTCTGGATTTGATCAACAACCGCCTGGTGCCCAACGCCATAGAGCCGCGTTGCGCGATTGGCGACTTCGATCAGTCGTCCGGACAGTACACGCTACATACGACGAGCCAGAATCCGCACGTGATCCGGCTTCTGATGGGCGCATTCGTGCTAGGGCTTCCGGAACATAAGCTCAGAGTCAACGCTCCCGACGTCGGAGGCGGATTCGGTTCGAAAATCTACCACTATGCCGAAGAGGCAATCGTGACTTGGGCGGCAGGGCAGTTGAATCGTCCGGTAAAATGGACTGCTGACCGTAGCGAATCCTTCATGTCCGATGCGCACGGCCGCGACCATGTCACCAATGTCGAGCTGGCGCTTGACAGCGATGGTCGGTTTCTGGCATTGCGGGCCATCACCAAGGCGAACATGGGCGCGTATCTTTCGACGTTCGCACCCTGCATACCGACGTATCTGCATGGCACATTGCTGGCTGGCCAGTACTCGACGCCTGCGATCTACACCAACGTCAAGGCGGTGTTTACCAATTCGGTTCCGGTTGATGCGTATCGCGGTGCCGGGCGCCCGGAGGCGACATATCTGCTTGAGCGCATTGTCGATGTTGCGGCAGCCGACCTGGGCATGGATCCTGCGGAATTGCGCCGTCGCAATTTTATTCAGCCCGACGAGTTTCCCTATCAGACCCCTGTGGCGCTGGTTTATGATACCGGCGACTACGAGGCGAGCCTGAACAAGGCGCTCGAGGCGGCCGACTATGCCGGATTCGAAAGCCGCAAGCAGGCATCGAAGCAGACGGGCAAGCTGCGCGGAATCGGAATCGCCTCGTACATCGAGGCTTGCGGTATTGCGCCTTCCAATGTGGCCGGAGCGCTCGGAGCGCGCGCAGGACTGTACGAAGCGGCTACGATCCGCGTAAACCCGACCGGTTCGGTCAGCGTGTTTACCGGTTCGCACTCCCATGGACAGGGGCACGAGACAACGTTCGCGCAAGTGGTTTCCGAATTGCTCGGAGTCGACTACGACAGCGTCGAAATCGTGCACGGAGATACAGCTAGGATACCGTTTGGAATGGGAACCTACGGCTCACGGTCCATAGCGGTCGGCGGAGCAGCCATTGTCAAGGCTATCGATAAGATTGTCGACAAGGGAAAGAAAATCGCCGCACACATGCTTGAGACATCCGAGTCGGATATCGAGTTCGAAAATGGCCAGTTCATTGTTCCTGGTACGGATAAGGCGAAGGCTTTCGGAGAGATCGCTCTTGCAGCCTATGTGCCCCACAACTATCCGCTGGAGGAACTGGAGCCCGGGCTGGAAGAGACTGCGTTCTACGATCCTAAGAACTTCACCTTTCCCGCGGGAACCTATGTCTGCGAAGTCGAAGTCGACCCGGATACCGGATGCGTCGATATTGCGAGCTTCCATGCCACTGACGACTTCGGCAATGTGATCAATCCGATGATCGTCGAAGGACAGGTGCATGGTGGCCTGGTGCAGGGTATTGGGCAGGCGCTGCTCGAAAGCTGCGTCTACGACGAGCAAGGTCAGCTGACTTCCGGATCCTACATGGACTACTGCATGCCGCGTGCCGACGATGTGCCGAGCTTTACGGTCGACACGACGGTCACGCCGTGCACGCACAACCCGCTTGGCGTAAAAGGCTGCGGAGAAGCCGGTGCGATCGGCTCGCCCCCGGCGGTGATCAATGCGATTGTCAATGCGCTTTCCGACTACGGAGTCAGGCATCTGGATATGCCGGCTACGCCGCATCGCGTTTGGCAGACAATCCGTAACGCACGAGTACAGTAACAGGAGATATTGCGATGTATGCGTTCAACCTAATTCATGCGACAAGCGTGCAAGATGCATTGCGTGCACTGAACGATTCCGATGACGGATTGCTCCTTGCAGGCGGTCAAACCCTGATTCCGACGCTAAAGCAGCGCCTGACTTCTGCTGGCGACATCATTGACCTTTCCGGCATAGGGGAGCTTAGCGGCATTGATTCGGAATCCGGTGCCGTTGTTGTCGGCGCCATGACACGGCACGACGCGGTGGCGAATTCGGCAACTGTGAAGGATCGGATTTCGGCACTGGCCGATCTGGCCGAGTCGATTGGCGACCCGCAGGTCCGCAACATGGGTACGATTGGCGGCTCAATCGCCAACAACGACCCGGCTGCAGACTATCCGGCGGCATTGGTCGGACTGGGTGCTACGGTCAATATCTTGGCAGCCGACGGAAATTCGCGATCGATCGGCAGCGATGATTTTTTCACCGGAATGTTCGAAACAGCTCTGAACGAAGGAGAGATCATTACCTCGGTTTCCTTTCCGGTACCGGACCGGGCGGCCTATGTGAAGTTCCCGAATCCGGCATCGCGCTACGCTGTTGTCGGGGTGTTCGTCTCCCAAACCGGATCTTCGGTCCGTCTGGCGGTCACCGGTGCCGGAGCAAGCGTTTTCCGGGTCGGTGAAATGGAACGGGCGCTGGAGCAATCGTTCAGCGCGTCAAGCATCGATGGAATCGAAGTGTCGGCCGACGACTTGAACGAGGATATTCACGCCAGCGCCGAATACCGCGCCCATCTGGTATCAGTCATGGCAATGCGGGCCGTAGCCGCGGCGTAGCGAACGGATTCGAGTACTGATTCATCCAAAGATTGTCGAGCAGGCGCCCGGACAAGAACCGGTCGCCTGCGGCAGTTCTGCAAATTCCCTAGATTGCTGAATGAGTTTCCCGAAGGACATTTCAGCGACCGTTGATCTGCTTTCAGATTGCGACTACATCGCAGGGCGCAGTCTTGCGACAGCGCTTTACCTGTCGTTGCGGCTGAACCGCCCGCTGTTGCTCGAAGGCGAAGCCGGGGTTGGCAAGACCGAAGTCGCCAAAGTGCTTTCACGCGCACTCGGCCGACGCCTGATCCGACTTCAGTGCTATGAGGGACTGGACGTGTCGAGCGCCGTATACGAGTGGAACTACTCCAGGCAGATTATTGAAATTCGGCTTTCAGAACGCGAAGATGCGTTTGACCGGCGGCAATTGTCGCGAGACATCTATTCTGAACGGTTTCTGATCGAACGGCCCCTGCTTCAGGCGCTAAAGCACCACGATGAAGGACCGCCGGTGCTGCTGATCGACGAAATCGATCGCGCAGACGAGCCATTCGAAGCCTATCTGCTGGAGATTCTATCTGACTATCAGATCACGATACCCGAGATCGGAACCGTTGCAGCTGCAACGCCGCCGTGCGTGATTGTGACATCCAATCGCACGCGTGAAATTCACGATGCACTCAAGCGCAGGTGCTTCTACCACTGGGTGGACTACCCTGATGCAGGGCAGGAGCTCCAGATTCTTGCTAGAAAGGCGCCGCATGCAAGTGCCGAACTGGCTCGGCAGGTAGTTCAATTCGTGCAGGCATTGCGCGATCAGGACCTGTACAAGGTTCCGGGCGTTGCAGAAACGATCGACTGGGCTCATGCGCTGGTTCAAATCGATGTCATCTCTTTGGACCCGTCCGTGGTTGACGAAACACTGGGCGTATTGCTCAAGTACCAGGATGACATCGAGAAAGTTCGCAACCACGAAGCGATGCGGATACTCGAGACGATCCACGCAGGGACAGCGGCATGAGCGATCAGGCCGATGCGGTTTCTAGGGGCGGTCAATTCGTCCCGAATCTTGTTCACTTCGGCCGCGTACTTAGGGCGTCCGGACTGCCTGTGGGCACAGGACGGATTCTTGATGCGGTTCGCGCAGTCAGCGTTGCCGGAATCGCCGATCGCGAAGACTTCTACTGGGTCTTGCATGCGGTCTTCGTCGGCAGTCCGCGGCAGCGGGTCATTTTCGATCAGGCATTTCAGGTCTTTTGGCGCAATCCTCGAATTCTAGAGCGTTCGATGGCGCTATTGCTGCCCAAGATCCGGGTCCCGCAAGATGACAATGCCCAGGAATTGGCTCGCCGGCTGTCCGAGTCCCTGGTTTCGAACTCTGCTGCAACGGAAAACCAGTTCGAATCCCGGCCGCAGCTGGAGTTTCGCGCATCGATGACCTATTCGGACCGCGAACGTTTTCAAACAGCGGATTTCGAATCGATGTCGCGTCAGGAAATGGAGCAGGCGAAACGGGCCATCGCCGAAATGCGCATCGCATTCAAGGAGATTCCGACCCGAAGGCATCGGCCGCATATCAGCGGCCATATGCTTGATATGCGGCGAACTTTGCGTCGAAGCATGCATCATATGGGCGAGATGCCAGCGCTGGAGCGCAAGCGGCGCACTGTCATGCCGCCGCCGGTCATATTGCTGTGCGACATATCCGGGTCGATGAGCGAGTATTCGCGCATGATGCTTCATTTTGCCCATGTGCTGTTGATGAGCCGAAATCAGGTTTCGTGCTTTGTTTTCGGTACCAAGCTGACCCACATTACGCGCCAGCTGCATATTCGCGATGTCGACTTCGCGCTTAAGTGCGTCGCTCAAAGCGTGAAAGACTGGCATGGCGGAACCCGGATTGGCGAATGCATCAAGGACTTCAATCGCCGCTGGGCGCGGCGCTTGCCGGTACACAAGGCAGTAGTTCTGCTTGTCACAGACGGTCTGGACCGCTGCGAGTCGAACGGACTCGGAGAAGCCGTTGCGATGCTGCACCGCTCGTGCGCCAGCCTGATTTGGCTGAATCCATTGCTTCGCTACGATCAGTTCGAGCCGAAGGTGAGTGGAATCCGCGCCATGCTGCCTCATGTGGACGAATTTCGCCCGGTGCACAACCTCAGGAGCCTGGAGAGTTTGGCCCGGTCGCTGAGCGCTAAGGCGCAGCGCATGGATTCGCGGGCTGAGCGGCATCGACGAATGCGCCCGGATCTGGCGGCGGTTTCGAATTCAGAAGTTACCCCGGGCATTGCAAAGTGAGCTCCAGCTTGAAATCCCGGCAATCCGAGATTCTTGAAACCGCAGCCGCCTGGATCGGGCAGGGTCGCTCGGTTGCGATCGCGACTGTGATCTCCACCTGGGGGTCGTCGCCGCGTCCTGTCGGCAGCCAGGCGGTCATCAGCGATCAGCGCAATTTTGAAGGTTCCGTATCGGGAGGCTGCGTCGAAACCGCGGTGATCGAAGAAGCTCTTGATGTCATCGACCGCGGCGAATCCCGTGTGCTCGAGTTCGGCGTGAGCAACGAGCAGGCGTGGGAGGTGGGGCTTGCGTGCGGCGGTACCATTCAGATCTATCTTGAACCGGTCGAACTCACCTGACACAGGCACGGCTGCATCGACCATTGAAAAAGGCGCTTCTGGATCGTGTTATTGGGGCTCGCGAGCACAATCGCGAGTCGGCGCTTGTCACAAATCTTGCGACCGGGACGCAGGAAATATACAGCAGAAATGACCTGTCTGCCAATTTGCCGTTTTCATCCTATGTGGAAGACGCGTTTCGTCGCGACCGAAGCGTGCTGGCACAGATTGACGGCGAGCAAGTATTCATCCATATTTTCAGCAAATCTGCGCGGCTGATGATTGTCGGAGCTGTGCATATTGCAAAGCCGTTGATAGAACTGGGACGGCTGTGTGATTACGCGGTAACTTTGATCGACCCGCGTCTGGCGTTTGCATCGGAGCAACGATTTCCGGATGTCCGATGCGTGCATCAGTGGCCGGATGTTGCATTGAGCGAATTGGATCCGGACCATCGCTCAGCGGTGGTTACGCTGACACACGATCCGAAAATTGACGAGCCGGCGCTACTGTCCGCTTTGCAGACCGAGGCTTTCTATATTGGTGCATTGGGAAGTCGCCGTACTCACGATTCGCGCTGTAAACGGCTGCGCAGTGCGGGAGTTTCTGAGCGGCAGCTAAGCCGAATTCGCGGCCCCGTCGGACTGGATATCGGTGCAGAATCACCGGCAGAGATCGCTGTTGCCATTATGGCCGAGATCACAGAAGCGATGCATCGGAAGGAAGAAATTTGAAATTCTCCAGAATCAATACGTGCGATGCCGAGGGCGCGCTGCTGGCGCATTCGCTGATGGTGGGCGGCCGCAAATGGAAGAAAGGCCGCAAGCTCATCCGTTCTGATGTAGAGTTGCTGCAAGCCGAAGAGTTCGAAACCGTCGTCGCCGCTCGCCTGGAGCCGGGCGACATTGACGAGAACACTGCCGCGGAATCGCTGGCAAGGGCGATATGCGGCGCTGGCGCGAAATTGCGTTCGCCTTTTACCGGGCGCTGCAATATCTACGCAGATTGCTACGGAATTTTGAGGCTCGACCTGGACCGGTTGAATCGAATCAATTCTGTCGATGAGGCATTCACAGTTGCTGCGCTTGCTCCGTATTCCCGGGTCTATCCGGGACAGCTTGTGGCATCGATTAAAATCATTCCGTTTTCGGTTACAAGCGAGCAGTTGAATCGCTGCATCGGTGTAGCCGGCAGCGGATATCCTCCGGTTGCGGTAGCTGAATTTGAAAACCTTTCGGTGAGCCTGATTCAGACCAGTGAGGAATGGTTCAGCCAGTCGCTGCTTGACAAGGCAACCAGGCTCCTGCGCGAGCGCGCCAGTGAAATTCATTGCGATCTGAATTTCGAATCCGTTTGTGACCATCATGAGTCCGAGATTGCAGGAGCCATTGCCGAGCATCTGGCCCGCAAGCCCGATTTGATCCTTATTCTCGGTGTTTCAGCGATTCAGGACCGCAACGATGTGATCCCGCAAGGGATTGTTGCTGCCGGCGGAAGAATCGAGCACTACGGGATGCCGGTCGATCCGGGCAATCTGATCCTTACGGCGCGTTGCGGGCGCACTATGATTCTGGGGCTGCCCGGATGCGTCAGGTCGCCGAAGCGCAACGGCTTCGACATCGTATTCGAGCGCCTTGCAGCAGGACTTGAAGTGCTGCCTCAGGACATCATGTCGCTTGGAGGAGGCGGATTGCTGATGGAGGGCCCGCGCCGCAAGGAGCGGCGCACGCGGATTTCAAACTCCGAAACCGCCGACACCCGCCAATTTTCCGCGATTGTGCTTGCCGCCGGACAATCCCGGCGAATGGGAAGCGAAAACAAGCTGATCGCCGAATTTGGCGGCACCTCGATTGTCAAGCGGGTCGTGAGCGAAACGCTTGGTTCGAAAGTGAACGAAGTAATAGTTGTGACTGGTCACGAACCGCAGGCTGTCGAGCATGAGCTTAGCGGCCTAGCGGTCAAGTTCGTGCACAACCCGGAATATGCCAAAGGGCTGAGCACGTCCCTGCGGGCGGCTTTGAGCGCAGTGACGCCGCAAGCGGCCGGCGTTTTGATCTGCCTGGGCGACATGCCCTTTGTTTCCAGGGAGCACATAGACAGGCTGATCAAACAATTCGATTCCGTTTCAGGCCGGTGCATTTGCGTTCCGACCTATCAGGGCAAGCGTGGCAATCCTGTCTTGTGGAGCACTTCGTATTCGCTGGAAATGATGGAGGTGCGCGGCGATGTCGGCGCCAAGCACATGATCGGCGACTACGATGAGTTTGTGCGGGAAGTTGAAATGGAAGACGACGGGGTTGTCGTCGACTTGGATACGCCGCAGGCATTTGAACGCTATGCAAGTCTCATCGAAACAGTTCGCTGATGGCTGTCCGGACCATGTCAATGCCAATTGAAAGCGAATCCGGAGGCTTGCCATGGATGAAGCCTGGCTGCGCATAGGCGTATTTCTGACGATATTGGCCGCCATGGCCTTTTGGGAAACGATTTTGCCCAAGCGCCCCTGGAAGTCTCGCCGGCGTATTCGATGGACGCATCATCTGGTGCTTTCGGCGGTCAATACGGCCGTGGTCCGGATTGCCTTGCCGGTCACGGTAGCGGCCTATGCGCTGCATTTGGAATCTATCGGCTTCGGCCTGTTGAACGTGCTCGGCCTGCCCGCATGGATCAAGGTGGTGTGCGCCATTTTGCTGCTCGACCTGGCAATTTATGCGCAGCATGTGCTATTTCACAAAATACCGCTTTTTTGGCGGCTCCATCGAATGCACCATACCGATCTGGATTTCGATGTGACT
The DNA here is from genome assembly GCA_965214615.1 of Arenicellales bacterium. Classification (GTDB taxonomy): domain Bacteria; phylum Pseudomonadota; class Gammaproteobacteria; order Arenicellales; family JAJDZL01; genus CBDAUN01. Next base: position 843,724 of record OZ243952.1, read on the forward strand.
ACCGGCATCCGGTTTCACCCGCTCGAGATTCTGCTTTCAATGGCGATCAAGTTTGCGATTGTGGCGCTCATCGGTGCGCCAGCGACAGCCGTGGTCATTTTCGAAATCATCCTGAACGCGACTTCGATGTTCAATCACGGAAACGTCAGGCTTCATCCCGGGGCCGACAGAATCCTTCGATTGTTCATCGTGACACCGGACATGCACCGGGTTCATCACTCGGTCATCCGACGTGAGACGGATAGTAATTTTGGGTTCAATGTTCCATGGTGGGACCGCATCTTCGGAACGTATAACAAGGCGCCGGAAGCCGGGCACGACGGCATGACGATCGGGCTGGAAATTTTTGCAGATGTCTCCGAGACCCGCGTGGACCGGCTGATTACGCAGCCGTTCCGGAACCCGGCGCGGCGCAACGGGAGGGTGACTTAGCCTGACAGGGGCGTGCCTCAAGCGGCATTCGTCCGTCGCATCGGTCAAATGGCGCTTGAGGCTTGCGCAACGGCGCGGCTGAATCGTTCGGCTATTTCCGCGGTGTCCGATTCGTCAATGATGAAAGGCGGCGCGATGATGACATGATCGCCGCGCGCACCGTCGACGGTGCCGCCTCCGGCGTAGCACAGCAATCGGTTGTCGATCGCGGCGCGCTTGATTGTGCCGTTAAATTTCAATTCAGGCGGCAACGGCTGCTTTGAGGATTTGTCTGCAACAAACTCGACGCCGATAAACAGTCCGATTCCGCGAATATTCCCGACATTAGGGTGATCTCCAAGGGCATTGCGCAGATGTGTCAGCAGCGTTTCGCCTTGTTGCCGCACGTTTGTCAGCAAGTCATTTGTTTCGATTGTGTCAAGAATAGCGTTTGCTGCTGCGCAGCCGACAGCGTGTCCGGAGTAGGTACTGCCGTGATGCAGCAGGCCGGATGCTGCGCTTACTGCTTCGTAGATAGGCTTTGAACACACCGTTGCGGCAATCGGCTGGTATCCGCCGCCCAGGCCTTTTCCGATTGCAACAATGTCCGGCTTGACTCCGAATCGGTTGAACGCAAAGTAGTCGCCAATGCGTCCCATGCCGCACATGACTTCGTCAAGAATCAGCAAGATGCCGTATTTGTCGCAGATTTTCCGTATCCGCTGCAAATACTCCGAATTGGGGATCAGCACCCCGGCTGTTGCGCCTCCGACGGTTTCGGCGAAGAATCCGATTACCGTGTTCGGCCCCAGTTCGAGAATCTTGCGTTCCAGGTCGTTTGCAGCACGCAGGGCGTACTCCTGATCGGATTCATCCTGACGGCGGAACCGGTAGGGGTAGAATGGCGCTATGTGATGCGACGGCGAAAGGATTGGCTCATAGGGGCGTCTGCGAAGCATCTGCCTGCCGATCGACAGCGCGCCAATTGTGCCTCCGTGATAGCTTTGGGAGCGCGCGATGAAGTGCGTTCTACCGGTTTCTCCCCGTTCATAGAAATATTGGCGTGCGATTTTCGCAGCCGCTTCGATCGCTTCTGAGCCGCTGTTTGAGAAGAATGTGTATTGCGGCCCGCCTTGCGCGAGCCGGTTCAATCTGTCGCCGAGTTCCTCGAGCGGACCCGTGGTAAAGAAGCTGGTATGCGCATAGGCCAGATTCGACACTTGGCGCTGTACCGCTTCAACGATGGCCGGATGGCTGTGTCCCAGATTTGAAACTGCAGCGCCGCCGGAGGCGTCCAGATAGCGGTTGCCGTCGCTGTCGGTGATGTAGATGCCGTCTGCGTGAACGGCTGCTGGCAATAGATTCAGCGGTTGCCGGTGAATTACATAGGACATGGGGCGGTTCCTCATCGATAGGCGAATGCCTGCGAATGCTGTTGCGATTTCCAATTCCAGGCGATGTTCGTCCTAGGAAACTGGGTATGTTCATTCGACTGGCAGAATACTCCAAACGCCAGCCTTGTGGCTATATTTGCCAGTGCTTTTCCGGCAAACGGCGCTCGCGGGCAACAAAGGTCAACAATGGCGCCGGGGCGAGAACCGACGATGCTTGGCGCGTTAGTGTATTATCACCTGCGGCCGATTTCAATTGGACTTTTCCGGCACGAACTGAAAACTACAAGCACGAATTGCGCAGGATCAACAATGAGCGGATTGCAGTTGCTATATTTATCCAAGGATGACATGGACTCGCTGAACCTTGGCCTGGACGAGGTGTTGGAGGCGATCGAATCCGGAATCGTCGCCCATGGTCGCAAGAAAGTGATCATGCCATCGAAAGGCCATTTGGTGCTTGATTTTCCGCATAGGCTGTTCAACGTCCTCAAAGGCTATGTCGAGCCGGTCAATACTGCCGGGGTCAAGGTTGTTTGCGATTTTCACGGCAACTACCGCCACGGACTGCCTTCGGAATTGGCGCTGCTTACGCTGTATGACGCCGAGACCGGCGTGCCTGTGGCGATCGTCGATGCAACGCTGATTACGTGGATGCGCACCGGTGCCGTGACTGCGGTCGGAGCCAAGTATCTGGCTTGCGAAAATCCCAGAGTGCTCGGCCATATCGGCTCGCGCGGCAGTGCCTGGTACAACGTGCGGCTGCTGGACCGGCTGTTTGATTTTGAAGAGATTCGCGTTACAAGCAGAAGGCCGGAATCGCGGGAGCGCTTCGCAGATGTGCTCAGCCGGGAGCTAGGCAAGAAGATCCGGGTGATGGACAATGCGCGCGATACGGTTGCCGATGCGGACATCATCATTGATGCCTCTCGACTGCTCGAGCACGAAGTTCTGGTTGCCGACTCCGATGTCAAGCCTGGCGCGCACGTGCAGGCGTACGGCGCTGTTTTGTCGGTTGAGCGCAGTCTGCCTTTCAATGTGGACAAATTTGTCGTAGACGACTGGAACCAGTGCAAGGTATCGCCCTACGGGCAATTTGCGGAGCTTGTCCAGGCGGGCGAACTGCGAGACGAACATGTCTACGGCGAAATCGGCGAGATTGCGGCCGGACTCAGGCCGGGGCGCGAGAACTCAGCCGAGAGGAATCTTTTCTGGCATAAAGGATTCGCCGTGAGCGATATTATGCTTGGCGTGCTTGCGGTCGAAAAGGCGCGAAAGCAAGGGGTGGGTACCCCGTTGAACTACTATTCAGAACCCAAGGACATGTGACGCATTATTTCGCGGCACATGCTTAAACCTTAAACCAATAGGAACAAATTGATGGTCGCCTTTAGGCAGCGCAAGAAAGATAATCTGGTATGGATTGATCTGGAGATGACAGGGCTTTCCCCTGCAAATGATCGAATCATTGAAATCGCAACGATTGTGACAAATATGCATCTTGAAACAGTTGCAGAGGGGCCGGTGCTGGTCATTCATCAAAGCGACGAACGGCTGGATGCGATGGATGACTGGAACAAGACGACGCACGGAAACAGCGGTCTGATAGACCTGGTGCGTGCTTCAACGATCGACGAGGCAGAAGCGCAGCGTCAAACTTTGGCATTCTTGAAGCGCTATGCCTCCAAGAAGCATTCTCCTCTGTGTGGAAATGCCGTCTGCCAGGACCGCAGATTTCTGGATAGATATATGCCTGAAGTGTCTGATTTTCTTCACTATCGGCACTTGGATGTCAGCACGCTGAAGGAACTTGCCAAGCGATGGCGAAAAGAGTTGGTTCAGGACAAGTCCAAGACAAGCCGTCATCGGGCGCTTGACGATATTCGAGAATCCATCGCCGAGCTGAAATTTTATCGGGATCATTTTCTCCTTGCCAACCCCGTCGAGTTCGATTGAACTGCTAGCCGTGTGAATCATTCGGGGCAGAATAGCCGTCATCTGATGGCTTGCCACTGCTCTAGCCGAATTGATGGCTGACTGTCGAGCGGCAATGCATTCCTTTGCTCCAAGGCTGTAACCCTTCGCCTGATCTCACGCCGGCACTTAAAGCCGACCGGTACGGGACAGATTCCATGCCGGCAGGAGTCTGTGTGTCAAATTATGTCGGTTGCCTAGGGTCCATCACAGACATTCTCCCTAAATCTTGCTTATGCGTCAATATATGGCGGATAAAGTCAAAAAAACGCTTGCAATTGGGATCCGAAAGTGAAACAATGGTGATTGTAGCGGTCGCTTTTGGGATTCGGTAGAACCTAAGTGGTTAGAGCGGATCCTGCTTCAATCGGGGCGTGTAGTGGGTTGCTCCGTTTGAGCGTCGGCGCTCGATGCGTCGGCCATGTCGGGAGGAAGGGGTTGTGCGTCATTTCCAAATCCGAAGCGCCTTTGCTTAAGCGTCGCCTCGCCTGAATTCAATGAAAGGAAAATCATATGACTAAGAAGCACAGTGTCCGGACCAAGCGCGGTAATCGGCACGACAACTATTTTCGTGGCCAGTTTGGCAACCGTGACTCGGCTAGGGCGCTTTTGAAAGTCGCGTTAAGCGAGAGGCAGCTTGAGCAGATCGATCTTGATTCTGTGAGGATTGAATCTGTTGCGTTGCCGGATGCAGGTGATGTTGACACCGGATTCGGTGATCTAGTAGTTTCTGCCAGGCTCAAATCGGGCGGAGGTCTGACATTCGCGCTGATTGTCGAGCACAAGAGTCGTCCGGACAAGTATCTGATGCGCCAGTTACTCGGCTATATCGCTGCAATATATGCACAAGATGAATCTGTTGCGGTATTGCCGGTGACGATTTATAACGGTAAGAGCCTATGGCAGAAAGAGAAGTCCTTCTTTTCGTTTCATCATGCCGATTTACCTACTCAGTTCTTGTCGGATTTCGGGCCACACCTTATCAATTTTGTCTCTGTGTTCGTTTCATTGCGAGAGGCCAAGGTACGCTCGCTCGTAAATGGACTTCCGCCTCGGGAGCGTTTGGCTCTGCAGGCAATGACGAATGTGTGGGGTGCTGGCACGTCGGAGTTTATCAAATTTATGGAGGAGGCGGATGCGGTAGATGAAAATGTGCGGGGAGTGTTTATCAGGCGTACATTTAAGTATTTGAGCAACAACAGCAAATCATTTACAATCGAAAACGTTAAGCAAGCGTTATCACCAATATCAGAGAGAGATGAGGCGATGCAGGAATCAATGGACCTTTGGTTGGAACAGGAGCTTCCGGAAATAGTAAGCCGCTGGAAGTCCAAGGCACAAAAGCAAGGAATCGAACTTGGCAAGAAAAGTGAAAAGCGCGAGATTGCGATGCGTCTGATGGATCAAGGCATGTCCGATTGTGAGATCGGTCGTGCGACTGGTCTTGCACTGGATCAAGTGCAGGCGTTGAAAAATGGCGGGTGAGAGATTTGTTTCATTTACGGGGTGATCGAGGGAACGCTGTATGCGTGTTCCGGCTCAGTTTGATAGACCCGTGTCTTGGAACCAAGTTAGTGATTCATCACAACAACTCAAGACACCTCTGCACGGATGAAATGCCTGACCGGGTGTTGCTTGCAAGGCAAGGTGGCGTGCTTGTAGCGCGGCACTGAAGAGCGCACGCGCAAATCCAATTTCACAATTTCCGTGCATCCGAAAAATTCAGCTTGCCAGTTGTACCGGGATTCGGTGAAGTAGGGCGCTTTTGACTTTTCCGGCAGTAGGAGCCGACGAAACTCAAAATCAACGCTGTGCGGACGCAAAGCTAACTCTGGAGAGAGATGAGGCGATGCAGGATTCAATGGAACTTTGGTTGGAACAGGAGCTTCCGGAAATGGTAAGCCGCTGGAAGTCCAAGGCACAAAAACAGGGATTCGAACAAGGATTCAAGCTGGGAAATGAGCTTGGCGAGAAAAGTGAGAAGCGCGAGATTGCAATGCGACTGATTGATCTAGGCAAGTCCGATTGCGAGATCGGTCGCGCGACTGGCCTTGCACTGGATCAAGTGCAGGCGTTGAAGATTGGCGGATGAATTCCAAGGCGCCGACTTTAGCGGATTACGGCGCGATAGGCGGTTGGATAATTCTCCTGCAGTAGTGACATTGGCTCAGCGGATAGCCAGCCCCAGTACTTCGGCAACACGTCATACGGATAATTTCATTTGCTGTTCAATTGCCCAGGCGACGTGCTCACGTACAAGCGGTGAGTCATGATCGCATCGTGAATGCAGTGCGCGAAGCGTCCGCTTTGACTTAGGCGCATTGCCAAGTGCAACCGCGATGTTGCGCAACCAGCCTTCATAGCCGATTCGCCGGATTGCCGAACCTTCGGTCAAGCTCAGGAATTTGTCCTCATCCCAGTCGAAAAGATCGATCAATCTCGGCGCATCGAGATATTCGCGTTTCTTGAATCCAGGTTCCTGCGTATCGGCTGCGAATCTGTTCCAGGGGCAGACCATCTGGCAGTCGTCGCAGCCAAAAATTCGATTTCCGATCAATGGTCGCAGTTCAATCGGTATCGAACCTCTTAATTCAATCGTCAGATAGGAGATGCAAAGCCGCGCATCGACGACATATGGAGCGACTATCGCATTGGTTGGACAGGCGGAAATGCAGGCCGAGCAAGCCCCGCAGTGTTCGGCTTCCGGAGCGTCTGTCGGTAAAGGCAGATCTGTGTAAAGTTCTCCCAGAAAGAACCACGACCCGGCTTTTCGGCTGATCAGATTGGTGTGCTTGCCAACCCAGCCGAGTCCGGCGTTCTGCGCAAGCGGCTTTTCCATGACCGGCGCACTGTCGGCAAATGCGCGGTAGCCGAATTCCCCGACCGTCTCGGTAATTTTCTGCGCGAGCTTTTCCAGGCGCTTGCGAATCAATTTGTGATAATCCCTGCCGAGTGCGTAGCGTGAAATGAATGCACGGTCGGGATCTTCGAGAATCGAGTCAATTGGCGCGCTGTCGGCTGGGTAGTAGTCCATCGCGACGGAAATAACGCGTACAGTGCCGGGGATCAGTTCATCAGGATGGGTGCGCTTGGCGCCATGGCGCGACATATATTCCATTTCGCCGTGCATTCCGTCATCAAGCCAGTGCCAAAGCCGATTTTCAGCTTCGGTCAGGTCGGTATCTGCAATGCCCACCTGCCGAAAGCCAAGTTCATGTCCCCACAGTTTGATTTTTTCGGCGAGGAATGCGTAATCGATAGAAGCAGTCACGGTTTTGCAGTGTTCTGGCATTGTGACCGAATCGGCAAATCGACAATGTGCGCGCTGTACCGGCTATTTGGCATGCCGTATCCGCAAGAGAATCTCCTCGCGGTGCTCATTGAGCCGAGGTGGCCGACTTTGCACCCGCGGCAGTTCGCCGTTAAGGCGAATTGGGTGCGCAAATGTCTTCGTGCTTGCCGCGTCGGGAAGTTCAAGCTCTTGAACCCAGTTCTGAGCGACCACTTGCGGGTCTTTGAGTGCGGCGGAATACTTGTTGATCGGTGACGTCGGAACGCCGGCCTTTGCAAACTTCGATATCCAGTAGTCCGCGGTTTCGCTCACAAAAATTTTTGTGAGAATGCCTTCCAGTTCCTGCTGGTTCCTGGCACGCAGCAAGGTACTTTGAAATCGCTCGTCTCGCAGCAAGTCGGGGCGTTTAATGATGTGGCAGACAATTTCGAACAGGCGTTGATTGCCGGCGGCCAGTACGAAGTAGTCATCGGATGCCTTGTATGCCTGATAGGGTGCGTTGCGGGGATGGCGCGAACCGATGCGCTGAGGGTCGGCGCCAGTACCGAAATACTCGCTCACTTGCAATGGCGCAATGCCGAGACTGGCTCCGAGCATGGAACAGTCAATATGAGTGCCTTTACCGGTTTGATTTCGTGTGTACAGGGCGGCAGCGATATGAAATGCCGCATACAGCCCCGTTGAGAAATCGCTGAGCGGAACACCGCATTTCACCGGAGATTCTCCTTGTTCTCCGGTTACGCTCATGATTCCGGAAATGGCTTGCATCGTGACGTCGAAAGCGCCTTCTTCGGCTCGCGGGCCAGTCTGGCCGTAGGCGGAGATCGAGCAGTAGATCAGGGACGGGATATCTCTGCAGAGCGTCTCAAATCCGAGACCTAGGCGTGCCATGACGCCTGGTCGGTTGTTTTCCAGCACGACATCTGCACTTCGGCAGAGCCGAAGTGCGATTTGCAGGTCGTCGGACTCCTTAAGGTCCAATGCAATGGATTTTTTGTTGCGATTCAAAGAGGCGAAATTCTCGCTGTATCCGTCTGTCAGAGGTGGCCACGTCCGCATCGCATCGCCATTCGGAGGTTCGACCTTGATGACTTCGGCACCGAGATCTGCCAGCGTCATGCCGCAAAACGGGCCGGCTGCAATTTGGCAGAATTCGACGACCGTGATACCGGAAAGAGGCAGTGTGCCTTCGTTTTTCGCTGCTGAGTTCATGTTGCTTTGCATCTGAATTCTGTCACGGCACTCCGGTGCCGGCTTCGGTGTCGCTAAATTGCGGTTTGCAGTATGATTTTACTTGTTTCGATGCGCTTGACATGACTCGTGATTTCAGAATGAGGCGGGTTGGAGAGTTCATCGCCAAGCATGCCTGCGCAGTAGCGAAAGGGATCATTTCTATCGTGGAGCGTGGAATCGGAATGAGAACAAGATTCAGTCGATCATGCTGCCGTTCTGCGCAATGCTGTTGTGCAAGCCGCGAAACTCGCAGCCGGGATTCAGTTGAATTATCCGGCCACCGCTTTGCCGGCCTGGTACAGCCAGCCTGGCATGGGACGTTCCAGTTCCCAGATAATCTTCATCGGGCGTTCGGATTCATGTCGAATGTAATGGGCGGGTCCGAGGCATACGTAGGGCTGGGCTTGATTCTGCGTGTCGTGCTTGTGTTCGCGCACAAATAGAACGACGTTCGTCCCATTGTCTTTCTGATTGATATAGCGTTGTCCTGCCACTGATTCGGATGAAGCAGAGTTCTGCGACATCCAGTGAAACAGGGTAGGGGAAACAGGGTAGTCCTTATAGAGTGTCTGCGCAGAGTAATCCTTTTCCGATTTCACCAGTGTGATAAAGAGAAGATCGGTTTGAGTTTCTTTGTCCCAGACAACTCCTTCTTTCGGTATATGTATCTTTCTGTTTCTATCGATCCTGTTGTAGGCGGCAGAAATTTCACTCAGACTATATGTCGCGTGGCTGGCTAGCGGGATGTCCCCATCGTCACTAAGCGGCTCAGCTATGCTGCGAATGCGGTCTTCCAGAATGTCCAGAAGATCGCAAATTTCCTGTTGCAATTCCGGGGAACTTCTAATTTCATCAACCAGCAGATCGGCCTTGTCGACAGTGGTGCCCTGCTTGCCTAGAATGCCCAGCAGCATCAGTCCCAATCGGTATTTCCTCCCGGTGAGACTGGATATCGGATGTTTGTCGTTCGATTTGATCAGCTTTCGCCACAGTTCAATGCGTTCTCGATCATCCGCATGGGTGAGGTGGCCGATTGCGCGAAGAATACCGTGATTTGAATTCAGGGGACCACTTTCTCCGATATGTCCAGCTTGCTCTCTCAGCTTCGTGAAGCAGTGGTTTGAATTGTTTTTCGAATAGATGTCTTCCAAGTCGAATTCACTTTCTGCAATGAATTGCGCCAAGTGTGTTCTTCGGTCCAGTGCGGCCAAATCTCGCACAATCTGTTTCCGGCTGTTTTTTATGGATTGTTTCAGATGATTCAATATGGTTTCTTTCGCTATGCGATCCAGCTGAATCGCACATCCGGGCGGCAGGAACGGAAAGTCGGATTCGATTGCCTGCCCTACTTGTTTTCGGGTTCCGCCAGCCATTGCCTGATAGCGAATTTCGTATCGGTATTCGCGGTGCGCCTGACCGACGAAGTCGAGTACGGTCAACTCGCGCTTATCCTCGCACAGCCGCAAGCCGCGTCCGAGTTGCTGAAGGAATACGGTAGCGCTTTCTGTCGGACGCAGCAAAAGTACCGTGTCTACTTCCGGAAGATCTACGCCTTCGTTAAAGAGGTCCACTGTGAATATGGCGCGGATTTTCCCGTTTCGCAGATCCTTTCTCGTCTGTCGCCGCTTGTCGCGCGGTGTTGCAGCATCAAGCGACTTGGCCTCCCAGCCGTAGGTGTTAAATTTTTCCGCCATGAACCGGGCATGCTCGACGCTTGCGCAAAATCCCAAGGCGCGCATTTCCTTAGGTGATTGGACATACTTTCGGACGGCGTCCCGAATTCGTCCGGCTCGCATATCGTTGCCGGTGAGTAAATTGTCCAGTTCGCCGGTCACGTACCGTCCGCGTTCGAATTGGACATCCGACATGTCCGTCGGATCGTTCACACCGAAATAATGGAAAGGGCAAAGCAGTCCTTGTTCCAGCGCATCCCACAGACGCGATTCATAGGCAATGCGCTGATCGAACCAGTCGAGTACTGATTTGCCGTCGGCACGTTCGGGCGTCGCTGTGAGCCCGAGCAGTATCTTTGGCTCAAGACGTTGCAGCAATCTGTCATAGCTATCGGCCGCTGCATGATGAAACTCGTCGACAATCAGAGCATCGAACTGGGTCGGGTCAATGCTGTCGACACGATTTTGCAGAGACTGTATGGATGCAAAGACAAAGCGGCCTTCATTTGGCGATTCGCCGTCTGCCATCAGTTCGCCGAAATCCGAATCGTGCAGGACATGCTGGAACACCAGCCGGCTTTGCTCAAGGATTTCCTTGCGATGGGCAACAAACAAGAGTGAATCCACTTGCTTGCTGTGCAGCAGGTGCTTGAAATCAAATGCGGCGATCCAGGTTTTGCCGGTTCCGGTTGCAGCGACAATCAAGTTGCGCAAATGTCCGCGTTCGCGTTCTGATTCGAGTGCTTCAAGCGCGACCGACTGATGAGGCTTTGGAGCAACGTCGAATAGCAGGAAATCGCCTCGATCCCGTTTTCTTTCCAGAGCCTTGTCGAGAAAATCGGCATCATGCTCGGGGTCATAGTCTCGGAATTCCGCATCGCCCCAGTATTGATCGAACGCAGTGTTGAATCGATCGATCACTTCAGGGTTCTCTACAGCGCTCAGGCGCACGTTCCATTCCAATCCGTCAACTTGCGCTGAATGAGTGAGATTCGACGAGCCGATGTACGCAGTATGGAAACCGCTTTTGCGGTGGAACAGCCATGCCTTGGCATGCAGTCGCGTCCGATCCTTGTCGTACGAAACTTTGACTTTGGCGCCAATTTTGACCAGTTCGTCGAGCGCGCGGCGTTCAGTAGAGCCGGTGTAGACGCTGGCAATGACCCGAACCGATGCCCCGTCTCGAATCCTTTGTTCAAGTTGCGACTTGTACAGCCGCAAGCCCGAATAGCGGATAAACGCGCACAAAAGATCGATCCGGTCGGCGCTTGGAATTTCCCGGACGATTTCGTGTGCGATCTGGACATCCTGGCGTCCGTTGACAAGCAGTCCCGTTTGCCGCAGCGGCAATGTCGGCCGCGGTGTGAACGCATCTTCGGCAACACCGTTTCGCTTGGCAACTTCTAAGAGAATATTCGCGGTCTGAGTGATCTGATCCTTGTCGGAAAGAACATCGCTGCGCGATGCTAGTGTTTCAACGACCGAATTAACCACGGAAACACGGTCGGCGAGCACTTTGGACTGATCTGAACCTTTGACACCTTTCAGGGTACGAAGGACCAGTGCGTAGACATGCCGTGCCAGGATATCCGGCAGGTCTTCGTGCTGCGCCGAATCCAGTATCGCTACCAGTTCCGTTTCTGACAGGCAGGTGATTTCGTCTTGCAAAGACTCTGTCAGCAGGTCTTCGTAAAGGCCGATTTGAAGAGGTGCAGCCATAATGCGGTTCTAAAGGGCTATTGCGAAAATCAATTTGTCCTGCATTCGCAGTGCAGGTCCGGGAAGTCTGTCCAGGGTAAAGCAGCCGGCAAAATGACGATCGAAGGCAATCAAGATTTTCCTATGTAGCCGAGGAACTGATCATTCGCAACATTGTATTGCCTTGCGGATTGGCATGTGCGGCCTTGGTCATACACACTGACTATGAAGTTGCGTCGCGCGGAAAGCCGGTTGAGTCAATTGGACAAAATCCGCCATGCGCGGCGCGGGCGGTTATTCGTTGCGCTTGACGTTATTGTCGAGTGCTGCGAGTTCGACAGCTGTGACGAACCTGTTGGCGTGATTGACAGACTGTGTCGGATCGCGATTCCAGACGAGCCGGAGCTGCGGCATCGATGCAGGAATTCTAATGCAGTGTCGTGCTCGATGTTTTTGGTGACGTTTCCGGCACCCCGCGGTACGATCTGCCCGCTTCAGGCTTGTTTTGTGACAAAGCAAGATTGCGCGGAGCCGGCCATGTGTTCAGTATGAATTGACGGAAACTGGGTATCGGACACTCGACCAAGCCATCGTCGCGCTCCTGCAGCGCTCCGTGATGAGCCAATTCCTCGAAATAGTCATTCGCACTCATGCCAAGGGGCAAAGGAGTGCAGTTTATCTCGTCGCACAGATGCAGCTGGTGCTGCTGCTTGATGATGGCAATGACTTCGCGCCGGGTTCGACGCCCGGACATATGCCGCATCACATCCTGAAGCAATAGATCGGTATTTCTCATCGCAGTGCTCATGCGGTAGGCGTAGTATTGGTTTCGTTCGGCCGTGCTGATTCGCTCGACCTCGGCAAAGTCGACCCGGGAAATGTCGCAGTCACACTCCAGAAACACCTGGCAAAAGGCATGCAGACCATTGGTCAGGTGCGCCGGCCAGCCGTCGCAGGCTGCGAGCATCGCATCAAACTCGGCTTCGCGCGAACCGATGTCCAGTTCAAATTTCGCGCAGAACCCCTGTTTCAGTTCTGCAACCTCTTCGGCGTCGAACCGGTCCAGCGAATGTACGCAGCCCTTCGAAAGACGCGTCAAACCAAGCTCGCCGGCCCGCTTTATCGAATCGGACAGACCGCCCAGCACCAGGGTAATCGGCGCATTGTGCCGATTCGCATGCAACTCCCGAAACAACTTGCCTGCAAAGCAGTCGCGCCTTTGCGCAAGATTCTGCGTCTCGTCAACCGCGATCACCAAAGGACCGCTCCACTGCTCAGGCGGCAACACCTTCAATACTGTTGCAAGCGCGGCAGCTGGAGCCGGCGAATGCCTCGTCGTCTCGGTTTCGCCTTCGGCTTTAATCACTCCCAGATTCAGGTCTGTGCCCATCCGTTCTGTTCGGCTGACAGCGTCCAACAACGCGCTGCCTGAACCCGGCGCAAGGACGTTGGCTAGTTTCCTGCAAAAATCCTCCGGATCATCCAGCGGGGAGTCGGATTGGAGCAGATACACCCGGGGCGCAGGCTGAGGACGCGCAGCTCCGCTTTCGTCCGCCGTGGCATACGATTTACCCTTCCAGCAGTCTTTGAGATACGTCAGTGTCGAGGTCTTTCCGGCGCCTGGGGCGCCGTAGATCACCCGGGTCGTCGCTTCGGGCTGCCCGGCGCCTTTCGCGCGGTGCATCTCCCAGCTCAGCTCGCACGCATCCTCGATATCCGACAGCACCTTTTTTCGTCCGGCGAAATACGGCGGCGTATTCTTGTCCTTGAAACGAATATAGTGTTTCAGACGGCGGACAAGTTCGGGCTTGCTGAGTTTTTCCATCGGGCATCTCCTTATTTCTTCAATCTCAAAGCGGTTAATCTTGATAGGAGTATAGCGTATTGCGATATAGTTTCATGTCGTATTGGAAATCTGCGATCACGAGCCGAGCTTTCACCCTGCGCGGGAGAACTTCAAACTCCGCAGGGTTGGTTGGACGTCGCAACTTGCCGTACCACTCGATCAACCTCGTCGTCGATCAGTGGTGGAAACGTGTTCCTGCATCTGGTATTGACCGTTCGACAGCAGAGACACGCTTCTCAAGGTGATTGCCGAACAGTGCGCTACCATGGAAGATATGACTTTCGCGGTATCGCCGCCACTACTGCAGCGCCAATTTCCATTTACAACTTACAAAGAACATGACCAAAAAGTGAACGAATTTGTTGAGACTTGCTGCCGGATTCGGCCCGGTCAAAGAGTCCGGCAGCGCCATGCTATACTCGTTCAGTCATCGGACATTGGTCTAATTACTTTTGAATTCACCCGAAAAGCAAGACACCAGTGAAGAAATATTTCTCGAAAGATATAGTCCGCCGTCTTGAGGATTTCGTTGACAAGCCAGACGGGATTCCGGCGCAGTATTTTGCAGGGCGCGAGGATTTTCTTTCCGACATTGAGACAATGTGCGCCCATAGTTGGAACAGGCATAAGGCCGGGAGGGATCAGATCATGGCGGCGACCCGGTTAATTTACGGTCCGCCTGGCGCCGGTGCTACCTCGTTGCTGATGTATCTTTCCCAGAATTGGGAGAGTGGTCGGTATGTCACTTCGGACTGGTTCGGAGACAAGTATACGCAGCCAGTGCCAAAGCTCGCCTATTTTCGGGGCGACGAGGTCTCTGAAGACCCTGAAATCATAATAAAGCGTATCGCCGATCTGGTCGAGCCGGGCTTCGACTTTGTAGCCGACCGCCCTGGCACCCCTTGGCACACTGAAGGCAGCCTCGGGCTCCGGCATTTGCATCAGGCACTGCCTCATCAACGGTGGAAGCATCCTGTGGTAATCGCCATTGATGATGCACATGAAATGTCGTGCGCCAGGCATTCGCCTCTTGGTCGCCTGCTGCGGGAAATACATGCCAGTTGCTACGAGTTGCCGTTGACTCCGGTTCTGTGCGGCAGGCCTGAAGCGATTCGCCGTACAAACGAAGCGGGCGTGTCGCGCCTTGCTACCGGAACCATTCGCCCGCTGAACCGTCTTTCGGCCGACGACGTTGCGAAATTAAAAGGCAGGTTCTGCGCGAATTTCGGACTTGATATCAGCTTGCGAGAGGCCGAGTTTGACGCGATGCTCGGTACTTGCGGCGGCTGGCCGCCACATCTGACCAACGCGTTGCTATCGTTTTGCGAGGAGTTTCTGAAACAGGACTGCGAAATCGGCGAGGTGGATTTCGGCACGGTTGAGACGAGGAGCATGAAGCGCCGGCTCAGTTACTTTTCCAAGTGCATGACCGAAAAGGTGGAAGCGGCCGACCACCTGCTGCGGGAAGTTATGCGGCAGCTGACCGGCCAGCAAAGGATGGTGGAAGTTGTCAACTTGATCGATGAACAGCATCATTTGCATAAGGATGATGATCTGCCCGGCGCACGCCTGCCTGCCGGGATGGATGGGTATCATTTTTACCGCGAACTGGTCAATATCGGAGCGCTTCACGAACCCGATTTCCTCACGGTGAGTTGTCCGATGCCGGGTTTCCGGCAGTTCATTCTTGAAATGTGGGTGACGCAGGGGGATCGCGCGCAATCGCCCAAAGCTTCGAAGAAGGGCAAGCGTAAAAAAACAAAGGATTCAAAGTCGTCGCCGGGCGCATCGGGCAGGAGGGTGCATTAGGAATCGGATCGTACATTGCCGCGAAAGCCGCAAGAATCAATCCGGATGCCGCGACGATCCTGGCAATTCGCATCGTCCGGATGTTCTAGTCGAATGAATTGCTGAGCGTGTCGCCTGTCGCCAGGTTCTGAAGACCGATCGGGAGTTGGCGAAGCCGCTTTTTTAGATTCATTCGGTTTTAGATGGACTGATTATCCTTCGCTTGCGCAGTTTGCCTTGACCTTGCTGCCGCTCAGGTATGGCGCGATTGCATTACCCCGGCGATCTTGAATTGGATACGGTTTTTCGACATTTTGCGTCAATGAGTTCAAGGTCTGCCATGCTATAATTTAACTGAATCGATTCTCTATTTTCCTTTGCCAATCCATCCAAGATAAGTCACGGTTTTCGTGAATCCGAATCTGGTCTATACGTGCGCCCAGTCCGAAGCCATTGACCGGTACGCCATCCATGAATGCGGCATCTGCAGTTACGATTTGATGAGCCGCGCCGGCGAAGGCGCCTGGCGCAAATTTCAGCGCAACTGGCCGCAAGCCCGCTCGCCGGCGATCGTGTGCGGCCCCGGGAACAACGGCGGCGACGGATATGTGCTTGCATCGCATGCATTGCAAGCGGGCCTAGTTCCTCGCGTATACGCGTTGGGCGAACCGAAGACCGCCGACGCTTCGCGAGGGTGCGCGGAATACGTCCGGCAAGGTGGAATTCGCAACGAGTTTTCCGACTGTGCCTCGCTTAGAGAGTGCGATTCGGTTGTCGATGCAATTTTCGGCATTGGCTTGTCGCGTCCGCCGCAGGGGCCGCTGCGAGAGGCGATCAGGGCAATCCGGCAATCCGGACTTCCGGTTCTTGCGCTCGATGTGCCGTCAGGGCTTGACGCCGATACCGGAATTGAACTCGGAATCGCCGTTCGTGCGGACATTACAGTGACATTTATCACAAGGAAGATCGGCTTGTATACCGGACATGGATCGCATTTCAGCGGCCGCATAGAGCTGGATCGGCTTGAAGTTCCTCAGGGTGCACTGGCCCACATTGACGCTGCAGGATCGATTGTCTCGGAATCCGAGATTGGCCCATTGCTGCCGAAACGGGTCGCGCACGCACACAAGGGCAATGCAGGCCGGGTGGCGATCATAGGTGGGAATGCAACCATGGAGGGCGCCGCAATAATGGCGGCCAGGGCCAGCTTTCGTACCGGAGCCGGTTTGGTTTCGATGATTATGCCGTCGGACAAATTCGCCGGCGCGCAAGCGTGCCCGGAAGTGCGCGTAATCCCTGCGTCCGATCCGGTGCTGGTAACTGAATCGGCATCCGCAGCGAATGCGATCGGCATCGGCCCGGGCATGGGCACTGATGCCTGGGCGCGCGGCGTATGGGAGCTTATGCGCACCGTTGAGATTCCATTGGTTGTCGATGCGGACGCCTTGAACCTGCTGGCGCGTTCGCCGCTGTCCAGACCCGATTGGATATTGACGCCGCATCCGGCGGAAGCGGCTCGTCTGCTCGGAGTTAAGACATCAGCAGTGCAGAGCGACCGGTGCGCGGCGGCCAAGGAAATCGTTCATCGCTATGGCGGCGTGTGCGTCTTAAAGGGAGCAGGCACGCTGATTGCTACGGCGGATGATCTTTGGGTCTGCGACCGTGGCAATTCCGGCATGGCAACCGGGGGAATGGGAGATGTTCTGACCGGTGTCATATGCGCCTTGAGATCCCAGGGAATGGCGGCGGCTGCCGCTGCTAGAACCGGCGTCTGGATCCATGCCTGCGCAGGGGACGATTGCGCTAGCGAATTTGGACCGATCGGCATGATGTCGACGGATCTTCTGCCATTCATTCGTACACGGGTCAATCGGCTGGCAAATGAATTTTGAAGTTGCGACCCTTCATGACATGAAGAATCTGGGAATGATGATTGCGTCAGATGTCGGGCCCGGACAGATGTGGCATCTGCATGGCGAGCTGGGTTCTGGAAAGACAACCTTGATTCAATTTATTTTTGCCGCCCTGGGCATCGAAGAACCGGTCCTCAGTCCGACCTACGCCATCTATGAGCCCTACGAATCGCCGCATGGCCTAAAACTTCTGCACATGGATCTTTACCGCATTGAGCGACCGGAAACGCTGATGCATATCGGATTGGATTTCTATGAGGACGGCGAATACAGCTGGTTTGTCGAGTGGCCGTCACGCGGCCAGGACATGATTCCCGCTGCAGACCGTAAAATCAGCATTGCGCGTTCCGGCCCCGGGCGCCAGGGGCTTGTCACAGTGCAAGGAGCCGAGGACGGGGCATCAAAATGAAGCATTGGCTATCGATCCGGGCAATTCGGGCCTTGGCCGGAGCATGCATCGTCTTGCTTGCGGCGACGGCCGAGGCGGCACAGCTTCAGGATGTCAGGCTGCGCCATCATCCGGATCGCACGCGTCTGGTTTTTGACCTCAGTTCTGTGGTGAAGTATCGTTTTCTGGAACTGAGCAACCCGGCACGCATTGCAATCGATCTATACGACGTCACTTCTGAGGAATTGCCGCGCGAGTTTTCCAGCCTTGGACCTTATATCGCGAAAGTGCGCACAGGCAGGCACGACGACAGGGTTCGCTATGTCATCGAATTGAAGCAGGCAGTGCGCTTGAAGCACTTTACTCTGGCGGCGAATCAGGTCTACGGAGACAGGGTCGTAGTGGACTTGCTTGCCATTGAATCCGCGCCTTCGGCGACATTGATGAATCCCGAGCACGCAATGCGCGACGATCAGTTCGTTGTTGCCATTGATCCCGGCCATGGAGGCGAAGACCCGGGCGCGGTCGGTCCGAAGCGCACATTCGAAAAGCACGTAGTGCTTCAAATATCGAAGGAGCTCAAAAGGCAAATCGACTCGGTGCCCGGCATGATGGCTGAACTGACGCGCAAGGGCGACTACTACATACCGCTGCGCAAGCGCATCGAGCTTGCGGCCGCCAACGGCTCAGATTTGTTCATCTCGATACACGCAGATGCGTTTACGCGCCGCTCGGCTGCGGGAATTTCCGTATTCAGACTTTCGCAGCGCGGCGCATCGAGCGAGCAGGCACGGCGCCTGGCAGCGAAAGAGAACGCATCGGACCTTCTGGGAGGCGCACACGTTCACAGCAATGATCCTGATCTGCATGCAGCGCTGACAAACATGGCCTATTCCGCCCAGATTAACCGCAGTACGCATCTGGCAGACCGTCTTTTGCGAGAACTGCGCTCGGTCGGCAAAATGCATGGCGATAGGGTCGAGCACGCCGGCTTTGCGGTATTGAAATCCTCTATACCGTCGGTCTTGATTGAAACCGGCTTCATCTCGAATCCGACCGAGGAGCAGAAATTAAGGTCGGCTGCCTATCAGAGAAAACTGGCTAAGGCGATACGAAAGGGCGTTGAGGCGTTTGCGTCGAAGGACCCTGTAATACGGGAAACAGCATGGTACAAAACAAACAAGTAGCTACTGAAGCACATCAGGCTGTCGAACGGCGGATTCGCAGACTTGATGATCAGGTCGTCAACAAGATTGCCGCAGGCGAAGTCGTCGAGCGACCTGCTTCGGTGCTCAAGGAGCTGATTGAAAACAGCCTCGATGCCGGCGCGAAGCAGATCGAAATCGAGGCGCAAGCTGGCGGCACTCAGCGACTTATGGTTCGCGACGACGGACACGGGATCGAGCACGACGATATTCACCTGGCGCTGGCGCGCCACGCGACAAGCAAGCTTTCCGACTTTGACGGTCTCGAAGGCATTCAGACGCTGGGCTTTCGCGGTGAAGCGCTACCTAGCATTGCATCGGTTTCCAGGTTGACGCTCGCTACCCGAATCGCCGAACAAAGCCACGGATGGCAGTTGTCGCGCGATGGCGGACTTGACGCAGGCAAGCTGATGCCGGTTGCTCATCAGATCGGAACCACGATCGAGATAGAGGATTTGTTCTACAACGTGCCGGCACGCAGAAAATTTCTGCGTACGCCCGGAACAGAATTTTCCCATCTGGACAGGATCGTCAAGCAGATGGCGCTGAGCGCAATGGATGTTCGCATCGAATTTACCCACGGCCGCACTCACGATGTCTATGAACCGGCGCATACGGAGGCGGATTTGCGAAATCGCCTTGCCATTATTTTCGGTCAGGAATTTGCCGATCAGAGCATTCCTGTCGATGCCAATGCCGACGGCATGAGCCTGTCGGGCTGGATCAGCCAGCCTGACTTCACCCGCTCCCAGCCCGATAAGCAATATTTGTTTGTCAACCGCCGCAGCATTCGCGATCGCAGCGTGATGCATGCATTGCGTCAATCCTACATGGATGTGCTCTATGATCATTCGCGATATCCGTTGTGCGCGCTGTTTCTTCAGATTGGGCCCGAACTGGTGGATGTCAATGTGCATCCAGCGAAGACCGAGGTCCGCTTCCGCCGCCATCGGAGCGTCTACAGCTTTGTTTCGCGTGCGGCGCACGGAGCGATTGCGAATGAGCGTCCCGGCAGATACTACGCTGTGGACGAACACGGACATGACCATGCCGCCAGGCATCCCGACCGCGCACCGCCCATTGCCGCCATGCCTATGAATTTCGGACCGCCGCGCGGCGAGGTGCCCGTCTACGAGTATTTCCGGCATGGCAACGGCGATACGCCGGCCGAAACACCCGGCCGCGAAGACTTGCCGCCGCTAGGATTTGCGCTGGCGCAGCTTGGCGGCGCGTTCGTACTGGCTGAGAATCAGCACGGCCTTGTCATCGTCGATATGCATGCCTCGCATGAGAGGATTACCTACGAACGCTTGAAATCCCAGTATGATGAGTCGCGCGTCGAGATTCAGCGCCTCCTTGTACCAATTGCGATGAAAGTTTCCGCACAGGATGCCGATACCGCCGAAAGCCTCGGGGATCAGTTTCTCAAGCTCGGATTCGATGTCAGCCGCGGCGGCGAAGATGTGATCATTGTCCGCTCGGTGCCGCAGATGTTGCAGCACACCAATGTCGAGAAGCTGGTTCGCGATGTTCTGGCTGATTTTATCGAACACGAAGCCAGCGACAGCGTCGAGCGCGTCAGGAATGAACTGCTTGCAACCATGTCATGCCACGCCGCAATACGGGCCAACCACCGCCTGACGGTGATGGAGATGAACCAGTTGCTGCGTGACATGGAGGACACTGAATTTTCCGGCTATTGCAGCCATGGACGGCCGACATGGAAGCAAATTTCCATCAAGGAGCTCGACCGCATGTTCTTCAGGGGGCGATGATCCGGCCTTGACCCAGTCTGCCAGGCATTCGGTGATCTTCCTGATGGGTCCGACCGCATCAGGCAAGACGAATCTTGCGATGGGGCTGTGCGATCACTTTGCGATCGACATCATCAGCGTCGATGCGGCCCAGGTCTACCGCGGCATGAGCATCGGCACCGCCAAGCCCGACAGCGCGACACTGAAGCGGTATCCGCACAAGCTGATCGACCTTTGCGATCCGGCGCAGCGCTACTCGGCAGGCCGTTTCCGGGTTGACGCGCTCAGGGAAATACGCGCGTCGTTGCGGCGCGGGCGGATTCCGTGCCTCACGGGCGGGACCATGTTCTATTTCAAGGCGCTTTCCGACGGCTTGTCGCAGCTGCCGCGTGCGTCTAAGGACGTAGGCGAGCAAATTCGCAGCGCTGCGGCCAGGTCAGGCTGGCCGCAGCTTCATGCCAGATTGAGAGAGATAGACGCAGCGGCCGCCGAATCGATCGATCCGCAGGACTCGCAGCGGATTCAGCGTCTGCTGGAGGTCTACTATCTCAATGGCGAATTGCCCAGTGTCGCGATGCGCGAGTCGCCCCCGGATCCGATGCCGTTTGATTGCGTCAGGCTTGCGGTGACCGCCGGCGCGCGTACGCGGCTGAGAACATTGATAGGCGCCCGGTTCCAGCATATGCTTGAATCCGGATTTCTCGATGAAGTCCACAGCCTGTATAGCCGACCCGATCTGGATGCGTCGATGCCTTCGATGAAATCGGCCGGCTATGCCCAAGCCTGGGAGTATTTTGATGGAAGTCTGGATTTCGATGCGATGACGGCTAAGGCAGTGCAGGCGACGTGCGCGGTGGCCAAGCGGCAGCTGACGTGGCTGCGCAATGCCGCAAACGCGGTGTGGCTGGACAACAGTTCGCCGAATGCGCGCGATTTGCTGATTCGGTATTTGGAGAGAAGATTCCCGACTCGAACCGCCACCGAAATACGATGAAGTCGGCATTGGTCGGCCTGTCGCTTTACTGGCAGACAGATTTGTTTGATCCGATGCTTGTAATTTGACACTTGCGCCTTTATATGGATAAATTCAACCGGTAACAAATGAATGTTAAGGAATTTCCCATGTCGGACAAACTCAAAACCAGCGCATTGCAAGATCCATTTTTGAATCAATTGCGCAAGCAAAAGGTTCCAGTGTCGATCTTTCTTGTAAACGGCATCAAGCTTCAAGGCGAAATCGAATCGTTTGATCGCTTCGTTGTTCTATTGAAGGCGAATGTAAGCCAGATCGTCTATAAGCATGCCATATCGACGATTGTTCCCAGTCGAATGGTCAATTTTGCAGACGAAGGCTAATCGGTCGTAAATTAACAATTCGGCAATGTGCCGATTAATGATTGTTCCCAGTCCGCTTCGGCATCCGGATCGGCCGCTTTCCCGTACCCATACAGCAAGGCAGGTTAGACGCACATAAAACGCGAACCCATTCAGTTGCCGGAGTCGGCCCAGGACAAGGCGGTGATTGTTCGACAGTACGGACGCGAGCCATTGGAACTGGACAGCGACAGCGAAATTCGGCTGCTTGCCGAGTCTGCCGGCCCCAAGGTGGTCGGCTCCGTCCTGTGCAGGCGCACGCGTCCGCATGCATCGACTTTCATCGGGCGAGGGAAGCTGAGCGAGCTTAAGCTGCTTGTAGAATCGGCTGAAGCGACGCTGATCATTGTCGACCACGCCATATCTCCGGTTCAGGAGCGCAACTTGGAAAGTCATGCTCAATGCCGCGTGATCGACCGCACCCGACTGATATTGGACATTTTCGCCCAGCGCGCATCGAGCCGTGAAGGGAAGCTTCAAGTCGAACTTGCGCAGCTTCGACATCTTTCTACGCGGCTTGTACGCGGCTGGACCCATCTGGAACGGCAAAAAGGAGGCATCGGGCTGAGAGGCCCCGGTGAGACTCAGCTTGAAACCGACCGCCGTCTGATCGGATACAGGATCAAGACGCTGACCAAGCGCCTTGAAAAGATCCGTACGCAGCGCAACCTGCGGCGCAGCAGCAGAAAGAAGGTGCCGATTCCTACTGTGGCCCTGGTGGGCTACACCAATGCCGGGAAGTCGTCGCTGTTCAACAGGCTAAGCGGCGCGAAGGAATACGCTGCTGACAAGCTGTTTTCGACGCTTGATCCGAAAATGCGCCGCATTGAGCTTCCTGGATTCGGCCCCGTCATTCTTTCAGATACCGTTGGCTTTATACGCGAGCTCCCTCACGGATTGATCTCCGCGTTTCATGCCACCTTGGAAGAGGTGGCGAGCGCTGCGATTCTTCTTCATGTGGTCGATGTCACTTCCAGCGAGCGAGATGCGCATATGGGCAATGTGGACAGCGTGCTGGAGGAAATCGGCGCCACCGATGTTCCGCAGCTGCTGGTGTTCAACAAGATCGACCTGCTCGGCGACATGCCTCAGATGCAGGGCGACACACCGGACTGCGCGGCACGGGTCTGGCTTTCTGCGAGAACGGGCGATGGCGTCGATGGCCTGGTCGATGCGCTTTCCGAGCACTTCAAGCAAGGGCGCGTCGAGGCCGAAGTCCGGCTTCCGCCGAGCGAAGGCAGGCTTCGGTCGGCGATCTATCAGCGCTTTGAGGTGATATCCGAAAGTGCGCTCGAATCAGGCGATGTCGTCATGCAGCTTGAATTGTCGCAAGCCGACGTCAAATGGCTGAATTCGAATCAGAATTTTCGCGATGAGTACTGGACAGTTGCGCCAGGGCTGGCGGTTGACGGGGAACTGGCCGAAGCGCCGGCGCAAGGTGATTCGCAGTGGAACCGCAATTTATCGGTCGGGTAGCAGATATCGTGCGTATAATTAATAGATTGCATGCTTGGCCTGCCGCAGGCGGCTTGGCATTCATTTGAACTCTATTCGGCCGTTGCGGATTTGGCGTTTGCGCTAATTCAGTGCGGCTGAGATAATTTTGCAGGCTGTCGACTGTACGGGTGATTTCGGTCAATCCGGTTATTCAGCGTAGAAGCGCTGACTCTGTCACCCGTTCAATTTTGTCCAGATGAGGTTTGGTGCCTGCCAGTCAGGCGGAACTATGAAACAGAGAGGTAGATATTCAAATGCCGTGGGATGATCAAGATCCTGGACGCGACAGGCGCGGACGAGGTTCGGGCGGAGGAGGAAGAAGCGAGCCGCCGGAACTTGACGAAATTGTCAATGAATTCCGTGATCGATTCAGCCGGGTTTTTTCGCGCCGTGGCGGCGGTTCCGGCGATTCGAACGGATCGAGCCCGCCGGGTTCGTCGAGCAAACCGCGTCGCAGAGGGCCGAATCGCACATTGATCGGCATCGGCGCCCTGGTCGCTGTCGGCCTTTGGCTGTCGAGTGGCCTGTATGTGGTTTCGCAGGGAGAACGCGGAGTCGAGCTTCAATTCGGAAAGTATGTTCGAACCACGGATGCCGGGCTGCGCTGGCACATTCCGTATCCGATTGAAGAAGTGCACATCGTCAATACGCAGAAGGTCAATACGGTCGAAGTGGGGTATCGTGTCAATGAGCGCACGCGAACTCCGACACCGGTGACGCGCGAAGCTCTGATGCTGACAGCGGACGAGAACATTATCGATATTCAGTTCGCTGTCCAATATGACGTCAAGGACCCCAAGGACCTGCTTTTCAATGTAAGCGATCCCTTGCACCTGGTCGTGCGTCAGGCAACTGAGAGTGCGGTTCGTGAAATCGTAGGCAGCAGCACAATGGATTTTGCCATTACCGAGGGACGTGCGGAAATTGCGCAGGGAACCAAGACGCTGCTGCAGGAAATTCTTGACCGCTATACCACGGGCGTAAATATCAGAGCGGTCGAGATGCAGAATGCCCAGCCGCCGGCCGAGGTCAAGGCGGCCTTTGACGATGCGGTGAAGGCGCGTGAAGACGAAGAGCGGCTGAAGAACGAAGCCGAAGCGTACTTTAACGATGTGATTCCGCGTGCCAGAGGAAATGCCGCCAGAATTGTGCAGGAGGCCGAGGGCTACAAGGCGAGCGTGATCGCCCGGGCCGAGGGTGAGGCGTCCAGATTCGAGCAGATTCACGATGAATACCGCAAGGCCCCGGAAATTACGCGCGACCGACTGTATCTGGAGTCGCTGGAGGAAGTGCTGAGCAACTCCTCTAAATTGCTGATTGACCAGCAGGGCGGCAACAACATTATCTATTTGCCGCTGGATCAGTTGATCAGGCAGCGCCAGTCTTCGAACGAAGGCAATTCGGGCGACAGCCGGGTCGGACCGGTCTCCGGAGGCACGGATTTCGGAGGAACGAACCGCGACACCCGCAGCCAGAGTCGCAGCGGGCGGCAAGGATAGACTCTGAACGAGATTTAAGGAAGGAAAATGTCATTCAAGACCACATTAATTGGAATCGTGCTGATCATCGCAGGCGTGCTGGTATTTGAAACCGTCTATTTCGTCGATGAGCGGGAAAAGGCCATCGTGTTTCAGTTCGGGAGAATTGTTGAATCGAACGATCAGCCTGGAATTCATATCAAAAAACCGTTTATCAACAGTGTTCAGTTCTATGATGCGCGAATTCAGACCATGGACGCGGATCCGGAACTTTATTTGACCGGCGAAAAGAAGAACCTTGTCGTCGATTCATTTGCAAAGTGGCGTATTCGCGATGTTGCGAAGTACTATGTCACGGTTGGCGGACTGCAGTCCAATGTTCGTGCGCGTCTGGCGCAGCGGGTCAACGACAGTTTGCGCCAGGAGTTCGGCAAGCGCGAGGTTAAGGATGTGATATCCGGCGATCGCGCGGAAATTATGGAACTGGTGCGTCGCGCGGTCGACGCCGAGGCCAATGAATTCGGCGTCGAAGTGCTGGATGTGCGCCTAAAGCGCGTTGATCTGGATCCGGAAGTCAGCGAACGGGTCTACAGCCGAATGGAAGCCGAGCGGTCTCGGGTCGCAAAGGAATTGCGTGCACAAGGAGCCGAAGCGGCGGAGCGCATCCGGGCTGACGGGGACCGGCAGCGTGAGATCATTTTGGCCAACGCTTACAAGGAAGCTCAGGAAATCCGTGGAGAAGGTGACGCAAACGCAACTTTGACCTATGCCACCGCATTTGGCAGAGATGCGGAATTCTATAGGCTGTATCGCAGTCTCAACGCCTATCGCACAACGTTCGGCGACGAGAATGATTTGCTGATTCTTGAGCCGGATTCTGAGTTCTTCCGGTATTTCAAACAAAGCATAGATGGCACGTCCGCACAGGCGAATTAGCCACAGCCGATGACGGGCCTGAGTCTTGTCCTTGCCGCAATAGGGCTGATATTCGTTATCGAAGGGCTGCTGTGCCTTGCAGTCCCGAATTTTTTGCGAAGGACTATGAAGGCAATGCTTGAATTGAGCAATTCCACGATTCAAAAGACAGGTATGGCAGCTGCCATATTCGGCGCTGTCTTGCTGTGGCTTATTGCGTAGGCGTTGTTGCAGACCGCTTCGCTGCTCGACTTGAGTCTCTCGGACAGGTCCTGAATTCGAGTGTTATTTTAATGAACTCTCATCCGTGGACGCAGCTCGAAGGAGTCGAACAGATTCTGCCGAACGAAGGCTGGGACTATGAGCAACTGCGTCGAAAGCTGCTCGACCGGCTGTATCTTAACGGCTATGAGCTTGTCGTTCCTCCTTTGGCTGATTTTGCAGAGTCCTTGCTTTCCGGCGCCAGCGAAGATCTGGACGTAATGACGGTAAAGGCTCCGGATCATGTGAGCGGCCGGCTGTACGGGATTCGAGCGGATATGACACCTCAAGTCGCCCGTATTGCAGCTTGCCATATGCCGGTATCGGATCAGGTTGTCCGCCTGTGCTATTTGGGGCCGACGCTTCTTGCGCGCGCGGCCAATCTGGGCGGCAGCAGGGAGTTGATGCAGTTCGGCGCTGAATTGTTCGGATCTTCGGCTCCTGAATCTGATTGCGAAGTAATGCGGCTGATGGTCGAGGCGTTGCAAATAGCCGGGGTCGACCCGCTTTCAGTCTCAATTGGGCACGCGGGCATCATTCGCGAGGTGTTTCAATTGTTCGAATTGGATCCTCGGCTGCAAAATCAATTGCTCGATGCGCTAAGCAGGAAATCAAAACCCGATATCAAGGAATATTGCGCGCGACATCAAATCGGCAGCGATGCTGCGGATGTCATGCTGGTTTTGACGGACCTGAATGGCAGCGTTGACATGCAGGCGCAGGCAGACAGCCGGCTTGGAGGAATGGCCGACGGGATCGACGCGGCGATTCATGAGTTGAATGTCGTTGTCGAGCTTGTGCGTGAGCGCGTGAGCGGCATCCATCTGCATTTGGACTATGCGCAGGTGGGCGGCTACCGGTATCACACAGGAACGACATTTTCAGCCTACGGACCTGGATTTGGTCAGGCGCTGGCAAAGGGAGGGCGCTACGACGGGGTGCTGTCCGCATACGGAGTGCCGTGCCCGGCGACTGGATTCAGCAGTGACCTGCGGCTGCTGCGTCACCGATGGCGGTCGAACAAAAGCAAGCCGCTTGCAATACCTGCCGATGCCGATGTTCCAAGTGATGTGATCGAGTCG
This sequence comes from Arenicellales bacterium, assembly GCA_965214615.1. Classification (GTDB taxonomy): domain Bacteria; phylum Pseudomonadota; class Gammaproteobacteria; order Arenicellales; family JAJDZL01; genus CBDAUN01. Next base: position 870,897 of record OZ243952.1, read on the forward strand.
CTGTTTGAACGAGGTCAGCGGGTGGTATACGAATTGCCGGGGCAGGATCCCTCGTCGATCGGTGCTGTTGCCGATCACAAACTCAGCAAACGCGGCGATTCATGGGAAATTACGCAAATCAATCAGGAAATTTGAATCTATGCCAAAGACAATTGCAGTGTTCGGCGCTCAGTGGGGCGATGAGGGCAAAGGCAAGATTGTAGACTCGCTAAGTGCGCATGCCGACTGTGTTGTCAGATTTCAAGGAGGACACAACGCCGGTCACACATTAGTGGTTGACGGAAATAAGATCGTCCTGCATCTGATTCCGGCAGGCGTATTGCACGATCAAGTCACGGCCTACATTGGAAATGGCGTTGTTCTGTCGACTGAATCATTGCGCAAGGAACTTGATGAGTTGCGGGATTTCGGTGTCGATATAGACGGACGCTTGAAAGTCAGCGAAGATGCTGCGCTGCTGCTCGAAAGTCATAGCGCGCTCGATATGGCGCGTGAATCGGCACAAGGCCGACAAGCCATCGGCACCACAGGCAGGGGAATCGGTCCGGCTTACGAAGACAAGATTGCACGGCGCGGATTACGTGTACACGACTTGTTCGCAGGCGGCGAATGGCACGGCAAATGCAAGACCTTGATCGACTACCATAATTTTCTGCTGGAAAATTACCACGATGCGCCGACCGTGGACGCCGCACAGACCATCAAGAATTTGGAATCTGCATCCCAATGGCTCGAGCCTATGGTTTCGGATGTCAGCACAGAGGTGAATGCGGCCATTGACGACGGCAAGCGGGTGCTGTTCGAGGGAGCGCAGGGTTCGATGCTTGACATTGACCATGGCACATATCCGTTTGTGACGTCGTCCAATACCGGGTCGAGCGCCATCGCTTCGGGTGCCGGCGTAGCTCTTTCCAGAGTCGGCTATTCGCTTGCAGTGGTGAAGGCGTATGCTACGCGCGTCGGATCAGGGCCTTTTCCTACGGAGTTGTTCGATTCCTCGGGCGAGCGTCTTGCGAAGCGCGGGATGGAATTCGGTGCCACCACGGGGCGTCCTCGCCGCTGCGGCTGGTTTGACGCGGTGGCGATGAGGAGAGCTCATCTGATCAACCAATTTACCGGCATGTGCATTACAAAGCTTGATGTACTCGATGGCTTTGACCGCGTGAAAATTTGCACTGACTACTGCCGCGCAGGCGAAACGATTGACAACAGTCCGGGCAGTGCCTGGCAGTTGGCCGAATGCGAACCTGTCTACGAAGAATTGCCGGGGTGGCACGAGTCTACGCGCGGGGTCGCCGAATATGATCGGCTTCCCGATAACGCCAAATGCTATCTGGACCGGATATCCGAACTATGCGACATCCCTGTCGCTATGATTTCGACCGGTCCTGAACGCAGCGATGAAATCGGCGTTCAGACTATCTTTTGATGTCTTGCCCGGCTGAGGCGGAACTTAAACGGTAATAGGGTCGCCGGCGCTGATTTTTCCGCTATTTGCGATATGTGCCCGGAGTCCGGCGCGTCCGCGCCACTGTCTTACGAGTTTGGGATGACCGGTCAGTCCGCTCAAGTAGGTGCACGGTTCGCACAGCCTCTTGCCGACTACTGTCACTTCGCCGACTTGAAAGGAACGGCCGACAAGCGCATTCAGGTCAACGCCGCGGGTGATGACGTTGCGGCGGCACTGTGCGTATTCGAGCGAGATGCCGTGTTCTTTGGCGAGTTCTTCGAATGCCTCTGATTCGATCAAGGTAATTTCCTGATCCGGTTCGATTTGGGGTTTTGAAAAAGTGCCTGCCATGGTGTAGTATCGGTCTCCCATCAATCCGCGACCTTCAATTGCGCTGACGGTGCTCAGTTCCTGCATGTCTCCGCCCGCGTCCGGTGTGATAAAAATGTGCATTACGGCGGCGCTGTCGCTTTTCATCGCATCTCCTTGGGAATAAGTTCCGTTCAGTTTGTAGGTTTCAAATTGAGGAACCGGTATTTTACTCGGCGCGGCTATTGCAGGGTTGAACGAATTGGTCTGGTCGCTTCAATCAGAGTACACTACGGACCGGCCTTTGCGAATGGGCGCGCATTCACCTGTTCCCGCCTTGGTGCTAGGCAATCGCTTTTTGATTCGGACGGACAATGGAGCAATGGAATTCGGGTCCGCAGGACTGAATGTCATTTTTTTGATTTTTACCGGCGCGATAGCCTGCCACGCCCTGACCTACAGGGATGCCGAGGGCGGCCGCGACCCGGTGCGATTGCTATTCGGGTGCATTGCACTGCTGTTCTTCATGCGGGTTCTGTTCCATGATGTACTTGAGTTATGGAAATGATTCGCCATCGCTGCCAAATCGCATCATGATGATCTGCACCGGCGTAAAACGGTAGTTCGCAATTGGATACCGGTGCCCACATCGTATGCAATTTGCTGATTCAAGGCAGGCATCGGCTTCCGAGATTGCAGTTGTTTGCGGTCGTGATCATAGGAGCCATCGCGCCGGACCTGCCGATCATTGCATTTTATGCGTGGGAGGCCTTGGTATTGAACACTCCGGAACACGTTATCTGGTCTGAACGCTACTATTTGCCGGGGTGGCAGAATTTCATTGATGCGTTCAATTCGATTCCGATTACTCTGGGGTTGCTTGCGGTCGCGGCGGCAATACGCTGCAAATCGATGGCAGTCCTACTGGCAGGCGTGCTGCTTCACATTGCCCTTGATTTACCGCTCCATCACGATGATGCGCACCGGCATCTTTTCCCAATTTCGGATTGGCGGTACGAGAGTCCTGTTTCGTACTGGGATCCGGCTCACTACGGAAACATTCTCATGCCGCTGCAAGCGATGTTCGTTGCTGCAGGTCTTGTCTGGTTGTGGTTCAGGCATCGCGGCCGTTTTGAGCGGGCCGCGCTGGTCGCGCTTGGTTCGGTTTACCTGTCATTCATCGTATTTGCTGCGGTGGTCTGGGGCTAGCGGGGCTACTTCTTGTAGCTTCGCTGCATTTGATCGATTTCGGGAACTGACAGCAATTGTTCGGATTCCGGCTTTTCGAGTTCCGACAGAATGTAGTTCGCGCGTTCGGCGATGCCTGGCGGTTTTGCCGGCTGATTGCGCAGGAATCTAGTCAGCCAATGCGGTCCGTCGGCGATGTCAGGATCAAGTCTTAGCGCTAGAACGTAGTCTTCGACCGCGAGACGGTAGTTTCCCATGCGGTCGTGCAGGATTCCTCGATTCGCATAGGTTCCGGCAAAATCCGGCTCTAGGGCGATCGCTTCTTCAAATGCGCCCAAGGCTTCCGGAAACCGATTCAGCGCCATCAGCGAACGCGCTTTGCCGCGCATTGCGCTGATGTGTGTGGCATCCTCATCAAGGGCAGTCTGGTATTTGCCTAGTGCGCGTTCGTAGTAGCCATCTTCGAACAGGGCATTGCCGGCATGGTACGCCGTGTCTCCCGGAGCCCGTTTGGCAACGAAGCTGTCATACAGCCCCCATGCGACCCACGCCAGAGCCATGGCTATGGCGGTGTACTTTAGAAACCGATACAGCTTCGGATCCATGAACTGATCACGGAAGTATTTTGAAGTTGAACAGCAAAGAGAAAGCCAGGCACACGAATGTCGCAATCACGTAGGCCCTTTTTTTCTGACCGTCGATTTTATCCTGATCCAGCGTCCGGCCAAGCTTCCGTTGCAGTCGACGTACGCTGATTACATGGATCAAGCGGCTGACCGGAAAAAAAAGCGCAACCGCAAGCGCGATGACCCACAGCCAATACTGACTCGTTATGGACATATCCGATAGGCAAATTGAACGAACGCTGCAAGCGAATCATTCGAATGATTTGGAGAGTCCATTATATTCGTGACCCGATGCCGACGTATTCGTAGAAAGGTGTTGCTCGATCATGCCTCACTTCTGGCGAGTGCGGCGAGACCATGATGCCGCATTCATCGGGAGAATGAAATTGCGTGCATTCAGGACAGCCCGTGCGATGATCTGCGCCAAATCGGCATCGGTCATTCGGACCCGCGAGCAGCCTGTCGCCGAATATCAACGTGTTATCGTGATCACGCAGCGCCAGGTTCAGTACGAAATTATCTCCGTGAACATCTGCAATTCGGTTCAGGCCCGAAAAATCTATTTGTGATCGGGTTGCCGACGCCTTCACTTCAATTCCTACTATGCATCCATGCCGATCCTCGATGGCCAGATCAACTATATTGCGCTTTTTGTCACAAGAGTGCGAAACAAACAGCGCTCGCAAGGCCAGCTGGCCCTGGTTGCCAATTCGATCATGTTCTTTCAATGACGGCTTCGCCGTCAACGGTGCCGGGGCCTGTTGTCTTGGTAGAATTCACTTTTCGGACCATTTGGCTTGGCTGCGACCCAAAGAATTGTTCATCTGCTGCAAGCGGCAGTTGAGTGTTTACACAAAGTGCGTGCCAATAAATTATTATGTTCAACTTTCAAATTGCAGGCATCCTGCAATTGAATATTGGTTTCAACAGCGCAGCCGAAATCCAAGCTGCGCTTAATCGAATGGAGGAATCCTATAAGTGGGCAATCTTCAGGAAGCGTCAGATCTGACAAACACGGTGGAAATAAGCGCGCGCCGTTTCGAGGAGTCGCCGTTTATTGAGCGTACCGACAGTCCGCAAATGGTACGCGGCGTTTATGCGGGGCGCTATTTTCCGATCTCCATGGGCGAGGACTGGATTGAGTATTACTGGCGTTTGCGCCGCAAGGCGCTGATCTTCGATGTGCCGGAAAAACCGGTTGAAATATCGGGACCCGATGCTGTGCCTTTTCTCGAAAAAGTGCTGTCTCGGAAGGTCGCTGCAATGACTGAAGGGCGAGGCTATTACGCTGTCGCCTGTACGCCGCAGGGCGGGATATTCATGGATGGAGTGGTTTTCAGACTTGGCGAGAACCGGTTTTGGTATGTGCAGGCTGACGGTCCGTTTGAGACTTGGCTGATGGCCAATAGCGGCGGCTTCGACGTAGAAATATCCGATCCCCATTCGCGGGTCATTCAGATCCAAGGCCCCGCGTCCTTGGCAATCATGAATGCAGCGTCGCAAGGGGCTATTGACGATGCTATGAAATACTACCGGTCGGGCTACTTCGACATTGGCGGTCAGAATCTCTACGTTTCCCGTACTGGCTTCACCAATGAGCTGGGCTATGAGATCTACTGCGACGGCGCTGTCACTGATCACTTGGCGTTGTGGGACTGGCTCGTGGATTGCGGCAAGCCGCATGGGATGGAGTTTTCGTCAACCCGTGCTTTGACAATTCGTCGTATCGAGGGAGGAATCCTTGGTAATTTGACCGACATTGACACAACCATGACGCCGTTCGAGGCTGGGCTTGCGCGATTCATAGATATGGACAAGGGCGATTTTATCGGGCGCGAGGCATTGGTCGGCAAGGATACGAGGTCGTGCCTGTTCGGCCTGACCTGCTCAACCGAAACTCCTGCAGCCGGCAGCGTGGTGATGGATCGCGACAGCATCGTCGGACACATCACTGCGGGCGTGCCTTCACCGACTCTGGGTCTTGGCATCGGATATGTCCGTTTCAAGTCGCCGGGGGAGTGGGTTGGGAGAACCTTGTCGATGCGATTGCCGAATGGCAGCGTCCACGAAGGCGAGATTGTCGAGCTGCCATTTTTTGACCGTGAAAAGAATCTTGTTCGCGGCGTAGGCCAGGCCATGCCGACAAGTCCTGGTGCATAGGGGTTCGGCGCAGTTGAATATCCATGCAGCAAGAGCAAGAAAATTCTAAGCTGCCGTCACGTGCAAGGGCATCGAATCAAGGCGCGCACACTGGAAGAGACTAGCGATATGGCAGAATCTAAACCACGTCCGAGAAGATCATTTATTTTTACGCCAGGCCTGCGTCCGGACATGTTTCCCAAGGCGCTGGCATCGGGTGCGGATATTGTCTGTGTTGAATTGGAAGACGGTATTGCGCCAAAGGATAAGGACGAAGCCCGAAGACGGGCTCTTGCGCTTTTCGAGCATCCTCAGGATAACGACGGGGTGGAAAGGATCGTGCGAATCAACTCGATTCGCGAGCGCTTCGGAATCGAGGATGTTCAGGCGATATTGGCCAGTCAAAATCCGCCGCCTGCGATCATGATGCCGAAAGTCCGTACACCCGACGAGGTGGTACAGTTGGACTGCCTGTTGGCCGAAGCAGGTCACGGAACTGCCCTGCACGTAATCATCGAAACCAATGAAGGGCTTGAAGCGGCGCACGAGATTGCGCAGTGCTCTGACAGAATCGAAGCGATGTTTTTCGGCGGCGTGGATATGGCAGCTGAACTGCGCTGCAAGAATGCATGGGAGCCGCTGGCGTATGCGCGTGCCCGCGTGGTGCATGCGGCAGCCAGCGCCGGACTGGATGTCATCGACGTGCCGTATCTGGATCTGGATGACCCGCAAGGCATGCGCGTCGAAGCGGAAAAGGCGCGGGATATGGGGTTTGCCGGAAAAGGCGCAATTCATCCCAAGCAGATTGCTGCGCTGAACGAGGTGTTTACACCGCCTGATGCCCAGATCGCCCGTGCATACAGGATCATTGCCGAGTTCAAAGCCGCGGATACCGGCCTCGTCGTGATCGACGGCAAGCTGATCGAAAAACCGGTGTTGCGCGAAATGCATCGCATTGTCGCGATCGCCGATAGAATCGAGGGCGGCTGATGCCGTGTCGCGGTGCATGCCGGTATTTGCTGAAAGGATGCCAGGCATATCTTTCAGATCAGATCGGGTGCGCTTTTTAAAAGCCGAGCCACTTGATTCGACTCGAAATATCGAAATGTTGTTGCGCAAGCGAGCGAGGCAGCAACTGTGAAGTTGTCGTTAGAGTACTTGGTTGGGGCATGTATAGTATTCCTATTGGCAAATAAGAGAATGAATTGAGGCGGCTTAAGAAGATGTATAAATTATTCTACGCGCCTAAGAGCGCATCAATGGGCGTGAGGGTGATGCTGGAGGAGATTGGCGCGCCCTATGAACTGATCCACACCACGGTTGATATGGACAAGCCTCGCCCGCCTGAGCAGCTGGCGATCAATCCCAACGGCTGGTTGCCGGTTCTGGTCTGGGATGGCGGCGCCATGTACGAATGCGCCGCAATAGCGATGTACTTGTGCGACCGGCATTGCGATGCGCGGCTGGCTCCGGCTGTTGACGATCCGAGCCGTGCGCTGTACTTGCAAACGCTTGTCTATTTCTCCAACTCGGTTCAGAATGCTTATCAGCTGACATACTACCCCGACCGATTTGCAAACGCTCCGGCGGATGAGCCAAGTGCGCTGCAGCGCGGCATACGGCGTCTGCGTGAAACCTGGAGTGTGATAGACGATCAGATCGGCGAGAGACAATGGGTGCTTGGCGACCGATTCAGCGTGGCCGACATATACCTGTTCATGCTCACCACCTGGCTGCGCTCATCCATAGGACACCCGTGTATCGAAGAATTTGCCAACGTCAAGCGCATCGCAGATGTGGTCGTTCAGCGTCCTAGCGTACAGCTTGTCTACGAAGCTTGGATTTCAAATCCGGAGTATTGATTCTCGATAGGCGCATGTTTGCACATCGGCAGTGGCAATTGCCGTGGCTCAAGCCTGACCGGCAACTATGGGGAATGATGGAAATGGCTCTGCCGGCACAGGATGCGAGTTCGAAAATGGAATCTATTGCGCCCATTGTTCCCGGGTCCAAGGCGTACACGGAAAATCCGAATCCGCGGTGCGTAAATGATTGCGACGGACACATAGTGAATGACCTGGCGGTTCGGCAATGAGGTTCGACTATATCATCGTTGGCGCCGGATCTGCGGGTTGCGTGCTGGCCGAGCGGCTCAGTCGCGACGCTCGAACCAGCGTACTGCTGCTTGAGGCGGGTCCTGAAAATAATGCGCTGTCGTTGAAAATGCCAGCGGCTATGCTGACCAATCTCACCAGCACGAAGCACAACTGGGCCTTTATGGGAGAACCGGAGCCCGAGTTGAATGGCCGCCGAATGAAGCATGACAGGGGCAAGACGCTGGGCGGGTCTTCGTCGATCAACGGCATGGTGTTCATTCGCGGACACGCAAAGGACTTCGATGGCTGGCAGCAAGCCGGCTGCGATGGCTGGGGATACGCGGACGTGCTGCCGTATTTCAAGCGCATGGAGAATTATTCGGGCGGCGAGGATGAATATCGAGGCGGCAGCGGCCCGTTGCATGTTCATCGTCCCGAACCTGAAAACCCGCTGTTTCATGCTTTTTTGAGATCTGGGGACGAGGCCGGCTACCCGCATACTGATGATATCAACGGCTGGATGCAGGAGGGTTTCGGTCTTCTGGACTCCTCTGTGCATCGCGGCGAGCGCTGGAGTGCGGCGCGCGCCTACCTCGACCTGGCTGCAACTCGGTCCAATCTGACTATTCAGACCATGGCGCACGTTCAAAGACTTGGCTTTGAGGGCAACCGTGTCGCCGGAGTGACCTATCTGCACCAGAGCAAAGCCATTGCTGCCTACGCGCAAAGGGAAGTCATACTTTCAGCGGGCGCAGTAGGTACGCCCCACATACTGATGCTCTCCGGAATCGGGCCGGATGCACATCTTCGGGAGCTTGGCATCGACGTTGTGCTCGACCTCCCCGGTGTCGGGCAGAATTTGAACGACCACCCTGATTTTGTGCTGCAGTACGAGTGTTTGAAGTCTGTTTCTCTGTGGTCTAAAACCAAGTTCGCGGGACGTACCGCCGCCGGGGTGCAATGGCTGCTGACGAAGCGCGGCATATGCAGTTCCAACCAGTTTGACGCAGTCGCATGCATTCGCTCGGCTCCCGGAGTCGAATATCCTGATATTCAGCTGACGATTACGCCGCTTGCCGTGGACAACCAGACATGGAGTACGATTCCGAGACACGCGTTCCAGATTCACGTGGGGTTGATGCGGTCGTACAGCCGGGGCAGCATCGAATTGTGCAATTCGGATCCTTCCAGCGCTCCGCGCATCCTGGTGAACTACATGCAGGACGCGCGCGACCGGGAGATGGTGCGCATCGGCATCCGCCTGGTGCGCGAACTTATCGGGCAGCCGGCATTTAGCGGGCTATGCGGAGAGGAGCTGTTTCCCGGTATCGGCGCGCAAAGCGACATTGATCTTGACAGATTCATTCGCACGCATTGCAGCTCGCAATGGCATTTGTCCGGTACTGCGCGGATGGGCGCGAAAGGCGATAGCGGAGCGGTTGTCGATTCCGAGGGCCGGGTGCATGGACTGCAAGGTCTGCGCGTGGTAGATGCGTCGATTATGCCGTTTGTGACGAACGGCAATACAAACGGCCCCACCATCATGATTGCAGAAAAGCTCGGCGATGCAATTATGGGAATTGAGCCGTTGCCGGCGATCGACACCGAAGTTTGGCAGCATCCCGACTTTGCAACCTGCCAGAGGTAGCTGACATTTCTGAAGTTCGGGGGCGAATGAATGATCGGAGCTGTGACGGTTGGAAGCAGCAATCCGGATTGGTCTGCTGTGTTTTATGATGCTATCCTTGAACTGTTTGGTCTCATTCAAGTGTTTCGAGGCGAACGGTTTCCCGCCGATGGACCTGAAGCCGTTCCCGAAGCGGTCGAATTCTAAGGCGGACTGCCTTTCGACGCAGCAGTGCGCTCCTGAGGCAACGGGACCATGATCGCCTTTGCCGCGAAATCGTTCCAGGCTGTTTACGGGTTTCACTCGATAGGCATAACAGGCGGCGCGGCCGACTATGGTGCGCCTGGACTGCGGAGGGAGGGGAAGGAAGTAGCACATGCTGCGCCTTTGCACGTCACCCCGTCGGCAATAGGGATATGTGCATTCTGCATTGATTCAAATCGTTAGGAGACGCCATGAACGATAGTTCCTACCCAGACCCGGCCCGGATCGTTTCTGTCTATACAGGCAGTTTCGAGTTGTCGCCGTTTCATGAGTGCTATGCCAACGAGGGCACGGTGCTGCGCTTTGCGGTCGGTCGGTATTTCTGCCATCACAACGGCGAGGATCCGGCGACCGGCTATTGGGGATACCGCCGCAGCGCCGCTTTGATTGATACGCCTGAGCGCCCGATCGAGATTTCGGGTGCGGATGCGGTTGTGTTTCTAGAACGCATTTTTACGCGGCGGATCGCCGATATGAAAATCGGTCAGGGGCGCTACGTGCTGGCGTGCACCGGGCAGGGCGGGCTGTTCATGGACGGCATCCTGTTCCGGATGGCAGAATCACGATTCTGGTTCGTGCAGGCCGATGGTGATTTTGATGCTTGGATTTTGGCCCATCGAGTCGGCTTTCAGGTATCTGTGTCGGATCCGCGTTCCCGGGTATTGCAGATTCAGGGTCCGAATTCCTATCAGATCATGCACGCGGCCACGAACGCAGCGCTGGATGAGTCCTTCAAGTATTTCCGCATCGCAATGTTCAGCATCGGCGGTCAGGATGTCTATGTTTCGCGAACCGGGTGGACCGGTGAACTGGGGTATGAAGTTTATACGTTGGGAGAATCAACGGACTGTCCGAAACTATGGGATCATCTAATGCGCGTCGGAGTGCCGCGCGGCCTAGTCTTCAGCTCAATGCTGTCCATTAACATTCGCCGTATCGAAGCAGGCATTCTGGACAATCGCAGCGATTTCGATAGTACTATGACTCCGTTTGAGGCGGGATTGGGCAAATTTGTTGATTTTGGCAAGGAAGGCTTCATCGGCCGAGAAGCCTTGCTGGATGCCAGGCGCGATACGCGAATCTACGGTGTGCGTTGCGAAGGCGCAATTCCGGATGTCGGCGATGGAGTGCTCGATGCCGGCAGATTGGTCGGCCGAGTGACTACTGGAGCCTTTTCTCCTTTTCTTGAAACCGGGATTGGCTATGTTCGCTTTGAATTCCCCGGGCAGTGGAGCGGCAGAACATTGGTTCTGCGTTCCTCGCGCAGTGGCGACGCAAGCTGCGACATCAGTAGTCTACCCTTTTATGACACGGAAAAACGTCTGCCTCGAGAGTTATCACCCTAAGGTGCAAGCTGACTCCTCATTTCAACTTTGGACGCTTACGCAGATAACCTTCCATTGTTCTGTCGGCGTTAACTGAATCTCAACGGCAATCCGTTGCAAATCAAGCTGTGGCGGAGACCAATCACCCTAGAATTGCTCTAGCCACGGCATACGCAAAATTGGCTCTGTGCATATTCCGTAGTATGCGGCTTCGGTATCTGCAATCCCCTGACTTTGGAATTTTAGTGGTATCTGCTCGCCCGCCTGTTCAGGGTGCGTGGGCGGCGATAGCAATTCACATGTATCTTGAACGAATCGCAGGCTGCCAGCCGGCAGTGCATGTCGTCACGAATATTGCAAACCGCTTGGCGGCATAAGAAGTTCGTGCCGGCGTCGCGCCTGCAATCAGGCGCTTCGCCCGAACGCAGGATCAGTGAGCGTCGATGCGCGGCGCCGCTCGCCGCGTTTGCTCAAGGTAATACCGCGGCGGAACGCTGCGGCCCCGCGCTTTCTCCATGCCGTAATCGTACCTCGGCGAAAAGCCCTTGGGCGGCTCGGGACAAATCAGCATCTCGTCGCTGAAAGTGATCAGCGTGATACCCGCATTCCATATCTTGTGCTCATAATCCGGATTCACTGCCGCGGCAACCAAAAACGGATACACCGGGGTCTCCGCATGCTCCGGATAATGCTGGCGAAATGCGCCGATCGACCTGATGATCTGCTTGACGTTTTTCTCGCTGAACGTGCGCTTGATCTCGAATACGAAAACCTCTTCAGGATCTTCTCCGCGCACCGCAAAGGCATCGAACTCGAAACCTCTTGCCTTCAGATTTTGATTTGCCCCCAGCGTTCCGCGAAATTCAGCCTTCAATTCGTCCTTGACGATCCGCTTGATCGCAGGAAGCGCGAGGGTCTCGATGAACTTGCCGCGGCTGCTGTCGATGACGCCGAGGTTCTTCAACACCTTGTCCAATTTCTTATCGAGCGCCTTGCTTCTCTCAGCTTCCGCCTTTCGCGTCTCGGCTTCCGCTTCTCGCATCTTGACGATCGACTCGGTGACTTCGACGATCGACTCGGTGACTTTGACAGTCGACTCTTTGACCTCGACGATCTTCTTTCTGTCTTCGATGCTCTTCTTTCTGTCCTCGATACTCGTTTCTAACATCTTGTCGAGTATTCGGTGCTGCTCTTCGGTTGTTCGGCTTACTTCCTTTATGCCTGCCGAGTGTTCCTCGAATCGAATGTCGTTGTCATTCTGAATTCGCTTGACGTCTTCAAGTGTCTTGATTCTTTCGGATCAGAAAGTTTGCCGAATTGTCCGAGTGGTTTCATCGATCGCAGTTGCGCTGCCCTGTGCGTGCCGAAACTCCAACTGAATTCATTGCATAATCGCGCTAATCCGAAGTACAAAAACGATATCAATCTTCTGGAAATGGTCGCTACTTTGCAGCAACGCCAACCTTGACATTGTCCAAAATCGGTTAAGTTCAGACAGTTATTGCACAATTCTGCCCAGAAACGCTACAATAGTTGACCTAAGTCAGATCAAAATTGACGACATGTTCTGCGAGTTCATCTGAACTGAGATTGAATGCGTGCGAACAACTGGTCGATGATATTTGACGCCGCGTAAATCACAATGTCGCATTCGGCCTCGATTTTCAATACCGTTGCTGGGTTTTTTTCCTGGTTTGAACGGCAGGATGAAACACCGCAATTGACTGGTCAATTCCGGTGAGGGTAGGGCATTTTGATCAGACCCTCTGTGCCGACGGTATGGTAAGTTGAGCCATTGCGTCGTATACTGAAAGTTGCTTTAAACTCTGAGAATGCAGTCAGTGAATCGTAGCGGCAAAGTCTCGAAATTGGTCTCTTTGTTGACCATCCCATTACTCGTGCTTGCCTCGCAGGTCCCGGCAGCGGCAGATTCAGGCCCCGCTACTGTGCATGATTTGACGCTTAAGGATGTGATCAGGCGGGCGATTGAACACAATCGATCTCTTTTCGATATTCGCTCTGAACGCGCGGTACAGCGCTTTTCTCTGCAAGTCGCTGAAGACAGGTGGGATCCGCAATTTCAGTTGTCGCCGTTTGCAAGTCGCAGTCGCAGCGACCGCACGGCCGGGGGAAGTGCGCAGGTCAGTCTTCGCGTTCCGACCGGTGGAGAGTTCGCTTTGCGATGGGACGAAACGTTCTCGGATAAGCGCGAAGACAGCAGAACGCGCACTTTGAGTTTTTCCCAGCCATTGCTCAAAGGCGCTTGGAATGAAGTCGATTCTGCTCCGGTTCGTCAGGCGAGAATCGAAGATCAGATCAATGTACTCAATTTGCGGGAGGCGGCAGCCAACCTGATTGTCAGGGTGATCGGGTCGTATCGGTCGCTCATTGCTGCAACATTGCAGGTGCGGATTGGCGAGACTTCGCTGAATCGTGCGCATGAGCAATTGGATGCGACACGTGCGCTTATCGCAGCAGGACGCGTTGCCGAACGCGAAGCTGTGCATTCCGAGGTTGTGGTTGCCAATAGGGAGTTAGCGCTAGCGCGAGCGCGCAACCGTCTGGCTGCGGCCAACTCCGAATTAGTCACAATTCTCAATTTGGGCACCGAGGCGTGGGTCAATCCGGTGGATGCGCTGGAAGCCAAACCGGGACAAGGCGACACGAATCTTGATCTTGAAGAGGTTCTTCATAGCCGAATCGACTATCAGAATGCGAATTTGAGGGTGGATATTGCCCGCATCAAGCTTTCACTTGCTCGCAACAACCTGTTGCCCGACGTTTCATTGAGCTGGAAATCCACCCGCGACGATCCGGGGCGCAACACCGACTCCGAGGTGCAACTCAACGCAGTCATTCCGCTCAACGACCGCACTTCCGAACGTGACTATCGCAGCGCGCGCAATGAACTGGATATTGCAAAGAGAGGCCTGAGCGGGTTGCGCGACGAGATTGGAATCGAACTGCGCCAAACGATCAATGATGCCGAAGTAGGTTTTCGATTGACACAGTTAGCGCGCAAGGCACGCGAATTGGCGGAAGAAAATCTGGCAATCGAAAACAAGAAGTTCGCACAAGGACTTTCGTCATCTTCCGAGGTGGCCTCTTCAGAAGACGAACTGGTTCGGGCCGAACGGGACGAGGTCGACACAATCATTTCCTGGCTTGATGCTTTGACTAGACTCGACCGTACTTCGGGACGCACACTTGAGCGTTGGGGAATAGAGTTGGAGGCGATTGAACAGTGATTGGCCACGACATCGATATCTACGGCGTGTTGCTCGAGAATCTTTCCGATGGCGTAATGGTGATCGACTTCGACGGAACCGTCCGGACGGCCAACACAGCTTTTCACCGAATGTTCAGGCTCAATCAGAACGAGGTCGTCGGGCGTTCATTCGGCGATACGTTCCTCACGTATGATCAGTTCGATGAATTTACTCAAATTGTTCTTGATGCGGTTGCAGAGCGTGGCAGCAGCGAGCGGAGAATGGCTCGCGTTCCCTTTGGCGACGAATCCCGGTCACTGTCAATTTCAACATCTTGCCTGACAGAATCGCACGATGGAATCGACAAGCCGGTTGCGTTGATTGTCGTAGTAGCCGACATTACCCAAATCCGGGAGCTTCGCGAAAATGAGTTGCGCATGGCGAAAGTTGTCAAGCAGCAACTAGGCGAACTTCAAGATGCCTACCGTGACATCGAGGCGCGCAACGAGTCGCTTTCCTCAACCATGAAGCGGCTTCAGGCAGCCCGCGGTCTGGCGGCATTGGCCATTGTGGGGGTGTTCATTGCCATTGGTGCCTGGTATTTTCAGCCATTCGATCAGTTTTATGCAACAGCCAGCCTGGAAGAAGACTTCAATGTCGAAGGTGAAGAATTCGACGATATGGCCACCATGGTTGTCGAACCGAGCGAACTGCGTTCGACGATCATATTGCGGGGCAACCTTGCTCCGGGTCGAGTCGATAGAGTCCTCAGTCCGCTAGATAGCCACCTGCGTACAGTCTACGTGGAGCCGGGGCAGCAGGTTGCTGCAGGAGATCCGTTGGTTGATCTTGCGACTGGCCAGCTATCGGTTGACTACCGCGCTGCGGAAGTCGAGCACATTCAGGCACAAAGTAAGCTTGTCGAGCTTGAAGACTGGGCGAACAGTGAGGAAATGGCGCAAGCTCAGCGTGCTTTGCGCCGAGCGCGCCTTGCACTCGATTCGGCGCAGCGCGAGATTGAACGGACTGAATTCTTGCTGGATGAAGGGATTATCGCGGCCTCGGAGCATGAAGACGCCCAACGGCACTATGAGAACCGAAAAATTGATTTTGACGCAGCTGAGCGCGAACTCGATACGGTTGCGGCAAGAGCTAGTGAGGAAGCCATACGCATCGCACGTCTTCAGGCGGAAAGCGCACGCGACAGGCTGGATGCAGAACAGCGGAAGCTTGATCAGTCCATCGTCAGGTCTCCGATCAGCGGCACCGTAGTCGTTGCATCAGGGGCTCGGGCAAAGCCTTTGGCCGTTGGACGTGCGGTGTCTCAGGGAGAACTGCTGGCGAGCGTTGCGGACTTTGAAAGCTTGTCTGTTGCAATGACAGTCGATGAGATTGAAGTGAGGGAGCTTGAGCTTGGCCAGCAGGCATGGATTACCGGCCCAGGGTTTCCCGGTCTAAGAATCGAAGGGATTGTCAGTTACGTTTCTTCGCGGGCAGAGTCGAGTTCGCAACTGCGAAATGCGCCTAAATTCGAGACTACGGTCACCCTCGAAGATCTGGAGCCTGCGACCCGCAGCCAGTTGCGTGTCGGCATGTCGGCACACGTCACCGTCGTCGTGCAATACCGTCCATCCGCTTTGTTGGTACCCTTGGGAGCAGTTGAGCAAAGCGGAGGGAAAACATGGATCTCCGTAATCGGGCCGGATGCTGATCTGCCGCAGAGGCGGGCAATTGAAGTCGGCCTTACCACGCTAGATTCGGTCGAGGTCGTCGATGGGCTTTCTGCGGGCGAACAAATTGCATTTCCATATTAGGAAACACAATGGGCGCATCCTTCGTTTCGCCGGGAGTCGGGTAAACCGAATTCTGTCATGAGAAATACGTTGCCAGGGACGCTGCGGCTTCTTGAAGTCCGGCGGTCGTACCGTTTGGGTCCGATCACAACTGAGGTGCTGTGCGGTATCGATCTGGACGTAGGCGCTGGAGAACTTATCTCGGTCGTTGGGCCTTCCGGCAGCGGCAAGACAACGCTCATGAACATCATCGGTCTGCTGGACCGTCCTAGCTCCGGCAGTTGCTTGCTGAATGGAAAAGACATTTCCAAGCTTGGAGACTCGGAACTGTCGGCTTTGCGCAATGCGCATATCGGTTTTGTGTTCCAGTCGTTTCATCTGCTGCCGCGCTTGACCGCAGTCGAGAATGTCGCATTGCCGCTGGTGTATCGAGGCACGTCGCGCTCAGAGGCAAAACGCCGGGCTCTTGCAATTCTGAGTCGTGTAGGATTGCGGGAACGAAGTCACCACAGGCCGGAACAACTCTCCGGCGGACAGAAGCAGCGAGTTGCCATTGCCCGTGCTTTGATTGGGGATCCCGCTCTGATACTCGCTGATGAGCCAACTGGCGCCTTGGATTCCGATACCGCAGGCGAAGTGATGGATCTCCTTTTGCAACTGCACGCCGAACACGGAGTGACTATCCTGATCATTACGCACGATGTGAAGATCGCTCGTCAGTGTGAGAGGCAGCTGCGCATCAACGATGGCAGATTGTCTGAAATGCGTTTCGATAATTCTAGCAGCACGAACAAGTCAACGCCGATAGGCGCGGCCATCCCACCGGACAATATGTCGGTCACACGCGAAATTTCGTCACCGGCGCGATTCTAGCACCATCGATGTCCAGAACCCTTGCCATTGTAGGAGCGAACGCCAGGGAGGCGATTGACAGCTTGCGTAAGGCGAGATTGAGGTCGATTCTTGGCCTCATTAGCGTGATGATCGGCATTTGCTCGGTGATCACAATGGTCTCGCTAGGCGAAATTGCCAAGGAACAGGCTCGCAAGGAGTTTGAGTCGCTGGGTACGGACCTTGTCATTATCAGCAAGGCAGACGATGTGTGGACTCCGGAAAATCAGGCAGCCAGAATTGATGTGTCGGATGCAGTCTCGCTGTCGACAGCCGTGCCGGCAATAGCGATAGCAGGTACCAGGGTCTCGGAATACGGTGATTTTCGCTATGCTGGTGCGGATGTTGGATCGGGAAGCATTCAGGGTGTCAACGCGGACTTTGCAAAAGTGAACAAGCTCAAGCTAAAAGAAGGACGTTTCGTGTCGGATTTCGATGTCGAGCGATTTTTCTGTGTCGTGGGTGCTGATGTCGCTGATGAAATGCGCGAGGCCGGTGCGCGGCGCATTGTTGGAGAATTGGTGGATATTGACGAGTCCCTGTTTACTGTCATAGGCGAGATTGATGCGGTGGATGAAAGCTATATTGTGCCGTTTTCTGTTGAAGCCAACTCGTCTGTGTTCATTCCTATATCGACTTCGAGAAGAATTGTCCCAGATTTACCCATCGATGTCATCGTCGCCCGATCAGCGGAGAATGTCCACTACGAATCTGCGGTGGCGGACATCCGATCGTATTTCCGCGCCAAATCGCCTCATCTTGTTCTGGATATTGTGACCGCAAAGGAGTTGATACGCCAAATGGAGTCTCAAATGCAGACATACACTTTGCTTCTTGGAGCGATAGGCAGCATTGCTTTGATTGTTGGCGGAATCGGGATCATGAACATTATGCTCGTCTCTGTGGCGGAGCGACGTCGAGAGATTGCTGTGCGCCGCGCACTCGGTGCGCGGCGCTGGGACATTCAAAGTCAGTTTCTAATTGAATCGGTCATTCTGACCGTATCCGGCGGAATCCTGGGAAGCGTACTTGGCCTGGCGGCAACCTGGACGATTTGCCGATTCACAGGGTGGGAATATTTCGTCTCCGGAGTGTCCGTAGCGAGCGGCATATGCACAGCGACGGCTGTGGGCCTTTTCTTCGGTTTCCAACCAGCCCGCCAAGCTGCACGGCTCGACCCAATTGTCGGACTCCAAAGTGAATGAATCTGCGCCCTGTGCGAGGTGTATTTCTCATATTAATCTACGAAGCCTCGACCGGTTTCCGAACTTGCCTAGCCCGATTCAATACTTGAGGCACCCTACTGACTTGAAGTTTTTGTCGAGGCGTCGTTATCCATGATCTGTCCGGTCAATGTGATTGTTCTTGGCATGCCCCTGATATTGTCAGTTGGCGTGACCCATCCTGTGGTTTCGTACAGACCATTTACCTGTTGGTCTTTGAGTTTGAGTTTAAACGTTTCCGAGTCTTCTTCAACGGTGTCATCTATAGTATCCACACTAATCGTTTTTTCCTTGACACCTGAATTGAAAGTCACGGTGCCGGAGGTGGCATCATAATCCTCACTTTGGATGGCCGAATTATCGCTCGTACTGTAGCTGTAACGTACTGCCCAGCCATTGGGTGCGACATTAAGTTTAACGGTGAACTCCATCTTATTGCCTTCAGTTGAGGCGGTATCGACACTTACTGCGGTTTGAGGTGCTGCAATCGCCAAAGATCCAGCCATAATCGCGCCTGCAAATGCAGAACGGTGAATATTCCATATTTTGATTTGCTGACCCATAATTCCTCTCTAATAGTCTTATCGCTGTGAATTCAAATTGCATTCGATCGAGCAATAATATTTTACTCGATTTATTATTGTCCAAATCGTTATAGAATATATATCAAATTGTAAGGTATTTGTCAAATAAAAAAGATGAAATCTTCTGACGTTCTCAGGTTTGGGCAGGTGTTCGTTTTTCGACATGATAAGGAATATGGCAAGCGAGGCAGGTTATTGTGCAATGAATTTTTACTACAAATCTCTAACATCGGAGACTTGCAGCCAGGCAACCGGCCCGCCTGTTGTTACAAGTGCTACAAGCCCAATTTTCACTGTGCCGAACTGGGTGTCATCGGGTAGGAAACTGATCCGCAAAGGCGAATGTAAAAATTGCCCCGGCACAATATTCGAGTCCGCTCACTCGCTACTCGTGAGCAACTTGAACAATAGCAGCGGTATTCGAGACCTGATCAAGCGTTTCGTCGAGGTCAGCGACCGGTTGACTCAGGCGCGCATTCAAGATAACGCAGGCAGAAAACTTCGTTCCCGCTCAATCGGCTATAAAGTTACGATGCCTTGACCTGTATTCCGGTTTCGTAAAAATCCGCCCAATCGACTTGGACTCATTAAGTGTTCTAATTGCTTGAAGCACTTTGTTGGGCGTTTGACTAATCGTTATCCGTAATCTGTCCGGTCAATGTGATTGTTCTTGGCATGCCCCTGATATTGTCAGTTGGCGTGACCCATCCTGTGGTTTCGTACAGACCATTTACCTGTTGGTCTTTGAGTTTGAGTTTAAACGATTCCGTGTCTTCTTCAACGGTGTCATCTATAGTATCCACACTAATCGTTTTTTCCTTGACACCTGAATTGAAAGTCACGGTGCCGGAGGTGGCATCATAATCCTCACTTTGGACGGCCGAATTATCGCTCGTACTGTAGCTGTAACGTACTGCCCAGCCATTGGGTGCGACATTAAGTTTAACGGTGAACTCCATCTTATTGCCTTCAGTTGCCTCGGCATCGGCACTTACTGCGGTTTGAGGTGCTACAATCGCCAAAGATCCAGCCATAATTGCGCCTGCAAAGGCAGACCGACGTATTTTCAATAGATCAAAATACTGTCTCATTGTTTATCTCCAATAGTTCCATTCGCTGTGAAGTCGAATAGCATTTGACAATACGGCGATTTCCAACCTATTCGACAATTTTTAATATATCGTTTGAATGTTCATATGTCAAAAAATAATTCAATATGATAGATTCTGACCTAAGTATTTGTTCCAATAGCAATGATAATTGGAGTGACGCTACCAAGACGCCGGTGCCAGTCATTTCGCACCCGCCTGCAAGCCGGTGCGGATCAAAATCAGACGACGGTCTTTTGAATATTGCGCGGCGGCGCGCCGATGCCCATGGCCTTGAATACCGCCATGTGATCGCCATCGGCTCTTGCAGTCTTGCGCATAAAAAGCGTGCGCCCGTCGCGGCGCTTGAACGAAGTGGTGGTGCGCGTAATCGAGCAAAGCTCGTTTAGAACCGTGCTCCAGCTGTCATGGCAGCCGGCGGCCTTGATCCGCGAGCGCAGCACGCATACCGCCTGATACGCGAGCACCGAGATGAAAAGATGCCCGTCTGCGCGGAACTGCTTTTTGTGATACACCGGGCGCAGCCCGAGTTCCGACTTGAGCGAGCGGAACACCGATTCGGCCTCGGTCAGCGTGACGTAGGTGCGCCACATCGTTTCGGGCTCTAAGTCAAGGATGTTGCTGCGAAGACAGTACACCCCCGGATGGGTGGCCATGGTGCCGTCAACCGGCTCGAAGCTCCAGCAAATGCGCTATGCGCGCACGCCGGCTTCGTCTGCGCCAACCTCGACGCGGTAGTGCTGCGCGACGCGCGAGTATTTCTTCTGGGCCCTGCCGATGCGCCGCTCGATGTATTCCATCTTGCGACGCGCCTTGGGCTTGGTCAGTGATTCGCGAATTTTCCCGAGCTCTTGCTCAAAGCGCTCCCTTTGACGGGTGATGATGCCGTTTTCCTTGTTTTCGGAAGAATCTATATTGCCTGGATATGGTGTCGGATTACGATTCGATCTCTGAACATCGAGATTGCTGCGATCCTAGGTTCGACCGATGCATGTGCAGTTTACGGCGTGATGTACACACAGAGGGACGAAACCGAGACGCAGCGGAATGCGCTTGGCTGGTAGATGAACTAACGCTGCCCCAACGTTACGCCGCTACGTGACAATCGTTGATTTGACGGCTTGGCGCGATACATAGACAGAGCATCAACGAATCGAACTCTAGCTGCATATCAACTCAACGGCAGGCAGCATTTTGCACGTCAGCCCTGGCACCCCTGGAACAGTCTATATCAATAATCGCTGGAATGTCCCGGCGATGTCGACACTACTGCCCAAACTTGCTACTTCTATTTGCATAGGTGCTCCACCAATACCTTGTAGTTATATTTGAACTTGCCTTTGCACGATGCAATTCTATCTGTATACCAATTTTTCATTGTTTGGACATGTTGATCAATGTCATTATTAAACGATTGTATTGCCAAGCTCCGAATTTGCGGGTCTGCGCACAAATCGTCTTCGTCGGTGCAGCTTTGATCATACTCATCAGGGTAATTATCCTTTACACTCTGAAAATATCTCTCAGCCTTTCGGATCAGCTTGTTCCCCTTTTTACTGCAGTCCTTGACATACTTTTTTCTGTGCTTCCTCAGTTCCAATTTGGTCGTCGCACGATCATTGAGGTCCCCGACCGTGTCATTTATTTTCCAAGTGCCATCACTATTTGACCATTCACCCAATACGTACTCTCCGAGCGAAATTGATGCCGTACATGCAAATGCTAAATTTGGTAAGCCCAGTGCTATCAAAGCTACCAGAGCACCCTTGAAGATAAGATTTTTCATAGTAATATTCCCAAAGAATTCACAGAACCGTTCGGTCCCAGACATGACCAATATTATAGGACAATCTTCTGATCTCGATCTGATAAGATGTCGCCATTTTGTCACTCACTGCACGAATACTTGCGGTGATATAGGTTTTAACTGCGCACAATCAACGAAAGATCAGGCAGCAACTTGCCCGTGACACTTCGAACAGTCAGTGGCGAAAGACACTGAAATGGCCCAATGATACCGTCGCAAACTACCCAACCACCGAATCTATTTGCAAAGAAGCCTCACCAATTTTTGGATCTAGCTGTGAAAGTGGTTCGGACGATAAAATGCTCATTTGATAATATCGTTTCATGTTTTTTAATTCGGCATCAATGGCATTATTAAAACCTTGTATTGCCGCGGCCCGAATCGGGTCCTCGCGGGACTTCTTGTCTTTGCGGCAACTTTGGTCATAAAGATCAGGGTAAGTATCCTTTTGATATTCATAAAGAGTCACACCCTTGTGAATTAACTTTCGCCCCTTGAATTTGCATTGCTTTTGAAGCTCTGCTCTCTTCTTCCTTAGCTGCGATCTCGTCTTACACGATCGTTTGTATTCCCGACTGTATCAGAAACAGACCAAGATTTATCCGCGCTTTCCCATTAACCCAAATTGTAGATTCCAAGTGAAACTGATGCCGTACATGCACAATAGGCTAAGTTCGGCAGGCCTAGCGCTATCAAAACTGCCAGTGCATATTTGAAAATTAGGTTCTTCATCGCAATTTCTCTAAAACATTCATTGTCACGACATCATTTCTGCGATGTGGCGAAATAATATTATCACTAAAACTGACATATGGCAAGTATTCTATTATTTTGCAAAAGCAACACACCAAAATGCCCACTTGGTGCAGACTGGCCAAGATCTAACGATATGCGAAACGGCAGACTCGCAAGACTGCGAACCGGACTCTGAAGCAAGCCGAATGCAAGTCGCCGGCTTGACGGACAAAAATCGCGTTACAGGCGGCTACGGCGGTCTCGAAGGTGCAAGTCAGCAAAGCCCGACACGGTTTGCAAAATCCTCGGTCGCATTAACTGCTGGATGCCGCAGGAGACCATAGTAGGCTGCTGGCCGGCAATTGCAGGGCGAAACTTACCGGGATGCGTGTAGGCGTGGCGGACCAAGTGTGTCAGGTGCGGTCGAAAGAGCCGCCGCAGTAGCAACGGTTGCGCTTTTGCCATGAACCGCCGTATGCCTAAGCCTTGACATGGTGACCTGCGGCAGGATACGGGAGCCAGCCCGTCTCCTGCCCGAAGAAAAAGTCAGCTAGCGGCTTAGCATTTCCGTCTCGGCGTCGCCGATATCTTCGTGCAAGACTTCAATCTCTGTGTCCGGAACGGTGGACATCTCCATTTTGTACGCCAGAAACCACATCATGAACACCCCCAGCGCCCACCACATGACTTGCCATGCCCAGATCGACGGCATGCCGAAAATCCAGGTCGCCGCATCGTTCGGATTTCCAAATATGGAGTTGCCGATCACTGCGCCCGGCCCGATTCCGAAGAAAAACCACACCAGCGTGATAATCCATGCGATCGGCACCAGTCCGCGCTTGGAGTCCGGCAGGGAGGCATGTTGCGAAAGGAATCTATGGAATTGCATCCTGTGCTCCAATTCCGCCTTGTCCTGCGTCATCGTCGACACGATGATGGCGACGCCGAGGTTGAAAAAGATCCCCCAGCCGGCCGAATGAATCGTCCACGGCCAGCGGCCCCATGCAGTGATTCCCAGATTCTGTCCGATTGTCTCAGTGCACACTACGGCGATCATCCCCGCTGCCAGCCCGAGCGTGATGCCGGCGCGCGTAAACCACGGGAAATAGCAGACAGCCAGGAGCGCCGGCCACATCTGAAAGCCAAATGCCACTGCCAGTCCGCCAAGAAGAACCAGCGCATCGGATGACGTAGTCGCTACCACAAGAGCTGCTCCGACAATCAGCGCAACACCGATTCTGCCGAACATCTTTTGATGCCCATGGCTGATCGACGGCATGATGAAATGCTTGAGCAGGTCGCGGGTCAGCATCGCGCCTGCCGTAGACATGTACGCTGCACCGGTAGACTGCATTGCCGCCAATGCGCAAACAGACAGCAGGCCGACCAGCCACGGAGCCGATTCCTGAAGCACATGAATCAGCTGAGGCACAAGCATGCCTTGCTTGCCTGGCGATTGCATCAGATCAATTCCGCCCAGTCCCGCACCAAGCACATTGACGCTCTCGGGATAGGCATCAAGATACGCCAGATCGGCGCCGAGAAAGTGTCCGCCCATGCCCTGGAATGCGGTAAAGAAAAACAGAATAAATCCAATTCCAAGCGACGAGGCCCAGACTTGCTGAGGCGCAAACGGCTCAGGGTTGTGATTGGCGAATGCCCACATCGAAAACGCCGGCGAAGACTGAATCCCCATCAGCGCGAACATGTAGGTTAGAATCATGATGCCTGTCCAGGCGCCGCCGATGGCCGAAGGTCCAGACGATACGAACTGGATAATCCCCGGAATCGCCACATAGTGGCTATAGCCGTCAGGCGTGCGCTTTTCATCCAGTACCGCTAGATTTGCGATGCCCTGATTCAATTCGTCGAATCCGCCGACCAGATTCAGCGTAACGATGCCTATGATGACAATCCCCAGCGCGAGCAGAATGCACTGAAGGGTGTCTACATACGCTACGGCCCGCAGTCCGCCTGATGCGACGTAGATGAATACGATCGCAGACAGCAGCCACATGCCGGCGTTGATTCCCAAAAGACCGTCGGTCAGAACGTTGAATAAAAAGCCCGATGCGCGCAGCTGAATGCCGAGATACGGCACCGAAAAGCAAAGCGCAACCAGAACCACCAATATTCGAATAAAGTCGGACCTGAAGTAATGCGACAGCATTTCTCCAGGCGTGACGAATCCGAATCTCTTGCCCAGCATCCATTGCCTCTTGAGCAGGATGACGCCCGTGAACGGAATCGTTATGGCGTAGAACGACGCATATGCGTACTGAAATCCGTCACGGTATAGCAGACCGGGATGTCCCATGAACGTCCACCCCGAGAATGAAGTGGCGGTCGCTGCAAGTACAAATACCCAGATCGAA
This sequence comes from Arenicellales bacterium, assembly GCA_965214615.1. GTDB lineage: Bacteria > Pseudomonadota > Gammaproteobacteria > Arenicellales > JAJDZL01 > CBDAUN01. Next base: position 895,647 of record OZ243952.1, read on the forward strand.
AGCGTTCGACCGGCTATGAAGTAATCGCTCGCGGTCTTTGACGTCATCGCGCCCCGCACGCCCCAGTAAATGCAATAGATCCAATACAGGATTACAAATACGAATAGCCAAATGATTTTTGCTTCCAATTTGAACTCCCTCCCTATGCTGTTTCATCAATCGCCGACGGACGGGAAATTGGCACGAATCCTATGACCGCTAACTCGGAACCGGTAAGTTGACAAGCGATTTCATGAGTTCTAATAATCTGAATTTGTTGAGTTTATTGTTATTTGTTCGTCGGCAAAATTTGATTATAGCAGTTATCTCAAAGATGGTGAATTTGGCTTGCGTCAGTCAAATAGTTGCATATAATACGAAACTTCCGAAATCGGACCGAAGTGCGGGAACCTTCCGAACATTCGTTCGGCCATCGCAGCCGATCAAGGATGTCGATAGACGCGCAATAAGGTGGAGCGAATTCGCTTCAAATTTGATTGCCGAGGTGGCGAAATTGGCAGACGCGCTAGCTTCAGGTGCTAGTGGGGGTTACCCCGTGGAGGTTCAAGTCCTCTCCTCGGCACCACACACTCTTTGACAGTCGCATGGCGAACCGCGCCGACGCGGCTGCCTGACATAAATGATCATATCCAGAAACTCTCATTCTGTCCGACTGGTGCGACTTTGATTTCGCACCGAGCCTGTTCGCAGGCCAGCAGCATTTCCGGCTCGCCAAGCTCGTGAACACTCGTCGAGCGAAGCGGTCGCGCAGCAGTCGACAAAAAAGCGATCTTGTCAAAGCGACCGTGGAATTCGCTAATTCCCGCTATGTGCTCGTTCGAACTGAAGCCGGCGACAAGATTCGTCTGCAGGACGGCGATTCGGGCGGACTGCTTCCCGGAGACACCGTGTTCGCTTCGCAAACTCGAAAGGCGGGGGACGACAGGATGTCGCTGCATGTGGCAGGCATCAAGCGGGCCGACCAGCATCTTGCCGTCGCCTTCGTCTGCGGCAACTATGGCGCCAGCCGATCTGCCGGCTACCTGGAGCCGGTGGGGGTAGCAGGCATTGGCAGAATTCATCTGCAACTCGATGGCGACCTTGCCGACGGCGACTATGTGCTTGCCGTGATCCAGCCGAAATCCAAGACTCGGATGAAGACCGACTGGAGTGTCAGGCGCATCGTTAGAAAACTCGAGTCCTCGGTTTCCATCGCCCGTGCCGTCGCTCAGGCGCGTCACGGAATCGACGATTCATCGCCGCCCGAGGTCGACCGGGAACTCGACTCGGTGCCGGATTGTGTTCCATTGCCTTGCAGTCGCGGACGCAAGGATCTGCGGCATCTTGCGTTTCTCACGATCGACCCGCCAGGCGCTAAGGACCACGATGACGCAGTCTACTGCGAAATTCAGGGACCGCGCTGTCGGCTGTACGTAGCGATCGCCGATGTGGCCGAATTTGTCACGCCGGATTCGGCGATTGACAGGCTCGCCTTGTCGCGCCAGTTCTCGCTTTATTTTCCCGATTCTTCAATCCCGATGCTGCCGGAGCAACTGTCGGGCGGAATTTGCTCCCTGGCTCCCGGCCACGACCGCTATGCGCTTGTCTGCGAAATGGAAATTGATCAGGACGGATTGGTCGCCGCAAGCCGGTTTTACGAAGCGGTCATTCACTCGACGGCAAAGCTGACCTATGCCGAGGCTGACGCCATTGTTCGCGACAGAAAATCTTCCAAGCTGCAGCGGCATCTGGAAAACCTGGCAAAGGCGCACTCGCTTTTGCTCGCAAATCGCAGAAAAAAGGGCACTTTGACCTTGAACATATCCGAGCCGTCCTTGCAAATCGATGATAGCGGCTCCGTCACCGATGTCACGAAGTCTGTATCGACTGACATGCACAGCCTGATTGAAGAGGCGATGCTTGCTGCCAACGTGAGCGCCGCCGAGTTTCTCGCCGAATATTATCCGGAAGCCGCGATGTATCGCCGTCATGATCCGCCGTCAATTGGCGACACGAGACAGCTTCGCGAAATTCTTCGCAGTCTGCGAGTCCGCTTCCCGCATGATCGTCCCGCAAGCCTGGATGACTACATCAAGGCCATAGACGATCTTGCCGATCGTCCAATTATCTCCTCTGCGGTGCAATATCAGATTCTTCGCAGCCTTACGGTCGCGATCTACAGCGAGTCGGGCGCTACCCATTTCGCTTTGAATTTCGACAGCTACACCCATTTCACATCTCCGATCAGGCGCTATCCCGATCTGGTGGTGCATCGGATGATCAAGAGCATTGTCCGTAAATCGAAATCCGCATGGAGCAAGCAAGGGCTTTCAGCCTTGGCGAAGCAGTGCTCGGCAATAGAGCGAAAGGCTGAAGCTTGCATGCGCGAAGCGGTACGCTGGCTGATTATCGAATACATGGAAACCCGAATTGGCGAAACATTTGCAGGCGTTGTCACTGAAGTGAAGGAATTCGGCATTTTCGTACAGCTCGAATCTCCGCATGTGGACGGGATGGTGCCGGTTCAAACGCTGGGCGACGAGTATTTCGAATATGATGATCGAAGCAAGGTGCTTGCCGGTCGACGCAGCGGAACCGAATACGCAATCGGAACACCGGTGACGATCCGGGTTGCGAATACCGATCAGGAGCTCGGGTTTATCGATTTCGAGCCTGCTGACATGCCAAGACGATCATCAAACCGGAGGCGTCGACGATCAAGATGAAGACAACGAAGATCTGCGGCATCCACGCGGCTTCGGGGATACTGACCCATCGGCCGCAGGATGTCAAGTCCGTACTGCTGAGCGCGTCACGAAAGGACGAGCGGATTGAGCAAATTGAATCGCTGGCCAAATCAGCGGGCATCAAGTGCTCGCGGGTGACGGTCGGCACCTTGAACCAGATGGCGCGAGGCGTGCGCCATCAAGGCGTGATCGCTCTTTGCACCGAAGGCGCAGCGGTGCGTCAGGCGTCGATCAAGGCGGCTGACTTGATCGACGGCGGACCGGACCCGTCGTTTCTGATTGTGCTGGACGGGATTGAAGACCCGAGAAATCTAGGCGCCTGCCTGCGCAGCGCCGAAGCAGGCGGGGCGCATGGCGCGATCCTGCCGCGGCATCGCGGGAGCGAAATCACAGAGACGGTATCGAGAACGGCTGCCGGCTCTGCCGAGTCGCTGCCGATCGCCCGGGCATCCAATCTTGCCCGCGAGCTTGATGACCTTAAGGAACAGGGAGTTTGGATAATCGGCCTGGATTCCAAAGCTTCGGATTCGATTCTCGAACTGTCTTTGACCGAGCCGTGTGCGTTGGTTTTCGGCGCCGAACACGGAGGGCTGCGCCGCATGACACGGGAGAAATGTGACGTTCTTGCAAAGATTCCGATTGCGGGTGCCGCCGACAGCTTCAATGTATCGGTTGCGGTCGGAATTGCCGCGTTTGAAGTGTCCAGACAGCGCGCAGCGGCGAAGTAGGAGTCTTCCCGTTTAGGCGAGCGTGCCGCCGCAACTGCTGCCGGCCCCTGCCGTACAGCCGAAGCAATGGCTGCCGATGGCAATGCGCTGATTCCTTAATTCGTCGTAGTTCGACTCCCACAGATAGCGGGCGCCTACGCGGCCGGCATCAATGTCGAGCATTTGATTGAAGTCGCAGTCGTACACCCTGCCAAGCCAGTCAATGCTTAGAATATGGCGGCACATCAATCCCTGGATCGTTTCCGGATTGAAAGTGCGAAATAAAAGATCCATGTAGTCTTCGTATTCGCCGCTGTTCTCCAGATAATGGCGAAAACGGCTGATTGGCAGGTTGGTGAGAGTGTAGAGCCGGTTGAATCGGATCCCGAAATCCTCCCATAGCCGCTCCTTGTATTCCGCCTCCAGCGATTGCTGAGGCGGAGGCAGGAACGCGCCTCCCGGGTTGTAGACCAGGTCGAGCGGCAATGACGGATCAATTCCGTATCCTTGGGCATTGAGCAGCCCCAGTGCGGCAATGCTCTTTCCAAAAATTCCCTTGCCGCGCTGGACTTCGACATTTTTCTTGGAATAGCAGGGCAGCGAGCAGATCAGTTCCACTTTCCGCTGCGCATACCATTCGGCAAGGTCCTCGTATCCCGGCTCGAGCAGTATCGTCAGATTGCACCGGGACATCACCCGTGCCTCGCGTTCCAGGCAACCGTCGACGAATCTGCGAAAGTGCGGATTCATCTCCGGGGCTCCGCCTGTGACATCGACTGCCGTGATGCCGTAGCGACCGACCCAGTCGAGGATGCGGCTCATGGTCTCCCAGGTCATCAACTCGGTACGTTTCGGCCCGGCGTCTACGTGGCAATGATTGCAGGCCTGATTGCACAGCTTGCCAAGGTTGACCTGAAGATCCCGAATTGTTTCCCGGCTCAACTCATAGCAGCCGTTTCTGCGCAGTTCCTCGCGGAAGTTCCAGCGGCGATTGTCCGAGACAGCGACTGCTGCGGGTATCGACGGCCGAACGACCGTGGTCGGAATTATTTGTTCGGCAGCAGCCATATTCCTGTCGGGTTGCGCGCTACATGAACCGCTTGCGGATGAAGTGGTCGATTGACAGTGTGCCTGGGCCGCGCAGTGTCAGAGCCAGCAAAATAACGCCCCACACCTGATGCTGGACGATGCCTGCGGGACTCATGTCCGGGTGTGAAACGACAGCCATGATATTGAATACGAAAAGCGCTCCTGCTGCCGCCCGGCCTGCGATGCCGAAAATCAAAAGTACCGGCAATACCAATTCCGCGGCGGTTCCGACCGTGGCCGCCAGTGCAGGCGAAAGAATCGGAACCTTGTATATATTTTCAAATAGATATACAGTGCTGTCCCAGCTTTGAATCTTTGTGAGACCGGATTTCCAGAACACGTTTCCCACCCAGATTCTCATAATCAGATCTGCGACCGGTGCGCCGCAATCGAGCGTGCAAATAACCCGGCGGCTCAGATGTGTCAGTTTATCGAACATGGCTTTTCTCTAGTGTGTATTCGAAGCGCGGTTAGGACGAACTGTCCGTTCCAATACCTGCAATTGTACCGAGTGAAAAGAATTTATGCAGTATACCCTGCAAGTCAACGTTGCCGAAGCGTTCGAACAGGTTTTGCACTGTCGCTGCCAAATTGGTTCCGCCGGTCAAGCTGACTGCAAATTGGTATTCGGCTTCGCTGAGCAAAATGACGTTGACTCCGTCTGTGCCGCGCATGACCATGACCGCCTGGTCCCCACTTTGCATATCCGGGGCGGCAGCATCGGATTCCGAGTCGCTGTGACTGATCACGAATTGCCAGATGTCGAAAATGGGGAACGGCGAGGTGGCGACATGTACAGAGGGCACGAAGGCAAGCAGCAGATTTTCGTGATCGGAGGCAGCGAATTTGCCTAATTCCTCTATTGAAACGTGTGGCGTGTCGGGTGCGCGGCTTGCAAGGTGGCATGCCCATTCGATACGGGCGATGTCGGGAAGATACTTCAGGCTGTCAAGTTCAGGCAGGGCGCCTGCAAATTCGGCAAGCTGATCGCCGTAGTCGGCGACATCGCCGGTGTGCGGCCGGTGTTGGTGCGCATAGCGCTGTGCGAGTGAGTCGAAGTAATCCTCGCCGACCAATGCGCGGAAAACCGGATAGATGGCATGAAGAATTTCGCCGAGCGTAATTCTTACGTTGTTGCGGTAGATCTGGAGTCGGCGGCCGCCCTCGATGCCGTTAATCCGCACCAGTTGCTGCAGTTCGTCTGCTCCGTGCTCATCGAGTATGTGACGGGCAAAGCGCTGTTGCAGTTCAAGCAGCTGCATCACGTTTTGCCTCGATTTGAATTTCCTTGGCGATTGCGGCTTCTGCGAGCAATACCTCGAACTCGGGCAGGTCCTTATCCCATTCGATCAGCGTCGGCGTGTCTGGAAACAGCTGTGCCGCGACCCGGTACAGGTCCCACACATCCTCGCATACCCGCTGATCATGCGTGTCAATGAGAATTTCGCCGTCTTCAAGCGTGTTGACTGTATGTCCGGCAAGATGGATTTCCTGAACCATCGGTGCCGGAATGCCGGTCATGAATTCGATCGCATCGAATCCGTGGATTCGTGAATTGACGTAGACATTGTTAACGTCAAGCAAGACTCCGCAGCCGCTGCGTTCTGCGATGTTGCAGATAAAATCCCACTCGGACATCTGCGAATTTGAGAATTCAAGATAGGTTGAGGCGTTTTCGATCAGTATCTGGCGTTTCAGCGCTTCCTGAACCTGGTCAATGCGGCTCACCAGGTGGTCTGCGACTTCCCGGTTCATTGGCAATGGCAGCAGGTCGTGCAGGTAGATTCCGTTGATCGAGCTCCACGAAAGGTGTTCGGACACCAGCATCGGCTGGTATCTGTCAATGAGAGTGCTGAGTTTTGCGAGGTGTGTTTCGCACAGAGGATCGGCGGAGCCAAGCGAGAGGCCGACGCCGTGCATGCTTACCGGGTAGTCGTTCCGCACCTTGGACAGGTATTTATGCGCAGTGCCTCCAAGACCGAAGAAGTTCTCGCTATGGACTTCGTACCAGCCGACCGGGTGCGGTTCGGCGACGACGTTCTCGTAGTGTGGACCGCGCAACCCGATTCCGATAGGGTTCATGGGAATCGGGTGCCGGAATATTCAAGATTAACAGTCAGGTTTCAAGCCGGACTAGCCAGAGGTGGTGCTTCCGCCGACCAGCTTTTCGCACAGGCCTGCAGGTACCAGAACCCACGCATCCGCCTGACCGTCGGCGGTGGAGGTGCCAGCGCAGGAACCGGCTGCGGTATCGCAGTCATTCTGGCCGGCTTTGGATACGCCGAAGCATTTTTCTTTTTCGTCGCCTGCGGTAGCGGTCTGAGACAGGGTTAGCGCACTCAGTGCAAGGGCACCCGAAATTGCTGTGGTGATGATTGCCTTTGAAACTTTCATTGTTTTCTCCCTAGAGATAAAAAAGTGAAGATGATTAAGATTCGTATTGTAGACATTGCAGATACAAAATAATTCAGTTTTTTGGAAATCCGAATTTTCAATTGCCGCCTGCTGCGCAAGGCATAGCCTGATTTGCTGCTCGCATGACCATTGAGTATCCAAATTCTTGATGCGATCGTCCAGTCAGTCGCCTGGTTGCCACTTCGATTGATCCGCCCCGGCTTCTGCCTGGAATTGGCTGGATCCGGGGATTGTGTTATCTGCTGTTGGCGTGTTAAACTCTTGCTCCGCGCTTGATGACGAACGATCATGAGAAATCGGCATGTCGCAGGCGCGGCGTTAAGTAATAGACTTCTAATTTCATATGTGGAGAAAGACTAATGAACAGAACAGGAATTTTTAAGCGTGCCTTGGTAGCTGCCTGTGCAGGAATCGCCTTCACCTCTTCAGCCTATGCTGCAGACGAGGTGAATGTGGCGTTTTTTCTGGAGTGGGCTACGCCGAATCAGGTTGCCAAGGTTGAGAAAACATATGACGATGCGATGGGTGTGCCGGTGGTTTGGACCAACTTTGACGCAGGCACGCAGATGACCGAAGCAATGCTCGCCGGCGATATCGACATCTCCTACAGCCAGGGCCTTGCCCCTTTCATCAATGCGGTTAATGCGAATGCTCCGATCAAGCTGGTAGCCATCGCGGTTCAGTATCCTGCCAATGATTGCGTCGTGCGCAACGGGGAAGGAATCGACAAGATGAACGCCACTGAGCTTGAAGGCAAGGCTGTTGCCGTTCCTTTGGCGACGATGGCGGATTACAGCTTCCGCATGATGATGCGCGAACTCGGGGTAGATGTGAACAAGGTCAATGTGATTGATCAGGTTCCGGCCGATGCCGCAGTTTCGCTTGCCGATGGCAATGTTTCAATGGCGTGCGGCTTTGGAGCCGATTCGATGGCCAAGATGTATGAAGTCGGCGAACCGCTGATGAATGCGGCGGACAAAGAGGCGGCCGGCATCATCAGTTTCGACGTGATTTCAGTGACTGAGACGTTTGCTCAGGAAAATCCTGAACTGGTGCGCACATTTCTGGAAGTCACGGATCAGGCCAATGCCGATTTTGCCGCCGACCAGTCCAAGATCGACGTGATCGCAATGGATGCTGGACTCTCGGTTGAGTCCACGCAGGCGCAAATGTCCGAGTTCATCTTCCCGACCAACGAAGAGCAGCTCGCAAGCTATTTCAACGACGGCGGACTTGCCAGCGTTGCGATCGGCGTTGTCGGTGGCGCGTTTGCCACAGCTGAGAATCCGGCGCTGGAAGACTACAGCGCTGTAATCGACACATCGTTCTTGCAGTAGTCGTAGACGACGATGAATCCGTAGCCTCTGTGCAAAAGAGGCTCTCTACAAAGTAGCCGGCGGGGGAACTGTGCCACCCCCGCCGGAACGGAGAAGAACATGAGCGATCTAGTTGCCGATGACCTAAATATGGTGTTTACGGCACCTTCGGGCGACACCGTACATGCGCTCAAGGATGTTTCGTTCACCCTGAATGCCGGTGAGCTTCTTTCGGTGCTTGGCCCGTCGGGGTGCGGCAAAACGACCCTCCTTAATATCATCGCCGGCTTTCTGCATCCGACCGGCGGGCGAATTATTCACGGCGACAGCGAAATACAGGGTCCTGGCGTAGACCGGGGAATGATCTTTCAGCAGGGCGCTCTGTTTGAATGGCTCACGGTAACCAACAATGTCAATTTCGGGCTCAGAATGAAAAATGCGGACCCGGCGGAGACAGAGAAAAAGGTTGAAGAGTGGCTTGACATCGTCGGGCTACAGGGTTTTGGCAATACCCCGACCTATCAGTTGTCGGGCGGCATGCAGCAGCGAGTGGCGCTGGCGCGATGCCTGATCAACGATCCGGATCTGATCCTAATGGACGAACCGCTGGGAGCGCTTGACGCTCTGACGCGGGAAAAGATGCAGTCGCTGGTCTTGAAGATCTGGAAGGAGACCGGAAAGACCATCATGATCATCACCCACAGCGTGGAAGAGGCGCTGCTGCTGGGCGAGCGCCTGTTTGTCATGGCGCCGCGTCCGGGACGGCTGCACAAGCAGTACCGGTTGCCGTTTGCCGAACAGGGCATCAGCGGCGATGCCCGCGAAATCAAGAATCAGGACGAATTTGTCGAACGCCGCGAAGAAATTCTCAGCATGATCTGGAACATGGAGGAGGAGATCATGGGCAAGGTGGAAGCGTCATGAGAGGATGGTCGCCGTGATTGTCGGCGCGATTTTTATCCTTTTGATCATCGCCCTGATCGGCTCTGTGGTCTACGGGCGCAGATTGATTAGGACCGAAAAGACCGACGCAGTCTTCGGAAATCCGGAAAAGGCTCTCGGAGGCTGGCACTGGGTGGTGATGGGCGTCAGCTCGATCCTGATATTTTGGTACTGGTTTTCCTGGGATGCCGCAAGGTCATACTTTCCGACTGCGGGGAACGAGCTTTGCCAGGTCGCCAAGCTTGTACGCGCGGTGAATCCAATACGATCGACTTTTCCGCTGGGCGGCAATCGTCAGTTGCAAAGCACGATACTTCTCGAAAGAGACTACGGCGAGCTGAGCAAGCTGGAACTGCGGCTGAAAACGGTCGACCTCGGCGAGTCGGATCGCGGCTTGCTTGCCGGCACTCTTGCAGACATGCGCGCAACGATGGCCGCCTATGCGGACAGTAGCCTGGTCGAGCCCTCTGTGGTTGAAGGCATGGCCAATATTGCCGCAAGAATCAATGCGCTGGCTGACGATATGTCCCAGCAGGGCTATCCCGGATTTGCGGTGTCTGAGGACTTGGAAAAGGCGCTGGCGCAGCCGCGGTGGGGGGAGACCAGTGTCGAACTTCCGCCGCTTCCGATGACCGACCGGGGCCGTAAATTCGATGCGGCCGGCAAGACGATGGAGGCGATTGCGAAGGATTTCGGCAAGATTCGCAATACGGGACCGGAAATTACCAGGCGACTTTCCGAAATTGAGTTGCAGATCAAGTCCTTTGAGGATCAGCTTGACGTTTCGGACAGCACGAACGCCGAGCGCGAGGACTTCGTCAAGGACATGATGAAGATTTACCGGCGCATTGATGACGGACGAATATTCCCGCCTGACATCAGCGACGCAGTAGAGCGGGCGCTGATTCGCATGGCAGACGTTCAGCGCGAGCAGATGGGCGGCTTGCGCTGGATAGATGCTGTCGCGATGCCCGGCGGACAGATATTGGCGGGCAACAGAGCATGTTCGGAGCAGGGCTCCGGACGCTGGCTACCGAAACCGTCGGACACTTTGCGCACATTTTTGCGACTGGCAAACCCCGCAATCGGCTACAAGGGCTTTCCGTTGCTATGGATCAAGATGAAGCCGGTATCGGAGATGGTCGATTTTGCGCTGCCGGACTGGATCGCCGATCTGATGCCCGGAGAATACCCGCGTCATGACGTTAGCGGCAATGTGCTGACCAATTTCAAAGGCAAGGTCTACAGTGTCGTTACCGGAAAATTCGACTCGTTTTCCGTACCGGTTCCGGACGGGCATATTTGGGACTCGATTGTTCGCGTGCTGCTGGGCTTGTTTCTCGGCATTGTACTTGGTGTACCGCTGGGATTGTTCATGGGGCTTTCGCGTTTTGCAAAAGGCTACTTCGATCCGCTGATTGAGCTATATCGGCCTGTGCCGCCGCTTGCCTGGGCGCCGCTCATTCTGACTATTTTCGGAATTCAGGATGACGGAAAGATATTTCTTCTTTTCATGGTTGCGTTCGCCATCATGGTGATATCTGCAAGAACCGGCGCCACCGGTACCCAGCTGTCAAAGATTCATGCTGCGCACTCGCTCGGCGCATCGAACCGTCAAATTGTCCGTCAGGTCATTCTGCCCAATTCGCTGCCCGAGATCCTGACTGGCATACGTATTTCGATTGGGGTCTGCTGGGGCACCCTGGTTGCGGCGGAAATGCTTGCTGGAACGACAGGAATAGGTTTCGTTGAAAATGTCGCCCGCAAGCAGTCTGATTACGAGATCATTTGGATGACCATTATTGTCATGGGTGTGCTCGGGTTGATATTCGACATGATGATGCGCTGGGTGATCAATAAATCGATACCTTGGCGTGGCAAGGGCTGATATTGGGCTGAAAACCGCGGCACCCGGAGTTGTATTGCCGCAGATCGCCGGCATCGTGCGATTCGATTTCCCTCAGCCGAATTCGCTTTTGGCACTGTTTTTAGCGTGTTTCGAGTGATGGGTGAGTCGATGCAACGACTGCGATATGACAACGTCAACTCGGTCGCTGTCCGCCTACGTGCCTTTCTATGTGTTTGAGAAAATCCAAATCCTCTTCATGCTCACTTTCTGTGCGCTCCATCATGACGTACCAGTCAAACAGCGCCTCTATGAACTGATGCTGAACTTCGTGCTTGTCACTGCGAATTCGAACCGTAGCATCGTATAGGGCACGCAATCCCGGAGGGTTGTTGCTGCTGATCATTTCTGCCATCATGAGATGCAAGGCCATGTGTGCGAATGGATCCGTTTCGCCTGTTGGAAACTCATAGTTCAAGTAGGTTTCGCGGTCTTGGAGTACGTGCTGAAATTCCGAGTGACTTTTTACGGTTTTGACTATCATCTTTTCCAAAGGATTCAGTTTCTGGCGCGTCTGAGATTTTTCCCAGGCTTCGAAAAACAATAGCCTTTCTGCGGTGTCTTCAGTCATGGCAGTGTGCAAGATTCGTTCTTTCCTGATCGAAGCGGGAAGAGAAAATTCCGTTTCAGTTGCAACGGTGAAAGCATCGTCTGCGTTCGATATCGAAATTTGATGTGAAATTCAATTAATTTCAGCCCTGATACCGACGAGATTGCGCTCGGCGCTGGCGAATACCAGTCCGATCAGGCGGATCGACTCGTTCCGGTCCCGGTACTTGTCCGCGTAGCCGCGCTCTTTCATCTGCGCCATCGCCTCGTCCAATGCCGCAGACGCTGCGCTTTCGCCTTCGCCGCCTGCCATCTTGAACTCCAGCACAAACACCTGGGCGCCGTGAAGCACCACCAAGTCCGCACGCCCGCGGCTCGATGCGTCCTCGACCCGTATGTCGACACCGACCGCGCGCAGCGCCATATACAGCATCCCCGCATAGTGCGCCTCGTAGCGCTCAATCTCGCTCGCGTCATACCACTGGTGCGGTACCCCCGACAAATACGCCTGCAACTTCGCGCCGTATCCTTCAAAATCATTCGCCGCCAATAACCCGGCCAACTCCCGCCCGTGCCCGGCCGCCTCTGTCACCCGGCGCGTCACATACTCAAGAAGCCCGCGGTTCAGACTCCAGCTCACCTCGAAATTCGGATACTCAAGCGTATACGTCGTCTCCGTTCCGTCCCAGGTCTCATCTGCAATCGTCAAGTACCCCGACTGGAACATCAGCGCATCGATGCCGATGTCGTCTACATCGAACTTCGACACCAGTGTCTTGCCAGCCATGCGCCTTTCAAGCTCCATCGGATTGACCTTCTTTGCAACCAACATCCGGTATAGAAACGTCGGCGAACCGGTCTGGAACCAGTGCGCCTCGAATTCCCCGCTGTCAAACAGCAGCAGAATATCGAATGGATTGTAGACCTTTTCACCGCCCCGCCAGTGGTAGCCGTTGTACCACCTTCTGATCTCATCGCGGTCAAGACCGGGAAGCTCCGGGGCGAATACCGTATCCAGATCGCCGTCGGTGTAGCCGCAAATCGTCGCATACTGCGGATCCAGGCTGATGTCATCCAGATAGTTCATCTCCGAAAACAGGCTCACCTTCGTGAACATGCTCACCCCGGTGACGAATACGAACCGTACATGCTCGGCGCTGTCCTTGATGATTCCGTAGATTCCTCGAAGATAGTCGCGGTTTTTCTTCGCCTGCTTCGGATCCTCCAGAACATCCAGTACCGGCTTATCATACTCGTCGACCAGTACTACAACCTGCTTGCCGGAGGCGCGATGCAGACGGTCAAGAACGTTCCGAAGACGTCTTGATCCCGTATTGGAGGAAGTTGCCGGATCAAGATTGTTATAGCGCTCAACGCTCTCGAGTTGCTCAATGATGTCGTCCTCAATATCCTGAGGATTCATATACATGCCGCCGAAGCTCAGGCGCACCACCGGATGACGGACCGACCAGTCCCAGTGCGGGTGGATGGCCAACCCCCGGAACAGCTCCTCGCGACCCTCGAACAGCGATTTTAAGGTGTCGATCAGAAGGCTCTTGCCGAACCGGCGCGGACGTGACAGGAAGTAGTGCCGCCCTTGGCGTACCAATCGGCGGATCAAGTCAGTCTTGTCGACATAGTAGCATTCGTCCTCCCGGATCACCCGGAAGTCCTGAATTCCGATGGGGAGCTGAAGTTTGACCATAGTGTGCTGCCCGATAAGAGGAAACCCAAGCAAATTGGTTCGAATTCGATGCAAGGCCGCTATGCGTTCATATTACTACACAAGCCTCTACCAATCCCACCTGATCGCTTTGTATCGCCCGTTATATGGGGGAAATTGGTCTCTATTGTGTTCTCTTCTGAAATGCCGCAAAATAAGCGCGATCTGGAAATTCGCACAGATCGAATATGTCGCACTGCGCACACAGTGGCTTTCTCGCCGTACATGTATATCTTCCATGCAAAATGAGCCAATGGTGCGCATTGAGCAGGAACTCTGCAGGAACGAACTTGACCAGTCCGCGCTCCACTTGATCGACATTCTTCCCTTTGGCAATTTGGGTGCGATTCGATACTCGGAAAATATGCGTGTCCACTGCTACTGTCGGATGGCCGAATGCAGTGTTCAAAATAACGTTTGCCGTCTTGCGGCCTACTCCGGGCAATGCAGTCAGTTGCTCCAATGAATCGGGTACCGCGGAATCGTGCCTTTCAATCAGAATTTGCGAAAGCGCGATGAGATTCTTCGCCTTGTTGTTGTACAGGCCGATGGTCTTGATCGAATGCCTGACGCGCTCCAGCCCGAGATTGACCATCGATTCAGGATCGGGCGCCAGTTCAAACAGCCGTGCCGTTACGCGATTGACTGCGACATCGGTCGATTGAGCGGAAAGGACCACAGCGACAAGCAGTTCGAAATTGTTTCGATAGACCAGCTCCGTGGTAGGATTTGGGTTCGCTTCACGAAACCTTTCAAAAATCTTGCGACGCTTAACGGTGTTCATTGGCCCCCGCCAGCACTAGTTCGATTTAAAGCTGATGTTTTGCGAGTTTTCTTCCATCGCTTGCTACGCGTCCTGTTGACGGCTTCACGTATTTCCTGCCGCAGTTCCTCTGTTTCGGCAACCTGTTCAGAGTTCGGCTGATCCTCAATGCGATCGAAATGCCTCGCTGCGAGCGCTCTCCACTGCGCAACCTCGTCATCGTCAAATTCATTCCAGGTCGAACCAGGGCGAATCCTGTCGGTGGCGAACATTTCAATGCAGTCCACCGGACAGTAGGGGACGCAAAGTCGACAGCCAGTGCACAGATGCGAGACAACCGTGTGCATATGCTTTGCAGCGCCGACAATGGCGTCTACCGGGCAAGGGTCAAGGCAAAGCGTGCAACCGATGCAGTCCTGTTCCCGAATGAAAGCTATTTGCCGGCCGGGATGGAGGTCGCACTCGTCATCAATCGGCAGTACCTGCATTTGGAGCAAGTCTGCCAAGGCGTCTATTGTCGCCCACCCGCCTGGAGCGCATCGATTGATCTTGGCGGAGCCGCCGTAAATTGCAGCGGCGTATTCGCTGCATCGAGGGTATCCGCAAAGCGTACACTGCGTTTGCGGCAAACAGGCATCAATATTTGCAATTGATTCGGCGGCGGATGTCACAGCGCTGATTTGCAGTCCATTTCACGCTAGCGAACTTCAAGACCGGACGCCGTGTCGTCGGGAAACTCCGCCAGCGTCAGATGGTCTCCGTCTCCGGCTGCGAGAATCATGCCTTCGGAGACGCCGAACTTCATCTTTCTCGGTTTGAGGTTGGCGACGATGATTACAGTACGCCCAATCAGGGTTTCCGGTTCGCACGATTCCTTGATTCCGGCGAATACCTGCCTTGTTTCACCGCCCATATCGACTTTCAGCTTGAGTAGTTTTCTTGAATCAGCGACATCCGCGGCTTCAACGATGCGCGCTGTGCGCAATTGAACCTTTGCAAATTCATCTATCGTAATCAGTTCTGAGCCGGAATCGGGCTTGCTGCTGTTCTGCTCAACCGATGCGGCAATCATTGCGTCGACGTTCTTTTTCTGTACTCGCTGAAGCAGGTGGACAAAGCTCGAGATTCTGTGATTCAGCAAAGGCTGGCCCACTTGCGAGAAGTTTTCAATCGGATCGTTCAGGAATTGCGCTGCACGTTCAGCGAGCGAAGGCACGACAGGTGCGAGATAGATCATCAGAGCGCGGAAGCAGTTGATGGCCTGAGTGCATATTCGCTGAAGCTTCTCGCCGTTTTCAGCCTGTCCCGCAATCTCCCACGGCTTTTGATCGTTGACATACTGGTTGCACTTATCGGCGAGCGCCATGATTTCGCGCATGGCGCGCCCGAATGACCGCTGTTCATACAATTCAATAATCTTCGGGCCGGCGGCCGTGATCTCTTCATACAGGGCAGGGTCATCCAGTTCAGATCCGAGGTTCTGATCAAATCGCTGAGTGATGAATCGGGCGCATCGGCTTGCAATATTGACAAGCTTGCCCACAAGATCTGAATTCACACGCTGAATAAAATCATCAAAATTCAAGTCGATGTCTTCGATTCTCTCGTTCAGCTTCACCGCGTAGTAGTATCGCAAATAGTCCGGGTCCAGATGATCCAGATAGCATTTGGCGGTGATGAAAGTGCCGCGCGACTTTGACATCTTGGTTCCGTTGACGGTCAGGAATCCGTGTGTGAACACGCCGGTAGGCCGCCTAAAGCCGGAACCGTAAAGCATCGCAGGCCAGAACAAGGTATGAAAATAAAGGATATCCTTGCCGATGAAATGGTACAGCTCGGTTTCAGAATCGCTTTTCCAATAGGCGTCAAAATCAATGCTTTCGCGGGCGCAAAGATTCTTGAAGCTGGCCATGTAGCCGACCGGCGCGTCGAGCCAGACGTAGAAGAACTTATTGGTTTCTCCGGGAATTTCAAACCCGAAGTAGGGCGATTCGCGCGAAATATCCCAGTCAGAAAGTCCGGCTTCGAACCACTCGTTAAGCTTGTTGCGCACTTCGGGCTGTTTCAGTTCTTCGGACACCCATTTATAGAGCATGTCTGTAAAGTTGCCCAGCCTGACGAACAGATGCTCGCTGCTGCGCTGTTCCGGGGCTTCCCCGGAAAGGGCGGAATACGGATTGATCAGATCGGATGGCGAATAGGTCGCTCCGCAAGCCTCGCAACTGTCGCCGTATTGATCTTCGGCACCGCATCGAGGGCATTGCCCCTTGACAAAGCGGTCAGGCAGGAACATCTTCTCGCGTCGGTCGTATGCCTGGCGGATCGTGCGCCGCGCTATATGACCGTTGCGCTTAAGTTCATTATAGATAAACGAGGCGCATTCGCGGTTTTCCTGCGAATGTGTCGTGTGATAGTTGTCGTAGGCGATCCTGAAGCCTTCGTAGTCGGATTCGTGCTCGCGCTTGCACCGCTCGATCAGTTGTTCGGGCGAGATTCCTTCGTCGCGCGCTTTCAGCATCACCGGGGTGCCGTGCGCATCATCGGCGCAAACGAAATGGCAGGTATTGCCGGACATTCGCTGAAAGCGGACCCAGATATCGGTCTGTATGGATTCAACCAGATGCCCGATGTGAATCGGGCCGTTCGCATAGGGCAACGCGTGGGTAACCAGTATTTTCCTGCGTGCTGTCATTGCTCGGTGCCGAAAAAATGATCGACCGGATCGTCGAATGATTCCATTGTGCGGTCAGTCTGCACAAAATACGGCTGATTCGCACCTATGTTAAAATAGCATGTTGCCAGCCGCGTGATGCAGAGTAATTTCTGCCTCTCGTAACCATTACATTGTACAGCCAATCCTGCGGTGATCGACTTGCGAATGCCCGACATTGCCGCGGCTGCGAAATTCAGGGAATCAAAGTTTAAATGACGAATATTGCCAAATCTGCCATTGACGCCGTACTGGCTGAAGTAGTCGATCCTCATTCCGGAGAGAATCTGGCTCACGCCAAGGCGGTCAAGCATCTTGCTGTTGATGGAGGCAAGGTTGAAGTGTCTGTCGCGCTCGGCTATCCGGCAAAAAGCTGGCTGCCGGAGTTTCAGGCGCAAATTTCGCAAAGGCTTGCGCAAGTTGAAGGGGTGGAGCAGGCCGATGTCACGGTTGAATCGAACATCTCATCGCACTCGGTGCAAAAGGGCGTGTCGCCATTGCCAGGCGTAAAGAACATGATCGCTGTCGCTTCAGGCAAGGGCGGTGTTGGAAAATCGACGGTTTCGGCAAATCTTGCCTTGGCATTGTCATCAGAAGGCGCTTCGGTCGGCATACTGGACGCCGACATCTACGGCCCCAGCCAGCCACGCATGCTAGGCGTGCGCGGCAAGCCGCAGTCGCGCGACGGAAAGACGATGCAGCCGCTCTACAGCTATCAGGTGCAGACTATGTCGATCGGGTTTCTGATCGAAGAGGAAACACCCATGATTTGGCGCGGACCGATGGTCACCCAGGCGCTTGAGCAGCTGCTGAAGCAGACGGAATGGAACGATCTGGACTATCTGATCATCGACATGCCCCCTGGAACCGGCGACACGCAGCTGACGCTTGCGCAGCGCGTGCCGGTGAGCGGCGCAGTCATCGTGACGACGCCGCAGGACATCGCGCTGCTTGACGCGCGCAAGGCATACCGCATGTTTGAAAAGGTTGAAATCGATGTTTTGGGAGTTGTGGAAAATATGAGCATTCATATTTGCAGCGAGTGCGGACATCGAGAACACATCTTCGGCGAAGGCGGCGGCAAGCGCATGGCCGATGAATACGGCATCGAATATCTTGGCGGCGTTCCTTTGGACGTTCGAATTCGCAGGGATGCCGATAACGGACGTCCGACCGTAGTCGCGGACCCTGATTCTCAGATCGCGCAGATTTACCGCAAGATCGCGCGCACCACGGCTGCCCGGCTGTCGGTCCGGAAAAAGGACTTTAGCGGCTCTTTTCCGTCAATCGTGATTCAGAATACCTGAATCACGGATTCGCTGTCTTTTGAAGAGGTAGACGCAATTGTCAATCAAGTCAGACTCATGGATTCGCCATATGGCGATTCAGCACAGAATGATCGAACCGTTCGAAGCGGGCCAAGTCAGCCAGCACAAGGAACAGCGCGTCATTTCGTACGGCACCTCGAGCTACGGCTACGATATCCGGTGTTCGAACGAATTCAAGATATTCACGAACATCAATACTGCCGTTGTGGATCCCAAGAAGTTCTCGGATGACAGCTTTGTCGATTTCACCGGAGACGTGTGCATCATTCCGCCAAACTCGTTTGCCTTGGCGCGCACTGTGGAATATTTCAGGATTCCCAGGTCCGTTCTGACCGTGTGCCTCGGCAAATCGACATACGCCCGATGCGGAATCATTGTGAATGTAACGCCGTTTGAGCCTGAATGGGAGGGGTATGCGACTTTGGAATTTTCGAATACGACGCCGCTTCCTGCAAGAATCTATGCCAACGAGGGTGTCGCGCAGGTTGTCTTTTTTGAATCCGACTCGCTATGCGAGACTTCGTACCGGGACCGGGACGGTAAGTATCAACGACAGTCCGGCGTGACGCTGCCTATAGCCTAGTGCTTCAGAGGATGTCGGCGCAAGCTGAGGGACATCGACAGGATAAAGGGCATGAACCAGGCGGGACAGGCGCGCTTCGATTCGGAGTATGTGCCGATTGTGTCTTGCTGCACATCGGGGCATCGGGCTAAACCATAGGAGTATTACGGTGTCAGGGAACACTTTCGGCAAGGCTTTTACTCTAACGACATACGGCGAAAGCCATGGCGAATCGATTGGCTGCATTGTCGATGGCTGCCCCCCTGGGATCAGTCTGTCGGCCGAAGACATTCAGCCTGATCTCGATCGCCGCAAGCCCGGCACGTCCCGCTACACGACCCAGCGACGCGAGAGCGATCTGGTTGAAATTCATTCCGGCGTATTTCAAGGCAGAACCACAGGCACGCCGATCGGGCTGATCATCAGAAACACCGATCAACGTTCGAAGGACTATTCGAACATCGCAGACCGCTACCGTCCCGGCCATGCGGACTATGCCTATGCCCGCAAGTACGGGATTCGCGACTACCGCGGCGGAGGCAGATCGTCGGCCCGCGAAACCGCGTTGCGCGTAGCGGCCGGAGCGATCGCCAAGAAATATCTGCGCGAATCGTTCGGAACGCAGATACGCGGCTATGTGTCGCAAATTGGCGAAGCGACGCCGGAAGGCTTTGACTGGAACGAAGTCGAGTCCAATCCGTTCTTCTGGCCTTGTCAGTCCCAGGTATCAGAACTTGAGGACATGATCAAGTCCCTAAGACGACTCGGAGATTCCACGGGTGCGCAAGTCACTGCGGTCGCGACGCAGGTTCCGAGCGGATGGGGAGAGCCGGTCTACTCCCGGCTGGATGCCGATATTGCCGGTGCAATGATGGGAATCAATGCGGTAAAAGGCGTCGAGATTGGTGCCGGCTTCGACTGTGTCGGCATGCTCGGGTCGCAATACCGCGACGAGATGACGCCACACGGATTCTTGTCGAACAATGGCGGAGGCGTTGCAGGCGGAATATCCACAGGACAGCCGGTATCCGTTTCAGTTGCGTTCAAGCCTACATCCAGCATCGTGCTGCCGGGAAGGACGGTCAGCGAAGACGGCAGCGCGGTCCACATATCGGTAACCGGCCGGCATGACCCGTGCGTGGGCATTCGGGCTGTGCCTATAGTCGAAGCAATGCTGGCTCTGGTGCTTGTCGATCACGCGCTGCGCCATCGTGGGCAGAATGCGGACGTCGAATCCGCGGCCCCGCAAATACCGGCCGAGGCGGAAAATCCGCAAGACCTGGACCCGGTCGTCGATCAATCGTCATTCAAGGCGAGCGGCGAAGATTGATCGCCGACTCGACAGGTTCGAAGTTTCGGACTCGTTTTGCCGGGGAGTCGCTTCGCGAGTCGAAAAATTCGGCGCAGTGAATGCCGATTTCATGCACTAGATTCATCTGATCGATATCTGTCCTGTCCGACTGCAGCAACTCGCCTTGGATCGTGCCGAGCGCATCGAACGTGCGCTGTCGGTCGATCGGCGCATTGATATGGAAGCATCGGTTTGCACGGTAGACATTCAGAGCAATTTTCTTGACCAGATCATAATGAACCGCATCGGGAGCGACGAGTTCCTTCGGACGCATGGCGCTTTCGTTCAGCGACAGCTGGTGTCGGCCGATCGCGTTCGATAGCGAAACCATCAGATTTCGATACGTCGCATCAGTCTTGCCTGATTGAAGATGCGTATTGCGGGCTGTATTTTTCAATGCTTGCTGCGTTTCAATTGTGAAATTCGTGTTGCAATAATGTTAGCACATCGGCAGTTGTCAGGGACAGGATGCCGACACTTGCCGGCACCGGGCCGCACGTTGTGACGATACGGCGCACGACAGCATGGACAGATGAAATATACTTCCGCGTGGCGGGCTTGATTCGCCGGGGGTCTGGCTTGCGCCGAAGCAGGCGCTGAGAAGGCGTATGCGAATTGCACAAGCGCCCTGAATCGAAGCCGCACCGACGAATTGCCGCCGAGATGGCAAGGTTGCGCCGGTGCCATGACCGATGCTTTTTTTCATGTCGGCATCGGGATGCGGCTTGGGCTGAATTATTTGATACATGATAGGAAAACGATAGGCAATGTCAGTAAAGATTACCACAATCGCAGGCGACGGAATCGGACCGGAGATCATGGTGCAGGCCATGCGGGTGATTGATGTTCTGCGCGCCGAAGGCGGCTTGAATGCGGAGTGCGAAACAGGTCATCTTGGCGGCACCGCCTACGAGCAGTTCGGCACTCCGCTTCCGGACGAGACACTTGCATTGGCGAATGAGAGCGATGCGATACTGTTTGGAGCTGCAGGCGGTGCGCAGTGGGATTCGCTGCCGCGCGAATTAAGGCCCGAAACCGCGCTTCTCGCGCTTCGCTCCAAGCTCGATCTGTTTGCCAATCTACGTCCTGCGCTGACCTATTCGGCTCTTGCTTCGGCATCGAGTCTCAAAGATGATCTCGTTTCCGGGCTGAACCTGATGATTGTTCGCGAGTTGACCGGCGGAATTTATTTCGGCAGGCCGAGAGGCGTGGAAACCACGTCCGAAGGCAAGCGGCGCGGCTTCAATACGCTGGTATACGACGAGGATGAAATTTCGAGAATTGCGCATGCCGCGTTTCGAATTGCGCGCCAGAGAAATCATCAGGTATGTTCGGTAGACAAGGCCAATGTGCTCGAAACAACGGAGCTTTGGAGGCAGGTTGTCACCGAGGTCGGCGAATCGTATCCGGATGTTGGCCTGACTCACCTTCTGGTCGACAATGCGGCGATGCAGCTTGTGCGGAATCCAAAGCAATTCGATGTCATTGTCACCACCAACATGTTCGGCGATATCCTGTCGGATGTCGCAGCGATGCTGACCGGCTCGATCGGGATGCTTCCTTCGGCTTCGCTCGACGGCAATCAAAAGGGACTCTACGAGCCTGTGCATGGCACGGCTCCGGACATTGCCGGACAGAACAAGGCCAACCCGTTGGCGATTATCCTGTCGCTGGCGATGCTGCTGCGCTATACCTTGAATGAGGATGCGCTTGCAGGCAGGCTGGAGGCATCGGTGCAGTCGGCCATTGAAAAAGGTTTCAGAACACCCGACATTTACAGTGCGGGGATGAATGGCGTTGGCACATCGCAAATGGGCGACGCTGTCATTGACGAGCTTCGCGCACAATTGAATTGACCTTAATCGATCATCAGCAAAGGTAGACCAAATGAATCAGGCATATGACGTTGCCGTAGTCGGTGCGTCGGGAGTCATCGGCGAGACCATGATCTCCATTCTTGAGCAGCGCAATTTTCCGGTTCGCAACCTGTTTCCGTTAGGCAGCGAACGCTCTGCCGGAACGCGGATCAAGTTCAACGGCGAGGAAATCGGAATCGGACTGCTTTCGGAATTCGATTTTTCGAACGCGCAGTTCGGGTTGTTTTCTGCGGGCGCGGGCATTTCGGATCAGTTTGCTCCGCTGGCTTCGCAATCCGGCTGCACCGTTATCGACAACACATCGAGATTCAGAAACGAGCCGGATGTCCCCCTAGTGGTGCCGGAGGTCAATCCCGAGGCCCTGGACTGGCACGGCGGGCTGATTGCCAACCCGAACTGTTCTACGATTCAGATGGTTGTCGCACTGAAGCCGATTTACGATGCGGTCGGCATTGAGCGAATCAATGTCGCGACCTATCAATCGGTTTCGGGTGCGGGACGCGGCGCGATTGAAGAGCTTGCGAGCCAGACAGCGGCGTTGCTGAACGGGCGCGATCCGGTGATTGAGCAAATTCCCAAGCAGATCGCATTCAACGCCATTCCTCACATCGATGTCTTTCTTGATAACGGCTATACCAAGGAAGAAATGAAGATGGTATGGGAAACGCAAAAGATATTGGGCGATACATCGATCAAGGTGAATCCGACAACCGTTCGAATTCCGGTGTTTTTCGGCCATTCTGAAGCCGTTCACATTGAAACAAAGAGCAAAATCTCTGCCGCCGAAGCCAGAGCGCTGCTTGAGAACGCTCCAGGCGTCAAGGTGATTGACGATCCTGAGGTGCTCGATTATCCGACAGCGGCGGGCGATGCGGCGAATTTAGATGACGTATTCGTCGGGCGCATTCGCGAGGACATATCGCACGAGCGCGGATTGAACATGTGGGTGGTTTCGGACAATGTGAGAAAGGGCGGCGCCTTAAACACCGTGCAGATTGCCGAGTGCCTTATCAATCGCGGACACTGACCACTCGCCGACTCGGGATTCGAGTGCTTGCGGTCGCGGCATTCGCGATCTGTATTTCCGCAATCGCAGGATCCGGCGCGAATTGGCAGCCTCTGGCCCACCTTGTGCAGCCAGCGTATGGAGCTCAGCCGGACAGCGCATCTGAAAATGTAGACCCGGCAGAGGGCGTCAAGCGGCTTGTCGAGACAATCGGCCGGGAGGTTTCGCGGGTAGAAGGCGTCACTGCGGCGGACAAGGGAAGGTGGATCGCCAACCGGGTACGCACGGACCCGACTGGGCGAATCATCTGGTTCGTCGTCGGCGCAATCATAGTTCTAAGTACGATTCTGGTCCTTGTTGTGATTTCAGCGATTGCCTATCAATTCGCAAAGTCTCGACCAAAGCGCAAGCCGGCCACCGGAGCTGAATCGGCGTTGCAGGCGCAGGTATCGCCATCGCCTCGGCAGCCTTCGGCGGCTTTGAACAAATCTGAGCCGAGCGGCCCCGGTTCGTCGAAGGCTCCCGTTGCCCTTCCCCTGTCCAGGACAGCGATTTCCAGCGCGCTCGAGAGCGGTTCGACGGATCGTGTCGAAGCAGTGCTTTTGAAAGCGGTCAGGCAGGACAAGGCAGACGCAGGAGCGATGATGTATTTGGCCGCATGCTGCGCTTTGCGGTGTGATGCGCAGCGATATGACGCCCTGGTTTCGGAAATGATGTCCCATGGATTCAATAGTGAGTCGAGAGCTTTTCTTCATGTCGGTCAGATCGGCCGTCTGCTTTCGCCGCAAGCGTATGATTTAGCGACTTGGCCCGATCCGGGCGAGACGTATTCTGGAAAATCAGGATTGGTTGCGAGCACATTCGATTCCGTCATGGAATTCGGCGATGTTCGAACCCTTCTGGATATGCTGGTCACCTACACGGGGATGGAGGATTTCGGCGCTGCGAGGCATTTGCTTGTGCAAGTCCTGGTCTACGGCGACAAGGCGCAGCGCGCCGAGGCGCTCAACTATGCGAAACAACTTCCTGACCCGTCAAGCACGACTGCCTGAATCGGTCCGATTAGGAATGTGCTGTCGCTGCGGCGAGTTCCTTGACAAATTCATGCACTTGACCCACTAGGTGGGGCGGTGCGACGCCATTGTTGTCGAGGCCGTTTCGCACCAATTCGACGATGGCTGACCCGACAACTATTCCGTCGGCGACTTGCGCGACTTGCTTCGCGTTTTGCGGTGTCTTGATACCGAATCCTACGGCTATCGGCAGGTCGGTGTAGCCCCGCAGCCGGTCTACCGCTGTCGCAGTGTGGTCGATCGCTGCCGAGCGGGTTCCTGTGACGCCCAGTACTGAAATGTAATAGACAAAGCCGCTTACGTTTTTCAGAACCGCCTCGATTCGGCTGTCGTCTGTTGTCGGAGTGACGAGGCGGATCCAATGCAGGCCGGCTGTCAGCGCAGGGTCGCAAAGTTCGCTGTCCTCTTCCGGCGGAAGATCGACGATGATCAAACCGTCGGCTCCGCTGGCGACCGCATCGTGAACGAACTGTTCGGCGCCATGGCGGTAGATGGGGTTGTAGTAGCCCATGAGGATGATCGGCGTGTCGCTGTCGCGTTCCCGAAACCGGCGAACCAAATCCAGTGTTTTCTTGAGTGTCATCCCGGACTTGAGCGCCCGCTGGCTCGATGCTTGAATTGCTGGGCCATCGGCCATGGGGTCGGAAAACGGCATGCCGATTTCGATGATGTCCGCCCCTGCATCGGGCAGTCCGAAGATGAGCTGCTCGCTGGTTTCGTAATCGGGATCTCCGGCGGTCAGGAACGTGACGAACGCCTTGCGGTTTTCCCGGGCGAGCTGGCTGAATTTGCGTGTGACCCTTGAATCGGACAGTGATGGCGCAGTCATAGATTGGCTCCCAGAGCGTCTGCGACGGAAAATACGTCTTTATCGCCGCGTCCGCACAAATTCATAATCAGGATTTGGTCCCGGTCCATTTCCGGCGCGATTTTCATCACATGTGCAAGCGCATGCGCGGGTTCCAGTGCTGGAATGATGCCTTCTGTACGGCAGCACAGTTGAAACGCCTCAAGCGCCTCGTCGTCTGTGACAGAGACGTAGCCGACCCGGCCTGAATCGTGAAGCCAGGAGTGTTCCGGTCCGATGCCCGGGTAGTCCAGTCCCGCCGAGATTGAATGCGCGTCGATAATCTGGCCATCGTCTGTTTGCAGCAGATAGGTTCGATTGCCGTGTAGCACGCCGGGTTGCCCGCCAGTCAGGGATGCGGCATGCTTTCCGGATTCGATTCCCAGTCCTGCCGCCTCGACGCCGATGATGCGGATTTGGGTTTCGTCGAGAAACGGATGGAACAGGCCCATTGCATTCGAGCCGCCGCCGATGCAGGCGACCAGGCAGTCGGGAAGACGATTCTCTGCTTCGAGAATCTGCTGTCTTGTCTCATTTCCGATAACGGATTGAAAATCACGCACCATTTGCGGATACGGGTGCGGCCCTGCGACGGTGCCGATAATGTAAAACGTCGATTCGACGTTGGCGACCCAGTCTCTGAGCGCTTCATTCATCGCGTCCTTCAAGGTGCCGGTTCCGGATGTGACCGGTATGACTTCGGCTCCGAGCAGTTTCATTCGGAAAACGTTCGGTGCCTGGCGCTCGATATCGGTTTCACCCATATAGACAACGCATGGCAGGTTGAACAGCGCGCACACAGTAGCGGTTGCCACGCCATGCTGTCCGGCGCCGGTTTCGGCGATGATCCGTGTTTTGTTCATGCGCCGTGCAAGAAGAATCTGCCCCAGCGTATTGTTGATCTTGTGAGCGCCGGTGTGATTGAGTTCGTCTCGCTTGAAGTAAATTTTAGCGCCGCCGAGATGCTCTGTCAGTCGGGATGCAAAATAAAGGGGGCTCGGCCGCCCGATATAGTGCTTTGCGTAGTAGTCGAATTCGGATTGAAACTCCTGACTTGCGACTGCTTCGCTGTAGGCTTTTTCGACGCTTAGAATCAGAGGCATCAGCGTTTCGGCGACAAACCGTCCGCCGTAGATGCCGAAATGGCCTGTATCGTCAGGCCCGGAGCGGTATGTCTCCATAGGAACTTGTGAATTCATGGTTGAACAGTGCGACCCGGATGTAATGAAGCGAATCAGTCACGCAAAATCAAAATTATACAGAAACCGAGCCTTGGCAATCGTGTCGTTCGAGCGGGAGGCATCGCTACTGTTCGTGCGATGCCGGGTATCTTGGTGCAAGGGGAGTGCAGCCTTTGAAATTTGCTGCAAGACCAAGCGACGGGGTCAGCCGAATTGCGTCTGGCCGGCATATGCCGAAAGAAGTTGGCACGCCTTTTCAAGGTAAGGCACAAAGGCGAAATGTCAGTCGAAAGCGTCCCTTCATACCGAACAATGGTGTCCCAAAGATACTATTGAAAACTGTCCAGTTTGACTAATTGACAAGTTGCCAGCGCACGATGGACCACAACAGGTCGCTTTACATTTCAATTTTTAACTGTCGATTTCCGGGTTGATGCCAAGCTTGGCGTTAGCGCCAGAATCTTGCGGTTCGATCGGCCGATACTCTAAAAGCGCCGAACTACCGACAATGTCGACAATTGTTACGGACAATTCATACCCGAATGCATCCGTGAGTCTCAGCGGCTTGCCCAGCCGGAAATGTACCGGTTGCTGACGACCTTCCTCGATTGCAATGTTGTCCGCATAAAGATAAGTTCGGTTGGAAGTGTCTAGAATCGGGTTCAGGCGCCCGCTTACAGCGGCTACGACGCCGTTGATCAGTGCCGTCAATATCATTTCGGCTAACGTCGCTTGACGACCGGCGCGTTCAAAATCATCGAATTCGTAGGCGCAGGCGGCTGAAACTTCGCGCATATGGGCCGTGCAACCGGGATTTCAGCCGCATTTGCCGTCATGCCGCGCACGTTTTAATTGACTTTGGCTACCTGCTCTTTTGACTTAGAGATTCGGTTCGCTTCCGGCTCGGTAAGCCGGAAAATTTACCAATCAACACCACATGATTTTGCTCAATCTCTCGGTGGAATGACTTTGGAATGCGCGCCCAATCTCGTGCCTCTATGAGAAAGGGAATATTGGATTCTCGCAAAGCCTCTTCAAATTCGGACAATCTTCCCGCTGGAATTTTCTGCAAATTTGGTCCCCGAAGCACAAGATCAAGGTCGCTTCCGTCGTGGCTGCGACCGTTAATTCGACTGCCATAGGCCCAGACCTCAACTCTGGGCAAATGTGTGTGCGGCAACGATTTGAGAATGGCGTGGTGCTTGGGCGATAGATGTAACCGGTCAGGCATCACTGCCTTGTTCAATTATGTCAGCAAGCGATATAGCATCGCTAATGAATGCTGGAAGTAGTTTCAACGTGGTTTCAGCGAAGCTTTCACCATAGTTATGCGCAGTATCATTGCGCAGGTCTCTATAGCTAAGCCATCGCTCGACTGTATCTAGGTCTATCAGATCATGCCGAGCAGCATGTCGGAACAAGTCCTTAAAATGGAGACGATCGGCTTGCCGATTGCTGGAGAAGGAAGGCGCAAGGCGCTTTCGTAGCAGTTTGCCGCTCTGTTCCAAGAGTAGTTCGAATTCCTTGACGCAAGCCGCGCGGTATACTTCGTAAACGAAGGTTTCGGTTTGTATTTCGTTTTCAATTTCATCAAAAGCGTACGCAAGCGCTCCAATGCATCGACGGAGAAAAGTAGTATCGAGATTCAAAATACACACTCCCAGAATTCGAGCGCTGCCAAATTCTTGGTCATCTCGGAATTAATCTTCGATTCTTCTGATTGCGGGTCGCTCAATTCAAAGATAAGTCGCCAAATAACACATTCATATTGCATGCCGTCGTCCTCGTGTAGTGCGCCGACTTAGCGCCCGATGTGACTATGAACCCATACTTACGGTTTTGACAAGAAATGCACTTTGGCGGATTTCTAGTGCGTCCGAATAGACCTTCCCAGTATCGTCATTTTGTCAGTTACAGTGAGTGTTGGCGATGTGCGAAATTTAATTATCTTTCAATTTGCGGTGGACACAGTCTGTCATGCGACAAGAAAACTAGTCTCATCCTCTACGTTCATCGAGTATTACATCATCAGTCGTCGAATATAAGGACTATCCCAGCGAGCGTGACACCATTTGCATCTAATGCGAGATATCGTAGACTCATGCAGCGTATAGCAATTTGGCGAATATAAGCCGGTTGGCTAGGAATCTCTCGCTAAAAACGAATGAAATAGTCGGCGATTATCGATAATTACAATGAAATTGGTGAATACCTAACTTGAAAATGGCGATATGTTCTGTCGCGTGGTCGATAGAATGATCGATAAAGTTGGCAAAAAACAAGGTTCTTCACATCGCTTCGCAATGTTTGTATTCTTTCATCTTAACGGCATAGACAGCCATTTTGTTACATTGGGTTTCGAATTGATCCGATTCTTAATTTTGTTCTTGAGAATCTCGCATCGTTTGATGGTGAAACTCCTGTGCGAATAGCGATTTGCGTCGAATACGATGGTTCCCGGTTTTGCGGATGGCAGGTGCAAACAGGTCAGCCGTCAGTACAGGAGCATCTTGAGACAGCGATTTCGGCTGTAGCGGACCATGAAGTCACAATTCATGGAGCGGGCCGCACCGATGCCGGAGTGCATGCATGCGGACAAATGGCACATTTCGACAGTCCCTCGAACCGCAGTTCGCATTCCTGGACAATGGGTGCGAATTCCGGGTTGCTCGAAGGAATCAGTGTTCTGTGGGCGCACAGGGTCGATGCTTCATTTCATGCGCGCTTTAGCGCTGAGTCACGGTCCTATCGCTATGTTATTCTCAATCGCCCAGTACGTCCGGCCTACCTGAGCGGCCGGGTCAGTTGGATTCCGCGACATCTGGATGAGGCAAAGATGCGTGCCGGAGCGGCACATTTGGTTGGAACGCACGATTTCAGCGCGTTTCGCTCGGCGCATTGCTCCAACAAGGTTCCGGTAAAGCATGTGAGCGAAATGTCAATCAATCGAAAGGGCGATTGGGTCTGGATTGATATTCAGGCAAACGGTTTCCTGCACAATATGGTACGAATCATTGCCGGAACTTTGATTGCTGTCGGTGTCGGAGACCGTTCCATTGACTGGGTAGGGGATGTTCTTCAGGGGCTGGATCGAACCAGGGCAGGCGCCACCTCGACCCCGGACGGACTGTATTTTGTATCCGCCTCCTATCCCGGGCAGTACGGATTGCCGTCGTCGCCCGCTGCCTGCCGCTACTGGTGATCCAATGGATGCGGCAATTCGGCGATGCTGATCGGCAGACGCATTGCAACGCGTGTAGTAATATAATTTCGAGAATCAAATCAATTTGTTCAACGGATCATGTTATTTAGTCGCCCGCAATTTCTAGCACATCGGAGTCGTGAAGAGGTTCAGGATACGCAAATCAAGATTTGCGGCATTACCAATACGGTAGACGCATTGAATGCCGCCTCGCTCGGCGCTGATGCCATCGGCATGATCTTTTATCCGCCAAGTTCAAGAAATCTCGATTGCAGCCAGGCCGCAGCCGTGCGAAACTGTCTGCCCGAAACCGTGTCGTCGATAGCGGTCGTGGTGGACCCTGGCGAAGATTTGGTGTTTGATATCGTGTCGCAAGTAAAACCGGACTTTATCCAATATCATGGCTTTGAGCCGCCTGAGCTTTGCGACGATGTCGGAATCCCGTACATCAAGGCGGTAAGAGTGCGAAGCACCGAACAAATTCTTCAGACAATCGAATCCTATGCCAACGCGAAGGCTTTCCTGCTGGATGCCTACGAAAAGGACCGCGTCGGGGGAACGGGCAGAAAGTTCTCCTGGGACTTGATTCCGCAGGCGCAAGTGCCGATCATTCTCGCCGGAGGATTGAATGCGGAAAACGTAGGCGAAGCCATCGGGCAGGTGCATCCGCTCGCTGTCGATGTCAGTACGTCGGTGGAGGCAAGCGGAGGCAGGAAAGATCGCACCGCAATGGAACAGTTCATTTTCGCGGTTCGCTCCGCAGACCGCTGTTCTTCGGAAGTTAAAGTGGCGTCATAGCACGATGAACTGGTTTACCAAACTACTGCCGCCGAAGATCAAGTCCGGCGGCCGGATGTCGAAAAAAGGCGTTCCCGAAGGCATCTGGGTCAGCTGCGCTGCATGCAAGGAGGTGCTATACCGCGATGACTTGCGTGAAAACATGTATGTGTGCCCGTCGTGCAGCCATCACATGCGCATGAGCGCGGTGGACCGCATCAATCTGTTTCTCGACGAAGACTCCGCGCAACCGCTGTCAGGCGACGTCAAGCCGGTCGACGTATTAAAATTTCGCGACAGCAAGAAGTATCGCGACAGGCTCACCGACGCGCAGCGAAAGACCGGAAATTACGATGCCCTGGTCGTTCACAGCGGTACGTTGTACGAGAATCCTGTCGTCGTCGCAGCGTTTGACTTTAACTTTATCGGCGGCACCATGGGGTCGGTAGTTGGAGAGAGGTTTGTTCAAGCCGCCAATCACAGCATCCGTACCGCAGTCCCCTTGATCTGTTTTTCCGCCAGCGGCGGAGCGCGCATGCAGGAAGCCATGTATTCGCTGATGCAAATGGCCAAGACGACCGCGGCGATACGCGATCTGAAAAACGCAAATCTGCCCTATGTGTCGGTCCTGACCGATCCCACGATGGGCGGAGTTTCGGCCAGCCTTGCCATGCTCGGAGACATCATCATCGCCGAGCCGAAAGCTGAAATCGGATTTGCAGGCCTGCGCGTCATACTGCAGACGGTGCGCGAATCATTGCCCGAAGGATTTCAGCGCTCCGAGTTTCTGCTTGAGCACGGCGCGATTGACATGGTCGTTGACCGGCGCGAAATGCGAGAGTCGATCCATACTCTGCTGACGACGCTGTCATCGCGTACAGCCGCATGACCGTCGCATGCCGGTGAGCAATGCCGCGCCTGAACAGCTCAGTCCGAGCAAGTCCACGGCAAACTTAGAAAAGGAACTGGCGGACTGGATCGAATTCATCCAGATCCTTCACGGCCGATCCATCGATCTGACCCTTGACCGGGTCCGCGCCGTAGTCGAACGGCTCGGCTGCGATACGGTGCCGTACTTTGTCATCAGCGTTGCCGGAACCAACGGAAAGGGCTCAGTTGCTTCGACGGTCGAATCGATCCTGCGCAGCGCCGGATTGCGCACCGGATTGTATACCTCTCCGCATCTAAGCTGCTTTAACGAGCGCTTCAAGGTCGACAGCCGTCTCATCTCAGATGCCGAACTGGTGCGCGAGTTCGAAATCGTGGATGCCGCGCGAGGGTCTGTGCCTCTGACCTTTTTCGAGTTCGGAACGGCGATAGCGATCGACTACTTCAGACGGTCTGCTGTCGATGCGGCAATTTTCGAGATCGGATTGGGCGGACGTCTGGACGCTGTGAACGTACTTGATGCCGATATCGCATGCATCACGTCGATCGGCACCGACCATGGCAAGTGGCTGGGATCCACCCGGGAGCAGGTCGGCTACGAGAAAGCCGGCATACTGCGCCCCGGCCAGCTTGCTGTTTGCACCGATCCGAATCCACCGCAGTCCGTTCTCGACAGGGCGCGCGAATTGTCGGCACGGCTGCATGTACTGGGGGCTGATTTCTCACATTGCCGATCCGGCGACGGGCGGATGTGGCAGATGCGAACACCGCAGCGCGATATCGCAATCGACTGTTTGCCCCGGACGCCGCTTCAGGGAGAGTTTCAGAATGACAATTGTGCCGGCGCGGTCGCGGTCGCGGCGCTTTCCCGCTCGCATTTTGAGATTTCAGACGATGCGATTCGCGAAGGAATCGCCGCTACATCGATCGAAGGACGGCTGCAGGTGATTCAAGACAATCCTGAAATCCTGCTTGATGTGGCGCACAATGCTGAAGCCGCGGCCGCACTGGCTGATCACCTCGCTTCGAATCCGTGCGCCGGGCGATCGATCGCAGTCATGTCGGCGTTGTCGGAGAAGCCGATCGAGTCAATGGTCAGTTCGGTACGGGCGCACTTTGACGAATGGCACTTTTGCGGCATCGATCAGGCAGACCGGGGGATATCGGGGGAGGATTTAGCGAAACGGGCGACGCCTCTCCTGGCGGAAGAATGTCGATTTGCAGTGCATGAGACCATTCATGAGGCTTTTGGCGCTGCGCTAAGCTGCGCGCAATCCATTGACCGCATTGTAGTTTTTGGATCTTTCTTCATTGTCGGTGATATAATTGAATTATATCGGTAACCAGTAATCAGTCGTTTTCTGTAGGGCCCGCCAATGCCGAATGCCGCCGCTTCCCGCCGCAAGGCTCAACCTAGCACATTGAAATACCAGATCACCGGCAGCGCACTTTTGCTGGCTGTAGTGGGAATTGTCTTATTCGCCGTGATGCAGCCGCCGGGTGATCTCATGCCGGAGCAAGCGCAGACTCGGGATGATCCGGCAGTTGCAGACTCGAGTCAGCCGAGGCCGGAACTGGTCGCGGTGGCTGTGCAATCTCAGCAATTGCTCGATTCAATTCGCAATTACGAGACATTCGCCGCTGTCGAGTCCGAATCGCAGGCAAGCGACCCTGTGCCGCAGGTGGCTGAGCAGGTGGCAGTTGAGGAACCGCAGCCGGTTGAAACGCCGAAGCCGGAAAAACCGGCAGTCGAAATTGCAATCGCCGAAGTCGTATCAGACCCGTCAGACGAACCTGAGCCTGTGCAGCACGAAGTGTCGGGCATCAATCCGTCGGACAGCTGGTTTCTCCAAATTGGCGCGTTCAAGAGTCCTTCCAACGCGGAATTGCTAGGGCTGGAAGCACGGAACGTCGGCTACTCGACCGAAATGAAGGAAGTCGGAACCGGCACCGATGCAGTCATCAAGCTGCTGATCGGCCCGTACGCGACCCAGAACGACGCGCTGGCAGTGAAATCGAAGCTTGAAGGCTCCGAATTTATCAAGAAGAACAATATTGACGGCATGTTCGTAGTTCACGCCGGCTCGCAGTCCTAGCATAAGGGAGTCCGAAAGCGGCGTGTTCGGCGTAGGGTTGCCAATGCGTAGCGCGCCTGTCCTGAATTTATCGGCGCTGCTATTGACCTGACGGGCGAATTTCGTTATTGTTTAGCCGGTTAACACCCTATATTGGCAATGAGCGTCCGGGAAGCATTCGGACAATTGCCAATCCCGGTAGCGCCCATTTTCAATTCGCTGTAGAGTTGCCCTTTATTTCCACGCTTTAGCACGTACCTGTGTCACCGTTTTTTCTCGACATCGGATTCGTTGTCGTCATCCTGATTTCTCTCGTCATCGGAGTTGCGCGCGGGTTTGTCCGTTCCGTGCTGTCTGTTGTTTCGTGGATTGTTTCAGCGTGGCTGACCTGGCAGACCGCAGACTACGTTTCGGTTTATCTTGAGCCGCTTGGAGTCGGCGCGGGATTGCAGCGCCCGGTGGCATATGTCGGAGTGTTTTTTCTAAGTCTGCTAATTGCGTCGGTGCTCAGCGCATTTGCCGCGAATTCGCTTGTGGCTCCTCCCCTGGTCAGAGTGGACCGTACGCTCGGAGCCGCTTTCGGCATCGTTCGCGGACTGCTGATTGTCTTGTTTCTGGTCATTGTCGGTTCAATTACGGTTTATGTTGACGAGCCGTGGTGGCGCGATTCGATCGGTGTCGCTTTATTTGATCCATGGGTCTATTCAATTCGGGATTGGTTGTCGGATATACTGACGACAGGCCAAGATCTCTCTGGTGCCAGAAATTCTTAAATCTCACCCATGGCTTTTATAGGAAACATGCGATGTGCGGCGTAGTTGCGATGATCGGCGCTGAGCCGGTGAATCAGGACATCTATGAAGCGCTAACCGTATTGCAGCACCGTGGTCAGGACGCGGCCGGCATTGTCACCAGTGATGGGCAGCGCGTCTTTGCCAAGACAGGTGAAGGTCTGGTGCGCAGCGTGTTCGACGCCGAGACTCTGTTCGACATGCATGGCAACATGGGCATAGGCCATGTTCGATATCCAACCGCAGGCGGCAACTCGGAAGCCGAAGCTCAGCCTTTCTATGTCAATTCCCCGTTTGGGCTTGCCTTGGCGCATAACGGAAACCTGATCAACTCCCACGCTCTTGCAGAAACCGTATTCCGGGCCGACCGGCGGCAGATCAACACCAGTTCGGATTCGGAAGTCATGCTCAACGTGCTGGCATACGAACTTTCCAGCATCATGCGCGAATCCAAGAAATACGCCTTGAGGCCGGAAGACGTTTTCAATGCAGTGGAAAAAGTATACAAGCGATGTGTCGGCGCCTTTGCGGCGACAGTTCTGATCGTCGGCCACGGCGTTCTCGCATTCCGGGACAATCACGGCATTCGCCCGCTGGTGTGCGGCAAGAAAGAGACCGCAAAGGGCGTCAGCTATGCGTTTACTTCCGAAAGCGTGGCACTGGATGTCCTGGGTTTTGAATTTGAACGCGATGTCGCCCCCGGCGAGGCGATCTACGTCGATAATGACGGACAGGTGCACAGCAAGATCTGCGGCGAGAACCCTGTTTCTTCCCCGTGCATTTTCGAGTATGTCTATCTGGCGCGTCCGGATTCGATGATTGACCGCATATCGGTCTACAAGACCCGAATGCGAATGGGAGAATGGCTTGGCAGGCGCTATTTGGAGAAGAATCCGAATCATAATATCGACGTCGTGATGCCAATCCCGGACACCAGCCGTGCGGCAGCGCTGCAAATGGCGCATACAATCGGCGTGAAGTACCGCGAAGGCTTTATCAAGAATCGGTACTTTGACCGCACATTCATCATGTCCCAGCAGGCGGAGCGTCGATACTCGGTGCGGCACAAGCTGAACGCGATTGATCTTGAATTTGAAAACAAGAATGTGCTGCTCGTAGATGACTCCATAGTGCGCGGGACTACGGCGCAGCAGATCATTTTCAGAGCGCGGGAGGCCGGCGCCAAATCGGTAACTCTAGCCTCGGCAGCGCCTCCGGTGCGCTATCCGAACGTGTACGGAATCGACATACCCTGCAATTCAGAGCTTGTCGCAACAGACCGCAGCAACGAAGAAATCTGCAAGAAGATCGGTGCCGATGATTTGCTGTACCAGCAGTTGGACGACCTGGTTGCATCTGTGCGAACCGACAGATCAGAGGTGAAGAACTTTGAAATGTCGGTATTTGACGGTCGCTATGTGACTAACAATGTGTCGCCGGAATATCTGAGCGACCTGAATCGCCGGCGAAGCGACGCCGGTCGGAAGAAAAGCGGCCTGGCCAGGCTGAAGTTCTCATCGGAGCAGGACCAAGCGGCGTCTTTGTCGACCTAGTCAAGTGCGCTGGTGCCTGCATTGCACTTGCAGGAACGGTCCAATCGTCAATAGATGGCGTTGCCGCCGATTTCAATCAAGGATTGACGCTGGCCGCAAGGACGCTTCCAGGTGTGTGAAGTGAGAATGCGCCATCTGCGCTGACACTGACAACGCCGTCTCGACCGCTGTCCCAATCCCCTAGGACATAGCGCGTTGCCGCGTTTCCGCGCACTGTGTGCTCGTATACAGCCGGCATGTGGACGTGTCCGTGAATTATGGTTGCAACGCTTTCGCGCTCCATGGCCTTGAGAACAGCGTGCTGGTTGACATCCATGATGGACATGGATTTTCCAGATTTTCCCGACTCGCTTTGCGCGCGCATCTTCAGCGCCTGGTCTCGCCGCTGTTCTATCGGCAGCGACAGGAACGATGCCTGCCACTCGTGCGAATTGACCATTTGCCGAAATTGTTGATGGTCTGCATCGTCCGTACATAGGGTGTCGCCGTGCGTGAGCAGGACTCTGACTCCATGGACATCGACTACGCACGGGTCGGCGATCAGTTCGGCGCCGATCAGACTGACAAACTGATTTCCGATCAGAAAATCGCGGTTTCCGTGCATGACACGAATTTCAATCCCGCTTTTTGAAATGCCGCTGAGTAATTGCGCAGCTTGCCTGTGCCCGAGCAGATCGATGCCGTCATCGCCGATCCAGTATTCGAAAAGGTCGCCGAGGATATAGAGCGTGTCGGTATCGTGCTGAATGCCATGCAGATAATCGCCGAACTTTTTCAGGGTCTGCGGGCGCTCGGGATCAAGGTGTATGTCGGAAACGAATCGGGTATGCATCAGAGAAAATCGAGAGGGGCACAGACCTTATAATATTCGCTTTGCCCGTTTCCGACGAGCCCAAATTGTGACACCCCTGCGTCTGATCATGTTGCAACTCTATAACAGCCTAACCAACCAAAAAGAGCCCTTTGTTCCGATTCGTGAGCAGCAAATCGGGATTTACGTATGCGGAATGACGGTCTACGACTACTGCCATTTGGGGCATGCGCGGGTGATGGTTGCTTTCGATACGGCAGTGCGCTACTTTCGGCGCCGGGGCTACAAGGTCACCTATGTCCGCAATATCACGGATATCGACGACAAGATCATTGCGCGGGCCAATGAACTGGGGGAGTCGATCTGGAAGCTGACTGATCGTTTCATCGGCTACATGAATGAAGACCTGGCGCTGCTTGGCATCGAGTCTCCGGATCATGAGCCTAGGGCGACGGAATTTATCGAACCGATCATAGACATGATTTCAACGCTTATCGAACGCGGCTATGCCTATTCGACTCAAAATGGCGATGTCTATTACCGATGCCGCGCGTTCGCCGGCTACGGCCAGCTATCGGGCAAGAACCCCGATGAGCTTCGTGCAGGCACGCGTGTGAAAGTTGACGAATCAAAGGAGGATCCGCTTGATTTTGCGCTGTGGAAGTCGGCAAAACAGGGAGAGCCGTGGTGGGATTCGCCCTGGGGCCGCGGCCGTCCCGGCTGGCACATCGAGTGCTCGGCAATGTCCACTTGCCTGCTGGGCAATCATTTTGATATTCATGCCGGCGGCATGGATCTTCTTTTTCCTCATCACGAAAACGAAATTGCGCAATCGGTTGGCGCCACAGGCGAGCCGTTTGCCAATGTCTGGATGCACAACGGACATCTTCAAATCGATACGGAAAAGATGTCCAAGTCGCTGAATAACTTTCAGACCATCAGGGAAGTACTCGACAAGGATTCGAATCGCCGGCGAATGGGCGTGATACTGCGTTTCCTATTGCTCCTAAGCCACTACCGAAGTCCACTCAATTACAGCGACGACAGCCTGGACAATGCAAGGCTTGCGCTAAGGCGGATCTTTTCGTCGCTCGACAAGGCGCACCAGCTTGAGGTCGGCGACAATGGCACCGACGATTCGCTGATCGAACGTTTTTACGCGGCGATGGACGATGATCTTAATACGCCGGATGCGGTTGCTGTCCTATTTGACAGCGTCCGCGGCCTCAATCGGGCTGTTGAAAACGATGACCGGCCCGAAATCGGCAGGCTACGCGGTACGGTTGAGGAACTTGCCGGCGCCCTGGGTCTGCTGCAGATTTCGCCGGCTGAATTTCTCGGCAGTTCGGATATGGAGCACGCGCGTGACCAGATTGACGATCTGATTGCTGCCCGCAGCCAGGCGCGCAAGGAAAGGAACTGGGCGCAGGCGGACCGCATTCGCGACGAACTGGCCGGACTTGGAATCGATATTGAGGACCGTGCCGACGGCACCACGGCGTGGAGGCGTCGGTAGGACAGACTTGCAATCTGATTCGGAGCGAACACTGCCTGATGGTTTCTGTCAGCGACGGTTCATGTGAATCGTTGTGAAACCGGGCACGCGCATTGTTAAGGCGATAGGAAGTAATTCATGAAATCAGTGGCTACTTTGTTCACATGGTCGGTCGGCGCCTGCCTGCTCGCCATGGTTGCGATGCCGGCATTGGCGCAGCACAGTCACGACAAGCAATCACATTCCTATTCCCGGGGATCCGAAGTGCCGAGCCTGACCGACGAGGAGGTGCGGACACTGCGTCAAGGCGACGGGATGGGGCTTGCCAGAGCGGCTGAGCTCAATCACTTTCCTGGACCGAGGCACTTACTCGATCTAGCGCCCGAACTCGGCCTCAGTGACGATCAGACGATGCGAATCCGGGCGATTTATGACAGGATGAAGTCGCAGGC
Source organism: Arenicellales bacterium (assembly GCA_965214615.1). Taxonomy (GTDB): domain Bacteria; phylum Pseudomonadota; class Gammaproteobacteria; order Arenicellales; family JAJDZL01; genus CBDAUN01. The sequence continues at coordinate 933,762 of OZ243952.1, forward strand.
GGTGAGCAAGGGCGAGGACATCATCAAGGCCGAGAGTCATCTTGCGGATCTGTTTGCATCCGGTGAACCCTCGGTCGGGGAGATGACGCGGGTAGCCGGACATCTGGGAACTATACGCGGTCAGCTTCAGGCAATTCACCTGCGCGCGCATATTGAGGCTGCCCGCGAGTTGTCAGCCGGACAGATTAGGGAGTATGACAGGCTGCGAGGGTACCTGAACTGACTGGGGCGGAGATGCGTCAGAGCCAGGTCCGTGCGGGAAAACGGAACCCTGCGGACTGAAATCTAGCTGGTGAGGAACGCTTTGCGTGTCAAACGCGGCGAGATCCGCTACGTTCAGCGCTTGCCTTTGTCAGGCAGTTCCTATTTCCAGATGGCAACTCTGGAATTTGGCACCTCTATCGTCGGTCGGAAGGTGCCGAGCGGTATGCCTCCGCTCGAAATTGCAATTTGTATTGACGATAACGCCGGGTTCGAATCACGGAACAAAGTGCAAGACATTGGCCAGCAGTTCCTTTCCCGGGCGGCCTTGTGCAGCCGCCTCCCATCCTGCGAAATCCGGCCTGCTTCGAACCTGCTCTGGTTCACGTCTTGTTGGAAAAGATTGACGATGCCCGCTTCGGTCAAGGCGCACTTGAGCCATTCCTTCGTGGAATTGTTCAGACAGGTAATCTGCCGAGACAGCAGACCGATAGCGTCGGCACGACTCAGTGCTGCGATCGCCTCCGACGCGAGAATTCGATTGTCGAACGGATTGAACATGGAGATTGCTCACAATTCAATTGGCATCCAATCCAATTGGTTTGGACAACCGTAAATTTATCCGAAGGAACAAGAGTTGAAAAGGTTACTGCATTTCCAACGGGAAACGATCCTGAACGTGGCGATTTTGGAATCTTCGGAGAATGAACTTGAATTCAAACGGCAGAGACTGCAGACGGCGGAGGAGATTCGTGCGTTCCTGTTTGAATCGACCCCGCCAATTGGCCGTTTTACGCCCTGGCCTGGCGGTCAAAAAAATACGCCCCTTGCGGGGCGTATAAGCCAGTGCCTAAGCACTGGCGGGGGTTGGGTCTGTTATGGAACCGGCAACACTGACGCTTAATTTGTCTATTCTCCCAGTTCCGATTGGGACATTATAAATGACAATCAGGCACAGCGTGCGCCTAATTTCCACATTTTCGTTTCACAATGCACCGCAAGCGTCAGCTAGGCTCGCATGTTCGCGGTTTGCTGCGCGTTGCATTCGGCATAAATTTCTAAAGATCAATCTGCCAAGCTCAAGGCTTAATGTAAGAGTAGCCCAGCGCCTGCAATTTAGCCACCTCGGCTACGCCGCTTGGCACAATGTCGCCTTCAGAGACATCGTACAGGTCTACCCCGTAGTCGACTTTGCGGCCCCTGAGGGTGTTGGCGCACACGCGAAATGCTACGCCTTGATCCTTGAGCGTAGATATCTTGGCGGTCAGTTCCTCGGTGGCGTTGGCGTGCTTGAATTTGCCCAGTTTTTCTAACGATGCCGGTTCAAGCAGCAGTGCAAGTCCATTTCCATGCAGCACAACCTTAAGATCAAGCTTGTCGGCACCTACCGCATTGATGTGATTCTGTATATTCCTGAGTGCTCCGGCATGAGCCTTCGGATTGTCATAATTGATGTGGTAGACAACCTTTTGCTTTTCGTATCCTGAATCAGCGGCCATGCCAGGAGCAATCCAAACCAAACTGGCGATTGCCGCTGCGACGGCAACTTTGAAAATCTTACTCATACTGCACCTCTATCAAGTGTTGATCAAGAATGCTGTCAATTATAGTGCCTTATCCTTATCGTCCGCACTGATTGACTGCAGGCCAATCGTCCCTGATCCGTATGCTTCGCAAAAGCGACGATCCGCCTGGATTTGCGATTGACGGATTCGTGATAGATGGCACTGTCGGAGACTATCGTATTTTCGTGATCCTGCGAACGTCAATTCACCCGGTCTGATTGCGCGAAATCAACGAACGCATTTATTTGCGCTTGGTTCGCGACAATCAATATAATTTGGTGTTTATCCCGCAGTTGCTCGGAATCTGTATTCAACGGTAGAGTTTGAGGTAAGCAAATGGAACTGACAGGGGCGGACATTCTAGTCCGAAGTCTTCGCGACGAAGGTGTGAAATACATCTTCGGTTACCCCGGCGGAGCTGCGCTACACATTTATGATGCGCTTTACAAGCAGGACGATGTTCGGCATATTCTTGTTCGTCATGAGCAGGGCGCGACCCATGCTGCCGACGGATACGCCAGAGTGACAGGCGAAGCAGGCGTTGTACTGGTCACTTCGGGTCCTGGAGTAACCAACACCATCACCGGTATCGCGACGGCGCACATGGACTCAATTCCCATGGTCGTCATATCCGGGCAGGTGGCAACCCATCTCATCGGCGACGATGCGTTTCAGGAAGTGGATGCACTGGGCGTGAGCCGCCCGTGCGTCAAGCACAGTTTTCTTGTCACCGACGTTCGCGATCTTGCCACCACGATCAAAAAGGCGTTCTATATCGCCAGTACCGGACGCCCGGGACCGGTCGTTGTCGACGTGCCCAAGGACGTCACGGCGCAAAAGACCGAGTACATCTATCCGAAAACGATCTCGATGCGTTCGTACAACCCTACGATCAAAGGCCATCCTCGCCAGATTAAGAATGCGGCCGAGTTGCTGCTCAAGGCGCAGCGCCCAATCATCTACACAGGCGGCGGGGTTGTAATATCCGGTGCCGAAAACGAACTTCGCGAGCTTGTCCAATTGTTGAAGTATCCGTGTACCAACACCCTGATGGGCCTGGGATCCTACCCGGCGAACGATAATCTTTTCATCGGCATGCTGGGCATGCACGGTACCTACGAAGCCAATATGGCAATGCATGACTGCGATGTCATGCTGGCGGTCGGCGCGCGGTTCGATGACCGCATTACCGGCGATCTGGCAAAGTTTGCGCCGTATGCAAAAATCATTCACGTAGATATCGATCCGGCATCCATCGGCAAGAATGTCGAAGTGGAGGTGCCGATAGTGGGCGATGCAAAGCACGTTCTTGCAGATCTGATCAAGGCGGTCGCAAGCTCCTCTATCAAGCTCGAGGAATCTCGCATCGCGGCATGGTGGAAGCAGATTGAAGCGTGGCGCTCCCTGGACTCTCTGTCCTACGACCGAGAAAGCGAATTGATTAAGCCGCAGTATGTGCTGGAAAAGCTCTACGAAGTGACCGGGGGCGATGCATTTGTCACCTCCGATGTCGGACAGCACCAGATGTGGGCTGCGCAACACTACCGATTCGAAAAAACGCGCCGCTGGGTCAATTCCGGAGGACTCGGCACGATGGGCTTCGGATTACCGGCGGCAATGGGCGTTCAGCTGGCATTTCCCGACGCCACTGTCGCGTGCGTGACCGGAGAGGCGAGCATTATCATGTGCATTCAGGAACTTTCCACGTGCAAGCAGTACAGCCTGCCGATCAAGGTTATCAATTTGAACAATCGCTACATGGGCATGGTTCGCCAGTGGCAGGAATTCTTCTACGATCGCAGGTATTCGCATTCCTACATGGATGCGCTTCCGAATTTTGTCGACCTTGCCGCCAGTTTCGGCCATGTGGGCATGAAGATTGAAAAGCCGGGTGATGTCGAAGGCGCCTTGATCGAAGCGATGAACCTGAAAAGCGATCTTGTGTTCATGGACTTCATCACCGATCAAAGCGAAAACGTCTATCCGATGATTGCTGCTGGCAGCGGACACAATGAAATGCATCTGAGTCCCAACGGCAGTGCACCGATGGAAAGGGAGTTGGCATAAGTGGAAGAGAGCAACAAACCCGACCGCCACATTATTTCTGTTCTGCTGGAAAACGAGGCCGGCGCCCTAGCGAGGGTGTCTAGCCTGTTTTCGGCGCGCGGCTACAATATCGAAACCCTTACAGTTGCGCCCACAGACGACCCAACGCTTTCGCGGATGACAATAGTAACCTACGGGCCCGATAGCGTGATCGAGCAGATTACCAAGCAGCTCAACAAGCTGGTCGATGTCTACAAGCTGATGGAATTGACCAAGTGCGAACGGTATGTCGAACGCGAGGTCATGCTGGTCAAGGTGAACGCGACCGGTCCGGCTTGCAACGATGTGCTGCGATTGGCGGAAATCTACAAGGGTCGCGTGATTGATGTGGCCGATTCGCTGTACACCATCGAGATTACCGGCAAAGGACAGAAGCTGGACGCGTTTCTCGATTCTTTAAATATGGCAAAAATTCTGGAAGTTGTCAGATCAGGAGTCACAGGCATCGCAAGAGGCGACACGGCGCTTACGGCTTCGAGTTCGAGACGATCAAAATCAACCAAGCAAAATCAGGATAAAAAATGAAAGTTTATTACGACAGCGATGCTGACCAGGGCTTGATACGCAGCAAGCGCGTGGCCATCATCGGATTTGGATCCCAGGGACATGCTCATGCGGGCAATCTGCAAGACAGCGGCATTGATGTCGTGGTGGGCCTTCGAGAAGGCTCATCTTCATTCGTCAAGGCGAGAAACGCCGGCATCGCCGCTTCAAGCGTGCCGGACGCTGTGGCCAGTGCTGATGTTGTGATGATTCTGGTGCCGGATGAGTTGGCTTCCGGTCTTTATGAATCTGAAATCGCGCCGAACCTGAAGTCCGGCGCAGCGATTGCATTTGCCCACGGCTTCAACATCCACTTTGGCTTCGTGACACCGGCCGACGATATCAACACGTTCATGGTCGCGCCCAAAGGTCCAGGACACCTGGTGCGTTCCACCTACGTCGACGGCGGCGGCGTGCCATGCCTGATTGCCATCCACCAGGATCCCTCGGGGTCAACGCGCGATATTGCGCTGTCCTATGCCTCGGCGATTGGCGGCGGCAGAGCGGGTGTGATCGAGACATCATTTCGCGAAGAGACTGAAACAGATCTTTTCGGAGAGCAGACTGTGCTTTGCGGCGGCGTGACATCGCTGATCGAAGCGGGCTACGATACGCTGGTCGAAGCGGGCTATGCGCCTGAGATGGCCTACTTCGAATGCCTGCATGAACTCAAGCTGATCGTCGATCTGATTTACGAGGGCGGCATCCAGAACATGCGCTATTCAGTCTCGAATACCGCTGAATTCGGAGATTTGACCCGCGGTCCCCGAATCGTTGACGATCGAACCCGCCAGGAAATGCGCCGCATACTGTCTGAAATTCAATCCGGACAGTTTGCAAAGGAGTGGATGGATGAAAATGCTCAAGGATGCGCCAAGTTCAATGAACTTCGCAAGAAATCCGCGGGAAGGGGCATCGAGGAGGTCGGCTCCACCTTGCGCGGCATGATGCCGTGGATTGCAGCTGGCCGGCTTGTCGACCGCGACGTGAACTGATGTGCGACTCGCACGCGAAGGCATTCCGTTTGTTGCAGCTGCTGTCGTCGCTTCAGCAGCTGTAAACCTATTTGCCAATTGGGCCTGGGCATTGCCCCTTTGGCTCATCACCCTCTTTGTTCTGCAGTTTTTTCGCGAACCGAATCGCAAGGTTCCCGATACGCAGGGCATTGTGGTGTCGCCGGCCGATGGAAAAGTTGTATCGGTGGCTGCCGCGACCAATCCCCATACCGGAAAGGAATCCCAGCGCATCGCAATTTTTCTCAATGTATTTTCAGTACACTCCAACCGTGCGCCGGTCGCAGGAACCGTAGTCGCACGCGAATACCGCGCAGGCAAGTTCTTTAACGCAGCGCTTGATAAGTCATCGGACGAAAATGAGCGCAATATCATTGCCATCCGTACCGATGATTCCGAAGATGTGACCTGCGTGCAGATTGCCGGGCTGATTGCACGCCGCATACTGTGCTATGTCGATCAGGGCGACCGTGTTGCGCAAGGTCAGAAATACGGATTTATTCGATTTGGTTCCCGTGTTGAGCTCTTTGTACCGCAAGGCTGCCAAATTCTGATCGGAGTCGGCGACAAGGTCAAAGGCGGTTCGGATCCGGTTGCAAAACTAAGATAGGATCTGTATCACGCAACCTGCCATTCATCGCGAACGCGTGACGGAAAGGAATCACAATTGATTTAATCTTGTATATTCAAGAAATCAATCTCTAGTCTCTGACGCTGTTGGCGAATCAATGCGCGAGAGCAGGCTGGAGAATCTGCGAAACTGACGCAAAAAACACCTTTAGCTGAGTGAATCGATGCGGGAAAAATCCAAGCGCCGCGGAATCTACGTACTCCCGAATCTATTGACGACGGGGGCGTTGTTTTTCGGTTTTTTTTCGATTATTCAGGCAACGTACGACAGATTTGATGTCGCGGCGGTAGCCATCCTGATTTCCTTGGTTCTCGACGGGCTAGATGGCCGCGTGGCGCGGTTGACGAAAACGACGAGTGACTTTGGAAAGGAGTACGACAGCTTGTCCGATGTGATTTGCTTCGGTCTTGCTCCCGCGCTGGTGGTGTTTGACTGGACCATTTCGGATCTGGGCAAGATCGGCTGGCTCTGTGCCTTTCTGTTTGTCGCGTCGACAGCACTTCGGCTGGCGCGTTTTAATACGTTTACCGGCGGCGAGCCGGGCTATTTCCAGGGTCTTCCGTGTCCGCCCGCAGCGGCCCTGCTTGTGACGTGGATGTGGGTCATGCACGATGCTCAGATGCGCGACAGCCAATTCACCACGATTGCGACCGCCATCTTGGTATTTTGCCTGGCATTGGCCATGGTGAGTAGCATTCCATACTTAAGTTTCAAGAATATCGACCTAAAGGGCAAGGTTCCGTTCGTAGCAGCCATCGCCATGGTGCTGGTGATCGTGCTCATCTCCTTTGATCCGCCGCGGGTGCTTTTTGCGGCAGCCTTGGCGTATGCGCTTTCTGGCCCCGTCCTGTGGGTTGTAAAGCGCAAGGACAGAAAGCTGAAAAAGGCAGAATTGAATGCCGAATGCGATGCGGGCGAAGAGTTGGAATACGGCGGCGAAGACGAAAGCGGGGATGAGCCTCAGGCCGATTCGACCGAAGATTCGAAATAGAACGCGGCGGACCAATGCCAGTCCGCCCCGCTCCGTCTTGCGTTGTGCGAAAGCTGAAAATCAGGTCCGCTGAATTACTGGTGATCGTGCAGGATCTCTGAGTAGTTTGGCATTGGCCACAAGCTGCGATCGACCAGCAGTTCCAACTGATCCGCGGCAGACCTTGCGTTCAGCATCATCGGCTTAAGCGTATCTTGCGCGTATGCCGCTGCGTTCGCCGGATCGTCCTGAGGAAACTCTTCAAACGCTGCTGTCAGTTTTTCCGTGCTAGACAGAAGCTGGTCGACAAGAGTGCTTTTCCTGCCAAAAAGATCAGATTTGAATCCAGAGTCCTTGAACATGTGCACGTCCTCGATTACTGCCGGTATGACCAGTGCGTTGAGCATGTAGAGCATTGTGCGCGCTTCGATTTCGATATCGGTTGCGAACGCTTCTTGAAGCACCACTTTTCTGGCGGTGATCTCACGTTCGTTAAGGATATTCAAATCAGAGAACAGCTTTACATTCTTCGGGTCTGTCAGTTGCTCGTACGCGGCCGGAGAACTCTTTAGGTGAAACAGGTTTGAATTTCTTGCGAATGTATACAATTCGTCGGAGTAGCCGTTTCCGCTAAATAGCGCGCCTTTGCTGTCCCTGATCGTTTCGCGGATAACTTCGTCGGCATCCTTGCCTGATTCAATTTCCGAGCACATATGGCTGACGCTGTCAGCCATTGCGGCATTGACCATTGCTAGGGGAAACGCGATGTGTTGGTTTCCGCCTACTGCGCGGAATTCAAACCGGTTGCCGCACCAGGGAAACGGCGCAGTGCGGTTCCGGTCTTCCAGATTCGCCTTGATGTCAGCGACCGGGGCTATCACTTCGACGCTTCGGTCCGTCTCGCCGTATCCTGTCATATTCCCGCCGTCGGCAATATTGAGCAGGTGCTGCTCCAGAATCTTACCCACGTGCAGGGTAATGATTGCAGGCGGCGCTTCCTGTGCGCCGAGGCGGTGGTCATTGCCGGCGGTGGAAACGCCGCAGCGAAGCAGGTCGCCGTGTTTGTAGACCGAGCGCAGCAATGCTGCAACGAATGCCACAAATCGTCGGCTTTCGAATTCTGTCTCGCCGGGTACGAATAGATTGGCTCCGGTGTCGGTGTTCAGTCCCCAGTTGTTGTGCTTGCCCGTGCCATTTATTCCGGCAAAGGGCTTTTCGTGGTACAGGATGGCAAAGTCATGATCGAAGGCCAAGTCCTTCAGCACTTCCATCGCCAGTACGTTGGAGTCGGCGGCCTGATTGGCAACTGTGAATACTGGAGAAATCTCGTGCTGCGCCGGAGCGACCTCGTTGTGGGTGCAATGGATCGAGATGCCCAGTTCCCACATGATTTCCCGAGCTTCAGCGATATACCGGTTGATTCGCGGCGCCGGCTTTGAAAAGTAATTGGTCGATTGTTCCTGGCCGCGCAACGGGGGTGCGCCGAGCAGAGTCCGTCCGGTGGCGACCAGATCGGGACGTTCGAGATATTTCTTGCGGTCGATGAGGAAAAACTCCTGTTCCCATCCGACATTGCATACCACCTCTTTGGAACCGGTGTCGCCCAGATGCGCCAGCAGCCGCAGGCTTTGCTCATTGAGCGCCATCGAAGAGCGCAGAAGCGGCGTCTTTTGGTCAAGCGCCTCGCCGGTCCAGGATACGAACGCTGAGGGAATGTAGAGAGTCTGGCGATAGACGAACGGAGGAGAGCCGGTATCCCATCCCATGTAGGCAGCCGCTTCGTGGGTATCGCGCAGGCCTCCGTTCGGAAATGAAGAGCCGTCGGTTTCGGTTTGAAACAATTCGGATCCCGAAAGCTTGACGATCAGTTTGTTGGTCTTGAAGTCGACATTGACAAACGTTTCAAGCTTTTCCCCGTGAATTGCTCCTCTCATAGGAGAAAACCAGTGCGAATATCCGATGCAGCCCTTTGCCTGCGCCCATTCGCGAATGGATATTGCCAATTCATCGGCTTCGCGTTTTTCCATAGGCACTCCGGTGGCCCGGCATCGCGCGAATGCGTAGTAGATATCGGGGTTTACAATTTTCTTAAGGACCGCATCATCCAGTACGTGATGATTGATCCGTGCCAGTGCGTCTGGCAGTGCGATTTCTTGTTTTGGAGCGTCATGTGTATGGGGCATTCTCATTGAAGTATTCCTCCTTCGATCATGATCAGGGCTTTTTGTGCATATGGGTTGAATTTGTATCCGGTTTTCTGGCATTTCCCGTTGTTTGTGAGTCTACGTGGAAAGGCCGTGGAGCACGGTTGACAGATGGTTTCAAAATAATTTAACTTATTGAAATAAGCCTATAAATAAAAATTCCTTCAGAAAAATAGGGGCTTTCACTATTGAATGACCAAATGCCAAACACCCACTCTTTGAACTCATCGGAGGTTATATTGCTCGCGCCTTGGCATAGACGCTTCCATTAGTCTTTGTAAAAAAAACAATTGTTTAAACCGGAGCAATGACGTGCGGCGCGCTGGCAGATTTCCAACTGCCCCAATCTGCACGCTAAGAAATATTGCCCTCATTCGAAACGTTGGCGGCGTGATATTTCCAGCAAATATCCATGGCAACTTTCGTAACGTCAGCAGAAATAGGCTGTTTTCCATTGCGATCCTTGTCCAGTGAAACATTGACGCATAAGCGGCCGGTAGACTCTGTCCAGTGATAGCAGTTAGAAGGTCAATTCTTTGTGAATTTCAGGTAATCGTTGTAGTCGATTGAATCTGATGCTTGGCTGCCGTCATGTTCCTTTCCAACGTTGTATGGCGGTGTTGTAACATCAGATCAACGTTGCTCTTGCAATTCCTTGTATGTTAAGAGTCTCCACAACCCACCGATAGCGGGTTACGCTAGCACCCAAAGAACATGAAACTCACACCCGAATTGCTAATTTGACAATAAATTTTTATGCCATGTAGTATCAATGAGTTGTGTTATGTTCTTTGAGAGTGTTCGTATGAATTAGACGGTAAAGTAGCTTTGACACTTACTGAAGAAAAGCATCAAATTTCTCGTTGAGCATATCTATTCCATTCATTGCTCATCTCCATTTGCAGGTGAGGATGGATCGACAGAAGCAAGTTGAATATTTAACTGAGTCCGGATTAGTTCCTTAAGAGGAATGAGTATTTGATCGTAGGGTTGGTGCTGAGTGTATTGACTGTCTGCATATTTAAGCGCTTCAATGTATGGGGCATTATTTTCTTTCAACAACCGAGGCAATATTTCTCGACCTGGCAATAAACCATTTGATTTCACACATAATACAAAGTAGCAACAAGCACGCGCAGTTCGCCCGTTCCCGTTGATAAACGGGTGAATCCAATTCAGCCTCCAAAGAACATAAGCAGCTAATAATATTTGATCGATGTTGTTCCAACTCACATTTACAAGGTTCACAAAATCGTCCATCAAGGCTTCAACACGATTGTATTCCGGTGGAATGTATTGATTTTCACCTTCTCCTACGTACACCTGACACGGACGATATTCACCCGCATTTACATGCAAACAAGCGATAGCATGAAAATTTAATGCCTTGATGATAGTTTGAGAAAGGAACTTTCTGTCAAGATTTACAGCAGTTGAAACTAACGACTGCAAAAAATGAAGCTGCCTATCTAAATTGGCAAGCTCCAAATTCTTGTATTCATCATGATTCTCAGTACCCGTTAATTCCCTTACGATCATCAGGACATCTCATCAATTATCTTCTCTGCATTACGTCTCGCAGATTCGCTTGAAGGATTATCTGCAATAGACAATAAATTTGAAATTCTCTGCGCTCTTCTATCCTCTGGACTCAAAGTTAAGGTGGCAGCGTCGTTCATGCGTTCTATTAAATCTGTATTCTGATTTGATTTTTCCGGATCGGTCAACATTTGCGTTCTCCCTAAATTAATTTTCTATAAGTAAGCCGCTTACCAACGGCACCGCTTATAACGCTATCAATCCTTTCCATAGTGTGATTTTTCACATTTCCCTAACGATTACAATGCTTCATGGTCTAATTATGAAAAATACCTTTGTAGTCACGTTCTAATAAAGCCCAGACACTTTCAATTCTAATCACGTGCGCCATATCATCTATGTATTGTCTGGCTGATCGATTAACTGTTCCGTGCGTGTAAAACATTCCACGCAAATTTTCATAACTTGACGATTCGTCTGAATAGACTGTTGAACCAACTTCAATATTTTCGTGGGTTTTGCCTTGCAATTCGCTCTTGGTTTTTTCACTAACAGGCATTGCCTTGATTTTACCGCCTCGTTCACGCATTCCAAACACGGTTTGCTTGCAAACTGATCCACGCCCGGCGTTCAACTTCTTGTTAGAGTGTTTGTTGGATTCCTTACCGCCGACGTAGGTTTCATCGACTTCGATTATACCTTTAAGTTTTTCAATATCTCCGCCGCAAGCAGGGCGCATTGATTTTGTTTTATTGCGTAGACAATTATGTCGAATATTCCTGTTGCCCGTTAGTTTGACAAGTGATAAATAACGCGAATTTCACAATTTCACACAAGTACCATTGATTTTTTGTAAACAATTGTTGTATAAACACAGCATCATGAAGTTGGAATCAAGCCATATCGCACTCTTGCCGACTCTCCTGCGCCTGCTGCTGCGCCGCTAGGCGCTGTACATCTTTCAATTCACACATCCTACATGCCTTGGCGAATCCGCTATTCGGATCGCATAGGATTTCTTTGCATTCATAGAAAAAATTGATAGACAGGTTCAGAAATGAAAGACAACAACAGATTGATCATATTTGATACGACATTGCGCGACGGTGAACAGAGCCCCGGCGCATCGATGACTGCTGACGAGAAGGTTGCAATCGCCCGTCTTTTGGAGAAGATGCGCGTCGACGTCATTGAGGCTGGATTTCCTGCAGCGAGCGATGGCGACTTTGATGCGGTTCGGCAGGTCGCCGAAGTAATCAAGGACAGCACAGTTTGCGCCCTTGCGCGTGCGGTCGGCAACGATGTGGACAGAGCGGTTCGCGCCGTTGCTCCGGCAGCGTCTGCGCGTGTTCACACGTTTATCGCCACTTCACCTATCCACATGAAGGAAAAGTTGCGCATGAGCCCCGGCCAGGTGCTGGACCGCGCCGTGTGGGCGGTAACGGAGGCTAGAAATGCTGTCGATGACGTGGAGTTTTCTCCGGAAGATGCCGGTCGTTCGGATTTTGATTTCCTGTGCGAGATTTTAGAAGCTGTCATAGATGCCGGAGCGCGGACAGTGAATATACCGGATACGGTCGGATACAACCTGCCCGAGCAATTCGGGAGCCTCATTGAGCGGCTTATGAGTTCGGTGCCGAATGCCAGCAAGGCAATATTTTCGGTGCATTGCCACAATGACCTCGGAGTGGCAGTCGCCAACTCTCTCGCAGCCGTGCAAAAAGGCGCGCGCCAAGTCGAGTGCACAATCAACGGCCTTGGCGAACGCGCAGGCAACGCTTCGCTTGAGGAGATCGTTATGGCAGTGAGAACCCGTCGAGATCTTTTCGATTGCGATACGCGGATCGACACGACGCAGATTGTCCCGGCCAGTCGTCTGGTTTCAAGCGTCACAGGATTTCCGGTACAACCGAACAAGGCGATCGTCGGCGCTAATGCATTTGCTCATGAGTCGGGCATCCATCAGGACGGCGTCATCAAGATGCGCGAAACCTACGAAATCATGCGCGCAGAAGATGTGGGCTGGGCGAACAACCGCATGGTTCTCGGAAAGCATTCAGGCCGAAATGCGTTCCAGCAGCGCCTGAAAGAACTCGGTGTGACAGTGGAGGCGGGTGCTCCAACTTTGGACGTGGCATTCAAGAAGTTCAAGACCTTGGCCGACAAGAAGCATGAGATTTTCGACGACGATTTGATCGGATTGATTTCCGAAGCGAATCTGCAGTCTTCAAGCGACAGAATCAAGCTTGAAAGCTTGGCGGTGAATTCAGACACATCTTCTGCTTCGACTGCGAAAGTCGTCGTAAGCATCGATGGTGAGCGCACCGAGTCCAAGTGCGACGGCAACGGTCCGGTCGATGCCTCGTTCCGGGCGATCAAGGATGCAGCGAATGCCGAATCTCGGCTGGAGCTTTTTTCGGTCAAAAGCATTACCGGCGGTACAGATGCCCAGGGCGAGGTCACCGTCCGTCTCAGACAGAACGGAATCGTCGTCAACGGACATGGCGCGGATACGGACATCGTGATCGCTTCGGCAAAGGCTTTCGTTGATGCCTTGAACCGATTGGAAGTTTCCCACGAAAGAGTCAACCCTCAGATGGGCAATATTGCGATTCAGGGTGTATGATGGCCGGGACCGAACACCTTCAGGGCATGGGGGTGGAAGTCTGGCGACAGCGACCCGATGAGCCTGAAGCAGTGCAGGAGCAATTGCCGGCTGAAGTTTCTAAGGAGTCGGCTCCTTCTGCCGGGCTAACTGGCGCAGATGGACCAAGTTACTCCGGATTGAATCTGGAGGAACTGTCGGCGGTAGCCTCCGAGTGTCAAAAATGCGGATTGAGCCGGTCACGGACAACGGTCGTATTTGGTGCCGGCTCGCCTCAGGCGCGGGTCATGTTCATTGGAGAAGCTCCTGGCGCCGATGAAGATTTGCAGGGCAAGCCGTTTGTCGGAAAATCCGGCAAGCTGCTGAGTTCGATCATGCAGGCGCTTGGTCTGAAAAGGGAAGACGTCTACATTGCAAACGTCCTGAAGTGCCGTCCGCCGATGAATCGGGACCCGCGCCCTGACGAAGCCAGAGTGTGCTCGCCGTATCTTCAAAGGCAGATTCAGATTGTCGGTCCTTCTGTAATCGTCGCGCTGGGCCGGATAAGCGCGCAGCTGCTGCTGGATACCGAGCGCTCCCTGGCAGAACTGAGAAGGGAGAGGCACGAATATCTCGATACGGGAATCGAAGTCGTTGTAACCTACCACCCGTCCTATATGCTGCGAAGGCCGACCGAGAAGGCCAAGACCTGGGAAGACCTTCTGAGAGTGCGAACTCTCTTGTCGAACTGAAAGGCGGGGCGAATTCTGGCGCCTTGGGACCGAATCGCCGCTCTATTTGATGTAGACGATGATGACCTGATTGGGCCGAATGTGGTCTGTCGGATCAATCTGATTCCATTGTGACAGTTGCGCCAGACGCACGTCGTATCGATTCGCTATGCCCCAAAGCGTGTCGCCCGATTTTACCCGGTGTTCGTACCTTTGCGAGAATTCGGCCGGACCGGCGAGCAGCAAGGGATAGACATCGACTTCCTTTTTCACCAGCGGAATCATCAAAACTTCGCCTGCACGAATATAGTCGGCAGATTTTATTGAATTGGCGACCACGATCGCGCTTTGCGGAATCTCGAATTCCTGGGCTATTTTTCCAAGATAGTCGCCGGGCTGAACCCTGTATGCGAGTTGATTGATTCGTTGGGAGAAGTCGTTCGTCTTCATCGCCTGGCGAATGGTTTGCGCTTCTGTGACTGGAACCAGGACGCGATGCGGCCCATTCGGCTGAGTTGCCAGACGCCTCAATCCGGGATTGAGACGATAGATTTCTCGGTCTGAAACCCCCGCAATTGACGCGATGATCCTCAGATCAGTCTGCGAATCAAATTCAACCACTTCGAATTGGGATTGATCCGGCATCGGCTTAAGCGAAATGCCGAATTTTCCTGGATTGGCGACAATGTTGCGAATAGCAAAAAGCTTCGGTATGTATTGAAGAGTCTCTGTACTCAAATTCAACGCCTGGACGTCTGTCGATTTGCCATTTTCAATGTTTTTTTCGATTAATCGTGCAACGCGGTTCTCGCCGGCGTTGTACGCGGCAAGCACATGCATCCAGTTGCCATCGAACTTCTCATACAGATGCTCCAAGTACCGCAATGCCGCTTCGGTCGAGTCGATGACGTCCAGACGGCCCTCATACCACCAGTTCGTTGTCAGATCATATTCCTTAGCGGTGACGGGCACGAACTGCCATAGGCCGGCCGCCTTGGACGGCGAAAATGCATAGGGATCGAAAAGGCTCTCGACAAAGGGAAGCAATGCGATTTCCGATGGCAGACCGCGTGCGCTGACTTCGGAATAGATATACGGTAAATAGTTTCTTGCCCGCTGAAATACTTTCCCCAACTGGTAGGGACTCTTGGAGAATTGACGTTCAAATTTCTCTATGTCGTCGGACTCGAACTGCGGCAAAGCGAAGCCGCTTCGCAGTTTCGGCCACAAATTCCCATAGGACAGATACTTGATAGGCGCAGAAACGGCTAGAATGTTCTTTTTCAGGTCTGCTGTAGTGACCGCGTTGCTGTGAATAGCGGTAGAGGGCAAATTGACATAGTTTCGCTCGTAGCTAAGGAAATTGAAATCACGCGCACTCGCCTCGCTCAGTCCGAGCAGGCCGGAGGTCAACGCAGTTGCCGCAACAGCCGCGATGCGCAGGCTTCGATTAAATTGAATGTTCACAGTTGCCATTCAGAGAATAGTGAGTCGAAAAAAATATGCCGAATGTTTGCTTTAGCGTAATTTCAGGTCTATATATGATCTGTATATTTCGTGGGTCTTTATCCAAGCACGAAATAGCCATTACAGTCAATAGGGACGGAGCATTATATCCACATTCGCATAAGTATGTGTTGCATTTGGGCAACGCGCAAAGTTCTGCAATACTGTCAATTGTGCAAACCGATTGAAGCGGTGTTACTCAGCACGGCAAGGCCCTAATTCAAAGCAAATTGCGCCAGACAAAACCGAATGCTGACGGTTCGACACCTTTGCACAGCATGCGCGATCAATCAGACTCTATGTCCAATTAGCTCAGTGGCAGACTCCGGATAGATTGGCGAGCGTGCAAATCGTCGAAAGGAGCAGGATTGTATCAGAAAAATCGAAATGTGCTTTGTAAAAATGACTTTCAAATTGGCAGATAAACAATTGAATTGGTAACCGTAGGGGCTGGAATCTGGAAGCGGGTTCCTCTCACCGTTGCAATCCGGTAAATTTCGGTATCCTCTAAATTCTTCACGAAAATCTTGCAACTGCAGCGCCGTTAAAAGCATTTTCCCATTGAAAGCACCTGCCGGACCTTTGCCTGATTTGACAATCACAGTGCCGCCTGAATCGGTGTCGCTCCCAATGCGGACGACTCAGGCGATAAGCTCAGAAGTGCGTATTGATTGCAGTGCTTCGTCAATACCTGCCAGATTGTCCCCGAATTCTTCTCCTTCGAGTGCCTCGCGTACCGCACGATCTGCACGTAGCCGTGTAAAAGTGAAACCGCGTCCTTGGTGCGCGTGCCGTCATCCGATTCGACAACTGCATCGGTCGCGTCTGACACAGCATCCTCAATTCCTGACTTGCCGATTGAGATGGTCGATACCTGCGCTTATTGTCGAGTAAGTCGATTTGCGACGAAACAGATTGCGGTCGTGCGATGCGTTTTCAGCACTGGCAACTGGGCTATATAATGCTGATCCGCCGCAACGAGTCACTGGATGGGGCTTTTGCCGGCATAGAAAAGGACGATCGGAACCGAATCCTGTGACAAATTTCAATTGCCATGACACTTCGATTGGATGGTTTGATCTGCCGTTGGGCAGGGCCATGATGGAGAACGAAGCCGCTGCTTTGAACCGCCTGGTGCCGGCGAGATACTATTCCGCAGTTGTGCAGGTTTCCGGGGCTATGCAATTGAATCTGGCCGTGATGAACCTTTGCCGAACATCGGTCAGGATTCCGCACTCCAATGAGGCGTTGCCCGGATCTGCCGTAGCGGCGAATGCTGAGCATATGCCTTTCGGGGCGAATTCCATTGACGTGTTCGTTTTAACCCACGTGCTAGAATTTAGTGACAGTCCGCATGACGTGTTGCGCGAAACGGCCGAGTGCGTGGTGCCGGGGGGAATCGTGGCAATTTCAGGATTCAATCCGAGAAGCATGCTTGGGTTCGCGAAATTCACGAATCGATATGCAGGAACCGAGGTCGATGAAGCAGAATTTCTTTCTGTAGTGCGGGTGCGCGACTGGCTGGCTTTGCTGGGCTTTGAAACCATTGCCGGAGAATTCGCTTTCTATCGGCCCCCGTTCAATCAGCCGAATCGGCTGCACAAATTTCGCAGCTTGGAAACCGCTGGCGCTAGGTGGTGGCCGGGTCTGGGATCGATCTATATTCTGGTCGCCAGGAAAAAGGTATTCGGAACTCGCATGAACGGGATCGTCTTGCGCAAGCGAGCGCTGTCGCGAGGTCGCCTGTTTCACGCAGTGGCAAAGCGCTCGCCGAAGTGAGCACAATCAGAGCAAAATGCGTTTCAGACAGGGCGATGAAGCAAGACTCCGAGAAGCGATCCGACAGTCTGCCCAAGGTGCAAATCTATACCGATGGCTCATGCCTTGGAAATCCTGGCCCCGGTGGCTGGGGCGCTGTGCTGTTTTGCGACGGCAGCAGGGCCGAATTGTCGGGCGGCGAGCCTAGGACGACCAATAACCGGATGGAACTGCTTGCAGCGATCGAAGGATTAAAGCATTTGAAGAAGCGTTGTGATGTCAAACTGATGACTGATTCGGAGTACTTGCGGCAAGGAATCACACAGTGGATTCACTCGTGGAAGAAGAAAAACTGGACTCGAGGCAAGAACGGCAAGGTCAAGAACGCAGATTTGTGGAAGGAATTGGACCGACTCAATTCAATGCATGAAGTCACCTGGATACACGTTGCCGCACACACCGGCAACAAATGGAACGAATACGTCGACAAGCTCGCCAAATCGGCGGTGCCTGATCGTTGATGGGAACCGGCCCGCACCTTGCTATGCGCCAAATCGTACTGGATACAGAAACAACCGGCCTCGAGATCGAGCAGGGACATCGGGTGATAGAAATTGCCTGTATCGAGACGATCAACAGGACGGCTACCGGCAGGACGCTGCATCGCTACGTCAATCCCGG
Source organism: Arenicellales bacterium (assembly GCA_965214615.1). Taxonomy (GTDB): domain Bacteria; phylum Pseudomonadota; class Gammaproteobacteria; order Arenicellales; family JAJDZL01; genus CBDAUN01. The sequence goes on from OZ243952.1 coordinate 951,794, forward strand.
AATTGAAATTGACAGCAAGGCTCTTGAAGTTCACGGCATTACCAATGAATTCTTAGAACTCAAGCCACCTTTTTCCGAAATCGCCGACGAGTTGATTGAGTTTGTCCGCGGCGCCGACCTCATTATCCACAACGCTGAATTCGATGTCGGATTCCTGAATAATGAACTTGCGATAGCCGACAAGGGCTACGACCCCATCGAGAAGCTATGCAGTGAAATCATCGACACGTTGCGCATAGCTCAGGACCTTCGGCCTGGCCGACGCAACAATCTGGATGCCTTGGCAACCGAATACGGCGTCGACCTGTCCGACCGATCCAAGCATGGTGCGCTGGTCGACGCGGAGATTCTCTTGAGAATCTACAAGGCGATGACCGGCGGACAGACTGCCATGGAGTTCGAAGAATCGCAAAGTCAGGCAGGAGTGCCAGGCAGTCAGCGCGGTTCAAGGGAAAGCTTTGCCGGAATCGAATTGCCGGTTCTGCGTGCAAGCGATGAAGAACTGAAGGCGCACGAACAATGGCTGGATTATCTGGACAGCCAGTGCGGCGGCAAAAGCGTGTGGCGTCAAATCGAAGCCAAGAGCTGACAGCGACGCCCTTACGGAGGTTCTTTTTTAGAATCTGTCTAGGAGAGTACCAGAATAAGCAAAACTCCCAGAATGCAGCATACGTAGAGCAGCATGGTCCCGACATGCGGCGTTCGAGCCTGACCGGAAGCCGCTCCGTACTGACTTACAGCCATCCGCAGCATGGAACGGCAAAGGCCGGTGAGAAACGCGTAGCACGTTTCGATTGCTGCCGAGGCGATTGCAGATAATTTTCGACAGGCGATTGGTCCGCCTTTCCTGTAAAACCATTCCGCATCGATATTGGCGCCTCGCAATTCCGGCGGGTAGATTCCGGAAAGCTTCAGCCACACGAAAGCCAGCGCCGAGAAAAGCAGCAACTGTATCTGGGCGAGGACGTGGGATGTGTCGTATGGACTGTAGTCCACGTCGAAAGGCAGTATGGAATAAAGGTAGTTCGGGAACACTCCGATTCCGACGCATGCCAGCGCAGCCAGACCCATGGCGATGAGCATGCTTAACGGAGCCTCCTTGCAGCGAATTCCTGAGTCGTGCGCGAAAAACGCAAAGAACGGAATCTTGATTCCTGCGTGGTGGAATACGCCCGCAGAAGCGAACAACAGAGCAATCCACACGATGTGGTGGCCTTCGTAGATAGCCGCCGACATCACCATCGATTTGCTCACGAAGCCGCTGAATAGCGGAAACGCCGAAATTGATGCCGCGCCCACTACGCACAGCGTGGCGGTTGCCGGCATCGACCGGTACAGGCCGCCCAGGTCGGAACCGTTCATCCGTCCCGTGCGGTATAGAACCGCACCCATTGACATCATCAGCAAGCCTTTGAAGATCACATCGTTGAACGCGTGGGCCACAGCGCCGTTTATTGCAAGTTCGGTTCCAATTCCGATACCGCAAACCATGAAGCCGATCTGGTTGATCATGCTGTATGCGAGTACGCGCCGCAAGTCGTTCTCAATCACCGCATAGAAGATCGGAAAACACGTCATCAGCGCGCCGATATAGATGAGCCACTCTGTGCCGGCGTAGCCGCGTGCGAGCGAATAGACTGCCACCTTGGTGGTCAAGGCGCTAAGAAAGACGGCGCCCGCCGGGGTGGACTCGGGATAGGCGTCTGTGAGCCAGTTATGGACAAGAGGAAATGCGCACTTGATGCCGAAAGCGCAAAGAATCAAAACGCCGGTGGCGCTGGAAAGGCCGATGTGCGTGAATTCAATCGTTCCCTTTTCGATATAGTGCATGACCGCACCGACCAAGAGCAGCAGACCGGAAAATATCTGCACAGCCAGATACCGAGTTCCTGCGCCTGCCGATGCGCGCGTCTTGCCGTCGAAAATCAGCATCGCGGCAGAGAATGTCATGATCTCGAAGAAGATAAACAGCGAGATCAAGTCGCCGCACAATACAGCGCCGACCGCGCTTCCCGCATAGATCAATGCGGAAGCCTGGTGCGCGCAGGAGCGAAATCTCCACGAGAAAATGGCTCCTAGGAACGCAGCAATATGAAACACATAGGCGAATACCAGGCCCAGCGTGTCAGGCGTGTGCAAAAGGAGTTCGAATCCCAGCATCCGGGTGCGCAGCTCATATCCTGCCTCCAGAGAGCCAAACAGCACGAATGCGCTCACGACCGGCACGGCAACGAACCACAGCGACCGCGCGGCGCCGCGCAGCACGAACGTGCCGATTGCGCCGAAAAAGAAGATCGCGAATACAGGAAGCTCAATCATCGTCGTAATATCGTTCTGAACGCATCAGCGGCTTGCGCATCAGCTTTGCAACAATGACGAGAATGACGCAGGCGACAAACCCGAAAACGCAGTAGAAAAACGGCAGCCACTCCCAAGGATGGTCGAAATGCCGGTGAAGCACCAGGTCAAGGACGAGTGCGAGGGCGCAGGCAGCGTAGAACCAGCGCAAAATCGTGCGCAGACCGCCCGTAGTCGATCGTGCGCGGTCGTCCTGTTTCATCCGCTTAAACATAGCTGAACGCGTCTATTCTCATAGCAGAGCCGTGTACATCAGATCCAATGCGAAATCGGAAGCGAAAAATAAAATTATGCACCCGGCAGCCGAAATGGCCATTGCGATCCGGATTGGCACCGGCGCTTCTTCGATTTTTATCGGAAATTGCCCCATTGGATAAAATGCGCGGATGCAAATTGGCAAAAGATAGCCGACGCTAAGAATCGGTCCGGCGATGAGTGCGAATATCAGCACCCAGTCTTGAGCGAGAACGACGCCGAGCAGCAGACTCCACTTGCTCCACATGCCGCCGGTAGGCGGCACGCCGATAATGCAAAGGCTGCCGATCAGGAACGCGGTCATTGTGATCGGCATCCGATAGCCGATTCCGCGCAATTCGCTCACTTGCGTCTTATGGGCGGCAACCATGATCGCGCCGGCGCCGAAAAACAGCGTGATCTTTCCGAATGCGTGCATCAGCATGTGCATGCCGCTTCCCATCACGCCGAAGGCGTTCGCCGTCATGGCGCCGAGCACGATATACGACAGCTGGCTGATGGTGGAATATGCGAGACGTCGCTTCAAATTGTCTTGCCGCATCGCAATGACTGCGGTAGTGACAACCGTAAAAGCCGCAAGGTAGCTTAGAATCTGATGCATCGTCAACTGCGCCAGCAGGTCAATGCCGAAAATATAGATCGAAATCTTCAAGATCGTAAACACGCCCGCCTTTACCACGGCCACCGCGTGCAGCAGCGCACTGACCGGAGTAGGGGCGACCATCGCGGCAGGCAGCCAGCGATGAAATGGCATCAGCGCCGCCTTGCCGACTCCGAGGATGAATAGCAGCAATAGAACATTGAGCAGCGTCGTGTCTTCGACTCCTTCAAATATCCCGCCGGAAGTGAATTCGAGCGTGCCGGTGATCGCATGCGTCCAAATCATCGCCATCAGCAGAAAGCCGACCGAGGTGCCGAGAAGCACAAACAGATAGACCCGCCCCGAACGTTTCGCCTTTTCGTTTCCGGCATGCGTGACCAGCGGAAATGTGGACAAGGTCAGCGCTTCGTAGAAGAAAAAGAGCGTCACCCCGTTGGCGGCGAATGCGATGCCGAGCGTGCAGCTGATTGCGATTGCGAAGAAAGTGTAGAACCGGGTCTGATTTTTCTCGCCATGCCCCCGCATGTAGCCGATCGAGTAGATTGATGTGACGATCCAGAGAAAACTTGCGATCAAGGCGAACAGCATGCCGAGCGGTTCGGCGGCGAATGCGAGCGAAATGCCGGGCAAAAGCTCGATCAAGGTGATCTTCGGGCCGAATCCATCGCCTACGCTGTCGTAGGCGCTCAGGATAAGGACAAATGTGGCAGCCGCTGTCGTCAGGGTTGCCGCCTCGCGGGCGTTCGGACATTTGTCCAGCATGCGAATCAAAACCGCGCCGCCAAGCGGCACCAGCACCGACAGGACTATTGCATTGGACGCCGCGATCACGGAATCAGCCTCATGATTGCGTTCGCAGCGTGAATCGCCTGGGAACCGGTGAACGTGGCATTGATGCCGAAGTAGATATTGGCGCCGACTAGAATCCAGGTCGGGAGAAGCAGCATGATCGGCGCTTCGGATCGTTCGACCGGTTCGCCGGCATCCCTCCTGAAGTAGGCGAGTTCGACAATTTTCCAGACATAGGCGGCGGTAATCAAAGACCCGGCAAGAACAATCGCTGCGACCCACCACAGGCCGCTTTCAATCGCCGCAGTGACCAGATACCACTTGCTGACGAACCCTGTTGTGAACGGCACGCCGATCAAACTGAGTCCGCCAATAACAATTGCCGCCATGGTCCACGGCATGCGCCGCCCGGCATTCGTCAGCGATTCTATCGAAGCGGTGCCTGTCATCACAATCAGCCCGCCAATCGCCATGAAGACGGCGGATTTCATCAAAGCATGATTGAACAGATGAATGAACGAGGCGGCCAGCCCCGGTACCGTGGCAAGTCCCAGACCGATCACCATGTAGCCGATCTGTCCGATGCTTGACCAGGCAAACATTCGCTTCAGATTGCTTTGAAAAAATGCAATCCCAGAAGCGATCAGCGCACCGGCGATTCCAGATGTGATCAGCAGGATGAATACAAGCGGGAATTCGGCGATGAAATCGCCCGTAAACACGCCGAACATCATTCTTGCGAACACATAGACTGCCGCCTTCGTGGCAGTGCCGGCCAGAAATACAGTGACAGCGTTCGGCGCGTATGTGTACGCATTGGGCAGCCAATGGTGCAAAGGAAACAGTGCGATCTTGATGCCGAGTCCGACGATGATGAATCCGAATGCGGTCTGAGCGGTCAGATTGCCTATGAGTTGAGGCGTACGCGTTGCAAGATCCGCCATGTTCAGTGTGCCGGTCAGCGCGTAGAGCAGACCGACGCCGATGAGAAAGAATGTGGCGCCGACAGTGCCCATGAACAGATACCGAAGCGCCGAAGTCAGGCATCTTCTGTCTTTGCCGAGGCTGATCAGAATGTAGGATGACAGCGACGAGATTTCGAGAAAGACAAAGACATTGAACACGTCACCGGAAACGGTAATGCCGCACAAGCCGGTAAAGCACAGGATCCAGGCCACGTACAGCCATTTCCTTTGATGCTCCGGCACTTCCGAATTGATGCTTTTCGGTGCGTAGACTGTGGCGGCCAGGAAAATCACGCTGATTATGAGCAGAACGAATACGTTGGCGTGGTCGACCCGGTATTCGATTCCCCACGGCGCCGCCCAGCCGCCGAGCGAATAGACGATCGTGCCTGTTTCATTGACCTGAACGAGCACGAGAATTGAAATCGCGCTGCACAGTATCGCTGCCGCGAGCGCGATCAGCCAGGCGAAACGGTAGTGCCGGACCAGCACGCACAGCGGAGCGGCGAGCAGCGGTATGGCAATTTGCAATGCCGTTAGGTGGGCGGTGAGCATCAATCGGCTTCGCTGCGCGCTATTTCATGGGCCTGGATGTCGTCAATCGTGCCGATATCCGTACGAATGCGCATGACCAGAGCCAATCCAAGTGCCGTGGTAGCGACGCCGACCACGATCGCGGTGAGTATCAGGACATGCGGCAAAGGGTTGGAGTAGGCATGGTGGTCCTGCGTGAGAATCGGCGCTGTCGCGCCGCCGACCTTGCCGATGCTGATGTAGAGAATGAACACCGACGTTTGAAAAATATTCAGGCCGATGATTTTCTTTACATAGTTGCTTGTAGCAAAAACGATGTACAGGCCGCAAGCCATCAGGCTGACAACAGCCCAGTAGTTGAACGACCCCAGAAATAAGCTCGACAGGTCCAAGGTGCTAATCCTGATTTTCGAAATCGGTCAGCCGATAGGCGGTGAAGCAGTAGAACAGGCAGACCATGATCGAAGCCACGGTCAGTCCGACACCCAGTTCGATCAGCAAAATGCCCAGATGCTGGCCGGCGACCGGGTCGCCGAGCAGGACGCTGTAATTGAGGAACTCGCCGCCTAGCAGCATCGATGCCACGCCCACCCCGGCATAGAGCAGCACGCCGAGCGCCGCGGCAGCTCGGACGACTCCTTCGGGCAATACGTCATAAGTGGTGTCGATTCCAAAAATCATGGCGTATAGAATGAACCCGGCGCCGAAAATAACCCCGGCCTGAAATCCGCCGCCCGGGCCGTAGTCGCCATGGAACTGCACATACAGCGCAAAGACCATGATGAACGGCATCAGAACCTTTGCCACGACGTGCAGAACAGGATGCGGCTTCATTACACCGAATCCCCTTGCTTCGGTTTCTTTCTGCGCCGTGAGCCGAGTAGCGCAATGACGCCTATTCCGGCAGTGAAAACGACAACGACTTCGCCGAGCGTATCGTAGCCTCGGTAGCTGGCCAAAACGGAAGTGACGACATTGGGTATTCCTGTTTCTGACGGAGATTCGAGCAGGTAGCGCGGCACGACATGAGTGTTCGCAGGCGCGCCCGGATCTGCGAACTCAGGCATGCCGGACATCCCTACAGCCAGAATCACGGCAAATGCAATGGCACCGACGGCAGGCGGAAGCAGGTTGCCGAGCTGTCTTGCTTCGGCGAACCTTGACTTTGTCGCTGCGAGAGCGCTTAGCATCAGGATTGTGGATATGCAGGTGCCGACAGCAGCTTCGGTAAACGCTACATCGACCGCGTCAAGCACAACGAACAGGCAGGCGGCCAGGGCGCTGTAGATGCCAAACAGCATCACTGCCGTAAACAGGTCGCGGCAGCAGGCGATTGCAATGCCGGTCGTCAGCAGCAGGCACAGCAAAATAATGTTGCCGAGCAGTTCTATGACATTCGCTCCCTATGATCCGGTACGGGCCTGACTCCTCCATGAATGGCAGCTTTCGCAAGTGCATGCGACGACGTCGGATTGGTCATGATCATAAAGACCAGGATCAGGATGATCTTCAAGGTGACCAGGGTCATCCCGGCTTCCAGGGCAAGTCCGGTCAGGATTAGCCCGATGCCAGCGGTATCGGTGATGCCGGCGGCGTGTACACGGGTAAAGAAGTTCGGAAACCTCAGCACGCCGACATTGCCGGCGAGGACGAACAATGCGCCACCGATCAGGAGCGCATCGCGCAGCATATTGATGGCCAATTCCATTATGTGGACTCGTCCTCGGGCTGGCTGCTGCCATAGTCGATGCCGGAGTACTCGAAGAATCTGAGTACCGCGATTGTGACGATAAAGTTGCACAGCGCATAGACGAGCGCAATGTCGAGGAAATCCGGACGCTGCGTGACAAAACCGTAGAGCGCGATGACCAGCACCGCCTTGGTGCCGAAGTTGTTGATCGCAAGAAGGCGGTCGTAAATCGTCGGGCCGACAATCGCGCGGATCAGCAGTAGCACCATGCCGACTAGAATTGCGATCAATACTGCGGCAAGGATCATTGACTTTCCTTGGGATGCACAGTGGTTTTCAATACTTTGGAAGCCATCTCGCCGCGCTTGAGCGGTTCGAGCAATTCCTTGCGCACCGTGTGCACCAGCAGGTGCTTGTCGGAAACGTCAAGGGTCAGCGTGCCCGGCGTCAGGGTGATTGAATTGGCGTAGAGCACTTTCTCGATCTCGTTCATATTTTGCGCATCGAGTTCGGCGGTATCCGGATGCAGTTCAAGTTTAGGCGAAAGCGCAAGCCGTGCCACATAAATGCTTGAAACTACGATTTCCTTGGCCAGCCAGGCGAGATACGGAATCAGCCTCCAGGATGCCAGGTACATCGGGTGGCCTTCCTGGTCGGCGATATCCATTCGCAATACGATATAGCAAACGAAGGCGCATGATCCGGCGCCAAGCGCAATCAAGAGGGCGGAGTAGTGGCCAGACAATGCGAGCCAGAATGCGGCAAGAAAGACTACAGGAACTGCGATGATTTTCATCGTGATTCTAATTTTGCATGATGAGGTTGCACTAGCACTGAAATGACAGAACCGAAGTCGGCTTCGACTCAGGAGTTAATTTTAATCTTTTCGATAACTGTTTTTTCCGGGATATTCGCAGCGCAATTTCGGTAAGCCTGCTGGATTCTGCAACGATGCCATTTACTGCAGGGGTTGTTCAGATGGATTACTAAGCGGTTCGCGGATTTGATGCACTGTGCGAAGGGTAACCATTTTCTCACGCAGCAATGTCGATCACAGATCCTTCCGAGGCTGTTCGACTTTCTGCCGGTATTGGATATAATTCCATCAGACAGGGATTGACGTGAACCGCGTGTTGTACCGCGCGTCGCTATTGTTCGTAAAAAACTGGACCTTCATCAATCAGAGTGGAATTGATAGGTTCTTATGCTTAAAGATTGAATTAATCTTTCAACCTGCAACCATTTTGCACCGGTCTGTACGGTTGGATATGGAGTTCACTACGAAATGCAAGCCGATGGATAATCAAATCGATACCAAAGATAGGGACTTGAACCGCGAGGTGCTCGGTCTTAAGTGGGCCGCCTGGCATGCCCGCAATCAGGCTCAGGGGGAGGAAAACCGTGGCCGGGCCACGGAATCGCAGCCGAAAAACATTCTGGGAATCTACATCTTAAGATGCCTTGCTGTCGCCGCCGCGCTGGCGGTCGTTCCCTGCCTTGCAACGGCAGAGGATTCAACGGCACCGACCGAGGAAGAACGTATTCAATTATGGACCGTGTGCAAGCCGATTAGTTTGGAAGTTTCGGTTTCAGATAGTGACGATGAAATCGCGTTGGGATTTACCGAAGAGCGTGTTGAAACCCTGGTCCGAAGCAGACTTCAGGCCGCAGAAATCTACGATCCGGACTCCTTTTATACTCTTCGGGTGTGGTCTTACGTGGTTGACGACTTCTTCAGTCTAGATTTGAGATTTAGGAAATACCTTGAAACTACGTGGACCGCAGATACCGTAGGACGTCATGACTATGTCGGGGAACCCCTCCTTGAGGGCGTGGTCATATACACGGACTGGTTCATAGACAAGTACCTGCGCGTGAACGCGGAGGAGCTCTGCTAAGAATGCCTCGCTTTTCGATCGCCTGCTTGAACACCTTCAGGTATGCCGCCGTACTTTCACTGAACTCGAATGCGGCGTGCGGAGTCCCTCTTGTCGCGTTGTCGATAATGTCGATCAGGTAGATCTTGCGGCGTCTTTTGACGTCGCCCACCGAGACCGCGTGCATCACGTCGGCCATCCAAATATCGTTCGCGTATTCGTGTTCGAAGCGGCGAAGGTTCTAGGGCGGATCGCCTGGCGGGCGCGAAGTTCCGTGCTGCTCATACTGTCGGTGCACGGTCAAATGCGGCATCGGCGCCAAGATCAAGCCTGGTGCAGGTCTTTTATCGCGTCGGTCACGCTCAGGTGCGGATCGCCTTGCTTGACTTACAGAAGCGTGTTGACCATCGCGGCAGTCATGCGCCGCGGCACTCCGGCGACCTTGCGGGTCTTGGGCAAAAAGCGCCCTGATCTGGCCGCGGCGGTAGTCGCGCAGCCACGAGCGGATCGTGGTTTCGGCAACCTTGGTGCGCCGATTGCCAAGAGTCGCATAGCTTTTGCGGGCCTTTTCGCTGATCTGCTTAGCCAGCGTCGTGCCGGGTGCTGGCCTATGGATCCTGTCGCTGATCGCGTCGAAGCGGAACGTTGCTACCTTGCGCCGGTATTATTCGTATTCATCACTCATTGCTATGCCTAGCTCGGGTATGCTTTAAAATCCGACATTACCCGCCGAGGCCGCACTTTCATGCCGCAAGGAGTGCTGGCTCACTCTGGGGAGGTGATGTTTCAGATTATTCCAAAGGAGGGATGCCTGCCTTGAACACGATGCGCTTAAGGTGTTCTGCGGGACTGGTTGGAATGAACACCGACAACGAAAATAGGGGCAGTATGCGTTGCAAATCGAACGCCGCGACATATCGGGGAGCGTGAAATTTGAAAGGCGCTTAAACTGCCGGCATTGCCGAGTTCCAGCCGCTTTTTTTGGACAGCCATGCACAAAAATTGCGCAACTTTTGGGTGTTTACACTGTAAACACTCGATTTTTCAAGCGAAATGTGCACGATTTTTGTGCACGCGGAAACATTTGCAACTTGCCTCGGCGGGAAAATCCGGCGAATCAGTCCGTAAATACCTGGTCGATCTCCGCAGCCTGTATCACGCGGACCGACCAGCGTTGTAACTGACCGCAGTCGGCCGAATTGATGCGCCGGCGCGCCGCCTCGGGCACCATGCCGAACTTATTCTCCAACAGATTCTGCAGAACAGACCGCATTGCTTCTTTCTTGCCTTTCTCCATACCTTCCTGCAAGCCTTCCTCCTTGCTTTCCCGCTTGAATTTAAGCAAACCCTTGTCAAACGATTCGGCAAACCGCTCTTCTATTGTGCTCATCGAGTCATCCTCGTCCATTATCTCTATCCCCTTGAATTTCGGGGACACCACATTTTGTATCAATTTTACAAACTGCTTGCGCAATTCGCTATGCCCTTGGCCGACAAGACGCCTGCGCACTGCGCGCCATGCATCGACAACCTGAAGAATATCTTCGCTGTAGATCATCCGCAGCAGCGCCGGATACAGCAGTCGCGTGTCCAAACTTCCGGCCGCCTTCTCGCGCTCGTCGATCAACTCATACGGAGCCGAAACAAGCCGCGACTGAATCGCCTTGATACCGGTCTCGGCGAACGTGTCGCGAACATCTCTAGTCACGTTCCAGCGTCCCGGTCCATGAAAGATTACCACAAGAGCGACCGGAGGACATGCCCGCCTTAAGACTTCAGTCTTCGCCTCCTTGGTCAAGGAACCCAGCAGCATCGCGTTATAGCCTGCCATGCGCACCGGCATGTGAAAATCGCAATTGGTCTGAAACTCGACACAAAAGCACACCGTCACGCCCGATGAGGCCAGATCGCACACCCAAACAGTATCCGAACAGCGTTTCCTGAATTCGGGCGTCACGTGCTCGGCGGTTGCCTGGCGCAGCGTAGACAGATCAAATTTATCCTCAAGATCCCCCTCGTCGCGATAGATATAGCGAAGAAAGTCTTCAAAAAATGTCCGATACGAAAAAAAGTTGCTATAGGTCGGATCGTTTTTCATCATAGCCTCGATCATCGAATTCCGTGCAGTCATGGCCGCGGCGGCTTTAAGTGCGCACCGGGCGCTGTCAAGTGTCGATCGATGATCGTCGCCCCGCACGGCAGCGTCAATTGAAAATTAATTCTCCGACGGAATGATTTTTTGGATACCGCCTCATGGATGAAGACGCGGGACATAACTCGCCGATGCACATGCGGAACATGAACAGATTCTGCCACGCCGAGGGAATTGATCACGAATGATGAGTAGGATTGATCGAAGTATGCTTGCCTAGGTTTTGGGACGCGTTGTGACAGGTGCGTCCCAAAACGATGAAGCTATTTCAAGATCTTCAGGAGGTCAACCATGTCTCGTCTTTGTCAGAAAATGATCAACGACATGACCGTTCGCGGCTTGTCGCAGAAAACCATCAGAGCATATGTCGGCTCCGTCGCCGGACTGGTGAGGCACTGCCAATGCAGTCCCGAGAGCATCAGCGCCGGGCAAGTGCAGGATTACATTTTGTATCTGCGCGTGCAGCGCAAGCTGAGTTGGTCGACTTGCAATGTCGTGCGTCACGGCATCCGGATTCTCTGTCGTGTCACGTTGAAGCGCCGCGATGCGCAATTTCACATTCCCGGCGCCAGGCAGCCGTCGAGGCTGCCTGAGATTCTCAACCGCGACGAGCTTGTGCGGCTGTTCGCAGCCGTTGGCAATGAAAAATAACCGATCCGGAATGCCTGCCGCATCTGCGTATTGATCAAGAAAAAGAAACATTATATCAATTAGTTAAAATAGACGGCCCGTGTCAAGGTGTCATGGCGTGCCGAACAAAACGTTGAATCATTTGGTTTCGGCTATGTTGGATTAGGGACTATTGCAAGGGCATCAGTATGTCGATTGTCCACCTTTCGGTCAAACTGCTTGTTGATCGCCAATATCCGTTACCGGGTGCTCCGTCATTCAAGGAATAGGGACATCGATTGAGAATTACCGCATGCCTTTGACCGGATTACCCGGCACGTCGGATGGTGATATCAAACCATGCTGACCTTTGCCGGCATTGCTACAATTGCACTCTGACTTAACAGACACCTGTGGAATGTAATGGCTGAATCAGGAATACACATGAAGGGCGGAGGATATTACTCCGCACATACGATTGGCGCCAAGCATGTCATTGATCGTGCCGGAGAATTGATATTTGACAGATTTTCGCGCTTGCGCTGCGATCCTCCCGGACGCTCGTTCAATATCGCCGACTACGGGGCTGCAGATGGCGGCACATCCTTAGATCTCATCGGCAAGATCATCGCCAAGGCGCGAAACAGGGCCCCGAATCATCAGATCAGTGTCACTTACACCGACTTGCCTCACAACGATTTTTCTTCGCTGTTTCGCATGCTGCAAGGACAGATTGAAGGCGTATCAAGCTATCTTGCTGAATATAGAGACGTTTTTGTCAGTTGTTCCGGCACCTCGTTCTATGAGCAGATTGTTTCGAACGCCATGGTTGATCTTGGATTCTCGGCGACCGCGATGCACTGGCTAAGCGGCATGCCGGGAACGATTGCCAACCATGTGCACGCTGTCGGGGCGCAGGGTGAAGAGCTTCAAGCGTTCCGTGACCATGCAATTGCGGACTGGGAAAAAATACTCCTCAGCCGAGCTGACGAGATGGCTCCGGGGGGATTGCTTGTCATGGCGAACTTTTGCATTGACGAACAAGGACGCTATCTTGGAAATACCCGCGGTGCGAACATGTTTGATACGTTTGACAGGCTTTGGTCGGACCTAGTGACCAACGGAATGCTTGACGAATCCGAATATCAGGCAACCGCTTTTCCGCAATTCTACAAGACGCTTGACGAGTTTCGTGCGCCTTTCGATGATCCCGAAAGCGCAGTAAGCCGTTGCGGGTTGAAGCTTGAGGATGCGTTCACCGCAATAACCGAATGCCCGTACCGTGCCGAGTTCGATCGCGCAGGAGATCCGGCAATGTTTGCCGATGCCTACCTGCCGACACTGCGTTCGTGGAGCGAAAACGTTTTTATCAACGGATTGAACCCCGCACGGTCCGTTTCAGAAAAAAATGCGGTTGTAGATCAGTTCTACAAGAACTACAACACGTTGGTTCGCGACGAACCGCACCGGCACAGCATGGACTATGTTCACGTCTATATGGCGGTAACCAAGGAGGCGTAGCGGGGCAAGGGTGCCTGCCTTACCTGCCTATACGGCTCAAGCCGAATTATGGCGCAGCGGTTCCGGTTCGTACTCCTATGGCGTGCGAGGGCTGATCGGCAATCTGGCGCCAAGGCCGGTTTGCTGTTCAAGCAGATATCCCGCGGAAAGGATGCCGCATTCATTTCTGGGCGGCCCGACCAGTTGCAGCCCGACAGGCAGGCCGTCAGCGGTAAACCCAGCCGGAACCGCGAGAACCGGACAGCCGGTCAGCGTAATCGCGAACGTAATGGCGATCCATTCGAAATAGGAGTCGAATGGCTTGCCGTGCAAGGATTCCACGTATCGCAATTCTGCGTCGAACGGAGGCACGATCGCACAAGGGCATACGAGAAGGTCGTGTCTTTCGAAGAACTTGACTACTGAACGATAGATCCTGTTTCTTGTGCGTTCGGCTTTTCCGATGTCGTCGGCAGTCAACCGCAGTCCCTGCTCGATGTTCCAGATCACTTCAGGTTTCAGTTGTCGGGCATTGCGTTGCAATTCGGGGGCCATTGCTGCGGCGAAACTCGCGGCGCGAAGGATGCTGAAACAATCGACAGCGTCACGGAAGCTGGGACAGGCTTCGACGACGTCGGCTCCTATATGTGTGAATTGCTCGGCGGCGCGGCGGCAGATTCCTTCGACTTCCGAGTCGATGCGCGCGATCCCCAGATCTGGCGAATAGGCCACTCGCCGAGGATGTTTCGGGTTTGCAATTGCATCGATGTAGGGTTTCTCAGGTTCCGGGTAGCTGAGCGGGTCGGACGGATGATAGCCTGCCATTGCGTCAAGAAACAAAGCGACATCGGTAGTGTTTCGTGCGATAGGCCCGTTTACGTGCATGGTGTCGAAAGGCTGCTGAGAGACATGCGCGACACGGCCCGGGCTGGGACGAAGCCCAACCACTGAGGTAAAGCTTGCCGGAGTTCTGAGACTGCCGCCCAAGTCGCTTCCCGTTGCGAGCCACACTTCGCCTGAGGCGACTGAGGCGCAGGCGCCTCCCGATGAACCAGCCACAGACTTGCTCGTATTCCAAGGATTGCGGGTAATTCCGAATACCTCGTTAAATGTACTCGCGCCTGCTCCGAATTCCGGAGTATTCGATTTGCCCATCACAATTGCCCCTCGGCTTTCGATGCGCTGCACGGAAACATCGGATTTCGACGGGATGTAGTTCGCGTAGATCGGCGATCCGAAAGTGGTACGAATCCCTTCGGTTTCAATCAGATCCTTGATCGAAACGGGCAGTCCGCCAAGCCAGCCTCTGGCACCGGACATCTCGCCTAGGTGCAGATCGGTCATTTGCTTCGCCCGATCAATCGCACGATCAATGCTGAGTGTCGGCAAGGCGTTGATCGAAGGTTCAATCTCTTCAATTCTTGCCGCCGCAGCTTCGACAAGCTCTAAAGGAAGAATCTCGCGTTTTGCGAGCAGTTCGACGGCTTGTGTCGCGGTCAATTTCAGCAGTTCGTGCATGGCAATAGCGTTGACGGCATCTGAGTGCATGCTCTCTTCAAATCAGCAGCGTTCCCTGCAAAACCCGCATGCTGGCGCAGGGGGTGGCACGGACAAAAGATACGGAAATTCGGTGCTTGCAAGCATTTCAATGGCCAAGGCGCAGGCGGGTCGGGCAGCGCAGAGTTTCTGGACCCGCTCAAAATTGTACCGCATCAATGGTGTCGCCGTGGATCTTCAAGGCCAGATCAATCAATGCCGTGCTGTTTGGACTGTTCGAGCCGCAAAAGGCGGCTTGCAAGCCTCTTTGCGCAATTGATTCTGCACTCGAAAGCGCAAAGCCCCGAGACAGAACTGGCCAACTGGCGACTTTTTGATTGTCAACTCACGGATATTGTTCTATTATTCCCACATCGTTCATCATTGGGCAAAGCCACAAGGAATCAGACTACATGGATGTTCAGTCAGAAAAAATCGGCAATGCCAATGCCCGTCCAATGCGCCGCAAAAGATCCGGTGCAACGTAGTTTTTCCGATGCGATTGCTTCACAATTTTTCTTTGCCGCCGCGAAATCTGCGCGTCAGCGCCCTGATCATCGCTGCGTTGCTTGCTATATCCGGATGCGGGCAGGATGAACCCGAACAGACTGATAGGCCGCTTCGGACTGTGCGGCATATGACCGTGTCGCCGGAGTCGGATACGCGCATCCGCTCATTCAATGGGGTTTCGCGTGCCGCACAGCAGACCAACTTGAGCTTTCAGGTTGCCGGAACCGTCAGCCAAGTAGACGTTTCCGTAGGTCAAAGGGTTCGCGCAGGCGACACCATCGCAGCACTGGATCCGACAAGTTTCGAACTTCTCTTAGAGCAGGCGCAGGCGGACAGGCAGCGGGCCGAGGCCGAGAGAAGAAACGCAGCGGCGCACCACGAACGCCTCGAGGAACTGTATGAAAGCCGCAGCGTGTCACGAACGGAACTGGATTCCGCGCGAACCGCGGCGCAATCCGCCGCAGCTCTGGCCGAGGCATCCTCCAAGGCTGTGGAACTGACACAGCTTAATCTTGTGCATACCGTACTCGTTGCGCAGCAAAGTTGCCTGGTGGCCGATGTCGCAGTGGATGCTGGGGAAAATGTCGGCATCGGGCACAAGGTCGTCGAACTCAATTGCGGAGACCAACTCGAAATTGCTGTAACTGTGCCCGAGACACTGATCGCCGACATCAGCCTTGGGCTAGCTGGGGAAGTGACATTCGATTCGCTGGCGAACCGCGTGTTTGCCGGCGTAGTTTCAGAAATCGGCGTGGTAGCCTCAGGCGCCGCATTCCCGGTCACTGTTCTCATGGACGCCGCAGATGCGGCGAGGCCTGGCTTGGCCGCTCAAGTCGAATTTTCATTTCAGCGCGAAGATTCGGTCACATTTCTTCCGGCGGCGTCTGTTGCCGAAGACGAGAAGGGACGCTTTGTCTATAAATTGGTCGACGGCGATGAAGCCGGCATAGGTCTGATTCGGCGTGCGCCGGTGGAAGTTGGCTCCCTCACCTCTCATGGGCTGGAAATTATCTCGGGAGTCTCTTCCGGCGACCGGGTTGTCACAGCCGGCGTTTCCGTGATCCGGGACGGCATGAAAGTGCGGATTCAATAGCCTGTCCAGTCATGCCGAATATCACTGAGTCGGCAGTTCGCAACAGTGTCGTCGTCTATACGCTGGTTGCGTTGCTCGCGGTTTACGGCGCGATGTCCTACGTGCAACTGCCCAAGCAGCAAGACCCCGGGTACACCATACGCGCTGCAGTTGTAAGCACCAGTTTCCCCGGTGCCAGCCCGCTCCGGGTTGAACAGCTTGTGACCGACCGGATCGAGCAGGCGATTCAGGAGATTCCGGAGCTCGACAATGTGCTCAGCGAGTCGCATCCGGGATTCTCGTTCGTGACTGCGAATTTCAGCGAAACCTACACCGACATGCGCCCCATCTTCGACAAGCTGAGACGCAAGATCGGGGAAGTCAAGGGACTGCCCGACGGCGCCGGAACACCCTCTGTCAACGATGAATACGGCGATGTATTCGGCAGCGTCTACGCGCTGACCGGGGACGGGTTCAGTCAAAGCGAGCTTACGGACATTGCCAAGCAGATTCGTGACCGCCTGCTGCGCTATCCCGATGTGGCGAAGGTGACTCTCCAAGGTGTTCAGGAAGAGCGGATTTTTGTGGAATACAAGCTCGCCCGTTTGCAGGAAATAGGATTGTCGCCCATTCATCTGTCAGGCATATTGACAGGGATCAACATCGTTCAGAGCGGAGGGCAGATGCTGACCGGACGGGAGCGGATTTCGCTGGAGCCGTCCGGAAATTTCGAATCGATCGAAGATCTGCGCCGAACCGTCGTCCAAATTCCGGGCAGCCGGCAGATTGTCTATCTTGAAGACATTGTCGATATCTACCGCGGCTATGTCGATCCCCCTTCGGGCATTACACGGTTCAATGGCCGCGAGGCCATCATCATATCCGCGTCCCTGAGCGAGGGTGGAAACATTCTGACCCTTGGCGAGTGGCTGGAGAGCGAAGTCCCGGACATTGAGGCGGGATATCCTTTAGGAATCCAATTGACCCCAGTGTACCAAGAAGCGGACATTGTAGATTCCGGCGTTAGCGATTTTCGAAAGAATTTGTTGCAAGCCATTGCAATTGTTGCCATTGTGCTTCTTGCGTTTCTCGGTTTGCGCACGGGCATGATCGTCGGAGTTTTGGTGCCTGCCACGATTTTCGCCACGTTTTCGGCAATGAGCGTATTTGGCATCACGGTCAATCAGGTCTCGCTGGCGGCGCTGATTATCTCTCTGGGATTGCTTGTGGACAACGGGATCGTAATCGCCGAGTCCGTGCTTGTTCAGCGCCAGCGCGGCGTGGGGGCCGTTGAGGCCGCAATTGCCACAGGAAAGGAGATGACTGCGCCATTGCTGACATCCTCGCTCACTACGGCGGCGGCATTTCTGCCGATTATCCTTGCCGAGTCCGCAGTCGGCGAATACACGGCGGACATTTTCAAGGTGGTCGCTATCGCATTGGTCAGTTCCTGGCTGCTCGCGCTGACGTTCATCCCTTCGCTCACCAAGGTGTTTTTGCGGCCGCCCAGGGCTTCTGGCAAATCCCGAGGGCCATCGCGGCTGCACCGCGCATACGATCGGCTGCTGCGCCTGTCCTTGAGAAATCGCACCGTCTTTCTAATCCTGACCGGATTGATCTTTGCCAGTTCGTTCTGGGCATTTCAGCAGGTGCCCAATGTGTTTATTCCGCCAAGAGAGGATCCAGTCATCAACGGCACGCTGCAGCTGCCCCGAGGCACATCCATCGAACACACTGCGCAGGTGATGGCTGATCTGGACCGGTTTATCGCACACGAATTGCTGGCAAGCCCAGGCGAAGACGATCGCCAGGAGCGGGCCGATGGAGTGATCCTGAATTGGAGCGCATGGATCGGAGTCAGCACGCCTCGCTACACTCTGGGCCAAAATCCCGGCACTAACGATCCGAGCGCGATAAATCTGCTGATCAATACTGTGGATCAGCATGCGATTCCTGAAGTGATCGCGCGCATTCAGTCATTCGCTCTTGACAACTTTCCGGACCTGTTTGTTCAGCTTCGAAGGATCGAAAACGGAGTTCCGATTCCGTATCCGGTTGAAGTGCGGTTCAAAGGGGACAATGTCGACCGGATATATGAATTGATTTCTCCCGTCAAGGACTGGCTGCTGAACCATCCGGGCGTTTACACTGTGACCGATGACTGGGGATTGCGCACCAAGAAGCTGCGCATCAATATCGATCAGGAACGTGCGCTTCGCGCTGGAATTACCAATGAGGATATTGCGCTGTCTCTTCGAACCGGACTTTCAGGCATCGAGCTGAGCCGGCTGCGCGAGGACACCGATCAGATACCGATCACTATGCGCTCGGCTTCTTCGAACCGGACGGATTTCGATCGCTTGCGCACGATGCCCGTCTACACATCGACAGGCAGCACGGTTCCTCTTGAACAGGTCGCAGAACTGGCCATCGAGTGGCAGCCCGCAATTATCAAGAGACGCGATCGCAGCCGTGCCGTGTCGGTTCGCGCACAACTGCTGCCGGGTGTTACCGCGGCGCAGATCAATCGTGATTTCCTGCCCTGGCTTGAAGCGCATGCCGAAAAATTTCCAGCCGGCTACGGGTATGAAGTCGGCGGTGTGGCGGAGACGTCCGGAGATGCCAACGCAGCCATTGCCGAAAAGCTTCCCTTGGCAGGCATGATTATTCTCCTGCTTCTGGTTGCTCAATTCAACAGTCTGCGCAAGCCCGCAATGATTCTGATGACCATTCCGCTCGGGCTGGTGGGTGTCGCCTACGGGCTGCTTGCGGCAGGGTCCGTTTTCGGGTTCTTCACCATCCTCGGGGTCATCGCGCTATCGGGCATCGTCATCAACAACGCCATTGTTCTGCTTGACCGCATCGACATCGAAATGACACAGAACGGCCTGTCTGCGGCACAAGCGGTGCCGGAGGCGAGCCGGCAGCGTCTGCGCCCCATATTGCTGACCACTGTCACCACGATTGGCGGCATGACGCCGCTTTGGCTGAGTCAGGACCCAATGTTTGAAACCATGGCAGTCGCCATCATGTTCGGGCTGCTGTTCGCTACCGTGCTCACACTGCTGTTCATTCCGGTTCTATACACAATTTTCTACCGGGTCCGGATTCCGAAGTGATCTGTGCATGGCATCCCCGTTGAATCTTCGAGGCAAGTCATCGTCGCGCCGGACTGTATTTGCTTTGACGAACATTCGTCCGGGTCAAGGCTTGCCGCGCACAAAGCGGCCCGATTGATCCAGTCGGCGGTGTGGCAGGCATGGTTTTGAATTATTATTATTGCCAACTCGTCCTTAATCCACCGGATGCCGCGTCAAGGAGCGCAAAATGTCGAATAAGACTACACTTGGAAATCGTTTTCCTGTCATTGATGCGCTGCAGGCATCGAACTGGAACCGCCGGCAGTTCGAGCATTTGGTTGAAGCGGGACTGGATGCAGTTCATGTCACCCTGGCCTACTGGGAGGATTGCCGCCAGACACTGGAACGCATCGGCCGCTGGAATCGCTGGTTTCAGAATCACAGCGATTTGATCGTGCCGATTCGAAGCGCCGCGGATATTGCAAAGGCGTATCAATCCAAGCATACCGGGATTATTCTGGGCTTCCAGAACAGTTCCCCAATCGAAGACGACCTGTCCCTGGTCGAAATATTCTACGACCTGGGAATCCGCATCATGCAGATGACGTACAACAACCAAAGCCTGATCGGCGCGGGATGCTACGAATCAAATGACGCCGGCGTAACGAAATTCGGTCGCAATGTCATTCGCGAGATGAATCGCCTCGGCATGATTATCGACCTGTCCCACACTTCCGAAAGGACGAGCATGGAGACGATTTCTTTGTCTAGCAGACCGGTGGCGATTACCCACGCGAATCCTCTTACATTTCATTCTTCTTTGCGCAATAAGTCCGATGAAGTACTTAGGCTTTTGGCTGACAGCGGAGGCATGATCGGCTTTAGCCTGTATCCGTTGCATCTTAGGAACGGCACGAAGTGCAATTTGGAGGATTTTTGCCGGATGGTCGGCGACACCGCCGAACTCATCGGCATCGACCACATCGGCATCGGTTCAGATCTGTGCCTGGGCTGGGGATCGGACCAGCTTGACTATATGCGAAGCGGTCGCTGGACTTTCGATACGGACCCCGGAGAGTCGAAGGCGCCAGAAGCCGGCTGGCCGGACTATCCGGCCTGGTATCGGGATGCGCGGGACTTGGTCAATGTGGTGCAGGGCCTGGAGCAAGCCGGATTTTCCGATGACGAAGTCGGAAAGATCCTAGGCCGCAACTGGTTTCGGTTTTTTGAGCACGGATTTGTTCCGCAGTAGCCGCGGTGTGAATGCCATGCCGGATGAGCCCGAGGTGAATCTGCGTCCGCCGTCTGAGGTGATGAAGCTCGAACGGCTCGGATCGTTCCATGCATCGCGCATCAGTTTTGCCCGCACTCTGATACGTCGGATGCACAATGAGAATTGGAGGATTTCGCAAAGCCTCAGCAATCTCGACAGCGACGGATTCGGCGACATGGTGTATCGAATCGATACGCCTGAAGGTCCGCTGAGCTTCATTGCATTTTCCACGCCGCTTGATGACAAGGACCGCACCGACCGCGTCATCGCTGAAAAGTGGGACATGTCGTTTGCCTTGCATCACGGTGCAGCAGGCCGAGAAGACGTCGACCGGTTGCGCCGGGAACTTCCGAAGCAGGAAGCCGGACGGATGAGCACAAGCGAGATTGTGATGAGCCGGGCCAACAAGAGCGTGCGCGTCTTTCAAACGGTTGCACAGGCGCTGGCAGACGGAAGACAGCCGAGCGCGGCGCAATTGGCACAAATCGGCTATCTGGTTAGGACGACAGCAGTATATGGAAACGGTAAATTCGGCTTGATGGATTTCAAGTGGGTACGGCGCGACACGCCGTTCAAACTGCCATTTCAAGCTGAAATGCTCACCGTGTTCATGGCGCGACACTTCAGTCTGGATCTCGTTCAGCACATTGCAGACAGGCAGAGCGACGGGTCGGCAATCCAGCTCGATCGCAAGCTTAAGCGATTGCTCGGAGTCGGCAATGCGACCGGTCTGGGCATGGCACCGTTTCTGATCAGCCATCCGAAATTGATTCACCGGTGGATCATGGTGCGCGAGACGGCGATCGCCCGCGTGCGAAGCGTGAAAAGAGCGGACGAAAGGCGCTTGCGCGATTACGCCGCGTTGCTGGACCGCGTCAAAATTCACATTGAGCAATGGCAGACTCAGGACGCGCGGCAATTGCGGCGTCTTGGCGTATTGAGACAGGAAATCGACATGCTGCGCGCTCAGGGAACCCGGTGGCTCGAAGAGCGATATCCCTGGTCGAAGTTCGCTGACCGGATCGCAGCCTCAATGAGCACCGAATGCGTCGAACTGGCGCACAGCATAATGCTTGAACTTCATCCTGAATGCGTGGACGATCTGGAACACGAACTGAGTGCAGATGAAACGAGCAGAGTTGCCTCGCACATGACGCTCGGGGAAATGAAAGCGCTGATTGAGAGCAATTATTCGTGGGCGATCGATACCGATTTCGATGATCCTGACGAGCAGCATTTTTTTTGGTATGTCTCGGCCGAAAAGGAAGAGCCCCGGCTGGGGGAGCGGTATCGCGAGCCGGGAAAGGAATTGGAACTGAAAATTGGAATCGGGCGCGAAGTGGCGCGTCTGCATCAGTGCCTGCTCAGCCTGTCCGGCGAGGAACTGCGGCAGTCTGCGGCTCAATTCCTGATCGAGTTTCCGCGATTTCGATTCATTGTGACTCGGATTCATTCATTGAAGGATTGCCCGTACGGAGAGATTCAAGACAATCTGCTAGGCAGGAACTGCTTGCCGATTGATCTTTTGCGCTGCAAGTTGGCCTTATTCGGCGCTACCCGATTCGATCCCAAGTCGGACCGCTGGACTCGTATCACGCTGTTCCAGGGAGCGCCTCTTGCCGATGAGCTGGAAAACTCCGATGCTGATGACTGGGCCTTCCCGGTCGTAGCCGGACTCTAGAACTGCAAGCCGCGGCCTGTTATGGCAGATTTGTCGGAAGCGGAAGTTCATAAGACCTGTCAGCGTGCATTGTTCGCGCTCGGCTTCCCTGCAGGCGCCGATGACGATGCAGCCACAGCGCTGACTTGGCTGTCCGCCGCGGATCTTGGCGGAGTGGAATGCCTGCATGATGCCGTCGGCCAACTGAGACAGCAGCCGATGTGCCGCGTGCAAATCTTGAATGCCGAACCCGGTGCCTTGAAATTCAATGCTCGAGAAGATGCAGGCTTTCTCGCTTCGATCGAAGTGACCGATATGCTCTGCGCCCTGGCATCAGCAAATGAGAGTGCGCAGTGCCGGGCGCACGTATCCGGATTGCGCTTCCCGCTGATGTTGGTTGCCGTAGCGGCTACGCGCTCGGCTGGAGGCTATTTTTTCGAAATTTCGTCGCGCGCCCAGTGTCTGGCGGTGCGCGATCGGCATGTCTGGTCAAAATATCCGCTTGATGAGCGCAGCCGGATGCCGTCTCAGGTCGAATTGTCTGTTCGATGCCGCAATCTCAAAGTCGATGTGCCGGATGATGATGTCATGTCGCGTGCGATCCAAGCCGAACAATTCAAGAAGCGCACGGCACGTCGTAGAATCCAGGTGTCGGACCGAATCTGGGCAGCAGTCAAATCCGTAGCTGCCGAATCGTTTGTGCCCGCAAGCGAGCACTCGCGCGAGCGCGGAGCCGGAGCCGGCCTGGTGGACAACGACTGAATTCGAAGATCAGCTGTCCGCCAAAATCATGTCGGAGGCCTTTTCCGCAATCGCAGCTACAGGCGCATTCGTATTGCCGGAAGTGATGGTTGGCATAATCGATGCATCAACGATGCGCAGGTTCGGCACACCGTGGACGACAAGGCGCTCGTCCACTACTGCAAATTTGTCGAACTCAGGGCCCATTTTGCAGGTTCCGACAGGATGATAGATTGTTTCGCCTATTGAACGGGCGCAATCAAGCAGCTCGTCATCTGATCGAATGTGCTGGCCGGGAATGATCTCTTTGTCAATGTACTGATTCATCGCAGGGCTGTAGATGATCTTTCTTGAAATTCGCATCCCTGCGACAGCGGCTTCCTGATCCGTCTCTGAGCTGAGGTAGTTCGGATAGATTGACGGGTATTGTTCCGGGTCTGATGACGTCAACTCAATAAAGCCGCGACTCTCAGGACGCAGCTGTGTTACCGAAGAAGTAATTCCAGGAAAGTCGTTAACGCCCTCGCCAGGATGATCCGAGCTCAAAGGTTGAAAATGAAATTGAATGTCCGGGCGTTCAACCGTGTCGGATGTCCGGGCAAATACGCCGACCTGGCTTGCCGCCATTGTCATGGGTCCCTTGCGGAATAGGGCATATTCGATTCCAATCTTGATCTGGCCGAGCAAATTCCTGATCTCGTCGTTCAGCGTGGGTACATTGCACTCGTAGACTGCGCGGATTTGCAAATGGTCGTGGAGATTGCGGCCGACTCCCGGCATGTGCTTGATCAAGTCGATTTGAAATTGATTGAGCATCTCGGTATTGCCAATGCCCGACAGCATCAATAACTGAGGCGAATTTATTGCGCCGGCGCTCACGATCACTTCCTTGCTTGCTTGAGCAGCGTGGACGGTTCCTCCTGCTGAGAACTTCACTCCGTTCGCCCGGCCTTGCGCAAACATAATTTGCCGTGCCAGCGCATGGGTTACGACCTGCAAATTCTTGCGAGACTTTGCAGGACGAAGATAGCCGACCGCCGTGCTGCAGCGAAAGCCCTTTCGCGCAGTCAATTGATAGTAGCCTGCCCCTTCCTGCTGTGCCCCGTTAAAGTCATTGTTTCTAGGGATTCCGATTTCGGTCGCGCCATCAATGAACGCATCGCACACTTGCCGCTGTGTGCGCATATCGGAAACCTTAAGGCCCCCTCCGACGCCGTGATACTTGTCTGCGCCGCGTTCCTGATCTTCGGACTTGATGAAGTACGGGAGCATGTCCTCGTAGCTCCAGCCTGGATTCCCGAGGGAATCCCATTCGTCAAAATCCTCCTTTTGGCCGCGTATGTAGATCAAGCCGTTTATTGAGCTTGAACCGCCTAGGACTTTTCCTCTTGGCCATGCGATGCTCCTGCCGTTCAATCCGGGATCCGGCTCGGTGCGGTAGCACCAATCGGTTTTCGGATCGTGCATCGTCTTAAAGTAGCCGACTGGAATATGGATCCATGGGCTGTAGTCCTTGCCGCCGGCTTCCAGAAGCAGTACTTTGTTGCTGCGGTCTTGCGAAAGACGGTTCGCCAGAATGCAGCCGGCGGTGCCGCCTCCGATTACGATGTAGTCGTAGGGGTTTGAGAGTTCCATGTTAGCGCGAATCGATGTCGCTGTACCCGAATGTGCCTGGATTTCAAATTCGAAATTATATCTTTTCGAATTCGTTTAGAGCCTACTACTGTCAACCCGCTCGAATCTTGGATTTTATTCGCGTGAACGAAAAATAGATGCAGTTAGCGATTGGTCAGTCTTCGATGTTCATGCATGATGCATCAGTGCCAGGCGCAGTTTTACCGGTTCATGCGGCGGAACCGCACTGAACATGCCGGATGCGAAAATCGAATAGCGCGATGCTGCGGAACCATGAACAACCGTGGCGAGTCATCGCTTCAGACAGCACCGGACGCAGATGCCGCCGGCGATCATTCGAAGTCCTTGCGCCAAATCCTCAGCGGCCTGTTAAACAGCGAAGCCGGTCGGCAGCATCAATTGAAAGTCTGCCACGTTCCTTTAAAGTTTGTCTGATCGACACCGGGAAGGTCGTAATCGCAAACACCTTCAGGAAAAATTGCGTGAAGCTGATTGACTTGCCCCGCGTTGAAGGAAATAGAGTAATCATCCGGATCCAGCGGTTTGAGTTGACATTTCACGATATCGCCTGCAAGCGGCGCTCCGGCGACCCCGCGAGGAGCAGACGGTGACGGATACATCGAATCGCAACGCCCTGAACCTTGCATCTGCGTCTCGACAATCCTTTTCGGTTCCCGGTCGCGCGACCAGCAGGAGTCGACCAATCCCTGAGGCTTGGCGTCGGCCACTTTGGATTTCGAAACATCCGTAAATGTTTCCCCAGTCAGTGTATTGAGCCATTGATCCATCTGTCGAATCGCATACCGCAAAACCGGACTTTCAGTACTGTAGTATCCGTAGCGGAAGTCTTCAACCAGCATGACATGGTTGTCTGTTCGTCCGTTCGCCTTGCGCAAACGCTCACGCATGGAAAACGAGTGGTATCGTGTGTGGATATCCCCATTTTCGAGATCGTCGCTGTATGCACGATAGTCGATGATTGGCGTAGATGCCAGACCGCCGCCACCATTGGTTAGCCGGCCGGATTCATAAGCAATCCGTACAGCCACCGGATCAGCTTCAGTGCGATTCGGATGGAAGCGTCCCTCGATGTCGTAGCCGCCGATATGCGCGTTCAAGTGGATAAACTGGGATGGGCCGATTGCCTTGTTGTTAAGCGCCTGCAGTCCGTATTGCACGCCGATATTGTCCATCGGCCGACGGACAAAGCCGGTATTCGGATTTCTCCCATACACGTTCACGTGATGCTCGAACAATTCGCAGCGTGCGCCGGTTGGGTTGTCTGTCCGATGATATCGTAGCGAATCCGGCAGGACGTCGGGGCAAAATTCCCCGATGGTGATTCGCCCCGCCTTGTGAGAAACGTTATCCATGGTCTCATGCACCAGAAAGCCTGACACCGCATGCTGATGCTTCTTGGTGAACAAACCGCTTCCCTCGTTTGCGAAGTAGTGCTTCAGCAGCCGGGCGTCGGTCACCATCGGTACCGTGCTGAAGCCGACGTCAGGAAAACTGCAGCCGGGAATGATTCCGTCAAGCAATCCGGGGTAGTTGTCGGCGATCTGGTGTACCTGGTATGAGCCGCCTGAGCAGCCTAGGCCAATGGTATAGCGCGGCACGCCGTAGCCTTCGATGAAACGTTCCTTGACCATCATCATGGTCTCGGCAGCAAGCACGTCATTGCAATTGTTGCCGAATACGTTCAGGCTCGCCGATGCAACCGCGTAGCCTTGGCCGAGCAGCCATGGATCGGTCACGCCGCCGGTTCGGTCTCCCTGGCGAAACCATCCGTTCACACAACCGCCGCCGAAAGTGTAGACGAGGCGTCTGTTCCAGCCCTGCCGAGCAGTCTCCGGGGTCGGTTCAATGCGGGTGGCAGGGTCGTGCAGTATTGCGATCTGGTAGATGGCGCGGTTGACCGTGCCAGTCTCTATTCTAACGATGAATGGCACGTTACGGCTGCCCGGCATGGTGGCGAATGCCACATCGTCCGGTTCCGAAACAGGATCGGCGAGTGCAATTAGGTCGCTGCCGCCGACGGGTAGATAAGCGTAGTCAATGCGACGATCGATTGAGCAGGAATCGTCAGTCGGCGTGCCTAGGGTTTCGCCTGAGATCAGCGCAAAGGCATCAGTCTCGCAAATAAACGGCTGCTCATGCGGACCAGAAAATACAGGCCCGTGAACGGGGTGATTCTCAATCGGCAGGGTGCCCCGAATCACGCCTTCGGCATCTGTCACCTTAAGTGTTCCTGAGTTCGGAACCCCTTTCACCAATCCCAGAAGGCTATTCGAAGATGCAGAACGAAATGAACCGGTTACGTCAGTTTCGTCAAGAAAGATGCGAAGACCGGACAGACCGCCGGCATTTGCGGCGGCGATCGCGATCAGGGCATCCCCGTCGGTAACCATGTCCGGTCGGCTCGATACCACGCGGACATCAATCTCGTTCGCACTGCGCGATAATTCGCCTCCGACTGAACTGTCGGTGCCGACTGCGGATATGATGCATGCTGCAACAATGAATCGAACAAGATTGCGGCGCAGAAAACCGAGTCCAAAATGTGTGAGAATTGAAATTTCTGACGTTATTGTGTAGAAGAAAGACATTGTGTACCCTCCATGGTAATGTCAGCCTGGCTAGCACTGATTGCTATGTTTCACTCTCTATATCATTGAATGAGTCTTTGCCGATTGCAACTGCTGCACTTGCGGCTTGCCTCGTTCCGATCCGGCAATAGCCGTTTCAACCTGAATCAATGCGCAGTTTATGACATTCGCTGTCAGTTGTCCTTGTTTTTTTCAAGACGTTCAGATTGCACGAACCTCCGACGGTGATTCTAAAAAAAACCAATACTCTGTCGTGGCATGTAATCGTTTCAATTTTTCCGCAACAACGGAAGCTGAGTTCGAACAATTTGAAAAATAGGAACGCTGATTCCGAACTGAATCCTACCCTAATTCGCTGTTAGCAGGAGTTGACAAAAATGACTAGTCGCAGATTCTAGTCATATGAAAACGATTAATGCATCTGACTTCAAAGCCCGTTGCCTTGCCATTCTTGATGATGTTCATGAATCAGGGGAAAGGGTTGTCATTCTTAAGCGCGGACGCCCAGTAGCTGTACTTGTCTGTCCGAGCGATCAGGATAGAGGATGTGCTCAAGCCGAACTTGATGGGACAGTCGAAGTCATTGGGGATGTTGTAAATCCGGTATTGCCGGAAGAATACTGGGATGTTCTCAAGCCGTGAAATTCCTGCTTGACACTCATATTCTGCTATGGTGGCATGCCGCTGATCAGGATCGCCTGTCCCAAGGTCAGCGGCATGTGATTTCGCATGCTGGTCCGGATTCGCCGTTGCTGGTCTGCGATATTTCCTTGTGGGAAGTGGCCATGTTGTACAACTTTGGCCGCGTACGTTTTACGATTCCGCCTCGGGAATGGATCGGGAAGGCGGTTGCGTCGCCATTGGTGCGGCGAAGTGGCATATCTCCGGCTATTGCTGCCGAAACAGCTTCGTTGCCCTTTTATTTTCACCGCGACCCAGCAGATCGTATTTTGGTGGCGAGCGCCCGGGTTCTCGGGGCAACGCTTGTAACCCAGGATCGAAGAATATTAGAATCTCAACTCGTTGATACGCTCGCTTGACCGCAGAGTGGCAGGTTTTAAGGTTTCTATTGAAATAGACCGTCTTGAAGGTTCGGCCGTTGCATCAGCCAATCGGAGTCCTGGCTCTGCCGCCGTCATCGAACAGCATGTCAATTGCGCATTTTTACATCGATACGTGAGCGGCTCACTAGCCGAGTATCGGTGACGCAAAATGCTTTGCAGTTCAATCAGGTCGCGCGAATGCCGCGCAGTCTTTCGGTTCTTCGACGCAGCAATTCGATCGTCGTCAGCAGTGCTACGGAAACCATCACCAGAAGCGTTGCGACTGCGAGAATCGTCGGACTGATGTGCTCCCGGATTCCGGAGAACATCTGCCAAGGAATCGTTCTTTGCTCAAAACTCCCGACGAATAGAATGACCACGACTTCGTCAAACGAAGTGATGAATGCAAACAGCGCTCCGGAAATGACTCCCGGCAATATCAGGGGGACGATGACCTTGAAAAACGTTGTCGCTCCGTCAGCTCCGAGGCTTGACGCAGCACGGATCAGGCTTCGGTCGAATCCGACCAGCGTCGCGGTCACTGTAATCACAACGAACGGCGTGCCAAGTGCAGCGTGCGCAAGAATTACGCCGATGTGCGTGCCCTGCAAATTGATCCTTGAGTAGAAGAAGAACATCCCGCATGCGGAAATGATCAGCGGAACAATCATCGGCGATATCAGAATTGCCATCAAAAGTGTACGCTGCGGAACATGCCGCGCACTAAGACCGAGCGCAGCCAAAGTTCCGAGTCCGGTCGCGATCAGAGTAGAGAAAATGGCAATGATAAAGCTGTTATTGACTGCGCCGCGCCAATTCAGGTTGGTAAAAAAGTCTTCATACCAGCGCAACGAATAGCCATCCGGATCCAGCGTGAGCATTTCCGGAGTAAACGTAAAAAATGGGACCGCGTTAAACGACAGCGGAATGATGATCAGTATCGGAAAGATCAGGAATAGGAAAATAAGCCCGCAAATGATGCGAAAGCCGTAATGCCAGGCTTTTTCCGTGAAACTGAGATATGGCGGGAACTTGCTGCGCATCTTAGCCGAGCTTCATATTGTCGATGCCGACGATTTTGTCGTATAGCAGGTAAAGAACCATGACCAGTCCGAGCAAGATGATGCCTAGCGCCGCTGCCAGTCCCCAATTCAGGGACGATGAGACATGATAGGCAATCAGATTGCTGATGAATGTTCCGGAAGTGCCGCCCACGAGCGCCGGAGTAATGTAGTAGCCGATTGCGAGAATAAATACCAATATCGCGCCCGCCCCGATGCCGGGTACTGTATTCGGCGCATAGACTCTCCAAAAGGCGCTGAACGGATGTGCGCCGAGCGATACTGCTGCCCGTAAATAGCTTGGCGGAATTGTCTTCATCACGCTGTAAAGCGGCAGAACCATGAATGGAAGCAGGATGTGCGTCATCGCAATCACGGTGCCGGTTGCGTTGTGAATCATCTGCAATCGACCGTCGGTATCAACCAGTCCGATCGCGACCAGCAGATCGTTGATCACGCCCTGGCTCTGAAGCAGCGCGATCCAGGATGTCGTTCGAACCAGCAATGATGTCCAGAATGGCAGCAGAACCAGCATTAGCAGCAGATTTCCGGTTTTAAGCGGCAGCGTCGCAAGAAGGTAGGCTACCGGATAACCGAGAATCAGCGTTAAGATTGTAATCAGGCCGCTAAGGTACAGGGTTTTGACAAAAAGCTTAATGTAGATTCGCTTTTCATCTTCTTGAAAGGTGACGCTTCCGTCCGGAGTTACCTGCAAGTCGATCGCCGCCCAGAAGTATCCCGCTGTAAGAGTTGGACTGAAGGTGTTGATCAACTGCCAGGTTTCCACATGGCCCCAGCGCTTGTCGATCTTGATGAGCTGATCCTTGTACGGACCTCCCTCAAGTTTGGGCACGCGTCTTTGCGACTTGCGAAACAGGCTGTTCATACCTGAACGTTCGTAGTTGAGCCGCTTGCCTACCCGGGTGATGATCTTTTTCGGTGCGCCTTCCTTGATATCCATTACGAGTGCTTCGAAAGTCGCTTCGTCAGGAAGTTCTCCGGATGTGGCATCCCAGTTCTTCAATTCGCCGACGGTTCGCGGCAGATAGGTGGAAACCGTGGGATCTTCAATGCCGCGCCACAGCATGTCGCCGATTGGCAGGATGAATGTGACGCCGATAAACGCAAAAAGCGGCGCAACCAGCATCAGCGACCTCATTTTTTCGCGCCGCAATGCGCGAGCCAATGATGTTTTCAGCGGAGTGCCGTCGACCGTAGTCAGGACTTCGCCTGGGGCGGCTGAATCAGCTTGGGCCATGGCTTGCTATCAAACTTGAAATGATTGATGCTTGAAAGGGAGACAAAAACGGGGCGCTTTTCCAAGTGCCCCGTTTTCAATTCTAAGACTTTAGCCCTGGACCCAGGAATTGAATCTTTCGTTCAGGTCGTCTTGGTTGTCAGCCCACCATTCATAATTGAACAGCAAAGTCTTTGCAGCATTATCCGGGGCGGTCGGCATATGCGGGCCCATCTCGATGCCGAGATCTGCGTGCTTGCCTACCAGCGGTGCAGAAGAACTTCGCGCCGGGCCGTACGAGATGTACTTGGCCTGATCGGCGAGCCGTTGCGTATCTGTTGCGAAGTTGAGGAATTTTATGACTTCGTCGCGATGCGGCGCGCCGGTCGGGATCACCCATCCGTCAATGTCGAAAACCTGCCATTCCCACATCATGGAAATCGGCTGCTTTTCTTCCTCAATCGCGGCAAACAGCCGGCCGTTGTACGCAGAAGCGATTACGACTTCTCCGTCAGCCAGCAGTTGCGGCGGCTGTGCGCCCTTGCTCCACCATACGACTTCGTCCTTGAGTCCGGCAAGTGCGCTGAATGCACGATCCTTGCCTTCGTCCGTATCCAGAACATCATAGACATCGTCAGCACTTACGCCGTCGGCGATCAAAGCCCATTCCAGATTGTTGATCGGTTTTTTCTCAAGGCTGCGCTTGCCGGGAATGTCCGCAAGATTGAATACGTCGACGATACCCTCGGGCGCTCTCGCGACGAGGTCGTGGCGATAGCCGAAAGTCGTTGAGTAGACAATGCTTGGAATGTGGCAAGGCGAGGTGATCAGTGCGCCGAAATCCTCCGAGGCAGGCGTGCCGTCGGGGGCGGCTGCGAGAATGGCATCATGATCGATTTCTTCGACCAGGCCTTCGTCGCACAGTGTGATCGTGTCGGCGGCAATAGCGTCAAGAAGCGCCCATGTGACGTTGCCTGCTTCATTCTGCGCACGCAGCTTAGCAACCCCTTCGGAGGCGGAGTCATCATTGATGATCTTCACGTCCGGGTTCAACGCCATATAGGGTTCGCTGTAAGCCTTCTGTTGGCTGGCTGTGTATGCGCCGCCCCAGGAAACTACAACCAGCTCTTGGGCTTGTACCGCGGTGATTCCGGCAATCCCGAAAACAGCGGACACGGCACCAGTGGATAAACCCTTGACTAATTTCATTTATATATTCCTCCAATTAGATTTTTCAGTAAGCCATCCGTAGATGGGAACAACCATTCAAATGGCTTATTACGGAAACAATTTATAACACTTGTTTGAATTTGGTTTCACAATTTTTCGAATTCTGCTCGCATTTGCCTGATTGGACGATCCGTTTGCCTGTACGATAGCGGTCATGAGCACCGCGACGATAACGACATTTTCCGATGATATTGACGAAGTTTCCAGGACGCAGTTGAGGAACCTGTCGATGCACCCGGCCGTGTGCGGGAAAATAGCCGCGATGGCGGATGTTCATGCCGGTCTTGGCGTTCCGGTCGGAGCGGTGATACCGACTTGCTCGGCCATCATTCCTGCGGCTGTCGGAGTGGATATCGGCTGCGGCATGACCGCCGTGCGCCTTTCGCTGACCGCTGAAGACCTGCCCGAAAATCTAAGGCCGATCCGCATGGCGATCGAAAGTGCCGTTCCGGCCGGCTTTGCCCAGCATGATTCCGCCCCGGCGGCGACTCCGGCTGTAAAGTCGATGAAGACGACGCTCGATTCGATCGTCGACAGGCACCCGGATGTCGCACGGCGGAAGAAGAATCTTTTGCGCGACTGGCTGCGGCAAATCGGCACCCTCGGGGGCGGCAACCACTTTATCGAACTGTCCCTGGATGAGAACGGCCGGCTTTGGATTATGCTTCATTCGGGAAGCCGGGGAGCAGGGCATGCGCTTGCCTCGCATTTCATCGAACTGGCGCAGCGCGACATGGCGTCGCACCTGAGCAACTTGCCGGACCGCAAGCTTGCGTACCTGACCGAAGGCACTTCGTATTTTTCCGACTATGTCGAAGCGGTCGAGTGGGCGCAGCATTACGCAAAACTCAACCGTGATGCCATGCTTGAATTGGTCCTGGGGGTTCTGCGCGAGCGGATGCCTGCATTTTCAGCTGCCGCGCAGATCATCGACTGCCACCACAATTACGTAGCGCGCGAACGCCACTTCGGCAAGCAGGTCTACGTTACGAGAAAAGGAGCCATCCGCGCCGGCCGCGGCGAAATGGGGATCATCCCCGGCAGCATGGGCACCGCGTCGTACATTGTCCGCGGAAACGGCAGCGAAGCGTCGCTCGAATCATGCGCCCACGGCGCCGGACGCACAATGAGCCGGCGCATGGCGATCAGGCGCTTCAATACCCGCGATCTGGCTGAACAGACCAAAGGGGTCGAGTGCCGCAAGGACAAGGGCGTGATTGACGAAATTCCCGAAGCCTACAAGGACATAGAACGGGTGATGCAAGATCAAAAGGATCTTGTCGAAGTGGTGCATCGGCTCAAGGCGGTGGTTTGCGTCAAGGGGTAGCGCCAATGCGGCCCGGTTTGACCGCATCGGCGGGTTGGCGTAAAAATGTCGTGCCAATTTTATAAAACTGCGCAATAATTCCGCTGTCAGACCTATTGTCTTGGCAGGAAAAAAAGAAATTCGCAATTTAGGAGAAGTACAAATGAGTGGCAATCGGCAGCATGGGGCAATGGAATGCTCCGAACCTCCCGTGGATCTTGACATTGTGCGGCGATATCGCCTATCGCGCGTGCGCAAAAAACTTGCAGCACGGGACGTGGCCGGAATTTTGCTGTTTGATCAGTTAAATACCCGCTACGTGACGGATGCGACCAACATGCAGGTGTGGTGTTCGCACTATGAGGCGCGCGCCGTATTCGTGCCGACCGAAGGGCCGGTTATTCTGTGGGACTTCGGAGACTATCCGCATCTGGCCGAAGGCCTGCCGACCGTTGACGAATATCGCGTCATGAAGTCGTTCTACTTTTTCGGCGCCGGTTCCCGGGGCGAGGAGAAAGCCGCGGAATTTGCGCGTGAACTGGCCGATGTTGTCGCCCTGCACGGTGCGGGCAGCAAGCGGGTGGCGATCGACCGGTGCAACGTCTCCGGCATGCACGCTTTTCAAAATGCGGGCCTTGAGATGGTCGAAGGGCAGGACCTGATGGAACTGGCGAGAGTCATCAAGTCGGCCGAGGAACTGATGTTGATGCGCCGCGCTGTGGAAGTATGCGAATCCGCAGTGGCTCATATGCGCAGTTTTCTCACCCCCGGTGTCACCGAAAACGGCCTGTATTCGAAACTCCACGAAGCGAACGTCGCGATGGGAGGAGAGTGGATCGAGACGCGTCTGCTTTCGTCGGGGCCGCGAACGGTGCCGTGGATGCGCGAATCCTCGATGCGGGTGATCGAAAAGGGCGACATGGTCAGTTTCGACACCGACCTGATTGGTCCGTACGGCTATTGCTGCGACATGTCGCGGTCATGGATATGCGGCGAAGTCAGTCCCACAGAGGAGCAGTCCCGCGTCCACAGCCTGGCTGTCGAACAGATTCACTACAACACCGAACTTCTTAAGCCGGGCATGACGTTCCGGGAATTTTCCGAAAAGGCGTGGCAGATTCCTGACGAGTTTATCGACAATCGCTACGGCGTCATTGTCCATGGCGTCGGGCTTGCCGACGAGTATCCGTCGATCAAGAATTTCGTCGATTTTGAATCAAAGGGATATGACGGCCTGATTGAGCCTGGCATGACGCTGTGCGTCGAATCCTATATGGGATCGAAATACGGCGGCGAAGGAGTCAAGCTTGAAGAGCAGGTGCTGATTACCGAAAACGGCTACGAGTTGCTGACTTCGTACTCGCTCGGCCTGTAGCGCAAGGCGGCCGGGGCTAGAAAAATTCCCCGGTCATGACGCCGTGGGTGAAGTCAAAGAGCGAGTCGAGCGCAGGCCCTAGTTCGGCCACCCGGGGGTCTGTGGTTGTTCCGCGGCAGTATCGGGCGTAGATTTGCATGAAGATGACGCAGTGCTTGAATGCCGTTAGGACGCGGTAGAAGTGAAGGTCGGACATGTCGCGGCCGCTGGCTGAAGCATAGCATTCGGTAATTTGCTGCCGGCTCATCCAGCCCGGACTCGTTGCAGTGGGCATCTGGCCGACGGTGTTCAGCGCCGGAGGGTCGTGCGGTTCAATCCAGTAGCTGAGCAGCGTGGCAAAGTCGAACAGCGGATCGCCGCGGGTGCACATGTCCCAGTCGAGCAGGGCGATCGGTTCAATGGGGTTGTTCGGATTCAATACGATGTTATTCAGCTTGAAATCGTTGTGCAGCAAGGTGTGGTCGGATTTTGGAATCGCCTGATTCTCAAGCCACTGCATGATGGCATCGGCTGAGCCTGGCCAGGCTTGCTGCGGGTAGACATCCTGCGCCGCCACGTTGAACCGCTTGATCCAGCCTTGTCTGGCGCGTTCGAGAAACCCGTTCGGACGCCCCAGGCCGTGGAGGCCGACTTGGGCCGGGTCGACCTTTTGAAAATCGGTCAGCACATTGACAATCATCATCGACAGATCCCCGGTCGCGCCGAGCAAGGTTTCGGGAATTTCCATGTGAATGACCACGCCGGGCCGGTACTGCATGATCAGAAACGGGGCGCCGAGGACCGATATGTCGTCGCACAGCAAGTTTGCCTGCGGTGCGAGGGGAAACTTCTTCCACAGCCTCGAAGTCACTGTGAATTCCCGGATCATGTCGTTGCCGCCGGGCGGCAGCGGGCCGAGCGGCGGACGTCGCAGCACCCGGGGCTCGCCGTCCATCCGGATGAGGAAATTCAGGTTTCCGTAGCCGCCTACGAACTGCCGTGGCGCAGGGCTTGCCTTGAAATCATGACCCAGCCGATTCAGATAGGCTTCAAGTTTGTGCCAGTTCTGCGGCTGCTGATGCTCTGCGGCAAAGAACCGGTCGGTGGTAACTTCCAATGAGATGCCTTTGCGGAAAATGACAAGTGCCTGCTGTCAATGCTACAGCATTTCAGTTCGGAGCGGAAACTGAATTGACGGGACGAATCCGAAGCATATCTGAAATTGGGCGGCCTGTTTCGGTAAATCAAGTTTAAGGGTGCGTTCAAGATGCGTCATATGTTCGATCGCAAATATGAAAGGTCCTTGCGAATGCGAAAAGTTGGTTCTAAGCCGTAATATGTGCGTTCCTGCTGCAAGGGCGGCGCTTAGAAGCGAGACGTTGCAAATGGCGACAATTTTCTATAATTGCACACAACCCACCTGATATTGATTACAGATCTTCAGCAGTAGTAGTAACCGAATGTTGCCAATCGTCGGCTATCCCAGCAGTTGGTCAGTCTCTCCTGGACAGACTATTGATTTCAAAGTGAGCTCTGTCCATAGCGAGCCGTACCGGGTAGAACTGAGGCGGATTATCTGCGGTGATCCGAATCCGAAGGGACCCGGAATCCAGGAAGAATATGCCTCAGATATTTTTTCAGGTGAATTCCCCTCCCGCTACCAGCCGGTACGCCTTGGCTCCTACGGCGAAGCCGAAATTGGACAGCGCCTGCCGGCGCTTAAGCGGTATGTGCTTTCAGTTCGGCTGTGGCCGACACTGATCAGTGCTGGGCGCCAAGGCCTGATGACGCTGTGCTCGAGTTCCGGCGACTCACTATCGCTGCAAATTGATGCTGACGGCTGTCTGGCGGCTCGGCATGTCGACGCTGCGGGCGAGCAGTTCGAATTGAGCATCGAAGAGCCGCTCAGGGAAAGGCGCTGGTACACGGCGGCACTTATCGTCGATACCGCCAGCGGGACAATCGAATTGCTGCAGTTTGCGCACTCGGCTGCTTTCAGCGCTGGCGCTCTCGCGTCAAGATCCCTAGACCGCATTCGCGTTGCCCGGCTTAGCCATTATGACCGCGTATATTTTGCCGCCTTAAGTCCGGACGACGGTCTGTATAACGGGAAGCTGGAACAGCCGGAGATTCTAGATGACAGCGCCGGCGAGTTCGATCCGCAGATTTTGGAGCGTGCTGCCGACACGTCGAACGCGGTTGCGTCTTGGGATTTTTCGATCGGCATAGGCACCCAGCAAATCACCGATGCAGGGCCGATGGGCCTGAACGGACGGCTGGTCAATTGTCCCACGAGGGCGGTTTGCGGATCCAACTGGACCGGCGAACAGATGTGCTGGCGCCATGCGCCGGACCAGTACGGTGCGATTCATTTCCATCACGACGACCTGTATGACTGTCAATGGGAGACGGATTTCAGTTTCACTGTGCCTGATCGTTTTCCAAGTGCGATGTATGCGATGCATATCGAGTGTGGCGGCGACTACGACGACATTCCCTTCTATGTGCGCCCGCAAAGCGGCAAGCCGCAGGCTGACATTTGCGTCATTGTGCCTACGTTCACCTACACCGTCTACATCAACCAGTCTCGCAAATGTACCGGACAGGACTACGACCGTCTTGTCCGCGACCACAATGCGAGGCCGTGGAATCCGGATCAGCACCCGCAATACGGTCTGTCTACCTACAACGATCATGACGATGGCAGCGGTATCTGCTATTCGTCCAGCTTGCGGCCGGCGATCACGATGCGGACAAAGTTCATTGCCGTTTGCGAATCCTTTGTAGAATCCGGCATGCGCCATCTGCCGGCTGACACGCATCTGCTTGCCTGGCTTGAGCATTTCGGATTCAAATACGACGTGGTCTGCGACCATGACTTGCATGATGAAGGCATGCCGCTGCTCGAGTCGTACAAGGCGGTTCTGACCATGAGTCATCCCGAGTATCACACGCGCAACACGCTTGATGCATTGGAGTCGTATATCCGAAACGGCGGGCGGCTGATGTATCTGGGCGGCAATGGATTCTACTGGAAGGTGAGCGTCAGCCCGGAATTGCCCGGCATGGTCGAAATCCGTCGGGCCGAAGGCGGGATCCGCACCTGGGCGGCTGAACCGGGTGAATACTATAACGCCCTCGACGGCGGCTATGGCGGGATGTGGCGCAGGAACGGCAGGCCGCCGCAGCAGCTTGTCGGTGTCGGATTTAGCGGCCAGGGGAAGTTTCAAGGCACCTACTACCGGCGCAATATGAAGCTTGACGAGCGCTTTCAGTGGATCTTCGAAGGGGTTGACGAGCAGATAATCGGCGATTTCGGCCTAAGCGGCGGAGGCGCCGCCGGCTTTGAGCTGGACCGCGCCGACTGGCGTCTCGGCACGCCTGAAAATGCTGTGATCCTGGCAAGTTCAGGTCCCTGTCCGGATCATTTCGTGCTCGTGCCGGAGGAGAGACTGACGCATTTGACGACATGGTCGGGCGAATCCGAGGAGTCGCTGATCCGCGCAGACATGGTGTATTTTGACACCGCCGGCGGGGGAGCGGTTTTTTCGGTCGGTTCCATCAGCTATTGCGGCAGTTTGCCTGTCAACGGATTTAGCAACAGCATTTCGCGAATCACGCTCAATGTACTGACCAGATTCGTACATTCATAATCCGGTCAGGTGCCGTACAATGCCCGGACCGACTTAACGGCACAATTAATCTGAATCACTTAAGAGGGCAGTCGATGAATCCTGAAAAACCAGTAAATCCCGGCAAGGTGGAATGGTCGGGCGATAATCCCGGAATATATCTGAAAGAAGACCCTGACGGCGATTGGTCGACCTTGGGGATATTCTTTCGGGTTGCGCTCTCGCCGCACGGGCATGGCTGCACCATGATCGTGCTGGAAAAACCGGATGAACTGCTTGGATATCCGGATGCGAACAACATTTGCCTCACAGACAATGACGAGCTTACGGAATACCTGATCCGAGACTACATGTCCAAGTTTCCGTCGTTCCGCGGACGCAAGGGATTCGAGGCGATGGCCCGCATGCCTATCGATCACGTAACGAGTCGCGGTGATTTGAGGGAAAGTCGCACCGAATCGGTCATTTCAAAGGAAGTGGAGCTTGTGATGTCGTGGCAGCAACTGGGCGAGCCGTTTGCCGCAGAGGTTGCGGTCGAAGCGTCGGCGACTGGTGAGCACGAGATGTACAGCGTATTCATCGAAGCCAAAGAGGCGACCATAACGGTCAACGGGGTTCAGTCTCCTGGCAAAGTGGTTTCGCGCAATTTCCTCGGACGCCGGATGAGCACTGCCTTTCTTGCCCTGTCGGAAACCTGGCTGACGCCGGGTCGAAGTTAAAACGCTGCTGCGATCTTCTAATCCGCAGTATCGACGGCATCGAACGGTTCGCCGACCGCTGCCAGAAATTCGCCTTTTGCCGCCAGTCCGCGGTGTGACCGGGCGAATGCAATGCCGTGTGCAGTGAATTTTACCGTCGACGGCGGGGTGTCGAGACTGCCGAGCGGGTGGATGAATCCTGCTGTGTCGCCGCGTTTGACGTGATCGCCAGGCTCGAATGCCGGTTCGAACAGCCCGGCATGCGGCGCATAGGTGAAGTTGCGGACATGGGGCACTTGAAAAGCGGTTTGCCGTGTCTGTTCAACCTCTCCATCGAGGATATTCAGATAGCGCAGGCAGTTGCGGATTCCGCGCTCTCCGAATGCAAGGGTTTCGGGCGTGACCTGCCCGCCGCCTCCAAGTTCAGCTGCAATTGACGGCTTGCCTTTTCGGTGGGCGGCGTAATTGACGCTTCTGGTGTCGTTCACTTTGCCCATCCGCCAGATCAGCGGCGTCAGAAAAGCTTCAGCCAGCCGCAGGTTTGTCTCTGCTACGTGTCTGTCGCCTTGAGGCGCTGCCATGGCGCAAGGTGCGAACCATGCCGCCTTGCCGCCGGAATGAATATCGATGACCGCGTCGCAGACCGGAATGACTGCATGTTCGACAAAATGAGCGATCATCTGCGTCGGCGTGGCGTCGCGGTTTCCCGGAAATGCACGATTGAGGTTGCCCTGATCAATCGGCGAGACTCGGGAACTGGCGCGCACAGCCGGCGCGTTCAAGGCTGGGAACATGATAATTCGCCCTGTGACATCATTTTCTGACAGGGCATGAAACAGCTTAATCAAGGTCACCGGACCTTCGAATTCGTCTCCGTGCACTCCTGCGATGAGCAGCACCGTCGGTCCGGGCGAGCCGACGATGACGCCGGCGGGTACGGGGATATAGCCCAGTGCCGTCTCGTTGTCCGAATACTTTAGCTGCAGATCTCCGCAATGCTTGCCGCCTGATGTGAAATCGACGGGCGATGTGATGCGGGTCTTGTGCCATAAGGGCGGCATGAAAGTCGAATTTGAACCCATGAGTCTGTCCGGTGGTTTTTGATAGATATTTTGTTTGCGCCAGATTTCAGATTTATTTAAAGGTCGTGCGCTTCAATTGACCGGCCAAGACTGTCGCTGCAGATGTGAGGCGCGAAGTCGGCGATAGGTCGCTAAATTCAATGCACCGGGCCTAAGTCGATTCGATCCATTGCGGCATGGAAAACGGACTTGGGCATTGTATAGATGCCTCCTGCGATCCGTCCTGCTTCGCCTGTGTTGTCGAGGATGCCGAGTGAAACGATAGGTGCTGTGTCATGGATGCGTACCAGCCGTGAAGACAGGGCCGTCCGGAGCGACAGGTCCGAGAAGGCGGGGTGCGTCGCGCCAAGCAGCAGTTCAGGCAGTTCCATGGCATTGTCGGGCAGTACGGATTTCATCGCGGTTTGCTGCGCCGGGGCGAACGAGAGTGCCATTGCGCCGAAACCTGCGGCATCCACTATGGCGCTGTCTCCGATTGCTCCGAGCGCTCTGGCGGCGGGGTAGGGTTCCAGATTTCCAGTCGGCGGGTCCGCACCGGCGCAGTGCCACATCCCGGCATCGCCGGAAATCTTGATGCCGAACTCGGCGCCGTTGCCGGCGGCAGCGGTTACGATGCCGCTGCCGGGAATGCCGTTGCCGGCGGTGAGCATGCATTTGCACGCTGCCATCCAGAGATTCAGAAAGAAGCTCGGTCCGGTGTTCAGGAACGCTTGCGACTCCGGATGCGATTCGAGTTCGGATTGCGCCAGACGGATCAGTTCGGCGGTCGCAGCAGGCGTTCTCCCGTGGCAATCGTCTCCTTGCCTGAGTGCGGCCGTCGCGATTTGTATCAGATCGATATCGAACTCGAAGCATCGCTGGAGGTCGTCGTTAAAATTTCCATTCAGCCAGTGCAGATGCTCGACCGTCGCAGTACTGAGCTGGCCGAGCCTCATTGCCGGTCCGCTTCCCCCGTTGATCGGCGCGTAGCTGCGATGACGTGCGTCATTGGAGTCGATTATCTCGTGCAACTGCATCGACGGTGAAATTACTCCGGCCAGCGGTACGACTGACGAAAAATCCTGTGCG
Organism: Arenicellales bacterium; assembly: GCA_965214615.1. Classification (GTDB taxonomy): domain Bacteria; phylum Pseudomonadota; class Gammaproteobacteria; order Arenicellales; family JAJDZL01; genus CBDAUN01. The sequence goes on from OZ243952.1 coordinate 992,951, forward strand.
GCAAGAAGCTCGATTTCATTGGACAAGATCATTGCTTCGGCCTGGCGGAAGTCCTTTGCGATGCCTTCGAAGACAGCTGCGCAGCAGGCGGAATTGAGTATAGGCCGGCAAATGTCCGCTGCATTGCGAAACGGTGGCCCGGCATGCAGGAATACGTTGTCGCTCAATCCTATGGCCCTGTTTGCGGTGCACTGGCCGTGCCAGACTGGCCGGACGCTGCAAATGGCGTCAATGGCTGTTTGGTCCGAGGGGGGAATTTGGCGGTTGACCGGCATAGGCTCGCAATTAAATCATGAATGCGAATCAAGAAGCGCAGCAGGTGCTCAGTGATTCAGCGCCATCGGTGACAATTTGTTGATTTGCTGTGATTGGAGAGAAAATGTCCAAATTCTTGCGAATGACATTTTCGTTAGTTTCGCGGCTTCGATGTACCCATGCCGATTCTTCACAAGTGCCTGCACACTGTTGCGGTTGGGCCCGAATGTCATTTAGGCGTCTCGTGGCACTTTTTGTACCGGTCAGCCTTGTATTGTCGAATTTGAAGTTCTGAAATGGCTCTTTACTCAATTCGCAGTACTTAATGAGCAAGTGTACAACCGAGGATGAGTATAAAGCAACTGTTGGCTCGACCAGACTACCTCCGGAATCGCACCTACTGTCGCAAGATAAGTTATTGCGTCAGGACAAGTATTGGAATTGGAGGTTACTATGAAATAGTGAATTAGTTGAAACCACTCATCGCTACTCAGCGGGTTTGACTCCCGCCCGGCAAAGGCATAGCCTGCCAGCCGGAAGCGAGTGTTGCATGGCTGTCGGCAACGGCGGTCGTGAAGCGTACACAGCGGGCGATGAAGCGTCCTATTGAACCTCGAAATCCTGTTCGTCGGCGCTTTCAGTGTTGAGTGGCTGGGAGCACAACTTGCGACACCGCAAATAGCGAGGTGCTGTGAATAAATCGCTGAACAGGATCGAAGTCTTGCCTGAGTCAAATTCTTCAAGCCGTCGCAATTGCATCACCTGCCGTTCTCAAATTGCTCAACTCCTGCGAACGTTCGCATAATGCGGTAGACTATATTAGACATGCATGGTCAATTTACTTTAGTGAAGTAGGAACGAGAAATTGTTTCAAGCCGTAAATCATTCCAAGAATGTTTCCGATGTTCCTTACGACTGCACATTCGCTGAGAACGACTGGAGAATTCTTTCGAAATTCTGGCATCCGGTTATATTTTCACACGATGTCGGCAACGACCCTGTAGCAGCGCGACTACTCGATGTCGACTTGGTCGTCTACCGCACTTCGCAGGGCGTCTCCGTGGCAAGGGATATCTGCCCCCATCGCGGAACCCGCATCAGCAACGGATCGGTCAGAGATGACGCGCTCGTGTGCCCGATGCACGGTTTGCACTTCGATTACGCCGGACAATGTGTCCGAATTCCATCGATCGCAAATCCTAGCGCTAAAATTCCACCCAAGATGCGTCTCCAGTCCCTCAAGGCACAAGAGCTCTATGGCATTATTTGGGCGTGCCTTAGTGATGAACCGATCTGGCCGCTGCCCGATTGGAACGGAATCAAGGACACGAAGTTGGAGAATGTATATTTACCGAGTTCCATTTGGAGCGCAGCTGCCAGCCGGCACGTCGAAAATTTTAACGATGTGGCGCATTTTCCCTGGGTACATAAAAATACTTTTGGCGGATATGAATCCGACCCGATAATGCCGTACAAGGTTAACCGGACCGACGGCGGGCTTGGCTTTGAATTGAAATATCGCGAAGCCGGCAACCGTTTTCCAGACGGGGTCGATTTGCCTGACCGCGAGGTCACCTACCGCTACGAACTGACGTTTCCGTTCTCATCAATCATTGAAATCGACCCGGCCGGATCTGACTACATCCAGTATTTTGCCGATTGCGTGTGCCCTGTCTCGGCGAACCAATCCATGGTGTTCCAAGTGGCGACAGATACCACTGGAGCACCCGATGCGAATAGCCTGATCAAAGAGGGGATTATGATCAATGATGAGGATAAGCCACTCGTCGAGGGCCAGCGTCCCGAATTTCTACCGCTAGATTTGACCCAGGAAATCCACATTCCTGCAGATCGAATGTCTATCGAATACCGACGTGCTCTGGCAACGCAGTTCGGCCTGGGTGCACCGATCACGAGTTGACCGCTTGCTCGAATGTCTGAGGATTTGATCGAAGTCAAGGTGTTGCGAAAGCGAAAGCTGGCAGAGCAAATCGCATCGGTGGAACTGGTGCGAAGCGATGGCCAGCCACTGCCAACATTCACAGCGGGTTCGCACATTGATGTCTATCTGACCAACACCCTGATCCGGCAATATTCATTATGGAACTATCCGAACGATGCAGACCGCTACTGCATCGCCGTGCTTAGGGAAGAAAATAGCAAAGGCGGTTCGCACGCAGTTCACAAGCTGCGTGCAAATTCAAAACTCAACATCAGCGTTCCTCGCAACCGGTTTGAGCTGGCACCGGATGCATCAGATTCAATTCTGATTGCCGGAGGGATCGGGATCACTCCCATTGTCTGCATGGCGCAGGTTCTGCACAGTCAAGGCGCCAGTTTCGAGCTTCACTACTGCGCGCGTACAATCGATCGCATGGCGTTCAGGACATTTCTGAAAAATACCGAATTTTCCAGTCAAGTCCATTTTCATTTCGACGATGGTCCAATTGAACAGAAACTTGATATTGCCGGGCTGGCACGCAGTTACTGTGAAGGACGACACCTTTACGTTTGTGGTCCATCCGGCTTTATGGATGCCGTGCTGGAAGCTGCCGCCGCTTACTGGCCTTCCGAGACTTTGCATAAGGAATACTTCGAGCTTGATGCCGAGACGCACCTAGAGGGCGATCGGCCGTTCTGGGTTGAAATCAACAGTACAGGGGAAAGGATCGAAGTGCCAGCTGAAATGTCAATTGTCGAAACTCTGGCTAAATTCGGTATTGAAGTGCCCACATCATGCGAACAAGGCATATGCGGAACCTGCGTTACCGGTGTTTTGGACGGGATCCCGGACCACCGGGATTACGTTTTTACCGATGAGGAGCATGCTGCGAACGATCAAATGACAGTTTGTTGTTCACGCGCGCTGTCAAAAACTATATTATTGGATCTTTAGCATATCCATTTGGAGGAGATATGAAAAAAATATTATCTACCGTGGTCGCGACGGTATTGGTTCTGTTTGTATCGGCCGAGCAGCCAGCGAGAGCCGATAACCCGTCGAAGTTGAACATGGCACTTATCTTGTCTGCCGGCATTGAAGCGAGCTGGGACGGGACGCTCATTCAAGCGCTGGAGCGCGTTAAGGCGCAAAAGCCTCATGGCCTTGAACTGAATTGGACATACACCGATCCGCTATGGGGTGACGATGCCGGCGATGCGATGCGACTTTTTGCCGATTCAGGCGAATACGATGTAATCTGGGCGCATTCGACCTACTCAGATCAGGTGAAGAAGATGAAAGATGAATATCCTGACATCTTGTTTGTCGTGGTCGGATCAGGGAACGAAGGTCTTGGAGGCAATCAGTACTGGGTGTATAAGCGAGTCCACGAATCGGCATACGTACTTGGGCTGATGGCAGGCATGATGACCCAGACCAATGTGCTGGGCATGGTCGGCACCTACCCGGCTGACGATGTGAATGACGAGATCAATGCATTTTTCGCAGGCGCCAGATCAGTCAATCCGGAAATCAGGCAAAAGGTTGCCTTCATCGAGAGCTGGTATGATCCTGGCAAGGCAGCTGAAATGACTTCGGCCCAGATATCCACCGGAGCGGACATGATTTTCAGTCTCGCCGGAAACTTTAAGCCGTGCGAATCCGCGGGCTTGCTATGCTTTTCGAATTTTGGAGATGATAATCACTATTCTCCGAATACGGTACTGTCATCGCCTCTGGCACTGTGGGATCCGGATATTCGCTGGATTGTCGATGAGTGGTGGGCCAATAGGACCGAAGGCAAGCCTTTCGCTGGCAATACCGAAGTTCATTGGTTCGGTCTGGCCGACGGCGGTACTGATATCGCGTCATTTCACGGTCTCGCCGACAAGATTCCTGATAATGTCAAAGCAGCTGTAGATAAGACACTTGCTGACATTCGTTCTGGACAACTGACCGTCGGGCTGGATGTTTCGACGCCAACTTCTGACTGAACACATTGACATGCTAGGAATCAGTCAATAGGAGAAACCGCCTCATGCCTGTCATCTTGCGGTCACTGAACCTGACTAAGCGCTTTCCGGGCGTCATCGCCAACGAAGACGTCAATTTCGAGCTTGAAGCCGGTGAGGTACACTGTCTTTTTGGTGAAAATGGCGCCGGAAAGTCCACTCTGTCAGCCTGCCTTTTCGGCTATTACAGGCCCGAAGGCGGCATGATCGAGGTCGAGGGCAAGGAAGTCAGGTTCAAGTCTCCGAAGGATGCCATCAATGTCGGAATCGGCATGGTTCATCAGCATTTTGTTCTGGTCGCAGACTTTACCGTTATCGAAAATATCATCGTTGGAACGCACTCGGGTGGCTGGCAGCTCGAAATGTCAGCGGCTCGGGAGAAGATTCAGAAAATCTGTGCAGAGTATGAAATCGATCTTGACCTGGATGCCCGTGTCGGCGATCTTGCGGTCGGACAGCAGCAATGGGTTGAGATCCTAAAGGCGTTGTATCTTGGCGCCAGAATTCTCATTCTGGATGAACCCAGCGCAGTTTTGACACCTGAAGAATCCAAGCGGTTGTTTCGCATCATCAACCACATGTGCGAACAGGGCATGTCCGTCATTCTGATCACGCACAAAATGGTTGAGGTCATGCAGGCCGACCGGGTAACGGTGCTGCGCAAAGGCAAAGTTGTCGACACGGTCAGACCGACGGATGTGACTCCCAAGGAACTGACACGCATGATGGTCGGACGCGATATTCAGTTGCGGGTTGTTCGCGACAGGAGCGAAAATAAGAACGCACAAAGGCAGGTGGTCCTGTCTGTCGAGAATCTCGAATATCGCAACCCGGCAGATGGCAAGGGAATAAAGGGTGTGAGTTTTGAAATCAATCGCGGCGAGATTGTCGGGCTGGCCGGCGTTTCAGGGAACGGACAAAAGGAACTGTTCGAGCTTGTTGCCGGCGTCCTGTCGCCATCAGCCGGATCAATCAAGCTTAACAATGAATCCGTCCAAGGCATGCCGGCACGGCATTTCATGGACCGCGGTGTCGGCTCCGTGCCGGATGACAGATTTCGAGAAGGCCTAATTCCCGGATTTGGCATCAGCGAGAACGTTATCCTGGGCTGGCAGCGCAGCGCAGAATACCGCAACGGCATTTTCATGAATCACAATAAGGTCAACGGTACCGCCCAGCAGTTGATTGAAGAGTTTCAAATTCTTACTCCATCGGCACAGACTCTAGTCAGCAATCTTTCAGGCGGCAATGCGCAAAAAGTGATTCTCGCCAGGGAACTCGCGCATTCGAGCAACCTGCTTTTGGCCAATCAACCTACTCGAGGCCTGGATCTCGGTGTCATCGAATACGTCTATAAGCAGCTCATCGCCAAGCGAAACGATGGGTACGCAATATTGCTTGCGTCAGAAGAACTGGAAGATTTGCTCAATCTGTCCGACCGAATTCTGGTCATGTCCGGAGGCCGGATCACCGGAGTCGTTGATCCGGAATCAACAACCATCGAGGAAATCGGCTTTTTGATGGCCGGGGGCAATGCCGGATCGATGTCATGATCAAGATTGAAGCAAGAGTGAATCCGAAACTGCACTGGACCGTGCTTATGTATGTCCTTGCTTCGTGTCTGGGTCTCTTGTTGACGGCACTGTTGCTGCTTTTCAGCGGCGCTGACGTCATCAAGGCTTTCAGCGCACTGCTCAAAGGCGCTTTCGGAAGTCAAAAGGCGCTAATCGCAACGCTTGCGAAATCTACTCCGCTGATATTGACAGGTCTGGCCACTGTTGTCGCTTTTCGAGCGCAAGTATGGAGCATTGGCCAGGAGGGGCAGGTGTATGCCGGCGCCATGATGGCTTATTTGGGCTCGCTGATTCTGCTTGGGGCGCCTGCTTGGCTGCTGGTCAGCGGAATCGTTGTGTTTGGAATGATTGGCGGCGCCGTGCTTGGCACTACTGCCGCAGTTCTCAAGGATCGGTTCGGGGTAAACGAAATTATTTCGACAGTCATGCTGAACTATCTCATTGTTTTCCTGCTTTCCTACCTGATCGGCGGAGGCCCATGGACTGAAGTTGGCGATACTGTCGTCTACCAGCAAACATCGCCAGTACCCGAATCTGCGCAGCTGCCAATGCTCTTTGACAGCAACAAGCTTCATGCCGGATTCTTGTTCGCCTTGGCAGCAGCGGTTGTTTGCTATGTTGTTCTTGAAAAAACACCGCTTGGCTATGAAATTCGCGCACTCGGCTTTAACCCGGTTGCATTGGCCTATCGAGGAACAAACATTGGCAAGACCATTCTCGTTGTCATGATCATCAGCGGTGCAATTGCGGGTTTGGCAGGAGTGTCGGAAATTTTCGGAACTTCGCACCGACTCCGGTCCGATACGCTTGCGAATCTGGGGTATACGGGAATCATCATTGGAATGATCGGAGGCCTGCGCCCTGCCGGCACGGTGGTTGCAGGCATCGTTTTTGGGGGATTTAGCAGTGGCGCCCTTTATATGAAGCTACTGGCCAAGGTGCCTTCTGCGCTTATTCCTGCAATGGAGGGTATTTTACTGCTGGCATTCCTGTGCGCAGCCGTAGCGGCCCGATACAAAATCGTGAGGATTCAAAAAGATGTCTGAGCTGTTTCAAGAAACGGTCATTGTCAGCATATTGGCCGGAACTGTTCGAATCATGACGCCGATTCTTCTCGCTGCAATCGGCGAGTTGGTCACCCAGCGCGCCGGCATCTGGAACATGGGTATCGAAGGCACGATGCTCATGGGCGTTTTTGTTGCCTACATTGTCGCGACGGCAACAGGTTCACTCTGGCTCGCAGTCTTTGCAGCGATGTTGGCAGGCGCTCTTGTCGGCTTGCTGACCGCGTTTATGACGGCAACAATGCGCGTGGATCATTTCATCACCGGACTAGGAATCAACCTGCTGTCGGCGGGATTGACACTGTTCTGGTTCAGGATCTACATTTCCGGGCGCCCGCAGCCGACATTCGATGGATTCGACAACGTGGCAATACCTGTACTTTCGTCAATTCCATATGTTGGCGAAATTCTGTTCAACCAGAGATTGATCACTTATTTCGCTTTTCTCGCTGTCCCCGCAATCTGGTTTCTGCTGTTTAGAACCCGCCTGGGCCTGGAGATTCGCTGTTTGGGTGAAAATCCCAAAGCGCTGGACATAAGGGGCCTGAATGTAGCGATTCGCCAATATTTCGCCATCATTATCGGCAGCGTGATGACGGGGCTTGGCGGCGGGTTTCTGATGCTGGGATACTCCGACCGTTTTCTTCCAGACTTGTCAGCAGGTCGCGGCTGGCTGGCTCTGGTGGCCATCATTGCCGGCAACTGGATGCCCAAGGGCGTTTTGGCCGCAGTGCTGGTATTTGCACTGCTTGAGAGTATCGCAACGCATGTCCAGGTTTTGGGAATCGATGTCCCGCACCAGATATTTCTCGCGTTGCCCTATCTCGCATCAATCATAATACTGATGGGCTTACGCGGCCATGTCAAACAGCCAGTACGGTTGGGGATTCCTTATTTCCGCTAGGTCAAGCGAGATTCATGAACATATCGGACCCGGTAACCCTGAACCTTTGGCACCCGATTTCTTCAGCGGAGGAAATGGTTCCGGGGATCATTCATCAAACGGTTCTGCTGGGAGAAAGAATTTCCTATGCAATCGATGACAACGAGCATCCGCTTGTCTGGCACTCGCTTGAAGGAGAGATAGCCGGACATCCTCTCCATCCCTGCGCCGACGTGGAAAAGGTTCGGTGCAGATTCGACTACGGCTACGTCTGGGTGTGTCTGGGCAATACGCCGCAAGAGCTGTTTTCGTTCACAGAATTTGGGGAAGCTGACCGGCGCTTCGTGCCCACAGGCGTGTTCGGTGTCAATGTTGCGGCCGGTCGGGCTATCGAAAATTTTCTCGATATGAGCCATTTCCCCTTTGTTCATACCGGCATTCTGGGTGAAGAGCCCCATACTGAAATTGTCGATTACGACATTCAAATTTCAGAAACCGATGATGAAGTGCTCGCGACACGCTGTCGCTTCTATCAACCCAAGGCCGCACTCGCCTCGGATTCTGGCGCTGAGATCGAATATTCCTATCGAATTCCTCATCCGAACTGCGCCTTGCTCTACAAATCCAGCCCTAACGATCCCGTGCGGCCCGATGTGATCTACATGTTTATCCAACCTGTCGGCGAAGAACAGATTCTGGCACATACCGGCATGTGCATTCTGGATGAGCAGAATTCCAATGAGGCTATTCGAAATTTTCAGCAATGCATCTTTGGGCAAGACAAGCCCATATTGGAAAACCAGAATCCAAAAAAGCTTCCGCTTGACCCCCGCATGGAGACTCCGATTCGAGCAGACCAGTCGGCAATTGCCTATCGACGATGGCTGAGCAGCAAAAATCTGACCTATGGCGTTATTCCTGCTGTTTCGGACGCTTGGCCTGATTGCTAGTGCAGACAAGTCGAGATTGGAAAATATCACAAGAACCGACGAGTTTCAGGTTGCTCGTTGCGCTGATCAATTGAAACGATCAAACGAACGTGGCTATGGCTGAAGGCGAATTACGTCGTCGATGGTTTCCGATCGCCTCTTGCTCCGAAGTGGTGTTTCGTCACATTTTCCATGCCCAGTTGCTTGGACGGGAATTTGCTGTCTGGAGAGCGGATGACGGATATGTAAACGTTTGGGAGAATCGTTGTCTGCATCGCGGAGTTCGGCTAACCGTCGGCAGCTGCGACGGCAAGGAGCTCAAGTGCCGCTATCATGGCTGGCGATACGCCAATCGAACCGGCGGATGCACGTATATTCCCGCTCATCCTGCAGATGCGCCGGCGCGTACCATCTGTATCAACCGTTATCCGGCAAGGGAAGCCTACGGTCTCATCTGGAGCGGCGAAAACGCAACCGGAGAAGTCGCACCGATAGAAGGTTTCAAAAACGCCACTGTTTTAAGACCGGTCGCGGTCAATGCGCCGAGCGACTTAGTCGTCTCCCATCTATTGAATTACAGTTTCGCGCATTCGTGTACCGGGTCGAGAAATTCAGATGACTCTGTAACGGTGCATGCAGCCGAGGGCGTTACAGCAAGATTCTTTGTGCAGCCCTGCGACAGCGACCGCAGCATCATCCGCGGCCTTTTGACGAACGGCACGAATGAGGATGTATCGCCTTTAGACTTGCTTCGCCACCACAGTCATTGCCTCAATTCGTTGCGTGACAGAATCGAGGCCCAGGCGGCAATGCTGAATAAGCCTGAGCCGATGACGGTTTCGATTGGACATTTGCCTGATGAACTAATCAACATTCCGGCTGTACAGACTGACGGACGCGTGGCGGACCTCAGGGTGCAGGTCACGCGCAAAGTACCAACCGCCGAAAACATCGTCAGTTTGCGATTGGAAGCAGTGAACGATGACCAATTGCCGACATTTCAGCCGGGCGCGCATATTGACGTTCACTTGCAAAACGGATTGGTTCGTCAGTATTCGCTGACCAATGGTCCTGGTGAATCCGACCACTACGCCATTGGCGTTAAGCGAGAGCCGGATAGTCGAGGCGGGTCGGCTTCAATCCATGACCATGTCTCAGAAGGCGACTTGCTTGCAATATCCCCGCCGCGAAACAATTTTCCGCTGCGCCGCGATTCAGTACACACGATCTTTATCGCAGGCGGCATAGGCGTTACGCCATTGCTGTCAATGGCTCAGGCTCTCAAGAATCAAAATCTGAGTTTCAAATTTCACTACTTTGTCAATTCGCCCAGAGAGCTTGCTTTCAAGGCAATTATTGATCAGTTCGAGGAATCGGTCGAAGTGCATGCGGGACTCACGCCTGAAGCAACGGTCGCGAAGCTTGGGACGGTGCTGGATGGACCCGGATTTGCCCGTAGCGTATATATTTGCGGACCTGGGCCGATGTTGGACGCGGCACGGAAAAAGGCGACCGAAATCGGATGGAACGAAGAGTCGATCCATTTTGAGTATTTTAAGAACACGACGGAAAAGGACGATTCCGGCAGTTTCGTCATTGAATTGGCCCGTTCAGCCATGACACTAAGGGTACCTTCAGGCGTGTCAATTTTGCAGGTGCTAAGGGAAAACGGAATCAATATGACAAGTTCCTGCGAACAGGGCGCTTGCGGCACCTGCAGATGCACCGTAATAGAAGGAGAGATTCTACATCAGGATGTCTATCTTTCCTCTCTCGAAAAGGCCCGGGGCGAAACAATTATGACCTGTGTCAGCAGAGCAAAATCGGAACGGCTGATCTTGGATATTTGAGTCGATCATGATCAAGCTCTACAACTACGAACTTTCCGGAAACTGTTACAAATTACGATTGCTCCTGGCGTTTCTTGACGTTCCGTACGAATTGGTGAATATTGACTTCTATCCGGGTGCTGAACATAAGTCAGATTCGTTTCTCAGAATCAACCCGCTTGGACAACTCCCTGTAATCGAAGATGACGGATTGATTCTGCGAGATGCTCAGGCAATTCTGACCTACCTCGCTTCGAAGTACGATTCCACCGGCCAGTGGTATCCGCGTGATAACCCTGAGAAATTGGGACAAATTTCGCAGTGGCTTGCCTTTGCCGACGGCATTACCTCAACGGCATCCGCAGCACGACTTCATGACACTTTGCTCTATACTCATCTGGACGTCGATGCATGCCGTTCAGGCGCTCATCGGCTATTCCGCATCCTTGATGAACACCTGTACTTTTCGGGTTTGGAAGGGCAGGGCTGGATTTGTCCGGGTGGCTTGCCAACGATTGCCGACATCGCCTGCTTTCCTTACATCATGCTTAGCGAAGATGGCGGCATTTCCAGAATAGACTACCCGTCAATTCGACTCTGGTGTGATCGATTCAAGCGAATTCCAGGTTTCATCACCATGCCAGGAGTATTCCCGGCGAGTTTGAATTGAACCGGATCGCGGGATCGCGCCTACTGTCGCAAGTTCAGCTAGCTTTGTGTACCGTTCTTGAGGTTTCTGATATCCTCTTTGCTTAAGTCGAAGTACTTGCAAATCATGCTTTCGTCGACTCCGTCAAGCAGCATGTGCTGCGCCACGCTACGCTTGCCCTTTTCGATTCCCTGCCTCTCAAATTCCGCTTCCGCTTCGGCCATCGTCATGCTCATTATTCTTTTGCTGTATTCCTTTATTTCCGCCATTTTCTCATCTCCTGGCGATAAATTCGCCTCTACCGCTTCTCGCACCTTCTCTGGTGTGACCGCCTTGCTCGCATGCAGTAAATATTCATAGGTGCGTTTGATAAATTCAACCTGCTGCTGCTCCGGCAACTGCTTTGCCGATTGCAGCCACTTTACATATGATGCCGCTGTAGCATCCCATATCTCGGACAGCACCTGCAGCGCCAATCGCTCCCTTAGAGGCAATTGTAGCAGATGCCGGCTCACATCCGGGTCGCCCAGGCTCACGAATATGCTCCTGAAATCGATCAGATGATCGCGGAACTGTGATTCGAATTCCTCAGGCAGTCGCGCGTGCTCGAACGCGTGGAACGATTTTTCAGCACGCCACCTGGATTTGCCGTGAAACACGGTCAGTGCAAGAACCGCAGATGCATCGTTGCTGTACAGCCTGGCCATATAGGCAAGTAATTGGCGCATCAGGCCCGAGTCGGCTGAGCTCTTGGCTTCGATGACAATGCTGATGATGATTTCGCCGCCGCCTTTCAAACTGCAACTGACGATCAGATCGGTATGCTTCTCTGTCAGTTGTTCCACATCGCTCAAAGTGCTGGGCTGCACGCGGATTGTTCCAAGATCGAAGCAATTGAGCTGTTCATTGCTCATTGCAAGGATCAGAAGCTGCCTGATCTGCTCCGGTCGACTGAAATGACTTCTGAAATAGTTGTTGTGCCACGGCCCGCGTCGGGTGACCGCTGTTCGGTTGCCGGTTGATTCGGCCATTTGAATTTCTCCTTGATGTGGCGCTGCACAGGGCAGACGCTCGGGGTTAACGGTTCGCATCGCCTGCTTTGCGCGCGATGCGATCGCAATGACCGTAGTCGTTTCCTTGACCCGCCGATGCGGTTCGCACAGCGGGTTAAACGAAATTAAATCACGTCAGTGGCTCATAGCGTGACCTACTGAAGATAATTTTAAAAAAGTCCTGTTGCTTCGGGTGAGATCTGCCGGAACTGAAAGCAATGACAACAGCTTGTTCCTCTGAAACAGACAGGAGCAATTAAATTTCATCGCTACACGACTGCAGCGGCAAGGATGCGCCCGCCGGCAACTGCGTTCGCTTTCGCATGCTAAAGCGATGCATTCATCCGGATTCGAGGATTCCCTTTGGCGGCAACACGCGCCTTATAGTAGTATTTACAGACGGCTTCACCCTCCGGCCGAGATTGATGGAAGTGACACTATGGCAGACATATTTTCCGTAGAACGTCGAAGCGAGATCATGTCTCGCATTCGAGGTGCGAACACGAAACCGGAAATGACGGTTCGGCGGCTTGTGCACTCTATGGGGTACCGCTACCGGCTGCACCGGTCCGATCTTCCTGGAAAGCCCGATCTGGTGTTTGCCAAGCGCAGAAAAGTCATCTTCGTGCACGGGTGCTTCTGGCACCAGCACGGCGCCCCGGAATGCAAATTGACATCAGTTCCGAAGTCGAATCAGGAATACTGGCTGCCGAAATTGCGCGAAAACAAGCAGCGCGACGAGCAATCGTGTGCGCAGCTTGCAGCAACCGGATGGTCGGTCCTGGTGATCTGGGAGTGTCAGCTCAAAGATTCAGAACGCTTAATCGGAATCCTTCGTTCGTTTCTTGACAATTAAGGAAAATGGGGCCGGTACCTTAGCTGCGATCTTTGTGCGCCGAATGCGATAGGTCCGGTGACCTGATTTGTGTGCGTCCGCATCGAGACCGGCTCCGAAATGCCAGGCTCTGGCGCAGCATTGAATCAAAGTCGAATTCCTTCAGCGGCGACGCGTGTCGTAATACAATGTTTTGACCCCGGCAGGTGACGTTGAATTCGCCTTTGTCGCAACCAGAAACAGGATTAGATACAGTTGGCTAAGCAAGACCGGATATCGAGGTGGTCCGCACGTCCTTTTGACGGCTATTCGATCCGCCTCCCAATTGAACCGGATCCGAGGTTCTACCATGTAGGTCCCGGCACTGACTGCGGAGAATATCTAAGGCGGTTCTGGCATCCTGTTGCGATGTCGCAGCAGTTGGATGCCGGCCGGCCGGTGGCGATAAGAATTCTTGGCGAGGACTTGGTGGTGTTTCGCGATGGCAGCGGCACGGTCGGCCTGCTGCATCGTCACTGCGCCCACCGAAGAGCGTCGCTGGAATTCGGCCGGATTGAAAGCCATGGCATACGCTGCTGCTATCACGGCTGGCATTTCGATGTCGACGGCACCATTCTTGAAACACCGGGCGAACCTCACGACAGCCAAATCAGGCGTCAGATCTGCCAGGGCGCATATCCGTCGACCGAGTTCAAAGGACTTGTATTCGCCTATATGGGGCCTCCGGAACTCAAGCCGCAGTTCCCGTATCTGGATTCCATGGAAATTCCCGGCCATGATCTGGTGCCATACGCCATTCATTCCCCGAACAACTGGCTGCAGGAAACGGAAAACGCGGTGGACCCTTTTCACAGCGTGTTTCTGCATGGGAGAATCAGCGGCCCGCAGTTTCCCGGACTCGAGCACTTTGCCGAACTTCCCGTGGTCAATTACAAAAAGCGCCGAGGCGGCATACTTTATGCCCACGCGAGGCGAAGCGGCGATCTGGTCCGGTTGCGGTTTCATGACTACCTGCTTCCGACGATGGCCCAGAACGGCGGCATGTTCCAGGTCATGGACAGGCCCAAGGTCTTCGGCCGCACGAGCCTGACCAAATGGGTCGTTCCCTTGGACGATACGAATTCGCGCAAATTCGGCTGGAGACACTTCAATGACAGCGACGAAGTGCTGCGTCAAGGCGACCGGGATCAGGTGGGCTGGGAGAAAGTCGATTTCTACGGTCAAACCGGCGCGCGGTCGTACGAGGAACGCCAGGCAAATCCGGGCGACTGGGAGGCATGGACAAGCCAGGGTCCGATGAATGTTCACAAGCGCGAATACCTCGGCACCACCGATCAAGGCGTCGCCATGCTTCGGTCGCGCCTTAAGCGCGAAATCAAGAACTCGCTGAAAGGCGCAGATGTGACTGTGCTCGAGGGCAATGCGCAAAATCCGATTCGAACCTTTGGCGGTGATACCGTGCTTTCGATACCGAAACGAAGCGGCGACGATGCCGCGCTACTGGATTCGGTCATGCACGATGTCATGGGTATTTACCTGGGGTCCGAAGAATGCGACCGCGCCGAACAAGGCGAGTACATCAAGCGCGAGATTCTGAAAAATTATCCCGATTCGCTGCAAATCTGATTCCGGCTGGCGATATGCGAAGCGCTATTTCTTAGCGACACCGTGTTGTGGGCTGATCCCCGCCGTTGACGGACGATTGTGATGACCGAGCCTGAACCTCGCCTCGGACTGGGCCGTATCTGCGCGCACATGCTGTCTGCAGATGCGGACGAGCAGGCATCCATACGCATATCCATTGCGTCGAACGAAAGTGCATTCGGTCCAAGCCGGCATGCAGTAGATGCGATCATGGAAGCTGCAAGCTCGGCCGAGCGATATGCAGAGAACGCGGCGTCTGAACTGGCCAGATCGATTGCACGAAAATATTCGCTCGACGAAAAACGAATCGTCGTCGGCCCAGGCTCAGACGACTTGCTGGCCCGCATCGCACGAGCCTATCTGAGAGCCGGTGATGAACTCATCTGCAGCAGGCACGGCTATCAGAAAATCCCCAACTACGCCTTTGCCAACGATGCAAGGCCGGTGATGGCGGACGACCGGGAATTCAAGGCCGACGTCGGTTGCATTCTCGACTGTGTCACGGATCGGACCCGGATCGTGATGCTTGCGAATCCGGACAATCCGACAGGAACATGGCTGTCGGGCGTTCAAGTGCGTGAATTGCGCGATCAATTGCGTTCCGATATCTTGCTCGTTCTCGATTCTGCATATCTGGAGTATGTCGACTCAAATGACTTTGAAAATCCGGCCGAATTGATCGAAAGCTCGCGCAATGTCGTCATGACGCGCACGTTTTCGAAGATTTACGGTCTCGCGGGTTTGAGATTAGGGTGGCTATACGGCCCGCATCGGGTGTCTGAATCCGTGCGGCGAATCGGACTGACTTTTCCAATTTCAATCGTCGCATTTGCAGCGGCAATGGCGGCTCTTGAAGACACAGAGCATGTGCGTCGCGTATTCGAAGGAAATTTGTCGGTCAGGGCCGAATTTGTTTCAAGGCTGAACGCGATGGGACTTCATGCCTATCCCAGTCAGACGAACTTTGTGCTGGTCAGATTTCCCGGCGGTACCGGCGCAGTCGCCTACCGGCATCTGCTCAGTCAGGGAGTCTTTGCACGAAGACTGGCTTCGCAGGCGTTTGCAGACTGTATTCGTTTTACCATCGGACTGGAAGAAGAAATGCGGCAGGTGGCCGACATCCTGAACCATTGGGTTTTCGACATCGACAAGGCGGAACATGATGAACGCGGACATGCACTCGGACGCTGAAAAACCGATCCGCGGAGCGTCGATTATCAGTGCTCTGAAGTCGGCTGAAGTCGGCATTGTCGCCGCCTTGCCGGACATTGTGACCTGCGATACAGTGCTGTGGCCGCTTTCGGCCGACCAGGACATTCGTCTCGTCCAAGTGTGCAAGGAGGACGAGGGCATATCAATCTGCGCCGGCCTTTCCTACTGCGGCGTGCGCAGCGCACTATTGATTCAGCACACAGGATTTCTTGACTCGGTCAATGCGGTAAGAGCCATTGCGGTCGAGTACCGGTTGCCGATTGTGATGCTGGTTGGATTGCAGGGGATGGAGCCGGACCGGCTGCCGTGGGAGTCGGAACAGGTCGGCATTCGGATCCTGGAACCGATCTGCCGGGCGATGGAATTGCCCTACCTCGTGCTCGGCGAAGAACGCGATGCGCGCAAGATCGCTCCGGCTATCGAATATGCGTACGCCGATTCGTACCCTGTTGTCATGTTCATTCCTCAGCCTCCGCAATAGGGTGCATCCGCGTGAAACGTGACGAGGCGTTGAAATTGCTGGCGAACCGCTACCCCGACGGCGTGGTCGTGCCGGTCTACCAAAGTGCTTTTGACTGGATGAATATTCGTCCGAGTCCGCTAAACTACCTGTGCACCGGCGCAATGGGCCAGGCTTCGTCCCACGCTTTGGGGCTGGCACTCGGCGCGCCCGAAGAAAAGATTGTCGTGCTCGACGGCGATGGCAGTCTGCTGATGAATCTTGGCAGCCTAGTGACGATTGCCAACTGCGCTCCCGGGAATCTGTATCACTTTGTCCTTCACAATGGAGTCTACGAGGTAAACGGCGAAGTCGCGATTCCTGGAGGACGGTCGCTTCGGTTTGATGCGCTGGCGCACGCCGCCGGCTATCCGCATGTGTACTCCTTTGCCGATCTGCACAGCTTCGAGTCGGAAATCGACAGCATCCTGAATCTTCAGGGTCCGGTATTTATCCGATTGTCCGTAGAGCCGGGCGAGCCGTATGCCAGAGACTATGTCGCCTTGCACAGCAGCAAAGTGCGAGACGATTTCCGTCAGGCGCTTCGCGAGAGGCTGGGAGCGCGTTGACGCCTGACGTGAACGGATGAGAGTAAATCAAATTCGTTCGCATGATGCGGATTCCGATATGATAGGGGATTGCGCTGTCCATCTTGGAATGCGCGGCACGCATGAATCGTTCTGTTGCAGAATTCAAATAAGATTGACAGACAAGTTTGAAAGAGCGGCCTTGGTCGCATAGAAATTCATTTTCCGTATCTATGGCCTTTGCTTCTCGAACTCCGACTGCCTACCGAAAGCCTCCGCCGCGCAGCTGGCAGCTGCTGACCCGCAAATCGCCGCTGATCGACATCGCTCAGCTTGTCGTGCTGGTGTGTGCGGCAGCTTGGGTGATCTACACCGGCGCCCAGGCCATGGAATACAACTGGCAATGGTACCGGGTCGACCGGTTCATCTACACCTATAAAAACGGCGAGTTTCGGATTGGGCCTTTGATTCAGGGGCTTATTGTGACGTTTCAGCTGACAGGGCTGAGCATGATTTTCACAGTCGCGATCGGACTGGCGACGGCATTGCTGAGAATGTCCAATTCGTTTTCCGGGCGTCTGCTTGCGAATATCTACCTTGAAGGGATTCGCAATACTCCGCTTTTGGTCCAGCTGTTCCTGTTCTATTTCATTCTGGCTCCCATCCTTGGAATCGACAGGTTCTGGGCCGGGGTGCTCTGTCTCAGTTTTTTTGAAGGCTCATTCGCTGCAGAGATCATTCGCGCCGGAATTCAATCAGTCCCCAAAGGTCAGCACGAAGCGGCCAATGCGCTGGGCTTTACCCGGTTCAATCGCTATCGAGACATCGTGCTGCCCCAATCTGTTCCGCTGATCCTGCCGCCGATGACCGGACTGGTCATCAATCTGATCAAGCATTCTGCGATTGTCAGTGTCATTGCGGTTGAAGATCTGACCACCGAGGGGCTGAACATCATCTCTGAAACGTTCATGGCCTTTGAAATCTGGTTCACTGTCGCCGGCATCTATTTGCTTGTGACGGTCACGCTGTCGCTGTTCGTATCGTGGCTCGAAGCGCGTGCGACACGAGGGCGCAGATAATCCTTTATTTTTATCATTGGAGTAAATCAACATGAAAATTTATTTTTCTCGAATCAAAACCGTTCTGGTAGCTGGAATTGCGGCTGCGATGGTTGCGTTCTCCGGCGTCGCCGGCGCCGCTTCGCAGGAACTGGCGGCAAGCAGCGTTCTGGAGGAAATCAAGCAGCGGGGCACTTTACGTGTTGGCATGTCTACATTCGTTCCGTGGGCGATGCGCGACAAGCAGGGCAATCTGATCGGTTTCGAAATCGATGTGGCGACCAAGGTCGCTGAAGATATGGAAGTTGAAGTGGAGTTTGTGCCTACGGCATGGTCCGGCATCATCCCTGCGCTGATCGCAAAGAAGTTCGACGTCATCATTGGCGGAATGTCGATTACGCCTTCGCGCAATCTGACCGTGAACTTTACTACGCCGTATGCTCATTCCGGTCAGCAGATGGTTGCAAGCAGGGAATTGGCAGAAGGCTTTTCGCTGGAAGATTTCAACTCTTCGGATGTGACAATTGCATGCCGCCGGGGCGCGACACCGTGCACGATCGTACAGGATCAGTTTCCCGAAGCCAAGTCCGCTCGCTTTGACGATGATGCTCAGGCATTTCAGGAAGTGGTGAACGGAAATGCTCATGCAATGATTTCATCGGCGCCGAAGCCGAGGTTCTGGATGAACAAGAACCCGGAAAAGCTGTTCATGCCGACCGACGAAAACCTTACGACGGGTGACGAGGCATTTGCGCTGCGAAAAGGCGACCCGGATGCGATGAACTTCTTCAGCAACTGGATTCTGGTCAATTCCAGCAACGGCTGGCTGCAGGAGCGGCACGATTTCTGGTTCAAGGCGCAGACCTGGGCCGACCAGATCGCAGATCAGTAATCCAGATGATTTGACGGTTTCCCCGAGCAACTGTTCGGGGAAACCTCGTTCAAACACAGTCAAGCACAGTGAATACGCCAAGACAGCGCCCGCCTCAGCAGCGAATCAAGAAGGTAAAGCCGATCGATATCGGCATTATCGGATTTGTCGCGGCGGCGGCGGTTTTTGTCTACTACCGCGTCGAACATGTGCTTGTGTACGACTGGAACTGGCCACTCGTATTAAGCTACGTGGTGCACATTGATGAGCAGACCGGCGAAATTTTCCCGAATCTGTTTCTCAAAGGCGTGGCAATGACGATCAGGCTCGCGTTCTGGGGAACCATACTGGCGGCGATCATAGGCATCCTTATGGGGCTTTGCCGGGTGAGTTCGAGTCTATTCCTGAAGGGTCTGAGCAGGCTGTACGTCGAACTGATTCGAAACATTCCTCCGGTGGTATTCATATTTGTATTCTATTTCTTCATCAGCGGACAAATTCTGCCGTTGCTCGGACTTGACGACATCGGTCGCAACGCGTCGCCGAATACGGTCTTTGTCATCGAGTTGCTGTTCGGGCCGGTCGAGCTTTTCAACAACTTTCTCGCCGGACTGATTTGTCTCGCGGTATTCGAAGGCGCCTACATTACCGAGATTGTCAGAGCCGGAGTTCAGTCGATTCAGAAGGGACAGTGGGAAGCAGCGCGCGCAATCGGCCTTTCTCGCACGAGAGTGCTGAGCGACGTGATCCTGCCTCAGGCGCTGAAGCGGATTCTGCCGCCGCTTGCAGGGCAATTTATCACCCTGGTCAAGGATTCGAGCATCGTGTCGTTGATTTCGATTCAGGAATTGACATTTCTGACTCAGGATGTGTCCAACACGACGACTCAGTTTTTTGAGGCCTGGATGCTCGCTGCCGCCATGTATTTTGCGATGTGCTATCCGTTGGCGCTGCTGTTTCGGCGTTTTGAAAAATCAGGCCTGGGGATGGAATCTCACTGACTGGGGCATTTTCGGTCCGGTCGCAATCCTAAACAGTACAACACAGGGCGAAACTAGTGAACAGCAAAGAAAGCAAGGTTGTTTTGGAAATCAGCGGCGTCGGCAAGTGGTACGGCGACTTTTGCGCCCTGTGGGATATCAATCTGACAGTTTGCGCAGGCGAACGGGTAGTGATCTGCGGACCGTCAGGGTCGGGCAAGTCTACTTTGATCCGCTGCATCAATCGTCTGGAGTCGTATGAGTCCGGCGTGATCGAAGTGGACGGTGAACAGGTCACCGGCGACGCCAAGGTGATCCAGCGGATTCGCCGAAAAGCCGGAATGGTGTTCCAGAATTTCAATCTGTTTCCGCACATTACGGTCTTGGACAATCTGATGCTGGGTCCGATCCGCAACTTGAAACTGTCAAAGGCGGAAGCTCGGGACACTGCAATGCAATACCTCGAACGGGTTCACATTTCAGAACAGGCGGACAAATACCCGAGCCAGCTTTCCGGCGGGCAGCAGCAGCGTGTCGCCATCGCCAGAGCGCTGTGCATGAAGCCGGAGATCATGCTGTTCGACGAACCGACCTCCGCACTCGATCCTGAAATGATATCCGGCGTTCTCGAAATCATGGTGGAACTCGCCGAGGCGGGCATGACCATGGTGTGCGTGACTCATGAAATGGGATTTGCAAAGAAGGTGGCAGACACCATGGTGTTCATGGACCATGGAGAAATCGTGGAAGTCGCGTCGCCTGATGTGTTTTTCAGCAACCCGGAAAGCGACCGGACGCAGACCTTTCTCGGCCAGATACTCTCGCATTGACCGCTCCAATTTCAATTCTTGGCTAGTTTCGCCGGATCGATGCAGCGCTATTCGATATTCTCTCTTGCGAAAAATGCGCTGACCGGGCACCGCAACTGGCGCCCAGCCTGGAATCAGGCCGAACTGAAGCCGCAATATGACGCAGTCATCGTGGGCGGCGGCGGACATGGCCTTGCTACCGCCTACTATCTTGCCAGAGACTATGGCATGCGCAATGTCGCGGTTTTGGAGAAAGCCTGGATCGGCTGCGGCAACAGCGGGCGCAATACCGCGGTTGTCCGGTCGAACTATTTGCGCGATGCGAGCATACGGTTCTTTGACCGGTCGCTTCAGCTGTACGAGTCATTGAGCCGGGAATTGAATTTCAATACCATGGTCAGCCAGCGCAGCGAGGTCGATGTGCTGCTGACTTCGGCAAGCATGCGCGCCATGCAGCGTAGATCGCTCAACATGAGCCTGCACGGCGTCGAGTTTAAAATGCTCAGTGCCGACGAGGTGCGCCGGCGCATTCCGGCTCTTGCTCCGATGCGCGATTGCAGGCTGCCCATACTGGGCGGCTCGGTCCAGGAGCGGGCCGGCATTGCACGCCATGACGCCATAGTCTGGGGCTATGCGCGAAGCGCCAGCGCCCTTGGCGTTGAAATCCACCAGAATACCGAAGTGACGGGCATCTCTCGCGGCGCGGACGGCAGGATTGCCGGAATCGAAACCAGCCGAGGTCCGATAAAGACCCGCAAATTGGCGATAGCCACCGGCAACAGGAACGCTGCGCTTGCCGAAATGGCTGGAATTCGGCTTCCCTTGAGAATCTACAACCTTCAGGCACTGGTGTCGGAGCCGATCAAGCCGGTGCTGGATGTCGTCGTCAATTGTCCCGACCTGGGCGTCTATCTCAGCCATTCGGACAAAGGCGAACTGGTGATCGGCGGTGCGACGGACCCGCAGCAGATCTCCTATCGCCGCGGCGGAAAGATTCACATTTGCGAAGACACGATCAGCGGACTGCTGGAGCTGTTTCCCACCTTCCGCCGTCTCAAGATGCTGCGCCAGTGGGGCGGGGCGCTGGAATTCGCGCATGATGCCAGTCCGATTGTGTCGACTGCGCCGGTGCCCGGATTCTATATCAGCGCCGGCTGGTGGGGCGGATTCAAGGCTATTCCGGGAGGAGGCGAAGCCTTTGCGCACGTTATCGCAAAAGACGAGCCGCACCCTCTGGCAGTCGCGTATCGCCTAGGTCGGTTCGATAGCCTCGACTTCCTGCTCGAAGCAGGAACTACTGTGCCAACCTGATCGCGGTGCTCTCGAACGATGTTGCTGATTCCTTGCCCGCAGTGCGGGCTGCGTTGCGAGACCGAGTTCAGGTGCCATGGCGAAGTGCGGCCGCGACGCGAAGACGCCGCCAAGGGCTCTGATCGGAGCTGGTTCGAGTATGTTGCCGTTCGAAGCAGCCTCGGAGGGACGGTTGAGGAATTGTGGTGTCACGAAAAGGGCTGCGGCGAATGGTTTCGCCTGCCGCGAGACATTCAAACCCATGAAATAGGCCTCCCGTTCAAGACGCTTCGAGATGAGTGAGATTCGCAGACTTTCTTCAGGCGGACTGATCGACCGGCGCAGCCCGATTCAGTTCCGGTTCAATGGCCGGGACTATCGCGGCTATCGCGGCGATACCGTGGCATCGGCGCTTATGGCGAACGGCGTCGACGTCATTCACAGAAGCTTCAAGTATCACCGCCCTCGCGGAATTGCAAACATCGGTTTTGCAGATACGGCGCTGGTGCAAAGCGAGCAAGGCGAGCAAAGTGCCAACATGCTGGCAGCAGCGGCTGTGCTTGAGCAGGGAATGAGGGTCAAAAGCGTCAATTGCTGGCCGACGGTCAAATTCGATGCGGCAGCCGCCCTGCAGATGTTTTCTGCGCTGCTTCCATCCGGATTCTACTACAAGACATTCATGTGGCCGAACTGGCGCCTGTTTGAACCGTTCATCCGTCAGATGGCGGGATTTGGCACGGCGCCGGATACGGTGACCGGACTTAAGTTCGAGTCACGCTACGATCACTGCGACGTTCTGGTCGCAGGAGCCGGGCCTGCCGGTCTTGCCGCAGCGCTTTCGGCGGCGCGAAGCGGCGCCCGGGTGGTTCTGGTGGACGATGGTCCTCGGTCTGGCGGCTGCCTGTTGCGAAGCCAGGTGCAGGTTGACGGCGTGGCGGGCGTCGATTGGGCCGGCCGGATTGTCAAGGAGCTAGATGGCATGGACCACGTGACGCGCTTGCACAATTCCACCGCATGGGGCTATCACGAAGGCAATATGATCACTGTGCTGCAGCGCGAACCGGGGCCTGAAGACCTGGCTGGGCGGAATTGGAAAATTTGGGCGACGCAGGTTGTCGTAGCGACAGGCGCGATTGAGCGTCCGATCGCATTTGACGGCAACGACAGACCCGGGGTCCTGACCAGCGCTGCTGCAAGCCACTATCTTAAGCTGTACGCGGCAGTTCCCGGAACGCGTGCGATCATCTTTGCCAACAATGACTGCGCCTACCGCAGCATCCTGGACCTGCATGAAGCCGGTGTCAAAGTGGCGGCGGTTGCAGACACGCGCAAGTCGGTATCCGAGCAGGCGCGTGCGATTGCCGAAGCCGCCGGGAGCGAAGTGCTGGAGAATCACGAAGTGCGCGCCGTTTCCGGCGCCAGGAGAGTCAGACGCGTCAATATCGGTCTTCGCGGCAGCGCAGGCAAGGGGCAGTGGCACGAATGCGATACGCTGTGCGTTTCCGGAGGCTGGAACCCTGGTGTTCATTTGTTTTCGCAGGCGCGCGGCGCGCTTGCCTATGATGAGCGCATTGCGGGCTTTGTTCCAGCCGGGCCTGGACGGCCCTGCGCGGTTGTCGGCGGTGCAAACGGTACGTTCGATATCGGCGCGTGCCTGGCCGAAGGCAGTGAAGCTGGCATTCAAGCGGCCGCCGCGGCCGGATTTGACTCTGCTTTGGATCCCATTGCGCAGGTCGACAAGGATCCTATTCGCGAATATGCGCTTGAACCATGCTGGAACGCCCGGAGCAATCGGCGCGGCGGCAAGGCCTTTGTCGATTTTGCCGGCGACGTCACGGTCGACGACCTTGAGCTTGCGCTGCGCGAGGGATACGGACAAATCGAGCATGTCAAGCGATACACCACGACCGGCATGGGCATCGATCAGGGCAAGACTTCGAATGTGGCAGCGATCGGCATTGTCGCTGACCGAATTGGCGTGCATCCGCAGCAAATCGGCACGACTACGTTTCGCCCGCCGTATGCCCCTGTCGAATTCGGCGCGATCGCGGGTTCGCGCGCGGATCGCGCGGTACGCCAGTATCGCCATACTCCGATGACGCAATGGCACAAGGACGCGGGCGCTGTGATGTACGAAGCGGGTGCGCGATGGCGGCGCCCGGGCTACTACCTGTCTGATGCTTCGACCATGGATGAGGCGGTTGCACAGGAATGTGCGTCAGTGCGCCAGTCGGTCGGAGTGTACGACGGATCGCCTCTGGGCAAGTTTGAAGTGTTTGGGCCCGATGCGCTTGACCTGCTGAATCTTGTCTATACGAATTCATTTGACAGCCTTTCTCAAGGACACGGCCAATATGGCATCATGCTGACCGAGGATGGCCTGATATTTGACGACGGCGTTGTGTTTCGCCTCGGCGACCAGCGATATCTGCTGACGAGCTCTACCGGCAACGCTCCGGCGGTCGAGGCAATGCTGGAGCGGGTGATCAATGCTGAATGTCCGGACCTGCAGGTGCTTGTGACCCCGATCACCAGCCAGTGGGCAAACGCCACGGTTTGCGGCCCGCTTGCAAGGGACCTGATGACGCGAATTGAGTCTGCGATCGATTTTTCCCGTGCCGCCTTACCGCATATGGCAATGGCATCCGGCACGTTCGCCGGAATCGAGGCCCGTGTATTTCGTGTCAGCTTTACCGGAGAACTCAGCTACGAAGTCAATGTGCCATGGCGCTACGGACTTCAATTGTGGACCCTGGTGCTGGAGCAGGGGCGCGAATTTGGCATCCGACCGGTCGGTTCGGAGGCAAACCATGTCCTGCGTGTTGAAAAGGGATACCTTTCCCTTGCCCATGAAGTGGACGGCACAGTCGATCCGATCGATCTTGGGATGAAGTGGGCGATTGACAGGACAAAGTCCGATTTTGTCGGCAAGCGGACGATGGAAATGCGTCGTGCCGCAAGCGGGAGCAGAAACGAATTGGTCGGGCTTTTGCCGCACAATGCCTCTGAAATGATCATCGAAGGCACCCCTTTGACGCTGTCGCAGTCTGGCCGGGGAGATTCGGCCGGCTATGTTTCGGCATGTGTACGAAGCGATGCCTGCAATCGGGTGGTTGCCCTCGGTCTGCTCAATGACGGGCGCTCGCGCATTGGGCAGACGGTCTATGCCCGGTCCTATGATCGGGTGGTGCCTGTTGCCGTCACGGCTCCGCGATTCTATGACACAGGCGCGCAGCGCCTGGCCATGTAGCAATACCGAGGCGCGAATGTGCAGGGCTGAGCCATCAAACGGGTGGAAATTGCGATGAGATACGACGTTTCGATTCAATCCGTTGATCGGTGCGCATTGTTCGATGTTCGAGGAGATGCCGAGGCGGTTGAACAATTTCTTGATTCATTCGGCGCCACTTTGCAAAACGGAGTATTGAACTCAGTGCCGAATGGCGCGATCGTTCGGATTGGCTTCAGGCGCTGCATGGTGCAAGCGGATTTGTCTTGCGAATCGAGCTGGATGTCGATTTTGTCCGAGCATGCCCCAGCCTCTTTATTCAATGCAGTCAATGTCTCGGACATGTACAGCAGAACCTGTATCCGAGGAAGCGATGCTGATGCGGTCTTGTCTCAGGCGGTTTCCTTGAACCTGCACCGGTTTCCGGTTGGCGAATTGCGCGCTTGCGAAATATTTGATCTGGCCGGCTATCTGTATCGTAAGTTGGCGGATTCGTACGTCATCTATGTGGATGTCAGCTACGAAGATTACTTCAGGCAGCGATTGGCAATTTGCGCAGGAGCCTGACTGCCGGATTTAGCCGCTGTCTAGCGCTGGCGGTTCTCGTTTTCGAGCAGTCGGTCGGCCAATTGCCTGGCCTGTTCCAAGGTCTCGACGCAGTGGGACGGATCGACAGTGGTCAAGACTTCGAGCGAATCGAACGTTTTGCGCATTTTTTCGCTGATCCCCATGATGATGCAAGGCTTGTCCTGTTCATAGGAAGTTAGAATCAATTGACGGATCACTACGACGGCGCTGTCGTCCATATGCTCGGTATCGGAGAAGTCGAAAATGATGACTTCATGATCCCGGATATCGCCTCCGATGACGTGCGTCAATGCGCCTGCCGATGCAACCGTGTAGCGTCCGGGCATTCTGATCAATCCGGTTCGGGCCGAATATTCATCATCGGCATCAAGGTCAAGTAGCGGAACGGAGACGACGCTGTCCAGTTCGAGCGGTTCGGAATGCATTGCGTTGACCATGCCGGATACGATCAGACCAATCGCGACCGCGGTAAGCAAGTCTACAAATACAGTCAGCCCCGCCGTGACCAGCATGACTGTGACATGGGTAATGTCAATTTGCCTGATGCGGGAGATAAATCGCACATCAACCACATGCCAGCCGATCTTTAGCAGAAGCGCGGCGAGCACTGCAAGCGGAATTTGTTCCGCCAGCTTGCCCGCATGGAACAGAAACGAGCAAAGAATGACAGCAACGATGATTCCGGCCAGCCGGGATCTGCCGCCCGCCTGAATGCTTACGACTGTGGGCACCGGAGAGCCGGAGCCGGGCAATCCGCCGAACAGCCCGGATACGATGTTTGCGATGCCCTGGCCGATAATTTCCTTGTTTGGATTGTGCCGCGATCGTGTCATTGCATCGGATATAAGCGCGACAAGCAGGGATTCGATTGATCCGATGATGGCGAGAACCAGCGCCGGCTCCGCCATTCTGATCAGAAATTCTGCGGTGAAAACCGGCAACTGAATCGGCGGAAGCCCGGTCGGAATGGTGCCGACTACGGGCGCTTGCTGAAAAATAAATATTCCAGCTAAGGAGCCGATTGCCAATGCTCCGAGGGTGTCGGGAATAATTCGATGCAGCTTGCGCGGCCAAATAAACATCAGCACCAAGGTGATGATCGCGACCGATACGGCATCGAAGTTGATGCCTGCCAGCGCAGCGGGAAGATTTTCGATGGTTCCCTTCAGGCCGTTTGTCGCTGTTGGGGCCCCGATCATCGGAAGGATTTGCATTGAAATGATAATCACGCCGATTCCGGTCATGAATCCGGAAATGACCGAATAGGGCGTATAGCCGATAAATCGTCCGATGCGGATGGCGCCGAAGATGATTTGCAGCAATCCTGTCAGCATTACGATTGTGAATGCTTCGGCCAGGGAATTGGCCGAGTGCGTGACAACGACTGCCATGGCGACGGCCATGGGCGCCGTGGGTCCGGAAACCATGCCGGGCGTGCCGCCGAAAATCGCTGCGAACAGTCCAATTGCGATCGCGGCGTACAATCCGGCTTCTGCGCCCACGCCGGATGCGACGCCAAACGCGAGGGCGACGGGCAAGGCGATGATAGCGGCAGTAACTCCGCCGAAAACGTCTCCGCGAAGTAGGCGTAAACTGTAATTTATGGACATACGATGCATCTTTCGCAACAATGGGCGGTGCAGGCGTGTTGCAGCGTGCACAATGACATTCATTCCGCACTGCCAGTTGAGCCGTTGAAGCTCGCATCTGATTCCGGGCAGCGCGTCGCTGTTCTCCAATTTCGTACTTTAACAGATTTTTTTAGCGTTGTTTTGCCCTTGATTGATGCATCGCTGCGAGCAGGCGCTTGCCTGAGTAAAACACGGTTTGATCTGGGACATCGGAGCTTGAGGGCTAGACGGATTCCAGGCCGATTGCGACCCCTTGGCCGACTCCGACGCACAGCGCAGCCAGCGCCAGACTCCCTCGGCTCTGCGCAAGCTCCAATGCCGCAGTTCCGGTGATTCTCGCACCGCTCATGCCCAGAGGGTGTCCGAGCGCGATCGCGCCTCCATTGGGATTCAGAGTGTCCGAATGTTCGTCGATTCCAAGTTCCCGGCACACGGCAATCACCTGCGAGGCGAACGCCTCATTCAATTCGATGACATCGAACTTGGACACGGCGATCTTTAATGTCCGGCAAAGCTTTCGTATGGCCGGCACCGGCCCCATCCCCATGATTCTCGGTTCGATTCCCGCCGCCGCACTGCCAGCGATCCTCGCAATTGGATTGAGTCCGTATTGCGCAACGGCCTTTTCCGACGCCAGCAGCAAGGCGGCGGCGCCATCGTTGATGCCGGCCGCGTTGCCGGCGGTGATTGTGCCGTTTTCCCGGAGCAACGCCCTTAGCGCCTGCAATTGCTCCATGCTTGTAATGCGAGGGTGCTCATCGGTGTCGACGGTAGTGCTGCCGGCCTTTCGCGCAGAGAAGGTGACGGGCGCGATCTCCTTTGCAAGTCTGCCGCCGGATTGGGCGGCAATCGCCTTGTTCTGGCTTTCAAGAGCGAACCGGTCCTGGCATTGACGGCTGATGCGGTATTGTTCAGCGACGTTCTCGCCGGTTTCCGGCATTGAGTCGACACCGTATTGACTTTCAATTGCCGGATTGACGAAGCGCCATCCGAGCGTGGTGTCGTAAATCTGCGCGTTCCGCGAAAAAGCCGTGTCCGCCTTAGGCACCACCATCGGCGCGCGCGACATATTTTCGACGCCTCCGGCGATGACAAGATCCGCTTCATTCGACTTGATCGCTCTTGCACCGTCGATGACAGCGGTCATGCCGGACGCGCAAAGCCGGTTGACAGTGACTCCGGGAGTTGTCGTCGCAAGTCCGGAAAGCAGCACCGCCATGCGGGCGATGTTTCTGTTGTCCTCGCCTGCCTGATTTGCGCAACCGAGTATGACGTCGTCAATCGATTCCCAATCGACGTGCGGGTTCCGCTGCTGCAGCGCCTTGAGCGGATATGCGGCCAGATCGTCGGTGCGTACCGAAGACAGTGCGCCCGCGTAGCGGCCGATCGGAGTTCTGATGTAATCGCAGATAAACGCTTCGCTCATGACCGGCCTCCCTATTCGACCGCCCCTTCCAGTCCTGTCGAGCCGTAGAGCCAGGCAAGAGTGTCGCACCACTGGGATTCTGATTTGCGCTGCATGATTCTATTGCGCAGATCGGCATGGGCATCGTCGGGATGATAGATGTGATCACCGATCAGTCGCGACATCAGCTGCACCTTCGAAGTGCGAAGATAGCGGCGATCGCGATAGTTCGGCAATGCTGCGGCAAAATCGCCTTCTCTTTCGGCTATTTCGTCAGCCAGGCACACGGCATCTTCCAAAGCCATGCACGCACCTTGGGCAAAATACTGCAGCATCGGATGCGCGGCATCGCCAAGCAGTGCCACTCGTCGGTCCACCCATGCGCTTGTCGGCTCCCGATCGCACAATACCCAGAGCTTCCAGTTGCTGCCGCGTTCAATAATTTGCTGCGCGACCGCACTGATATGTTCAAACCCTTTGCGAACCTCGTCATGAGTGACACTTTTGCCGGCTGCCGGCTCAGGCGCATCATTATGGCATGTGGCGACGAGATTGAATGACTTCCAATGTGACAGGGGGTAGTGTACGATGTGGCACTTCGGGCCTGCCCAGAGAGTGGCGGCATTCCACCGCAACTGTTCAGGCATGAATTCGGCTGGAATGACGGACCGGTAGGTCGTATGTCCGGAAATACGCGGTTCACCGTCGCCAATCAGCTGTTTTCGAACCGCAGACCGCAGTCCGTCTGCGCCGATGAGCGCTTCTCCGGCGATATGCTCGCCCGATTCCAAGACCGCATCGACGCCGCCATCGCTGTGTTCGAAGCCGGATACGGCGCAGTTGGCGCGAAGTTCCACCAGCGGGCTCGCTTTGCACGCATCGAAAAATATCTTGTGCAGGTCGCCGCGGTGGACAACCGCATAGGGATTGCGAAATCGACGTCGGAATTCACCGTCTACAGGGATCCGCGCAATCTGTTCGCCGGTAGTCGCGTCCATGAGTCTGAGGCTGTCGATGTAGACCGCCATCTTTCGTGCGGAATCGCCGATGCCAAGATAGTCGAATGCGTGAAACGCATTCGGTCCAAGCTGAATGCCCGCTCCGATTTCCTTGAACTGTGCGGATTTTTCAAAAACGACCGACTTGAATCCTTTTTGAGCAAGGCCCATTGCGGCAGCCAAGCCGCCGATTCCGCCACCGGCGATAAGGATCGGCTTGGAGTTTCTGTACTTGATTTCCGGCATGTCTGATGGCAAGAAATCTACTGAAAGCCGTACGGGCCCTGTCGTGCATGCAGCAATGATTGGGGACCCCGCGGCACAGCGGATGCAGCGACAATAATCGCCGCATGTTCGCCAAATTGCCGCGAATCGGCATTCAAATCCAATTTCAACTCTTCTCCAATTTACAATAGGCGATGCCAAATCAATATATCAGCATCGAATCGACTTGCAGTATTTTTGCGACGAATTGAAGGTGTGGTTGATCGGCGTTGGAATTTAAATCGAGGCATTCCCCTATGAAACACAACGAGAATGCGGCGCACTATTTCGTCGATCGCCATCTAGGAACTCCGATCGAATCGAAGCCGGCGTTTATCGAGGCATTCGGACAAGGGCGGCAAATGACCTACGAAGAGCTTGCGCGCCGCTCCAGCCTGATGGCAGATTTGTTCGCCACGCACGGAATCAGGCGCGAAGATCGGGTCGCGATGCTTGTTCTGGATCAGCTTGAATTCCCTGTAATTTTCTGGGGAAGCCTAAAGTGCGGCGCAATACCTGTGGCAATCAATACCATGCTGCCACCGGATGCCTATGTCGCAATACTGCAGGACAGCCGCGCCCGCGCGCTTTTCGTGTCTAGCGAGATTGTACCTGCCATAGAACCGATTATCGACCGCCTGACCCATCTTGAAAAGATTTTCGTAATTGGAAACGACTCGGGACAATACATCAACTTCGATGCCGAGCTTGATCAGTGCCTGCCTTCTGAAACGCTTGAAGCTGTCGCAGATGAATGCGCGTTCTGGCTGTATTCGTCAGGTTCCACAGGCCAGCCCAAGGGCGTGCGGCATGCGCATGGCAATCTAAGATTCACAGCGGATGCCTACGGCGCACAGATTCTCAATATTGAAGCCGATGATGTGGTTTTTTCCGCGGCAAAGCTGTTTTTTGCCTACGGACTGGGTAATTCGATGACTTTTCCGATGTCGGTCGGTGCGACGGCGCTGCTCTACAACGGCAGGCCGACGCCGGATTCAGTTGTCAATGTGCTCAATACCCGTAAACCCAGTATTTTCTATGCGGTGCCGACTTTGTATGCGGCCTTGAACAGTCAACTCGATAGCGGCAAATTCAATTTGGATGCCAATCTGCGGCGCTGCATTTCGGCGGGCGAAGCTTTGCCCGAAGAGGTGGGCAAATCGTGGGAACGCCTGTCTTCGTGCGAAATACTCGATGGGGTAGGTTCGACCGAAATGCTGCATATTTTTCTCTCCAATCGAAGCGGGAGTGTCGCCTACGGCACCTCGGGTACGGCGGTGCCCGGATACAAATTCCGGCTGGTTGACGAATCCGGCGCAAGTGCTCCGCCAGGCGAAGTCGGAGAGTTGCTCGTTGACGGCGATTCGTCCGCCCTTGACTACTGGAACCAACGAGCAAAGAGTCGAAGCACGTTCGAAGGGCGATGGACCAGGACCGGAGACAAGTACACTTGCCGCGATGACGGTCGGTTTGTCTATTGCGGGCGAACAGACGACATGTTCAAGGTGTCGGGCATCTGGGTGTCCCCGTTCGAGGTGGAGCAAAGCCTCGCTTCGCATTCGTCCGTGCTGGAGGCGGCCGTCGTATCGGCGTGCGACAGCGAGGGACTCGAAAAGCCCAAAGCCTTCGTCGTATTGAAAGACGGCGCCGACAGCCGCGGTATTCGAAATGCACTGATCGAGCACGTCAAGGCGCAGATCGGAAACTGGAAGTATCCGCGCTGGATCGAGATCGTTGATGATCTGCCGAAGACATCGACCGGGAAGATTCAACGGTTCAAGCTGCGCGAATGACAGAAACCGGCCGGGGGCTGCCCGACAGCGGCTTCCTGAACATTGACGGCCGCCGGCTTGAGTTTGCGTCGCATGGTCCGCAGCCAGGTGAATCGCCTGTCATTGTCATGCTGCACGAAGGACTTGGCAGCGTGTCGCATTGGAAGGACTTTCCCTCCAAGCTTGCCTCGCATTGCGAATGCCGGGTCTTCGCATTCAGCCGCGCAGGCTACGGACGATCGAGCGCAGCACGGTTGCCACGGCCCTTGAACTACATGACGCTTGAGGCCATCGATGTGCTTCCCAAGGTGCTTGACGCGGCGGGCCTGCGCAGCGCAATCGTGCTCGGCCACAGCGACGGCGCGACGATCGCGGCCGTTCATGCCGGACTCGCAGCAGACCCCCGGGTCGCAGGAGTCATACTGATTGCACCCCATTTCTTTGCCGAGAAAGTGGGACTCGAATCAATATCAAAAACAAAAAAAGACTATATATACGGAAACTTAAGAGAAAAACTTAAACCATATCATGATGATGTGGACAATGCATTCTACGGCTGGTGCGATGCGTGGCTTGACCGGCGCTTCGAAAATTGGAGCGTTTCAGACGCGATTGATACAATAGCGGTTCCGGTTCTGGCAATCCAGGGAGAACGCGACCCATATGGCACGATTGCGCAAATTGACGAGTTAAGAGCGCGCCTTAGGGTTCCGCCGCAGGTAGTGCTGATGGACGATTGCGGCCATGCGCCGCAAAGGGAGCAGCCGCATCGCTTGCTCGATGCGATCGGAAGGTTTGTCGAACGGCTTGAATTTTGCACTGCGGCTCCCTGAGTTGCGACAGACTTTGGAGCTGCAAGTCACTCTAATTCATATTCACCGACTCAATCAGGACATGCATGCGAATTGATTTTCAAGTACACAGCGGCCAATACCGGCACTGGCGCGTCGAGCGCGACGGCAAGGTCGCCAAGATTTACATGCAGGTGGACGAGGACGGCGGTCTTTTCGACGGCTATGAGTTGAAGTTGAACTCGTACGATCTCGGAGTTGACATAGAGTTGGCCGACATTGTGCAGCGCATGCGCTTTGAGCATCCTGAAATCGGCGCGGTCGTGGTTCAGTCCGGCAAGCAAAGAGTATTTTGCGCGGGTGCGAATATTCGAATGCTTGGCAGCGCGAGCCACGCGCACAAGGTGAATTTTTGCAAGTTTACCAATGAAACGCGCAATGCGCTGGAAGCCGCTGGCGAGGAATCAGGGCAGCACTATCTTGCTGCAATCCGGGGCTCTTGCGCCGGGGGCGGCTACGAATTGGCGCTTGCATGCGATGAAATCTACATGGTGGACGACGGGTCTACCGCTGTTTCGCTGCCCGAAGTGCCGTTGCTTGCCGTATTGCCGGGCACCGGCGGCTTGACGCGGATCACCGACAAAAGGAAAGTGCGCCGCGATCTGGCGGATGTCTTTTGTTCGTTTGAAGAGGGTGTCAAGGGCGAACGGGCGCAAAAGTGGCGATTGGTCGACCGTGTGGTGCCGAATTCCGAATTCGACGAGTTTGTATCAGACCGGGCGAAACAGATTGCCGCAGCGTCAAAGGCGAATCAGGTGCCGGAAGGGATAGGCCTGACCCCGATTGAGAGGAAGTTCCTAGATGACGGCTCGCTGGAATATTCGACGGTGCGGGTGAAGGCAGACCGCGAATTGCGCAAGGCGACCATTGCGATTGCCGGACCGCGCGAAGCTGCGCCTGGTGACGTCGGGGAGTTGCATCGCCAAGGCGCCGAAGCCTGGGTTTTGCGCTGTGCGCGGGAATTGGAGGACGCGATACTGCACCTGCGATTCAACGAGTTGGAACTGGGCGTGATCGTCTTTGAAACGCACGGTGACCCGCAGCTGGCCGCCGATCACGAGCGGTT
Organism: Arenicellales bacterium; assembly: GCA_965214615.1. Taxonomy (GTDB): domain Bacteria; phylum Pseudomonadota; class Gammaproteobacteria; order Arenicellales; family JAJDZL01; genus CBDAUN01. The sequence continues at coordinate 1,026,669 of OZ243952.1, forward strand.
TCTCATTCGAAACCGCGATACGAACTGGCTGTCGAATGAGATTCTGCTTTACTGGAAGCGGCTGCTCAAGCGCATCGATATGACGTCTCGGTCATTGGTGGCGCTCGTTGGCCACGGTTCCTGCTTCGCGGGCGTGCTGGCCGAATTGCTCTGGGCTGTCGACCGGTCATACATGATGGATGGCGAATTCGAAGGCGACAGCAGGCCATTGGCGACGATTCTACTGACGGAAGGCAATTTCGGATCCTATCCTATGGCGAACGGCCTGACCCGGCTGCAGACGCGGTTCCTGGGAGAGCCGGAACTTGTTGCTGAAGTCGAAAGCCATGCAAACAAGCCTTTGGATGCCGACGCGGCCGTGCGTCTTGGACTGATTACCGAAGCATTTGATGATCTTGACTGGGACGACGAGGTGCGCATCTTTTTGGAAGAGCGGGCCAGCTTTTCGCCAGACGCCATGACGGCAATGGAGGCGAATCTGAGATTCGCCGGTCCGGAAACCATGGAAACCAGGATATTCGGACGGCTTACTGCGTGGCAGAATTGGATATTTCAGCGTCCGAATGCAGTAGGCGAATCAGGGGCCTTGCAGCGATACGGCACTGGAATTCGCGGCTCCTTCGATATGCGCAGGGTTTAGTCGCACATTTCTGTCCGGTGGGCTATGTCGTGTGAACTCAATGGATTCGGTTACGCCGTCGCTGAATGTTGCTGCAGTTTCCGGCTGACGCATATCGCGGATTTGAACTGATCAGGCGATTGCTATTGTCTCGACACTGAACATGTCATTGAATCGCAGCGTGCGCGGCACGCCGTGCATTGTAAAATTCCTTAGACGAACCCGCCAGCCCGATTCATTCAAGAAAATTCAATGCCATGCACAATGTAGACTACGACTCGCTCATACCGAACAATGTCGGGCTGTCCTCGGACCGACGGGTGCTGAAGGGCCTGGAGAGGTGGCATCCGGGGTTCAAGCAATGGTGGTGCAGCCTGATTCCGGAACAATTTCAGAAGTCGCTGATCTATTTGCGTACAGCGGTTTCGGTGAATCCGAAAGGCTGGGCGCAATTTAAATTCGTCAAGATGCCCGAATATCGATGGGGAGTTCTGCTTGCTCCGCAAATTGAAAATCGAACAATTCCATGCGGAGAGCACGCCGGAGAGCCGGCATGGCAGGAGGTTCCGGGAGAATATCGGGCGATGCTGCAGCGGCTGATTGTGATTCAAGGGGATACCGAGCCCGGCTCAGTGGAGCAGCAGCGCCTGCTGGGACTGACTGCGCCGTCTCTGTACGATATGCGAAACCTGTTTCAGGTCAATGTCGAGGAGGCGCGGCATCTTTGGGCGATGGTCTATTTGCTGCACAAGTATTTTGGCCGCAGCGGCCGCGAGGAGGCCGACGAGTTGTTGCTGCGCCGTTCCGGGTCTGAGGAAAAGCCCCGTCTACTTGGGGCATTCAACGAATCGACATCCGACTGGCTGTCGTTCTTTATGTTTACGTATTGCACGGACCGCGACGGCAAGATGCAGCTTGAGTCTCTCGCCCAGTCCGGGTTCGACCCGTTGTCTCGCACCTGTCGCTTCATGCTGACCGAAGAGGCGCACCACATGTTTGTCGGCGAAACCGGCATTGCAAGAATCATTCAGCGAACCTGCGAAGCGATGAATCAGGCAGGAATCGATGACCCTTACGACATCGGCAGGGTTCGCGATCTGGGAGTGATCGATCTTCCTACGATGCAGAAGAAATTGAATTTTCATTATTCGATCTCTCTGGACCTGTTCGGCGGCGAGGTGTCGACCAATGCGGCGAATGCGTTCAATGCAGGCATCAAGGGCCGCTACCGCGAAAACAAGATTGACGATGACCACAGGCTCGCGGATGCGACGTACCCCGTGCGCCAGTTGGTTGACGGTCGAATCAGGCAAACCGAGGTGTCGGCGCTGAAGGCGATCAACATGCGGCTTCGCGATGACTACAGGCGCGACGCTGGCGGCGGCGTTAAGCGCTGGAACAGGCATATCAGGCGATCCGGCATTGAGTTCGAACTGAAGATTCCCCATGAGGGGTTCAATCGAAAAATCGGCGTGTTTGCCGAACAGCCGATCGATGTCGATGGCAACCTCATTTCGCCGCAGGCGTACAAGGCCAGCCAGGGGAACTGGCTCCCCGATGCGTCGGATTCGGACTACGTGCACTCGCTCATGAAACCGTGCCGCGAGCCAGGGCAGTATGCGAACTGGATTTCGCCTCCAAGCTACGGCGTAGACAACAAGCCGGGCGATTTCGAATATGTCAAGCTGCACGCAGCCTGATGCTTCGGTATTGCGGCATGCATGCATCATGCAGGCAAGGTCAGCTCGCAGTCGTCCTCGGTCCGTGCCGGCACAGTCCATGGTGTTTGATATTCGCACGACATTGACAAAGTTTGCAGATTCCGGCATCGGCTCGCCCGCGCATGCCTTGCGGCACTGACAATTAGAACATTATGGAACGAAAGGGACTGCTTGAAATATTCGCGACCCACCCGGTGGCGATGAATGTCCTTATGCTGATCATCGTCGGCCTGGGCATTGCTGCGCTGAACCGGATCAATTTTCAGTTCTTTCCCACCTTTGCGCTGCCATTTGCAACCGTGGAAACCACGTGGCCGGGCGCGTCCTCGGAAGATGTTGAGCAATCAATAACGAATCGCCTTGAGCTTGACCTGAAGAATATGGACAATCTCAAGTTTATAAGTTCCCATTCGCGCAGCGGAAAATCGCGGATCATTCTTGAATTCAACGATGGAGCGGACATTGGCGGCGCAGTTGACGATGCCAAGCAGATTGTCAATCTTGCCGCATCCTCGCTGCCCGAAGACGCAGAACTGCCCGAAGTCATTCAAGTGGATCAGTTCGAGCCGATAGCAACGCTCATCGTAACAGCCGAGCATACTGATCAATTACGTACGGTTGCGCACAGGTACCGCGAAGAGTTGCTGGCTTCCGGAATTGGAAAAATCGACATTTCCGGATTGCCTGATGAGGAAATATCAATCCTGATTTCAAGCGAGCGCCTGCGCGAGCTTCAAATGAATCTGAAGCAGGTTGGCGAAAGAATTCGCGCTGCCTCCCTTGATGCTCCAGTCGGGATTCTGGGTCGTGATGACGCGGCCCGCCAGCTGAGGTTTGTTCAGCAAAGGCGCAGCCAGATCGCATTTGAGGACATACCGATCGTTGCTGACGAAAACGGCAGCCTGATTAAGCTGGGCGACATAGCCGACATAAAGCGCCGCCCGAAATCGGATCAGGTGTTTGTCCGATTCCAGGGTAGGCCGGCTGCTCTGCTGGGGCTTAAGCGGTCGCAATCCGCCGATACGTTGAAGAGTACGCAGATTCTATACGACTGGATCGAGATGCGCACGGCAACGATTCCACCGAGTGTGAGCCTGTTCATTCACGATGACCGTTCGATTGCGCTGCGAGGCCGGTTCGATGTGCTGTTGAAAAACGGCGCTGCCGGACTGCTGCTGGTTCTTGGCGTACTGTTTGTATTTCTCAACATGCGCCTGGCCTTGTGGGTTGCAGCCGGAATACCGGTTTCCATCCTAGGCGCTGCCGGCTTGCTCTACTTGTTCGGCGGGTCGTTGAACATGGTGACCATGTTCGCGTTCATCATGACGCTGGGCATCATTGTCGATGACGCAATTGTCGTGGGCGAAGATGCGCTGCGTCGCTTCAAGCAAGGTTCAAGTTCAGCCGATTCCGTGCAGCGGGCATCGCGCCACATGTTCCTGCCCATCATTGCTGCGTCGGCAACGACAATTTTTGCGTTCACTCCGGTAGCGATCGTTCCCGGCATTATGGGATCGATCATGTCGAGTCTCGGACTGGTTGTTGTCTGCGTCGTCACCTTGTCTGTGATCGAGGCATTCTTCATTCTGCCGGGGCATCTGAACCATTCGTTCAAGCGCATTCGCGGAAAGGAGCCGTCCCGGTTCTCCCAGGCGTTTGATAATCTGTACTCCCGTTTCAGGGACGGTATATTCACGGACTTGCTCACCGCTTCGATCAACCGGCCGGTGCTGACCATGTCGACCGCTGTGGCCGCGCTGATTCTTACCGTGGGACTGATTTCTTCGGGCAGGCTGCAGTACACCTTTTTCCCTACGCCGGAGCTGGACAGGATTTTTGCCAACGTGAGCTTTGTTGCCGGCACCCCTAGAGATGAAATTGACCGATTCCTGTCGCATGCGGAGCAAGAACTGCTCGAAACCGAACAGGAATTGGGCGAGGGACTGATTTCCTCGTATTTCATTCGGCATGGAGCAATTGTTGGAGCAAATGAGTCGCAAATCAATGGCAATCAGCATGGCTCGATCGTGGTGGAACTGATTGGCGCCGACACCAGGGAAGTCCGGGTGACGCAATTCCTGCGCCATTGGGAAGACAAGCTTGAACTTGTCCCGGGACTGGAAAATCTCATTGTGTTTACACCGTCAGCCGGTCCCGGAGGTTCGGATATCGAAATCTATTTCAGCGGTGAGGAGCCTGGAACTGTCAAGCGCGCGGCTGTCGAATTCACCGAGCACCTGAGGTCTTTGGACGGCGTCTACGGGGTCAAGGACGATACCAGCTACGGGTATCAGCAGCGCGTCATGTCGCTGACCTCCAAAGGCAAGGCGCTGGGGCTTACCGTGAGTGAGATCTCCAGGCAATTGCGTTCAGGAATTGAGGGCGATGCGCTCCAATCGTTTACTTCCAAGCTGGATGAGATTGATGTGGTCCCGAAACTGCCTGATGCGGAGAGAAACTTTCTTGGCGCGATGGAGAATATCTCGATTACATTGGCGTCCGGCCGGTCTGTTCCTCTTTCGGACGTTGTCACGTTCGAGTGGGACAGGGGGTTTGATACGCTGTATCACAAAAACGGCACGTTTTCTATCGAGGTGACAGGGGAAGTCGATGCTGCAAGCAACAATGCGCGCGAAGTGCTTGCGGACTTGGAAGCCGACACACTCCCTAAAATTGTCGAAAAGTACGGTGTCGAGTGGGTCTACGGCTCATCGACTGTCGAACAGGCTGAAACCGAGCAGGCGATGCAGCTTGGAGCGGCAATTGCGCTGCTTATGATCTATCTGACGCTGACGTGGGTGTTCGGATCCTACGTCTGGCCGATTCTTGTCATGGTGACCATCCCGTTTGGCATCGTAGGTGCCGCATGGGGACACTACATTCTTGGCCTGCAAATTTCGATCATCACCATTTTCGGACTGATCGGACTGTCTGGCATTGTTGTGAACAATGCCATTGTCCTGATTGTGCGATACAAGCAGAATCTCGCTCAAGGCATGGAGTCCAAGTCGGCGATGATTGAAGCGTCAAAACGACGACTGAGACCTGTGGTGCTATCGTCCGTCACGACTGTGGTCGGGTTGATGCCATTGCTGTTTGAAAAGTCGACGCAGGCGCAGTTTCTGATTCCGATGGCGGTCTCGATTTCTTTCGGACTTGCGTTTTCCACGGTTCTCGTGCTGGTTATTGTTCCTGCGCTGGTCACTTCGTTTGAAACGCTGCGCGAACGTGTCGGACGGCTGATGTCGTCCGATTCGGCGCATCCTGGTGACGATGTCGCTGAAACGCCCCGCTAGACCGGCATTCGGCGTGGTGATTATGGATTTGCAGATGCGCGAATCGGCGCAGCATCCGTCAGCGATTCCTGTCGGGATAAAACCGGCAACTCTATGACTGACGCGGATTCGCAAACCGCATTGCCAGACTCGCGGCGCGATTCTGCCATTGGTCATTTGCATCGCGCCGAAAGCGGAGCGCTTGCACCGGATTCGATCGCTGAATGCACCCCGTTGCCGGTGCGTAGCGCCGCTGTTGTCGGCGGAGGCACGATGGGGTCGTCGATTGCGTACTTGCTGCAGCGAAGCGGCGTGCGTGTCGAGATTGCCGAGGTTGACAGCCATGCCGCGGCATCGGCGGAGACCCTAATTTCCGGGCTGTTCAAATCTGCGGTCGATCGAGAACTGCTCTCGCCGGACGACGCGCAGCGGGGCGAGCGCAGCATCACAACGGTGGTCGGCTGTGAAAACTTGAGCCCGGCCGATTTGGCGATTGAAGCTGTGATCGAAGACGAGTCGGCGAAAAAATCGGTTTTTGCAGCATTGCAGCGCTGTATGCCGGAGTCGGCAGTTTTAGCGACGAATACTTCATATCTCGACGTCAATGAGATCGCCTCTGTTCTTGATGATCGGGGACGTGTTGTCGGATTGCATTTTTTCAATCCGGCTCACATGATGAAACTGCTCGAGATCATACGCACCGATGATGTGCGCGACAATGTGCTAATGACCGCATTTGCGCTGGCCGCCAGAGTTCGCAAGGTGCCCGTTCTGGCAAAGGTCTGCGACGGCTTTATCGGGAACCGGATACTTGCCAGATATCGCGAATCAGCAAATATGATGCTGATCGAAGGGGCCTGCCCCTATCAGATTGACAGGGCAATGGTCGATTTCGGCTACCGCATGGGGCCTTACGAGGTGCAGGATCTTGCTGGGATAGATATCGCCTATGCGAATCTTAAGCGGAAAATCCCGGGCCGCGGGGCGCTCGGCGGATCATTTCGAATGCTCGGCACTCTTGTCAGAATGGGTCGTCTCGGAAAGAAGGCGAAGGCAGGATGGTACAGGTATCCGGGCGGCGGACTGAAAGCGCAAGACCCCGAGGTGGAGGCGTTGATTGTCTCTGAATCGCGCCGTGCGCGAGTCAGGCGACGCAGCTTTGCGCCAGATGAAATCCGTACGCGGCTAGTGTGTGTCATGATAGACGAGGCGTGCTCCATTCTCGATGAGGGGATTGCGCGTTCAGCTTCGGATGTTGATCTTGTGTCTGTGTACGGCTATGGATTTCCGCGTTGGCGCGGCGGCCTGATGTACTACGCGGATCAAATTGGCGCAAAGCAGGTCTTACGGTGCATCGAGCGCTCCTGCGCGCAGGATTTGGGTGCACGCGAACCGTCGGCAGGCCTGTTGAAGGTGTGCGATGCCGGAAGCGGATTTTCCGATTACTATTCAGCCCTCGGATCGGACCAGCAGATTCGGCCTTGAGGAGTAGCGATTTCGAGGTCGTTCGGCGCAACCGACAGTGCAAATCGACCGCCAGTGCCGAATGTGATTTGCGACTTATTTGAGCATGTTGCGGAAGCTGTCAATCTGTACACATCCTAGGGAAGCCTCCTGCTCCAGCAGATGGAATGTCATTCCGAAGGCCGATCGACCTGGTTTGAATCTCAAGGTTCGGAATTGGCGAGATAATTTCCGTAATCCAGAAGCAAGCTTTTCCAATGGACCACGAGAATGTCATCTTTGGCAATGAATTCCTGAAGATCGGATGGATGAACTTGGAATGCATCGCATTCAGGATATTTTGACTTGAAGCACATCAAGTTCTTGGAATTGCCATTGAAATCGAGCTTGCACTCTATCGCGCAAACAGGCTGCTTGTTTTCCGTGATGCCCAAATCGACTTCGAGCCCCCGCCCGTTGGGATTGCGTTTGAAAAACTGGTGCGCTGTGTTCCGGCGGCGAAAAACTCACAATACTGACGTTTCATGAGGGCCGCTGATTCGAGGGCAAAACAAGTCTGCAATATTCAATCGTTTGTGCAAAACGATGAACACTTGAAAGTGAGAACTGCTGTGAGATTTCACGTATGAATTATTTGAGCAAGGGAAGTCGTATAATTGTTTTGAATCCGCCAAGCCGAGAATTCTCGGCTGCATCGGACCCAAGCCTGCCTAAATTTAACTCTAAGCCACTTGGTTTGTCTAACCCCATGTGATGAAGGAAGGATCCTCAAGTTTAATTGCACTTGCAGTGGCACGCCCGGTAGCGGTTGTCTCGGTCGTTTTGATGATCGTGCTATTTGGCGTCGTGGCGCTTCAGTCGATTCCGATTCAGCTCGCTCCGGACGTGAACCGGCCGGTGATCACGATCGTGACCCATTGGCCGGGTGCCGCACCTGCCGAGGTAGAGCGTGAAATCCTAAATCCCCAGGAAGAGGAGCTTGCGGGTCTGGAGAACCTGGGGCAGATTACCGGTCGGGCAGAGTCAGGCCGTTGCCGGATCACTTTGGAGTTCGATGTCGGCACCAATATGGACAAGGCATTGCTTCTCGTATCGAATCGCCTTGACCGGATTTCGGACTATCCGGATGAAGCCGGATCGCCTCAGCTGAATACCGCAGGCAGCGACGACAAGGCGATTGCATGGTTTTCGCTAATCCGCGAGACAGGCAACAATCGACCGATTCATGAATACGGACAATTCGTCGAAGACGTGATCAAAGAGCGAATCGAGCGTGTCGAAGGTGTTGCCGAGGTGACCGTCTACGGAGGAAGCGATCCGGAAATTCAAATCATCATAGAACCGATGCGTCTGGCACAGTTTCAACTCACGGTTACCGATGTCATCCGTTCCCTGCGCAATGCCCATGTATCGCTTTCGGCTGGTGATGTGGAAGAGGGCAAGCGTCGCTACATCGTGCGCTCCGAAGGGCAATTGCAGAGCATCGAAGCGGTAGCGGACATTGTCATACGCTCTTCGACGGAATTTGCCGGAGGACGGTCCGGCGGCGTGACGGTGAGCGATATTGCGGAAATACGTACTTCGCACAAGGACCCGACGGCCATTATCCGCACTTTGGGCGAGCCTGCCATCCCGTTCAACGCCACCCGTCAAACCGGCGCCAACGTGATCGAGACCATGGAGGGCATTCGCGAAGCGGTTAAGGACTTGCAGGAAAACCAATTGGCCGGCAGCGGATTGATACTCGAGCAGGTCTACGACGAAACGGTCTACATCAATTCTTCAATAAACCTGGTGCAGCAGAACATCTGGATCGGCGGGGTGCTGGCTGCTTTGATGATGATGCTGTTTCTGCGCTCATTCAGGGCTACGCTGACCGTGTCCATCGCCATTCCCGTATCCATAGTCGGTGCATTTGTCGCCATGGCCATGCTGGGACGGTCGATCAACGTGGTTTCGCTTGCTGGCCTGGCGTTTGCGGTAGGCATGGTCGTGGACGCGGCGATCGTGATATTGGAAAACATTTTCAGATTGCGAGAACGGGGCGAATCGGCCCGAGCGGCTGCAATACGCGGAGCGCAGCAGGTTTGGGGCGCGGTTTTCGTGTCAGCGCTGACCACGGTAATGGTGTTTATTCCGATTCTGATTTCAGATCTTGAGGCCGGGCAGCTGTTTCGCGATATCGCCGTTGCAATTTCAGTGGCAGTCCTTCTGTCGCTGCTCGTGTCGGTCACTGTCATTCCGGCACTGTCCAGCGCTCTGTTCAAGGACGCCGATGCTGACCGGAGCATCGTTCGCATGCGCATACCGGGAGTGGATTTTCTCGCCGGAAGCTTTATCGAGCTGATTGACCGGTTCACGCGTCTGCTGATTCGCTACCGGCTGATGGCGTTCGTCTGGGTTGGCGCGGTGTCGCTTGCGGCGGCCGTTTTAGCATTGCGATTCCTGCCGAGTCTGGAATATCTTCCGGAAGGCAACAACAATCTGATCTTTGGCCTGATCGTTCCGCCGCCGGGCTACAACCTTGAAACCACGACTCAGATCGCCGGAAAGATCGAAAACGCAATCCGACCCTATTGGGAGTCGGAGCACGATTCAGGCGGCCCCCCTGACGGAGCGCCCGCCATCAAGCGATTTTTCTTTGTTTCCACGCGATCGATGATGTTCGTAGGCGGCATTTCATCGGACCCGGAACGAGTCACAGAATTGATCCCGATCATGCAGACTCCGGTTTTCAGCGAGCCTGGGACGTACGGATTCATGAGTCAGCCGTCGATTTTCGGCCGCGGAATCGGTGCTGGACGCAAGATCGACCTCGACATTTCGGGCGCTTCCCTGGACGATGTTCTTGCGGTGGCGACGCGGGCGGCAGGAAAGATTCTTCAAGTCATGCCGCGCTCGCAAGGGCATCAATTTCGTCCGAATCCCGGCTTGGAGCTTGGCGTGCCGGAATTGCGGATCATTCCGGACCGGGAGCGGCTGGCGGACAATGGCTTGTCGGCAATGGATTTGAGTATTGCCGTAGATGTGTTCAATGACGGACTGCGCATCGATAAGACGATGTATGAGGGTCGTCAGACTGACATCACCCTGCTTGGAGCGGGCGATACGATTACCGCAACTCAGCAGATTGAAAATCTTCCCGTCGTGACGCCGGCAGGAAGAATTGTTCCGGTCGGTTCAATTGCACATATTGATATTACCGCGGGTCCGACAGAGATTCGTCACCGCGAACGGCTTCGAACCATTACGCTGGAGATTCGTCCTTCTTCGGCGATCACCATAGAAGAGGCGATTGAACTGATTCAAAGTGAAGTGGTTGCGCCGCTGCAGGACGAGGGTGTCCCTCCAAACATAAGATTTGCGCTGTCCGGCACGGCCAATGCGCTGAATGCGACTTGGAATGCAATGGTGATCGATTTGCTGGTTGCCCTGGTCATCGTCTATCTGGTTATGGCGATACTGTTCGAGAGTTTTGCCTATCCGCTGATAATTTTGCTCGCGGTTCCGGTCGCTGCCGCTGGCGGGGTCGCCGGACTCGCTGTATTGAATACCTATGTTCACCAGCCATTGGACATGCTTACACTGCTCGGATTCGTGATTCTAATCGGAATTGTGGTGAACAATGCGATCTTGCTGGTGCACACATCGCTGCAGAACATGCGAAGCGGCAGATACGACAGCGGCGAGGCGATCATTCAGGCGACAAGGAATCGAATCAGGCCCATATTCATGTCGACTTTCACCAGCATTTTCGGAATGATGCCGCTGGTTTTGTTTCCCGGAGCCGGCTCGGAGCTATATCGCGGTCTTGGCTCGGTTGTCATCGGCGGTCTGTCGCTTTCAGCACTGCTGACGCTGTTTATGGTTCCGCCTTTGACGGCGATACTGGTTATTCCCTTGGAAGAGCGTCGGCGACGGAGGGCGAAAGCGTCAGCTCCTGCAGTGCTGACCAATCCTGTCCGATAATCGGGCAGTCGCCAGATCTGCTAATACAGCGAATCAAATCAATTCAAATTATGACAGCAGGCTGTCGCTTGACGGCTGAGATGCGTTCGGCAATGAATCATTTTCGGCGGGAGTGCTAGGCAGTTCAATTTCGGTCGGGGTGCCAAAACTGGTTTGCCACCACTCGACCATGGTGGAGCGCTCCATCCAGATTGCGGCCAGTACGGCGATCACTGCGATTCCTAAGAAGCTTCGCAGCAGGATTCCGCCCATATAGACGGTTCGGCGACTCGAACGGGCGGCGCTTCGCGACGGCTGATAGACGCAGGGCGGCATCTGGGAGTAGGGCACCATCCCGAGTTCTGGGTCATTTTCAATCAACTCGTCAGAGTTGAGGCCGAGTTGATTTGCATAGGCACGGACATAGCCGGTTGCATAGGTCTTTCCGTGCAGTTCGTGGAAATTGCTGTTTTCGATTGACTCGATGACTGCGACGGGAAGTCTGAGCAGATCGGCGATCTGATCGACTCCGAGTCCGTGTTCGTTTCTGGCCCTCGCCAGAATTTCACCGGTACTGACTCTTTGCTCTATCGTCGGGTCGTCTTCGCCGTCGGACTCAAACTGCCAAGAAAAGATGTGTTTTGCGGATTTTTCCACGGTATTAGAGTCGGCGTCGAAATACTACATTATGCGTAACGATGATTATTTCGCGAAAACTCGCAAACAGCAGGAGATGAAACCATATTTGCCTCAAAACGGCTACAAGATCCCATATCTGAAATATTTTATCAAAACTTTGAGACTCAATTCGAAAAATTGACACCATTGTGATATTTGGGTTTGAATTGATTTTGCTTGATGCGCAAGTTGCAAGAAATGACGAGCAGTAACTCTGGTCGATCATTTGATGCCCGCCGGCAGTCTTGTCAAAATGGCATTCGGGAGGAGGGTTTCAAATAGATGAGAAAAATGTCGTCGACTTTCTGCATGGCCTCACCGTCGCCTGTTGCGCCGGCATCCATTGCAACGAATGCCGGAAGCTGAATTGCAGCAGCTTAGCCGACAATATAGGCGCCGGTGCCGACAGCGACAAGCGTGTCTTCATCGTTGTGAAGCTCCATCCGCGTGACCGCGACCTTGTTGCCTGCGCGCAATACATAGGCGCTTGCGATGAAGCGCTTCCCGAAACCCGGTCGCAGATAGTCGATTCTCAGATCAATCGTCCCCATCTTCGAAAACTGTTCGAGCATCTGCTCCGAGCTGTCGTATTTCTTGCGCCGAACGATATCGACAAAGGCAACCGCGCCGCCAACGACATCCAGCAGGCTCGATATCACTCCGCCGTGCAGATTGCCTCTGATAAAATTGCCGACGAACTCTTCGCTATGTTCAATGACAATTTTCGGCGAATCGGTTTGCAAGTCGATTACCTTCAAGCCAAGCAGTCCGTGAAACGGAATCTTGCGCTCATAGATTTCGCGAATTATTTCCCAGGGTTCTGTATTCATAGTAGTATTGCGTTTGACGCAATTGTGGTTGCATCGAAAATCTGCTCAGTTTCGAGTATGGGGGACGCGCCTGTCGATACGAGACATGCCGCGAACGTAACAAAATTGCATTTCACTCAATCGACTCATATGCACATCGGCCTGTCATGAATCGGGTTCAGCAACAGGTGCCGCGCCGCATCTGGTCAGTTCCGAAATGGCTTGCGATACTGACTGTCGCTAGTGCGGGACTGGCATTCCTTTCCCTATTTGTACTGATTTGGGCCAAATGGGGTCTGATCACCTACCTAAAATCGAATTTCTGGGCCGTTTGCTTCTAGCCGATGCCCAGATTCGTGGCGATGTCTTCTACAATTTCATCGCTGGACTCATTCGGAGTGAAGTGGGTGACATATTTGCCGTTCGGACCGATCAGATAAAGGAACGAACTGTGATCGACCGTATAGTCCTGCCCGTCTCCTATCGGTGTATACGCAAAGTAACTTCCGTATGAATTGGTCAGGTCTGCCAACTGATCAATTGTGCCCGTCAATCCTTCAAATCGCTTATGAAAGTGCGAAATATATTCGCTGATGACTTCAGGAGTGTCGCGGTCAGGGTCTAGCGAGATGAACACAGGGATGATTTTCTCAGCTTGATCGCGATCCAACTCCTCAAGCTGATTCAATATGCCGGTAATCTGCAGCAGCGTGCCCGGGCAGGTGGCTGGACAGTGTGTGAAACCAAAATACATCAGCATGTAGCGGCCGCGGTAATTTGCGTCGGTTACGGTTTCTCCGGTATGGCTGATGAGCTCGAACGGGCCGCCGATTTCAATTTCGACAGGGTCGTCCTTGTTCAAAAGTTGATAGGACACTGCGCCTACAACTGCGAAGCTGACAAGGCAGATGAGCCCAAGCAAGAGATTTATTGTACGTTTCGTTGCCATTTCGAACTTTTCTGAATTTAGCTGGAAACTTGTTGCATTTATTCAATCCGGTACAAGTCTAGTCGCAAGCCGACGAGTGCTCGGCCGCGCCCTGTGTCAATTCTCGGACTTCAACATCAACCTTAATCGTTCCGGATTTTTCAAATTCAAGATTCAATTCAAGATTTGAGTGGGAATCCAGCGCATGGTCCAGCCCTAAGAGCATGATATGCAGGCCATGCGGCTTGAGCGTCAACGGGGTATCGGAGTCGAATTCCAATGAATCGGCCTCGGCTTCTTCCATCAGCATGATTCCATTTTTGACAATGATGTCGTGAATCATGACATTGCTTGCCGACTGCGAATGAGCCTCTAGGAGGCGGTCTGAAAATCCTGGCTGTGCATTAACCCGCATGAACACTGCGGCGACGTTCTTGCCGAGCGAATTGAACGCCCAGGGGGAATCAATGCAAATGGACCCCAATTCATACGAGCTGTTTTGAAGTCCGCCGTTTTGTGCTGCGTCTTCGATTGCGACACCGTTGCCGCTTGCAAAAATAGCTACAGAAAAGATGAGTGCGCCCGTCATTGCGAGAGTTTGTATTTTTCGGATTGAGATCATCTGATTATTTGAACATGCAAAATCGAGTGAAATTCGAGATCAAGGAAATGACAGATCACGGTACTCGCAGGCGCTGCGGGACAATGGCCGCGACTGCATTTTGCGAACGGCAATTATATGGTGCTTGGAGATTCCAAGAGAACCGGCAAATCACAGTGAAACGCAATGTGTAGCGGATGCCTGGGAAAAGCGCCTGTCGCACAAGTCAGGGCCGCTGCCCGCGCTAGAGCGTGCGCATGCTGTCGCGATTGTTTCTCCAATCTTGCGGATTATAGGACACCGCGTCGCCCCAGATTCCGACTCGACGCCTTCTCGCCTGCCGTTCCGTGCCCCGATACCGCTTGTCATACGCAGCAATCGCATAGCCGTTGCTGACCAGCCATTCGCCGATATCCAGTCCGTTGTAGGTGACGACCGCGACCGTGCGACGGTATTTGTCCTTGGCGATAACCTCAACGCGCACCTGCTTGCCGCCGATCAGCCGAATCAATTGCACCTTGACGTGTTCGCCCTGGTCATACCAGCGTCCGTCGGGACTTTGGCCCATCTGGCCGATTTCCGGAGCGTCGACGCCGAGCAATCGGATTGATTCGTCGTTGACGCGAATCGAATCGCCGTCGATGACGTAGGCGCCGCCGCTGTATTTCTGGCGAAATAGGCCTTTTGACAGCAGACGCAGGATTCTACCCAGTCCAAACCCATTTCCGCTCAGCAATCCAAGTACGTCATTGGTCGACATCAACCCCGATTGCCTTGACGCGCGTCTTGCAATGCGGGTCAACCTCAGGGGCGCCGGCTTGGGAATGAGCTTTCGCGGCCGTGGAATGAATTTGCGTCGAGATCGGGGAAATTTCATGACGATGTGCTTTGTGCAGATTCCGAATAGTCGCCAGCAAGTTTGATAACGGTTCAAGTCAGCAATGATCGACGAATCCGGGACAGTAACTGTTATCGATGGCGAGGCTTTTGCCTGTGCTGCCCATCTGCGGCTCGCTAATAGGTCGGTATTGTAGCGAATGCCGCCAATTTCCGATACAAGGACGAATGCCTAATCGGGAAATAGGAGCTTGTACAAAGTTGCCTGCGATTGTTGTTCGGCGACTGGCGCAAAGCGGTCGCAGGCGCCAACTGTCGACCGGTGGCGCGAAACCGCTGCATGCCATGCCTTGAACCTTGCGCGAATCGGATCAGATCGTCATCGCGCGGTTGAAAACACCCGCCAATCGGTTCCATTCCAACGTTATTTTGGATGCGATACCGGCGGCCAGCCAGCCTGCACTATTGGAAATCAAATATTTTCAAGCCCGCGTAACCGTTCGCGCACCGAGTCGGCGCGAGCCTGATTCACCGGTCATGTCGCTCATGCTGAATCATAACCACCCGACACCGTCTTTTTCTTTAGTCACCTGAATTCGCAACTACACCCTATAATTTGAAATCAGGCACGGGATAATGTTATCCTTGCCCTTGGTATCTGGTATACCATATGCCAACTACAATTACTTCCGTATGTGAGGAGACTAACTGATGTTAAAAATTATTTCAAAAACCAAGATGGCGGTTGCTTTTGTTGCTGTCGCTGTCGCCACCTCTTTGGGGTTGCAGGCGCCTGCGATGGCTGACTGGTCTCCGAAGAAGCCGATTGAGCTGATTATCATGGCCGGCGCCGGCGGTGGCGCAGACCAGATCGCACGTCTGCTGCAAGGCCTGGCCGAGCAGAAAGACCTGTCGCCGCGTCCAATCATCCCGATCAACAAGCCTGGCGGTTCCGGCGCCGAAGCACTGCGCTACCTTCAGGACAAAGATGGCGATGATCACACGATTCTGGTAACCCTGAACAGCTTCTATACAACTCCTGTCATTCAAAAAGGCATTGGCGTTGACGTGTCCAACTTCACCCCGATCGGTCGAATGGCAGTTGACAACTTCGTCCTGTGGGTGAACAGCGATCGTGAAGACATCACTGATCTGGACAGCTATGTTGCCGCCGTCAAGGCAGCCGGCAACACCTGGGCAGTCGGCGGAACCGGCACCGGTCAGGAAGATTCGATTCTGACTGCGATGATGGAAAAGGAATTCGGCTACGATGTCACTTACATTCCTTTCCCGGGTGGCGGAACGGTTGCCAAGAATCTGGTCGGCAACCATATTGACTCTACCGTGAACAACCCGGCAGAGCAAAATGAGTTCTATCGCGCCGGCGAAACCAAGCCCATCGTTCAATTCACCGCAGAGCGTCTTCCGGCTTATCCCGATGTACCTACCGCGAAAGAGGTAGGCGTGGACATGCAATACTACATGCAGCGCTCCATCAACGGTCCTCCGGGAATGTCCGCAGAAGCGCAGCAATGGTACATCGATCTTTTCAAGGCGCTGTTCGACTCTGAAGAGTGGCAGAAGTTTTGCACAGACGATGGCCTGGCATGCGATCAGTGGCTGTCAGGTGACGATCTGGGCACCTACCACCAGGATCAGATTGCCTTGCATAAGGATTTGATCGAAAGCGTCGGTGCGTCAGCGATTACGGGCGAATAAGCCGACTCGCAGTCGATCTTTGACTTTACAGCAGGCCGGTGCGGCGATTGGCGCCGCACCGGCCTGCAATATCTTGATTCTGGCGCCAGACACCCGATATAGGAGGACGCAATGACAGTTCGTACTGCAGAGCTCTTATTCGCCATAGTGCTTGCGCTGTGCTCGATCGGCCTGATGCTCAAAAGCGCCGAACTTCGCATTGGATGGGTTCCCGAAAGAGGACCGGGATCAGGCGCCTGGCCATTCTGGCTGTCTGCAGGCATGCTGCTGGCGTGCGTGGCGACAATTATCCGCTGGTTTCGCAAGATTACCCCGGAATCCACGAATCTGGATCCCTACATGTCCCGGGAGACGGCGATGCTCGTCGGCATTTCGGCAGGATCGATCGTCTTCCTGCTCGTCGTGACTCACTTGCTCGGGATCTACGTGGCGCTTTTTCTGTTCCTTTTGTTCTATCTGAAATTTGTCGGCAGGCATTCATGGCTCGTCACTGTCATTATGATGATTGCGGTGCCCGTATTTATTTTCTGCCTGTTTGAATGGGCGCTGAAGATTCCGCTGCCCAAATCCATAACCGAACCGATGTTCTACCCCATCTACGATTTGATGTACTCGTAGCGATTACAAACTTGGAGTAGGAAGCCGCATCAAACTGCCGTTTACGAAACGGCGCCCGAATGCGCAAACGAAAGTACGATTTTTCTCGACGGCAAGGTCGCAGCAGGCAAAATCCGAACCCGCAAACAGAACCCCGGAATATAACCCATGGAAGACATCCTGATTCACCTTGCCGGCGGCTTAGCCGACGCTATGCAGCCTCTGAACCTCACGATGATTATCATCGGCTGTACGCTGGGTCTTCTCATCGGCGCGATGCCCGGACTGGGATCGGTAAACGGAGTTGCCATTCTGTTGCCGGTTACGTTTCTGGTGCCGCCCACATCTGCGATTATCTTTTTGGCGGCGATTTACTACGGCGCCATGTACGGCGGGGCGATCAGTTCGATTACGCTCGGAATTCCAGGCGCCTCGACCGCTGTGGCTACAGTGTTTGACGGCAGGCCTCTGGCTCAGGCCGGTCATGCCGACAGGGCGCTGACTGCCGCTGCAGTGGCGTCATTCGTCGGCGGGACAATTTCGGTCGTCCTGTTTACCGCATTTGCTCCGCCTCTTGCATCGTTCGCCCTGAAATTCGGCCCGCCTGAGGAATTCGCACTGATGGTGATGGCCTTTGCGACATTCATCGGCCTGGGCGGGGACGATATTCCCAAGACGATTTTTTCCATCCTGATCGGCTTGGTGCTCGCCTCTGTCGGCCTTGATATTATTTCCGGACAGCCGCGGCTGATATTCGGCGATATCGACGGATTCCTGCACGGGATCAACTTTCTGGTACTTGCCATCGGAATCTACGGCATCGGCGAGATGCTGTGGACGCTTGAGACCACCAAGGGAGAGGTGATGGTGCACAAGGTCACCATTTCTTGGCAGAGGATGAAGAATAACTTCAAGGATATATCGAACTATATCAAAACCACGACTTTGGGGTCTGCACTCGGCTACTTTGTCGGAACCCTGCCGGCTGCCGGAGCGACCCCGGCATCGTTGATGTCGTACGGGCTCGCGAAAACGTTCAGCAAGGATCCGGACAGTTTCGGCAAGGGCAACATATCTGGCGTAGCCGCGCCCGAGGCGGCCAACAACGCCGCGTCGACAGGGTCCATGCTGCCGATGATCACTCTCGGCATCCCAGGCTCCCCGACCACCGCCATTTTGCTGGGCGGAATGATCATCTGGGGCCTAAGGCCGGGGCCGCTTCTTTTTACCGAAAATCCCGAATTTGTCTGGGGCCTGATCGGGTCGCTGTACATCGCAAATTTGGCCACCCTGATCATCAATTTGGCGTTCATCCCGATATTCGTCAGAATCTTGACGCTGCCGTTCAGCATTCTGGCGCCGGTGATCTACATCTTATGCGTGGTCGGAGGCTATGCGCCGACCCAGACCATGCATGACGTGTGGCTGATGCTTGTATTCGGAGTCGTCGGCTATCTTCTGAGAAAGTTGAACTATCCGGTTGCGCCTGCAGTGCTTGCCATCGTACTCGGGCCATTGGCCGAGCGGTCGCTGCGCCAGTCGCTGCTCGGTTCGCACGGGGATGTCAGTATCTTTCTTACCCGGCCGATTTCCGCGGTCTGCATCCTGATTGCGCTGGCACTGGTGTGCTATCCGCTGATTCAAAAGTTTACTCGAGCCAGGCGCCGCAACTCAGGCATGGGAACCGGTCAGGGCTAGTGCGGACAGATGTGGAAAATGGCGGAATTTGACCGGATCGGAAAGCGCGACGGGTTCACATACCGACGCAAAAGGCCATGAGTTCGCACAGCATCGAAAACCTCAGCCCGATTCCGGTTGCCCTGCCGTTGAAGGAAGTGGTGTACCGCGCTATCAGGAAAGCGGTTGCCGACATGAACATCTATTCTGACGATGCAACGCTGAAGCTGGAGGAACGGATGCTGGCGACGAGCCTTGGAGTGAGCAGGACGCCGGTGCGCGAGGCGATATCGCGCCTCGAACAGGAAGGTCTGGTGAAAACCCATCCTCGCCACGGAACGTTCGTGGTTCGAAAGACGAAGGCCGAAATTCTTGAAATCGTCTACGTCTGGGCCGGATTGGAGAGTGTAGCGGCACGCATGGCGGCCGAAGTGGCTAGCGATGAAGAGATCGAATCGCTGCGCCGCATGTTTGTTACATTCGAAGGTCCGAACGAGGCGCGCGCCAGCATAGATGAATATTCGACAGCCAATATCAGCTTTCACAAGCGACTCATTGAACTGAGCCGAAGCAGGCTGCTGAAACAGATGACCGACAGCCTATTTGTCCATATGCGCGCCATCCGCAAGACAACAATCGGCGAACGTGACCGGGTCGTTGAGTCCGTGATCGACCACATGCGAATCATCAGCGCATTGGAGGAGCGCAACGCCGCCTTGGCAGAACAGCTGGTACGGGATCACGCCATCAACCTTGCAAGACACATACATCAGCACGTCGACTATCTGGACTGAACGCTGCTGCGAACACACAGCAACTATTTTTGATTGTAGGAATTTTGAACAATGAACGACATTAGCAGGGATACCGCGACCGATACGCTGGCGCGAAAGGACAAGAGCGGGAATGTGATTTCCGGCGGACATCTGGTTGCCAAGGCCCTGGCATCCGAAGGCGTAGACACAATCTTTACATTGTGCGGCGGCCATATCATCGACATCTACGACGGCTGCATCGACGAGGGCATCCGCATCGTCGATGTGCGCCACGAGCAGACTGCCGCCCACGCTGCAGACGGCTATGCGCGCCAGACCGGCAAGCTGGGCTGCGTGGTGACGACCGCCGGTCCCGGATGCACAAATGCAGTCACCGGCGTTGCCACCGCATTCCGCTCCGAAAGTCCCATACTGCATATTGGCGGACAAAGCTCGCTGACCCAGCACAAGATGGGATCATTGCAGGATTTGCCGCATGTGGACATGATGACGCCCATCACTAAGTTCGCGTCGGGTGTTTTTTCTACAGAGCGGGTGGCTGACATGATCTGCATGGCCGCGCGCGAGTGCTTCAACGGCGCATATGGCCCGTCGTATCTGGAAATACCGCGCGATATTCTCGACGCTGAAATTCCTCTGGACAAGGCGGTCATCCCGAAGCCGGGACACTATCGCGCGTCTGTCAAGTCTGCCGGCGACCCGGCCGATATTGAGCGCCTGAGCGATATTCTGGTCAAGTCCGAGCGCCCTGCGGTGCTGTTCGGCCAGCAGGTCTGGGCATCTCAGGGGCACGAGCAGGCAATTGATTTTGTTCGTGCGCTTGACATTCCGGCCTATATGAACGGCGCGAGCCGCGGCATGCTGCCCGAGGATGACCCTCATCACTTTGACCGTACGCGGCGCGATGCTTTCTCCAACGCCGACGTGATACTCATAGTCGGCACGCCGTTTGATTTTCGAATGGGATACGGCAAGCGCATATCGAGCGATCTGACACTTGTGCAGATTGACCAGAGCTATGCCACGGTCGGCAAGAATCGGGATATCGACCTGGGCATTGCCGGCGATCCGGGAAGCGTTCTGACTGCCGTAGCCCAGGCGGCAAGCGGGCGAATTTGCCAGGACTCCCGGCAAAAGCGCCAGGCATGGATGAAGCAGCTTCGCGAAATCGAAGAACGCAAGCTGGAGAAGCTGATGCCCATGTTCACCACCGATCAGAATCCGATCCACCCCTACCGGCTGGCCTACGAGATCAATCGGTTCCTCGGCGACGACACAATCTATATCGGCGATGGCGGCGACATTGTCACCATTTCCGCCCAGGCGGTGCGCCCGCGCAACCCGGGACAGTGGATGGACCCCGGGGCGCTGGGCTCGCTCGGTGTCGGAACCGGCTTCGCGATGGCGGCCAAGCTGGCGCATCCGGACAAGGAGGTGGTTTGCCTCTACGGCGACGGGTCTTTCGGCATGACCGCCTTCGATATGGAAACTTCGCAGCGTTTCGGCGCTCCGTATCTGGCCATTGTCGGAAACAATTCGGCGATGAATCAGATCCGCTACGGCCAGATCACAAAATACGGCATGGAGCGCGGCGACATCGGCAACAAGCTCGGGGACGTGCCGTTCGGCAAGTTTGCCGAGATGATCGGCGGCTACGGTGAGGAGGTGCGCGAGGCCAGCCAGATTCAGCCGGCGCTTGAACGCGCTCGCGAGGCGATCGCCCGCACTGGAAAGTGCGCGGTCGTCAATGTCTGGGTCGACCCGAATGAATACGCTCCGGGCACCAAGGCCCAGACGATGTACAAGTAATGGAACACGCCTTTAATCGGAGAAATTGAACATGAAGGCACTGCAAGGTGTAAAGATTCTTGATTTTACCCATGTGCAGTCGGGACCGACCTGCACTCAGCTACTGGCCTGGTTTGGAGCCGATGTCATCAAGGTTGAGCGTCCGGGTGTCGGCGACGCGACGCGCAAGCAACTGGTGGATGTGCCGGGAGCCGATTCGCTGTATTTCACCATGCTCAATCACAACAAGCGCTCCTTGACGCTCAACACCAAGACGCCGCAAGGCAAGGAAGTGCTGGAGCGCCTGATCAGGGAATGCGATGTGCTGGTAGAGAACTTCGCCCCCGGAGCGCTGGACCGGATGGGCTTCGGCTGGGACAGGGTGCAGCAGATCAATCCGCGCATGATCATGGCATCGGTCAAGGGATTCGGTCCCGGACCGTATGAGCAGTGCAAGGTGTACGAAAACGTGGCCCAGTGTGCAGGCGGCTCTGCTTCGACTACCGGCTTCGTAGACGGACTGCCTCTGGTGACCGGTGCGCAGGTCGGGGACTCGGGAACGGGGCTGCATCTGGCGCTTGGAATTGTCACGGCGCTGTATCACCGCGAAAAGTCCGGCAAGGGTCAGCGGGTACTGGCAGCGATGCAGGATGGCGTCCTGAATCTTTGCCGTGTCAAGCTTCGCGACCAGCAGCGCCTTGCAGTCGGGCCGCTGAAGGAATACTCCCAGTACGGCGAAGGCATTGCATTCGGCGATGCGACGCCACGTTCGGGCAACGACTCCGGCGGCGGACAGCCTGGCCGCATACTCAAATGCAAAGGCTGGGAGAGCGACCCCAACGCCTATACCTACTTCATTACCCAGGCCGCAGTATGGCAGAAGATATGCGATGTGATTGGCAAGCCCGAGTGGAAGGAGGACCCGGACTACGCCACTCCGAACGCCCGTCTCCCGCGTCTGAATGAGGTGTTCGATACGATCGAGCAATGGACCATGACCAAGACCAAATTCGAAGTGATGGACATTTGCAATCCGCTGGACATTCCGGTGGGACCGATTCTGTCGATGAAGGAACTGGCTCAGGAGCCGTCGCTTCGAGAAACCGAAACCATCGTCGAGGTGGATCACCCGGAACGGGGCAAATACCTGTCGGTCGGGTGCCCCATCAAGCTGTCTGAATCTCCAGCCAAAGTTGAACGTTCGCCTCTTCTTGGCGAACACAGCAACGAAGTGCTGGCGGAACTTGGCTATGACGAATCACAGATCAACGAGATGCGGGAAGTCGGCGCGATCTAGCACGGCATGATTGACGGCTGTGGCCATATTGAATACGCAATACTTTCGGAACTGGAGAACTGGCAATGCGAATTGTAGTACACGGACAGCAGGCTTTCGGCCGCGCGGTACTTGAAAGGCTGCTTGAGCGCGGTGAAAATGTCGTGGCGGTGTGTACAGCGCCCGATCAGCAAGGACGGCCCGTTGACACCCTGAAGGAACTGGCGCTGGAAAGCGGACTTGCGGTGCATCAGCCCGCATCATGGAAGAACGATGAAGCGATTGAACTGATGGAATCCTTCGATGCAGATGTGTGCATGATGGCATATGTGCTGCTCTTTGTTCCGTCGGCAGTGCTAAATATGCCGAAGCACGGGTCGTTTCAATATCATCCCTCGCTTTTGCCGCTGCATCGCGGCCCGTCATCCATCAACTGGCCTATAGCGATGGGAGCAACCCGCACAGGGCTGTCCATATTCTGGCCGGACGACGGACTGGACGAAGGTCCGATTCTGATGCAGAAAACCTGCGACATCGGCCCTGACGAATCCCTGGGAGACGTATACTTCAACAAGTTATTCCCGATGGGTGTCAATGCGATGCTCGAATCTCTGGATCTGGTGCGCGATGGCAAGGCGCCCCGGATTGAACAGAATTTGGACGACGGCTCCTATGAGTCGTGGTTTGGCAAGAAGCAGGCGCAGCTTGATTGGAGCAAGCCGGTTTCCAAGGTATACAACATCATACGCGCATCCAATCCGCAGCCAGGCGCATGGACGACTCGAAACGGTTCGGAATTGAAGATTTACAATTCCGCCAAGCACAGCGGTTCGGGAAAGCCGGGTGAAGTAATTGCAGTAGACGGCGACGGTTTCGAGGTGGCGGCCGACAGCGGGTCGATACGAATATCGAAGGTTCGCGCTGGCGCCGGCAAGGTCGCGGCCGCCGAATATGCCCGCGAAGCAGGTTTGCGAGTTGGAGAGATTCTCGGCTCCTGACCGTTCGCCATGCCCGCCGGATTCGGGCAATCGGCACGGTGTTTCGCCAATTCGTGCAACCGTTGCCCGAATGCGTCCCGCGAGCCGGCCGTGCTTGGCGATGCTGGCTCAGATTCGTTCGATTCGGCTCGTTCTGCAAGGAGAGCTGCCGCGCCGCTGTGATTTCAAATGCACCCGCGTCCCACTGATTGAGTACCGCGCTGGACAACTTTGCTGAATCGAACTGATGTATTGATCTGTACCGGTCAACGATGAAATCTGCCGCGCAAAATGATGCCGACTCCCTGATGGATCGCCAGTCCCGCACCCAGTGGGACAGCGTTGCCAGTCTCGTGCTGGATGAGTTTCGCGATTTCTATCGCCAGTTCCGCGAAATCCCCGGTCTTTCAAAAATGGCGTTCGAAAATCGCGATCACGCGCGGTCCTTGCGGCTCAGCAGTCGGCGCCTGCGACTGTACAGCATCAGCATCAGCGAATTCAGCAGATACATCAGGAGTGAATTTCCAGATCTGACGGCAGATGAGTCGAGCTGGAGCGGCGTCGAAAGACGCTATGTCGCCATGGTCGAGGGCGAATATGCCGCCGATCTTGCGGTCGCCTACCTGCACTCGATCAGGCGTATGATCTACAAAGGCGAGTGGCGGGTTGACGATTACGCCAGCTATCGCAGCAAGTATGAGACAGACGAGGTGATGTCCGACCAGCTTGTACGAATTGAAGTGCGCGACCGGCTGACTGCCGAGACCGTAAAGGAGATTCTTGCCATGGAGACTTTTGAGGTGTCGTACCAGGACATCGGCCGCGATGCGAAGCGCATCGTGCGGCGGGCGTACCGGAATTTTGATCTTAACGCCCGCCTTGCAAACTCGCCCATGGTCATCGAGATGTTTCGCGCAGGATTCTACCGCAATCGCGGAGCCTATCTGGTCGGGCGGGTGACGTTTGATGATCGGCACTACCGTCCGTTTATCATCGCACTGCTGAATGCTGCCGACGGGATCTACGCCGATGCGCTTATTTCCAGCGCCACATACGCGCACAACATGTTCAGCTCGACCCTGGCGAACTTTCATGTAACCAATTTCCACTATCACGAATTATGCCGCTTTCTGCGCAGCATTATGCCGATGCGTCCGCTGGGACTGCATTATTCCACAGTGGGATACAACCATCTGGGCAAGGTTGCGGTGATGAACGAGATGGAGGGCGAGTTTGAATCGTACGGCAAGCCCATGGATGTGGCGCCGGGAAAGCCCGGCACTGTGGCGATCGGATTTTGCATGCCTGAGTCGGCCTACATTCTCAAAGTGATTCGAGACAAGCCGACCGGAGGCTACAAGTGGGGCACGTTCGACGGACTGGAATCGGTATTGAGAAAATACAACAGGGTGCACGAGATCAATCGCACTGACAGCATGCTTGACACAATGCTCTTCTACAACCTTCGACTGAAAGTGTCTTGGTTTGGCGATGAACTGCGAAAACTGCTGCTGAACAATGCAAAAGGCAGCGTTCGCCGCGATGGCGACGCGCTTGTGTTCAAGTATCTGATCGTACAGCGCCGCCTGACTCCTTTGCCGATTTATCTTGAACATGCAACGCCGCATCAGGCCGAGATTGCGATGACCAATCTGGGATACTGCATCAAGAACAATGCGGCGGGCAACATCTTCAACCGCGATCTCGATGCGCGCAACTACGGCGTATCGTCATACCTGAAGGTCTACCTCTACGACTACGATGCCCTGGAGGATCTTACAAACGTCAAAATTCGCACCAATGTCGATCGGGTCGACGGCGAAGAGGATGTGCCCGACTGGTATTTTGAAGATGGCGTGATTTTCTTGCCCGAAGAGTTGGTCGTAGGTCTGTGCCTGCCGCACCGCGACTTGCGGCGGCGTTTCGAGAACGAGCACCCGGCGCTACTGGGCGTGGACTACTGGGAATCGGTTCAGCAGGACCTGCATGCCGGAAAGGTCCCGGTGGTCAGCGTATATCCGGATACCGAGCGACTTGCCGGCGGTGCGTGACTACGCCGGCACGATTGCAATCCACCGTTCGAACGCCCACAGGGTCAGGTAGTAGACTGCCAGCACTTGCGCAAGGAGCACCATCGTGCCTCCCCAGCGGATTGCGGCTGCGCTGCGTTCGTCCAGACTGCCGTTGTTTCGCTGAATGATCCACCGGGCGGCAAGCTGGTGCATCCGTGCCAGGACAGCGCCTACGAGTGCGCCGGAAGCGATTACCCCGCCCAGAGCAAAGACCAGTCCGCGCAGGCTGAATAGCTGCGGCCATGCCTGGCTTTGCCAGGTGAGAAACAAGGTGACCCCCAGAAATGCCATTGCGGCAAAATTGAGCAGCAGCCGGCTTGCAACAGCATAAACAGGCTCTTTTGGCAGACCGATCATTTCAGAGTGCTCCTTGGGCTGGGTGCAATTCGATGCAGTGCCTTTTTTGGGTTTCGTCTATACTATGCCATCGTTGTGGGGCGGTAGCTCAGCTGGGAGAGCGTAGCGTTCGCAATGCTAAGGTCGGGAGTTCGATCCTCCTCCGCTCCACCAAACCAATTCCGCGCCAAGATCCGCAGTCCCGGCTCCTTGGCGCATCGGGATTGCCCATCATTACAGGCGTACTTATCAGGCATGTCGACACAGCTGGAAATTTCATTGGGCTTGAAACTGGAGCGCTCGCTCACCGTCGACAAGTCGCGTGTCATCACATTCATGGGCGAAGATCTGCATGTATACGAAACCCCGTCCATGATTGCAGATATGGAATATGCGTGCCGCGACCTGCTGGTCGAGCATCTGCCAGCCGGATTCGATTCTGTCGGCACCGTCGTCGATGTGCAGCACCTGGCCGCTACGCCGGCGCAAGAGCGGATATCCATTTCGGTTACCGTGGTCGAAGTCGACGGACGGCGCATTCGCTTCAGGTGCGAAGCCAGAGATGCGCTGGAACTGGTTGGCTCCGGCATGCACGAACGATTTGTCGTTGAGGTCGAAAGGCACCGTGAGCGGATCCGGCGCAAGCGCGAAGCGATTCAGCGCTAGCGCGAACCCTGCCTAGCCCGATCGTCCTCCCCGTCGCCCAATATTCGCACGATTCATTCGGATTTCACGATTCGCACTGTTTGTCCCGGCGTCAGACGTTCATTTCCGCGTACGACTGCGATGTCGCCCGAATCCAGTCCGCCGTTTACTTCAAATCTGTTGCCTACTGCGTTTCCAATCACCACCGGTTTTGGAAAGGCGGAATCGTCGTCAGCGATGACAAACACGATGTGACCGTCGCCGCGGGCGATGACAGCATCCTTGTGGACGCTGAGCGATTCAAGCACATTCGAGGTCGGGATGTCGATGGTCACGTTCTGGTTGATGGCCAGCGCCTGATCCGCAGAAGCACCGATGTCGAATGTCAGCCGCACAGCCCGTGTGCGGGTACTCGCGTGCTCTTCGGGAACAAATGCGCGCACTGTTGTTTGAAACGCGGTTCCGTTGTCAAAGCTGGCGGATACCGAATCCCCGACATCGAATGAATCGATAAACCGGTAGGGGATGTAGGCTTCGATTTCCAGATTCTGATCGGCTAGCATGCGCACGACCCGGTCGCCCACCCGCGCGTATTCTCCAACTTCGATGAATTTTTCAACGATCACGCCGGAATAGGGTGCCTTGATCTGAGTTCTCGCCAGATCGTCGTCTGCCAGCTCCAATTCGCGCTGCACCAGCTGTGCCGATGCCTTTGCTTCGCCAAGCGCATTGCGTGCCGCCTCAAGCAGCAAAACCGCATCTTCGTGCTGCGCCTCTGTTGTGGCTGCCGAATGGCGCAGCAAGGCTAGACGCTCCTCTTGCTGATTCTTAAGCTCGACCTCCAATTCGGCCCGCCTGATCGACCAGTTCGAGACTTCCGCCTGCGCTTGGGCTCTGGCGCGCCGCAGTTGATAGGTCGAGTCATCGAGCGACGCGATTAGGTCGTCTTTTTCGACACGGTCGCCGACGCTGACATGCAGCGCGGCAACAGGCGCGCTCACCGCCGCAGCCACGGTGCCTGTCTGCAGCGAAATCAGCTGGCCGAATATAGCGGCTGTTTCGTGTACCGAAACAAATCGAACTTCATCCACTTCGACCGGCGTAGCCGGATTCTGAGCGAGAGCGGCCGGCTGGGCAAGAAACAGCGAAAAGGCGAAAATTATGATTGAGTCGCATGTTTGTCGCAGTCGACATATTAGAGTCCGGTTCGCTAACATAACAAATTTAAACCTCGCTGAGATGTTCGGTTGTTTCAAAGTGACAGAATTCCGAAATTGACTGCTCGATCAACTTGCCTGTTCAATCCGCATAAAGTCGCTATATAGTACGGACAAGCCGCGAGGAATCGTGAACACGATTATACAGGCAAGGTTGCGCGCTGACCCGATGCGGCTCCAAGGTGCAAATCCGGCCTGTTCGCCACTACTCGATTGCCGTGTAAAGCCCAAATGATTGGAATCCGATAATTATGAATCCGCGTCGAACGAAACTTACAGCTCGTCCCATCGTGCAGCCATGAATCTTGGTCGATGGCTTGCCTGGATAGCAATGGGTATTGTCGCATTCGCGGCATGCGCCGTCATTGCGCTTTGGCTTTTGCGAAGCGGCACCCTTATGCCGGGAGAGACGTACTCGCGATCCGGCCACTCCTTCGATGCGCCCGATGCGCTTGTTGAAGACCGGCTCAGGCAGCATGTTTGGAAGCTTGCGGGACAGGGACAAATCGGGCCTCGACACATGGGCCGACCTGAGGCTCTGGAAGCGGCGGCATCCTATATTGAATCGCAATTACAAGGCTTCGGCTACGAGACTGAGCGCGAGATCTTTGCAGTTGACTCTTCAGAAGCGGCAAACATTGTTGCCGAAATCAAGGGCGAGACCGATGAAATTGTCATTGTCGGGGCACACTATGACACCGTGCCTGATTCGCCCGGTGCGAATGACAATGCCACAGGAGTTGCCGCGCTGCTCGAACTTGCACGCTTGCACCGAAGCGACGCGACTCGTCCGACTGTACGGTTCGTGGCCTTTGTCAACGAAGAGCGTCCGTACTTTTTGACATCGGCGATGGGCAGTGCGGTCCATGCGAAGCGCAGCCGGCAGCGGGGCGAGCATATCCTTTGCATGTTTTCGCTTGAAACGATCGGGTTCTACACCGATGAGCCGAACAGCCAGTCGTATCCGTTTCCGTATTCGCTGTTCTATCCGAAAACGGGCAACTTCGTCGGATTTGTCGCCAATACGGATTCAAGAAACGAATTGCATCGAGCGATTTCGGCATTCAGGTCGCAAGCGGCGATCGATTCGGAAGGCCTGGCGGCTCCGCGAATCATTGCCGATATCAACCGTTCCGATCAGATATCGTTCTGGAAATACGGAATCCCTGCGATCATGGTGACCGACACGGTGGATTTCCGATACGAGCACTATCACGAACCTACTGATACGCCGGATGTCGTCGCCTACCCTGAACTGGCAAAGGTGGTGATGGGACTGACCGCGGTGATGCGCGAATTTATGCAGTGACGCCGCACAAGTATGATTAGGAATCTGGCTGATTGCGGAGCGGGCAGATCTATTCGTCCACGCCTTCGACGATAATCAGTTTTGAATCCGTGCTTTGTTCGCGCAGTTCCCTTGCCGGCGCATACAGATCGGAACTCCACCACGCCTTTGCCTGTTCGACGCTGTCGAATTCGATGACGACCACCCGATTCGGGTTCCACTCGCCCTCAAGCAGTTCCCAGTCGCCTCCCCGGACCAGGTAGCGCCCTGAGAACGGTTCAAGGGTCGGAGGCACCATGTCTCGGTAAACCGCGAATGTCTCCGCATCGTGAATATGAACTTGAACAATGACGTAGCCGGCCACTTTTCGCCTCTCGATGAATTGAATTGCAAGGGCTCGATTATACTATGTGCCCAATTTGCCAGTGGATCGCACATTTTTGTGATTCAAGAGGCTCGTATTCTTGCACGGAATCGCATACATGGAAAAAATTGAACGAATCGAAGTGGCTCCTGACCCGGGTCGGACGCCGCATCTGTCTGTCATATGGATGCACGGCCTTGGAGCCGACGGACATGACTTTGAACCGATCGTAGACTATCTTGGCATTGCGGGCGAATACGCGGTGCGCTTTGTCTTTCCGCATGCGCCGAAGCGAAAGGTGACTGTCAATCTCGGCATGGTCATGAGAGCGTGGTACGACGTCTACGATATCGCAATTGCCGGTGAGGGACGCGAAGATGTGGAAGGGATTGATGAGTCGGCAAGAATTGTCGAACAACTGATTCAAGACGAACTAATGCATGTCGGCGATCATCGGAAAATTGTGCTTGCCGGATTTTCCCAAGGCGGAGCGGCGGCGCTGCATGCCGGCTTGAGGCATGACAATGCCCTAGGTGGAATTTTCGCGCTGTCGTCGTATCTTCCGTGCCGCGAGACAGTGCCTGCGCGAGCCTCGGCCGCGAATCGGAAAACTCCGGTTATGCTGCGCCATGGCACCTTGGATCCGGTCATTTCGGTACAAAACGCCATCGCATCATACAGCGTGCTGCATGATCTTGAGTATCCGGTCGATTGGAAGACGTATCCGATTGCTCATTCGGTATCGCCGGAAATCTGCGCTGACGTGGGTTGGTTCCTGTCGCACTGCTGTGAAAGGGCTGCCGATTAGCATCACGACGACTCTATAATCGAGGCGATTGTGCAACAAATTGGAAAAGATTCGGAGGGTTGCGAGATGATGAATGAATGGCCAAGCGTTGAGGAAATGGTTCGGCGAGACGGCATTGAAATTGGTATCGAGCAGGGCAGGTCGCAGGGCATCGAGCAAGGGAGATCGCAGGGTATCGAGTCGGTAGCGGAAAGAATGCTGCAAGAAGGGGTCAGGGAGGATTCGATTCGCAAATACACCGGTCTTAGCGAGGAGAAGATTACGCACCTGAAGAATGGGCGGAACGACTCTTGAATTGAGTGTCACTGAAACGACACAAGGGGGTACACCGGCTCAAAAGGCGCGCTGCCGCCAAAAGAAGGCAGTTTGGTACTTTCCGATGACACCGCAGGGACTGTTAGACTGCCTCGTCGCACTCGCCCGGCAGTAGCGCCGTGCCCATTGGCGCTTGCTGCAGATTCGGCCAACGGCTGCCGAATTCCATCAACTCAGGCGTTCGAACCGCGACGCCGAGCGAGTTGAAATTAATTCAATCGAACCGAGATTGAATTAATTGTTGCCCTGCTCCGCCCAGGGCTCCATCATTGCAGCATCGGCACAGATGCGAACCGCACAAGCGGCCGTCTGGCGCGAAACCGGCTGTTGCACTGAAACAAGGAGGCCTGATGGTCAAGGCAAGCGAACCCTCTTCGCCAATCGGGGATGTAAACGATCACGACTGGATGGGCGGCATGATCGCGCAGTGCGCAGCGTGCCAGTCGGAGCTGGCCCTGCTGGCGTTTTCCAGACGATTCGGCAAGCTGCTCGATCCGGAGTCGGTGCAGCGCATTCCGACGAAGCATTATTCGATCGAACACGGCAAGCGCGACGCCGATGCCGTGTTCAAAGCGAAGTTGGCCGGAACCGAACACGCGGTGCGGATTCTCATCGAGTACAAGTCGGACGTGAATGTGCGCGAGCTGATCGCTCAGCATTTGCGCTATCAGGCCGGACTCTACCGGGACAGCCTCGTCCCGGTGGTGAATGTGCTGATCAGCAATGACACGTCGCGCCGGTTTCACGTCGCGCCGGGGATGCGCGAATGGCTTGACGGGGTGACGCCGGCGTTCTGGGACGAGTGCGCGCCGCATGTGATGAACTTCACAGTGCGGGTTGTGGATTTGACCGACGCCGGAATGCGAAGGCGCATAGACGAGTCGGGCTACAGATCGGCGTTTGCGCTGCTGGCGCTGGGCACCGGGCTCGATACGATAGACAAGGACATGGTGAAAATGCTGGCTCGCGTGTGGCCGCGCATGGCGGGCGAGCCGTACAGGGAGTTGCGCGCTGCGGCGCTGAGATATTTGCGGCGCTATCACGACGACTCTATAATCGAGGCGATTGTGCAACAAATTGGAAAAGATTCGGAGGGCTACGAGATGATGAATGAATTGCTAAGCGTTGAGGAAATGGTTCGGCGAGACGGTATTGAAATTGGCATCGAGCAGGGCATCGAGCAGGGCATCGAGCAGGGCAGATCGCAGGGTATCGAGCAGGGCATCGAGCAAGGCAGATCGCAGGGTATCGAGTCGGTAGCGGAAAGAATGCTGCAAGAAGGGGTCAGGGAGGATTCGATTCGTAAATACACCGGTCTTAGCGAGGAGAAGATTACGCACCTGAAGAATGGGCGGAACGACTCTTGAATTGAGTGTCTCTGAAACGACACAAGGGGATCCGCCAGCTCGAAAGGGGTGATGCCGCCCCGACGGAGGCAACATGCAGCATTTCCATGACGATGCAGAGGGCTGTTCAGACCATTTCGTCGAATTAATCCTGCAGTAGCGCCAAGCTCATTGGCATACCCTCTAGGCCAAGATCGATCAGCAATTTGCCGATTGATTGGCTGGTATTTCCAGCCGAGATGTAATCAGATGCTGCATGCGTGCACAAAATTTGTGCAATATGAGCCTGGAAATTTCGGTGTTTACAGTGTAAACACCCCTTTCTTGCATCATTTTTGTGCATGACCGCCCAATGAGATGCTGGTAAGTGTTCACTGCAAATTGTGACGCAGTCACAGGCGCCTCGGCGGGATTGTCCGTGTCGTGCTGCG
Source organism: Arenicellales bacterium (assembly GCA_965214615.1). Taxonomy (GTDB): domain Bacteria; phylum Pseudomonadota; class Gammaproteobacteria; order Arenicellales; family JAJDZL01; genus CBDAUN01. The sequence goes on from OZ243952.1 coordinate 1,059,181, forward strand.
GCACCATGGATCCGGTCACTTCGGTACAAAACGCCATCGCATCATACAGCGTGCTGCATAATCTTGAGTATCCGATCGATTGGAAGACGTATCCGATTGCTCATTCGGTATCGCCGGAAATCTGCGTTGATGTGGGCCGGTTCCTGTCGCACTGCTGTGAAAGGGCTGCCGATTAGCTGAATTCGGAATGCGGTGCGTGCTGCCTCCTAGACGGGGTTGTCCTCAAGCATTGTTTCGAGCTTTTGAATCTGAATTTTCGGTCCTGAAAGATGGGGGTTGATCTGCAGCGCCTGCTTAAACGCCGTGAGCGCCGCCTCATAGTGATCGGCAGACAAGAAAATCAATCCCATGCCGGCGACAGCGCCGAAGTGACGGGGTTCCAGGCGAAGCGTTTCCCTGACATCGGCCGCCGACTCCTGGAATTTGCCCATGAAAAACAAAACCGTCGCCCGCTTGTTCCAGCCTTCTGCGAATTCAGGGTCGATTTCAATGATTTTGCCAAAGGTGTCGGCTGCAGTTTGCAGATCTCCGCGGGACATTGAAGCGACGCCCTCGACCATCAGCCGGTTGACCTGGTCATCTGCATGCTCGCGCCATATCTCCCAGATGGCGCCAGTTATTCTGTCGCCGCTGCGCTCGTCTGCGGCATCTTTCAATTCCTGAAACAGGGTATCAAGGCGGGGGTCGTTTTGATCTGCAATGCTTGCGGGAGCGTGTCCGGCGAGCCACAGGATCGCAGCAGCAGTCGCTGCCAGCACTGCACGGGGTGCCGATAGGCGGCACATGCGACGAATCGATTCAGGCTTATGGGAATTCATGGTCACCTCCTCAAGGGACTTGCACGCCGCCGTTGCCATAGTGCAAAGACCACGATTTTCATGTTTGTCAGTGAAGATATCACATAGTCCCTTGTCCGTGTGGCTCGAGGGATGCGGCAGGTCTCAGGCAGCACGGATTTCCCGATGCAATTGCGCCGATTTGTCGGTAGCGCGAAGATGTGGGCACCGCCCTCCGGAGCATTGCCTCGCAACTGGCATTAAAGCGACCTTGCATCATGCCCCTGACCGAATTCAGTGCCTTGCATCGAACCCTCAGGAGCCGGCATGGGTCCGAATCTGCCAGTCCGGGGAATATCGTCTTTGATCGTACGGGGTCATCGCATTCGGTCTGCCGCACCACTGCAAGGCGCCAGCCGCATGCGCGGATGACCGGTCTCGCTTTTGCTGTAATTTGTATCTGCAGATTGAGTGGCAGTGCCGTTCATGCATCCATTCGATTGCGCATAAGGGCGATATCGGGCGCGGTAACCGTGTCTCAAATAATTAAATTCGTATTTAAGGGTCTTGATTTTTATTTAGCAATGAATTACGCTTACCCAATTGCCTTCAAATTATTGCATTTTCAACGACAAGCCCAAAGCAAGACCGCAACAGTTGCAGATAATTCCGTGTTTCTGGATAGTAATTTGCAACTTTGTCAGTTTACAATTATGAAGTGTCGTTTATTCGACAGAATGCGGTCTGTGATTAATCTATTGTTTCACAAAAAAATCGCTGCCTAAGACAGCGAGCCACTTTATAGGGACGCGGAATGATGACAAACGTTGAATCTACGGATAATTTCGACGATATCGATTTATCCTCTCTTTCCAATGAAGAGCTTGTCGAGCAAATGCATGACGATCTTTACGACGGTTTGAAAGAGGAGATCGAAGAGGGGACGAACATACTGCTTGGACGTGGATGGGCGCCGTATGATGTGCTTCAGGATGCGTTGGTAGAAGGCATGAGAATTGTGGGCATAGATTTTCGGGACGGAATTCTTTTTGTTCCCGAAGTTCTAATGTCAGCGAACGCCATGAAGGGCGGAATGTCGATTCTGCGACCGCTGCTGGCGGAAACAGGTGCCCCGACGATCGGCAAGATGGTTATCGGAACCGTCAAGGGCGACATCCACGATATCGGAAAGAATCTGGTTGCGATGATGCTCGAAGGCGCAGGATTCGAGGTGATCAATATCGGAATTAACAATCCGGTCGAGAATTACCTTGAGGCAATGCAGGAGCATCAGCCGGAATTGCTCGGTATGTCGGCGCTGCTTACAACGACGATGCCCTACATGAAAGTGGTTATCGACACGCTGGTTGAAAAGGGCATCCGCGACGACTACGTCGTAGTCGTCGGCGGAGCGCCGTTGAACGAGGAGTTCGCCGATGCGATAGGCGCCGACGCATATTGCCGGGATGCGGCCGTAGCCGTAGAGACATCGAAGGAGTTCGTAGCCAAGCTGCGGCTTCGGATGGCTTAGGCCAATACGGGCAATGACATGAATGGAACCGATGGCGCGCAGCGATGACGGAAACTGTAATTTCATCTGAGTCCAAGACCGTAGTCATCGGATACGAGCGTCCGTTTTGCGTGATTGGCGAACGGATCAATCCGACCGGACGCAAGATGCTGGCCGCAGAAATGGCCAGCGGCGACTACAGCCGCGTAGTGTCTGATGCGCTGGCCCAGGTCCGGGCAGGGGCCCATATGCTTGATGTCAATGCCGGCATTCCGCTGGCAGACGAGCCGCGCATTCTGGCAGAGTGCGTCCAGCTTGTGCAGTCGATTACGGATGTTCCGCTGTCGATAGATTCGTCCATAGTCGCGGCTTTGGAGTCAGGGCTTGAAGCCTATAAGGGCAGGGCGCTGGTGAATTCGGTGACAGGCGAAGAAGAGCGTCTCGAAACCGTACTGCCCCTGGTGAAGAAATACGACGCGGCAGTCGTGGCGATTTCCAATGATGAGACCGGCATCTCCGAAGATCCGGATGTCCGCTATCAGGTTGCCAAGAAAATTGTCGAGAGAGCCGAAGATTACGGCATCAAGCGATGCGACGTCGTCGTGGACCCACTCGTCATGCCGATCGGCGCGATCGGACTGGCAGGCAGGCAGGTGTTTCGGATCGTGCAGCGCCTGCGCGAGGAATTGAAGGTCAATACGACCTGCGGCGCATCGAATATCAGTTTCGGTCTGCCCAACCGTCATGCGCTGAATGCAGCGTTCCTTTCCATGTCGATCGGCGCCGGCATGACTTCTGCGATCACATCTCCTTTGCATGAGGAGATCATGACTTCGATCATGGCGGCGAATGTCATGATGGGAACCGACCGGGAATGCCGGCAGTGGATTCGAATGTTCCGCGCGCCGGTACCGGAGTCGGAAAGTGCTGGCGAACGGGTCGGTCGGCGAAGCGGTGGCCGTCGTCGCCGAGCTACCGCGTAAGGCTTTTTTCCATTGCCTATTGCTGAGAGGGCTTGCGCCATGCAGTATCGCAATGCACTGGTTCGGCATGACTTTGCCGCCCCGCTGAATTGACCGCATTCGAATCTCCTGCCAGGGATCAGATTGCGCCGGGCGCGCAAACTGACGCTATGGTTGTATTCACTCCGTCCGGCCGGCGCGGCAAGTTTGCGCCAGGAACCACAATTTTGCAGGCTGCCAGGGCGCTAGGAGTCGATCTGGATTCCGTGTGCGGCGGCCGGGCCATGTGCGGCCGCTGCCAGGTGCAGCTAAGCGTTGGCGCATTCGCCAAGCATGGCGTCAATTCAATGCCCGAGCATTTATCTTCGGTCAGCGTTCTAGAAACTGAATATTCCAAGGACAATGAATTGAAGCCTGAGCGGCGCCTCGGCTGCTCTGTCGAGATTCTAGGCGATGTCGTGATCGATGTCCCGCCGGACAGCCAGGTGCATCGGCAAGTGGTCCGAAAGCGCGCCGAGGTGCACGATATCAACCTCGATCCTGTGGTCAGGCTCTACTATGTCGATGTTCAGGAACCGAATATGCACGACCCGTCCGGCGATCTGCAGCGGCTCAAGGATGCGCTGGAGTTTGAATGGAGGCTTGAGAATCTGAGATGTGATTTGCGCCAGATTCAGCAAGTGCAGGGTGCTTTGCGCGAAGGCGATTGGAACGTGACCTGCGCTGTTCACGGCGGGTCGCAGATCGTGGCGATCTGGCCAGGGTTCCGCAACAACACCTACGGCATTGCGTTTGACATCGGCTCCACCACGATTGCCGCACATTTGTGCGACCTGTCCAGCGGGGAGGTGGTGGCGGCTTCCGGCGCGATGAACCCGCAGATTCGTTTCGGCGAGGACCTGATGAGCCGCGTGTCGTATCTAATGATGAATCCTGGCGGCGAGCACGACATGACGCGCGAAGTGCGAGCGGCGATTCAGCGATTGGCGAACGAAGTATGCCGGGAGCACGGAGTCGGCACCGAGGATGTGCTCGACGCAGTATTCGTCGGAAACCCGATCATGCAGCATTTGCTGCTCGGCATCAGCCCGATAGAGCTTGGCGGGGCGCCGTTTGCGCTGGCAACCGACGAATTCGTCAGTATCTGGGCATCTGAACTGGATCTTGAATTTCATTCCAATGCCAGAGCATTCGTACTGCCTTGCATAGCCGGCCATGTCGGCGCGGATACCGCTGGCATGATTCTCTCGGAACAGCCGCATTTGCATGATGAAATCATGCTTCTGGTCGATGTGGGAACCAACGCTGAAATTGTTCTGGGCAATCGGCATCGGTTGCTGGCGGCTTCAAGTCCGACGGGGCCGGCGTTCGAAGGTGCGCAAATCAGTGGCGGTCAGCGTGCTGCGCCCGGCGCGATCGAGCGGGTGCGGGTTGACCCGGAGACGCTGGAGCCGAAATTCAAAGTGATTGGCTGCGATCTGTGGTCGACGGAACCCGGTTTTGAAAGTGCCGTACGCTCAACGGGCGTGACCGGTATTTGCGGGTCGGGAATCATCGAAGTCATTGCTGAAATGTTCCTTGCAGGGATTATTGACTCCGATGGCGTGATTCAACCTGACGAGACTCGCCCGAGCAGCAGAATTGTTGCAGAAAAGCGCACCTTTTCCTATGTGCTCAATGATGCCGAGCCGCGGATTCGCATTACCCAGAACGATGTCAGGGCCATTCAGCTTGCAAAGGCGGCGCTGTATGCCGGTGTGCGGCTGCTTATGGACCGCATGGATATTGATTCGGTCGACCGCATACGTCTGGCAGGCGCATTCGGCAGCCACATCGATGTCAAGTATGCAATGATTCTCGGTCTTGTGCCGGATTGCGAGCTCGAAAACGTGACGTCGGCCGGAAACGCAGCGGGCACCGGAGCCCGAATTGCGCTGTTGGACCGCAGTGCTCGTGATGAAATCGCCCAGGTGGTGCGCAACGTAGAAAAGATCGAAACAGCGGTCGAACCGATGTTTCAGAAGCATTTCGTCGATGCGATGGCGATTCCGCACAAGACGGCCGAATTTGAGCATCTGAGTAGCGAGGTTAAGCTGCCGAGCCGGTTATCCAATCGCGGGTCCGGTGCGGGAGGGCGGCGCCGCCGCAAGCGCTCCGGGCGGTAGGCCGAATACGGCTGTCAGCCGAATAAGATTCAATTCAACCGAAGGTGAACCCTATGCGGGCGGATACGGTGATTGAAAACGGACTTGTAATCGACGGATCCGGGAGTCCGCCTTTTTCTGCCGACGTCGCGATTGCTGGCGATCGAATTGTTTGCGTTGGCGATTCGGCGCAGATCGAATGCGCTTCCCGGGTCGATGTGTCGGGCAGGATCGTAGCGCCCGGATTCATTGATGCGCATACCCATGACGACCGCGTATTGCTTTCGTCGCCGGACATGACAAGCAAGATCAGCCAAGGTGTTACCACGGTGGTGACCGGCAACTGCGGCATCAGCCTTGCGCCGCTGAGCGGCAAGAGCCCGGTGGCGCCGATGAATTTGCTTGGCGATCGCCAATGGTACCGGTTCAATTCGGTCAGCGACTATGCTGCTGAACTGGATGCAGCGCCGGCGGCGGTCAATTCGGTCATGCTTGTCGGTCATACAACGCTCAGGGTTGCGACGATGGATCGTGTCGACCGCCCGGCTACCCGAAGGGAACTGGCAGTGATGGAGCAAATGGCGGGCACTGCGATGGAGGAGGGCTGCATCGGCCTGAGTACAGGACTTGAGTACCCTCCCGCGATCAGCGCGCCTGCGCACGAGGTACTGCAGTTGGCAATCCGTGTGTCATCCGAGGGCGGGATCTATACGACTCATATGCGCAATGAAAGCGACGAGGTTTGCGACTCGATCAGTGAGACCGTGCACGTCGCCGACAAGGCGGGCATTCGAACGGTTATCTCCCATCACAAGACCTGCGGCAAAAGCAACTGGGGCCGTACTCGCGAGACACTTGCTCTGATTGAGCAGGCCCAGAAGGATGTGGACATCACGATCGACGTGTATCCGTATACCGCGAGTTCCACATCGCTGCTCAAGCAATACGTTCCGAAAGCGGACCGGATCGTCGTAACCTGGTCGGACCCGCATCCTGAGTTCACCGGTGCCGATCTTTCGATGGTTGCCGAAAAATGGGGAGTCGGCGTATCTGAAGCGATTGACCGGCTTTCGCCGGCAGGGGCAATCTATTTTCAGATGGACGAAAACGACCTGCAGCGTGTTTTAAAATTTCCGGGTGCTATGATCGGTTCCGACGGACTGCCGAGCGACCGGTTTCCGCATCCGCGCCTTTGGGGTACATTTCCAAGGGTGCTTGGCCGCTACAGCCGGGAGATCGGCTTGTTTCCGATTGAGGAGGCGGTCGCCAAGATGACCGGGATTACGGCGTCAACATTCGGACTGAGCGACCGCGGACTGATTGGCCCGGACATGCTTGCGGATATCGTGGTTTTCGATCGCGATTCGGTAATCGACAAGGCTGATTTTGACTCTCCCGTGCAAAAGGCGGCCGGGATTGACCGGGTGTTTGTCAACGGCGAACTTGTCTACACCCAGGACGGCTGGACTGGCGCGCGGCCCGGGCGGCTTTTGCGGCGCGTGTGAAGATGGCGCCACTGTCCGGCGCCTGCCTATCTGGTACTTTGCGATGGCGAGATTCCGCCTTGACGGTCGTCGCGGGGCGTGACGCCAAAGTAGAGGCGATAGACCTTGCTGAAATGCGGCGCCGAATAGAAGCCGCAGGCAATGCCGATGTCGAGAATTGACTTGTTTGTGAGCAGAATCATTTCACGCGCCCTTTCAAGACGCATATTCATGTAGTAGCGGTTGGGAGAAATGTTCAGATAGGACTTGAACAGGCGCTGCAAATGTCTGCCCGACATGTTCGCGTGTTCGGCGAGTTGTGGCAAGGATAGGGGATCTTCGATATTTGCCGCCATCAGAGTGATCACCGAAGTGAGCGCGGAACTCTTCGGTCCTATCATGTTACGCGTCTGCACCCTTTGCGCGCTTTGTCCGTCGCGAAACTTCTCGTACATGAACTCGTCGCAGATATCAAGCGCCAGCGAGCCGCCGTATTGGTGGTGGATGATGCCGAGCATCATGTCCATCGGCGCCTGGCCGCCCGCGCAGGTAAACCTGTGCTGATCTATTTCGAACAGCTTTTGCGTCAAGCGCAACGATGGAAATTCATCACGCATCAGGTCAAGGAACTCCCAATGTACGGTGCAGCGACGCTTGCCGAGCAAATCGGCTTTCGCAAGCATGTAGGTTCCGGTACATAGGCCGCCGAGATTGACATCCTCTGCAGCAAGCTTCTGAAGCCACGCGATAACCGACCGGTCTGCGCCATGCTGCCTGATATTTATTCCTCCGCAAACAAACACCACGTCAAGGCGCTTGGCATCGTGAATTGAATTTGACGGCTGCGTGGTAATTCCGTTGCTTGCCGATACGGCCTCCCCGTCGGAGGTGACGGTCGTCCATTCGAATAAATTCTCGCCGGATACGTAATTCGCCATTCGAAGCGGTTCGACAGCAGAAGTCAGCGCAATCATCGAGTATTGCGGGATTAGCAGAAAGCCAAAGGATTTGGGTTCTTCGGGCTGATTTTTTTCTGATCGCTCTTTCATGACAAAAAATATTATTTCCTATGGAAAAATAAGTTTTGCCTATATTGTAATTGTGTGATTAAATAATTTCCACACCAATTACACAAAAAAAGTCAACAATTTACGATTTTGCCCTATTTTCCGTAGTTTTTTGCCGTTGCTGTCGAACTGATTCTCGATTCGATGAACACCCCGGAATCGCCAAGTGTCCTTACGACGAGGTCATTTCGCTGCGAACTGACGACCGGGCGGATGGCATTTGAATCGATCGCGCGCTTTAGAACCAGTTTTTCCAGTTCGGACTGAACAAATTGCGCAGCTGTGTCAAGATCTGCGAAATCTGTGATGCCTGACGGAGTGTGTGCGCGGTAGACGCCTTCGGCAGGGGAGGTGATGAGTCCGGATACTCTCTGGGAAATTCCTCCTGCGACAGCGCCGACTGCGTTGCCGACATGGAAGTTCTCCGGAATTTCAACAGCCGTATTCAGGCGGCGTGCGATTTCCGGATAAAAGGGTGATGCCGGAGCGCCTACAGCAACCAAAGTTCCGTTGAATGAGAAGTTCACTTGCAGGGCATGTGTTGCCCCGGCTGGGGAAATCCCCTTGCGCAGCAGCAGATCGTCGGCGACGCCGGTGTCATAGTTTGGAAATTCGGAAGTCAGTGCCGCCTGTATCAGCACTTCGCAGGAGCGCTCGATGACACGCTCGACGACCTCGTGCGAGAAGTCTTGCGGATCGTCCCACAAAGGTTTCATATCGCGTCTGAAGCCGCGGGACCAGATGCGCGACCCCAGTTGCGACGCCTGCTTTGGCCACCGGTCCAGTTGATTCAGGGCATGCAGTGCGTCGGTCGGCGTGAATGCGGACAGCGTCGCTATATCCATGGTGCGCAGCCGATTGAATGCCCTAAAAAGACGCAGGTCGCGAAAAAGGTCTTCGCAAGGAAGCGGTCCATCTTGCAGTCGATCGAGCAGGGTGCGCTCGCTTTTGCCGAGAATCGCTTCATTCGCGCAGTTCTTTCGCAAAATTGCAAAGCACCCCTGGTACTCTTGCGGGGGGCGGCCGACTTGATCCTGCAGCACCTGTTCGATTTCGGGGTGCTGCTTTGCCAGCGCGCATAGTGGCAGGGCGCGTTCAGGCCCTACTTGAAGGGGCCGTCCGAAGCTGACCTGGCTGTCGCCCCCGAGTCCGACGGTGTAGACGTCCGCTGCCTCTACAAATGTTCTGAATCCTCCGACAACGGCACCGTCGCGAGCGATTTTCGGCGCTCCGTTTTCCAAAATGGCTATGTCTGTCGTGGTGCCTCCGATGTCGGAGACGACGGCAACCTCGCTGCTTGCCAGACTGCAGGCGCCGACGATGCTTGCGGCCGGACCGGACAGAATGGTTTCCACCGGGCGGGCTGATGCGATATCGGCGCTGATCATGGAGCCATCGCCCTTGACCACCATGACCGGTGCGTTGATCTTGCGCTGGTGCAATTCTTCACGCACGGTCCGAATCAGTTCGGAGATTGGCGCAATCAGCCTCGCATTCAAGGCTGTGGTCATCGCCCGCCGCGGGCCGTTCAGTTCGGAGCTGAGTTCGAAACTGCAAGTGACCGGCTTTTTACAGATGTCGGCAATGAGATTGCGAACTGCGATTTCGTGATCGGTATTGCGTACTGAGAATATTCCTGCGACAGCGAACGCCGTAACCCGGTCGGCGTGGCGGACGATCGCCTGGCGAGCGGATTCCAGATCAAGCGGCTCGGCCTCGTCGCCCATTGCGGTATGTCCGCCGCGAATCAGTTCGACAGGATCATCGCGCAGCGCGGCCTTTAGCTTTGCCCGGTTCAGGGCATCGGCGCTGTGACCGATCAGAATCATGCATATGGTGCCGCCATGTCCTTCGACGATTGCATTGGTGGCAAGGGTTGTTGAAATGGAGGTCAGTTCGACAACTTTTGCCAGCGGCTGATCGGATGCGGTGTCGATCCGTCGAATGACATCGCGAATGCCGAGTGACAGGTCGTGATGCGTAGTCAGCGACTTGGCGCAGCGCACGACGCCATCGGCATCGTCATAGAGAACCGCGTCGGTGTAGGTTCCTCCGGTATCAATCCCAAGTCGCATGGTGGATCTCCGTTTCGTGAATGAACGCAGTACTATAATCGCAGCGTGTATCCGCGTTGAGGAAAATGTGGATCAGATTCGCAATTCAATTTGCGATGGGGCAAAGGATGTTTGCGATTTTAATTCCTGTCGCCGGCAAATCATGCGCTTTCGATTTCCAGGTGAGCCGAATGTCGACCCCGGCCTGCTTGAAGTGGCGTGGGGAAAATTCGCGTCGCATCGCACTTGCGTGATGCGCGAGGACGGCTTTAATTCGACTGCGATCGCTGGAACACAAATGGAATGGCCGGTGAGATTTTGGGCATATCGATCGAATTCCAGCATTGGTGCGGACCATGGCTTGGAATTTTTCTCCATCGCTTGACAAGATCGAGCGGTCGATCTTGTTGGCGGATCATCAAAAATGCCGGAGCAAGCGCCCCTCCTGAATCCAACTGCCTGAGTTCTCAGAGTGAATGCGCTAACGCGGTATTTGACTCTTTGTATTTTCGCGATGACCGCTTCTGATGCGCTCGAGCTTCGACCGCATCACGTGATTATGCCTGTCTATGCTGCCGCGTTCGCGGCTTATCCGGCTAAACAAATGAATATCTGGCAAGTCAAGTATGTAATTCCCTATAATTGCGTTCGCATTGGCAGCGCGAACCGGATTTCATGAAGTCGTTTCAGGTTTCGCCAGCGCAGGATGAATGTGCGTGGATACTCGCACAGTTGCGAATCGTGATGCTGAACCGGCGCGGCGCTGAACGTCGCGACTGCCACAATAGCGAATGATCAATCCATCTTCCGTGATTATTCGAATGTACCCTTCCGGCCTGGCGGGCCGTGTGCCGGTGTAGCTCAGTCGGCAGAGCAGCTGATTCGTAATCAGCAGGTCGGAGGTTCAAATCCTCTCGCCGGCACCATCAATTTCAAATCTGTGCGGCTCCGTCAACTGCGCGTCCGCCAAGGCAGGTGCGATTAAGCCGCTTCGCTTATGCCGCACGGGTGCTGACGTGTCCCGCGACAATATCGAACGATTTCTGAGATTGCCTGGCTTCTTGGGTCAGCCAGTTTCTGAATGCGGATATACGCGGCTTGTTGACGGTCTTGCGAGGACATGCCAGGAAAAATGAAAGCGGCGAAGGACTATGGACATCGAACAGCTTCACAAGTCTGCCGTGAGCCAGATCCGATTCAACATGGGCGCTTCGTGCCAAGGCGATTCCCTGATGGTCGATTGCCGCTTGTATGGCCATGCTGGTATCCGGAAACCGCGAACCGCGCGGCAGCGACTTGATGTGAACTCCGGCATCCCGGAACCAATCGCGCCACCGGGGGCACGGGTCGGTCGAATGGCGGTACAGCAGCGGAAATCGCAATAGGTCTTCAGGAGTATTCGGCGGAGAGCGGCGCTTTAGAAATACCGGACTGCATACAGGAAACACATACTCCTTGAGTAGCAGTTCGACTTGCAAGTCTGTCCAGTCCCCGGACCCGAGCCGTATTGCCACATCGACGTCATCTTCGGCAAAATCCACCAGGTCATCGGTAGTGGATATCCAGACGTTAATATCGGGGTGGATGTCATTGAACCGGCCGAGACGCGGTATGAGCCACTTTACCGCCAGCGAAGAGATGACGCTGACGCGTATCGATGAGCGTTCTTCAATGTCTTGGACTTCGTTGAGAACACGGTTCATATTTTCGATGAAATCGCGTACGACCGGGACGATCATCTGTGCTTCGCGGGTGGATATGAGGCGTCGGCCCTTGCGCTTGAACAGCTTGAACCCCCACAAGTCCTCCAGATGCCTGATTTGGTGGCTGACGGCGCTTTGAGAGATGCACAGCTCTTCAGCCGCTCTGGTGAAGCTCAAATAGCGGTACGAAGCCTCAAGGGCCCGCAATGGTGCAATTGGAGGGAGACGGTTCAACGTTGCCGGAACGGTTATGGATTTGGATGAATTATATATTATATAAATTCAACATAGATACCGGCGAAAACATATCGTAAATATATTTTATGAATATTAAAACAGATATTTAAATTAAATTGAGTAATCAACTAAACATGAACATTTATTCATTAAAGTAGGAAAATATGTACTGGAATCAGCTCTTGCATTCCTATATCGTGTTGGGCATTCAGATTGAATGACGCAGTTTTTGTGAAGCGCATGCCGAAGTGGGCAATGATTGATAGGATTGGATCGTTCCGATGATTTGTAATCGAAAATTCAAGTCTGCAAATCTGGCTAGCGATGACAGTCTGAGTTGTGCAAGCGCAGGAACCGCTGCGAACGCCTCAAATTCGCAAAACGAGTTCAGTTTGCAATTAAGCAAATGAGATTTCAAGGATGGATTTAGAGCAGGGACGCTCATTTTTCACAATCGCCCGCAATGCTGGGATGCAACGGTGTCGAATTGCGCGATACGGCTGTGCCCGGTGCTGGCGGAATTGGATTTAATCAACCAGTCATGATATGCAAGCAGATTGCAGAGTCTGTTTCATAAAAGTCTTCTAACTCTCCCATTGGTTAGTGTTTGATGCCGGGGACCCCCTGTCCCCGGCTTTTTTTGTGCGCCAGGCATGGCGCACAAATGGAAATTAATTTTCTCGTGGAAAATAACAGTGGCGAGTTGGTCCTGTGAGGAGGCAGGTAAGTGTTCTTATGCATTTCATTCACATCAGCCTTTTCCCGTGGTTTTCGCTCTAGTCGTGCAGGCGGATCAGTTCCTTGGCGTACCAGTAGGACGGATTACTATGAAAGTCAATTTGCTATTGATTGCGTACGAATTCTCGATAAATTTGCAGCGACGTCTCTTCCCGGATTGATATCATGCAGTTCGGGAAAGATTCAGATTGCCGAATTGGGTGAGCGATGAACCTGCATTCATTATTGTGCGAGCACGAAAATGCCGGCAAATGCATTCGTGTCGGAATTATTGGCGCCGGCAAGTTCGCAACGATGTTCTTGTCGCAGATCATCCGAACCCCGGGAATGAAACTGACGTGCGTGTGCGACTTGAATCCGGATCAGGCACGCGCGAATCTTCTCACAGCAGGATTCGATCCGAAAGAAATATCCAATACATTTGCCCGGACTGAATCTTGTGTCGTCGTTACTGACGATTTGGCTCAATTGCTCGGCAGCGATCGTGTCGATTTAGTCATAGAGTCCACCGGAGATCCGGTTTCAGGAGCATACCACGCGCTGCTTTGCATCAATGAGGGGCTGCATGTGGTCATGGTCAATGTGGAAGCCGATGCGCTAGTCGGTCCGTTGTTGCGCGAGCGCGCAAGGCGCCAAGGCGTAATCTATTCATTGGCGTATGGCGATCAGCCGGCGCTGATTGCCGAGATGGTGGATATGGTCAGAGCGATGGGCCTTGAAGTGATTTGCGCTGGAAAGGGCACGAAATACCTGCCGTCCTATCACGAGTCCACGCCCGATACCGTTTGGGAGCATTATGGCCTGACTGAAGATGAAGCGCGTCAAGGGGGCATGAACGCCAAGATGTTCAATTCATTCTTGGACGGCACCAAGTCGGCGATCGAAATGGCCGCTGTGTCGAATGCGACCGCACTGGATGCGCCCGAGACCGGTCTTAAGTTCCCTGCCTGCCCGGTCGATGAACTTGCAAGCCTCTTGAAGCCGCATGCCGAAGGAGGACTGCTTGACAATGCTGCCATGGTTGAGGTGGTTTCATCGCTCAAACGAGACGGGACCGCGCTTAGGAGCGATCTTCGCTGGGGCGTCTTTACGGTTTTCAAAGCGCCGACCGATTACGTCAGGCGATGTTTTGGCGAGTATGGCCTTGCTACCGATTCAACCGGCAACTACTCGTGCCTGTACCGTCCTTATCACTTGATTGGCCTGGAACTTGGCATAAGCGTTGCATCGGTAGCGCTTCGAGGCGAACCCACCGGTGCGCCGATGTCGTTCAACGCTGATGTCGTCTGCGTCGCCAAACGGGACTTGCACCCCGGAGACATACTCGACGGCGAAGGCGGCTCTACGGTGTGGGGACGGCTTACTACTGCTGGAAAATCGCTGGTCGAAAACGGATTGCCGATTGGTCTCGCCAAGGGCGCGACGGTAGGCAGGCGAATAGCCAAAGGTGCGCTCGTACGTCGCTGCGATGTGGATGTTGAAGGAATTGACTGCGTTTTGGAGTTGCGAGAGGAAATGGAGCAACGCCGGCACGCCGGTGAATTAAACTAGGTCGCCTGGTCGAAAATCGCATGCTGCGCCGGATGCCTCGGCTGTCCCCCCGCGGTGCCGAGTTTGACGCGATCCCCTTTGCTTGCGTTCTTGTAGGCGAGTCGGCCTAGTGCGCAGTTGCTCGCGCCATCCATGGCGATCAGAGCGAAAGCTGTGTCGCCCGTGGACTGTCGCCCTTGTGTCGTTTCAACCACGACCCCCAGTCCGCTTAGCTCGACGAACTGAACATCTCCGGCTTCGCCGCAGCAGCCTAGGCGCGGCGGGAAATGCGCTGTACCGCATCTGGAACAGTTCGACGCAAGCGCGATCCCCCGTTTCAATGCGTCAAAATAAGGTTTCAGAGCGCCTAGCGAGTACCGATATTCCAGGTCAATCCGAAGCGCAAAATAGTTCTCGTCCGGCTGATTCATAGTCGTTTTCGGCAACTCGCAAGGGCTGGGTGAATTTGATAAGGCATTCGGCGTGATCGAAATTGCGAACAGGTCGATAATCTGCTAAGTCTTGGTTCTGTCGTGCCTAAGTCCGAAAACATACCGTTGCTCCCGGATGTTTTCAAGATAGTGAAACGGACGTTCTGACAAGCCGGAATATCCCGGTGCCGGCATCAGAACTACATCGCCGGGCAGATTGGCGATCTCCTGCTCATTGCTTCGCTGCCGGTCGTCGCTCACGCAAAACCGCCCGTGCCCTGAAAGAACAAACAGGCACACAATGTGGCGATAGTCCGTGCGGTCGCGATGGGGCGTAATGCCAATTTTTCCAACTTCATACTTTTGCAGCATCCAGTCGTTGAAAACAACCTCGTCGGCAAACAGGTCATTGCCGCTGATCGCCTCGTTGAACAGGGATTGGAATCCGTTTGCCAAGTCTGCGAAAGCGCCGTCCGGGTCGAGTCTGTCCTGAACCAGCATTCTTTGCAAAACGACATTCGGCCCGCTTCCGATTGAATTCTTGGCACTGCGCCATTGCACCAGCTCAGCCTCATTGAGAAGCCGCCTTCGGAACTCGTCTGTCAGAATCGGAACCGAAAGAGCGGGAATCGTGCGCAATGCTGCCAGTGCGCCGGCGAGATGCCGGGGCGAAGCGCAAAACCGCTGACAGCGCTGAAACGTCATTTTGGATTGTCGTAAATAGCCTTGCCGATTTGCATCTCGGGCCGAGTCTGCCTCGTATTGAACTGTGCGCGGTCAGATGGCATGCAAATCCAGCATGATTTCGAAATTTGATTGCGTTCGTCCATGGCAATGCCGGCCATGCAGCGCCTGTCTGCGGAAAGGCGAATGATCCGGCCAAGTCATGCGCACGTTGTCTTCGAACGCAATTCGATTATATGCAAGCGAATTTGCGATTGTCGAGCTGTGTTGCGACAGCGGTGCAACGGATTGCCGATCGACGCGGCAGCCGCGATCGACAAGGGAAATCATTCAAGTTTTGCGGATGAGCGAAGAAAAACTACGACAAGGGCGGCAATATTCGCTATATTGTGAATATATTGAAAATATGCGATTTCGCCTGTTTTGCGGCATTTTAAGGCCATTTCAATTCATTTTTAATCGTTAAGGGGTTTATCGCGCATCCTTAATTCGCTACAATTTACGGAATGCAGTCAATTGCATCCCTCAGAAAATAGACCGGAGCAAGTCCGCGGCCAAGACGGGCAGCAATCCGGCATCAAATGCCAAGAGGACTGATCTATGACGACTGAGAACTTAGGTACGCGACTCGCGCAAATCAAAGGCGCCGAAGTCATCAAGAGCTTTTGCTATACATGTCCGTGGCAATGTCCTACCGAAGTGTTTGTTCGCGACGGCAAGATTGTCTACCACAAGGGCAATCCGGAATCGCCGAACAATATCGGGTCACGCTGCGCGAAAGGCATGGCGAGCTGGCATGTGACACGCGACCCTGATCGTTTGAAGTATCCGATGCTTCGAACCAATGCAAAGGGCGAACGCGGCCAGTTCAAGCGGATATCCTGGGATGAAGCCTATGAATTTATCGCCGACAAGCTAAAGTCGATCGCATCCGAATACGGTCCCGAAGCCGTCGCGCTGACTTGCCATCACGACCCGAACACTCAATTCTACCGCCATTTGCTGGGCGAACTCTACGGCTCGCCCAATCTGTATTCCCACACCTCAGGGTGCGAGCAGGATCGCCGGTCTGCGTGCCTGACAATTTTCGGTCACGTATTTCCCATGCATGACTTTGCTAATTCAAAGTACGTGATGCTATGGGGCATGAACAATCTAGGCGCCAATCAGGGACTATGGGAGAGCAGGGCGCTCATCGATGCGCAAAAAAAAGGTTGCCGCCTCGTCGTGGTGGATCCCAATTTCACTGAAACTGCGCAAAAGGCTGACGAATGGGTTCCGATCAAGCCGGGCACTGATGGCGCCATGGCGCTGGCGATGTGCCACAGCATCGTCTCGAACAATTTGTACGATGCAGATTTCGTCAACAGCTACTGCAACGGATTCGACGGATTCCGCGAACATCTGAACAACCGCGGTTATACGCCCGAATGGGCTGAATCGATATGCGGGATCGGCAAGGAGACGATTGAAAGGCTTGCCCGGGAATTTGCCACCACCAAGCCGTCGATGTCGGCGATTTTCAAGGGTTCCGGATACTACACCAATGGCGCCGATGCCGGCCGTGCGTGCTACATCGTCAACGCGCTATGCGGCGAGGTCGACAAGCCCGGCAACCTGAACTTGAAGGACTGGGCGCCGCTGGGCTTGCCGGTTGTCATTCCGGACGAAGCCAAGACTGCGCCTTCAAAGGCGCCGCTTCATGTCGAAATGGGCTACCCGATTGCGCCTGACTTGCCAAACGCGAGGCTTCCGGAAGCAGTCATCGACGGCAGTCCGTATCCGGTCAGGGGACTGTTCGTTCAAGCGACGAATCCGGTCATGAGCGACCCGAACCGAGACCGGGTGCTTGAAATGTTCAGGCATCTTGATTTGGCGGTGGCATGCGAGCTCTACATGAGCGAAACGGCGCTCGAGTGCGACATTGTCCTGCCTGAGACATCATTCTACGAGCAGGCCGAGATACGACAGGGCATGTGGATTGGTCCGGAGGTTGTGCTGTGCCAGCCGGTCGTCGAACCGGTGGGCGAATCCAAGGCGCCGTATGAGATCGTCAAGGGCATCGCCGAAAAAATGGGCTGGTCGCAATATTTCCCATACGAAAAATGGGAGGACTGGGGCGAGATCATGATGGAGAACGTTCCGATGTCGCTTGACGAACTCAAGCGCAAGGGATTCTGGGCCGGCGAGGTGCGCTACAACCGGGTGCCGGAAGGACTGCCGACACCGTCGGGGAAAGTTGAAATTCACTCAAGCGCCTACGAAGAGGCAGGCTTTAACGGATATCCTGAATTCAGCGAACGCTCGGTCATCCCGGATGACGAGTACCCGCTGCAGCTGACGCATTCGAAGCTGAGCATGCATTGCAATATTGTGACTCAGAACAACCCCTACCTGATGGAGATTTGCGGCGAAAACTGGGTCGAGGTCAACAGTGCCGATGCCGCGCGCTACGGCATCGCGGATAACGCCATGGTGATCGTGGAGTCGCCCAAGGATCAGATCGAAATTCGTGCAAAGGTTGTCGAGGGTCTGGTTCCAGGATGCATCAGCGTCCGCCATGGACACGGATTCGGGCATTGGGCGATGGGGTCTACCGCCAAAGGGCGAGGCGCACATTCGAACAACCTGATGGATACCCACGTGAGCCCGATCACGGGAGCCAATTGCTACAATGAGTGCAAGGTGCGCATTCGCCTCGCCTGATGCGCGAATCCACCGGAGGTAAGAACGATGCAATACGGATTTTATTTTGACCACAATCGCTGCGTGAAGTGCCACGCATGCGAAATTGCCTGCAAGTCCTGGAATGAGATCGATGTCGGCCCGCGCTGGCGCGAGGTTGTAAAGATCGAGTCAGGCAGCTTTCCCAATGTTTCGGCGATGAATGTTTCCATGGCGTGCATGCATTGCGGCGATGCGCCGTGCAAGAATGCATGCCCGGTTTCTGCGATTACGAAACGCGCTGATGACGGCATCGTCGTTGTCGATCAGAACAAGTGCATCGGGTGTGGATTCTGCACCTGGGCCTGTCCGTTCAACGCGCCGCAGCTCAGTTCTGCCGCCGGCAAGATGGAGAAATGCAACTTTTGCCAGACCCCGGGCAAGGAGCGTCCATTGGATATGCCTCGCGCGTGCGAGGAAATTTGTCCGACCGGAGCCATATTGTCGGGTTCGATGGCGGAATTGGCCAGGCAGAATCGAGAATCAGCCGCCAAGCGGCTTGGCTCCATGGCTGCAAAGGGCTACCCGGGAATCGTCGTGGATGCCGCTTCCAGCTTTGGCGGCTAGGCGAGGACGCTGATTCAAACCGCTGACTAGGGAGGGACGAAAATGGTACAGATTATCGGCGAAGCGGTACCGCCGCAAAGGCAGCGGACCATAGACGCACTGCATCTTCGGGAGCCGGACATGGTGCCAATCGGCCTGTGGGGCACCATCGAAGGCTATCAAAACCTGCGAAAGGGTCTGGGCATGGACTTCAAGGCCGACCCCAAGGACTACCGTACCGGTTCGACGACGTGGACTACGGATGTCAGCTTCGAGCTGGATTTGGCCGAGAGGCTCGATGTCGACTTTGTCCGCATTGCGATCGGGTCTCCGGGCGGGTCGCCCGGATTTCGCGAGATTGCGTTTGACGAGATCCCTTTTGACATGGGCATTCCGCCGCCCAGCGTCGATATCAATGTCGACGAGTGGGGGGTGATTCGCAAATGGACGCCGCACGAGCAGGGCGGATATTACGAAATGATCGGCTATCCGCTGTTTCATGCGACCAGTGCGCCGCTTGAGGAGGGGTTGCGAATCCTTGAAGAATTCCCCTGGCCGGACCCCTATGACGAGTCATGCTGGGAGGATTCGCCGATTCCGGGGATGACGCTTCGCGAATATTGCAAGTTCATTCGCGAAGAAACCCCGTTCGCCCTGCTGGGCCAGGGAGGACGCGGCGGCATTTTCGAGCAGGCAAAGTACATGGTCGGCTATGCGAAGATTTTTTCCGACTTTATCGAGTCGCCTGATTTTCTGGATAAGATGCTGGCACGGCTGACTGACATTGAAATCGAATTCAACAAGGCGATCATCGATCAATGCGGCGAGTACTTGGACTGGATGCGGATGAGCCCTGAAGATCTGGCCAGCGAGAAGACGGCCTTCCTTTCCTTGAAGATGTTCGACCGCCAGGTCAAGCCGCATTACATTCGCGCATTTCGTGAAATCAAGGAATACTATTTGAAAAAGAACCCTCAAGGGAGAATCCAGTTTCACAGTTGCGGGGCGATTCCCGAGCCGTTCATGAGGGGGCTGATCGAGGCGGGCGTAGACGGCTACGACAGTCTGCCGCCGAAAGTGGCGCGCCATTCCAATCCGGCCGCGAAAAAGCGTCAGCTTGGCAAGGAAATGTTCTTTTACGGCGGAATTGACGTGCAGGAAACGCTGCCTTGGGGCAGCGTGGAGGATGTACGCAACGAAGTTCGCCAGAGAATCTGGGAGATGGGCCATGGCGGCGGCTTTCTGCTCAGTTCATCGCATCGGCTCGAACATGACGTGCCGACGCAGAATGTGGTGGCGATGATCGAGGAAGCGCGGGAATACGGGGTCTATCCGCTGCCTGAAGATCCGCCGTCCGGCGCCGACACCGGAGAGGGTTACGAACCGTGGTCCGGCGATCGCAAAAAACGCCGCCGCAGACCGAGGCCGGCTGCCTGAATTTGACAACGCAACCAATCGGACGAGCCAAGCATGCCGCTTAAAATCAATACTGAAGAAGAATGGGATATCGAAGATCTGCAGTATGACTTCGAGGATTCCATGGAGACTGACAGGTGGAACGATGCGCCGAAAGAGATTAAGGAGCTGTTTCACGAAATTGAGTGGAATATTATCGACGGGGAGCATGAGGAGACATCGGATCTGATTCATCCGGCTCTGGATTCCGATATATCGCCGCGCACTCTGGTTGCGGGTCCGATGGCCACCGGCATTGCCGAAGTCGGAAGACGGTTCAAGATGGACGAGTACTTCCTGCCCGAGGTAATGATGTCAGCCAAGTGCATGCATTCGGCGCTGGCGATTCTAAAGCCTTTGATCATTGCGGAAAAGTCCGAGGAGATCGGAACGGTTGTCGTGGGTACGGTTCAAGGCGATTTGCACGACATTGGCAAGAAGATCGTGGCGATGATGCTCGAAGCTGCCGGCTTCACGGTGATCGATTTGGGCGTTACGGTTCCGCCTGAGGACTTCATTGCCGCAATTCGCGAGCACAAGCCGCAAATCGTAGGTTTTTCGGCACTGCTGACTACGACGATGAACATGCAGTGGGAGACGATCAAGCAAATCACCTCTGAAGGCATGCGCGAAGATGTGAAGGTATTTGTCGGCGGCGCGCCGATCAGCCAGGCGTGGTGCGACAAGATCGGCGCGGACGCCTATGGCGTCGATGCGCTGGTCGCGGTTGAAAAGGCGAAGGCCTGCGTGGAGGAGTTTCGCGACTTGCGCGGAGGGGACCCGGCTTTGCACGGTGCGATGCTGGCGGTCGACGTCCAGCGGGTTTCCGAACAGGCGGCGCAGCTGGAAGCAGCCGCAGGCTGAGAGCGCCGGCGAAGACCGGCGTCGACATCCTGGCATTCATGAGCGAGGGATGAAACGGTGAGAGATTCGGCGGTTGGCGAGTTTCGCCTGTCGCGAAGGCGAAAGGCATTGCCGATTGCGGTGGCAGTGATCGTCTGCGCACTCGGACTTGCAGGTCAGATTGGCGCGGGAATCGGCTACGGCATGCTGCTTGTGTCGACGATGCTTCTTGCGGGCGGCCTATGCGCATTTGCGCTTTTGCTGTTCGCCCCCGGATTTGCATCGGCAGCAGCCGCTGGCGCCGGGCGCTGGCTTTTAGTGCTTGGCGGGTGGATGTATGTCTTCGGCGTGAGCGCTCTTGCAGGCTACTATAGCCTGGAGGCGGTCGCCGGCCGGGTCGAACTGCACTGGATTTTGTTCGGTCCTGCAGCTTTGCTGGCGCTGGTGATTTTTGATGTCGGGCTGTATCGTTCAATTTTGAAAAAGAACACCCCCGCCTGGCGGCGATACCGTCAGTTCATCCGGCCCGACAACATCGATGCCGGAGCAATGAGGCAGACGTTTGTTTCAGATGTCGTGCTGCATACTGCGCTGGCGTCTGTGAGCGGATTGCGCTGGCTGCGGCATACTTTGATTCTGTGGGGATTCGGATTGATGTTCGCGGTCGAAATTGTCGCTGTTTTTGTGCGTGAGGGATTGCCCGCGTTCGGAATGCCGGATGTATGGGCGTTGCCGGTTCATCCGGTGCGGCTTGCATTCGATTTCGCATTCGATTTTTTCGGGACGATGATCCTGATCGGATGTCTGCTGGCCTACCTGTGGCGAGTGACTGTCAAGGATGAAACGGAGCGGAAGTTTGCGGACTCGCCGTCGCTTTTGTTTCTGTTTTTCGTCGTTTTAAGCGGATTTGCTGTCGAGGGCATTCGTATTCTTGCCGAAGGATTCCCAGCAGGAAGCGGCTACTCGTTTACGGGCTATGTCTTCGCTTTCGTGCTGCCTGGATCAGCGGATTTTCTGTCGGCCGCTTACAAGCCGCTTTGGTATGTGCATGTTTTCGGCTCGCTCGCGTTTATCGCCTATGTTCCTGTGCGCCGGCTTGTTCATTCGTGCGCTACTCCCGTCGGGCGAATGATGAATTCGCAAACACAAATGCTTGCCGAGAAACGCATCGGCTCCCTGCAGGGACTGATGCACGGCAAGGCAAGTTCAACCCAGAAGGTCCGTGACTGAATTATGAGCACAATCATCGCAATTTACGGTAAGACATGTACTTTGAAATCCGATGTCGCCCGAGCGATATCGCGTCTGACGGGCTACAAGATGGCCAGCCGCGGCGAGTGGATCACCACATGCGCATTGATGGACAAGCACTCCAGTGGTCTGCAGGTCGATCTGGATGTGCATCGGGAAACTGACGAGCAGACCCGCGGGATGATCTCCTGGCCCGACGATGTTCTGATTCTTGAAAGCCGGTTTATGGATTGCGTGCTTGGCGGGACCGACGGCGTGTTTCTGGTGCGCCTGATTTCGTCTGAGGAATCTCGCGAAAAGCGCTGGGAGCATCGCCGCGAGCAGGGCGGAGGCAGAACGCGGCAGATTGGCGAAGGCGTGTCGCAGCGCGACAGGGATGATGCCGAACTGCGTCAGAAGCTCTATCCCGATGCCGGCGATGTGCGTCCGGACATGGAAATTGACACATCTGATGGCCAGGCGCATGAAATCGGTCTGAAAATCTGGGCCGAGTTCACCGGCGAGGATCTGTCCTACCTGCAGGCTTCTGCGAGCGAGGAGATGGACAAGAGGCAGACCAAGGGTCTTAAGCCCGGACCATCGGCTGGCGAAGTGGCTGTCTACAATGCGCTTCGTAATCCATTTGGCGGCTACATCGTCGATGACGAAAGCGGCCGGCAGGTGTTTGTGCACAAAAGCGCAGTCGAGTCTGCGGGCCTTGAAGAACTGAAAAAGGGTCAGCGTGTCCGCTACCAGATTGTTGAAGATGGATTTGGCGGGTTCCGGGCATCGGGTGTTGCGCCCGAATAGGCGATGCCCCTGCTTGAAGATGTCATTCCGGCTTTGCGCAGTGATGCGCAATTGCGCAAGTCAAAGGCGTACCGGCTTCGACGTCGGCGGGTTGTCGCGATCAAGCTGACGTCCGGGGCTCCGTGCTCGTCGCACGGGGAATTGTTCGCGCCGTGGCCGGGCGGGAGCGAAGGTGTTGAAAAGTGGTTCGCCTTGGACAATGGTTTCGCTGTGGGCTATGGCGTTGATGCTGGCGGGAGGCCGAATTGTTCGGTTATAGAGCTTGAGCCCGATTCCTAGCATGGACCAGCCCGCCTGCCCGCAGAGAGCGCCTTATCCGGTGATGGTCCGTGAAGGTGAGCAGTACGCCTGGTGCAGTTGCGGTCTAAGTGCCAGCCAGCCGTGGTGCGACGGAGCGCACCGCGATACGTCGTTTAAGCCAATTAAGTTTGTCGCTCCGATTTCCGGTGAATTCTACATGTGCGGCTGCAAGCGGTCCGACAATGCGCCCTATTGCTTCGGCAATTGCATGGGGCACGCGCCTTAAAAAGAACTTCAGTGCTAGTTCAACGCTAGGCTGTGAAACGTTGCTATTTTTTTCGCGAAATGGTCTACAAGGTATTAATCCGGCACAATTTGGTTCAGCAAATAGTTCACCTCAATTCGCTAGAACCGGGTTGCAAGATTCTGGAATCCAATCTCGAAGCAGGAACTGCGATTGCGCAAAACAATGTCGCCAACGGCTGCATTGACGGTGAATACTGCTTTACGGACTACGAGCAGGCCAAGTCGTTCGCCATCCTAAGCCTTGATTTTGTGGACAAGACCGTCGAAGCAATGTCCGCAGACATCGAACGGCTCAATTCGGGCGAGGAGTACGGAGTTTGACTTGTCTGGGGGCGGAGAGTGAGAGACAGTCACGATTGAGTTGAATAACTTGACGGGCAGAATTGGTGCAACTTTTCGAAATGCCGTGATCGCAAGGGCGGACAAGGTGTGCGCTAAGCGCAACCTTGGTGAACGCAATAGGATTATTCCCACCCTGGCGAACGCGCGCAAGTCGTCGCCTAGGTAAATTAATCACATTCTGGACCGACTTTTTGTGTTCCGACAGCCCATGTCGATGCGGACATGGGTAGAGTCAATCAGGACCGGTAGCGCGAACACGGGCGGCATCCATGCAGGAGAGGTGACCGTACGGCCTACAAAGTTGCACGAGATGGTAGTCGGGATGGCTTGACGGTGGGCCCTTGCGATTTGGATTCAAGTGTCTGCCGGGCGCGTCCTGCGTCAACGGGACCTTGGGCGGATGTCCAATTTTTCGCATGTTGATCGAATTTCGTTGACATTTTGGACATGCCTTGTGATTGTGCGTTCTTTTCCGGTGCAAAGCCGTCTTGCCATGCCATGGCGCGTGCATTGACTGTTGACGAAAGGCCGCGAAGATGGGAAAATAGCGACATTGTCGCACTGATCGGTGTATGTGCGGACTGAAGACAGTTTCCGTGACCACAGCAGTAGCGACCATGGTTGACGTAATGAATGGTGCATCATTGGAGTGGAGATGACAGTGCGATGAGCGAGCATATAAGCGGACCGGCGGTAGCCGTCCAGAAGGTCGGAAAATTTCTTTATGCGTTGTTTTCGGACTCTGGATCGTTCCTGAAAAATGAACTGACAGAAACAGGTAAAAACGATATAATGATCGCCGGATCGCCGGATCGCCGGATCGCCGGATCGCCGGATCGCCGGATCGCCGGATCGCCGGATCGCCGGATCGCCGGATCGCCTCCCCTGCGTCTTCAGCACGGAACTGCTCTCGCCCGCTAGCCTCCCCGCCTGATTCGTCCGCATCCGGCGGTCGGCGTTCCGACACCCGCTGGCCTGCTTCCTCCTCCGACAGCTTCGGTCCTTCCGCGACTCGCCATGCTCTCGCCGGCCGCTTGCGCCGTGTTGCGTGCATGCCTCTGCTCGCTCTGCCGCTGCTGCTTGCCCTTGCCGCTCCGGCCGCCGCGCAGACGATCGACTCCACGGAGATCACCGAAGGCGAGACCAAGACCTTCACCGTCTCCGGTATTCCGTCATCCTGGACTGGTAGTAGCGTAAGATTACAGATTTCTAATTTATCAGCGGTTACTTCGGATTGCTTTTTGACAACCATTCCGGGGGCCGGGGGATTTCCCAATTGGGATGTTTGCGACAACTCTCTAGCTGCCAGCTATAACCCGAACACCCGCACCTATACATTTGAACTGGAGGCCCGTGCAGATTCGGTCAACGACCCGGATGAAACGTTCACGATCACTCTGAGGGATCCCAACGATGATTCGCGTCGCGTCACCTTCACCATCACGATCCGGGAAGCGCAAGTCACCCCTGTCACCCCCACAACCAACGCCACCCGGTTTCTCTCGCTGTCGCTGGACCGGGGCAAGGACACCTGCTTAGTTGGCGGAGGCAGCAGTAAAACGTACACATGCGTGAAGGAGACGGATTCGGCGCCGAAGAATGTGGAGTTCCAGGTCAAGACCGGCCAGCGCTCTTCGTCTGCCCTGCCTTTCCGCCTATGCTTCTCCGGCAGCGCCACGCGACGCACCGGCGGCAGTGCCGAGCAAGACGACTATCTGATACAGGAACAGGTGGGTAGCGCCTGGCAGACCAGAAACAGTAGCTGTGTCGATTCGTCCATCGCCGCCAACGAGCAACTGAGGAGGTTCCGCATCCAGGTGATTGGAGACAACCACTACGAGCAGGTGCCGATGTGGATCAACGGCCGGGAGCGGCTGGTCATATCGGGGCAGGAGACGGTCAATATCACACTGAATCCGGACCCGGCAAAGCCACTCCCTTCGCCCTACGGGATCGACAGCGTATTCAGTATCAAGACCCTGGTGATTGATGACAACGATTATCGCCAGCAGCCGCTTGCGTTCGGCACCTGGGCTGGAAAGCCGGGCGTGAAAGAAGGCAGACCGTCCCTCGATCAGGATGTCGGCATCCCGTTCTCGGCGCAGGCCGGCTGGGACAATACGGTAACCTACCGGGTCGTCCCCGGGGATGAGGACGGCGGCAGCGGCAGCACGGCCATATACGGCACCGACTACCGCCTGCGCGGCGACTACAACCGGAACACCAACCGGGGCACGATGACGCTGGCGAAGGGCAAGACGGTTGCGACTTTGCCGATCACGGTCATCGAGGATGAGCTTATCGAGGGCACCGAGACGGTGGTCCTGGAGATGGTGGACACGGGACCCCACGAGGTGGCCAAGCCGAACCACCGGATCACGATATACATCCAGGACGACGAAGCGACGCCCCTGCTCAAGGTTGATGAGTTCGGAAAGGTTCTCAGGGACGGGGTCGACAGCGGGCACAGGATCAAGATCGCTCTGGCCCCTGTGCATGCCTCGATACCCAACCGGCCGCTGCAGGTCGATGCGCATTTCGAGTATTGCGTGACGGGCTCGGCGACGCTCGGCGAGGACTACACGCTGGTGCGCCCCGACGGCACGAAGGTCAAGACGGGCTGCCACCTCGCGACGTTGCCGAAGGGTGAGCTCAGCACCTACCTTGATCTGAATCTGTTCGACGACGGCAGCAGCGACGAGCCGGACGAGTCGGTGAAGATCCGGTTGCAAAAGAGCACCGTGCCGGGCAAGGAGACCACGGATCTGCTTAAGATTCCGGACTCGACCCGCACGGCCGCCGAGACCATCAGCACGGTCATCACCATCAAGGACGACCTGCCCGTTCTGAAGGTGTCGGGGTATGACGACACGTCGAGGTACAACCGCCGGTTCCGCGCGATATTCAAGATCACTTCGGTCAACGGCGCCCTGCCGACCGGCCTCTACGTCAAGTGGGAGGTCGAGGACACCGGCAATGTGGTCAACGACAACCGCAGGCAGGGTCTGGGCAAGTCGGGCTACAAGTCACTTAACAGGGGCTTTTCCGAGTTCACGGTGCCCATCAGTATCCGGCACGACGCCGGGGCGGGCACGGTGACCTTCAAGGTGACGGCCACCGGCCGTCCGTTCCGGCTGGCTCCGGGCGACAATTGCGTGCGGATCAATAACGGGCTATGCCCTTTGGGCAACAATGCGCCGGCGATTCAGATACCGGACACGGCGGTGTCCAACCTTAAGTTGGCGGCGGTGGACGATGTCAGCGCCAGCGTCACCTGGGACGCGGTGGAGCATGCCACCTCCTATGACGTGTACTGGGAGGCCGAGAGCAGCGATTTGCAGACCGTTGTCTCTGGTGCCGAGAGCGTGACAGGCACTTCGGTGACGATCGGGCACAATGCTCAGGAAGCGATGACGCTGACGGTCACGGTGACGCCGGAACATCTGGACGGCAACGGCGTGAGGCAGCAACTCGGCGCGCTCGCTGCCACGGCGACGCTCGCCGTGGGGCCGGACGGCGATGCTCTGAGCGCCAGCGTGGAAGATGCTGACGCTCAGGCGCCGTCGTGCGTCTCCGACGCCCTGCTTGCCGACGCCCGGCTGGCTGCGAGCGAGACCTGGCGGACTTCGCCGGGCCATGTCGGGCGCTGGAGCCGGGTGCTTGCCGCCTTCGGGGAGAGCAACGCCTACAGCAGCAACCCGATGACCGTCGCCGAGGCGCAGGCGCAGGCGGATCGCGGCCTCAAGCGCTGGAAGCCGGTGGCGCCGGCGCTGGAATGTCTGGAGAACCCACCGCAGGAACAGCCGGAACAGGCTGAGGTCCAGCCTGCGACACCTGCCACGCCCGAGCTCAGCGTCTCGGCGGGCTCCGCCGTGGACGAGGGCGGCAATGCCGCTTTCACGATCACGGCCGATCCGGCGCCGCAATCCGACCTGACGATTGCCTGGACCGTTGCCCAGAGCGGCGAGTATCTGGCCGCGCCGGGCGCGGGCAGCCGGACGGTGACTCTGGCGGCGGGCGAGACCGGCATCGCGCTTTCTGTTGCCACGGCGGACGATGCGGCGGATGAGGCCGACGGCTCGGTGAGCGTCACCCTCGGCGCGGGTACCGGATACACGGTGGCCGCGGACAAGGGCAGCGCCGCGGTCACGGTGCGCGACAATGACGACGCGCCGGCCGCTTCGCCGCAAGTGAGCGTCGCCGCAGGCAGCGCGGCAACCGAAGGTGATTCGGCATCGTTCACGGTGACGGCATCTCCGGTTCCTGCGACGCCGCTCGAGGTGGCGCTGACCATTGCCCAAAGCGGCGAGTTCGCCGCTTCGGGCGAGACCGGGCAAAGGACGGTCACCGTCCCGGTCTCGGGCACGGTGGATGTGGAGGTTGCCACGGTAGATGACGATGCCGACGAGCCTGACGGTTCGGTTGCCGTGACCGTGAATGCCGGCACCGGCTACGCGGTTGCGGCCCCGCCGGGCAATTCGGCCGAGGTCCAGGTGTCGGACAACGATCCTGCGCCTTCGGGTCCGACGGTCTCGGTTGCCGACGCCACGTTCAAGGAGAACCAGGGAAGAGGCTTTTTCACGATCACGCTGAGCGAGCCGGCTGAACAGACGGTCACCGTCTACTACGCGACGCGCGACTCGTCGCCGGTTTCGGCCACGGCGGGCCGGGACTACTTCGATTCCAAGCGTGCCTGGCGCAAGTCGGCCTGGATCTTTCCGGGCAAGACGACGGGCCGGATACCGATCTACATCTACAATGACAGCCATGACGAGGATCCGGAGACTTTCGAGCTGGTGCTGTACGAAGTTGACAGCGGGGTATCGATTGCAGACGGCGTCGCGGTCGGCACGATTGTCAATTCCGATCCGATGCCGGCGGCGTGGCTGTCGCGTTTCGGGCGCACTGCGGCTCAGCAGGCGATAGACGGGGTTGCCGGGCGCATTGCCGATACGCGAAGCGCGGGGACGCAGGGTACGGTTGCAGGATACGCGGTGAGCTTCGGTGCGGATGCCTTTGTACCGGATGGCGCATTCGGGGCTTCGGCGAAGCCCGGCTATGCCGGCGCCTTGGGCGATTCGGGATTCGGAACCGATTCTGACGACTTCGGTGTTTCAGGGGAGCGCACCTATTCGCTGAGCGCCCGCGAGGCGCTGCTTGGCAGCAGCTTTACGGCGACCGGCGAAGCTGACGGCGCCGGCGGCACCCTGGCGTTCTGGGGCCGCGCGTCGCAGTCCGACTTTGACGGCAAAGAGGGTGCGTTTTCACTCGACGGCGAGTCGACTGCGTCGATGGCGGGTGTCGACTACGCCCGCGACGGGTGGCTGGCCGGCATGGCGCTGATGCTGACAGACGCCAAGGGCGGCTACCGCGATGCGGGCGCGAGCCCGCGCGCGGCATCGCAGATCTGCCAGGCCGGTACAGGCACCGCATCGCAGGTGATCGAGGGACTTTGCCGCGGAGCGCTTCGAGAAGGCGGCGGCAAGGTCGAGGCCTCGCTGACCGCGGCGGTGCCCTATGCCTCGCTTCAGATGTCGGACAGGCTCAAGGTGTGGGGCGCGCTTGGCCGCGGCAAAGGCGAGATCACGCTCAGGCCCGCAACAGGCGGCGAGCTTGAGACCGACATCGCCTGGACCATGGCGGCGGCCGGCCTTCGCGGCGCTGTGCTTTCCCCGGATCAGGGTTCGGGGCTGTCGCTTGCGGTGATCTCCGACGCGCTTTGGGCGCGCACCGAATCGGACAGGGCGGCAAGCCTTGCGTCATCGGATTCGAGCGTGACGCGGATTCGCTTCGGCCTTGAGGGCAGCTGGCGCACGGCGCTTGAAGACGGCGGACACGTCACGCCGAGGTTCGAGATCGGCGCGCGCCATGACGGCGGCGATGCCGAGACCGGGTTCGGGGTGGAGCTTGGCGCAGGACTTTCGTGGTCGGATCCCGGCATGGGTCTTTCGATGGAGATTTCCGGGCGCACGCTTGCGGTGCACGGCGATGACGATTTCAAAGAACGCGGCCTGGCCGCCTCGGTGTCGTGGGATCCGGATCCTTCGACGCGTCGCGGTCCGTCGCTGACTTTGGCGCGCGAGCGCGGCGGGCGGGCCGAAGGCGGGCTTGACG
The DNA here is from genome assembly GCA_965214615.1 of Arenicellales bacterium. Lineage (GTDB taxonomy): Bacteria > Pseudomonadota > Gammaproteobacteria > Arenicellales > JAJDZL01 > CBDAUN01. The sequence continues at coordinate 1,089,111 of OZ243952.1, forward strand.
CGCTGTTTGAGCCGGCGACGCCGGACAGCCTTGCATCCGGCATCGGCGATGCTGTGCGCTGGCGCGCCGAGGCGGCCTACGGCTTTGCGGTTCCCGATACGCGGTACATAGCGCAGCCGCATGCGGGGCTGGGCGTTTCGGCCGGCGAGCGCGAGTACACCCTGGGGTGGCGCGTCACACCGGCCAAGGGTGCGCCGGATGTGTCGTTCGGGGTGACTGCGACGCGCACCGAGAGCGACACGTTCGCGCCGGAGCATACCGTCGGATTCGAGGCGACCGTGCGCTGGTAGTCCGTAGCGCAATGACGCTGTACGGGCCTGCGCATCCGGGAATCGGCGCAGGCTCGGCAGGACAGACTCCTTGCCCGGCGGTCCGGGCAAGGACCCGACGGGCTAGCTGCGGTTGTCCGCAACCGGGTGCACCTTCATAATTGTGTTCAATTCCCCCGCAATTCCGTCTCCCCGCGTTGTCACGCGGAAAATAATTATTAAATTCGAATTTCTATTGCTCCACAGCTTTTACAATCATGTAAAATTCCTGCACTTATTATCTAACTTGATCCCTGTCTCAAGTACACACGGACGCATTAAGGAGTGATTTATGGCTAGCACCGATTCTACAGACCTAGAACGACACGTGAGTCAGCCAGGACGAGCTGACTTGGTCAAGCAGGTCCGAGAGAAGATTAACGAGTTGAAAATCGACTACATCTATTACCAGTTTATCTCTGTGACCGGCCGAATCGTCGGCAAGGGCATTCCGGCGGATCACTGGGAGCAAATCGCCGAGCGCGGCTTTCAGCTGGTATACGGTTCAACAGCGAACCTGTTCATCGACAGATACGGTGACTACATCGGCTACGGCCCTGAAGCCATGGAGCTGGTTGGCATACCGGACCCGGAGACTTTTTGCCAATTGCCTTGGGACAAGCGCGTCGCAAGAGTGTACTGCACCTGCTTTAGAAATCGCGAAGAGCGCGAGAATCCGGGCGGCCATCTGACTTCGGACTGCCGCGGCAATTTGCGCATCATCCACGATGAGTTTTCGCAAAAGCATGACGGACTGCACATGCGCCACGGCATGGAGCCCGAAATGATGTGGCTCAAGCGAGGCGCCGATGGCAAGCCCGACGGCGGATTTTCGGAACCTTACTGCTATCACATTGATCAGTTCGAAAGCCTGCGGCCGGTATTTCTCAAAGTGATCGAATACTGCAGATTCATGGGACTTGACATGATCCAGGGTGACCACGAGGACGCACCGGGCCAACTCGAACTGAACTTTACCTATGACGACGCCTTGCGAACCTGCGATCGACTGTCCACCTACCGGCAGATTTGCGCACAGGTCGCACGCGAGAACAATCTCATTGCCTGCTTTATGACAAAGCCGTTCATGGGCGTGTCGGCAAACGGCTGCCACACCAATATGTCGCTGTGGACCGGCGGCTCGGACCAGATGAACCGGCTCGGCAATGATCCGCTTAACGGATTGGATGACTGCTATAACTACCGAAAGGACGGAGACAACGTATTCATGCCGGATACCGATGATCTGCAGCGTCCGGGCAGGGTCGGACTGCAGGCGATCGCCGGCGTGATGAAGCATCTCGACGCATTGACCGCATTAGGCTGCTCTACCGTGAATTCGTATCGCCGCCTGTGGGATACGGGTTTCTGGGCGCCGGTCTACAAGGACTGGGGCTACCAGAACCGTACTACGGCGCTGCGCGTATCCGCGCCTGGCAGATTTGAGTTCAGGGCGGTCGATTCGATGGTCAACCCCTACCTGCTGTGCGCAGGCCTGCTCAGATCGTTCGACGACGGAATCAGCAATAACCTGGATCCGGGTCAGCCGGAAAATCGCAACATCTACGACGCGATGGAAGCGGGTAAGGAAGTCATCAAGCTTCCGACCAGTCTCGGAGAGGCGCTTGAAGCCTTGCGCAACGACGAGGTGATTATGAGCGCATTGCCCGATGAGATGGGCAAGGTATTCCTGCACTACAAGGATGACGAGTGGGCCAAGTTCATGGCTACCGTCACCGAATGGGATGTGCAGGAATACATGGACTGCTTGCCGTAGGGATATAGACATGTGCGGAATAGCAGGACTGATACACAGAGGCAAGACCTCTGACATCGGCGGCGAACTGCTGTCGATGCTGCAGGCGCTCAAGCACCGGGGTCCGGACTCGACCGGATTCGCGGTCTACGGAGCGGTGCCGGACGATGGATCGTCCGACGACTACGTGATGCGCATCAAAGTCGCCGAAGGCGAAGATCTGAAATCGGGATTCAAGATTCACGATCAGATTCAAGAGCGCATCCATGGGGTCAATTCCAGATTGGCTGAATACGGCGCCAAGGTGACCAGCCGGGAGCAGGCGACCGAATATGCGCACCGCTATCGTTTCACCTTTGGCGGCGACCTGCGCCGCCTGGCCGACTATCTCGAAGACATCGAAGGTGTCGAGATACTGTCTATCGGACGCGGACTCGAGCTGATCAAGGATCTGGGCGATGCCAACACCGTGGGCAACCAGTACGGCTTGAACAACTTCGAGGGTACCCATGCAATCGGACATACGCGCATGGCAACCGAATCGGATGTGGACATACGCTCAGCGCATCCGTACTGGGCGTATCCGTTTCTGGATGTCTCTGTCGTGCACAACGGGCAGCTGACCAACTACTGGAATTCGCGCCGCGCGCTGGAGCGCCGGGGACACAGGTTCATGTCGAATTGCGATTCGGAGCTGATTGCGGTCTATCTGGCCGATTCAATTGATCGCGGGGATGATCTTGAGGAGTCGATGAACAGATCACTGGTCGATCTGGACGGCGTATTTACCTACGTGGTTGCTTCGCAGGACCAGCTTGGCATGGCAAAAGACTATATGGCGGCCAAACCTATGGTTCTGTACGAATCCGACGAATTTGTGGCGCTCGCCTCTGAAGAGGTTGCGATTCGAAGCGTGTTCCCGCATGAGATAGATACCATAGACCCGTATGAAGGGGAGGTGCGAGTATGGCAGAGCTAAAGTCAGGGTCGATGCACTCGGAAAGGCTGACCGGACGAACTCAGCAGATATTCTTCTCTGCGGTTGAATCCGACCGCATGACTGCGCCGCAGCGCGTGGACGTGGATTTCGACCGCCAAGGCGACATCGATGCGGCAGACCTTTCGGCTCACGAGGTGAACAAAAGGATCAATGCGCTTATGGCGGACGGGGTCGGTTCCATCACGGTTCGCAATCCGGGTGCCAAGCACTCGCTGGGCGTAGGAATTTTGAACCGCTTGAATCTGACATTCGAAGGCAGTCTCGGATATTTCGGCTGCGGGCTTATTGACGGTCCCAACATCCGGATCACCGGGCGTGTCGGATGGTCGTGCGCGGAAAACATGATGGCGGGCACTGTGGTGATCGAGAAGAATGCAGGCTCGACTTTCGGGGCCGCACTGCGCGGCGGCGATCTGGTGTGCATGTCGGATGTGGGCTCGCGCACAGGCATCGACATGAAGGGCGGAACCATCATTGTCGGCGGGCGCACGGGAGCTTTTTCCGGATTCATGATGCAGCGCGGACGAATGATCGTGCTCGGCGACACCGGTCCCAACCTTGGAGACTCGATGTATGACGGCGTAATCTACGTCGGCGGCAAGGTCAAGGAACTCGGAGTGGATGCGGTCGATGCGGAGATGACGGAGCTTGAGTGCGAATGGCTCAGGCGCAAGCTTGCGACATACGGACTTGAGGCGCCCAACGGCGTGGAAAATATGCGAAAGATCGAGTCGGGCAAGCAGCTTTGGAACTATGACAGTCTGGAACCGACTGAGAAGAAACTGGTGCTGTAGAAGGAGATGATGTAGATGGAATCTAAACCTAAGACCATGCCGCCTGAGCCGCCTGAAAGCGGCCGCGACAATACCCTTCTTGGAAGGAGTTCGATCTTCACCCGCGAGGTGATGGACGACATCCATATCAAGTCCGAGCTCGGACGCTACCGGATGCGCGGATTCTCCCTGTTCAAGGAAATTCCGACCTTCGATCATCTGACCTTTCTTCCGGGCACGCTGACGAGATTCGTGATCGAAGGATACCGTGAGCGCTGCGTGACGCAAACCGTTCTTGGCCCGCGGGCCAAGAAGCCGTTGAAGCTGGATATCCCAGTCTATATCACCGGCATGAGTTTCGGCGCCCTGTCCTACGAGGCCAAGACCGCGCTGGCTCGCGGAGCGACAATGGCCGGAACCGCGACTTGCTCTGGCGAAGGCGGAATGATCCCGGACGAGCGCCGCTATTCGAGCAAGTGGTTCTACCAGTGCATTCAGTCGCGCTACGGATTCAATCCGCATCATCTGCGGTTGGCGGATGCGTGCGAATTCTTCATCGGCCAGGGATGCAAAGTCGGACTCGGCGGACATCTCATGGGCCAGAAGGTGACTGATCAGGTTGCAGAAATGCGGTCTTTGCCTGCCGGCATCGATCAGCGCTCGCCTGCGCGCCACCCCGACTGGCTCGGCCCTGATGATCTTGCACTTAAGATCGAAGAGATTCGCGAAGCCACCGACTGGCAGATTCCGATTCAGCTGAAGCTGGGTGCGGCGCGTGTCTACGACGATGTGCGCATGGCGGCCAAGACCGACCCCGACATGATCTATATCGACGGCATGGAAGGCTCTACCGGAGCCGGTCCGCACCTTGCTACCGAAGAGACGGGTGTTCCAGGCATCGCCGCAATTCGCCAGGCGCGCAAGGCGCTTGACGATGTCGGCAAGACCGGGGAAATCTCGCTGATCTACGCTGGCGGCGTCAGAAACGGAGGAGACCTGGCGAAAGCGCTTGCCCTCGGCGCCGACGCAGTGGCGATCGGCCATTCGGCTTTGATGGCGCTGAACTGCAACAAGGATATTCCGGAATCGGACTATCCCAATGAGATCGGTGTGGAAGCGGGCTACTGCTATCACTGCCATACCGGACGCTGTCCGGTAGGCGTGGCAACCCAGGATCCAGTTTTGCGCAAGCGCCTGAATCCGGATGATGCGGCAGAGCGCGTCTACAACTTCCTGCACACCCTGGCAATCGAGTGCCAGATGATGGCAAGAGCTTGCGGCAAGACCGATGTGCATTCGCTCGAACCGGAAGATCTTGCAGCTTTGACTATGGAGGCGTCGGCAATGGCAATGGTGCCCCTTGCGGGAACCCAGCACACTGTCGGACGTCCTGACATGACACGGTATTGAGGCGAGAAATGGGTAACGTAACTGAATTTGACCAGCAGGGCAGGTCCGCGAGCGCGGAGACTGAACGCGAAAAGGAAATCGGGCAGCACATCGGCTACCGCTACGATGTCAATCTGGTGCCTGACTACGATCGGCTGACTCCGTTTCTGCGTCGCTACATCGAGTTCATGGGCTGGGTAGATCTGAATTGGCTGGAAGATGTCCACATGGGCTACGAAGAAGGCAAGCCTGCGGTATTCGATCGCAATATCAACGGATGGGTCCAGGTTCCCGAACATATGGAATTGCCTGGAAACCAGCAGGACCGGGACATGGTGGCGCGAGAACTGCTTGTGAAGTTTCAGTCGGCCGAATCCCATCCTCTCGTTGAATTGAATCAGGAGTACGGGAAAGTCAAGCCGAAGGCCGAAGGCGGATAAGCATTAGCGCGTGGCACGGTTGTACTGCTTAAGTGCGTCCTGCGCGGAGAAGAGCGGCGGAATCACTCAGTACGCCTTCTCCGCCGTAGCGCTTGCGTTTTCGCTGCTGTGGCTATCGTGCGCCAATGCGCAGGTGCCCGACTACGAGCGTGAGGCTCGGCTTGCCGACGAAGCCGAAGCAGGTCTGTTCGACGGAGACTCGGTCTACCTGCAAGCCGGCGATCGGCAGTTCCTTGCCATTCTGACCGAATCCCAAGAGCCTGAGGCAAAGGGCGCTGCCGTGGTGATGCATGGCCGCGGCTTCAGTCCTGATTGGCCTGAAGTGGCCAATCCCGTTCGTGTCGGCCTCGCCGAATCGGGTTGGACGACGCTGTCCATTCAAATGCCGGTACTGCAAAAGGACGCAACATACTACGAGTATCTGCCCATATTGCCGGCCTCGTTTCCGCGCATCGAAGCCGCTATCGCCTATTTGCGCGCCCAAGGATATGAAAAGATCGCGCTGGTTGCCCACAGCTGCTCGGTCCACATGACAATGGCATGGCTGGACGAGCATGGAGATTCTGCGATAGACGCCTACGTCGGCATCGGCATGGGCGCCACAGACTACGGACAGCCGATGGCGGACCCGTTTCCGCTCGAACGATTGACGGTGCCGGTTCTGGATGTTTTTGGGAGTCAGGACTACCCCGCCGTGATTGCCAAGGCGCCCGAGCGCAACGCCGCAATCGAAGCAGGGCACCTGAAATCCATGCAGGTCGAGATTGACGGGCCGGATCACTTTTTCGCTGATTACGAAAAGGAACTTGTAGCCGCGATATCCGGCTGGCTTGACGAATTGCAGTGATTTGCACCGCCCGTTCGCCGCGCCTGCCAATTGCGATTTGGCGCAACCAGGCCGACTTCGAATCAGCCATCGAGCCTCTATGCTTGAATCCAGGCAGGCGAAGCGGATTTGTATGGCGTCAAACGGCATTTCGCCGTAAAATTTCATAGCGTCAGATTGTTTCTTTGCGCTACAATGAAATTTCTGGAAAACGATATTTCATAGAATATTCACAGCGAGTTCGATCAGAATCAAATTAACCGACAGCCGGTAAGGATTTCAATCGTTTGCAGTTCTGTCGCCGGCTGCGGAATGCCAAGTAGGAGGTGTTGCTTTGTGCAGTGTATGCGGGTGCGAATCGGGCGGGACGCATCGACACAATGGCGATGATCGCCACTCCCATCACCACCACCATCACCATGATCATGACCATCGCCACGCTCATGGCGGCGGCAAGCATCACATTCATGCAGGCTTGAACGATGCACGGGTTTCCGTGGCTGGATATGAAACCGAGCAGTTGATCAGCATTGAAAGGGACATTCTCGAAAAGAACGATTCCTTTGCAGCGCTCAATCGAAGCTACTTTCAGGACAATCGCCTTTTAGCCCTCAATTTGCTGTCGAGTCCTGGAGCCGGCAAGACCAGCTTGCTGGTCAGCACGATCGAACGACTGCAGGCCTCGGTGCCGGTCTGTGTCATTGAAGGCGATCAGGAATCTGCCAACGACGCCGAACGCATACGCGCAACCGGCGTAAGCGCTGTGCAAATCAATACCGGCCGGGGATGCCATCTGGATGCGCACATGGTCGGCCATGCCCTGGACGATCTTCAGTGCGTGCCTGACGGCATGGTGTTCATCGAAAATGTGGGAAATCTTGTCTGCCCTGCTGCATTCGACCTTGGAGAAACGCACAAGATTGTCATTCTTTCGGTGACCGAAGGCGAAGACAAGCCGGTCAAGTATCCGGACATGTTTGCTGCATCGGACCTGATGATCGTCAGCAAGACGGATTTGCTGCCGTACTTGAAATTCAATGTCGACCGCGCAATAGAATTCGCTCAGCGGGTCAATCCGGATCTGCAGATCATTCAGCTTTCCTCGGAATCCGGAGACGGCATGGAAGACTGGATTCGATGGATTCATTCGGCAATGCCCGCTCCTTTGGATGAAGCCCGGAATCTGACTTTGCAGGTTGGCGCTGCACATGCATGAAGTCGCGCTAGCTCGCAGCCTGATCGAGATGGTCCAGGACTATGCCGTCGAGCACAGGGTTGAACGTGTCAAGTGCGTCAATCTGCGTCTAGGGGAATTGTCGGCAATGGCCCGGGCGCTCCATTTTTGCTTCGGCTCAGTAGCTCGCGGCACAGCCTGCGAAGGTGCGTCATTGTCAATTGACGAAGTCCCGCTGACTGTCTTTTGCAGCTATTGCGACGAAGTCAAGCATCCTACGGGACGATACAGTTTCCGTTGCTCCGAGTGCGGAATGCCGACACCTAAGATCGTGTCTGGGCGCGAGATGCAGCTTGTATCCATCGAACTGTATGATGCCGGACCGGCATCGGGCGTGTGCGCCGCCAGCGCGGCCTGAGCATCACTCGCGCAATCGGTTACCAATGTTTAAGCGAGACTGCCAATGACGACAGGAAATCAAGGCGCGTGGTCGTTCGTGCCGCACCAGCACCGCGGACCGCATCAGGAAGCAAGGCCGGATGCGCATACCAGGTCGCCGGAATTTCATAACGGCGCATTCAAGGCCGAAGGCATACTGACGTTCATGGGCGCCCCCTACTGCCCTCCCGAAAGAGACAGGGTGCGGGAAGCGGGCGCGAAAATTTGCTTCCTCGGCGCACCGTGGGATCAGGGAACTATCGTGCGTACCGGCACGTCGAGCGGTCCGCACGGAATACGCGAAGCGTCATCGCAATATTTTCCGTACATGTTTGAATACGATGTCGACTTGATGACGTTCTTCAACGTGGTTGACTGCGGCGACATCCCCATTGTTCCTGGCAATAATGCGCTGTCGCAGCAGTATATGTGCGATTACGTAACCGAGTGCCTCGAAGGAGGCGCCAAGGTCATTCTGGTCGGAGGCGATCATTCTGTACCGATACCCGGAGCCCGAGCGCTGTCGCAATTCCTTGGACGGCAAAATCCGCAAGGCAAGATGGGCTATTTGCATGTCGATTGCCACCTTGATGCCGCAGTCGACTGGGCAGGGATTGAAATCACCAATGCATCAGGTCCGACCGAGACCTACAAGCTGCCCAACGTCAACGCGTGCAATATGGCGCACATGGGGTCGAGAAACGGACTCAATCCCAAGGACTGGATGGATTTCTGGGTGGACAACGACATGCCAATCTATACCATGGAGCAGGTTGTCGAGCGAGGGGTCGAGACCTGCGGGCGCGAAATCCTTGAACGCGCGTGGAACGGGACCGATGCGGTTTATCTGTCCTGGGATACTGATTCGATCGATTGCAGCTGCATGCCAGGAACAAGTTGTCCGGAAAGCTACGGGCTGACTGCGCGCGAGGCGATTGCGTTTGCGCGCCTTGCCGGACAATTCGGAGTAGACGTGCTTGAGCTTGCCGAGCTGTCTCCGGTTTTCGATATTTCCAAGATGAGCGCCAAGCTGGCGTGCAACCTGATTTACCACTATCTTGGAAGCAGGGCGAAGACGCTGCGCGACAGCAATGTCAGTCCGTGATCAGCTGAACCTATTTTTGAAGAAATTTTGTCAACCTACTGATAAGAAAAGATTATGAATCCGGTCAAGGCATACAATCATTTGTTTTCCCCGCTTGGCGGCGAGAAGGCGGATAATTACAGAACTCCGGGACAGATTTCCTTTTTGCGCTCTAAGTTCATGTCCCTGAACGATCCGGAACTGGCACAAACCGATGCGCCGTACGTGTTTATTGGAGTGCCGTTCGACGAGGGCAATGTGGGCAAGCCCGGAAGCGAAGACGGACCGCGCGAGTTCAGAGTCGCATCCTTGGACTACTTTCCATTCTGGTTCGAGTTCAATGTCGACTTGCACGGAACCGCGATAGACTGCGGCGACGTGTCAATGCCCAGGGTGAGCCCGGATGTGGCGCGCGAGCGCATCTACAAGGCAGTGCGCAAGGCGCTTGAGGCAGGCAAGACGCCGATCATCTGCGGTGGCGACCGTTCTGTTTCAATTCCTGCGACCAAGGCGCTGTCGGATCATCTGGGAAGCGACAGGAAAATGGGATATCTCCATCTGGGAGCCCATTTGGACATGGCGGACAGCTGGGCCGGAGAGCGCAATGTGAGCACCTGCACGATGGCAAGAATTACAGAGCTTGAAAACCTGGATATGGCCAATGTGGCACATCTCGGCGCTCGAAACTCATTCAATCCGAAAGACCATGTCGATTTGGCGAGATCAAGGGGAATGCGGTTCTACCCGATGTTCGAAGTGCTTGAGCGAGGAGTCGATGAAGTCATCGACGAAGCCGTGAGCCGCGTGTGGGACGGCACTGACGGACAATACCTGAGCTTTAATTTCAATGTGCTGGATTCTTCGGCGGCCCCGGGCGTGACCGCTACCGAGCCGGGAGGACTTGAGTCGCGCGAAATCATGCGCGTTGCCTCCCGCATCAGCAAGCAGATGGGAGTGAGCGTAATTGATGTGACCGAGCTTTGCCCGATGTTCGATGTCAGCGGTTCGACATCGCGCACCGCAGTTTGCGTCGTTCTTCGAATCATGGCGGAGATTGCAAGGCTCAAGGGGCAGACTCTGGATGAGTCCATTCGGAGACCGGGATGGCAGTATAAGTGATCGGGCGGATGTGCCCGCTGCCCTTGAATAGGCAGGGCGCCAGCCAGTAGTGAAATCTGACGCGACCGAGCGGATATGTGATCGGGCGCCTGGTTCAAATCGGCAAATGAGCCGAATCATTAGAAGGTGGCGCCGGCAGCAGTAAACATAAACTTGATAACGAAAATAGGAGAATGTGATGAAAGCGAATTTGCCTATCAATCCGAAACGAGGATTTCGAATGCTGGTGATTGCATTGGCACTGACAGTCGGAAGCCTGCCGCTCAACGCGTCGGCAGCGAATGAATTGAATGTCCTTGCCTGGTGCGATCACGCAGACGACGGCCTGATCAAGCCGTTTGAACAGATGCACGATGCGGTGGTCAATGTGAAGACCTACGAAGGAACTGGCGCCGCGCTGTCGATCGTCGAGCAGTCGACGCCGGGGGATTGGGACATCCTCATGGTGGATGCGCCTGATGCGCCGTTGGCGGCAAGCCTCGGATTGCTGCAGCCTCTCGACGAGTCAGCCTTGCCTCTCGACGATTTGTTTCCCGAACTGACTTCGGCGAAATTCAACTATGTCGACGGACAGCGCTATACCATTCCGGAGAAGTTCGGCTACTACGGCGTGGCGTACAATAAGGACAAGGTCGACCCGGAAGACATGAAAACGGCCGCGGTCATGTGGAATTCCAAGTACAAGGGACGGGTCGCGGTCTATGATTACTATTTTCCGACCATGCAACTGATAGCGATCTCGCTGGGCATCGAGCCGGACAACATCACTTCCGACGATTTGCCTCAAATTCGCGAAAAGCTGCTCGAGATGAGGCAGAACGTAAAAATGATCGGTGACATCGTCAGCGTGCAGAACGCGCTGGTAAACGGCGATGTGGACATCATCATCAACGCAGCTGAATTCGTGGTTTCAGGACTGATGCCGACACTGCCGAATCTTGACTGGACGATCTTTGACGAAGGCGGCCTAATGTGGGTGCAGGGACTGAGCATATTCAAGGATGCCAGCAACAAGGCTTTGGCCGAAGAGTTCGTCAAGTATGTCGTCAGCCCCGAAGGTCAGCGGCGACTCGCCACGTCCGAGTGCTACTGGGCGATGCCGGCGAATTCCCAGACTGAGCTGTCAGAGGATGAAAAGGCAATTCTGCGCTGGCAGCAGCAGCCCGGCTTTCTTGCACGATCGGTTCCGTCGACGATCAGTCAGCCCGAAGTTGATGCGGAAATGCTGGATATCTGGACCGAGTTTCTGCAGAACTAGTGCAGTTCCAGCAATGGCCCGCAGCCGAGGCTATGCCGCTTGCGCTGGCACCCAATCTTCGGGTTTCCGAAGACGGCAGATTTAGCACTGCCTGATGCTGCGCTTGCCATAGCCTCCGGCGTTTTATCTGCGGCCATGCAAGGGGAATTAACTTGAATTTGCTGATGTCGCAGAGCGCAGGCGCCCGGTTGTTCATGAGAAATTCATGTTCATCCTAGGTATGAGGGAATCGTGCCGGATGCCGGAGTACGGGCAAAAATGAGAAAATCTATTGATGAAAGCTGAATTCGGCTTAACAAGCTCGGACTCATCTATACAATATAATTAGAACAAATTGTTAATACATTCAATATGAACCACGAATCACGCTCATCGAGGAAAACAGGTGGACCCGACATTCTGGGCTATCGGCGCAATAGGTATTTCGGTAACTAGGAAATATCATTTTTCGAAGCAGTTGATTTTGTACCTGAAGAAACCTTGCACAAGAAGATGCGGGAGTCAGCGTTTCAAGAAGGCATAGATATAGATGGGGTGAGAGAAGTTCTCGGAGTAGAATTGAGAGATTGCTTGCCATACACGGAAAAAACAACATTTTGATAACCGAATCGCATAAATTAAAAGAACCGGTCGATTCATGCTGGCTATTCCTTTATGGGTTTCGGCACTTGTCTATATGATCTCCCAATTGAATTCGGGGCTATGTCAAATATGCTTCAAGCCCTGTGTTCCGAGTAGCCAATTGCGGTCGTTTACAACTGTCCGGATTGTACATTCGAACACTCTTGCTGACGCATTGCGTCTCATGGTATTGCTGTAAATGCCGAAACCGATCAGACTAAGGCACCTGGAAATCACGAAGTGGGCATACCACCCCGCGTTGTGGTTCACAGCCGTGTTTTTCCTGCTGCCGCTGGCGGTCATGCTGGCGGTCAGCTTCTGGCAACGCGTCTACGGCAAGCTGATGGCGACCTGGGATTTGGCGAACTACGAAAAGTTTTTCGGCAAAGACTATCTGGTCGAGTCATTGACGAATTCCATCGAAGTCACTCTGCTTACAACCGTATTCAGCATTCTGCTGGCCTATCCGCTCGCCTACATCCTCGCCTACAAGGTGCCTGTACGGTATCAGCGGCTAATCTTGATTCTTGCAGTCATGCCGTTCTGGACGGCCTATGTCGTGCGTTCCTACAGCTGGCTTCTGGTGATTTCGGAAAACGGCGTGATCAACGTTGCGTTGACGAGCCTGGGAATCCTGGATCAGCCGCTAGAAATGGCCTATACCCGGGGTGCGACGGTTCTGGGGTTCGTGCATTTTTTCACCATGCTGATGACTTTGACAATCTACGCGAATCTGGTGCAGATCAAACCTTCGTACAGAAAGGCGGCAATGGATCTTGGAGCGGGGCCTGTGCAAATATTTTTGCGCATCACATTGCCCTTGAGCATTCCCGGAATCGTTGTAGGCGCATTTATTACGTTCGTCATCGCGATTGGAGACTACATCACCCCTCAGATTCTAGGCGGTGGGACAGAGGTGCTTGTTCCGCAGGCAATCATGCTGCAAATCGCGCGTGCCGCGAATTTCCCCATGGCGTCGGTGATGAGTGTAACGCTGATGATCGTGGTTATCGTCGTCTATATGATTTCATCCAAACACATGAAGCTGGAAAGGGTCTGATGGGCGCCTGGATACGAAATTCGCCGCTCTACGCCTACGTCGGTCTGATGCTCGCCTTTATCTACCTGCCTGTGGTAATTTTGGTGATCTTTTCGTTTCAAGACGGCGTTTTGCCGGTGCCGCCGTTCAACGGCTTCAGCTTGCAGTGGTACGAAAAGATGTTTGAAAACGAGCGCCTGGTCGGGTCTTTAATCAATTCGGTCAGCGTTGCAGTAATTTCGTCGCTTGCGACAACCGTTCTGGGCTTTCTAGCGGCTTACAGTCTTGCAAAGCGCAAGCCGCGCTTTGCCGGAGGCATTCGATTCGTTTTGATGGCGCCGCTGACGGTGTCCTACCTGATCATCGGGGTAGGGCTGCTGATCACCTTGAACATATTCGGAATTTCCAAGTCGCTGCTGGCCGTAGGAATCGGTCACGCGGTGATTAATCTTCCGCTTTGCTTTGCGATTATCTATTCCCAGTTCGGAGATCACATGCAAAACATAGACATGGCGGCTCGCGATTTGGGAGCCAGCGATTTTCAGACGATGGTCAACGTGATCGCGCCAATCATGAAGCCGTCTTTGTTTGCTGCGTTCTGCCTGTCGGCAACCTTGTCGTGGGATGAATTCATTATCGCGTTTCTTCTGAGCCGCTTCGAGGTGACTTTGCCGGTCATTATTTTCGAAATGCTGCGCGCCGGGCTGACACCGGAGGTGAATGCGGCCGGCACCCTGGTGTTCGCGATTTCATTCGCTGCGGTCAGCGCAGCGGCACTTGTTTTAATGCTTAGCGCACGAGAGCGAAAACTATGAGCGACCAACTTGTCAGGCTTGAAGGCATAAGCCGCTACTATGGCGATGTCGTGGCTGTAGACGATATCAATCTTTCCGTGGGTAAAGGTGAGTTTCTGGTTTTGCTCGGGCCGTCTGGAAGCGGTAAATCGACCATCCTTTCGATTATGGGCGGGTTTATTGAGCCGTCGTCGGGGAAGGTTCTCATTGACGGCGAGGATGTCACCGGCACCGCGCCGGCGTTTCGGCCGACGGCGACTGTTTTTCAGGATTACGCGCTGTTTCCCCATATGACCGTGCGAGACAATGTCGGATTCGGGCTTGCGATGAGAAAGGTGCCGAAAGCCGAACGGGTCAAGCGTGCCGAGGCGTCGCTTGAAACAGTCGGATTGAAGGGGTTTGCAGACCGCGGCATCCATCAGCTTTCAGGCGGGCAGCGCCAGAGGGTGGCGCTCGCAAGGGCAATCGCCGTAGAGCCGGCGGTCTTGCTACTAGACGAGCCTTTGGGCGCGCTGGATTTGAAAATACGTCATCAGGTGCAAGAAGAACTGGTGCACCTGCAAAAGCAGTTGAAAACTACATTTGTCCATGTGACGCATGACCAGGACGAGGCGATGAGCATCGCCGACAACATCGCATTGATCAATCGCGGCAGGATTGAGGATCACGGTCCGCCGGAACGCATCTATCTTCGTCCGGCAACCTTGTTTGCTGCCAAGTTCATGGGTGAGAGCAACACCTTTGAAGGCGAAGTCGAATCCAGTCGGGACAATCAGGTTTCTGTGAATTCCCCGTTTGGCCTGCTCGAATTTCCAGGTGCCTATGAGAAGGGAACGAAAGTGCACATTGTTCTACGGCCGGAGCAGATCGAGGTTGGAACTGGCGGTGATTCAGGCAATTCGCTCTCGCTTGGACAGGCGAAAGCGACCGAGATCGTATTTCGAGGCACGCACAAGATTTGCCGTGTGCACGCCGGTTCCAAGATGGATACGGAACTGCAGCTGATGCTCCCTCCCAATCATGGCGTTGTGCCAGGAGACATGCTGGATCTGCGTGCCAGCATCACGGATGCCGTATTGCTGACCCGGTAGGGTCGATCGGGAATGATGCGCGCTGGTTTTTGTAGCCTGGCAATGAATGGGTGGGCTGGCTCCGCACGGGTGCGGTGAAGGCGTAGCAATTCAATTCGGCGGCGAATTGCGTTAGTGCCCCGTATAATTTGTGAATAATGTGAATTGACATCCGCAAAGCTGGGGGCTTTATACGCATGATCGGAGAGGGACAGTTTGGTCCGCAGGAGCGCTTGCGCGAACCGGGACTTGGCAGCCACTGGCTGGGTCGGGAGCGCTATGTCATTGCGGGCAATGCGGT
This sequence comes from Arenicellales bacterium, assembly GCA_965214615.1. Taxonomy (GTDB): domain Bacteria; phylum Pseudomonadota; class Gammaproteobacteria; order Arenicellales; family JAJDZL01; genus CBDAUN01. Next base: position 1,104,501 of record OZ243952.1, read on the forward strand.
TGTTGCGTTTCCGCTGCTTGAGGGTGATCATGTCGAACTTATTGATCCGGAAGGCTTGCAATGCGCACACATTGCAGCGGTGAATGCCCGCAGCGAATTGTGTACCGCTCAGCTCGGTCTGACGCCTAACGTCGACGCCGGGCAAATTTCCCAGTTGTTGTCGCTCGATACATCCGGCGCCGCCAAATTTCGTGCCAAGCTCAAGGCCATCGGGGTGGATCTTTCGGGCGCACGCGCAGCGCAGGTTCTTTCCGGACCTACCGAAGCCGGGTCCAGTATCGAATTCACGAGCGAGGCAGACTGCATTGTACTGATCGCGGCACCAGGGGCCGACATGGAAGTGGATCAGCAGACTCCGCCGACGGATCTTATCGCCTGGGTGGTTCGAGCGCAGCCGCAGGCGAGTGTGAGCCATGAACTGCCGGATCCGCTTGCCGATCCGAGGCAGGATTTTCGAATCAAGGCGGCAAGTGCGACGAGCTATGTCGTCGAAGCGGGCCAGTACATCCAGGTCATTGATGTCGACGGCCGCCAGTGCTCGGATTTTCAATGTTTCGACGTCAAGTCGCTGGATCAGGGCGTAGAGCGCTGTCTTGATGCGACTGCTACGCGCACGATGGTGGGGTCCGCCTATCCGGCGCCCGGGCTGTATTCGAAATTCTTCGATGTGCAGCTTGAACCCGTAGTTGAGGTCATTCAGGATACCTGCGGGCGGCACGACAGTTTCGGTCTGGCGTGCACTGCAAAGCACTACGAGGATATGGGCTATCCCGGGCATGCGAACTGCTCGGACAATTTCAACTATGCGCTGCAGCAGTATCCCATCGCCAGACGCAATGGCTGGATGGCGATCAATCTGTTTTTCAATACCTTTTTTGACGACTCATTCCAGCTGTATTCCGATGAGCCCTGGTCTCGGCCGGGCGACTATGTGCTGATGCGCGCTACAAAGGATCTGGTGTGTGTCACATCTTCATGCACCGATGACATTGACGCGGCAAACGCATGGGTTCCCACGGACATCCATGTTCGCGTCTACGACCATAGCGAGTTGTTCAAGCGTTCAATTGCAATTCGAAAAACTACCGACGCGGAGCCCGTCATGACCCAGGAAACTGCATTCCATAGCGAGACTTCGAAACTGACGAGAAACTACGTTGAATCCTCGGGCTACTGGGTGCCGAACTGCTATACCAATCAAGGCGCGATCGAAGAGTACTGGGCTTGCCGTGAGAACGCAGTCATTGTAGATTTGACTCCGTTGCGCAAGTATGAGGTTGTCGGGCCTGATTCCGAACTGCTGCTGCAGCGGTGCCTGCCCAGAGACATCCAGAAGCTTTCCGTAGGGCAGGTGACTTACACCGCGATGTGCAATCCGTCGGGGGGAATGATCGATGACGGCACTTTGTTCCGGCTCGGACGGGACAACTTCAGATGGATCGGCGGCTGTGACGGGTCCGGACTGTGGCTGCGCGAGCGGAATCAGGAAATGAAGCTGAAAGCCTGGGTGAAGAATGCGACCTCGCAAATCGCCAATATTCAGGTGCAAGGGCCAAAAAGCCGCGACATTCTCAGCAAGGTCATATGGACGCGTCCGGATCAGGCGACTTTGGAAGAACTCGGCTGGTTCAGGTTTTCCGTTGCCAGAATCGGCGACAGCACCGGCATTGCCGTGGTGGTGTCGCGTACCGGTTTTACCGGAGAGCTTGGCTACGAAGTATTCTGCCATCCTAGTCATGCTTCGCAGGTCTGGCAGGCGATTATGGAAGCTGGCAAGGACGAAAGCATCAAGCCTATGGGAATGGAGGCGTTGGACATCCTGCGCATTGAAGCCGGCCTGATTCTCGCGGGCAACGAGTTTTGCGAGCAGACTGATCCGTTTGAAGCCGGGATCGGCTTTTCGGTGCCGCTCAAGACAAAGACCGACGACTTTATCGGGCGCGATGCCCTTAAACAGCGATACTTGGCGCCGCAGCGCAAACTGGTCGGCCTGGAGCTTGCTGGACGCGAACTGGCAGGAACAGGCGACGGGGTCTATAGCGGACGCTACAAGGTGGGTGAAATTACCAGTGCGACGTTTTCCCCGGTTCTTGGCAAGAACATCGCCCTTTGCCGCATGAATGTCGAATATAGCGAAGACGGCACTGAACTGGAGATCGGCAAGCTCGATGGGCATCAAAAGCGGATTCCTGTCGTCGTGGTTCCCTATCCGCACTTCGATCCTGGAAAAAAACGAGTCCGAGGCCAATATCCGGACTAGCGCAATAATAGGGCGTGTTTCATGCTGAAACAATGACTGGCGACAGGTCCAAGCTTGTCGTTTGAATGGCAGATTGCTCTAAAGTTGGTTCGAGATCAGAATTGTTGAGCAACCCCACCTGATCGGTACGGAGATCGTAATGGGGGACAGGCGCTATTTGCTGATCCAGAGAATCTACTTCCTTGTCTCGGGGGTGTTTTTCTCGGATTCGGTGTGTTAACTTTTCTGGATGTCCCAGGCATGGGGTCGCTGTTGGGCCTTGAACCCGTGGGTGTGCATGGTGAGATAGAAATTCAAGTCACATACGGCGGGTTGGTTATCGCTTCTGCGTTACTGATGTTTTCGGGCTTGTTCAATCGCTTCTTCGCAGTAGCGGCACTGGTCGCAATGATTATTCAGGCGGGCGGAGTGATGATTACGCGACTGGTCGTCCAATTGATCGATGGATTCACTAATATCCAAACGCTGGGGGCGGCAATAGAATTTGGATTGTCTGGGATTGCACTATTCCTACTAAAGGCGGCAATCAATCGAGCCAGGAATGCGACCCATGATGGAGGTGCCTTGAACGTCGACAATTTACCCGGATTTCTCCGGCTGACGCCATGAACAAGCCAAAATCTCCGGCATGCGATCTGCGAACACGTCGAGGACGTCGCTACCGGCATGAAACGCCTCCGGAAGTTCAGACATTCCGATCCCGCGAAATTCCGGCCTATCAACTTCTGGACGATGCCGCCCTGGCTGCAATCGAAGATCAGGCGGACTGGATCCTGCACCGCATCGGCGTCGAATTTCGCGGCGATACTGTCGCACTTGATCTTTTTGCTGACGCCGGAGCAAAGGTGGACAAGGCAAGAGTGACCTTCGAGCCTGGTCTGGCTCGTCAGATTTGTGCTGCAGCGCCATCGGAATTTCAGCTTCGCGGCCGAGACGCGGCGTCAACAGTCACACTCGGAGGTCGCAACGTAGTTCTGATGCCCGGATACGGGTCCCCATTTGTGACTGACATTGAAAACGGTCGGCGCTACGCGACGCTGGAGGATTTTCGCAACTTTGTAAAACTGACCTACAGTTCGCCCTGGCTACACCATTCAGGAGGAACTGTTGTCGAGCCGACCGACGTCCCCGTGAACAAACGGCATTTGGACATGATGCTGGCGCATCTGACTCTTTCGACCAAGCCGTTCATGGGTGGTGTCACATCGCCGGAGCGGGCGAAGGACAGCATAGATATGGCCCGAATCGCCTTCGGGCGCAGCTATATGGAAAGCCATGCGGTCATGCAGGCCAACATCAACGTGAATTCTCCACTGGTCTATGATGACTCGATGTCGGGCGCGTTGCGGGTCTATGCGCAGGCCGGTCAATGCGTCTGCGTGTCTCCAGCGATATTTGCAGGAGCCATGGGTCCGCTGCTGCCGGCCGCCGTCGCCGCGCAGACGCTCGCAGAAACAATGGCGGGCATCGCGCTTGCACAGCTGGTGCGTCCCGGCTGCCCGGCGGTGTTCGGCAGTTTTCACTCGACAATCAATCTCAGAACTGGAAGCCTGACCTTCGGATCACCCGAGGCCAATCTGACAACTATGGCGCTATCGCAGCTCGGACATCGGCTGGGGGTGCCGGTGCGCTCCGGCGGCGGGCAGATCACGTCCTCCAATGCGCCGGACGGGCAGGCGATGCAGGACAGTGCCGGAGCGATGTGGTCCACTCTGTTGTCCGGTGCGCATCAGATCTGGCATGCGGCAGGCTGGCTTGAGGGCGGGCTGGTGATGTCATACGAGAAATTCATCATGGATCTCGATCATTGCGGAGCAATGATGAAGATGCTGCAGGGCATTGATGTGACTGAAGACGCCTTTGGCCGCGACGCCTATCTTGAAACAGGTCCGGGCGAGAGTTTCCTTACGACGACGCACACCCTGCGACATTACGCCAAGGCAAATTACGAGCCTTCGATCCCGGATGCCGGTCCATTCGAGATGTGGCAGGAAGACGGCAGCCTGACAATGGATCAGCGCGCTGCGGCGCGCTGGAAGCAAATGCTAGCCGACTACAGGGAGCCTAAAATGGACAGCGCCATTCAAATGGCGCTCGCGGAATTCGTCCGGGAGCGCAAATCATCAATGCCTGACGAATGGCATTAGTACCCAAGGAGAAATCGAAATGACAGAAGAACTGAGCCGCACCTCGGCTCTTGCCTCACGCCACGCCGCGCTTGGTTCGGGACTCGAGGATTGGAACGGAATGGGAACCGCATGGAGTTACGACTCCGACCCGAACGATGAGCATGACGCGGTGCGCGAACGTGCAGGGATGTTCGACATGTCGCCGCTGAAGAAGGTGCTGGTTCGAGGCTCGGACGCGCAGGCGGTACTCGACCACCTGACTACGAGAGACATGTCCCGCATCAGACCCGGAAAATCGGCCTATCTTTGCGTCCTGACCGAGCAGGGCGGGATTGCCGACGATGCGATTGTTTCCAATAACGGCGACGACGAGTGGATGATCGTGCACGGTTCGGGCGGAACGATGGAGTTGCTCGAGGAATCAGCCGCAGGGTGCGATGCAGCGCTTGAATTCACCGACGAATTGCATGATCTTTCGGTGCAGGGACCGGCTTCGTGCGGAATCCTCAATGCCCATTGCGACATCGATCTGACAGGACTGACCTATTTCGATCACGCCGCGGCGCACCTTTTCGGACATGACTGCCGTATTTCGCGAACAGGATATTCCGGCGAAAGGGGCTACGAGATCTTTGCTGACGGTTCTGTAATCGGAGAGATCTGGGATGCCCTGGTCGGCGAAGGCGTCATGCCCTGTTCATTTACTGCGCTCGACAAGGTGCGCATTGAGGCCGGACTGCTGTTCTACGGCTATGACATGACTGAAAGCAACACGCCCTGGGAGGTCGGTCTTGGCTATGCCGTAAGCAAGGACAAGGGCGATTATCGGGGCAGGCAGGCTGTGTGGGCTGCAAGGGGGAAAGAGGCGGTCATCAATGTCTGCATCGACATCGATCATTCAGACATGGTTGAAGGCGGAGAATCGCTGCTGCTCGACGGCGCCGATGTCGGCGTCGTCAACAGTCCGTGCTATTCGCAACGGATGAACAAGTCCCTTGCGCTTGCCCACATCAAGCCTGGCATTGCGCCCGGAACGCAGATAAATGTCGTCGGCGAGTCAATATCGACAACTGCCAAAGTGCTCGAGATTCCTGTCTATGACCCGAGAAAATTACGCACCCACGCGTGAATGTCCGATTGGACGCACATTGGAAGTTCGGCAGCTCTCTTGCAAATGCGCGATTCGCCGCTATCGTGCAAGAGGGCGGCCGCGGATGATGACCGGCAGTTTGAGGAAGAGGTTCGCAAGTTAGAAGAAATCTCTTGGAAATTTCTTGTTTTCGCTTCGCCGGTAGATTTCCGATTCGCCTTCCCATGCAGTCATCTCAGTGGCAAGATAGAAAAAGTTACGGTCGCATGTCATTTTGGTGCGGGCCAGCGTCGTGGTCTGCCATTCGGCGCCTCGTGCGAATTCCCATTGCCATTCGTATTGCGCTGACGCGGTCAGCGGATCGTCAGGGTGAATCGAATACTGCTGCAGCGAACGCGAGCCCATTTCCAGTCCGTTATCGCTGAACCGAACCTTTCCGTTGTCAGAGTCGATGATCAGCTCCGTGAATCCGGACTCGGACTCGGCCCGGACACTCCGGTTCAACTTTCCGGGTCGCAGTTCCTGCGTTGTGACTGTCGGTTCGGGAGCGATCGGCGGCTCGAATCGGGACACTCGCCCCGGGTTTGATGCCGATCGAATCGGAAGGCTCAATTCGCTCACGCCGGTATCGACTGTCACAGTTGCCGGATAGGGAGTCGGCCACGCCATCGGCCAGTAGCTGGTGGATACCGCGACTCGAAGCCGATGATTCCTGGGAACGACGTAGCCCGTGTGGTTGAGCCCGATGTCAACTGTATGCGTCTCATCGACGGACAGCGCCTGCGGGCTGTCCTTGCCGTGCCGATAGCACAGGTTCTTGATTCCTCGGCTGATCAATGTGCTTTTGCCATCGGCTCCGACATCGCAAATCCGCACGGCGATCAGCGCCTCAGACTGGTTGCAGCTGAGTTTCAGCCGCAATTGCGGGTTGCCCAGGATTGATAGCGGATGCTCAAGAGGTGCGCTGTCAAAGACAAGCGACCCGCGATCCTCGTCTTGCTGGTCGCCCGGCATCTCGTCGCTGATCCCGAAAGCGAACCACGGCATATATTCGCCGCTTTGAAGTCCGACCGTTTGCGGCGAATGAATTTCAAGGCGGCTCGCAGCCGGCTGCGAATATTCAAGGCTGCCATTGTCCAGAAACAGTTTCAGATCCGTCACGTTCGGCGAAGGCCAGGCCGGTTCGCCGACCCATCTGCCGGGGCGGTGATCGTAGTACGGCTGCGGGTCGACGCCATCCATCAAATAGGCGAGATAGCGGTCTTCGCGCATGATTCCCGTGTCCATGCCTTTGAGCCATTCGTCGAACCAGCGCCTGGCGTCCTGCAAGAATCCGATTTGCGGTCCCGGGATTCCCATATGCGGATAGCGATGGCACCAAGGTCCCTGCAGGCCGCGTGTCGGACAGTCCAGATTCTGCAGCAACCGGCTGACGGTGTTGGGCCAGCAGTCATAGTGTCCGCTGACTGCGTACACAGGGATTGTGATTGACGAATAGTCCACGCCGACGGACCCGCGCAGCCAGTAATCGTCTTCACGCTGGTGAGTAAGCCATTGTTCGAGATAATGCGGCGCCTTATCGAGACGCTTTAGCCAAAGATCTCGCCACCTGTCTCCGATCAGCCCAGGGTCCGGAGGGCGGGCGTTGTAGCCGAACATGATTGCCGCCCAGCCGATGGTCTGCCCGACCATGCATCCCATGTAGTAGCCGCCGTCGTCATAGTAGCGAAATTCGGTTGCACCGACAGCGATCAAGGCTTTCAGCGCTTTCGGGTTGCGGCTGGCAAGCAGCAACCCTGAAATTCCGCCCCAGGATATTCCGATGGTGCCGACATTTCCGTCGCACCAGGTCTGCCTGGCCAGCCATTCGACAACCTCGACGCCGTCGTCTATTTCGGTTTCCGAATACTCGTCGTATAGCACTCCGTCGGAACTGCCCGAACCCCTCATGTCCACACGAACGCAGACATATCCGTGCCCGGCAAACCACGCGATTGTCGCCGAATCCCTTGCCGCTGTGAAGTCGTCCTTGCGGTAGGGAATGTATTCCAATATCACTGGCGAAGGTTTTCGATTGTCATCCGCAGTCCATATGCGAGCTCCGAGGCGGGCTCCGTCTGACATTGGAATCCAGCAATCCTTGGCTTCAATTTTCATAGTATCGTCAAGCTGCGGCTATCTCGGATAGTGGCAAGTCAGAGTATGGCTGGCTCCGACAGTCGTCAGGCCCGGCTGAATCTGATCGCAGGATTCGCCGCGGAAAGGACATCGGGTATGAAATTCGCACCCCGGCGGGCGATTGATCGGACTGGGTATTTCGCCGTGCAGTTCGATGCGCTGCATGTCTGCATCAGGATCAGGCTTCGGACTGGCTGAAAGCAGCGCCAAAGTATATGGGTGCCGCGGCCTGGAAAAAATTTCTGCGGTCTCGCCCTGTTCCACAATGCAGCCCAGATACATGATCGCGATCTTGTCTGAAATATGCCGTACAACGTTCAGATTATGGGTGATCACGAGTATGCTGACTCCGAGCCGGTCCTGCAGTTGATTCATCAGGTTTAGAATTTCACCCTGAACAGAAACGTCTAGGCCGGCAGTCGGTTCGTCGGCGATGATCAAGCTCGGATTGAGTGCCAGGGCCCGGGCAATGCCCACCCGTCTCGCCTGGCCGCCGCTCAGTTCATGAGGGTAGCGGTCTGCGAAATCTTTCGGCAGCCCGACAAGCTCAAGTAATCGCGCGCTGAAGTCGCGCTTGTCGACTGCCGGTGTTCGGTGAATGATTGCAGGCTCGGTAATAATGGACTTGACAGTAAGCCGGGGACTCAATGAGCCTACCGCATTCTGCCAGATATAGCCTACTTTTCGGCGATACGCACGCAGTGCCTGGGTGTCCATCGCTGACACATCTTCGCCGTCGAACCGAATCGATCCGTCGCTAATGCGCTCAAGTCCTGCGACGGCGAGAGCCAGTGTCGACTTGCCAGCCCCGCTTTCGCCTACTAGGGCAAGGGTTTGTCCTCGTTCGACGCTGATGCTTGCATTTCGAACCGCATCAATCGATGAAGGCGACGAACGCTCGATGAATGCCCGCAACGCCGACTTCACCGGAAATGTGACACGTAGGCCGCTGACTTCCAAAACCGCTGTCATGACGCCACTCGGTGGCACTTTGCGCGGTGCAGATCGCCGAGTGCGACAACCGGAGGCGCATTGTCATGGCATTTCTCCATGACGGATGCGCACCGGTTGGAAAAAATACAGCCTGATGGAAGATTGACCAAATCGGGAATTTCTCCTGGTATTACCGGCAGATCCCTGGTCTTGGCTTGGATCCCCGCCGGGTCGCACTCCAGCAGTTTGCGCGTGTAAGGGTGCGAAGGTCTGTGAAAGACATCGCGGACTTCGCCTTGCTCAACGACTTCGCCGGCATACATGACCACAATGAAATCGCATAGTTCGGCAATGACCCCGAGATGGTGCGAGATGAACAGAATAGAGCACCCTATGCGCTCTTTCAGATCTTTGAGCAGGTGAATGATCTGCACTTCAAGCGTCGCGTCTAGGGCGGTGGTCGGCTCATCGGCAATGAGTAGCGCCGGTTGAGCCTGGACGGCCATCGCGATAGAAATTCGCTGCAGCATCCCGCCGGAGAACTGATGCGGATACTGCCTTATGCGTGACTGCGGGTCCGCGATTCCGACTTCCTCCATTATTTTCAGCGAGCGCGCCAGCTTGTCTTGATAGGAACCGGCTGTTCGATATTGAACATCGATCATCTGACGCTGAATCGACAGTACCGGGTTGAGTGTCGTCATCGGGTCTTGAAACACCGTGCAAATCCGATTGCCTCGCACTTTGCGCATGCCGCGGTCGTCAAGGTCCGCCAGATTGACACCTTCGAAATCCAGTGTTCCGCCGCTGATGGCTGCGTTGTGCGGCAGCAACCGAATGATCGATGACACAAGCGTAGATTTACCGCAGCCGCTCTCGCCGACGATTCCGACAATTGAACGGCTCGGAACCTCGATACAGACGCGGCGCAGCGCTTGCAGCTGTCCCGAGCTTGTGCGGTAGTCAACCGAAAGGTCGTTGATTGCAAGTACAGGTGCAGTCAAAATGTCCTTCTCAGCTTCGGGTCAATGTAGTCGCGCATGCTTTCACCGAAAAATGTGAACCCCAAAGTGATGAGTACAAGAGGAATGCTGCCGGCGATAATGGGCCACGGCGTCACCCGAATCAGCGAGAACCCGTCGTTCATGATGCTTCCCCATGAAGGTGTCGGAGGCTTGACGCCCATTCCGAGAAAGCTAAGTCCTGCTTCAAGCGCAATGACCGTCGGAATGTCCATGGATGCGAGAATCAGCAATGGCCCTGTGATATTCGGCAGTACATGCATGCCGAGCATGCGCACCGTCGATGCGCCCATCACTTGCTCGGCCTTGATGAACTCGTTGGACTTGATCGAAAGCGTCTGGGTGCGGACGACTCGCCCGTAAACCGGTATCGTAGTGACGATGATCACGGCGATCACCGTGGTCAGGGACGGGCCGACCAGTGCGACTGTTGCCAATGCGAACATCACCGTCGGAAATGAGCGCACCGTGTCAAAGAACAGCAAGATCGACTTGTCGAGCCAGCGCGGGCCGAAGCCGGCAGCCATGCCAAGCCCGATTCCTGCAAGCAAGGCCGCTCCGATCGATAAAAGAGCAACGCCGAGCGCCACTTGCCCGCCATACAGGACTCTCGAAAAAAGATCGCGTCCGAGTTGATCGGTGCCTAGAAGGTGGTTCAGCGACGGCCCTTGCAGCCGGTCGGCGATATTGAGTGCGACCGGGTCGTATGGTGCCACAACGCCTGCGAGCGCCGCGCCGAGCACGATGATCACGACCAACACCAGGCCGAGCAGTCCGGTCGGCTCTTTCGCCAGGCGTGCAATTACACGAATCATAGCGATGCTCGAATTCTCGGATCGAGCCACGCGTTGACCAGATCCGACAGCGTCGTGCTTGCAACAAAAAGTATCGTGCTGGCCAGTACCGATCCCATTACAACCGGGTAGTTTCTTGTGATTACCGAATCGTAGATCAGCTTGCCGATGCCCGGTCGCGCGAACACGATTTCGGTCAGCAGCGCTGCTGAAAGCAAATACCCCATGCCGACACCGATGACCGATACCGTCGGCAGAATGGCCAGTTTCAGCGCGTATCCGTAAACCACCTTTCGTTCGGAAAGTCCGTAGGCGCGAGCGGTACGGATATGGTTTTCCTCGATGACTTCAAGCATTGATGCACGTACCAGTCGGGCGAGGTAGCCAATCCAGGCCAGACCGATGGAAAAAGCCGGCAGGACAAGATGCGCAAGCATATCCGCCAGGTTGCCCTTATCGCCCGCACCCACTGCCGGAAACCAGCGAAGCGTGACTGCAAATATCAACAGCGAATACAGGGCGACGACAAACGATGGCGCCGCAATGAATGAAATCGACAAGATTCCGCTGATCCGATCCGACAAGGTATTGCGATGCAGCGCGGAATAGCAGCCGAGCGGTATGCCGATCAGGCTCGCAAACGTAATCGCGGTGAAGATCAGCCACAGCGTATGCGGCAATTGGCTGAAAACAATTTGAGCCACCGGGCGATTGGTAATGACATCCATGCCCAGATCGCCTTTGAGCAGATTTGCGAAGAATTGCAAAACCTGAACCGGCAGCGGCAGGTCAAGTCCGAGACGCGCCGACATGGCGGCAATCAGTTCGGGGGTCGCGCGCGGGCCTAGAAGAATCCTTGCGGGGTCCCCAGGCACCATGTGAATCATGAGAAAGAGCAAGGTCACAGCGAGTATCACGATGACAATGCTCAGCCCGAGCCGCTTTAGAATGTACAGAAGCATTGAACTGGAAATGACTTAAAGTAGAATCGGGTTTGTAGCGCGGACCATTTCTCGATTGTCCGCAGTCCCGGCTGCTGAACCGGTTTCGGTTACGCGTTCAAACGCAATGGCTCAGCAAATTATACAGATTGCGAACGGCAGTATTGACAGCCTCCCCGATTCGGAAATGTGCCGATTCACCCGCAACCGCAGCTTTCAGCCGCTCAATCAACCTAACGCTCGCCGAGGATCGGGTGCATGACGCGAACCTGCTGACGACAGATGAGACGCTGTCCTGCGCGTAAAATACTGATCGGTAAATTTCGAGCTATTTTGAGGATTCTGCGCATTTGCCGGCTTGATGAAACTGCAATTTGTCGATTGACCCTGCGGTACAAGGATTTCTGTCGTTGTACAATCCCTAATTTCCGGCAGGGGCGCTTTGACCTTGCAGACTATCCAGCGGGAGCGGAAAATTTGATTCAGCCGAATGATTGTTGTTGCGTTTGTCTGCGATTAGATTGTTTTTTGCAAGCTGGTGATCTGGCCAAGCATGATGAGCGACTGCAACGTTAAGAATATCGAACATTGTCCGATTCGGATGTCAGACGGTGTGCGCTTATCCGCGCGAATCTGGCTGCCGGATTGTGCGCCCGAGACGCCGGTGCCGGCAATACTTGAGTACATCCCGTACCGAAAACGCGACATGGTCAGAGTACGGGACGAACGAAACCATGTCTATTTCGCCCAATGCGGATTCGCTTCGGTCAGGGTCGACATGCGCGGTTCCGGCGATTCCGAAGGCGTGATGGTCGACATGTATGAAAAGTCAGAGCTGTCTGATGCGGTGGAAATCATCCAATGGCTGGCCGCTCAGAAGTGGTGCAACGGCGCAGTCGGCATGATGGGCACATCATGGGGAGGCACGAGTAGCCTGCAGGCTGCGCTGCTCGGCAAACCGCCTGAACTTAAAGCGATCATCGCGGTATGCGCTACTGACAATCGGTTCTGCGATGACATTCATTACAGCGGCGGATGCGTGCTGACCGATACGCTGGAGTGGGGAGCGACGCTTCCTGCGATCCTTGCTTCTCCGCCCGACCCGATGATTGTCGGCGACAATTGGAGGGAGTTATGGATGCGCAGGCTCGAGCACCTTGAATTTCCCCTTGAAAAATGGCTTGAGCATCAAAAGTTTGACGAATATTGGCAGTTTGGCTCGGTATCGCAGTCACAGCAGTCGATGGACTGCCCTGCATTGCTGATCGGCGGATGGTGTGATCGCTATAGCAACACCGTGATGAACCTGATGCAGCAGAAAGGCGAAAATTGCTGGGGGATTGTCGGACCCTGGGGACACCATTACCCCGACCAGGCATCTCCCGGACCTGCGATGCAATTTCAAAGACTGGCCGTGCAATGGTGGAATTACTGGCTCAAGGGCATCAAGAACGGCATCGACAGCCAGCCGAAACTGCGGCTATGGCTTCAGACATACGATACGCCCGGTGACCGGATCGATCGGCGCAGCGGATTTTGGACAGCGTTTCGAAGCTGGCCGTCCGATGCGGTTGCTACTCAAACCTACCATCTCGGCAACGGCAGATTGAACGTCCGGCGATGCAAGTCCGAGCAGACGGCAATTGTGCCGTTCGACTTGCGAGTCGGAAGATGTTCCGGCGATACTGGATATTTCGGGCGAAGCGGCGGATTGGCGCTAGACCAGCAGTCGGAAGATGATCTGTGCCTGACATTCGACACCGATGAGCTTAAGGCACCGCTTGACATTGTCGGCTCGGCAACCCTTGTCCTTGTGCTCGAGTCGAGCAAGCCGGCGGCGCAATGCGCGGCGAGATTGTGCGATGTCGCGCCGGACGGGAGTGTTGCGAGAATCGGATTTGCTGTGAGAAACCTCGCACTCGACGACGAATTCAAATCCGAGGTGCAGCTTGGCGCGGGCAAGAAAATACGGTGCGCGATCCGGTTTCCCAATACGGCATACCGAGTCAAGGCCGGTCACAAGCTCAGATTGGCAATTTCCGGATCATATTGGCCTTTGGCTTGGCCCAATGCAGAACCTGCCGAATCGAAGATCTACTTGAATGATTGTCGCCTGAATGTTCCGGCGGCGCCGGATTGCGAGCCTGCTGCGAACCCATGTGATGCTGATGAGTCCTTTCCGGACTTCAGCAGACACCAATTGCTGGCGAATCCGCCGCTTGCGCGATGGATTGATGAGCAAAGCGATCCTCAGAAAATATCAGTTTGCTGGAAGCAGCCTGAAAGGATTGTGCGATACGATGACATTGATTTGATGTTCGGATTCAAGACAAAGGCGTGCCATGCTGCGGACCCGTCCGAACCTGGCAGTGCAATCAGCAAAATTGATCACCAAATGAGTTTTTGCAGGAAAAAGTGGAAGGTGATCATTGCGAGTACTGTAAGGATGACGGCGACGCGGAGCGGGTTCGAAGTATTGAGTGTGCTCGAAGTCCGCGAAAACGACACGACAATTTTTTCGCGCGAATCGTCGGCAACAATCCCCAGATCATGCAGTTGATACTTTGATACGGCTTTCGCTTGGATTGGTTTGAATCGCTTGAGTCAAAGTTGTAAAAGTTGTCGTATTGCGTATCGCAATTTCTATAATGGAATGCCTTGGAAAATAAAAATTGGTTTTTAGGAGAGTTAATCGTGGGAAAAGAGTTTATGCAAAATACATTTAAACGGCGGGAGTTTCTTAAGACGACCGGTGCTGTCGGGGTTGCCGCAGCGGCAATGCCGATGAGCCAGATCGTCTACGCACAGGACAAGAAAATCCTTAAAGTTCGAGCATACTCGGATATGAGAAGCCTTGATCCGGCCCATTCTGTCGGTGTCGTAGACGAGGAAATTCATAGCAGCATATACAGCAAGCTGATCCAGTACAAGCCTGGCCGCGAGTGGGGCTGGGTACTCGACGCTGCAGAAGAAATTTCTCAAGTTGATGACAATCGCATCAAGTTTCGTCTCAAACAGGGGATCATGTTCACCAACGGCTATGGCGAGATGACAGCCGAAGATGTGAAGTTCTCATTTGAACGGATACTGGACCCGGCGATCGAATCGACCAACACTCCCGATTGGGGTTCGCTAAAAGAAGTCGTTGTCGATAGCAAGTACGAAGGAACCGTGGTGTTCAATGACCCTTATCCGCCCGCTTGGACCATTGCAATGCCTTACATTGTTGGAAATATCGTCTGCAAAAAGGCATGGGAGGAAGCAGGTGGAAAGGTTGACACGACGACTCCGTGCGCATCAGGGCCATACATGCACAAGGAATGGCAGCCAAAACAGAAAACCATTCTGGAACGAAACCCGCAGTGGCACGGCGGTACGGCGGATTTTGATGAAATTCACATTTTTCCCATTGACGACGAAAATACGGCGCAGATTGCGTTCGAAGCTGGCGATATTGACTATACGCGGGTATCGCTAAGTTCAGTCGGAAGTCTGAAATCTTCTCCGCCGGAGAATTCCACGGTTGAGGAGTATCCGTCGCTGTATTACGTCTGGATCGGGATGAATGTGGAAAACGAGACCATGGCGGACGAGAATCTGAGAAAAGCGGTGCAGCACTGTATTGATGTTCCGTCCATTCTTGAGGCGTCGTATTTCGGTGCTGCCGAGGCGGCGACCGGCATTATTGCCCCCGGGTTGCTCGGCCATCGTGCAAACGCCATGGTGCAGCCGGCCGCGGATATCGCCAAGGCCAAGGAGCTATTGGCTGCCTCAGGCTTCGGAGACGGTGTTAACGTAACGCTTGACGTGCTGAACAAGGCTGCCAACGTAACTACTGCCCAGGTAGTTCAAGCCACTTGCGCGCAGGCAGGAATCAATGTCGAAGTGAATTTGCATGAATCCGGCGCATTCTGGTCTTTGGGCGATCAAAGTGCCGGTGAGCGCTACAAGGAGATCCAGCTGATTTTGAATCGCTACTCCATGGGTCCGGACCCGTCCTATGCAACCGCTTGGTTTGTGACCAGTCAGAAAGGCATTTGGAACTGGGAGCGGTTTAGCAATGAGGAGTTTGACAGTCTTGAAGCAATGGCAAAGGCGGAAACTGATACCGCAAAAAGAAACGAGATGTATCAGCGGCTACAAGATTTGATGGAAGAAAGCGGAGCATACCGGTTCATTACCCATGAAGCGACTCCGGTTGTCTTTCGAAATACGATCAAGCCGGCTTTTCGCCCTGACGGATTGCCGCTGCTGCGATTTTTCAAAGCCGCGTAGAGTCGATCGCTTCGGTGGCGGATTGAGGGATTCGAGTGCGAGGCGTTGCTCAGCAATGCCTCGCGCCGAACTCAAGGCGCCACATCCGGTCTGCGTTGGCTAGACAAGCTGGACACGTGGTGTGCTGCCGCGGCTGTGCAGCGGGTATGGGATTTGGTGGCTCCGATATCGTCTGCGATGCCGGGCGCACGATAAGTGCCGTTAGGCGGAATGCAAAGTCACGGATGATATGGAAATACTACGACCCCTGCATTCATATTTACGAGATTAAGGTTGTGGTTCGAGGCATTTCTGCCTGAAGTCGCCTTGAAAATTTACTTATATCTCGGATATTCGACCGCACAGCTTCCACAAATTCGATCGGCTTCGCTTCAAGCCATGCCGGTCACATCGAAGATCCTGCCGCAGACTTAAGCCGGGCAATTCGTCCGCAAATCACACTGCGATTTCGCCTTGTCCGTCTCTCCAAGGCTGCCGACCAATCTGCAGCGCGGTGCGCGCTCAGGTGCGCAGTCTGCCGGCCAGGGAGCGGTTGGCGCTTCAGGCGATGGCGGATGTCTGGGATGCCGATGCGCAGTTATTCGCCGAGCTTGCGGCGCAGTCCAAAGCGATAAGCGAGGACGAGCGCGGCGTGTTCAACAGAAAGACGTTCGATTATTTGAGCGACGGCGGGCAATCATTTACAATGGAAAGCGTCGCAGTGGCGCTGGAACCGATTATCGCAGAGGACAATGAAATGCGTGAAGTAACGGTAGCATGGGTGAAGGAACATTTTCCAACCGTGGCAGAGGATTGGAGATCCAAGGGATTTGAGCAGGGCATTGAACAGGGCATTGAGCAAGGTGAGCGCAGAGCGACACGCAAATTGGCGAGAAAGCTTATGTCCGACGGCATGTCCGAAGCGGACATACGGCGCTTGACCGGCTTGAGTTCGAAGGAGCTGAGCCAATTGAAAAACGGCGGGTGACGCTGTTGCGCCGGTTATCAGAATTTGGCGCGAGCGAGACTTCGAACCTGTTCAGCAACTGCCTCTTTATTCTCCGCAAAGCCGTTTTCCGCCGTTTCGGTTTCATAATGGGTCAACTAAGCGAGTGCGAATATGCCCAATTCGCAAGCTGACAGATTAAGGCGTACACGGCATCGTCTCGCGAAATGAAAAATGGCTGCTATCACCTACTCACTGTGAAACGCCATCGCCCTTGGCCAGCAATTCATTTTCTACGAGCGAAATGCTTGCAATTGCGCCTTCACGATTCTTGCGAATTAGCCAATCTCAGAATGCAGGGCAAAACTCTTTTCCGTAGCACGGATTGTTTGACTCGATAAAGACATCCGAATCGAAGAGATACTGTTTCAAGGGCATTTGCCTGTTTCCCGGGGCAGTTGATGGAATATGTCCGTACGGGTCATTCCGAGTAATTGAAATGCATTTCGGAACAATGTTTCGTTTCCGGGCCCACTTTCGACGAGTTCATGACCAATTCAGCGTCTCACTCGCGTAATCGTTGATCGATGGAAGTTCCTGCCAGTGGTTCGGTTGTTGTAAAAATCCCTCAGTCTGAAAACTCAGCATTCCAAGCAGACTCGTATTCGTTCTTGCTTAGGTGCTTTGCATCAAGCAGTCGCATTGAGACCACAAGGCTGCCGACCTTGTAGTATTTCGTCAAACGTATCGACGTATCTGATACAGATTGCAACTGTTCAGTGTGCATGTGTGCACGCGACTGCCGCGAAAAACCCGAGTTCTATCGGGTTTGAAAGCCGAGGCTGTGGTATGACCGTTTCAGGCGTCGAACGTCTTGCGCCAGTTTTCTGCAGCCGTCGCAGGACGCACGTTTTGCGATAAAGCGAATTGTCTCAAGGACCGGCAGCAACATTCAGTTGCATGATAAATCTCATTCGAGGTATTGATGCGGCAGCACCTGACTTTGGGATTCAGTCGGATGCCCCTCTGGCGTCAGTCAGCCCGAGTCGCCCGAAATAGCGGGAAATTAGCTTCGGTCAAAAAGTTTAATTTACGCCATAAAGTGATCGATTGTTTCGAATAGCCAAGTTACACATTCAAATTGTTAACTAATGAGAAATTGATACTGAAATTCGGAGGGAGTCCATCATCAAATAAATTTCAAATTAGACTCTGGGGAAGAGTACGCCGACATCTGATTTATCCAAATTGTTCAGATTATGGACACTCGGCGCTCAAATCAGGACACACTTGGCGTTAAGAAAAATACATTCTGTGCTCGGACAAAGTTGAATTTGCGCAGAAACCCCACGTAATTTTCTTCTCCTCCCCGGACCATTAGCGCGAACCGCCAAAATCATTGAAAACTTAAGCGTGCAGCAGTTTTTGCTGTCTGCACTGCAGGCTGTTTGCAATTTCATTCATTTTCGTGTGCTGCCATGGTTTCGGTAACACGACTTGCGTCCGGCATTCTTTGATTTTGCGAGTTTGCTCAGTTCAATGTGGCAAAAATGCAACATTTTAGACAAATCCGCAAAATAAATTTGAAAAAATCTTTTCTTGCGAATCGTCTCACAAAAAATGAGTGATATTCATAATAAAACTATTTAAAACAAACATTTAAAGAGTATATCGCCTGGATACATGTAATACATTCATTGTTTCGTGAATGTATTACGCATGTATACAAAAAAACCGAAAAATAATCGCTAACATTCTGAAACATAAGAACAAAAATATTGTCGCAACGAATAAGCAGGATTATTTTTATATAGGTTTAAAGGCTAATTGGAATGACGTTGTTTATCGCAAATGGAATCAAATTTACGGACATCAGCAGTCCTTTCCGTACCGCATCAAAGTTGCTGTTTTTCTCAGGATTATTGCTTTTTGGTCCGCAATGGGCACTCGCGCAGACAAACCCCAACACCGATTGTCCCGCCGACGGGAACTGCGTGTCATTTGATCTTGAATTAAACCGTGCTTCGAAAGTTTGGGAAGTGAGAGAAAGCAATTGGAATCATATTGAGTGGGTAACGCTTAAAGTGGGTGATGGTGCTGATGGTAATATTGATTTCGAGGTAAGAGAGGTAAAGGTTGATGGCAGCATTGTCTCCAGCTCCGCCAAGCTCGAGACTAGGACATCGCAGCTAGTAGAAAAGGCATTTGGGGATCATGAACCCCATGCGGTCGACGGAGACTTTCAAATTTGGCACAGCAAAGGTGCAATAAAATTAACCGTTAAGAACGGTAAAGTTTCTGGTGACCGCGCGCTCAATCCCGACAGTAAAAACGAAGTCGGTATCTTGATCATAAACGACAACACGGTTGAACCGACTGAGCACTTTGATATTGTTCTGACTAATCCGACGGGGAATATCACGTTTCCTGGTGGAGCTCGGGAGCTAATACAAAGAGTTGAAATTAAGGAAAATTCTGATGGCCTTGACTTGGATGTCAAGCACAGCGGAACGGTAGTCGAAGGGCAGTCGGCTCGATTCGAATTGTCATTAGAGCGTGAACTCAATGAAGGTGAGTACGCCCACGTTTATGTCTATACAAACACCGAAATAATAATTAACCCAGCACACGAACTTCCTGCAAGTCCCGCTGACTACGCCCGCATTCCGGTCAAAGACCAGCATCTGATTACTTGGGGAAGTGGACAAAGAACTCGCACTTTTCTCATACCGACCACCGACGATGACATTGATGAAGAGCCCGAAACGTTTGTTTTGACCGTAAACAAAGGTTTAGCAAGTGGTGTCAATATCACTAAGAGCTATGGCAATAGACCAAATTTTCGAGTAATCATTGAAGACAATGATCCGACTCCGGTGATCTCGGTCCCCTCTATCTCGGTGCTGGAAGGTGGTCATGGCGAACGGACTTCGATGGTATTTCAAGTCAGGCTCGACCGTCCCCGAGACAAGATTGTGACAGTAGATTACAACCTAGATAATGCTGCCGGCACAGCGAAAGTCGACGATGACTACGTCAAGGGTTCAAATGGCACGCTGACTTTCTCACCAGGTGAGGTCGTAAAAAACGTAACTATCATTGTGAAAGGTGACAACGTCGATGAGACAAACGACACTTTTATTCTGCGTTTGGAGAACCCAAAAAACGCTGAATTTGATACCGGTGGGAATGCGCTGGATGGTGTTGGCACCATAGTGAATGACGACAAGCCACTCGTCCTGACTCTGAGTTTACTGACTTCGCCTGTGGTTGAGGGAGAAACTGCAATCTTCCGCGTTGAGCTTGATCGGGCATGGAGCGAAGATATCAATCTCAATTGGTTGGTCTCCTCTCACGCCGCCGAATACGGCTCTGACTATTCAGCTCCCTCTGGGTTGATATGTGAAACTGAGACTTTTGGCAATTGTTCAGCTGTTATCAAAGCAGGGACCTTGTCCGTTGATTTGAAAGTGAATATTGAACAGGATGAGATAGATGAACGGATTGAAATATTTATAGTTAGTGTAAACCCGCCCCATTCGTTAAGAAATAATATGAAATTGGTGCCGTATAAGGGAACTCAAAACTACACTTCCGTTGCGGCGGCCATACTTGACGGAGTCGCGGTGCTGGCGCGTGATGCTGCCGTAGTGACCGAAGGTGCCGATGTTGTTTTCCCAATCGAGCTAAACGCGCCTGCGGCAAATGATGTCAAAATTGTCTGGCATACCGAAGATGGAAGCGCAACGGACGGTGTCGCACCCGGGAAAACCAAAGAAAGCAAGGACTATGAACCGAAAACCGATCAATCACTGACCATTCCGGCAGGCAGCACTCTTGCATATGTTCGGGTAGAGACATTTCAGGATGGTGTCGATGAAGATCGCGAAACATTCTCTTTGGTGATCAAGTCGGCATCCGGGGTTCCAATCTATGAGGATCGAAGAACTGCTACGGCTACCATTCGCGACGATGATTCACGCCCCGAAATCAGCATTTCAGATGCACCAGTCATTACCGAAGGCGGAACTTCCATCTTCACTGTCACCCTGTCCAAGATGTCCGAGCGGCCAGTATCCATGCGGTGGCAGACCGCTGATGGCAACAATAAGAATCCGGCCAAGGCCACTGACCGTGATTACAAAATTGTCACAAAGCAGACGCTGACGATTCCTGCTGGAGATCTTGCCGCCACGATTGAAGTGCCGACTTACAACGATGGCGATGCGGAGTATGAGGAAACGTTCCGTGTACTTCTTTCTCACGCTCCCGCCGGCATACTCATAGATGGTGAAGGTATCGGAACAATTGAAGACGATGACTTGCCAAAGGTGTTTGTTAGCAGGGTTCTGGGTCTCGCGCTTGCGGAATCTGGGGGCAGAGATAGGAGTAAAAATCATTTTGTAGAATTGGAACACGGCAAAGTTCCTGAATCTTGGCCGAACGTCAATGGCGGAGACTTCCTTCCTGTGGAATTCGAATTTGCGTTGTCTGCCCCCGTTCTGCATGAAGTCAAATCCAAATTCAAGATACTCAATGGCGATAAGTTCGGACTTCGAGCAGCCAATCCCAACAGCCATGGACCGCATCCTATAGATGGTGAAAAAGAACCGGGAGACTACACGGCGCCAAACGATTTAGATTTGATATTTCAACCTGGTGAAACAACAGCAACAGCCCATTTTACTGTGCATAACGACACTAGAGTCGAAAATGATGAGGTGTTCCGTGTACAGATTTCTCAAGCTGTCGGCGCAATAATTGATACTGCCCGAGATACCGGAGAGGTGACGATTTTGGACGACGATGGTATTACGTATTATGTACCAGACACTGCACCTACCGAAGTTCATGAGGGCGATAAACTCACGATTGATTTCAAGCGTCGTCCGGCAGATGTCTCTCACTTATTTAAAAGCTGGCCGGATAATTTCCGGAACAAATTTTTTAGAGAACGATTTCGTGTCTGCCTCTTTGGTGGCGTAAGATTTGTGGATTATAAGGAAAAAGAGGAAATCGGCCGTGCAAACGTGGGCGGCGGGGGAATCCAAGCGCCCGATGATGTATACCTTAGCAAGTCTATCCCAACGGGGGAAGGCAATCACTGCCGAATCCAGAGCGACTCGGGTATAGGGAATTTTGTCAGTATCCCATTCGATGAAAGCATCCACCACACAACCGCGGAAATTACCACATTTCAAGATGAACTCGTTGAAGGGGATGAAATCGTTACCCTTCAGTTTGAAGTAATGTCGGGTTACAACAACCGATACAGTCGAACTCCGCAATCGAATGTGGTTCGCCATGAAATTACGATCATCGACGATGATGCACATCGAATCCGGGTGCAAGGTGCAGAGGCGGTCGAAGGCGAATCTGTAGAATTTGAGGTTTACGTCGACACAAAAAAACCGAAGCCGAATCCAGGCGACACCGCAACGGTCTATTACGTCACTGTCGATGGCACCGCTAAAAACCTCAAGGACTACAATTCGGTCACCACTCCAAAGAAAATTACTCTGACTGCACCGGCGGATCTGTCGGATCCTTGGGCTAAGATTAGTATTCCGACTATTCAGGATGATCCCAATTCAGAATCAGAGCCAGATGAAACCTTTACCCTGAAGCTGAGCAATCCATCTCTGACTTACGAACTCGAACGGGCAAGCAAAGGCGAGGCTGAAGGCACCATCAAAGACGACGACATCTTGACGGTAGAATTTATAGATACAGTGGTCGACGAGGCTCAAAAGGCGGTGGTGATGGCACGTATGTCGCGTGCTATTGAAAAGGATGTAAAGGTTATCTGGAGCACTTCTGACATAGACGCCGAGTCCGGCGACGATTATACGGCTGTGAGCGGTGCCACTATGACGATCGCGGCCGGAAACACAACGGCCACAGTTGAAGTCACGACTCTGCATGACGAAGAAGATGAGTTTGATGAGGATTTTCTGGTCAAGATCGACAGTGTGACACCTGCAAGCGTTAAGCCGGCTCATGTGTTGAATGAGGCGGTGCCAGGAGCAGTGGTCGCTATTCGGGACGATGATCCCGGCAGCGTAGTTTTTGGCGCCAATGCCATGAATTCGACCGAGGAAAATCAAATCTGGACTTCAGAAGTACCAACCGTGGAGGGTTATCCATTCGGTGATGTCAACTGGACTAAGCTGAGAGGTGCTGATGCGGCGAGATTCAGCATTAATGCAGATAACGGTCAACTGACTCTGGCGCCGCAGAACTTCGAAGACCCGACTGATGCAGATAAAGACAACATCTATGAAGTTCTAGTACGTGCCGTCGATGAAGATGGTAACGATTTCGAAACAGATGCGCCTGTGAAAGTGACAGTGACTGATATCAATACAGTGGAAGTGAATCTGACAGCGCCGCAAACAGTAGCCGAAGGCGAGACGCTCGAAATTACTGTGGTACGCGCCGAAACCGACAACAGTGCTGCTGCAACTGTTAAATGGCAAACGCTTGATGACGCCGATGGCGAATCTCCGGCTAGCGAAGAGGACTACGCCGGTGCCAGCGAAGCGCAGACACTGACTTTGAAAAACGCCTTGAATACAGTGGTCAGCATCGACATCACGGACGATGAAGTCGATGAGCTTGATGAGACCTTCCGCTTTCGCCTCTTTGATCTGGGTGACGGCAAAACCGATGATGCGGTGTTCGTTGACGAGAACGGTGATGTGGTCGCGGGGCATGAAGTTGTTGTCAGTATTACGGACAACGATGAACGGGGCGTTAGTGTTTCGAAAGCAGAATTGAGTCTTGACGAGGCGGACGATTCTGAAACCGAGAATTCAGAGGAACAAATTGACACCTACACGGTTGTGCTCGAAAGCAAACCTACGGGCGACATAAGCATTGCTATAAAAAGTGCAGATGAATCAGTCGCTACTGTCAGTCCACTGAGCCTTGATTTTACCCCTGATAATTGGAGTATTGCACAAACGGTTACGGTGACAGCCACAGACGATACCGTCGACAACGCAGAGGACAAGCGGACAACTCAGATCACTCACACGGTGACTGCAGTCGAAACTGACTACGAAAATGAGACCGTTGCCGCGATTGATGTAACCGTCTCCGACGACGATACAGCTCAAGTTTCGGTCGCCGATGCCCAAGCAGTAGATGAAGGTGACGACCCAGCAGTTACTGTTGACATGACTTTTACCGTTTCACTCGATCGAATGAGTGACAATGAAGTCACTGTTCCATTCACAATTACTGGCACAGCCACAGAATCCGAGGACTACACAGCACCTTCCAGCCTATCGGTTGTAATTGCAAAGGGTACAAAAAGTGCCAATATCGTTTTGCCTGTGAAAGGTGACACTAAAGATGAAGAAAATGAAACTATTTTAGTGACCCTTGGTACAGCAACCAATGCAGATGTGGATTTGAACAAGACACAAGCCAGTGGAACAATCACTGATGACGATGATGAGCCAGAGGGTATTACTCTGACAGTTGACACAGAATCCATAGTTGAGAGTGCTGATGAGAAGTCGATCGAGGTGACAGCCACAGTCAACGGCGGCACAACTTACAACGAAGATAAGACATTGACCATCTCGGTCGGTGCCGGCACCAGTACCGCAATCTCTGCCGAAGATTACACGGCGGTTGAAGATTTCACACTCGTTGTTCCGGCTGGAACTTTGAGTGTGGCGACGTCTTTTAACCTGGAACCTGTCAATGATGATTTAGACGAAGACGATGAGAGTGTTGCCGTGACAGGTCAAGAAGCCGGTGAAATCAAGATCACTGGCGCCAGCATCATCATCACCGATGATGACGAACGCGGCGTGACGGTTGCGGGCGGACCGCTGGAGTTGAAAGAGGCGGACAATCCCGAAACGAATGACGAGAACGAACACGAGGCGCAGTATACGGTGGTATTGACCAGTCAACCGACCGATGACGTAAGCATTTCGCTTAGCGTTTCGCCGGATGCGGTGACGCTCAGTGATCAGTCGCTTACCTTTACGCCATCGAACTGGAACCAGGCGCAGACTGTGACGGTCACAGCGATCGATGACGATATTGACAATGTCGACGACAAGCGCGAAGCAGATGTTGCGCACACTTTGGCGGCGGGTGAATCCGACTATGCCGGGGTGGAAGTGAATTCTATAAAGGTGACGGTCACAGACGATGACGATGCGCCTGAGATATCGGTTGACGCGCCGAGTGTAACGGAAGGCGCCAAAGACACCACGGCAACATTGACATTCAAGGTTTCCCTTTCTGCACAGAGCGGGCAGGCGGTTACAGTCGCTTATGCCGAGCACACCGGCGGCACGGCGACGCAGGGTGAAGACTACGATGCGCTTACATCCGGCACGCTGAGTTTTGCAGCGGGCGATCTTAGCAAGACGATAGCCATCACGGTCAAAGGCGATGAGCTTGATGAGGCGGATGAGACAGTATTCATACGTCTGTCTTCGCCGACCAACGCGACGTTGAAAGACGGTGATACGAATCTTGATGCAACCGGAACCATCACCGATGATGATGATTTGCCGGAGGTGACGGTGTCCGATGCGGCTGCTGTGACTGAGGGCGATGATGCGAAGGTGACGACAGCGATGCGATTCGAGGTATCTTTGTCTGAGGCAAGTGGGCGAGCGGTCACGGTGCCTTATACATTGGCTGGCACGGCGACTGAGGGCGAGGACTATGAGCAGGTGGCGAAAAAAGAGTTAAGTGTTGCCGCTGGCAGTGAAAGTGCTGAGATCGTCATCAAGGTCAAGGGCGACACGCTGGACGAGCCCAATGAGACGATTATCGTCACCCTCGGTGCTCCGACCAATGCGACGGTGTCGGGCACCGAAGGCGCGGGCGCGGCCAGCGGTTCCATTACCGATGACGATGCCACTGCGGTGGTACTGGAAGCATCCGGCAGTGCGATCTCTGAGAACGGCGGTACCAAGACGATCACAGTGACCCTGGGACGTGCGCTGCAGGGCGAGGAGACACTTTCGGTGCCCTTGGCCTTCGCTGGAACGGCGACTTTTGGTGCCGATTACACGCTTGCCCGGCCAAAGACTGCTCCGACCGGCGTAAGCTACGCCAACCTTCAAAGCACTGATCTTGCAACGAGTGCGCCGACGATTTCATTCACCGGTATCGGCAGTGCGGCAAAAAGCGCAACAGTGGCACTCGCTGCGAAAGAAGACGTTCTTGACGAAGGCGCATCGGAGTCGGTGTCTGTGTCTCTTGGCACGCTTGTCGCTGGCAAGCTTGACGGCGGCGCCAGTGGTTCAGGCGCATCTACCTTTAATATTGACGATAACGATGATGCACCCGTGATATCGGTTGACGCGCCGAGTGTGACGGAAGGCGCCAAAGACACCACGGCAACATTGACATTCAAGGTTTCCCTTTCTGCACAGAGCGGGCAGGCGGTTACAGTCGCTTATGCCGAGCACACCGGCGGCACGGCGACGCAGGGTGAAGACTACGATGCGCTTACATCCGGCACGCTGAGTTTTGCAGCGGGCGATCTTAGCAAGACGATAGCCATCACGGTCAAAGGCGATGGGCTTGATGAGGCGGATGAGACAGTATTCATACGTCTGTCTTCGCCGACCAACGCGACGTTGAAAGACGGTGATACGGATCTTGATGCAACCGGAACCATCACCGATGATGATGATTTGCCGGAGGTGTCGGTGAGCGATGCGGCTGCTGTGACTGAGGGCGATGATGCGAAGGTGACGACAGCGATGCGATTCGAGGTATCTTTGTCTGAGGCAAGTGGACGAGCGGTGACGGTGCCTTATACATTGGCTGGCACGGCGACTGAGGGCGAGGACTATGAGCAGGTGGCGAAAAAAGAGTTAAGTGTTGCCGCTGGCAGTGAAAGTGCTGAGATCGTCATCAAGGTCAAGGGCGACACGCTGGACGAGCCCAATGAGACGATTATCGTCACCCTCGGTGCTCCGACCAATGCGACGGTGTCGGGCACCGAAGGCGCGGGCGCGGCCAGCGGTACGATCAATGACGACGACGCAACGCCGACGGTGACGCTGAAGCTGACTCCGGGCTCGATCGCCGAGAATGGCGGCACGAGCACGGTGGCGGCGACTTTGAGCGGCGCCTCGAGCCAGGCTGTGACGCTGACGGTTGCAGTTGCAGCGGTATCTCCGGCGGTCTCGGGCGACATTGCGCTGAGCGAGAACAAGACGCTGACGATTGCAGCGGGTGAGACGGCGAGCACCGGCGCGGTGACGGTCACCGCCCGGGACAATGATGCGGATGCGCCGGACAAGACGTTCACCGTCTCGGCTGGCGCAAGCGGCGGCGGGGTGGCGGATCCGTCACCGGTGACGCTGGCGGTCACGGATGACGATGATGCGCCGACGGTGTCGGTGTCCGATGCGGCTTCGGTGACCGAGGGCGACAGAGGCACTGTGAACATGAGTTTTGCGGTGAGCCTGTCAGCGGCGAGCGCCAGGGCGGTCACGGTGCCTTACGCCCTGACGGGCACGGCGGCGGGCGCCAGCGACTACGAGACGCCGGCGAGTGCGAGTCTTTCGATTCCGGCGGGCGATTCTGGCGGCACGATCGTCATCAAGGTCAAGGGCGACACGGTGGACGAGCCCAATGAGACGATTATCGTCACCCTCGGTGCTCCGACCAATGCGACGGTGTCGGGCACCGAAGGCGCGGGCGCGGCAACCGGTACGATCAATGACGACGACGCGACGCCGACGGCGGCTCTGAAGCTGACTCCGGGCTCCATCTCTGAGAATGGCGGCACGAGCACGGTGGCGGCGACTTTGAGCGGCGCCTCGAGCCAGGCTGTGACGCTGACGGTTGCAGTTGCAGCGGTATCTCCGGCGGTCTCGGGCGACATTGCGCTGAGCGAGAACAAGACGCTGACGATTGCAGCGGGTGAGACGTCGAGCACCGGCGCGGTGACGGTCACCGCACGGGACAATGATGCGGATGCGCCGGACAAGGCGTTCACCGTATCGGCTGGCGCAAGCGGCGGCAATGGCGTTGGCGCCCCGGACAGTGTAACGCTGGCGGTCACGGATGACGATGATGCGCCGACGGTGTCGGTGTCCGATGCGGCTTCGGTGACCGAGGGCGACAGAGGCACTGTGAACATGAGTTTTGCGGTGAGCCTGTCAGCGGCGAGCGCCAGGGCGATCACGGTGCCTTACGCCCTGACGGGCACGGCGGCGGGCGCCAGCGACTACGAGACGCCGGCGAGTGCGAGTCTTTCGATTCCGGCGGGCGATTCCGGCGGCACGATCGTCATCAAGGTCAAGGGCGACACGCTGGACGAGCCCAATGAGACGATTATCGTCACCCTCGGTGCTCCGACCAATGCGACGGTGTCGGGCACCGAAGGCCGGTACGATCAATGACGACGACGCAATGGCGTGAAGCTGGCGCCCGGACATTGCGCTGAGCGAGAACAAGACGCTGACGATTGCAGCGGGTGAGACGTCGAGCACCGGCACGGTGACGGTCACCGCCCGGGACAATGATGTGGATGCGGCGGACAAGACGTTCACCGTCTCGGTGGCGCAAGCGGCGGCAATGGCGTTGGCGCCCCGGACAGTGTAACGCTGACGGTCACCGATGACGACACCCGCGGCGTGACGGTTGCGGGCGGGTCCTTGAGCATGTCCGAGGCGGACAATGCCGGGACCGAGGGCAGGCGCGAGGATCAGGACAGCTACACGGTGGTGCTCGCGAGCGAGCCGACCGACGATGTGCGCGTTGACATTACTGCGCCGGGGATGGTGACCTTGAGCGAATCGCAGCTTACCTTTACTCCGTCGAACTGGAACAAGGTGCAGACGGTGACGGCGACGGCGGTGAACGACGCCATAGACAACCCTGGAGATGAGCGAGTCGGCCGCATTGCGCATGCGGTGGTTGCGGGCGGTTCGGACTATGCCGGCGTGAATGCGGCAAGTGTGGAAGTCACGGTGGCCGATGATGACGCGGCCCCTGGCGGCATTGCGCTGAGTGTGGACAAGGCGGTCATTGAAGAAGATGCGGCGACTGCGACGGTGACCGTGACGGCAACGGTCAGCGGCGGCACCGCCTACGCCGATGCGCGCACGGTGACGGTGACGGTGGGCGATAAGGATGACAGCGCCACCGAAGGTGCGGACTACGCCGACGTGGCTAAGTTTGACATTGACATAGGCGCAGGTTCGACAAGCGCTTCGAAGAGTTTCACCTTGGATCCTGTCGATGATGTTTTGGACGAGGTTGCCGAGGCTTTGAGCATTGAAGGCGAGTCCGGGGGTGTTTCGATCAGCGGCGCTTTGATTGAAATTACAGACAATGATGCCACTGCGGTGACGCTGGAAGCTTCGGGCAGTGCGATCTCTGAGAGCGGCGGCACCAAGACGATCACAGTGACCCTGGGGCGTGCGCTTGAAGGTGAGGAGACATTGACTGTGCCGCTGAGCTTTGCTGGAACGGCGACTTTCGGCGTCGATTACACGCTTGCCCGGCCAAAGACTGTTCCGACCGGCGTAAGCTACGCCAACCTTCAAAGCGCTGACCTTTCAGCGAGTGCGCCGACGATTTCATTCACCGGTATCGGCAGTGCGGCAAAAAGCGCAACAGTGACACTCGCTGCGAAAGAAGACGTTCTTGACGAAGGCGCATCGGAGTCGGTGTCCTTGTCTCTTGGCACGCTTGTCGCTGGCAAGCTTGACGGCGGTGCCAGCGGTTCTGGCACGCCAAGCTTCAATATTGACGATAACGATGACACGCCGGCTATCGAGCTGAGCGTGTCGCCTGCCGAAGTGGGCGAAGATGATGAGCCGACCCGGGTTACTGTCACAGCGACGCTGGGCGGGGAGGCGCGGTTTGCAGCCGAGCAGGTGCTTGAGGTTACGGTTGGCACGTCTTCTGCGGGTGCGGGCGTTGCAGAGGACGGCAAGGATTACAAGTCTGTGAGTCCTTTTGGCATCACGATTTTGGCTGGCGCTGCCAGCGGCGAGGCGGAATTCACATTGACATTGGTCGATGACAGCATTTTCGAGCCGAGCGAGCAGGTGCCGGTCGATGGCGATCTAGAGGGTGTGCAAGTGACTGGCACTGCGGTGACGATCAATGAAGACGACTCTGCGCCGACGGCTCTTACTTTCAAGGCCGAGATCGGGCAGGGTGATGCCAGCCACGAAGTTGCCGAAGATGTGAAAACGCCGCCGACCATCACAGTAACTGCCACCTTGTCGGGCGGTGTCACGTTCTCGACTGCCAAGGCGGTGACTGTGACAGTGGGAGGTGAGGATGACACTGCCGCCGAAGGCGATGACTACCAGGCTGTGGATCAATTTACATTCGATATTGCGGCGGAATCGTCGAGCGGGACTGGCAGTTTCACGTTCACTCCGGTGGACGATGCGATTGACGAAGGCGACGAGACTGTGAGTATCAGCGGGTCGCTTGCTGGAAGTGATGAAGTGGTGGGGCTGGCCAGCATCACCATCGTCGACGACGACACCCGCGGCATCAGTGTCTCGCCGGTGGCGCTGACTCTTGACGAGGTTGACGATCCATCGACTCCGGGCACGTTCGAGCATCAGAAAACCTATACGGTCGAGCTTGACAGCGAGCCTACCGGCACGGTGACGGTGAATCTTTCGGGCGGCGACACGAAGATCGCGACGCTCAGCGACACGAGTCTGGAATTCACGTCATCTGACTGGGATGCGCAGACTGTCACGGTCACTGCAGTGGCCGACGCGATCGACAATGCGGGAGATGCCCGCTCGGTGCGTATCGCGCATACGGTGAGTGCGGCGGACACGGACTATGAGGATCAGATTGCCGCGCCGGTGGAAGTCACGGTGACCGACGATGACGGCGAGCCGGCTTTGAGCATAGATTCGCCGAGCGTTGCCGAGGGCGACGACGGTACGAAGGCGATGACGTTCAAGGTGACGCTGTCGCCGGCGAGCGGCAAGGCGGTGAGCGTTGTCTATGCGGATGCGGGCACGGGGACGGCGGTATCGGCGACGGACTATGCGGCGGTCACTTCGGGCACGCTGAGCTTTGCGGCGGGCGACACTGAAAAGACGGTATCGGTGGCAGTCAAGGGCGACACGCTGGACGAGCCGAACGAGACGGTTGTTGTGCGTCTGTCTTCGGCCGCCAATGCGGCTCTTAGCGGCGGCAAGTCGAACTTGGACGGCACCGGCACGATCACCGATGACGATGCGACGCCGACGGCGGCTCTGAAGCTGACTCCGGGCTCCATCTCTGAGAATGGCGGCACGAGCACGGTGGCGGCGACTTTGAGCGGCGCCTCGAGCCAGGCTGTGACGCTGACGGTTGCAGTTGCAGCGGTATCTCCGGCGGTCTCGGGCGACATTGCGCTGAGCGAGAACAAGACGCTGACGATTGCAGCGGGTGAGACGTCGAGCACCGGCGCGGTGACGGTCACCGCACGGGACAATGATGCGGATGCGCCGGACAAGGCGTTCACCGTATCGGCTGGCGCAAGCGGCGGCAATGGCGTTGGCGCCCCGGACAGTGTAACGCTGGCGGTCACGGATGACGATGATGCGCCGACGGTGTCGGTGTCCGATGCGGCTTCGGTGACCGAGGGCGACAGAGGCACTGTGAACATGAGTTTTGCGGTGAGCCTGTCAGCGGCGAGCGCCAGGGCGGTCACGGTGCCTTACACCCTGACGGGCACGGCGGCGGGCGCCAGCGACTACGAGACGCCGGCGAGTGCGAGTCTTTCGATTCCGGCGGGCGATTCTGGCGGCACGATCGTCATCAAGGTCAAGGGCGACACGCTGGACGAGCCCAATGAGACGATTATCGTCACCCTCGGTGCTCCGACCAATGCGACGGTGTCGGGCACCGAAGGCGCGGGCGCAGCCAGCGGCACGATCACCGATGATGATGCGACGCCGACGGCGACGCTTTCGTTGGGTAGTGAAAAAGGGGCTATTCACGAATCGGGTGCGGGCAACTCGACGACAGTGACGGCGAACCTGACGGCGGTCACCTACGAGGCAGTCACGTTGACGGTGTCGGTTCCGGATGGCGCGCCGGCCAGTCAGCAAGGTGCGACGCTGACGATTGCAGCGGGTCAAACACGAAGCGCCGGCACGGTGACACTCAGCGCAGTGGATAACGATGTAGATGCTGCCGACCGGCAGGTGGTTGTGTCGGCTAAAGCTTCCGGTGCCGATGTGGCTGATCCGGCCGATGTGACTTTGACCATCACCGATGACGACACCCGCGGCGTGACGGTTGCGGGCGGGTCCTTGAGCATGTCCGAGGCGGACAATGCCGGGACCGAGGGCAGGCGCGAGGATCAGGACAGCTACACGGTGGTGCTCGCGAGCGAGCCGACCGACGATGTGCGCGTTGACATTACTGCGCCGGGGATGGTGACCTTGAGCGAATCGCAGCTTACCTTTACTCCGTCGAACTGGAACAAGGTGCAGACGGTGACGGCGACGGCGGTGAACGACGCCATAGACAACCCTGGAGATGAGCGAGTCGGCCGCATTGCGCATGCGGTGGTTGCGGGCGGTTCGGACTATGCCGGCGTGAATGCGGCAAGTGTGGAAGTCACGGTGACCGACGATGACGGCGAGCCGGCTTTGAGCATAGATTCGCCGAGCGTTGCCGAGGGCGACGACGGTACGAGGGCGATGACGTTCAAGGTGACGCTGTCGCCGGCGAGCGGCAAGGCGGTGAGTGTTGTCTATGCGGATGCGGGCACGGGGACGGCGGTATCGGCGACGGACTATGCGGCGGTCACTTCGGGCACGCTGAGCTTTGCGGCGGGCGACACTGAAAAGACGGTATCGGTGGCAGTCAAGGGCGACACGCTGGACGAGCCGAACGAGACGGTTGTTGTGCGTCTGTCTTCGGCCGCCAATGCGGCTCTTAGCGGCGGCAAGTCGACCTTGGACGGCACCGGCACGATCACCGATGACGATGCGACGCCGACGGCGGCTCTGAAGCTGACTCCGGGCTCCATCTCTGAGAATGGCGGCACGAGCACGGTGACGGCGACTTTGAGCGGCGCCTCGAGCCAGGCTGTGACGCTGACGGTTGCAGTTGCAGCGGTATCTCCGGCGGTCTCGGGCGACATTGCGCTGAGCGAGAACAAGACGCTGACGATTGCAGCGGGTGAGACGTCGAGCACCGGTACGGTGACGGTCACCGCCCGGGACAATGATGCGGATGCGCCGGACAAGGCGTTCACCGTCTCGGCTGGCGCAAGCGGCGGCGGGGTGGCGGATCCGTCACCGGTGACGCTGGCGGTCACGGATGACGATGATGCGCCGACGGTGTCGGTGTCCGATGCGGCTTCGGTGACCGAGGGCGACAGAGGCACTGTGAACATGAGTTTTGCGGTGAGCCTGTCAGCGGCGAGCGCCAGGGCGGTCACGGTGCCTTACGCCCTGACGGGCACGGCGGCGGGCGCCAGCGACTACGAGACGCCGGCGAGTGCGAGTCTTTCGATTCCGGCGGGCGATTCTGGCGGCACGATCGTCATCAAGGTCAAGGGCGACACGGTGGACGAGCCCAATGAGACGATTATCGTCACCCTCGGTGCTCCGACCAATGCGACGGTGTCGGGCACCGAAGGCGCGGGCGCGGCCAGCGGTTCCATTACCGATGACGATGCCACTGCGGTGGTACTGGAAGCATCCGGCAGTGCGATCTCTGAGAACGGCGGTACCAAGACGATCACAGTGACCCTGGGACGTGCGCTGCAGGGCGAGGAGACACTTTCGGTGCCCTTGGCCTTCGCTGGAACGGCGACTTTTGGTGCCGATTACACGCTTGCCCGGCCAAAGACTGCTCCGACCGGCGTAAGCTACGCCAACCTTCAAAGCACTGATCTTGCAACGAGTGCGCCGACGATTTCATTCACCGGTATCGGCAGTGCGGCAAAAAGCGCAACAGTGACACTCGCTGCGAAAGAAGACGTTCTTGACGAAGGCGCATCGGAGTCGGTGTCTGTGTCTCTTGGCACGCTTGTCGCTGGCAAGCTTGACGGCGGTGCCAGTGGTTCAGGCGCATCTACCTTTAATATTGACGATAACGATGATGCACCCGTGATATCGGTTGACGCGCCGAGTGTGACGGAAGGCGCCAAAGACACCACGGCAACATTGACATTCAAGGTTTCCCTTTCTGCACAGAGCGGGCAGGCGGTTACAGTCGCTTATGCCGAGCACACCGGCGGCACGGCGACGCAGGGTGAAGACTACGATGCGCTTACATCCGGCACGCTGAGTTTTGCAGCGGGCGATCTTAGCAAGACGATAGCCATCACGGTCAAAGGCGATGGGCTTGATGAGGCGGATGAGACAGTATTCATACGTCTGTCTTCGCCGACCAACGCGACGTTGAAAGACGGTGATACGGATCTTGATGCAACCGGAACCATCACCGATGATGATGATTTGCCGGAGGTGTCGGTGAGCGATGCGGCTGCTGTGACTGAGGGCGATGATGCGAAGGTGACGACAGCGATGCGATTCGAGGTATCTTTGTCTGAGGCAAGTGGACGAGCGGTGACGGTGCCTTATACATTGGCTGGCACGGCGACTGAGGGCGAGGACTATGAGCAGGTGGCGAAAAAAGAGTTAAGTGTTGCCGCTGGCAGTGAAAGTGCTGAGATCGTCATCAAGGTCAAGGGCGACACGCTGGACGAGCCCAATGAGACGATTATCGTCACCCTCGGTGCTCCGACCAATGCGACGGTGTCGGGCACCGAAGGCGCGGGCGCGGCCAGCGGTACGATCAATGACGACGACGCAACGCCGACGGTGACGCTGAAGCTGACTCCGGGCTCGATCGCCGAGAATGGCGGCACGAGCACGGTGGCGGCGACTTTGAGCGGCGCCTCGAGCCAGGCTGTGACGCTGACGGTTGCAGCTGCAGCGGTATCTCCGGCGGTCTCGGGCGACATTGCGCTGAGCGAGAACAAGACGCTGACGATTGCAGCGGGTGAGACGGCGAGCACCGGCGCGGTGACGGTCACCGCCCGGGACAATGATGCGGATGCGCCGGACAAGGCGTTCACCGTATCGGCTGGCGCAAGCGGCGGCGGGGTGGCGGATCCGTCACCGGTGACGCTGGCGGTCACGGATGACGATGATGCGCCGACGGTGTCGGTGTCCGATGCGGCTTCGGTGACCGAGGGCGACAGAGGCACTGTGAACATGAGTTTTGCGGTGAGCCTGTCAGCGGCGAGCGCCAGGGCGGTCACGGTGCCTTACACCCTGACGGGCACGGCGGCGGGCGCCAGCGACTACGAGACGCCGGCGAGTGCGAGTCTTTCGATTCCGGCGGGCGATTCTGGCGGCACGATCGTCATCAAGGTCAAGGGCGACACGGTGGACGAGCCCAATGAGACGATTATCGTCACCCTCGGTGCTCCGACCAATGCGACGGTGTCGGGCACCGAAGGCGCGGGCGCGGCCAGCGGTTCCATTACCGATGACGATGCCACTGCGGTGGTACTGGAAGCATCCGGCAGTGCGATCTCTGAGAACGGCGGTACCAAGACGATCACAGTGACCCTGGGACGTGCGCTGCAGGGCGAGGAGACACTTTCGGTGCCCTTGGCCTTCGCTGGAACGGCGACTTTTGGTGCCGATTACACGCTTGCCCGGCCAAAGACTGCTCCGACCGGCGTAAGCTACGCCAACCTTCAAAGCACTGATCTTGCAACGAGTGCGCCGACGATTTCATTCACCGGTATCGGCAGTGCGGCAAAAAGCGCAACAGTGGCACTCGCTGCGAAAGAAGACGTTCTTGACGAAGGCGCATCGGAGTCGGTGTCTGTGTCTCTTGGCACGCTTGTCGCTGGCAAGCTTGACG
This sequence comes from Arenicellales bacterium, assembly GCA_965214615.1. Classification (GTDB taxonomy): domain Bacteria; phylum Pseudomonadota; class Gammaproteobacteria; order Arenicellales; family JAJDZL01; genus CBDAUN01. The sequence continues at coordinate 1,139,921 of OZ243952.1, forward strand.
GCGGCGCCAGTGGTTCAGGCGCATCTACCTTTAATATTGACGATAACGATGATGCACCCGTGATATCGGTTGACGCGCCGAGTGTGACGGAAGGCGCCAAAGACACCACGGCAACATTGACATTCAAGGTTTCCCTTTCTGCACAGAGCGGGCAGGCGGTTACAGTCGCTTATGCCGAGCACACCGGCGGCACGGCGACGCAGGGTGAAGACTACGATGCGCTTACATCCGGCACGCTGAGTTTTGCAGCGGGCGATCTTAGCAAGACGATAGCCATCACGGTCAAAGGCGATGGGCTTGATGAGGCGGATGAGACAGTATTCATACGTCTGTCTTCGCCGACCAACGCGACGTTGAAAGACGGTGATACGGATCTTGATGCAACCGGAACCATCACCGATGATGATGATTTGCCGGAGGTGTCGGTGAGCGATGCGGCTGCTGTGACTGAGGGCGATGATGCGAAGGTGACGACAGCGATGCGATTCGAGGTATCTTTGTCTGAGGCAAGTGGACGAGCGGTGACGGTGCCTTATACATTGGCTGGCACGGCGACTGAGGGCGAGGACTATGAGCAGGTGGCGAAAAAAGAGTTAAGTGTTGCCGCTGGCAGTGAAAGTGCTGAGATCGTCATCAAGGTCAAGGGCGACACGCTGGACGAGCCCAATGAGACGATTATCGTCACCCTCGGTGCTCCGACCAATGCGACGGTGTCGGGCACCGAAGGCGCGGGCGCGGCCAGCGGTACGATCAATGACGACGACGCAACGCCGACGGTGACGCTGAAGCTGACTCCGGGCTCGATCGCCGAGAATGGCGGCACGAGCACGGTGGCGGCGACTTTGAGCGGCGCCTCGAGCCAGGCTGTGACGCTGACGGTTGCAGCTGCAGCGGTATCTCCGGCGGTCTCGGGCGACATTGCGCTGAGCGAGAACAAGACGCTGACGATTGCAGCGGGTGAGACGGCGAGCACCGGCGCGGTGACGGTCACCGCCCGGGACAATGATGCGGATGCGCCGGACAAGACGTTCACCGTCTCGGCTGGCGCAAGCGGCGGCAATGGCGTTGGCGCCCCGGACAGTGTAACGCTGACGGTCACCGATGACGACACCCGCGGCGTGACGGTTGCGGGCGGGTCCTTGAGCATGTCCGAGGCGGACAATGCCGGGACCGAGGGCAGGCGCGAGGATCAGGACAGCTACACGGTGGTGCTCGCGAGCGAGCCGACCGACGATGTGCGCGTTGACATTACTGCGCCGGGGATGGTGACCTTGAGCGAATCGCAGCTTACCTTTACTCCGTCGAACTGGAACAAGGTGCAGACGGTGACGGCGACGGCGGTGAACGACGCCATAGACAACCCTGGAGATGAGCGAGTCGGCCGCATTGCGCATGCGGTGGTTGCGGGCGGTTCGGACTATGCCGGCGTGAATGCGGCAAGTGTGGAAGTCACGGTGACCGACGATGACGGCGAGCCGGCTTTGAGCATAGATTCGCCGAGCGTTGCCGAGGGCGACGACGGTACGAGGGCGATGACGTTCAAGGTGACGCTGTCGCCGGCGAGCGGCAAGGCGGTGAGTGTTGTCTATGCGGATGCGGGCACGGGGACGGCGGTATCGGCGACGGACTATGCGGCGGTCACTTCGGGCACGCTGAGCTTTGCGGCGGGCGACACTGAAAAGACGGTATCGGTGGCAGTCAAGGGCGACACGCTGGACGAGCCGAACGAGACGGTTGTTGTGCGTCTGTCTTCGGCCGCCAATGCGGCTCTTAGCGGCGGCAAGTCGACCTTGGACGGCACCGGCACGATCACCGATGACGATGCGACGCCGACGGCGGCTCTGAAGCTGACTCCGGGCTCCATCTCTGAGAATGGCGGCACGAGCACGGTGACGGCGACCCTGAGCGGCGCCTCGAGCCAGGCTGTGACGCTGACGGTTGCAGTTGCAGCGGTATCTCCGGCGGTCTCGGGCGACATTGCGCTGAGCGAGAACAAGACGCTGACGATTGCAGCGGGTGAGACGTCGAGCACCGGTACGGTGACGGTCACCGCCCGGGACAATGATGCGGATGCGCCGGACAAGGCGTTCACCGTCTCGGCTGGCGCAAGCGGCGGCGGGGTGGCGGATCCGTCACCGGTGACGCTGGCGGTCACGGATGACGATGATGCGCCGACGGTGTCGGTGTCCGATGCGGCTTCGGTGACCGAGGGCGACAGAGGCACTGTGAACATGAGTTTTGCGGTGAGCCTGTCAGCGGCGAGCGCCAGGGCGGTCACGGTGCCTTACACCCTGACGGGCACGGCGGCGGGCGCCAGCGACTACGAGACGCCGGCGAGTGCGAGTCTTTCGATTCCGGCGGGCGATTCCGGCGGCACGATCGTCATCAAGGTCAAGGGCGACACGCTGGACGAGCCCAATGAGACGATTATCGTCACCCTCGGTGCTCCGACCAATGCGACGGTGTCGGGCACCGAAGGCGCGGGCGCGGCAACCGGTACGATCAATGACGACGACGCAACGCCGACGGTGACGCTGAAGCTGACTCCGGGCTCCATCTCTGAGAATGGCGGCACGAGCACGGTGGCGGCGACTTTGAGCGGCGCCTCGAGCCAGGCTGTGACGCTGACGGTTGCAGCTGCAGCGGTATCTCCGGCGGTCTCGGGCGACATTGCGCTGAGCGAGAACAAGACGCTGACGATTGCAGCGGGTGAGACGGCGAGCACCGGCACGGTGACGGTCACCGCCCGGGACAATGATGTGGATGCGGCGGACAAGACGTTCACCGTCTCGGCTGGCGCAAGCGGCGGCAATGGCGTTGGCGCCCCGGACAGTGTAACGCTGACGGTCACCGATGACGACACCCGCGGCGTGACGGTTGCGGGCGGGTCCTTGAGCATGTCCGAGGCGGACAATGCCGGGACCGAGGGCAGGCGCGAGGATCAGGACAGCTACACGGTGGTGCTCGCGAGCGAGCCGACCGACGATGTGCGCGTTGACATTACTGCGCCGGGGATGGTGACCTTGAGCGAATCGCAGCTTACCTTTACTCCGTCGAACTGGAACAAGGTGCAGACGGTGACGGCGACGGCGGTGAACGACGCCATAGACAACCCTGGAGATGAGCGAGTCGGCCGCATTGCGCATGCGGTGGTTGCGGGCGGTTCGGACTATGCCGGCGTGAATGCGGCAAGTGTGGAAGTCACGGTGACCGACGATGACGGCGAGCCGGCTTTGAGCATAGATTCGCCGAGCGTTGCCGAGGGCGACGACGGTACGAGGGCGATGACGTTCAAGGTGACGCTGTCGCCGGCGAGCGGCAAGGCGGTGAGTGTTGTCTATGCGGATGCGGGCACGGGGACGGCGGTATCGGCGACGGACTATGCGGCGGTCACTTCGGGCACGCTGAGCTTTGCGGCGGGCGACACTGAAAAGACGGTATCGGTGGCAGTCAAGGGCGACACGCTGGACGAGCCGAACGAGACGGTTGTTGTGCGTCTGTCTTCGGCCGCCAATGCGGCTCTTAGCGGCGGCAAGTCGAACTTGGACGGCACCGGCACGATCACCGATGACGATGCGACGCCGACGGCGGCTCTGAAGCTGACTCCGGGCTCCATCTCTGAGAATGGCGGCACGAGCACGGTGACGGCGACTTTGAGCGGCGCCTCGAGCCAGGCTGTGACGCTGACGGTTGCAGTTGCAGCGGTATCTCCGGCGGTCTCGGGCGACATTGCGCTGAGCGAGAACAAGACGCTGACGATTGCAGCGGGTGAGACGTCGAGCACCGGCGCGGTGACGGTCACCGCACGGGACAATGATGCGGATGCGCCGGACAAGGCGTTCACCGTATCGGCTGGCGCAAGCGGCGGCAATGGCGTTGGCGCCCCGGACAGTGTAACGCTGGCGGTCACGGATGACGATGATGCGCCGACGGTGTCGGTGTCCGATGCGGCTTCGGTGACCGAGGGCGACAGAGGCACTGTGAACATGAGTTTTGCGGTGAGCCTGTCAGCGGCGAGCGCCAGGGCGGTCACGGTGCCTTACACCCTGACGGGCACGGCGGCGGGCGCCAGCGACTACGAGACGCCGGCGAGTGCGAGTCTTTCGATTCCGGCGGGCGATTCCGGCGGCACGATCGTCATCAAGGTCAAGGGCGACACGCTGGACGAGCCCAATGAGACGATTATCGTCACCCTCGGTGCTCCGACCAATGCGACGGTGTCGGGCACCGAAGGCGCGGGCGCGGCAACCGGTACGATCAATGACGACGACGCAACGCCGACGGTGACGCTGAAGCTGACTCCGGGCTCCATCTCTGAGAATGGCGGCACGAGCACGGTGGCGGCGACTTTGAGCGGCGCCTCGAGCCAGGCTGTGACGCTGACGGTTGCAGCTGCAGCGGTATCTCCGGCGGTCTCGGGCGACATTGCGCTGAGCGAGAACAAGACGCTGACGATTGCAGCGGGTGAGACGTCGAGCACCGGCACGGTGACGGTCACCGCCCGGGACAATGATGTGGATGCGGCGGACAAGACGTTCACCGTCTCGGCTGGCGCAAGCGGCGGCAATGGCGTTGGCGCCCCGGACAGTGTAACGCTGACGGTCACCGATGACGACACCCGCGGCGTGACGGTTGCGGGCGGGTCCTTGAGCATGTCCGAGGCGGACAATGCCGGGACCGAGGGCAGGCGCGAGGATCAGGACAGCTACACGGTGGTGCTCGCGAGCGAGCCGACCGACGATGTGCGCGTTGACATTACTGCGCCGGGGATGGTGACCTTGAGCGAATCGCAGCTTACCTTTACTCCGTCGAACTGGAACAAGGTGCAGACGGTGACGGCGACGGCGGTGAACGACGCCATAGACAACCCTGGAGATGAGCGAGTCGGCCGCATTGCGCATGCGGTGGTTGCGGGCGGTTCGGACTATGCCGGCGTGAATGCGGCAAGTGTGGAAGTCACGGTGGCCGATGATGACGCGGCCCCTGGCGGCATTGCGCTGAGTGTGGACAAGGCGGTCATTGAAGAAGATGCGGCGACTGCGACGGTGACCGTGACGGCAACGGTCAGCGGCGGCACCGCCTACGCCGATGCGCGCACGGTGACGGTGACGGTGGGCGATAAGGATGACAGCGCCACCGAAGGTGCGGACTACGCCGACGTGGCTAAGTTTGACATTGACATAGGCGCAGGTTCGACAAGCGCTTCGAAGAGTTTCACCTTGGATCCTGTCGATGATGTTTTGGACGAGGTTGCCGAGGCTTTGAGCATTGAAGGCGAGTCCGGGGGTGTTTCGATCAGCGGCGCTTTGATTGAAATTACAGACAATGATGCCACTGCGGTGACGCTGGAAGCTTCGGGCAGTGCGATCTCTGAGAGCGGCGGCACCAAGACGATCACAGTGACCCTGGGGCGTGCGCTTGAAGGTGAGGAGACATTGACTGTGCCGCTGAGCTTTGCTGGAACGGCGACTTTCGGCGTCGATTACACGCTTGCCCGGCCAAAGACTGTTCCGACCGGCGTAAGCTACGCCAACCTTCAAAGCGCTGACCTTTCAGCGAGTGCGCCGACGATTTCATTCACCGGTATCGGCAGTGCGGCAAAAAGCGCAACAGTGACACTCGCTGCGAAAGAAGACGTTCTTGACGAAGGCGCATCGGAGTCGGTGTCCTTGTCTCTTGGCACGCTTGTCGCTGGCAAGCTTGACGGCGGTGCCAGCGGTTCTGGCACGCCAAGCTTCAATATTGACGATAACGATGACACGCCGGCTATCGAGCTGAGCGTGTCGCCTGCCGAAGTGGGCGAAGATGATGAGCCGACCCGGGTTACTGTCACAGCGACGCTGGGCGGGGAGGCGCGGTTTGCAGCCGAGCAGGTGCTTGAGGTTACGGTTGGCACGTCTTCTGCGGGTGCGGGCGTTGCAGAGGACGGCAAGGATTACAAGTCTGTGAGTCCTTTTGGCATCACGATTTTGGCTGGCGCTGCCAGCGGCGAGGCGGAATTCACATTGACATTGGTCGATGACAGCATTTTCGAGCCGAGCGAGCAGGTGCCGGTCGATGGCGATCTAGAGGGTGTGCAAGTGACTGGCACTGCGGTGACGATCAATGAAGACGACTCTGCGCCGACGGCTCTTACTTTCAAGGCCGAGATCGGGCAGGGTGATGCCAGCCACGAAGTTGCCGAAGATGTGAAAACGCCGCCGACCATCACAGTAACTGCCACCTTGTCGGGCGGTGTCACGTTCTCGACTGCCAAGGCGGTGACTGTGACAGTGGGAGGTGAGGATGACACTGCCGCCGAAGGCGATGACTACCAGGCTGTGGATCAATTTACATTCGATATTGCGGCGGAATCGTCGAGCGGGACTGGCAGTTTCACGTTCACTCCGGTGGACGATGCGATTGACGAAGGCGACGAGACTGTGAGTATCAGCGGGTCGCTTGCTGGAAGTGATGAAGTGGTGGGGCTGGCCAGCATCACCATCGTCGACGACGACACCCGCGGCATCAGTGTCTCGCCGGTGGCGCTGACTCTTGACGAGGTTGACGATCCATCGACTCCGGGCACGTTCGAGCATCAGAAAACCTATACGGTCGAGCTTGACAGCGAGCCTACCGGCACGGTGACGGTGAATCTTTCGGGCGGCGACACGAAGATCGCGACGCTCAGCGACACGAGTCTGGAATTCACGTCATCTGACTGGGATGCGCAGACTGTCACGGTCACTGCAGTGGCCGACGCGATCGACAATGCGGGAGATGCCCGCTCGGTGCGTATCGCGCATACGGTGAGTGCGGCGGACACGGACTATGAGGATCAGATTGCCGCGCCGGTGGAAGTCACGGTGACCGACGATGACGGCGAGCCGGCTTTGAGCATAGATTCGCCGAGCGTTGCCGAGGGCGACGACGGTACGAAGGCGATGACGTTCAAGGTGACGCTGTCGCCGGCGAGCGGCAAGGCGGTGAGCGTTGTCTATGCGGATGCGGGCACGGGGACGGCGGTATCGGCGACGGACTATGCGGCGGTCACTTCGGGCACGCTGAGCTTTGCGGCGGGCGACACTGAAAAGACGGTATCGGTGGCAGTCAAGGGCGACACGCTAGACGAGCCGAACGAGACGGTTGTTGTGCGTCTGTCTTCGGCCGCCAATGCGGCTCTTAGCGGCGGCAAGTCGACCTTGGACGGCACCGGCACGATCACCGATGACGATGCGACGCCGACGGCGGCTCTGAAGCTGACTCCGGGCTCCATCTCTGAGAATGGCGGCACGAGCACGGTGGCGGCGACTTTGAGCGGCGCCTCGAGCCAGGCTGTGACGCTGACGGTTGCAGTTGCAGCGGTATCTCCGGCGGTCTCGGGCGACATTGCGCTGAGCGAGAACAAGACGCTGACGATTGCAGCGGGTGAGACGTCGAGCACCGGCGCGGTGACGGTCACCGCACGGGACAATGATGCGGATGCGCCGGACAAGGCGTTCACCGTATCGGCTGGCGCAAGCGGCGGCAATGGCGTTGGCGCCCCGGACAGTGTAACGCTGGCGGTCACGGATGACGATGATGCGCCGACGGTGTCGGTGTCCGATGCGGCTTCGGTGACCGAGGGCGACAGAGGCACTGTGAACATGAGTTTTGCGGTGAGCCTGTCAGCGGCGAGCGCCAGGGCGGTCACGGTGCCTTACACCCTGACGGGCACGGCGGCGGGCGCCAGCGACTACGAGACGCCGGCGAGTGCGAGTCTTTCGATTCCGGCGGGCGATTCTGGCGGCACGATCGTCATCAAGGTCAAGGGCGACACGCTGGACGAGCCCAATGAGACGATTATCGTCACCCTCGGTGCTCCGACCAATGCGACGGTGTCGGGCACCGAAGGCGCGGGCGCGGCCAGCGGTTCCATTACCGATGACGATGCCACTGCGGTGGTACTGGAAGCATCCGGCAGTGCGATCTCTGAGAACGGCGGTACCAAGACGATCACAGTGACCCTGGGACGTGCGCTGCAGGGCGAGGAGACACTTTCGGTGCCCTTGGCCTTCGCTGGAACGGCGACTTTTGGTGCCGATTACACGCTTGCCCGGCCAAAGACTGCTCCGACCGGCGTAAGCTACGCCAACCTTCAAAGCACTGATCTTGCAACGAGTGCGCCGACGATTTCATTCACCGGTATCGGCAGTGCGGCAAAAAGCGCAACAGTGGCACTCGCTGCGAAAGAAGACGTTCTTGACGAAGGCGCATCGGAGTCGGTGTCTGTGTCTCTTGGCACGCTTGTCGCTGGCAAGCTTGACGGCGGCGCCAGTGGTTCAGGCGCATCTACCTTTAATATTGACGATAACGATGATGCACCCGTGATATCGGTTGACGCGCCGAGTGTGACGGAAGGCGCCAAAGACACCACGGCAACATTGACATTCAAGGTTTCCCTTTCTGCACAGAGCGGGCAGGCGGTTACAGTCGCTTATGCCGAGCACACCGGCGGCACGGCGACGCAGGGTGAAGACTACGATGCGCTTACATCCGGCACGCTGAGTTTTGCAGCGGGCGATCTTAGCAAGACGATAGCCATCACGGTCAAAGGCGATGGGCTTGATGAGGCGGATGAGACAGTATTCATACGTCTGTCTTCGCCGACCAACGCGACGTTGAAAGACGGTGATACGGATCTTGATGCAACCGGAACCATCACCGATGATGATGATTTGCCGGAGGTGTCGGTGAGCGATGCGGCTGCTGTGACTGAGGGCGATGATGCGAAGGTGACGACAGCGATGCGATTCGAGGTATCTTTGTCTGAGGCAAGTGGACGAGCGGTGACGGTGCCTTATACATTGGCTGGCACGGCGACTGAGGGCGAGGACTATGAGCAGGTGGCGAAAAAAGAGTTAAGTGTTGCCGCTGGCAGTGAAAGTGCTGAGATCGTCATCAAGGTCAAGGGCGACACGCTGGACGAGCCCAATGAGACGATTATCGTCACCCTCGGTGCTCCGACCAATGCGACGGTGTCGGGCACCGAAGGCGCGGGCGCAGCCAGCGGCACGATCACCGATGATGATGCGACGCCGACGGCGACGCTTTCGTTGGGTAGTGAAAAAGGGGCTATTCACGAATCGGGTGCGGGCAACTCGACGACAGTGACGGCGAACCTGACGGCGGTCACCTACGAGGCAGTCACGTTGACGGTGTCGGTTCCGGATGGCGCGCCGGCCAGTCAGCAAGGTGCGACGCTGACGATTGCAGCGGGTCAAACACGAAGCGCCGGCACGGTGACACTCAGCGCAGTGGATAACGATGTAGATGCTGCCGACCGGCAGGTGGTTGTGTCGGCTAAAGCTTCCGGTGCCGATGTGGCTGATCCGGCCGATGTGACTTTGACCATCACCGATGACGACACCCGCGGCGTGACGGTTGCGGGCGGGTCCTTGAGCATGTCCGAGGCGGACAATGCCGGGACCGAGGGCAGGCGCGAGGATCAGGACAGCTACACGGTGGTGCTCGCGAGCGAGCCGACCGACGATGTGCGCGTTGACATTACTGCGCCGGGGATGGTGACCTTGAGCGAATCGCAGCTTACCTTTACTCCGTCGAACTGGAACAAGGTGCAGACGGTGACGGCGACGGCGGTGAACGACGCCATAGACAACCCTGGAGATGAGCGAGTCGGCCGCATTGCGCATGCGGTGGTTGCGGGCGGTTCGGACTATGCCGGCGTGAATGCGGCAAGTGTGGAAGTCACGGTGACCGACGATGACGGCGAGCCGGCTTTGAGCATAGATTCGCCGAGCGTTGCCGAGGGCGACGACGGTACGAGGGCGATGACGTTCAAGGTGACGCTGTCGCCGGCGAGCGGCAAGGCGGTGAGTGTTGTCTATGCGGATGCGGGCACGGGGACGGCGGTATCGGCGACGGACTATGCGGCGGTCACTTCGGGCACGCTGAGCTTTGCGGCGGGCGACACTGAAAAGACGGTATCGGTGGCAGTCAAGGGCGACACGCTGGACGAGCCGAACGAGACGGTTGTTGTGCGTCTGTCTTCGGCCGCCAATGCGGCTCTTAGCGGCGGCAAGTCGACCTTGGACGGCACCGGCACGATCACCGATGACGATGCGACGCCGACGGCGGCTCTGAAGCTGACTCCGGGCTCCATCTCTGAGAATGGCGGCACGAGCACGGTGGCGGCGACTTTGAGCGGCGCCTCGAGCCAGGCTGTGACGCTGACGGTTGCAGTTGCAGCGGTATCTCCGGCGGTCTCGGGCGACATTGCGCTGAGCGAGAACAAGACGCTGACGATTGCAGCGGGTGAGACGTCGAGCACCGGTACGGTGACGGTCACCGCCCGGGACAATGATGCGGATGCGCCGGACAAGGCGTTCACCGTCTCGGCTGGCGCAAGCGGCGGCGGGGTGGCGGATCCGTCACCGGTGACGCTGGCGGTCACGGATGACGATGATGCGCCGACGGTGTCGGTGTCCGATGCGGCTTCGGTGACCGAGGGCGACAGAGGCACTGTGAACATGAGTTTTGCGGTGAGCCTGTCAGCGGCGAGCGCCAGGGCGGTCACGGTGCCTTACACCCTGACGGGCACGGCGGCGGGCGCCAGCGACTACGAGACGCCGGCGAGTGCGAGTCTTTCGATTCCGGCGGGCGATTCCGGCGGCACGATCGTCATCAAGGTCAAGGGCGACACGCTGGACGAGCCCAATGAGACGATTATCGTCACCCTCGGTGCTCCGACCAATGCGACGGTGTCGGGCACCGAAGGCGCGGGCGCGGCAACCGGTACGATCAATGACGACGACGCAACGCCGACGGTGACGCTGAAGCTGACTCCGGGCTCGATCGCCGAGAATGGCGGCACGAGCACGGTGGCGGCGACTTTGAGCGGCGCCTCGAGCCAGGCTGTGACGCTGACGGTTGCAGTTGCAGCGGTATCTCCGGCGGTCTCGGGCGACATTGCGCTGAGCGAGAACAAGACGCTGACGATTGCAGCGGGTGAGACGGCGAGCACCGGCGCGGTGACGGTCACCGCCCGGGACAATGATGCGGATGCGCCGGACAAGGCGTTCACCGTCTCGGCTGGCGCAAGCGGCGGCGGGGTGGCGGATCCGTCACCGGTGACGCTGGCGGTCACGGATGACGATGATGCGCCGACGGTGTCGGTGTCCGATGCGGCTTCGGTGACCGAGGGCGACAGAGGCACTGTGAACATGAGTTTTGCGGTGAGCCTGTCAGCGGCGAGCGCCAGGGCGGTCACGGTGCCTTACACCCTGACGGGCACGGCGGCGGGCGCCAGCGACTACGAGACGCCGGCGAGTGCGAGTCTTTCGATTCCGGCGGGCGATTCCGGCGGCACGATCGTCATCAAGGTCAAGGGCGACACGCTGGACGAGCCCAATGAGACGATTATCGTCACCCTCGGTGCTCCGACCAATGCGACGGTGTCGGGCACCGAAGGCGCGGGCGCGGCAACCGGTACGATCAATGACGACGACGCAACGCCGACGGTGACGCTGAAGCTGACTCCGGGCTCCATCTCTGAGAATGGCGGCACGAGCACGGTGGCGGCGACTTTGAGCGGCGCCTCGAGCCAGGCTGTGACGCTGACGGTTGCAGCTGCAGCGGTATCTCCGGCGGTCTCGGGCGACATTGCGCTGAGCGAGAACAAGACGCTGACGATTGCAGCGGGTGAGACGTCGAGCACCGGCGCGGTGACGGTCACCGCCCGGGACAATGATGCGGATGCGCCGGACAAGGCGTTCACCGTATCGGCTGGCGCAAGCGGCGGCAATGGCGTTGGCGCCCCGGACAGTGTAACGCTGGCGGTCACGGATGACGATGATGCGCCGACGGTGTCGGTGTCCGATGCGGCTTCGGTGACCGAGGGCGACAGAGGCACTGTGAACATGAGTTTTGCGGTGAGCCTGTCAGCGGCGAGCGCCAGGGCGGTCACGGTGCCTTACGCCCTGACGGGCACGGCGGCGGGCGCATGTCCGAGGCGGACAATGCCGGGACCGAGGGCAGGCGCGAGGATCAGGACAGCTACACGGTGGTGCTCGCGAGCGAGCCGACCGACGATGTGCGCGTTGACATTACTGCGCCGGGGATGGTGACCTTGAGCGAATCGCAGCTTACCTTTACTCCGTCGAACTGGAACAAGGTGCAGACGGTGACGGCGACGGCGGTGAACGACGCCATAGACAACCCTGGAGATGAGCGAGTCGGCCGCATTGCGCATGCGGTGGTTGCGGGCGGTTCGGACTATGCCGGCGTGAATGCGGCAAGTGTGGAAGTCACGGTGGCCGACGATGACGGCGAGCCGGCTTTGAGCATAGATTCGCCGAGCGTTGCCGAGGGCGACGACGGTACGAGGGCGATGACGTTCAAGGTGACGCTGTCGCCGGCGAGCGGCAAGGCGGTGAGTGTTGTCTATGCGGATGCGGGCACAGGGACAGCGGTTTCGGCGACGGACTATGCGGCGGTCACTTCGGGCACGCTGAGCTTTGCGGCGGGCGACACTGAAAAGACGGTATCGGTGGCAGTCAAGGGCGACACGCTGGACGAGCCGAACGAGACGGTTGTTGTGCGTCTGTCTTCGGCCGCCAATGCGGCTCTTAGCGGCGGCAAGTCGACCTTGGACGGCACCGGCACGATCACCGATGACGATGCGACGCCGACGGCGGCTCTGAAGCTGACTCCGGGCTCCATCTCTGAGAATGGCGGCACGAGCACGGTGGCGGCGACTTTGAGCGGCGCCTCGAGCCAGGCTGTGACGCTGACGGTTGCAGTTGCAGCGGTATCTCCGGCGGTCTCGGGCGACATTGCGCTGAGCGAGAACAAGACGCTGACGATTGCAGCGGGTGAGACGGCGAGCACCGGCGCGGTGACGGTCACCGCCCGGGACAATGATGCGGATGCGCCGGACAAGGCGTTCACCGTATCGGCTGGCGCAAGCGGCGGCGGGGTGGCGGATCCGTCACCGGTGACGCTGGCGGTCACGGATGACGATGATGCGCCGACGGTGTCGGTGTCCGATGCGGCTTCGGTGACCGAGGGCGACAGAGGCACTGTGAACATGAGTTTTGCGGTGAGCCTGTCAGCGGCGAGCGCCAGGGCGGTCACGGTGCCTTACGCCCTGACGGGCACGGCGGCGGGCGCCAGCGACTACGAGACGCCGGCGAGTGCGAGTCTTTCGATTCCGGCGGGCGATTCCGGCGGCACGATCGTCATCAAGGTCAAGGGCGACACGCTGGACGAGCCCAATGAGACGATTATCGTCACCCTCGGTGCTCCGACCAATGCGACGGTGTCGGGCACCGAAGGCGCGGGCGCGGCAACCGGTACGATCAATGACGACGACGCAACGCCGACGGTGACGCTGAAGCTGACTCCGGGCTCCATCTCTGAGAATGGCGGCACGAGCACGGTGGCGGCGACTTTGAGCGGCGCCTCGAGCCAGGCTGTGACGCTGACGGTTGCAGCTGCAGCGGTATCTCCGGCGGTCTCGGGCGACATTGCGCTGAGCGAGAACAAGACGCTGACGATTGCAGCGGGTGAGACGGCGAGCACCGGCACGGTGACGGTCACCGCCCGGGACAATGATGCGGATGCGGCGGACAAGGCGTTCACCGTCTCGGCTGGCGCAAGCGGCGGCAATGGCGTTGGCGCCCCGGACAGTGTAACGCTGACGGTCACCGATGACGACACCCGCGGCGTGACGGTTGCGGGCGGGTCCTTGAGCATGTCCGAGGCGGACAATGCCGGGACCGAGGGCAGGCGCGAGGATCAGGACAGCTACACGGTGGTGCTCGCGAGCGAGCCGACCGACGATGTGCGCGTTGACATTACTGCGCCGGGGATGGTGACCTTGAGCGAATCGCAGCTTACCTTTACTCCGTCGAACTGGAACAAGGTGCAGACGGTGACGGCGACGGCGGTGAACGACGCCATAGACAACCCTGGAGATGAGCGAGTCGGCCGCATTGCGCATGCGGTGGTTGCGGGCGGTTCGGACTATGCCGGCGTGAATGCGGCAAGTGTGGAAGTCACGGTGGCCGACGATGACGGCGAGCCGGCTTTGAGCATAGATTCGCCGAGCGTTGCCGAGGGCGACGACGGTACGAGGGCGATGACGTTCAAGGTGACGCTGTCGCCGGCGAGCGGCAAGGCGGTGAGTGTTGTCTATGCGGATGCGGGCACGGGGACGGCGGTTTCGGCGACGGACTATGCGGCGGTCACTTCGGGCACGCTGAGCTTTGCGGCGGGCGACACTGAAAAGACGGTATCGGTGGCAGTCAAGGGCGACACGCTGGACGAGCCGAACGAGACGGTTGTTGTGCGTCTGTCTTCGGCCGCCAATGCGGCTCTTAGCGGCGGCAAGTCGACCTTGGACGGCACCGGCACGATCACCGATGACGATGCGACGCCGACGGTGTCGGTAACCGATGCGGCATCGGTGGTCGAGGGCGACAGCGGCACTGCGAACATGAGTTTTGCGGTGAGCCTGTCAGCGGCGAGTGCTAGGGCGATCACGGTGCCTTATGCCCTGACGGGCACGGCGGCGGGCGCCAGCGACTACGAGACGCCGGCGACTGCGAGTCTTTCGATTCCGGCGGGCGATTCCGGCGGCACGATCGTCATCAAGGTCAAGGGCGACACGCTGGACGAGCCCAATGAGACGATTATCGTCACCCTCGGTGCTCCGACCAATGCGACGGTGTCGAGCACCCAGGGTGCCGGCACAGCCAGCGGCACGATCACCGATGACGACGGCACGCCGACGCTGAGTATTAACTCCCCGAGCGTTGCCGAGGGCGACAGCGGCACGAAGGCGATGACGTTCAAGGTGACGCTGTCGCCGGCGAGCGGCAAGGTGGTGAGCGTTGTCTATGCGGATGCGGGTACAGGGACAGCGGTTTCGGCGACGGACTATGCGGCAATCACTTCCGGTACGTTGATATTCGCCGCTGGCGACACCGAAAAGACGGTGTCGGTTACCGTAAATGGCGACACGCTAGATGAGCCAAACGAGACGGTTGTCCTGCGCCTGACTTCGTCCACGAATGTCACTTTCAAAGGTGGTGGTCAAACCTTGGATGGCACCGGCACGATCACCGACGATGACGATAGCACGCCGGAGGCAACACTGGTACTGACTCCGTCAACTATCAGCGAGAGCGGCACTGCTAACACCAGCACGGTGACCGCAACCCTGAGCGGCACCTCTAGTCAGGATGTCACTCTGACGGTCGCCGCAGCAGCGGTATCTCCGGCGGTCGCAGGCGACATCTCGCTGAGCGCCAATAAGACGTTGACGATTGCGGCCGGAGCAACGACGAGTACCGGTACGGTGACCGTCACCGCCCAGGATAATGATGTGGATGCGTCGAACAAGACATTTACGGTATCAGCTACCGCAAGCGGTGGCAATGGTGTGACCGATCCGACCAATAGAACATTGACGATCACTGATGACGACGAGCGCGGCGTGACGGTGACGGGTGGGCCTTTGACCATGGCCGAGGCGGACAATGGCAGTACCGCTGGAACGCGCGAGGACCAAGACAGCTACACATTAGTGCTTGACAGCAAACCAACGGACGGTGTGCGCATTGATATCACAGCACCGGACATGGTGACTCTGAGCACAGCTCGACTCATATTCACCCCGTCAAACTGGGATGTGGCCCAGACCGTGACGGCGACAGCAGTGAACGACATCATCGACAACACCGGTGACGCGCGCACCGGCAGCATTGCACACACGGTGGTTGCGGGCGATTCGGACTACGCAAACGTATCGGCGTCTGATATCAAAGTAACAGTCAATGACGATGATGCAACCCCTGGCGGTGTCACGCTAAGTGTTGACAAGACAGCCATTGCCGAAGATGCGGCAACTGAGACGGTGACAGTGACAGCGACGATCAATGGCGATACCACTTTCAGTACGGACACCACAGTTACCGTTTCGGTAGGAGCCGATGGCGACAGTGCGACTGAGGGCGCAGACTATGCTGAAGTGGACGATTTTGACATTGTGATTGCGGCTGGAGCGAGCAGTGCATCGAACAGATTCACACTGGATCCTGAAGACGACGCATTGGACGAAAGTGACGAGACTTTGAGCATCGAAGGCGATTCAGGGGATCTTTCGATCAGCGGCACAACCATCGAAATAACCGACAATGACGAAGCGCTCATAGTTGCCATCAACCTGTCGCCAGCATCAATTAGCGAAAGTGGCGGTCAGAGCACAGTAACTGCGAGTTTGAATACAGTTGCAAATATAGATGTGGTTCTCACCGTCGCCGCAGCACCGATTTCGCCGGCGACGAATAACGACTTTATTCTAAGCGGGAATACTACGCTTACAATAACCGCGGGATCACAATCGAGCAGCGGCACGGTTACCATTACCGCAGTTGATAACGTTGTGGTGACATCAGATAAATTGGTCACCGTTTCTGCGACAACAAATAGCGAAGGTGTGCCGAACCCGAATGACCAAATATTGACTATCGAAGAAGACGATACAGTTCCTGCCGAAGTTTCTCTAAGCGCTTCACCCGAAACCGTGGCCGAGAACGACGAGGCAACGAACATTTCGGTGACTGCTACTCTAGCGGGTGATTCACGCTTCGCTACGGATCAAACAATAGTCGTCACAGTAGGCAACGCAAATGACAGTGCAATATCCGGCACTGACTACGAGGAAGTATCTTCCTTTAACATTGTCATCGAAGCCGGCAGCGCCAGTGGTACTGGAGAATTCGTACTGACACCGATAGAGGATACGGTTTATGAAGGGAAAGAACAGATTTCAATCAGTGGAAGCAACGATAGTATGAAGGTGACATCCGACATCATTGGCTTCACTGATAACGATGTCGCTGCGATTTTGAGCGTATCGCCAAACATCATCAATGAAACCTCAGGCGCAACCGAGGTAACCGTCACCGCTACCGTGAACGGATTGCCAAGATCGCAGACCACACCGCTTACGATATCAGTGGATCCTGGCACTGCGGAGATAAAGGACTACGTGCCTATCGAAGATTTCACACTTACCATTCCTGCTGAGGCGACTAGTGCCGAGACCACCTTCACCTTTATACCAGTGGACGATCTGAGTGACGAAGCAGATGAGTCAGTCATTGTCTCCGGAATATCGAACATTGAAGGATATACGGTGACGCCTGCGACCATGTTTATTCGGAACATGGACGATCGGGCCGATCCAATACAAATTACAGTTGCTCCGACGAGGGTGGCGGAAGACGGCGGTGATCAAACTGTACGAATTGAAGCCAGGTTTAAGGGAGTGGGTATTGTTGAAGAGGAAATCATTGTTACTGTAAGTGTTACTGGCGGTACGGCGATAGAGTCCGTTGATTTCAAACCGGTGGAAAAAGTCAAAATATCCATTCCGGCAATGGAGGACAGTGGCGAAGCCACCTTTACCTTTACACCGGTCCATGACGCGGTGGATGATCCGGATGAAACGGTAATTTTCTCTGGAGAAGCTGCGGTTCCTGCTGATCGGGACATTCATTTAAGCGTGATAAATAGCGCAATTCTGGCCATCACAGAAGATAGCAGCGATCTTTCTCCAAAGGAATGGCTGGCACGCTTCGGACGTACCGTTACTGAGCAGGTACTGGATGCAGTGGATAGCCGAATTCATGCACAGCGAACGTCAGGAGTTGAAGTAAATCTGGCTGGTGTGGACTTGGGGCCGCTATTGACGGACACTGGTGAAGAAGATTACACACAGCATTCAGGAGCAGGTCTGAGTGAACGCACGATAAATTCCGATTACAGAACTGATTTGACATCACCGCAAAACGGAATCGAATCTCAGAGCGGACAGACTTCGTACACCAGATCGGTAACGTACGAAGAATTGTTAATGGGCAGCTCATTCTCGGTTGCAATAGGAGATCTTCAAGACGGACACTACGCGCTTTGGGGAAGGGCTGCGCAGTCGACTTTCGAAGGACGCGGGGGTGGACTATCTCTCGATGGTGAAGTCACGAGTGTGTTGCTCGGCGCCGATTGGGGTCAAGGAGAAGTCGCTGCGGGAGTCATCGCCGGGCAGACCCAGGGTGAGGGCGGCTATCAATCTGAAGAGGGCAGCGGAAAGATATCCGCAGATATGACCGGTGTCTATCCTTGGGGAAGCTATGAACTCTCAGAACGGATCACCGTCTGGGGCGTGGCCGGCATTGGTGATGGCACACTGACAGTAGCGCCAAACAGCGAGGATGGCGCGGCTCAAACGAAGATGCGTACCGAACTTGACTTCGCGATGGCTGCCGCTGGACTGCGTGGGATCTTGATTGAATCTCCTGATGCGGACAGCTTTGAACTTGCAGTCAAAACCGATGTGATGAATATGAATGCAACGACGGCAAAAGTAAAAGGCCTTGCCGCTGCGGATACTGAAGTGACGCGTATCAGACTCGGACTTGAGGGCACGCAACCAGTTCACTTGGAAGATGATGCACTGGTGATGCTCAACTTTGAGTTGGGCGCACGTCATGATGACGGCGACGCTGAGACAGGGTTCGGAGCGGATGTCGGCGCCGGTGTTGCATGGTTTGATCCAAAGCGAGGCCTGTCCGCAGACCTCAGAGGACGCGCCTTGGTTAGCCATGAATCCAAAGATTTCAGAAATGTTGGAATTTCGGCGATGTTTTCCTGGGATGGCACGTCCGTGAAAGGACGTGGTCCCCAACTTACGATCGGTCAGGCGATGGGATCATCATCTGATGGCGGCATGAATGCGCTACTCGAACGCCAAACTCTTGATGGTCTTGTGGCCGAAGACGGCACACAAGGGCTTGACGAGCGACGATTCGAGACGCAGTTCAGTTACGGAATCGCGGCAATTGACGACTGCTACACACTAACTCCGAGAATCGGCTTCGCTGAATCAACGGGTCAGCGTGAATACCGTGCAGGCTGGCAACTCAGCCGGGCTATTGCCGGCAGTTGGACGTTTGAACTCGGTTACGATGAGGTTTGGCACAGTAATGGCAACAGCCGTATCGAGTCTGAACGAAGAATTGACATGCAATTCGGGACGCAGTGGTAAGTCTGGGCGCAGAGCTTAATCCGCGACCAAAAGTTCAGGCTGCCTGCTCTTGATCAACTTGCCATTAGATTGATCAGAGGAGCGAAATATCAAGTATTGCGAACGCTTGCGGATTATTGAGCCAACGCATGAAGCAAATCTTGCTGCCGCTGGGTAATATATTCATTGATGGCGCGTTCTGTGGTATCCGCATCGCGCTCGGCAATCGCCTTTGCAACGCTATGCGTCATGACTTCATGTGCCTTCGCAATTGAGTGCCACGTTCCGAGCCTGTTCGAGATCATGAACCACAAGCGCAGGTGCAGGTTCATGATGCGGGGTATCGTATCAACGATAAATGAATTTCCAGCAGCTTTACCCAGCACATTGTAATAGTTGCGATTGGCATCTACATATGCGTCAACGTCATCATTTTCGGTTGCTTCGACCAGCACCTTATGCAAATTCATCAATTCGGCGGCCTGT
Organism: Arenicellales bacterium; assembly: GCA_965214615.1. Lineage (GTDB taxonomy): Bacteria > Pseudomonadota > Gammaproteobacteria > Arenicellales > JAJDZL01 > CBDAUN01. The sequence goes on from OZ243952.1 coordinate 1,159,476, forward strand.
GCCATACTCGCGCGGGAGGCTGCCAAGCGGCATGCGGCACTGTCAATAATCTTTCGAAACTCGTAAACTTCCTGAACATCTTTATAACCGACTGCGGAAACAAACATCCCTCTATTAACTCGATGTTCGACCAGTCCCTCCATTGCAAGACGACGCAATGCCTCACGCAACGGTGTTCGTCCAATTCCAATTTGATCGACCAATTCTAATTCCGCAAGAACCGAGCCAGGCGGCAGCTCCAGACGGGTTATTTGCTTGACAAGCACTTCATAGGCTTTGTCACTCAGTGTCTTTCCTCGGCTATCGTGATCATTGTTTTCGTACATTATTGTTTTTCCGTATTTTTAGTTTTGTTGTAAATCTTTATATCGGAGTCACTCAAGATGATGCCAATGACTGACTCGCGACGCGGGGCGAGCCAATTTTGCAATGCGACAATTCAATCTGAGCAGCGCATACGATCTTCATTTTGGTGCACTGCCATCAAGCTACTTCCGGTTATTGCATACTTTTGAAAATTCATGCAATGTGTGTGTATTGAACGGTGATCCCCCTGTCTCTACGACGTAGTTTGTTGATTTGTTGCCATATTGCGAAAGACTGAATTTTAACAGTAATCGAACCCGGTAGTGAAGAATTTGCGGCGTGAGGGAATTAAGATGCGTTACGGATATCGTCCGATGCCGGTCTGAGGCTTTGCCAATGCGAATCCGGTTGCGGCATCGGGCATTCACCTAGCGCAGATCGATCCGTGTGCGGGTGCGAGGGTGTTCAAAATATTCTAGAAATTCGAAGCGTTGTCTATCAATGGCTTCTTTATCTCGTGACTTTCCGAAATTTCAGTAAAGATCAAATTTCGATGATCGGCCGAATTCGATTTCTTTTGGCTTGGCGTAGTGGTTTCAATCGTGTTTTCAAATTTCAATGATTGGTTCGGAACATCTTCATGATCTGAGAACTATGTGCCAACCCCGGTCATGCAAAAGCGTGTAATTTGATGGAGCGCGAAGCCGGCTTCGGCAATTGAAATTCTCGTAGCCCGTCTAGGAGATGCGCCGTCGGGGTTCAGAATCGCATAAGACTAAATACCAAGATACGCTTTTCTGACATGTTCATTATTGGACAGATGCTCTGCCTTGTCCTGCATGGCGATTAGTCCTGTTTCCAGAACGTAGCCGTAGTCTGCGAGCTGCAACGCCAAGTCCGCATTCTGCTCCACCAGGATGATCGTAACGCCTTGCGCATTGATTTCGCGAAGAAATCTTCCGATTTGCTGCACAATAATTGGCGCAAGTCCGAGCGAAGGTTCATCAAGAAGCAGAATTTTCGGACGCGACATCAGGGCTCTGCCGATAGACAGCATCTGCTGTTCTCCGCCGCTTAGCGTCCTGGCATGCTGATCGCGCCGTTCCGCGAGACGTGGAAAGTGCTCAAAAACCCGATCCAGCTCCTGCGCGTTGCGCTCCTTGTTCCTGTGCGTATAGGCGCCGAGCATTAGATTTTCCAGAACGCTCAAATCCTTGAAGATTCGCCTGCCTTCTGGAACATGGCCGACGCCAAGCCGGACGATCGCATCGGCGCTTAAGTGGTCCGCACGCACATCGTCGAGATAGATTTCCCCTCGGCTGGGCTTTGCCAGGCCTGAGATTGTACGCAGCGTCGTGCTCTTTCCCGCGCCGTTTGACCCGATCAAGGTCACAAATGATCCCGAATTGACATCGATGCTGATTCCCCGAAGCGCGGCAACCTTGTTGTAGTTGACCTCGAGATTGCTGATTGACAGCCTCATATCGTCCCGCCCCCGAGGTAGGCGTTCACGACATCCGGATTATGCCGCACTTGCTCCGGAGTGCCTTCAGCCAGCACCGAGCCGAAATTTAGCACAGTAAGCTGATTGCAAAGGCCCATGACCGCCTTCATATCGTGTTCGACCAGCACGATCGTGATGCCGGAGTCGCAAACTTTCCGTGTCAACTCCATCATATTGTTGGTCTCTTCAGGGTTCATCCCGGCGAAAGGCTCGTCCAGCAGCAGCAGTTGCGGCTTTGCCGCCAGCGCCACTGCAATTGCCAAAGCCCGCTTGGAGCCGAGCGGCAACTCGCTGGCGAGTTGATTCTTGCGGTCCGAAAGTCCTGTGATGTCGAGTACCTGTTCGGCCTGCTGCAAGGCAGTTTTCTGCTTTTCCCGGTCCAGCCCTAGAATCGCAGAAACCACATCCGTCGCAGCGCTGTTGTGGGTTCCGATCAACGCGTTGTCCGACACCGCGAGTTCCTGAAACAGCGTGGTTTCCTGAAATGTGCGCACAATGCCGGCGGCTGCAATTCGATTCGGCTTCAGACCGGTGATGTCCTGCCCGTTGAACAGCACTTCGCCGCTGGTGGGCTGATGGAATCCGGCAATGACCTTGAACATTGTGCTCTTTCCGGCCCCGTTAGGGCCGATGAGGCCGAATATCTTGCCGGGCTCGACGCTGAAACTGACATCGTTCAGCGCAGTCAGACCGCCAAAAACCTTGGTCACGTTGCGTATTTCCAATGCCGCCATCAGGCTTCGCCTCTTCGCTGCATGAACTGCAGTTTCTTGAGTTTCTGCGGCAGGCTTTCAAGCCCTGCCGGAAAATACAGGATGAACGCGATCAGCACCGCACCGTAGATGGCCGGCCTAAGGACTACGAATTCGCGCAAAATCTCATCGACGACGGAAAGAATCACGACTCCGACAATCGCGCCGTAGAATGTCTTGTAGCCGCCGATAATGAGCCAGATCAGGATGAACACCATGAAGCCGATGCCGTACTGATTGGGAGTGACGGTGCCGATATAGTGAACTTTGAGCGAGCCGGCGATGCCGACAAACGCTGAACCGATTGCAAATGCCAAGGCGCGGTAGCGCCATGTGTCGACGCCGATGGATTCTGCCAAAGGCGCCTGCCAGTGAACCGCATGCAGGGTCAGGCCGATCCGCGATTTTTCGATGCGGTACAGAATGACCAGGCTGATGAATACGATTGTCAGTGTCAGATAGAAGTAGGGAATCGGCTCAAGAAAATCTATATTCGCCAGTTCCGGCGACGGCAATGCGCTGATGCCGCTGGTGCCGCCGAACGGCCGGATAAAATGAATCCAGCTGAGCCGGATTGCTTCTCCGGCGGCAAACGAGCCGATCAGAAAATAGAATTGCGTCGTGCGGAACAGCGGAAAACTAAGCGCCAGCGCGACAAGTCCGGCGCAGGCGCCGGCCAACGGCAGGCTGATCCAGAAGGAAAAATCAAAAAACTTCGTCAGGATTCCGCTGGTGTAGGCGCCGATTCCCATCATGACCGCATGGATCAGCGACCACTCGCCGGTCAGCGTGACAAGCCGATAGCTGACTACTACGAGAACGTTCACTACCAGGAAAATCATGAAGTCCTGCTGATGGTACTTCAAGTAGTGCGGCAAAATGATCAGCGCGATCATGATTCCCGCAATCAGCGCTGCTGCCTTGAAGTTGATGTTCCCGGATGTCATGCTATTCGCTCACGCGGTGCCCCATGATTCCTGTTGGACGGACGATCAGGACCAGAACCATGATGACCAATCCCCAGATTGTGGCAATTGTGCCGCTGTAGTAGGTAGTGACGAACGTGTGGAACAAGGCGTAAAGCACCGAGGCGATTACCGCTCCGGACAGGCTGCCGACTCCGCCAACGATGGTGACAATGAATGCAGTGATGATGACATTGTGTCCCATATGCGGATTGATGTTGGTGATTGGCGCGATCAGTGCTCCGGCAAGGCCGGCCATGGCTGCGCCGATGCCGATTGCCATCATAGAAATGCGATTGCTGTTGATGCCTTGCAGTGCCGCGGCTTCGCGATCCTGAGCCACAGCGCGCAATGCCCAGCCCGCTGTGGTGCGTGCCAGAAAAAACCACAGCAGCCCTAAGGCGGCGACGGCTACTGCAATGCCGAACAATCGCTGATACGGAATCCGCAGCGTGTCGAGCACGACAAGGGTTCCTTCAAATGGCGGCGGCACCTGCTTGGAAGGACCTTCGCCTCCGACCAGGGTGGCGATGACTTGGAGAATGAACAGCACCCCGATCGAGCAGATCAGCCCGCCTAGCGGATCGTCAGTCATGGGGCGAAACAGGAAACGCTCCATAAGCAGTCCGATTGCGGTCACGACCAGAATCGCCAGGACGATGACGAATAGATAGGGCATCCCGTACTGGGCGTGAACGAGCCATACGGTGTAGGCGCCGATCATCACGAGTTCGCCGTGGGCAAAATTCACCACTTTCATGACCCCGAAGATCATGACAAGGCCGACTGCCGCCAAAGCGTAGAATCCGCTTTGGATCAGTCCGTTGACGATGGTTTGAACGAGCAGGTCCAAACTTGCGATGCCGGTTGGGTTAACACAAAAAAGGGGAGAGGCGTACGCGTCTCCCCAATTTCGCTATTGTGTCAATTTAGACAGTGCGCAGACCAAGGTCTTTCATATGCTTGATCAGCACGTCCTTGTTGTCGGCAAGCCAGCCTGCGACATCGCCGTAGTGCTGAATCCTTGCCTTTCCATCGGTGACAACGACAACCGGCCAGCGCCCGATGAGTGCGTTGTCGAGCCCCCACAGCTGGCTGCCCCACCAGTCGCCTCCGCCGAACACGAAGTCCTGCTTGTTGTTTCTGAGCGCGTCGGCCACGTCTGTGCTTTCAGCACTGCCGACAGCCTTTGCATTCTCGAGCCAGTTCAGCAGAATCGCAGGATACTCCCACGCGACTGCGGACCAGTCATTGGGATGATCCTTTCGGAAGGCGGCGTCAAAGTCGCCTGGATCCGGGAAGTGTACGCCCTCTTCAAGCAGCTTCGGATCGTCGAAATCCGGAAATTGAAAGATCGTTCCGTTGACAAATTCCTCGCTCGTCTTGGCGATAATCTCATCATAGTAGTCAAGCGTGCAGGAAATGATCTTCCCCTTGTAGCCCTGATGATAGAGTTGCTCCATCAAAGGAGTGACATAGAAGCTTGTCGCCATGCAGAAGATGTCCGGATTTTTCGCAAGTACTGAAGAAACAATTGGCGCAAAATCAGTCACATCGAATCCGTGCAGATTGGTGTCGACTACATCGATTCCGGCAACTTCGAAGGCAGCCTTGTAGGTTGCTGCCGACTGCAGGCCGTACTCTGCATCATTGTTGGTGACAATTGCGGCAGTTTTTGCTTCTGGAAATTGCTCGGCCAGCCAGACAACGCCGGTAACGTTGTAAAGCGGATGCGATTCGCAAGTGGCGAACAGGTAATCCGAGTCCGGGGTAATGTCGCTGGGAAGCAGTGTCGTGGTGAGCACTTTCTTGCGCGTGGCCCAGGGCAGCACGGCAGCGACAGTGGAACCGCCAAGCATCATCACCATTTTTGCCTCGTCTTCAAGCACTAGTTTTTTGAAGCCCTGCAGTGCCTTTTCCGTGTCGTAGCCGTGATCATAAGACGCGACATTGAGCATATAGGTCTTGTCGCCGATTGTGACGCCGCCTGCGTTGTTGATGTTGTTGGCAATAATTTCACAGCCGTATAGCCCTGGCAAGCCCCAAGGCGCGTAGTCTCCGGTCATGGGTATGTTCATTCCCACGGTCAGGGTTTCATCGGCAGCGAATGCCCGAAGAGGCAGTATGCCGGATGCCGAGGCAACGGTCGCGCCGGCGGCCGCCTGCTTCAGAAATTTCCGTCGATTTGCGTTTGATAGATGTCTGTTCATGGAATGATTCCTCCTTTTTTTTGCTTCGCATCTATGATTGCAATTGCGCCAATTCCCCGATGAACGCCTTCTACTTATGAAGACCTAGTAATAAATACTGTGCTGAATGCAAGCCGCTTATTTCGGTATTGCGCGTTGAAAATTACAATCATGTGTGACTCAATATACAATTTCATTTTATCGCAGTGCGCTGCTGTACTTTGGAATTTCGAAAACAACTGCAGACTTCTTGCCGGTACGCACTGATTTGATTGAAATTTCTTATCGAAGTTTGAAAGGGTCCGGAAATGTCTCTTCGGATGTGTTCAGCCAAACCGCCTTTAATTTAGTGTACTCCAACGCTGCCTGGATGCCGCCTTCGCGTCCGTAGCCGGAGATGCCGTGACCTCCGAACGGAGCGATAGGCGATATCACCCGATAGGTGTTCACCCATACCACCCCGGCTTGAATCGCATTCGCCATGCGGTGGGCGCGAGCCAGATTGGCTGTAAAAACTCCTGCTGCCAATCCGTATTGCGTGTCGTTTGCAATCTGTAGCGCTTCGTCATCGGAGTCGAAGCCAAGAACTGAGAGCACCGGTCCGAAAAGTTCGTTGGCAACCGACGGCGCTTCGGGATTGTTAGAGCAATCGAGTATGGTCGGCAGGTAATAGTGCCCGTCGCGCTCTAGCCGGCGGCCGCCGGCAATCAATTGCGCTCCTTCGCGAATTGTCGCCTGAACTATTTCGTCGATCCTTTCGAGTTGACGGCTGGTGCAAAGCGGGCCTACTTCGGTATCCATGTCGGAGGGATCGCCCAGCACGACGCGTTCGGCCTGAGTCTTTAGACGTTCAAGAAACTCCTCCTTGATCGAATTGTGCACAATCAGGCGCGACCCAGCGACGCAGCTTTGCCCGGCAGCGGCGAATATGCCCGCGACCTGGGCATTGGCAGCACTGTCCAAATCGGCATCTTCGAAAACGATAAACGGCGATTTTCCGCCAAGCTCCAGAGAGATGCTGGCAAGATTGGACGATGTGTGCCGCACGATGTGCCGGGCTGTTTCGGGGCCTCCGGTAAAAGCGACATGCGAAACCCCCGGATGGGATGCAAGCACCGATCCGCATTGCTCTCCAAATCCCGTGATGATGTTGACCGTGCCTGGAGGGAATCCGGCATCGTGAACTATTCTGGCAAACTCAAGCAACGGCGCCGGCGCATCCTCTGACGCTTTTAGAACCACCGTGCATCCGGCGGCTAGCGCAGGTCCGATTTTCACCGCAGTGAGAAACAGCTGACTGTTCCAAGGCACGATCGCCGCGACAACACCGAGCGGTTCGCGCTTCAGCCACACCTCCATGTCCGGCTTGTCTATCGGAAGGTGATAGCCTTCCATTTTGTCGGCGAGACCCGCATAATAGCGAAAAAAATCGGCGACATAGGAGATTTGCGCACTGGTTTCGCGAATGATTTTTCCTGAATCCTGAGTTTCGAGTCGGGCGAGTTCGAACGCATTTTCCTGAACCAGATCTGCGAGGCGGTATAGAAGCTTTCCGCGCTGAGTGGCGCTCAAGGCGCCCCAGTCTCGCCCATGCAGAGCCTGCTGGGCGGCCTGCACGGCCTTGTCGACGTCATCCTCTCGGGATTCGGGCATCACTGCCCACGGCTTGCCGGTCGAAGGGTCGATGCTTTCAAAGGTTGAGGTCCCATATTCAAATTGACCGCCGATGTAGTGTTGGAATAGTTTCAATTCGGTGCCTCCGCGTTGCGTCTCGACAATCTGATCCAGCAACTGGAGCAGAACAAATCAGATTATCGCCGGTTTTCGGCTTGAATGCCGCCGCTTATGTCGCATCGTGCCATATTGCGTCCGGCACCAAGTGCCGGGAACGCATCATTCGCGCAAAATTGCAGCACATCCGGATACGCCGCAACGCGCAGCAGGCGGCATGGACGAAGCCGGAAAAATTCTATCACGTGCCGCTGTAGGCGAATCTGTCCGCCTGGCCATTGATTGCCGCTTCGCGTCCGATTCCTGTTGTCGGAACAGGAATCGGATAACCGAAGCCGAACGAATTTGATTGCCTGTACAATCTGTTGTTTCGGTTTCAAGAGCCAACAGCGCGCACAAACACCGCGTTCTGGAGATTTCTCTATCACACTTCGGACTATGCAGATGCCGGCGAGTAGCAAGAATATTGTTTGGCCAAGCCTTGCAGCGGCGAGCGGCGGTGCAATATGGGGACTTTACTGGCTGCCTATACGGCAGCTTGAAGAATCGGGAGTTTCGCCGGCCTGGGCGACTCTCATGGCGTTCGGGGTGATCGGGGTCGTGTCGGGCGGCCTGTTTGCGGTCCGATGGACTCGAGTCCGGCAGGTTCAGTGGGGCGTGGTGGTGACCGGAATAATTTCTGGCGGCTCAATGGTCACCTATGCGACAGCGTTTGTACTGACCGATGTTGTGAAAGCGATACTGCTTTTATATCTTATGCCGGTCTGGACGACTTTCCTTGGCAAGCTGATTCTCAATGAAAAGATCACAACGCGCAGGATTTTCGCTGTGGCGCTAGGATTGGCAGGTCTGTTCGTAATTCTTGAAGTTGCCGACGGAATCCCGAGACCTTCGAATGCCGGCGACTGGCTGGCACTGCTTTCGGGATTTCTGTGGGCATGGGCGACGATCAGAATCCGCCAGGACACGAACTACACCGCCTTGGAGCAAGTCGGGGGGTTCTACATCGGCGGCGGCCTGGCCTCCGCCGTGGCAGTCGCATTGCCGATCGGCATGTTCGGATCTATGCCGGCTACGGAAGTTCTTATCGGGGCTGCTCCGTGGCTTGCGATCTTTACCGCGGTGTATCTGCCTTTCGTATTCCTGATTTTTTGGAGTTCGCAGCGCCTCAGCCCGACACGGGTTGGACTGCTGCTCATGACCGAAGTCATTTTCGGCGTCGTTTCGGCTGCGCTGCTGGCTGGCGAAGTGTTCGGCTGGCGCCAGTCTGTCGGAGTGGTACTGATCACCGGAGCAGCTTTGGTCGAAGTGACAGGCAAGGTGGAAATTGCCGGGTCGCGCCATGGCAAGTCAACCTGAACCGGCAAAGAGCGATCTGCCAGGCGGGGCGCCGGCAACGCCGAATGCGGCGCAGGCGAAGGGTCGTGCCTGCCGTTGAATTCCATGCCGCCGCGAGCATTCTTGAGCAACAAGGCACCTACGAACACCTGGAAGCTGCACAGGCTGGCCTGCTCCTGTCAGGCGTGGCAGCTCGTGCGGGACGATGACATCCATTTTCCCGAAGAGACCGCAGCATAGCCCGACTGGCAGGTGGTGCGTGGGCTTTGAAATTTCCGCCAGAGCAGGTTCCGAATCCCGTGTTCAGGTGAGTTGCCGCCTTGGATCCTGTCAGCCCATTTCCCTGATCAAAATCGGAGTTCTCCTCCAAAAACAAGCGCGGTTTCGTTTTTGCCAGCGTATTCCATATTCAAGAAATTCAGCCAAACCCGCTGATTTGACTTTCCATAGGGCCGTACTGCTGCGCCAAGCATGAAGGTGTTTATGGAACGCGGCAGCAGACCCGAGTGCGCCGGATCATTAAAACTTAAGATCCCGAGTTTGTCCGACACGTCAATGTCTAGATTCGAAGCATCGGTGGACCGGGTTCTAACCGAGCTAAGACTTGCGAAAAGATTCATGCGTGTGCCATTCGCCAGATTCAGCGAATTGGATGGCCTTAAATCCAGAGCAAACTTTCGGGAGAAATAGTCTTGACGATAACCTGGTATTTTGGCTACGTGAACTTGATTGCGCGCGATATAGGCACGTTGTCGGTATGAGCCCTTGAGAAGTGACAGCGTCGGTGCAATTTTCAGCATCTTCAGATCTATCTCGCCTCCAGCCGAAACTGAGACCTGCGAAGTACTGAAGCTGGACTTGCCACTTAGGAAAGTGCCGGTGACTCGGCTCCTATATCCCGACACCGAGTCAAATTCGCCATAGGCTGCGCCCAAATCGAAAAATAGGTTGTCGCCTCTCAGTCCGGAGCCTACCGAGAACATCAGTCCCTCGGCGCTGGCATCATCGACCTTGGAATTGATCGAAACATTGGATGCCAGTGAGTTTCTGATATAGTAGCCGCCTTGCGACTCGGCTGTCCAGCCAAATGTGTCGCTTCGAATTTGCGATTGCAGGAATTGAGCCGGATCATCTGAACTGCGTGACCGCAGCCAAAAACCGTGAAAGGGAGTGCCGTCTTCGACACGCGCGACCCGGGTGAAAGACAATCGGACGGGTTTGCCGGAATACTTTGGCGAGTCGCCGCCTTGTTCGGCATTTACCGCGTCATCTTGCAGATGCAGCGATAGCATAATCGCCAAAAGCCCCAATCCGATTGGATACCTATGCGAGCTGCTGTTTGAACTTGATTTGCTTCTCGCTGCGACGATTCGATTAATTTGCTCCGGGTCGAATTCCGAAGCTGGGATTGTTCCGATTTGATCCAGCTTGTTCGCCAGGAAGCTAGCAGTGCCGTCGGGTAGAACGATATGGCCAACTTCCTGAATGGTCGATTCATCATTTTCGGAATGCATCGACAAGCGATTTGTGAGATTCCGTCCGTTATGCCGGATCGTGTCGACGTTTATCAAAGTGATGACCGGTGCATTGTCGGGGACTCCTAGTATCTCTCGAAGTTCAGCCAGTTTCTCGTCATCAAGGCCGTCTTCGAACTGAACATAGACCTCCGCGTATTCTCCCTCGAAGTCCAAATTTGCAGCAGTAATGCTTCCGTATTCATCTTGATCAACGCTGATGTCCCCGATTTCAAACGTCAAGCGACTCGTGTCGTGTACTGTGACAGTGCCTTGTCCAACGTCCACATCCCCGGTAATCACCAGATTGCCCTTTTCGATGTGCATTGACCCGTCAGTGGCAACCTGATTCAGGCGTACTGTGCCGGTTCCTTGTTTCCTGATCGTTTCAACGTTTCTAATGCTGCCTTCAACTCGACTGTCTACGCCAGACACGTCCATGATGAAAGTGTCGTTCCCGGCGCCGAAATCGATATCGCCCAGGGTCGACCCCCAATTCTGAAGAGTCATTGAATCGTTGCCGCCATCGAAACTGACGTCGCCCGGCAACAGACTGCGAGTCAGCGTAAACGAGTCTGCATAGTTTCCGGTTGCAAATGCAATGTCGCCGATAACCATTGTTCCCGCATAGCTGCTGTTGACGTCGTTTGCCGTAGTTTGTGCAAAGCCGATTTCGGTCGGTTGCGTGTCAGGCGACTCGACTTCCAAGGTTCCCCTGCCGCTTGAAAATAGCACCGCGAGTCCGCCATCGGCGTTCACTGTCGCTCCGTTGCTGATTCTTATCCTTGAGTGTCCTGTAGACGGAGATTTGTCCTGCTTGGCGCCGCCGGCGATTGCTTGAATTCCTATTGCCTTGGATTCATCTATCGTTGTCGTCCGGGAATCGTCGGTTCCGCCGTATGCAGTGATCAGGGTTGATTGGCCGGTCACCAGGATATCGACATCGATATCTGTATTTGATTCGTCGGCGACAAATTGGGTTTGACTGACGCCTATGATCCCGGTTCCGAAATTCCCGGTTGATCCTGCTGTTACCGCGCCTCCTGTCAGACGGATATCAGCCAATCCATTGCCCTGGGTGAATGCCGCCAGACCAACCGACTTAGGCCCTGTCGCACTCACAATGCCGGTATTGGTTATCCGAGCATTGTTTGTGATGCCAAGTGCGTATGCAACTATCCCATAATTTCGAGCGCCGGGAGAGGTTGCATCAACCGCAGCGCCGGATAGCGTGATAGTGCCTTCGTTGATCGCCTCGGCGATCCAGTTTTCGTCACTGACGCCGGGATCGCCGGTTGTATTGTGTTCGACACGGATGCCATAGCTGCCGTCCCCTGTGGTAGTGACAGTCCCTGCTGCCTTGTTGTGCACGGTGGCTGCCGCGCCAGGGAGGACTCTGTCTGGATTGCTATCTCCCAATGTTTGGGTGAATGCGACCAGTCCGTGTGCGCCTGCGCCGGCAGTTTGTATGGAACCTTCGTTCACTATGTCTGAATTGCCGCCGTTTTGGGCTTGCACTTGAATTCCCCGCGCAATTGCAGGACCCGTTGTGACGATCATTCCCCGGTTGACGATCCGGACGTTGCCGGTGCCTGAGGTAGTGGCGAATATGCCGATCGGATAGCCGGCGCCTTCGGTTCGGATCGTTGCGCCTTGCTCATTGATCGCGTATATGTCTGCCGCAGTTGCGCCTCCCCTTAGGTAAAGCCCGAATGAATTCGAACCTTTCGTGGTGATGTCGCTGTAGTTGCGCATTTCAATTCCGCCGCCGGTGGCTACCTGTATGCCGTTGCCGTCTGAAGTTTTTTCATTGACGATGGTCGAGTAATTGTCGAGCCTCAGAAAATGTGGATTTGCGGTGTTTGTAAAAACAGAAATGGCATCACCAAAGTTCATCGTTGTTGACGGCAGGGTTTGAGTGCCAATTGAAACGACTTTGTAAAGCTGGGGAATTACAGTTGGTGCAATGCGTAACCTGACGCCTGTGAATTGACTATGGGTTGCGGAAAGGTCGATCAGCATTACGGACTGATCTGGGTCCAATACCGTCAGAAGGGTTTGAACCTCCTGATCGGTCAGTCCGGTCAGTTCTGACAGATATGCGCTATGAACCAAATTGGGTTGTGTGACGCCAGTTAAATCGCCCGTACACCTGATTCTCAGATCAACATCGGTACTGCTGCTTCCTGCGGTAAATGTATTGTCGGCATTGACGGTCCCCCGTTCGAGCGTGCACGGTGGCGGTGTCTGCGCAAATGTCGTTTCAAACGGCAGGGTCTGAATGACAAACCCGACGATTGCAATTGTAACTGCGGGGTTGAAACGGAGCCGTCGACTGGATTTGTCGGAGATTGGCAGGTTATGGGACTGGTTTTGCAACTTATGTTTGTAAAGAAGAGGTTTTCGGAGCAAACAGAGACACCGGATAGCGAAACGCATTAATTAGACCTTGGAGTGGATTAGCAAAAAACGACATATGATAACAAAAATGTGCGGTTGGAACTGAATTCAATGGGAATCGCGCGAAATATCGGCGGTGAATCCCAGGTTTGGCTTGCAGTTGAACAGCGATAGCAAAAATAATTGCTATATCGGCATTGCTTCCGACACAAACAAGAGCGCATCCCATACCTGGGCAGTCAGACGCTGGTATCGAGCAGCAAATTCATCAGAGTCTGTCAGGACTTGAACATTTGCGCCAGACCGAAAAAATTCTCAAATTGCGGCGCGGATATACTCCGTCGCTCAAATTAAATTCGGTCGGCGTCATTTCAAGGCGATAGCCGGTCGTGCAGATGGCGAAGAAATTCCTCCGCGAAAACAGGAACCATTTCAGCTGCAGTCCGCCGCACCAGACCTCGAGGTAAGGTGGCATTTTCTTGAGACCGTCGTCCATGTCAGATAAACGGCTTATGGTGAGAGTCAGTTGGGATTCGGTTTCTTCATCCGGACGTTCCAGCGGTCGCGGTGCCGTTCGGATCTGCTCAGGAATTGTCAAACCTTTCTTTACGGCGATTGTCGGTGCGTCTCAGTGCAGGAAAGTAGCTCAGATCCAATTGACCTGGCCGCAATCGCGCGAATCTGGAATTAACCGGATCGTTTCTGTTGGCAAATTCTGCTCGCCGATGCCGTGCATTCGCATGCATCGCGTGAACCAGGAGACTTGGCAGTGTGTTGCCTTTGGTTGTTTCGACCCGAACCTGATGCCGTTGTGACATTCGTTTATCAGATCGTCATTTTCGTGTCCATGCCGATGGCGCAAGTAATTTTTCGGCGTTGTTTCGGTTGCGTTGCCGGCTGGCGCAGTATTCGGGTCTCGGCGGATTGCCGGAGTGGCTCTGACCACTGACGCGACGCTGGTCGGGGTGACAGGCAAGGATGAAGTCTCTGTATCGCGCAGAATCATATCGACGCAATTCGGAAAATCAAACGGTGGCGAATGGTCGCTGAACGTTCTTCTGACGTACGGAGGGCTTGGCTGAATTCATGCCGTCGCTGTCAGAATAAGGCATAGAGGCAGGCGTTTCATTCCATACATTCGTGAGAATTGGTGGGGCAAACGCAGTGATTTGTGAAATCTTCCAGGCTTGCTTGCATGATCCGTTTTGAGCAGTTGCGGCATGACATGTCCTATGAACTGTCCTCTTTCAAACTCTCACATTTGCTCCGAATTTAGGAGCATCGCGCTAGAAAGCGGATCCCGTGCTTTCGACTGCGGAGCGGACTGACCATAGAATTCATTCTCACGAAAAATCAATTTTTGATTGACGTTGCTTTCCTCGGTCTGCGATCATCGACTGACACTTGATAGCCCGTCGCGCCCTTGAGGCCGTCGCGGCCACGACTGCACAGAATATGACCATGGAGGCCGCATGATTGCAAACGATCCGAAGTACAAGATGCTTTTTTCGTACCGTGTCTTTGTCGAAGACTTTCTCCGCCATTTATACCGCGATGAGGGGCCTCTCGAGGACAAGTTCGATCTGTCCACCTTGCGCCAGGCCACTTCTGAGCACGTGACGCCGGAGTTTAAGACTCGCTGTTCGGATACCGTATGGGTATGTGATCAGGCGTCGTCGGGCGTAACGGTGTGCTTTTGCCTGGAGTTTCAGTCGCAGGCGAGGCCGCGCATGCCGGTGCGCATGGCGGGTTACGGCGCGTTGTTGCTGGATTCTATGACCAACGAAGCGAGCGCCGATGCCCTTAGGCGGATGTGCCCGGCTGTGGCGCTTGTGGTAATCTACCATGGGCCGGGGCGCTGGAATGTGGGCAAGGACGTTCGCACAACGTACGCCGAGACCGGAATGGATGCGATTCAGTCGCGGCTTTTGTCGGCTCCGTACGAGGTGGTTGAGGAGCGATGGATCGCGGACGGGAGCCTAGACACGCAACTGCTGTATCCGGCGTTGCTGCGGATGGTTTACAGCGAAGACTATCATCAGGTGGTCGACGCGTGGCGCGCTGTACGCAAGCGTCTTGCCGGAGAAGAGCATGACGCGTTGCGGGAGCGGTTCGTAGATTTGGTACGGGATGTGGTGTTCCTGAAATTTAAGGGGATGATGACAATAGACGAGGAGGACTCGATGAGCACAATAGAGGAGCGGTTTGCCGAATCGGTTGAAAATTGGTCTCTTAAATTGGAGCGCAAAGCCCAAGAGAAGGGAATGCAGCAAGGAATACAGAAGGGAATACAGAAGGGAATGAAACAAGGAATGCAGTCTGTCCTGCAGGATCAATTGGCGAATAAGTTCGGCACGTTGCCCGAGGCGGTGCGCCGGCGCATTGATTCGGCGGACTGCGGCCAGCTTCAGCGCTGGGCGGTTCGGTTGGTTCAGGCCGGCGAGATCGATCAGGTATTTGCCGAATGATGCGCTAGATTTCCCCGCCGAGGGTAAATGCAATTGATTCGGCGTGCACAAAAAACGTGCAAAATGAGCTTGGAAAATCGGGTGTTTACAGTGTAAACACCCGATTCATGCACAAAATTTGTGCATGAATGCCCACCGAGACCGGCTAGACCCCGGCAATGTCCGCTGTTTTGAATGCCTGTCAAAATTCGGATGCCCTGAAATTTCGCAGCATTCGAAACGTAGCGCATGTCGCGCCATGTCCGTTGTCAATGTAGACACAATCAGTCTTGAAGATTCTCAATTCGAAGCAAATCTAATTGTGAATAAGTGCCTGCAAGCGGTAGCTGCATCCACTCAGTGCCGCGATGCGCAGTATTCCTCAAGTCCTGCCGAACGGTAGCCATCGCTGCGCCACAGTATGGGGAAGTAGTTCTCATCCAGTTCGTCTGACTGCATGCGCGCATATCTGGAATAAATCGGACCGTTTCCCTTGCCGAATCCTGCCCGCCGGTAGCGCGAATCCGCCGGCATCGCGTGAATCACGAGACTTCGACGCGGCGTGTCGCCGTTATTCGGTCCCGACCCGTGCCAGATACCGCCATGATGGATTGATCCGCTGCCGGCAGGGACGGTGATGTGCACGATGTCCGGATCGACCCCGAGTGACGCTGCCTGCTTGCGCATCGGAGCCTGGTAGTCGGCAGGACCATGAAATGTTCCTTCAGGCTCGGCCAAAGGCCAGCGGTGGGAGCCGCGCACCAGTTCCATCGCACCGTTTTGCGCTGCAACGTCGTCAAGCGCCACCCATAGCGAGCAGATTTCACCTGGATCGAACCATCGAAGGTAGGCATTGTCCTGATGGTAGTTGAAAGATCGAGTTCCTGCAGGTTTCCACAGGACATTGTCATGCATGATACGCACGCCGTCCCACCCCATGAGTTTGGCGACAGCTTCGGCGCAGTCTTCGCGCAGCACAGTTCGCGCGACGGTCCGGTCCGCTCGCCAGCCGTTGCAAATCTGTCGCGCGAGACTTGGATCCGACTTGCCTTCACGCCAGTTAACCTCGTCGGGCATGGTGCCGGTTTCGAATTCGCCTCGAAACAGGCGCTCAAAGGACTTGCGTAGCCCGGCGACCGTCTCGGTTGCCGCTATCGGTCCCGCCAAAACAACGCCGTAGCGATGGAACTCCTCGGCTTGCGCGTCGGAAATCACGAACTTTTCATGGCGATGGGGCGGCATCTGCTCGGGGTTCATGCCAGCGCCCGGTTTGCGGAATAAGCGGGCATGGGGCGATATGCTATACTTTCAGCGATTTGTAGGAAACGGGCGAAAACCCAAAAATATATTTGAATCGGAGAAGTATACATGACACGAGTAGCGGTTATCGGAGCTGGTCCCTGTGGAATATCGCAGCTTCATTCGTTTGCATCCGCGCAGGCAAAAGGCGCGGATATCCCGGAAATAGTTTGCTTTGAAAAACAAGACGACATAGGCGGGTTGTGGAACTATACATGGCGCACCGGCACTGACGAATTCGGAGAGACAGTGCACGGGAGCATGTATCGTTATCTGTGGTCCAACGGGCCGAAGGAATGCCTGGAATTCGCAGACTACTCCTTTGAAGATCATTTCGGCCAGCCGATTCCCTCTTTTCCTCCTCGGGAGGTGCTGACCGACTACATCAAGGGCAGGGCGGAAAAGTCGGATGTTCGCAAATGGTGCAAGTTCAAACATGCCGTGCACTCTGTCAAGTACCGCGAGTCCGACGGACAGTTTTCGGTCAGCGCCAGAGACATGCGGAACAACTGCATAGTCACAGAGGATTTTGACTACGTCGTCGTTGCGACCGGACATTTTTCGACGCCGAACGTCCCGCAATTCGAAGGATTCGAGTCCTTTAACGGGCGGGTGCTCCACGCGCACGACTTCCGCGACGCACGCGAATTCGAAGGCGACGACATCCTGATTGTCGGCACCAGTTACTCGGCCGAAGACATTGGCGCGCAGTGCTACAAGTACGGCGCAAAGACAGTGACGATCAGCCATCGCACCGCCCCGACAGGATTCCATTGGCCTAAGGACAGCTTTTCCGAAGTGCCTCTGCTTTCGCGGGTCGAAGGCAGGACTGCACATTTTATCGACGGAACCAGCAAGAAGGTGGATGCAATCATTCTGTGCACCGGTTATTTGCATCATTTCCCTTTCATGTCCGACGACCTGACACTGCGCACGGGAAACCGGATGTGGGCGCCGGGACTCTACAAGGGCGTCGTGTGGGAAGGCAATCCGAAGGTTTTCTATCTGGGGATGCAGGATCAATACTACACCTTCAACATGTTTGACACTCAGGCGTGGTATGTGCGCGATGCCATCATGGGACGCATCAGCCTGCCTTCGCAAGATGAAATGAGCGCTCATAGCGCAAAATGGATTGAGCGCGAGTCGAACCTGGAAGACTATGAAGGGGATATCTGGTTTCAGGGCGACTACATCCTTGAACTGCTGCAGGAAGTCGATTATCCGGATTTCGATGTCGAAGGAATGAATCAGACGTTCATGGCCTGGGAGCACCACAAGCATGTGGACATCCTGACCTATCGCGACAATGCGCACAAGTCGCTCATCACATCCAATGACCAGCCGGTTCACCACACGCGGTGGATTGAAGCAATGGATGACTCGATGACGAGCTTCCTGAGTGCCTGAGTCAATTCGCCGGCCGCTTCGGCCGGCGAATTCGCTTCCCGATGGCTATTCAGCCTCGTCCGGGTTGTCGGTGAGCGCGACTTTGCGAATATTCGTAAGGCTGGAGTGGCGAATGTCCTTGCCTCGTGCGAAGTAGATGACATATTCGCAGATATTGCACGATCTGTCTGCGATTCGCTCCAGCGATCTGATGACCCAAAGAAGCTGTACCGCGTCGGGGATCGTGTCGACGTTGCGGCGCATCGCTTTAATTGTGCGGCGGGTGATGTTCTGATACTCCTTGTCCCCCTGCTCGGTATCGATAATGACTTCCATCGCCCTTTCAACATCCGACTGAGAAAAGGCGAGCAGCGCTTCGCTGAGCATTTGGCGAGAGTGCATGCCGATCATTTCGATGTCTTCGAACAGCAGTTCGGTTTCACTTTCGCAAATGCGCATCGCGATCCGCGCAACCCGTTCGATTTCGTCGCCAATTCGCTCTAAGTCGTTGACCGTTTTGATCACGGAGATGACAAAGCGCAAGTCGCTTGCAGCCGGCTGCCGACGCGCAATAATCTGAGAGCAAAGTTCATCGTTTTCGACCTCCATGCGATTGACGAGGTCTTCTTTTACGATCACCTGCTTGGCAATGTGCTGATCCAGGCTGATAAGCGAATTCAGAGCGCTCTCAAGCTGCTCCTCTACCAGCCAGCCCATCTCAAGGGCTTTCGAACGCAGATTCTCCAACTCGACATCGTAGCTGAGCGAATAATGGCCTTCGACACCGGGGTTTGTGTTCATTTTCGATTCGTCAGCGACGCCTGATTCATAGTTGCTATGAAAAAATGCAACTAAATCAACATTATATTTCGATAGCACGGACATCGCAACGGTAATTTTCGGGAATAGGAGATAAGGGATTAGAAAAATTCAATAAAAACAGACCCGTATGACAGTAAAAAAAAAAAGATTGACATTTGATTTCGACCTAATACCATGACGTGCGACCCCAATGGGTCAATTACCAATTTGGTCTGTAAGGCCGCATTTTTACTTTCTATTGGAGAAAAAAAATGAAGCGACTGATTTTCAGACTAAAGATCACCGTAGTTCCTTTGATTGCGATTTTGTTGCTCGCCGTTTCGCCTGCGCAGGCGAACGACCGCGATGAAATCAAGATCGTCGGCTCGTCGACCGTCTATCCGTTTGCAACGGTAGTGGCCGAAAAGTTCGGAAAGGGAACGGTGCACAAAACGCCGATTGTAGAATCGACGGGATCCGGTGGCGGACTTAAATTGTTCTGCGCTGGGATCGGAATTGAACACCCTGACATCACCAACGCCTCGCGACGCATCAAGCAGTCTGAAGTCGAGAGATGCGCTGAGAATGGAATTGTCGACATTGTCGAAGTCAAGATTGGCTACGACGGCATAGTGATCGGGAATTCTGTTACAGAGCAGCGCTTTGATTTGACTAAACAGCAGGTTTTTCTTGCTTTGGCCAAAGACGTGCCGTCACCTGACGGCAGCGAGATGCTTGTCCCGAATCCCTATACGAATTGGAGCGACATTGACGAGTCGCTTCCAAATATGGCGATTCGGGTTCTTGGGCCGCCGCCCACCTCCGGCACGCGCGACGCGTTTGCCGAGTTGGCGCTTGAAGGCGGATGCAAGACCATCGACTGGATCAAGGCGATGAAAGCGTCCGACAAAAACGCGTACAAGGCGGTCTGCCATTCGGTTCGCGAGGATGGTGCCTGGGTTGAAGCCGGCGAAAATGACAATTTAATCGTTCAGAAGATTCAAGCGGATTCCAGTTCGCTTGGCGTGTTCGGTTTTAGCTTCATGGATCAAAACTTAGATGTGATTCAGGGTGCGGTTGTCAACGGAGTTGAGCCGGAGTTTGAAAATATCGCCAACGGCAGCTACGGGATATCGCGCTCGCTTTTCTTCTATGTAAAGTCTGGCCATGTTGAACTGGTTCCCGGAATGCGTGAATTTGTTGCAGAGTTTACAAGCGATCGCGCTGTCGGCGAAGACGGCTACCTTGTTGACAAGGGACTGATTCCTCTTCCGGAGGACGAGCGCGCCATGTTCGCCGATGCGGCTGCCAACATGACGCCGCTGGTGATGAAATAGCATAGTCGCACACGGCATCTCATCGACTGCGCGTCGTTGAATGCCTCGGACTGTGCGATAAATCTAGGCCGAATCGGTCGAATGGGTTCTAGCGACAGCAGTCCCT
The DNA here is from genome assembly GCA_965214615.1 of Arenicellales bacterium. GTDB lineage: Bacteria > Pseudomonadota > Gammaproteobacteria > Arenicellales > JAJDZL01 > CBDAUN01. The sequence continues at coordinate 1,179,554 of OZ243952.1, forward strand.
TTGGCCGATTCGGCTATCGCTTCACTTGCGGGCGAATCTAATCGCCGATAATTGCAGTGACCGATACCCTTTTGTTTTCGTTGCCATACTCGCAATTTTGCCATGTCAGCTCTTGAATTGACTGTCGTGTTGCTTGCAGCGACGACGGCATACTACCTCCTTGCCAGGCGGCGCTCCATCGGAATCGCAAGGCGTGTCGGCGGAATACGAAATTTGCATTCCGCTCCGACGTACTACGGGGTGGTTGCGGCACTGTCGTTTGCGCTGCCTTCACTCGCAGTGCTTGGGCTATGGCTGTTCTTTGAGCAGTCCGTGCTTGTCGGGCTCGTGCTGTCCGAATATTATCCTGCCTCGGACACGATGTCCAAAGCTGATCTGAGCCTGCTTGTAAGTCAGATCAAAATTCTATCGCAAAATCCCGAAATGGCCGCTCTCAAGGATGCCGAGACCTTGCATGCCGCGGCAAATTACTACGGGGAAGTGGTCGCCGGCAGCGAGTTTCTGAGAAACGCCGCCGTCTTTGCGCTTGGAGCCTGCGTCGCGACAGCGATGCTGTTCAAGCTGTCTGAGCGGTTTCGGGCAAGGATCGTGGCGGAACGAATCATTCACGTATTGCTTTGCTCCAGTTCGCTGATTGCCATCTTTACTACGATCGGTATCATCTTTTCGGTATTGTTCGAAGCGGTCAAGTTTTTCCAGACTGTGCCGATTTCGGACTTTCTGTTTGGATTGCAATGGAGTCCGCAGATTGCGATTCGAGCCGATCAGGTCGGTTCGACCGGGGCTTTCGGAAGCGTACCGCTTTTTACAGGCACCTTGCTGATTGCCGGTGTTGCAATGTTTATCGCTGTGCCGATCGGTCTGCTGTCTGCGATCTACCTGTCTGAGTACGCGCCGCAGCGGGTGCGGTTCGTCGCCAAGCCGGCACTGGAAGTGCTGGCGGGCATTCCTACCGTTGTATACGGATTCTTTGCGGTGCTGGTTATTGCCCCGGCAGTGCACGATTTCGGCGCGGTGCTCGGCCTGGGCATCGCCCATGAGAGCGCGCTCGCCGCAGGTACGGTGATGGGCATCATGATCATCCCGTTCGTATCGTCCCTTTCCGACGATGTCATCACCGCTGTGCCTCAGTCGATCAGGGAGGCTTCTCTGGCGCTGGGGGCGACGCGATCGGAAACGATCAAGAAAGTCGTATTTCCGGCGGCGCTGCCTGGAATCGTCGGGGCTCTTCTGCTCGCTATCTCGCGCGCCATAGGCGAGACAATGATTGTGCTCATGGCTGCAGGGCTGGCGGCCAAGTTAACGGCAAATCCTCTTGAGTCGGTAACCACGGTCACAGTCCAGATCGTCACTCTTTTGGTCGGCGATCAGGAGTTCGACAGCCCCAAGACGCTGGCGGCATTCGCTTTAGGTCTGACGCTGTTTGTTGTGACTTTGATCTTGAATTTCACGGCGCTGAATATCGTGCGCAAGTACAGTGAACAGTATGAATAGCGATCCGTATCCGACACAATCCGGAACGGATGCGTCACGCATTCGCCAGCGTCTGCACAGGCGCCGGGCGGCCGAGGCGCGGTTCAAGGCCTACGGAATGATTGCGATCGCCTTGGGCATCGTATTTGTCGTCATGCTGTTCGCCAGCGTGGCCTATACCGGAGCGGGGGCGTTCTGGCAGACTCAGATCAATTTGACGGTTCATTTCGACGAACAGGAAATTTCGCCCGATGCCATTACCCGGGCGAATTACGGAAAGATCGCAAAAGCATCGATCTACCGGGAGTTTCCGGAAGTCTCCAAGCGAAAGGACAAGAGGAATCTATATAGGCTGGTCACTTCAGGCGCGGACATCATCTTGCAGCGCATGATCGAAAGCGATCCGTCGCTCATCGGAAAGACCGTATCGGTGTGGCTGCCTGTCGACGATGACTACGACATGCTGAACAAGGGCAAGCGGACCCACGGCGGAGAGAATTCGTCAGCCCGGATTACTCAGCAGCAGTATGAATGGTTCGAGGCACTGAAAGAAAGAGGGAAGATCAAGAAAAGGTTCAATACCACGTTTTTCACCGCAGGCGATTCCCGGGAGCCAGAACTAGCCGGACTGTTGAGCGCATTACTCGGTTCGCTGTTTGCGATTGGCGTGTGCCTGCTGCTGTCGTTTCCGATTGGGGTAGCGGCGGCTTGCTATCTGGAAGAGTTCGCACCGCGCAATCGCTTCACCGATTTTATCGAGATCAACATCAATAATCTTGCAGCTGTGCCGTCGGTTGTTTTCGGATTGCTCGGGCTGGCAGTGTTCATCAACTTCTTCGGCCTGCCAAGGTCGGTGCCGCTCGTCGGCGGACTGGTGCTTACCTTGATGACGATTCCGACGATCATCATCGCCTCGCGAGCCGCACTGAGGGCTGTTCCGCCGTCTATCCGCGAAGGCGCCTACGCAATGGGCGCATCCAAGACACAGGTGGTTCTTGGCAGCGTAGTGCCGCTTGCAATGCCGGGCATGATGACGGGCACCATCATCGGGCTTGCCCAGGCGCTTGGGGAATCGGCTCCGCTGCTGATGATCGGCATGGTTGCCTTCATTGTGGACCTGCCTTCCAGTCCTCTGGATCCGGCGACAGCGCTTCCGGTGCAGATTTTTCTATGGGCAGACAGTCCGGAACGCGCGTTTCTGGAAAAAACATCAGGTGCAATTCTGATACTATTGACATTCCTGATATCCATGAATGCCGGTGCCGTGATGCTGCGCAAGCGCTTCGAACGCCGCTGGTAGGCCGCAGTTGATCCAAAAGGGAATGCGCAAATTGGTAATATTGACTGAGCACAGTTGGAAAATTGATAATGGCTGATACGATGGTAGAGCATTACGCACCTCGACATGTCTCCGAAGCCACGGCTGAAGAGATTGTTTATGTTCCTGAAGCTCCCACTGAGCATGACCGCATCGTCGTGCGAGATGTCGATGTGTTCTACGGCGACACGCGGGCGATCAAGGACGTGACTCTCGCAATCCGCAAGAACGAAGTTCTTTCGATTATCGGACCGTCGGGCTGCGGCAAATCCACATTCCTGCGCTGCTTGAATCGCATCAACGACATCATCCCGAGTTGCAAGGTGACCGGGTCGATCGAACTCGATGGCCAGGATATCTACAAGGGCGGCATGGATGTGGTCGAACTGCGTGCGCGTGTCGGGATGGTATTTCAGAAACCCAATCCGTTCCCAAAATCGATTTACGACAATGTAGCGTTCGGGCCGCGTCTTCACCGATTCGTGGAGACCAGAGAGCAGACTGACGAAGTGGTCAAGACCTGTCTTGAAAAAGTAGGACTTTTGGCGGAAGTGGAGGATCGTCTGGACAGGTCAGGTACCGAATTGTCCGGCGGACAGCAGCAGCGCCTGTGCATCGCTCGGGCGATAGCAGTGCACCCTGAAGTGATTCTCATGGATGAGCCGTGCTCGGCCCTCGACCCGATCGCTACGGCCAGGATCGAAAGCCTTATTGAAGACCTCAGGACTCAGTATGCGATTGTGATTGTGACGCACTCAATGCAGCAGGCAGCGCGCGTTTCACAGCGTACTGCATACTTTCATCTTGGCAATTTAATTGAACTTGGTGATACGAGTCAGGTGTTTACCACTCCGAAGAGTCGCCTGACCGAAGACTACATCACTGGCCGATTCGGCTAGAACTTATTCACATCGCTTCAAATTTCCGGATTCTTCGAGTCCGGCTCCCGAATAGCTGTTTCAGCGGCGGCAGAATCAGATTCATTCCGGTTGTTCAGCGCCGTGATTTAATGCCCAGGCGTCGCCGAAAGTGCGGCACCGCGGTTTTAGCCATGCAGGCCGTCGATCCATATCTTTTGCACAGCCCGTATCTGTGATTTGCACAGAGCATGAAGCCGGGTCATGTGCGGAGAGTAATCTGCAGGTTATTATAAGGTTTTGATATTAAATGAGAAAACGAACACGTCTTCATTTTCTACGTTTTTCGAAGAAATTGATGCAAGCAATAAGAAACGATCAATTTATTAACAAATACAATAGAGTAAGCAATTGAAAAATGACTGATTAAAACATACTGAAATCAAAAAAGGCAATGAACCGGCTCAGCCGCCCCAGCGTTGGCGGCGGCGCGATGTGGTAAGAAGTTAATCACCTGCATAAAATCGCAACATTGTTGAACTTTGTTAAGGTATCAACAGGTTTACTGACAATTTCTGTGGACAATTTCAGTGGTGCCGAATTCTGCCGTTTCATTGCGGCAGCGTGCCAGTTTAGAAATAATCTAGCTGCTGCGACTAATCGGGTAACATTGAACGAAGAAGAACAATCGGGAGACAATAAATGACAGAGACGCAATACGCACTCGAAGTAAATGATATTTACAAGAGTTTCGGTTCGGTCGAGGTTCTGAAAGGAATTTCACTGCAGGCGAAAGACCACGATGTGATCTCGATACTTGGCAGCAGCGGTTCGGGCAAGAGTACATTTCTGCGTTGCATCAATTTGCTGGAAACGCCGACATCTGGAACTGTTCATGTCAAAGGCGAACTGATCAAGATGAAGCAACGCAAGGATGGAACTCCGATCCCGGAGGACCGAAAGCAGGTCGACCGAATCCGTTCGCGTCTGGCGATGGTATTTCAGCAGTTCAATCTGTGGTCCCACATGACTGTGATGGACAATGTGACCGAGGCGCCGGTGCATGTTCTGAAAGTGCCGAAGAATGAGGCTCGCGAGCGTGCAAAATCCGTGCTCGAACGCGTCGGCCTTTACGATCGCAAAGACTATTACCCCGCGCACCTGTCGGGCGGACAGCAGCAGCGCGCTGCGATTGCCCGGGCCTTGGCCATGGAGCCGGACCTGATGCTGTTTGATGAACCGACTTCCGCGCTCGACCCAGAGCTTGTCGGCGAAGTGCTTCGAGTTATGAGAGGGCTTGCTGAAGACGGGGCGACCATGCTTGTGGTCACCCACGAAATGGGTTTTGCCCGGGAAGTGTCGAACCGGGTCATGTTTCTTCATCAGGGACTGGTGGAGGAGGACGGGCCTCCGGATCAGGTATTTGATCATCCGACATCGGATAGATTTAAGGAGTTCCTATCCGGCAGCTTGAAGTAGCAAACTGTCTGAGCTTTCGCCGAGTTTGTTCCAGTTGCGCATTCGGCCGTTGCAATCCGGTCAATTTTTCCCAGTTGAGCAGGCCTGGCGGCAGTATGCGTTCGATTGGAAAATCATCTGACTTTAATTTTCTAGTTTAAATCAATCAAGAGGAATTTGTGCCAATGAAAAAACTATTCAAACTCATAGCCGTAGTCGTACTGTCCGGTATGGTGACCGCAGTCTCCGCCAAGGAATGGACAAAAATTCGAATTGGCGTGGAAGGCGCCTATCCGCCATTCAGCGCAGTGACGACAACAGGAGAACTGATCGGCTTCGACATCGATATCGCCAGAGCCTTGTGTGATGAAATCGGTGCTGAATGCTCACTGGTGCAGCAGGACTGGGATGGAATCATTCCTGCCTTGCTGGCGAGAAAGTATGATGCGATTATCGCTTCAATGTCGATTACCGAAGAGCGCAAGAAGAAAGTTGCATTTTCAAACAAATACTACAACACGCCGGGTCGATTTGCCCGTAAAAAAGGTTCGGGCATCGAAATTAGCGCAGAAGGTCTGGCCGGAAAGACTGTCGGCGTGCAGCGTGCCACGACGCACGACAATTTTGTAACTGCCGAGTTTGGCGACACGGTCGACGTGAGACGCTACGGGACGCAGGACGAAGCCTATCTGGACGCGAACGCAGGACGGCTGGATTTGCTTCTTGCAGATTCGGTTGCCATGGATGAAGGATTCTTGAAAACCGAGCATGGAGCCGACTGGGAATTTGCCGGTCCGGGCTATTCGGATCCAGCTTATTTTGGCGAAGGTGCGGGCGTTGCAATCCGTAAGAATAACGAAGACCTTGTTGAGTTGTTCAATAACGCTATCGACGCAATTCGTGCGAACGGAACCTACAAGGCCATTCAGGATAAGTATTTCGACTTTGACGTCTACGGTCAATAGGCGATACCGTCTGTTCGGCTGAATCATGCCGCATCAACTGCCGGTCGAGTCAAGGACGTTTCGACCGGCAGTTCGGTCCGGCGATTCCTTGTGTTGATTGAGGATCCTGGAAATCGGTAGCCGAATTTCGTTTCGATTTACGCGCTTTAGATCAATCGACACCTTTATTGCTGCTGTCGGTGACGGTTGGCGAGAGGATTCGCAGCAGCATCGATGCTCCGAAAACCGTTGACCGACGGCTTTCTCCCATGTTTCCGTTGTGGTCGATTATGGCGCTGCCGGCAGGCCGTTAGCCAATTCCTCGACCAGATCAATCTCTTGGCGTTCGTAAGTCCGCCAAAAGTAGCTGTTGACAAGATTTCGGCTGTATAGATCGCATTTCATCCGCCCGGCCGCTATGTAGTTTTCCCATAAGGCGCCTACGTCGTCACGTAGTGTTAGCGGATTAAAGTTGCTTATTGCGTCTTCCATTGTCAAGGAAATAATATCGGCGACTCTTTGTGACCTCTTTGCGCAGGTTGCGGCTGAATCCGAACCGACTGTACGGGACGTAGGATTTTTCCAGCAGGTTTAGATACCGCTCAACAGTGTTCATTTACTTGCGAAACTCTGTTCATTTACGGTGCGAATACTCAGACTATGCAGCAGTCACAGGCATATTGTCGATGTCACTCAATTTGATTCTGAATTCAGATATGGGCGAATGAGTGACGGAAAGACAAAAGGGGTTCTAATTCGCTAGAGATGAATCGCTTTCGATTGAAGCGTTGCGCTATGCCTATGAAGTGGACGAGGCAGACATTATTTCCGCTCGGTGTGTGGCTGAAGATGCAGATGAGCAACTCGTGTCTTCTGCACTCGCTGAAACGGATTGTCGTCGGTATGCATCCCGTCCGCGTTTGGCGCGAGAGGCGAGTATCGTGGCATGATCGCAAGCGATCCTGCAATCATTAGCTATGTCGCTCAGCCCCGTCTGTCAGATATTGAGATCGGATAAATGCCCGGTTCAATCAAGGCATTGAAGCGTATTGCTGCCGCTCTTGGAATTACTGTTGACGGTTTGGTCTAGGCGGATCGTCTGGAAAATGCCTGACAAATTCGGGATTTCCGCAATCGCGACGGCAATCGCCCTGTCAGGTGCCGTTTAGAATTTACGCTTGCGGATACGGCGAGTCGCTTCATCGGATCCGTCGTGGAAGGATCCGAACCAGCGGTCCCAGGGCATTTCTACGGTTCCGTAGTTGCATTTGTAGTGCTTGTGATGCAATTGATGGAAGAAATTGCCTAAGTCCATGCGCTTTTTCCCTTTCACAGCAAGTCCGGCATAGCCGCAATGCGATGCCATCGGCTGAAGTGCCTGATAATAGACGTGGAACAGAAAGTGCAACGGGTGCGTGGCGATGATAAAGTGAATGGCATACGACGAAAAGTAAAGAACATGCTCAATCGGATGCATCGAGATGCCGGACCATGGCCCAATATTCACGTTGCGGTGATGCAGAGCATGAGCAACTTTGTAAAGAGGAGGCCAGTGAAGCAACTTGTGAATCCAGTAGAAATGAAATGACGACCAAAGCGGCACCAGCAGAAACAACACGACAAACCAGACCGGATTGCTTGCAAACTCGGTCGCAGGAATCCAGCCGTTGGAATGGGTCCAGTAGAATAGGACTTCGTAGGTTGTCCAGATCGTTACCCCGCTGGCCAAGGTCCAGAACATGTTGTCCCGCACCTGGCTGTTGAAGGTGTACATCTTGCTGCTTCGATTCAGATCCCGCGACTCGAATTTCAGATTGGTGTCTTGCTTGCGCAAGATGTAGAAATACGTATGCAGACTTCCGGCAATCACAAGTGCGAGCACGACGTTCCTCAGCCATATCTGCGCAATCCATCCTGAAGCAAGATTCTTCGTTGCTGACGGGTCGGGCTGAAAATAGGCGTAGACCAGGACGGCCAGAGCGAAACAGATGATGCTAGAGCTGATGCGCAGCCACGATGCTGAGATCCATTGCCATGCGGCCAAGGGCCTAGGAGGCCAGTCAAACAGGGGGTTCAAAAGGACCGGCAGATCCGGCTGATAGTTCCACAAGGCACGTTCTGCGGAAGATTCACTCACTTTTGCCATGGGAGGCTCCTGTCAAATCATGAGAACACGTGAATCAAGTCTGCGTCAATCGCAGCGCAGTAATTTTACTATGCTTTTTCGAGAAGAAAAACGTAAATTCCGTTATTCTGACTTGATTCGAGAAGCTGGTGACCGGTTTGACGGCTCAACGCTTCAAAGTCCTTTACCGACCCCGGGTCCGTAGACAGCACTTCGAGAGTCTGCCCGGTCTGCATTTGGGCAATGGCCTTTTTCGCCTTGAGTATTGGAAGAGGGCAGTTAAGCCCCTTGGTATCTAAAACTTGATCTGCCATTTTTGAATATTCCTGTAGTCCATTCTAAGTTCAAATCCGACGTGTGTGTACAGCTAGGCGGGACAGACGGAATCACATCCGGTGAAGCCGTCGGCATTCATTTTCGACTCGTAGGGAGCGCTTACATCGGTTCCGACTATCAGCTGACTCTTAGTTTCGTCCCAGTTTTCGGGCTGGACCTTCAACAGCCAGCCTCCTTCATACGGTTCGGAATTTGCCAACCCCGGTGTTGCAACGATTGCATCGTTGACTTCGACGACTGCGCCGCCGCTTAGCAGCTTGGCAGGGCCGACCCATTTGCCCGACTCGATCGTAGCGCAGCTTCGCCCCGGCTGCACTTTTCGACCGACCCTCTTCGGAGTCACTGCCACGATCTGCCCGGCCATGGCCGCCGCTACCGCAGTCATCCCAACGGTGATATTGCCGTCGTCTTCCTCGCGGTACCAGATGTTGTTTTCAACATCGTATAAAAGGTCATCAGGTAATTCGCATCCTCGAACAGTTGCCATAATTGATTCCTCTTTGTTTTACGATTCGTTTTGATCGGTTCGCAAGCTTCTGGATGAACAGCAAAATTCACCGAGTTGCGAGTTTTCAAGCTTGCCCTGCACGAAAAGCATCAGATGCCTGGCCAGCATCGCTGACAATTCTACACGTTCCGCAGTGCAATTCAAACGCAGCAGGTTGGCATAATATGCAATCTCCCTGCAAGTCTCCCGGCAGGCATTGAAAGTGGGGTCGGACTTGGCCCCTTGGCGATGCAGCGCCAGAAGGCGAAAGCCCTCCCTTTCTTCGCGTGTCGGAGTTTCGCCGTGAGCCTGAAGCCAGTTTTCGAGAATTGACTCCGAAGTCTGCAGCAGCACGACAGCCGGGTCCGGACAGGCTTGCGAATGCTCCCCGAGCGCTGTGATTGCTGAATCAATCTCGGTAAAAGCCGTCATATCACTTTTCGCTCGCGCAGAAGCTTTAGCGAACTCGAAATATTCTCACTGACCCCCAGCTTGCGAGGCGACATTCCGAATGCAAGTCCCAGCAGCTGGGTAAAGTAGAGCATCACCGGTCGTGTCTTTACATTGAACACCTCTTCGGCACGAACCTGGTGCATTTCCAGGCCGCTGTGGCAGGTCGGACATTCGGTTGCAATCACATCGGCGCCGCATTTTTCCGCGGCCTGCAGGATGTTCAGTACCAGCCTCGTAGAAGTATCCACATCGGAGAGCGTATGCGCTCCGCCGCAGCACGCCGTCTTGAGAGGGAAGTCCACGATCTGTGCCCCGGCTGCTTTGAGCAGATCGTCCATGAAATGCGGCGCAGTTGTCGACTCGCTGCCATTTCCCTGGTCCTTTTCCGGGAATATGTGCCGAGGCCGCGTATACATGCAGCCATAGTAGTTTGCAATCTTCAGGCCGCTTAGCGAGCGCTTCACCTTAGCTGCGATTTCATCCTCTCCGATTGCAGACTTGAGCCAGTCCAGCGCATGGATCGTTTCGACTTCGCCTGCCTTATATTCGGTGACACGCGATTTTTTCATCATCTTTTCCAGCGTCTGGCGGGTTTCGTCCTTATGTGCAAGGTCATGCTCGGCTTTTTTCAAATTGTGATAGCAGCCGTTGCATGGAGCCATTACGACGTCATGTCCCATTTCATGCTTGGCGATTGACAGCACACGCGCCGAAAGAAAGTTCTGGATATCCGGGTCGATGTTCTTGACTTCCATCGCGCCGCAGCAATTCCAGTTGTCTACTTCGACAAGATTCAATCCAAGCTTCCTGCCTATGGCCTTGGTTGACTTGTTGTACGCATGCCCGGTGCCTTCCAGCGCGCATCCGGGGTAGTAGGCGACGGTTTTCAAATCGTCGCGACGGGGAAGCTGATTACTCATGTATGTGGTTCCGTTTCTTCGTGGTCGTGTTCGAGCGCTTTTCTTTGTTGCTCTTGCCGTTCGTGCAAAAGTTCTTCAATCGCCGCCTTTGAACCGGACCACTTTCTGGTGCGAGGCTTGAACAGGGTCGCAATTCCCATCTTGGCGAGCAGTGTGACGGGCAGCCCGCTTACCAGTTGACGCACCAGCCGAACAATCCAGTCCTGCATTAGCGGCTGGCTTGTGCGCTTGAAGAAATTTCGCACAATCCGGCCTTCCTCGATTTTTCCGGTTTCCAGCACTTGGGAGAAAAATTCCTCGTCAAAATGATGGGACGACGACTTCGGCGTATGACCCTTTGCTTCGAGCCAGTGCGAAAGAGCTTTCATCACGCCTTCAGGCTCGACATCGCGCGGGCATACGTGGGTGCATTTGTGGCACGACACGCATTGCCAGATGATGTCCTTGTCGCGCAGCAGTTCCTGTTCCATGCCAAGTCGGGCGAGATAGATCCAGTAGCGAGGGTTGAAATCCGGATTGATGGCATTGACGGTGCACGAATTGGTGCAGGCGCCGCATTGCCAGCATCGGTGAATATACTGCCCGCCGGGAAACGCGGCGATTTCGCTTTCCAGATCTTCGTTATAGTCGCTGACAACTCTGGATTCGATAAAGGTGCTCCAAGTCCCGGATACATTGACGCCGTCAATCTCCAGATTGTCATGTTCGCGGAGGTTTTCCGGTCGGATGAGCGATTTTTCATGAATCGGCATGTGCAGTCCCGATCGATCTCAGTGTGTAGCGGTGTCGACGATATTGGAAAGTGTGTAGCGGTTTCCATCCGGCATCACCAGACGGGTCTTGCCATCGGTTCGCTGCGCGCCGTCCAATCCTAGCATTCGAAATGCGTACATCAGCGTCGCGCTTGCCTGAGTAAAGTCGGCTTTCAGGAAACTTCCGCCCTGCGAACCGATGTATTCGCCGTAAATCCAAGCGCATAGCAGATCGATCATCAACGGTACATTGGCATAGACGCCGTCTTTGGAAAGAAATTCGGTCAACTCGCTGCGCAGCGTCATGTGGGTGCTGATGGTGTCGTCAATGTCGAGGCGGCTGTCGCGGTAGTCTTCATACCAGATTTCCCTGAGCACGCCGGAATTTGCGACACGGTCCCACATCCAGCGCGTCATCAGAGGATAGGTTTCGGGTTCGCGGAAATGAATAATTTCTGCGGCCAGATCGCGTACCCAGCGATATTCCTTGGTGATGGGGAATGCGTCGGTCATTTGCTTGATCCGGCTGTCTGCGTTTTCAATCGCAAGACCGTCGAGAAGCTTGACGATTTCGGCTTTCAGATATTCGAACCCGTGGTTCTGCAACGCCAGCTTGAGCCGGCGGCGAACAGTCGGTGCGAATGCGCAGGCATCCAGCAGTTCGGCGAGAATCAAATTCTCTGCAGTGCCGAACGCCCGTGCGAACAGGGTGGATTTTACCGACAGAGAATCAACGAGTTGCTCGATCCCGCTGACCTTGTCTGCCGCTGCAACCATCGAATCGAACGACTGCCTGAGTACGCGGCCGTCGAGATGAAGCTGCGGGTGCTCCGATTGCAGCAGCTGCCCTTTGCGGGCGCCTGGGCCAATGGCCCTTGAGGAGTCGGCGCGGCCCATCAATCGGCTGGATGCCTATGCCGCAAGCGACGTTGTTCCAAGTGCGGCAATGGCGGCTGACTGGCCTTGCGCGATCGAGTCGTCGATGGTCTCGGGTCCGATTGCTGCGCCGGCTACGAACACGCCTTCGCGCGTCGTGGCCGCCGGTGAATCATAGCTCGGCCCGCGCTGGATAAAGCCGTGCTTTTCAAGCTCGATTCCAAAAATCGACGCGATATCGACATTCTCGACATTTGGGTCCATCCCGATGGCATGCACCACAAGATCAAAGGGTATCGTGATCGGGCGCTTGACCAGCGTATCTTCGCCTTTGAGTACCAGGCGGCTGCCGTCCGAAGTGACCTCGGCGACCCGTGCCTTGATGTACTTGACCTTAAACTCTTCCTGGCTTCGCCAGTAGTACTGACCTTCATACAGGCCGAAAGTGCGAATGTCCATGTAGTAGATGTAGACGCTGCAGTTAGGCAGTTCTTCGCGAATCTCAATGGCAAGATTCGCGGATACGGTGCAGCAGATTTTCGAGCACCATTCCCGGCCGATCTGCCGGTCGCGCGATCCCACGCACAGCAAAATGGCTACACGCTTGGGCTTGCGTCCGTCGGACGGGCAGTAGACGCCTTTGCCGGACGAAATCATCTGTTCCACCTGAGTTGTCGTGACAACGTCAGGGTGGGTGCCGAAGCCCCATTCGGGCTTGTTCACCGAGTCAAAGTGGGTAAACCCTGTTGCGAGAATCGCCGAAGACACTTCCAGCTTCTCTCCATCGGAGGTCGTTGCGGCGAACCGCCCCGGCTCGCCTGCAAACTCGGTGATTCGCGTCGAGCAGCGAACGTCAATGCTGCTGCGTTCCTGAACCGCCGACACCATTCTGCCGATGGCGTCGGATGCCCACTCGCCGCTTGGCACAAGTCGCGCATACCGGGACTGGATCGGAGCTCCGCCGAGGGTGGCTTCCTTTTCGATCAGGACGACATTGCGTCCGACGCTTGAAAGCGAGCGCGCAGCGGCGAGCCCTGCCGGTCCTGCGCCGACAACCAGAACCGGTGCGCTCACGCTCTCGCCTCCGCTCCCGGCCCCGAAGTGATGGAGCGGCGCGGATCATACAGATTGATTCCGTTTCCGGCCTTGACTTCTTCGAGATAGTTTTCGAATTCGGATTTTGACTTCTCCCAGTCGATGCCAAGCCGTCCGAGAAGCTTTTCAAACGCCGATGCATGCCAGTGCAGCTGTGCGATCTTGTACGGATGCGCGCCGCACACCACGGCGGCGAACTGGCAGTCTGCCATAATCGGAAGCTCGTAGTTCTTGCCGACGGCCTTGCCGATCCACTGGTTCTTGTCCAGTGTCGTGATGCAGCCGGTATCGTGTCCGATCATGACATCCGCCCGGGCCTCTTCGACCGCCACCTTGATTTTGCGGTCGATGGCGAACGAACGGGTGAACTCGCGCTCGGAAATGATGTGCCGGAATCCGAAACCGCAGCAGTCGTACCAAGTCGAATAGTCGATGACCTGGGTTCCGAGCGACTGCAGCAACCCGGTCGACACCGCGACGCGATTGCCGTCAAGCACATCGTCGTCGTAGATGACATCTTCGGGCACCATCTTGTAGACATGGCATGCCGGGTGAATGACTGAGCGGATATGGCTGGCATCAATGACCTGGCGCTCGGCGATGCGGCTGCGCATCACGTGCAGCCATTCGGAATAGTGCACGATCTCTTCGGGTATGAGGAGCTTTCCATCCACGAGACGACCGATCTTGCCAAGGATTTTCTTAACTTGGTCGCGAAGTTCGGCTGAGTGCAGCAGGAACTGCCTCATTTCCTTGTAGTTGCCGAACGATGTGCCGCAATGAACAAGCGGATAGTAGTAGGCGCTGTCCTGTCCCTCTGCCTGGGATGCGACATAGGCCTGATGAAAATTGCGCAGGAAAACCGCCGCGAGGCTGACGACGTTGCCGATGCCGGAACCGTGATAGTTCCACGCGGTGCACGAAGTCTGGTCGGTCTCGTCCAGATAGGTGATGTCAAGTTCGTTCATCAGCCAAAGCAGCGATGAAGGATAGCCCGGGATGTTGCCGCATTGTCCGCATGACTTGTGATGCCAGAGCCGGTTTGTCGGGATTTTCTTATCCCAGCCGTAAAGCGTCTTGGTCATGACGGGCTTGTGACCGTCGTTGACGCGGTGTACGACGATTTCGCCGTCCTTTTCCAGCTGCCACATGATGTCGCGGACATCTTCTACGCGGTCCCGATTTGTCAGCATGGCGCGCTTGTCAATTTTCGCTTCGACCCACTGCGTTGCCAAAGCCGCCTGATCGGTACTCAGGTTGGAGTCCTTCCACTCCGAACCGTGCCCTGTAAATCGCTCGCCGGAGTTCTCGCCTCCGAATGGTACTTGTATGCTCATGATCTTCCTGCCTTAAGATTAGTCCTGCTCATCGAGCCAGTCTTCATATTCTTCGCGTTTTTCTTCCATGATGTCGACAATGACGTCGAACAGATTTTCATCAATGGTTTCCAATTGATCGAGTACTCCGGAGTCTTCCCAGATCGTATACAGCTCGACAGAGGTCTTTAAGTTGACTTCCCATGCGGTGTCCATGGTATGCAGCGTCGGCATCGGGATTGCTTTTCGAAGCAGATTCAGCGGCGCGTCAATCTTGCTGATATTCGGTCCCCAGTCAGCGAAATGGTCTGCGGTAATCATATTCGGCGACAGCTGATTGCCTGTCGCAACGAGCTTCAGCATGACGCGGGAAAACGGCCTTAAGACGTCTTTTGCCGACTGCATGCCGTGCTTGATGGAAACTTCCCGCATGATGCTGACGAGTCCGCCTGGCGAGTTGCCGAAAGGACAGCGCGCTGCGCAGGTGTAGCATTGGGCGCAGGCCCAAATTTTTTCCTGCATTGCATCGTAGATGCCTTCAAGATTTTCCGTCCACAGCAACTGCACAATCTCGCGCGGCGAATAGTCGAAATAATGCGCAGACGGACATGTCGCGGTGCAGATGCCGCAATTCAGGCATCCGTTCAGTTCATGGTCGTACAGGGGGTGGGAACTGATGTCGCTGAAAATTTCCTCAAGCTTCTCATACTCCACGCCGGTGGTTTCGGAGAACGGGTCTCCGATAGTGAGTTCCTGCGCGCTCGAAGTGCTCATCTTTCCGTCAATAGCTCAGTACGCGTATGCTGTCGTCTTCCATGACGCTCTCGATGACATAGGCGCCTCCGACAACTCCTTCGCACTCGGGAATCAGGTCGTCGACGGTCATATCGAACAGATCCAGATTCGGCGAGCAGCAATAGAATTTCACTCCCGCCTCGTAGGCGTCCTTGATAAAGTCGTAGACCGATTTGCTCGAGCCCGTCTTGACCACCAGGTTCTCGGCGATTCCCTTTTTCATCAGTTTGCCGGCGGTTGCAGTACAGACCACTTCGACCTCGTATTCCATCGCGGCTGCGACGGTGGCCTGAAAAATTGGCGCCCCCATCTCTTCGCCGTTTGACGGGTCCGAGTTCACCATCATGATTACGAGTTTATCGGCCATATCGGCATGCTCCCATTGAACTAGATCGATAAGTAATGTGTCAGTAATTCGATTGCGGCAGTATAGCAGAATTCACTCGGTGAAGAATCGTATATTAACTTTTGCTAATATACGGGCGCCGCTTCGATTGCGCTGGACTTTGTGGTCCGTAAAAATCGATTCCGCCCGCTTGTTTGCCGGTGTGCCGTCCGCAGTGCGGCGAAGATCTGCCGCTCGTTTGCCCAGGTGTCACTTTTTTACTGCTCCGGTTCTGCCTGCATCCAGCCGGTGAATTGAATGACGCCTGTCATCAGTGTCACCAGCGCCTCGCTCAGTTCAGACTGCATCGCGCGCAGTCGGGAAAACAGCTCGCCGGCGTCGGAAAGCGGCGCATTGGCTTGAAGCACCGAGTCTTCGATGATGGCGCTCTTGATGCCCGGATGACCGATAAAGCACAGGCAATTGTCCATCGGCTGATACAGCACGGGAGTGCCGTCGGCGGTTTCGCAGATGATCTTTGCGTCGTCGGGCAAGCCTGGAAAGTCGCGCATGTACGTGACTGCTGGAAAGGTTTGCGGTACAAATCCGTTCAAAGGCTCGGCGTTAATTCGGTGTGCCGTGTCGATCCTGAAGCACAGTTCGGCGGTTGTGACCGGATGCCCGGCCGCGAGCGCGAGCAACTGGGTGCCGGTGCTGATGGCAACCGTCGGAATTCCTGCCTCCAGGCTTGATCGTATGGCTTGAACTCTGGCATCGAGGAGCGGCAGCCGCGGTTCGCTTACAGTCCCCCAGGGCGCTGCGCCAAGCACGATCAGGCCGTCCTTGCGCAGTTCGATGTGCTTTTGCCAATCGCTGTCATGGGACGGGCGAATATAGCGAAACCTGATGTTGCGACCTTCGAGGTGGTCTTCGATCAATCCGAGGTGTTCGGCGTCGGTATTTTGCAGTACGGCGACTGTGCGCATTGAATGGTTCCTTGACATTGATTTGCCGCGCCGCGGTGTGTTGGCGTACAACCCGGGTGGCAGGCGCTTTGATCAGTTGTTCTGATCCGGTGCGAATGGAATATATTAGCAGTTGTTAATATAATCAAATTTTTCATCCGCCTGGTCGGCGCCGGCGAACGATGCCGCGACCGGGCACTGCATAATTCATTTGCAAATTTAATCATGAATGAAATTATCGGGCTGCCTGTGCTGGCGGGCTTCTTCATCATTGCGCTTGTGCTCGGCGCAGTAATCAGCCGTACCAACTTTTGCACCATGGGAGCGGTTTCAGACTGGGTTAATATTGGCGATCTCGGTCGATTGGGTGCCTGGTTTCTGGCAATCGCTGTGGCCATGATATCGCTCGCAGTTCTTGAACTTGGCTCGCTGATCTCAGTTGATGCAAGCCGTCCTCCCTATCGCTCGGCAATGTTTGCCTGGCCGCGCTACGTTCTGGGCGGGCTGATGTTCGGCGTAGGCATGACGCTGAGCGGCGGCTGTGTCAGCCGCAATCTGGTGCGTTTTGGAGCAGGAAATCTGAAGTCCTTGGTGACGCTGGCGATCGCGGGTGTCTTTGCCTACCTGATGACCAAGACGGCGTTTTATGAAATCGGGTTCTACAACTGGATGCAGCCGCTTGCAATCGATCTGAGCGCTGCCGGCATTGCCACGCAGGATCTCGGAGCAATATTGTCGGCTGTCGTTCCGGCTTTGGACTCGGGGGTGCTGCGTTTGGCGGTCGCCATTGTCCTGACAGTGCTGACTGTTGTCTTTGTGATGCGAACCCGCGGCGTTAGCGGAAACGGAGCGAATATTGCAAGTGGCGTCATCATCGGCGCGGCGGTATCGGCTGGCTGGTACCTGACTTCCGGTTCGATCGGCGAAGCATGGCTGGAAGCGGCCGAGTGGGCGGATTCGCCGCCGGTCGGCGTCGGCGCGCAGTCGTTCACGTTTGTCAATCCGCTCGGTGAGATACTGACCCTGGCGGCAGATCCGGGGAATGCCGGAATTCTTATAACAGCAGGAGTGATGGCTGCCATCGGCCTGGTTGTTGGATCATTCGCCGATGCGGCGGTCTCGCGGCAGCTGCATTTTTCGTGGTTCGTTTCCAGACAGGACTTTATCGCCAACGCGGTTGGCGGGATGCTGATGGGAACCGGCGGCGTTCTGGCTCTGGGCTGCACCGTAGGCCAGGGCGTGAGCGGCATTGCGACGCTGGCGCTTGGATCATTCGTTACTCTGATTTTTATTATTTTCGGCTGTGCAACGACGCTGAAGGTTCAGTTCTACAAAATGGTTTACGACGATGCAAGCTGGCTGGATGCACTGTTCAGCGGCTGGGTCGACATGAAACTGCTTCCTGGCTCGATGCGAAAGCTGGAATCCGTGTGATTGACAAAAAGGGGATTGCTGTGAAAGATTTTGATGCGTGGCTGCCTGTGGACCGCAAGTATGACGATGCGACCTACATGTGGGCCAAGCGCGATGCAGGTAGTGGAAATATTCTAATCGGCGCAGGCCGTCCGACTCTCAACTCATTGGGCGATCTGGCGTATCTGTCGCTGGCCGAGCCTGGCAGGCAGGTGCAGCGCGGACAATCTGCGGGATCCATGGAAGCGGCCAAGATGACCGGCGAGATCATCACTCCGGTCAGCGGCGAGGTGGTGGCCCGCAACGAGAGCGTGCTGAAAAATCCGCGCATCCTGAACGAGGATCCCTATGAAGCCGGATGGCTTCTTGCAATCTCGCCGCAATCGTGGAGCGAGGAGAGTGCGCAGTTGTGCGAATCCTCGATTTTGCACGAGAGTCTGCCGCAAGAGTTGCGCGCACCCTCGCAAGGCGCGCCAGCCCCCTAAAGCGCGATGTGGCGACGTGTTCGCGATTACGCGGTGAGCCATTCGCACGGGCTTGCTGTCGATGACGCATTGACGCGCATCGCCGATTCGAACACCCGGCCTGTGCTTCGGCTTTACACCTATGGCCAGTGCGTTCTGCTGGGAAGGTTTCAGCACCTCGATGACGAAGTGCACGTCGATGATTGCAGGAGGCTGGGCGTCGCGATTAATCGCAGGCCGACTGGTGGAGGATCGATCGTCATGGGCCCGCAGCAGCTGGGTGTCGCGCTGATTGCTCCGCCAGGAACCTTCGATGTCCATAGTACATCGACCGACTTCATACGCCGGTATTCGTCGGGTGTTGTGCTGGGATTGCAGCGTTTCGGCATTCGTGCGCAGTTTCAAGGCAAGAACGACCTGCTGGTCTCGGGGCGAAAGATCGCCGGACTCGGATCCTATCAGGCGGCATCCGGAGCAAGATTGTTTCATGCCTCGATTCTTGTCGATCTTGATATTGACTTCATGCTGACAGTGCTGAAAACGCCATTGGAGAAGATGCAGGACAAGGGCATTGCGTCGATCGCGAGCAGGATTGCAACTGTGCGCCAGTCCGGCGGCGAACACATCGCGGTCAGCGAAGTCGCCGATGCGGTTGCAGCAGGATACGCAGAGAAATTTGCAACTGATTTTCGGGACTCCAGGTTGTCGGCGCAGGAGGCCGATCTGGCTTTCCAGCTGCAAACCGAACAGTACGATACGCACCAGTGGGTCAGCCGGCTTGAGACGGACGTCAGGGATGCGGTTGGTCATTTCCGGAAAAATACCGAATCAGGACTGCTCGATGTTCGCGCCATTGTCGCAGGCGCAACCGTAAAGTCGGTGCGGCTGCACGGGGATTTTTTCACCTCGGACCGCGCGGTGCTTGATTTGGAAAGCTCCCTTCGGTGGCATGCCTCGGCGCCCGAGGTTCTTGCCGACACGGTCGAACGCTCAATGGCCCGTCATTCCAAGTCGTGGAACGGCATGCGCTGCCAGGACGTAACCGATGCAATATCGAGCGCCGTCAAGGCGGCCGGTGCACCAAGGCCGCACGCCTGCTTCGCCCGAGTCTGATCGAATGTCAGTATCGGTGCAATTTTCGCAGCCGGCTGTGCGCCAGTTCGTCGCCGACGACGCGTGCATGGCGATCAGGCGGACTAATTTTAGCGATCAGATCGCATTTCACGCTCCCGGACTCAAGCGTTACATGACGAGCGAATATGAAGCGCATGATGCGCAGGAGTTTGTTGCAATCAGCATCACCGGTGAAGCCTGCGCGTTGAATTGCGAGCATTGCAAGACCGGAGTGTTGCGCGGCATGCGCGATCTGGGCCGAAGCGGCCGGTCCTTGTATGATCTTTGTTCGCAATTGCATGACGCAGGCGCGCGCGGCGTGCTGATTTCCGGCGGCAGCGACCGGCGAGGGCGCGTTCCGCTCCTTAAGCACATGAATGACCTGATCCGAGTGCGCCGCGAACTGGGAATGACGATTCGCGTGCATCCCGGACTTCCTGACGAAGACACCTGCGCGGGGCTGGCGCAGGCGGACATCGACGGTGCGATGATCGATGTGATCGGTCACGATGATACGATTCGCGACGTCTACCATTTGAACACCCGGGTCGATGAATACGAGGCAGTGCTTGAGCGGTTGCAGCGTCATGGCGTGCCGTGTGTGCCTCATATTGTCATGGGACTTCATTACGGCAAGATGCTTGGAGAGGCGCACGCACTGGAAATGATTTCAAGATACGAATTGAAACTGCTGGTCCTGGTGATTCTGATGCCGCTTTCCGGTACTCCGATGGCCCATGTTGCGCCGCCGTCAATCGATGAAATCGGAGAGTTTTTCGCCCTGGCCCGCCAAAGCATTGCGCACAAGCCGCTGATGCTCGGCTGCGCCAGACCGCTTGGGGCCATGAAAGTCGATATCGACCGCATGGCCATCGATTCAGGATTCAACGGCATCGCATATCCGGCGGACGGCATTGTGAGCTATGCGCGTTCGAAAGGGCTGCGGCCGCATTTCATCAATGCATGCTGCGGCGTAAACTATTGAAGTTAAATTAGTATAGAGGATACATATGGCAACGACAGGCATCGCAGTCAAGGACCAGGCGGAACAATTCCAAATCAGCCCGGACTACGTTCGCATTAGTGCGGCCGCAGCCATGGAGCTTGGTTTGAAGCCTGGCCGAATCAATCGCTGCAATTGCGGCTGCATCAATTTGCTGCAGAACTACCCTCAGGGATGCGCGGCAAACTGCTCGTATTGCGGACTGGCCCGCGAACGTCCCGGCATGGCTGAAGACAACAGCTTTATCCGTGTCGATTGGCCGCTGTTCGAGACCGACCGGGTTGCACAGAAAATCGGCGAGAAGGAGGCGGAATCGACTGTCGGCCGGGTTTGCATTGCACAGGTCCAGGACCACCGCGCGGTCGCCGACCTGATCGACATGTCAGAGCGTGTGCGCCGAGAGGCCGCCAAAGTTCCGATTTCGGCCTTGGTCACTGCGACGCTGCTGTCGACCGAGGATCTCTATGACATTAGGGAAACCGGCGTCGATATCATCGGCGTGGGCCTGGATGCAGCGTCGGAGGATGTATTTCTAAGGACCCGCGGCAAGCTCGCCCGCAGTCCGCATCGGTGGGACCACCATTGGCACATTGTGCGCGAAGCGCGACGAATCTACGGCCCCATGAACGTCAATTGCCATATTGTCGTCGGCCTCGGAGAGACCGACGAGGAATTGGTTGAATTGTTCCATATGCTTCACTCAGAGCAGATTGCAGGGTATTTGTTTTCGTTCAACCCCGAACCGGGTACGGCAATGCAGGATGTTGAACGAGCTCCGATTGAGCGATGGCGCCGCATCCAGTATGTGAAATTTCTGATCGAAAATCACGCGCTGCAGCGTGAAGCGGTCTCGTTTGACGAAAATGGCGCTCTTTTGCGGCTTGACCCGCCAGCGGATGCTGCCAAGCTGGCGTTCGAGGGCGGTCATGCCTTTATGACGAACGGATGTCCCGACCGCAATGGCGTCATGGCCTGCAATCGGCCCTACGGGTCCTACAGGCCGGGCGAGGAGTACCGGGACTATCCGTTTGTACCGACAGTTCAAGATCGCGCTGACATTGCACGGCAGGCCAAGTTCGAGCAGATATGGGATGACGCGAGCGAAACGCTGAACCTCGGCAGCCATTAGCCTAGATGCCGCCGATTCGTGTCATCAATCTGAATAGCGCGCACTATCGGCAAACGCAGTCGCTGTATCACGCAATCGCATCGCGAATGAATGAGGCGTCGCAGGACACAATAATCCTGTGCGTGCCTGACCGAAAGTATGTGTGCATCGGCCTGCATCAGAGATTATCCGAAGCACTCGACCGCAGCGCTTGCAATTCTTTGGGATTGCCGGTGATGCGAAGGCGGGTGGGCGGCGGTACCACTTATCTTGATGAAGCGCAGCTGTTCTATCAATGCGTCTTCCATCACTCGCGGGTCCCGGCAATGCCTGCGCAGGTCTACTCGACACTGCTCGCCGCACCTATAGCGGCATTGCGTGCAATCGGCTTGAGTGCAGAACTGCGCTATGGCAACGAAATTGAAATCCAAGGCAGGCGCATCGCCGGAGTAGGCGGAGGCCGCATCGGCGAGGCCAGCGTAGTAGTTGGCAACTATCTGAAGGACTTTAATTTTGACTGGATGCGAGAAATCATTTCAGCGCCGAACGAGTGTTTCAGGAAAGTGGCCGGACAGGCCATGGAGCAATGCATTACAACGCTCAAGCGCGAAGCTCGAGACGAATTCTGGGATGTGCTGCCAGGAATGCTGATTCGGGAGTTTTCCAAGTCCTTGAACCGATCCATGATATTGGGTGAACCGACAGATGATGAATTGACACGATCGGAAATTCAGGCGCAGGAATTGGCTTCCGAAGAGTTTTTGAATCGAAACAACGAACGTCCCGAATCAAGCACGCGGCGCTTCAAGGTTTCTGGCTCCACATCAATCTATCAAACCAGAGCGGTCGATGACGGCATGCCGTGCGATGCGATCGTTCGTGTCAGGGATGGAGTCATTGAACAGGCAGCAATTGCAAAGTTGCTGCCCGCCAATAAGGCCAAAGCAACCGGTATCGCTGAGCCATTGCCTGATTATTCGTCTAGTCTTGCTGTAGGTTCGCGATGGAAAGCCTGTTAGAATCCGCAGATTCATGGGAGCCGCATTGACGAACTTGATTTGTTTGCGGGTATGGCATTACTTTGAATTTTGCAGACAGTGCGCTGTCTATTCAGAGACCTTTACGGTTTGGAGATCGTTATGAAGTTCTTTCCCGGATTTTCTTTGCTGCTGGTTGCCTCTGCGGTGCTTGCTGGCCATGAAATGGATGACCGCGACATCCGAAATGGAAGCCATTTGTATCAGGAACATTGCGCATCGTGCCATGGAGTTCAGTTAGAAGGACAGCCCAACTGGCAGCAGCCGGGCGACGACGGATTGCTTCCGGCTCCTCCCCATGATGAAACCGGACATACCTGGCACCACGACAATCAGTTGCTTTTCAACTATACCAAGCTCGGTGGAACAGCACTTCTGGAGGCTAGGGGCGTGACCGGTTTCAAAAGCGGCATGCCAGGATTTACCGAGCTTGTCGACGACGATGGGATCTGGGATATTCTTGCCTACATTCGATCCACTTGGCCCGATGAGGTCAAGACAATTCAAGCTGAGATCAACAAGCCGCATCAGTAAGCTGCCATTCGCGAAAAGGGGATGACCGCCGCGGCAGACGTTTTCACACTGGCCAGATCTACTGCCGCGTTACCCGATTTCAGAATGGCTTTGGCGGTTATCGGCTGGAAGTGCATTTGCAACCGGCAAGCTTTACTTTTTGAGCGTCATCCCGATTTGCTGCCAATTGCGCGTACAAGCGTCCGTAGCAATCCCGCGTTACCCCTCAATCCGATAGTCTCGGCCTCGCCAATCGTTTCTGTTACATTTGCTGGCTGCGACTGAAAATTGAAATTCGAATCGCCTCTATCCAGGATGCAGACAGCATCGCCATGTCGGGGTGTTGTACAATCGGTTCGACTCCATGCTACCGAACTTGCCCATGAATCGTCTCACGCTACCGATCGGAATTTCGGATTTTCAAGCCATCCGAACCCGTGGGTATTACTATGTCGACAAAACGTCTCATATCGAAAGACTGATTGATCAGGGCCAGTATTATTTCCTGTCGCGTCCGCGGCGTTTCGGCAAGAGCCTGCTGCTTGATACGATGCGTGAACTATTCGAAGGCAACGAACCGCTGTTCCGGGGGCTTCACATTCACGACCGATGGGACTGGTCGGCTACGTATCCTGTGGTGCGCCTGAGCTTTGATACCGGCTACAGCGAGCCGGGACAGCTGAAAACAAACATCCTGACCCAGCTTGAGTTGCTGGAGTCTGCTCATGCAGTAGAACCCGCATCAGCCCCGGCTTCCGACGACGGAGCGTCGCGCCTGATGAGGTTGCTGCATCACTTGCATGCCCGTACCGGTCGCCAGGTGGTGGTGCTGGTGGACGAGTATGACAAGCCGATTCTCGATGCAATCGACAATCCGGAACTGGCTGAGCGCAACCGCAATGAATTGCGGGATCTTTACGGGGTGATCAAGGGCTGCGCCAAGCAGGTGCGCTTTGTGTTTGTCACCGGCATCACCATGTTTAGCAAGGTAAGTTTGTTTACGGTATTGAACAACCTTGACAATATCAGCCTTGTGCCTGAGTTTGCCACAATTTGCGGCTACACCGAGTCGGATCTCGATGCGGTGTTCGGGCAGGAATTGGAGGGTCTTGACCGCAGCGAGATTCGCCGCTGGTACAACGGCTACAGCTGGCGCGGAAACGACAAGGTGTACAACCCCTATGACGTGCTTTTGCTGCTGCGTTACCGAGAGTTCAAGGCGCACTGGTTTATGACCGGTCTGCCGAATTTTCTGTATCGGCTGATGCTGGAGCGCCAGTTCACTCCGCTTGACATGGAGGGTCTGAAGGTGAGGGAGGATTTTGTTTCCAAATTCGATGTTCGTGACATCAGCGCCGAGGCGTTGCTGTTCCAAACCGGCTATCTTACGATTGCCGGTGAGCACTGGAACCGTTCGGATCTCGTTTATGACTTGGATTATCCCAACTTTGAAGTGCGCAAGTACTTGAATGAGGGTTATGTTGACCATCTGTTTGGACTGGGTGGGGCGGCGCCGGCACATGCTGGGCAGCTGACCGACTTGCTTGCAGCCAACGATTTCGAAGATTTTGCATCGGTGCTGGGCACGATATTTTCCGGCATTCCCTACGAGTGGCACAACGCGTCCGACATGGCCGGACGCGAAGGGTGGTACTCGTCGGTGCTGTATGCATGTCTTCAAAGTTCGGGTGCGGACGTTCGGCCCGAGGAGTCGAGCAGTCTCGGTCGTTCTGACCTGGTGCTGATGCACAACGATCAGGTATTCGTGTTCGAGTTCAAGATGGCGGCTGACGGCAAGGATGCGGGCCAGATTGCAGCCGATGCGATCAGTCAGATTCAAGGGCGCGGCTATGCGGACAAGTACAGCGGCGGTGCCAAGGCGGTTCATCTGATCGGTGCTGTGTTCAGCGCCGAAACACGGAATCTGGCAGCGATTAAGGTCGAGTGCGCATGAGCGTTCCGAGCTGTACGTTGACCCTGGCGCGAGAGCAATGCAGCACGTTCAAATAGGACCCGGCATCAAAGACGCCGGCAAGCCGGATTTTTGTCAACGGGGCGTCATTGCAATTCATGATTGCTCAAGAACGTGGCCGCTTGGATCAGGCCTCAACGCTTGAATTGCGCAATTTTGGTGCGATTGCTTCGATTGATCCGCTGCGTGCGCCGCCGATTCGAGACCCCTGCTTGATACAATATGCGTGCTTGGAGCGAATTAAGTGACACTCCTTGCACAATGGCCTCGTGAACTTAGAAGCATTGGCTCAAAGCGACAAATCTGAAATTCGAAAATGGCGCATAATTTCAGGACGCTTTTGCCGACAGCGAACATTCATATTGCTGACGATTTGCGAATTCACAAGTCACTGTCTTGATTTAGCCGCCTAAGCCGACGCTAATAGAAATCAATGAACGGAAAATTCATCACTTTCGAAGGCATTGATGGCGCCGGCAAGTCGCAGGTTGTCGATTCGATTCGGGACTTGCTGGAAAAGCATGGAATTTCGGTAGTTTTGACTCGGGAAGTCGGCGGCACTTCGATGGGAGAGGTGGTCAGGAATTTGCTGCTCAAATCTCGTCACGCGATGAGCGGGGATGCCGAGGCGCTTTTGGTCTTTGCTGCCCGGGTGCAGCACGTTCAGGAGTTGATCAATCCGAGTCTGGCCGAAGGCACGTGGGTCCTATGCGATCGATTTACCGATTCAACCTACGCCTATCAAGGTGGCGGAAGACAGATTCCCTTTGAGCGAATCCGCGTGCTTGAAGATTGGACGCTCGGGGATTTACGGCCTGACCTGACACTGGTTTTCGACGCAGAAGTCGAAATTGGCAGGCAGCGACTCGGTGTGCGGGACGAGCATGACCGGTTTGAATCCGAATATGACGCTTCAGATGAATTTTTCGAAAGAGTCCGCAAGGCGTACCGCACATTGGCTGAAATGCATCCGCATCGCATCCGGCTGATCGATTCGGGCCAGTCGGCTGAAGCGGTTCGGACAGATGCGCTCGATGCGGTCAAAACGTTTGCGGAACTTGCATGACCTTCAAGATTCCTGACTTGCTGCCATGGCATGGCGAATCGTGGACGCAATTGACAGCGTTGATTGATCGGTTTCCCCATGCGACAGTCATATCAGGGCTTCCGGGCACAGGAAGGATGCGTCTGGTGACTCGGCTCGCCGCATCCCTGCTGTGCACCGATTCGGAAAGCCGTCCTTGCCAGGCATGCCGGAATTGTCAGTTGCTCGCGACAGCAACCCACCCGGACCTCCACGTCATATCTACGGAAGCGGCAAGCGTTTCGCTTGATGAAATCACTGGCGAATACGCGGCCCGCTACTTCGACGATGCCGCCGCGAGAGCGGCACGCAAGAACCTGCGCACTGCCATCGTCATCGATCAGGCCCGTGCATTGATTGACTCGGCTCAGCAGCATGCGCATCTCGCCGAGTGCAAGGTGTATTTGATATTTCCCGCTGAGAATATGACGACCGGAGCGGCGAATGCGCTGCTGAAAGTACTAGAAGAGCCGCCGCCTTCGACCTATTTCATCCTTGTTGCCGGATCGATATCGAACCTGCTGCCTACGATCGCGAGCCGATGCCAGCATTTTGCACTTTCTTCGCCGGATCAGGAGCAGGCCATTTCATGGCTTGCAGCGCAAGGCGCAGACCCTGATGATGCGAAGATCGCCTTGTCGCTTCACCGGGTTCAGCCGTTCGTGGCGCTGAACAAAATCCGTTCAAGCAAGGTCGGTCCGATCGATGATCTGATCAGGGAATTTCTTGCACTGCTCAACAGCACCAACAAGTCGGTGCTCGGCGTCGCGTCGCTCGCCGTAAAATTCGGCGAGGCCGAAAGCATGTTCCGGCTTCAGCAGCTTGCCTACGACCTGATTCGTTTGAAGCTCAATCCGCAAGCAGAGCGATTCATGGCGTTCGGCTATCTGAATCCGCAACTCATCCCGCTGGTTGGGGATGCTGATGTGCGCAAATTGATTACTGCGTGCGAATATATCGAACTATTGCGCCATCAACAGGAGCACGGCAATCTTGACAAGACCCTGACCGTAGAAGACGCTTTGCTGAAATTGAAGACAGCCATACAAGGCTGATAAGCCAACCCCAGGAATCATAGCCGATGCACATTGTCGACACCCATTGTCATATTGACTTCCCGCAGTTTGACGGACGAATCCCAGAGATACTTGAAAACGCCCTGGCGATGGACGTGTCGCACATGATCTGCGTCGCAGTGAATCTGGAGGATTTTCCAAGAATCCTGAAGCTTGCAAACTCCAATGAAAACATCTACGCGTCGGTCGGAGTCCATCCCAATTCGACCGAGTGCGAAGACCCCGGCATTGAGCGCCTGGTCGAATTGAGCAACGATCCGAAGGTGATCGCAATCGGCGAGACGGGCCTTGACTACTTTCGAAGTTCCGGAGAACTGGATTGGCAGCGCGACCGATTCAAGCGCCACATTCTCGCAGCGCGCAAAGTGCACAAGCCGATCATTGTGCATAGCCGCAATGCGCCTGACGACACCATTGCAATACTCGCAGAAAACGGCGCCGACGAGCCCGGCGGAGTGATGCACTGCTTTACCGGTGACTACGCAATGGCCAAGGCCGCTTTGGACTTGGGTTTTTACATTTCATTTTCCGGCATTGTGACTTTCAAGAACGCTACGGACTTGGCAGACGTGGCGAAAAAGATACCGCTGGACCGGATGCTGGTTGAAACCGATTCCCCGTACTTGGCCCCCGTGCCGAAGCGGGGCAAGGAGAATCAGCCTGCATACGTGCGCTACACCGCCGAATTTCTCGCGCAGCTGCACTCAATCCCGGTTGAGGACTTCGCTCAAATAACGACGGCGAATTTCCGCAGCTTGTTTCGCGTGGACCGCGCACTGGCGAACTGATGACGCGCTGTCAAGGGCACAATCCGTCCCCATGCCGGCGAATTGGCAGATGGTTTCCTTTTCACAGTGAATGCCGAGATTGATGCACGCCTGATCGACGGAAGTGCTCCGCTGAAGTCTGACGCGCTAATCGCGATGCTCGACAGCGCGGGAATCAGTCATCGCACTGTGGACCATGCGCCAATGTGGACCGTCGACGACGCCAAGTCGATTCGCGAACCATCCCAGCATGGACATACCAAGAATCTGTTTGTGCGCAATCGCAAGGGACGGATGTGGCTGCTGACATTGCACGAAGACCGGTTCATCGATATGAAGTCAGCCGGTTTGCTGTTCGGTGCTGGGCGGCTGTCTTTTGCAAGCACGCAGCGCCTGATGAGCTACCTCGGAGTGACGCCGGGCGCAGTGAGCATGTTCTCAATCTTGAACGACGTGACCCGCGCGGTTGGCTGCTGCATAGATGAACAGCTGATGAAAGTGCAGCAATTGCATATACACCCGCTGATCAACACCCGGACCACGACAATCCGGCGTCAGGAACTGCTGGAGTTTCTTGAACAGCGCGGGCATCGATTCCACGTCGTGCGGTTCGATTGATGCTCATCGCCGCATCCTGCCGCACAGGCCTGCAGGCGTAGATGCACTTGTTGCTTACGGGGCATACGCTGTGACAAACCGCGATTCAATCGTTTGCATCCGCAAGACGGCCCGCTGGCTGGAGATGGAGCGCGAATATGCAAACCGATTCGGCCTTCCGCTGAAACAGGATCCTTCATCGCCGCGATTCAAGTACTGTCTCCAATTCAGTGACAACGGCCTAGCTCTGCACGATCTGGATCAGCCTCGCGCAAGGCCCATTCGGATGAGTGCGGCGGCGTTGAAGCCGATGTCAAGAAAAAATCTGTTTGGATTTGCGCTGGGAAAATCCAAATCCGTGGTGGATGCGACTGCCGGTCTCGGTGCCGATACGCTGCTGATGGCGCGGATGGGCTACAGCGTGACCGCTGTAGAGCGGTCCCCGGCGATTGCGGCATTGCTTGCCGACGGCGTGTCGCGCATCTGCGAAACTGCGCCGCATCTTGCCATTGATGCAGTGTTCGCAGATTGCCTATCTGCGATCGAACAGTTCGAGCATCCGCCGCAGACCATCTATCTGGACCCGATGTTTCCGCAAGGGCGCAAGCCCGGCGTCCGGGTTCGAAGGAAGGTGGAAGTGCTGCGCGACCTCGCCGGCAGCGATGACAATGCGCACGAACTTGTATTCGCTGCTACTCGCATGTGCACTGGCAGAGTGGTGCTGAAACGCCCCCTTTTTGCGGCCACTCTGAATCCGGAGCACTTGGCTGACTGCTTCAGAGGCAAGCTGGTGCGCTACGATGTCTATCGCGCGCAGTTGCGGCGATAGCGTTGTCCCATAAGGCGCTGCACTACTTCAATGCAGCTTCAATCTGGGGATTTTCAGCTTCGATCCGGGCTTTCAACGCCTTAAGATCGGACAATCTCCGGCTATGGCTCGCCAGTCGTTCGCGTTCCTGATCGACGATATGCTGCGGAGCCTTTTCAATAAATTGCGGGTTCGACATCTTGCCTTCGGATCGCTTGATTTGAGCTGCAACGTCGGTGATTTCGCGCTCCAGGCGCTGCATCTGATCTTGCGCGTGGTCTTGACGGTTGAGTTGAATGAATATCTTCAATGTGCCTACGAGCGTTGCGACGTAGCCGGCTGGTGCCTCGGACTGATCCGATTCGTTCAGGTCGCTTGACTTGCTCAGCGCCAGTACGAGGTGATGATGCCGATTCAGCCGCTGCCTGTCGGTTTCCGATGCGTCGGCGTACAGCGCGCTTAGCTTCATGTCCGGGGGGATGTCCATTTCCCCGCGTATGTTTCGGATTGCTGAAACCGCTTCCTTGATCCATTCGATATCATCGGTGGCGCTGCGGTCTTCAAATGGCTCTGCGACGCTCGTAAATGGCTGCAGCATGATCGAGTCGGCATGTTCGGCTTCCGTGCCGTCCCGCGGAACCTTGAGCCAAATTTCCTCGGTGATGAACGGCATGATAGGATGCAGCAGGCGAAGCGCCGCCTCAAGAACATGTAAAAGGGTGGAGCGGATTTTCGCCTGCCCGGCGCCGGGCTCCGCCGATCGTCGCAACCCGATTTTGGCGAATTCAATGTACCAGTTGCAAAACTCGCCCCAGATGAATTGATGCAGATGCTTGGCCGCCAGATCAAATCGATACTCGGCAAAAGCAGCTTCGACCAATGCTTCGGTTTTGTGCAATTCGGCAATTATCCAGCGCTCCGGAACATCGAGTTTTGCGGTATCGACGGATCGTTCAAGCGCAACGCCTTCGCAGTTCATCAGAACGAAGCGTGCGGCGTTCCACAATTTGTTGCAGAAGTTGCGATAGCCTTCGATTCTCCCCAGATCAAACCGGATGTCCCGCCCCTGGGTTGCCAGGCTTGCAAACGTGAATCGAAGCGCATCAGTCCCATGCGAAGGAATTCCTTGCGGAAATTGCTTGCGGGTGCTCTTTTCAATTTTCGGCGCCAAATCCGGCTGCATCAGTCCGGTCGTGCGCTTTGCGACGAGAGACTGCAGATCGATTCCGTCGATCAAGTCAAGCGGATCCAGGATATTGCCCTTTGACTTGGACATTTTCTGCCCTTCCGAATCGCGCACCAGCCCATGGATATAGACTTCGTCGAAAGGAATGTCGCCGGCAAATTTGATGCCGAACATGATCATCCGCGCCACCCAGAAAAAGATGATGTCAAATCCTGTGATCAGAACGCTGGTCGGATAGAAGGTCTTCAATGCTTCGGTCTCGCGCGGCCATCCCAGAGTGGAAAACGGCCATAGCGCCGATGAGAACCAGGTATCAAGCACATCGTCGTCCTGATGCAAGGCGATTGAGGTTCGGTCATGCATCGCCTGAGCCTGCTTCTGCGCTTCGGCTTCGCTGCGGGCTACGAAAACGTTGCCGTCATCGTCATACCACGCTGGGATTCGATGTCCCCACCAGATTTGCCTCGATATGCACCAGTCTTCGATATTCTCCATCCAGTCGAAAAAGGTCCGCTCCCAGTTTTGCGGCACGAATCGAATGGACCCGTTTCGTACAGCGTCGATTGCCGGCCCAGCAAGCGGCTTGACTTTCACAAACCACTGGTCGGTGAGATAGGGCTCGATTACGACGCCGGTTCGATCGCCCCGGGGAACCTTGTAGACGTGATCTTCGACTGCATGCAGCAGGCCGAGCGATCGAAGGTCTTCGACGACGCGCTCGCGGGCCTCGAATCGGTCCAGCCCGTCATAGCGCGAGCCGGGAAGATCAATCTTCGCAGTCGCTGTCATGATGTTGATGACGTCGAGTTGCGCGCGCTCGCCCACGGCGAAATCATTGAAATCATGAGCCGGAGTGATTTTGACGCAGCCTGTTCCGAATTCCGGGTCGACATATTCGTCCGCGATTATCGGGATCGGCCGGTTCACCAAAGGCAGGTTGACCGTCTTGCCGACAAGGGACCGATAGCGTTCATCGTTCGGATTTACAGCGACCGCGCTATCTCCAAGCATCGTTTCTGGTCGCGTTGTAGCGATAACGACGTATTCTCGGCTGCCTTGAATCGGGTACTTGAAGTGCCACAGGCTGCCTTGCTCTTCCTCGGACTGCACTTCCAGATCGGAGATCGCTGTCAGAAGCACGGGGTCCCAGTTCACCAGACGCTTACCGCGATAGATCAGCCCTTGCTCATACAGCTGGACGAATACCTCCTGTACCGCTTCAGACAGTTCCGGGTCCATGGTAAAGCGTTCGCGCGACCAGTCAAGGGATGCGCCAAGCCTTCGCAGCTGACGGGTTATGGTGCCTCCGGATTGCTCCTTCCACTGCCAGATGCGCTTTATGAATTCGTCGCGGCCCAGATCGTTTCGCGACACCCCTTGTGCATTGAGTTGTCGCTCGACAACCATTTGAGTGGCGATTCCCGCATGATCGGACCCGGCCTGCCACAGCGCCTTGCTGCCCTTCATGCGCCGATAGCGGGTCAGGGCGTCCATCAGCGTATTCTGAAATGCGTGCCCCATGTGCAGGCTTCCGGTGACATTGGGTGGCGGGATCATGATGCAGTAGGGAGGCCCTTCGCCCTGGGGCGCAAAATATCCGCCTTCCTCCCATCGCGAGTACGCTTGACTTTCCACCGAATGCGGATCGAATGTCTTGGGTAGCTGCATGTGGCTTGGCAACGGTCTAAGCGGAGCGGATTCGGCAATGGTACGGCATTGGGGCCTAGACGTCATGGTAGACCGGCTCTAGGCCGATCAGGTCGCGGTACTGCTGTTCGCGCCGCGTTGCGAGCTGCGCTTCACTGGTCCCGGCATCGACAGGGTCGACAATCCGGTCGAACTGCGCCGCAAAATCCGGGACTTCGTCAAGAGTTGTCAGCAGCACGTCGGTCTGGGCGCCAACCGGCGGCGAATGTCCGATGAGAACCGGGTACTTGTCAAGGTCTTCCGTTTCGCCGGACTGAATTGCATGCGGGATGAAGCTTGACCAGGAATACGTCCATAGCCAGCGGTCAAGTTCGCGGCTTTTTTCCTCGTCGGCGGTCGCGACGAAGACTTTGTGGCCGCGATTGAATGCGGTTTCAACGAGTTTGCAGACCAGCCGTGTCTTTCCAAAGTCGCGCTGCGATTTGAGACGGTAGAAAATAACAGCGGATGTCATCGGCGATTGTCCGGAAACAATCCGCGAGTGCCGGCATCACATCGATCCAGCAAATATTGAACGAAAAGGTAAACCGGCCGGCCAGTCGAGCCTTTCTGCTTGCCTTGAAGCCATGCGGTCCCCGCAATGTCCAGATGCGCCCATCGAAGCTTCTTTGTAAAACGGGCGAGAAAGCATGCCGCAGTCACGGCGCCGGCGTCCCGTCCGCCGATGTTGGCGATATCGGCGAAGTTGCTGGACAGCTGACTCTGGTAGTCATCCCACACCGGCATCCGCCACACGCGGTCGCCGCTGACTTCTCCGGCGCGCTCCAGCTCATGTGCAAGCCTGTCGTCGGGAGTGAACAGGCCGCTTGGAAACTTTCCCAGTGCGATCACGCAGGCTCCGGTCAGCGTCGCAGCGTCGATTACGGTGTCGGGTCTGTATCGCTCGACATAGGTCAGGGCGTCGCACAGTATGAGACGGCCTTCGGCATCGGTATTGAGGATTTCGATGGTTGTGCCGGACATGCTGGTGACGATGTCGCCTGGCTTGTTCGCCGCGCCGTCGGGGAGATTTTCACTGCTCGGGACTGCACCGATTACGTTGATGGGCAGTTGCAACTCGGCCAATGCGCTCATCGCCCCGATGACGCTGGCGCCGCCGCACATGTCGAATTTCATCTCGTCCATCGCTCCGGCGGGCTTGATCGATATCCCGCCGGCATCGAATGTCAGCCCTTTGCCGACCAGTACGATCGGACGTTCGCCTGATTTGCCGCCGCTGTAATGAATCAGGATCAATTTCGCCGGCTCGCGGCTGCCTCTTGAAACGGAGAGCAGCGAGCCCATGCCCAGTTCCTCCATGTCTGACTCTTCAAGAACTTCGACTTCGACGTTGTCGTAGCTGGCCAGCTCGCCGGCACGTTTGGCAAGGTAGGTGGGGGTGCAAATATTGCCTGGAAGGTTTCCGAGATCCCTGGCCAGGCTGACGCCGGCGCCGACGGACTTGCCGATTTGGACTCCGGATCGAATTGCCTTGACCTGGCCGAATGATTCTGTCGCCAGTTGAATGCGCCAGCGCTTGGCACGCTTCTTTTTTGATTTCGTCTGGTTGAATACGTAAAGGCCGGCACTCAAAATCTCTACGGCCCGCTTGGCCTGCCATTGGATGTCGCGCTGCTCCAATTCCATATCGTCAAGAAAAACCGTTACGCTGTCTGCCGTGCATGACGCCAGGTGACTGACGGCGCCGGTCATCGCCTTTTGAAAGGCATCGGCATCGAATTTCTTTCTCTTGCCCAGACGTACCAGCAATACGCGTTTGCTCTTGAGCCCTTCAACAGGGGAGATAATTGCACAGGAACCGACCTTTGCGCTCAAATCCTTGTTTGACAGCAAGCGCGTTACGACGTCGCCCGACAGTTCGTCAATTCGCTTGGCGACAGATGTAAAATCGCTGTCGTCGTAGATGCCGGCAACAAGGTAGCCGGCACTGCAGTTGGAAACAGTATTGCGATTGGAAGTAAACTGAACAGGCATATTATCGATTCCGTCTTGGCTGTGGGTTGAGTACGGTGGTAAATTGTAGCAGAACGAACATGCAATTTGTACAGGGCGAGCGGCGCGGCGGCGATGTCATGGCGTTGCATGGGCGATTTTGAATTCACAGGCACGGCAGTTGACACAGAATGCGTCTTTTCGAGCGAACGCTTATCGTTGAAACACTCTCCACCTCCGGAGTGGTTGCTCTGGTTGCCATTGGAATCTACGTGATCGGAAAGATCGCCGCATTGCTGCGGCGGGCGGTCAGCGGCAATGTTCCTTCGGACGACTTGTTTACCCTTCTGGGCCTGAAGCTAATCTCATTCGTCGACGTCATCCTTGCGCCTGTACTGTTTGTAGCCATTCTCCTGGTGCTCATTCGATGGAATCGCGACAGGGAGATCACGGTGTATGCAACCAGCGGCGTGGGACCGTTTCACTTTGTGATCAGCCTGTCTCTGATTATTGCAGGCGCGTTTTCCCTGATTGCGCCCTTGACGCTGTTTCTAGCGCCGGCGGCTGAACGCACCTACGAAGGCATGCTGCAGGAATTCAAGAACGATTCAAAGCATGTACTGTTTGAACAAGGCGAATTTGTCAGTTCGAACGACGGCAGGCGGGTTGTATTTTTTGGTGCAACCGATTCCGATCAGCCTGATGAGTTCCGGCTGTTTCATCTGGAATCCCACGATGACGGGCAAGACATAGTCACCATTGCGCGCTCAGGGCAGATTGTTACCGATGCCGTTGCAGGCAATCGGATCCTGTCGCTGGACGATGGTGTGCAGTACATCGCCGACAGCGGCAAATCGGACTATGAGACCATGGATTTTCGCTCGCTGCGGATGAACCTGGATCCTTATTCGGCGGTTCAGATCCGCATCAATCCTGCAGGCAAGAGTTTCGGCGAATTGTGGAAATCGCAAAACGTCGATGATGCTGCAGAGTTTTGGTGGCGGATATCCAAGCTGATCATGATTCCGATCATCGCCTGCGCGGCATTTGTCATGGGATCTGTTCCGCTAGGAAACGGAATTGGCATTAATATGCTGTCTGCGATTGGATCTTATTTTATGTACAGTTCCTTGATCGGTTTCGCGATACAGCAGATTCGCAATCAGACCGAGTATGCGTATGTCATGCTTATGCTGATTCATGGATTGGCATTTACTTTGACGGTGCTGATCATCATTAGATTTCTGGAAAATCGCAAGCCCCTGCCTTCGATTTTTCATTCAAGGCTGTAGATTCCATGAAATTGATCGACAGACATGTCAGTTCTGAAATTTTCAGCAAGTGCTGCATGGCAGGATTCTGGCTGCTTTGCCTGTATTCGTTTGTCGCACTGCTCGAACTGCTTGATCAGTATGCGGTCGAAAGCGATGTCATTACAATCGTGTACTTGCTCGCCTTGTCGCTGCCTCGTCAGATCTACGAACTGATGCCGATGGTTTTGATCATCGGCACTTTGCTGGGCCTAGCCACGCTGTCGCGTCATTCCGAATTGGTCGCATTGCAGGCAGGCAGCTTTTCGCGTTTTCGCATTTCGGCGACTGCTATCGGGCTTGCTGCCGTGATCGCCGCTGTAGTCTCCTTGTTTGGCGAGATTCTGGTTCCGTTCAGCGAGCGTGCGAGGGATCAAATTCGAATAGAAAATGATGCGCGCAGCGGAAAATCAGTCCAAAGGTCCGACACGTGGATTCGCGACGGCAAGTATTTTCTTCGCTATTCCGATATTGATCAGTTCGGGGAACTTAATGGCGTGACGATATACGAAGTTTCAGACGACGGCGCATTGAAGACCCGGGTCGATGCCAGGCTGGGCAGGATCATTGACAAGGAGCAGACTCTTTATCTGCTCAATGCGGTGCGCTATGATTTTGACGACGGTCACCTGAAAAGCGAAAAGGTCTCCGGAATGGTGTTTCCCGTATCAGTGACCTCGCTGATGCTCAAATCGCTGCATTGGCCGCCGGAGCAGTTGTCATTCCGGCAGTTGAATGAGATAGCCGCCTTCCTCAATTCGAATGGACAGAATGCCGATACATTCGAAGTTGCGTCGTGGAATCGTCTGGTGATTCCGCTGTCCTCGGTACTGATGGTGACCTGCGTTGTGCCATTCGGATTCAAGGGCGGCCGCAGATCCGGTACGAGTTTCTACACGTTTCTCGGAGTCGTTGTCGGTCTGCTGTACTTTGTCATTCAGCAATCAATCAGCTATATCGTAATCCTCGAAGGCCTGTCGGCGCAGTCAGGCGCCGCAATTACATTTCTGATATTCCTTGCAGGCGCTGGAATCGCATTGCTGACACTCAACAAGGTGCGCGGCTGACCGGCGTATGGCAGCCGCTAATATTCCATGAAATCAATAATTAATACTAAGATAAAACGCGCGCAGGATAGGGCAGTTCAGCAAAAAGATATTCACACCCAACGCTGAGACAGCATTCCTCACTTACGTGCCACTTTTGTAAACATAATTTAGTTAATCCATATAAGTATTTGATAAAAAACAATATATATGCTCATTTAACGGTTCCGAGACGGACATTGATTTTCTACCACTAAATTACTAAAAAGTAATTTTTACTATCCACAAAGTTACTGACAGGTCGATTTGGCCTGGGCGAGTGGCAACTCGGCGCGGAGTGCAAGGGCATGTGCCTGAGGCGCAAGGGTGGCGCCCCGAAGACGATTCGAACGTCTGACCTGCCGCTTAGGAGGCGGCTGCTCTGTCCAGCTGAGCTATCGGGGCTTTAGGCCAATTATATGAACTGCGGCGGTGTTCGAATGAGGCAATTTCGTGCTAGTTTCCAGCCAGCAGGGCTTCCATGGTGGATCGCTGCTCGGCCGGGATCGTTTCCGCCTGACGCTGTTGCAGGTTGAAGAATGCGCTGGTCTTTTCCGAAGTCGCTGCAACTTCGCCTGTGGACGAGTTGTACATTTCATGCAGCGCAGTGAACGACTTTCCTCCGATTCGAGTCAGCCGGGATTCAATCGCCACGAGGCTGCCCACAGGCAGTTCCGCCTTGTATTCGAGTACGTCGCGGACATCGGCGAACCCGAGGCTGTTGCTTGTCAGGAATTCCGGAGTGAAGCCGAAAGTGGCAACATGATGCCAGAATGCCGCATCGAACATTCCGACATAGTGCATGACCGTCATATGTCCCTGATGGTCGCAGTGCCATGGATAGACGACGCCGCGAAAAGATTCAAATTTTAAGTCCATTGATATGTTCCGGTTCAATTGTCGCTCTACAGTTGCGGCAGGAATGACCGCAGGCGGTATTTGATTTTAACTGAAAGTGCCAGGATCGCCGCATATCAGCTGCGCCTTTGGCTTGCCGATTGCAGCGAATCGTTCCGCGCCCGTTTTTTCAGTCGTCAATCCGTCCGTACGCACACGGCGCGTTCGATGCGAATCGACGTTCAATTCATTGGCATTATAATTGTCAATTCAGTTACGGCTGTGTTCAGCCGGAAGATTTGGGTCGTACGACGTGATTGGAATCGCGAAGGAGGCGACATGGGTATGCTCCGCAAGTTATTTGGAAAGGGTTCGGACAGTTCCGAGGCAGCAGCGGGATCGTCGGCCGAGAGTGTCGAGCATGAGGGCTACGTCATACAGCCTGCGCCGCGCAAGGAAAAAGGCAGTTTTCATACAGCCGGCTATATCCGAAAGTGCGACGAAAGCGGGCAATGGCAGGAGCAATTTTTCATTCGTGCCGATACGCACGCCGATTTCAAGACCGCATGCGATCACTCCGTATTCAAGGGCAGGCAGATTATCGACGAATACGGCGGCCGCAATCTGTTTCGCGATTGAGCGAAGGTGGCCGTTGCCGGCAGAGTCCGGCCGGCCTTAGCGGCTTTTGGGTTGCAGGCACCTCCATATGGCGTTTGCCAGAGCCTGTCCGTCGATTGCTCCGGATTGAATTTGCCTGCGCAGTTCGTTCAATCGGCCGTCGTCTGAATCGCTGATTCCGCGCTCCACGGCGCTGGCGATCAGGTGCGCGGAAAAATATCGCATTCGCTTCGCCGCAGGAACGAAATCGCTTCTTTGGCGCAAGTTTCTGCCATGCTGCTCGATCAATTCAGTCAACTCGACGATGCCGGAATGATCTGATGCCGAGGTTTTGATCACATCGGGCTTCGTTTCGCTGTAGCGAAGCGATACTGCCTGTCTCAGTTCGGTAACGACCCGGCCGGCATCCGGCAGGTCGGCCTTGTTGACTGCCAATACGTCGGCTACTTCCAGCAGTCCTGCCTTGATTGCCTGTATTCCGTCGCCATACCCCGGAGCCTGAATGACTACCGTGGTGTCAGCAATTCTTGACACATCGATTTCCGATTGACCCGTGCCTACGGTTTCGACAATGATTCTGTCCCAGCCTGCCGCATCAAGCAGGTTGACAATGTTGACGGTGGCAGCGGAAACGCCGCCCAGTTGGCCTCGTGAAGCGACTGAGCGAATGAAGACGTGTTCGTCCAGGGTGTGCTCGGCCATGCGAAGCCGGTCGCCAAGAATTGCGCCGCCGCTGATATCGCTGCTCGGATCGACAGCGACTACGGCGACAGATTTGCCGGCTTTTCGAATTTCGAAAATGCATTTGTCGATGAGGGTCGATTTGCCGACACCTGGCGGTCCGGTGAATCCGACAACGTGCGCGTTGCCGGTGAGGCCTTCAATCTGTTCCAGAATTGCGTCCGCCCCGTCGAGGTTGTTCTCAACCGCTGTAATGGTGCGAGCGAGCGATTTGCGATCTTTGATTCCCGCTGAATGGGTCATCGGGTCCCGGAGCGCCAGGCCGTCAATCGAGTCGGTCATGGAACGATTCTGGGCTGACCGTATCCGAGTTCGCTGCGAAGCTCGCCAACGACCTCGCCGTGCGTGAGGCCGTTGCCGACTGCTGAAACGATTGCCGCGAAGATATTTTCTGATTCGTCCTGGGCCGCGCGCTGCAACTGTGATCGGGCGGAGTTTGCCGCAGACCTGCTTCGGCTTGCCTTGAATTCGGCAAGCACTGCAAGCTGTTTGTCAATGCTGTCCGCACTCGGGCGCTTCAATGGCGCGACCGTTGGTGTTTCGTTCGGGTCGGCATACTTGTTGACGCCCACGATTGTCTGATCGCCTGCTTCGACTTGCCGCTGAAACTCAGAGGCGGATTCGCCGATCCATTGCTGAACCAGCCCTTGGCCGGCTG
Organism: Arenicellales bacterium; assembly: GCA_965214615.1. Taxonomy (GTDB): domain Bacteria; phylum Pseudomonadota; class Gammaproteobacteria; order Arenicellales; family JAJDZL01; genus CBDAUN01. Next base: position 1,219,078 of record OZ243952.1, read on the forward strand.
CATCGAACATGCCGCCGGCTTGTTCGACCCGGTTCATGGTGTCGCGGATTTCTGTCTCCATGGCGTCGGTCAGAGATTCTACGTAGTAGGATCCGGCCAGCGGATCAATGACATCGGCCAAATGCGCTTCTTCGCGAATTATGTTCTGGGTTGATACTGCGATTCGGGCGGCTTCCTTGGTCGGAGTGCTCAGGACTTCGTCATATGAATCGGTATGCAGCGATTGCAGCCCTGAAAAGACGCCGGCCATGGCTTGAACCGTGACCCTTGCGATATTGTTCAAAGGCTGCTGGCGGGTCAGGTCCGAGCCTGAGGTTTGACCGTGAAACTTCAACCGCCAGGTTTTCGGGTTCGCCACCTCGAATCGTTCGCGGACGATCTGCTGCCAGATTCTGCGCCCGGCGCGCAGCTTTGCGATCTCTTCAAAGAAGCTGATCGAAATGTCAAAAAAGAATGTGAACCGTTCAAGGAAGAGTTCCGGATTCAGGCCGCGTGCGATGCAGTCTTGCGCATACTGGACGGCGCTGCTCAGTGTGTATGCCATGGCCTGAGCGGGTGTCGCTCCGGCTTGCTGCATGTGCTGCCCGACGATCGATAGCGGATTCCAGTTCGGCACTTCGCGTTGACAGAAGTCGATATGGTCGACCAGTATTCTGCGCGAGCCTTCCAGCGAGATTCGAAAGAACATGTGGTTGGCTATGTAATGCGACAGGTAGTCGCTCTGATTCGATGTTCCGGAAATCCGGTCCCATCCGATTCCGCGTTTCTTGGCTGTCGCCAAGAGCAGTGCGAGCAGCGTAAACGGCGACGGGTCATTCATGGCGGTTGAAATCGAGCCGACATCGACGCTGTCGAAGCATCGGTCCATGTCGTCGATGGAATTGACCATGACGCCGCAGGTGCCAAGTAGTTTCGGGTCGACTTCATCGATGTCGAAGCCGCGGTAGACCGAATTGCAGGGGATCAGGCTGACAGCCGTAGTGCCGGCTTCAAGAAGTTCGCGCAACCGTGCGTTGTAGTCTAGGGGTGCTCCGAACCCGATCAGCTGGCGCTGGCTCCAGGGCCGCTCGCGATGCATCGTCGGATAGATGCCCCGTGTCATCGGCACTTGGCCCGGAAATCCGAGGCTGTTGTGGTAGTCGCTTCCATCCCAGTCATCCGGGGTATACAGGGGCTTGATCGAAATGCCTGAGCGGTTCCTGATTTCGGGCTCGTCGGGCAGGCGGCTGTCGTATTGATCTTGCCAGGCATCTTGCGCCGAATCTTCTACGGACTGTTTTATCGGTGTCACGGCAGATTGCTTCATGGCCATTTTCCTTAGTGGAGTTTGATTGCGTCCATGCGCGCATCTCGTGCGAGGGATTCTACAGACTCTGAAATCTCTGCAAGCGCCGCGCCGGGGTGAAAGACCCTGCTGACGCCTTCATTCAGAAGATCGGCTTCATCGTCGGTCGGTATGATTCCGCCGACTACGACCCGGATGTGCTGCAGTCCGGCCGATTTCAATTTCGACATCAGTTCGGGAATTAAAAGATGGTCCGTAGCGAGGCAGCTGAGTCCGATGACATCGGCATCTTCATCCTGCGCGAGCCGTATCACCGCTTCGATCGATTGCCACGGTGGCGTATAGATGACCTCCATGCCCGAATCGCGCAACTGCGCGGCAACGATTCTGCTGCCGCGGTCGTGGCCGTCAAGGCCGATCTTGGTCACAATGACTTTTGGACGGTAGGTGTCGGGCAACATAGCAGGAGTCTCGCTTGCGACAGGCCCATCTGCGCACCGCTGAGACTTTTGGCATCAAAGCCTCATGGTTCAATCAATGCCCGAATTATGCCATCAATGTTGGCTGAGTCAAAATTGCGTCCGCCGACTGCCTTGTGCCGAATATTCCCTTGGCGATCCACTAGAAAGCTGGTCGGCAGTCCGCGTACGTTCCAGGCGTTGAAGATTGCGAGGTTTTCGTCCAGTGCGAGCGGGAACTTGAGCTTCGTGTCCAGCCGGCTTAGAAAATCTGTGACTGCCGAGTCGGTTTCAGCGACAGCGACAGCGATAATCTCGAAATCGTCGGTGCTGTATTTGTCCCATGCATTCTGCATGGTGGGCAGTTCCTCGACGCATGGCGGACACCAGGTGGCCCAGAAGTTGACCAGCACGACTTTGCCGAGAAGTTGCTCTCGGGGCAGTGTTCCGCCCCCGGCAAGCCTCATCGACGAATACGGGGCAGGCGAAGGGGTGACGCTGTCAAATTGATCTTCCAGCTGCTGAGCGACTGCGGTAGCTGACGTGAAGCAAACTGCCGTGGCGATGAGCGTGGCGATGAGCGTTGATTTTCGCATTGGCATGTTCAATTGGGGTCTGATTACGACTCCGGCTCGATTATCGAAAGACAGTGGTATAGACAGCGCCGCCTGATCCAAGTTCGAACGTGCCGATGTCCGATTTCCAAGATTATTTGGCCCTATAGTATAGTGTTTTGCGCACAGGTCGAACGTCATCTGCAAATCGCTGCGATAGCACAGGCGCCGAATCAATTGCGGCTGATTTGCTCCAAGGCGTTGAAATTTGTGTGAAACCGGCGATGCTTTTGACGATATGCTTTTGATGCTGTCGGAAATTTGTCGGCGGGCGCGTGGCGGAGCGGTTCGCCCGGCGGCGAATCTGCATGCGAGATTGACATGAACCGACTGAATGTCCGAATTGATCAACAGGCTCATATGAATGCGCGATGAATATTGTCGAGCAGCTGTTTAACGACCGAAGCCTGGCGCAATTCAGCGCACTTCCGGCCTTGCGGTGGGACAACGGAGTCTGGTCCTATGCTCAGCTGTGCAGCCATATTGGGTTCATAGCGCAAAACTTGCGCGGTAGCGGCCTTGGCGAAGACGACCGGGTCGTATTCCTGTGCTCGGATACGCCGGTTTTTGTTGCGACCTACTTTGCAGCCATGAAGCTCGGCGCTGTCGCAATAGCGGTTTCCACGCGTTGCGACGCGGACGATTTGGCCCATGTATTGCGAGACAGCGAAGCCAAAGCGGTTGTATTTGACGGCGGATTCGCCTTCAGGTGCCGTCAGGCGCAAAGTCGCGCCGGCACCCGGCTCAGGATGAAGCAACTTGATGAACTGGTCGCCGGCATGGATCAATCCGAGACGACCGCGTTGGGACTTGATGTGTGCAGTCGCAGTCCGGGGGACGAAGCTCTGTGGGTCTATTCGTCCGGCACGACGAGCAGGCCGAAGGCGATTGTGCACACCCACAAGGACATAGGGCGTTGCGAGTGGTTTCACAAGGATGTAATGAACGTTCAGCAAGGGGACCTGGTATTTTGCACCTCCAAGATATCGTTTGCCTATGCGCTTGCCAACGGGCTGATCGCGCCGCTGCGGCTGGGCGCCTGCGTTTTTCTACACCCGGACTGGGTGACGCCGGCATCGGTGAGCGCAGTCATTCGGTACCACAATCCGGATTTCGTATTCTCGGTGCCGACAATCTACCGGTATCTGCTTGGCGGCAAGGATGACGGATTGCTGGAGAAAGCCGATTCGGTGAGACTGTATGCTTCAGCCGGCGAGCATTTGCCTGGCGCTGTCCAGCGCGGCTGGCTGGACGCGACAGGCGTGCCGGTCATCAATACATTCGGTTGTTCTGAAACTTTGTTTCTGTGCTTTGCCGGAAACGGCCGCGACACGCCGCCCGGATCAGTGGGAAGACCTATGCCGCAGATACAGGTCCGGCTCAGCAAAGGCGATGAGATGCTGGATTGCGATTCGGGCGAACCCGGGCTGATGCATGTCCGCTATCCGTTCATTTTCTCGCGCTATGCGAACCGGTCCGATGAATCCGCAGCTAGATTGCAGGACGGATGGTTCAACACCGGGGATCTTTTCCTCCGGGATGCGCAGGGAAATTGGTTCCATCAGGGCAGGGAGGACGAGTTGATCAAGGTCTCGGGCAGGTGGGTCAGTCTGAGGGCGATTGAAGAAGCGTGCGTCAGATCCGGAATGTCGGTTGAGTCGGCCGTGGTCAGCGCACCTGATGTCGACGGCACTGTGCGTGCCGCACTGTTCTTTGTGCCGTCCGGCAGTGTCGAACATTCAAAAGCGTGCAAGCAAATGCAGTTATATTTGAACATTCATCTGGAACGTCTGATGCAGCCAAGCTGGATCCGGGCGATACCGAGGATGCCCAGGACGCAGAACGGCAAAGTCCGGCGTCACAGCCTGATCGAGCAAATCGAAGGAATGCAGCGCGATGAAATTGACGTGGAATAGAACAGCGCAGTGGGGTGAGTGCGACCCTGCCGGGATCATTTTCTATCCGAATTTCTACAGCTGGTTCGATGCCGGATCACAGGCCCTGATGGAGCATCACGGATTCGGTCAGAGGGAAATGATGGAACGACACGGTATTGAAGGATTTCCTCTGATCGAAACCCACGCTGATTTCAAGTATCCGGTTCAATGGGGTGATGAGGCGACGATCGTCAGCCGAATCGATGCTTGGACACGCAAGACGTTCAAGGTGAGCCACACGGTAGGCGTCGGAGAACGGCTCTGCGTTTCCGGGTATGAGGTTCGATTCTGGGGCAAGCGAGACCCGAGTCGGGGGGACGAGCTTCGAATATGGGATATGCCTGAGGAATTTGTCCGTTATTTGAGCGAGTCGGACATTGCTGCGTCAAATTGAAGGATTCTCCAAGCTTGTCACCGCTGCTGCATATTTTAAACTTGAATCTTGTGGTTTGATAAATAATAATAGTTATCTAAAACAACAGAATAAAAACTATATTTAAAGTGTATTACTTTATTGTTGTCGATTCCTCAATATTCAATTATTCTCACACAATCGCTTTGTTGGAAAAATTCATGAACGACGAAATATTGACCTTAAAGAAGTCGCTGAGTACCTGAAACTGGCTGAGAAAACTGCGTGCCGATTTGCCGCAGAAGGCAAGGTTCCTAGATTTGAAGTTGGTGGTAGTTGGCGGTTCAAAAAAGAGGATATTGAGAAATGGATAGAACCACGTAAGGCGAATGGAAAAATAGCAGTATGTGTTTATACAACTGATTTTAAGCGAACTGGCATATGGTATCTAAAAAGGACTTATCGGAACGAGATATTTGCTCCAAATTCATTAGCCCTGCTCTGGAGAAAGCGGGTTGGGATATGCAGACGCAAATCCGCGAAGAAGTGTCATTTACGGATGGAAGAATCTACGTCAAGGGCAATTTGACTACCAGAGGCAAGAGGAAACGAGCGGACTACATTCTCTATTATAGGCCCAATATTCCTATTGCAATCATCGAAGCCAAGGACAATAAGCACTCCGTTAATGATGGAATTCAACAAGGACTGGATTACGCGAGAATTCTCGACATCCCAACTGTTTACAGCAGCAATGGCGATGCTTTCTACGAGCATGATCGAACATGTAGTGACGGAAACATTGAAAGGGAGTTAACGCTCGACAACTTCCCACCCCCACAGACACTCTGGCAACGCTATAAGAAGTACAAGGGTATTCAAACAGAAGAACAAGCAAAAATTAGTGCCCAAGACTACTTCTTCGATGGTTCGGGAAGAAACCCGCGTTACTACCAGCAAATTGCTATCAACAGAACCGTTGAGGCGATTGCGAAAGGTCAGTCTCGAATTCTACTGACCATGGCTACGGGTACGGGTAAAACGTACACGGCATTTCAGATCATTCATCGTTTATGGAAGAGTGGCACTAAGGAGCGCATATTGTTTCTTGCTGATAGAAACGCCCTCATTGACCAAACCAAGCGCGGCGACTTCCGTCATTTCAAAAACAAAATGACGGTCGTGAAGCGTAAACAAATAGATAAGTCCTATGAAATTTATCTGGCACTCTATCAAGGTCTCACGGACTACAACGAAGACAAAGATGCCTATCGGGAATTCAGTCCTGAATTCTTTGACCTGATTGTTATTGACGAGTGCCACCGAGGTAGCGCAGCGGAAGATAGTGCTTGGCGTGAAATTTTAAACTACTTCAACAGCGCAACTCATATCGGCCTGACTGCAACACCAAAGGAGACAGAAACGGTTTCTAGCACGGAGTATTTTGGCGAACCGCTTTACACATATTCGCTCAAAGAAGGGATTCAAGACGGTTTCCTCGCACCATATAAAGTGTTCCGGGTTGGGTTAAATGTTGACCTAGAAGGATGGCGACCAGAAATGGGTAAGACTGATATACAAGGTCTTCATGTAGAGGACCGAATATATAATCGAAAGGACTTTGACAAAAACCTTGTAATAGATGAGCGAACACAAACTGTCGCGGACAAGGTGACGAATTTCTTGAAGAAAACCAACCGGTTCGACAAATCCATTATTTTTTGTACTGACATTGATCACGCACAAAGAATGCGTGCGGCCATTGCTAATGCAAACAGTGATCTTATGGCAAGCAATAGCAAGTACGTCATGCAGATCACGGGTGACAATCATGAGGGTAAGCGAGAGCTGGATAATTTCATAAACCCCGAAGAGGTGTATCCGGTTATTGCAACGACTTCCAAGCTAATGACGACCGGAGTCGATGCCCAGACCTGCAAACTAATCGTCCTTGATAGCAATATAGGTTCAATGACCGAGTTTAAACAAATCATTGGAAGGGGCACACGCATCAATGAAGAATACGGCAAAAGATTCTTCACAATTATGGATTTTCGCAATGTCACCGATTTATTCGCCGATCCTGACTTTGATGGTGATCCTGTCAGATTCAAAGAACTCGACGACTCAGATGAGTTTGATACTTACGAAGAAGAAATCGAAGATGCTGACGATGTGGTAGATGAAGACGGTGATACCTTGATCTTCGATCCAATACCGCAGGAGCCTGAGATTACAGCTGGCGGCGAAATCATAGGTGAGCCGAGACCCAAATATTACGTCAATGGTGTCAATGTCGCTGTTCTAAATGAGCGCGTTCAGTATATGGATGGAAACGGGAAGCTGATCACGGGAAGCCTGAGAGACTACACCAGACAAAAAGTCAGGGAACAATTCGCTTCTCTGGATGAGTTTCTGAATGAATGGAATTCAGCAGATAGAAAGCAAGCCGTTATCGATGAGCTAACTGAGCAAGGAATCGTATTCGAAAACCTCAAAGAAGCGATCAGTAAAGAAATGGATATCTTTGACTTGATCTGTCATACGGCATTCGACCAACCGCCGCTCACGAGAGCCGAGAGAGCTAACAATGTGAAGAAGCGCGACTACTTCACACAGTATGGGAAGCAAGCCAAGAAAGTGCTCAAAGCGTTGTTAGATAAATACGCTGATGAAGGAATCGAGAACATCGAAGATATCAAGATTCTGACGGTGAATCCATTCGACGAAATCGGAACGCCAATTGAAATTGTCAGTTTATTCGGTGGTAAGAATCAATACATGATGGCCGTTACCAATTTAGAGCAGGCAATCTACAGTGCTGCGTGAACAGGAAGTAATGAAAAAATTTGAACAACCCAAACCGGACTCAAAGAAATACTCTGATCTCATAAACGAGATTCAGAAAGGGATTATCAAGATTCCGAAATTTCAACGAGAGTTTGTCTGGAGTATCGACAAGACGGCCAAGTTATTGGACAGCATTCTGAAAGGTTATCCGATAGGAACATTTATTCTTTGGCAGACCAATGAGCGGATTAACGATATCAAGAATGTTGGAAATCTTGATATACCGGAAACACCTGATGGTACAAAAGTGCAGTATGTCCTTGATGGTCAGCAACGAATAACGTCACTTTTTGCCGCGTACCTTGGTGCGAAGATTCAAAAGACAGGCGAAAAGAAGATAACGTACTATAGCGGTATTGTCGTGAACCTCGATAAAAACCTTGGCGAGAATGACGATCAAGTCATTACAGCCGAGCCAACCGGAAAAAAGTATATCTCTTTGTTTGATGTCTTGAATTTCAGTTACAGCAAGGCGAAAGAGTTTTCCGAGGAGTTCAGCGAAGATGAACTGGATTTGATAGACGCATATTCCCGCGCGTTTGATAGTTACGAGTTTTCTACAGTTGTCCTACGAAAAGAGGATATTGATTCTGCTATTGAAGTGTTTACGCGCATCAATACGGGCGGCCAGACGCTCACACTCTTCGAGATTATGTCTGCGAAGACTTATGACGAAGAGCAGAAGTTCGATATGCAGGCGAATTGGGAAGCCTTCATTAAAGAACTGGAGGCCATCAATTATGAGGGCATATCCAGTACTGTAATTCTGAGTTTGCTTTCGCTGGTTCTTAGCCGAACCAAGGAGTGCAAGAGAAAGACAATTCTGGCGCTCGACAAGCAAGCTATTATTGAAAATTGGGAAGATGCAATCTCCGCTCTCAAGGACAGTATTGACTATTTTCGGACAACATATCGAATTCCGGTATCGCAACTGCTTCCGTATGACTCGCTTTTGGTGCCCTTTGCCTACTTCTTTTTCCTGAACAAGAAAAAGCCGGAGTCCAACCAACGGAAGTATCTGGAAGAATATTTCTGGAGAATGTCTCTATCGTATCGCTATTCAAGCTCAACGGAGTCGCGACTAGCGCGGGATATAAAACGAATTGACCTGATATTCAAGAATCAGCGTCCCGACTATAGTGACATCGCAGTTGATCTTGATTCGCCTAAAGCGCTCATTGAGACCAATTTCAGTACGGGAAACAGCTACTGTAAAGCCGTACTTTGCCTCTTGGCATATCAGGAGCCAAAGGATTTTCAGGATAACGGGAAAGTCATTCTTGACAATTCGTGGTTAAAAATTGCCAGTAGCAGAAACTACCATCACTTCTTTCCAAAGAAGTATCTTGAAAACAAAGATGTCTCGAATGGTAATAGCCTTGTCAACATCACTTTTGTCAGTGATCGCCTGAACAAGCACACTATTCGGGCGAGAGCGCCATCCAGTTATATCGGTGATTTCAGCGATGAAAACTCCGATATTAATATGGCGCTGAATTCCCATTTTATTGATATCAATGGCTTTGGTATTGATAGTGACGAATACGATACGTTCCTGAACGCGCGCGCGAAGCGTATCTTCAACGAGTTGAAATCGCGCATTGACCTTAACCACAAGGAACCAGCTAACGAAGAGGTTCAGGAGTTAGTGACGGTTGGCGAAGGTGACAGGGTCGAATTCAGATCCACGCTTAGGTATGACCTGCGGGCGAAGTCCGTAAATAAGAAGCTCGAATACTTTGTTGGCAAAACGATTGCCGCATTTCTCAACAGTGAAGGAGGAGACTTGTTCATTGGTATTGACGATGAACAGGGTGCCCTGGGTCTTACGGATGATATAGAAACACTAAGTAAGAAGAACATTGACGGCTTCGAACTGCATCTTGTCGAAATAATCGAAAAATTCATCGGCGGAGGCTACAGCACACACATAAGAGTGACTTTTCCTGTTTATAACGATGTTCAGATATGCCGAATTAGCGTCGCCAAGAGTAGCAAGCCGGTATTCATCAATTTCGAAGGCAAAGAGGATTTCTTTGTTCGATCAGGCTGTTCATCACAACCATTGAGCCGCGAAGAGCAAAGCGCCTACGAAAAAGAGCATTGGGGAGCTTAACGCATGAGCAATATTTCAGGAATAGTTAAATCAACAAGAAAGATCATGCGACAGGACACGGGGACTGGGAGCGATGAGCTACGCATTCTCCAATTGGGCTGGATGCTCTTCCTAAAGGTTTTCAGTGATAAAGACAAAGAGTTGGAACTGCTGGATGATGATTACATCTCGCCGATACCTCCAGAGCTTCATTGGGATGAATGGGCAGGCAATGATGAAGGCATGACTGGAGATGAGCTTCTAATGTTTGTTGATCGAAAATTGTTCCCAACGCTATCACGTATCGATCTTTCAACAGGAAATAAACGTGCCCTCTTGGTGCATGAAGTATTCGATAATAACTACAACTATATGAAGTCGGGAATACATCTTCGGCAGGTTATCAACAAGCTCAATGAAATCGATTTCAACAACAGCAAAGACAAGCATGTCTTTGGACAAATATATGAAACATTCCTAAGCGAATTGCAAAGCGCAGGAACGTTAGGTGAATTTTATACCCCCCGCGCGATAACTGATCTAATTACTGAATTAGTCGATCCACAGCATGGAGAAGCTGTGCTCGATCCATCATGCGGCACAGGTGGCTTTCTGACTGCTACTATTGAGCATCTGAAACACACTGCGAAGAACGTCTCTGAGCGTAATTGTATCGGCAAAAATGTCTGTGGTTGGGAGTACAAACCACTTCCTTATTTGCTCGCAAATACAAACCTCATTTTGCACGATATTACAACTCCCTCCATACGATATGGGGACTCGTTGGAACTACCTTTAACGGAATATACGAGAAGAGATCGTGTGGACGTTATTCTCGCGAATCCTCCATTTGGTGGTGTTGTTTCTAACAATAACGAAAATAATTTTCCGCAGACCTATCGCACCAAGGAATCGGCGGATCTATTTTTGATTTTAATAATCCATCTTTTAAAACAGGGTGGTAGAGCCGCCATCGTTCTGCCTGATGGATCGTTGACAGGTGATGGCGTCAAAGAGCGTGTTCGTCTGAAGATGCTGAAGGATTGCAATCTCCATACGATAATTCGATTACCAAACTCTGTCTTCCAGCCATATGCCTCTGTTGCGACTAATCTTCTCTTTTTTACTAAGGGGGAAGAAACTAAGAAAATTTGGTACTGGGAGCACAAGCTTCCTGAAGGTTACAAAGCTTATTCTAAAACAAAAAACATTCAATTGACTGAGTTCGAAAACCTAAAGCGATGGTGGAATAAACGAGAAGAAAATGATTATGCGTGGCAGGTCGATATAAGTACTATCAAAAAAAACGGTTGGAATCTCGACATCAAGAATCCTCATCGGGCGGGCGTAGAAAAGCAGTATGCCAGTGCTGAGTTATTAGAGATGTTACATCAGTCTTTTGCAAAAAGTGATGAGTTACTTGAGCAACTTCGCAAGGAGTTGGTGTGAGTACGTGGAAGAAAACGAAAGTAAGCGAGTTCTTGTTTGAGCGAGAGGGAAAATATAAGCCTAACTCAGAGGAATTAACTGGTCTGAAGCGCATAGAAAAAATTGATTTTCAAGGTGGGTTTCATGTTGGAAGTAAACCCAGCCAAACCAACATGATTTTGGTGCATAGTGGCGACTTGGTGATTTCAGGGATAAATGTTTCGAAAGGTGCGTTGGGCATTTATGAAGGAACAGAACCCGTCACGGCGACTATTCACTATTCATCTTATACGTTTGATGAAAATAGGATTCATATCGAGTATCTCAAGCGGTTTTTGAAAAGCCCGAAATTTGTTGAATTGCTAAAAGAGCAAGTCCGAGGCGGCATAAAGACAGAGATTAAGCCGAAACATATTCTAGCCCTAGAAATACTGCTGCCATCTATCAAAGACCAAGAAGAAATCATCGATCAGTTCCGAAGAATTGAAACAGAGGATAGTGAGCTTAAAGCGGAAGTATTTCATCAAAAAACTCTAGTTGGACATTTGCGTCAGCGAATATTACAAGACGCAGTGGAAGGAAAGCTATCGGCATGTTGGAGGGCTGAAAATCCTGATATAGAGCCAGCAAGCGAACTACTCAATCATATAGGGACTGAAAAGACGCAAATAGTTAAGGAGAACGGAAATAGGAAGTTGAAGTCATTTGCACCGATTTCCGAGAAAGAAAAGCTCTTTAGTTTGCCGAAAGGTTGGGGGTGGTGCCGGTTAGGGGAGTTGTCCTGCCCATTGAGAGGTATCACTTACGGAATCGTAAAAATGGGGCCACAGCCCAAAGAAAACGGTGTATATGCTCTGAGATGTAGTGACGTTAAGTTTCGATCATTTGAGTTAAAAGGAGTTCGAAAGGTAACCAAAGAAGTATCAAATCAGTACCGTAGAACCATTTTGGAAGGTGGGGAGATTCTATTAAATATACGGGGCACTCTTGGGGGTTGCGCAATAGCAACTCGCGAAATGGCGGGGTATAACATCGCAAGAGAAATTGGCTTGATACCGCTTTTGGATGAAAGGCTAAACGATTTCATGCTTGATGTACTAACATCAAAGTATTTCGATAATCAGATCAAGAAAAATCTTAGAGGAATTGCTTACAAAGGTCTAAATCTAAATATTCTGAATAGACTTCCAGTCCCAGTGCCACCATTGGAAGAGCAAATGATAATTAGTGAGCGTGTAAAAAATCTGCTTGCAATATGCGATAAATTGGATGTTCAGATTGAACAAAACAAAGCAAGCGTCAATAAGATTATGCAGTCTGTGCTAAATGAGGTCTTTACGAAGACTGGCGATGAGAAGCAATGTTCCGGTGTGAATATCCTTGCAACCCATATGCCGGAGGAAATTAGTTGTTGAGTATTTTCTTGAAGTGCCGGGATAGCGGGTATAGCCAGATATCCTTGACCGGCAGTGTCGGTGTCGCTGATCTTGAGCATTTACTGAGTCGCTTGGTTTTTCCGACATTGATCCAAGTTCGCAGCCTGGTAGCATGTTCCTCTAAAGCGCTGTTCAACGGAAGGCACAAGCATCACTGGGCGAATCTTGTATCGGTTGTACCACTGGTGCGGCAGTTCGCGGGCGATCCTTGCGAACCGAATTCAGCTATCAACAACCTTGGATAGAATCTAATGAAACTGTACGAATATTTTAGAAGCTCGGCGGCCTACAGGGTGCGAATCGCGCTGAATCTGAAAAATCTGCCCTATGAGTCGATATGCGTCAGCCTGCAAAAAAGCGAGCACGACAGGAATCAATTCAAGAAAATCAATCCGCAAGGACTGGTTCCGGTGCTCGATGACGACGGCATGGTGCTCACTCAATCATTCGTGATCATGGACTATCTCGACTCAACATATCCCGAGCCGGCGCTGATGCCCTCAAATCAGCGCGAGCGCGCATATGTGTCCTCAATCGCGTTGTCCATCGCATGCGACATACATCCGCTTAACAACCTGCGCGTGCTCAGGTATCTCGACTATAATTTGGGTCTTGACGAGAACCAGCGCGATGGCTGGTATCAGCACTGGATTGCTCAAGGGCTGGGCGCTCTGGAGGAAATGATTTCGAGTGAAGCGCGGTCAGGACAATTCTGCCTGTCGGATTCGCCGACTGTCGCAGACGTATTCCTGGTGCCGCAAATGACAAATGCCAGGCGGTTTAACTGCGACCTGTCAAATTATCCGCTGCTGACTGCGATCGACGGACGTTGCCGGGAACTGAAGGCGTTTATCGATGCGGCGCCCGAAAATCAGCCGGATGCCATATAGAAACTAATCACACGGAGAAGTACACATGGGTTGGCAAAGAAAAATCCTGCGAGTCGACTTGACCGCGCACAAGGTAAGCGTTGAACCTCTCAATATGGAGTGGGCGCAACAGTATCTCGGAGAACGAGGATTGGCGAGCAAGTATCTGTACGAAAGCATGGATCCGGCCGTCGATGCGCTCGATCCGGGCAATGTGCTGATTTTTGCCACCGGGCCGCTGACCGGAACGATGTCATCCACGTCGGGCCGCTATGCCGTAGTGACCAAGGGGCCGCTGACCGGCGCTATCGCGTGTTCGAATTCAGGAGGCAAATTCGGCGCGGAGCTCAAATACGCGGGATACGACATGCTGATCCTTGAAGGGCGTTCACCCGAGCCTGTGTATCTGAATATCTTCAATGATCAGGTCGAGGTGGTTTCAGCCGACCCGATCTGGGGCAAAAGCGTCTGGGACACCGAGGAGTGGCTCAAGTCGCATCATCAGGACCCATTGATGAAAGTGGCGTCGATCGGCGTTTCCGGCGAACGCGGCGTTCGCTATGCGTGCGTGATCAATGATCTGCACCGCGCCGCAGGGCGTTCAGGCGTTGGCGCGGTAATGGGATCCAAGAATCTGAAGGCGATCGCCGTGCGCGGCACCGTCGGCGTGACCGTGGACAATCCCAAGGAGTTCATGCAGGCCGTCAAGGAGACAAAGCAGAAACTTGCGGAAAATACCGGCATTCATGAATTGACCGAGTACGGCACCCACGACATGATCAACATGATGCAGGAGTTCGGCGGGTTGCCCACACGCAATTGCAGGCAGGTTCAGTTCGAAGGCGTCGACAACATCAACCCGGATGCCGCGACGCGGGAAAAGGACAACGGGCACCGCAATCTGCTGGCCAACAAGGCATGCTTCGGATGCACGATCGCATGCGGGCGCATATCGCATGTCGACAAGGAGCACTTTACCATTACCAATCGTCCCGAATACTGGCACGCAAGCGGCGGGCTGGAATACGAGACCGCATTCGCTTTCGGTCCGATGTGCGGGGTCGACGACCTTGACGCATTGACCTTTGCCGGCTTCATGATGAACGAGCACGGCATGGACCCAATATCCTTCGGAGGCACCTTGTCGGCGGCGATGGAGCTTTTCGAAATGGGAGTGATCACCGAGAAGGATACCGACGGCGTGGCACTGAACTTCGGCAACCCCGAAGCGCTGACCGTGATGGCCGAAAAAACCGGCAAGTTCGAAGGATTCGGGCAGGTTCTCGGACTTGGCTCAAAGCGTCTCTGCGAAAAATACGGGCACCCCGAACTGTCGATGACGGTCAAGGGGCAGGAGTTCGCGGGCTATGATTCGCGCGCCCTTCAGGGCATGGGACTTGGCTATGCAACAGGCAATCGCGGCGCCTGCCATATGAGGCACGACGTGTTTGGTCCTGACATGGAGGACCAAAGCGGTGATGGCAAGGCCTTGCCGTGCAAGAAGTCGCAGGACAAGATCGCCACCATCGATTCGACAGGGCTTTGCCTGTTTACCTCCGGAGCGTGGAATATCGAAGACTATCGCAAGCAGATCGATTCGGCATGCGAGGGCGACTGGACCGTCCAGCGGCTCTACCTGACCGGCGAGCGGATCTGGAATCTGGAAAAACAGTTCAATATGGCGGCCGGGCTGTCCAAGGCCGATGATACGCTGCCGAAGCGTCTGCTTGAAGAACCGGCCGGATCAGGCGTTGCGAAAGGCAGGGTCGCCGAACTGGACAGGATGCTGCCCGAGTACTACGAGCATCGCGGCTGGACGTCAGATGGCGTTCCGACCGCCGAAACGTTGCAACGCCTCGGCCTTGCAGGATAGGCATTGGCCATGAATGTCACAGTCAAGCTGGTCGGCGCTCTTGCGCGTCACTTGCCCGACGGCGCACAAAGGGGTCAGACGCAGGTCGAAGTAGCGGCCGACACCTCGATTGACGGGCTGATCGGGCAGCTGGGGCTACCCGAAGGCCAGAGTTACATGGTTTCGGTCAATGACGAATTTGTCCCGAAGTCCTCCGCGGCGACTCACGTCCTGAACGCGGACGATCGAGTTTCGATCATGCCGTCGCTAAAAGGCGGGTAGAAGCGATTATTGACCGCTAGCGCACCGGCGACAGGGAGCACTGTCCTCGGTCGGGATTGGGTTCGACTTCGCGGTCAAGCAATTCGCTTAGCCGGTCGGCGCCGCCGACGTAGGTTCCCTCAAGCCAGATTTGCGGTACTGTGATCGGTGTCTTGGGTCCCACGATAGGCTTGACCCGGGCGAGCATCTCGTACAGCGACCGCGGTTCTTTGACCACGTCGTGGTATTCATACGGGATTCCGGCCTGATCTAGATATTCTTTCGCGCGAACGCAGTGCGGACAGCGCGCCTTTCCGAATATATGGTTCCCGCTGACATTCGAACGCGCGGCATGCGAATCAATGATTGCTTCGCAAAGCACGCCCCGGTTCAACGCGTGGCCTTGGCTGACAATACGGCCCTCGACCATGACAATTGGAGCATGCCAGCCGCCTTTGGGCAGCGGCTTCCACCACTGCGATAGCCAGTCGTGCACATAAAGTTCTACTGGCACCCCGTCAAGCTCGGTCTCAAAGGTGTCTTTTATGACATCCAGCGTCAAGGAGCACTCGCCGCAGGGAATGTTCACTTTCCACGGTCCCCAAGTTCCTGCCCAGCGGTATAGTGTAACCGCGACAGGCTGCATAGTCCGGTTCGTGTCAGTCATGATTGCAAGCCCTCCTTTGAATTTGCTGTGAGCGTTAAAATTTTGCTCCCATAAGCAGGCATAAATTGCCTTATACTTTCTTTTGAAATATTGTGCATCTGCAAACAGAGCACGGATAAGTTTCAAATAGAATTCAAATTACAACACAATGGGAGGATTGAACGGTAATGCATCGCAGGTTAAATAAATTAACATTGGCCGCCGCGTCTTTTTTGACGCTTGGCGCGATTTCAGGTTCCGCAGTCGCCGAAGGCGTGCTCAACGTATACAACTGGGGCGAATACATCGGCGAAGAGACGATCGCAAATTTTGAAGAGGAATTCAATATTGATGTGACGTATGACAACTACGATTCGGTTGAAACGGTCGATGCAAAGCTGATTGCCGGCAATACCGGATATGACGTTGTCTCCCATGCTGGCAGCTCGATTGCCCGATTGATCCCTGCCGGAGTACTGCAGCAGCTCGATCGTTCGAAATTGCCGAATTTCTCGCACATGCGCGACGATATCATGGGGCAGCTCGACAGTCTCTGGGACCCTGGCAACAATTACATCGTGCCGTTTATGTGGGGCACGCATGGCGTCACATACAACGAGGAACTGGTGCGCAGTGTTCATCCGGATGCGCCTATCGGTTCTATGGACCTGATTTTCGACCCGGCCCACATGGAGAAGCTGGCGCAATGCGGTGTCGCCTTTCTTGATTCGCCGACAGATGTAGTTCCAATGACGCTGGCCCATCTGGGACTGGAAACCTCATCGCTTGACCGAGACGACTACAAAAAGGCCGAAGAGCTTCTTTTGTCAGTCAGGCCCTATATCAAGACTTTCGACAATTACGCCTATCAGCGGATGCCTGAGAAAGAGTTCTGCGTCGCGGTAACCTGGGGCCCGGACGGCCTGTTCGCCCAGGCAGCGGCTGACGAAGCCGGAGCCGAGGTTCAGCTTGATTTCTACCTTCCTCCCGGCGAAGGCAAAGCCAATCTCTGGGTTGACGGCTGGGTGATTCCTGCGGACGCGAAGAATGTTGAAAACGCGCATTTGTTCTTAAACTACATGATGCGCCCTGAAGTTGCGGCCGGAGACTCGAATTACACCTGGTATGCCAATGCGAACAAGGATTCGTATGACTTGGTTGACCCGGCGGTGACTTCCAGCCCTGCGGCCTATCCGACAGCCGACCAGGTTGACAATATGTATACTTTGGCAGTTCTTCCGCCGAAGATGCAAAGAGTGCGAACCCGGGTCTGGACCAACGTCAAGGCCGGAAACTGATCAGTTTGCCAAGTGGCGACCGGCATGCATCAATGAATGCATGCCGGTCTTGCTTTGAACATTGAAATGGCGAATACAGATTCGAAAACCGAACACCTGGACGATACGCCCTGGCTTGATCCTAACGCCGAACCTTTCATAAAAATACGAGGGGTGACCAAGACGTTCGGATCATTCACAGCGGTATCCGGTGTCGATCTGGACATATACAAGGGTGAGCTGTTTTCT
This sequence comes from Arenicellales bacterium, assembly GCA_965214615.1. Lineage (GTDB taxonomy): Bacteria > Pseudomonadota > Gammaproteobacteria > Arenicellales > JAJDZL01 > CBDAUN01. The sequence continues at coordinate 1,236,687 of OZ243952.1, forward strand.
TTGCTGGGCGGTTCGGGCTGCGGAAAGACAACGCTTTTGCGGATGCTCGCCGGCTTTGAAGAGCCCACCTCCGGATCCATCGAAATTGACGGCATGAACATTCAGGGAGTTCCGCCCTATAAATTGCCGGTCAACATGATGTTCCAGTCATATGCCTTGTTTCCGCATATGACGGTGCACCAGAACATTGCCTATGGATTGAAGCGTGACGGCGCCGGCAAGTCCGAGATTTCCGACCGCGTCGCTGAAATCCTTGGCATGGTGGAACTCGAGCAGTTCAGCGCCCGCAAGCCGCATCAGCTATCCGGCGGGCAGCGCCAGCGGGTTGCCCTCGCTCGGGCCCTGGTGAAAAATCCGAAAGTCCTATTGCTCGACGAACCGCTCGGAGCGCTTGACAAGCGGCTTCGGGAACAGACGCAGTACGAGTTGATGAACATTCAGGATCAGCTTGGCGTGACGTTCGTCGTTGTGACCCATGATCAGGAAGAGGCGATGACGCTATCGACGCGAATCGCGGTCATGGATGAGGGGCGTTTTGTGCAAATCGGAACACCGACCGATATTTACGAGTATCCCGAGACTCGATTCGTGGCGAACTTTATCGGCTCGGTCAACATGTTCGAGGGCAGGGTTGCACAAGAAGGGTCGGACCATGTCATTGTCAGAAGCAAGGATGCGGACTGCGATTTCTACATTGACCACGGACAGACGGTGAAAACCGGAGCGAAAGTCTGGGTTGCTCTGCGTCCCGAGAAAATCAACCTCACAGTTGAACCTCCGACTGAGCAGCGGCAACACAATCACATGGCCGGAACAGTTGACGAAATCGGCTACCTCGGCAATTTGTCGAAGTACCGCATCAGGCTCGCGAACGGAAGGATTGTCGAAGTGACTCTGTCAAATCGCACGCGCCCGAAATCCGGACGCCATTTGGCTGACTGGGAGCAGCGTGTCTTTCTAAGCTGGGAGCCGTCAAGCACCGCGCTGATCACCGGCTAGGCATGACGATATGGGCGCGAATGCCAGGTGAGCGGCAACACTGAAATTCTGAAGCTTTCGGCAGCGCGCAAATTCATGGAGCGCCTGCAGTCGGCATGGGAATCCGTCGTCGTCGGAATTCCCTATGTCTGGCTGTTCGTGTTCTTCCTCATTCCGTTCTTCATTGTTTTCAAGATCAGTGTCGCCGAGCTGATCGTCGCAAGTCCTCCCGTATCTTCGCTAATCAACTGGGCCGAAGACGGGTCGCTGATCATCCGGGTTGCATTCGACAACTATCTGTACTTGTTTGAAGATGACCTGTATCTGAAGACCTACCTGAATTCGCTGAAGGTTTCGGTCACTTCGACGATCCTTTGCCTGCTGATCGGATACCCGATCGCCTATGGCATCGCGCGCTCGACTTCGACCACCAAGAATATATTGCTGCTGCTGGTCATCCTGCCGTTCTGGACTTCATTTCTGCTTCGGGTTTACGCCTGGATGGGAATATTGGCCGACCAGGGGCTGGTCAACGGCTTGCTGATATGGCTTGGCGTCATCGATACGCCGATTCGCATGCTGTATAACGATTTTGCGGTTTATGTCGGCATCGTCTATACCTACGTGCCCTTCATGATTCTGCCCCTGTATGCAAGCATTGAGAAGCTGGACATCACGCTGCACGAAGCAGCAGCAGACCTCGGCGCGCGCCCTGTGGTAGTCTTTTTGACTGTGACGCTGCCGGCAACCTTGCCAGGCGTCATCGCCGGTTCGCTGCTGGTGTTCATTCCGGCAACCGGAGAATTCGTGATTCCCGACCTGCTCGGCGGCGGAAACGTACCCATGATCGGACGCCTGCTGTACAACGAATTCAATTCCAATCAGGATTGGCCCGTGGCATCGGCGGTTGCAATCGTTCTGCTTTTGCTGCTGGTTGTGCCGATGATGATTTATCAGCATTTTCAAGCGAAAGAGTCGGGCGGCTAGCGCAATGAAGCCGAAACGCTCGCTGTTCATATTTTCTGCACTTTGCTTCGGCTTTGCATTTTTGTACATTCCGCTCGTCTTGCTTGTCATCTATTCGTTCAACGACTCCAGGCTCGTCGCGGTCTGGGGCGGGTGGTCGACGCGCTGGTACGGCGTGCTGTTCAAGAGCGAGGAAGTCTGGGACTCGGTGCAACTGAGCTTTCAGATCGCAGTCGTCAATGCATCGTTTGCAACCTTGCTGGGCGCGATGGCCGGAATCGCACTGGTGCGGTTCGGTCGGTTCCGCGGACGGACTTTGTTTTCCGGCATGATCTCGGCGCCGCTGGTGATGCCGGAAGTGATCACCGGACTGTCGCTGCTGCTGCTTTTCATTACGCTTGCCGACCTCATCGGCTGGCCCGGGCAGCGAGGATTTACCACGATTACCATCGCCCATATTACATTTTCGATGGCGTATGTCGCAGTTATTGTGCAGGCGCGACTGTCCGGTCTTGACCAGTCGCTGGAGGAGGCGGCGCAGGATCTGGGCGCAAAGCCGTTCAGGGTGCTTGTCGATATTACGCTTCCGCTGCTTGCGCCTGGACTCGTAGCCGGCTGGCTACTTGCGTTTACGTTGTCGCTCGATGATCTGGTTATTGCCAGCTTCGTATCGGGTCCCGGATCGACGACATTGCCGATGCTGATCTATTCCAAGGTCAAGCTTGGCTTGCGCCCCGATGTCAATGCTTTGGCCACCATCATCATTGTGTTTGTCACGGTAGGCGTGTTAATTGCCGGCTGGCTCATGATGCGCCAGGAGCGCCAGCGCCAGCGGGACATGCAGCTTGCGGCGGCTGACAAGATCAAGATTTCTGGAGAGCAGGCGGCTTAGTCCGGCTGCGTTATTCTAGATTACGCATGGCAGGTTAGGCCCCGGTCGTTGCCATCCTGACTTGATTCAAGCGAAAGTCGGCAGCACGGAGCCAATTGCAATCAGTGCAATTGCATGCTTGGTTTCCAGTCCTTTTTTTATGAATCCATTATGGTGCATTAACAATGCAAAGCAAAACTTGTCTGATCGTAGGCGGAGGCAGTGGCATGGGTGCTGCTGTCGCCCGAGAGATGTCCAAGCGCGACTACAAGCTGGCCCTTATGTCGCCCTCGGAGAACTGTGAAAAGCTCGCGTTGGAACTTGATGCGGTAGCTTGTCGTGGCAGGGCCGAAAATGAACGAGATACTCAAGCCGTATTCGATCTGGCAATGGATACTTACGGCCGTATCGACTCGGCGTTGATTCACGTCGGCGGTCCGCCCAAGGGTGATCTGCTTTCAATTTCGGAGGAAGATTGGGACAAGGCGCATGAAATGGTCTTGAAGCCGGTTATTCGAATGGCCAAGCTGATCACGCCTGTAATGCAGAAGCAGGGCGGAGGATCGATAGTCAATATCACGACATTTTCTGCCTTCGAACCTAGCTTGACGTTCCCGACTTCAAGTGTGTATCGTGTGGGAGTTTCGAGCTTTGCCAAACTGTATTCCGACCGCTATGGCGCAGACAACATCAGAATGAACTGTCTGCTTCCGGGCTTTACCGACAGTCTCGATCTTCCCCAGAAATTTGCTGAAATGTCGACTCTGGGCCGGCTGGCACGAGCAGAAGAACAGGCAAAGGCGGCGGCGTTTCTGCTATCGGACGACTCCAGCTACATCACTGGTCAAAGCCTCAGATGTGACGGCGGTGTGACTAGGCATATGTAGTGTCTGTCAGATTCTTCATGTGCCTTGAATCGAGTTAGATTTCACTGGCGAACAGGTGCATGATTTCTTATGCTGCTCGGGAGCGTGCTCGTATAAAGACAAGCGCCTGATCGCGCATAATCGCGTTAGTCACCAATGCAAGCAAACGTCAATCGCATCCGGCCGATCAGATCATGTGGCCCCGATGCAGTCGTTTTGAACGCGCATGCACGCTCATTCTGACTCGCCAGGGCCTGAGCCGGTAAGCGTTTCGTTAAGGCGCGCTACGTTTCCCGCTGCGGGCTCAGACGCCAGCTTGGCTACTGGCAAAGCTTGTTGAAACTTTCGGTGGTATGCCGCAACACCGGTTTCTGCCACTTCCGACAAGGTCCACTTCGGATAGGCGGATGATGACAGCCCCTGCTGCAGCCACTTCATGAACGATCTGTCCTCGCGCTCGGTTTCCCGGTTTATCCGGCGATTCAGATAGCGTGCCGCGTGCACTTGCCGACGATCGTCGGGCAGGGCGTAGATCTTGGAGCTGACCTGGCACTCGCGCGCGGATATTGGCAATACCTGATAGGTTTCCATCATGTCTGGATAGAGCCCGAAAACCGTGTTGGGAAACATGGCGACATACAGCCATAGATTCCGCTGTTCACTCGACAAATGATCAAATTCAGGAAGCAGCTTGCGATAGTTTCGCACGCTCCAAAGATTGGCCTGCTTGTCATTGAACGGTCCGTAGGACACTGGTACGCCGCCGATCTCGGTGTCGCGATAGCCGTTGCCGTAAAGCTGCTGAAGCGACGGGTGGCCGACGGGCACGTGGTAGCCTTCGTTGTCCACATCGACGAACAGCTTCCAGTTATACGGGTAGGTTTCCAAGCTCGAATTCGAGTCGCAATACAGTTCCTTTTGCGGCTGCAACTGCTCCAGGCGGTACGGGGCAACAAGTGATTCCACCGGTTGCATCTCCTGTGCAACCGATGGCCCGCCGCTTGCAAACCGCACAAATATGAAGCCGTTCCATACTTCCAGGTCCAGCGGCACCAGCCCGTAGGCGTTTTCGTCGACGGAGTCGAAGCCCTGGCTTTTGCCGGGAACAAACTGCAGGCTGCCGTCGAGTCGGTAGCGCCATCCATGGAACGGGCACATCAGCCCCTGCGATCCGCAACGGCCGGTTCCTTCGACAATTCGTGCTCCGCGATGTCGGCAGACGTTATGAAACGCGCGCAGCGTGCTGTCGTCGCCTCGAACCACCAGGGCCCGTTCGCCGATTGCATCCAAGGTGATATACGAACCGGGCAACGGCACATCGCTGATGTGTCCGGCAAGCATCCAGCTTGGTCGAAACAGGCGCTCGATTTCAAGTTCAAGCAGTTCTTCGCTGCGATAGGTCCAGGGAGCGAGCAAATCCACGGTCTCGGAATCGTCAACCGTTTCAGGATGCGGCACATCGCCGGCCCCGTCCAGCGTCATGTTCAGATACTGGTCGCACAGCGATATCGCAGTATCTGGATTCGGTTCCCCGGGACCGTATAAAGACTCCTGCCAAAGCCCCTCCATCACGCCTTCCAGTCCTCTGGCTGACGGTTCGATATCGCTATGGTCGCTAGACAGTATTTCGGCGTACAGGTCGCGAATGGTCCTTCCGGTCGCATCGTCGCTGCGCCCGCAGACTGCGCGGTAGTCCTGCCGCGCCTGGCTCTCTCCCCAGAACGCATACCACACGGCAATCTTTTTCTTTGAAAATACCCGCTTGTCGAAGTTTGCGCACACGATGGCCTTTAGCCTGTCACGCGCAGACCTGCAGTTCAAAATATGTTCGCTGAGCACTTCGTTGAATTCGTCTTCAAGAAAACTGAGCGTGTCGATCAGCAATTGCTTCTTGGAATCGAAATAGAAATTCACGATACCTGGCGACAGACCGGCATGGGATGCGACTTTCGCGAGCGTGAGATCCGATAGTCCGAAATCAGCAATTGTTTCGATTGTCGCGTTGATGAGTTCCGAACGACGGTCCTTGTCTGATGCATGTACTGCTTTTGCCATGTCTGCTACCACGGTTTTGTCAGAATGATTCAAGAATTATACAAGAATCTAGAAAAATTAAATAAACATTTAACTCGAAATTCCAGGCCATATCAACCTGACAACGCCTATAAGCGACTGGTAAATGTCCACTGAAACTTGTAATGCAACTAGAACCTGCGATAATGCAGTTCCAGCACTCTAATATTATCGATTCACCGAGCGACAAATCACTTTGAATGACGCTCAAATCTTACCAAAAGGAAATAACAACCAATGAATATACCTCGACCTTCTGCTAAGCAAATATCAAAGTATGAACGAGAGTGGAATGAGCTTGATAATTATGTTTTGCAGGAGAAAAGTTTAAGGAAACTGTTCACTGAAACGTATCCTCATAATACAAATATGGAAGATGTTCTGATTAAGGTTTGCGCACTCAACGCCTTTTACAGTACAAATATTTACCATCCATTTCCCGTCGCTAAGCGCATTGTCGAATTGAATATTGATGAAGACCTCAACAAACAAGACCTTACTCTCGTGAACAAAATAGCTGTCGTGAATTTAAACGAGAAGACTAGAGAAAATTACTCCTTTGCAACAAAATACTGCAGCCATCATAGTCCAGAGCTGTATCCAATCTATGATTACTATGTCGAAAGAATGCTAATGCACTTCAAAAAGGTAGACGAGTTCGCCAAATTTACATTGAAAGGTCTTAAAGATTATCCGAATTTCTATTCTGTGCTCAAGCAGTTTAGCGATCATTATGATCTCGGCAGATTTGACCTAAAAGCGATTGATAGGTATTTATGGATAGCAGGAAAGGAAAACTTTCCAAGAAAAAATCCTGATTTCGATTCAATGCTGAAGTAACTCATTTATGCCGCTAATTCGTGCGAAGCATTCACGCGTGTAGATCCCGTAGGCAATGCGCTCGCTGTTCACGGCATCGCGCAGAATTATGCGCACTTCGTTTTCCAGTGAGAGGCTATGCTTGGCGGCACGCACTTGTAGGTGCTTTCTCACACTGTTGTCGAGATTGCGGTAATTTGGCTTCGTTCACCGCCTTCAGGTAAATGTCTTGTGCATTGTGCTCGGCAATCCAGGTTGTCATGGTAGGCGTGGGTTCGGGTCACAGGAGTTCGGGTGCGACATTCGTGTCAATGACGAACATGCCGGCAGTTCAGGAGAAATCAGGAGGGTTGCGCATCGGACTACGCGGGGGAAGTTCGAGTTCAACCCCGCCTAGGGGAGTGAAGCATTGACGTGTAAACTTGGTTAGATCCCGGGGTGCGGTGTGCCCGCCGTTCACGGCATCACGCAGGATAATGCGCACTTCTTCCTCCATCGATCGGTGATGCTCGGCGGCGCGTACACGAAGGCGCGCTTCTACATCGTCGTCGAGATTGCGGATTGTGATATTGGCCATCGGTCATTCCTCGTGTTGGTGCAGTGCAATTTCGATCTAGTTGGCGCTTGCAGTGCTAGCAAGGATACGTTGTCCGGCTCAGTAATTTTTGATTTAGTGCCGGGTGTTTCAAGTTTGAACGTGGCGCTTGTGCTGAGCGTGGAGACTATTGAGGTAATTACTAACTGAATGGATGGCTTGTGCAAGGGGGAATTTCCATCATCCTGTCAAGAAATCATTAGTTTGCGCGTGCACGGAGTGCGCAAACAGGCAAGGCCACGATCTAGGCGCAGCCTCGCAGGAAATGAACCGGAAATTGCGCAGTCGACTACTTGTTGGCGCGGTTTGCAATAATGTCATCGACAACCGCGGGTTCGGCGAGCGTCGAAGTGTCTCCTAGATCATCGATGTTGTTGCTTGCGACTTTGCGCAGTATTCGGCGCATAATTTTTCCGGAGCGTGTTTTCGGAAGCCCTGGAGCGAACTGGATGACATCCGGCTTTGCGATCGGACTGATTTCTGTTCGAACGATGTTGAACAGTTCGCGGCGCAAATCCTCGTCTTCGACAGTGCCTGCGACGGTTGTTACATAGGCATAGATTGCTTCGCCCTTGATGTCATGCGGAAAACCGACTACGGCGGCTTCTGCAACTTTCGGATGCAGCACCAGAGCGCTTTCAATCTCTGCCGTTCCCAGGCGATGTCCGGAAATATTCATCACATCGTCGACTCGGCCTGTAATCCAGTAGTACCCGTCTTCGTCTCTTCGGGCGCCGTCGCCTGTCATGTACTTGCCGGGAAACATCTTGAAATAGGTGTCGATAAATCGCTGATGGTCGCCCCACACCGTGCGCATCTGCCCAGGCCAGGACGTGTCGATGCATAGCGCGCCTTCTGCAGCGCCTTCAAGCGAGTTGCCGTCATTGTCGACTATGCTTGGGACGATGCCGAAAAAGGGGCGTGTCGCAGACCCGGGTTTCAGCTTGGTGGCTCCCGGCAGCGGTGTGATCATGTGCCCGCCGGTCTCGGTCTGCCACCACGTGTCGATGATCGGGCAGCGCCGATCGCCCACTTTCAGGTGATACCATTGCCATGCTTCAGGATTGATCGGTTCGCCGACTGTGCCTAGGATACGAAGGCTCGCGCGGCTTGTCTTTTCCACAAACTGATCGCCGGCACCGATAAGCGCCCGAATCGCCGTAGGCGCGGTGTAGAAAATATTCACATTGTGCCGGTCGCAAATCTGCCAGAACCGACTGGCATCAGGATAGTTCGGTACCCCTTCAAACATGACGTTCACTGCGCCATTGGAGAAGGGTCCGTAGACAATATAGGAATGACCGGTCACCCATCCTATGTCGGCACCGCACCAGTACACTTCTCCGTCACGGTAGTCGAACGAATATTTGAACGTCATAGTCACATACAGCATGTAGCCGGCGGTGGTATGAACGACTCCTTTCGGCTTTCCGGTCGAGCCTGACGTGTAAAGGATATAAAGAGGGTCTTCGGCGTCCATCGGCTCTGCGGGACAATCTGCTGAAACGGAAGCGACCGCTTCGTGATACCAGATATCTCGGCCGTCGCGCATTTCAACGTCGCCGCCTGTTCGCTGAACCACTATGCAGGTATGTACATCGGGGCACGAATTCATTGCCGCGGTGGCATTGGCCTTTAGCGGCACGTTTTTGCCCCCGCGCGGACCTTCGTCGGCGGTGATCACCACCTGGCAGTCGGAGTCCAGAATTCGGTCCTTAAGCGCTTCCGGAGAAAATCCTCCGAACACAATCGAGTGAATCGCACCAATTCGGGCGCATGCAAGTGCCGCGACTGCCGCTTCCGGCACCATGGGCATGTAGATGCAAATTCGCTCGCCTTTGTTTACGCCCCGGTCCTTTAGGACATTGGAAAGCCTGCACACTTCGGCGTGCAGTTCGCGATAGGTGAAAGTGCGGATGTCGGTGCCATCGTCGCTTTCCCAGATCAAGGCGGTTTGATCGCCTCGCGTGTCCAGATGCCGGTCAAGACAGTTGTAGGCCGCATTCAGCTTCGCACCTTCAAACCAGCGAATTTTGCCTGTTGCGAGGTCGCAGTCGCTGACGGTTTCCCACTTTTCGAACCAATCGAGAAGCTGATCGGCTTGCTCCGCCCAGAATGAATCAGGATCGGACACGGATTGCTCGTACATCTGCAAGTATCTTGCGTTGTCGATGTGCGCGTTGCTTTCGATCTCACTTGGAATATCGTAAATCTTTGTTTCAGACATAGTGGTCACTTTAAAATCGCGTTTGTTTCTGAAGTTCGCCGATGGGGATTATATTGTATTAATCGGCGCCTTCCACTTGCGTTGCACACAAGGAAGCAGAATTCTTGGAAAAAAATCACAAGGCACATAAGTGTAGGATAAATGCAACGAATGGTGCGGTGCAATAAAATCGAAAAGACCATTGCTATTTCTCCTATCGGTTGCCGGAATTTGTGGACGACCGGTCTCGGGATTTACGCATTCTCCAAATTGTGAAGATTGGCAGGTTTTGTCGCCAACAACGCTGTCGTGGTACATAATCAACATCGATTTTGTTTACCCGGACAGGTGCTGAACACTACGATTTATGGACTGAAGAAAAGATCGATTCGCGCCAGAAGCAAATGGCGAAACTTGCGTCGTCAATCTGGAGCGTGCAATTTGATGATTTTGACGATTGACAGCATCTGTGAAAGCTTGCGCCTAGGTCATTCCTCCTGTGCCGGAACGCTCGAGAGAATCTGCCGTGCGAGTGCCTCGTGGTCGAAATTGATACGATAGTCGGTTTTAACAAATTTCCCGGGAAACAATTTGGCGTATGCAGTTGAATAGTAGTAGTCGTCGTCAATGATGACGAATCGTTCAATGTCCGGGTTCGAGTCAAGGTATTCTTTCACTTCTCCGGCCCGGTAGTATGGCTCCTTGCCTCCAGTGCCCGTCTTATCCTTCACAAACCAGTGAAGATTGTGAATGCGAAAAAATGCCTTGAGTACGTCTACGGAAGCGTGCCGACGCCAATCCGAGATAACCACAATCTCTGCGCGGAAGTCCTGGCATAGACTGCGCAACCGCTCCACAGCCCCTTTATCCCAATCGTAGTAGATTGCCGCCAGATCGTATTCGTCCATATCCAAATACGCGCTATCGCTGAATTTTTCAGCAAGAGTTCGGCGCAACGCTTGCCGGTCATGCTTGAAACGATCCTGATTGATGTGCGGCTGCAGCACACCGTCAATGTCCAGAAAGATGACTGAGCGAATTTGCTCCTCTTGGTACATTCAGATTTCCTCCTGTTCTGGTGAATGGCCCTGTTCCTGTTTCGATTCCCGAAGTGCCTCTTGATGACTGTGGTGCTGCCGTCAGTAACTGTCGAATTGACCTACTTCGGGTTCTCGCTGATCAGTCGAACCGAGCGAATCCCGCCTACGAATTGTAATTGAGTTGACGCTGGGAGAGAGTGCTTTTCTGTTGCGGCAAGGAAGTGTCGGACTTACGTCGGCAGTTGTGCGGGTGTGAACATCGGGAGACGGGCCGGGACCAGGTCGAGCCGATCCGTCAGGCAGCTTTGGCAATTGTTTGGACAGGGCGCGATTCGCCAAGGATCGTGCCAGGCTGAATTGATTTCCTGATTCGGAAAAACATTATCATAGCAGGCCAAATTCTTGGCTGATGAAGGACAGGAACATGCAGATCAAAAGTATCGAGACATTTTGTACGCCGTACGTTGGATTCACCTGCGTAAAAACCGATACCGGCGAACAGGGGTGGGGTCAGGTGTCTACCTATCATGCGGACATATCGGTTCAGGTTCTGCACCGGCAAGTCGCTCCGTATGCAATCGGTGCGACGTTCAACGACTTGGATGACTTGCTTGACCGGATATACGAGCAAGAGCACAAATTCCCCGGCTCATACATGTGCAGGGCGCTTTGCGGACTTGATACCGCGATCTGGGACTTACGAGGGAAACAGGCCGGAAAGCCGGTGGTTGAACTTTTGGGCGGGCAGCCAGGCAAGTTGCGCGTCTACGGGTCTTCGATGCGCCGCGATATCACGCCGAGCGATGAATTGCAGCGCCTGTCAAGGCTGCGCGATGCGCACGGCTATGACGCATTCAAATTTCGTGTCGGAGCCGAATGCGGGCGCGATGCTGATGAGTGGGAAGGTCGCAGCGAGCAGATTGTTCCGACTCTGCGCAAGGGTCTTGGAGACGAGGTGGCTTTGCTGGTCGATGCCAACAGCTGCTATTCGCCGCGAAGGGCGATTGAAATTGGCAAGATGCTTGAAGACTGCGGGGTGTCGCATTTTGAAGAGCCGTGTCCGTATTGGGAACTGGAGCAGACCAAGCAGGTGACCGATGCGCTTTCCATCGATGTAACCGGAGGCGAGCAGGATTTCTATATGCCGGTTTGGCGCCGGATAATCGGCGACCGCGTTGTCAATATCGTGCAGCCGGACGTGTGCTACGTCGGCGGACTGTCACGCGCGATGAGAGTGGCGCGAATGGCAGGCGAAGCCGGTATACCGGTTACTCCGCACGCAGCCAATCTTTCCATGGTCACGATTTTTACAATGCACTATCTGGGGGCATTGGAAAATGCCGGCAAGTACTTGGAATTCGCGATCGAGGATGAGTCCTACTACCCTTGGCAGCAGGGACTGTTTCTGAATCCGCCGTTCGATGTTGAAGATGGCAAAGTGTCGATTCCGGCAGAACCCGGATGGGGTGTGGAAATCAATCCTGAGTGGCTTAATAAGGTCAGTTACCAAAAGAGCGAGTAGTCGCATATGCAGATTGCCGAAGTGGCAGGATCGCGGCCAGCGCAGCAGGTTGCCTATTGCGATTCGATTTGCGGCGCAAGGTATGTCGTGTCGGTTGCAGGCGAATCGTCCTTTTTCACGCGCACCAGGCATGACATTGCCGCTGGACCTTGAGCCAGCTTCGATGTGCCTCGATCATGCGTCACGGTGTTCGGATTTCCCTGTCGGCACGGGCTCATCGCAATTTCCGGGTGCTGCGGGTTGAACCAAGCCCCGGTTGCAACCTGCGCAACGCCTGCCCTGATGCGGTCATCAATGACGGCAGTGGCGCAAAACGCGCCGCGGTCATTGTAGACAATGACCGCATCGCCTTCGGATATCCCGTTCGCCGAAGCGTCGCGGGAATTGATTCGCACCGGTTCGCGCCCGTTGATTCGATGTTGCCGACTTAGGCTGCTGCAGTCCAATTGGGAATGCAGTCGCGGCACCGGCTGATTGGAAATCAGGTGCAGTTGGTCTGCATCGCGCGAATCGCTCCCCAGCCATTCCGAGGGCTCCATCCATGTCGGGTGTCCGGGGCAGTTGTCATATTCGAATGAATCGATCATTTCGGAAAAAATTTCAATCTTTCTGCTCGGTGTCCTTAGCGGGAACTCCTCGGGGTTCTTGCGAAACGGCGAAAGCAGAACAACCGGCGTTTTCGGCGGCTTTACGGCAATGATCCCTTCGTTGAGAAAATCATCGTATGACGGTATGGCCTGTCCGCCTGCACTGCCTTTCTCGGCAGCCATGTCGTACAGATAGCGTTGCCACTGCTGTTCGGTCCGATTTTCCGTGAACGATTCATGGGTGCCTAGCAGGCGGGAGATTCCGGCAAAAATGTCGTAGTCGCTTCTTGATTCGCCGAACGGCTCAAGAGCCTGGTCCATTCTTACGACATAGGTGTCGCGCGGGGATGCGGAAATATCCGAGCGTTCCAGCACGGTGGTTGCTGGAAGCACGATATCAGAATACTTTGCAGTGGCAGTCCAGTGCGAATCATGGATGATCGTGCACTCAGGCTTCCGCCATGCCTTGATGAGGCGGTTGATATCCTGATGATGGTGAAACGGATTACCGCCGGCCCAGTAGATGACGCGAATATCCGGATAGGTGAGAGATTCTCCGTCATAGTCAAATTGCGCTCCCGGATTCAGCAGCATGTCTGCGATTCGGGCGACGGGAATGAATTTTGAAACCGGATTGGCCCCGACAGGAATTCCCGGCCAGCGCACTCGGCCGACATGATTGCCGACACCGTTCGTTGCCGAGTAGCCGAATCCGACACCGCCGCCGGGCAGGCCAATCTGCCCGAGAATTGCCGCGAGCGTGATTGCCATCCAGAACGGCTGCTCGCCATGCTCCTGGCGCGTCAGGGCCCAGCCGACGGAGATCATGGTCCGCCCGCCTGCCATGCGTTCTGCAAGCGACTGAATTTCCGCAGGTGAAATGCCGCAGATTGCAGACGCCCACTGCGGCGATTTCGGCTGTCCATCGGATTTTCCGGTCAAATAGTCTTTGAATATCTCGAAGCCTGCGCAGTAGGTATTGAGAAATGCCTGATCGTGGAGACCCTGATCCACAATGGCGTATGCGAGCGCGAGCATCAATGCGACGTCTGTATTCGGAACGATACTGAGCCATTCAGAGTCCAGGAACGACTCGCTGTCGTCCCGGATGGGACTGACGCTGACAAAATTGACGCCGGATGATTTTGCAGCGGTCATGAAATCCTTTTGAACATGCCTGGCGGTTCCGCCGAATTCGATCTGGCCGTTTTTCAATGGCATCCCGCCAAAGGCGATCATGAGGTCGGTGTTTTCAATGATTGACGGCCATGAAGTGCAGTTGCCCAGCAGGCCATGAAAATGCCCCATGACCCGTCCGACGATCACTTCGGCGGCGGCGAAACTGTAGGAGTTTTTCGAATAGGTGAATCCGCCGAAGCAATTGAGGAAGCGATGCAGCTGGCTCGGCGCATGATGGAATTTTCCAGGACTCGCCCATCCGTAGGATCCGGCATAGATTGCCTCGTTGCCGCAGTCGCGTTTGGTTTTTTTCAGCACATCCGCAACAATTCGTTCCGCCTGGTCCCAGTCGACGGCGACAAACGGCTGATTGCCTCGGCCGCGAGGGTCTGATTCGATGCCTGATTCGTAGAACCCTCTGCGAATCGAAGGTCGCGAAATCCGGGTCGGATGTTCCATTGCGTCGATCAGGCCGTCTGAGATAGGTGACGGATTCGGGTCAAGCTGAAAACCTGCAATTTCAACGAGTTTGCCGTTTTCCACTATGGGATGGCAGGCGCCCCAGTGAAGCATGGTTTGCAATGGCCGATTAGCATCATTTCGGCCGGTTGTAAGAGATGCTGACGGCATTAGAGTGCTAAAAAATTAGAGGTTGTCGATGAGAATTATCCCAGATGCCGCCAAAATCTGATTTCTGTGGTATTGGCGGAATGATCTCCGATGCCAGCAGTTTCGGACGACGACGATCGTATTTCAGGCAAACGGTAAATCACGTTCAAGGGTAGTCGCGCAGGTGGTAATAAGCAAAATTTAATGACATCAGTTGACATTGGTGTTCCAGCTTTGTCCTGTCGCATTAGTCGAGTCGCCGCTTTCAGGACAGAGACTTTCCCATCGGTTGGTACGCAAATTCAACAAAATCGCGCAGGGTTATGCGGGATGCTAAATTGTGAGAGGTATGACAGGCCCGAGCATCGTAAATTTGACTGTCTGTCTATATACTATTCTCATCATAACTTAGCACTGGGTTGTTCAGCAAATTATTTCTTTACTCTGAAACGGACTTAATGGAGAAAGAAATTTCGTATTCAACAAGCCGGATGTTTTCGATGAAGGAAGTTGCCAGGATAAGGTCCTCGGAAATGTCGCTGGCGACAATAATACCCCTAACCGTGGCCTCGCCGGCGAGGTTCTCTTTAACCCAGCCCATGTACCGAAGAATCTGGCCCACGACTCGGTCGTAGGCGTGGGAAACTTTGGTCTCAATCACTACGTAGGCATCGTCGGCACCAACTGTAAGTATATCAATGCGGCGCTGGCCGCCTGCAGGATACTCAATTCCGTCGAATTCTCCGTCCTCGTCTTTGTAGAGTTTTAACCCGGGTTCTAGATGTCCGAGATTTTTGGCGAGATAGATTTGAAGGTCCCGTTCGCGTGCGAACTTGCGCGATCTAGGATCGTCTTCGTCGGTGGTTTCCTCTGCATTGTCATCCCTTTCACCACTACTTCCTGCATCACCTGCGTCAATATCGGCTTTGTAGCGGGGAACTGGATCTTTCTCGGAATCCCATAAGCGAAATTCGCTAGGTCCCAATTTAAAGAACAGGTCCCAACCTGCATTTGGCTTTACGTTGGGGTGATGCCGACGTGAATCGGAATTCACTGACATATTGTCTACATGCATCCTTACGGTGTAGTTCTTATATTTTTTTGGATAGTTGTCGGCAAACCACCGTTCCGCATCCTTGCGAGAGAACACCTGACCAGATGTCAGCTTTTAGGTTGCAAACTCGTGCATCAGTTCCTTGGCGGTATTCTTGTAAATTGGCATTCTGCTGTTCTCCTATAAGCTGCTGTTTGCTAGAGTGTGGTTTTTTGCGTGAATGCTAATTACAAATCGATCCAAATCCGCAACCTGTGAGGCCGGCGTTTGGCCAAATGTAGTATTGCGATTCTCCTGCAGATTGCCTCATACATTCGATGCAAGCCCTGCATTGTACATGCAACTCCGAATCAAACGCGCGCTTTGCAAGTGTTGATCTCGACAAATGCCTCAATTGCATTCGTTTTCGGCAACAATGATTCCAACCGCAAGATGATTCGAAGAAATAGCATCAGGACGAATATACTTATGCCTTGCCGGCAGTTCAGTTCGCGAACTGCGCACAATGTCAAAATCACTTGTAGGGTGCCCGCGATTCACTAAGTGGATAGACGTTTTCCTCGCTCGCGGATTAATACGGAATGAGCAATAATTTCAACATCGAAGCTATGGCATTTGCCGACAAGAATGAATGGCGTACGCTTTTTAACGGCTACGCGGACTTCTACAATGTCGAGATGACAGATACGATTGCCGATTCAACCTTTGGCTGGCTGCTCGACCCTGAGCACGTGCTTGAAGGGATCATTGTTCGCGGCAGCGACGGCAATGCGCTGGGCATTGCTCATTTTCGAACCTGTCCGCGACCCCTTGGAGGTTGCGAGATTGGATTCATTGATGACATGTTTGTAATCCCCGAGGCCCGGGGCAGCGGCGTCGCAGATGCACTATTCGAACATCTGAAAGGATTGGCGCAAAGCCGCGGCTGGCCGGCTCTTCGATGGATCACGCAGCACTTCAACGAGCGCGGCCGAGGATTCTACGACCGGTATACCCAGGGACCGAGCGACTTTATCGTGTATCAATGGAACGTAAGCTAGCCGATACCCGCGCTATGCGCGCAAAAAAGGACAGCGAACGCAGATTGCCGCATCTTGAAATCCGCGGGGCGTCCCAGAACAACCTTAAGGACATCAGCCTAGACATCCGGCTTGACGAATTGACCGTCGTCACCGGAGTGAGCGGAGCGGGCAAGTCGTCGCTGGCGTTCGATACCGTGTATGCAGAAGGCCAGCGGCGATACGTGGAAACATTCTCGCCGTACGCCCGTCAATTTCTTGACCGCATGGACCGCCCTCGTGTCGCACAGATCGCCAATGTGCCCCCGGCTATCGCGATCAATCAGACCAATCGCGTACGGACTTCGCGCTCGACGGTCGGCACGATGACAGAATTGAACGAATACCTCAAGCTTCTGTTCTCGCGTGCAGCAAAGCTGTATTGCTCCGACTGCGGCAATGAAGTGCGCGAACACTCGGTCGACGAAATCTGCTCGGCAATTTGCGAGCAATTCGGAGCAGACGCTGATCCGCAGGTTGTGCAGATTCTCTTCGGCGTCACTGTGCCGAAGAGCATATCCACCGAATTCGCTGGCGAGCACCTTCGCAGGCAAGGCTATAAGCGGATCGCAAGTCGCGACGGCGAACGGATGCTCGTCGTCCAGGACAGGCTGCGGCCGACCGGGGCGAACCGTTCACGGCTGTATGAAGCGGTCGAGATCGCGCTGGGCAAAGGAGGCGGAAAGGTACTGGCGCAAGCGCTCAATGACAAGCGCGAACCGGTCGGAATTCCGGCTGCATTCTCGTCAGGACTGAATTGTGCATCGTGCGATATCGACTATTCGCCGCCTACGTCGAATACCTTTTCGTTTAACTCGCCTGTCGGCGCCTGCGAAACATGCCGCGGGTTCGGGCGTAACATGGGAATCGACTATGACCTTGTCGTTCCGGACGATGAGATGTCGCTGTACCGAGGCGCGATTCGACCGTTTTCACCGGACCCGAGAAGCGCAAACTTCGAAAATTGGGAATTCATGATTGATTGCGCCGACGCAAAGAGAATTCCCGTACACAGTCCTTGGAGAGATCTGAAAGATGAGCAAAAACGATGGGTGCTTGAAGGGGAAAAGGATTTTAACAACGAATGGGGTGTGAAGTGGTATGGCGTAAAGCGCTATTTCGAATGGCAGGAAACCAGAATGCACCGAATGCATGTCCGGGTCCACCTGTCCCATTATCGAAGCTTCACCGAGTGTTCCGATTGCGGGGGCTCGCGATTGAAAGCGCATGCGCTAAGGTGGCGGGTGCCCGGTAAAGTTCCTCGGTTGACATCGCGATATCGCTATCCGTCGTTTTCCCTGCCGGAAAAATCCTTTCAAGAACTTCCTGGGCTGACCTTGCACGACATTGCCCTGATGTCGATTGACGATTGCACCGAGTTTTTTGAGCGCTACGCCGGCAGTGCCGACCATGACGAGGCGACGACGCTGATCTTGGATGAAATTTGTTCAAGACTGCGTTATCTGGTCGATGTCGGACTCGGATATCTGAACCTCAACCGTCAGTCCCGCACTTTGAGCGGAGGCGAGGTGCAGCGGATCAACCTGACCACTGCGCTAGGGACGACTTTGGTCAATACACTGTTCGTCCTCGACGAGCCGACCATCGGACTGCACGGGCGCGATATCGCCAGAGTCATCGCTATTTTGCGCCGTCTGCGAGATGCCGGAAACTGCCTGATTGTCGTCGAGCACGACGAGCACGTCATTCGCTCGGCCGACACGATTCTTGAACTTGGCCCCGGACCCGGCGAGCTTGGCGGCGATATTGTTCACTTCGGCGACTACGATGCACTGCTTGATTCGGAACATTCAGTCACTGGCAACTGCTTGAAGAACCGCAATTATCTGCCGGACCACCCGAGGCTTGAGGTGTCCGAGGAGACGCCTCGGATGAAGGTTCGCGGCATCTGTCACAACAATCTGAATAATCTGGATGTGGACGTGCCGATGAAGCGCCTTGTTTGCGTGACTGGCGTGAGCGGTTCGGGTAAGTCCACGCTGGTTGAAGACGTACTGTATCGCGGAAGTCTGCGAGAGATGGGAAGTCCGACTCAGACTCCCGGCCATTATGACTCGCTTGAAGTCGAGGAGTATGTGGTCGACGTGGTGATGGTCGATCAATCGCCGATCGGCAAGAGCGCCCGCTCCAATCCGCTGACCTATATCGGAGCGCTGACTCCGATTCGAGAACGCCTGGCCGCCGAGCCGCTTGCCAGGCGAAGAAACTACACTGCCGGACACTTCAGCTTCAATTCGCCGCGCGGACGATGCCCGGAGTGCGAGGGAACCGGATTCGAACTGGTCGAAATGCAATTTCTAAGCGATGTCTATCTGCGCTGTCCGGCATGCAACGGCGCAAGGTTCCGAGACGAGGTTTGCGACATCAAGCTGCCGCCGGCCAAGGGCTGCGGCATGAAGCCTAAGTCGATCGTGGACATACTGGACCTGACCGTCAACCAGGCCATCGACTTTTTCAAAGATGATGAGCAGATCATTCGCGCATTCCAGCCGCTGCGGGACGTCGGTCTGGAATATCTGAAGCTGGGCCAGCCGGTGCCGACCCTAAGCGGCGGTGAAGCGCAGAGGCTCAAGCTTGCTTCGCACCTGATCGAAAGCCGCAAGCTGGGCAAGCGTAGCAAAAAGGCCCACGTCATCCATTTGTTTGACGAACCCACGACCGGTCTACATTTCACGGATGTAGCAAAACTGATTCGCGCTTTGCGCAAGCTGACCGAATCCGGTCATTCGGTCATCGTGATCGAGCATAACCTCGACTTGATTGCCAGTGCGGACTGGATCATCGATCTGGGTCCCGAAGGCGGACGCAATGGCGGAAAAATCGTGGCTCAGGGCGACCCGGCTTCTGTTGCTCGCTCCGGAGCGGGGCATACGGCCCGCGAACTCGAGCGCTACTACGCCGGCGATCATCTGCCGGAATCCAGGTCGGATTCAGCGGGCTTTCGCGGCAGTTCGGAAATTCTGATCAGAAACGCGCGCGAACACAATCTGAAAAATGTGTGTGTCACTATTCCCTACAACGCGATCACCGCGATTACCGGACTCAGCGGCAGCGGCAAAAGTACGGTCGCATTCGACATTTTGTTCAAGGAGGGCCAGAAACGCTACCTTGACACGCTCAGCACCTATTCGCGGCAGTATGTCCAGCCGGCAACGCGCGCAGACTTTGATTCGATCAGCGGAGTGCCCGCTACGGTAGCGATCGAGCAGCGAACCAGCCGCGGCGGTCGCAAGAGCACCGTCGCCACGCTGACTGAAATCTACCATTACCTGCGTCTGCTCTACACCCGATTCGGCGTTCAGCATTGCCCTGATTGCGGCGACGAAGTCGTTGCGCAGACAGTTGACAGAATCGTGAGTCGAATTTTCGACAGGTTCGAAGGCAAGCTTGTCCAGATCATGGCTCCGATCGTCGTTGCCCGAAGAGGCTTTTATACTGAAATTGCGAAGTGGGCTGCAAAGCGAGGCGTCGAACAGCTCCTGGTCGACAACCAATGGCTGCCTACGGAAGAATGGCCCAGGCTGGACCGGTACGAGGAGCACGATATCGACATCACCATTGACACCGTCGTAATCTCACCTGATGCCGAGGAAAGCATTCGCGCTGCAGTTCACAATGCCGCCAAGCTGACTGGCGGATTTTTCAAGATTCTCGAAGGAAAAATCGGCGGCGATGTCCGCAATATCCAAGTTGAAAGCTGTTCCACCGCCAGGGAATGTCCCAGCTGCAACAGGGCGTTTCAGGACCTCGACCCGCGTCAATTCTCTTTCAATACATCGCGCGGCTGGTGCCCGGGCTGCACGGGCACCGGCACGATCGAAGCCCAGCCTGACGATGAGGATTGGCAGTCGGACCTGGTTGCAGAGATACGCGAATGCACGGCTTGCAACGGCAAGCGCTTGAAACCGGATTCATTGGCAGTGAGATTCAAGGACAGAACCATCGATTCAATTTCAGCAATGTCCATCACCCGGGCGCTTGGTTTTTTTCGAGACTTGCAGTTGACCGAACGCGAGCGCGAAGCGGCTACAGACATCATCAGCGAAGTCATTTCGCGCCTGGCATTTCTGGAATCGCTCGGCTTGTCCTATTTGGGACTTGACCGTGCCGCGCCGTCGCTCAGCGGGGGTGAGGCGCAGCGGATTCGGCTGGCGGCTCAGCTGGGGTCGAGCTTGAGCGGGGCATGCTATATTCTTGACGAACCCACGATCGGATTGCACTGCAAGGACAACAAAAGGCTGCTAGGCGCGCTGCAGGCGCTTAAGTCGAAAGGCAATACCATCGTCGTCGTAGAACACGACGAAGAAACCATCGTCAACGCGGACCACGTCATTGATCTTGGACCCGGCGGGGGTGCGAAAGGAGGGCAGGTGGTCGCCGCAGGATCAGTCGAAGACATTTGCAAGTCTTCGCAGTCGATCACAGGAAAGATGCTGTCGGAGCCGATGCGGCATCCTTTTTTTGAGGGTGCGAACAAATCGCGCCGCGACGGCGTGCTGCGGGTCGTCGGCGCGAGAAAGAGGAACCTGGCCAACATCAACGCCAGTTTTCCGAAAAATTCGCTGGTGTGCGTCACCGGCATCAGCGGAAGCGGCAAGAGCACCCTGGTTCGCGAAGTCCTATACGGGAACATGCGCCAATTGCTCGCCGACAGGAAAGACAAGGCTGCCAAAGCGGGGCAATTGCGCGGCTGCAGGAAAATTACCGGATGGGAAGACTTTGACCGGGTGCTTGAAGTGGATCAGACTCCGATCGGACGGACGCCCCGCTCGTGTCCGGCGACCTATGTGAACGTTCTGGGACCAATCCGAAAACTGTTTGCCGAATCGCCGGAAGCCAATTTACGCGGCTACGGGTCTGGCCGGTTCTCCTTCAATGTCGCCGAGGGCAGATGTCCGGACTGCGCCGGACAGGGCGAGAAGAACATAGAAATGAGTTTTTTGCCGAACGTCAGAGTGCTGTGCGAAACCTGCATGGGAGACAGATACGACCCTGAAACACTTTCTGTGACGTTCCGAAATAACAGCATTGCCGATGTGCTTGGCATGAGCATGGAAGAAGCGATGGAGTTCTTTTCGTTCATGCCGTCGATGCACCGAATATTCAAGCTGCTTGTCGAAATGGGGCTGGGCTATCTGACTCTGGGCCAGCCGAGCCCGACGCTCAGCGGAGGCGAAGCGCAAAGAATCAAGTTGGTGTCGGAATTGTCCAAGGCATTGCCGAAAGCCGGTCAGCCGACCGGAAAGTCAGCCGGACGTCGATCCGCGCCGAAGACCCTGTTTGTTCTGGACGAACCGACGGTCGGGTTACATGCAGCGGATGTGGAGAGTCTGCTGAAAGTGATTCACGCACTGGTTGATGCCGGTAATACGGTCGTAGTCATCGAGCACAATCTGGACTTCATCGCCGAAGCAAACTGGATTGTCGATCTCGGTCCGGAAGGCGGAGATTCAGGCGGAAGGCTTGTGGTGCAAGGCAACTTGCGCAAGGTGATGAAATCGCCAAGCTCCCATACGGCTGCGGCGCTCAGAGAATTTCTGGCCGACCCGCGCCGGTCGGCGGCCTGATGCGCTAGCCGCGCTGAAGGATGTCCCGCTTTCTTTCGATGATGTAGGTCCTCATCGCTTCCGAAGCCCGCTGCGAGTCGTGCTCGTTGATCGCCTCGGTCACCTCGCGGGTCATTTCCTCGTGCTTCCAGGCGATTGAATGCCATCCGCCTGCCTGAGAGGAAATATAGAACCAAAGCCTTAGATGAAGATTGAAAATTCGCGGAGAAGTCTCTATCAGAAACTTATTCTGCGACGCATCGGCCAGGACTTGATGAAACTCGCGGTCGAACTCGACATAGCTGTCGATATCGTCACCGTTGATGGATTGGACCAGGCTTTGATGCAGTTCCTGGAGCCGGAGCCGCTGTTTCGTCGTAGCCTGCTCCGCTGCGAGCTTGCAGGCGAAACACTCGATCAATTGGCGGAAATCGTAAATTTGCTGCACATCGGTGTGGGTGATGGCCGAGACGAACATGCCGCGATTCAGTATGTGCTGAACCAGCCCTTCCATGGCGAGGCGCTGAAGCGCTTCACGTACCGGCGTGCGTCCGATTTCAAGTTCGGCGACCAGAGTCTGTTCAGCGAGAACCGCACCTGGCTCCAATTCAAGCCGGGTGATGCGGGTGACAAGTTTCTGATAGGCCTTGTCGGCCAATGACGTTCGTTTTTCGCGGGAACTCGTTGGCATTGGACTAGTCCGCGGAAATCACTATTTCTCCAAAGTTTGCCGCGATGCTTTCCGGGTTCAGATCTTTGCCAATAAAGATCATTCGATAGTGCTCTCGCGACCGGCAGGTACGGATATCCAGCTGCCCGGCAGCATATTGAACTTCGGACGCTGCGCCGTCAATTTGCATATGGCCTTTCATTCTGAACAGGCGATCAGGCAGCGAATCGCAAAATTCTGCGAGTTCCGGCTTGCCGATGTCGTGCCTAGGTTCAACAACAAATGACTGCATGCTGCCATGCCGATGGTGGTGCCCGTGTTCATGATTCTTATTTTCTTCGTGCAGGACCCTCCCGGAATCGAAGCCGACACTGCCATACTCGCTGGCCAGCAATATTTTCTCAGCTTCGATGTTTGACATCTCAGTATAGTGCAAAACCGCCTCTGGATTCAATTCGCGCACCGCAGCAACCGTGTCTTCAATGGTCTTGCGGTCGGCGAGATCAATCTTGTTCAAGATTAGAATGTCTGCGTTTGCCAGCTGGGACTCGTAATACTCGCCAAGCATTGATTGCAGTTTTGCAAAATTTGCAGTGTCGGCAACAGTGATGATCGGGGCGATTTTAAATTGGCTCGCCACTTCAGGGGCTTCGAAATCGTCGAGCATGTCTTCGGGGTCGGCGACGCCGGATGCTTCGACAATGATTCTTTGCGCGCCTGCATCGCGCGCCAGTTCTTCTGCGGCGTTCAGCAGCGATCCCTTGAGGGTGCAGCAAATGCATCCGGATGAAAGTTCTACGAGATCGACGTTCTGGCCTTCGACGATGGCGTCGCCGTCAAAGCCCATCTGGCCGAATTCGTTGACAATGACTGCGGTGCGGGCTTCTGTGTCGATCGTGTGCAGAAGATGACGCACCAAAGTTGTCTTTCCGGAACCCAGAAATCCGAATATCAAGTGCAGTCTGGCCATGCGGCGCGTCCTTTGCTATTTGCGTGTTTTGCTTCGCTGCCTTATGAAGTCTTATGCCGTCTGCTGCTGGCGCTGTTCGATGTAGCGCTTGCTGCGTGTTCGTTTCGGAGCCGCAAAAGGCCGTCCGGAAAAGTTCATCGAGTCGACGAAGATGTCTTGGAAATCCGGTCTCGCCGCAAGAGCGACATGTTCAATTCTTTGCGTAATGTCATCGGCCGCTGCGCGTTCGGCCTCCGACAGCAGAGCGAGTTGGGCGCCGAGCAGTGCCGCGTTGCCGATGTATCTTATCTTGCCGCTTTCCAGATCGGGAAGCAGGCGGATGGTCTTGGCGCTGTCGATGCTGACGTAGTTTCCGAACCCGCCGCAAAGCATCAGTTCATTGATATCGTCATCGGCAATATTCATCACCGACTGCAACATGCGAATTCCGGAATAGATTGCGCTTTTTGCCAGTTGAAGCTGGCGCACGTCGCCCTGAGTGACGGCGATATTGCGTGCGGTTCCCGACTCGCCGTCCCAGACCAGCACGAACTCCCTCGCCCCGTTCGGACTCTGGGTCAGACGTTCGCGGACCCGCTGCGGAAGCGCCTCCATGTCACGCTTTCTCATGTTGCCGTTGCTGTCCATGACCTGGGAGTCGATCATTTTCGCTGCCGCATCGATGAGTCCGGAACCGCAGATACCGATCGCAGGCGCGTCGCCGATTACCACGCACGAAAAATCGTCCTTGGCCTGGACTCGCTCAATGGCGCCGATTGCGCCTCGCATGCCGTCTCTGATTTGTGCGCCCTCCAGCGCCGGCCCGGCAGGGGCGGAGCAGGCGGTCAGATGATCGCGCGAACCCATTACGACTTCGCCGTTGGTGCCGATGTCAACCAGAACCCGCACATCGGGGCTTTCGTGTATCCGTGTCGAAAGGATGCAGCCTACGGTATCGGCGCCGACGAATCCTGCGATGATAGGCAGCATGCAGATCTGCGCATTCGGCGCGGACTTAAGCGGCAGCTCGCTAGCCGGTATCACCATACTGGTGCGCACGACAGGAGCGTAGGGTGCGAGTCCGACGTAGGATACGTCGATGCCTAGAAAGATATGGTGCATGCAGGTATTGCCAACGACCACGATCTTGTAGATATTGTCGGGCGAAACACCGGCGCTGTCGCAGGTCTCGCGGATGTACTGGTTGACTTGATTGAGCACCTTGGCACGCAGCGTCGTCGCGTTGCGTTCATTGAATTGCGCGTACGCAATGCGCGACATCAGATCTCCGCCATATTGCGCCTGCTCGTTGACACCGCCGGCTGATGCCAGCTGTTCGCCGGTCCTTAAATCCAGCAGCGTTGCGACAACGCTGGTGGTGCCGATATCGATCGCCATTCCATACATCCTGTCGGTTGTATCGCCCGATTCGATGTCGATTATCGAACCGTTGAATGTCGTAACCGTGAGCTGTCCGCCCTGACTTCGCAGCAGTTGCGGCGTTTTGCGGATGGTATGAAGCGGGATGCCGGGATCGCTGATGTCTGGCACGGCTGCGAGCACTTCTTCGATGTCCGAAGTCTGGTGGTGCTCTTCAACGGGTGCCTTGGCTGTGACAATGTGCTTTTGCACGCCGCTTTCGACAAGCATTCCGCGCTGTTCAAGCTCGTTGTCCGACGATTCGAGAATCTGATGTCCGGCTTCGGCTTTCGGCGGCATCGCCTTGACCATGGTGTCGCCCAGCATGCGGGTCTGGCATGCCAGTCTGAATCCTTCCTGAACTTCGTCGTATCCGAGTTGCACCGAGTCCTGAACGGTAGGAGGCGGCATGCTGCCTTTGAGAATCTTTACTCGGCAGCTCCTGCATCGTCCGCGAGACCCGCAAGTCGCGTGGATTTCAACGCCGGCGGCGCGCGCGGCATCGAGAATCGTTGTGTCGCGAGCGACTTTAACGCAACGTTCCGTTCCGTTTTTAACGGCGAATCGTGCTGACAGCTTCGCAGACATGCCGGCGAATCCGCTAAGCCCAGGCCGCGCGGGGCTCCTTGACCAGCCGCAGAGCAAGTCGCACGGCTTCGATCGCGTCCTTGCCCCAGCCGTCTGCGCCGCACTCGTCGGCCCAGTTCTGGGTGGTCGGGGCGCCGCCAATCAGAATCTTGACCTTGTCGCGGTGTCCGGAATTCTGGAATTCCTCAATAGTCACTTTCTGGTAGTAGACGGTTGTGGAAAGCAGTGCGGAGAATCCGACCAGGTCCGCGTTCTCGCGCATCGCCGTCTCGATGAATCGGTCCGGGTGCACATCGGTGCCCAGATTGATGACGTTGAATCCGGCATTTTCAAGCATGATTGTGACAATGGACTGTCCGATGTCGTGCATGTCGCCCAGCACGGTTCCGATGACGAATGTGCCGATCGGCTTTTCGGCCTGGGCGGCCAGCAGCGGGCGTATCAGCGCAAGGCCTGCCTTCATCGCGCGGGCAGTAATGAGCATTTCGGGGATGAAAATGACCTGGGCGCTGAATCGGTCTGCCTGCAGATCGAATCCTGGAAAAAGTCCGTCATCCAGAATGACGCGCGGATCCATACCCAGTGCAATCGCTTCCCTGACTCGTTCGTCAGTATAGATATGGTCGCCGTTTTCCACGGCGTCCCACAAAGTTTCCCATTCCCATCCATCAGGGGCGCGGGACTCCCATCCTTCGGGTATAACCAGTACCGGATCTTCCATTGGCACGTACGCTCGATAAGATTAAGTTAGTTCAGCGGATATTTGCCGTAGGTGCCGAAGTCTCTCTGGGCTTCCAGCATCGTGTAGATGTTCTGGATCGGCACATCGGCAAGGATGTAGTGAGACGGCGAAAATACGTAGCCTCCGCCGGTGGCGAGATTTCGCATGGTTTCGCATACGCCTTTTCGAATGTCTTCCACTTGACCCCTGGGGAGCAGGTTTTGCACATCGAAGCCGCCGATGAATGCGATTTCGTCGCCGAACTTGGCCTTTAATTCCCGCTGGTTCTTGTTGCCGCCGGTCGGTTGCATCAATCCGGAAAGGTCGACTCCGAGCTCTATCATATCGCCGATAATCGGCGAATAGTCGCCGCAGGAGTGTAACTTGACGAAGCACTCGGCATTGGTCTTGCGAAACTCCTTGAACATGTAGTCGAACCGCGGCTTGGCAAGGTCTCTCCAGTATGCGGGCGAAATCATCATGGACTGCTGCGCTCCGACATCATCTCCGACCCGGATCATGTCGACTCCCATGTTGATTACATTCTTGCCGAGTTCGGTGTAGTATTCGATCAACCCGTCGAGCACGCCGGCGATCAGTTCGGGCTGATCGAACAGCATCAGGAAGAAGTTCTGGGTTCCGACCAAATGCGCGTATGCCGCTTCAATCAGGGTTGACGAAAGATCCACGATGATGAAGTAGTCGTCCTGATACTGGTCGATCAGGGTCTGGATCGGTGCGAGCAGTTCGGCATCGGCCGGGTCTGGCCAGGTGTAGTTTTTCAGTTCCTCCATCGAGGTGATGGGGTGGTGGTTGGGAAAGTTTTCCGGAACCACTTTCGCTGGCCCCCAGAATTCCTGGGTCTTTTTAAATTCTTCGTGCTCTTCCTCGGTACGGCCCTTAAGCCCGCTCTTGCCATACCCGACGCCAAAGTGATTGAACCAGGTTTCGCCGATTTTGATCGGCCGGTGGGAAAATTGTGCGTTGATGCCGATCTGATAGATGATGGCGTCATTTCCGAGACGCAATTCAAGCTCCGGATTGTGCTTCAATCCGGTTCCGGTCTTGTCGAT
The DNA here is from genome assembly GCA_965214615.1 of Arenicellales bacterium. Lineage (GTDB taxonomy): Bacteria > Pseudomonadota > Gammaproteobacteria > Arenicellales > JAJDZL01 > CBDAUN01. The sequence goes on from OZ243952.1 coordinate 1,264,097, forward strand.
TCCGTAGATACGGGCGATTTTTTCCTTTGCTTCGCTCTTCATCCGGTAAAGAAGAGGAACTCTGTCGACTTTCTCGTGACGAATCGCGCGCGCGAACCGTTCGCGTGGCAGAAGTTCTTTCATTTTTATATTCTCCGTGGCAGTCAGTGTCAATATATTGTAAATGTATTGAAGGAGTGAAAGGTTCCATTGTGCCTATGCACGCTTCGGACGCTGCATCAGCGACCGGATGTACTTCAGATACTGCACCGAGTATTCGTCTTTTGCCGTAAGCGCATTTGCAGCGAACCGGAAGTCGTCGAACGGCTTCACGGGGTTCATGATCGGATCGATCATCAGCGAGTCGCAGCCGGCCAGGATGGACAGGCAGACAAAGGCGTGATTAAGAATTCTTCTCTGCGGCAGTCCGAACGAGACGTTGCTATGACCGCCGAAAATATGAATTTCCGGATAGCGCGTGCGCAGTTCGCGCACTGCGTCGAGATAGTGGTTGCCGAAATCCGGACCTGCGCCGATCGGAAAAACCAGCGCATCGAGAAAGCAGTCGGACATCGGTATGCCGCCTTCGGTCATCATCGAGACGCATTGCTCAAGATTGTCGATACGTTGCTGCGCATCCTGGGGCATGCCCCTGTTTCCGCTTGCATTGGCGAACAGAATGGCATTGCGTTCCTTTGCCATTTCGACAAGCACCTGGCGCCCGTCTTCCAAATTGAATGAATTGATGGCTGGACGACTGATGGAGCCGTCGTGGACTTCGAGTCCCGCATAGATGGTTTTCGAGTCGGACGAATCGATTGAGACGACGGTCGAAGTGATCGACTGCGCGGTCTTGATGAGCCATCTCATCCACTCGTAGCGCTCTTCGGGATAGACAGACATTTCGTCGACGCAAAGGTCGATGATATGTGCTCCGCACTGCTCCTGGGACCGAATGGCCCAGCCGATGTAGTCCATATTCCTTTGCCGGCATGCTTCGGCGATATGAGGAATCGCAAACATCTTTTGCTCGTTCGGGTCCTCGGGCATCGCGGCGGTGACATTGAGTCGCTTGGAGTCGCCGTTAAGGTCGTTGTAGCTGACGAACCACTTGCCGTCTTCGCAACTGACGCGCTGATTGCTTGACTTGATCTTGCGGGTGGCGTTGAAATTTTCGCCAATGACGATCAGTCCGTTGTTTTTGACTTTCATGCTCTGGAACTCGTCTGGCTGGTGTCGGTTATGCCGGAAGCGGTGGTCTAGCGGTCAATCAGGCCATACATGCCCGAGCGTGACATTTTCGGCAGCATTGCTGAACTTTCGAGCAGCCTTACCGGTATCTGCGCATCATCGAACACGTCGAATAATTTGTTCTGATCGGTTAAGTCCCAGACCACAGGCTGACCGTCTATCGGATAGGAGTAGCCGGGTCCTAGGCGTCGGGTGATTCTTTTGCCATTGCTTGACGCCCACGCACGAACTGCGATGACGAATTGCTTTGTCGCATGCTCGACGCCGAGCCATGCGGCCGATTCCAGGAATAGCGCTTCCACCAGATTTTCACTCTCCATCAATTCGATGGTTCGTTCGTCCACTTCCTTGCCCATGGTCAGGGCGAAAACCACGACTTCGTGCGCATCCGAAAGATACTGGGTGAAAATTGGACTTTCGAGACATGTTTCGCGCTCCAGAGTCAGGGTGTCGTCGATTAGCGATTCAATTCGTACGATGCGGTAGCTTACTGTGGGTTCGGCGATTTCGGTCAGCAGGTTCGCGGCAGCATCTGCGGCATCGCGTACTCTTTTTCGAATCCTTGATAAGTCCTTATAGCCCTGAATACGAAGAATTGCGTCTACTTTGGGTTGCGGCTTTTCTAAGAAAGTCGTCTCGGTAGAGCCGCTTTTGATCACGTTCATCGGGTGCCTCTAGATTGCATATTTTAAATATATTTTCGATAGGCATGTGAAAAATTTATCAAAATCCCGCAAAAATCGACGAAAAATGGAGTATTTCGCGTACGGACTGACATATTTTGCTGATATTTTTCCGATTTGAATCGCAATTGCGTCCAGTGCAATTGATGTGAGGAGTCGCGGCAATAGAATCGATGGTCGATTTGTGGCGCAGAGTCAGGGACAGGGCGTGCGCCCTTTGATCTATGCGCTACGGCGCGCTGCCGATTCAGACATGTTTATGGCTGTTGTGCCGTTTTCGATGTTGCGAAACCACTCGGCCGACTTGCGCAGTCCGCCAAGCGGATAGACGTGAATGTCGCTGATGGGGAAATCCGGCCGGTTGAACCGGTGCTTGGCAATGTCCGCCAGCAACTTGTCAGGCGTTGCGGTCTGAATCAGTCTTGCTGCATTCTTGGACTGCTTGCGAAGGATTTGCATCGATGGTCCGATGCCGCACATCGTGGCATGCTTGATCAGCGCGGCAAGGCTTGCCAGTCCGGGCACGCCTAGGTGAATCGGCATCGCAATGCCGAGCTTTGAAATTCGCTCGACCCAGTCGATGACCGGTTGCGCCTGGAAGCAAAATTGAGTGACCAGGTGGAAATTGGCATCGGAACGCTCGGCAAACTGATCCTTCCACAATAGTGCGGATTCTATGTCCTTGTCGGAAATGTCGGGGCTTCCTTCAGGATGTCCGGCTATGCCGATTCTTTCGATGCCGGCCTTGTCGAACAACCCGGTTTCGAGCAACTGCATGGAACTGTGGAATTCGCCGACAGGCTTGCTCGACCCGCCTGCAATTGCCAATACCTGAGTTGATCCGGTTTCGTCCCGGAATCGCTTCAGGCTGTTTTCAAGCTCTCGGCGGTCGCGAATTTGCCGCGCAGCGAAGTGGGGCACGGGAACAAGGTCCTGGTTCGCCAGAAGCTTGCAGGTTTCGAGCGTGTCTGCCATGTCCGAGCCTGGCAGCAGAGTCACATAGACCGCAGTGCCCGGAGAGATCAGTTCGAGGAAGTTTTTTATTTTCTTGGCGGCATTGGGCGTTGTTTCGACAGAAAATCCGCGCACCAGATTCGCGAGAGACTCATTAACGGTCGTCGACAAGGAAGCAGCTCCTTAAGTTTGGGAAGAGAATAAAAGAAATTCGCCGGTTCCGAGCCTACCACTCGAAATACGCGATAGCGTCGTGAAAGTCATTGATTCTTTCTTCGCTTGAAGAAAGAATTCTAAATCCGTTGCCGCTGTCTGTGCTCCATTGATGAACCAGGATGAGCCGGTTCGCCACCCAGCGATCTGCGAATTTGTGTCCGATCATGACAAAGGCGCGATCAGTGTCGATGGTGATGCCGCCGTCGGGTCCGAGACGGGTGTTCATCGGCCGCGGCGTCGTCCAGTCGGCCAGAACATTCAGTGAAGCCGGATTGAGGGAGTCGGTGATGACTACCCGCTGGATAGGCCATGCAAACGAATTGCCGCGGACCGTCACCTGCTTTGCAGGGAACTTGCAGTCGACCGCGCACAGATGCTCCCCTTCAAAGGAGAATCTGTCATAAAAATCCTCTCCGGCTGCAACCGCGGCCATTCCCGCAGCGCGCGAATCGTCCGCAGCCTGTATTGCAGGCGCTTCCCACTCCATGTCTTTTAGTTCGTGCCGGTTAAATTCGGGCACTGGAAATCGCTTTGCCCACATAATGCCTACCTTCGAATTAACTGTGTGTCGCGGCTTGCGTATCGTTGCTGCCAAGCGCGGAAACCCGGCCGCGATTGACGCACGCCATTATGTTTGCACAGATAGTCGTGCAAATCAAATGCGCAGTCGAAAATTATAACCATCGCATGCTGCCGGAAAAATCAAAATTCACTATTTCACGGTGATTCGATAGGCAGATTCAAAGCCGTCAGTGCCCTTTATGTCGGCGGATATCGTTGTCAGGTGCTCCACTTCGCACCAGGGGCTGTACAACTTTTCGATTTGTTCCTGATAGATGTCAAAGGGCGGCGGGCTGACCAGATCCGGGTCGTATTCAAGGCTGATCAGCAGTATGACGCATCCGCTTGGAACCAGATTGCGAAGATGGCTGACGTACTGGGAGCGCAACGGTTCGGGGAGTGCCACCAGGGCGGCGCGGTCGTAGACGGCGTCAATACGGGGCAGGTGATCTTCGGTCAGTTCGAAGTGATCGCCGGCAAGCAGTCGGATCGGCCGGCTTTCGTAGGTTTTGAACGGAGGCGCGGTTGCCGCATTAAAGCGCAGCCGGTTTTCCAGAAAGAAGGATTGCACTGCGATATCGCTCAGCTCGGTTCCTGTTACCGAGTAGCCGGCCTTTCCCAGCCACAGCATGTCAAGCGACTTGCCGCAAAGCGGCACGAGGACATGTGCGCCTTGCGGGATCTGCATCGTGTTCCAGTATTTGGCAAGCAGTCGGTTGACGCTTTTCTGGTGAAAGCCGATTTGATTATCGGCCCATCGCTCCTGCCAGAAACCACGGTCCATTTCGAAACTCCTTAGGCGAGAATAATTCGCGTGCTCAATTTTGCAAGACCTTATACTACTGTTCACTCATTCGGTTTAATCCAATTCAACGAACAACTGCAGTGGTGCGAGAAAAATTATGGCAAAAGTAACTGTGCTTTACTGGAAAGACATTCCCTCGGTAGTTGAGGCGCGCGACGGTTCTAATGTGCATAAGGAGATGATGAGCGAAAAGTTTCAGGCATTGATCGATCAAATAGCGATGAAGACTGAACTGGCGGGTACTGACGAGTATCTGATGCAGTGGCACAAAGGCCGCCCGCGCGAAGTCGAAGGAACAGCCGAGGAAGCGACTGCAGCGGTTCGCGAGGAATACGAATCGCGCTTCAAGGAGATTCGAAGAGAGGAGCTGGATAAGGCTTCCAGTTAGTTCGGGGCGAAATACACCGCCCTGAAATCGTTGACGTTGGTCAGTGTCGGTCCTGTGGCAATTAAATCATCTAGTGATTTAAAAAAGCTGTAGGAATCATTGTTATTTAAGAACTTTGAAGGATTTAAACCGGCGACTTCAGCGCGAGCGAGAGTCGTTGGATCAATGCGGGCGCCTGCGTTGTCTTCACTGCCGTCGATCCCGTCTGTATCGCAGGCAATCGCGTAGACGTTTTTCATTGCATTCAATTCCATTGCCAATGCCAGTGTGAACTGGGTGTTGGGACCGCCTTTCCCGTCGCCGCATATTTTTACCGTAGTCTCTCCGCCCGAAAGAATCAGGATCGGCGTGCCGGGAGGGTGGCTTTTGATTTGCTGCCTCAGCAGTGCGGCATGCATTCGTGCTGCTTCGTTGGTATCTCCTTCGACGCTGTCTCCGAGGTAGTGCACCGCGATTCCGAGGCGCGAAGCGAATTCGATGCATGCGCTAAAGGCGTCTTGCGGCCGTGCGATGATGACGAACTCGGATCTTTCGAATATCGGGTTTCCGGCATCCGGTGTTTCGAGTTCGCCGCGGGCGAGCAATTCGCGGATATATCCGGGAATTTCGATCCGGTGTTCGCTGATTATGCCGAGTGCGTCATGGCATGTCGTGTGATCGGCCACGGTCGGTCCGGAACCGATGACGGATGGGACGTCGCCGGCGACGTCGGAAATGCACAGCGTGAGCGCTCGCGCGGGACTGATGTGCGCCATCAGATTTCCGCCCTTGATTCCTGAAAGGTGTTTGCGCACGCAGTTCAGTTCGGCGATATCGGCTCCCGAGGCAAGCAGTTGCCTGGTGATGCTTTGCTTGTCGGAAAATCTGATTTTTTCGTGCGGCAGGGTAAGGAGTGCGGACGCGCCGCCTGAAATCAGGCAGATCGCGAGGTCCGACTCTTCAAGTTTTGCTACGGTTTCTTTGATCTTGCCGGCGGCTTGAAGACCTGTGCTGTCCGGCACGGGGTGCGCGGCTTCGACAATTTCGATGGATTTACATTCAATGCCGTGGCCGTAGCGTGTAAGCACGGTGCCGTAGACTTGGCCGGGCCGATGATCCTCTATTGCCTTTGCCATCGCTGCTGACGCCTTGCCGGCACCGACGACGCATGTGTTTGAGTCCAGCGGCGGAAGCGCTTCGGGAATCCGGGCAGCCGGGGAAACTGCATCAACGGCAATTTCGAACAGGTGCTTAAGCAGATTTTGGGGCTGCAATTCAGTCATTGGCATCTGGGGTTGATTAAATTGAGTTATCTGCGCTCGTGTTGCAATTGGTGTTGTCGGGTAGCGACAATCGCAGAGATAATATCCGGCTTTCGCTGGACGTGTGGCGCCGGAAGTAATTTTCCTGAATTGTTTGTGGTTCACCGATATCGTGCAATGTAGTGAAGGTGATGGTCAGAGATCTTATACTAGGAACCGGCGCAAAGGAGAACGGCTAAGCATGACAACCGAAGGAACGCCGCCAAGGCGCGCATCGAATAGCTTTTCGCCAGATATTTATATGGTTCTGGGACACCTCATAAAGCGAGAGAAGACGATTTTGGACTGGCTCGTGTGGTGCACGGCAGCGCAAATTTGCTACACGTCAAGAACATTCGGAGTAAGAATGAGGTTCGATACGCTGAATTTGACGAGAAGTTGCAGATGACCGCAGAGGCAACCGACTCGAACGAATCCTCGAAGGTAGCAAGGCCGCATATGAGATGTGCCACTCTAACTACGAGATCTAAGCTATGACGCCAAATTTTGAAGCGCAAGAAGTGCAAGAAATCATAGCGAATGGCGAGAACTCCGGAGTGGAATTCAAGAGAGATGATCTACGCACGCAGGACCTCGCGAAAGAATTAGTCGCTTTCTCAAACCTTCAAGGCGGCATGGTGTTACTTGGCGTAGAAAACGACGGAACGGTTACGGGCTTGACGCGCGATGGTATCGAAGAATGGGTAATGAGTGTATGCCGCGACAAGATCAGACCGGCGATCGTGCCGTTTTTCGAAGTGGTTCGCGATGTGAAGGACAATCAGGATGTTGCAGTTGTCCGCGTGACCCGTGGCTACGACGTGCACGCACTCTGGCATAACAACGCCAATAGATACTTAATGCGTGTCGGTTCACAGAGTCGAGAAGCAAGCCAGGAGGAACTTGCTAGGCTGTTTCCGCAAAGAGGTTCCATCCGGGCTGAACTGCGGCCCGTTTCGGGCGCCGCATTTGTGAATTTAGACTGGAGACGACTGCGAAACTATTTCGGTGATATCCGCCAGCAGGACGTACCTGCCGAGAATGATGAAAGAGCATGGCAGTCGCTACTAGTTAACACAGAGGTCATGACTGACGAAGGCGTAACTGTTGGTGGTATGTTGTTGTTCGGATCCACACCGAACCGTTTTCTGCCTCATGCGGGAATAGACGCCGTCGCATATTCTGGAACAGAACAGGACTACAATGCCCAAGAACGCGCAGCGCTTCGCGGTCCTATAGCCCCTCTGCTAAGCCAAGGGGGCGACATCGTCGAAAACGGCCTCGTCGAACAGGCTCTGTATTTCGTGCAACGCAACACGCGTGTGGATGTAGAGGTGCAAGGCGGCCGACGGGTAGAGCGACCAGTCTATCCCCGAGATGCGCTTCGAGAATGCATTGTCAACGCCCTCATTCACCGTGATTATCTTCTCACTAACACCGATATCCAGTTAGCAGTGTATGCGGATCGACTGGAAATTGTCTCGCCGGGTCGACTGCCGAACGGTATAACGCCCGATCACATGCGTTTCGGGACGCGGGCTACAAGAAATCAACTAATGAAGGATGTGATGCGTGATTACCGGTATCTCGAACATATGGGAATGGGGATTCCCCGGAAAATCATCAAGGGTATGAAGGTGCACAACGGTACAGAACCGGATCTGATCGAACAGGGCGAGCGGTTCATTGTTCGGTTGCACGCGCACGCCCCTGCATCGTAGTTCAAATTGGCGCACTGCCGTCATGTGTTGATAGTTTGATGACGGCGTCCCTAGTGCGCTTGAAGATGCGGTTTGCTATGGGTTCAATCACGGCTGACATCGGATCAGACTGGCAAACGATTGGCAATCGCATTCATGATTTCAGGAACCGGCGACAGGCCGCATTGGCCAATTGACGATTTGGTGTGCGATACAATGAGGCGAACGATGGCCGGGTCCTGCATCCAATGGGAAGAACGGCCGATTCGCGGTTGAATTTAGACAATCCCTGGAGGCAGACAGATTATGTCCGACTATCACGCTCCGCTTACTGACATGGAGTTCGTGCTGAATCATATTGCCGGCATGAATGATGTTTTTCAATTGCCGGGCTATGAGGATTTCGATGCAGAACTTATTGCCGGCATCTTGGATGAATCGGCTAAATTCTGTTCCGAAATTCTGGCGCCGTTGAACAAGATTGGCGATGAGCAGTCTTGTGCTTTTGACGACGGCAATGTTACGACTCCTCCAGGCTGGACAGACGCCTACAGGATGTTCATCGACGCGGGCTGGAACGGGCTTTCGTTCGATCCGGAAAGCGGAGGACAAGGGCTGCCCTGGCTTGTCGCCACAGCGGTTCAGGAAATGTGGCATTCCGCCAATATGTCATTCGGACTGTGTCCATTGCTTACCCAGGGAGCGATTCGCGCACTTGATCTTCACGGTTCGCAAACGCAAAAGGACATCTACATGGAGAAACTGGTTTCCGGCGAATGGTGCGGAACCATGAATCTCACAGAAGCCCAGGCGGGTTCCGATCTGAGCGCGATAAGAACGCGCGCAGTTGCTGAAAACGGGCATTACCGGATCACGGGACAAAAGATATTTATCACCTACGGAGAGCACGATCTGTCTGAAAACATCATCCATTTCGTTCTTGCCAGAGCTTCGGACTCGCCTGAAGGCGTTAAAGGCATATCGATGTTCATTGTCCCCAAGTTTCTGGTGAATGAAGACGGCAGCGTTGGCGAGCGCAACGATGTACGTTGCGTGTCGATCGAACACAAACTGGGAATTCGCGCAAGTCCTACGGCGGTATTGTCCTACGGAGACAACGGTGGCGCGATCGGCTACCTGGTCGGGGAGAAGAACCGCGGTCTGGAGTATATGTTCACGATGATGAATCTTGCCCGGCATGCGGTCGGCGTCGAGGGACTGGCTATTGGAGAGCGTGCTTATCAACAGGCTCTTGACTATGCCAAGCAGCGAGTTCAGGGTGTTTCGCAAACCGGTCGGCGAGAACGGATCGCGATCATTCGGCACCCGGATGTTCGCCGGATGCTGATGACGATGAAGACCTTGAATGAGGCGATGCGGTGTTTGGCGTACTATGCTTCCAGCGTGTTCGACAAGTCGAACCGTCATCCGGATTCGCAGATGCGCGCCGCATACGATTCGGAGCTTGGGATACTTATACCGATTGTCAAGGGATTGTGTGCAGAGCTTGGCAATGAAGTCGCCTATCTGGGGGTGCAAATTCACGGAGGAATGGGTTTTATCGAAGAGACCGGAGCAGCGCAGCATATGCGTGATGCGCGAATTACTCCGATCTATGAGGGCACGACCGGCATTCAGGCGAACGATTTGATCAATCGCAAGCTGTTGCGTGACAGAGGCGGATTTATACGCAGTTTCATTGAATCGATCAATGCATCCTTGCATCAGATGGATGCTGATCGGCAGGATGGGAAAATATTCGGCGCGACTCTTGCGAGTCTCGACGATCTGGTCAAGGCGACTGACTGGGTGCTCAATTCGGGCACGTCAAATCCCGATCTGCCGACTGCGACAAGCGTCAGCTACATGCATGCTCTTGGCTATGTAGTCTGCGGTTGGCTTTTGTCAAAGTCGGCGCATACTGCAGCCAGCCAGATCGGCGCAGAAGGTGCGAACGACGATTTTCTGAGAGCGAAGCTGGTCACTGCGGATTATTATGCGGCCCATGTGCTTCCGCGCGTTCGGGCCTGTACCGATGCGGTTATTGATTCATCCGAGTTGATTTTTCGACTATCCGAGGATCAGTTTTAAGGTGGAGAAGACGAATGAAAGGAGACACGCCTAGGAACGTGAAGTTCCTGACAGGGGTTTATTTCGACCTTGGTCGCTGGAAATGAAGTTTGGTGTGCTTCCAAATTTAAGGTTAGTGTCGGCGCGAATCGGTGGCTCCAAACTCAAATTTTATCGTTCAGACCTGGGCGATTGTGGGGCGAATTGCTGGGCGATTTTCATTCGCCAGCGATTAAATCCCAAATCTGAAAGCCCCAAACGATCAAGACAATAATAACGATCACCGCCCCGCAACCGAGCATAGTTTGTTTAAAATCCTCGCGTTCTTGCTTGGCTTTCTCGTGCGCTTCCGCTTCCTCGCGCTTTTGGGCGGTCCATTCCTCGGCCTTTTCGTCTAACATATCGATTAGTACGCTGGCCTGTCGCAGTGTCATATTTTCGTACGGCGAATTTATCGCCGCTCGATCTATCAACTTTTTCAAATCAGCCCAGGCCGCCGCCCCGTTCGTGTATCCGGCTTCGAGTGCCAGACTTTCGAGATAGTCGAGCTGGCTCGGCGTAACCTTGCGTACTTCGCGGATCGGCGTTATCTTGGGCGTTACGCGCTTTTCGTTCATTGTGCTGCTTCAGGTTCGAGTATCCGCTGACTGATCCGTGGTATACAGTTCAAGCCAGTGATCCGGTTTCTTGATCACTGGCTCGATTTAGATTGTTGCTTTGTCGCCTATTCGTTATGTTACGTGAAAGCGCCTCTTAATGAGGTTCGGTGTATTGCCAGAGGACCTCACTCTAAATCCTGTCCATCGGGTTATTCGCTATCGCCGCTTCCGATAAACAGCAGCTTTTCCCGTACCCGATCATCCGCGAATCGGATGTTCCAGCGGTTCTCCATGAATCTAATCAATCGCATGCCCCGCTCGCGAATCTCATTGGGTCCCCAATCCTCGCAACGCGCAACTTCTATTTCTGAGTGCGATCCATTTGAATAACCATTGCGGAGCATACTGCCATCGCGATTGTGCTTGGGTTCTTTCTTTTCTGCGAAGATGTCGTTCTGCAGCGAAGAGTTAATCGCAGAAGACAGTAGCAGCAGGTTTCCAAGGCTGTTGAGATACGCCGTCCGCTCTTGATTACCGACACCTTCAAAAGCTAGTTGCCATCCCTCCGTCTCAGACTGTGGATAAATGTGCTCAATCGAGATTTTGTCCTTCGGAGTCTTGAACAAATCCGTCCAATTAACTTTCTTCTGGCGACTACTCGACAGCAACTCCAGTTCGTATTCGTAGAGGAAATAACGCAAACCGGACCAACCGTAGTAGCCCATGCCGTTTTCGAACTTCTTTTGAAGCAACACATAGAATTCGTTGTCTGCGAAATGTTCGTCATCCGTGAACAAGAAATTCATCCGGGCCCGCGGTTGCTGCTTTAGTTTTGCCAAATCGATGTCGCCATTGTCGATTGCTCGAACTGCGTTGCTGAATTCTGAGCTACGATAATTCGAACGGATTTGGGTCAACCTGAACACGACGAAGATAAACCGTTCAATCTCCTTGTAGGCACTGATCCGCTCGTCGGAATCATCATATCTCTTCAGAATCGCCATCAACAATGGGCGAAAATACGCCATGCCCAGTCGATTTAAGCGTTGAATCCATTCAATTTCCTCGGAACATAAATCGTTAGACATAGAGGGGTAGAACGTAGTGAACCAGTGAACAGACGATGCCTTAAGACTTTTGACGTAATTGAGAATGTCATTGGGTTGCAACTCAGCTACCTTCATCGGTTCGCCGTCTTCGATTTCGTCTGACCCATTGTCATCTTCATCTGCTTCTAGGTCCGCGTCAGTGGTTTGCTCTTCGGTTTCCTCAAGTTTCACTTGCTGAAATTTCTTGCGATGAACGCGGTGCGGAGTGAACTGCTCGTCCAGGAGATATTTGATGTAGTCTCGTCCCGTCTGCCGCGAGAACTTGAAATACATCATCCAGTGCGCTCGCAGAAAATTGTCGTCGTTCAACGGCCTCGTCTTGTTGCGTCCCAATTGGAAATAAACTTCTTTCCAAGCACTGTTGATTGAGTTGCGGAGGGCTGTACGATCCGCAAGAGTCAACTCGCTGTCGGTATAGAGGGTCGTTAGGTAGATTAGACGATTCTTGAGTAATTCAAGATCTGAGAGTGTCTTGCCGCGGTTATTCATAGTCTCGAAAGCGACGAAAACGTCGAATTCGTCCTTGATGATGTACTCATTGAGCAGAAACCGTTTGGTCAGCGTTCGGTACAGATCTTGTAATCCTGATACTCCATATTCTTTGTGCCAAGCGCGCAGTTGCTCTTTGAAGTAGTGCTTCCCATTGCTAAGATTAAGTGTGTAGAATGTCTCGAATACTGTGCCACCACCATCTTCGCCCAGAATTTGATGCCGCATGTAGTCATAGCTGGGGTTGTCAACTGTATAGCCGAATTTGTAAGTGCGAAACGTTCCGCTGGCAGGGTTCACCTTGTACAGAAACTTGGTTTCAGCGTCCGCGACGCTTAGTGTGCCAGCCAGATAAAGTTTGTCGTCCGCTTGACCGTGGTTTTCGGGCAAGCTGCGTATCAATTCGATGAAAGCTTGTAGAAACAGCGTGAATGTCGTTAACCGTTGTTGTCCGTCGACAATGTGGTAAAGCTTGTATGAATGGTCATCGACCAGCCAAAACTCCTTTTCATCCTGTTGAACGTCCGTGGTTGGAATCTGTTTCAGAGTCAGCACACCGGTATAGTGGAAGCGGTCATCGGACAGGTTGGTTAGATCGTCCCAGAAGGCATCCAATTGTTCACGTCCCCAGGCATAACCGCGCTGATAGTCGGGGATACGGAACAACTTTTCCGTAAAGAGGCTATCGAGAGATTTGGGTTCTTCCATCGCAATATTCGCTGATTAGGTTTGCTCTGCTTAACGCAGATGTTGTCAAGAGTGTAGCGTGAAGGAGTGCTACGTTTAATCTGTAGCGCGACAATCAAGCTTGTTTCTTAAATTAATGCTGGGAAATCACATCAACCGATTAAACGACGAAAACGGCAGCAGATCGAACCAATCAGTCGATTTCTGATAGTGAATTTAATTTTTCAGTCTTGCCAGTCGGTCACGATAATTTGCTTCTCGGTTTAACCAGAATTCAGACGAGGATCCCAGAACGCGTTCAAGCCTTAAGGCCACATTATCCGTCAATGTGATCTTGCCGTTGATCAATTGACTGAGATGTTTGGTGGAATATCCAAGGCGCTCTGCAAGTTCCGTTTGGTTCCAGCCGCGCTCTAGCATTAGGTCGTATATGGTTGACCCGGGCGGTGTAGTCCAGTCGGGCTGAAAATCTTGTATGTTTTCACTCATGGTAGTATCCAATATAAAGGTTAGAGTCGGCGCGAAGCGATGACTCTAACCTTTATGTTATCTGCTGCAAAGATGTCGTTGAATTGATTTCTCAACTTTCCGAAGATCAGTTTTTGGCTGGAACGCTACAACACAACATCAAGGACACGTTGATCACTGCATAACAAAACTATCCTTGATATAAGTTTATTCCGGATTTCGGATTGAATCCTTATTCGCGTTCCAATCAATTGGAAAATAGACGGAACCGGTGAGGTATTTCCTGATCTGGTTTGCTATCCAACCAACCGTTCATTTTGGATTTTAGTTCCCGCGTCATGTCTGTCACGCCCGCATAATATCCTGCCTCATAGGCACAGTAAGGGCACTTGTGCCTGCCTTTGCCACTTTGGTTGTACGGCAAACGCGAAATCACTGTGTCATATTGTCTTCTATTCTGCATATTCAATTGGCCAGCATGCCTAGAACAGTCCGACCTCGCTTTACGCTCAACATGACCATAATGAACTTCGCGAGAAACTTGAACTGGTGTCGTTGGTGGGTGAGGAAAAAATTGATGTTTGTTATCGATGAATGCTGCTGCCGGACCTGTTTCCGGGTCGAAAACGGGAATGTCTTTGAGCCCGGCTAAGAATTCGACAAAATCCTTTCTCGCATAGAATGCGCGCGATGTGCTGCCGTGACCTTTTCCTTTTGTGCGGGTCTGTATAAATCGCCCAATCTTGGAACTGATATATTCGCCAATTACCGAGTGTTTGATATCGTAGTAATCCAATTCGACCAGATAGTAGAGTGTTGTCTTTTCCAATTCGAAACAGTTGCACGAATGAACAATCGATTTCGACTCACAACCGTCTTCTCTGATGCGGCCAACGACAATTTGTTTTCTTAGTTTTGTGTAGAGGTGACTATCCTGGAATTCTTTGTGCTTTACTTCTTCAGGATCAAGCATTGTAATGGCGACAGTTTCTTTAACTGACAGCGAGCCATCAACGGCCTTTACCAGAGGGACTACCTTGAGTTCCCAAGTTCCTAAATTTGGACTCTGCGCTGAATTGATCGGCAGTCCCAAGTAACGCTCTACGGTGTGTCCTGCCCACCCCTTGTTAAGCTTTCCATCTTTGAAAACCGTCACATTGTGCTTTTCGGCCAACACTCGAAGGTCTTGCCCCACCAAACTCTGAAGACGTTGGATTGCTTCGTCCCGCTCCATCGGTCACGATTTCCTGGTAGGTTTCTTTGGACGAGAAGTAGCAGAATCTGAATTTGACAATGACAATCCAGACTCGTCCGACGTGGCGTGAGGGGGGGGGTAGAGCAGCTTCTATCCTTTTGATCGCTATGCGAAAGAACTCATCGTTGAGTTCAATACCGACAAACTGCCTGTTGAGTCCGACTGCAGCAACACCGGTACTTCCGGAACCCATAAACGGGTCCAATACAACATCGTCGTTGTCAGTAGTTGCACGTAAGCATCGCATTATCAATTCGATAGGCTTTTGGGTAGGATGTTTCCCGAAAGTTTTTTCTTTTTGCCTTGGGCTTGACATTTTCCAGACCGTGCCCATTTGCTTACCGCCGTTGACACGTTTCATTGCTTCATAATGAAATTTGTATTTCCTTTTGTCCCCCTTTTGAGACTTGCTTGCCCAAAAGAGCAACTCTGTTGAGTGTTTGAAAGTTCGGCACCCCAAGTTCGGTGGCGGGTTTGTCTTTTGCCAAACAATATCGTTGAGCAACCGAAATCCGTTGTGTTGCAATGCCATGCCCACACTTGAATGGACATGTAAAGTTCCAGTTACCCAGATTGAACCAGTTGGTTTCAATACTCGGAAGCATTGCTCAGTCCATGCGCGATTGAATTCATAATCGCCTTCCAAGCCTTTGCTCCGATCCCATTCACCCTTATTAACCGGCACCATTTTTCCTGCGACGCAAGTAACGCCGTCGTTGGAAAGGTTATACGGCGGGTCGGTCCATACGCAGTCAACTGATTCATCAGGTATCGATCGGAAGACATCTAAGGCATCTCCAAGGTGCAAAGTTGCCTGCTCATTGTTCCATCGGGAATTCGTCTCGATCTGTGACACAGCCATTTCCAATTACTGGACATTAGTTGATGTGATTGTGGAGTTTCGATTGATTCAGTCTTGGGTTGCTGATCAACTTCCCTGCGAATCGATCTTATCACTTCTGGTCGAAATGATCGAGATATAAAATTTGTGCTTGCCGAGGGGATGTGTTTTGCAGCAATCTGATCTTCAGGTTGACCGGACTCGACTCCGTCTTCAATTTGCATCTCCTCGATTCACCTTACCGGGAATTTTTGATCTGCGCAGTCGTTTGCACCGCTTTAGGCTCATTCTGCTCTGCCGGTAATGTGGCGCGGAAAATAACACACGCGAGAGGCGGAGGTAGCAAAGCGAGGAGACTTGCGCTTCGCTGTTTCTCGCGCGGGTTGAAATCTGCACAAATATAGAAAAATCCGCAAATCAGTTTGCAAAACCGCGCTTTTCAGGAGTAAATCGGTTGTTGTCTGCCTCCGATTGCTTTTGAACTGATTAACAAAACTTTCAGCGTAAAATACTATTTATATAAAGTAATACACTGTAATATTACATTATGCTATACTCAATTGGATTCAAGTAAGCACCATTGGAGAAAATCATGATTGCTCAAGCAGAGCGCCTGCTGCAACGAGGTGCCAGTGTTAGCAGAGCATTGATGCCGACGCTATTCAATATCTTCAGCCTGTGGCGCCTAACCGGCTCCCAGCAGATGATCCTTTTAGGACTGAGTAATGAGAAGACTCTCTACAACTGGAAAAAACAGCCGGAAAAAGCCAGATTGACGCGGGACTTGCTCGAACGTGCCAGCTATATCCTTGGTATCTATAAATCGTTGCAAATATTGCTGCCCGACGAAGCGTTAGCCGATCAGTGGCTGTCTACGCCCAATGACAACCCGTGCTTCAATGGCATCGCACCGCTGGACCGGTTGTTGGCCGGACAAGTGACAGACTTGGCTGTAGTCAGGGATTTCCTAAATGCAGAGCTCGGTGGCTGGTGATTGATATTAGCAAATTACCCAGCACCGAGGTGAGTGCATCTGTCTACCGAATCATATCGTCACGCTATCCACAAATCGACTTATTCGGTCGTGTTTCGAATCATCAGGCTTGGGGTGTGCTCTATGAAATTGAGTCCCTTACAAACCCTTGGCTACGTGATAAAGTGGGGGATATCAATTTGGTTCGACCACAAGACAGGGTATACGGTGACGGTGCATCCTGGATAATGGCGGCTTTCACCCACCCGCCGGTCGACGGTCGAGGCGGAAGATTCAATCGCGATTTTGGTATCTACTACTGCACGTGTGATTTGGAGGTTGCCATTGCAGAGTCGTCGTTTCACCGAGCCCGATTTCTCCGAGAATCCAGAATTAAAACCACTTTTCTGAAAATGCGTGTCATACGTGCTCGACTGGGACCCGCTACTGTGCATGACGCGCGACAGTTCGCAGGACACGCCATTTACGATCCGGATGACTACGGAGAATCACAGCAGTTGGGGCGCTCTTTGCGCAATGCCAATAGCTTCGGCATTCACTACCTAAGTGTGCGAACGGATGGGGAGTGTTTTGGCGTGTTGCGTCCCAAAGTGCTCTCTGACGCGATTCATTGGCGATACCTGCGTTACCACTACAGCAATGGGTCGATAATTAAGGTCGAACATCTAGAAGGCTGTGATGACGGCAACGTATAGCGCACTTCCCGACGGTCAGCATCTAAATTGGAGACACGCTCGCCTCTTCCAAGCCCAAAGATGGCGAGAACTTCCTTGAAATTATATGCGCAAATTCGTTTGCAGCCTTCACGCACCGCTTCGGTTACGGGACCGTCAAATTTCAGTGCGAATCATACGAAATAACGTTATTCTAGTTCCCAAGTGGTGTGTCTCTACGGTTGTTTTACAAGAACAATCAACTGCAGATAGATCAGATGCGGTGCTTGGACGTCGCGTGAAATATTGACAAGAATAGGTATAGTGTCTATAGTGTTTACGGTCAGGTATGCAATACCTAGTTTTAACTTGTAGAATTGGAGATTTACAATGCAAACCGCAGCAGATATCGAAGCTAAAATTCGAGACAAAGTTGATCAGGACGAAAGTTTTCGAGAAAGACTTTTGCAAGATCCCCGCAGTGCGATCAAGGAAGTAACTGGACTCACAGTTCCGGAAACTTTCAATCTTCATGTGCATGAAGAAACGTCGAAAGATTTTCATTTGGTTGTACCGCCAAAAGGTGGACGTCTTTCTGATGAGGAACTTCAGCAAGCTTCCGGCGGGTACTACAGCGATAGCTGGTAAGCAGTCTGGCTGTTTCTGCGCCCGTAACACCGGGACGCATCGAAACTAGTCAGAAATTCAGTTAATTTCGAAGCCGGAATATTCGAGATTTAGCCAGTAACGGATGCGGCTGCGCATTTCATGCCCAGCTGCATTTCGTTATGCCTTTGGTGGGGAGAATACGGAATTGTTTCGTAAAGAAGCATTGATTCGCAATGCGCAGCCCGAATCTCTGGATGATCTGTTGAGAGTCACAGCGCCGCATGAACGATTGTTTCAGATAGCGTTCGTGATTTCGGCGCTTGCTTTAGCCGGTCTGTTGCTATGGATGGTGCTTGCAGACTAACTTTCGAAACCTGCGGATCGCAATGACCGAAGTCGTCTCGGAAACTCCCTCCAGCATCGTTCGGATTCTGCGCAAATGGCGGTGGCGCCGCCGTACGCCGCTGGTGATGCAACTTGAGGCGATCGACTGCGGAGCTGCCTGCCTGGGTATTGTTCTGGCCCAACACGGCTCCTGGGTGCCTATGGACGAACTGCGCGAGGAGTGCCAGGTCGGGCGTGATGGCTCGAATTTGCACGACATCGCGCTTGCGGCGAAAAAATACGGCCTGGATGCAACGGGTCAAAGCTGCTCGATCCGGCAGTTGCGCGACTTGACGTTGCCAGCGATTCTATTCTGGGGATTCAATCATTTCGTAGTGCTGGAGCGCATCTCGGACAATCGATACTATTTGAACGATCCCAGCCAAGGTCACCGCGTCGTCAGCCACGACACCTTTAATCGCGATTTTACGGGTGTGGCACTGGTTCTGAAGCCTGGAAACGATTTTAAGCCAACAGGGGCGAGACCAGGTTTGCTGCGTCGGTTATGGCCATGGTTCCAAGGAAATGAAAACTACCTTGCGCGCTCTGCTTTCTACGGAGTCCTTCTAACCGTCATTGCCTTGGCGCTGCCGATCCTACTGACGCTTTTTGTGGATGGGGTGCTGGTAGGGCGCCAAGCCGATTGGAATGTGGCTCTGATTGCCGCGATGTTCGCCATCGGCGCACTGACCTACCTTCTGACGTGGTTGCAGATGCGTTCGTTGCGAGAGTTGGTGGTCCGTTCTTCGATCAGCCAGTCAGATAAATTCCTGGATCGTCTGCTTCGGCTTCCCATGCGGTTTTTCGCACATCGATATTCCGGCGACCTGGTGTTCACCATGCGTTTGATTGATAAGATTGCGGACGCTGGAGCTGGTCAATGTGTGCGATTATGCATCGATGTGCTGCTTAGCGTAGCCTTTCTGGCCATCATGCTCGTCTATGATGTCTGGCTGTCGCTTGTCGTTGTTGGGCTGGGATTGACGTGCGTCACCCTCATCAATCTTTTAACGCGCCTGCGTCGCGATAAGAACCATCGGCTCCGCCGCGAGCAAGGCCAGTTGATCGGAGTGAGCGCCGCAGGTCTGAAGACGGTCGAAGTCTTGCAGGCAACGGCTCGCGAGCACGAATTCTATTCGCGCTGGAGCGGACGGCAGGCACGCGAATTGCGCGCCCGTCAAGAGTTCATGGAGCTAGGACACGTTACTGCCGCTCTCCCGCAACTGTTTCAGATTATCGTAGCGGCAGCAGTGTTCGGTCTTGGTGGATGGCGGGTGATGTCCGCAGAGATGACGGTCGGTGTTTTGATTGGATTCTACGTTCTGGCTGACAACTTCCTGCGTCCGCTGTTGCGGCTTGCGCAATTTTCCAATCTGCTGCAATCCCTTGATGCCGACTTGGTTAAGGTGAATGATGTTTTCAATGCGTCTGTACTGCTGCCGCAAGTAGACCCCGCCGCCAAGACGACCAATCGGGTCATGTCGCTGCAAGGCCGACTGCGTCTGAGCGGTCGATTGGAGTTGTGCAATGTCAGTTTCGGATTTCAACGCAACAGGGAACCTCTGATCAAGGACTTGAACCTAAAGATGGAGCCGGGTCAGCGCGTAGCTGTAGTAGGTTTGAGCGGTTCCGGAAAGTCAACGTTTGCCAAGCTTGTAGCAGGACTTTACCAGCCATGGGACGGATCAGTCCTTTTCGATGGACATCCGCACAGCGAAATACCTCGTGAAGTGTTCTGTCGGTCCGTCGCGATTGTGGATCAGATGCCGATCCTGTTTTCTACAAGCATACGCAACAATCTAACGATGTGGGATGAAACAGTTCCAGATAAACTCTTAACCGCGGCGGCAAAGGACGCGGATATTCACGAGGAAATCATCCGCCGACCGGCTGGCTATGAATCCGCTGTCGAAGAGGGCGGCCGTAACTTTAGCGGAGGACAGCGTCTGAGTCTCGAAATCGCACGCGCCTTGGTTCAGAATCCGTCATTGCTAATTCTTGATGAGGCGACTAGCGCATTGGATGCGACGACCGAGTCGGTGATCGATGACCGGATCCGCCGCCGAGGCTGCTCCTGCTTGATTATTGCTCATCGGCTGAGCACGATTCGTGATGCCGACCGAATCGTCGTTCTCGACGAAGGTCGAATTGTCGAGCAGGGAGTGCATGAAAGTCTATACGCCGGCAACGGATTCTACCGAAGACTGCTAGATGGCCGCTGATTTGGCAAAATCGGATTGTTTGGAGCGCATTGCCGAGGCGATGGGCGAATTGTTTCCAGCTGCTGCGAACCGTCCGGTCCATCTCCGCGATTCGAGCTATGTATGGCTTGTTGAAGGTGCTGCAATCGATGTTTTCGGGGCTGCCATCACAGACGACGGGATGCAGTCTCCGCTTAAGCACTTTGTCCGCCTTCAGCCAGGACAGCTGGCTTTTGGTGTGGACGACAATGGTCATCGACTGGGATTTGTTGCAAAAGGATTGAAGGGCGCACATTTGCGTCGAATTTCATTGAGTGCGATGCTCGATGCAATTGCGCAAAGCCATCAAGCCGATGCGATTGCTGCCGAGCTAGTTGTTCAATGTGATTCGTGGATTGAAAGCCTGTCGAATGCGGTGGCGCGAGAATTCGAGACCCGTCCTTATACCGAGCAACGTCTTTCACCGGGAAATCCGATTGCAAGCGGCATTGCATCAGTTGATCAGAACGTTCTGTGGGTGGTTGGCAACAATCTGGATGTCACTTTCCTTGATCTTGTGGACACTGTCAAAGGCGAACTCGGCATGGCGGCCGTTACCCGGCATACATGGATTCACCTGCACTCGACGCAAAGTGTGGCGTGCCGAACGTCAAGCGAATTTGAAATCGGCGAACTTGTCACGGTCGCGATGCGTAAATTTCATCGGGCGATCCTGGAGGCCGAAACCGTTCATCAGCGACTGCTGCTGGCCGATGATGCAAACTTGCAGGTAGAGCAGGTTTCATTGCGACGTCAAGCAAAAGCGCAAGCCCGAAGACGTCTGGCGAATCTCAGCGAGACTGGTGTCGATCCCGAGGATGATGGATCAGCACTTGAACAGGCTTTGCGGATGATTGGCAAATACGAAGGGTTTCAAATAAAGATACCGCGGATTGCAGGAAATACAATTCCGACGTTGCGCGACTATTGCGATGCTTCTGGCCTACGTGTCCGCGAGGTGAAATTGGCGGCCGAAGACCGTTGGTGGCTGGGTGACAGCTGCGCAATGCTCGCCTTTCGTCGCAAGGACGACCATCCCGTCGTCCTAATTCCAAGACACGCGGGACGCTATCAGGTAGTGGATGCGGCAACCGGTAGGTCCGTTGACGCGGATGCGCGTACTGCACAGGACCTATATCGCGCTTGCATTTTATATGGAGGCTTGAAAGGCCATGGCTCTGCCGGATTGCGAGATCTTTTCCAGGCAGCTTCGAATCATTTGGCATACGATTTGACGCGTTTGGTCAGTTTCGGAATTTTGGGAGGTGTATTGGCGCTTGCGCCTGCCGTCGCTGTAAGCGTGCTGATCGAAGAAATCATTCCTTCCGGTGACGCCGCCACTTTGATGCAGTTTTCCGCCGTGCTGGTCGGAATTGCTTTGGTAACGGCATTTTCGTTTGTCCTGCGCGGCACTGCGCTCATGCGACTGGAAGGGCGATTGACGGCACGCCTGGGTTCCGCTCTATGGGATCGGCTTTTGCGTTTGCGCCTTGCCTTTTTCCGCAAGTACAACGCTGGCGAGCTTGCGGCGAGATTGAATGTCTTTCAAGACCTCCGGGACTATGTATCGGAAGTTGCGGCAGAGGCCGTGCTATCGACTCTGTTTCTGCTCCCAGCATTCGCGTTGCTGTTTTTCTTTGATCCTTTGCTGGGACTGGTTTTTGTGATTCTGGGAATGGCGGCGCTTGCGGTAACCGCTATTTTCTTTGTTCTTCATGTCGACCCGCAACGGCGCTACATGAGAACATCGCATCGAATGATGGGCGAGATTTTTCAGTTTCTCAATGGTATCGCGAAGGTGCGCACCTGCGGTGCGGAGGACTCGGCCTTTGCGAGCTGGGCCGAACATTATCGCAAGTGCAAAAAGTCAGAGATCCGGCTTCATTTTCTCAGTGAACACCTAAGCGCCTTCAATGCGGGATTGCCGGCGTTTGTGAGCGCTCTTTTGTTCTGGGTCGTAGCGGCGCAAGAGACAGGTGCATTGACGATTGCAAACTTTTTGGCGGTACACACAGCAGCCATGATTTTCTGCATGTCGATCATTATGCTGGGCAATTGTGCACGGGAAGTGGCTTTCGTGAAACCCGCGTGCGAACAAATCACTCCTATTCTTGCGAGTTCGCCAGCCGGTAGTTCCCGAAGTGGCAAGATTCACGGATTGCAAGGCGAAATTCTACTCGACAAGGTGGGCTACGAATTCCCCGATTCGGGCGGTAGATTGCTGCACGATGTTTCGATTCACGCAAAGCCGGGCGAATTGGTCGGGATTGTCGGCGAATCAGGTGCGGGCAAGACTACAATCCTTAGAATAGCTCTGGGACTTGAAGAGCCTTCATCCGGCGCGGTATATTACGACGGCAAGAGTTTGGCTCAATTGGACATAGCCACGTTTCGACGGCAATTGGGCGTGGTCACTCAGGATAGTGCGCTGCAAAGCGGCAATATCTTGGAAAACATCATCGGAAAAGGAAACGCGCTTACTGTCGATGATGCTTGGCACGCTGCGCATCTAGCGGCGATAGATGAGGAGATCCGAGCCATGCCGATGGGATTGTATACGTCGGTTGATGAGAACTCCACGACATTGTCGGGTGGGCAGTGCCAGCGTATTCGAATTGCCGCTGCACTGGCTCACCGACCGCGCATTATCTTTCTGGATGAACCTACGAGCTGGCTCGATGCGAAGACACAGACGCAAGCCCTGAAGGGAATCGAGGAGTCCGCCGGCACTCGCATCGTGATAGCGCACCGGCTGTCGACAATACGTAATGCGGATCGAATCTATGTGCTTCAGGCAGGCACGGTGACGCAAGTAGGGAGTTTTGACGAACTGATGGCGAAACAGGGTCTGTTTCGTAAATTAGCCAAACGGCAAATGGTTTGACGACAACGAGGTTGATCAGTTGGTGAGACGCCTGCCGGCCATAATTGATGCACCATTTGTTCTGTCCCATGGTATGTTTGCCGACTCGAAATTCCGGGATGCGCGAATGCCGGCAGACAGCGAGGTCAGCGTTAGCGAGCAGCGAAAGCTGTATCTGCGAAAACCGATCCGGATTCACGACGCCCGTTCACTGCCGGGTTCGCGTACGCCGAGTCTTGACGAAGAAGGTTTCGGTCTTGTGGTGTCTTCTGTTGAATTGGACTACCGGAATCTCGACGCTGTGATCACCAGCTTCTATGAGCACTGCGTTAGCATAATCAAGGACACGACGGGCTGTATCGAGGCAAAAGTTCTTGAACACCAATTTCGCGACGGAGTGGGGGACGGACCGGTGGGCAAGGGACACTATGCGACCACCGTCCACGCCGATTTCAGCCCTTACATAGAAGAAGTGACTGACGTGCCGAAAGACCGGCATTTCGGTTTGTTCAACATCTGGCGGAGCATAGACTTTGAACAGGAAATCGAGGTGATGCCGCTAGCTGTTTGTGACAGACGGACCGTTTTGGCTGAAGACATCGTTTATTCCGATGCTCGCCGACTTACCGCACACGGAGCGCGTTTGATCGACTGCCGTTTGATTCATGATGTAGCGCATGGCTGGTATTATTTTCCAAGAATGACAGCTGACGAGGTCCTGATATTCAGGCAGTACGACACACGCTATGAGCAGGCCGCTCTGCGTGCAACGTTCCACACCGCATTCGAAGATCCGAATACGCGTGACGGCGCTCCGTTGCGCCGCACGATCGAGGCGCGCGTAATGGCAGTATTTGCAGATAAGGACCCTGATCCCAAGAGTAGGAAGGCAAGATTCCAAGCACAGGTTCCGAACGTACGACCTGACGGAACCATCACCGACTGGCATCAGGAACATATGTCCGATTGGGGGAGCGGTAATGATTGAGTTGTACTCAAGTCTGATACTGTGCAAATCTGCTGCCATGCTAAACCTTTGATGTCATTGTGTCAAAGGCGGAGACTGAAATCCTTCCAATTCGGATCGAGCAAAACCGTTGGAGTCTGCCAGAAAAATCGTGTCGGAAAACAGCAATAGCAATGGTGTGCAAGCCAGGTTCATAGATTGCAATTTTGAATATTTGCCTTTCTACTGCAAGATGCCTCTGCAAGCGACCTGAATCGGTAGATCGGAGTTCCAATGACGGAGCCAATATGGTGCGAACTATGCGGGTCTCAATTGCCAGCGCGATGAACGGGACAGTTCGAACAATTTGTTTGTTGCTTTCATTCGGTGATTTACTGCAACTGCGATGACTTCGATAGACAAACCAATGACATTGCGCGAACTGCTGCAGGGGCTGCAGTCTCAGATTCCCGAATCGCTGCTGGCCGGATCCGGCTGGGACCGTCTATTGTTCCGGGTCGGAGAGTTGCCCGCCGCTGCAGCGTTTGACGGTTTCTGCGGCTTCGAATTGGATCTCGGAAATCCGGAACCCGAGGCAGACTTTGCTCTCGTGGTCACGCCTGGATCAGTCGCGCAATATTTTATCGACAACTGCGGAACGTCAGCGTCGACATTGACGGAAGCCTGTCTTGGCGCCTATTTGGCGAAGAGCCCAGAAAGGAACCACGGATTAATTCTCGCGTACGACATTGCTGGCGTGCCAGACGAACGTCTACAGGATCTGATGGTTTACCTTCGATTCGAATCCCTGTTTTCATCGGAGGACGGACGGGCAGCGTTTGACCCTGTTCGGCTCGCAGAAACGCTTGGTCAATTCATGGGCCAAAGCGATGTCCTACTCGAACGCCGTGCTTTGTCACGGGCTTTCGAAGCGTTACCGTCCTGTGCCGCAGTCGTTTTTGCTGCTGCGACCCCGGCGCGTACGCCTAGGTCTGCCAGAATGGTCGTTGCAGATCTATCGGCTAGTAATGTGGCGCAATATCTCGAACGGCTGAAGTGGCCCGGTTCGATTCCGTTCGTGCTGCAGTTCCTGTCTGGTATCGAGGATCTGTCCGAACGTTTCATGGTAGCGTTTGATGTCACGCCAAATGGCATTCTGCCGCGTCTAGGATTCGAGATGTATCCGAATTCAATCAAGGTGCACGATTATCGGGCGTTACTGAGATCTTGGCTCACGACAACACGAATTGACTGGGCCGCAATGATTGAACGTCTAGGTGACATGGGGCTTTGTCTGCCGGTGAAAGCCCGCGGACTTTTGAACTGGCCAAAGCGATGCGACATATATGGAGAGCATGAAGCCTTTTTTCTTCACATGGGTATCAATCACATTAAATTCGTCATCAACGCAGATTGCTTGCAGGCGAAAGCCTACGCAGGCTTGAAGGCGCATCACCTAACGCCTGAGTCGTCCTGATGAGGGTGAGGTGCCTTCTCGATTGCGCATCCGTTGTGTGGAAGTGACGTACCGCATCGCAGAACCCTAGAGGCATTGGTGCATAATGTGACAGTTATTCGAACGCGCGCTGATCGCAGCATAAGCGCGACATGTTCATGAAATGCTGACTTCATTACTTGCCGGTTTAAGGTGAATCCTCGCTAGGCGGTAGCGATACTTGAGAATGCGAGACCCCATTTGTCAGGTAGTCTGCCAGAAGGTACTGCTTGACGAATCCCCGCCAAGACAACTGTGCTTGAAATTTTCACCAGTCCGTTTGACGATCTCCCGTGAATTGATCGTAATTGTGCAAGTGCAAGTCCCTCGAAGATATTCTGAACCATGTTCGGTGCTTGGGCAGGCGGTGCTACTATCGATCAAGCTGAATTCAGGCAATTCAATGGTGCGACGGCTTATTCCTTGGTCGCATCGTTTCCCCCGGTCTTATTCATCGCGGCATGCCGGCGTTGCAGGGCAATCCGCTTGGCGCTGAGACGATGAAACCGAATTGCGAGCAGGATGCCAGTTGTGCAAAGCCCCATGGCAATGCCCCACATCAAGCCGACACCTTGCAAGTCTAGCGCAAACGCGAGCAGCACCCCTCCACAGATGCCGATGATCCAATAGCCGAAACCCGCGATCCAAAACGGTACCAGACTGTCCTTCAATCCGCGCAAAGCTCTTGCGGCAATTGCCTGCAGACCGTCGAACACCTGAAATAGCGCGGCAATGAATAGGAATTTTGCAGCCAAGGCAGAAACTGCCCAATACCCCGGGTCTTCCTGAGAAATAAAGAACGAGATGATCAAGTCATTCAGGCCAAGGGGGAAGATGATCATTGCCGCGAGTATCAGACAGCCGCATAACATCCCGAGCAATCCGGAATTCCTGACACCTTGCCAATTTCCTTGTCCAGTGCCATGAGCCACTCGGACCATGGTTGCCTCGGCAATGCCCATTGCAATCACGAATGGTATGCCAAACCAGGCCTGCGCGATCTGATATGCAGCCAGGGTTTCTGCGTCGATCACTCCGGCAAGAACTGAAACGACGGTGAACATGGCCGCCTCAAGCACCACAAGACCGGCTACCGGCATGCCCAGAACCATGATTTCGCGACAGACTTTGAAATTGAAATTCCAGCGATCGAAAAACACCCCGTATCCTCTCAAGTCGTCAGTGGTGTAGACATGAATCAGCAGCACAAGAAACATGGTCCATGAAACCAGGGTCATGGCAATTCCGGCTCCGGCAAGTCCGAGCGCGGGTACTTTGAAGCCGCCGTTAACCAGCCACCAGGTCAACCCATAGTTTGCCGGTACTGCCCAGATTGTGATGTGCATCACAATCTTAGGGCGCGACAGAGCGACTACGAAACTTCTCAGGACTGAGAAGAACAGCACTGCCGGTACGGAAAAGGCAACGAACTTGAGAAACGGCCTGGACAATTCGACAACCAGTGGGTCCTGACCGGTCCAGGCCAGCACGATATCAAGGTTCCAAATCACTGCCATGGCCGGCACGCTGGCCACAGCAGAAATGAAAATGCCTTGCTTGACAGCGACTCCAGCCGCTTTCTTTCTCCCCGACCCTTCGGCAATGGCGCAAAGTACACCCACGATCGACAGCAATCCCATCAGGATAATCAGAACTTCAAAGGTCAGGTCGCTGGAGATTCCGACTGCGGCAAGTTCGAGGTACCCCAACTGACCGACCACCATCTTGGTGGTTATGAACATCAGAAACTCAGACAGGAACGCCGCAATGAGCGGCAAGGCAATCTGTGAGAGAAGGAACAGTTCCTGAGTGGAACGGTTGGATGGTTCGAGGATTTTCAAAGTGAATCCCTAAGGCGAAAACTCGACCGATTCATAACCGAACACAAGTATGGGCAACGAGACGGAATTGAGAAAAGACATGGTGAATGTTTATGTGCGCCGGTACGGGCAAGTCTGTCATCCGGCTTTGCATGTGCGCTAATTGGCGCTAGACGCCTAAACTGAACCGCTCGCAGCGGTATCGAAATACGACTGTATCCGGGTCAAGCAGGATGCAAATTATTATCGTTCATTGCACCGGCGATACATTAAATTCCGAGCGCCGAATTCAATGTGTTGAATCCGTGCGCCTAGGCGTCGTGTCCCTGGACGGCACATCCCGTCTCCGGTTCGCAGCCGCGCTTCCAGGCTCACCTGCCGAGCCATGCGGGTCGCTTGTGGCAGCAATGCATGACAGGCCAATCGTCGCTAGATTCCTCTGAGGGCGCAGACGTCGACCGCAATTACCCATTTTAAAAGATGTGCAGCGATGTGCTGACGGAAGGCCATCCAGGCCTGAGATGTTCTTCGCTCGAGTTTGATGCGAACTGAGAATCGATATCGATTGTCCTGCGGTATCTGCGACCCGGATGAGTGCCCTTGAATCTGAATCGCTAACGCGCCGCTAGGCCAGCTTGGCCCCGTTCGGCACTTCCTGCTCCGGCTGCGCTATGACGACGGCGCCGTCGTTGCGCACGAACCCGGTCAGCAGGAACTGCGACATGAATGGACCGATCTGCTTGTCGGGAAAATTGACTACGCCAAGGATCTGTCTGCCCATCAAGTCTTCCATCGAATACAGGTCGGTAATCTGAGCGCTCGACTTAAGGGTTCCGATTTCCTCGCCAAAGTCTGCGACAACTTTGTATGCGGGCTTGCGCGCCTCCGGAAACGCTTGAACATCGACAATTGTGCCGACGCGCAGTTCAACTTTCTCAAAGTCGCTCCATTGGATCGTATTCATTATTCCACTCCTTTGATGGGCTGCAGACACGAAAGGCGCTCATTATAGGCGTCTGCGCAGATTCTCGATCTTCGGATTGCGCAAATTTACAGCGGTATGGCATTTGCCGGCAAGGGTTTATAATTTATCGGCCTATGCGACAGTCTTGATGTCGCGATTTCAAAAATATTGAGCTATGAGCAATACAGTTGAACAATTAATGTTCAAGGCGCGCCGCGCTGCGCATCAATTCAAAAATGCGAATCAGGACCAGACTGACGAAGCGGTAACGGCGATTGCCTGGTCGTTGTACAACGACAACAATGCGGGCGTGCTCGCCGAACTGGCGGTCAGTGACACGGGGCTCGGCAATGTCCGCGACAAAGTGACCAAGAACAAGCGCAAGACCTTTGGGACGCTTCGCGACCTGATGCGGGTCAAAACGGTGGGTATCATCGCAGAGCATCCGGCCCGCGGACTCATTGAGTATGCCAAGCCGGTCGGTGTCGTCGCCGCGGTAACGCCATCGACAAATCCGGCTGCGACGCCGGTCAACAAATGCATGATGGCCGTCAAGGGAAGGAATGCCGTCATAGTCGCGCCGTCGCCGGCCGGCTGGAACACAACCAATGCGACAGTCGAAGCGATGCGCGAAGAACTTGCGACGATCGGTGCTCCTGAGGACTTGGTCCAGGTGCTGCCCGCTCCGGTAAGTCGGGCGCTGACCGAATCATTGATGCAGGCTGTCGACCTGGTTGTAGTCACAGGTTCCCAGAACAACGTGCGCGGCGCCTACCGAAGCGGAACTCCGGCAATCGGCGTAGGCGCAGGGAATGTTCCCGTCATTGTCGATGAGACCGCTGATTTGCACCAGGCTGCGGAACTGATATGCAAATCAAAGACCTTTGACAACGGGACCTCGTGCTCATCGGAGAATTCGGTGGTCATTGTCGACGAAGTCTACGATTCGATGATGGATGCCTTCGGTCAGGTTGGAGGATACCTTGCAACGGAAAACGAGCGTTCCAGAATCATCGATTCGCTGTGGCAGGGCGGCGGGTTGAACCGGGAACTGATCGCCAAGGATCCTGAAGTGTTCCTTAACGCGTGTGAACTGGCCGGTGCGCCGCGCGATACGCGATTCATCATCGCAGAAGAAACCGGAATCGGCCCGGAGTTCCCGTTGTCAGGTGAAAAGCTGTCAATCGTCCTCACCGCGTACCGCGCTTCGGATTTTGATGACGCAAAGCGAAAGGTGCGCCAGATACTCGACCATCAGGGGGCGGGGCATTCATGCGGAATTCACACATCGATCCCGGGGCGCACCAGGCAGCTGGCGCAGGAGCTAGACGTGGTTCGGGTGCTGGTCAATCAGGCGCACACTTTTGGAAACGGAGGCGGATTCAATAGCGGGCTCAACTTCACCCTGAGCATGGGGTGCGGCACCTGGGGCGGCAACAGCATCAGCGAAAATCTAAACTACCGCCACTTTATCAACATCACGCACCTGTCGACGGAAATTCCTGAAGACAAGCCTAGCGAGGCCAGTCTTTTCGGCGACTATCTGAAAAAGCATCATCCTGATTGCCACCATTGAGGGCGTATTGTGTCGGATACATTTCGATCACTGATTGATCGGAGCGCGCAGGCGCACCCCGATCGAAAATTTCTAATCGACCCGGATGCGAATCTGGAGATGACATTTGCCGATTTGCAGGCCAGGTGCCGGCAGTTTGCCGCCTATGCGCGCGCCAAGGGGCTGAGTCCGGGCTCGCGAATTGCATATATGCTCGACAACGGATATTGGTCCGTGATTGCAATGCTCGGAACAATGTACGCAGGATGCATAACCGTTCCGCTGAATGTTGTTGCCAGTTCAAGAAACCTGGCGCATGCATTGGAAAATTCGGACCCTGCATTGACGCTTGTTGCAGGTAGCCGGATGAAGCTGTTCAAGTCCATCAGTTCCGAGTCGCATACTTCGGTTGAAGTGGTCGACCCGGTTTGCGGATTTGCACTGCCTGATGTGCCTGACGCTTTGGATTGCGAAATCGGTTCCGGCGACGCGGGGATGATTCTTTATACTTCCGGCACAACCAGCATGCCCAAAGGAACGGTGTTAAGCCACCGCAATCTGATCGCCGGAGGACGCAATGTCGCACTCGCGCACCAGATTGACAGCGATGATCGCGTGCTTTGCGTTCTGCCGCTCTACCACATCAATGGCCAGGTTGTCACAGTAGTGGCGCCGCTTGCGACTTCATCCAGCGTCGTAATGCCGCATCGTTTCAGCGCCACGGACTTTTGGGACTTGGTTTTCGAGCATCGCTGCACCTGGCTAAGCGTGGTGCCGACCATTGCCAAGTATCTGCTCGACAACGCTCACAGGTATCCTGAAATTGCTGCGCGCATCCGCAACTGCGAGCACTTGCGATTCGCCCGTTCAGCTTCGTCGGCGATGCCGGCCGGCATGCACAGGGACTTTGAAGAGAGTTTCGGATTGCCGATGATCGAAACGATGGGACTGACCGAAACGGCGGCGCCGATTCTTTCGAATCCCATGCCGCCTGCAAAAAGATTGGCCGGATCGGTCGGAATGCCGTTCGGTGACGAAGCCAAGGTCATCGATGACAGCTTTGAAGCGCTGCCCGACGAATCAATAGGGGAAATCGCAGTGCGCGGTGCAAACGTATTTTCCGAATATTTCAAGAAGCCCGACGCTACTGCCGAAGCGTTTACCCCGGACGGGTGGTTTCGAACCGGCGACCTGGGCTACCGCAGCAGCGAAGGATACTACTATGTCACTGGTCGAAAAAAGGAATTGATCATCAAAGGCGGAGAGAATATCGCGCCGCGCGAGATTGACGACGTTCTCTATCACCACGAAGCGGTTCTTGAGGCGGCGGCGTTTGGCCTGCCGGATGACGACTACGGCCAGGTTGTTGCTGTCGGTGTCGTGCTCAAGCCCGAATACGAACACGATGAGCAGACATTGATGGAGTATTGCAGGGAGCATCTGGGTTCGTTTAGAACGCCGAGCGAGATATTCCTAGTCGATCACCTGCCTAAAGGGCCGTCCGGCAAGATTCAGCGCCTGGAGTTTGCCAGCCAAGTCATGAAATCGCGCGAAAGCGACAATTTACGAAAATGACATGGAGCTGGCCGTAAATATGCCTTCAATATCTGTGCGAATTTGTTTGATGGTTGTTTGATAGAAACTTGAGAATTTGTCTTCATTTTCTAGAGTTAAACTCATATCCTGTTGTTTTCATGTAGTTCATTCCCCACCAATTTGTTTGATGGTTGTTTGATGGATGTCCGATTTTGTAGTGAGATGATGAGAATTTCTGAGACTTCGGAGACTGTGTCAATGAATCACCCCCGTAGGTGGAATATATGAGGAATCAAAAACTCGGTACAACACTTTTTAGCATAGGCACCGTCACGTTCAACTTACTGCACACATAATTTGCAACTCTGATTCAAGCTGACAGGCTGTGTTAAATCCCACAGTATTTCCGGCACATTGACAATGCTTTATCTGCCACCTATCAAATCCGGTAGAATGAACCCTAGGGAAGGCAATAGCCAAATATCGCCACAGCAAACTGAAATCACTTTATAGGGGCAATCTTTATTGCCTTTTGGCGATTTCTGAAGTTTAGTCCCATAAAATCAGATCTTTCGAGAACTGACAAGACTCATGAATACAGCTTACTCTCTTGAATATCTCGTTGGATTGGTGCACGAACTGTGCCATTTGAATGGTGAACAGGAGTGGGTAGAATTCAAGCAGAATAAAGCCGATCCGCAAGAGATCGGCGAATACATCTCTGCACTTGCGAATGCCGCTGCCATTAATGACAAAGTGCATGCGTATTTGATCTGGGGTGTCAGCGACAGTAAGCGTGAAATAGTCGGAACAAACTTCAATCCTTCAAACGAGAAGAAAGGAAACGAGCCACTAGAGAGTTGGTTGTTGCGAATGCTGACTCCGAAGATCGGATTCCGATTTCATGAAGTGCCCATTGACGGCAAAAGTGTGACTCTTCTTGAGATTGATCGCGCTTCTGATCGGCCGGTAAGCTTCAGAAACGGAGAATACATTCGTATTGGAGAGGTGAAAAAACCTCTCAAGGAAGCACCCGATCGTCAACGAAACCTCTGGCGCATATTCGATCAGACACCATTTGAAGCATTAATAGCACGGGAGCGTGTGAGTTCCGATTCGGTGTTGCAGATTCTTGACTATCCGAGTTACTTCGATTTATTGCAGTTGCCTCTTCCGCCTGGGCCGAATCAAATTCTCGAATCCCTGCTGGAGAATAATCTGATTCAAAAGTGTCCTGCGGGTGGTTGGGACGTTACGAATCTAGGCGCGATCCTTCTTGCTAAAAATCTTGTAGACTTTCCTAATCTAAGCCGCAAATCGATGCGCGTCATTCAATATCACGGCATTGGACGAATTGATGCGGCAAAGGAGTTCAGCATGTCCAGGGGATATGCCTCTGGCTTTGAAGAACTTGTGGGTTACATTAACGGCTTGCTGCCGAGCAATGAACTCATTGAGCACGCACTGCGCAAGACAGTAGTCATGTATCCGAAATTAGCTGTCCGCGAACTGGTGGCAAATGCGTTGATTCATCAAGATATGCATTTCACTGGCGCAGGGCCAACAGTTGAAATATTTGAAGATCGTATCGAAATAACCAACCCTGGCAAGCCGTTGGTTTCAACAAGTCGCTTTGTGGACACGCCGCCGCGTTCGCGAAACGAAGCAATAGCTTCGCTTATGCGACGTTTTCGAATATGTGAAGAAAGAGGTAGTGGAATCGACAAAGTAATTTATCAGGTGGAAATATTTCAACTGCCAGCTCCTTTGTTCGAGGTTCCCGGAGAATTTACACGGGCTGTGTTGTTTGCACATAAGAAACTCAAAGATATGAGTAAGCGGGACCGAATTCGTGCATGCTATTTGCATGCCTGTCTTTGCTACGTCACGCGCCGCAAAATGACTAACGCCACGTTGCGGGAACGCTTTGGTGTTTCTAGCAAAAACGCTGCAGAAGTGTCGCGTTTGTTGAAGGAGGCGGTAGACAAAGGCATAGTTGTGATACAAGACACCTCAGTCGGAACAAAGAGTCGGACGTATTTGCCGTATTGGGCAGCACCTTCTGACAATGGCATTGACGAATTTGTTTGATGGTTGTTTGATAGAAACTTGAGAATTTATCTTCATTTTCAATGATGAAGTTCATATCTTATTGTTTATATGTAGTTTTCTCTCTGTCAATTTGTTTGATGGTTGTTTGATGGAAAGTAGTCATTTCCCCTTGTAGCAGCATGCGCGCTATATTTCAACGGGTTTAGATTTTGCCGAACGTGCAGCACGATGCGCGTGTATCGTCAATTCAATGGAATCGAACATTATGCAACTCTAGCGCATGATTCTAAGTTCAACCCCACCTTTCAAGTCTCAGCGAATCAGAGCCGGCCAAAATATATTTTATCGAGCAGGCTTTACTCGGCGATGCGAAACGCAGTTCGTGCCGAACGGGATCTGCGAAGCTGACGCATCAGACAATCTTGCCCGGTGACAAATCTCTGCATGTATATAATTTCCGAGACTGGCAAAGCTGGAACCGATCTTCTTGACAATCTGTACAAGTGACTTTTCAGTGGTTAATATCGGTCGGATGCAGTGCAAGCAATGGTGCATAGACGGTAGGTTTTCGTGGCTTCATTAAATTACCCTTTGCGATTCCCGAAACAGTCGCCCGAAGGCTACGAGTATCGGAGCGAATCGGTTCAATTTGATCCGAAAGTCCACCTTCAGCTTGAGCCGCCCGAATCGGTGCTCAGCCTAAGCGATCTCGGCTACGCTCCGAAAGACATCGAACAGTGCCCGACCGATTTCGCAGTGTCGAGTGCCGTGCGAATTCTGTCGGACGAGGGCGTTGCCGTGATGCTCGAAATTGCGCGGGACCTGAAAAAATACGCTGTCAACTGCGAGCGAATCGAAAACATGGTGCGCGGCGGCGCCTATCAGTCCAAATTTCTGCGTGATTTCTGCCTGAGTATCGAGGTCGCCGAATTTCTAAGCGATATCTTCGGCACTCCGGTCGCGCCGCACACGATGCCGCTTCATCTGGGTCATTTGAATTTTGCACCAGATGACCTGAGTCGCTCTGTCGACCTTTGGCATCACGATACGCTCGCACTGGACTATGTGCTGCTGCTTTCGGATCCCAACAAGCTGCGCGGAGGCGAATTTCAGTATTTCATGGGCACCCGGGACGAAGCAAGGCAGTACGCCGACAGTGACAGACCGATTCCGGAAAGCCGCGCAGTGACTCCGAAATTTCCAGGCGCCGGCTACGCTGTTGTCCTGCACGGCAACATGGTCGTGCACCGCGCAACCAGATTGACTGAGCGGGCAGAGAGAATCACTTTGGTGAACGGCTATGTCCCGCTGACAGCAGGGGTCGAAGATGCATGTCGCTTCCCCGACCTGACACTGGTAGACCCTCATCATGTTCTGTTCGCCGAATGGGCGCGCCACAAGGCATGGCTTTCAATGGGGCGGCTCGCCAGTCTTTTGGACGATATGCCCTTTACCGACGACAGGCAGGAAATCGCATCATACCTGAAACATGCGATTTCAGATGTCGAATCTGCGATCGAGGATTTAAGCGACATCGACAATGCGTCGATGATTCATTACGGAGAATAGCCCGCGCAAGTCCGACTGCCCAATGCAATATCCGCAATGCCCAGGGCAGAATTGATTCAAGATTCAGCTGCCACGTCCTGGGCGATGCGCTGAAATTCCGACCACGCGGCTTCCACATGATGCAATTCGGTGTGTACCGCACCGACCACGAATCGAATCACATAGGTGCCATTCAGTACCGTGTGGGTGGCAAAGAATCTCCCCGAAGCGTTGAATCGCCGCAGCACCTCGCGTGTGAATTCATTTCCGTCGCGATGTCGAAAGCACACCAGGTTCAATATGGCCGGCTGAAACTGTTCGAAGCCGGAATCGGCTTCAACCCATGACGAGAACCGCTGTGTCAGTTCAATATGTCGGCGAATATGTTCTTGCATGCCGACTGTCCCGAACATCCGGATTACGAACCACAGCTTCAGCGAACGGAATCTTCGTCCAAGGGGAATCTGCCAGCCGCTATAGTCAAAAACCGAGCCCGACTCGCTGGCCTTGTTGCGCAGATACTCCGGTGTGATCGTGAGCGCTTCGACAAGCGCGTTTCTGTCGGCTACATAGAACAAGTCGCAGTCAAAATTGGTCAGCAGCCACTTGTGCGGATTAAAGCAGTAGCTGTTTGCCAGTTCAAGGCCGTTAAGAAGCCACCGGTATTCCTCGCATACGGTGGCGCAGCCGGCATGGGCGCTGTCGACATGCAGCCATGCCTGATGCGATTTGGCTATTTCGCCAATTTCCTCGACCGGGTCGATTGCCAATGACGATGTGGTGCCGATGGTGGCGCAGATGAATGCCGGTACCAGCCCGTTGGCAATGTCGGATTCAACCTGCGATTGCAGATGCCCGGCGCGGATCGCGAATGTGTGGTCCGTGTCGATGCGCCGAACCAGTTCGGGCCGTATTCCAGCCACCTTGAGTCCTTTTTCGACCGATGAATGCGCATGGCTCGAAATATACGCACAGAGCCGATTCAATCCGTCGGCATCGCTTGGATTCCGCTTTAAGGCTTGCTCGCGCGCTGCGACAATTGCGCACAGTGTCGCCGACGATGCGGAGTCCTGAATCACTCCGCCGCCGCTTTTGTCGGACCGAAAATGCCTGGGAAGCCCGGCAATATCGACCATCCAGTCCATGACGCATGTCTCAAGTTCAGTACATGCGGGCGAAGTCGCCCACAGCATGCCTTGAATCCCCAGACCGGAAGAAAGCATGTCGCCAAGAATTGACGGCCCCGTCGTATGGGTTGGAAAGTAGCCGAAAAAATTCGGCGACTGCCAATGCATGACATTGGGAATGATCAGCTTATGCACGTCGTCAAGCACCGCTTCGAAGCGTTCCGCTTCAGCCGGAGGACAATCAGGCAGGCTGCGGTAGATATGGCCGGGCTCGACCTGAGGCTGCACCGGATACGACTCTATGTTTTCCATGTAGTCGGCGATCAGGTCGACCATTTGATGGCCTTGCCGGCGAAAGGCGTCAGCGCTTTTCATTTTATCGGGCATCACGGATGCATCTTGTGGCGTAAGGAGTTGGTGATGAACGAAATCCTGCGCAGCGAAATGATCTGTCAGGTGTTGCGGCTGCGGCGCGTCGCCTTGTATCCGCAGCGTTCGCATTCGACAATTTCAACATTTCCAGAAGCTCCGAAACCGAATTTCACTTCAATGACCGCAAACTCATGAAACCCGAGATAGCAGAGCAGCTTGCCGAAATTTTCTTTAGCGCTTTTGAACATTGGCTGGATATGATCGAATCATACGAAACGATCTGCCCCGTATACGGCGATATACGCGGCAACGCAGACCTACAGCGCGATGACTACATATTAAGATAGTTCGGACCGCCTCCGCCTTCCGGTACAACCCAGTTGATATTCTGAGTTATGTCTTTGATATCGCATGTTTTGCAATGCACGCAATTTTGAGCATTGATCTGCAGCTGGGGCGAGCCTGACTGATCTTTGACAATCTCATAGACCCCGGCCGGACAATATCGCTGCTCAGGCGCATCATAGTCCTTCAGATTAACCTGAACCGGTACGCTGTCGTCGAGAAGTGTCAGGTGCGCGGGCTGATTTTCTTCATGGTTCGTATTGGAAAGAAAGACAGAGGACAGCCGGTCGAAGCTGATCTTTCCATCAGGCTTCGGGTATTCGACGGGATCGCATTCGCTGGCCTTTTTCATTCGCGAATGATCTTCGTGGTGCTTCATGGTCCAAGGAGCCTTGCCGCGAAGCACATAGGTATCAAGCCCGGCGTAGGCCATTCCTCCCCAAAGTCCCCAGCGAAACGACGGACGGATGTTCCGGGCCCGACGCAGTTCGTCCCACAGCCACGAATCTTTCAGTGTCGCACTGTAGTTTGACATTTCGCCGCCGGCATCGCCGTTTAAATATTCATACGTCGCTTCGGCAGCGACAATGGCAGACTTCATGGCGGTATGGGTTCCCTTGATTTTCGGCGTGTTGAGAAATCCTGCGCAGTCGCCGATAAGCGCGCCTCCGGGAAATGTCAGTTTCGGGATCGATTGAAAGCCGCCTTCGTTGAGTGCGCGCGCGCCGTAGGCGATACGTTCGCCATTTTCGAACGTGCCTCGGACCTCAGGGTGATGCTTGAATCTTTGAAATTCCTCGAACGGGCTGAGATAGGGGTTTTGGTAGTCAAGTCCGACTACGAAGCCCACAGCCACTTGGTTGTCTTCCAGATGATAGAGAAACGATCCGCCATAGGTGTCGCTCTTCAGCGGCCATCCGACGCTGTGCCAGACTTTGCCTTGCTGATGAACCGAGGAGTCGACCTGCCATAGCTCCTTGATTCCGATTCCGTACGTTTGCGGCTCGACACCGTCTCGAAGGTTGAACTTATCAAACAGCGTCTTGGTCAGCGACCCGCGGCAGCCCTCGGCAAATAGCGTCATCTTTGCTCGCACTTCCGCTCCAAGCATGAATCGCGTCGTCTGCTCGCCATCCTTACCGATGCCCATATCTCCAGTGATTACGCCCGCGACACGGTCTCCTTCGCATAGCACTTCGGCGGCAGCGTAGCCAGGAAAGATATCGACGCCGGATTCCTCGGCCTGCTCGCCCAGCCAGCGGCACAGGTTGCCTAGGGAAATGATGTAATTGCCGTGGTTGTTCATCTGAGGCGGAGTAGGCAGCTTGATCGAACGGCTTGCGGTAAGAAACACGAAATGATCCTCTGAAACCGGCGTGTTCAGCGGCGCTCCCTTGTCTTTCCAGTCAGGAATGAGCTCGTTCAAGGAACGCGGTTCCAGTACAGCGCCTGAAAGGATGTGTGCGCCGACTTCCGATCCCTTTTCCAATATGCAAACGCTAAGGTCGGTGCCGTTTTCCATGCAAAGCTGGCGCAGCCGGATACCGGCGGCAAGTCCGGACGGTCCGGCGCCGACGATAACGACATCGTATTCAAGATAATCCCTTTCTACGCTCATAGTGCCTTGGTTCTCCCTTTACAAAAGATGTTTTGCAGTGTTGCTGCCTGTTATATATGTTCTGTCCGGAAAATGACGACTTATCGCATATTTCTCAGCCCGCGCGGCACTTTGCGGTTCGCGCCGGCAGCTGCGGCGAAGCCAGAGACTGACTGGCAGACCGGTTCACAATACTCAGCGATGGGCGAAAGCCGAATTGTGAGCTGTCATTCTCGGAATTGCCTTGTTCTCGGCAAGGTTGGCCTAGAAATCCGAAGTGCTGGAGAATTTGGGCTTTCTAGCTTTCATAAGAGCTGCCCCGTCCTCCTTTGTGTGATATTCAACATTCAATTCCAATCCCCCATTGCTCGACTTTTCAATGTTCAAAAAAACTTGCCCTTCTTGATAGGATATCCACAAATCCTGGGTCTTGTCTAAAACGAAGTTTTCTACTTCCTTGTCACCAAACTCCCAGTCGCGCGAATATTTTCCATCAAGGCTTCCTTTCAACTCGTTGAATAGATTTGTTGGATCGGAAATTAAATCTAAAACATGAAAATGCGTTTGTAAACCTAATGCTACAACGAGTTTCTCAACTACTCTCTCACTTTCTGGCAGTTCAGGCAATGGCGAATAATATGCGAGAATATTGGCTAGCGTATTCCTGTCGACGAGCAATGTGTCAACAAAACGTGCGCTTGAATTTTGGCAAAATGACTCAAGCTGCCAGATTGTACTCTCACCTGCGCCATATCTCATCAATATGCCCAGACTCATAAGATCAATAGCATCTTCACCCCAAATGTCAATGAGCTCCGATTTAAAATCATATATCGAGTCATACCTTGGGAGCATTACCCCAAGTCTTCCTCTGGGAATTAACCCATGAAGTTTTTCGCATATCTTGTTTTCGTCTTGAACTTGGTACTCTTGTTGCAGATCAAGAATTAATTGATCGACATCATCCCAAGTCCATCCTATTTCTTCGGGTTCTGAATAAGTAACATAGAAACTGAGGTCGTCCAATCCATAACAACTGCTCACTGTGCAATTCGCATTGACAACGCTCTCCGGAGTGCCAATTCTTATGTCGCGAAATCCAATGCTTTCTGACGACGTCGACGATTCATCGGCTTTGGCGGCATTGGCATTGAGCAGGGAAATCAAGGAAAAAACAATCAAGATTCCCAAATTGATGTCGCCAGCCGCATTTGCCGAGTTGGGCCGTAGACCGAATGCCCGGGCGATGGTGTTTGGCTTTCTATTTTCTTCGCTCAATCTATCCCCGCACCCATGCCGGTTCAATCTCCAATTCAAGCACGCCAGATTGAACACTTTCTTCGCCTCTTTTTCCAAAAGAAATCTTGCTGTACTATTGCCGGCTGCATATGTCCGGTACGCAAAAAGTTGGCGAATCGAATTTTCGCATGCAATGCGACACGGCAGAGGCCGCAACCGCGGCTATGACGAGTTCCGAATTTGCACTCTGATCGGCGTAGGCTTGCCACTGTTGCATGGGTTATTGATCTGCGGACAATTCGATATGATCGCGATAATATCCATTTCCGCCCGCAGTTCAACATAGTCGCCAGCCTTTGAATTGCCTTCGATAAATACGCTTTGCGCTGTTGCGCCGTCCTCAAAAACGGGGACCGAGCAGAAAAAGTTAATGTTCGGAACAATGTCCCGCCAGCCGAGGCCATGCCTTTGAAGCGCCTCGATGAAATTCTCCCTGCATCCGGGTGCGTCGTACACGCCGTAGAGCATTGAGTTGCTCCATGACGAACAGCATCCGGCAATCGTATCGTGACCGCCTACAGTATCCTCAATGACTCGCATCATCGGATTTGCGTAATCCGAATACAAGACCGAACCCTTGGCTATTCGGATGTTCCGTGCCGCCTTGATGGTGTTCGGCGCGTGATACCGCTCCTGCGGCCTTTCTGCGCAATAGCACAGGAAGTCGACGCCTTGCCGGCCGTGCAGGTCGATTATTCTCAGGCTTTGCCCGTTCTCAAAAACAGCATCCCACGACTGCCCGGCTGGCACTATTTCATCGTAAAGCAGGTTCATGCTAATATCGGGTTGCGCACAGGCGCAGCATCGGAATCTTCGTGTCAGCAGATATGACGAAGTATAC
Source organism: Arenicellales bacterium (assembly GCA_965214615.1). Lineage (GTDB taxonomy): Bacteria > Pseudomonadota > Gammaproteobacteria > Arenicellales > JAJDZL01 > CBDAUN01. The sequence continues at coordinate 1,304,672 of OZ243952.1, forward strand.
ACAAACGCCGCAAGGTTCAGACAAGCCTGAATGGTGCGACGTTATAATTTTCACCTTGCTTTGCGCAAATTGAATTCAAACAAAGGACAAATGCCATGAACATTGAAGGAATCGCAGCAATCGTGACAGGGAGCGCTTCCGGGATGGGCGAAGCGACATCGCGCTTTTTGGCCGCGGCCGGAGCCAAAGTGACTTTGCTGGACATCGATGAACGCAGAATTCGATCGATTGCCGATGAGTGTGGCGCTTATGCGGTCGCCTGCGATGTGACCGACAGCGCAAGCATGGAGTCTGCGCTTGCGTCGGCTGCGGCAATAAGCGGCGAAGCAAGGGTATTGATCAATTGCGCCGGCATCGCGCCCGCCAAGCGCATTGTAGGAAGAAATGGCGCCATGCCGCTGGAAGACTTCAAGCGTGTCATTGACGTCAATCTCGTCGGAACGTTCAATGCAATGCGCGTCATGGCGGCCCGGGTCAGAAACGAACCCGTGCTGGATGAAGCCGGAGAACGCGGTGTCATTGTGAACGTGGCTTCGGTTTCAGCCTATGAAGGTCAGGTTGGCCAGGCTGCGTACAGCGCCTCGAAAGGCGCGATTGTCGCTCTCACTATACAGGCGGCCCGCGAGCTGGCCAGTGCGGGAATCCGGGTTATGACGATTGCGCCGGGACTGATTGCAACGCCGATGCTGTTCGGCATGTCGCAAGAGGTGCAGGACAGCCTTGCTGCGCAAGTCCCTTTTCCGAAACGGCTGGGCCAGCCTCAGGAATTTGCCCGCCTGGTCGGACACATCATCGAAAATCAGATGTTAAACGGCGATGTGATTCGCCTTGACGGCGCAATCAGAATGCAGCCTAAGTGATCAGGCAGTACCGGGACGACGGACCGGCCGGCTGATTGCGTCGCCTACGGCATCGATTCGTTTCATTGCCGCGCTTTCGAACAGCGTGTCATCGTCAAGATAATCGATCAGCATATCCAGGGAATCCAGTCCCCAGAAAAGTTCGCCGTCCGCTGTGATAGTCGGCACGCCGAACACTCCCAGGCTGATTGCCGATTCGGTATTGCTGCGAAGAGCTGATTTGATTCTGTCGTCTGCAATCAATCGGTCCGCGTCGGTGACGCCCAGAGTTTCGCATACCGCATTCCAGCATTCCGGTCCCGAAGGATCAATGTCTTCAGACCAGATCACGCGATAGATCTTCGCGATAACCTCAGGATCATTGTCCAAGGCGATCGTCAGCCGAAGATAGGGCAGAGGATTGAACGGGTGCGACCTGGGCACTTTAAACGCCACGTCCAGCTTGTTCGCAAGCCACACCGTGTGCCTGTAGGTGAACTGCCTTTTGCGCTCCACTTCTACCGGTCCGAGCTGGCCCCAGTGCTTCAAAAGACCGGCGAACAAAACCGGGCAGTGATTGACCTGAACAGATTCCGGCAGCCGGTTCAGCTGTTCATTCAGCAGATAGGCAAATGGGGAAACGTAATCGAAATAAATATCTATGGAATGCATCGGACAAGTAGTATTGGGAAAAATCAGAGTGCTTCAGCTTGCTGGCGAAGTACGAATTTTTGAACTTTGCCGGTAGAGGTTTTCGGCAGATCACAGAAAACAACAGTTCTAGGGGCTTTGTACCGGGCCATATTCTGCTTGCAGAACTCGATGATCTCCTCTTCGTCCGGCTGCGCAGATGCAGCAGGATTCAAAGTCACAAAGGCGCAGGGCGTTTCGCCCCACTTGTCGTCCGGGCGCGCGACAACGGCTGCCTCGAGCACAGCGGGATGCCCGAACAGCACGCTTTCAATTTCAATCGATGAAATATTTTCTCCGCCGGAAATAATCACGTCCTTTGAACGGTCCTTGAGCTGAATGTAGCGGTCCGGGTGCATGACTCCGAGGTCGCCGGAATGAAACCACCCGCCTTGAAACGCCTCCGCGCTTGCCTTGGGATTTTTCAGGTATCCCTTCATCACATTGTTTCCCCGAAACATGACTTCGCCCATAGTGGATTGATCTGCGGGAAACTGCTCCATCGTTTCGGGTTCGAATATTTCCAGTCCGTCCAGTACTGTATACGGAACCCCCTGCCTTGACTTAACTTGAGCTTTCTGGTGTTCCGGCAGTTCGTCCCACTCGTCGTGCCACTCGCAGATGACTGCCGGACCGTAGGTTTCGGTGAGTCCGTACACATGGGTCATGTCAAAGCCCGTGCGCTCCATTTTTTCAAGTACTGCCGGAGGCGGCGGAGCGGCCGCAGTCATCACTTTGACTTCTCGGGGCAGGGGTCGCCGGTCGCTGTCAGATGCATTGACGATCATGCCCAGTACAATTGGTGCGCCGCAAAAATGGGTGACGCCGTTATTTTCCATCTCTTCGAAGATTCCTCTCGCGGTTACTTTGCGCATGCACACATTGGTTCCGCCGAGCATTGCGATGGTCCAGGGAAAACACCAGCCATTGCAATGGAACATCGGCAGCGTCCAAAGATAGACCGGGTGCATTTTCATCTTCCAATTGATTGCATTGCTTAGGGAATTTAAGTATGCTCCTCGATAATGATAGACCACGCCCTTCGGGTTTCCTGTCGTGCCAGAGGTGTAGTTGAGCGAGATCGCATCCCATTCGTCATCGGGGGCGACAGGAGTGAAATCACGATTTTCTTGACACAGGCAACTAACATAGTCCATACTTCCCGAAATTCTTGATTGATGCACCGCATCATCGGTTATGGAGACGACTTCGATTTTTCGATTCAATTTACTTAGCGCTTCGGCAACGACGCCGGAAAATTCGCAATCGGCAATGAGGAGCTTGGTCTCGGCATGATCGAGAATGAAAGCGATCGTATCGGCGTCAAGCCGAGTGTTGAGCGTGTTTAGGACAGCACCGGACATCGGCACAGAAAAGTGCGCTTCATACATTTCAGGCGTGTTAGGCGCAATGATGGAAACCGTGTCCCCGCGGCCGATGCCTCTTTGAGCAAGGAATGAGGCGAATTGAATACAGCGCTCGTAGGTTTGTCTCCACGTATATCTCACATTTCCGTGAATCAGCGAAATGCGCTCAGGAAATACCTTGGCACTTCTTTCGAGGAATCCTATCGGTGAAAGCGGCAGGTAGTTTGCCGGATTCTTGCCGAGGTCGAGCTCATATTGATTATTCATAGATGCTGTACACGAATTGCGGTGGTTGAGGATTATATTGAATTTGCAATGGGGTCGAACGCAGTCGATCAACCCTTGAATATTAAACTGAGGACTAATAATGAACCGAAGTGAACTGGCAGTAGGCGAAATGAATCGGACAGATCATGACAATGATTTGAGAAGCACCATAGACGATATGCACGGATATTATTTTGAAGAACTTTCACTGGGTATGACGGCCGCGTTCGGCAAGACCCTGACTGATGCGGATGTACTGATGTTCACAGGCGTATCCGGCGATACCAATCCGTTGCACCTGAATCGCGATTTCGCCAGCTTCACGCCCTTTGGCGAGCCAATTGTGCACGGAATGCTGACAGCCAGTCTGATATCCACGCTGATCGGTACTCGGCTACCGGGACCCGGATGTATCTATATGGACCAGAAACTGAAGTTCAAGGTACCGGTACGTGTCGGGGATACCATCATCGCAAAGGTGAAGATCATTGATCTGGATGAGCAGCGTCCGTATGCGACATTGCGAACCACGTGCGAAGTTTCCGGAGAAGTTGTTCTTGAAGGCGAGGCGAAGGTGAAAGTGCCCAGCAAGGCAAAAAGATCAAAGCCGGGTGCGCAGCACACAAACGGTCAAAGTGCCAATTAGTCTGACCGAATGGAAAGTGTTCAGCTAAGCGCCGAGAATTTGATTCTCGGAGTCAATGCAACCGCATCAATCGATTATTGAATTATGGAAAAACGCCTAGATACCGACGAAATGGAACCGCATTCCGAAATGGGGGCAACCTTGGGCGAAATCTCTCGCCAGTACTTGCGCGTCGTTCAGCAACTTGGAACGACACTGCAGAATGATGACAGTGAACCGATGAAGGCTTCTGCCGACCTGACGCCTGTATTTGCCGAAGCTGCTTCGAAAAATTTGTTCGACTTCGGCAAAATGGCGGAAATCAACGCAAATGCCTTTCAGCAGTTTGCAAATATGTCTGCAGATCTGTGGCTGCGCCGCATGAACGTCGAATCCTCCTTGGACAATGGAGACTCAGCCGGAGGCGACCCGCGTTTTCGTTCGTCGCAGTGGCAGGAGAACCTGTGGTTCAGCGCCATGCATCAGTCTTATTCGATAATGAGCCGGTACATGCGCGGCTTCATGAGCGCGCCGGAAGGCATGGATCCGAACGACGCGCGCAAGCTCGAATTCTACACAGAGCAGATTTGCGATGCGCTGGCGCCGACGAATTACTTTTGGACCAACCCTGATGCCATGCAGGAGGCCTCAAAGACCAACGGCAAGAGCATTGCTCAGGGACTGAAGAATTTCGCCGACGATCTTGAATTCGGCAGCGGCGTCAAGATGGTTGACAAGAGCCAGTTTCGACTGGGCGAGAATCTTGCGACAACGCCGGGAAAGGTGATCGCCAGAAATCGGCTGGCAGAGCTGATTCAGTATGAGCCTGTTCGGAGCACTGTTCATGCCACGCCGATCATGATTGTTCCGCCGTGGATCAACAAGTTCTACATTCTGGATATGAAGCCGGCCAATTCGTTTATCGGCTGGCTCGTCAATCAGGGCTATTCGGTGTTCGTTATTTCCTGGATCAATCCTGACGAATCCTACCGCGATACCGGATTTGACGACTATCTCGAGTCAGGTCCGCTTTGGGCTGCCGAACAGATTCGGTCGGCGACCGGTTCAGAGCAAGTCAATGCCATCGGCTACTGCATTGGCGGAACATTGCTAGCCACGATGCTGGGCTACTGCGCGCAGAAAGGCATCAGCCCGATTCGCAGCGCGACGTTTTTGACGACCATGATTGACTTTTCCGAACCGGGCGACCTTGGTGTGTTTGTGGACGAACAAAGCGTGTCGGAACTTGAAAAGACCATGATGAACGATGGCTATCTGGATGGCAAATGCATGGCATCGACGTTCAGCATGATGCGCTCGAACGATCTGATTTGGCATTTTGTTGCGAACAACTATCTGATGGGCAAGGATCCGGGGGCATTCGATTTGCTGTACTGGAATTCTGACTCGACCCGCATGCCGGCAAGAATGCACAGCGAGTATCTGCGTTCGATGTATCTGGAAAACAGGCTGTGTACGCCTGGGGCGCTTGAGGTAATGGGCAAGCCGATCGATCTATCCAAGGTCACGGTGCCGTGCTATTTTCTATCTACGCATCTGGACCACATCGCTCCATGGAAATCGACCTATGCCGGGGCGCGTCTGTTGTCCGGCGATGTTCGATTCACCTTGGGCGAGTCCGGGCATATTGCCGGAGTAGTGAATCCGCCAGCAAAGAAGAAATACGGCTACTGGACATCGGACGGAACATTGTCCGAATCTGCCGATGAATGGCTCGAACAGGCATCGAACCACAAAGGGTCGTGGTGGCCTGACTGGAAGAAATGGATGCGCAAGTTCAACGGCAAGAAGGTTGAAGCGGCGCCTGCAGGATCTGGAGCGCTGCCGGCGATCGAGGACGCGCCGGGCAGCTACGTCAAGCTTTGAGCGAAAGCGGACCGGTGCAAGCGCAGCCCGGCTGAGGCGAATATCTGAGAATCCCGGGTGGCCGGGCTGGCCATCGGCCGGCTATTTCCCGGTAAATGCGCTGATGCCGTCGATAGCGGAATCGAACGTCATATTGCAGGCCATGCGTTCGCTGGCAATCTGATAGGCGTCTTCGAGTCCGGTTTCGATCTGGCGATAGAACAGCTGTTTCCCCAGTTCGAGTACGTCGCGCGGTTTCCCGGCGATAGTTTGTGCAAGCTCCATTGTCTCGTGCTCAAGCGTGTCAGGGTCGGCGATACGGTTGATCAGGCCGTTCTCCTTGGCTTCGAAGGCGTCGATGAATTCTCCGGTAAACAGCATTTCAAGCGCGTGCTTGCGCGCAATGTTTCGACTCAGCGGTACACTTGGTGTCGAGCAGAACAGGCCAAGATTAACGCCTGAAACTGCAAACTGGGCTTCCGAAGACGCAACCGCCAGGTCGCTATTCGCAACGAGCTGGCATCCGGCGGCTGTTGCGATGCCCTGGACGCAGGCTATGACCGGCTGCGGCATTCGCGTCATCGTCAGCATCATGCGGCTGCATTGGTCGAACAATTGCCGGATCTGCTGATTGTCCTTTGCGTTTTGCATTTCCCTTAGGTCGTGTCCGGCGCAGAATGCTTTCCCGCGTGCAGCGAGAACGACCACGTTGATGGCCTGATCTTTCGCTATCTCATCAAATGCATCTTGCAGTATGGTGAGCATTTGTGAAGAAAGCGGATTGTACTTTTGCGGGTGATTGAGGGTGAGCCGCTCTACCGCGCCAAATTTTTCTCGTTCAAGCATAGTCGTCGCAGAATGGTTAAGACATAATTCATGCAATTGTATGGGACAAATCGTATTCCGTTGGCACAATCTGCGCATGTCGTTGCGCATCCAATTGTGACGCTGGATGCTTGATTTGATCTTCAGTGCCGCCAGTTTGCGCTAGATGCTTTCAAAGCATTCCAATTCTATCTGATTGGAAAGTTCAAACAGCTTGTCGGAATATTCGATGATCAGTTCTGACATGGCAAGCTTCCGGCGCCATTCAATCGGAATTTCATCGACACCGTAATACGCTCCGGCAAGCTGTCCGTAGATGGCTCCGGTCGTGTCCGCGTCTTCGCCGAGATTCACCGCTTCAAGCGCACCGCCTTCGAATGAGTCGGAAGTCCAGAATGCCCAAAGCGCTGCTTCAAGCGCATGTACCACATATCCGGAACCTCTGATTTCAGGCGGCTCTCTTTGCTTGAACGATCCGGCGGCGATCGCATCGATCCGAGGTGCCAGTTCATTGTTATTCCAGTAATCGGGAATAGGGCAGAAGCGGCTGCTCAGCATGACTTCCTTGCTGTTACCTTCAAGTGCCGCTACGATTAGTCCTGCGTAGTATCGGCACGCGTCTACAGGCTCCGCAGCGCCATGCGTAGTGCGCGACATCTGCGCAGACAGTTCGATGGCCTGTTCCGGACAGTTGGCGAACGCAAGCGGTACCGGAGCCAGGCGCATCAGTGAGCCGTTGCCGCCGAACCGTTCGTGTGTTTCTCCTGCGATGGGATCATTATTCATTGCGAATGTCTTGAGTGCGAACGAGATTGTGTTTCCGATATCGAAACACGACCCCGTACTGCTCAGATAGCCTTCATCGCACCAGCGCATGTACCGATTCATTTGATCAAGCGCGTTAAATTCCTGCAGTTCTACGAGGCTGTCGGCGAGGCAAAGAGCCATCGACGTGTCATCTGTCCACTGTCCGGGTTCAAGACCGAAGGGGCCGCCGCCGATCATGTCGGATAACGGTACGAGCGTTTCTGGCGATGTGAATTCCAATGTAGTGCCTAGCGCATCGCCTGCTGCGAGCCCTAGCATAGATCCGCGATAGCGAGAAATCTTGTCCATATTTTTCGTAAGCATTTCATTAACCTGTGACGCGCTCGCTAAGCGAGCGAGATGAATCGTCTTGCAATTATGCCCGATTGAGTGGTTGTGAGAGTGCGTTGCGGCGCAATTCCAAGGAGCCGGGGCCCATCCCTAAAGGAGTGACTATGTCATCCAAACTCTGACAATAAAAACAATATTAAATTGATGAATATTAATAAACTACTTTAAATATCAAGATTAGAGTCAACGCTTCGCGCCGACACTAATCGTGATATTGGTTGCAAGGGACAAAGGCGGCGTACTGGCCTATGACGATCTCAGGCAGTTCCCAGTGGAGCAAGATGCCTTGGACGATTCTTTGTCCAATGCCCTTCATGCCGGTCTGCTGGCGCCGGTCAAGCGCCTTCCCTATCATTACCGCATCCCCTTTCCGTCCTTCGGCGACTTTCTTCGGGTGTTGCCGGTGGAGCCTCCGCAGGTCTGAGCCTAAGGTAGCGAAGTCAGCACCAATGTTTGCAAGAATTTGATAAGGTTTTTGTCAGTGAGGCAAATTGGGGTCAGGTGCGGTGCCGTCTCGGCATCCCGCCTCTTTCGGATGCGGTGGTACGGTCCGGCCTGAGTCCCTGTTTACTCCGTAAGCTGTCGATTGCCGGCTATCAGACTCGAATGATTGCTCCGACGGAAATTTGCCCTTCCAGCTCTGTCAGTGTCAGGGATGGCGATATAGATGCTTGCCAGCGGTCAAACAGGAATCCATCCTGATGTCAGCCGGAGTGAACCGTCGGGCTGCAAAGGCCGCTGCGTATCGGTCGTGTCGGTCGGTGCCGATTTCGGATAGCGACGAAGCCGAGACAACAATAAGAAACACTCTCCGACATGGCGTTCAGCACGTTCAACGATAGCTGTTTGAAAGTGTATCAGGTAATAGCCTTGAGATACAGAGTGCGCGATTGTTTCAAATTCTTGCGAATGACTGGGTAAGATAGACGCCATCGCAAAAAACTCTTATGCTTTCGTCTACAGCCACTCATACTCCAATTCAATCGGCCGGGAAACAATATGATGATCACCATTGAGCAGTTCGAGCAGATTCAGCACGCACACCTGCCGCTATCGGTGCAACTCGGATTTCAGGTGGAATGCATGGATGACGGCGTGTGCCGTGTTCGCGCGGCGCACCGAGACGATTTCCTGCGCCCCGGCGGCACGGTGGCGGGGCCTGTCATGATGGCATTGGCAGACTTTGCAATGTATGGCGCCGTCCTTAGCATGGACGGATCTCTTACTCAGACGGTTACCAGCAGTTTGAATATCAATTTTCTGCATCGCCCCGAGCCTGGCGACTTGATCGCAGATGCGCAAATCATTCGCTTCGGTAAGCGACTTGCTGTCGGCACCGTAGAGATGCGCAGCGATTCAAATTCTACACTCGTCGCGCACGCGACGTGCACTTACTCGATTCCACCGAAAACAACTTCTTGAGACAAACCGCTATGAACGAATCATTTTCAAATACCAAAGCATGCGTTTTTGATGCATATGGCACCTTGCTCGATGTTCACTCGGCAGCGGGTTTCCACAGCAAACGCCTCGGTGACAAGGAAACACCTGTTTCCGAATTGTGGCGGGCAAAGCAGTTGCAGTACACATGGCTGCTCAGCTTGATGCGGCACTACGAAGATTTCTGGGCAGTCACTGGAAATGCGCTTGACTACGCGTTGCAATCGCACGGCGTCGACGACCCGCAGCTTCGCGATGACCTGATGAACGCCTATTTGAAACTTGCTTGCTTTGACGAAGTGCCCGGCGTTCTTCAGCGGCTGAAAGATGCCGGCATGGCAACCGCGATACTTTCGAACGGCTCGCCGGACATGCTTGATCCGGTAGTGGAGAATTCCGGAATCGCTCCGCACCTGGATGTGTGCCTGTCGGTCGACGCAGTCCGCACCTACAAGCCCAGTCCCGAGGTGTATGAAATGGCGTGCACCCGGTTCAATGCGGAACCGGGGCAGATCGCCTTCATGTCGTCAAATTGCTGGGACGCGATCGGCGCATCCGAATACGGCTTCAACGTCGCGTGGATCAACCGCTACAAGCAGGAGGTTGACCTGCTTCCGGCGCGCCCGCACGCTGAGTTGGTCGATCTAAGCGGTTTGCCGGAATTGCTTGGCCTAGACTAGCGGCTTAGCGCGACTTTCGTACAGCGCATTCGCTGCATTGCAGATCCTTGACAAAGTTGAACGTCGGGTCCGGATAGTCGCGCCATTGCCAAGGCGGAGCAAAGCCGTCTGCCCAAATCCCGGAGCCTTTGATTCTGGCGGCACGTTCAGCCGGTTCGTAGGTGGTATCGGCATTCGGCACGAGCCCCCAGCCTTCTGCAACCAGTTGTTCTGCGATATCGATTTCTGCGCTTGTGCACCGCACCGAGTCAGTTGCGATTCCCGTATTCATCGCAGCGCAGGTCAGTGGTCTTGACTGCAGCAGCGAATGAAGTCGCAAGGTTGCCTTTGCGCCGCATGGCCACGATTGTACGCCCGCAAGGCACTTTTGTGTACCCAAAGGAATCACGGCGCCATGAAGGATTCTCTTTTCGCCGTTGATTTCAATTGAATTATCCGGCAAGACGCGTGCCTTGTCGACATCTTCGGCCACTGAGGCAGAGTAGATCGATAGCGACAGGACAGACCATGCGGCAGTGCGAATCAGTCTATGCAGTGTTCTGAATCGGGTATTGGCGCTGCCAAGGTTCTGCATAGGTCTGTGTAATCGATGTATGGAATAATGAGGACAGAAAGGACGAATTTCGCGTCCATTGTGAATCGCAACTATTGTATACGCCCGACCAGCGATTTCGATTGCTGCTTGATGCGATCTCGAGCGTTCTTACTTGCACTGCGGCGAGCAGCAATTGTTGTTTTCAGGTGTTTGCCATGATTCCATGCATTCAGAGAGTGAGATCAAAAGAACTGTGACATCGGCGGTGAATCCGCGGGAGTCATCACCGCTACGCCAGTGCGCGCTGCCAGGTTCTTCCCGGAAGCGCGGACCGATGCAGTCCGGCAATTGCGCCGAGAAACTTGTTCCGGCTGCCGATTTGTCAATGCCGGATGCAGAGATACTCTGGTCACTCTGACCGATGGGGATTTGAGCACGTGTCACGGCAAGTTGCGGCGTTTGAATCACCGTGCGAAGATTGAAGTTCTGCGATGCAGAGTCATGTCTCGGCTTGTGTTCACAGATTGCCGATATTGGTACGAAGCAATCCCGCACCATGCTATACTTATATAAAGCGCAAAGACTATCAAGCCTGCAAGAGCATGCCCGATGAATGAACTGAGCAAATCCGAACGTGTCGCCCTTTTCGAAGAATTTATCGATGATGGAGACAAGAATTCGCCGCCTTATTTCGCGGGACGGAAAAAGGTGCTGTCGGATATCGAAGATGCATGCGCACAAAGCTGGGAGCGGCACATCGGCGGCAAACGCCAGCGCAAGGCGGCGACCCGGGTGATCTACGGCGCTCCTGGCGCCGGCAAGACCTCGACGCTGAACTATCTCAGAGACTGCTGGGAGGGCAAACCCGAATCGTATGCCACGCCGGATAAAAACGGAGCTGTACGCCCTCAGCCTGTACCCCTGGTGTATCTGCTGGAAGCCGACTCCTCTCTGGATGATCCGAATACATTTTGCGAGGAGTTGGCAAACCTACTTGCGCCGGGCGTCGGCGACACCTTGTTAGACGCTGCCAGCAGCACACAACGGATAGGCACAGGAGTGAAATTCGTTGTTGCACAAGCAAAAGGCGAAACCGAGACGACAACGCACTCGTCTGTACCGGCTGCCTCGCTTGCGACGGTATTGAAGGCGGTGCCGCCTGAGCAGTGGACTCGTCCTTTGGTGATCGCAGTTGACGAGACGCAGAATCTTGTGCAAACGCGCGACTGCTTTGCAGGCAAGCTGTTCCAGGAACTGCATGCCGGTCAGTACGATGCGCCGATCACCCTGGTGCTGGGCGGTCTGTCCGACTCGATCAGGCGGGCCGGCGAACTGGGACTGACGCGACTTTCAAGACATTGCGTACATTCGCTTGACCGGTTCGACGCCGAAGAGGTTGCAGAGCTGAAACAGGGGTTCTGCGCGACATTCGAACTGGATATCAGTTCGCGCGAGGCCGAGCTTGATGCGATGCTCGCGGCCTGCGACGGCTGGCCTTCGCACCTGACCAATGGCCTGTACGCATTCTGCAAGGTGTTCTTAGACCGCGACTGCGATATTTCCCGGGTCGACTTCGCCGAGGTCGAACGGATCAGCATGGCCGAACGGCATCAATACTACAACTACCGCATAAGCAAGGCAATGGGATTCTCGAACTACCTGCTCGCGGATGTGATGCGCCGGATTGACGGGCCTCGGCAGCGAGGAGAAGTGATGAATATCGTTGCAAGCTGTGCGAAGGCAGGCGAGGGTTCCGAGGATTTAAGGGATCAGTTGCATGACGGGATGACTGCAAAGCAGTTCTATGAGGACTTGACGCATCATGGAGCGCTGCAGGTACGTGACGACGGCACGGTGGAGTGTCCGATACCGAGTTTCAGGCGCTTCATACTTGAGACCTATTCGAGGCCGGCGGTCGAATCTCCTGAATCTGACGCGTCTGATGCCGATGAGAGCGACCGTCGCGAGCGCAGGCTGCCGCCGGCGCATCCGGCCGGGGCTGTGCATTAGAATTCTTACATCGATGCACCAGCACGGGTTTGTCCGGAAGCGCGAACCGATGCGGTCTGTCAATCACGCAGGTCGTTGAGCGCCACGACCGCAACGGTTGGTGCTCAGGAAAACTGCGCCTTTGCCGCAGTGCTTCGCCTGCTCTGTAGACCTTGCGGGTGCGGAAGGCGATTTCGTCGCATATCTGCTGTCACAATTTGCATTCATCTCAACCGTCGTCCTGCCTGATGAATTACAGCCGTACCGGCGGGCACTTGCTGCCGGCTTCCCAAGATAAATCGCCACGCCGCTGTGACCGCAGCAACAATTGCGGTGTGCATCGCAATCTCCATATGTGAACCGAAACATTTGTTTGCGACCACAAATCTTAATCGATCTTTCACTTGCGCTGCCAAACCGTCTTGTTATGCTATAGCGCGGGGCGTGGACGATTTCTGTTGACGATTGAGAACGAAGATGGGAAAATAACGCCATCTCCGAATTGGCATGGACGTACGGGAGAGGCGGTTTCGACGACCGCAATCGTCACGGCCGTGAATGATAAGATGAATGAATCTGCCGCTTAAGGTGTGTGGAGATGTACAGCCGGATTCGAGGACATATTAGCAACCTGATGGCGACCGGCCGGAAGAACGGGATATACCAATTCGCCTTTTTTCCGGGTTCTGGAGCACTTTGTCCCGGTACCCCCTGTACCCCCCCCCATGAGCGGTCCCGCATGGTCGCGCCGTTTTCGCTTCGACCGTTCAACTTCCCATCCTGAGTATTCCGCTTGTGCCGAGCGGTTCTCCGCTTCCAGACAACCTGCTTCCTCTTTTGGCAGCCATGGTGCTGAAACCGCGCCCAGTCTCCGTTCCTTACATGAGGGGAATGCTACTTCTGGGATAATTCTGAACGAGTCTTGGAGTTTTTAGGCGGTGGACGCCGAGAGATTTTCCATAGGCGGCGATGACAGCCGCAAACGACTGTGCCGGTTTCTCTTGGTAGCCTTGATGGCGCTGTGCATCTCCTTCTCGATAGCCAAGGAAGCAGCTGGGGACCCAAGTAGAAGATCAACGACATACTATTCTGACGCCGTCATCACGTCTTCCGATCCTTCCACTTGCACAGTCGCGGCGGCCAATCCCTCCCGAGGTATCCGAAACATCGCCAAGGGAAAGTCCCCGGCCTTCGGGACAGACGTCAATGCCTGGCTCTTCAAGGCTGCATGCGACGGTGGGGCAAACAGTTTTGATATTGAGTTGCATGAAGACTTTACGGAGGCAGAGGCAACCTTTGTGGCCAAGAAGTACGGCGAGATTGTCGGTCGGCTGCCGAAAGTACTTAGGGCCGGAATTCCACCGTCTACAGGAATCAAAAGACTTCAAATTGCCGAGTCGAGTTATACATGGCATGCTGGCCCTTTGACCGGAACAATCTACATCCAGACAGAGATGTTGTCGTCGAGATACGAAGACGAGGTTATGTTCCACGAGGCGGCGCACGTATCTCTAGATAAACGGGTAATAAACACCGATGAGTGGATTGCGGCGCGCAATACCGATGGCGGGTTCATTTCGCTCTATGGGCAGAGCCACCCCGGGACAGAGGATGTGGCGGAATCATTTTTGGCCTATTTCCAAGCCCGATTTGTGCCGTCACGAATTGGCCTGGGCTGGGAAGAGACGATCATTCGCACGATGCCGAACCGGATCGCCTATTTTGACGCCTTGCTGTCTGCTAATGACATGATTCCTTTCACCAAGGCCAAACCGCGTAAAGTAGGCTTAATCCTCAACGACGACGTTATGATTTTAAAGCCGGGAACCGCTAGCTCCTACGACATCCGGCTTATGTCGCCGCCCGACGCTAAAGTGACGCTCTCACCGGTTAGTAGCGATGACACGGTTGCCAAGGCAAGCGGGCCGCTCAGCTTCACTCCGAGGAACTGGCACATACCGCAGACCGTAACGGTAACAAGCGCTGCTTCGGGCAACGTTTCCATCTCGCACACACTCACATCGTCGGACAGCAACTACACCATCGCCGCCTCGAATCTGCCGGGTGTGGATGTGGGTGTGACAAGTCATGGCCCAATACAGTTGACAGTCTCGGCAAGCCGTGAGGATGTCGTCAGGGGTGGAACCAAAACTATAACCTTGGCGCTGAACCGGCCGCTTGTGGCAGGTGAGGAAATCAAGGTGCCGTTGCATATACCCAGTGGGGATGGGTTCGCCCGACATGCGCCATTGGGAAATGGATGGGGCGATTGGACCGATTACCTGCTGGCTTGCGAGAACCCGCTTCCGACCGGAGTCACCTGTCCCGACTTAAGCACGTCTTTGGCAGATCAGACTGTCACGTTTACCTTCACAGGACCGTCAGCGACGTCTCTTAATCTGACGCTGTCCGCCCACGCGAGGAGTTCATCAAACAATGAAGTGGAACAGGTTCACCTAGAATTCCGAAATCCTAGCAGTGGCGTGACGCTCATCGATCACGTTTCCGTGTTCAATATTCGAGGAGTCGGGGCGTTAAATGCGGCCGTGTTGTCTGTCGGTGGCGGGAACCCCTCCGACGAACGGTCTGATCGCGTGTTTGTGACCGAAGGAGCCAAGGCCACCGCAACCGTTTCCCTTTCGACCGCACTTTCCAGTTCTTCCTGTTTCGTGGTGAGCCCTCGGGTCGATTTTTCGTTCCATAGCAGTTCGAAGGAGGTTGAGGACTATACATTCGGCAACCCTCTAATTCGCTACCATCACAACTCTGCCGAGATCTTTTCCTACGATGCCAAGATATGCATCCCAGCGGGCAAGACCGAAGGCAGCACAGTCATCGAGATCGTGGACGACACGGACGTCGAAGATGAAGAGCGTATAGGCCTCCACCTTAATTCCAGATATTCTCTCAATGACGGGCCGCTGCTGTACATTTCCAGATATTCTGCCGATGACGGCACGCTGCTGGACATCGACAGCACAACTGTGGATGTCATGATAAAAGACAACGATCACGACGCGACGCGACCTGAGGTGAGTATCGCGGGGAAGGCGGCTTCGGCGACCGAAGGCGGTGATGCGGTGTTCACCGTCACTGCAAGTCCTGCGCCGGCAGCGAATCTCACCGTTTCACTGGCCGTCACTGATGACGGATCTAGCGATTTCCTGGATTTGGGCGATGAAGGAAAGAAGACAGTCACGATTGCCGCCAACCAAACCTCTGCCGAGCTCACGATCCCAACGCAGGACGACAGCGTCGACGAGGCAGATGGTTCGATTGCGGCGATTGTCCAGGCAGGCAACGGCTACACACCATCGGATACGAACGGTTCGGCCTCGGTTGCAATCTCGGACAACGACGACCCGCCCCCAATTGAGGTGAGCATCGCTGCGAAAGTGGCTGCCACAACCGAAGGCGATGATGCGGTGTTCACCATTAGTGCCGACGCGGCACCGACAGTGGATATTGAAGTGACGCTGTCAGTCACTGATGACACGTCCAGCGACTTTCTGGATTCGACCGACGAAGGAAACCAGACAGTCACAATCACCGCGAATCAGACCTCAGCCGAGTTGACGGTCTCAACGCAGGACGACAGCGTTATAGAGGCGGAGGGTTCGGTGACGGCGACGGTCCAGACGGGCAGTGGTTATACGGTAGCGAACACGAACGACTCTGCTTCAGTTGCGATCTCGGATAACGACGGCCCGACGCTGTCGGTGATGATATCGCCCGCTTCGGCTTCAGAGGGCAATGCGGGTAATACCTACGCGACGGTAACGTTCGACCTCGATCCGGTGCGCGGCGAATCGACTAGTTTCAAGGCATGTCTGAACAATACCGGTACCGCCACGCGTGGTGCCAGTGCGGATTACCAGTTCGTGAATGGCGGTAACGACACGCCACTCACGCTCACCAACGATTGCCACAGTTACACACTGGCAGCGAACGCTGCGAGCGGTTCGGCCAGGTTGTTAGTCCGCGGGGATGGCAATTTCGAACCCGACGAGACGGTAGTAGTCGAGTTGAAGGATCCGCCAGCCGGAGTGGTGGTATCCCAGACCGCAGGAACCGCCACGCATGTCATTGTTAACGATGACGCGGCACCGACAGCTTGCGTGTCTGAGACACTAATACAGACAGTTGAAGGATATTACGATCACAACAAAAACTCAGCGCCCGGCTATGGGTACAACTGGTTTCGCGTGTTAGTGGCCTTTGGTGAGCGCAGCGCGTCTGAGTGGACAACAGACAATCGCGTCATCACCCCGATGACCGGTGCAGAAGCAAACGAGCGGGAGCAAAACTGGTTTGGCTGGACTCCGATTGCCGATGCGCTTGAATGTCTCGAAGGAGGCACCATTGATCCTGAAATCACCATCAGCGGTGCCAACGCCATCAGCGAAGGTGGTAGTGCTACTTTTACGCTGACCGCGAGCCGTGCACCACAAAGTACTATTACGGTGAATGTCAATGTTGTCGACAGCGGGAACTTTGCAGATAGCGGTCAAGCCGGCCCACGACAGATTACCATCGGCACCGGTGGCAGCGGCACGCTGACTGTTTCCACCGACAACGACAGTGCCGACGAACCCGACGGTACGCTGACCGCGATTGTCGCCAGTGGCACGGGCTACACTTTAGGCACGGCATCATCGTCTGTCCTCGATGTGGCTGACAACGATGCTACCACCGTGACCCTCGCCGGTACCGCGGATAAGGTGACAGAAGGCGGCACCAAAGCCGTCACTTTAACCTTGGGCCGCGGCCTGGTTCAGGGCGAGACCCTGGCTGTGCCGATTACTTTCGCCGGTACGGCAACGCGCAACACCGACTACACGCTTTCGGGCACCGATGCCACCGGCGTGACATACACGAACCTTAACAGCGGCACTGCCAGCGTCAAGTTCACCGGCCCGAACTCGGGCACGACTGCCACCGTTGCGGCAATCACATTCAACGCCACTGCCGACTCGACGGCTGAATCCCCTGAAGAGACAGTGGACATCGGGCTTGGGACACTTGTCCAAACAGGCCTAAGCGGCGGTACTACCGAGACCGATAGCCTCGCGAGCTTCAACATCACAGACCCCGCACCATTGCCAGTAATTACCGTCACCGGCGGTGCAACCGTTACCGAAGGCACAGCGGCCGGTTTCATAGTGAGTGCAACCCCGAACCCAAGCGCCACCCTGACCGTCAATCTGAATGTCACCCAAAGCGGTCAGTTTGCAGCACTTGCTGACCTGAACACACAAACGATGACTGTCGATACGTCGGGCACCGCAACCTATACGGTTGACACCGTGGGCGACCAGGTCAATGAGGCGGATGGCAGCGTAACGGTGACTGTGGGAAGCGGCACCGGCTACACGGTGGGCAGTCCGTCAGCGGCGACAGTCGCGGTCAGCGACGATGACATTCCCCCGAGCACCTGCGTGCCGGAGACGCTTTTGCAGAAGGTCGAGGAGTATTACGATCACAACAAAGACTCATCTCCGGGCTACGGGCATAACTGGTTTCGGGTGCTGGTCGCGTTTGGTGAGCGTAGCCCGTCTGCATGGACGCAAGACAGTCGCGCCATCACTTCGATGACGGCTGTGGAGGCACAACAGCGTGAGGCGAGTTGGTTTGGCTGGGGTCCTGTTGCTGAAGCGCTTGAGTGTCTTGAAGGCACTAGCAATGATCCTGAAATTACCATCAGTGGCACCAACACCATCACCGAAGGTGGCAGTGCCACTTTCACATTGACCGCAACCCCTACGCCTTCGAGTTCAATCACGGTGACGCGACCCGCGCTTACTTTCAGCAGTGGCTACAGCGGCAGTGTGGCCGGCTCAAGCATCACCCTGTCTGCAGGCCAGTCGACGGTGAACTTCGACGTGAATGTGGACAACGACTCAGTGGACCGCCCGGACGGCACGCTGACCGTGGCCTTGCAGACCGGTACGGGCTACACTTTAGGCACTACAACATCGTTTGCCCTCGATGTGGCTGACAACGATACCACCACCGTAACTCTCGCAGGTACCGCGGATAAAGTGAGTGAAGGCAGTACCAAAGCTCTCACTTTAACCTTGGGCCGCGGCCTGGTTCAGGGCGAGACCCTGACTGTGCCGATCACTTTCGCCGGTACGGCAACGCGCAACACCGACTACACGCTGTCGGGCACTGGAGCCACCGGTGTGACGTACACAAACCTCAACAGTGGTACTGCCAGCATTAAATTCACCGGGCCGAACTCGGGCACCACTGCCACGATCGCGACAGTTACATTCAGTGTTGCAACCGATGCAACAACTGAATCCCCCGAAGAGACGGTGGACATCGGGCTGGGCACGCCGACGAATTCGGGGTTGGGCGGCGGCGTGTCCGTGACCGATAGCCTCGCAAGCTTCAACATTGCAGATCCCGCGCCTCTTCCGGTGATTACGATCACAGCCGGTTCAGGGGTTACCGAAGGCACAGCCGCCAGTTTTGCGGTGAGTGCAACCCCGCACCCAAGTGCGACCCTGACCGTCAACCTGAATATCACCCAAACTGGTCAGTTTGCAGCAAATACTGACCTGGGCACACAAACGGTGACTGTCGGTACATCGGGCACCGCGACCTATGCAGTTGACACAGTGGGCGACCAGGTCAATGAGGCGGATGGAAGTGTGACGGTGACTGTCGGAAGCGGCACCGGCTACACTGTGGGCAATCCGTCGTCGGCGACGGTCGCTGTCAGCGACGATGACATCGCCTCGAGCACCTGCGTGCCGGAGACGCTTTTGCAGAAGGTCGAGGAGTATTACGATCATAACAAAGACTCATCGCCGGGCTACGGGCATAACTGGTTTCGAGTGCTGGTCGCGTTTGGCGAGCGCAGTCCGTCTGCATGGACGCAGGACAGTCGCGCCGTCACTTCGATGACGGCTGCGGAGGCGCAACAGCGGGAACAGAACTGGTTTGGCTGGGGTCCGGTTGCCGAAGCGCTGGAGTGCCTGGAAGGGGCCATCCCTGTTCCTGAAATCACCATCGCCGGCGGCAGCACCATCACTGAGGGCGGCAGTGCCACATTTACGCTGACGGCAACACCAGCGCCTTCGGGTTCGATCACGGTGACGGCGCCGACGCTCACTTTCAGCAGCGGCTACAGCGGCAGCGTGTCGGGTTTGGGTATCAGCCTTCCTGCAGGCCAGTCGACGGTTGACTTCGATGTGGACGTGGACAGTGACTCGGTGGACCGTCCCGACGGCACGCTGAACGTGGCTTTGCAGTCCGGTACCGGCTATACCCTTGGCACCGCGTCGTCACTGACTCTTGATGTGACCGATAACGACGCGACGACTGTGACTCTTGCCGGTACGGCGGACAAGGTGACAGAGGGCGGAACAAAAACTCTCACTGTCACCTTGGGCCGCGGCCTGGTCCAGGGCGAAACCTTGACTGTGCCGCTCACCTTTGGCGGCACCGCGACGCGCAATGCCGACTACACGCTGTCGGACACCGCAGCCACCGGGGTGACATACACGAACCTTAACAGCGGCACTGCCAGCGTCAAGTTCACCGGCCCGAATTCGGGCGCGACTGCCGCCGTTGCGTCGCTGACGTTCAGCGCCGCCGCCGACTCGACGGCTGAATCCCCGGAAGAGACGGTGGACATCGGGCTGGGTACGCCGACGAATTCGGGGTTGGGCGGCGGCGTGTCCGTGACCGACAGCCTCGCAGACTTTAATATCGCAGACCCCGCTCTGCTTCCGGCGATTACGGTTACCGCCGGTCCAGCGGTTACCGAAGGCACGTCAGCCAGTTTCACGGTGAATGCGGTCCCGCACCCAGATGCCAGCCTGACTGTGAATCTGAATGTCACCCAAAGCGGTCAGTTTGTAGCGAGTGCCGACAGGGGTGCGCAGACGGTGGTCGTCGGTACGTCGGGCACCGCGACCTATGCGGTTGACACAGTGGGCGACCAGGTCAATGAGGCGGATGGAAGCGTGACGGTAACGGTGGACAGCGCAACTGGCTACACGGTGGGCAATCCGTCGGCGGCGACAGTCGCGGTCAGCGATGATGACATCGCTCCGAGTAACTGCGTACCAGATGCGCTATTGCAGAAGGTCGAAGAGTACTACGATCACAACAAAGACTCATCGCCGGGCTACGGGCACAACTGGTTTCGTGTGCTGGTCGCGTTTGGCGGGCGCAGCCCGTCTGCGTGGACGCAGGACAGTCGCGCCGTCACTTCGATGACGGCTGCGGAGGCGCAGCAGCGCGAGGCGAACTGGTTTGGCTGGGGACCGGTTGCCGAGGCGCTGGAATGTCTGGAGGGAGTCGCGCCCTCCGAGCCTGAAATCACGGTCGCGGGCGGCACGGGCGTAACCGAGGGTGGCGATGCGGTATTCACTGTCAGCGCGAATCCCGTTCCGACGGTGAACCTTACGGTTACGCTGACAGTTGCTGACGATGCGACGAGCGATTTTCTGGTGCAAGGCGACGAGGGCGCACAGATTGTGGACATCGCTGCGGGCCAGGCATCGGCCACCCTGACACTTGCCACGGTGCAGGACAGCGATGACGAAGCCGACGGTGTCGTCACAGCGTCGGTGGCAGTTGGTACGGGCTATCGCTTGGGCAGTCCGTCAACGGCAACGGTAGCCGTTGAGGATGATGACGTTGTGCCCGTGGTTGACATAGCGGGAGGTACGGGAGTAGCCGAGGGAAGCGATGCGGTGTTCACGCTGACTGCGACGCCGGCGCCGCTAAGCAACATCACTGTGAAGGTGGACGTGGCGGACAGCGGCGATTTCGCGTCAAGCGGCGAGGAAGGTTCGCGGCAGGTGACTATCGGCACCACCGGAACTGCAACACTCGATGTCAAAACGGACAACGACGCTGCCTATGAATCCGACGGCAAAATAATTGCGACTGTCGAGTCCGGTAGCGGCTACAAGCCGTCGAGCACGAAAGGCTCAGCGTTTGTTGCAATCACTGATGACGACGCCCCGCCTTCGACGCCGGTGGTAAGCGTAACTGCCGGGGCTGATGTGGACGAGGGCAATGCCGCGGGTTTTACCGTCAAGGCCATTCCAGCGCCGACTGTCGACCTGAATATTGCCTACACTGTTGTTCAGAGCGGCGACGTTCTGGACGCGCCCGGCACCGGCACTCGGGCAGTGACGCTGGCGGCCGGTACGGCGAGCGCGGACTTTACGGTTGCCACGGTGGATGACGGGACGGTCGAACTCAGCGGTTCGGTGAGCGTTACACTCGCATCAGGAACAAACTACACCTTGGCCGTGGGACAGGGTAGCGCCACGGTAAACGTGCGAGACAATGACAAACCCGTGGTGAGCATCGCTGCTGGCGCCGGTGTGACGGAGGGTGCGGGCGGTTCTTTCACTGTTACGGCGAACCCGGCACCTGAGGCGTCTCTCGAGGTGACACTGACCGTCGGTCAAAGCGGCGAGTTCGCCGCTTCGGGCGAGACCGGGCAAAGGACGGTCACCGTCCCGGTCTCGGGCACGGTGGATGTGGAGGTTGCCACGGTAGACGACGATGCCGACGAGCCTGACGGTTCGGTCGCCGTGACCGTGAATGCCGGCACCGGCTACGCGGTTGCGGCCCCGCCGGGCAATTCGGCCGAGGTCCAGGTGTCCGACAACGATCCTGCGCCTTCGGGTCCGACGGTCTCGGTTGCCGACGCCACGTTCAAGGAGAACCAGGGAAGAGGCTTTTTCACGATCACGCTGAGCGAGCCGGCTGAAAGGACGGTCACCGTCTACTACGCGACGCGCGACTCGTCGCCGGTTTCGGCCACGGCGGGCCGGGACTACTTCGATTCCAAGCGTGCCTGGCGCAAGTCGGCCTGGATCTTTCCGGGCAAGACGACGGGCCGGATACCGATCTACATCTACAATGACAGCCATGACGAGGATCCGGAGACTTTCGAGCTGGTGCTGTACGAAGTTGACAGCGGGGTATCGATTGCAGACGGCGTCGCAGTCGGCACGATTGTCAATTCCGATCCGATGCCGGCGGCGTGGCTGTCGCGTTTCGGGCGCACTGCGGCGCAGCAGGCGATAGACGGGGTTGCCGGGCGCATTGCCGATGCGCGAAGCGCGGGGACGCAGGGTACGGTTGCAGGGCACGCGGTGAGCTTCGGTGCGAAGGCCTTTGAACCGGATGCCGCATTCGAGGCTTCGGCGAAGCCCGGCTATGCCGGCGGCCTGGGCGATTCGGGATTTGGAACCGAATCTGACGACTTCGGTGTTTCAGGCGCGCGCACCTATTCGCTGAGCGCCCGCGAGGCGCTGCTTGGCAGCAGCTTTACGGCGACCGGCGAGGCTGACGGCGCCGGCGGCACCCTGGCGTTCTGGGGCCGCGCGTCGCAGTCCGACTTTGACGGCAAAGAGGGTGCGTTTTCACTCGATGGCGAGTCGACTGCGTCGATGGCGGGCGTCGACTACGCCCGCGACGGGTGGCTGGCCGGCATGGCGCTGATGCTGACAGACGCCAAGGGCGGCTACCGCGATGCGGGCGCGAGCCCGCGCGCGGCTTCGCAGATCTGCCAGGCCGGCACCGCATCGCAGGTGATCGAGGGTCTTTGCCGCGGAGCGCTGCGAGAAGGCGGCGGCAAGGTCGAGGCCTCGCTGACCGCGGCGGTGCCCTATGCCTCGCTTCAGATGTCGGACAGGCTCAAGGTGTGGGGCGCGCTTGGCCGCGGCAAAGGGGAGATCACGCTCAGGCCCGCAACAGGCGGCGAGCTTGAGACCGACATCGCCTGGACCATGGCGGCGGCCGGTCTTCGCGGCGCTGTGCTTTCCCCGGATCAGGGATCGGGGCTGTCGCTTGCGGTGATCTCCGACGCGCTTTGGGCGCGCACCGAATCGGACAGTGCGGACAGCCTTGCGTCATCGGATTCGAGCGTGACGCGGATTCGCTTCGGCCTTGAGGGCAGCTGGCGCACGGCGCTTGAACACGGCGGACACGTCACGCCGAGGTTCGAGATCGGCGCGCGCCATGACGGCGGCGATGCCGAGACCGGGTTCGGCGTGGAGCTTGGCGCAGGACTTTCGTGGTCGGATCCCGGCATGGGTCTTTCGATGGAGATTTCCGGGCGCACGCTTGCGGTGCACGGCGATGACGATTTCAAAGAACGCGGCCTGGCCGCCTCGGTGTCGTGGGATCCGGATCCTTCGACGCGTCGCGGTCCGTCGCTGACTTTGGCGCGCGAGCGCGGCGGGCGGGCCGAAGGCGGGCTTGACGCGCTGTTTGAGCCGGCGACGCCGGACAGCCTTGCAGCCGGCATTGACGATGCTGTTCGCTGGCACGCCGACGCGGCGTACGGCTTTGCGATTCCGGGTCGGCGCTTTACTGCGAGCCCGTATGCAGGGGTTGGCCTTTTCGCTGGCGGACGCCAATACACCCTGGGGTGGCGTGTAACTCCGGCGAAAGGCGCTCCTAATGTGTCCTTCGCAATGATGGCGACGCGCTCCGAGAGCACTGCGGCCGCACCCGATCATGCCATTGGATTCGAAGTGACCGCCCACTGGTAGTTTGCGGCGAAAAAGCGCCTGGTTCGGGTCTGCTAATCCTCGGACCGGCGCTGGCCTTGCAGGGTCGGTCCTGTGCTCACCTGCGCCAGACTTTGCCGGGAGAAGCGCAGTTGTTCGCTGTATGGCGCGCTTCGCACTCGACTGTTCAGTTCTTCCGGCGGCCTATCTTGCTATGCCAGGACACGGGAAACATCTGTTTCGGCATCCGGGGCGTACGCCGTTCGATGGTATAATTCAGCAAATGGCATATCGAAACCGTCACTTGAAACACCATGGCCGGGCATAGCAAGTGGGCGAACATCAAGTTCCGCAAAGCCGCACAGGATAATCGACGCGGAAAACTGTTCTCCAAGTTGATCAGAGAGATCACTGTTGCAGCGAAGTCAGGCGGCGACCCAGACGGCAATCCCCGCTTGCGAAGCGCTGTCGACAAGGCGCTTTCGGCAAATATGACCCGTGAAGTCATCAACCGCGCAATCCAGCGCGGAACCGGCGCATCCGGCGGCGACGACTATCAGGATGTCATCTATGAGGGATACGGTCCCGGAGGCGTGGCGATGCTGATCGAGTGCTCCACCGACAACCGAAATCGCACAGTCGGAGAGGTGCGCCATGCTTTGTCGAAACATGGCGGCAATCTGGGTACTGAAGGATCTGTGGCCTATCTGTTCAGTCGCGTAGGCGTGATTCGGCTGCCGCCAGGGTGCGACGAAGAACAGGTCATGGACGTTGTCGCGACTGCCGGCGCAGACGATATGGAACTGTCCGAGGACGGTTCGATAGAAATAACCGCCGCGCCGGAGCAATTTGCCTCCGTTGTGCAGGCAGTCGAGGAGGCCGGACTGACTTGCGATGATGCCGGCCTAGAGCATCGCGCAACTTCCGATATGGATGTGGATGGCGATTCGGCCGAACGAATCATGAATCTAATCAGCGCACTTGACGAAGTGGACGATGTGCAGGACATCTATACCAATGCCCGATTTGCGGAATAGGCGATGATCATTCTAGGCATCGACCCGGGGTCCAGAGTGACCGGCTACGGCATCATAGACGGACGTTCCAATCAATTGCGGCGTATCGCAAGCGGTTGCATTCGAACCTCCGGTGAACATGTGGGTCGGCGAATGAAGCAAATCTTCACTGAACTTTCCAGCGTGATTGCCGAATACCGCCCCGAGGTGGTGGCAATCGAAAAAGTGTTCGTTGCCGTGAATGTCCGCTCGGCGCTGATGCTCGGGCATGCCCGCGGCGCGGCAATTTGCGCATGCGCGGCCCAGGATATCGACATCTACGAATATGCCGCTAGAGAAATCAAAAAGACCATTGCCGCCAACGGAGCCGCATCCAAGGACCAGGTGCAGTTCATGGTCAAGGCGATTCTCGCACTGGATTCGCACTTGCGCCTTAGCCAGGACGAATCCGACGCGCTTGGATGCGCGATCACCCACCATCAGCATATGCCGATGCTGGAATCGATCGAAGATTCGGCAAAAGGCCGCAGATTTATGCAGCCCATGCTTGACCGCAATACCGGAATGGCCCGGTGATCGGCTATATCAACGGAATCGTCCGGCATAGTCGTCCTCCGGTTGTCCTGATTGACGTCGGCGGCATCGGATACGAAATCAATGCGGGCGAAAATGCGTTTGCCGATTTGCCTCCGGAAGGCGAGCGTACCGTATTTTTTACCCACGTGGTTGCGCAAAATGACTCGAACACCATTTTCGGCTTCGGCTCCTATGAAGAGCGCGAGGCTTTTCGCATCCTGCTGACGGTCAATGGAATCGGGCCGCGAAGTGCGCTGTCGATATTGTCGCAGATGTCTATCGCCGATCTGGCCGCTTGCGTCTCACTGGAAAATGCAGGCGAATTCAAAAAAGTGCCGGGCGTTGGCGCAAAGACCGCAGGACGCCTGATCCTGGAACTTCGCGGGCGGCTTGACGAACTCGCGGACCAAGTCGTGGACGACGATGCCGGGCTGCGGCCGGGAAGCCATGTCCGGGAGATAATCGACGCGCTGATTTCCCTTGGCTATTCGAGCAGAGAGGCCAGTCAGACCGTGATGGCGATCCGCGATGAGATCGAGTCGGCAGAGCAGGGTCTGCGGCTCGCGCTGGCAAGGCTGGGAACCGCTGCGCGGTGACAGAACAAGGCAGAATCATTTCTCCGGAATCGGTTGACGATTCCGAGCAGAATTTCGACGACAACATACGTCCCCAAAGTCTCGGACAGTTTGTCGGTCAGCGAAAGACGCGCGAACGGCTTTCAATTTTTGCGAGTGCGGCAAAGCGACGCTCCGAGGCTCTTGACCATGTGCTGATCTTCGGTCCTCCGGGCCTGGGCAAGACCACGCTGGCGCATATTCTTGCCCACGAGATGTCTGTCGAACTGGTGCAGACTTCCGGCCCTGCGCTCGACAAGCCCGGCGACGTGGCATCGATTCTGACGCGTCTGCAAAAAGGCGCAATCCTTTTTGTTGATGAGATCCATCGCTTGAAACCCGTCGTCGAAGAGGTACTGTATCCGGCCATGGAAGACTATCGAATGGATGTCATTACCGGCCAGGGCCTAGGCGCGCGCTCGATCAGCCTTGCGCTGAATCCTTTCACACTCGTCGGTGCGACGACCCGAAAAGGCCTTCTGACTTCGCCGCTGCGCGACAGATTCGGCATTGTCGAGCATCTGGACTACTATTCCGTCGATGAATTGTCGCAAATACTGCATCGTTCGGCAGGAATCCTGGAAATTCAAGCAGACGAGCAGGGTGTGGTTGCACTCGCCGAGCGATCGCGCGGAACTCCGCGCATCGCCAATCGCCTGCTGCGCAGAGTGCGCGATTTCGCCCAGGTCAAGAGCGCCGGACGCATTGACCGCGACACCGCTCTGGATGCGCTTGCCATGATGAATGTCGACGATTGCGGGCTGGATGTGCTCGACCGAAAGCTGCTGATGATCTTGCTGACTCACTATGATGGCGGCCCGGTCGGCGTCGACACCCTTGCCGCAGCGCTTAGCGAAGAACGCGGAACGATAGAAGACACCATAGAACCATTCTTGCTTCAGCAGGGATTTCTCGAACGCACGCCGCGCGGGCGTGCTGCCACGCTCAAGGCGTGGAAGCACATGGGTATCGACCATATTCAGCCGAATCAAGGGTCTTTGATTTAAATTCGCAAGTCCCGTTTTTGATAAAATTGCCGCAAGTTGTTCATAATTCGCGATATCGCGTCTACTACGAAGATACCGACGCCGGGGGAGTGGTATACCACGCAAATTATTTGCGGTATATGGAACGCGCCCGTACCGATTGGCTGGACAGTCTCGGCTTGCCTCCGAGGAGTCTTTCTGAACAAGGCGGCGTGATATTTGTCGTCAGGTCGGTGGAAATGGAATTTCTGACTCCTGCGCGGCTGAACGACCGGCTTCGAGTTTCGGTTGAGTTGGAAAGTCTGGGCGCAGCAAGCATCCGTTTGATGCAGCGCATTGTCAGGGATGCAGATCAGGTTGCTAGCGGACGATTTCGAATCGCCTGCCTTGATGTTGCGGATTTTCGGATCTGCCGCGTGCCTCGGGAGTTGAGCGAGAGGTTAGCTAAATGGAAAATATAGAGTTGGTGCCGACCGGAACCGCGATCTCGTTTATCGATCTGATTCTCAACGCGAGCCTGTTGGTCCAGTTGGTGATGGCGATTCTGATGCTCGCCTCGTTTGTCTCGTGGACGATGATCTTTCACAAGTGGTTCACCCTGAAATGGCTGAATCAGACCTCCGACGAGTTCGAAGACTCGTTCTGGTCAGTCGGAGATTTGGGCGCACTTTACCGGGACTGGAACGACAGCAACCGCAAGTCCGGCGCGATTGATTTGATATTTATCGACGGCTACCGGGAACTGAGCAGGCTGTCGTCGCGCCAAAGCATAGAGAGGGCTGATATCGTCGATGGCGTGCACCGGGCCATGCGCGTGGCGCTAAACCGGGCCGAGGACAACATAAATTCCAATCTTTCCTTTCTCGCCACGGTTGGATCAACCAGTCCGTACATTGGTCTGTTTGGGACAGTATGGGGTATTATGAATTCGTTCCGGGCGCTCGGTTCGCTGCAAACGGCGACAATTTCCGCGGTGGCGCCTGGTATCGCAGAAGCACTGATCGCTACAGCCATGGGATTGTTCGCCGCCATACCGGCAGTGATTGCATACAATCGCTTTTCGTACAAGGCGGATCAGTTGCTTAGCCGATACGAGACGTTTTCGGAAGAGTTCCTGAGCATTGTAAACCGACAGTACACGTCGAGGAAGTGACGCCGCTATGGCATTTCAAGGACGTCGTCGCAAATTGATGAACGAGATCAATGTCGTTCCCTACATTGATGTCATGCTTGTGCTGCTGGTTATTTTCATGGTCACCGCGCCGCTGCTCACCGAAGGCGTCAATGTGAAGCTCCCGCAAGCCAAGGCAAGGACAATCACCTCTGAGGAAAGCATTCCCTTTGTCGTCCATGTCAACGCCGAAGGACAGTATTTTGTCAATCAGGACGCTGATACGGCGGTTACTTTGCGCCAGATTCAGCTCAAGGCGGCTGCAGTGAAAAATGTCAATCCGACTACTCCGTTCCTGGTTCGGGGAGACCGGGCGGTTGATTTTGACGCGGTAGTCCAGGCCATGGTGGCGCTGCAGAGCGCCGGAGTCGAAAACGTCGGCATCGTGACGCGAAACATTCCGCAAGATTCCTGACCCATGCCCGCCAGTTCAGCCGCAAAGTCAACCAATGCGAGATTCGCTGCGAAGGCTGTGTTTTGGGCTATCGTTGTTCACTTGATGATCGCAGTTGCGTTCGGCATCAATATATTCTTTCAGCATGGGGTCAGCAGCCTGCCGGAGATTTCAAGCGATTCTCCGGAACCAGCGACGGTTCAGGCAACGGCGATAGAGGAATCCGAGCTTGAAAAGGAGATTGCGCTGATTCGCGAGCGCGAAGCAGATAGGCGCCGTGAGGAATTGGAGCGTCAGCAGAGCGTCGAGGCGGCAAGGCAGGAGCAGGAATTGCTCGAGCAGCAAAGAAAGCAGGAACAAGAGCGACTGGCCTCGATCACCAAGCAGCGCGAACACGAAGAGCGGCGGGCCAAGGAACTCGAAGAACTGCGCCGGTCTCAGGAGGAGCAAGTGCAGCGCATTGAGCAGGAAAGAAAGCGGGAGGCCGATGAATTAGCTGCCCTGGAAGCGCAAAGGAAGAGTGCGGCACAAGCCTTGGAAGATCTAAAGCGCGAGCAGGAAGAAGCTGAAAGGAAACGAATCGCGGAACGCGAGCGAGAGACTGAGGAACTCGAAAAGCAGCGTCTCGCCGAGGAGCGCGAAGCCGAACGGCGTCGCCTCGAGCAAGAGCAAGAGCAGGCGCAAGCGAAACTCGAACGCATCGAAAGCCTAAAGGACAGGGCTCGTTCTGAAATGGCCAAGTTCGCCGAACCGATCAAGCAGAAGGTCGAGAGGAACTGGGTTCGGGCCGACACCGACTCGCAATCCGAAGCTGGCGTCGTCGTCGAAGTCGACCCAAGCGGGGTCGTAGTGTCCGCGGTGATTATCCGTTCGAGCGGTTCAACCCAGTTCGACCGGTCTGTCCTGCATGCGATCCAAAAGGCATCTCCATTGCCCATACCCAAAGACCCGGAAATTTACGACTACATTCGAAAATTCAACTTTTCGTTCAAGACACCGGTGAATACCTGATGGCGTCAATGAACAGAGCCAGTTGGGGTGCGGTTGCCCTTTTTGTCACTATAGCGCTATTCGCACGTGGTGCGGACGCGATTTTCACAATCGAGATTAATCAGGGCGTGCAAAGCGGAATACCGATTGCAATAGTGCCGTTTGAAAATACATCGAATCTGGCCGTGGACGAGCCGATTTCGCAGATCATTCGCAACGATTTGCTGCGTTCAGGCAAGTTTCTACCGCTGGAATCGGAAAACTTTCTCAGCACTCCCCATGCTCCGGAGAAAGTCAAATTCAACGACTGGAGGCTGGTCAAGGTGGATTTTCTGGTTGTCGGAACCGTCGCGCCTGCCGAAGCTGGAAAGCTGGTTGTCAATTTTCACCTGCTTGATGTGTTTGACGAATCGCAGATCGCTGCCGTTCGCTACACGATACAGCCGAGCCAGTTTCGGGCTACCGCGCATCTGGTGGCAAATGAGATATTCGGCAAGGTGACCGGCAACCCCAGTTCATTCCACAGCAGAATTGCCTACAGCGTTTCAGAGCGTGTCGACGGCGCAATGGTCCACTCCCTGATTGTTGCGGATTATGACGGGTATAACCCGCAAACCATTTTGCAGGACAGTGTTCCAATCCTGTCTCCGTCGTGGTCTCCCGATTCGACCCGGATTGCGTACTCGGTGCTGGAGCGGACGCAGGCGAAAATCTATGTGCAGACTGTGGCGACCGGCGAGCGCCGCGTGGTAGCCGAGTTCGATGGGCACAATCGCGCTCCGTCGTGGTCTCCCGATGGCACTCGACTTGCATTTTCCCTGTCTAAGAGCGGAAATTCTGATATCTATGTGCTTTCGCTGCAGGACGGTTCGCTGATACGGCTTACCGACAGCCTTTCAATCGATACCGAGCCGTCGTGGATGCCTGACGGACAATCGATCGTGTTTACTTCGAATCGCCCGGGCAATCCGCAGATCTACAGGGTAGGCGCCGACGGCAAATCCGAACCCGCCAGACTGACGTTTGAAGGCAAGTACAATGCGGGTGCGAAAGTTGCATCTGACGGCAAGAGTCTTGTCCTGGTCTCAGATCAGGGCGGAGGAAACCAGGCAGCCCTGTTTGATATTGAGAACAGGTTCATTGTGACGATATCAAAATCCAATTATGACGATTCACCGGTTTTTTCTCCACATGGCGACATGGTGATGTATATTCTTGAAGGCGCAGACAGGCAATTGAGAACCCTGTCTCCTGATGGCGCCATTCAGTCGCGCATCCCTGTCCCGAGAGGCAAGGTCAAGCAGGTGTCGTGGGAAATCAGAAAGTAATTTCAAATGTATCAACCCAAACTGGGAGTAGCGGATCGATGATCGTGAAAAATATCAAATTACTCATGCTGGTGGTGCTGGGCTGCATCGTCGCAGCGTGCGCAGAAAACAGTTCGACAGAAACAGCCGAAGCGACGACAGACAGCGAGTTGACGGCCGGAGCCGACTCTGGAGGCGCAATTGACTCTTCCGCTATCGATGGACAGTCCGCCGAAGGCAGTTCCGAAGTTCCGAGCGAACTGCAGGCATTGCTTGAACAGACGACCATATATTTTGAAGTTGACGAGAGCACGATCGACCCGGGAGCCGAAGAAATCATAGCGGCGCACGCCGAGTATCTGAATGCCCGAAAGAGCGCCCAGGTGCTTCTTGAAGGTCATGCTGACGAGCGCGGCACCAGGGAATACAATCTTGCTCTTGGAGATCGAAGAGCCGAGTCGGTGAACATGCTCATGCAGGCCCTGGGAATTGACGGTTCGCGTATTACGGCAATCTCCCATGGAGAAGAGGTGCCGGCTGTGGAAGGAAACGATGAAAACTCCTGGAGCCTCAACCGCCGGGTTGAAATAATCTACTAGCGTGTCGCACGCTCATTTGACCGGATTGCATGATTAAAATGTCGATTCACAGGCACGGCTGGGCTGCAATTGCCGCTTCGGCGATATTCCTGTCCGGCTGCGTTCCAGCCGAAGAGTCAACCAGCACCGCAGACGCGGCCGAGTCGGCTCCGACTGTGGACGTTGCCCAGGCGCAGGTGGACGTTGTCGACGTCAAAGACGAGCCCGCATCCGAACAGGGTGTGCAGACCCTTGAAACGTTGAACCAGCTGACCCAGGAGGTGCAGCATCTGCGGGGCAAGGTGGAGGTTCTGGAATTTGAGCTGGAACAGACCCGGTCGCGCCAGCGTCAGCTTTACGACGATCTGGACCGCCGCATGCGCCAGTTCGAGCGGCAAATGCACGGTGATGCCAAGCCGGAAACTCCAAAGCCGGAAATTACCGTGACGCTGGAGCCGCAGGAGCCGGTCCAAGAGCCGGCGCAGCAGCCGGAGGGGACCGCTGCAGCCGAAGGCACAGGCGGCGATGAGGGACAGGCTCTGCAGCCGGTTGTCGAGCCGGCGGACCCTGCGATCGTGCGAGGAGTCTATGACAGTTCATTTCAAGCGCTGCGCGAAGGGCGGTATGAAGACGCAATCGAGATGTTCGGTGCACTGGTCCGCGACTATCCGGGAAGCGATCTGGTCGATGATTCGCTGTATTGGATCGCCGAGGCGAACTACGTGACCAAGAATCTGGAAGCAGCGCTTCCGGCATTCGAGCAGGTGATTCGAGACTATCCGGAGAGCCAGCGCGCACCGGAAGCGATGCTGAAAATCGGCTATATCTACTACGATCAGCAGCAGTTCGAATTGGCGCGCGACTATCTGCAGGAGGTGATCGACAAGTTTCCTGCCAGCCGCTCGGCATTTTCGGCTCGCCGGCGCTTGAACAAGATGGAGCGCGACAATCAGATCTGACGCCGCTGCACGAAGTTCAGATTCCGATGTATCTTTGGTGCAGGTCCCGGTTTGCTTTGAGTTCGTTCGAGTCGCCGAACCACACAACCTGGCCTTTTTCAACAATGTAGTGGCGATCTCCAATCCGCAGCAGCGGTTCAAGATTCTTGTCGATCAGCAGGATGGATTGACGATTGGCCTTAAGGGTTGCAATGCTCTGCCAGATCTGCTCGCGAAGGAGCGGTGAAAGCCCTTCGGTCGCCTCATCAAGCAGCAGCAGCTTGGGATTGGTCATCAAGGCGCGACTAATCGACAGCATTTGCTGTTCGCCTCCCGACAGCGTTCCAGCCATGGCATTGACGCGCGGCTTCAATGCTGGAAACAATTCCAGAATCTTGTCAGTGTCCCACGGGTCGTCGATTTGACTGTCATTGTTAGACGCGGCGACCATGTTTTCCAGCGTTGTAAGGTTCGGAAAGATTCTGCGCCCTTCCGGTGCAAGACCGATGCCGGTGCGTGCGACCTTGTAAGGTTCCCAGCCGGCAATGTCGTGTCCATCGAATTCAATTGTGCCGCTTTGAGGCTTGAGTTGGCCCATGACTGATCGAATGGCAGTCGTCTTGCCCATTCCGTTTCGTCCCAGCAGTGTGACGATCTCGCCCCTTTGGACATCCAGTGACAATTTAAAAAGTACTTGCGTAGCTCCATAGCAGGTTTCAATCTCACGGACTGACAGCATGGCTAGTAGTCCTCCCCGAGATAGGCCTTGCGCACGAATTCGTCGCTCCGTACTTCCTGCGGCGTGCCCGTAGCGATGATCCGTCCGTAGACAAGCACCGAGATTTGATCCGCGAGCGCAAAGACAGCGTCCATGTCGTGCTCCACCAGCAGAATCGAATACTGACCCTTCAAGCTTTTCAAGTAGTCAATCATTTCCCCTGAATCCGTTCTGCCCATCCCTGCAAGCGGTTCGTCCAGCACCAGCAGTCTTGGCTCCATCGCCAGGGCTACGGCGATTTCGAGTCGACGCTTTTCGCCATGGGCAAGCTGGCCGGATACGATATTGCAGCGGTCGCCAAGACCAACCGATTTCAACACTGCCACCGCCATGTCTTGAATTTCAGCTTCCGAGTCCGCCGGCTTCCAGAACTTGAAACTATGGCCATGGTGCGCTTGAATCGCAACGGCGACGTTTTGCGTGCAGGTGAAATCCTCAATAATCGAAGTGACTTGAAACGATCTTGCCAGGCCAAGCAGTGCACGCTGAGGCGCCGAGAGTCTGATTATCGACTGGCCGTTGAATTCAATCGCGCCGCTGTCGCTGGGCAGTGTTCCAGAAATCTGGGATATGAGGGTCGTTTTGCCGGCGCCGTTGGGTCCAATCAGGGCATGAAGCTGATTCCGGCGCACAGTCAGGTTGACGTTGTCTGTGGCAATGACTCCGCCGAAACGCTTATGCAGATCGGTTATCTTCAGTATGGCGTCATTCACGAGTTCGACCTCGTTCGAGGAGTCCGTCAATTCCCCGCGGTGAAAACAGCACGACGAGCAGCAATATCGGTCCGAAAATTATGTGCCAGTGTTCGGTCAGCCGGGACAGGAATTCAGACAGAAGCCAGAAAGCCATTGCGCCGGCAATCGGTCCCAGCAGACTCGCCATGCCGCCAAGCACCACCATGAAAATCAGTTCGCCCGACCGGGTCCAGTGCATCGTGTCAGGGCTGACAAATTTTTCGACATTTGCGCTCAGAACGCCGGCCAGCGCGCAGATTAGCCCCGCAATTATGAAGCATGCCAGGCGGTAGCGGTATGTGGTGAAGCCAATCACCTCCATTCGCTGCTCATTGGATTTTGCACCGCGTATGACATGGCCGAACCGCGAGCGTATCAGCCGCCGGCTAAAGTACAGGCAGCCTGCCATTACCAAAAAAATCAAATAGTACAGATGCATGGGATTATCTAGATTCAGCCAATCCGTGCCGAACTCGCTCCGGTCATAGATGATTAGCCCGTCGTCACTGCCGTACTCGTCAATGCTGATCGATAGAAAGTAGATCATTTGGCTCAGAGCCATTGTGATCATGATAAAGAAGATCCCTCGCGTACGAAGACTGACGGCACCGAAGACCGATGCGACGATCAAGGCCGCACCGAGTGCGACCGGCAATTGAACGTAGATGCTGTTGATGTCGTAGTAGCTGCAAATTCCTACCGCATATGCGCCAATTCCAAGATAAACGGCGTGCCCGAAACTGATCATTCCGCCGTAGCCCAATATCAGGTTCAGGCTCATCGCGGCGATTGACCAGATCATCAACCGGGCAAACAGACTGATATAGAACGGCTCGTTGAATAAAGTGGCAGCTATGGGTACAACACCGCAAATGCCTATCAATACGCTCCCGAGCAGAAACCGGCGAAATTCGGGATCTCGAAGTCGGGTTGCTTTGGCGACTCTCATTGAATCTAGACCGACTGAGCCGAAAACAGTCCCTTGGGACGAAAAAACAGGATGCTTGCCATGAAGATGTAGATCAGCATGGAGGAAATCGCCGGCGCTGCGGATTCGGCGGCATTGACTGGCAGAAAAACCGCAAGCATTACATCCAGAAATGAACGGCCAAGCGTATCAATCAATCCGGTAATCAGCGCTGCGATTAAGCTGCCCCGCACCGATCCGATGCCCCCGATGACAATCACCACAAAGGCGACGATGATGATCTGTTCGCCCATCCCCGAATTGGCTCCCAGAATCGGCGCCATCAATACTCCGGCCAGTCCTGCAAGTGCGGCGCCGATTCCGAAGACAAGGGTGAACAGCAGTCTGATGTTGATGCCGAGCGAGCTGATCATCTCGCGGTCTGAAGCGCCCGCCCTGATCAGCATGCCCGCTCTGGTCTTGGCGACCAGAAGCCACAGCCCGACAGCGACAGCAATTCCGGCACCGATAATCCCCAGTCTGTATACCGAATACTCGAGCCCGAAAAAAAGCGTCACGGTGCCTGACAGGAATTTGGGGAACGGTACTGTGAGCCCGTCAAGCGGCCAGACGATTTGAACAAGTTCGTTGAAGAACAAAATCAGACCGAATGTGGCAAGCACCTGGTCAAGATGGTGTCTTTGATACAAGGTGCGGAGCGTCGTCGTCTCGATAAGCATCCCGGCAACTGCGGTCAGAGGAACTCCGAGAACAATGCCGAGGATGAAAGAATCCGTCCACAGAATGATTGTCGAGCCGATGAAGGCGCCGAGCATGTAGATCGAGCCATGGGCCAGATTGACAAAGTCCATGATTCCGAACGTCAATGTAAGTCCGGACGCCAGAAGAAACAGCAGCATTCCGAACTGAATGCCGTTGAGTATTTGCTCGATAAGAATAGTCGTTTCCATGATCCGGCAGTCAATTGGGTCGGAACTTAGAGTGACATTGCAGCGACGTGCATCTTCGCGTTGTTTTTCAATGCCGCTGGTCAGCTCGGCGTCATCGCGCTTTGCCGCGGAGTTGTCGGAGTTGGCGAGTTCGACCGGCCTTGGCAGGTATCTCCGTCAGGCTGCGGTTCAGTCCGGTTCGAAGATACGGCCAAATTGACAATAGCGCGGAGTTCGGCCGGTCTGGCGGCAAAATTCCGCGCTACTGCAGCTTGGCTGCGAACTGGATGTCCGCATAGCCGCCTACATATTGCATTCTTGCGCGTAGGAGTCCTGATGATTCTCTAAAACAGTTTCACGGACTGAAGTTGTCCAGACTCCGTCGCCGTCGACGACGACTTCGCGACTGTAGAAATTCTGAATCGGGAAGTGGTTGTGACCTACTGTGAAATCTCCGCGGACAGAGTCAAAATCTGCTGCTTCCAGAGCGGCGCGAAGACCGTCGACATTGCTCATGTCTGCATCGACTGCCTCAACAGCGCTCTTGATGTACATCACGGCATCGTAGCTTTGAGCGGCGTAGAAGCTGGGATATTTCCCATATTTTGCCTTAAAGCCGTCAACGAACTTCCTGTTTGCCTCAACATCGAGATCAGGGGCCCAGAACTGCGTCATCGTAGACCCGAGCACGCCGTTCATTTCCGCAGCTTGAAATCGGGGCAGGCTGATCGAATCAACAGTAAAGACGGTGTAAAGCGGGGTGGATTCGGGCAGCCCGGCCTGCTGGTACTGGTTGATAAATGCCGGGCCGTGCTTGCCTGGGTAGAACACGAAAACACCATCGGGACTGGCCGCTTTCACCTTGGTCAATTCTGCCGCCCAATCAATGTGATCCGGCCACTTGGTCATGTCTTCGCCGACGATATCACCGGAAAACGTACGTTTTACGCCGGCAACCATGTTCTTACCGGCGGCATAGTTTGGCGCAATGACATAAAGTGAATCGACGCCACGCTGATTCAGAACCTCGCCCATTGCCATCGGCGTCTGGTCATTCTGCCAGGAAATGTTGAAGAAATTCTTATGGCATCCCTTTCCTGCCAGTTGCGATGGTCCGGCGTTGGCGCTAATCAATATTTTTCCGGCATCAAGGACGGTGTTTGCCGACGCCAGAAGCACGTGCGACCAAATGTAACCGAATACGATGTCGACCTTGTCTTGAGTGACCAGGCGTTCCGTCGCCTGCTTGCCTTTTTGTGGATTGAATTCATCGTCTCCGTAGACAATTTCGACATCGGCCGACCCCATCTTGCCGCCGATGTGCTCCACCGCGAGTTCCACTGCATCGCGCATGTCGTTTCCGATGACCGATGCCGGGGTGCTGAGGGTGGTTACAAATCCCAGCTTGACGGTGGCGGAAAACGCATTAGGCGCGACAAGCAGCAGCAAGGCTGAGACGGCAGCCGCGAAAGATTGCAGTTTCTTCATTGTTCAACTCCAGATAAAATTTTAGTAGTGATCGTATGGCAGCGCCGCGCAAATCGCGATACCGCTTCATATTTGCCGTATTGGGAAATTGTAGCAGTCAATTGATGCGGAACATAATGAATTCTTGCGCAGTTGATCCGGCATGCCCGTGCCGCGCCGAAGCGCCGCGCGAATCGCGATACCGACTTTGTTGAATCTGCCGATGTCGGTCTGCTACGATACACTGCGGAGCGCAGAATGCAAGCATGTCCGCGAACAGGTTCACTATTGCCGGAGGGTTTAAGTTTGGAAGGCGATGTTCAATTAAGTCCGCTTGAGCGTTCCATGCTCGATGGAAAGCACGGCTGGGCGCGTCAGTGGGCAATGCACCAGCAAATGCAGGTCGCGCGATTTTTTCAGGCGAAGGATTTTGTTGAGATCTCTCAAGTGCACTTGATGTGCGATACCGAATCTGCCGGACAAACCGGAGTTGAGCATCTTGAGCAGTTGGCGCGGCTGCCGGCCGCCGAACGCAGAATATCGGTTCCTGCAATAACCGACCCTCGCGGTCTGGACCTGTGCGCGTATCAGCGTCTCGGCCAACCGGAACACTTCGCCCTGCTCGAAAAAAGAGCGACAGCCGCCTTGAAGTCGCTCGGAGTGATGATGACGGATACCTGCATCAACTACCAGACGATTTCGGCCCCGGTGCTTGGGGAGCACGTCGCGTTCGGCGATACAGGATCTGTGATATACGCCAACAGCGTATGCGGTGCCCGGAGCAATTTTGAGGGAGGCCCTGCGGCACTTGCAGCCGCCTATACCGGCCGCGTTCCCAGATACGGATGCCATCTGGACGAATGCAGACGGCCCACGCATCATTTCGAAATCGCCTATCAACCTGCATCGCTATCGGATTGGGGTGCTCTGGGGGCGCTGATCGGTCAACGGACCGGATCCTATTGGACGGTTCCGTATATCTCAGGGATTGACCGGGTGCCGTCTGCAGATGAATTGAAACATTTTGGCGCCGCATTGGCGAGTTATGGCTCGGTGCCGCTGTTCCACATGCACGACGTCACGCCGGAAGCCGATCGCCACAGTCAATTCGTCAGTTCGCCCAAGGCGCAATCGCGAATCATTGGCGAGGCGGACATAGCGAGTTTCTACGGTTCGTTCAACCGAGAGGAGCCTGTAGATGTTGTGGTTTTCGCAGCTCCGCAGCAGTCTCTTTTTGAAATGCAGGCCATTGTGGAAATGCTCGGCGGAAGAGCAGTGTCCGATTCGACCGCCTTGGTCATTGCGACTTCCCCGGAAATTAAAGCCGCATGTGACAGATTCGGCTATACAAAGGCGCTTGAGGGGTGCGGCGCAATGGTGCTTAGCGGAGTATGTTTTTATCAAATGTACGCGCGCGAACTGGGAATAGCTCAGGGCTGGAAGCGACTGGCGAGCAATTCGGCCAAGCTTGTCAACATCATTTCCGGATACGGCTACGAGCCGGTACTTGCGACAACCAGACAGTGCGTCGACGCGGCGGTTTCCGGGCGGCTTTGATGGGCATCGAACGAATTTTCAAATGCTCGCCGGGAATCGGCGAAAAGGCAGTCGGCATTGCGCTGTCTGCTTCGGACGATTTCAGCGCCCGATATGATCTCGATAGAATTGAGGGGGTTTTTTCGCGTCCTGCGCATGCGCTATATGGCGAAAGCTATGTGGGCAGAATCCTTGTCCTCAACACCGCAAAGGGAGGTGTCGCGAGTTCGTG
Source organism: Arenicellales bacterium (assembly GCA_965214615.1). Taxonomy (GTDB): domain Bacteria; phylum Pseudomonadota; class Gammaproteobacteria; order Arenicellales; family JAJDZL01; genus CBDAUN01. Next base: position 1,343,625 of record OZ243952.1, read on the forward strand.
GATGCTGAAGAATATGGCAGACCAGGGCAGGGCGCCGGCTGCGCTTGTACTCAACGCTGCAAATCCGATCATGGCGCAAGGCGCCGCCTTTGCAGGCCTTGCATTGGTGCACGGCTTCGAGTTCGACATCACCGCTGAGATTTCAACCGGCGACCGGGTCGAGGTTAACCCTGCGGCCGGCGTGGTGAGAAAGCTAAGCTAGGGAGATTGCGTTCGGTTCGGCGTGTATCCGGCTTATCGTATCCCGCGGCCGTCCAGACTGGATGCTATATGCTGACAATCCGCGTCCAGCCGTAGCGATCTTCGACAGCTCCGCGCTGAATTCCGACAATCGTATCGTAGAGTCTCTTGCTCAGGGAGTTGCCGTCCGGGACCGGCACTTGATGGATTTCATTTCGGTAGCCCAGGCTGCCGATCACCGTGACTACGGCCGCCGTGCCGCAGCCGAATGCCTCTTGAAGCGTTCCGCTTTTGATGCCGTCAATGACTTCCCGGATATGAATCTGCCGTTCTTCGCAGGGTATGCCCATGTCTCGAGACAGTTGCAGAATGCTGTCCCGGGTCACTCCGGGCAATATGGTTCCTCGCAGATTTGGAGTGACAAGTTTGCCATTCAAGTAGAAGCAGATATTCATCTGCCCGACTTCTTCGACATAGCAGTGCTGCTCGCCGTCAAGCCAGATGACCTGAGCGAAGCCTTCGTTTTGACTGTCAATTGCCGGTCGGAATGTCGCAGCATAGTTTCCGCCGGTCTTGGCAAAGCCGGTCCCGCCTCGGATCGCGCGCGTATAGTTCTCTTCCACCTTGAGCGACACGGATGGCGCATCGCCTTTGAAGTAGCTGCCCACCGGAGAAGTTATGATTAGAAAACGGTACGCATTGGCCGGCCGGACGTCAAGATTGCCCTCGGTCGCAAATAGAACCGGTCGTACATAAAGTGCTTGACGCTCGCCGTTCGGCACCCAGCGATTGTCGACCTTTACCAGCTGCTCAACGGCCCGAATAAAGACATCCTCGTCAATCGGCGGGATGCACATTCGGTTGCACGAATCCGTCAGTCGCCTGTGATTCATTTCAGGCCGGAAAATTCGTATGGCGCCGTCAATTCCGCGATATGCCTTCATGCCTTCGAAAATAGTTTGACCGTAGTGAAGCGCAACCGAGACAGGGTGCATTTCGATCATTCCGAATGGAATGATGCGCGCACCGCGCCACTTGCCATCGTAGAACTCCATGGTAAACATGTGATCGGAAAATTCGGTTCCGAACTGCAAGTTGTCGAAGTCGATGTCGTCGATTCGACTCTTTTCGACGCGATTGACTTTAAAAAATGAATCCATTGGCGGATGATAATCAGATTTGATGACGTCGCGCACAAGGCATCGACTAGACGGGGCGATAGCTCCGCGGTGCTCAAAGGCAAACATTTTAGCGAATTTGGGGCTTTGCAATTAGAGTAATGCACATTGATCGATTGCTGTGCGCCGAGCCGCAATGACGGGGTGGAATGAGAGTGGCTTCACGGTCCATGTGTGATCCTCGAATGAATCCCGGCGGCGTTTGCACCGAGGAATCGGACAGGATATCTGCCTTACGATCTATTCACTGTGCCTTTGCTTCTCATGTCCCGGACGCGCTGTTCCGTCGGTATTGCGATGACGCCTGAAACGCTGATGCGATCGCGCAAGGGCATTGGCCAGATGCCGGCGATCCGGTGTCGTAGAATTTTTGACCGCGGCCGAATTGGAAACATCGCACCGCCGGATTATTTTTTCTTTTCGATGCTTCGCAGGACATGTTCGGCAAATCCCCGTCCCGCTTCGGCATACAGATTGAAAGTGACGCAGCCCAGTTCCTCCAATTGGTTCCTATGGTCAGGGTAGCGGGAAATTACTGCGAGCACTCCGCCGTAGTTCAACGATCTTGCCAGATTGACAACAAAAAGATTTTCCTGATGATTTGCAAGGTTTACGAACAGCATTTGCCGGTCTGCCAGACCGGAATTGCTCCAGAATTCAAAGTCGACGGCATCGCCATGGACGCAGCGAAAGCCCTTTTTCAGCAGCTTTTTCACATTATTCAGATCTCGTTCCACGCCTATGACGTTGTCGCCGTAGCGTTTCCTCAAAGTCTTGTATACGCCTTGGCCGACGCGCCCCATGCCTAGCACAACATATTCGGCGTCATCAAACGTCGAATACCGGTCCCGTTCAAGACGTTTTTTGTTCTCAAACCTGCTCAGATGCCCCGACCATGAACTGTACAGTTGATGAACGCGGGTGTTGAACGGTGTTGCGATAAACAGCGATGCAGCCATGGCTAGCGCCAATGTGGTCAGCCACTCGGGTGACATCATCCCCGCGCCTACTGCAATTGCGCCGACAATCAGTCCGAATTCCGAATAATTGAACAATGCGAATCCAGCCAGGAACGCGGTACGTGCCCGTAATCCGAAGCCTGTCAGGAGAAAGTAGTAGATCAGCGGCCGCACAAAAATCAAAAGCGATAGCGCCAGAGCGACCATCATCATTTCGATTGATGGCAATCCGTAGAATCCAATCTGAATAAAAAAGCCGATGAGAAATAAATCTTTCAATGAAATCAAATTGCTATAGAGCTCTTTTGATTTTTTAGAAGAACCAAGAAGTACGCCAATCAATAGTGCTCCAAGATCGCCTTTGAGATTTACCAGTTCAAACAACTCATAGGCTCCGAAAGCCACGGCGACCCCGAACAGCGTCAGCAATTCCCCGTGTCCGGTCCGGTTGAGCAGATTCGTCAGCAACGGGCGCAAAAGCGGCAGTGCAAGCAGGCCGATCGCCCAGAGGCTTGGAAATTTATCACTGACCAATACCAGAAAGCACACCGCAAGAATGTCTTGCACGATCAATATGCCGATGGCGATGTCTGCGTGCAGTGCGTTGCGCTCGCCTCGTTCTTCAAAAATCTTAACAGCGAATACCGTGCTCGAAAATGACAAGGCGAACGCCAGTACCCATGCGGCCGCTGAGTTTTCGAGCGCCAGGGGAGAAAACAGCAATCCTGCGATGACAATTACCGGCACAGTAAGCACCACTGCGATCAGCGCATGGACTGAAGCGCTTCCCCAGACCTGAACCTGGGCCAATTCGCGCAAATTCAGCTTCAGGCCAATAGTGAACAGCAGCAGCGTAATTCCGATGTCAGCGATCTGGCCAATAACGTCGATGTCGCCCACGTCGAACTCTTGCGCGACGAATCCGGCGACAAGAAACCCGAGCAGCGGCGGATACCTGAAGTGACGGAATACCAGACCCACGAGCAAGGCTACGAGCAGAAGAACCGCGGTCATGAGATGACCTCTTGCCAGGTGAAGTGAATGCGTGCTGTGTTCATGGTGCTTCGGGCGCCGATGGTGTCAGATGATCGATTTGTGTTGCCGCTTCATTCTGGAATTTAATTCGCGCCGACCGCGCGGCATCGTCGTTGCGCAGGCATGGAGTGCATGCCGATGTGAAAGCGGAGATTGTAAAAAAAGCGAAATTGTAGCCGACGTCCGAGCTGGCAACGAACGATTTCGCCCCTGCCTGAATTGGATACTGGCAGCGCCCGGCAATCGAATCCCCGGATGCACTGCCGCGCGCGAGCAATATTGTACTGCTGAGGGTGAGCGAAATTTGGGGCGCTTGCCATTGCCGAATAGGAACAAATGGAATACCCAGACCTGCCATGGGCCGAGGCGGCGATAATTGAAATGCGATTCGAATCGCAACCAGCGCCGCAAATGATGCGGAGTCGAAAAATTGCACAATCTTGCTTCAATAGTCGGTATATTTGCAACGTTTCCAATTTGGCTGACTCAATTTATGAATTCCACTTTCGAACGCATTCAATCGCAGCACGGCGCACGCGTAAACCTATCGGGTATTGCGACACATTCAAAGTGATGCTTTGCTGATTCGCCTGCGACCGCTGCCGCAGTCGGTGGGATGTTGTCGGCGAACTGACTCAATTTCGCTGCAAAGCGGCACATCTACGGCAGGTTTTAACTGACATGACTTCAATCCGAGCAATATCATTTGATCTGGATAACACGCTTTGGGACATTGCTCCTGTCATTCAGCGTGCCGAGGAAAACTCATATCGATATATCCAGAGCCGTTTTCCAAGGATCGTCGAACGCTATTCGCTCGAAGACATCCGTGCGCGCCGTGAGCAGAATTGGCAAGATCATCCCGAAATCAGACATGACCTGACCGAGCAGCGCCGACTGCTGTTCGCACAACTGCTGGGCGAGTGCGACTATAGTGAACACCATTCGTCGGAATTGCTGGAACGGTTTATTGCCGACCGCAACCGCGTGACGCTCTATCCTGATGTGCTGCCGGCTCTCGAGCGCCTCAGTTCATTCGCACCTCTTGTTTCGCTCAGCGATGGAAATGCCTGCCTCGATACGATTGGAATAGGGCAGTATTTTGTTGCTGCCGTCAGTGCTGCCGATGTTGGCGCCATGAAGCCGGATCCGAAAGGGTTTCAGCGTGTCAGCGCCATTGTCGATGCGAGTCTGTCGGATATTCTGCATGTCGGAGATCATCCGCTGTATGACATGTTCGGGGCCCGCAATGCGGGGATGCAGACGATGTGGATGGTGCGCAGCGCCGATATTGCCGAATCCTGGGATCAGGAGTTCGAGCCGGATTATCGCGCCCGTTCCCTTTTCGATCTGGTCGACATTGTGTGCTCCTAGCTATTTTCTGCGTGAAATCGCCGAGGACCGCATTGCCAAGGCGTCTTGAAGACCGTCTCCGATGAAATTGAAGCTGATGACGGTGACAAAAATCATGAATCCTGGCAGTACTGCAAGAATTGGAGATTCCCAGATCAGTTCCTGAGCATTCGTGAGCATATTGCCCCAGCTTGCCGCAGGCGGGTGGACTCCGAGCCCGAGAAAGCTGAGTATCGATTCGAACAGGATTAGGTTCCCCACCGACAGCGTTGTAGCGACGATGATCGGCGACGATAGTCCGGGAAGAAGATGGGTGAAGATGATTCGCACCGGAGATGCGCCAAGCGCCTTTGCCGCCTTCACATACGGCTGCTCGCGAAGCGCAAGCGCGGTGCTCCGGACCAGCCTGGCAACGCCGGTCCATCCGACCAGCGATACGATAATGATGATGCGGTAGAAGCTGATGCTCTCGCTTTGCGCAAGTTCGGCGGGCAGTCCCAGTTTCTGCAGATCGATCGCAGCGAGAATAATCAGCAGAGGCAGCAGAGGCAGCGCAATGACACTGTCGGTCAGCCGCATGAGCAAGCTGTCGAGCCAGCCTCCGAAATATCCTGAAAGCAGACCGATTACCGTGCCGACCGCCGAAGAAATCACCGCCGCCGCCAACGCGACAATCAGCGAAACCTGTCCGCCGTAGGCAAGTCGAATGAGCAAGTCGCGTCCGAGTTCGTCGGTGCCGAGCGGGTGCTGCTGGGAAAATGGCAGCAGTCGCGAGAACAAATCCACTGTGGAGCCGTCGGTATTTAGCCACAGCTCGAGAACTGGGGTCGAGAACGAATAAATGAGCAGTGCGGCGAGCACGGCGCTACTCACGGCTGCGAGTCGATGTGCCAGCAGTCTTGCGAATAGCGAGTTTGCCCGGATCATTGCGCCGCCCTGAACGTGACGCGCGGATCGAGTGCCGCATAAACGGCATCGGCAAGAAAATTGGCAAGCAGCGTGACCGCCGTCGTCACGAGCAACCCTGCCAATGCGAGATTGTAGTCGCTGCCCTGAATCGCGTCGAAGATCAGCTTGCCCATGCCCGGATATCCGAACATGATTTCCGTAATTAGCGCTCCTGAGAAAAATGCGCCAAGATCCAGCGACAGAATCGTGACAACCGGAATCATCGAATTTCGCAGTGCGTGCCTGCGAATGACTTGCGAACGCGACAGTCCCTTCGCCAAGGCTGTGCGCACGTAGTCGTGCCGCAGCGTTTCGTGTAACGAAGCGCGAACATATCGGGTGACGCCGCCGACGCTGACTGCGGCAAGCGTGATCACGGGCAGTATCAGGGCTCTTGCCTTTTCACCGAGACCGGCATCGCCGACCGGAAGGGAATTCGCAGGCAGCCAGCCGAGTGTCACGGAAAACAGAAGAATGAGCATAAGTGCCAGCCAAAACGGCGGGATCGAAATGCCGGCAAAGCACATCAGATTGATCACATAGTCTGCGCCGCTTCTGATTCGGCTTGCCGCAAGCATTCCCGCCGGAATGGCAATCGCCACAGAGACGACAAATGCGACCCCCATCAGGATCAGCGTTTTCCCCAGCGCGCTTGCGAGCACTTCTGTCACCGGCTTCGCATAGAGCCGGCTAAATCCCAGGTCGCCTTGCAGTATCGAGGTCAGCCAGGTGTAGTATCGCGAGATCAGCGGCTGATCCAGGCCGTACAGGGCTTTCAGCCTGGCGGCATCGGCAGCGCTCAGTCTCGGGTCGCTGCTGACAAGCAGATCGATCGGGTCGCCCGGCATCAGTCCTAGCAGCATATACGCCACGAACGACATGGCGAAAAGTACGGCCAGGGTCTGGGCCAGTCTGAAGATTAGGAAAGAAGCCACATCGGAATCGTTTGAGACTTACGAAAAGCAGTAGGCAAAAATATCGTTGGCCAATCGCACACGCACGTGAAATTCTTTGGTCTCGTTCCTGATCCTGTAATGCCGGTCGTTTGCTCTTGGAGTTTTCCGCAGCGGACGCGCCTCGGTGCGGAATCCATCGCAGTCTTGCGCAATCCCGATGAACGCTCGCATTGAAATCGATTGATCGGGGTCGGCTTCAAGTTCAAAACATGCCGATGAAACCTACAAAGCAAAAGAATTCAAATTGATTTTAAACCATAATGTTCATGATCTAGCCAATTCTAAATTGGCTCTTGCGAGATTTTCGATTCGAGTAAAGATTCAATTCCGATGGATTCTCAGACTTAGAAGCAATGTCAATGTTATCTTTGATACGGTCATTACCCGCGATTGCAATCGCTTTGCTGCCGACTGTCTTTGCAGATTCGGCAACGTCGGCAGAAATCGCGAACAGCTCTTCAACAGATCGCAGCTACGCGGGAATTTTGGTTGGTACAGGTCGCCTGTCGGGCGAACTTCGGGATGATGACGGCTTCGCCAACTGGGGCAATCCCGGATCAACTGTCGATTATGAAAGTAACGGTGCGGTTGGCGGATTTGTTTTAGGCCGACGTATCGGGGGCGCCGCAGTGAATTGGCGTTATGAACTCGAGGCAATGCTAGGTGATTTATCGGCACGCACTGACCGGCTTGATCCTACCTGTACGGACGAAGCGGCTGCGACTGAATTTGACTGGTCTTTGGCTTTACGGTTTGGCGTAGATCGCGAAATAAGCGGTGTTCGGACATTCGCGGTTGCCGGACCGGCGCTCGCACGCGTTGTCAATTCTGTAACAGACACCGACTACTCGGGAAGCAGTTGTCTGGAATACGATCTGCGCATTGACGCTGATGACTCGTTTCGCAGCGAATCTACTCGACTTGGCTGGACTGTGGGCGTTGGATTCGAGACTGAGGTTGCGCCAAGTTGGATGTTTCGTCTCGAGGGTGCATACTACGATTACGGGCAACACAGTTATCAGGTCAACAAGTCTAGGAATAATCGTTGCGGGCCCGATCGTCCGCGCGAGCCGTGCAGCTATTCGATCGACAATCGCCTGACTGTATTGCGTATCGGCTTCGTCTACCAGTTCGGTCACTAAAGGGCGCTGTCGGACAGTGAAAAAATCGGACCCGGTTGTCGCAGCCCGAGGGGCGACGTCCGTTCGGCAAAGGCATCACCGGATGCCGCATGGCAGCCGTCAACGGCGGGGATTGGGACGAGTGCGGCCCGTCAGCGGCTTGATCGGATGACGGTCAATGTCAAGACCGGGGTCACCGCTTAACGGCACACTCATCTTGACATTGATGTGCACGGCATGGCGATTGCGCTATTTCAATGCATCCAGCAAGATAGCAATAGATTCGTCTTAGAAAGCGTCAGTGCCTTACAAAACGCCGAATGTATAATACCGCTTTCGCTCTGCTACCGGCGCCGTTCCATTTCCCGATTGATCGATCTTCCATGTCAAATTTTCCAATTATAGATTTCGCCGATGTCAAGGACGCATCACCGCAATTCGACGAACTTGTCGGTCAGACTTGTGATGCGGCACGCGAAACCGGTTTCTTCTACGTACGCGGGCATGGCATTCCTGACAGCTTGATCGAGACGGTATTTGCAGTTGCGCAGCGTTTTTTTGCGCTGCCCGAAAAGTGCAAATCCGAAGTGGCTGTATTCGGCAGCCACCGCGGGTATATCAGGCAAGGCGAATCCGTCATGGACGGATACGATGGTGCAGATCGCAAGGAAAGCTACATCTGGGGTCTGGACATAGATGCTGAAAGCACAGGGCAGGACGATGTTTTTTCCATGCTTGTTCCGAACCGATGGCACAGCGGCATGCCCGAAATGCGAACGGCGCTGAACGAGTATTTCGATCAGACGCATAAGCTGGCGATGCGGATATTGCGCGTGCTTGCAGCAGGCTTGAATTGCCGCGACGATTCGTTTACCCGAAATTTCACGCGACCAACCTCGCGCGGTTCGCTGATCTACTACCCCCCGGTAGCAGACGCGACAGGTTCCTACGGCGTGTCTCCGCATACAGACTTCGGCTGCCTCTCGCTATTGCTGCCCGGAGATGACGGGCTGCAAGTCCAGACAGATTCCGGCGACTGGCTCAGCGTCCCGCCGGTACCGGGCACGGTTGTGGTCAATATTGGAGACTTGCTCGAGCGATGGAGCAACGGCTTGTTCCGTTCGGTGCCTCATTGCGTCGTCAATGCGAAGCCGACGGCCCGGTATTCGGTGGTCGTTTTCGTCGACCCGGACGCTGATACGCTGATTGATCCGATGTCGAACAACGGGCAAAAGCCAAGGTTCGAGCCGGTACGGTGCGATGCCTACATCGCTTCGCGGTTTGACCGGGCATTTGACTACCGCAAATGAATTTGACCCCCTGCAGGTGAGTGCATGTCAGCCTGGATTCGCATGATTTCCGACTCCGAAGCAACGGGCGAACTGAAACAAGCGCTTGATGCAGCCCGTACGCCGCATGGCACTGTCGACAATGTGCTGCGCGCGCACAGTCTGCGTCCGGCGACAATGCATGGCCATATTACGCTGTATCGCAGCGTACTCCATCATCCGGATATCAAGCAGCCGCTGTGGCTCCTTGAAACCGTCGGCACCTACGTCAGCATTCTCAACGATTGCGACTACAGCGTGACTCATCACAGCTCGAATCTGAGACGCCTGGTCGGAGACGACGACCGTACAGATCAAATTATGAATTCACTGCACGGCCGTCAGCCGGAAGCCGCGTTCGAGGGAAAGCTGCTTGCCATTTTGAATTACGCGGAAAAATTGACTTTGGCAGTTGGAAAAATGGTGCGACAGGACTATGAAGACTTGGTTGAAGCCGGGTGCGATGATGAGGAAATTCTCGAACTGAACCAGGTCATTGGGTATTTTTGCTATGTAAACCGCCTGCTAAACGGACTGGGCGTGACGACCGAAGGAGACAGAGTCGGCTACTACTGACTATTGCGGCAGCGCTTGTCGAGCGTCTAAGGTGTCGAATTTGCCACCGAGATGATATGGCGTGCCGTCATCAGATCCAGATGGCCGCCCCCGCCGTTTTTGAACAGCGTGATTTCGTTCTCGGTTTCGCGCCCAAGTACACGCCGGCTGCATAATTCAAACAAATCGCCGACGATATCGCTCTTTTCGATGATGCCTGTTTGAAGGGGAATTTCAATTTCCCCGATTTCGCCAATTGTCGTGAACCTGGAATCGACGAAAATTCGCGATATGCACACCGCTTCGTCATCCGCCTCTCGCATTTGCGGGGTAAACGCGCCGACCAGATCCAAGTGAGTTCCGGGCTGCAGCCATTGTCCGCGGATAATCGGCTCTTGGGTCATTGTCGCAGCGCAGACAACATCACAGTTGCGCACTGCCGCTTCAAGCGAATGTGCGACGTTGATTTCGACACCCGGCAAATTCAAGGTATCGGCGATCGCCTTGGCTTTCGATGCGGTTCGGTTCCAGATCGAAACGGTTCGAATTGATTCGCGGGCGCAGCAGTGGGCGCGAATCAGATATGGCGCCATCGCTCCAGCGCCGATCATAGCCATCGAGGATGCGTTCGGCCGAGCCAGATGTCGGGCGCCCAGAGCCGAGTCTGCAGCGGTCTTGTAGTAGGTCAACGCTGTGCCATCAATCAGGGCAGTCGGAACCCCGGTTTTGCCGTCAAACAGAAGAAACTGTGCGTGAATGGCCGGAAGCGCGAACTCTTCAAGGTTACGCGGGAAGATAGTTGCCGCTTTCAGTCCCAATGCAGACCCATGTGCCCATGCGGCGCGAATCATTATTTTGTCGTCTGTACCGTCATCGTCTCGAGGGCTCGACAGCAGCGTATCCTTCAAGTCTGCCGGCGGTTCTCGATGGGATGCCTCGAGAGCGTCCATAAGCTCCGGAAACGAGCACAGCCGATGGACTGTTTCCGCAGAGATTACTTGCATTGATTCGATCCGGGATGCATGTCTGGTCAGGTTCGGTGTTCCGTCCGGCCTGTGCCGGCATATAGAATTTTACGAAGATTTTCTGCGGTCTTGCGATGAAACTCGACGGCAGGCGGATCAAAGTCGGATGCGGGAACGGGCTCATGCAGAAAATTGCCGGCGGTATCTTCACCGCGCAACAGGGTTGCACTGTCCCATTCGGATTTGGTTTGGCGCGCGTGCGGCGCGATGTAGCGGATAGCGACCCCGATGCGCCGGTCGGCGCTTCGATTCGGGTGGGATGCATGTGCGATCCTGTAGGCGAACAAGACAGCCTCGCCGGCGTTCACCTCGATATTCACAGCCCTGTCTTCGTCAATGCCCTCGATGATGGACTGACCACGGGTGAGCATATTGTACGGATCAAATGTGTCCTGATGCGTCAATCCTCGTTCCAGATGGCTTCCGGGAAGCATCCGCATGCATCCGCTTTCGACAGTGGACGGAGACAAGGCAACCCAGGCTGTGACGAGTTGGTCGTTGTCGATCCCCCAGTACTGGCTGTCCTGATGCCATGACACATACTGCTCGGAACCGGCATCCTTGACCCACAAATCCGTCCCCCAGCATAAGATGTTTGGGCCGAGTAAACTCTCTACAGCGTCCAGTATGCTCGGAGTTCGAATCAGATCGGCGACCCATTTGTAGAGCAAGTGGCATTTAAAGCGTCTGGCACCCATCAAGTTGCCGAGAACCGCCTCGATCGCTTCCAAGCAATTTCTATAGTTGCCCGCGGCCGATTCGGACATGACCCGGACCGCTGGCGTGAAGCCGTCGGTTCGGTACTGCTGCCGTACTGATTGTGAGAGGTAGTCGCTCATGTTGCCAAAATTAGATGCGACCTATTGTGCCAAATCGCTGCGGTCGATGCCATAGTTTAGCGAAACTTGCGCCCGAAAACATACCGTTGTCGTTTGGGGCTTTCCTGTTGTAATGCTGCGCCGACTTCAAAGCAACATAGCATTGATTTGAGCATACAATAAATAGGATTCCATCTGTCTTGCAGACGCACATCAAATAAAGGCGTGTTATCGCTTCGACTGGGATCACGTAGTGCGGTTCATTTCCGAATTGAGGAAAGACAATACCCGTCTGCAACAACCCCTGGAACGAGTATTTTGCGTGCGGCATCGGTTTAGTGACGCCGTATTTGATACAGGCCAGCATTAAGCAAGCATTTAAACGATCTAATGCTGATTTTTATACAGATCAGCATTAAATCAAGCATGGGATTGACGTGATTTCGAATTTGATGCAAGTCGGTATTGCCCTTGTCTGAGACAACTGCGAGGCTGATGCATGAAGCCGTTTTTGGCTGCAGACCGCCCGTTCGAATTGTGTTTGCCTGCAAGCAATTTGTATCTGGAACCGAGCAAATGGATTTCACAACTGACTTGATAAGGGCTTTCTAGAAGATAGATGCCTTGATGGCAATAAGATTCATACATACATCCGACTGGCAGATCGGCAAGGTCTTTAAGTTTGTCAGCAAGGAACTGATGGGCGTGCTTCAAGAGGCGCGGTTGTCGGTCATCGGGCGCATTGGCAATGTCGCAGCCCAAAGCGAAGTGTCGTGCGTGCTGGTAGCCGGCGATGTCTTCGACATGGAGAATATGTCAGACTTGTCGCTACGACAGCCTTTGGAGCGAATGAGGAAGCACGAAGGCGTGCACTGGTATCTGCTTCCCGGAAATCACGATCCGGATCGCCCGAACGGACTTTGGAATCGTCTCCATCACAATCTGCCGGGCAATGTTCATTTGCTGTGCGAACCGGCTCCTGTACCGGTGTCGACAGATGCCGGGGAGATGTTCCTCCTACCCGCTCCGCTGAAGCATAAGCACATCCTGGATGATCCGACCGAGTACATGGACCACTGCGAATTGCCGGAAAACGCGGTACGAATCGGCGTAGCTCACGGTTCTGTCGCAGAGTTTGGCTCTGACGCGCAGCCGAACTACATTTCGCCGGACCGCCCGTCGAAGGCTGCCCTAGCGTATTTGGCGCTTGGCGACTGGCATGGTCAGAAGAAAATCAATTCGCGCTGCTGGTACAGCGGCACGCCCGAAACAGACGGATTCAGTGTTCAAAACGGTGGAAAAATACTTCTGGTCGAAGTTGACAGCCATCGTGCCGAGCCGAAGGTCACGCCAATCGAAACCGGCAGCTACGCCTGGAGAACGCTGAGCGAGGCGGTTCACCAACGCAGCGATGTCGAATTTCTAAGGGACAAGCTGCACAATTGCGGGGATCATCTTGAAAAAATGCTGATTCGCCTGGAAGTTACAGGCAGCCTGTCGCTGGTTGATCGCGTGTTCTTTGACAATCTTATCGCCGACTCTTTGTCGGCGGCATTTTTCCATTTGGAAATACGCACAGACGCTCTTGCCGTGGAGCCGACCGAAGAGGACCTGGATACGATTGATTTCAAGGGCATTGTGCGCGATACCGCGGATCGATTGACAGACATGATGAATAATGGCGATGCCGCGCAGCGCTCTGTCGCCCGGGACGCATTGCGGCGCCTGTATGCGCAATGGAGCAGGATCAAGTGACGGTGATCAGATGAAGATCAGATCCTTGGAATTGAATCAGTTCAAGATGTTCGACAAGCCCGAGTATCTTGGAGACATTCAAGATGGATTGAACGTGGTGATCGGGCCGAATGAAATGGGCAAGTCAACTTTGCTTTGCGCTCTGCGCGCTGTGCTGTTTGAAAGGCATGGCTCGAAGGCGCAGGCGATCAGGGAGTTTGCCAACGCCCTCAATCAGGCGGCGCCCGTAGTCGCGCTGACCTTTGAAATGGATGACGGAAAATACAGGATAAAGAAACGTTTCCTCAAAAAGCCTCAGGCGGAACTTCAATGTCCAGATGGTCGCCGCCTGGAAGGTGATGTCGCCGAAGACGAACTGCGCTCCATCCTAGGATTCAGCACTTCAGGTCAAGGGGGCGCGAATCCCGAAACACTTGGCTTGTGGAGCATTCTCTGGGTTCAGCAAGGCGAATCGTTTGGCGGCTTTACAATGCCCCGCAGCGCCCAGTCAACCTTGCAGGATGCATTGGAAGGGCAGGTTGGCGATGTGCTGGGCGGAGCGGGCGCCCAGAAATTGCCGGAAATTTTTAAATCGCAACTTTCGAAGCTTATCACGGACAAGACTCAGGCGCCGAAGGGCGACTACAAGGATGCTTTGAGCCGGCGTGACGCACTGAACGGGGAACTCGAAACCCTGCGCCACAATGAGGCCGAGTTGAACGAATTTCTCGAATCGCTCGAGTCGTATCAGAACGAGGTTCGGGAATTGCAATTCGAAGCGGCGCAAAAGGCTGAAAGCGAGGAAGTTGATCAAGTCCGGGAGACTTTGAACAAGGCGCGTGATCTTAAAGCCAGTCTGGAAGCGGCTGAAACGCAGGACAAGGTGCTCGAACTTGAGCTGAGCAGTGCCGAGCAACGGTTCAATGAGTTCGTGAAGCTGTCCCGCGACATTGCTGAATCGCAGGATCGCGTCAAGGATCTGGATGAACATTTGCTTCAGGTTCAAGATCGCGCGAAGGAACTGGCAGAAAAACTGAACGAACGCAGGCAAGCCCTTAAGGAAGCGCAGCAGGCGGCTGAATCGGCGGCAAAATTTGAATCCAGGCAGCAGGAAATTGTCGTATTGGCGCACAGAGGTACAGAAGTCAAAACGTGCCGGGAGCGGCTGCTCAAGGCGCGAGCAGCCCAGAATGAATTGAAACGGCTTGAGCAGCAGCTCGATGCGATTCCTGTGACCGAATCGGCGATTCAGCTAATTCGCAAATTGGACAGACGCCTCAGTGATGCGGCAGGCAGTTTGCGCGCAGCAGCAACCGCTTTGACGTTTGAAACGATGTTCCGCGACGAGCCGAGCCGCCTGGAAGGCGTTACGCTCAACGACGAACCGGTGCAGCCCGGCAATCTTGAATTCTCACTGGTAGAGAATACTTCGATTCGAATTCCCGAACGCGGCGTGATTTGGGTTCGTCCGCGAATTCAAGGCGGAGATGACCTTAAATTGCAGCACGAACAGGCCAAGGAGGATTTGGCAGCGAAACTTCGGCAGATTGAGGCTGCGAGCATCGAAGAAGCCGAAAGTCAATGGACCAGGCGTCAGGAGTTCGAGTCGCAGAAAAAAACGGAGAATGACAGAATTGAATTGTTTACCCCGGCCACAGACCGTCATGCCAGCGGAGTTGCGGCGTTGAGCGAGTATGTCGATGGTTTGTGCGCGGAAAGGGATCGCAAAGCGAAATTCCTCAATTTAACACAAGTTCCTGAACCGGATGACGCGCAGGCGGAACTGGGCAGACTGGGTGAAAAGAAAGAACAGCTGGCACTGAAGGCGAAAATAATACGGACAGAATATGAACAGGTTGATTCTGCGTGGAATTCGGCGGACGCAGAAGTACGCATTGCGCAGGCAAATCTTCAAAATGAGACTCGCCGGCTTGGACAGTTGAAACAGCAGCGCACCGTCAGCCAGTCCGATCGTTCCGAGGAGCCATTGCGCAAAGGCGTGCAAGCAGCGGAGCAGGCGAGAGACGCCAATCGACATCAGATCGCAACCATGCAAGGCAAGCTGAATGAATTCAATGTGCCGCTTCTGGAGGAAAGGATCAGGCGCCTAGAATCAACGAGGGCAAATCGGGGCCATCGAATTGAGATGCTCAACAGCGAAATTGCAAAATTAAAGGGCAAACTCGAAGTTCTGGAGAGCAAAGGGCTGTCCGAGGCGGTTCGGACCGCTGAGCATGAGTTGAATTTTTGCATCGCCGAGTGCACAAGATATGAACACGAAGTGAATGTCCTAAGGCTGCTTGTGGATACATTTGCGCAATCCGAGCGGCAGGCGAAAGAGCAATATCTGGCTCCGGTTCTGAATAAGGTCAACCCGTATCTGCGGCACCTGATTCGTGATGCGGATGCGGAAATCCGAATTGACGAAAATTTCTCAATCAGCACGATTCAGCGCAGCGACGTTCCAGAACAATTCAGTCATCTGAGCCAAGGCACGCAGGAGCAGATTGCAATTCTGGTTCGCATCGGATTTGCGGAGCTGCTGGCAGAGCAGGGTTATCCTTCAACGGTCATACTGGATGATGCCCTCGTCTATTCCGATGACGACCGGATCAAGCTGATGTTCGATATTCTCTCAAAGGCCGCCAAATCAGTTCAGATTATCGTGCTCAGCTGCCGCAAGCGCCTGTTTCAGGATCTGGGCGCTCATCACCTGACCCTGCGGCGCACCGAAGATTCCGACTTGCAGTCCGCCTAGCGCCTCCTTTGCGCATTAGGGACAGTGCGCGCTGTCCGCATTTCTACAGCGAGTCAAGGGTATGCCGTTAGGGAATGCAATTTTACGCTGACGGCGAATATATAATTCATTGGCAGTACTACCACAATTCGCCCAGCCTCTTTCAGATACCATCGAATGGCACTGCACTTTTCCGAAACCGAAATGCAACGACGCGTGTCGTCCGCGCTTGAGCAGATGGCCGCACGGAGTCTGGATGGCTTGCTGATGTTCCGTCAGGAGAGCATGTACTACCTCACCGGCTACGACACCTTCGGATACTGCTTTTTTCAATGCCTTTATCTGGATTCCAGTGGCACGATGGCTCTTTTGACCCGTGCGCCGGATGTCAGACAGGCTCAGATTACATCGACGATTAGGGACATTCGGGTCTGGACCGACCGGCAAGGCCACGACCCGGCGAGCGAATTGATCGCCATGCTTGATGATTTCGATTCCGCTGGAAAGAGGATCGGAGTGGAATTGAACGCCTACGGGCTCACCGCTGGCGTTTGGAAGCAAATCGAGTCAAACCTGACCGCCTTTTGTTCAATCGAGGATGTTTCTGAATTGATCAATTCCTTAAGGGTGGTCAAGTCCGACGAGGAAATCGAGTTTGCAGTCAGAGCGGCGCAGTTGGCCGATGACGCCTTGGATGAGGCGAAACGACTTGCACGGCCGGGAGCGTTCGAAGGGGACATACTAGCTGCGATGCATTCAGCGGTCTACCGCGGCGGAGGCGATGACCCGGCAAACGAATTCATTATCGGATCCGGCGAGAATGCGCTGCTGTGCCGCTATCACACCGGCCGCAGACGCTTGTCCGCCAAAGATCAACTGACTTTGGAGTTTGCAGGGGTTTACAGGCACTACCACTGCTGTATTATGCGCACGATAATTCTCGGAGACCCGGACCCGCGTCAGTTGCGCATGCATCAGGCGTGCACAGAGGCGTTGCAGTTGTGCGAAGAAACGCTCAGGCCCGGTGCCCAGGTGGGGGCGGTCTTTGACGCACATGCGCGCGTGATGGACGATTTCGGATACAGGAGCAGCCGCATGAATGCCTGTGGCTACAGTCTGGGAACAACCTTTGCCCCGACGTGGATGGATTGGCCGATGTTCTATGCTGGAAATTCAGTGATCATTGAACCGAATATGATCTATTTCCTGCATATGATTCTATTTGATTCAGATGCTCAATTGGCAATGACACTCGGACATACGGTGCAAGTAACCGATAATGGCCTGCGCAGGCTAAGCAGGCACGATACCGATTTGATTGTTGTTGATTGACAGGTGCCCAGGGAGTTGCATGTTGCCTGCCAACGTCAGGATGCACCGCATTTTACCGTTGCTACATTTGGTGGAATAAAATAATGGCTGATTCGAGACGACTGGGAGGAAGAGCTGCGCGAAGAGCGATTCGTGCAGCGCCGCTTGCCGAGGAAGACAAGGCAGTACGCCCCGGCATGCGAGGCGGCCGTTTTGCGCCACTGACAGAGCATCAGGTGCAGCGTGTTCACACAGCGGTCATGGATGTTCTGGAAAATATTGGCCTGTCCCAGGCGATTCCGTCGTGCATCGAACTGGTGACCGCGGCGGGCGGAAAGTTCACGGATGAAGGACGTCTGACATTCCCGCGCTCTCTGGTTGAAGATACTATCGCGAGCGCAGCCCGAGACATTGTGCTATACGGCCGAGATCCGAAGCATGACATGGAACTGAGCGGCACTCAAGTCTATTTCGGTACCGCTGGCGCAGCGGTTCATGTCGTAGATACCGATACCCGGGTCTATAGGGAATCGACCTTGGCGGATCTGTACGACATCGCCCGTCTGGTCGATACTCTTGAGCATATTCATTTCTTTCAGCGCCCAATTGTCACCCGGGACATGGAGATTCCGTACGAACTCGATTTGAATACCACCTACGCGTGCATTGCAGGAACCTCGAAGCATGTCGGAGCAAGCTGGGTTCTTCCGGAGCACCTCGATCGCACATTGGAAATGCTGCATGTCGTTGCCGGGGGCGAGGACAAGTGGCGCGAACGGCCGTTTGTAAGTTGCTCTTCGTGTTTCGTCGTGCCGCCCTTGCGCTTTGCCGAAGATGCCTGCGACGTGCTCGAAACAACCGTCAGAGGCGGTATGCCCATATTGCTCCTCGCTGCCGGGCAAGCCGGTGCGACGAGTCCGGCATCGCTTGCCGGATCGGTCGTTCAGGAGGTGGCGGAAACGCTTGCCGGGCTGGTATACGTCAATCTGATCAAAAAGGGGCATCCTGCGATTCTGGGAATCTGGCCCTTCGTTTCCGATTTGCGAACCGGCGCCATGAGCGGTGGCAGCGGAGAACAGGCCATACTGATGGCAGCGTGCGGGCAGATGGGGCGATTTTACGATTTGCCAACCGGAATTGCGGCCGGAATGGCGGATTCGAAGCTTCCGGATGCCCAGTCAGGCTTTGAAAAAGGCTATACCACTTCGCTTGCTGGGCACAGCGGCGCAAATCTTGTCTACGAATCTGCAGGTATGCAGGCGAGTCTTCTCGGTGTCAGCATTGAAGGATTCGTCATCGACAACGACATGCTTGGCGCGGTCAATCGGACGGTTCGAGGAATCGAGATCAGCGACGAAACCGTCTCTATCGAAGTGATGCGGGATGTTTGCGTGGATGGACCGAAACACTATCTGGGCCATGATCAGACCATGGATTTGATGCAAAAGGACTACGTCTATCCGGAAGTGGGCGACCGGTCCAGCCCGAAGGAATGGGCTGAGCAAGGGTCGACCAATGTCGTCGAGCGCGCAAAGCAGCGCGCTGCCGAAGTTCTTTCGACGCATTATCCGCGATACATCGATGACGCGGCCGACGCTATCGTCCGCGATCGTTTTCCAATACGCCTTGGCCGAGACCGCATGTCAGCCTCGAATTGATCCTTGCCGGCTAAAGGTCTTACCCGAGTTGCCGTACAATCAACCCAAATTTTCAATATAAATCTCCCGGACAAACATAAGCGATGAATCAAGACGTAGTGATTACCTGTGCCGTTACCGGTTCAGGCGAAACTCAGGATAAGCACCCAAATCTTCCGATAACGCCAAAGCAGATAGCCGACGCGTGCGTCGAAGCGGCGAATGCCGGCGCAGCGATCGTTCACATACATGTGCGAAATACGCAGACCGGCGCCGGCGCCCGCGATCATGAACTGTTCAATGAGGTTGTAGACCGGGTCCGAGGCTCAGGTGTCGACGTGGTGATCAATCTGACCACCGGCATGGGCGGGGACTACGTGGTGGGCGACGATGACCCGATCCGCCCGGGGCCGGGCACCGATTTTGTCGGGCCGCAGGAGCGTGTGTCTCATATCGATGCGCTGCTGCCGGAAATTTGCTCTCTGGATTGCGGCACGATGAACTTCGGCGAAGGGAGCATGCTGATGGTGAACACCACGGATCATCTGCGAATTGCCGCTGCGCACATCAAGAGCAAGGGTGTGAAGCCCGAACTGGAAGTGTTTGATACGGGACACGTCTGGTTTGCCAATCAACTGGTGAAAGAGGGCCTAGTCGACGAACCGGCACTTTATCAAATCTGTCTTGGAATTCCCTATGGCGCTCCCGCCACTACCCAGGCAATGCAAACCATGGTCGATATGCTGCCTGCCGGGGCGAATTGGACCGCGTTCGGCATCAGCCGGAATCAAATGCCGATGGTGGCGCAAAGCGTACTTCTAGGCGGAAATGTTCGCGTAGGACTCGAAGACAACCTGTACCTTGAACGCGGCGTTTTTGCCAGCAACGGACAGCTTGTAGAAAAGGCGGTAGGCATCGTTGAATCTCTCGGAGCCCGGGTGGTAGGTCCTGAAGATGCGCGCGAGAAGTTCAAGCTGTCGAAACTCAAGTAGATGCAGCGCATGAGCGGGCCTGGATCGGCACTGTGATCGGGCGACCGCGAATTTGTGCATGGTTTTGCGCCGGCGTTTTCGAATAGCGACTGATGTTCAGCGTCCATATCCACCAGGCGTCCCGAGCGATTTCCGTTGAAATCGGCACAACGATTCTTCAGGCTGCGCTGGATGAAGGGATCGATTATCCGCACGGCTGCCAATCTGGAAACTGCGGGGCCTGCAAGTCCTGGCTGCTTGCCGGAGATGTCGAGTTGTCTGCGTATTCGGAGTTTGCCCTTACAGCGGCCGAACGCGAGGAAAATCTCATCCTCGCATGCCGCGCGGTGCCTTGGTCGGATTGCGAGATTTCCTGGTGCGATGCCGACAGTGCGGCCATGCATCCGGTACGTTCAATCCGTTGCAGGGTCGAACAGATCGAATTGCTCACTCCGGACATCGTCAGCATCAAGATGTCCATGTTGTTCGCAGACCGGCTGGAGTTTTCCCCGGGGCAATTTGTCGCAGTGACATTTCAAGGCATGCCGACTCGGGAATATTCGATAGCGAGCCGCGCGCAAGACAATTTTCTCGAATTCTACGTACGCAAGATCGACGGAGGAGCTGTGAGCCCGTTCATTGCCGAGCACCTGCGGCCGGGCGAACTTGCCACGGTCGAGGGTCCTTTCGGCACCATGTATTTTCGCAATGACTGCGAGGGGCCGGTGCTGGCGCTTGCAGGCGGTTCAGGATTGTCTGCGATTCAGCCCATAGTGATCGAGGCGCTGAATCGTGATCCGAATCGACAAGTCTGCCTGTATCATGGCGTTAGGGATGAAGTGGATATTTACAGAAACGAATTTTTCAATGATCTGCAGATGCAGCATGACAACTTCGACTACCAGCCGGTTCTGTCTAATCCGAGCCGACCTGTTGAACAGCATGTCGGAATGCTGGCTGACGTGCTGGACTCGCATCTTGAATTCGCTGACAATGTTGTCGCATATATTGCCGGCCCCCTGCCGATGGTGAACAGTTGTGCGCAAGTTTTACGACGAAACGGAGTGCCTGGCGACCGGTTGTTTGCCGATCCGTTTTTTACACAGGCCGATAGGGCTTGAATAATGCAGACGATGGAATCGGACAATCTGAAGCGGCGCGTTGCGCTCGTCACGGGCGGGGGCAGGGGAATCGGATTTGCCATTGCCCGAGACTTGGCCGAACGCGGCGCCCATGTCGTCATTGCCGATAGCGGCGGGGAGATAGGCGGCGCGAACGCAGACCCGGCGGTCGCCGAGGAGGCGGCGCATGCGCTTGGGAATTCGGCGATTGCGTTCCCGCACGACATTGCAACGCCAAATTCTGCGTCAAATGCGGTGAAAGCGGCACTGGAGAGATGGGGGCGCCTGGATCTAGTCATAAATTGTGCGGCGATATTGCGGGATCACTTCATCTTCAAGGCTCGGCCTGATGACTTTGACGAGGTTATCAGAGTGAATCTAGCCGCCGCCTACTACGTTCTCGCTGCCGCAGCTCCGGTCATGCGCGAACAGGCCAAGACGGCGCCGGAGGAAACGCCGTACAATTGGGGTCGGGTTGTGAACATCGTTTCTGCTGCCGCCTTCTACGGCAATTACGGACAGTCGGCCTATGCGAGCGCCAAGAGCGGCATGATGGGGCTGACCCGTGCAGTCGCACTTGACCTGGCGCGCGCCCGGATTTGTGTCAACGCGGTCGCGCCCTTTGCATCGACGCGTGTGACGCAGTCCATTGTGCCGGCCAACGAAGCTCAAGCTCAATATATGCAGCGGGCGCTGAAGATCAGCCCGCATACCGTTGCTACATTTGTCGCATGGCTGTGTTCGGATTTGGCCCGCCAGGTGTCGGGGCAATTGTTCGGAGTCAGGGGAAGGGAAGTCTTTTTGTTTTCGCAGCCTCGCCCTGTTCAAAGGTTTGAGGTCTCAGCCAATGCATGGGGTTTCGATGCGATAAGCAACGGTGTTTCACGTTACCTTGCAGACGGGTTTGCCAATTTAGAAACAGACCTTGAAGCGTTTAACACAGAACCGGCGGTTTGAGTGAAGATGGACATGAAGCCGGGAGTCGAGGTGCCGGATGCGGAAAGCCTTCGAAGCGCGCCCGAGGAATATCGTCTTGCAGTGAGAAAAATCGTTATCAGCCATGCGGTCAATGAATTGCATGGCGCACGGGTATTCGACGAGCCAGCGGTTGCCATGGCGCCCACCCCTTATGCCAAATGGCTTACTTGCCGCATTGCGATGGAAGAATACGGCCATCATGTTCGCTTTAGCGAACTTGGCGAAGACATCGGAATCGAGCGACATCAGATGACGCCTGAATTCAAAAGGCCCTTGTCAATTTTCGAATTTGACTTGTGCTCATGGACTGAATTCTGCGTCATCAAGATATTGGCGGACATGGCTGAAGTGGTGCAGGTAGAAGATTTGATTCATTGCACGTTCATCCCGCTAAGGAAACTGGCGCGCATGACCATGCCTGAAGAAAAATTTCATGTTCAGTTCGGGCTGGACTTTACATCGGAGTTGCTGAAAACAGAATCAGGTTCGCACGAAGTCCAAACTGTGATTGATAACTACTACCCCATGATGAAGAAATTCTTCGGCAGGCCAAATTCGGAAAACAATCGAATTTATCGAAAGTGGGGGATAAAAAGGAGATCGAACAAACAGATGGCGGACGACTACGCCCATCGCGTGGAAAGGATCGTTGTCGATGATTTTGGCTTGCAACTGCCGATCATCAATGCGAACTAGGATTCGGCAACATGAGCACTGAGGTTCCCGATACTCCTGAACTGCGGGAATATTACGCACGGCTCCCGGAGCGCAGTCTTGCACCGCTGTGGACGGTGCTCAGTTCGCTTGTGACTCCCCAGCCGGTATCGCTGTGCCGGCCCGCCTTGTGGAGATATGATGATGTTCGCCCGCTCGTTATGGAAGCCGGAGATCTGATCACTGCGAGGCAGGCTGAGCGACGTGTCTTGATTCTTGAGAATCCGGGGCTGCCGGGTGAATCCAGAATTACCGACACAATTTACGCAGGCTTGCAGTTGATATTGCCTGACGAAGTTGCTCCTGCTCATCGCCATACGCAATCAGCGCTTCGATTCGTACTTGAAGGCGAAGGTGCATTTACCGCCGTTGACGGCGAAAAAACGATTATGAGGGAGGGCGACTTTGTCATTACCCCGTCGTGGACTTGGCACGACCATGGAAATGAAAGCGACACTCCGATGATATGGCTTGACGGGCTGGACATACCGCTCGTTCAGACGCTCAATGCGTCGTTCGCGGAACGCTATTCGCAGCAGGCATATCCCCAATCGCGGCCGGCAGGGGATGCGCTGGCACGCTTCGGCTCCGGATTGCTGCCGGTGGACCACAGGCGCAGTTCGATGGCTTCGCCGGTTTTTAACTATCCGTACGAACGCACCAGGGATGCTCTTGAGAAAATGCGTTCTGCGAGTGACTGGGATGCCTGCCATGGGTTGAAGTTCCGATATGCGAACCCGGTTACCGGTGGACACGCAATTCCGACCATTGCAACGCATATGCAACTGCTGCCGCAAGGATTTCAGACCGCACCATATCGGAGTACCGACGCTACGGTATTCGCAGTCATTGAAGGCAAGGGGCGGACTTCAATTGGCGAATCCGAATTCGCATGGTCGAAGCGCGATATTTTCGTAGCTCCGAGCTGGAATACGGTCTGTCATCACTCGCAGCAGGACTCCTATTTGTTCAGTTTTTCGAACCGGCCAGTGCAGGAAATGTTCGATTTGTGGCGGGAGCAGCGCGACGTTGGCAGCGGATGAGCGACTCATTGGTCGAGACAATTTGCTTCAGCGCTGCGATCAGTGCATCGTACGAATAGAATCAGCGGGCTGGTTTTCCAGAGTCGGCTTGCCGCCTGTGAAACAGGATCAGATGTACGTTGAGCGGTACTTGCGCAGCCTAGGACCTTCGGTGGCCGCAGTTCGATACATGCAGACACTCGGCGATGCCGAGCAAGTGCTCCGGATGGAGTTTGACGACAGTTGGAAACTTGCGGAGAACAAACAGTCCGAGCACCTGCATCAAGTCATGGAGACGGTTTCCAGCGATGCCGCATCCTTTGTATTTCGCCGCATGTTCGATGCGATCTATGGACTCGTCGCTGACTGCGCGAAGGACAGATTATCCGGTGCGGATTCATATCTGTACCGAGTCGCGACCGGCAGCGCGGCGGAGACTGGTTTCCTGTTTGCACTTGAATCCATAACAGACTTTTCCGTTTCAATGGAGAATTGCAGCATGTTTACGCACAAATTTGAAATTTTTGAATTCGGGCGATGGCCGCTCTGCTTGCATGACAGGGAATTTGCTGTCTATTGATGTCGACTCTCGCTGCAGACGATATCCCCTCCAGACAGACAAGGGCTTGCTGCATTCGGTCGGAGCGAGAAACGGGACCTATGTGATTTCGGCTGAACCTTGAATAAAGCTCTCGAGCTTGTTTATTTTCCGCTCTTTGGAACGTATCACCTCTGCAAGCAGATCAGTCGACGATATGATTCCGACTAGCGAGTTGTTTTCAACCACAGGCAAATGCCTAAAGCCATTGCCGACGACCAGTTTCATGCAATGGTCTACGGTGTCTTCAGGTGAAGCGGTGATAACGTCCTTGGTCATCACTTCGGAGACAGAGGTCTCCTTGGAGTTTCGCCCGTATAAGATCACTCGGCGAGCATAGTCGCGTTCGCTAAAAATTCCGACAAGTTCGTCAGATTCGACTACAGGCAGGACTCCAATATCACGTTCAGCCAGCAGTTTCAGTGCGTCGAGTACGGTGTCAGTCGGCGTTACGGTCCAAACCTCGGAACCCTTGCTGCCTAGTAGTGAATTAACATTTAACATAATGGAGTCTCCTGCCACAATTTCAAATTGCGTTCAGTGAGTCGGTCGTTGTCAATAGATGAACTTAACCGAAGCAAATTACCGAATTCGGTAACGATTACGGCGGGACTTTGGATCACGCTGATTTGAGCATTCCTGCAGGAATTGACCGCAGACTCAATTCGACGGTAACTTTAACTTTCTCACTACGGACTGCTCTTTATACACTCAACGTTGGTCCAACTACAAGCAATTTGGTTTTCTGATTCGCATTGAACTAAGCTGCTGCGCGGCAATTTCCTTTCCGAGCACCTAAGCGTCCGCGTCCGTCTTGCGACTGTTTCTCCAGTCATCCTTAGAAATCTGATTGATCGTATAGCGGTGGTGGCCGTTGCAGCGGTTCACAACCATCTGCGATTTTCAATCACAAAAGAAGAAAGGAGATGTCCCATTGCAACAATGGCTCGAAGCCATGTTCGTCTGTACGGCAAATCACTTATGACTATATGGAAATGCAAGGCTTGGCGGCCAGGACTCAGAAAGCGTATGTGCAGGAACTCGACAAGTTGGCGAAACATTTCGGTTGTTCGCCGGCTCTGGTCAGCCGACGAAAACCGACACCTTGCGAAACGCTTTCATCTTGGGGCGCAATCGTGCAGCAATCAGCGGCGAATATTGAGGTGAGTGTGGCCGCGGAGCGGCAACCCTGATCTTAAATCTGACCAGAACAACTTTTTTGGAGCAGTCCGCTATAATAGCGCCAGATTTGGTGGCACGGGTGGCGCCTCTACCTACTTTCGGCCTTTGATGACGCAGATGGATAGAATCTGCATAGGATCATCAAACTGACATGGTATTCTCTGAAAATGAATGTCAGCCCGGCAGGTAGGAGAGCCTTTCACCGCCCGTCTTTCGGGCTGTAGCGGACATTAGTAGCGGCCAGTCTGGATTATGCTGCTATCCTCGCGACGATATTTTTGGGCCGTTAGCTCAGTTGGCAGAGCAGTTGACTCTTAATCAACGGGTCCGGGGTTCGAATCCCTGACGGCCCACATCGGCGCCTGCCCAAAGCTATTGCGCTTTCTGTAAACCCGATGCCTTGCTTGCGTTCCAGTGCTGTTGCACGTATTCACTCCCTTCAGAATACGTACGCGGTTGATACTCTCAAATTCCTCAGTTGTCTGTATCGTGTGCGTCTAGGCAAACTGACTCTGCGCACTTTGCAGGGAGGCTTTGTTGAACGCTGGCGTTCTCCAAATTTGTTTGTCTACATCCTCGAATGGGAGTGTCGTCCGCCTAGTCCGGAGAACTCAAATCTATGAGATTCTCCAACCGGAATTTGCCGTCTATCTTTCGTGTCGCTTTTGCAATATAACCGAAAAATATACGTTAAAATGGTGTCAAATTGAAAAAGACATCTGACTCCTGCGTCAGATGTCTTTAAAGTGTTTATAATTTTGTAGAAAAATAAAAAATTATTAGACGATATTTGAAAATTATCCGTGATTTCATTTGAGAAATCGGTAAACTCAACGGCTTTACGGAATCAAGGAATCGCTAAATTTGTCGTAAATTATAAAATTACTATGAATTGTATCAATTGACGAAATGTTTTTTGTAAAAAATAAATTCTCTCGCTGTTCAATTAATATAGCTCGAATGCAACACCGAGACTCGCGAGTCGCTGATCAGCGCACTTGGCTGTTTCGATTTCCAAGTTGTCAGAAGGCGGGATCGGTTGCGATCGCGAAGACAAAGAGTACTTGCCATCGGATACAGTGCAAGCAAGTGTTGGCGGAATTGCGGTCAGGTGCGCGCTGCGCACGGCGAATGTAAATCAACATGCACGCAGCGCGATGTCACCTGACAAGACCCATATGAATCGCGTCAGCTTGAACTACATGTCTCGCAGTTGCAACGTGTTTACAAGCATGCGCATTTGTTCCGTTCCCGG
This sequence comes from Arenicellales bacterium, assembly GCA_965214615.1. Lineage (GTDB taxonomy): Bacteria > Pseudomonadota > Gammaproteobacteria > Arenicellales > JAJDZL01 > CBDAUN01. Next base: position 1,370,341 of record OZ243952.1, read on the forward strand.
ATGAATGTAGCGCATGGTTGTATGAACGCTGGAATGCCCGAGCAGTTGCTGAAGTTCCCTGTACTGTCCCTGCGAAGCGAGTCGAGTGGCAAAGGTATGGCGCAGACGATGCGCGGATATTGAAACCTTTGTCCAATTTGACAGTCGCTTGAAGAACGACGATAGAGATTCTGATGTCAGGCTCTGCGCGCATTTATAGCGAGAATTGAATAGATGAATGTCAAACACGAACCGTTCATCGAGAATCGTGCCTGCCGGCAGCACTTGCGAAGTGCGTCGACGCATATCGTAAAGCACTTCGTACGCATTGGAAGACATTGGAATGGTCCATGCCCGTCCGGTCTTGCTGGTGCTGGCGGGCAGTTCGATTTCCCGTTGAGAAAGGTTAACGTGCTTCCACCTCATGCCGGTCAACTGACGCCGTCGAATACCTGTGAAAAATAACAATTTGACAACATTGGACCAAAACCAACTCGGATCCGCCTTGCAATCGTCACTATTGATGAAGGCCAGCACCCTTTCTAGGTCAAGCAACTCAACGACCTTCGGTCGCTCGCTGAACGTTCGAAGTGTCAGCGAACTCAACCCAGGATCGGTAGTCAGTATTCCGCATTCGATCGCAAATTTAACCAGCAACTGAATATGTTTCAGGTAATTGTTCCAAGTAACTTCGCTTACATTTCTGCTGCATACGGTTTCGCGCCAATTCGCCATGTTCCCATATGTCAACTGCTCCACGGAATTGACATTGATGTCATTCTCTAGCAAGCGTATTACGTACGTGATATGCCGCTTGGTTGCAGGCGCTAAATTTCTTTGTTTAAAGTATTGAAATGCTAGATGATTGATTTTCATCCCAACCCCCCAAATATTAAGAATTACAATTAAAAATGATTAATGCACCATGTCGCATCGTCTCGACATGGATACGTTTCGCTGTCGTTTCACGTACAGCGAAACGTTAATTTGAACATAAAATAGTTTATCTTTGCCAATTAATTGCAGTTGGGCGGCAAAAATAAGGAGCCGACCTTGAAGTATTTATGCAAAAAATCCTCAATTTTGCATGTTTAAGGATTATTCAATTGCATTCGCCAAATTGTTTGACTCATGCGCCTGCTAACTGGAGCGCTTGCCTATCTTTCCTGTAACTGCAGCTGTTGCATTCGAAGAAGTGGATTGCAGATTGTTTGTGAAATAGCTGACGCCTGTAGCCGCGTGGGCAGCGACGCTCGCGCCTATCGCCCCGATAATGTAGAACCATGCGACAGGCAGAGTCAGGTAGGCGGTCAGGGTGATCATGTTTAGAACAATATCGGATGTTGAGCCGCCTCCGCCGAATTCGAAGAGTCCGGCATCAGGATACAGCTGCGACAGAAGCTTTTCGTCGAGAAACTCCGCCAGCGACCAAAGCGCTGTCAAAAAACGAAGAGAGAACGTAATGAAGATCAATCGCAGCAGCATTCCTGGCTTCAGCACCGAATATGGAACGACTATCGGAATCGAAACGTATACCAGCATAAGAAGGAATGCCTGAAGCATGGGCAGACCGATGACTACCAGTTCCATAATGACGTGAAGAATTGCAGAAACAGACAAGGAGCCGAGCGATCCGATTAACTGCTGCCAGCCGTCGAAGGAGGTAAAGAAATCAAGGCTGCCCCGATAGTGCTGAGGCTTTCGGTCAGCCCGGTCGACCATGACCCAGGGCGACAGGTTGATGGCTCGCCGAATATATCGGTCCTCGTAGTCTTCGATGTTCAAATGAATTCCGTCCTTGCGCTTCTTTGCCTGAACATTTCGAATGGACTCTATTGATTTATGGAGTGAAGGAACCTGCTGCTTTAGCGCAGCGACTATTTTTGTCCGCAGCCCGATCCTGCCATTGATCCACCAGTCATCACAGCTCGGAAACCCCGGGGTTGAACCCATTGATCCGGTGTGTGCGGTCCATTGTCGGCGAGAGGATGTTGCGCGGTAGCCGGTACCGCAATTTTTTACGTTGCCGCATTGCTTGTAGTAGCCTGGAGTCTCTAAAAAAATTCTCGACCCGATCCAGTCTACTGCCCGATGCAATTGCGAACGCCCAGTCATTGGAATTTGGCTGCCTTGACGCTGAAACTTGGCTAGCGACGGTTCATAGCAGTCCTTTCGGAAAGTGCGGATTTCGCTCACCAGTTCCTCGTCGGTGATACGCATTCGCGATGCTTTCAACAACTCTGATCGCAGTACAGCAGGGTGCCCCAGGCTATCGACCGCACCGACAATTGCTTCGGTAACTGCTGCCGATACTTCAGCGACGAGCCACCACGCGACAGGCACCTTGAAGCCTCCAAGCGCGTTCAAGTCCCCGATATATGCGGCATCGGGGTCCGCTGCCGCGACTGTCTGATCCAAATTCTCGTTTCGAAAACTAACTTCATCGGGAGTGACAGGAACTGCGGGAAGGAAGAAAAAGATGATGATTGCAGCAAACAGGATGACATCCTGCTCCATCCGGCGCAGCGAAACCGGCGCAGCCGATCTGGCTTCCTGACTTCGCGCAGGCTCTGCCCAATTGCGAATCAAAGTGATGACAAACGGTAGAAATATTAATCCATTGGCTACCAGCAAAGCTGCGATCGCACCGGCGATGTGCCAGCCGATCATAGTGGTTGCAAGCTCAAGATACGAACTGACACGCATGGTTATTCCGATCAAGGCAGAAACTTGTCGTATTGCTGGCGCGAGGGCGGCTTAGGCGCCATCAGCAGTTGATGCGCACTCAAAATATGATGCGCGGTCTCAGATATGAGGCGCCTGCTCAATTGCATTTCGTAGACGGCACGTTCAATTTCGGTCTCAAGCAGACTGACTGTTTGCAGCAAGGGTTCGGTCGCGACGCCGGTAGCCTGAATATTTGGCTCCATCATGCCGCTTAGCAGCAGCCTGCGTCCGAGAAACGCCTTGTTTACAACGCGCAGCAGAGCGATTTCGTTGGCGAGTCGACTGATCAGATAGTCTCGGTCAGGCAAATCTTTCAATGCGTTGATCACCTTTTCCGTTACTCTCACCTGCGGAGCGCTAAGTTGATCGAGTTGCTGCTTGCTTGCAGACTCTGCCGAATAGACGGCTGCGTGCAAATGAGTCCTTAGATGCGCGGTTTCGTCTTCAACTCTTGGCAGCAATCCAGTCCCTGCGATGGCGGCTGGGCTGGACCCCACGTGAATTCTGTGATCGCCTACCACGCCAACAACCCAATCGATGGCCTTGTCGGCGTTCGGCCAAGTCTGATGCAATGTCGCATTCTCCGTAGCCTCGTCAATGCTGACTGTTCCCGTGCAGTTTCCATTTTGATTTTGGATCAGGCACCAGCCAGCGCGAGCAGTGTCCTGAGTCAGCCAGATCGGTTCATGACTTAGACAGCCTGCGGTCGTGCCTCCAACCCAGGTAACGCAACCGTCGGAAGAATCCACAGATTTCTTGGCCTTGCTTGCACTTGATCCAAGGTCGACCTGGCGTTGCCACTCTTGAACTTTCGCAACCTCGGTCCAATCGCGGAACGGTGCGCCGTTGCGCATCACATTGCCGGTGTCGGCCTCGCATGAACGAATCGCCGATTCCCAACTGTTTTCCGCGCGCACAACGTAGTGCTGAAGCAACTGACACATGCCAGGCTGGGCCCGGCAGAGGATATAGCCCGGCAATGCGCCTACGATCGACTGAGGAAAGATATTCAGCGCCGCCATGGTCTGATCAAGACTGGATGACAGAATGTTGGCAACATCGGCGGCCGGATCAAACTGACCGCATAGCGAACCGCTTATTTTCGTATCTGCGCCGAATAAGTCCAGCCGTGAAAACAAAGAAGCTGGCGGCGATGCGGCGGTGCTGCCTCCAAGTGCATAGTACAGCGGCAAATCGGTAAGGATTTCTGCAGGATTCGAAGGAGCGCTTTGCGCCCATGAAACGTGCGGCAGCATTTCGTTCGACAAAATGAGTGAGATGGCCACAGATACAGCCTTTAATTTGGACGAAAGGATTAAATTCATGCCATTCGCGGTCCGTTAGATTAATATTTGTTACCGGTGTGAATTTGCTCCAATTGCCCGAAACGATTGCAGCCAATGCTCAAATCTAAATCCCATATCCCGTTGCTGGCAACCGTAAATTGCATCTTGCCTTCGATCGTTTTTTTCTGGCGGCGCGCATAGAGTTCGCCGAATTACTGGAAGACTTATAATGTGCAGTTTGCCATTGGCGCCTGCAATCGGTCGCAGCGTTTTTGAATGCTGAGGCAGCAGTGCTGTCGAATGCTGCGCCGGGCACAAGCGAATGATGCAATCTTGTTGGAACAACTCATGACAAACCTTCCAGTACAAAACAGCGATTCGGACACTATAGCGCTTGCTCAGGATCTGATTCGTCGGCCTTCAATTTCGCCTGAAGACGGCGGCTGTCAATTTGTCATAGCCGAGCGTCTGCAAAAAATTGGATTCGAAATACGGTTTCTCAATAGTGGCGAAGTCACAAATCTGTGGGCGCGCAAAGGTTCTGATTCGCCTCTGCTCACTTTCGTCGGGCACACGGACGTCGTCCCGCCAGGCAACGAATCGCATTGGAAGCACCCGCCATTTTCAGGCTTCCTGGATGACACATTTGTTCATGGCCGAGGCGCTGCTGACATGAAAGGCAGCATCGCGGCCATGGTTACCGCGTGCGAGAGGTTCTTTGCGGGCACCCCCGGTGTCCAGGGGTCTGTTTCATTTTTGATTACCAGCGATGAAGAAGACGTTGCTGAAGAGGGAACACGCTATGCTCTGGAAGCGCTGGGTGATGAGGCAAAGGAAATTTGCTGGTGCCTGGTTGGCGAACCGACGAGCGAAAAATTGCTGGGGGATACGATTAAGGTTGGGCGTCGAGGCTCTTTGGACGGCAAAATCGTAGTTCATGGAAAGCAAGGTCATGTTGCGTATCCGCACCTTGCCGACAACCCGATCCATAATGCCGGCAAGCTGATCGCCGGGCTTGCGGAACTTAAGTGGGATGACGGAAATGACGACTTTCCAAGCACTACGATGCAAATCTCGAATGTCAATGCCGGAGTTGGCGCAGGCAATGTCATCCCGGAGGATCTTACCTTTCTCTTTAATTTTCGGTTTTCACCTGAAACGCGAGTGGAGGCGTTGATTGGCGAGGTGGAAGGCATCTGCGATCAATTGGGTGTCAAATGCAGTCTGTACTGGTCCAGTCCGTCCGATCCCTACCATACGCGTCAAAATGAATTCATCGCTGTCGTTTCCGAAGCGGTGCGAAAGATCATGAACTGCCGACCGGAGCGTTCTGCTGCGGGCGGAACTTCAGACGGCAGGTTTGTCGCGAAAACAGGCGCGCAGGTCGTGGAACTGGGTCCGTTGAATTCGACGATACACAAGGTGAACGAATGCGTCGGAATCTCGGACCTGAACAAGCTGTCCCAAATTTTTGAACAAATTTTGATCGACTCAATTGGCAGACACAATGGTTGAAGATGTGAAAAGTAACGATTCCAAGCGACACAGGTCGCTCATAGCACTAGGGCATGAATCATACATGCCGAACTACCAGCCGAGGAATCTGGTTCTGGCAGAAGCTCAAGGCAGTCGTGTTCGGGATGTAGAAGGCAAGGAATACATCGATTTCGGTTCAGGCATAGGGGTCAATAGCCTCGGCCACGGAGACCCGGAGATCATTCAAGCCGTGACTCGTCAGATCGGTCGCCTGTGCCACACAAGCAACATTTACTTTTCCGAACCGCCCGTTAATCTGGCAGCCGCATTGATCGAGCATACGTTTGCCGAAAAGGTCTATTTTTGCAATTCAGGGGCGGAAGCCAACGAAACGGCAATCAAGATTGTCCGCAAATACGCAGCACAAAGGCACCCGGAAGGCAAACGTACAATTCTGACTTTTGACGGATCGTTTCACGGGCGAACCATTGGAGCCCTTGCCGCAACAGCTCAGCCAAAATACCATCAGGGTTTCGGTCCGCTGCCGGATGGGTTCAGATACGGCTCGTTCAATGATGAGCAAGACTTGATCGAGAAATTTAGTTCAGACGTATGTGCTGTCTTGATTGAGCCGATTCAAGGCGAAAGCGGAATCAAGCCTGCTGCCTACGGGTTTCTCAAGAAAATCGATGATTTGTGCAGGGACAATGACGCGTTGATGGTTTTCGATGAAATTCAGTGCGGCATGGGCCGAACCGGAAAGTTGCTCGCCTACGAGTGGATTGAAGACATTTCGCCGGATATTGTGACGATTGCCAAGGCGCTAGGAGGCGGAATGCCGATCGGTGCAGTGCTATCTGGCGCAAAAGCGTCTAATGTATTGACATTCGGCAGCCATGGTTCGACATTTGGCGGAAACCCGGTGTGCTGCGCCGCGGCAAGTGTTGTTCTGAGGCGGATTCTAAAGCCGGGATTCCTGGCCGGCGTATTGGCGAAAGGTGAATTCGTTCAGGCCAAGCTGCGCGATATAAATACTGAATTGGACGTTTTCAGCGATATAAGGGGCCATGGTCTGATGATTGGCGCTGAGTTGAACGCGGATTGCGGGTTCGATGCGGCAGCGGTGATGGAAGCGGCGTGCGCCAATGGACTTTTGATTCTTCAGGCGGGGCCGAAAGTGCTGAGGATGCTGCCCCCGTTGACAATCAGCGAAAGCGACTTGGCAAAAGGACTGCAGACGCTCCGCCGCAGCATCGCTCAACTGCGGGCCAATTAGCGGCAATGCCTGAGCGCTGGAATTCGCAGGTTTTAAAGTTTGCTGTCCGGTTTACTGCGGAGCATCCAAGGCGCGACAATCCTCCCACTGCCAGCCTACTGACACTCTTTCGCCGACATTCAGGTGGACATGGCCGTACGAATTCGGAATTTTAACGATGAATTCGTCCTGTCCGCAAAGACTCATTCGAGTTCGAACGTGATCGCCCAGATAAATGATTTCCTGCACCTCGCCGTCGACGATATTAGAACACGACCCCGCTTCCGGATTCACGGTTACGCGCTCCGGTCTCAGCGACAGAGTTGAGTTGGTATTCTTTCCGTCTATATTGACAGACGTTGCAGAAATGACGTCTCCGCCGGGCACCTCGACCTTGCAGGCCGTGTTGTCGGCTTCGACAACTTTGCCGAAAAGGACATTGTTTTCGCCAATGAACTGAGCCACAAACGCGTTATTCGGCTTTTCGTAGAGATCGATGGGAGAGTCCAGTTGCTGGATCACGCCGTCGTTGAATACGGCGATGCGATTGGACATCGTCAATGCTTCTCCCTGGTCGTGAGTTACGTATACGGCAGTGATGCCGAGATTGTCGTGGATGTGCTTGATTTCGTACTGCATCTGTTCGCGCAATTGCTTGTCGAGAGCCCCTAGCGGTTCGTCCATCAGGACCAGTTTGGGCTGAAATACCAGTGCCCGTGCGACAGCGACACGCTGCTGCTGTCCACCTGACAGCTGACCGGGCCTGCGGGATCCGAATTCTTGCAGTTGCACCATTTCCAATGCTTGCTTCACACGTGATTCGGCCTCGGATTTTGGAACTTTGCGGACATTGAGCGGAAACATTAGATTCTCGCTCACCGTCATGTGCGGAAAGAGCGCGTAATTTTGAAACACCATTCCGATTTCGCGCTTGTGCGGCGGGACATTGTTAATCGGCTTGCCATCGAGAATTATCTCTCCGTGGGTGGCGGTTTCAAATCCTGCCAGCATCATCAGGCATGTGGTCTTGCCTGACCCAGAGGGGCCGAGCAACGTTAGAAATTCCCCTTGGTCAACTGCTAAGTTCAAATTCTTGACTACGAGTGATTCCCCGTCATAACTCTTTTGAACGTTTTCAAATTGAACGTATGCTTGTTGAGTGTTTTCCATTTTAAGAACCGGACTAATCTTGGCAAAAGCAATAGTTTCGACTATCTGTGCAACAGTTTACATCTATTGGTGCTGCAAAATGACGAAAAATTCTTCAATTCAGAGGTCAAACGCGTCTAGGTGCTGCTTGTTGCAAAGTTCTATCCGGCACTCATACCGTCGCGCCGTCATTGAGCCGCTTAAGATTTTTCATCGTCGCGATGATGCGGTATCAGTGCCGATTGCGCATCCGATTCGCTCGCTCGCGTTCGCTTGCATCCTTGAAGTTTGCACGATCCCATAGTGCTTGTCTCTGCTCCTGGAAACAATCGGCGCGATACGGTCGGGCGCTGCCGATCAGCGAAAATCAGACAGTACCGCATTCAGTCGAGTGATTGGCGCAGTTAAGATCATCGTGCAGCAGTGATTTTCGGCTACGCAGAATATCTTTGCATCACGTCGATGCTGCCATCCCAAACCATGATGCATGCCACATAGACGATAATGACAATACCGACATAGGCGATCCAGGGATAGCGTTCAAGATAGCGCGCAATCATGGTGGCGGCGACGAGCATCAGCGCTACCGACAGTGCCAACCCGAATACCAGAATGTATATGTGCTCGCGCGCAATGCCCGCAACAGCCAGTACATTGTCGAGAGACATCGACACGTCGGCTACGGTGATTTGAAACAGGGCTTGCCAAAAGGATTTCGGTTTGGGCTGCTGTGCTCCGTCAGATGAATTTGCGTTCGCAAGCGCATGAGATCTGATATCGCGAACCAGTTTCCAGCAAACCCAGAACAAAAGCAGTCCCCCAATCAGCAATACCCCTGGAATTCTTAGCAGCCACACGATTGCGAGTGCGAATATGATACGAAATACGACTGCAGCGGCTACTCCGGCGATAATCACTGCTTTGCGCTGGGACGCAGCTACGCCCGAAGCGATTAGGCCGACCGCGATCGCGTTGTCGCCGGCTAGAACGAGATCAACCAGAATAACTTGGAACAGTGCGTTAAGTTCAGACAGCATTGCATAAATTTCCTTGATTTTGAATTGCTAATCCGGTTTCACGCAGTGAAATCAACAAGCGGCGTTGAAGCTTCTTGAGTCGGCCGCTAGGTGTGTTGGGAACGCAATCGATATTTAGTGCCAATCTGTGAGTTGTCCGACTTGCCAGAAAGAGATCATCACAGCTAGTTGTGGGTTTCGAGGATTTTACACGCAACGGACAGGACTTGATGAGATTTGTAGCCTGCGTGCCCGAACTGGATACGGTTTGCATCGCCGGTGCACAATCAATGACGACAGGTGGTACACGACTATTGCTGTAAACGGTACCATGCGCTTCGGCAGACGCGGTTCGATTTGCGGGTTCGTCGAAATCTGGCAGCGAGACCGGCGCTCGCGTAAAGCAGCAGTCGAGGATCTAGAAGTTCACGCTTTTAAGGAATGCGCCTCCTGCCTTGATGCAGCACTCATATGTCCTCCAATAGTTCCACGCGTAACTTCCGCTGTCTGAAATTTTGCCTTTGGACCAGTCTCCTTCGGCGCCAAAGGCTTCGCATCGATTGTCCGTTGCGGGGTGCAGCATTTGCCAATGAACTTTCTTTTCATCGGCCGCCGATACCCATTGCCGCCACGTTTGCGCTTTGCAATGTGCGGGACGGTTTCGGGTTTCCATCTTCCAGGCTCCGCCGCTTCGGGCGCACTGCGGCTTATTTCGAGCCGCAGGATTGCCGCGAACGACATCGAATTGTTGTCTCTTCGGATTGGCCCGATGAATATGCCCGCTGCCGTCGCGAGTTACGATATCGATCGCCCGCTGACTGGTGACAGCGGCAGCTTTTGCCGGGTCTGTTTGAACAATGAATCCGGATCGAGGGTATACGGACCCCCAGGTCGAGCGGGGCCAGTTGCCGATTTCTCTGACTCCGGGAGTTACAGACTCCTTTCGTAGCACGTCCTGCCCTCCGCTTCTCCAAGCCGCAAAGTCCAAAATCGAAAGATAATACAAGTGCATGGGCCGCGCGTCCGACTTGCATAGGAAACGACCGAAATCGACAAGTTTCAACGCCGGATTTCCTACAACATCGGTTTCGTTGAAAATAACGGCGTCTTGGTGGCGTCGGCCGGACCCTACGCCAGCGAGGTTTCCCCCGGACAGCGAATTTCGATTGAGCGGCGCAACGGCGGCAACGATCGGGTTGATCTCTACCCACGGAGTGTCGCCGGTTTGCGGATATGCAGCTACGACGAAGTCCGGCAGTCGATGGGAAATTTTCGGCGTTGTGACGACACGGCAACCGAACAGCGTGCATTTCAGCCAGAAGCAAAGTCCTTTGACCTTCCAGTCGAGACAGTCTATGCTGTGCGAGCGAGCGACGATTTGCGCGGTATTGATCGTATCAGCCGAGCAAATCGCCGAGAGCATGGCTATGGCCGCAATTCCAAGCCATCGGGCCAGCGCCGGCCGCGCAATTGAACCGCTTGCCAATTTCATCGCTGCCCGTCGGATTGCGAAGGCATGATGGCTATCCGGATTTCATGCGAGCCGACTTCATGGCCCGGGCGATGTGGTAGGCCGCTTCAAGTTCCGAACACTGCTGCGTTTTCATTATGCGAGCCCGTTCCGCTTTTTCGCTCTTTTCGGTTTGCGAAAGCGCCAATGCAAGAGTTGGCGGAACATTTCGAAATAGAGCCATGAGCCTGGCGGATAGAATTGCTCCCTCGGTATATCGCCCCGGACTCTTTCGAGCGGCCAGCAGCAAGTTTTTCTGTTCTTCGGTCAGTGACTTGAATCTGCTGATCTGACTGATTTCGTCCTTGTCTACAGACAGGCAAATCCACCATTCAGGCTGATTTAGCAGTTCTTTCGCCTGTTCGGGAAACTGGCGAATGTTCTGGGTGGCAATCCACAGCCATGCGCCGAAAGTTCGCCACATGGCAGAAATGCGATTGATGTAGGGAGATACCAGAGGGTTCTGAAGAAGCAGGTGCGCCTCGTCAATGACGACAATAGTTTGACGCTCGTGATACTGCTCTTTTTCTATCCGATTGTTGATCATGGAAAACAAGCCTGTCAGCGCTACCGCTAGCCGATCTTCGTAGCCTCGCCGAGCGAGCAGGTCCAGTTCAACCAGAGTGACATCCGCCTCTGGCCAAAGCTCGCCTTCGCGATCGAAGAGTTCACCGTTAAATCCCGAACAGAAAAGATTCATCGCCCCTGCGATGCGCGCTAGTCTCTGCCGTTGCTCTCGCGACAGGTGCTGCTTTCTCAGTTGCCCGGTTCGTGACGCTTCGCGCATTGCGCTCACGACATCCCGGGTCATTGTCTGGTTCCTGTTTTCTGACCTCGACACTCTTGCTGCCTCGATGATGGCGCTGCGAATCATGTCTAGATCGTCGCGTCTTAACTTTCGCTCTGCGCTTGATTCTCCCCCTGTAATCATTAAGCGGGCCTGTATCTCCATTTCTCCGAGCGGATCCCTGATTTGCGATTCCGTATCCTCCTTGTGCGCGGTGTCTGCCGAGCGGGATGCCTGATGCTCCGTGCTTTCCAGAAGCATTTGTGCATGTTTGAAAGGCGGCAGCGCGATTTTCGATTTGCCGTCAATGCGGACGCGGTGCACATTCAAACCGAGTTGTTCGCAATGATCACAAAGCAGTCCAAACGTGGGCAGGGCAGTGACAAGGACAATCCGCGGTCTATGGACGGCAATCGCGTGCATAAGAAGGTAGATGAGAAGCGAAGTTTTGCCGGAACCTGTCGGACCTAGAATCAGAGAATGCGCATTCTTCGTTCTGTCGTCTGGATTCAGCGGGTCGAAAACGAGCGGTTCCGCACCCCGGTTGAACAGGACGCAACCGGGATACCCGGTACCCGTCGAACGTCCGTACACCGGCGCGATTCTGGAAATATGCGTCGAATACCACAGCTTTGCCCTTCGTGCATACGGTTTCTGGTCCTGTTCGGGGTCAAAACCGAACGGCAATCCCCGCACGTAGCTGTCAAGCGCGATAGGGTCGAACCTAGGCACAACCGGCCGCAGGCCGTGCGCAGCCATGAGTGCGAGGGTGCGTTCGGATTTCCGGTCAAGCTCCTTTAGATTTTCGCCAAATATGTAGACACCGCTGAATACCCTGAATATCGGGTTTCCGCGAGCAATTTCCCCGATTGCAATATTGGCTAGATTGCGCCGCTCCGCCGCGGCCGGATCTTCGCCTACGGAGTTTTTCCGGACTCTGAATATCCGATCTCGTATTTGATCCTGGGGGCCATATACTGCTGTCATCATCCAAATGGATCCCAGCGGCAATTTGTCGAACAGCGCTGCCGTTGAATCGCCGAATGAACGCTCCGCCGTGATGTGTCCGATATCTGGCTCAAGCGTCAGTTCGTCCAAGGTAATAAATCTGCTTGGACGTCCTCGAAACCACCAGATGCCCGGCTTTTTCCACGTCCATGGCGCTGTGCCATGCAATGCGGCGCGGCCGACATCGTATCGCGCACTGTTGGACAGCATCGATAGTGATCGGTCTTTTTTGTCGGGATTCCATGGGAATTTATTCAACAGTTCTACTGTATTGCGGCACCCCGTGTGTCGGCCCGGAACCGGAACGAACCAGCGTGTGAGCCACTCATACAGCTCTTCAACCTTAGACGGCTCCAGACTTACGCCGGCCTGTGAGAAGGCATTTATCAGCTGATCGCAAACTTGGTCGATGCTTTCGTCTTCGCGTCCGCTCTTGGAATCAATCGTGCGCCATATGCAGAGTCGAATTTCACGGTTTTTTCCGCGCCAGCGTTCGCCGCCGGCGTACGGGTCCGAAAACAGGCCTTCGGTACGGCAAATGTCAGAAAAGTGATCGCTCAATGTTTCAAACCAATGCTTGGAAAATTCCGAGTTTTCGGCGGAATGACTTGCGTATTGTCGAATTCGCTCGATAAACCGGGGAAAGGCGGCTTCGGTTTCATCCTGCACATACCATTGCGTGATCCATGGATTTGTTGCGTGTTGGGGCAGAACTTGAGCAAGTACGTGGTTGACGCGATGCAGCGTTGCCTGAATTGCCTCTTCGGAGCGCGCCTCAGTGCTGCATGTGCGCACGCAGAACATTCGACCGATGCTTGTCAGGTCCTGAAGCGCAATCTGACCGTTGCCCACATCAAGCCGCGGAGCAAGCAGATCGGCAAAGGATTGGCCACGAAGTGCGACGTTCCGGTAGCTGCGGTCGGGGTGCAGCTGCGGTTCAAGATATTGCTCAACGGTAATGGGGTTGCTCTCGTCGTCATTCCATTCGCATTTGCTAAGACCGTCTTCGGTTTCCTGGAAATCACGGCTTTCGTCATTGGGACGGCGACGCAAAAACTTGAGCGATAGAAACTTCATTGAACAGGCAGTTCTCCAGGCAATGCGTACTCGACATTCGAATACAGTTGAAACATAGTTGAATATCCCGGCACAGGAGTTCTTTCTGCCGACAGGTGGGGAAATACAAACATGACGATTGTTGGATTCGGCAGACGCGGGAAGCGTGCCGAAAGCTCGTTGTAGACTTCTCTCGTATAACCTTCAAGACCGGTGCTGGCATCATGCAATCGACCTGCCGGCAGATTGCTGGACATGTCTGATGTCATATGGGCTTCATAGACCTGTGTAATTGTCGGACCGGTATCTGGAATTGGCGATCCCGGTTGAAACGGGGCTGTACACGAGGCGCTAGCAAAAATGATGCTAATCAAGCCAGCCCAGGTGCGTATTCGCGTTCGCATTGCTAAAATGATCCACTCTTCTGCCGTTTAGTTCGTAATCGATTTGTATCGGTGTTTCTATGTGTATCGCAACCAGTTGGCCTGCTGGTACATAGACTGCGTCAAACGAGTTTTGGCGGCGATCATTCAACCATTGCGATATCTGTGAAAATGCCTCTTCAGTCGCACGTCCGGCAATGTAGTCGTCAATGCTCCCCGTGAGGGATTCTGCTGATTCTCCTGTCGCAGAATTCGTACTCGTAGTGGTTTGGGAGTTGGCAAACGCCTGAGCAGTCGCCGTGGCCGAGTTGACCAATGTGGATTGCGCAAGGAATTGCAGTGCATTGGTTTTCAAATCTCCACCTATGCATGGATTGCCACGTTCATCGGAAATCCAACCCAGCGCCGCACTTGGATTTTCCGATTGCACTTGCGTCCGAACTGTGCGTATCGTCCCGTCTGTGAAAATATATGCCGCGGTATCGACATGGCCGGACACGCACGAGAGGGCGAAGTCTCCCCGGGCTGTGCCCGACCACAGCATACCGGATATCTGCGGAATCCTATGGCCGTTGGCAGCGAGATTGTCCGCACCGGTGATAATCTTGAAGCGCCATGGATCTTCAAGTCTGCCTTGGATTGGAATCCGCCCAACCAGCGCAGTCAAGGCAGTGCCGTTCAAAAGGGTTGTCGTCGGCGGAATTGTGTAGTAGGGCGTGCTTTCGCCGGCAATGCCGTTTGTGGATAGGGCTGGGAGATTTTGACTTTGCAGCCAGGAAGCTTCGAAGCCACCTTGCGGCTGAGAATACGGGACTTGAGCGTCCGCAAAGGAAAGGGCGTCAACGGATTCATGCCATGTAAATGCTGCTGCCGGTTCTGTCAGGCCGGAAGCGGCGAGGGATTGCTGCGATAGCGACCGCCGGTCCAGATTGTCAATGCGTGTGCTCAAGGCGAGGACTGACTGCTCCATGCTCTGAAGCAACTGTGAATCTTGTTGCGATTTACCATCAATTCGCTCCTGCTCGATTACGGAACGGAATTCCTCGCGCATCCGCTCTCGTTCCGACCGGGCATAGTCTTGTCCGTCAGCAATCATTTGCTCAATGTTCGAAATCTTGGCCGCAACGGCCCGTACCTCTTCGGCTGCACTGTCACGGTCGGTGAGTTCCGAGTGCTGAGAGTCGGATTTTCCCTGATTCGGATCGAGCGCCATGCCTGACAGAGGAAATTTAAACGGTGTCGAGAGCCAGACGATCATTCCGACAGTTGCTACAAAGGCAAATACAATTAGGGATCGAATGGCCACTAGCTTTGCGAACGCAACGATTCGTAAAATGGAAAATCCGAAATCAGCAAGACAACGGTATTGTCTTGCGGCGCCCCTTTCGGACCGAGTTTTGCATGAAGAAACGACGCTGTTCGCCAAGCCCCTAGAATTTCGCGCGGATCCAGTACGACGCTTTGATCCAGATTGTTTGCAATTTGAACGGCAGTAATGAAATGCCGTGAAGAACGCCAACTTGCGATCGGCGCCGATACAACCGAACCGGCACACAGGGTCGGAGTTCGGTTTGCGCAGCGAAACAAATCCACTGCTTCTGTGCGAATTGGAATTCCAACCACGCCCGACAATGGCTTTAGCAGCCTCTTCGGCGCGTACAGTTGCTGCGCCGCCCATCGGGTCAAAGTAGCGAATCCATGCGCTTGCTCATTCTGTACGTTGGTGGCATCAGATTCGGGCCCGGAAAAATGGACCGTGACCGGCGGGTTCGCACGAAAGTCGGCGCTTGCGCTGATCTCGAAAATCAATCTGCCCTGCGGCCTCGCCATCACGACGATTCGCGTGGGTTCGAATTCCTCGGCAGGTGTCATCCAGAATTGATTCCCGATGATTTGCAAATCCAGACGGTGGTTCAGGATTGCGGGAATGCCGACACTGATTGATTCTGCGTTTGCAACCGTGACGCTTCGCTCGATTTCGGTCGACAATTCGAGTGCAATCGGATTCCCTGTCCAAAGGTATTCGATCGCTTGCGCATGAACAGCGCAGACGAATGAGAGAGCGGCGCCTGAAAGTATTACTGAATACGCGGAAATAGTGTGACGGTTCATGAGTTCATCCTATGCAATACGCTCGGGCGGTCCGAGTAGCGAATCCAGGAGTAGACCCCATGGATTCGATTCCGGGTCGATCGGTCGATACAGAACGCGAATGGCAAATCGAACCCGTAGACGCTTCACCGGTACGCCGCCTATGTCTTCGTTCAACTCGACGTCTAGAAGTACGTTCCAACTGGTTGGCGATTCGCTGATGACTGAATCCTGATAGCTGGAAATCGGAGTCGGCACAAGATATCTGGTGCGTCCCTTCAGCTCAGCTGCACGCTGTACGCTGTCGTGCCTGAGCCAGGCTTTGAAAGCAGGGGTGACGAATGCGGTCAGCCTGTCCAGGTTGCCCGGATAGTCAGACAGGCAATCCTGCTTGCATCTGTTCAGCTGCTGCCAGACGTAGCCTGTGAAATTGTAGACTTCCCAAGGATGAATCGAGTTCAGCGTCACTTGCCCGCCGTAGCGCAGGTCGGGCGGGATGCTGACGCGTTGGTTGGTTGTAGCGCTATGCCATCCCAGCAGTGCTGCAAGAAGCCCGACCGACAGGACGCCGGCGGCTATTCGAAGCGTGCGAATATGGCTGTACAGGTTTGCATCGGCATGAACATAGCGTCGAGTCATAGTCTGTTTTCCCTGCATGTTCGCCAGTGTCCTGATTTGTACGCCAACTGCTCTGCAATTCCAGGATGCATCCAGCACGCCAAGACCCGGATAATCCAGCCTTCCGGTTTGCCGTATTTGATGCGACGGTAGACAATTGCTGTGAACATGACAACGGCGAGAGTGCTGGTGATATGAAGCGCGAACGACACAAAGAGCACGTGAACACCGTCGAATAGCGACATTGCTGCAATCAGGGAAATCGGCAGGCAAACTAAAGAGACGATAATCGTCAGAGACAGCAACTCGGTTGCGCCGCATCCCTGATACAGCGGAGTCTCGAAATCCAATGGCGAGCACGGGGTCAGCGGCATGGCGAAAAACAATGTCTTAACCGCGACCAAATTGCCCAGGCGGTTCGCCACTGTTTTGTCGGGCGTTGTTTCATCGTCTCCTTCCGCCAGTCCTGACGACTTGGCTGCTCATGCAGTCGGTATTGGCCAGGACGCGCGGACTTCAAAACGTGGATTCCTTTCCTGAGCGGTTTGGAATACATCGCAAGGTGCGGTACGACGAGTGCTGCCGCAACTGGTCGCGATGCGCTGGCTTGCGAATGAATTGATTTCGACACCGGCATTGGAACCTTCCTTAGCGAAACTCGACAGGAGCTGATCAGGTAATGAGGGTCGCAAGCCGTTCCGAACCCCACCACGCTCCGAATATTACGACGAGAATGACTAGTATTCCTGCACCGAAAAATACTGCGAACCGCCCCCACTCACCTTTTTTTCTCGCTTCATTGACCTCTGAAATCAAACCGCCCGAGAAAGCAAGAATCGCGAGTATTACGACCATGCCAAGCCCTATGAATATGATGTATTTGATGCTTGAGGTGAGATAGGCTACCGGATTGTTCTTGTCTAAAGATGCCGTTCCGATTTTCGGAGGCGGCGGCAATGTGCCTTGCGAAATGCATACTTCCCATGCGAATGCCAGCGCCACAGCGGCGACAGCTGGCAGAATCAGGCGCATAGCACTGCTGCGGTTGACGAAAAATTGCTTCATATCAAAGAAATGCAATGAGTGTAAGAACGACTAGAGCGACAAAGAACGAGCGTGAGCATTCGCCTAGCATGCCGAAAAATGTCAATTGATTTGACCTTAGCTGTGTTAGCGCAGCGTGAACGACCCAGATCCACCACCAAATGAAAGAGGCGGCGACGGTCGAGCCGATAATGGTTTTCAACAGTTCTGCGGATAAAGACATAGGATTGGTATTTTTCAGCCCTGCTACTGACGAAAACTGCTCGGTATGGCTTCAATCGATCGCGGGGTGTAATCGGGCCGGTTGATATGTGCGTCAATGCCTGAGGCGATCAACCTAAGATCGTAGCGAAAGCGTCTGTAGTCGAAGTGAATTCTTGCGTCCGGATTTGCAGCGCTTTGCGCTTCAGCGATCAAATGGCTCAGCTCCTCTATTTGCCGCGCGACACGAATAAGTGTGATCTTTTCTCGAGAGTTGGTCCGCTCGATTGCGTAGCTGTGCGCCGGAATAACAACAGGCGTGCTGGCAGTTGCTTCAGGCGGACGTCCAACATGTCGATCTTTGCTGGGGGCGCAAGCCGCTATGCCCGCAACGACGATGATGGTCGCAAGTAAATTGTGTTGCATAAGTTTCATGCTGTGGACGTATACAGCACGAAACTCAGACAATGAACAACTAATTCAATTTGCCTGCGACATAATTTTTTCGAGAATGGACGATTTGACGGACAGGTTGCAATTTTTTTACTGAGAACATTCCCCTGATTGCTCATCGGACATCGAAGTTCGATTCCGGTGATATAGGCAATGAGGGTGCCAGGCGCCAGCGGGCAGACAGGCATGCGATGCGCAATTGATCTTGCCAAGGTGTCCGCGATGGCGCCCATTTGGCAAATCGAAGGCGCAGAATCATCTGTGAGTTGCACAGTGATCCCGTAAGTCTGCGGATAAGAGTTCTAGCTGCTCATTTGCTCAGACCGATGAAGCCGTCCGGAAGATTGATAGGTCTGCCGCGGGAGTGATTGATCGTAATTTGACCGCTGCGAATCAGCTGCCGAGGAATTTTCGCGCCTTCTGCCCATATCCGGGATTGCAGTTCGGTCAACCGCTCGCGTATCACGATATCGACGAACGTACCCTTGGTTGCGTGAACGACTGCCTGATCCAGCTGGTGCCGGCAACTCGCCGATTGGCATTGATACGGAGTGATCAGAACGATACGATTTCTATCAGTTTGACGGGCACTTTTTTCCGCGGTCAATTTCCTTATTGCTTCGGCATATGCCGTTTCGAACTCGGCAATGGCGTCAAGCAGTTCAATCTGGCGCTGTGCAAACATGGTAGCGTAGCGTTCCCGGTCTTGAAGGCTGGTAGAGAATATTCCTAGCATTTCCAAAGGAGTCAGCTGATCGGAAATCATTCCTTTGTTGCTGACCCTTAATTCATCAACCGCAGTCCACTCGCGTTCTGTCAGCCCCCAAGCTCTGGCAGGGTGATTCTCACTGTAATCTGCATTCGATTCCGATGTTCGCGAGTAGTCGAATTCAGTCTGGGCGGCGCATGGGCCGACCCAGCAGATGCACAAGATAAGAACTTTCAGTCTCACTGCGCCACTTCAAGGATGATGTCGTGCTTGGACAATGTGTGCTGGAATTGGGCAGTTCGCTTTGTCGGGTCAATCGACATCAGACGCCAACCTGTTCGAATTTCGCCGGGAGCCAGCATCGCCAAGCGCCCCTCGAGCGAAATTACGGCATTCCACTTGGAATGCCACAAGTCAATTGCGATGAGAGCAAACGGCGGCCGCACTCGCTTATCCTGCCCGTTTGCGGACTCTGGCCGAATCAGTTCACCGGCAATGTCAGTCAGTTTGTGCTCTAGGACGCTCAATCGTGACAGGATGTCGGCCAATGTGCTTCCCGACATCTGATCCAATGATTCGACAATCGCCCGCTGAGTAATTTCTATGCTCGACAGTTGTCTGTCCAAGTATGCATGCGCGTCCTCGTTGGACTGAAGTCTGTATTGCACATTTTCTACGACGGATTCAATACTTGACGAATGCGCTGTCGCCGAAGCACGTTTACCTTGAGTCTCTCGATTCGGCAGACCGCCGCCTCCAAGGTCTTCGGATTCAGGGTCAAGCTTGGCGATAGCATGATCGCCCGCACTGACTTCCGGCTCCGCAAGTCCTAGGATCTCGACAACGTTCTGGGATTGAGCGTTTGCTGCTGAAATCGCCATCATCACAATTGCGCATAGTGCTGCGATTCGGGTGGCGCATGCGCAGTGACGCTGAAACTTCACTGTCGCTGAGTTCGCATGCGTCACTGTGCAACTCAAATTTCCTGCATGGAATCCGAGTCGTCGCGCGAAATTGGCCGCTTGCAAGAATAACCGGCGTGAGTCTGACTGCTGTGCGGGCAGTGATTCATTGACTGATATTGTTGGCAGCATTGGTCGTCACCTCTTGCTTGGTCACATGGATTTCATTGGATGGGATTCGAGTTGTCTCTTGCTGGAGCGATTCTTTCGTGTGCATGCCGACTGATTCCGATGCTTAGGCAAAGCTGAAACTACCTGGAATTTCCAGCAATGCCAAGCCAGTTCCGGCGGCTGATAGACCGACTCCGAGCGGCATAGGACGATTTTGCCGTGCATAGACTGCCAGGGTTAGTGTTGCGGCAACGATTATTGCAGGAGCCAGAACCTGCCATCCGAACCAGGCGCCCAGGGCGGCAAGCAGCTTTGCGTCTCCCAGTCCGATGCCGGGCTTTCCGTGCAATGCAAGGCGAATGTCATGCGCCATGCGTATGCTCAGGTAGCCTCCGGCTGCGCCGAATACCGCCTCGGCCGGCGTCGCGAAGCAGGAACTTGTATTTACGAGCAGTCCGAGCCATACCAGCGGTTGCGTGAAATGATCAGGAAGACGGTTTGTCTTGTGATCGCAAACAGCCAGAATTGCGAGTATCGCGACCAGGGCAGTCAATGCTGCAGTGTCAATCAAGGAACTGGACAAGGCAAATTCGGAAGATTGACGCATTCGCGGCAAACACGCTACTTCACGCAGTCTTCGTTGCGGACAACTTGGCAGTATGAGAAGAATGTAATGGATCGATTCTGGCACGCAAGAGTCAATGAATTTCTGACTTGATAGGTTTTGGTGATTCCGTTCGACGGCCTTCGGGTCTGAACCTTGCAGTAGTCGCTGGTCTTAACGCACTTCCAATCGTCATGGCTGTTATAGTGATACCCTAGGTTCTTCTGATCGGATTTGACCTTGCCTAGCGACGGCGAACATATCGTGGGCGACGTCGTCGTATCATCATCTTTCAAGTCGTCAATTCGCTTTGAATGCTCTTCAAGCTTCTCTGTATTCTTATCGACCGTAGCGTCCAAGTCTTCAATGTCTTGCGTGTTGCTTCGCACATCTCCTGTCAGTGCACGAAGATCGGTGTCGATCCGCAGTACATCGCCGTCAATCCGGGCGATGTCAGAGCGTTGATCAAGATGTTGAAAACCTTTGCCCTGCGCCCCGAAGTCAGCCTCGATCAGCAGTGAATTGCTCACGGTCGCCGATGCGACATCCAGCGATGCGGCCAGAATGTCTCCTGTTGAAACAATGTCGCCGCTGCTGACAGACAAGTCTCCGCCTCCGGTAACCTCAAGTCCGCTACCAGCTGGACTGATCGCCATCATGTTTTCGAAAGTGATGCCGCCGACCATGCGATTGGATCCGTCGAGTCGCAAGAATGGAGCGTCGCCTTCGATAGCGCCTACTGTGGCCTGCAACCCGGCCAAGGCATCGATTTCAGATTGGTCAAATCCCGCTTCGCCAGGATCACGCTCCAATCCTGCAGGATCGTCGCGTCGAAACTCGACGACATAGTACCCGAGCACTCCTGCGCCGGAATTTTCGTTGGCCTCGGAAAGGGCGATTGCGGCCAGGTCGGGCCGCGCATCCGGTAAGTTGTCGCTGTTGTCATCATTGCCGTTGCGAAAAATTCCAAAGTCGATTGTCCCAGTGACTCCGTCAGGCGAAACTGCGACATTGATCCTAAGGTCAGAGAGTTTGACCGGCGATCCGTCCGCGGCGGTCGCGAACGGAATTGCCGTTTGCGCGGCGAAATTGCAAGGAAGAAACTGCTTTATGCTTGGATCGCTGCAATCTTGCAGATCGGTAATTGCGAGCACAGTATCTGCCGCAGGAGGGTCTTCAGCCAGCATGACCGATGCCGCCTTGGCATATGCTGCTATCGCGCGGCCTGCCTCACGCGCCTTTTTCACATTGGTTTCCTGCGCTTGCATTTGCGCCCACGCAATAAACAGAGCAATTCCCAAGGAGATGACAATCAAGGCTTCGACTACGGTGACCGCGCCAAGTTCGCGTTGTCGTCTCACATTGCGCTGTCTGGTAAATTTTCCGAGTTGTTTTTTCATGGCATAGCTCTTCAACAAGTAACTTGCCAAGCCTAGCTTGAAAAGACCCAGGCGACATCGGGAGGCGTGGAGGCTGAGCACAAATTGCCGATATTGGTCGGTGCCGTATTTTCGTCATCCGGCGCCAGATCGACTTCAGTGCCGCCGATGGATACGGTTTCAGCGATATCGACCGACGCGGCGACCATCGATGAGCAGCCATTGGACGGCATGTCTTCAAATGTGACTGTGAAGTTCTGACCGTTTCCTGCAATGGCTATGTCGCCGCCCCATGGATGCCTGACGTTTGTGCCGGAAATGAAATTGCGCGGAAAACCTGACAGGTCCGCCGCCAATTCGGTAGTCAGGCCGTCAAAGTCGTTTCGTCCTCCGAATGTGGCGCGTATTGATGTGGCGATTTGAGCCAATCCTGATAGTCCGCTTGATGCGTTTCGGGATTCAATCAATGCCGGGACCCCGGCAAACACGGCGGCGAGTACAGTTGCGCCTACGCCCAGCGCGATCAGAGTTTCGGCAACCGTGATTGCGCCGAGTTCGAGATTGTCTTCGGCAGTTCTTGGCTGTCCGATTTTTGCTGTAATTGATTTGATCATTGTTTTCGCTCCTAGGTAATTGAAAATAATTTAGTAAACTGACTGCTGGATGGAAAATGCCACGTTCGCGATTCCGACGTAGATCCAGATTGCGACCGCTGCAATGAGAAGCAGCAGAAATGCCGACAAGGCCTTGGTCATTCGTTCAAGATTGGCCAAGGCGCGCTCTACGTCTTCAGCGGCGATGCGGTCGGACCGCTCGCTGAATTTTCCAATGCGGTCGTAGATTCTTAAATCTTCGAGAGTTTCATCCGAAAATAATCCAGTATTCAGCGCAGACTCGATCGGTGCGCCCGAATAAAGGCGGGAACGCATGGTTCTAACGTGGGCGGCCAGATAGGTTGGCAGCCCCCGCTCCAGCTGGTCAAGAGCCCGCAGTCTTTGCACTCCTGCGCGCATCAGCGCCAGCCAGGCGACGAGCACTTCGGGGCCGGCGAATTTTCGATAGATGGCGAATGGCGGAAACCATTCGAGTTTCGCCCTCACGCTGCCAGACCATCTTGATGCGGAAGTCAGCGATCCCACAAGAAGCAGCATCAATCCGGCGCATGTGAAAATCCCCCAGTTGCGCAGCCATTCAGAGAACCGCAGTACGCTAACGGAAACAGCAGGCCAATGCTGCTCATCAAGGACCCCGCCCATGATGTTCAGTGCGTACTGAGGAAGCACTGACAATACGATGCCTCCGATTGCCAGCAAAGTGCAGGGGTAGGCGAGCCCGGCTGCCAGGGTCGTTGCCAATTTTGCGCGCACGCTGGCGATTTGTGCGGCCTGCGCGAATCCCTCCGCGATACGTCCCTCCTGAGTCAGTTCTATGACAAGTAATTCCTCGCGGGGAATCCAGTTTTGCGCCGCGTCGGAAAAACGGGCAGATTTCATGGCATCGGCTTGATGCTGCACAAATCCGCTCATTGCGCCGTGCACCTGGCTCTGGCTAAGGAAGTCCATTGCGATTCCGATTGGCACGCCGCCTTCCGTGAGCGAGCCGATGCGCTCCCAGAGTCCGCATCGCGCCGAAGGAGAAAGACGGAATCTGACTAGGCCGATTAGCCTGATGATCCGGTCAAGCAATTGTTGCATCGTTATTTCCAGTATGAATGTATGCGAGATTTGATCTCAGTGATGACGCCAGAGGTTCAAGCGGGCCGATCCTCCACTCTACGTCTGTCGGAGCGACTTTTCCCTTTGCAATAAGGCGAACCCCGTGCTCGATGGCAGGCTGCCCGTTCAGATTTTCCAGCCATTGACGCTTGGCCGAAGTAAAGTCTCCGCGACGAAGAAGGTCCAGCAGTTGATCGTCCGGAGCGACTATTTCAGATACAACGGTGCGTCCGGTCACGCCGTTTTGACGGCATTGCTCGCAGCCGGAACCGCGAAATGAAAGCCGATTCGATTCAAAGCCCCGCGATTCCAGAGCGATCACGGCCCGTTCGACAAATCGATTCCGCCGTTGACCCGGGTCCGATGCTTGGAGCCATTGATTTGCGCCTATTCTGCAATTCGGGCACAGCAACGGAACAAGCGACTGATGAATTAGTCCCTTTAGGATGTCTGGCGCGCACAGCAGCGATGACTCAACGCCGATTCCAGTCAGGCGCCCGACGATCCCAAGAGCCGTCGAAGCGTGTACTGTCGTATAGACCCTGTGTCCCGATTGAGCAAACTTGATTGTCAACACAGCGGACTGCAAGTCGCGAATTTCGCCGACCATCAATGTGTCGGGATCGCAACGAAGCGCGCCTTGAATTGCAAAGGAAAATTCATCGTCGGCCGCCATCCCCCGTCTGCGTACAACCGGTACTTGCGACGCGCCGCTGATAACGCGCTCCGGCGGGTCTTCTACAGTAATGATCCGAAGCCGACCGCTGTGCATATCCAATTCCTCGTGAAGCATGGCGACAATTGAGGTGCTCTTGCCGCTGCCGACTCCGCCGGCCATGACAACCAAGCCAGTCGAACGTCGCACGAACCGTCGAATCAGGCGTACCTGTCCAGGCTCATAGCCGAGTTCATTCAACGTCATTGTTTCTCCGCTGCCCGGCAGAATTCGCAGCACCATGTCATATCCGTCAGGAGAGGCTGGAATGGTGCCGATTCTGACTCTTACCCGTCCGCCGTCCGGCAAGATTGTGTCGAGTACCGCATCCTGAGGTTCATGGCGGTTCCAGGTCACCTCCTGTTCGTCTCCCATTACTTCGTATATGAACCGGCAGGTTCTGTCAGCCTGCGACTCCGTCCACTCTCCATGGTCGACAACCCGGCCATCAACGCGGAAACTTACTGTCGCGGTCTTTCTTCGTCGAACAATGTGAATGTCGGACGCTCCGTCTGCCACCGCGCGTGCCAATAAGATCCGAACATCGTCCCGATAGCGCACATAGTCCAAGTCCATCGGCTTGGAATTCGAGTCTCCGGCATCCCACTGGGCGTAGATGGCTTCGAGTTGCTCGCTGGAAATCTCGATTTGTTTGATGACTTGAATATTGAGGCGCTTCAGACTCTCCCTTAATCTCGATTTCAATCGAACTGGAAATTGCAGCGAGGTGTACAGGATGTAAGCTGCCGTCGGTGGACTGTCTTCAGATACCGCAGCAACAAACGCCTGCTCCTGCTTATCAATTTTTATCGCAGTTCCCGAAACTCCTGTGAGCAGAACTTTGAATTTTGGAACTTCGCTACTCATATTCCTGTACCGAGCCGGATAGGCCGATGGACAACTGGAACCCGGAGACAGACAGGTCAATGCCCCGGGAATGAACATTGATTACTCTTGCCAGGCGAATGACATCTCCTTTCCTAAGCCGGAACTCGCGCCCGTTCAAGCGTGCGTACGCCGTCAATTGTTCAGGACTGCCTGCAATCGCATAGACTTGCAAATTCTCGTCGAACCAATTGGCCCGCATAAGCGCGCTGTCCGTTTCTGGCTCTATAGCCGGCGATGGTGGCGCATGGGCGGCGTCTGCGCGCTCCGCCTTTGCCTTCTCAATTTGTGCCAGAACTTCTTCGTACGCAAGAACAGCTTGCAAGATGTCCCTTTGATCTTGCAGGCAGTCCAGTAACTCGACGGTTTTTGTACTGGACTTGCATTCGACTGGGAAGTTTGCAGATCCGTCTACTGCGAGCGCCGTATTTATCTGCGCTAGAAACATAGCCGGCAGGACAGCCTTAATGTGTGGATTCATAGTATTCACCTTGCAGACTCCAACTGACCGCATCGGATAGATCGACGCGGATTCGGGTGAGTGTGACTGGCCGATTCCCAAATCGCTCAGCTGCAGCAATCGCTGCCTTCAAAGAGTTGCTTGAACCATGCAGCACGGATTTGTTGACATGGAATTTTCTGCCTGTAGTTCTTGCTTGTTCGAGCGTCCAGCGACCGGGAATTGATGCAAGCGTATCTAGAAAGTCGTGGCGCTCAGTCAAGCCGCCCAGCCGCGTCTCTGCTGGCGCTACTTCCGAAGCGGGAGCCGGCAGACCGAATGTTTCCGTGACTGTGCCGGATGACTCATCCAGACGCCAAGCGCGTGTTTGAAGATGCCCGGCCAGGTCCGAAATGTCACCGTGATTCCGTGCCCAGACTGTTTCGACCTTGTCGGCATTCCATTCATGCGACACCACGCGCCAGCCGCCAGCGCGCACCGGACGGCGGTACACCGATTTCAGGAAACGGTTCAACAGGGCGCTTGCGTTTTGACTTAGATCGGTCTCCACTTGCAGTTTTTCCTGTACAAACGCTGAATCCGGCCCCGGCGCATTGGCTACTTCGGCCTGCTTGGCCTGTGCCATGTACAGCTGGTAGGCATGCCAGCCGCCAAGCACGGCCAAAGCTATCGAAAACGATGCCGCCAATGCCAGCTTTGGATGCTTGATTCGGCGTGCGGATAAAGACTTGCAGATGCCTCTGGAGTCAGGGTCCGAATCTCCGACGATTTCAAGAAAGCTGGCTTTGACGGCATGCGATAAGGATTCGAAATCTCCAGTGCTGTCATAGCAGGGAATTTCTGTTCCCGCTGCATCCATCTGCAGTTCGTCAAGCCGCGTGGCGATCTGATCGCGGTCGCCGACCACGTCGCCTGATGGAAATATCGCGCCGTGCTCGACAGCGCACAGCCAATAGCTGTTCGTGTCAATTTGCTCGATGACGATGGCAGATGGGAGCGCCGCAGCCAGCCAGGCGGCAGCGCTTTGACAATTGATTTCTTCACTGTTGTATGTGATGCCTGTCTGAAGACCGTCTCTTGTGGCGATCAGGGCATAGCCCGACGGTGCGGGTTTTAGCGATCTGATATCGCGCTGCACTTTTGATTCGCGCACGTTGGCGGAAACTGAACGAGGTTCCAGCCAACTCAGTCCGACAGCCAGTCTCATGTCGTTGCATTTCAATATAGCCATCGGTCAGACCTGCTTAGCCGAGAGCAGTTGGACGATTTCAAGGTCCGGCTCGATGATTCGCGGCGTAATCAGCAGGATGAGGCTGGTACGTGAAGCTTCGGCTGATTTTCCGATCGACAGCAGGCCTTTATTACCGCCTTGGGCGGTTCGTCGGGTGTCGAGACCGGCGACAACCAGAGTTTCTCCGGAACGCAGCAGAACTGGAAGCAGCATTGAACGGGTTTCCAAGTCCGGCAGCTGAATGACCGGATCGTTCGGCCCCGCATTGGCAGGAAAGCGACTGATCGATTTAATATACGTCGTCCGTATCGTCGCATGCAGGATCATCTGATTGGTATCCGGAAGAATTCTGGGCACCACGTTTAGTGCGATGCCGTCCTGCAGCGTACCGGGAATCAGTCGCACGGACGTGCCGTTTTCGTTTTCTACGACCTCTCTTTTTTGCAGATACGATGTCTCATCTCCGAAAAAGACAGGCATCGGCTGTCCGTTCAATCCGCGCACGACCGAGGAAGTCAGTTTAGAAACCCGGCTTTCTCCGGCCGACTGCCGAATGATGGCGGCAACGTTATGAAAATCAGGAAGATCGGACTCTTCAAGCTTCAGGCTGACTAGCGATTCGTCGGCATTGTTTACCGACGTGAGGGTGACAAGCCCGCTCTTGCGAGCAAGCTGCACGAATCCTTCCACGGAAAACCCGCTTTCGCCCTTATCCGATTGCTCAATTTCATACAGCTCTACAGCCAGCAGCACCTGACTTGTAAGATGGCGATTTTTGTTTCGCACCCATTCATCGATCCGGTCAAGTGATTCAGGTGTGTCAATTATCGCCAGTTCCCCCGACTGCGGGCTGATTGAGACTGCCCCGTCAGGGGAAAGAAGTTCCCGCACGGTTGCTTCGATTTCTGCCCACAGCGTCGAATCATCCATCGATACCGTTACATGATCTTCAGCGCTCAGATCAGACCCGCCGCGGCCGGATACGGTGCCGGACAGACCAATCGTGGCAACCCATTTGGATTTAACGCCAGGAAAGTAGATCGTCCAGTAGCGCAATTCCTTGCGAAATAGTTCAATCTTTGAGTTTTTCCACCGCCAGTAGATGCCGTACTGCCCGGACAGCCGGTCAAGTAGGTCCACAGCAGCACCCGACCAATTCAGGTCCTGCAGCGGCTTCGATCGCAAGTCGGAAGATACGACGACGCGAAGTGAAGTCTCTGCTGCGAGAATCTGGGCAAGAGTTTCGGCGGTAATGGAATCGGCGAAGTTCAAGTCGACACGCGTATGCAACTGCGGCGGAATTTCCTTGTGCAGTGGCTGAATACGTATGGGTGAGCGTGAGCCGAGATAGGAAGTGGGAAGCTCGACCACATAGTCCGGGTCTTCGTTGAGCGCCGCGCGCCCGCGCGTGATGCCTTGGTCAATATCGTGCCGCGTAGACTCAGCTTCCGATTGTGCCTTTTGCGGCAAATTGCAGCCTGTCAGCCCAAAGAACAGCGTGATGAGTGCAAACGCCCAGCCAACTGCAGTCGCTTTGTTCATCGTGGCCATCATCGAAGCGGCTCAATAACCAGAACTGAATTGCCATCGTAGAATTTCGCCATCAGAGGTACAGGCGCAGCCCGGTAGAAGTCAAGCGCCTGTGCCACGGCGTCCTTGATTGTGCCGGTAAATTCTGACGGGTACGATATTTCGTAGTCGTGGCGACTCTTCCAGTCAAGATGCCAGCCGGCCTTCGTCGCCCAAGAGTCGATATTCTGGTAAAGGGTCAATGATTCGTCGAACTGCCACGGGCTTGATTCATTGCTGACCGGTGTCACCATGTCCTGATTCGAACCGTACTTCCAAATCAATCCTTCGTCTTCGCTGTGATTCCCCGAGTGCTGAATTTCATCGAATCTTGTCGTATAGCCTTCCTTCAATTCGAATGTTACCGTTCGCTCCAGCGGGTCTTCGACAATTTGCCAAGGTTTTCCGGCAATCATTTCGAGAGCAGTTCTAAGCGGAATCGGCCCGATAGACCGGTGCACTCTTGGCAAAGGCATGCTGAATAGGCGTTCAAGTTCGATACGATCCGTATTACGCTGCGCGTAGCCCGATTGCGCTAGGAGGTAATCGATTGCGCCTCCGACGCTGGCAATCGATGCAGGAAAGTCTACTTTGACGACTACGGACAGGAGGTCGCTTTGTTCGGACGACGGCGCATATGATTGCTGGGTATAGCGGTCAATTTGAATGTCCGAGCCGCCGAGCGAAGTATTCCAGCACGTCAGCAGCGGAACCGCAATTGAAAACATTCTGTAAATATGAAAAGTCATGATCGCAATCCTGCGCTACCTATGGCATCGAGTCAAAGAAAAAATACAAATACGCTCGAGCTATTTTTCGACTCGGTTTTCGACCTGTGAATCTGGAACATCGTAATGCGGTCTGTTGTCGCCGTTTGCCAGCATGAAAATGTAGGATGCCGCCTGCGAGGCAAGATTGCTCGCTCTAAAAATTGCTCGCGGGTCATGCTCCAAGGACTTTATCCAGGAAAGCACGTAGCCCTCGTGCCGCAATCGGCCAGGAATTCCCAAGTCAGCGCATAGGTAGGCGGCGCCGATTTCGGCAACCAGTTCTTCAAAGGCATATTCCGGCGAATCTCGAATCCAGTCAGAAGTAATGCCGGGTCGCGCCAAGCGTTTGTGACTGCCGGTCCAATGAACCAGTTCATGCAGGACTGTGCTGTAATAGCCGCCGGTGGTCGCGAAACTGGTTCGCGGCGGAATCGTGATCTGATCATTTCTGGGGTAGTAGCATGCGTTGTTGCCGTGATGGCATATGTTTGCACCTGTGCTCTGAACGAGTTCCTCAGCGGCAGCGTGAGAATCCCACTTTGTCGACTGATTTGTATCGTCCGTGCTTTGCAGAATCTTATCCGGCAAATTGGAGCACTGGTCGATGTTGAACAGCGTGAAGCCTCTCATCAGTTTGATCGTCGACATCAGTTGTTGGCCGTTATCGCCTTTCAATGCAATGCCATCGACATTTCTCTTTGGTATCTGCACTTGGCGGTACATTACAACGAGGGTGCCTTTCTGGCCGCGGCGAACCCGTCCGTTCAGTCTAGAAACCTGCTTGAATGTCAGCCAAAGATCGTGGTCGTATTTCTTTGTGCTTGCTGCGGACCAGAGAATCGGGATGTTGATGCCGGAGTACTTGCGTCCGCTGAGTGCATTCATTGGGCGTCCGTAACTGCAGTTGATACGGCGCCAGGGGCGTATCCACGGAGGCGCTCCTTCATATAGCGCCCGAATGAACTGATTTGTGATTGTGCAATAGATTTCTCTGTGCTTCATGCCAATAGACTTGTGTTGTGAACCGATTGACGTTCATCGTAGGAACTGATTCACGAATGGCAAAGCGAAAAATCAAACAAAATTCATCGATATTTTTCAGGAGGCAAAATCCGATAGATAGGCCATCGACTTCGATGGCACTTTGCGCATTAAGCCGCCGAATGAGGTGCTAGGTGATCGATGTGACAGGCTGAAGAATTAGTTCAGTGTCGCGGTTCGACTTGAGAAAACGATTGAAATCGAAACGCTATTTGCGCCTGTTGCGAACTTCCTGCGCTATTTGCTGACGACGGCTTTCTTTTGCCGCTTCATACGCTTTGATGGATTGGGCACGCTTGGTCCGCTTGGCATATACGGATTCAGCCAGTTCGATCTGAAACCTGCCGTCGGATTTCAGTCCGTAGCCATTCTCAGTCAGACGTTTGCAGTATGTGGAAAGGAGCGACACGGGATTGTGCACAGGCTCATACTTGCCGTCGATACCGATCTGTATCCGCCCGCAAAGCTCGTCCAGCAGCACCTGCTCCCATCGGGTCCACGGCATCGGAGGCTCCGGCAACTGATCCGGCAGCCGACTCAGGCAAATTTTTGCCAGATATCTCTGATTGGAAGTCAGCGAGTCTGGGAAAATCAAGTCGCTCAATTCACATGAACTGGTCTCAGTCGGTAAGTGGTAATATTTATTTTTTTTACTACTACTAACAGTGACAAATCGTTCTACAGAACTGTTCGAGTTCGTTTCGTGAACTGTACGGGATTGCTTTTCGCCGTGGTTCATGTCGTGAACTACGGTCGATTTGCCTGATAGGTCTTGATGTTCATCGCCGTCGTCCTTGGGGAGGTCGGGATTGCTGATCGCTTTTGGGTGGTAGCTATAGAACTGCGAGTTCTGATCCCCGTCCCGGTTTTTCCATGCCTCAAGTCGCCGGGTGAATGGATGCTGGTCGCTAAGCGGGTCAGTGTCGCTGTCAATTTCGCACTTGAAAGTAGTTGTGATTGTCGCTGCAACTTTCCGTACGTCACTGTTCCTATGATTTGCACATTCGTAGGAAAATGCCATGTAGTTTGCATCCAGTTCAAAAGTGTCGCTCAGCGATACAGGCTCGCCGTGGATCATGTAGATGTTTCCATCCTTTATGAATTGCCCGGTTGCGTTTCTGACCCGCTCGCGCCGAAGCAGCGTAATCCATCGTGTCAGTCGAAGTTTGGTAATCGATGTAGCCACAACTCCTCTCGAAATCTGCAGGCTTGACTGGATGTCGTCGTAGGTGGGAAACGCTGTCAGTGACATCCCGGGTGAGCAGCGTGAACGAATAACCAGCCAGACTACCTTGTCGTAGGGATTCAGTACTGGATCGAGAATCAGCATTCTCGGATGGGAATCGTGCCAGTTGTCCGTGTAGATCATGCCGGACAATTTTCGGTCGTGGCTGCGAAATGAATCAATTGCAGCAAGGACCTTGTCCAGCTTGCTCGGTGATTGGTTGGAATGAATCATGGAAGGTCTCGCGCGAAAACGAATGAACGTTCAGGCAGGAAATGCCTGAATTAGCCGAAGCGGTTCTCTCGTCTTCACGCGAGTGTTCACTTAGGTCGCCGATCCAAAAAAGAGTTGGGCGCCGCTAGTTCGCGGTGCGAAATAGCGTCTTGAGCGACCCGTCGCGGTCCCATTGCTTGGTCAGGAACCAGATGACCCGCAATGACACTTCGGAGTTCAATGCCTCGTAGATGCCCATGAATTCTTTTGCTCCGAGCCTCTGGCTGGATTCAAACGAACTCTGAAGCACGACCCACACCCTGTCAGCAATTTCCTGAGTTGGTGTGGCAGGCCTCCCTCGGGACGAAACGCCCAGACCGTACTGGTGCCGTTTCTGTATGAACTCCTTGCTTCCCATGCCTGTCAATGCATGCACCATGGGCAGCGGTGCTTCGTTTCGAATTAGATCGTCAATGATCCTGTTTTTCATATGCTCTCGATTTATGTAGTCAATCATACGCCAATAGATCTCCGGATTTATCTTGATGGTGAGAAAATGTGAACGCGTAGAAGCAAGCCGCAACGCGTCCGTGGTAGTTAGCGACTGCAAAGCGCTGATTTCGCGAGGTCCGAACCCCATTTCATGAAGAGCCTGGAAATCGCCTTCTTCCTGACATCGCTGGCAATACACGATTATTGCTCGCGTCAGTTCGGTTTCTTTCTTAATGGTCATAGCTTGGTATTTACCTCCAATGGATTTTGTTGAAACAATTCGATGTTATGTTCTACTGAAAGATGATGTATCGAACGATAGGTGTCAATCAAAACAGTAAGATCATCCCACGTTTGCGGGTCTACGCGACGCGAGCAAACACTGAACAGGCTCATTAGCGGTCTAGGGCAAATCAGATGGTTTCTGGCGCTTCGATACAGCACGCTGTCATCCGCGGTGCGGACATAGTCCAGCAGTGACCCGCCTCCGGCCATTTTGGCCGTCGTCGGTCGATCCGCTTCCAAAGCCCAGGGCAAGTCGCAAAATTCAAACAGGATCCACCAAAGGCAATCGCGCAGTGCAACGTCGTGTTGTCGCGCCTGCTTAGCCTCTGCGGGAAAGTCGATAATCAAGTATCCCAATCCCCAGTACGCGATGTCCGAAACTACCTTGCGCTTTGTCTGAGGGTGTTCGTGAAATGCAAAGCGTCTGGCGATCGACATTGCGCACGACGCGCACCGTTTCCGAAGCATCTGAAGTTTTGTCGCTATTTGATCATTAGGCGTTCGAATTGTCTTGTGTGAGGGTTGTTTCCGGGACTGAATCGCGGACGCTTTGCTGCTTTGCGATAAAGTTGAACTGTCGGAAGGCGATAGGGATGAAAAACTGGTGTTTGCACAAAAATTGTGCAAAATATCGGTCTTCGTTTGGGTGTTTACACTGTAAACACCCGATTCTTGCACAAAATTTGTGCAAGAATCTTTCCAGTCCGAATGATTTGGCTCGATGGCAACAGGCACTGAATCTGAGTTCAAAGGTGTGTCATCGAGATTCATGTAGCCGTCGATTCGCAACGATATGTCATGAATCGAAGTTTCCGTTAAATGTGCAATTTGAGACTCCAACTCCCTTCTGAAACCCGCAAAATTCCAAGTTACCTCATCAAACAGCGCAAGTGTCTGCATGAAAATATCATGATGCTCCTGTTCACGAATCTTGAATTCTGCACACACTTTTCGGGACGCGCCGTCCAGTGTACGGATGCGTTGAATCTGCGGGCGGCCAAATGTCTTGCACAGCGCATACGGCATCGATTCCTCGATTACATCGACGGCATAGATCATGACTGATAAGGAACTGAGGCTGGTGGGGTAGCCCTTTGACGAAAGAAGCGTGACGATGTCTCGAAGCGATAGATTGTCTTGGTCCAATTCTTTCTTCAGTTGCTCGATCGCAAATTTTACCCCGCATGCCCGGTCGACGAAGCACAGCGACTTGCGCATTTCATTTTCCTGAAGGTGCCCGACTATGGCATCGGACTCGCACCCCGTCCACGGGCTAAATACGCAGTCGACTGACTCGAAACGAGTGTCGCCGGTCTCGTCATATAGGGTCTGTACCGCGACGAGCCTCGTATTTCCGCCCTTGTAGATCATGAAGTTCGAATTTTCCGGTCGACGCGTGATGACCAGGGGTTGATTCATGCCGTCGCATTGGATTGACTCCTTGATCTTCAAGTAGTTTGGGTTTGTGTCGCGTCGAGGGTTCTTGTCATATGTTTCGATCTGCGCTACCGGAACGGTCATCATCACCTTTGTCTTGATGTCGTCTTTCAATCCGGCCTTGAAACTTGGGAGCGCCCCGTTGCTTTCCGAAAGCATTCGGCTCATGACGTCTTCGACTGATGGTCGTGTCGGCATATCGGCAAAACCTCAGGACGTTGACTTGATCTGCGCCGTGCTGTCTCTCAGCATCGGCCACAATTCAAGTGCAAGCGAAGTCATCGTCTCGTTTGCACTGGCACCGAGGCGCCGGTTCTTTTCGAGCAAATGCACCGGGACTTGCGCGGTTGCCGCATCTTTATAGACTATCCGGTCAGGCACCGCGGTGGCTAGAATGCGCAATTCGGGAGAATTTTCAAAAAGCGAGTGAATGTTTCGGGTGACTTTGTACCCGTCAATAGTCCTGCGTGTGCGGTACAGAACGCCTGAAACTGAGTGATGCGACGTGGCGAATGTCTGGCGCAGTTTGCAAATCGATTGCAGTGTCCCACGGATGAATTCGCGAGACGAGAGCATATCGGGCACGATCGGGCAAAGCACCCGGTCGCTGGCGATCAGCGCAGCGTCGAGCATCGGATTTACCGATCCTTTCGTATCGATGATGACAAAGTCATATCCGGCAAGCTTCTGCAGCGCGGACTTGACTCGGTTTCTGCCATCCGGAATTCGATGCAGGAGACTTTCGCATTCTAGTCCCGGATCGTCGGAAACAATGATGTCCAAGCGCGGCAACGCGGTCTTGCTGATCGATTCGTCGACGTCAAGATGCGAAAACAGACGGGAAACTCCGTACTTGGCATGGCCGGTGATCGGAAAGTATCTGCTAAGTGACGGCTGAGGGTCTGTGTCGATCAAAAGCACGTTCCAGCCCCAGTCTGAAACGAGGCCGGCAAGGTTGGCGCACAGGGTTGTCTTCCCAACTCCGCCCTTGGTTCCGCAAACAGTGAGTATCGTCATAGCGTATACGGTGATTTCTGAGTCGTTTCCAAGAAGACATCTGACTCCTGCGTCAGATGTCTTCGCAACTTGCACGTTTGTTTTAGAAAGCGGACATAAATAAATAAAAACAAATGGTTAGTGATTTCTACTGAAACTTGTGCAAAAATTGGCAATTATTCTTCGAGATTGAAGTTCCAACACCTGAAATTAGCGACAATTCGGGTCAATTTTGACGACAGATTCTAGGTGCCGAATGAGTACTTTTCATCCAGAAAAACCGCCTCCCAGTCAAAGTGTGACGATGGCTGCAGCTTTGCAAATAGGGGTTGGGTAGAAAAGCTGAAGCAAGGATGACTGGGAGGCGAATCAAAGAAAATATGCTGCTGACTTGCAATCTGATGCCGAAAGCGAAAGTGCGAAATCCTGATGAAGCCTGGGTGCATCTTGAAAATTGCTTGAAGCAGGCGGCATCGTTGTATCCTGTCAATTGTTCTACGCGTCCGTTTCGCTGAGCGATTGTGCGAACCGGTCGGGTTCGCAGTGCAAAATGGTTCAACGCAACTTTGAACGCTCGCCATGCTGGCGCGACGACTATGACAGTCCGCTTTGGGTTGCGTATCGGAATGAAGACTGCAGAAGATATGTCGATGAGTCATTTGATGAGTTCTGAATTGATGATTTGCTGCTGTAAAGCGGTTCGTGAAAATTCTAGGCGCCTTAGGTAGTAATTGCCGGTTGCAAGCCTAATCCGTGACATGGAAACTAGGGAACAGAAAAATCAAATTCAGTCGACCATAATTTTTACCGCGGCCCAGTTGCAGCAAAATCGTGGACTTTGGCCGATGCAGGTGTCCTAATATTCAATGCTTGAATTGACACAACGACAATTCGAGGGTAAATTACTGTGACGCGTCGATTTGATAAACAGCTTGCGGGCGCATTAAACACACAGGCTAAAGCGGTTACTAGCGCAATCTTCATTCGTCCGTTTTCGCTTTAGCTAAGACGGATTATTTATGCAAACGAAAGACCAGCGTACGGTTGCGATTCGCACTGGGCATCGTCGAACAGACGAGGGCGAACATAGTCTGCCGATTTTTTCCACCTCCAGCTTTGTCTTCAAGAATGCCAGGCAGGCAGCCGATCGATTTTCCGAGACCGAAGCCGGCAATATTTATTCGAGGTTTACGAATCCTACGACCCGCGCGTTCGAAGAGCGCCTTGCGGCATTGGAAGGCGCGGACTATTGCATTGCAACTGCGTCGGGGATGTCGGCGATCTCGACTCTGTGTTTCTCGATGCTGAAAAGCGGTGACCGCATTGTTGCCGCGCGAGGTCTTTTCGGGTCTACGATTTCGCTGTTCGCGAATTATCTGACGCAGTTCAATATCGGCGTGGACTTTGTTGGCCCCACTGATATCGACGGGTGGTCCAATGCGATACAGCCATCCACCCGGATGCTATTTATTGAGACGCCGTCCAATCCGTTGTGCGATATTGTCGATATTGCGAAGCTCGCAGAAATTGCATCAAGTCATCGCGATTGCATGCTTGTCGTAGATAACTGCGCATGTACGCCGGCGCTGCAGCGCCCGATTGATCTGGGTGCCGATGTCGTTGTTCACTCGGCGACCAAGTTCCTTGATGGACAGGGGCGGGGTGTTGGAGGCGCAATTGTTACATGCAATCACGACATTGCGGCCAAGGCATTCGGGTATTTGCGTACAGCTGGACCTGCGATGAGTCCGTTTAACGCGTGGATTTTCTTTACCGGGATGGAAACGCTTGCGCTGAGAATGTACGAATCTAGCCGTTCAACTCAGCAAATCGCACAGTGGCTTGCCCAGCATGATGCGGTCAGCAATGTATACTATCCGGGCTTGCCGAATCATACGGGCCATGAATTGGCCGCGCGCCAGCAGTCGGCGTTCGGCGCCATCCTTTCCTTTGATGTGGCGGGCGGGCGAAAAAATGCGTGGCAAGTCATTGATAGTACATCGCTAGTGTCTATCACTGGAAATCTGGGAGATGTTAAAACGACAATTACACATCCTGCGTCAACGACTCATGCGCGAATCTCTGAGAAGAATCGGCGCATGTGCGGGATTACCGAAGACTTGATCCGAATGTCTATAGGACTGGAGGCGGCAGACGACATTATTGCCGACCTTGATTCAGGGCTGTCGCGGCTCTAGAACCGCTGCCTGGATCAAATTTACCGTGCCTAACCCAATGTCCGTTTAGCGAGCATTGCACGAGATACGCCGGATGCCGGCGGTCGTTTCAAATATCGAGAAACGAAGTCGGTCACTTGGACCAGGCGGTCTAGGTTCACTCCGGTACTGACCCCGAGTCCGTCGAGCATGTAGACGACGTTTTCTGTCGCGACATTGCCGGTTGCTCCGTTGGCGTAGGGGCAGCCGCCTAGTCCTGCAATAGAACTGTCGATTGTCCTGATGCCGAAATCCAGCGAGGCAAGGATATTCGAAAGCGCTTGACCGTAGGTGTCGTGGAAATGTACTGCAAGGGCGTTGACCGGAACACTCTGGGATGCTGATCGGAGCATGCGCACTATTTTCCCGGGCGTTCCTACGCCTATCGTGTCGCCGAGCGAAATTTCATGACATCCCAATTCGAGTAGACGTTCCGCTGCAGAAACCACCTGTCTGATCTTGACATCTCCTTCATATGGGCATCCGGCAACGCATGAAACGTATCCTCGAACCGGAATATGGCGCTTAGAAGCTTCGATTGATACGGGCATCAAGCGCCGAAAACTGTCGTCGATGCTGCAATTGATATTCTTTTGCGAGAACGATTCGGATGCGGCAACAAAGACGGCGATCTGAGACACTTCGGCCGCAAGTGCGGCATTCAGGCCGGTCACGTTGGGTACTAGCGCAACATACGACACTGACTCGCTGCGATTGATCTGTGCCATTACTTGATCGGTTCCTGCCATTTTAGGAACCCATTTCGGTGATACGAAGCTGCCGGTCTCTATGGTTCTAAGCCCGCACTGCGCGAGACGATCAATCAACTCAACGCGAAAATCGACCGACGTCGGCTCAGGTTCACTCTGCAATCCGTCCCGAGGACCGACTTCGACCAAATTGCACTCTTTTGGATAGTTCATGGGGGATCCTCCGTCAGATCTTTGACAGGATCAATTTCGATGCATACGTCGCCTTCTAGAACCTGGTCTCCAGCTTTGAAATTCACTTGAGCAACTATGCCATCGAACGCAGTTCGAACTTGGTGCTCCATTTTCATTGCTTCGATCACTACGACGCTGTCTCCCTTTCTAACGTGGTCGCCCGATGAAACGCACAGCTGCGCGATGCGTCCAGGTAGCGGCGCCGTGAGGCTTCCTGTTTGTTCTTCAACCGTACCGACTTGGTTCGGGAGTGAGGCGAGCTTCAGCTTGAATCTAGATCCGCCGTGAAATATGACAGTCGCACCATTAATCCAGGCATAGTTGAAAACGTATGGAGAGCCATCGACCAGCAATGAAATCCGGTGTGTCTCATAGTGGTTCACCGCAAGTTCAATAGAACGCAGGACGTGATCAACTTGGAAGATCTCAGAGGAAATATGTCGCATGCGCGTCACATGAAAAGATGTGTCTGATTCCAGCAAATAGGAAAATTCGGGATCAGAATTCATTCGCCATCCGGATTCGTTTCGCCAAGGTGATTCATTTATGCGAGTCCGTGTGCTACCAAACACCGCACTTTGCCCATGCGGACTCTTCAAGTGATGGATTAACGCTGCGACAGCCACAATTTCATCGGGAGGATCCAAGCTCTGCGGCAGCAGTCGTTCGAGGTTCGATTCGACATATCCGATATCGATCGCTCCGTCGCCAAATTCCTTGGCACGGAGCAGTTTGATTAGAAAGCCTACGTTGACTTCAACTCCGATCAAATATGTATTTTCAAGAGCCTTT
Organism: Arenicellales bacterium; assembly: GCA_965214615.1. Lineage (GTDB taxonomy): Bacteria > Pseudomonadota > Gammaproteobacteria > Arenicellales > JAJDZL01 > CBDAUN01. The sequence goes on from OZ243952.1 coordinate 1,409,131, forward strand.
AGCAACGTGTCGATCGCATCGGCTCGATTAGATCCTGTGGCTACGATTTTTGCGATCATTGGGTCGTAGTATTCGCTAATGCGGCAGCCTTCGCGTACACCGGCATGGATTTGCAAATCCTGTCGATGACTGGGGAATCTTGCGACTTCAAGAATTCCCGGTGACGGCATGAACCCTTTTGTCGGATCTTCAGCATAGATACGCGCTTCGACAGCGTGCCTGCCAATTTCTTTCGGCTGCTTCAAACTTTCGATTGATTCACCCGCAGCAATGCGAATTTGCCACTCAACGAGATCTATGCCTAGAATTTGCTCAGTGACCGGATGCTCGACTTGAAGGCGGGTATTCATTTCCATGAAGTAGAACTGATCGCCCTGCAATAGAAATTCCATGGTGCCTATGTTGTCGTAGTCGAGTTGGCGGGCCAGGTGTACAGCGGATTGAAGCATTCGGTTGCGAACTGCCTTGTCAAGCGAAGGTGCGGGCGCTTCTTCTACAATTTTCTGGTAACGCCTTTGCGCGGAGCAATCCCTTTCCCAAAGGTGCATGCAGTGTCCAAATTGATCCGCCGCAATTTGAACCTCGATATGTCGAGCCGAGGGCATATATTTTTCAATGATGATTTCATCGTCCCCGAACGCTTTTTCGGACTCGGATCTGGCCAATTCCAATTTGGAATCGAACTCGAATTCGGAGTTGACTATCCGCATTCCGCGTCCGCCGCCTCCCAAAGCCGATTTCAGCAACACCGGGAATCCGATGCGGCTTGCCGTAGCAAGCAGATCGCTCCGGTCGAGATCTGAGCCACGGCAGCCGGGAAGAGTCGGTACATTCGCCTGCCTAGCGATTTCGGCAGCCGTGGACTTTGATGCCATGACGCGGATCGCCTCCGGTCGTGGTCCAATGAATCCGATGTCATGTGCCTCGCACTCTGCGGCCAGTTGATGGTTTTCTGACAGGAAGCCGTAGCCAGGATGCAGTGCGTCAGCGCCCGTACGCTTTGCCGCGTCGATGATGTTGCTGATATTCAGGTAGCTTTCAGCCGGTGTCGCAGGACCAATGAATATTGACTCATCCGCTCGTTCAACGTGGACTGAATTCCTGTCCGCTTCGGAGTAGACCGCAACTGCTTTGATTCCAAGTTTTGCCAATGTTTCAATGATGCGGCAGGCAATTTCGCCGCGATTGGCAATGATGATCTTGCGGAACGCCAATTCAGTCGCCTTCCGGGAGATGCCAACGGGGGGCACGTTTTTCAAAGAACGCGGACATGCCTTCCTGCGCCTCGTCAGAGGCTCGAATCTGCGCGATCCTGCTTGAAGTATCGCTAATTGTTTCTGCATCGATCTTGCGATTTGCAACTGACTGAATCACGGATTTGGCTTCGCGATGCGCATTCGGACCTCCTGCCAGCAGCATCGTTGCTATTTGCTCGCAAGTTTTGGACAGTGATCCGACGGGGCAGTATTCGTGGATTAATCCGATTTGTGCTGCGGTACGCGCGTCGAACCTTTCGCCGGTTAGGAAATAGCGGCGCGAATTGCGAGCGCCGATGGCTTGAACCACGTAGGGGCTAATGACTGACGGAATCAATCCCAGCTTAACTTCGGAAACGCTAAATACCGAATCATCGCTCGCAACGGCGATATCGCAGCAGGCGACGAGTCCGATTCCGCCGCCGTAGACGGCACCGTGAATCCGGGCAATGGTGGGACAGGCAAGCCGATGAAGCCCGTTAAGCATCTGCGCGAAGCGTTCAGCGTCTCTCAGGTTTTCGTCTTCGCTATACTGCGAGGTTCGCCGCATCCAGTCCAGGTCTGCTCCCGCGCAGAAACTGCGGCCATTGCCTGCAATGGTCACAGATCTGAATGTTTCGTCGCAGCGCAACGCTTCAAGAACGTCTGCAAGCTCGTCGATCATCTCCTCGTTGAAAGCATTGTGCACCTCGGGTCGGTTCAGGGCGACGACGCAATTGCGATGAGCGGCGATGGAAATTTCAAGTGTCTCGTAGTCGTCACGCATAGGCCGGACTCTCAAAGGGCGATCACATTCGAAAGATTCCGAATCGGGTTTCGGGTATCGGCGCATTTTCTGCAGAAGCGATCCCAAGACCGAGAATCGTGCGCGTGTCTGCAGGGTCGATGATGCCGTCATCCCAGAGCCGAGCGCTGGAATAATACGGGTGTCCCTGAGTTTCATACTGCTCGCGAATTGATGATTTGAACTCTTCCTGTTCATCCATCGACCGTTCTGTCTCCTTCGCGTTGTCGGAGCGCACCTGCGCAAGCACGTTGGCAGCCTGTTCTCCTCCCATCACTGAAATTCGCGCGTTCGGCCATTGCCACAGGAACCGCGGAGAGTACGCGCGGCCGCACATCGCATAATTTCCTGCGCCGAAACTGCCGCCGACAATAACCGTGAATTTCGGCACCTTGGCGCAGGCGACCGCAGTGACCATCTTTGCACCATCTTTTGCAATTCCTCTGGCTTCATATTTGCGGCCCACCATGAATCCTGAGATATTCTGCAGGAAAATTAAAGGAATGCGCCGTTGGCAGCACAGTTCGACAAAGTGTGCGGCTTTGAGTGCAGATTCGGAGTATAGAATACCGTTATTGGCAATGATTCCGACCGGATAGCCGCATATGCGGGCAGTTCCGCAGACCAGCGTCGTGCCATAGAGGCGCTTGAATTCGCTAAATTCGCTGGCATCGACGATTCGGGCGATCACTTCGCGTATGTCATAGGCTTGACGCAAGTCGCACGGAACGATGCCGTAAAGCTCCTTGGAATCGTACAGCGGCGCCCTGGGTTCTGCGATATTCAGGTCGACTTGCTTGCGATAGTTTAGATTTCGAATGATGTCGCGCACGATCGCCACCGCGTGCTTGTCGTCCACGGCGTAGTGATCGGTCATGCCGGATTGACGGGAATGCACGTCGGCGCCGCCGAGTTCTTCGGCGGAAACAGTTTCACCGGTCGCCGCTTTGACAAGCGGCGGTCCTCCAAGAAAAATTGTACCCTGATTGCGTACGATGATTGATTCGTCGCACATTGCGGGCACATATGCGCCTCCGGCCGTGCACGACCCCATGACAGCCGCAATTTGCGGCAGACCCTTGGCCGACATGTTAGCCTGATTGTAGAAGATTCTTCCGAAATGCTCGCGGTCTGGGAAGACATCGTCCTGGCGGGGCAGATAAGCGCCGCCGGAGTCGACAAGATAGATGCAGGGCAGGTTGTTCTGACTCGCAATTTCCTGCGCCCGCAAGTGCTTCTTGACAGTTAACGGGTAGTAGGTTCCGCCTTTGACAGTGGCATCGTTCGCGAAGATCATGCATTCGCGGGATTCTACTCTTCCGATTCCGGTGACGATGCCGGCGCAGGGCACTTCATTGTTGTACATCTGCCATGCGGCGTAAGGTGCGATTTCTAGAAAAGGCGATCCGTGATCCAGCAGCAGGCTGATTCGTTCTCTGGCAAGCAGTTTTCCACGATCGGTGTGTTTGCGGCGCGCCTTTTCGGACCCCCCAGTCTGAATTGCCGACATTGTGTTGCGCAAATCGGCAACGAGGTTGCGCATCTGGCTGTATCGTGACTCGAACTCACGGCTGCGGGTGTCTATGCTGGATTCAATCGTCGCCATAATTTGCTTGAATTCCGGATCTGGGGACTTCGGTAGCCATCTACCATCCGCCGGTTTCCAGCCACTTGTCTACTTGATCCAGGCGATCGTGCCCCCAGAACGGTTCGCCGTCTACAACGATGAACGGCGATCCGAATACCTTGTTCGCTATTGCATTGTCGGTAGCATCGCGAACCAGTTGCTTAATCCTGCTGTCGACCAATGCCTTTGCGACTTCGGCGGAATCGATGCCGATTCCGGTGGTCAAGTCTGCTACGGTTTCGGGATCTGATATAGGTTCGTCGCTGACGAAATAGGCGCGAAACAGCGCTTGCGCCAACTGCCGTGCTTGTGTCTCGTTGCGTTCATTCAGCCAATAGAAGGCTCGGCATGCGGCCACGGTGGCAATTGGAAACCGGGTCGGTAGCTGGAAATCAATATTTGACAGTCGTGCTGCACGCGCCAAATCGCGGGCACTGTAGTCCGAAATCATTGGAATTTGAATCAACGGCTTGCGCTCGGTCAATTTCATGACCGCGCCCATCAAATATGGACGCCACGTGACTGTTCGATTGTGGCGGGCAGCAATTGCGTCGATCCGGGTGCTGGAAAAGTAGCCGTATGGCGATGAAAAATCAAAATAAAAATCGATTGTCTGCATGGTTCGTTCACACCGGGGTCGAGCTGCAAAAGGTTTGCTGGGATCTCTGTCAATTCGCCAACAGCTCTACACCTAGGGCAGTGGCTTCTCCGCCGCCGATGCACAGCGAGGCGACTCCTCTTGGTAGGCCGTACCGTTCCATCGCCGCAATCAATGTAACGAGAATTCTCGCGCCCGAAGCGCCTACGGGATGACCGAGTGCGCAGGCTCCTCCGTGGACGTTTACCTTTTCGTGCGAAATCTTCAGGCGGTGCATGGCTGCCATCGTCACAACAGCGAACGCCTCATTGATTTCAAACAGATCAATGCTGTCAACCGTCCAGTTTAGCTTGTCGAGCAGGTCAGTGATGGCGCCAATCGGCGCAGTCGGAAATAGGTTTGGCTCGTTCGCATAGGTCGAGTGTCCGACGATGCGGGCGCGGCACTGGACGCCGAGCGCCGCTGCCTTTGAGCCGGACATCACGACAAGTGCCGCGCCTCCGTCGGATATGGAGCTTGAATTGGCGGGCGTAATTGTGCCGTCTTTTCGAAACACTGGTCGTAGGGCTGGAATTTTTTCCGAGTTGGTTGTTTGCGGCTGCTCGTCTGTTGATACGGTGTACCGGTCCTTCCGGGTCTCGACATCCACGCTCGCGATTTCCTTCTCGAATGCGCCCGAATCTGTCGCCCGCTGCGCCCGGGTCAGCGATTCTATGGCGAAATTGTCTTGTTCGTCGCGGCTGAACCGCAAGTCCTCGGCGCAGCGTTCTGCGAATTCTCCCATCAGTGCGCCGCGCTCGTAGGCATCTTCCAGTCCGTCGATAAACATGTGGTCGTGTATTTGCGCATGTCCCATGCGCAAGCCGCCGCGGGCTTTCGCCATCAAGTACGGCGCATTGCTCATGCTTTCCATGCCTCCGGCAACTACGACCGAACTGGAGCCGGCAACAATGGAGTCATGAGCAAGCATGACGGCCTTCATGCCTGAGCCGCACATCTTGTTGACTGTGCTGCAGCCAGCTGACAATGGCAGTCCTGCTGCCAGCGCAGCCTGGCGCGCGGGCGCCTGGCCTTGTCCGGCTTGCAGAACGCAGCCCATAAGCACTTCATCGACCGAAGAGCTTTCAACATTGGAATCGGTCACGGCGGCTTGAATCGCAATGGCACCGAGGTCCGGCGCCGCACAGGGTGAGAGTTTGCCTTGAAATCCGCCTATCGGCGTTCTTGACATTCCTGCAATGACAACTGATTCGTGATTCATCTGGATGTTTGCTCGGCCTATGCCTGGGATGTTTCGTTAAATAGTTCCCGCCCGATCAGCATCCGGCGAATCTCGCTCGTTCCGGCACCGATTTCATACAACTTCGCATCTCGCAGAAATCGTCCGGTCGGAGTCTCGTTCACATAGCCTATTGCTCCGAGAATCTGAATCGATTCAAGGGCGCACCAGGTCGCCTTTTCTGCTGTATACAAAATGACTGCAGCTGCGTCTTTGCGGGTGGTTTCTCCGCGGTCGCACGCCGCTGCCACCGCGTATGCGTAGGCCCGCGAAGCGTTCAAATTGGCGTACATATCTGCGATTTTACCTTGAATAAGTTGAAACTCGCCTATGGACTTGTTGAATTGCCTGCGTTCGTGGATGTAAGGCAGCACGGTGTCCATGCATGCTTGCATAATCCCTATAGGGCCTCCGGAAAGAACAACCCGTTCGTAGTCCAGTCCGCTCATCAGCACTTCGACACCGCGATCGAGGGTGCCGAGCACATTTTCGTCGGGCACGAAGCATCCGTTGAAAATCAATTCTCCGGTGTTGGATCCTCTCATGCCGAGCTTGTCGAGTTTCTGAGCTGTCGAAAATCCTTCAAACGTGCGCTCAACGATGAATGCCGTGATGCCTCGCGAACCTCGATCTGGGCTGGTTTTCGCGTAGACGATCAAAACGTCGGCATCGGGGCCGTTGGTAATCCACATCTTGCTGCCGTCAAGGGCGTAGCCGCCCTTGGCCTTGGCTGCTCGCAATTTCATGCTGACCACATCGGATCCGGAGTCCGGCTCAGTCATGGCAAGAGCGCCAATATGCTCACCGCTTATCAATTTGGGCAGGTATTTTTCTTTTTGAGACTTGCTGCCGTTTCGCCTAAGCTGATTTACGGCCAGATTCGAATGCGCTCCATAGGATAGGCCGATGGAGGCGGAAGCCCGGCTGATTTCCTCCATCGCAATCACATGCTCCAGATAGCCCATCCCGGCACCGCCGTAGATATCCTCGACTGTAATCCCGAGAAGGCCGAGCGCCCCCATTTTTTTCCAAAGGTCCTGCGGGAAGTTGTTGGTTCGGTCGATTTCACCGGCGCGGTCGAAAATTTCGTTGCGTGCAAAATTCTGCACGCTTTTGCGCAGCAGGTCTACGGTTTCGCCGAGATTGAAATTCAACTGACTGTAGTTTGCAGACATTTGGCCTTACCTATTGCTGAATACACATTGCGGTTTGCTGCACGATTGCGCAGGGCGCCCAGACGTCGTTTCGAGAAGTTGCAACTTCGATTGAAGTGACGGTCAGGGTCTTGCCGGCCTTGACTACGTTGCCTGTTGCGCGCAAGATGTCGCCATTGGCGGGAGACAGTAGGTTGATTTTGAACTCTACGGTTAGAATTCGGCTGCCTGCGGGCATCAGTGTTAAAGCCGCATAACCGCCGGCCGAATCTGCGATCGTGCTTGTTACCCCGGCGTGAAAAAAGCCGTCCTGCTGGGTCAGGTTGCTATTGAATGGCAAATCGATAATGCACTGACCGGGCGCGATATGGTGCAAGATGGCGCCCAGCAGGCTCATGATTCCCTGTTGCTGGAAGCTGGCTCTGCACTTCCTTTCGAAGTCCGGGTCTATCGATTCAATCTGCGGAGGCAATGTAATTCGATCAATTTATTCAGCGGTTAGGGCAGGTTGCAAAGAGACAAGGCAAGATTCTGTTGCCATGATTTCGTGCCAAGGCAACGCAGTGCGATTTACACTGCCGCCCAGCCATTGCTTCGACAACTGCTAAGTCGCCTAGTTGTAACAAGGGGCTTGGGTCATTCGCGTAGTAGGCTGCCGGCAATTATCCGTTGATATCGTGTTTCAGTTGGTTAACCGACTCGACGGAAAGCCCAGTGCACTCTGCAACCAGTAGATCATCGCATCCCATTCGAAGCATGTTGTCGGCGATTGCCCGTGCGCCCTGCTCGGTTCCCTGCTCGATTCCCTGCTCGATTCCCTGCTCGATTCCCTGCTCGATTCCCTGCTCGATTCCCTGCTCGATTCCCTGCTTCAGCACCACTTTGTCTGATTCTAAGAGCATCAGAGTAATCCTGTTCTTTTGACAATCCAATTTCCGACATTAGAAATATAAGGCCGATTACATCAGATTATAGTCGTTTCTGTTTCGGTACAGGAAGGTGTCAACGGTGCGGTAGCATGACGCCTATCAATGCATCTGTCCAATGTACAACAAATCAATTGCCGACACGATGGATCTGCGGTCCGTGGGGTCATTCAAGCATTCGGCAGTAGTCGTAGCGCTAAGTTCTCTGGTGAACCTTTTTGGATTGAACAAATTTGCTAACAGGGTGCATCATCGAGCTTCCTAATCGTCTTTCGCATTGAAGGGGCGGGGTGTGCGCTGTATAAACCGGAAATTTGAAATACGGTTATGACGGGTTGCTCGACTTGAACATTACGGCACAGCCAAATGCTCGCAAAATCGATAGTCGCAAGCGTATCAGACGTTTAAATGCGATCAGAAAAGCTGAATGCTATTGCCCGTTCACTTTGCGCTTTTGCCGTTTAACCGATTCCAAAGAAAGCCCGGTGCAATCTGCAACCAGTTGAATATCGCATCCCTTTTGAAGCATGTTGTCAGCGATTGCTCGAGCACTCTTTTCGATTCCCTGCTCGATTCCCTGCTCGATTCCCTGCTCGATTCCCTGCTCGATTCCCTGCTCGATTCCCTGCTCGATTCCCTGCTCGATTCCCTGTTGCATAACCACTTTGTCTGATTCTAAGAGCATCGGCATCATCCTGTTTTCCTCTTTGATAATTCTCATTTCGATTTCAATCAATTTTGCCCAATTATAGTCATCGCGCATCGTCAAAATATACCGCATTACCGATAGCATCATACTGGAACGCAACGGCATCACCTGTTCGGAAATCCGGAGAATCACATACTCGACATCGGATTCGGTAAGGTTCCAGATCCGCTTCAGAATGTAAAAAACAGGAGCGGTTGATCGGTGCCGCGCACGGAACTGAACTGATTCGTCATGCACATTCAGTAGCACGCATCGGAACCGATAAACCAGTGCGTTGTCTGCTATCTCTTTAGCCACGCAGTCGGGCGGGCCCTCGACCTGCTGCTCGAATTCAAGCGGATGAATCCATTTTTCTTCCTGACCGTTGTAAATCAACAAGGCGAGCACCCAAGCGTGCGGATGCACATTTTGCATAGCAAACATATTTTCGGCCAATTGCTTTGGTACCAAACGATCACGTTTGGACTTGTGCTCTACAATCACAATCAGTCTTTTTGCCTTGTTGCCAGTAGTGTCACATAGCACTGAGCCGGCCAAATCGGCAATCCGCTCCTGCCACTGCTCGTTGAATGCGCTGGGGTTCTCGATTCTCACAGTGCTCAGATCAATCGCTGCAAGAGCAGCATCTGACAGCGCAACGCAAATCAGTTCGCCAAACAGTTTGTCCGTTTGAAAGGTGTCGCGCACTAGCGTGTCGTGCGGCTTGGTGCCGGGAGATGCGCCGGCCTTTGTTGTGTTTGTCATGTTGTCATGTCCCATTTCTAGTCAGGTCGCGGCAGGATGCGCCGAATAGCATCGTCGATGCTTCGGTCCGCACCTGTTAAAGATGGCGTTCATTGTGATCGGCCTCGTTCGCAGGGCGAAACATAAATTGCACATTGAACCGAAACAATTACTGCGCCACGCATCGAACCTGCCGGTGCAACTTGCGATATGGCAATTTTCATCGATTAAAACCACGCAGGCCAACGGTTTGCCTGAATAGCTGATGCCGTTTACCCGGGCATCGAAGCTATGCGCGATGCTTCGCTGCCGAAAAATTCGACATTTCGAATTTAACCTCGTTCAGGGCTCAAGCGATGACGTCGCAGATAATTTTCAGACGCTCGATACAACGACGCAAATTCGCAATGAATTGATTTAACCCGACACCGGAGCAGTTTGCGCCATGAGCCAACAGCGAGAGGCGTGCCATCGCGTTCTTTCTGCGTGTACATAAGGATGCCAATGCAGATTGATTCAACTATGCGATAGCATTTGCTAAAATTGGCTTGCCCAAAAAAGAATTCGCACTGATTTACATCGATTTGCGCTAAAGTCATTTGCAAATCGCGGCAAACAAGCGCGCAGGCGGCACGCCGCTCGTGAAATTCAATCATCTGAAAATGGCAAATTTCTGCGCATCGCCACCGCAAGGTGCTCTTGATTGCCCTACGTGTCGATTTGAAGGTTTCGGGTCGGATAAGTTGCTTGAAGGAAATGCATTCAAAGAAATTGGTCGCCTCATGACAGCATGCAAAATTGAAGGAATCCACAGGGGCCCAAAGGCCGGTGTCTTACCCAATGACTACCCGCGCAGCAAATCGCGCCTAGCGCAGGAGATCGCTGATGAGCGCCCTCGCTGAGATTCCACCAGTCCAGCAACCGCGACCGGCCGCGCAGCGCTTGCGTTTTGTTACGGCAACTAGCTTGTTCGACGGACATGACGCATCGATAAACGTCATTCGACGCCTGTTGCAGGCATCCGGTGTGGAAGTGGTCCATCTTGGCCACAACCGTTCTGTTCACGAAGTCGTTTCCGCCGCGGTGCAAGAGGATGCCGACGCTGTGGCGGTGAGTTCGTATCAAGGCGGTCATCTGGAATACTTCAAATACATCGTTGACATGCTAAACGACGCGGACCGCTCTGAAATCAACGTCTTTGGCGGCGGCGGCGGCGTCATCGTGCCTGAAGAGATTGACCAACTGCATCACTACGGCGTCACCCGCATCTACTCGCCGGCTGACGGGCAGGCCATCGGGCTACAAGGCATGGTTGACGACATGGTAGAAAAATGTGTCTCCGGCTCCGCTAGGCGCATTGAGTTCCTTGAATCTGACGAACCCGCCGAACGACGCGATTTCGGAACATTGGCGCGAATGATTTCTACAATCGAAGCCGGGCGGTTCGACGCTGCAAAGCTGCAGAACATGCCGTCTCCAGCGGTCCCGGTCATCGGCATAACCGGCACCGGCGGTTCAGGGAAGTCGTCGTTGACGGATGAGTTAGTACAGCGATTCCGGCTGAATGCGAATGCCGGTGAATTTCGCATTGCTATTCTTGCAATCGACCCGACGCGCAAACGAACCGGCGGCGCGCTTTTGGGCGACCGGATCCGGATGAATTCAGTATTCGGCGAAAGCATCTACATGCGCTCGCTTGCCACACGCGACTCGAGCGGGTTGCCGGAGTATCTGTCAAGCGTGATTCGCGCATGCAAAGCCTGGGACTTTGATCTGATCATCGTGGAAACGCCGGGCATCGGCCAGGGCGATTCCGGAATCATTTCGTTTGTCGACTACTCGCTGTATGTGATGACGCCTGAATTTGGTGCGGCCAGCCAGTTGGAGAAAATCGACATGCTCGATTACGCGGATCTGGTGGTGCTCAACAAGTTCGATTCCAAAGGCGCGGAAGATGCTTACAGGGATGTCTGCAAGCAGGTACAGCGCAACACAGAGAAATTTCATCAGCACCCGACTGAAATGCCGGTGTTCGGCGCTACGTCGTCCCGCTTCAATGACGATGGAGTCACGGCGGTCTATCAAGCGCTATTGAAACTTCTCAAAGACAAATTCCGGCAATTTCAGCCTTCTGCAGCGTCTGATGCAAGCGCATCGACACGCGATGAGTGTTCGATTCGACCTTCGCGAATCGGATATCTTGCGGAAATTGCGGCGAAAATCCGGTCTTACAGATTCTTTGTCGAGGAACAGAGCCGCCTAGTGCGTGAGCGCCAGCAGATTGACGCTGTGAAATCAATGCTCGGCAGCCGCGGAATTGCAGGTGAAATGGACGGCCTTGCCGAGGTTCGCGAAGAGTTTATTGCGCCTTCGGTCAACGCGCTACTTGATGACTGGTCGGCGCTTGAACGTAAGCGACAGAATGACAGGAATCAGATTGGCTGGTCCTCTGATCAGGTTTCAAAGCCGTTATTTTACGAAACGCTGTCGGGTACTCAGGTGCCCAAGATTGCGCTGCCGCGCTATTCAGACCGCGGTGATTTGCTGAAATGGCTGATGCTGGAAAATCTGCCTGGATCCTTTCCCTATACCGCCGGCGTATTTGCATTTAAGCGCGACGATGAAGACCCGACAAGGATGTTCGCAGGAGAAGGCGGACCGGACAACACCAATCGGCGATTCAAGCTGCTGTCTAGGCACTCGGAGGCGAAACGCCTTTCGACGGCGTTCGACTCGGTTTCGCTATATGGCTTTGACCCGGACCTGCGTCCTGATATTTACGGGAAAATCGGCAATTCCGGAGTTTCGGTTGCCACTTTGGACGATATGAAGGACCTGTATGCCGGATTTGACCTGTGCAGTTCGAAAACTTCGGTCTCGATGACGATCAACGGGCCGGCGCCGACTTATTTGGCCATGCTTCTGAACACGGCGATCGATCAGCAAATCGAAGTGTTCAGGAGCGACCACGGCCGTGAACCTGACGGACCGGAGACAGAGCAACTGCGCGCAGGCGCTTTAAGGCGGATTAGAGGCACGGTGCAAGCGGACATCCTTAAGGAGGACCAGGGCCAGAATACGTGTATTTTCTCAACTCAGTTCAGTCTCAAGGTGATGGGAGACATCCAGGAGTATTTCACCGCGAATGAAGTAAGAAAATTCTATTCTGTTTCAATATCCGGATATCACATCGCAGAAGCAGGCGCCAATCCGATTTCCCAACTGGCATTCACTCTCGCCAATGCGTTCACATACGTCGAGCTTTATCTTGCGCGCGGTATGGATATCGACGAATTTGCTCCGAATCTGTCGTTTTTCTTTTCCAATGGCCTTGACGCCGAATACAGCGTCATGGGCCGTGTCGCTCGAAGAATTTGGGCGATTGCCCTCAGAGACCGCTACGGCGCGAATGCAAAAAGTCAGCGATTGAAGTATCACATTCAGACTTCCGGCCGCTCGCTGCACGCCCAGGAAATCGATTTCAACGACATCCGCACAACGTTGCAGGCCCTGATTGCAGTCTATGACAACTGCAACAGCCTGCATACCAACGCCTATGACGAGGCGATAACCACCCCGACCGAGGAATCGGTGCGGCGCGCCATGGCAATCCAGCTGATCATAAATCGCGAGTGGGGCCTGGCTCAAAATCAAAATCCGAACCAGGGCAGTTTCATACTTGAAGAGTTGACCGACCTGGTCGAGGAGGCGGTACTTTGCGAATTTGAAGCAATTTCTGCCAGAGGCGGCGTCCTAGGCGCCATGGAAACCGGCTATCAGCGCGGCAGGATTCAAGAGCAGTCGCTGCTCTATGAGCGCAAGAAGCATGATGGCAGCCTGCCAATCATCGGAGTCAACACCTTTGTCAGCCCTCGCCAGCATGAACTGGGTCCAGTTGAACTTCGGCGATCTTCGGAATCGGAGAAACGGGACCAACTGCGACGATTGCAGGCGTTTCATCGCCGCAACGACGCTCGGGCTCCGGAGGCGCTCGCGCAATTGAAGCGAGCCGTAATCGAGAATCGCAATATATTCGCCCAGTTGATGGATACTGTGCGGTATTGCTCGGTGGGGCAAATCACTCACGCCCTGTTCGAAGTGGGCGGAAAGTACCGCCGCAACATGTAGTGCCGCCGCCATTGAACGACAATCCAAATCCGCATGGCTTTGCGAACCTGGTCGGCGGTTTCTGCACTCAGTGCCGCCGGCAAGGACGATCCAGTGCAGGAACTGTTTGATTTGCGCGGTTTTTCGGTGGTGATCTCCGGTGCCGCAGGTGCATTCGGATTGGCAGTCGCACAAGAGTTGGCAGCAATAGGCGCATCGGCATCGCTGATTGATGTTGACGAACGGCGCTTGAGTTCGCTCGAAAAGCGAATTGCAGATTGCGCCCCGCTTTGCATTGCCGTAGACGTGCGCGATGAGGACGCCTGCCTCGCTGCATTTCGACGGTCGTTTGACCGGTGGCGCAGGATCGACGCCTTTGTCAATCGCGCGGGATTGTTTGACATTGGCGTGCTCAGTACCTGCCGCAAGCCCGATTCCGGCATCTGCCGGCAACGAATACGTCGGCAGTTTTTAAAATTACAATTTGGCGGCAAGCTACATGATTCCCGGAAATTTCGGCCGGATAGTCAGTTTCGCCTCTGTTTCAGTTACGATTTCAATGCCCAACTATGACGCTTATGCTTCGAGCAAGGCGGCGCTCACGCATATGAAGCGAGTGCTGGCTGTAGAATGGGAGCACAATTCGATCAAAGCGAATGCCATCAGTCCCGCTATTGCCGATACCGGATTGACCCATGGCTTTCTCAATGCCGGCGACAATCGGTCCAAAGCACTTTCTCGAATACCGCTTGGTCGGTTCTGCGATCCCGAGAATGTGCTAGGCGCCGTAGTCCTTCCGCTTTCGTGCGGCGGGTCGTTTATCACAGGACAGGCAATTCACGTTGACGGTGAGAGGACATGCTCATGAACAGCAAGAAATTCGCGTGCTCGCAATGCACAACGACGAAATAGCAGCCCCGGGCAAGTTCAGCAAGATGCGATTGAATGTCGCATTGCTTTCGACCTGCCAGGCGTTCATGTTCATTGCCAATTCGGTCTTTATCGCATCTGCCGCGCTGATTGGGGCAGCGCTGGTTGACAACCTGGCGTATGCGACCGTCCCGGTGTCCCTGGTATTTATATTCGGCATGGGATTCGCGATGCCTGCATCGATGCTGATGAAATACATCGGCCGTCGGGCGGGATTTCAGATTGGCTGCGCGACCGGTTGCTCCGGCGCGCTTGTGTGTGGCTACGCGGCAATCGAGCATAGCTTCGTATTTTTCTGCATTGGAATTGCCCTGATCGGAATTCATAATGCTTTCGCCGCGTTCTACCGCTTTGCAGCGGTTGACGTATCGACCGAGTCCTACAGGAGCAGGGCGGTTTCATATGTGCTTGCCGGAAGCGTGGTTGCGGCGTTCATCGGGCCGAACATGGCCAACTTGACTCGGAATATGATCGACAATGCGATGTTTGCTGGCAGCTATTTCTCGCTGGCAGTCTGCTATGCCCTTGCTTTTGTCGTAATTTCATTCCTGCAAGTGCCAAACGAGTCGAAATCTGAAAATCTCGGACCAAGCCGTCCGCTGGGGGTTATTGTGCGTCAGCCGGTGTTTGTCATTTCGGTTATCAGCGCAACTGTCGGCTACGGTGTGATGAATCTGCTGATGACATCGACGCCGCTTGCGATGCAGGCACGGGAATTCGGCTTCATGTACACGGCCCAGGTCATCCAGTGGCACATCGTCGCAATGTTTGCGCCCTCATTCTTTACCGGCCACCTGATTCGCAAATTCGGAGACTTGAATATCATTCTTGCAGGGCTTGCCGCACTGCTGTGCGGCATTGCTGCAGGATTGCTTCTTGCAGATACTGTGATGATGTTCGCGGTTGCACTGATGCTGATCGGCATCGGTTGGAATTTCACCTATCTTGGCGGTACCACGCTTCTGACTATGGCCTATGATCCCGCCGAGAAAGCCAAATCTCAGGGTTTCAATGACCTTTGCGTCTTTTCGGTTGTGTCGATCACTGCTGTGCTCTCCGGTGTTCTGCACCACGTCTGGGGGTGGTATGTGCTGTGCGCGGTAACGGCTGTGCCTGTGCTGAGCGTTCTGGCGCTTGCCGGCTGGATGCGCTTTCGCTCGAATGCCGCCTTGCAGACGGGATAGTCAGTACAGTTTGAATAGGGCGCTGTGGTCCAGAGCTTTGCCGCCCTGTTCAATCAGAGTGTCGTATTGGTTCAGGCATAGCTGCGTCGCGGGGAGTCGGATGCCGAGACTGCGGGCCAGTACTAGCGCCTGGTGCAAGTCTTTGCGCTGGGTTTCGGCTTTGCCTCCCGGCTTGTAGTCGGCGCTGATCATCCGCTGACCGTGGACCTTGAGCACTGTCGACGAAGCAAAGCCTGTGTCCAGTGCCTGGCGGACTTTTTCGATATCGGCGCCTCCGCGCTTGGCCAGAGCGAGCGCTTCGGCGACAGCGGAAATGGTCAATCCGACAATGATCTGGTTGGCGGCCTTGGCGATTTGGCCGGAGCCGATGCCTCCGACATGGACAATATTGCGTCCCAGGGCGCCGAGGACGGGTTGCAGGCGGTCGAAAATGGCTTCGCTGGCGCCGACCATGATGGACAGCGATGCCTCCTGTGCACCGATCTGGCCGCCGGAAACAGGGGCATCGGCGAATTCGATGCCTGCCCGCGCAAGCCTTGAGGCGAATAGCCGGGTCCGCCCGACTTCCGATGTGCCCATGTCGACAACGACAGTCCCTGCGCGCGCGCCTTCGATAATTCCGGATGTGCCAAACAGCACCTGTTCGACAGCGTCGGTGTCACTGACCATGCATACGACAATGTCGCTTTGGCCCGCCGCCTGCGACGGTGAATTCGCGGTCGCAAATCCTTCCGCGGCAAGCCGTTCGACGACTTGGGAGCTTCGATTGGATACGACGACGCGGGCGCCTGCGCGGCGCAAATTGCGGGCCATCGGCTCGCCCATAAGACCGAGACCGACAAATCCGATTTCCATTCCGCTGGGCAGTTGCATAAGATACTCCTTGTAGATTGCTGAACACGAATTCCGGTTGCAATCAGGATAATCCATAACCACCCAGAGCGGTACAGGCATTGACGACACAGGGAATAGAATTTCAACGGCTTGCCCGCTGCGGCAACGCCCGCCGAGGCCGGCTTCTGACGCCGCGCGGTGCAGTGGAAACGCCGGTGTTCATGCCGGTTGGAACCGTCGGCGCGGTGAAGACCGTAGACCCGCAGGACTTGCTGCGCCTTGGCGCTCAAATCATTCTGGGCAATACGCTGCATCTGTTGCTGCGTCCCGGCGCCGACATCATTCGATTGCATGGCGGACTGCATCAATTTAATGGATGGAACGGACCGATATTGACCGATTCAGGAGGGTTTCAGGTATGGAGTTTGGCGAAAATGCGCCGAATTTCCGAAGCGGGCGTGGAATTTCGTTCGCCGATCGACGGTTCCACAGTGTTTGTCGGACCGGAGGAGTCGATCGCTGCGCAGCGCGAATTCAGGTCCGATATCGCTATGGTGTTTGATGACTGTACGCCTTATCCGGCAACCCGGAGCCAGGCCCAACAGTCGATGGAGCTGTCATGTGCCTGGGCGCAGCGCTGCAAGAATGCCTACGCAGGTGCCGATGGTGCGCTATTCGGAATTGTCCAGGGAGGTGCATACGAAGATCTGCGCGAAGCGTCATTGGATCGTCTTTGCAGTATCGGATTTCCCGGCTATGCGATCGGCGGCTTGTCCGTGGGCGAGCCCAAGGACGACATGTACCGCATACTCGCGCACATTGCACCTCGCATGCCCGAGTTGGCTCCACGCTATCTGATGGGTGTCGGAACCCCTGCAGACATCGTCTTCGGCGTCGCGCAGGGAGTGGACATGTTTGATTGCGTGCTGCCTACGCGCAATGCGCGAAACGGCTGGCTTTACACATCGCAGGGTGTCGTCAAGATCCGCAATGCGAAGTATCGTGACGATTTGCGTCCGCTTGATCCCGAATGCCCCTGTCCGTGCTGCACGACGTTTACACGGTCCTATCTGAGTCACTTGCACCGAATCAAGGAGCCTTTGGGCGCCAGGCTGTGCACGATACACAATCTAAGCTTCTATTCGCGCCTGATGAGCCGGATTCGCCAGTCTATCAGCGAAGACAGGTTCGATGAATTCGTATCCGGATTCAACTCAGGACCGTACGGCGTGCCAAATTAGATTGCGCGACTGCCCGTTGCCTGCGTCGCAATGCACCGTGTAGCGGCGGAGTCGGTCGCCGCGCATTTTCGTTCGGATTTCAGAATCTTCGAATGTGATAAAATTGATCGCTCTAATTTCACTCGTTTCAAGAACGAATTTTATAGATAGATGGAAATTTTCATATCAAGCGCTTATGCGCAGTCCGGAGGCGATGCGGGCGGCGGGTTGCTCGGCCTCCTGCCTTTGGTCCTCATATTCGTGCTGTTCTATTTTCTTTTGATTCGGCCGCAGCAGAAGCGGACGAAGAAGCACAAGGAAATGGTCGAGGCTCTGGAGGTCGGGGACGAAGTAGTGACCAATGGCGGTACGCTGGGCGTGATCGCCAGTGTCGATGCGAATTTTATCGGCCTTGAAGTGTCCGATGGCGTGCGGATTCAGGTGCAGCGCCACGCGGTGGCGCAAATCATGCCCGAAGGTTCCTATACGCGCGATGCCGTTACTGGCAGCAAGTCGAAGGGCGGCAAGAAGAAGACGCCGAAACTGACTGACGAGTAATGTCGGGCATAGCGTGTCGCAGCTGTCGCTGCATTCAATAAATTCAGTGGTTTCGTAGATGCTGAACCAGAACCCCTGGTGGAGATATTTTGTCGTGGCCGCGGTTTTGATTCCCGGCTTTTTTTACGCGTTGCCGAGCTTTTTCGGCGATGATCCGGGAATTCAAATTCGCAGTGCGCGTACCACGGTTGTCGACATAACCGCAATTCCCACGGTCGAAGGCATTCTGTCCCAAGCCGGAATCAGTCCGCTGTCAATTTCAGCAGCAGATACCGGTATCAGAGTCCGCTTTGCAAGTGCCGACGATCAGCTAAGGGCCCGGGACGAGGTTCAAGCTGCATTGGGGAGTCGCTATACGGTTGCCCTGACCTTGCTGCCCTCGGCTCCCGGCTGGTTCGAGAGCGTCGGGGCGCTGCCCATGTATCTGGGCTTGGATTTGCGCGGCGGAGTGCACTTTCTAATGGAAGTCGACTTAGATACTGCGCTGGCACGGGCCGAGGACCGATATGTCGAGTCCTTGCGGGTTGCACTTCGAGAGCAAAGTGTTCGATATGCCTATGTCAGGCGTCAGGACGCTGGAGGGCTGGTCTTGAAATTTCGTGCCGAGCAGCAGCGTTCTGCGGCTCAGGACGTGATTTCCGATGAATTTCCTGAACTCGGCGTTACAGACGATGAACGCGATGGCGAGTATTTTCTCACTGTGACCATTCGTCCCGAAGAGATTGAAATGCTGCACAGCTTTGCGCTGGAGCAAAACATGGTTGCGTTGCGAAATCGCATCGACGAGCTTGGCGTCGCAGAGCCGGTGGTGCAGCGCCAGGGTGACAACCGGATCGTAATCCAGCTTCCCGGAGTGCAGGATACGGCGCGAGCCAAGCGGATTCTGGGACGCACGGCAACTCTTGAGATTCGTCTGGTTGACGAGGAGCATGACTTGAGCTCTGCTGTCGACGGGGCTGTGCCTGTCGGGTCGAAGCTGTATCAGATGCGCGACGGCTCGCCGATTCTGTTGCAAAAACGCCTTGTCTATTCCGGAGACAATATCGTCGATGCCGCGGCAAGTATAGATACGCTGTCTGGCGGCCCGATTGTCAGCATCACGCTGGACTCCCGGGGCGCCTCGATCAACCAGAGAGTCACCGGGGAAAACATCGGAAATCGAATGGGTGTCGTCTATATTGAGTCACGCTCTGAAATAAGGCGAGATTCTGATGGGCGCATTGTTGTCGATGATAACGGAAATGCGGTTCGCACCCGCGAGTATATCGAGGAGGTGATTACGGCTCCGGTTATCCGCGACCAGCTTGGGCGGCGTTTTCAAATTGAAGGATTGGAAAGTGTCTCTGAAGCCAGGGACTTGTCGCTGCTACTGCGCGCAGGCGCACTCGCCGCTCCGATTGATATTGTCGAGGAGCGGACAGTGGGGCCGAGCCTGGGACAGGAGAATATTGTTCAAGGCGTGATTTCGGTTGCTGTAGGATTTCTGCTGGTACTGGCGTTCATTGTTGTCTACTACAAGCTGTTCGGCCTGGTTGCGAATGTGGCGCTCGCGCTGAATTTGGTGCTGATCGTAGCGGTACTGTCAATTTTACAGGCGACGCTTACTTTGCCCGGAGTGGCTGGCATTGTTTTGACCGTAGGTATTGCGGTGGATTCGAATGTTCTGATTTTCGAGCGCATCCGTGAGGAGTTGCGCAATCGGAATACGCCGCAAGCGAGTATCCATTCGGGTTATGCGCAAGCATTTACGACGATTGTCGACGCCAATATTACGACGCTGATCGCGGCAATCGTGCTGTTCAATTTCGGCACTGGTCCGATCAAGGGATTTGCGGTGACTCTGAGCATAGGCATCATTACGTCGATGTTTACCGCGATACTGGTCACCAGAACCATCATCAATCTTGTCTATGGCGGTCGTCGCGTAAACCGACTGGCGGTGTAGGGAAAGCTATGGATATATTGAAAAAGGAGTTGAACGTCGATTTTCTCGGCCTGCGACGCGTGGCGGCGATTGCGTCATCGGCCGTCATCGTCGCCGGCTTGGCATCAATTGCGATCCAGGGCATTCACTGGGGACTTGATTTCACTGGCGGTACGCTCGTCGAGGTTCGCTACGCCGATCAGGTCAGCGTCGACGAAGTGAGGGCCGAGCTTGCGTCGGCTCAAGTTGAAAATGCGACAGTTCAGTATTTCGGCACCAGCCGCGACATCATGGTGCGAGTGCCGACCTCGCAGGAGCAGGGATCGGCAGCGCAGTTCAGCGCGTCGGTTGTCGAGGCATTGCGTGCGCCATACGGGGAGATTCTGGTGGATTCCCAGGGCGGCGGACAGCAGATGTGTCAAACCGCTTCAGGCGCTGTCGAACAGTGCCTGATTCAGATGCGCAGAGTGGAGTTTGTCGGGCCCAAGGTCGGGCAGGAACTGACCGAACAGGGCGGCTTGGCAATGCTGTACGCGCTTATTGGCATCTTGGTCTATGTTGCCTGGCGGTTTGAGTGGCGGTTTGCCGTGGGGTCGGTGGCTGCACTAGTGCACGACGTGGTGATCACAGTCGGCGTGTTCTCGATATTCCAGATTGAATTTTCGCTCGCCGTGCTGGCGGCTCTGCTTGCAGTAATCGGTTATTCGCTCAACGATACCATCGTTGTATTCGACCGGATTCGCGAGAATTTTCGCAAATTTCGCAAAGGAACGTCGACACAGATCATGAATCGATCCATCAATCAGACATTGAGACGCACTGTACTGACATCGCTGACAACCTTGCTTGTTGTTCTGACTCTGCTGATATTCGGAGGCGAGGTGATCAGGGGATTCTCCATCGCGCTCCTGATCGGTGTGCTTGTGGGCACGTACTCGTCGATTTTTGTCGCCAGTCCCGTCGTGCTTTTGCTTGGAATATCTCGCCAGGATATGGCGATTCCGGATGAGGCGTAGACTGCGGGCCGGGAGCGCGGCCGGGTCGGATTAAGCATCATTCGTGAGTAGTGTCTCGAATTTGAGTGTAGCCAATGAGGTGTCCCTACTGCGACAACAAGAGAACTTGCGTGCTGAATTCGCGAGTCGTGGAAAAGGATCGGACGCGAGTTCGCAAGCGCGTCTGCGAATCCTGCGGGCAGACCTTCATGACGGACGAACGAGTCCGGGCGGCATTGCCTCTCGTGGTCAAGCGCGACGAACGGCGTGAATCATTCAGCTTGAACAAGCTTAGAAGAGGAATTGAGACTGCATTGCACAAGCGGCCGGTTTCGGCGGATTCTATCGATGAAATTGTTGACGGAATTTCGTACGCCATCGTGAGACAGTGCCGCAGCGAGGTCAAGTCTTCCGACATTGGCGATGCGGTGATGCACCATCTGGCAGATTTGGATTCCGTCGCCTACATCCGATTCGCATCCGTCTACAGAAGCTTTGCCAAGCCGGAGCAGTTCGGCGAGATTGTCGGCTCCGTAAAGCAGAGCGCCGCGCATTTGTCGGGTCAGCGATCTCTTCCTTTTGGTTTAGACGCTGATAGCGATGACCGCGAGTGCTAGCTGACTCAAGTTTGCGCACCGACAATGAACCGCTTCACCGAAATAGATCGGCAGCACATGTCACGGGCGCTGCAATTGGCGCGCCAGCCTGTCGCGGCGCCGCATCCGAATCCGAGAGTCGGTTGCGTGATCGCCGAAGGCGCGGAGGTTGTCGGCGAGGGCTTTCACGAACGCGCCGGGCATGCCCATGCGGAAATTGATGCGCTTAAGTCTCTTCGCAAAGGTCTGAGCGATGCAGCAATCATGTACGTGACTTTGGAGCCGTGTGCATACCATGGCAGAACTGCGCCCTGCGTCGATTCGGTGATTGAATCCGGAATCAGACATGTCGTGGTCGGAGTGCAGGATCCGCATCCTGGAACCAATGGAAACGGTATTGTTGCGCTGCGCGAGTCCGGCATTGACGTTCGGGTCGGCTTGCTGGGCGATGCGGTTCGCGAACTCAATCGGGGGTTTCATGTGATGCACGAATCCGGTCGCCCATGGGTTACGGTGAAAGTCGCCTCTACCATAGACGGCGGGATCGCCACAGCCGCTGGCGAGAGCGCATGGATTACCGGCCGCGAGGCTCGCAGCGACGTTCAGTTGCTGCGGGCGCAGAGCGCGGCGGTACTGACGGGGTCCGGAACGGTCCGAATGGACAACCCCCGTCTAAATTGCCGCCTTCCAGGCGTGGACAGCGGTTTGGTTCGGGTGATTGCTGACAGCCGTCTTTCAATTTCGGAAAATGCGCGGCTGTTCGATTGCGAGGGCGGGATCATCGTGGCAACAACGCCGAATCATGATCGAACGAAGCGCCGAGTGCTTGATAAATATGCGCAAGTGATCGAGGTTGCAGACGATGGCAATGGCAGGGTGGACTGCTCCGCCTTGCTCGGGACTCTCGCGCAGGACCATGGAATCAGCACCATTTTAGTCGAGGCGGGACCGCGTTTCGTCGGTTCGCTTCTGGAACATCGGCTGGTCGACGAGCTTGTGTTCTATGTCGCGCCGTCAATGCTGGGGTGCGATTCGATCGGAATTGCCGATTTGCCGGGCTTGGCGAGACTGTCGCAAAGAGTTCAGCTGGAGTTTCAGGAAGTGGTGCAGATCGGCGAAGATATTCGCATTCGGGCGAATGTGAAACGTGATGCGCGGGAGAATGGCTGAAGTGTTTACAGGCATTGTCGAAACGGTTGGCGCCATAGCCGATGTAGTCGAGACAGATTCGGGTATCAGGATTGCCATTTCAAGCGATTGCATAGGCGAGCCGCGGCTGAAAATCGGCGACAGCGTCGCGGTATCGGGAGTCTGCCTGACTGCGGTTTCCGTGTTCCGGCATGAGTTTGCCGCCGACGTTTCAAATGAGACTTTGAACTGTACGCGCATCGGCAGCTACGGTCGCGGCGCGAGGGTGAATCTGGAGCTGCCGTTGAGTCTCGATCAGCCGCTCGGCGGACATTTGGTGTCCGGCCATGTGGACGGGTTGGCGCGCTGCGCCGAATCCTCTGTGCTTGGCGATTGCAGAGTGCTAGCGTTTGAAGTGAGCGAAGATCTCGGGAAATACATTGCGAAAAAGGGGTCGGTGGCGATCGACGGCGTCAGTTTGACGGTGAACGAAGTTGAAGATATTGATGAACTGACGCGATTTTCTGTTAATCTTATTCCGCATACTTTGTCGGCGACCACATTTTCCGCGCTATCGGTCGGAGACTTCGCCCATGTGGAAGTCGACTTGATGGCGCGCTATGCCGAGCGAAGTGCGCATCAAGCGATGCGGAATTTGAAGAAATAAGGCGTCTGAGGCCTGCCATTGATGCCAGAAGCACATGCCACTATTGAGTTTCCCGGAACCCGTGATTCGGGGATCAGCAGTATTGAGTCGATACTGGACGACTTTCAGGCTGGGCGCATGGTGATTCTGGTTGACGACGAAGAGCGCGAGAATGAAGGAGACTTGATACTTGCAGCGGAGCATGTCACCCCTGAAGCGATTAATTTCATGGCTTCATATGGCCGCGGACTGATATGCCTGTCATTGTCAGAGGAGCGTTGCGCGCAATTGCAGCTTGCAGCCATGGTCAAGGACAACAAGTCACCGTATTCGACAGCGTTTACGGTATCCATCGAGGCGGCCCAGGGGGTGACGACAGGCATTTCCGCCGCTGACCGGGCCATGACTGTTCGTGCGGCGACGGCAAAGAACGCCGCGCCGTCGGACATTGTCACGCCCGGGCACATATTTCCGATTAAGGCGGAGCCGGGCGGGGTGCTGACCCGTGCCGGTCATACGGAGGCTGGAAGCGATCTAGCGAAGCTGTGCGGATTCGAGCCGGCGAGCGTCATCTGCGAGGTGCTGAATCCCGATGGCAGCATGGCGCGGCTTGCAGATTTACTGGATTTCAGCGCTCGCCACGGAATCAAGATCGGAACTATCGCCGACTTGATTCAGTACCGGTTTTCGACCGAATCGACGGTGTGTCGTGCCAGCGAGCGCCAGTTTAAGACCGAGTACGGGGAAGTTCAGGCCATTGCCTACAAGGATGAGGTGCGCAATGATACTCATCTTGCACTGGTTGTCGGCACTATACGTCCGGAAGTGGCGAATTTGCTTCGAGTGCATGTGTTTACCGGCTTGTACGAAGTGATCGGATCGGTCAGCTCCGGACATCTGTGGTCAATCCGCTCTGCGCTCAAGCGAATCATGGCCGAGGGTGCCGGCGCTGTGATAATTCTGAACTACCAGCAAGGCAGCCGCGATCTCGCGGATTTAATTCAGGACGGCAATTCGGACAGTTCTGAAGGTGCAAGCGGGCATGACTTGAGAATTGTGGGCGTAGGAAGCCAGATTGCCGCAGACATCGGATTCGGTAAACTCAAGGTGCTGGGCAGTCCGTTGAAGTTGCATGGGCTTTCCGGATTCGGCCTTGAAATTGTAGGCTATATTTCGGAGCCGTAGAGAGGTGTGCAAGTGGGTACTGAATATTACGAAGATGCGGAATTGTCGAGGCCGGTTTCAGTCGGAATCGTAGCCAGCGGATACAACCGGTTCATCACCGATTGCCTGCTCAATGGGGCGCAGGAGGAGTTGAAGCGACATTCTGCCAAGCTGCAGGAATTGATCTGGGTATCCGGCGCTTTCGAGATACCCGCGGTGCTAGAGGCCATGGCGCGCACGGACCGCTACAATGCGCTGGTTGCCCTGGGCTGCATCGTTCGGGGAGAGACGTCTCATTTCGAATACATCGCCTCTCAGTGCGCTGCCGGCTGCATGAAGGTCAGTACGGACAAGCCGATCCCTGTTGGATTCGGGGTGCTGACCGTGGATACCATAGAGCAAGCCTTGGCCCGGTCGCAGTCTGACGGTGATAACAAAGGCACAGAAGCCGCGGCTGCGGTAATACGTTCGGCGCATGCGATTTCGTATGTTCGAATGCTGATCTGACGGCTGTGCGATGAGCGCCTCGGCTCGACATTACGCCCGACTCGGGGCGGTGCAGTTTCTGTACGCCTGGTCGTGCGGTCGCGATTCGATTGCTGATGATGACAATCAGCTTCTGCTGGATTTCGACGTAATCAAGCTCGGAGATTTGAACTACCTGCGACGATTGCTGGATGCAATTCCTGCCAAGGTGCCTGAGCTGGACCGGGCAATTGACGGCTGCGCAAGTAGAAGCATGGACCTTGTCGATCCTGTTGAACTGGCGATTCTGCGGCTGGGGGCGTTTGAACTGGCTTATGAGTCCGATGTTCCGCGCAGGGTAGTGATCGATGAGTGCATCGAGCTGGCAAAATCCCTATGCGATTCCGACGGCTACAAGTTCGTCAACGCGGTACTGGATAAGCTGGTGTTTCAAGGCGAGCGCAGCGCAGACTCTGAAACGAACCTTGCGCAGGCATCCGAATCCGGCGAGTTTGAATTGATCCGAAACTATTTCGTGCGCGGTACGCAGGACATTGCAGACATTGTCCAAGGCATTGGAGACGATGCCGCCGTAGTGCGGGTTCCGGACTCAGGTCAAATGGCTGTTACAACGGATACGCTGGTTGAAGGGGTGCACTTTCCTTCGAAGGCAAATCCGTCGGACATTGGCTACAAGTGTCTGGCCGTATCGGCCAGCGACTTGGCGGCTATGGGGGCGAAGCCGGCCTTTGCGACACTGAATCTGGCTATCCCGGAGAATGATGCCGATTGGCTTGAAGGATTCAGCAGCGGATTTTTTGAGTTGGCCGACGCGTTGGAGGTCGCACTGATCGGAGGCGACACGGTCAAGGGACCGCTGTCAGTCACGGTAACGCTGTTCGGCGCGGTCGAACCGGATCAGTGGGTTTCACGTTCCGGGGCGAAGCCCGGAGATGGAATCTACGTTACCGGGACGCTGGGGGATGCGGCGATTGGACTTTCGGTCGAGCAGGGCAGCTTGCGGGTCACGGCAACTCAGGCGCGATATTTCAAGAGCAGGCTTGCCAGACCGCAGCCGCGGGTAGCCGCAGGCCTGGGGCTACGCACAATCGCCACAGCTGCCATCGACGTGTCAGACGGGCTGGCTGCGGATTTGACCCATTTGCTGCATGCCAGCGGTGTCGGGGCGCAAGTGAACCTGTCTGACGTTCCTATATCGCAATACTATCAGTCGCTGATATCGAACCTGGGACTCGGATTTGCCTTGAACCGAGGCGACGACTACGAATTGTGCTTTACAGCAACGGACTCAAATACGAGCAAACTGCGGAAATTGGCGAAGTCGCTTGACGTGCCGATCTCGCGCATCGGAACGGTCACGTCTGAGGCGGGCTTGCGCCTGATTGACTCTGCCGGTGAGCGTGCGCAGTTGCCTGCAGCAGGAGGATACGCGCATTTTTGAATTTTTGCGCTGATTCGAGATGACGGGCAGGGCGAATTTGCAATCGCTGCGCAACCCGGCGTATTTGCTTGCTTGCGGCTTTGGCTCCGGTCTGTCGCCCTATGCCCCAGGGACAGCGGGAACAGTGGCTGCAGTGCCGTTGATTCTTCTGTATCAGCCGTTGTCCGGTCTGTCGCATTGGCTGGCTTGCGCTGTCATGTTTGCACTGGGCTGCTGGGTGTGCCAGATTGTTGCTCGGGATTCCGGAGTCGAAGACCCGCAGTTCATTGTCTGGGACGAGATGACAGGTTTTTGCATTGCGATGGCGGCCTTGCCTGTGACAGCGGGAACCATGCTTGCAGCGTTCGTACTGTTCCGACTGCTCGACATCTACAAGCCATTTCCGATTCGCTGGGTCGAAAAGCGGATCAAGGGAGGGCTCGGCGTTATGCTTGACGATGCGCTCGCAGGAATTGCAACGAATGGGATTTTATTTTTTCTGTTGCATATTCTTTCCGAATGACCGAAAGTGCGATCTCGTAATTCTTGCACTACACCGCCGCCGATTATTGCGTAGTGGATATAATTCGTAATTCCGCATCAACTGAAACTGGGAAGAGGCTATGAACCGAAGGCTGAAGGTCGGATACAAGCAGTTGCTTAAAGAAGCGAACTCAAGCATAAAAACCTTGTCTGTTGAGCAGGCGCGCGAGTTGCACGGCACGTGTGATGTTCAGTTCGTAGATTTGCGCGATGTGCGTGAACTGAAACTTGAAGGTAAGATACCGGATGCATTTCACATGCCTCGGGGAATGCTGGAGTTCTGGATTGATCCGGAAAGTCCGTATTACAAGTCCGTGTTCGATTCGTCGGACAGATTTGTTTTCTATTGCAAATCCGGCTGGAGGTCTGCGCTTGCGACGCATACGGCGAAGCAAATGGGCCTTGAAGGCGTATGTCATATTGACGGCGGATTCGATGCTTGGAAGAATTCAGGCGCAAGCGTCGAGGAAATCTAACAGGGTCGCGGCCCGAACGCAGAAAATTATATATTGCCGACTTAGGGCAGGCGGAACGATATGAGCAGAATTTTAAAGGTTGTCTCACTTGCATTGGTATTGCAGTTGGGTGTCGGATCGCTTGCGATGGCCGATACCGATGGGGTAAGCGAGGGGCTAAGAGCGCTGGTTCCCGATTCGACCCTAATCGGAGACATTGAGGAGACTTCCATGCCGGGGGTTTACGAAGTGATGCTTGACGGTCAGTTCCTGCATGTCTACCGGTCCGGGCAATTGTTGATGATTGGCGAGATTTATGATCTTGACCGCAGAGTGAGCCTCAAGGACGAACGTGCGGATCAGATGATCAGCGCAGTGGTCGAGAAGATTCCAGTGGAGTCAATGCTGATTTTCGAGCCTGAGGAAACAAAGCGCCATCTGACAATCTTTACGGATGTGGATTGCGGATTCTGCCGCAGATTTCACCGTCAGGTTCCTGATCTGGTCAAGGCAGGTCTTGAAATTCGGTATCTGGGGTTTCCGCGGGCAGGGATCCCTTCGTCCAGCTACGACACCCTGGTATCGGTCTGGTGCGCCGACGATCCGAAAAGTGCGATGACTATGGCGAAAAATGGACAGGATATCGAGACCCGCACTTGCGATAGCCCGGTGGAGTCTCATTATGCAATCGGGCAAAGCGCCGGCATAAGGGGAACGCCCACGATGGTTCTGGATGATGGAATGGTTATTCCAGGCTATGTTGAAACCGGCGAACTTCTGGCCCGAATCGGTCTGGAGTAAAGTTTTGTATTTCCGATTTGGACGCTATTGAGCACTCTTTTGTCGGGCACAGGAATAGAGATTGAATTATGAGTGACAGTAAAAGCAAAATGCTTCAGGCGACACTGACGCAAATCCGTCGGAGTTTCGGCCAAGGAGCGATCATGCGACTCGGAGATGACGATGTCGAACGTGACATTCAGGTTATTCCAACCGGTTCATTGGGTCTGGATTTGATTCTGGGTGTTGGCGGCCTGCCTAGGGGGCGGGTGGTTGAGATATACGGTCCGGAGGCTTCCGGCAAGACAACTTTGACGCTTTCGGTTGTGGCGCAAGCGCAGAAATTGGGAGGTGTCGCGGCTTTCATCGACGCCGAGCATGCGCTGAATATCTCCCATGCCAAGGGGCTGGGCGTTCAGGTTGATGATCTGCTGGTGTCGCAGCCAAGCACAGGCGAGGAGGCATTGGAAATTGCGGACCAACTGGTTCGTTCTGCAGCTATTGATGTGATCGTCGTCGACTCGGTCGCAGCGTTGACGCCGAAAGCGGAAATTGAAGGAGAAATGGGCGATTCATTCATGGGGCTGCATGCGCGATTGATGTCGCAGGCTTTGCGCAAGCTTACGGGCAGCATCAGTCGTTCCAATACTCTGGTAATATTTATCAATCAGATCAGAATGAAAATCGGACAGATTTACGGGAGCCCTGAAGTTACTACGGGCGGCAACGCATTGAAATTCTATTCGTCTGTGCGGCTGGATATTCGCAGAATTGGGGCGATTAAGAAAGGCGATGAAATTATCGGCAATCAGACCCGGATCAAACTGGTCAAGAACAAGGTTGCCCCGCCATTTAAACAGTGCGAATTCGACATGATTTTCAATTCCGGGATATCAAGGGAAGGCGAACTGATTGATCTCGGAGTCGAGCACCAGATTATTCAAAGGGCCGGAGCGTGGTACAGCTATGGCAGTGATCGCATTGGCCAGGGGCGGGACAACGTGCGTACATTTCTTCGGGAAAACGCGGAACTGGCCGAGCGGATTGAAGCTGAGCTTCGAGAAAAGCTGGGCATCGCGACGCAATCGGAATCGTAGGTGAGGCGCAGATGGAAGCTTGCGCTGTGCGCACTGCTGCAATGCGGTATTTGTCCCGAAGGGAGCATAGCGAATTTGAGTTGACTCGCAAGCTTGCCCGCAAGGGCATTGACTGGGAGCAGGCCAGACAGGCGGTGGCACAACTTAGTCAGGACAATCTAGTCTCAAACGAGCGATTTGCGCAAGAATTCATAAGAGTCCGGGTTCAGCGCGGCTTCGGTCCTTCGAAAATTGTTTCCGAACTGAAGGGCCGGGGCATTGATTCGGAATTAATCAACGCCAGCCTTGATTGCGGCGATGTGCAGTGGGCGGAGCGCTGTGCGCAAGTGGCACAGCGAAAGTTCAAGGACGCGCCTGTCGAAACCTACAAGGACTGGGCGAAAAGAGCGCGCTACTTGCAAGGCAGAGGGTTTACAACGGAACAGATCAGCGCGGCGCTCGGTAGCTACCGCAATGCGGTCTAGTCAGGCTGCGGTCCCGATAGAAACGGCAAGGAATAGACTGGCATGAAAACGTCTGAATTGAGATCTGTTTTTCTCGACTACTTTCGCAGTAGAGGTCATGAAAGGGTGCCTAGCAGTTCGCTCGTGCCCGGCAATGATCCAACCTTGCTGTTTACCAATTCGGGGATGGTGCAGTTCAAGGACGTTTTTCTCGGAGCCGAAAAACGCAACTACAATCGCGCGGTCACTGCTCAGCGCTGTGTTCGCGCAGGCGGCAAGCACAACGATCTGGAAAACGTCGGGTATACCGCGCGGCACCATACGTTTTTTGAAATGCTCGGCAATTTCAGCTTCGGCGACTACTTCAAGCGCGAAGCGATCCATTTCGCCTGGAATTTGCTCACCGATGAAATCGGACTGTCGCCTGACAAACTTTGGGTAACGGTCTATTCGGAGGATGACGAGGCGGCGCAAGTATGGCTTGACGAAATCGGCGTGCCTGCGGAGCGTTTTGCGCGGATAGCGACGTCGGACAACTTCTGGTCCATGGGCGAGACAGGTCCGTGCGGGCCGTGTTCGGAAATTTTCTACGATCACGGACCGAACGTTGAAGGAGGGCCTCCGGGATCTGAGAACGAGGATGGAGACCGCTACATCGAACTTTGGAATCTGGTGTTCATGCAGTTTGAGCGGTTCGAAAATGGCGAAATGAAGCCGCTGCCGAGACCGTCTGTAGATACCGGTATGGGGCTGGAGCGCATAGCGGCTGTGATGCAGCAAGTGCACAGCAACTATGAAATCGACCTGTTTCAGTCCTTGATCGCAGATGCGGCGAAGGTTGTAGGGACGCGGGATATTGACAGCAAGTCGTTGCGTGTTATCGCCGACCACATTCGTTCTGCCGCATTTCTGATCGTTGACGGAGTAACGCCGTCGAATGAGAATCGCGGCTATGTGCTGCGCAGAATTATTCGCCGAGCGATTCGTCACGGCTATCAACTGGGGTGCAAGACACCGTTCTTTCACCAATTGACCGGGTCGCTGACCGACCAGATGGGCGACGCCTATCCGGAACTGAGGCATGCCAGAAGCAAGGTCGAGTCGGTATTGCAGCGCGAAGGCGACCGATTTTCGGAAACTCTTGACCAGGGCATTCGAATTCTTAATCGCGAGATTGCGTCATTGACCGGCAGCGTGCTGCCGGGAGAAGTTGCATTTCGCCTATACGATACCTATGGATTTCCGCTTGATCTGACCGCTGACTATCTGCGAGATTTCGCTCTGACGGTCGACTATGAAGGATTTGAGGCGTCAATGTCGGAGCAGCGTGCGAGAGGAAAGACCGCGAGCCGGTTCGATGCAGTCGCAAGCGATGAGCCGATTCTGGATGTCGAGGTTAAATTCGTGGGCTACGGCGAGCTGACGGCCGAGACCGAATTGTCGGCGTTGATCGTCGACGGCGCTGTTGCCGATTCGGTCACTTTCGGCCGGGAAGCTGTCCTGATTTTGCGCGAAACCCCGTTCTACGCCGAAGGCGGCGGACAGGTTGGAGATAACGGCACCATATGCTGCGGCGATGAAGGCGAATTTCAGGTGACGGATACGCGCTATCTGGCGAATCAGGTTGTCGGACATTTCGGCCAAGTGACAAAGGGCGAATTTGCCAAGGGCCGGCGAGTGACTGCGGCGGTAGATCTGCGGGCGCGCGAATCGACGAAAAAGAACCACTCTGCGACTCATTTGCTGCATGCGGCGCTGAAGAATAATTTGGGTTCGCACGTGCAGCAAAAAGGTTCGCTGGTCGCTCCTGATCGTCTCCGGTTTGACTTTTCCCACCATGAGGCTGTCGGGCCTTCGCAAATCGAAGCTGTTGAAGCCGAGGTCAATCGTGTAATTCAGAGTAACCATGATGTGGTCAGCCGGATCATGGACTTGACCGAAGCCAAGGCAAATGGCGCCGAGGCATTATTCGGAGAGAAATACGATTCCAAGGTGCGGGTCATCGAAATGGGCGACTACTCGATGGAGCTATGCGGAGGCACTCACGTAGAACGTACGGGTGATATCGGCTTTTTTCGCATCGTGCACGAATCATCCATCGCATCGGGAATTCGCCGCGTCGAAGCGCTCAGTGGCGAAGCGGCAGTGCGTCGTGTTCAGGATGATGCGCAAATCCTGCGCGACGTAGCCTCGTCCATTCACTCGAGCGCATACGAGTTGAAAGATAGTGTAGCGCAGCTGTTGGAGCGTAACCGCGCACTCGAACGCGAGGTTTCGGACCTGAAGATGAAGCTTGCGACGGGGACGGACAGCGACCGGAACGAACAGATTCAATCGGTAGACGGAATATCAGTTCTGACTTTGCGCTATGACGGTATTGCTGTCAAGGAATTGCGCAAGATTATGGATCAGGCGCGCCGCAGGATCGGCTCAGGCGTTGTCGTCATCGGCTCTGCGACAGAAGGAAAGGCCACTTTGCTGTGCGCGGTGTCCGATGATTTGCTGGATCGTGTCAACGCAGGCGATCTGATTCGCAGGCTCTCGCCCGTGGTAGGTGGCTCAGGAGGCGGAAAGGCGCATACGGCGCAAGGCGGCGGTGCAAATATCGAAATGCTCGATGATGCGCTGAAATCCGTTGCGGCGACGATTGCCTGAGTCGTCGGGTCTCTATAAATTTTGCCTTCAATCTGCAGCCTTTGCAGGATGTGGTCGAACCGAATTTTTGCGGGACGTACGGGATGTGTGAACGCACCATTTTTCTGATTGAGACATGTCATTAGTAATTGAAAAGTTCGGTGGATCATCTGTTGCCACGATCGAGAGAATTCGCGCTGTGGCCGACCGAATTCTTCGTACACGCGAGGAAGGGCATGATGTCGTTGCTGTCGTCTCGGCGATGCAGGGGGAGACCAACAGGTTGATCGAATTGGCGCGTGAAGCGGGCGGACGGAATTCGCTTCGTGAAACAGATGTCGTAATATCGACAGGCGAACAGATTTCGATGGCATTGCTGTCGATGATCCTGCACAGCCGGGGCTGCGATGCAGTGTCGCTTAACGGATCGCAGGTGCCTATTGTTACCGACGGGGTGTATGGCAAGGCGCGAATCCTTAATGTCGGGCAATCAAGGATATCGCGCGAGATCGGCAATGGCAAAGTCGTCATAGTCGCTGGATTTCAGGGAGTCACGGAAGGCGGAGACGTCACCACGCTCGGACGGGGCGGATCGGATACTACCGCTGTTGCCCTTGCGGCGGGGCTGGGCGCTTCGGAGTGTCGGATCTATACCGACGTAGACGGCGTGTTCACCGCAGACCCGCGCATTGTTCATGACGCGAAGGTGCTTCATCGCATCACGGTCGAGGAAATGCTTGAACTTGCGAGTTCCGGGGCTAAGGTATTACAAATTCGCGCCGTGGAGTTCGCCTTCAAGCACGGCGTGGCATTGAGGGTGCTGTCGTCATTCAGAGACGTTCAGGGCACACTGATTACATTGGAGGAAACGCAGATGGAACAGCCATTGATTTCAGGCATCGCCTACAACTCCCAGGAAGCGAAGTTGACGATTCGCGATGTTCCGGACCGACCGGGGGTCGCCTCTCAGATTTTCGGTCCGATCGCCGAGGCGCACATCAACGTCGATATGATTATTCAGAACACCGGCGACGACAACAATACGGACCTGTCGTTTACTGTCGACCGCAACGAATATGAACGAAGTTGCGCGATACTTGATGAAGTGGTTAGCCAGATTGGAGCGAGAGACTACATCGCTGCGCCGAACATTGCCAAGCTGTCTGTTGTCGGCGTCGGCATGCGTTCGCATTCCGGTATCGCGACAAAAATGTTTTCAACACTGGCTGACGAGGGAATCAACATTCAGATGATTTCGACATCTGAGATTAAGATATCAGTCGTCGTCGACGACAAGTATGTCGAACTCGGGGTACGTGCGCTGCACAAGGCGTTCAATCTTGCAGACGAAGTTGCGCCTATTGAAGAGGCGGCTCCGCAGAGCGTACTGAAAGCTCCAGTGCTTTAGCAGATTTCTCGCCGCAGCATGTTTAGTATCCGGCCTTACCGGCAGGTGGGCCGCCCAGTTGCAGTACATTGGCGAGCTCTGTCGTGCAGTTTGGGCAAATCAGCCAAATTCGGCCAATTGGTTACTTTATGAAATTATCGATAGCCGAATTCTGTTAACATTGGCATGCGCAGAGTATTGGCTTATGCGGAATGTCTCGGCATCCTTGGACCGATGGGTTGATATTTGGTAGCAAAAATCACTGTTTGCACTGTCTGTTGCATTGATTGCAGGGGGCAGGCGCAAGGCGATCGATTCGATCGCTGGCAGATGCTATGCACCATGAGTGGACGCGCTGCAAAAAGAACTGACAAAAAATTTATAATCAAACCGATCAGGGGTGAATCGTGTTAATATTGACTAGACGAATTGGAGAGTCTGTGATAATCAACGGGGACATAACTGTTACCGTACTTGGAGTAAAGGGAAATCAGGTTCGTATCGGGGTTGATGCTCCTAAGGAAGTATCGGTGCATCGTGAAGAAATTTATCAGCGATTGCAAGAAGAGGTGCAGTCGTCGGAATCCTCTGCTCTTCAAATTTAGGTGAACGGGCCTTTCGCCCGGTCAATTCATCTAAGGTTTTTTCGGTCTATTGAATTTCCCGAGAAGCGCCCGTAGCTCAGCTGGATTAGAGTACCAGACTACGAATCTGGGAGTCGGGGGTTCGAATCCCTCCGGGCGCGCCATTTTATGCGGAGGACCTTCAATTTGCGCGATGCGGGAGACCGGCTGGCCGATTTTACGCCATGTTGTTGGTTTGTTGCGCAGCAGAACCGTGAAATTCCGAATACGAGCCGTACGTGAATCATTTTCCGAATTGCGGTCGCGCCCGGACTGAAATTGAGTAGAATAGTCTGAAGCCCTCTAGTCTGGAGGCATCAGATTGAGTCTTGCGCACGACGCAAGCCGGGTCGTGTGATCACGGACCGAGCAGCTGCAGCGGAGAGATGGCCGAGCGGTTGAAGGCGCTCCCCTGCTAAGGGAGTATGGGCATCCCCCATCGAGGGTTCGAATCCCTCTCTCTCCGCCATTATCCCGCCGCTGCGGAAACAGTTTCGAGATCGCGCTAGAACTTCCGAAGTGAACAATACTGCGGTAGAATCCGAACAGGCAGCATTTCCGATTGATTTTATTTTCCTTCCGAATCCCCTATGTGCGGCCGCTTTAATATCATGACGGATGCCGAATCGCTTATGACCGCGTTTGGCGTAATTCGCGAGAATTCTCGGATTTCATTTTTCGAACCGCAGTTCAACATTGCTCCGTCACGGCAGAATGCGGCAATCGGCGCAGAATCGGAGCGTTTCATCAATAGAATTCCGATTGTTCGAATCGAAGACAGCTCCAGAACATTGAAATTCGCAATTTGGCCGCTGATTCCGGTGTGGGCACAAGCAGTTGTGCCGAAGTATTCGACAGCGAATGCGCGAAGCGAGACCCTGGCCAGCTTGGCAAGCTACCGCAACGCCTGGAACAGGAAGCAGCGATGCCTCATTCCTGCGACCGGATTCTACGAATGGCAAAGCGTATCCGGATCGCCGCGCAAGCAGCCCTGGCATATCTGGCATTCGGAGCGGTCCTTGATTGCGTTTGCGGGGTTGTGGGAGTCGTCCCGGGGCGTGGACGGCGAACGGGTGGAGTCGTGCACCATCGTCACGACCGGGGCGAATCGGCTGATGTCCGAAATTCACAATACGCGCCGCAGAATGCCTGTCATTATTGATCCCCAGTTGTTTGACCAGTGGCTTGAGGGGGATTGCTCCGAGGCGGAAGCCTTGATGTGCCGCTACCCTGATGACAAGTTGAATGCGGTTCCTGTTTCGACCAAGGTCAATAATCCGACATTCAACAGCAGGGAATGCGTAGCTCCCGCCGACATTGGCTAGCAATGCGTTCAATCTGCGCATTGATTGCCGGTTTTGCCGCAGTCGTCGTCGCCGGTGCCGGTAAAGGCGCAGATACATGGCGCGGGATTCCGATTGAGGCGGAGTACCGCTGTTCCGAATACAATAGAAAGGCAGACTACCGCTATTCTCAGTCGGTCGAGCAGAAGATTATTGATGCAATTGGAAAAATTTACGGACCGTATACCGGAACTTGCTTTAATTCGCGATTTGATACCGACATTGAGCACATCGTAGCTACTTCCGAAGCGCATGACAGTGGCCTATGTGCTGAGGACCGGCGCACGCGTATGAAATTTGCCAGCGATTTGCGCAACCTGACGCTTGCTTCTCCGTATGTCAACCGCAGCCGCAAAGGAGGTAAGGATGCAGGCGAGTGGATGCCGCAGATGAACCGATGCTGGTTTGCGGCTAAGGTTGTCGAAGTTAGGCTTGCCTACGGCCTGACGATTGACGCCCGCGAAGCGGTTGCACTCGAGCGGGTGCTTTCCCAGTGCGAATCCACGCAGTTGATTGTAAACGAATGCCCCGCGCAGGCCCCGCGCGAAAGTTCGCTGCCGTCAAGCCATTCGGATAATTCTTCAGTCGATGCCCTCGCATTGTATGACGACAATGGCAATGGCAGAATCACATGCGCGGAAGCACGCCGCCACCGCATCGCTCCGGTTCCGCGTGATCACCCTGCCTATCCTTTCATGTCGGACAGGGACGGCGACGGGGTAGTGTGCGAGTGAAGCGCTCAGTGCAGGGAAAATGCATTGAAATGGCACGCCCGGAGGGATTCGAACCCCCGACCACCAGGTTCGAAGCCTGGTACTCTATCCAGCTGAGCTACAGGCGCTCTGCTTGGCAATTGTACAGCGAAGTGGAATTGAAGAATTAATTTTCGTAATCCGTCGGCGCAAGCTGACGG
The DNA here is from genome assembly GCA_965214615.1 of Arenicellales bacterium. GTDB lineage: Bacteria > Pseudomonadota > Gammaproteobacteria > Arenicellales > JAJDZL01 > CBDAUN01. The sequence continues at coordinate 1,445,597 of OZ243952.1, forward strand.
CGAATCTCCTCGTTCACCCTTTTCGCATCGAGCTTGCCGCGCGATGCTTTCATTGCCTGACCTACAAGGTATCCGAGCACCTTCGTAGTTCCGTCCTGATACTGCCTGACTTGATCGGGGTGGGAGTCCAGCACTTCGGCAACGACCTGTGAAATCTGCTCGTCGTCTGAATTCTGCTCAAGACCTTCTTTGGCAATAAGTCGATCAATATCCGCGTCTGGCTGCGCCCATAAGAACTTGAGCAGGGTCTTTGCGCCGTTTCCGGAGATCGTCCCGTCTTCAATTCGCGCCACAATGCGCCCGAGTGCATCTGCCGGTACCGCTGAATCCTTGATTTCAAGGTTTTCTCGATTCAGGTAGCTGGTCAATTCGCCAATGATCCAGTTGGCGACTGCTTTGGGATTGTGCGGCGACTCGACAACGGCAGCTTCGAAATACTGTGCCGCATCGACCGAGGAAGTCAATTGCGACGCGACGTCGCTGCTGATCCGGTACTGGCTGATAAATCGGTGAAGCTTGTCTTGGGGCAATTCCGGCATTCGCGCGCGAATCGAGTCAATATATTCCTCACTCAGAACTAGCGGCGGAAGATCGGGGTCTGGGAAGTAGCGGTAGTCATGGGCGTGCTCCTTACCGCGCATGGGGCGCGACGTGTTGCTTTGCGCATCGTACTGCCGCGTTTCCTGAGTGACGGCGCCGCCGCTTTCAAGAACGTCGATCTGGCGGAGCATTTCCGATTCGATTCCACGTTCAACAAATCGGAACGAATTGATGTTTTTTAATTCTGTCCGCGTTCCAAGCTCGGTGTCGCCTCGCCTGCGAATTGAGACATTGGCATCGCAGCGCATCGAGCCGTCTTGAAGATTGCCGTCGCAAATACCTAGAGTTGTCACCAGATTATGCAGAACTCTCAAATAGTTGGCCGCCTGTGCTCCGGAGCGTATTTCGGGTTCTGAAACAATTTCCAGAAGCGGAGTCCCTGCACGGTTCAAGTCGATTCCTGTTACGCCGCTGAATTGATCGTGCAGTGATTTGCCGGCATCCTCTTCCAGATGGGCGCGGGTCAGATTGATTGGGCACACTGTTGCGTCAACCGTCGTATCAATGCTGCCGCCCAGTACGATCGGCAGTTCATACTGGCTAATCTGGTAGCCCTTGGGCAGGTCCGGGTAGAAATAGTTCTTGCGGGCGAAAATTGAGCGTCGATTGATGGTTGCGCCGACTGCAAGGCCGAACAATACCGCCATGCGCACTGCTTCGCGGTTGCACACCGGAAGTACTCCGGGAAGGGCGACATCGATCAGGCATGCCTGCGAATTGGGCGAAGCCCCGAATTCGGTAGAGGCGCCGGAAAATAGCTTGCTTGCTGTTGCCAGCTGGATGTGGACTTCCAGCCCGACGACGCATTCCCAATTTCTGCTGGTCATGACAGGGCCGGAGTCTGCATGTGGAAGTCGGTGTTGCGCTGAAACAGATTGGCTGCTTGAAGCAGGTTCGCTTCCTGCAGGTATTTTCCGACAAGGTGCACGCCGATCGGCAGTCCGTTGCTGTCGAACCCTGCGGGCATCGACAGTGCAGGCAACCCGGCCAGGTTGACGGATGCGGTGTAGATGTCGTTTAAGTACATTTGCACCGGGTCTTGCATTTTCGCGTCGATTTCAAATGCTGTTGTCGGCGTGGCCGGACCGGCGATCACATCGCATTTCTGGAATGCGTTTTCGTAATCCGAGGCGATCAGGCGGCGAATGCGCTGCGCGTTCACGTAGTAGGCGTCGTAGTAGCCGTGCGACAGTACGTAGGTGCCAATCATGATTCTGCGCTTTACTTCTGTGCCGAATCCTTCGGTGCGTGTGCATTTGTACATGTCTTGCAAATTGTCGGCATCAGACGTTCGATAGCCGTAGCGTACGCCGTCGAAGCGCGACAGATTGGACGAAGCCTCCGCGGGCGCGATGACGTAGTAGCATGGAATTGCGGATTCGCAATTGGGAAGATCGATATCGACCAAAGTCGCACCGAGCGACTCGTATGTCTCGAGAGTCTGATGTATCGAATCGCCGATCTCGGGATCAAGGCCAGGGCCGAAATGCTGTTTTGCGACACCGATTCTCAAATTTTCCGGTGGCGTATCGATTCGCCTTGCGCAGTCGGGCGGAGGGGCGTCGAGCGATGTCGAGTCGCGCGCGTCGAATTTGGCGATTGCGTCTACAAGGAGGGCCGCGTCCCGTACTGACCGTGCAAAGACACCGCCCTGGTCCAGGGATGAAGCGAACGCAACCATGCCGAATCTTGAGACTCTGCCGTAGCTGGGCTTGATGCCGGTGATTCCGCACAGCGCCGCTGGCTGGCGAATAGATCCGCCGGTGTCCGTGCCGGTTGCCGCGCAGGCTAGCCCGGCTGCCACCGCCGCCGCGGACCCGCCGGAACTGCCTCCAGGCACCCGTGACGTGTTCCAAGGGTTGTGCACAGGCCGGTAGGCCGAATGTTCGGACGACGAGCCCATGGCAAATTCATCCATGTTGGTTTTTCCCAAGGTGACAGCGCCCGCCTTGTTCAATTCGGCAACCACCGCGGCGTCGTACGGGGCGACATAATTGGCGAGGATCTTCGACCCGCAGGTTGTCAGAATTCCCTTGGTGCAAAAAATATCCTTGTGGGCGATAGGGATTCCGACCAGCGGGCCGTTGTCGCCGGATGCGCGGCGCTGATCGGCAGATCGGGCGGATTCGATGGCACCCTGGGCATCCACTGTAATGTATGCATTCAGATCCGCATTGGAGCTGATTCGTCCGAGATAGTGCTGGCAAAGTTCGACGCAGGATATTTTGCCGCTGCGCAGCTTGGCGGACAATTCGCTGATTTCGACATTCGGCGCAATCATGCCCAGCTGATCCGGATCGCGCAATATTGCCCCGGGCGGGCTCTGGCGAGGGCGCTCAATGCCTCGCAAGTGCAAAAGGCGCCGTTCGGAATGCCGGCGAGAATAGACGCTGATATTTGATTGCGCATCAAAAAATAGATTTGGAAAAGTGTTTATTTAGATGAAAAAAATGGTACAATTAATTGATAAGAATAGTCTATCGTTCAAGAAATGAGCTTGCGCGATCGGTGTCTCCGATAGAGGCGCAAGTCCGAAAGTCAGTCTATGACCTTTGGAACAAGGTATAATCCGCTCCTTGTATTTGGGGCCAATTTCTGGAGAAGGGTTCTTTGATCGGGCTCGGTAACGATATCGCATCGGAGCCTAAGTTCAATGTCTTGAGGGTGCGACATTGGCAGCACGCCGGCAGTGTCGGTATTTTCCATTTGCTCGATGAGTTTGATTATTTTTGTCAAATCCTGGACATAGAAATCTTCGTCATCTTCCAAAATTTGAAGATTCGCGAGTTTCGCGATGTTTTCGATGTCAACTTTTGAGATGCTCATAACTTTCCACTTGTACTAGGTTCATGCACCGCAAATTATATACCTCATTGAATAATGCATTATTTTTCGATGCATTGCGGCACAGTTCCTGCTGCGGTCGCACGATGACCGCTTTGTCGGGCGGCGCCGCGCTGCCGGTCGCAACGATCGTCGACCGAGGATGGCCGGAATGAAGTTTCTGGATTACTTCACCGAGGACATGGCAATCGATCTGGGCACTGCCAATACCTTGATCTATCTGAAAGGGCGAGGCATCGTGCTGGACCAGCCTTCGGTGGTCGCTGTCCAGGATCCGAGTTTTTCATCGCGCTACAAGGATACCGGCACTTCGGTGCTGGCGGCGGGCAAGGAGGCTAGGGAGATGCTTGGCCGCACACCGACCAACATTCGTGCGATCCGACCTTTGAAAGACGGTGTGATTGCTGATTTTACGGTGACCGAGTTGATGCTCAAGCACTTTATCAAGGAAGTGCAGTCGCGCAGGCTATTTGTGCGCCCGCGCATTGTTATCAGTGTTCCGTGCCAGTCCACGCAGGTCGAAAGACGCGCAATTCGCGAAGCCGCGATGAGTACAGGAGCGCGGGAGGTTTATCTGATCGAGGAACCGATGGCGGTTGCGATCGGAATGAACTTGCCGGTCGCCGACCCTACCGGGACCATGGTAGTCGATATCGGCGGAGGAACCACCGAAGTCGGTGTCATATCGCTCGGCGGGTTGGTGTGGTCCGCGACCGAACGTGTTGCCGGAGACCTGTTCAATGATGAAATTCGCCAGCACATTGCCGAACGCTACGACATTCTGGTCGGGGAGCAGACGGCAGAGCGTGTCAAGCACCTGATTGGTTCGGCATGGGAAGGGTCCAAGGTGCTGGAGATGGAAATCCGTGGCCGAGATCATCGCGGCAGCGTATGCAAGAAGGTGATTACGAGTGCGGAAATATTCCGGGTCTTGTCGGGCTCGATTTCAAGAATCATTCAGGTGGTGCAAAAAGCTATGGAGAATTCTCCGCCCGAGTTGACCAGCGACATCTGGGAGCGCGGGATATTGCTTGCCGGCGGAGGGGCGCTGCTGCGCGATATTGACCGACGGTTTGTCGATGATCTGGGGATACCGACCATTGTTGCAGAGGATCCGCTAAGCTGCGTAGCTCGCGGTTGCGGGCGGGCTTTGGAGCAAGTGCACCAGATGGAGCATATGTTCGCACGAGAGTAATCGGGCGAGGCCGGAGACGTTTACTTTGCATGGACGGTATCCTGACGTTCGCCGTGGAACTCGCCTGGTTCGTGCAGCGCAAATCATGATGCGGCTTCGGAAAAATGAATTTCGAGAGCAATACGACGAAATATGGGTTGCGATTCGCGCTGTTTCTGTCCATCTCCGTGGGAATGATTGTTGTCGATAGCAGGTCTGTAGCGCTTGATTCTTTCCGCGGCGCGCTATTTGCCATAACCAAGCCGTTGGTGGAGGTGGCGGAAATTCCTGCAGACATCCGGATTGCGCTGCGGGTGGTTTTCACAGATCGCAAACTGGTCATGGAGCACAATCGCGCGATTTCTGAGGAAAACGCTCAGTTGCGCCGCCGCATCATCCAGCTCGAGAGTTTGGAGCAGCACGCAAAGTGGCTGGCCGATCTGCTCAATGCAAGCGAGCAACTGGCCGACCCGGTGCTGCTCGCAAGCCTAAAGGCGATAGGATTGAACCCGGCCGATCAGCGCGTCGTGATCAATCGAGGTTCAAGCGACGGTGCCTTTGTCGGACAGGCTGTGCTGGATTTTCGAGGGATTCTTGGTCAGATCGTCGAAGTCTCGAATACTGAAAGCGCGGTGACGCTGATTACCCACTCCAACCACTCGATACCGGTGCGCGTGCGTCGAACCGGATTGCTTGCGGTTGCCAACGGATTAGGTGATTCAAGCGAGATGTCGATGCCTTATGTTGCCGGCAGCCCGGACATTCAGGCCGGGGATGTTCTGGTTTCTTCCGGACTGGGCGGGCGATTTCCTCCGGATTATCCGGTGGCGGAGGTGATCAGCGTGAATATTGACGGCAATGAACCATTTGCCAAGATTTTGGCCAGACCGTTTGCTACCATAGACTACGGCTACGATGTGCTGATCGTGATGAAGCCCGAATCTGCGGAACAGGGTTCGAATTCCACTGTCTCAATGAATGAAACTGATTCGCGATAAGCCTGCAATATCGCATTCCGCGGTATTGACGGTCGCCGGATCACTGGCAGCTGCCTTGATTCTGTCAGCTGTTGTCGTGCCAGCTTCTATTGCAGCGGCGCGTCCTGATTTTGTTGCGCTGATGCTGATATTTTGGTGCTGGCACCGACCCGAGTACATCGGGCTGTGGGTTGCATTTCTAATCGGCTTGCTGTCGGATGTCATGCATTTCGTCGTGCTGGGAGAAAATGCGCTGGCCTATATCCTTGTCGTCTACCTGGCGAAACTGTGCTCCGCTCGCTTGCGTGGCGCCTCTGCCGGAGTCAGGATGCTGGTCGTGCTGCTGCTGCTGACTGTAGACACGACGGTTGCGAATTTGATGCACGTTAAGTTGCACGGCGCCGATGCGGTGGGCGGCGCATGGCTTTCGCCGATCGCGGGTGTTGCCGTTTGGGCTGTCGGATCTGTCACGCTGGGGAGATTAATCCGTGAGTGAACATGCTTTCACAGTTGCAGGGTCATCCTCCGATTCGTTCTCTGAACGCCGGGTCAGTCTGAGGCGCATAGGAATTGCCGGCATAATTCTGCTGGCATTGCTGCTTGCTTTGGTTGCGCGCCTGGTCTATCTGCAGGTCATCACATATTCGGAAAACGTTCTCGAATCCGATGACAATCGAATTCAAATTCTTCCCATACCTTCTGTACGCGGTCAAGTCATGGACCGCAACGGCAGGATTTTGGCAAACAACATAGCATCATATGAGCTGTCAGTCATTCCGGACCAGGCCGAAGATCTGATGTCGCTGCTGGATGAATTAAAGGAGATTGTTGAGATCAGCGATCAGGAATCGGAAATGTTTCTTGAATCGGTGAAAAAGGGGTCAAGCTTCGGACGCCACGTATTGAAAGAGAATTTAACGACCGAGGAGATTGCCCGGCTTGCCGTTGAGCGCCATCGGCTTCGCGGTGCGGAGGTTCACGCCGACCTGCGAAGGCATTATTTGCACCCGGAAGACGTAGCGCATGTGCTAGGCCGTGTTGGCCGAATCGCTTCAGGTGAAATCGATGAGATTGACTCGCTTCGGTATCGAGGCTTGCATTATGTTGGAAAAAACGGCGTTGAGCTTGCAATGGAGAACGTGCTGGTCGGGTATGCTGGGAACAAGTGGGTGGAAACCAATGCCCACGGACGCATTCTTCGGACCTTGTCGACTGATCCGGCCGAGTCCGGCCAGAACGTGTATATGACGATTGACAGCGAGCTTCAGCGCGTGGCTTACGAAGCGCTGGGAGAGTTCCGGGGCGCAGCCGTTGCCATCGAGCCGTCCACTGGCCGAATTCTGGCGATGGTGAGCAAGCCGTCGTATAACCCGAATTCTCTGCTGGGCGGGGCGACGCGCCAACATTACCGCAGGCTGCTGAATGAAGACGGAGCTCCATTGATCAATCGTGCGATTCAAGGCACATATTCTCCTGGGTCAGTGCTGAAGGTTTTCCTAGGCCTCGCGATCAAGGAAGTGCATCCGAATCCGCCGGAGATCTTCTGTCCGGGCTATTACACGCTTCCCGGCAAGACCCGGAGATACCGTTGCTGGAAGCGGCAAGGTCACGGGAAGATGTCGTTGCATCAGGCGATTGTAGAGTCGTGCGATGTCTACTTCTACGAGTTGGCCCGCATGTTAGGAATCGATGAAATGCACTACCGTCTTTCTCGATTCGGATTCGGTGAAAGAACCCAGGTCCAGCTGAGCAACGAGAAAGAGGGGTTGCTTCCATCTCAGGACTGGAAGCGGTATGTCAGAAACGAGTCATGGTATCCGGGCGAGACGTTGATATTCGGCATAGGCCAGGGATTTACGCTGACTACCATGATGCAGTTGGCGCAAGCGACTTCGGTACTGGCGAATCGGGGCAAGGGGTTCAAGCCGCAGATCGTGCTGAAGACCGAAGATGTCAATTCGGGATCGGTGCGCTACGTCGAGCCGGAGCCGTTGCCGTCTGTCGAATTGGAGCATGGCCAGGCGTATCAGACGGTTATTGATGCAATGGTTGATGTGATTCATTCGGACAAGGGCACGGCGCGCAAGATACGCAAGGATATTCAATACACTGCCGCCGGCAAGACTGGAACTGTCCAGGTAATACAAGTGGCGCAAAACGAGGAATGGGACCCTGACAACTATCAGAAGCGCTTTCATCCACACGGAATATTCGTTTCGTTTGCGCCTGTGGAAGATCCGAAAATCGTTGTCGCGGTCATCGCTGAGAATTCTGACGGGGCGTCCAAGGTCGCAGTTCCGGCTGCCCGTGCCATTATGGATTACTACTTGCTTGGCGACTTGGCGACGGACGACGCAAATGAGCCTGGCAGTACCGGATGATGCGCAATGAAGTCTTAATTTCCAGACTCGCTTCAAGGATCGATATTCCCTTGTTGCTAGGCGTGCTCGCATTGTGCGTTGTCGGGCTTGTTGTAATCTACAGCGCGGGCGGCGAGAACTTGAGCCTGCTGATTCGCCAGGGCGTTCGGGTTGCTGTTGCGATTGCTGTAATGGCGATGATTGCGGCAACGCCGACTTCGGTGCTGCGAAAATTTTCGCCAATCTTGTATTTGGTGGGGCTTGCCCTGCTTGTACTTGTGCTGATGGCGGGATCTGGCAGCGGCGCCAGACGCTGGCTTGAATTGGGAGTTGTCAGGTTTCAGCCGTCAGAACTGATGAAACTCGTTGTGCCTATGATGGTTGCGTGGATCTTGACGAGCAATGGCGCGGCACATCGGCGATTGCCGTTTGCAATCGGTGCACTTGTACTTGTACCTCCGGTTCTGTTTGTCTTTCAGCAGCCTGATCTTGGCACGGCTCTGCTGATCGCGGCTTCGGGCGCGGTTGCGATCTTTCTCGGGGGCCTAGGCTGGCGCTGGATTGCTGGAAGCATGTGCTGCGCACTTATAGCGGCGCCGACCATCTGGCAATTCCTGCATGACTACCAGCGCCGTCGCGTGCTAGTCATGTTCGACCCGTATATGGACCCTAGCGGCGCCGGGTATCAGACCATCCAGTCGCAAATCGCCATCGGTTCCGGGGGCGTCTACGGCAAGGGTTGGCTTAACGGCAGTCAATCGCAGCTTGAATTCATACCTGAACGGCATACCGACTTTATTTTTTCCGTATTCGCCGAGGAATTCGGCCTGATTGGCAGCCTGGCAGTTCTTCTGATCTATTCGATCCTGGTTGGTCGCTGCATGCTGATCGCGTATCGCGCCAAGTATGACTACGGGCGTATTGTTGCGGGCAGCGTCGGGGTTATGCTGTTTTTTCATTTTTTTGTCAATATTGGCATGGTTAGTGGCATACTTCCTGTTGTGGGCATACCGTTGCCGCTGATCAGCTATGGAGGTACGTCCATGGTTTCATTACTGGGAGGAATAGGAATTGTTATGGGGGCAAAATATGCAGAGCGCTAACTTGAACCAGGCGCATTTATGCGTGCGCACGCTCATTTCGTCAGTGCTAGCCCTAGGAATGGTATTCGCGCCGATGCCTGCTTCGGCGATTGACTTTGACGAATATCCGCAGGTTCGCGAGCTCGTCGATGAAATAGTTCAGCAGCACGGTCTTGATCGCGAGTGGGTGACCGCGGTCATATCTGACGCGGAATTCCGCGAGGACATTATCAAGCTGATCACCCGTCCGGCCGAATCGTTCCCCTGGTATCGATACCGTAAGCTGTTTGTAACAGAGTCGAATACTCAGGCGGGCGTGGCATTCTGGACGCGCTACAAGGATATTCTGGCCCGTGCGGAACAGGAATTCGGAGTGGATGCGCAATATATTGTGGCAATTATCGGTGTGGAGACCCGCTTTGGGAAAATCACCGGCCGCCATCGCATAATCGACAGCTTGATGACTTTGACGCTGGGCTATCCGCGGAGAAGCGAATTTTTCAAGCGGGAATTTATCGAATTCCTGAAATTGAGCCGCAACGAAGGCTTGAACCCCTATCACACCAAGGGTTCGTATGCCGGCGCGATGGGAATTCCACAATTCATATCGAGCAGCTATTCGAATTATGCGGTTGATTTCAACGGCAACGGAAAGCGTGATTTGCTCAGGGAACCGGCCGATGCGATTGGCAGCGTTGGAAACTATCTGAGCGAGCACGGCTGGAAGCGCGGGGATCCGGTTTTTGTCGATTTAAACGTCAAGGAAGGTGCGGACATTTCCTCATACAAGGCGACAGGCCTGGCTACCAACACAACGTTCGGCGAATTGAGAAAGGCCGGAGCTTCGGCGGTGTCGGGCGTTAAAGTCAGCAATAATCAGGCACTCGGGCTTGTCATCCTTGAAACATCGGAAGGCGAATTTCTCAATCGGGGCGGCTTTCCGAACTTCTATGTCATTACAAAGTACAACCGCAGCAACCTGTATGCATCGGCGGTCGCGGAACTTGCAGCCATGCTGAAGCGAGCCGGTCCGGATCTGTGATCGTGCGCGCGTTCGCGGCAATTGTGCTGACGCTCTTGCTGTCCGGCTGCGGTGCGGTGGACCTCGTAAAGGACGAAGCGGGCATCTCGACCGAGATTGCAATGATCGACAGCGTCGTCCCTAGAGACGAACCCAAAAGTAAAACCGGAAACAATGCCTATACGGTGTTCGGGGTGTCCTACCATCCTATGGAGTCTGCATCGGGCTACAAGGAGCGGGGAATCGCATCGTGGTACGGAAAAAAATTCCATGGTCGCAGGACATCCAGCGGGGAGCGGTACAATATGTACAAGCTGACGGCTGCGCATAAGACGCTGCCTTTGCCGACCTATGTGAGGGTCACCAACTTGGACAATCGCAAGCAGGTGATCGTCAAGGTAAACGATCGGGGACCGTTTGTCGGAGACCGGATTATCGATCTGTCCTATGCGGCGGCGAGTCATCTGGACATGGTCAAGCAGGGTGTTGGGCCGGTTGAAGTGGTTGCGCTGACAGAAAATACCGACCAGGCGCATTCGCGCGGGTCCGCGCACTACCTGCAAGTCGGCTCGTTCCGCCTGTTCAGCAATGCCAAGGCAGTCGAGACTGAACTGAAGGGTGCGGGGTTTTCTCCGGTCGTAATCGACAATGCGGTAATCAACGGGCAGGGCTACTATCAGGTTCGCCTCGGTCCCATTGCATCGAGCGACGAAGTTCGGCGTAGTGCGAGCAAGCTTGAGCGTCTGCTCAAGATCAAGCCCCTGGTTATTTCCAAGTAACTGCGCTTGACCGGAACGGAAGACTTTGCCTCGCCGGATGCTTCGCAGTCGGTGCTGGTTCGGCATCTGGGCACTGCCGATTACGTCGAAACAGTTGAGCGAATGCGTGGTTACACGCGTTGCCGTGACCGATGCAGCCTTGATGAATTCTGGGTTCTGCAGCATTCTCCGGTCTATACTCAGGGATATTCGTGCGCCGAGGTTCCTCATGTGCGCAGCCAGGTGCCGGTTGTCGGCACGGACCGGGGCGGTCAGCTGACCTATCATGGACCCGGACAACTCATTGTCTATCTCCTTGTCGACCTAAGGCGAAGGCGGTTCGGCGTGCGCAGGTTGGTGGGCACGGTCGAGTCTTCGATCCTCGAACTGCTTCGAATCTACGGAATCGAGGGCAGTTTGCGAGCCGGTGCTCCGGGGGTGTATGTCGCGGAGCGAAAAATTGCATCGCTCGGCTTTCGTGTTGTGCGCGGCTGTTCTTATCATGGGCTCAGCTTGAATGTCGATGTGGACACCGGGCCTTTCGGGCGAATCACTATTTGCGGTCAGGAAGGGCTTGAAGCGATTACGATGAAAGACTTGGGAATCGCCTGTACGTTAAGCCGGGTCGCCGACGACTGTGTTGATCTGCTGGCGAGAACGCTCGGCTATTGCGAGGTTCGCAAGGCGCCGTCCAAGATGTGAAGGCGGTGTCAGACGCTGTTTTCGGATGCGAGGCGCGAGTTCAGACGATCTAGGCGCTCAACGGTTCCAATGTCGTGCCACAATCCTCGGTAATGCGTCCCGGTTACCTGTTTCAAGCTGATGTTTTCGTCCAGCAGTTCACGCAGGGGGAAAGCGCGTCTGCGCCGGCCGGCGAACATTTTCTTGCTGAGTACAGCGATGCCTGCGTAGGTCAGCGCCGAATTCGGCTTGTCGCGACGCTGCATGACGAGCGAATCGCTGCTTAGCGCAAAGTCGCCATTGCGATTGTGCTCCGGGTTGTCGACCAGAATCAGGTGCGCTGCGCCGGCGAGGGTCTGGGGCAGGCGGTCTATCGGGTAGTCGGTCCAGATATCGGCGTTGACAACGGCAAAGGTGTCGCTGTCGATCAGGTTCAGGGCATTGAGGATGCCGCCGCCGGTTTCGAGTTTTTCCGACCCTTCGTCGGAGTAGGAGATTTGAACGCCGTATTGTGTTCCGTTGCCGATTGTTTCGCGAATGAGGCGTCCCTTGTAGGCGACATTGATGATCACTTTGGAGTATCCGGAATTTCGCAAGGCGCCGAGGTGGAATTCGATTAGCCGTCGTCCGCCGGCATAGATCAAAGGCTTGGGGACGGTGTCGGAAATAGGGCGCATTCGTTTGCCGCGCCCTGCAGAAAGTATCAACGCACTTTTCATGCCGGATGTTTCATGAGCCGTGTGATCAGCAGGTTCAGCGGTCGAAGTTGCTTATATTTTCCGCTGACATCGGCGATGTATGACATGACACGCGGTATGTCGCGCACAAAGGCCGGTTTGCTGTCGCGGTAATTAAGACGGCAAAAGATTCCGGTTGCTTTCAGGTGGCGCTGAATGCCCATCCAGTCAAACCATTGTTCAAAGCGGGCATTGTCATCGCCTACAGGCAGTCCTCGCTGGCGAGCCTTATTCAGATACTGCGCTATCCAGGCATTGATGCGCAGCTGCGGCCACGCGACATAGCAGTCGCGCAGCAAAGATGCCAGATCGTAGGTGATGGGTCCAAGTCGGGCGTCTTGAAAATCCAGAATGCCGGGATTTTGCTCTCTGGTGCGCATAAGATTTCGACTGTGATAGTCCAGGTGAACCCAGACGCAGGGCTGGTCCAATGCGCTTTCGGCAAGCTGGTCAAAGGATTGGTCGAGCACGACATCGTCCGAATCGCGTCGGTCCTTGGCGCGATGAACGCCCAGATACCATGAGCGAAACAGCTCCATTTCCTCGCGCAGCAGATGTGCATCGTAGGGTGGCAGAAACTGCGGGTCTTCGAAAGACGCTGCCTGAAGGGTGACAATCGAGTCGATTGCGTCGCTGTACAATTGATTTGCGGTTTGCTCGCACAGCGCATCCAGGTAGGTCGTAGAGCCGAAGTCGGTCATCAGGACGAATCCCTGATCGGGATCGGACTCGATGATTCGGGGTACGTTCAGGCCGGCGGATCGAAATCGCAGGGCTATGCGGATGAACGGCCCGGTGTCTTCCTTTTCGACGGGCGCGTCCATCGCAATCAGGCTGTCGTTTTCGGTTGACACGCGAAAGTAGCGGCGGAAGCTGGCGTCTTCTGAAGCCGGTACGATTGAAGCGGCTTCATAGCCTCGAATGCTGTGAATCCACCGCGTCAGGCTTTGCATGCGGTTGTCGTGAGTGAGCGGGTGATTTGTCAATATGGCGAACTTATTGCAGTGGGAGTAGTAAAATAGTGTGGCGATTTGGGAATAAAAGCAGCCGAACCGAATACAAAAGATGATTATATTTAATGTGCGTATTCCAAGTGCCTGTGTTTTGCTTGCTGCAAGCCTATGGGGCACCGGCGGCCAGGCGTTCGCGCAGGCTGCCGGAGAGTGCAAGGTCGAGCGTCTTCCGGTTATTGAATTTACTGAGGGCGATACCAAAATTTCCGCAGACCACATTGAACGAAGCGGTGACCGGTATCTGCTCAGAAGCAATTCCGAATACCTTTCTGATAACCGTAGAATTCTGGCGGACGAGCTTGAAGTTGACACTGAAACGGAATTTCTGGATGCCAGGGGAAATGTCAACTTTGTTCTGAGAAACTCGGTTGAAGTCAAAAGCGATCGAACCGTTGTGGACAAGGATGGGGGGACAACTCGAAGCGAGGGCGTGTCATACCGCTTGGCTACCGGCGACGACGCCGATCCGCGAGGTGCACTGGTGCAGATCCGCGGCGAGGCAGACTTGTTCGAAGTCGCTCAGGACGGCGTTGTGGAATTGCAAGGCGGCATGGTCACCAACTGTCCTGAGGGCGAGTTGGGCGTGGCAATTGAAGCCGAGCGGATCGTGCTGAACCCGGCAACGGGCCAGGGTGAGGCCAGCAAGGCTACGATTAGGCTTGGCGACTGGCGGGTTCTGACGGTGCCGAAATTTTGGTTTCCTGTCACCGACAGGCGACTGAGCGGCTTCCTGTATCCCAGGATTGGTGAAAACAAGCGCTATGGCACGTACGTTGAAATTCCCTATTACTACAATCTTGCTCCCAACTATGATGCGACCGCGACATTCACGGCGATGTCCAAGCGAGGTCTTCAGATGGGTCTTGAGTTGCGCCATTTGAGTGAGAATTCAAAGACCCGCACCTACTTCGAGGCATTGCCTTCGGACAATGAATATTCGAACGACGATCGCAGCGCAATGCTGATTGACTACAGCTGGAACGACGGTCCGCTTTATGCGAATTTGAACACCAAGTTCGTATCCGACTTGGATTATGTGAGCGACTTCTACGACAAGTTCGGCAGCCGCAGCGAAAAATATCTGCGCCAGACTGCCGACATGCACTATCTGGGCGACACTTTTGTGCTGTCTTCAGGCGTGACGCGGTTTATCGCGTCGCACCCGAGCATTGTCAGCAATGAACCGTATGACCGGGTGCCGTGGGTCCAATTCGACCAGACCGTTCCCGTCAGTCAGGCCGTAGGTATTTCTACGCAGCTGGGCTTTAATAGATTTCGTCGCGAGAGTGTTGATCAAGGCACGAGATTTGATGGCGATGTTTCGATAAACGCTCGTTTGAGCCGAACGTTCGGGCATATTTCATTCGGTGCCGGATTCAAGTACATTGGCTACTCGGATGTCGCAATAGGCGATGACACGTCAGCCAGTGACGCTGCGTCGGTGCCTTATTTCACTGCCGAGGGAATGGTCTATGTCGATCAGAGCGTTTCGGAGTCGAGCCTTTGGCAATGGTCGTTTGCCCCGAGATTCAAATATGTCGAGGTTTCGCAGGAGAAACAGGCGCATCTGCCTGATTTCGATACGAGTGCAAGACGGATTGAAAACTACGAGGACTTGTTCGCGGTCAACCGGTATGTTGGCGGCGACCGGTTCGGCAATACGCGTCAACTGACTGCCGGCGTGTCCCTGAATCTGCATCATGAGGAATTTCGGCGCCCTCGATTCGGTCTCGATATCGGACAAGTTTTCTACTATGACGATCGCGAAGCCTTGCTGAAAGGCGAGGCTGTTGATACGACCCGAAGGTCGGATATCTATGTTGGCATGAACGCCTTGGTGGATCATGAATGGAGTGCATCAGCATCGGTGCTCGTAGACAATGAGAACTCGAATCAGGTCAATCAGAAATCTGTCGGCTTGCAGCGTGAGACAGATAAGGGAATTTTTCGCTCCATGTTGCGAAATGCGGACGATGACGGCAAGCAGTTCGGCAACTCGCTGAAGTGGAAATTCGATTCGCCATGGTCAGTTGAAGCGCGTCATTTGTATTCGCTTGAAGATGACAGAACTTTTGAAACCGAGGTTGCGGTCATGCATGAGACTTGCTGCTGGGCTCTCGGTTTGGAGTACGGCCGCGATCTTGACAGCGATTACAGCGGAGACAGCTACGTTTCCTTGATATTTACTGTACTTGGCTATGGCGCGCGATAGTCTGGCGCAGCATCGAGTTCGCAAGCATCGCGTGCCGTCTGCGTTTCGGCAAATTTGCACATTTTTGGCATTTGCGGGGTGTCTGGCGGGGGCCTTTGGCGCGTTGGCGCAAAATCAGGCGCTTGATACGATTATTGCGACTGTCAATTCCGAAGCCGTTACCGAGTCCCAGATTCGGTTTCAAATTGCGCTGGCACGGTATGAGGCTCTGCGGGCGGGGCAGGAACTTCCCTCGCCGCGCCGGCAGCGCGAAATTTCCTTGGATGCGATCATTGACTTAAGGGTTCAGACGCAGTTTGCTGAACGGCGCGGAATCACAGTTCCGCAAGATTCTGTCGAACGGGCGATTGAAAGCATTGCTCAAGCCAACAATGTAACGGTAGGTCAAATGCAGGACGACCTTGAACAGTCCGATATCGAGTTCGATTTTTTCCGCGGCGTTGTTCGTGACCGTTTGATTGTCAGCCGTCTTGTCGATGAATTTCTTGCACCGACAATAGTGGTCGAAGATGGTGAAATTGACGGATATTTGAAGAAGTTCGGAGATGAACTGGCCCCTGTGGATGAATTCGATGTCAGCGTGATTGTCTTTCACATTCCGCAAGGCGTCACTGCGGATGAAAGGAGAGAGTTGGGGGGCATTGTCAATTCAGTTGTCAATGACATCTACCGTGGGGAGGATTTTAGCCAGCTGCAGCAGACATTGTCGAGATACGAGGGCGTCGAAGTCGGCAATCTTGGATGGAATCGGCTTAATACTCTCAATCCGGTAGTAGCCGAAGCGGTGAGCAGATTGAAAGTGGGCGAGGCTGTCGGTCCAGTGGATGCTGGGAGCGCATTTCTCATAGCGAGACTGAATGATGTACGCAGAACAGGCGGATTCGACGCGCCGCCGCGCCGCATGTATCAGTTGCGCCAGATTGTGATCGGAACCAGGGGTGGATTATCGCAAGACGAGGCAGCTGAACGCCTGAACGGGTTGCGCGAGCAGATCATTCAAGGTCAGGATTTCGCGGAAATTGCGCGAATCCATACGGAAAACGCGGACAATCGCGAATCCGGCGGCGAACTTGGATGGCTTTCAGAGGCCGAGTTGCCGAGTGCATTTACCGCAGTATTCGAGAACTTGAATGTTGGCGATGTTTCTCCGGTTCTGCATTTTGCCGATCGCCAGTTTCTGTTTCAGCTGCTGGGACGCCGCATGAGTAATTTCAAGGAAAATCAAAGGGAATATGTCCGCGGCCAGCTGCGCAACAGGCAATTGGACCAGGCGCATTCCGATTGGGTGGTTAACCTTCGCGATGAAGCGTCAATCGAAATGCGAACTGTGCTTTAATGGTTCGCGGATTTCAGGAATTGACGCAGGATCAGGCAGATGATCGCGAGTTCGAGAATTTCCAGAGAGTCTTTGGCCGATGACGTTCTAGGCGCTGTATCGTCGATGCTACCCCCCGGTTTGTCGGAAGATTTAAAGAGAAATATTGACGCTTCGGTGGTTGCGGTGCTGGAGAACCTGGATATTGTGACTCGATCGGAACTTGAGGTTCAGGAAGCGGCGCTGCGCAAGGCGAGAAAAAAGCTGAACGAATTGGAATTGCGTGTCAAGCAGCTAGAGGATTCCGGCAACCAGTCTGGCGAAGTGTAAGCATTGCGAAGCAAGTGAATCACGATCCAAGGTGCTTGATGAGTACAAGAACTGCAAGTCGTTGCAGCGATGGACGTTTCAATTCGGGCGAAGCGATCCAACTATCCGGAGCATTTCTTCACGCGGGTAACTCGGCGGAAGAAACGGCCTTTGGAAACCTACTTCGGCCTGAATAACTCCGGTGTGAACCTGACGGAGCTTGAACCTGGTGACGAAGCCGTTCTGATGCACTCTCACGGCGAGCAGGACGAGATGATTTGTGGTTCTGCAGGAGACAATCCCACATTGGCGACCGAATTTGGCGAGACGGCGTTTAATCCCGGGGTGGCGCTGGTTTCCGTGCAGGAGGTGACACGCCCCCGAGGAGTCGAACGGACTGACCGTATGGCCGTGCTTCTTGAGATCGGAGATCTAACCAGGGGCGACTAGGTTGTCTATCCTTGGGATGATCTACGTGCGGTGAAGGGAGACGACCGAAGGTGCCAGTTCGTGCACAAGAACGGGATACTTTACTAGCACATTGCCTTTGCAATTGTGCCGGTCAATTTCCTAGCCGTTCTCCGGGGGCGGTTGCGATGAACAGCCACAACGGATATTTACGGCACGCGTCGCAATTCGAATGCAACAAAATAGCAGTTCGTCCGGAATTTGACAAACCTTCAATTATTGCGAAATTTTCCGAGGCCGAGTCGGTCTTGTTGGGTGTCTATGCACAAAAATTGTGCATGATTTGGGTGTTTACACTGTAAACACCCAAATTATCAGGCTAATATTGCACGATTATTGTGCATAAAGGTTACATTTGATGTCACTTCGGCGAGGAGTCCGAGCCAATGGGCCTAGCGCTACTGCCGGACCGAATTCGATGTGGTAGTCTGCAAGCAGCCCTTGAATCGTCATCGGAAGAACTGTCCTTTGCCGCATTTTGGCGGTATCACTGCTTTGGTGTCGTAGTTGTCCCTTATGGCATTCCAAAGACGTTCAATTCAAGAGCCGCTCCGCCCATTCTTCAAGTACGTGATCCGTTCCTCGCTAAGACCCGTGCATTTGCGGATCGAATCCTCTCTGAACCCTTCCTGCAGCATTCGTTCTGCCACCGACTCAATGCCCTGTTCAATGCCGATTTCGATCCCGTCGCGCCGAACCATCTCTTCTACGGTTAGCAATTCGCTCATCATCCTGTAGTCCTCCGAATCTTTTTCAATATGCCGCATAATCGCTTCGATTATAGAATCGTCGTGATAGCGGCGCAAATATCTTAGCGAAGCGGCGCGCAAATCTCTGTACGGCTCGCCCGCCATGCGCTTCCAAACGCGCGCCAGCGTTTTAACCATGTCTTCGTCCACCGTTTCGAGCCCGGTGCCCAGCGCCAGCAGCGCAAAGGCCGAATGGTAGCCCGATTCGTCGATGCGCTTTCGAACTCGCGCGTCCGTCAAATCTACAACGAGCACTTTGAAGTCCATCACATGCGTTGCACACTCGTCCCAGAATGACGGCGTCATCGCGTCAAGCCATTCGCGCATCGACGGAACCAAGGAATGCTGGCGCGACGCGTCGTTGCTGATCAGCACGTTCACCACTGGGACGCGGCTGTTTCGGTACAGTCCGACCTGATAGCGCAAATACTGGGCGATCAACTCGCCTATGCTGCCGCCTGACTTGTACTCGATAAGAATCCGCAGCGCGTGCCCGGTTCCGGAGAACTTCGCTGTGAACGCGGTGTCGGCGTCGCGCTTGCCGTGTTCGGCGGAATAGTGCTTGGTCGGAATGCGGCGCACCGAGTCCGGGTCGATCTGCGTGGTGAATTGCTCGGAAAACGGCAGCATGGCCAGCTCGGACTGGCACGCTGCGCACTGCGCGATCATGCCGCCCATCCAGTCGTGATCGTTTGTCGCCTCGGTCGGCGCAGAGGGTTCGCTTTCTATGCTCATCAGGCCTCCTTGTATCATTGCAAAGGTGAGTCTTGCGCAGATGGCCACCTCGGTGATTCACATCTGCGCCAGTCTATGCAATGTTGGGCAATTGGGCGGAGCGGAGCAACAATAAATTCAATTCTGGTCTGATTGAATTAACTTCAACATATTTCGACGACACAGTTTGGACACCTGAGTTGACAGGATTCGGCAGCATTGGAGCGAATTGGCGGCAGGCGCGAGCGGGCCTGGAGCTGCTGCCGGGCGGGTTCGACAAGGCAGTCTGCAACAACTCTTGCGTCGTCACCGGAAATCAGCATACTGCCTCCATTGGGCGGCATTACGCCATTTGAGTCGGTGTATTTCTTTGTCGCGCTTAAAGGACGATCAATTTAAGAATTGTTTCGCCGATTCTTCAGGTACGTGATCCGTTCCTCACTAAGACCCCTGCATTTGCGGATCGATTCCTCTTTGAACCCTTCCTGCAGCATTCGTTCTGCCACCGACTCAATACCCTTTTCCATGCCCTGCTCAATACCGATTTCGATCCCGTCGCGCCGAACCATGTCCTCTACGGTTAGCAATTCGTTCATCATTCTGCGGTCCTCCGAATCTTTTCTATATGCCGCATAATCGCCTCGATTATAGCGCCGCTGTCAGAGCGCGCCACAGTGCGGGTAATTGAAAGAGGGCAGCCAGTTCGCGGTTCGCAGTTTCAATAAATGACGGAACACCGCTTCGCTTGATTCCTCTCCTTGTGGACGAGATAAGGAGCACTTCTCAATCTTTTTACTTCGTTCAGAATTGTGTCGAAGCAAAACCCGCGCGAATCAAAGGTGCACATGGCATTCAAAAATTGTTTTGCTTAAGGTGTGCTCAATCGTCTTTGAGAAGTTGGCTGAATCAGTCGCAACGCGGCTGGGGCAACCAGAATTGATAGGCTTCGGCAGTCTTGCGCCAAATCCGCTGCGAGCGCCAATGAGCCAGGTACTACTGCTGGGCCAACTCGACAAGGTAGTCTACAACAGCCCTTACGTCGTCATCGGAAAGCAGCATGTTGCCTCCTTTTGGCGGCATCACGCCCTTTGAGCCGGTGTATCCCCTAATTGCGTTTTCGTAGAGCACTTCGACTCCTTTGGCAATTCGAGGCTCCCAGTCTGCCGCGTCGCCAGGCTTCGGCGCTCCAGTTAATCCTGGGTTGTGGCAAATGTGGCAGGCCTGGTTGTAGACTGTCTCGCCGACATTTGCGCTTGCAACTTCCTGTGTGCCGTCCGAGGCTGAAGCCGCGGCGGGTTCGTCCTGCTGAGCAGAGGCCACTTGAACCAATTCCCCGACATTGAGCGTGCCTACCGGTTGCGTCCGTGTGGCGACCATCCGTTGAGTGAATTCTTGCGATTGCGCGTCAAGCTTGCCGTCCATGGGGCCGCCGGCCAATATGCCCAGAAAGATCAGGATGACAGTTAGCAGAACCAGAAGAAAAATCATCCAGGAAAATGATTTTGCAAATTGGCGATCGTTCATCATTGGCGAGAATTACCTCAGATTGTTCAGGAAACTTTATACGAATTTTTCGAAACCGCTATTTTAATCGCATTGGTGATCTTTCGCAGAAAATTGTTCGCAAAATCGATCGCAAAGCGATTTCGAAAATAGCTTCGGATGCCGTTTTTTACAAATCCCGGCACTGTGCATTCATATCTTGGCGATACCGCAGATGTTCGTGGTCAGAGACCGCAAAATGAGATTGTTGGTAAACATGCTGGCGCGTGCGCTACTCAACTTGAGTATCATTCGCACGCATGAATGCTTTTGTAAGTGCCGCTATGAATGAAATGAATTCCAATATCCGCCGTACGCTTGCCTGCAATGCTGCATTGGTGGCAATCATCGTTCTTTTCTTGTCGCCAGGTCATGCCTATTCAAGCGATGCGCTTGCTGAACGTTTTAGCGGCTCTGATAACACTAGCACCACTGCCGTCGATCATGGCATCTGGGGGCGCTTGCTGCAAGAATATGTATCTGACCGCGGCGACGGACTAAATGTATTCCGATATGGCGCTGTAGGCGATGAAGACCGCGAGCAACTGGAACGCTACCTGGACGAATTGACGTCTGTCGCTGTAACTGGACTGAATCGCGATGAGCAGTTTGCACACTGGATCAATTTGTACAACGCGCTCACGATCAAGGTGATACTGGACCACTATCCTGTAGAAAGCATCAAAGACATTTCTTTTAGCATCTTGCGCAGCGGACCTTGGAAGAAAAAGTTGGTTGCTATCAACGGGATTGATCTCAGTCTGGACGATATCGAGCACGAAATTCTGCGTCCGATTTTTCAGGACAGCAGAATTCACTATGCGGTGAATTGTGCGTCGATCGGCTGTCCGAATCTGCAGTCAGTTCCGTTTACGGCCAGTTCGCTTGAGGATATGCTCGAAACGGCTGCCGAGCAGTATGTCAATCATCCGCGCGGTGTTTCGATTGTGGACGATGAGTTATTGGTTTCAAGCATTTACGACTGGTACGCCGGCGATTTTGGAAGTAACGAACGTCAGATCATCGAACACTTGATCGAATATGCAGATGATCAGCTTGCCGATCAGCTGGCAGCATTCGATTCGATCGACGATTATCGCTACGACTGGTCGCTGAACGAATAGCTTCTTGATAGAAAATCAGCACGTCACGGTCATCATTCCTGTTCTGAATGAAGAACAGGCGATAGGGAATGTAATTGCTGATGTACCTGACTGCGTCGATCAGATTGTCGTGGTTGACGGCAATTCGACTGATGCGACTGTTTTGGCCGCGCAGCAATCGGGGGCCAAGGCGGTTGTTGAGTCGAAACGAGGCTACGGGCAGGCATGCTGGCGCGGAATTCGCGAAGCGGGCGATACTGATATTCTGGCATTCATTGACGGTGGTCGCCGAGACTATCCCGAAGATTTGCTCAAGTTGCTGATGCCCGTCGCATGCGGGCAAAGCGACCTTGCGATAGGCTGCCGCTATGAGACATCAAAGGCGGCCAGAGGCAGAAAGCCGCATCAGAAGTTCGGCACCGGCTTGGCGTGTCGGCTGATACGGAGAATCTACGGCGTTCGATTTGAAGACCTAGGGCCAATGCGCTGCTTGAAAATGGACACGTTCCACCGGCTAGGCATGAAAGATAGAAAATATGGCTGGACCGTGGAAATGCAGCTTAAGGCGGTCATTGGCGGAATGACCATTTTGCAGGAGCCGGTACGTTACCGGCAAAGAGTCGGCAAGTCGAAAATATCCGGCACCGTCTGTGGGACCGTCAAGGCGGGCTGCAATATTTTCTATTGGATTTTCAGACTGGCTTTCGCAGCCAGACAGCGGCCCGGTCACTGATGTCGCTTCAACGACCATCGCCGATAGTCGATAATGAGTGCGGCTGAGATGGCAATAATTTGTACAGCCGATGCCGGTGTCGCGACCTCGTATGCCTTAAATTCGCTGCCTTCAAGATTCAGCCCGATAGCGTATGACAGCGACAGCACCAGCGATGCG
Organism: Arenicellales bacterium; assembly: GCA_965214615.1. Classification (GTDB taxonomy): domain Bacteria; phylum Pseudomonadota; class Gammaproteobacteria; order Arenicellales; family JAJDZL01; genus CBDAUN01. The sequence goes on from OZ243952.1 coordinate 1,468,148, forward strand.
GTCCAGGCCCAGCAACTCGGGTAGACGACCGCGAACGGCAGTATCCAGACCAGATACCATGCATTGACTACCGGAGACAGCACAAGGAGCATGCCGAAAACCCAGTCCATACGGGGTATCTTTGTCATGTCACCGCGACGGGCATAGCGGGCGAAGTAGCAGGCATACCAAGCCAGAAATAGTGCAGCGCACACAATTCTGGCCGATTTATCTGAAGTCAGATTGTTCGCCAGATCGAAGACGAAGGCATTGAATTGCCACTGTTCGGCAAATATTCTGAGCACCGGCAAGTCGCTGCCGCCTTGGACAATGAAAGGGGCGTACAGCGCAAGTGGGACTGCAGCCGTGATCAGGCAGTTGCGAATCGGCTGCTTCCACAATATGAACGGGAGCGCAAGCACCGCGAAAACCTTGGCGCAACACGCCATAGCGACAAGAATGCATGCGGTGACGGGGTGTTTCTGCTGACGGACTTGGAAAGCGGCGAACAGCAAAAAGACCCCGACGATGTCCGGATGTGCGGTAAACGCAATCTCCTTTAGGACTAGCGGGCTCCAGGCGTACAGGAGGACATTTCTGGCAGGAGCGCACTGGCAAAGCACAATTATGAGGGCCAAGTCGATCAGCGCGAACAGCATCTGAAGCACGTTGATATCTGCTGGCGATACGATATGCGCCAAGGCGAATGCATACTGCAGCAAAGGTGCGTAGATTGTAGGTAAGTCTGGATTGTTGACGCCGCTAAGTGTTGCTTCGCAGGCCGGCGAGAGTGAATTTTCGAAAAAAAGCGACGATGGCGCAACGCCGTAGGGCGACCCGCTTGAAACGAACATGCAGCCGTCAAGCAGGAAGCGGTAGTGGTCATCTTCCAGCATCGGCTCGCCCCAAATTCCGATAATCCGAAACACCGCCGCCCACAGCAATACGGTGGCGATGCTCACGGACAGGCCGCGGCGACGTATCCACCACCAATAGCCGACAACGATTGCCCCGATGAGCCAGAATCCTGCCTGGAAGTCGACGAGTGCGATGCCCGTTGCCCCGGAACGCGATTCGAATGCCCAGTAGCAATAAACTGCGGCAATCGCCAAGCCTGCGGGGAAATGTATAATTTGAATCTTATTTAGATGGCTGCCCATAGACGGTTCTGCAGTGGTAGAAAATAAAGCCGAGCGCTGCGGAATCAAAGTTTGTGTCAGGCAAATTCGGCAGAGACGGTTTTGCCGAGAATTGCGGCGCAGACAGGGTTCGGCCGTGCCGATAGCAGCAGAGAACAATGTTTACGTGGTTGGCCATGTATGCGAGTTTCTCGAACTAAATGGGATCGGTGCTGTCAATTTATCCTGTGGGCTGCGTTTAGCTGTGCTAGCGCCGCCATCGAGTTGAATCCGTTGGCATCAATCATAAAGGGAGTAGGGCAGTGTTTTCAGTTTATTCATTAAATCGCGCAATGGCTAGGTATTCGCTGATGCTTTTTCTAGCCGGTTTGTTTTCGGCTTCTATCGCTCTTGGTTCTGGAGGAGGCGGAGGCGGTTCCGGCGGTTCGGGATCAGATGACAACGGTCCGATAAGCTACGATATCGGAAAGAAATTATTTGCCGAGGTTGTTGTTTGCGATTCGTGCCCGTTTTCCGATTTAAAGCAGGAGCCTGCCGAAGTGCGCGCCGCCTGGAAGAAAATTAAGCGGGCTCTGCGCAAAAAAGGCGAAATAGGCAGCGAACTGCTTTGGTCGGAACGCGAATCGGTAAAGCGGTTTATCAAGAAGCGGTTCATCAAGAAGAACAACTCAGGCGCATCATAGCTTGGCAGCGGGTCTATCCTTTGTCCTGCCGATGCGCAAATGGCATCTCGACCGACTTTTCGAGACCCCGGCGCTGAAATCGATGGGGATACTGACTCGAACCGGGCTGGCAAGCCTAATGTCCGGCGAGTGCTGATGCACTCATCGGTATTCGGCACTGTGCAAACGGGTTGCAATTTCTATGCTATGTCCTGTTCAATGTCGTTGCGATGAATCATCCTTATACTGCAATGGTGCTGCGTCCTTCCTTACGGCAGCGCAGATACAGACCGACAGTCCCTCCGATCGCGGCAGCAAGTCTCAATTCGGACTGGACCTGCTATGACTCCGAGTTGAATCCAATTGTCTTGAAATAGCCTTGAATAAGTTGAAGATAGTGGCAGGCATAACCCTTGCCCCACGACAAATCGAGAGGTTGATTGAATCAGGTTTTGTCAGTTGTCGAAAGAACATTGGACGCAAAAGCCGCCCCGCATATATTGGCGGCCCGTATGGCGCGCTTTAACAGTGGCGATATGCTGCAGTGTGTTTCATAGCGGCCCCGGAGAATAGTCAGCCGCTATTCATGAACACTTATTAACCAATTGTTTTTCCCATATACCACGGCAGCTTACAGATCCGCCTTGCGGATTCTACTGCCGATATGCGCTGCGCTTTCAAGCGCAGCGGTATTCGGGTCCGAGGTATCGGCCGATCCTGAACGCCATGCTTTCGGGCTTATTTTTTCGACTCCGCACTTCGCGCAGGCCAGGCAGGGCGAAACGATGCGTTACACGTTTACAAGTGTACGATTTGATTCTACATCGTCAATGCCTGAAAAGGCTGTCAGCCTCGTTGACTTGACTGTTACTGCGGCAGGTGCCGATTCTCAAGCTGATATCGAATTGAGGTTTGCCTTTCCGGAGCAGCAAATCGAATTTCCAAAATTCGAACGTACCACCAGCAATCCGGTAATCATGGCATTTTTGGAATACGACGTGCTTCAGATGAGCAGCATTACCGGCGGCGGCGAACTGTATTTCAGGAACAGGATTCTGCACTCGCTGGCGAACGCGAAGCCGGTCGATAATTTTCAAGTGGCTTATCGCGGCAGTCAGGTTGCTGCGACGCTGATAGAGTTTCGTCCGTTTGAAGATGCGCCGCTTAGGGATCGTATGGAACCAGTGTTCCATGCAAAGGTGTACAGAATGTGGCTTTCGGATGCGGTGCCGGGTTTTGTGGCAATGATTCAGACCTCGGCCGGTCAGGATGGCGCCGCGGGGGGTCGGCAATTTACCGAAAATACCCTTAAGCTCGAGAATGCCCAATTGCACTAGCAGGCTACGTTGCTGATTCCGGGAATTTGGCAGTGATGTCGAAATTTGGCATTCAGCAAGGATTAAGCATAGGCTGGCATGCTGCACAATCCAAGGCCGTCCGACAGGTATGCAGTGCGTTCGGCAGGATTGACATGTCCCGAGGATGTTTCATTGCATCGGCGATCCTATGTCTGGCAGTGTCTGTCGCGTCACTGCCGGTTGATGGTCAGGCAGTGGAAGAACCGTCGGGCTACCGGCTTGGCGACTATTACGCTGCTGTACCCGAATCACTTGCCGGCGGTGTCGTGGTTGATGAGTTTGATGCGCTTGACCTGATTGAAGACGGGAATGTTGCCCCGATAGACGTTACAGGACAGGCCAATCAATCGGATGGCGCGGCATCAGTTGATTCATCTTCGTCCCGCGACGTGATTCCCGGTTCAATTTGGCTTCCAGGAGTCGGCCTGGGCGAGATCGACGAAGCCGTTGACCGCTACTACCGGTCTGCCTTGCATCAAATTACGAATGGTGATCGGTCGGAGGGGATAATGATCTATTGTCTGCCGGATTGCTGGATGTCATGGAACGCCGCAAAGCGCGCAATCGAGTACGGCTATGCGAATGTCTACTGGTTTCCCAATGGAATTGCAGGCTGGCAGACTGTCAGCGACCGAGTTGAAACCGCGACACAGTATCATGAGGCGCAATGAAGGCCGGCCATGCCATTATCATGGCCTGCGATATTTTGCGCGGCCTGCCTGTTCAGGCGCTCCGTGTTCCGAAAACGCATCAGTGGCAGTCCGACAGAGACAGCTCAAAACAGGCACTCGTCTTCGATTTGATTCTACTCTCAAGCAGTTTCGATCCTTTGACCATTCCATACGTAGTGCAGGTGCCGCTCTTGGCAGGCATTGGAGAGAACAGATGGTTGGAACGCCGCGACGCATTTGCCGCCAACGTGAATCGGACACTTTACCCATTCATTGGCAGCCTGTTCACTGGTGATCAGGAGTTGAAGCCCCCTGTAGATGCTCAAAATGTAGGAAATGCGTTCCAGCGTATCTTTTGGCGCAATTGCGTCCTTGTGTTTCCTCCACTTGAAGAAGGTTGAACGCGCTGTCAGGCCAAGCGGAATCATCTGTTTTTCGACCGATAGGCTCCACTAATCCACGATGCGAAAAACGTGCATAACGCCGGACCGGAGAGTTCTTTCCGGTCAAGGGAAATTGCCGGAAGCGCGCGTTCAGCCATAATGCAATTCATAAAGGTTCATTTCTAAAGTAATAATCCATATATGGACTGGAATCAACGCCGAATTGAGGGGAGGGGTTGAAAGGACTTCATCGCCGTCTGTCCCAAGGCCGCTGAGCAGTTGACTGGCGTTGCAAGCGTTTCACAGTGCTATCTGGAGGATTTCGAAATTGATGCAATCGAAGATGCAGTTTGCCGAATGTTATCGCGTTACTCGCCTACGTTGATTCGGGAACTCCTTGTATGTCTGAAAATAGCTTGAAGCATCGCTTATGATAGACGGCAATTCGGCAATGTTTGCGCAAATATGCCGAGCCTTGCGCGGCAGCAAACGAATTGGAAAATGAACATGCAGCACGCCGGTGCAAGAAATGGCATCAAGGTGCATGCGAAGCGCCGGCGGATGCTTGCATGATATTGGCATCCTGCGAATTGAAATGGCGAGGTCATTGAAAGTTTTGCCGCACTTAAATCCGGAATTAACACACATGCGAATCTGGCAGGAGCAACGATGAAAATTATTGAAGACTTTCCGAAGGCGACGACTGTGGTCGAAGGCGAATTCATTCCGCTTTCAGACGGTGTCAGGCTAGCGACAAAAATTTGGCTGCCGGACGACGCAAACGATGATCCGGTTCCTGCGATTATTGAATATCTACCGTACCGGTATCAGGACGGAACGGCAGAGCGGGATGCGTTGACGCATCCGTATTTCGCTGGACATGGGTATGCATCGGTGCGTGTGGACATGCGCGGTACGGGAAATTCGCAAGGCGTGCTGCTCGGCGAATATCTCAAGCAGGAGCAGGATGACGCCTTGGAGATTATCGACTGGGTGACAAGTCAGCCATGGTGTGCCGGCACGGTGGGCATTATCGGAATTTCATGGGGCGGGTTCAATGGACTGCAGATTGCCGCTCGGCGCCCGGAAGCATTGAAGGCGATTGTGTCTATTTGCTCTACGGACGACCGCTATGCGGACGACATCCACTATATGGGCGGAGCGATGCTGCTGGACAACATTGCCTGGTCGACATACATGTTTTCCATCAACACCACGCCCCCTGATCCGCAGCTTCACGGCGATGCGTGGCGCGATATTTGGCTTAAGCGTCTGCGCGAAAGCGGATTGTGGCTGGAACAGTGGCTGGAGCATCAGCATCGCGACGAATTCTACCGCCACGGTTCAGTCTGCGAAAATTACGATGACATTCAATGCGCTGTATATGCTGTTGGCGGATGGGCGGATGGCTACTCCAATGCTGTGTTTCGCTTGCTTCAGAACTTAGACGCTCCATGCAAGGGACTGATCGGGCCGTGGGCGCACAAGTATCCTCACTTTGCAGCGCCCGGACCTGCGATTGGTTTCCTGCAGGAATGCATTCGCTGGTGGGATCATTGGCTCAAGGGCAACGATGCCGGAATCATGGACGAGCCCTTGCTTCGAAGCTGGATGCAGGATTCTGCTCCGCCTAGCCCTCGATACGATGTGCGTCCCGGCAAATGGGTCGCCGACGAAGGCTGGCCGGCGGCAAGCGTTCATGAACGTATTTTGCACATTAATGCCAATGGCCTGTCCGAGGTCGCCGGGAACTCGCAAACGCTGCACATCTCATCTCCGCAGACGGTGGGACTGGCAAGCGGCGCATGGTGTCCGCACGGCGTTGAACCGGACCAGGCGGACGATCAGAGGGTCGAAGCCGGAGGGTGCTTGAATTTTGATACTGAACCGCTGACGAGCGACATGGAGGTTCTCGGCGCGGCGGTCGTTGATACGGAACTTGTGTGCGACAGACCCGACGGCTTGCTGGCAGCATGCCTGAACGAGGTGCTGCCTGACGGGGCAGTGTCAAGAATCACCTATGGCTTGCTGAACTTGACGCATCGCGAGAGCCACGCGGCCCCGTCGCCGCTGGTACCCGGGGAATCTTATCGCGTACGGTTGCAGTTGAACGAAATTGCGCATCGTTTCTCCAAAGGCAGCCGAATTCGGCTGTCCCTGTCCAATGCCTATTGGCCGATCGCATGGCCGTCGCCGCAAAGGACAACGCTTGGCATCAATGCTGCTGCCAGCACGCTTAGGCTGTCAGTCCGGGAGCCTCAGGACAGCGACGGAAATCTGCGAAAATTTCCCGCTCCTGAGTCTGCCCGTCCTTTGAACAAGACGATGGCCCGCGAACCCGAACCCCGGTTTACGGTGACCAAGGACATCGAGACAGGCGAGGTTGTCATTCGCGGCTGGCATGACGAAGGTCGAACCATCTACAACGATTACGACGGATGGACTGTGGAGTCGACGCACGAAGAGCTGTTTTCGATCCATCCCGACGATCCTTGCAGCGCACGATGCGAAATTACGTGGACCGAGGATTTTTCGCGTGGCCAATGGCAGGTGTCTTCGAAGACGCGAACTGTCGTAACTTCGACTCCGACTCAGTTCAAGCTGGCTGCGCGACTGCAGGCCTGGCAGGGCGATGAACTCGTTCATGAGCAGCAGTGGGAACGCTCGTTCGATCGCAATCTGGTTTGATTCAAGGTGCGTGCAGGCGCTACAAAAGGCGCACGCCGGTTCTTAGGTGCGGGAAGGTTCCCGGTTCAAAGCGGCTGGGAACGCAGCCTTCGCCTTCGGTCAAGAAGATTTCGGTTGCAATCGGCTCGAAATCCGCCCTGAAGTGGACAACGCTCTTTATAGCCAGCACTGCCATCTCTTCGGGAATGATTCCCAGATGCGAAAACAAAGCCCGGTCAACGCATTGAATTCGCTCGCTTGTGACAATCACGCGAAGTTCCGCGTTGCTGTCCAGTACGTCCAGGGCTGCGGATTTGCCGATATTGGCGGTGATCCCGGACATCATTTCGCCGCGAAATTTGAATCTGCCGTCGCTTAGCGTCGCCACTCTGAACCGCCCGCGGTAGCCGGGATTTTCAGCATCGCTGAATTTGTCGCCCAGTGCGCAGCTGAACTCGCTGCCGACTCCTGCGCTGTGCGCAAGTTCAACGGCGTTCGGATCGCAAATTGCTGCGTAAGCGCAATTTTGAACGGAACTTGCGGCGAGAGTCGATAGAAGGACTGTCGTGTCAGCTGTGCCTCCGGCTCCGGAATTATCATTGATTTCAGCGAGAACGACAGGCCGGCTGCCGTCATAGGCATCCTGGGCCAATCGCACCGCATCTTGCGCTGAAAAGACCGGCACGTGAAAATGCCTTTCCTCAGCAGTAAATTTCTCATAGATGCTGTCGGCCCTGTCCTGGCAGCCGGATTCGCGATAGTCATAGGCAACAATGGCTGGACCGATCTCGGCGATGTCCGACTGCGGAAACCCCAGCGCGATATCCGCATGCCCGGTACTGAGCGAATTGTCTTCGGGAAGAAGTCGGTATAGGGAACGCGCCGGCTCCATATCGGTGCACTGCGTGTGCAGCGGCATGACGAATGGCGGCTTTCGCAACGCGCAGAACGGCTTGCGGCCCGCGGAAATCATTTCGATCAGCAATTCGCCAGCTCTGTATCCGGTTGCGGCCATGTCAATGTGCGGATAGGTCCGGTAGATGGTCATCACGTCGGACAACTGTGCCATTTCGAGCGTGACATTGGCGTGAAGGTCAAGGCTGACCGCAATCGGAATGTCTGTGCCGGAAAAATCGCGCACACGCTTCAGCAACTCCCCCTCTCCGTCTTCAAAGGACTCGCATACCATGGCTCCGTGGAGATCCAGATAGATTCCGTCGATGGATCCTGCAGCTTCAAGACCATCCAGAATTCTTTCAGAAATGCGGTCGAACGCGTCGTCTTGCACCAGTCCGGCAGGTTCGGCGTTTGCCCACAGGATGGGGTGCGTGTCGATTTGACGACTCTCGGCAAGTTTCAGAAAACCGCCGATCGGAATGTTGGCCGGACGAAATACGCTGATCACAGCGTCGCCCTCGGTCAATCCCGGCCAGCCGTCTTGCCGCACGAAATCATCGAACGAGGTGGTAAACGGTGCAAATCGGTTTGTTTCATGCTGAAAACCAGCGACAGCAATTTTCATCTATGTTTTCTCCATAAAGGACATGCAGCAAACTTAACCGCTTGCGCAGCCTGCTCGGAAGCGCTGTGTGCGTTCTGGGCGCCGCCATTTGCCTTGGCTTCGTGCCGCTGCATCCGTCAGATCACATGTAACCCTCGCATACAGTGCGCCAAGGTCGTGCGAATGCGGGCGTTGGTAGAAATCGGCTTTTGCAATGAATCGCGTTCGTGTCATGAGGCGAGAGGGTAGTGGCACCGGACGATGCGCCCGTCGGATAAAAGTGTGTTTTGCGGTTCAATTTGGCGGCAGCGTTCATCCGAAAATTGGCATCGTGGATGAAACTCGCATCCGCTGGGGCGATTGGTCAAACTTGGAACTTCGCCTTCAATCGAAACCAGTTCGCGTTTTCGGGTGGGGTCCGGGCTCGGAGTCCCGTTGACCAGCGCCTTGCTGTACGGATGCGCGGGATTTGAGAATATCTGCTCGCACTCGCCTTGTTCCACGATTCGCCCGAGATACATGATTGCAAGCCGGTCGGCGATTTGCCGAATGACCGGAAGGTTGTGGCTGATGATCAGGTATCCGAGCCGGTGGTTTTTTTGCATTTCGACCATCAGGTTCAGAATCTCCCCCTGTACCGAAACATCAAGTCCGGCGGTCGGTTCATCGGCAATTATCAAGGCAGGATTGAGCGCAAGAGACCGTGCCACCCCGACACGGCGGGCTTGCCCGCCTGACAGTTCATGCGGATAGCGGGAAAGAAAATTGGCCGGGAGACTGACCATCTCGCATAGTTGACGCGCTTTTTCCGGCATCGAGTCAACTTCGATGCCATGGATTTTGAACGGCTCGGTCAGCAGTTGCTGGACAGTCTTTCTCGGGCTCAGCGAGCCGATCGGGTCCTGAAACATCATCGAAATATTGCGGCGCTTGCTTTTATACTGCCGCTGCGACAGTCCGACGAGATTCTCGCCTCTGAACCTTATCGCTCCGGACTCGACTTTGTTCAGGCCCACAATGGAAAGTCCGAGCGTTGTTTTTCCTGATCCGCTTTCGCCTACGAGTCCAAGCGTTTCGCCGGATTCGACATAAAGGCTCGAGTTCAGCACGGCGGCTACGAAACGGTTCTCGGCCCGACTCAAAGCGGCGCGAATTTTTCCCATAACGGGAAAGCGCACGTGCAGTGCGTCGACTGTAAGAAGTGGCACTGGGTCTGGCGTACTTTCAATTTCTATCTTGCGCTTGGAAGTGTCTGGCGCCGATTCCGGCCGCGTGGGTTCGGGCGGCTGAAATTGATTGCGTGCCTTAAGATCATGCATGTGGCAGCGAACGCTGTGTTCAATGCCTTCGGTTGCCGGGCAAATGCTGCTTGGTTCGGGAGTGCGGGTTCGGCAGACGTGCTGGCGATGCGGGCAGCGGGGCGCAAACACGCAGCCTTCGGGCAGGCGGTGCAAGTCGGGCACATCGCCGGGAATGGTCGGGAAGCTTCGCTCGAGTTTGAGATCGATTGCCGGATTGCATTCCAGCAGCGCTCTTGTGTACGGGTGCGCAGGATTGAAGAAGATGTCGTTGACCGAAGCGTGCTCGACGATTTCTCCGGCGTACATGACTACGACTTCATCGCATAATTCGGCGATCAGTCCCAGGTTATGGGACACCAGCATGATGGTTGAGTTGAACTCTGTCTGAGTCTCTCTGAGCAAGTGAATGATTTGCGCCTCCATCGTCACGTCGAGCGCGGTAGTCGGCTCGTCGGCGATCAGCAGCATCGGGTCCATAAGAAGTGCCATCGCGATACCGGCGCGCTGACGCATCCCGCCGCTGAATTGATGCGGAAACTGGCATACTCTCTGATGCGCGTCGGGTATTCCCACTCGGCGCATTAGACGGACGGCGGCTTCGATCTTGTCGCTGCGCGACATGTCCTTCCGGCGGTAGAGTATGTCGGTCATCTGGGTACGATAGTCCAGGACCGGAATTTGCGAGGTTATTGGGTCTTGAAAGACCATTGAAACTTTCTCGCCGCGAAACCTGCGCAGCTGTCCGGCTCCGTAGCGCAGTACATCAGAGCCGCCGAATTCGATCCGCCCTCCCGTAACCGATCCGTTGGATGCGAGCAGGTGCAATATCGTCCAGACCAGCGTGCTCTTTCCGGAACCGCTTTCGCCGACGACGCCAAGAATCTTGTTCTGCGGGATCGAGACATTTACGTTGCGAAGCGCGTGCACGCGTCCGTGCGGGGTGCTGAACTCGACATTCAGTCCGAAAATATCAAGCAAAGCCGCCATCGTCTACCTCTGGCCCCGAAGCTTTGGATCGAAAATATCCCTAAGCGATTCGCCAAGCAGCGTAAAGCCGAGGGTGGTTAGAACCAGCGGGATTCCTCCGGCGATAACTGGCCAAGGCGATGTGCGGATCACGAGATACCCTTCATTCAGGATGGTTCCCCAGCTGGCAGTCGGAGGCAGCACGCCAAGTCCGAGAAAGCTGAGTCCGGCCTCTATGGTGACGACGACCGGAACATCCATCGCGGCAAGTATCAGCAACGGGCCTACTACGTTCGGCATGATGTGATGAAACAGGGTTGTGGGCGTTGAAGCTCCGAGTGCGCGTTCGGCGAGAATGAATTCGGTATTTTTCAAGGCAAGAGTGCTGGTGCGCGCCAAGCGCGCGTAGCCCGGAATGCTGGTGATGATGACGATGCTGAGCACCAGATTCAGACTCGGCCCAAGCAGGGACACTGCCGCAAGCGCCAGAACTATGGTAGGAAACGAGCGAATCGTATCGAATAACAGCAGCAATGCGTTGTCCAGCCAGCGCGGGCCGTATCCGGCGATCATGCCGAGAATCAGCCCGACGAGCAGCGAGATTGAAACGCCGATTGCCGCGACCTTCAACGCGACGCGCCCTCCGTAGAGCACCCGCGAGTAGGTGTCTCTTCCAAGCTGGTCTGCGCCCGCCCAGTGGTCGGCGCTCGGGCCGGAAAGCCGCGCCGGAATGTCTAGCTTGGCAGGGTCGTGGGTTGCAAGCTGGGGAGCGAATATTGCGCTGATAAAGAAAAGCACGACCAGTGTCAGTCCGATCATGCCGTTGCTGTTTCGTGCGAACAGGCGCAATCTGCGCCATTTGACTTCGGAGTTCTCGGTGCGTTTCATGCGGCCTGGCCGGTCAAAGATTTTCCCGCACCCGCGGATCGAGTAGGGAAACTGCGATATCCGCGATTAGGGTGACTAGGACATACAGCGTCACGGTCACGAGGACCGCTCCCTGAACGACAGGAAAATTGCGGCTGAGCACCATGTCGTAGATCACTTTGCCGACTCCGGGGCGGGCGAATATGATTTCGGCAAAGACGGTTCCCGATAGCAGCGCTCCGAACCCGACTCCGATGAGCGTGATTGTCGGCAGTATGGCGACTTTCAGCGCGTATTTGAAAATAATCGTCCGGGTGCGCAGGCCGAATGCCCGAGCCGAGCGGATATAGTTCTCTCCCATAACTTCGAGCATCGATGCGCGCACCATGCGCGCGAGGTATCCGACCCAGCCCAGGCCGACTGCAAACGCCGGGAGTATCAGATGAATCGCCTGATCCGCCAGATTGCCTTTTTCACCTGCGCCGATGACCGGGAGCAGGCCCAGATGAATAGCGAAAATCAAAATAGCCCAGATTGATACCAGAAAGGAAGGGACTGCGATTGTGCCGATGGAGATTAATCCGGTGATCCGGTCGAGCCAGGTGTTGGGACGGACCGCCGAAAGGCAGCCGATCGGAATTCCAAGCAGTGCGGCCCAGGCGATTGAGGCGACGGCGAGCACGATTGTGTAGGGCAGTTGTTCCAGCAGCGTCAGCGTGACGCTGCGGTTGCTGAATACGTCGGTGCCCAGGTCGCCTTGGACCACGTTGCCGAGGAAAATCGCAAAGCGCGTCACGACCGGCTTGTCGAGGTGCATCTTTGCCGCGTATGCGGCCTGGACTTCAGGGGTGGCTCTGGGTCCTAGGGCGATGCTCACCGGATCTCCCGGTATCGAATTGAGCATCAGGAACAGAGTCAGGATGGCAAGAAATATGATGAGCGCGGAAAGTCCGATGCGTTTGGCGATGTATACAAGCATTGCGGATCGGGGCAGGCTTGAATTCGCGACCGCGCGACGCAAGGGCCGCGCGGTCGCCATTTGGAATTACACGCTAAAGTAGTTCAGTTGCATTTCGCCGGATGGGGCGAACTTTGCATTAAGGTTTGATTTGTGGATGAACACTTCCGGTTCGTGAGTGAGCCACACGTATGCGCCGGTTTCTTCCATGATTTCCTGCATGCGGAAGTAGATCTTCTCTCGCTTTGCGGAATCGACTTCGCTAACGCCTTCGGCATACAGCGATTCGAATTCGTCCGATGACCAGCGTTCCCAGTTCCAGACCCCGACCTGATCGCGGATGAACCACTGCATCGGCTCGAACGGGTCCGGTCCCGAGCCGAAGCGCATAAGCCACAGCTCCAGTTCCTTCCATGTGTCGCCTTTGCTTTCCTGGCCCATTTCCCAGAATGGTCCGGCGTCGAGCGGTAAGACAGTGACATTGATGCCGATTTCGGCCAGATTTGCCTGAATGACCGTCGATGCCAGAATTCTTTCCTGATTGTTGAGTGTTCTCAGGGTGAGATCCATTCCGCTCACTCCGGCCTCTTCCATCAATGCGCGGGCCTGTGCGGGGTCGTAGCTGTAGCCGGCACTGGTGCGTCGGCCGACGAGCCCGGGGCTGACAACGCCGAATGACGGCTCAGCTGTGCCGGCGTAGGCGCCTTCGATGATGGCATTCTGGTCCACGGCGCGCTGAATTGCCTTTCTGACACGGATATCTTGAAGCTTTTCGTGCGAGGTGTTCATGCCGAGCCACATATATTGCAATGCGCCGGCGACAGTCAGGCTTGAATCAGGCGGCAGTTGCTTCTTGTAGCGGGCCAAGGCGTTCGAGGACACCTGTGCGCAATCAAGCTCGCCGGCCTCGTATGCCAGCGCGGCAGTTTCATCCTCGGTGACAATTCGGGCAGTAATCCGGTCAAAGTAGGGTGCTTCGCCCGACCATTCGGGATTTCGGGTAAACACTACGCTTTGTCCCTGGGTCCATTGAAACACGTACGGTCCGCACGTGGCTGGCACTTCCATGGTGAATTTGCCGCCAGCCTGCTCGGTTGCCGCCTTGCAAAGGATGACGCCGGTGCCGGAAGCGAGCGTTGTGTTCATAAACGGCGAAAACGCCTGGCTAAGTACGATCGTGCCGCTATACCGATCCTTGACATCGACGCGGTCGAATGCGGAATAGTCGCCTTTCCATTCGCTTGTCTTCATTCGCGCGTAGCTGTATTCGACATCTTCGGCTGTCAATTCGCCAAATCCGTTGCTCCACATCAGACCTTGCTTGAGGGTGAATTCGATGTGGGTTGAATCGACGACTTCGAGCCTGTCGACAAACGGCGAAGGAATCCAGCCGGCATCGCCGTAGTGCGCAAGAGCGGGCATGCAGCACCAATTGATGTCGTTGTTGGGATGTCCGCCGACATAGAAACCCGGGTCAAGGGAGTCGGCGTCGCGGTTGAATCTGACTGTCAACTCCTTGCCGTCGATAGAAAATGATACACCGGGGTAGAGCCCCGTGAGCCCTGCGGTTCCGGCAAATGCGGCGGACTGAATAAATTTGCGCCTAGTGATTGGATGCGATTTCATATTTCACTCCTTCGAATAAACAAATTGTATTACTAGCGCGGCCAGTTAGGTCAATGCCTGACTGCCGGCATTTGGCGAGCATTGCCTGCCGAAAGCGCTTGTGCGATGGCAGACGATTTAGTTGCGCACAGCAAATAATACAGGATTGGCAGCGAAGAAATATATGAGCCTGACGCCTTAGGTGCGAGACGGAAGCGGAAAACGTCGCAATGGCTGAGCTGGTAACAGGAAAATGGCGCGCCCAAGAGGATTCGAACCTCTGACCTCTGGCTTCGGAGGCCAGCGCTCTGTCCAGCTGAGCTATGGGCGCTCCGCTGCTTCGTCCGGGCAAGTATAATTTCTCTGCGAAACCAATGGAACATATTTTTGCAGCGATTCTTGTTTGAGCGGCGGCAACAGCTTGTCAATGCCGGATTTGGGATTCGCACAATACGAGGAATATCGAAATGAACGATCAGACGCGACGTCACATTACCTCAGGGTCTTTATTCGAAGATCAAATTGGATACTCCCGTGCGGTGAGGGACGGTGAATGGGTCTTCGTATCCGGCACCACCGGCTTTGACTATGAGACGATGGAGATATCCGACAGTGTTGTCGAGCAATGCCGCCAGACGCTGGCCAACATTGATTCGGCCCTCAGAGAGGCTGACAGTTCGTTTGATGACGTGGTGCGCGTAACGTATATCTTTCCGGAGCCGACGGATTTTGAGCGGTGCTGGTCGCTATTAAAGGCACGATTTGACGAAGTGCGGCCGGCGTCGACCATGTATAGCGCGAAACTTGCTGACCCGCGGATGAAAATTGAAATCGAAGTGACGGCAAAGGACCAGGTCTGACGCCCAAGCTGGAATTGGCTTCTTGCACAAAACTTCAATTTCACCTATTCGATTTGAAATGCCATAAGATGAGAAGTCAGGGCGAATGTTGCATTTGGCACTCTGACTGTCTCAAAGGATCTGCAGCGGGCCGGCTTTGCCACTTCGCCGGCCGAAGCGATTGCTTTGGCGATTAGGCAGGAGCAGGGCGGTCTAGCGGCAAGCGAGGGTGTCGAGCAGTTTAGGGCCAATCTTGGCACCGGAATCGCGCAGGTCGAAAACAGTATCGCCTGACTTAAGTGGGTCATGGTTGCCCGCTTTGCTCTGACTGTTGGCGACTTTGGCATGATCGTTGCATTGCTGCCGCAGTTCCGCTCGGTTTTACTTGCCTATCCTTAGTGTCGCCCGACGCGGCAGGAAATTCGCGTCTTACTCTCGCCGGATAGCCGGCTAAGCCTTCTGCCAGCTTGCAAGCGGCGCTGACCGAAGCACCGTTGCAATTCCTTCTCTCGCAGTTTAGCGGTCAGACCCCGTTGCGCGCGGGAGTCCGCCTTGCTCGGCAAAAAAGTGGTATTGCCGCATTAATTTGACCTACTGCTGTTCGGCAAGAATTTTGTCAGCCAGGTATTCGACAATGCTCAGTGCGCGTTCCGAGGACCCTGCCATGGACGGTGAAGTCACGTATTTTTCACCAACGACGAGAGTCGGGACGCTTTGAATTTGATATTTGCGGGCCAGCAGATCCGCCTGGTTCAGCTTGGTATTGGTCGCAAAGGAGCTTAGGGAGGAGACGAGTAGGTCAACATCGACATCTTGCTTGGCTGCCCATTCGGCCAATTCCTCCGGTGTTAGGACGCGGTTCTTATTGATATGGATTTCGTTGTAGAATTTCTCTGACAGTTCCTTGTGCAGTCCGATCAGGTCGAACGCATAGTGCGCCCGCGCATGGAATTCCCAGCGGCTGTTGAGCGTAGCCGGAACGGGCACGAAGTTGATTGATGCCGGCTTTTGGTTTTCTATCCAGTTCAGCAGAGCCGGCTCGAACCTGAAGCACGAGGGACAGCCGTACCAGAAAAACTCATTGACTTCGACGCGTCCGTCGGCTTGCACGCGCGCGTCTCCGGGCAGTATCGTGTAGTCGTCGCCCTCGACGAAAAACTGCGCCTGCAATGGGCTGGCGGCAAAAACGATCGCAATGCAGCATATTAACCGGTATGCGCGTGCCGCTGCCGGAAATTTAAAATTTATGGTAGGTAGTGTCATTTCTGTTCCGAATGGTATCTGGAGGAATAGGTCTCGCGTTGGGCGAGTGCATTCATGAGGCGGCTTTGCAAATTGTCGAATCCGCCATTACTCATGATTAAGACACAATCTCCGTGATCAAGTTCCGCCGACAGCGAGTCAAGCAGGGAGGTTGTCGAATCGTGGCACGCGAAAGAGCTGCGGCCTGCATCGGGTTCCCACTTCACGCCTGGACCGCGGTACATGTAGACAAGATCTGCGTCGTCAAAGGCTTCAACGAGCTTGTCGCCGTGTATCCCCATGCGCATGGTGTTGGAACGCGGCTCGAAAATGGCGACCAGGCGTCTGGGACGTTCGGAGTTTCGGATTGCGGCGATGCTGGTGCGGATTGCGGTTGGGTGATGGGCGAAGTCGTCGTAAATGCGAACTGAATCGAATTCCCCCAGAAATTCGAGCCGGCGGCGAACCGGAATGAACTCCTGCAGCGCCTTGATGGATGTGTCTATCGGTACGCCGGCGCAGGCGGCAGTGGCGACTGCGGCAAGTGCATTTTCAGCGTTGTGTCGTCCGGGAATCTGCCAGTGCAATGTCCCCGAGCCATGCGAGTTGGAGTGAATTTCAAACTCCTTGTAGTCGCTGCTTGGCGCGTTGATCCGCCAATCCGCCGCGCTGTCGCCGGAAACAGAAAAGCTAACCGAATTGGCCCAGGGACTAAGTGTGACAATCTTCTGTATCCGCGGATCATCCAGATTCGCGATCAGCTTGCCCGAAGAGGGCAGCGTGCGTACGAAATATTGAAACTGCCGTTCAATATCCTCAATGGATTGAAAGATGTCGGCATGGTCGAACTCCAGATTCAGGCACGTGGCTAGAAACGGCCGGTAATGAATGAACTTCGATCGCTTGTCAAAGTATGCCGTGTCGTATTCGTCGCCCTCGACGACGAACCATTCACCGGCGCCCACTTGCGAGGAATTGGCAAAATTTTGCGCCACGCCGCCAATCAGGTAGCCTGGCTGAAGCCCGGCAAATTGAAAAATCCACGCGATCATGCTGGAAGTCGTCGTCTTGCCGTGGGTGCCGGCTACGGTGACTACTTTTCGTTCGTGCAGAATGTTTTCATACAGCCACTGCGGTCCGGAGTTGTACTTGATTCGCCCGTTGAGGGTGGCGTCGACTTCAGGATTTGTCCTGCTGATCGTGTTTCCGACCAGAACCATATCCGGCTTCGGCGTCAGGTTTTCCGCCCGGTAGCCATTGGCGCACGTAATGCCTTGACGTTGCAGCATGTCGCTCATCGGCGGATACGAGTTGAAATCCGAACCGGTCACCTTGAACCCGAGTTCTCGGGCGAGCAGGGCGAGGTTGCCCATGAATGTTCCGCAGATGCCTATAAAATGGAGATGTTTCATTGGTTGAGGGTAGGCGTTGAAAAAATCTGCAAGCTTTCAAGAACCACGAATGGTACGATTAGGACGATGCTGACGGTCACGAAGAAGCTGACGATCTTTGAGACTTCCATGGCTTCCCGAAATATAGCCATTAGAATTGCGAGGCTCCAGATTCCAAGTGCGGAAAACATGGCCAATGCGACGACAGGCCAGCCGGTTACTTCGGTTTCCAGATTTATTCTTGACATTATCGTTATCATCGCAGGCCAGCTGACAAGGCGAAGCATGGTTGTCGTGCCATACACCGCAGAGGCAGTCTGCAGCCACCGGCCGGTGTGGTTTTTAAATTTCAGGACGACCCAGATGGCCACTCCGAAGGCCGCGACATAGCATGTCGCTACGATGAATGTGTTGCCAAAGTTCTGGCTGAATCCGCCCGAGGCAAAATTGGTCGCCACAGATGCGAACGCCAAAACGGCAACGAGTGCGCGCGAAGCGGGAAGGTCTTGCGGCTTTGCCTTGAAAAAGCACATCAGTACGAGCAGGCGAATGACCTCTAAGGGACCTGGAATGCCATGTGCCGGTTGTTGATTCATCGTGCTAATGCGTGTGTTCGATTTTACAAAGCTGTGCGGCGGCGAATTGATGCCAAAACTACGCGGCATATGATACTACGTAGAAGCGATTGCGCCTTTTCAATCCTTACGGTCTTCGGGCGGGTTCCGGCACGGCGACAGATCAGATATTCAAAACACAGCAAGTCCGGCATTGACTCCTGGAAATTGAGATGCAGCATACGAATCAACACGCCAAAGATGTGACCCCAATAGATCGAATCGACGAATTGCGCCTCGTAATGCAACGCTTTGAAGGGGTTTCGCAGATCGCAATTGATACTGAATTTACGCGCCGGCGGACTTTCTTTTCACAGCTTGAGCTGGTTCAGCTGATTTGCGGCAGCACCGAAGCGTGCATCGATGCGAGGCAATGCGGGGATTTGTCAGAATTGTCAAATTTGCTTGGAAATGATCATGTTGAATTCATATTCCATTCTGCCAGCCAGGATCTTGATGCGCTCGCAAGACATGTCGTGCTTCCGCGCCGAGTGTTCGATACCCAGATTGCGGCTGTTATCTGCGGTCTGGGCGAACTGTCGTTTCAGCGCCTGGTCGACCATGTGACCGGCGTTTCGCTTGGCAAGGGGGCGACACGGTCAGATTGGAGCAGGCGGCCGCTGACCGCGGATCAGCTGCGATACGCGATGGATGACGTTCGCTACCTTCTGCCGGTCTACGAGTCGCTGTCGGCTCGGCTGGACGAACTGGGGCGGACTCATTGGCTTAGGCAAGAATGCGACTGGCTGGTTTCAAGTGCCGTGCGGCTTCGCGATGCCGACCCGGATCAGGCATGGAAGTCATTCAAAATGGGAGAGGAACTGAAGGCTTGCGACCAGCATGTGGCTCGGGACTTGCTCATTTGGCGCGAACGGCGGGCCAGGTCGCGGGATTTGCCCCGGCAATGGGTCATGCGCGATCATGCGGTGATCAGCGTTGTTGAGCGACCGCCGCGCTCCGTAGGCGAGCTCTCCTCGCGTCATGGCGTCGGAAGCGGGCGGCCTGTAAGGTGGGCGCAGGACATTGTCGATATTGCAAACCGGTCGAGGGACCCGTCGCTTGAGGCGGTGTGGCGAAAGTCGGCGCGATTTGGCGATCGCGAGCGAAAATTTGCCAAGCGCCTGCTGGCGATTGTCGGCGCAGTCTCGAGCTGGCATGAAATTCCGGCGAGCCTCCTTTGTTCCCGTTCAGATGCAGAAAAACTTGCCGCGAAAGGGCGCAATGTGCGATTGCTGACAGGGTGGCGCCATGAGATCGCCGGCGAAGCGATTGCGCCGCTGCTTGATCAGATCGAATCGGGCTGACGCGCCCGGATCAGGCGACGGCGACCGGAAATTCGCTGATTAGCTTGCGCCACTTCTGCGGTCCGGCTGCGTGGACGGAATGTCCCTGGCTGTCAACAGCGACGGTTACCGGCATGTCTTCGACTACGAATTCGTAGATTGCCTCCATGCCCAACTCTTCAAACGCGACGACGCGGGCGGAGCGAATCGCCTTGGATACCAGGTAGGCGGCACCGCCGACAGCAATCAGATACACCGCTCCGTGGCGCCTTATCGATTCGATTGCGTCGCTGCCGCGCTCGGCCTTGCCGATCATGCCGATCAGCCCGGTGCAGCCTATCAGCTGATCGGTATACATGTCCATCCGCGTTGCCGTTGTCGGACCGGCCGGTCCGACTATTTCATCGCCTACGGGGTCGACGGGGCCGACGTAGTATATGAACCTATTGTGCAGGTCAACGCCTTCGGGCAATGGCTCTCCGCTGTCGATCAGGCTGATCAGGCGCTTGTGGGCCGCGTCTCGCCCAGTCAGGATTTTTCCGCTCAACAGCAGGGTTTCCCCGACTTTCCAGTCCTGCAAATCGTGTTTCGTCAGATTGTCGAGATTCACCTTTCGTGAGCCTGAAGCGTCCCACACGATGTCAGGCCATGTATTCGGGTCGGGAACCGGCAACTCGGCGGGGCCGGAGCCGTCGAGAGTGAAATGCACATGTCGGGTCGCAGCGCAGTTCGGAATCAGTCCGACGGGCAGGGAAGCGGCGTGTGTCGCCATTTCGTTGACCTTCACATCCAGAACGGTCGTAAGTCCGCCCAGTCCCTGGGCACCTATTCCGAGCTTGTTGACTTCCTCGTACAGATGCAGACGCAGTTCATCGGTTTTCGATTGCGGTCCTGATTCAATCAGCGTATGAATGTCGATCGGCTCCATAAGTGACTTCTTGGCAAGCACTAGCGCCATTTCCGGAGAGCCGCCGATGCCGATTCCAAGGATTCCGGGTGGGCACCATCCGGCGCCCAGGGTGGGTACGGTATCGAGTACCCATTCGGCGACTTCCTGCCCCGGATTGAGAATGGCAAGACGGGATTTGTTTTCCGAACCTCCTCCTTTGGCAGCCACCGTAATCGACACGGCTTCGCCAGGAACCAATTCCGTGTGGACGACTGCCGGAGTATTGTCCTGAGTGTTTTTCCGCTGCCCCCAAGGCGGGCTGACGATCGAGGCGCGCAGCGGATTGTCCGGGTCGAGGTAGGCGCGCCGCACTCCTTCGTCGATCATTTGCTGCAGCGAATCGTTGCAATCCCATTTGGCGTGCATGCCGACCTGCACGAACGCCACGACAATGCCAGTATCCTGGCAGATCGGGCGACGTCCTTCGGCCGACATGCGCGAGTTGATCAGAATCTGCGCTATGGCGTCTTTCGCCGCCGGCGACTGCTCTCGCTCGTAGGCTGCTGTCATCGCCCGTACAAAATCTTCAGAGTGATGGCAGGAAATGAACTGAAGTGCGTCAGCGACGCTTTGGACCAAGTCTTGTTTTGTAATCATTGCGGTATTAATAGAACTCCGGATGAGACTTCGGCACATCGTCTGACAAGGTCAGGCGGCATGTTTTTCTGACTTGGATGATTCCTTGTCAGTCAAAGTCGGTAGGTCAATTTCAAATCTCCAGGCCAAGGCTTGCCGCTGAATCGGATTCGGGTTTCCTCATCGGAGCAGGGCGGCGCGGTCAGTCGGCAGCGACGGATTTCATTCGGTCGCGGATATAGGCAAACCGTTTTTGCAGGGATTCGCTTTGTTCGGGAGGGACCGCTCCTGTGGTCAGGAATTTCGCGGCCAGTTCCCGGCACTGCTGTCCGGGGTCTTTTGGTCCCGTTTCGTCGGTCGTCAGCCTTGCATTCAGCCGACTCACCTGGTACGCCATGCGGTCGCGGGCATATTCCGGCGGCGAATCGATTTCTGACAGGATTTCCAGCTGAAGGCAGATTGACAGCTTTTTATCCAGATTGCCCTGGGTCGAAGGCAGCGCGGCCTCCTTGTTTTCGATGGCTTTGCGGACAGCGGCATACCTGCGTTCGATCGGCTCTTGATAGATGCCGCTGTCGCTGCCGATTTCCTGCCATCGCTGATGCACTGAATCAAGCACTTCGAGCGCGCTTTCTGTGTCGACGGCGTTTTCAAGCTCCACGCACAGATGCGCCCTGGATTCGAGCGATTCGATCAGCAGATCAAATTCGCGGCTTTTTCTGGCGGCAATGCGTTTCGCAAAAATGTCAAATTCATCACGCAATGCCGAGTCCACCGACTTGCTTTCATTCTTCTGTGTTCTGGGAATTGCTGCCCATTGATTTTTCAATTTCCTCGCTTCCGCCTGCAGGTCGCCGATTTGATCCGCGGGGGCGTGATTGATCGTCTTGATCTGCTGCAGCAACTGCTTTTTCGCCTGTATGGATTCCTGACGCTGCTGCTTGGATGCCTCGTGCATCGCGGTGCGGCGTGCAAATTGCTTGTCGCAGGCCGACCGGAATCGGTCCCACAACTGGTTTTCGCGCTGCTTGGAACTGCGCACAGTCACATTCTTCCAATCCTGCTGAATCCTTTTGACTCCATCGATAGCTTCTCGCAGCGGCTTCGAATCAAGTTCCTCCACCTTGTCGATCAATTTGCAGCGCTGCTCGTAGCATCGCGCACGTTCGCGGTCCAGATAGGGCTCGTATTGGCGCATAACCTGGTCAAATCGTTCGTTGGTCGTTTGCCAGTCGCGCTTGCTGAGCGGGACTGCGGTTTTCCATTGCTTTCTTGCGTTGCGAATCGCTGTGCCGACTGCAACCCAGTCGGGACGATTCCAGTTGGTTGAATTGAATATGTCTTCCAATTCTTCGCAGATTCGATTCCGGACTTCCAGATTGCCTTCCCGCTTCGCCTTTTGCTCAATCAGGAAGCTCTTGCAGGGCTCGTACGCCTTGCTGCACGCCTGGTCGAAGCGCTGGCGAAGCGCCTTGCTCGGATAGTCGCCGCTTTGATTCCACTTGTTCCACTGATTGCGCGCATCGCGAATCTGAATTCGCAATTCCTGCGGAGGCAACTCGGCATGGCACAGGCCTTCGACATTTGCGATCAAATCTTCTCGCGCACGTCCCATTCCCCACGAGCGCCATGCCTTGAGCGTATTGAGCGCCGGCTTGAATCTGCGCAGACGCTTTGCGATCTTGGCGACTCGCTTGGGATCGTCTCCCAGACTCGACAGCTTATGTGTCCGTGCCTGGCACTTTTCATACAGCGACAGCGAAAGCTTGGTTTGAGATGCCTCGATTGACGCTTCAAGCTGTTTAAGAATTTCATCGCATGCCTCATGAAGCCGCTTGATTTCACTATTCAGTTTATCAACCGATCCTGATAGCTTGTGCACCCTGTCTGCAAGCAAATTCTTTTGATCTTCGTCCAAGTCGCCGGATTGCAAGGCGGACTCCGCTTTCTTTTGCAATTTCACCAGCCGTCCATGGCCGCAGGATGCCCCGCTGTTCAGTCCCTGATCGATTTCATTGAGCAGCAAGTCCGGTCTTGAGGCGGCTTTGGGCGCTTGCCTGGCGCCGTCAGTTACAGAAGCTTCGGAATCGCCGAGATTCTCAGATGCGTTATCCGTAGTCATAATTACTAACCGTCTTGCAGGTGGTGTGGAAATGGAGTGGGGTGTCGGTGACAATTGGGAAATAGGATTTTACACAGAAAAATATTCCGTGCCAAATTCTGAGGCTACTTTCGGCAATTCTCGCGAAGCACTGTGGCGCATTCCCGGCTAATGCGGTTTAGACGGGGTCGCGCCCCGGTGCAGGGACCCTTTGCCGTATTTCGTATTGATTTGGTCGACCAGCCGATCCAATTTTTGCTGCCGGCTGCGGCCAGCGGACTCGAACATGTCGGGTTGCCCTCCGGGTGTCGAAGAAAACGCGCTTGCGCGAACACCGATCAGCCGAACTGGTCGCCTTCCTTCCTGGATGAAGGTTCGGCAAAGCGTATTTGAAGCGGAATCCCAGAAGTCTCGTGTCAGGTCTGTCGGTTCGGAAAACGATTCGGCGCGAGTGATCGTCTGAAAATTCGCGTAGCGCACCTTGATCCCGACTTGCCTGGCATACAGTCTTTTTAGCCGAACCCTGGATGCGACTTCCTGCACCTGGTTGAGCAGTATGCCTTGCAAGTAGTCGAGATCGCTCGTGTCGGTTTCGAAAGTGGTTTCCGTCGATATCGATTTAGGCGTAGTGCTTGCAACAACGGCACGGTTGTCGATTCCGCGTGCCAGATTCTGGAGTTTTCCGACCGCGCTTCCTACGCACGGCGCCAGTTTTTCCGGAGCGGATGTCCTGAAGTCCTTGAAAGTGCGGATTCCGGCGTTCATCAGGCACTTTTCCGCCTTGGCTCCGACTCCCCAGAGGCGGCTGACGGGCAACGGATCGAGAAAATCGCGAACTGGCTCCGAGACGGATTCGAATCCGTCCGGCTTGCCCAGATCGCTTGCCAGCTTGGCTAGAAACTTGTTTGGGGCAATTCCGATGGATGCGGTCAATTTCAGCTCCGAACGAATCGAGTCCTTGATCTGTCTCCCGATTTGCGCGGGAGACCCGAGCAGGGCTGTGCTACCGGCTACGTCGAGGAACGCCTCGTCGAGGGCAAGGGGTTCGACAAGAGGTGTGAAGCGGTGGAATATTTCATTGATTTGCTTTGATATGGCGCCGTAGTAGTCAATGCGTGACGGCACGAATATCGCATCGGGACATCGTCGAAGCGCGATCGCGGCAGGCATGGCGCTGTATACCCCGAACTTGCGCGCTTCGTAGCTTGCAGCGGCAACAACCCCGCGGGATTTTGCGCTGCCGCCGACGACGACAGGCTTGCCTGCGAGACTCGGATTGTCACGCTGTTCAACGGATGCGTAAAACGCATCCATGTCGACATGTATGATCAAGATCAGATTGATTTGCGCAAAATAGGGCGTTTCGATATGCTTTGCCCGCGGTGACTCTGATTTTCTATGCTGCCCCGAGCACTGAAGGTTGGAATTCTTCGACCCCTACGCCGTGAAAGTCATTGCTGCCATTGCCGAATGCCAGCACCATCAGATGAATTGGTTCGTTCCGGTCCGTATACTTGTCCGCGTAGCCGCATTCTTTCATATGCGCAACCGCCTCTTCGAATGTCTCGTCCACGTCCCGCACGCCGCTGCCAATTGCTCTTTTGAATTCCAGCACAAACACTTGCCCTGCATGCAGCACCGAAAGATTCGCCCGGCGGCGGCTCGACCCGTCTTCAACACGAACATCCAATCCGATCGAGCGGAGCGCCATATACACCATCTGCGCATAATGAGGCTCGTTAAGTCCGTGCCGGTCGCCATGGTTGTGCGTCCGCCTTTCGTGTGAAACCGTCTGCAGATACTCCTGAAGCTGCGCGCCGAATCGTTCAAAGTCGTTCGCCTTCAGCAAGTCGGCCAGTTCCTGTGCGTGCTTCATCGCCTCTGTCCCCTGATTCGTCCCGAATTCCAGCAACGCGCAATTCAGGCTCCTCGACACCTCGTCGTTCGGGTAGTTCAGCGTATAGATTGTCTGCACTCCGTCCCAGGACTCGTCGGCGATGGTCAGATACCCGTTCTGGAACATCAGATGATCGATGCCGATGGGATGGATTTCCCGAAGATTCGTCAAATCCGTCCTTCCTACAACTCGCTTGTCAAGCTGCATGGCATTGACGTTCTTTTCGAGCTGCATATCGTACAACGCCTTCGGATCGCCGGTCATGAACCAGTGCGCCTCGAATTTCCGAGTGTCGAATAGACGCAGTATGGAGAACGGGTTGTAAACCTGTTCGCTGCCCAGCCAATGGTAGCCGCCGTACCATCTTCGGATCTCGTCGCGGTCAAGGCCGGACAATTCCGGTTCGAATGCCGAATCCAGTTCGCGGTCGGTGTATCCGCAAATCGCAGCATACCCGGGATCCAGGCTGATGTCCTTAAGATGGTGCAAACCTGAGAGGATGATCTTCGAGCATTGGCTCACACCGGTTACGAATGTAAACCGCACATGCCTGGCGCTGTCCCTGATAACCCCGTAGATTCCCCGAAGATAATCGTGGATCGTTCGCACCAGTTCCACAGAATGCACAGTATCCAATATCGGCTTGTCATAGTCGTCGATCAGGACCACGACCTGCCGTCCGGTCGCGCGATGCAATCGGTCCAGAACATTCCGAAGACGCTTTGGTCCCGTATCGGATGTCGGCGCCGGTTCCAGACTGTGATTGCGCTCGACGCTTTCGAGTTGCTCGATGATGTCGCTGTCTATCTTGTCCTTATCGATGTATGTGCCGCCTAAGCCCAATCGCACCACCGGATGACTGACCGACCAGTCCCAGTGCGGGTGAATGTCCAGACCCCGGAACAGATCCTCCTGACCTTCAAACAGGGCTTGTATCGTGTTCAATAGCAGGCTCTTGCCAAAACGCGGCGGACGCGACAGAAAGTAGCATTCGCCCTGGTCGACCAGATTTCGAATGAGCGCAGTCTTATCGACGTAGCAGTAGTTGCGCTCCCGGATTGACCGGAAGTCCTGAATTCCGATGGGAAGTCGGCATTGGCGCGTTGCTTGGCTCATGATGGCGATTGATTCGATTGATCCGAAAAATGTTCAGCAGCCTGCTGCCATGTTACTACACCCGCAGTCTATGAAACATGCCCGGGAGCCATCTTCGAGCGCCTCAGCCCTCAAAAGCGCTTGTTTCAATGCCCTCCCTGGCATCGCCAAGGCGTGTTCGTCTTAATGAGACTGCTGCATCGCATTGATTCGGGTTGAGTTTGCCGATATCAGCCCAAGTGGGCTTCAGCATTGGAGCATTGGACTCAACTGGGCGGTGCGGTTCTGTCTTTCGATTGTAGGTGCGCCATCAAGGATTTACTTGAAAACGCCAAGGTGCGACAAACCGCTGACTATGGCAGGCAGCCGCATCGCGATTCAATTCAGATCGATGGTTGCCGCATATGCAGTCATTCGATAGGGGCATCGATTGAATTGCCCCACTCGGACCATGAACCGGGATAGCCGCGTATTTTTTCGAATCCGAGAGACTTGAGCATCGCGTAGCTGTGCGATGAGCGATGGTGAGTCTGGCAATAGGTGATGATTTCCTTGTCCGGAGTCAATCCCTGGCTATAAAGCATGTTCAGAAGATCTTTGCGCGGCCTGAACCGGTTGTTCCGCGAGGTGTCGATCGTGTCGACCCAGTTGATGTTCCGGGCTCCGGGAATATGCCCGCCCTGCATGGCGCGCACGTCTATCCCGTCGTACTCCATCGGAGTGCGGGCATCCAGCAGCCGGACGTCCTCCTTGCCAAGGTTAGAGAGAATATAGGTCTTGTCAGCCCGCGACTTGCCATTGATTTTCACTTCGTAGTCGGTGGGCTCGGTCTGCCGGGGCGCGGCGGTCTCAACTGGGTGGCATTCATTTTTCCAGGCTGTGAATCCGCCATTGAGCAGTGATGACGAAGGATGATCAAGCACATCAAGCGTCCAGAGAAAACGGGCCGCGCGACCGTTGCCCTCTGAATCGTAGGCGACAACATGATGACTGCGATCAAGACCGATCGACGACATGACATCCCGCAGCTGTTCGGCTGGCGGAAGTGTTCCGCTTGTCGGAATGTCGCCCGAAACGATATCGATGTAGTCGACATGAACTGCGCCGGGTATGCGCTCGCGATCAAACGCATCCTGATCTCCCACATCTACAATAAGCAGCTTGGAATGATTTAGCTGCGCTTCGAGCTGTTCAGGCTCAATTAGAAACGGCAAACTGAGTATCATTGAACGAATATCCCTAAAATATCTTAAAAATTAACAAATAATTCCATTTATATGTGAAATTAGTTTCGAATTTGGAAAATATGCACAATATAAAGCCATTTTACATTTTGTCAAGGCAGTGGTTGAAAATAATTATGCTCGGTCTTAGTTTCTAGGTGCCTGGGTTTGTCTGCGAACTTATGCTTGAAGACTGTGCGGCGGGCGATGGATTTTGAATTCCAGACTATCCCCGATGATCCTGACGCCGTGTTTGGTTCGGATTGGCGAGTGTTATTGCGTTCGCTCAAAGAACTTAGTCTGCGGTCCGCGCACTGGTGCGGTGTTAAGGACTTAGGAGATTTCGCCCCGCGCACTGTGCCTAAGTTAGGAGGTTGTCGGCCGTCCGGGGTGGTTCATTCGCATAATTCACAAAAATTGTGAAAAAGTTTGTATGCAACTATGTGAAACTTGCAACGCAGTTGAAAATATCATCATGAACAGAATTTGACCACTTGGATGATTAATTCGTGTGCGATGGAAACTATGCGCTTTTATTCAAGCGAATTCGAATCTTTTTTAATGTCATTTGAATAAAGTTAACTTAACTTATTGAAAATAAATAAGCCGTTATTAAGATGAATACGGATTCAAGTTCAATTAGTCATTTGGACCCCGGGCTTTGCGCAGTTTCAATGATTCGTGAGGTCGAGCAGCGATTCAGCACGGTCCAAAGTCCGCTCAGCGCGCCAGACGATTCAATGCAGATCGTCGACCTCCTTGACGACTTGAACGCGGACCGCGAGATGAAGGTTGTATCTATACTGCGTGCGTGCAACGCTGTCCGTTCATTGGATGCCGAACGAGTTGGCAATGTGTTTGGCCGGCCGACTCGCGCGCTTTATGAAAATGCGCTTCATCTGGATCGAATTCAGGCTTTTGCGGTTGAGAGTCAAAATGGCAGTGCCGAGCAAAGGGACCGTCAGCTTGGACGGATGATCGTTGCAATAGTGAATGACGCGCGTGTTGTTGTGATTCATCTTGCCGAGCAACTGGCGAGGCTGAAGGACTCTTCGCACAAGCCGCAAAGCGTTCAGCAGGAACTGGCCGAGCGCACCTTGTCGGTCTATGCGCCGCTGGCGAATCGACTCGGCGTGTGGCGGCTCAAATGGCAGCTTGAGGTCCTTGCTTTCAAATACCTCAATCGTCCGGAATTTGACGTTCTGGCGAGATTGATTGATGAAAAGCGGGTCGAACGCGAACGCTATGTCGAAGTCGTGGTCGAGCGGCTTCGACAGATTATGGATAACTCCGGAATCAAGGCCGCAGTCAATGGCAGGGCCAAGCATATTTTCGGTATTTGGAAAAAGTCGCAAGTCAAATCGGTCGGCTTTGAGGAGATTTACGACCTTCGCGCTGTGCGCCTGCTTGTTGATGACATCGCTGCATGCTATGTCGCTCTTGGCGTTGTGCATGCGACGTGGTCGCATATTGCAGAAGAATTCGATGACTATATCGCGATGCCGAAAGAAAACGGCTACCAGTCGATCCACACAGCGGTTGTGGGCCCGGAGGGCAAGGTTATTGAGGTTCAGATTCGCACGCACGAAATGCATGAGCAGTGCGAGTTCGGAACCCAGGCGCACTGGAAATACAAGGAGGGGAGTAAATCCGATTCCAAATACCAGGTCAACAAGATTCGCTGGCTGAGGCACATTCTCGAATGGCGTGACGAGACGTTTCGCGACGGAGTCGGAGAGCGGTCACGGTCTGAAGATGTCGATGATGCGCAGATCTATGTTTTTACGCCGGCTGGCAATGTTGTCGAACTGGCGGCGGGGTCGACGCCGATTGATTTTTCCTATGCCATCCACACAGAGGTCGGACACCGGTGCAGGGGAGCGACAGTAAACGGCCGCATCGTTCCGCTCACCCGGCCGCTTGAAACGGGCGACTGGGTCGAAATCCGCACAGTCAAAAGCGGCGGCCCGAGCAGGGACTGGCTGAAGCCGCAGAGTGCCTTCGTCACGACGTCTCGTGCGAAACATGCAATTGGACGCTGGTTTAGGCTCGAGGAGTACGGTCGCTATCAGGCTCAGGGACGTTCGATGCTCGAAAAGGAGCTCGGCAGGCGAGGGATCGCCAATGTCAGCTTTGACAAGCTGGCATCGCAGAACAACTTACGCCGTGCGCAGGACCTGTTTACAGCGGTCGGGATGAGGGAGTTGAAGGTTGCCCATGCACTGAGCTGTCTAGCCGAAAAGCAACCTGACGAGGTCAAGGCTGCAGTCCCGGGCGAACCTGCAGCCGCGGTCCCGGTTGCGCCATCGCTTTCGGTCTACGGCGTCGAAAATCTACTGGCTGCTCCCGCAGCATGCTGCGGCCCGTTGCCGGGTGACAGCGTGGTGGGCTACGTCACAGCCGCAAGAGGCATCACCATACACAAGCGGACCTGCGGCAATGTGATGCGCATGATCGCCTTGAATCCGGAACGCGAGGTGGATGTCGGGTGGGAAGCCGCACCGGCCTATTTGCATGAAGTGAACATCGAAGTCACGGCGGATCAAAGCGCATCCTTGCTGCCAGACATTACGGCCGCAGCAAGCGAACTCGACATCCGTCTGATTTCTGTCAATACGGCGCAGATGAGAACTGGCCGGATCGGCAAGGTGGTGTTGACCGTGCAGATCGGCACGGCGAATCAATTGACGAAACTGCTGCGCCGGATGCGCGGCATATCGAACGTGGAGAGTGCGAGAAGATTAACGAATTGACGAAAATAATTAATTATTTATATCAAACTGATAAGATCTGATATCTACTGTTTGACATGAATTGTATTCGTAGGTTCTCTCTTCAAAGCTGACCTTGCCTCGGCGATCGATCATGATGACCGTGGAGCATCGGGTTCCGTAGTCTCCGAGCCGAACGAACAAAGGCAGGTTTCTGTCGTCGGGTCGGGTATTGCTGTCGATCGGTTTTGGAGCGGATTCATCGCTGATGATTTCAAACAGTTCGTCCTGGCGGACTGTGTCGTTTCTAGTCATCAGGTCGCCAAGACGCCGGGTACCCAATTCCACTTTCGGCCAAGGTCTGCGCAACAGGTCGTTGCCGAGTCCGTATGCGCCTTGGGAGAGAATTTCGCCGACTCCGCCGCGGTTGGAGTGGTAGTGCAGTGCGGACATTGTGCCGAATACCAGTCCGTAGCCGTTGTACTGATTGCGCCGGCTTTCGATGCTGCACAGGTATTCTTTGCTGCCGCAGTCGCCGGTGAGAAAGTTTCGGGTCAGGTTTCCCCGGCTTAGCCGGGCCGCATCGAAATCGGACGGATCGGGATGGTTGGTTATGGCCGCGAAACGTCCGTTGCGGGAGATGCCGAGCCAGGTGCCTGATGAGGATTCGTCACGCCCGGCGAGAACATCGGGATGATCGGGCCAGAAATCGGCTGCTTGCGCGCGGCGGTCATAGAATTCGTCGCGATTGGCGGCTAGAACGAACGGATAGCGTTCATTCTGGCCCAGTGAGAATAGCAGTACGCACATTGATTTGCTTTCTGCGAATTATTTTGAAATTCTACGAAATCGCGATTAAAGTGCCAGAGTCGGGCAGCAAATTTTACAATGTCCCATTGCCTGTTCGCGCGGCGGCAATTACTCGCCGTAGTCGGAAAGTCGATGATGTTCGGCCTGGCGCAGTCGGATTCGATTATAAGGTTCACGATGCGATGCGGAGCAACAGATGTCTCGAAGCCGAACAAGAAAGCAAAAATCATCAAATTGGCGGCAGCGTCAGAATCGCGACAGTTTTGTGCGCCAGGCGCATAGCAAGGGGCTTCGCTCAAGAGCTTACTTCAAGTTGGAGGAGATTGACGCCAAATTCAGGCTTTTGACTCCAGGCGCAGTCGTGGTTGACTTGGGCGCCTCGCCTGGCGGCTGGTCTCGATATGCCGCTTCGCTGATCGGTCCGGGCGGCAACGTCTTCGCGGTCGATGTCCTGGCGATGAAGCCGATTGAGCAGGTTCAATTCATTCACTGCGATATTACTATGCCTGACGGATTCGGGCAGTTGTGCGATGCGGTCGGCGCACAATCGGCGAACGTTGTCCTTTCTGATATGGCGCCCAACCTGTCAGGCATTGCCAGCACGGACCTTGCCGGATTCGAACGGCTGCAAGATGCGATTTTCGATGTTTGCGACCATGCCCTTGCACCCGGCGGTTCGCTGGCATTCAAGATATTCAATGACCAGCAGTCTGCGGCTCTGAAGCGGCGCTGTCTGGCCGAGTTTAAGCGCTGCAGCAGCTTCAAGCCGAAGTCTTCGCGAAGCGCTAGTAGCGAAACGTATTTGATTGCGACCGGCTATCGCGGCGTGCTCGATGCCGCTACCGTGGACTGATTGCGCAGTACCACGGCCCCGTGGCTGTTTGAAACAACTTGTACTGCGCCTCGGCAATGCGCGTACAATACGCCATGAATCCAATTGAATCCGGATTTTGCCAAATTGATTCAGTCCATGGTTGCAATTGAGCCGAGTTGCCCCCAACTGTGATTATTGGGTCAAACGGAATTCATTTACTCGCGAACGAGGAACAGTATTGAAATCATGCTGAGCAACCTGACGAAAAATCTTGTCTTGTGGCTCGTCATCGCAATGGTGCTGATGGCGATATTCAAGAACTTCACGCCAAACGACACCGCGCCGACTGCAGAATTGAAGTATTCGGCGTTCTTGCAGGATGTTAAGCAGGGCAGGGTCGACGAGGTGCTGATTGACGGACGGACCATATCCGGAGTTAAGACCGATGGCAGCAAATTTGTCACCTATGCCCCGGATGACCCGAAGCTGGTCGATGACCTGGTATCCGCAGGCGTCACCATCATCGCGCAGAAAGAGGAATCGCCGTCGCTGCTGATGCAGTTGTTTATCAGTTGGTTCCCGTTGCTGCTGCTGATCGGTGTCTGGATTTTCTTCATGCGTCAAATGCAAGGAGGCGGGCGTGGTGCTCTGAGCTTCGGCAAGAGCAGGGCCCGGCTGCTGACCGAGGACAAGAACCGGGTCACGTTCGAAGATGTCGCCGGTGTCGAAGAGGCCAAGGAGGAAGTTTCAGAGCTTGTCGAATTTCTGAGCGGTCCCGGCAAGTTCACCAACTTAGGCGGGCGAATTCCGCGCGGCGTATTGATGACCGGCAATCCGGGCACGGGAAAGACGTTGCTGGCAAAGGCGATCGCCGGAGAGGCGAAGGTGCCGTTTTTCTCGATTTCAGGCTCTGATTTCGTCGAGATGTTTGTCGGCGTAGGCGCCTCGCGAGTGCGTGACATGTTTGAGCAGGCGAAGAAGAACGCCCCGTGCATCATCTTTATCGATGAAATTGACGCGGTCGGCCGTCAGCGAGGAGCCGGACTGGGCGGCGGGCATGACGAGCGCGAGCAGACATTGAATCAGTTGCTGGTTGAAATGGACGGGTTTGAAGGCAGCGAAGGCGTTATTGTCATTGCGGCGACCAACAGGCCGGACGTACTGGATCCGGCATTGCTTCGTCCGGGGCGTTTCGATCGGCAGGTGCACGTGCCGTTGCCCGATATTCGAGGCCGCGACCAGATACTCAAGGTGCATATGAAAAAAGTGCCGGTCGAAGATGCGGTTGATACCAGCATCATCGCGCGCGGAACGCCTGGATTTTCCGGCGCGGACCTGGCCAATCTCGTCAATGAGGCGGCATTGTTTGCTGCTAGAGCCGGACTCAAGGAAGTGACGATGGAGCAGTTCGAACTCGCTAAGGACAAGATTATTATGGGAGTCGAGCGTCGCTCGATAGTGATGCCCGAAGAGGAGCGCTGGAACACCGCCTATCATGAATCCGGCCATGCTGTAGTGGCCAAGTCTATAGAGCATACCGACCCGGTGCACAAGGTGACCATCATCCCGAGGGGCCGCGCACTTGGCGTGACGATGCAGTTGCCGGAAGAAGACCGCTACAGTCACAACCGCGAATACGTGCTTGCGCGCATCGCCGTGCTGATGGGCGGGCGCATCGCCGAGGAAGTGTTTATGGATCAGATGACGACGGGTGCCTCGAATGATTTCGAACAGGCGACCGATCTGGCTCAGAAGATGGTTTCCCGGTGGGGCATGAGCGACAGTCTCGGACCCAGAGTCTATGGCGACAATCAGTCCGAAGTGTTCCTGGGAAGAGATGTGACAACGCACCAGAATCTGAGCAACGCGGTTGCAGAGCAGGTGGACTGCGAGGTCACACGCATAATCAACGAGCAGTATGATCGCGCCCGAAACATCATCGAAGAGAGCAGGGAGAAGATCGAAGTCATGGCGAAAGCCCTGATTGAATGGGAGACTCTCGAGGCGAACCAGATTGACGACATTATGGCGGGCAACAATCCGCGGCCGCCGGCATCTTCTGACAGTCAGAGCGATTCGGATTCGTCAGGTAGCGCCGGTGAGGAAACCGATTCGGATCGGGACCCGATCATTAAGCCGAAACCGCGAATGAACCGACCCGCCGGCGGTGAAACCTAAGACGCCTCAGGCGTCCGCTGCGCCAACGGCAGTCTTACACCACGATATTGCGCTACTGAATGGCGGCTCCGCGACTATTCGGTACTGATGGCATTCGAGGTCGATTCGGCAATCCTCCGATAACGCCGGAGAATATGCTGCGGCTGGGCTGGGCTATCGGCACCGCACTTCGCGAGCGCTATCCTCGCGGCGAAGTGCTGATTGGCAAGGATACGCGCGTCTCCGGATATGCGCTTGAATCCGCGCTGACCAGCGGACTGGCATCGGCATCGGTCGATATTTGCCTGCTTGGGCCGGTTCCTACACCGGCGGTATCCTACTTTTCCCAGCAAGCCGGCGCGATTGCCGGAATCGTGATCAGTGCGTCGCACAACCCGTTTTACGACAATGGCATCAAGCTGTTCAGCGCCGACGGTTCAAAGATCGACTCGGACCTTGAGCGTCGGATCGAGCAGATTGTACAAACGCCGATGCATTCGTGCTCTGCAGAGCGCCTGGGAAAGGCGCGCAGGTACGACGATTGCGACGAACAGTATGCGCGGCACTGCGAATCGACTGTCGATATGCGCCTTAACGGGCTTCGGGTCGCGCTGGATTGCGCGAACGGAGCATCGTATCGAATCGCTCCCGCAGTTTTGGAGCATCTTGGCGCCGAAGTCAACGCGATGGCTATCAAGCCGGACGGTTTCAATATCAATCGCGAGTGCGGTTCGACGTATATGGAAGCTATCTGCGCGCATGTCGTTGAAACAGGATCGGACTTAGGGATTGCGCTTGACGGCGACGGAGACAGGGTGCTTATGGCCGATCGATTTGGTCGCAAAGTTAACGGAGATCAATTGCTCTACATACTTGCCATGGCAAAAAAGCGCGACGGGGCCTTGAGCGGAGGCGTCGTCGGAACTCACCTGAGCAATGTGGGGCTGGCGGCAGCTCTTGAAGCCCAGTCGATTGACTTCGCCCGGGTCGAAGTAGGCGATCGCCATATTTCCGACTATATGGAAAAGCACAGCTGGAACCTTGGAGGCGAGGAGTCCGGCCATATTCTGATGAACGACCACCGCAATGCGGGAGACGGCCTGATTACCGCGCTACACGTGCTAGCAGAAATGAAGCGAACAGGCGAATCCTTGCACGAACTTGCTGCCGCCGTCGAACTTGCTCCGCAGGTCACAAGGAACGTGGTGCTTCAGGGCCGCAGTTCTCCACTGACCTCGATGATCGAGAGCGACTGGCCCAATACGGGCGAGGCGGTTGCGACGGCTCGCAATGAATTGTCAAAGAATGGCAGAATCCTGCTGCGTGCGTCCGGTACTGAACCCGTTATTCGCATATTCGTTGAGGGGGCCGACACGCGCCAGATCAACCGAATCGCAGATCATCTTGCCGTCGTGGTTCAAGGAGAGCTGCGCGATACCGGGTAACGACTTGCCGCCTGACCATTGGATCTTGAATTCGTCAAGACCATCGAGCGGCCTTCGCCGTCCAAATCCTCTCGCTGAGTCATTTCTTATCGGTTTGGTGCTTCGTGAATATGTCGCCGAACAAATGATCGCGACATTCTTTGTAATATTGAGGTTGATGCCAATGGTGGCTCTATCCCGTTTGAACGAGCATAGCGCGTAACGGCTGAACGCAATTGTCCTGAGGACTGTGTTTCGCGTTGCGGCGCGCAAATTTCAATTCCGGCATGACATGCGGGTCCGGTTAGAATGTTCCCGAACTATGTCGAATTGCAAAATCAGATTCCTCTTTGTGATGAGTAGCGATGATCGACCTCAGCGCTTCGTCAATGATCCGCCAGTGTTCCTCCGCATAACAGACTCAATGTGTTATCCATTGGTTTTTTACTTCAGCGAATTCATGCGGGGATTCGCAAATGTATTTCCACTCCGTAATTTCCCTAGGAACTTCTCGCCTTTGACTCCCATACCATAATGAGAACTCGTGTGCTAGACACGCGGATTTTTTGCGAATATTTAATTTTTCTTCCAAACTAATGACAGATAATTCATTTTCAATCTCAGAATATTTAGCACATCTGTCAAGTGCTAAAAGAATCAAACTCTCAATTTCTTGGTTAATCAATTCCGGATAAAATTCCACTATCTGAGATATCTTATACAAAGCAGAACCGACAACCTCATTTTTCCTCCAAATTATTCCATCTAGTGTTATTGCAACCAAATTGCGTTGCTCGTCTAAATTGAATACTTCATCTTCGTTTTGCGCAGCACACCAAACTGCTCGCAGAGCATCTTGAATAGCAACTTGATTGCTCTCAGTTAATTGTTTTCTGATTTCTGATAAGATTTCCATTCTATCGGTCAGAGTTACTTTGACTGAGGCGGCTTTAATATATGCAGTTGGCAATCCATATGATTTAAGGTCAGAAACCAGCAACTCAAAATGTTCTCTGAATTGATTTGAAGTGGTTAAATTAGGCAGGATGAATTTTGATACTATTGTGACTAGGATAGCAAATCTAGTTTGAAACTCTTCAACCACTTTCTGGTCTGGATGGCGTAAATATCGCTTGTCACATTGCCACCAAGACTGAATTTTATTCCACCAGAGTTCATAAATTTGCTGATCAAATTGCATCCGTTGTTGAGCGCCAATGAGTTCGTTGGCGATATCCCTGAATCTTGTATGTCGATTCAACGCGATATTTCGGTTTTGCCATTCGGACTGATGAGAAATTTTAAATTCTGACACATAATGCTCAAAAATTTGCTTGATACGACAATTTTCATAGTGCTTAAAGTCTAGCCAGAAATGTTTCAAATAGTACGTATTATTCGGAAAACCGTAGTCATCTAATTGAGTCCAAGATGCACTTACAAATTGATTTTTTTGTTTATCAGAAAGTAACTTACATTCGCAGAGAAATCCGAGGGTATATATTGCCCAGTTTCGCACTTTCTGATCATTTGACTTAACTTTGTTTATGAAATAGCTAATTCGAGCATTGGGAATCGCCTTTCGGTCAGGGATTGGCGCGTCATATTTTTGCAAAGTCGCAAATGGGTTCAAGTATTCTCTTTCGGTTATTAGGTTCAAATTTTCAGGGATTTGAATGTTGAGCAAACTAGGGATTGACCGAATCTGATGTTCTTTTGACATAGAATCGAATAGTAGTCGCATAAGTTCGGCGATTCCCTTGTATTTTGATTTATGCTCTGATGAATAAACGTCGACGATAAATCCCAACAAATTTTGCTTTGATTCATATGAAGCTTTACAGCACAATCGAGAAAGGATTATGGGTGCAGTTTCTGCGAGTTTTGAGCTCAATCCAACAGAATAAAGAGAGGTTTCAGTGGCAATACGGTTCTTCGCTTCCCCTAACGTATTCAGCAAATTCTGAATGACACTGTCACATCTATCATTTGACATTTGATGGACATACTCACGGTTATAAATTTGTTTGACTACTTCAATGTCACCCACTCGAATCAACGTGACAAACGCCCAGTGAGGAGAATATTGTCCAATTCTAGATAAACTACCTTTAGCTGATTTAACACCGATATTTAGTCCTGGCAAGCGAAAAGGAAGTCCTATGTCTTCGCAAAATCTAAGAAAGGAATAGCCTTCGAGTGCATCATAATCGTTAACCATAAAATGTTGAGTAGTTGTAACTTTTCCAATACGGAAATCATCTTTTTTGGAGAGTTGTTTGAACGACGCATATGGACGTTCTAATCTAATGGAAAAATTGGATAACTCTTCCCAAGGACTACATTTGAATTGATGGAGATGGTTGAATCGCTCAGAATTTTCTTCCTTGAACGTATGATGGTCGAAACAATCATTGGTCGTAATATCTAGCGATTGTTTCACGCACTGCAATGACAACATCAAATATGCTTCATCTGAAACATCTGCATAGTTTTGGGACACAGGTTTTAGGTTTTGTTTTTTTCGAACCAAGTTTAACGAGGTTTCCAAAATTTTCTGCGCTTCTTCCAAACGACCAACTTCAGCAAGCAGACCAGCGCGTTTAGCCTCAATGTAAGGTAACGATTGATTATTTGGCCAATCATTGAGACAGTTTTCAAATTCTGCGATGTTCAGTTTGAACAACTTTTGTAGCGACCTTTCGTAAAGTATTGACGCGACTTGTTCTTCGGTTAGCTGGTTCCATATTTTGGATATGTCGGATTCGCACTGATCCCATTTGTTGTATCCACCTTCTTCACGATAATAGCGGAGCATGTAAATCGAAATTTGAACCCATTGATTCTTTACAGAATTCCAGGTGAATGAATTTTGAAATTCACTGTTTGATGAATCGCCCACCTGAAACGGCCTATATTTATAAAGACAGGATTCAGCTAATTCAGCAAAATCATCCGGAAAAGGGAGAAGAGACTTATCTAGCTGCCAACTGTATTCAAAAACATACTGAATATCTATTTGATTCAACGAATTTAAATTTTCTTTGATATATTTCAACAGATCATTATGCTCTCGTTCATAAGTGTAAAACAATCTTCTATTCTCTTTTGGAACGATTCGCCATCGCGGATATTCCTCTCTGATGCGCTTCCAATTTTCGATGGTTTTTTCTAGTTGAACGGATTTATGGTCGTCGGTGTCTGTGCTCTGAAAGAGAGCTTGATGTGGCCAATCTAACCAATATTGTTTAGTTTTCTTTGCTGCCAGATAATCTACAAATCGCTCAATTGCTTTGGCACGGTCCTCGTTTACGTCTGGACAATTACCAAGGTCAACTATGTTTATATTCCTTTTGGAAAAAAGTCTCTTTTCGGACTCGGAAAAACCTTTTGAATTGATCAGATAAATTTTGCTCGTTGTATCTTCGTCGAATTGATCTCGTATCCAACCTATCCATTTGAGAAAGTTAGGGTCATCGCCGGAGAAACCGATTAAACAAAGTGTTGTTTCGAGCAAAGCCTGTTGAACGGTATTCACAAAAGGTGCAAATACTTGTGGATAAATTCTGTAATCTTCTTCTGTAATGATGTAGGGTGTTTGTGAGCGGAAACTTCCATGCAGTTTGATGATCCTGGGAGATTTCGAATTTATAATGTCCTCCTTATTCAATACAACCTGATAATTTCGTTCCGTAATTTCATCTTTTGCACGTTCAAGGAGGGTATCGAAATTTGTCGTGAACACATCTCTCCATTCGAGACGTAACAGTTTTGTAAAGAGCTTTGTTGGTTTGTGTGAATTATCTGGAATATTGTCCGCTAGCAAATTGTTCAATGTTGATCGCCCAAATAAAACTTCAACCTCTTCTGCTAATTTGAGCGGGTTCAAAAATTTACCGGAATTATCATCTGGGGATCCGTAGACTCTCTCAAAAAAAATACTGCCCAACTCACGCCAATCAGGAAATGTATTGTTTACACCAACTATCGGGGCGGCATTTTTACTAAAACCAGCACCAACCATTAATGTTGCATGACCGGTCAAAAGTCTTTCTGAAATTTCGTCCAAGAAAGGCTTTACTTCATCGCTAACGGGATATTTATTCTCTTGTTCCACTGCATCTGCATCGCGAAAAATTCAAAACTGGGCTAATTTTCAAACAGACTAGCAATTGCCATTAAAACGGTTTTCTTATCAACTTCAGGATCAGTGCCAACATTAATTTGATGACTTTTCTTGGTTGCAACGCTTGCAGAGTATCTGGCAATTGTCCTCGTCGGTCTTGCCGCCTTCGGTCCATGGTATGATGTGGTCAGCCTCCATCTTGTTGAACTCGAATAGCTTTTTGCAGTTTCTACAAATTCCACGCTGCTTCTCGTAGACCTTCAACTTCATGGCTTTGGTGAAAGTCCGGATGTTTAGATGTTTCTCATTACCGGTCAGAATGTAGGGGTAGATACCGGATTTTTTTGTGACATCATCATCCAGAACCAGCTTCGCTACTTCGGCCTCAATCTTCACAGGATCAAGATCGCGCCTGTCCTTGTGGTCGTTGTAGAGATCGCCCCACTGTACACCCTTCATGATCGGCCGTTTTTTCTTAAACGTTGCATCGACCCAACTGATAACCGACTGGAAGTACCGCCAGAGTTCCCCGGCGGTCGGATCGTGCTGGTGTTCTCCCATGTAGTCCTCTATTGTCTGGTTTTTGTGCTTGATCCATTTGAGGACAGTCTCCAAATAATCCTGGCGGATCGGGGAACCGGTAATGTAATCCTTACCCAATCCATAAGCCGGTCCACTAGGGCGGCTGAAGTGTCGGCGGGCATCCGCCAACCAAGGTCCGGCATAAACCGAATTGCGCAATTCCTGTGGGTACATCACTTCTCCCGCAATGTTGATGATCTCATACCACTTGAGTTTTTCGCTGGGTTCCCCTGAGCAGACATAGATCATGAGTTCGTAGTCGAGGATTCGGGCCTGTTCGTCGGATTGCAGATTGTGGAAAGACCGGCCCTTGATCGAGAAATCGTTATGGACATACTGGCCAATCGAGATGGTACGTTGCTGCCCATCGATGATTTCGAATGTATTGCCATCGCGTTCGGCCCAATACATCACATTAAGAGGAAACCCTTCCTTGACGGATTCAATCACTGCTTCCCTCTGCTTGTCCTTGTAGACGTACTCGCGCTGGTACTCGGGACGGATGTCGAGCCGGCCATCGTAACCGGTGACACCACCTTCCCTGTCGTCATGGTAGCCTTCAACCAAATCGCGGACAGTGATGTCAATAAGTTCAATTTTCATGATTGTGGCTCCTGTTGCGGATCATGATTCGAGAGAATTTCCTTATACCTCTGATATAACCACGATCAATTTTTCCATGCCATTCAGGAATCAAAAGGTGGGGAATTAACCCTTCCTTTATGTCATAATCTGAGCCGATGATCTCAAACTGGTCTGGGTTATGTTTGTCCAGGAAGGTGATCGGCACCCCCATCACTCCGTTCCAGTCCATCGGAATCTCCTTGGTTTTGTCCACGTTGATGGCGTCATAGTTGTCATAACGCGGGTAATCTTCCGGTGAATATCGCTTGTACATGATCAAATTTTCGTGGCGCTTTGCGTGGTCGAGATTTGTGAACCAAGTGACATTTCTAAACTTCACAAGACCGGTTTTTTTGTCATAAACTCCTGCTGCGTATTCATTCATGCCTGAGGGCACCGAAAAGTATGCGTTCCCTGCATTGAACCCATAACCAAGCCAGACCCTGTTCTCTTTGATGAGGGGAAATATCTCCTTATAAGTTACGGCATTCCAAGGCCCGATGATGATGAATTTTTTGTCATACTTGATCAACTGGGCGACATATTCCCTGAACAACGAGAATGGCGGGTTGGTGACAACGATGTCAGCTTTTTTCAATATTTCAATGCACTCCTCACTACGGAAATCCCCATCGCCCTCTAGGTACGTGACTCCGATATCCTCGACCCTGGGGACACGGTCGCCCTCCTGGAATCCGTCATATTCCAGCTTGATGGCCCGCTCGACATCATGCTGTGAGAACATGTCTCGTTGCTTGTTCTTGTAGCAGGTAGTTATCAACTTCTTCAGTCCGAGATGATCGAAGTTGTACGAGAAGTAGTGGAAGAAATTGCTTACCGTCGGGTCATCACAATTGCAGTAGACAGCCTTGCCTCTGAAGTGGTGCTTGTAGTGTTTCAGTTCATTCTCGATGTCCGAGAGTTGCGTGTAGAAATCGTCTTTGGCGGATCTCTTGGCTTTGTGTAGATTTTTATTCAGAGACATCTGTTTATCATTCGTCGTCGTTCAAGGATCACCCGACCACCATACAGCAGTCCCGACGGGCAAGCAGTCACCTCTTATGCAGGGAAAGAGGTGCCGATATAATAATATCTCGTCTCGACTACTAAAATGCGGTTGATCACGACGAATCAACTCGTGAATATACGCGTTGCAATTGGCGAACTCCCCAGACGAGGCCT
Organism: Arenicellales bacterium; assembly: GCA_965214615.1. Lineage (GTDB taxonomy): Bacteria > Pseudomonadota > Gammaproteobacteria > Arenicellales > JAJDZL01 > CBDAUN01. The sequence continues at coordinate 1,509,845 of OZ243952.1, forward strand.
GTGAATTGATCCACTCATTATGCGATTTGGTGACCACGACGGCTTTTTGGCTGCTTTCATGGCTAAATTTTTCGGACAGGTTTAATCCCTCATTGAAAATGTGTGCAACATTTTCCACCGAGACAGCCATTTCGGAAATGTGACCATATCATGTTATTGGCGCAGCAACGCAGACGTCGCCTGCACTGCGCCATCAAGAGGAAGTTTGTCCGCTAGAACGAAACCACATTTCTCAGACCAACGCCTTTGCGGGTATCACTATATATGGAAAAGCACAGCTGGAACCTTGGAGGCGAGGAGTCCGGCCATATTCTGATGAACGACCACCGCAATGCGGGAGACGGTCTGATTACCGCGTTGCATGTGCTGGCGGAAATGAAGCGAACAGGCGAATCCTTGCACGAACTTGCTGCCGCCGTCGAACTTGCTCCGCAGGTAACAAGGAACGTGGTGCTTCAGGGCCGCAGTTCTCCACTGACCTCGATGATCGAGAGCGACTGGCCCAATACGGTCGAGGCGGTTGCGACAGCTCGCAATGAATTGTCAAAGAATGGCAGAATCCTGCTGCGTGCGTCCGGTACTGAACCCGTTATTCGCATATTCGTTGAGGGGTCCGACACGCGACAGATCAACCGAATCGCAGATCATCTTGCCGTCGTGGTTCAAGGAGAGCTGCGCGATACCGGGTAACGACTTGCCGCTTGACTATTGGATCTTGAATTCGTCAAGACCATTGAGCACCCTTCGCTGCTCAAATCCCTGTTAATCAGAACATCTTCGCTAAGCCCTATCTGCCCGGTCTGATGCCTGGATTGTTCGTAACCGCTCAATTTATCCGGACATTCGGTGTAAATATTGAACGGGGGACATGCGCTGGTGAAGCACTCGAATTACATATATCCCGAAATTGGAAATTCGAAAGTAGATATAGTGTCGTGCGAACGGAAAACGTCGATAATTTTCTCGAATGTAGTCACATTTTGTGCCGAGATTCGGATTATGTCCGAGTTGTTCGAAAACAGAGCTAAGTTCGACAACGTACTTTTTGGCTTGCGAAACTCCCCAAGTCTCAAATGTATATAGCCAAATGCTCTCTATGTCCCTCATGGCTTCCGGTGACAGACTGTATTCAGGGGAATTATCCGACATGTTTCTTGATCATCTCGGCATTAAATTGCTCACCATCGAATGATTGAGGTTCCCCGCTGTTTTCCCCTTTAATTAATTCGCTTCGAATTAACTCGATCTCATTGAACTGAACTTGGTCACGACGAATCAAGTCACGAATATATTCGCTGTAGTTTGTGAAATTTCCAGAGGTGACTCGTGAACTGATCCATTCATTTTGTAATTTAGTCACGGTGATGGTTTTTCTGACTGTTTCCATGATTTGCATACGCTGTGTCGGATTAATCGTTGATTGAAACTTTGCACAATGTCATCGTTTCGAATTTGCCATTTCGGGAGTATGAAATAATCATACTATTGATGTAGTATAGCATACCCGAAGTTGTCGCTTCGATTTGTTGCATGACAGCGACTTAATCTGTCTGTGTATAAATACTACGAATCTTAATCTCGAGTCATCGAGTCGATAGCAACGCGCCGGCTCGAGGAAGGTCCCCGCTAGAATAGAACCACATTTCTCAGCCCAACGCCTTTGCGGGTATCATCGATTGCCGAGTTGATTTCAGTCAATGGGTATCGACTGCTCACCAACTCGTCCAGTTTCAGCGTGCCTGACTGATAGAGGTCGACCAGCATGGGAATGTCTTCGGCCAGGGTGGATTCGCCCATTTTGCAGCCCTTGATCGTCTGATTGGCATCAATGAAGCCCACCGCTTCAAACGACGCCTCTACACCGTCGCCTGGCATTCCGACAAGCACCGCGGTGCCGCCGCTTCGCATCAGGGAAATGGCCTGCTTGATGGCCGCCGGATTTCCAGTGGCTACGAACGCGTAGTCTACGCCTCGCCCGCCGGTGATTTGCGCAACTGACGCCTGCGCGTCGGCTTGCGCCGAATTAATTGCATGGGTCGCTCCGACCTGCTTTGCGATTCGCAGACGTTCGTCGCTGATGTCGACCGCAACCACCGAGGCGGACTTTGCTATGGCGGCGGCCTGAATCGCGTTCAGTCCGACCCCGCCGGCGCCAACTACGGCGACGTGACTGCCGGCTTCGACCTTGGCCGCGTTGGATACTGCGCCGAATCCGGTGATAACGCCGCATGCGAGCAGGGAAGCCGATGCGATATCCATCGTGCTCGGCACCTTTGAAACCTGCGACCGGTGGACAACGGCGTATTCGGCAAAGCACCCGGTTCCAAGTCCGCGCACAATTGAATCATGCTTGGCGCTGCGCAGCCTGTTCGGCTCGGTGGTAGCAAACTCGCCCTCGCACAGATTCCACTCGCCGCGTTCGCAGTGAAAGCACTCCCCGCAAAACTTAAGCAGCGATACGATAACTCGGTCGCCGGCTTCAAGTCCTTCGACGCCGGAGCCGACTGAGTCAACTACGCCGGCTGCCTCGTGGCCGTATATCGCGGGAAGCTTGCCGCCCCACGCTCCGTCGATGTAAAGGACGTCGCTGTGGCAGATTGCACAGGCCCAGACCCGTATTCTTACCTCCCCGTGGCGAGGTTCGTCGATCTCGACATCCTCAATGACCAGAGGCTTGCCGAATTCATAGCATACTGCTGCTTTCATGATTTCAGATCCAGTTTTGAATTGACACGCAAAGTAAAGTTCGCCGACTTAAGATATTTTCGTTCTCGAATCAAATCCCTTAGCGTCAGCGGGTGGTCGGTGAGCCATCCTCCCGGAAATTTCAGGTGAATGACCTTCTTGTCGACAGAGCAACGAATGCCGCTTGTCTCGCGGTTTGTTCTCGACCGGTGAAGCAATACTCCGATCCGAAGCAGAACGCACAGCTTTTGAATCACGCCTTTTGGCAAATGAGTTTGAATTTTCAGGTCCTTGACCGGAAACTTTCGCCGATGAGCGCGCACCAGGCGTGCAAGCGCAGTTTGCGCAGGGCGCGAAAATCCGGCCAGTTCAGAATGCTCGAGCAGATACGCGCCGTGCTTGTGATACTGCGCGTGAGAAATTTGCAGGCCGATTTCATGCAGCTGCGCAGACCAGGTGAGCAAGTCGCGGAATTCCGGATTGTGCAACTCCCAGTCTTCGGCAACCTGATCGTAGAGATGCAGCGTCGTGGCGCAAACCTCGCCTGCGTGCTTAAGATCCACGGACCATGCATGAGCAAGAGCTTCTACTGTATTGCTGCGCACATCTTCGTTGCGCATCCGTCCGAGCAGATCGTAGATGACGCCTTCGCGAAGCGCATTGTCGGATACATGCATCCGGTCAATCTTGAGCAATTCAAAAAGTGCTGCAAGAATTGAAATTCCTCCGGGGAGCACGGCGCAACGGTCGGGGTCGAATCCGAGCTTGGCCAGTTCGCTGACGTTTTCAAATTCGCTGATGGTGTTGATCAGCTTGTACAGCGATGCCGGGGTAATCGATCCGTCTTCCCAGCCGAGACTTTGCAGGACTCCTGCGACTGCCCGAATCGTGCCGGAGCAGCCGATTGCACGGTCCCAGCCGAAGTCTGCAAATTTCTTGGCGCATGTGCGCACTTCAAGCATCGCATCAAGTTCCGCCTGATGCATCCGATGACGAGTGATCAGACCGTCCTGGAAATAAGACTGGGTCACGCTGACGCAGCCGACATACAGGCTTTCCAGAACGCTTGGCGAATCGGACTCAAGGTCGGTACCGGCGATGACTTCAGTGCTTCCGCCGCCAATGTCGATGACCAGTTTGCGTTCGTCCAGATCCGACGTTCCGTGGCACACCGATGTGAAGATCAGACGCGCCTCTTCGTGTCCGGTGATCACTTCGATCGGATGCCCGAGTACCTGCTGCGCCTTGCGGATGAAATCATCGGAGTTGCGCGCCTTTCGCAACGTATTGGTTCCGACTGCCCGGAAGTTGGATCGAGGTATACCCTGCACCAGTTGTCTGAAATGGCTCAGGCACGTCAGCGCCCGGTCTTGCGCCTGCTGTGTCAGATGCAAATCTTCGTCCAGACCCGCTCCGAGTCGGACAATTTCGCGCAGACGGTCAACAGTGACAAATCGCCCGTATTCGATCTTGCCGACAATCAGGTGAAAGCTGTTTGATCCCAGGTCGGCGGCGGCGACGAATCCGGATTTGCTTTCGTCCTCGGCCGTCGGCGCGCTTTCGTCAATTGCAGCGCTCGGCTGATTCACGAACCGCCCAGCATTCGCAGCGTTGCGGGGCTTGCCAGCCATTGAAGCACCCCGAACGAACTTCCCACTTCGCCCTTGAACCGAATCATGCAGGCCCCGGCTTTTCCGAATTTCGCGTTGATGCTGTCCTGCGAGCCGCAAAACTGCTCCATCAGCCAGCTCATGTCGGGTTCATGGCCAACAAGAATCACGGTGCCGGCTTCGCCGGTCAGCCACTTGCGAATGCGCTTGTAGCTGCATCCGGGCGACAGCAGGTCGGAAAGTTCGAGTTCCGGGCGACGGCGCCCGGGCATCGCGTCGACAATGATCTGCGCAGTCTGTCTTGCCCGGACATATGGGCTTGATACGATTCGCTGAATATCGCCGTCGAGCAGCCGGATCAGTCCCTGGGCGCCTTGTTCCATCTTGCTTACGCCTTCTTTGCTAAGCGTCCGCTCGCAATCCGGCACGCGTTCCTTGCCGGAATGAAACGTGTAGCGGTCTTCGGCCAATGCATGTCGCAATAGTACGAGTCTCATTCCAATATCTGCTAGAAACGGGTTTTATCAGGGAGCTAGGATCTTATCCTTCAGCACGCTTTCAGCGCAATATGATAACGCGTAGCGGAACTTGTGTTTGCAGCTTTGCACAGATTCAAAAGTCGTCGCCAGTTTCGGTATACTATGCACCCAATTCGCCACATCTCGATTTCAATATCCGGAGCCAGAGCCTGCGGCGCAATCGCCTGCTCGCTGCGCAAGTCTCGTGGTTCGCGAGACTTTGAATTGATTGCGGCGAATTTCTTGATTCTAGGTTCCTCCGCAAATCAATGGCGAATATAATGCATCAGCACGGATCGTTTTTCGTAGATACAGCGACACGCACCATGCCGCGACCTAAAGCCCCGATTCTTCCATCATTCACACTCGACACCGATAACGCATTTGCGATTCTGACATGACGTACCGCAGGCCGCTGATTGTAGGCAACTGGAAGATGAACGGAGACAGCGCGATGGCAGAGTCGCTGCTGCGCGGCATCGGCGACGGTATCGGCGCTGAACACAAGGCGGAGATTGTAGCGTGCCCGCCGTTTGTATTTCTCGCTCTGGCACGAAGGATTGCCAATGAAGGGCGGTATGCTCTGAGCATTGGCGCACAAGATGTGAGCAATCGCGAATCAGGCGCATTCACCGGTGAAATTTCCGCAGCTATGCTGCGCGAACTCGGCTGCGCATATGCGATTGCCGGCCATTCCGAGCGGCGACAGCATCATGGCGAATCCGATGATGCGGTAGCCCGCAAGGCGGTAGCAGCGCACGCTGCGGGGATTGTTCCGATTGTGTGTGTCGGTGAAACGCTTGAACAGCGCGAGGCGCAACGTGCGCGAGATGTGGTCGTCAGACAGCTTGAGGCAGTGCTTGATCGCGCCACTGATGAGAATTTAAGACACATGGCGCTGGCATACGAGCCGGTCTGGGCGATTGGCACTGGCAATGTGGCTGCCGCCGAGCAGGTGCAGGAAGTGCATGGGTGGCTGCGTGAGCGTCTGCGTGAGGCAGACCCGCAGGCAGCAGAAAATTGTCGTATTCTGTACGGTGGCAGCGTAACCGGAGACAATGTCGAGAATCTGCTCGCATTGCCCGACGTAGACGGCTGCCTTGTCGGCGGAGCTTCATTGCGGGCCGACGCATTTTTACGCATCTGCCTGGCTGCCGGAAACTAGGATGAAAATAAAGTGGATCTGTTAAGACAAATACTGCTCGGAGTGTTTTTGCTCCTTGCGATCGGAATGGTTGTTTTGATACTGCTGCAGCGCGGCCGGGGTTCGGACCTTGGCGCGGTGTTCGGCGGCGGTTCTCAATCGGTATTCGGCTCTCGGGGCTCGGCAAATTTCCTGACCCGGATCACTGCCGTACTTGCTACGCTGTTTTTTGGCGTTGCGCTGGGGCTTGCGTATATCAACACCGGCGATCGCACGCCTCAAAGCGTTACCGAATCGGTGCTGGACACCCAGGTTCAGGACGCCGGAGGAAACGTGCCCGAAGTGCCGGGCGATGCAGATTCCGGCGAAGTTCCCGAAGTGCCGGAATAGGCCAAACTGTTATGCCGAAGTGGTGGAATTGGAAGACACGCCGTCTTGAGGGGGCGGTGGCTAGCGCCGTGCCGGTTCGAGTCCGGCCTTCGGCACCACACAGTTCAAGGGCGTTGCCCGCGACGATGGCCGGCGGGTCATGCTGAGCGATTACGTTCCTATCATCATTTTCATTGCTGTTGCGATGGGCATCGGCATTGCTCTTCTCAGCGTGGGCAGCATTCTGGGTTCGAACAAGCCCGATGCGGAAAAGCTGTCGCCGTACGAATGCGGCTTCGAAGCGTTCGAAGACAGCAGGATGAAGTTCGATGTCCGATACTATCTCGTAGCAATTCTCTTTATAATTTTTGATCTGGAAATCGCGTTTCTGTTTCCATGGGCGGTGGTGCTGGACGAAATCGGAATTTTCGGATTTACGGCCATGATGATTTTCCTCGCCGTTCTGGTCGTCGGATTCATCTACGAATGGGCTAAGGGAGCGCTGGAATGGGAGTAGGCGATGTCAATTGAAGGAATTATGAATCAAGGTGTCGTCACGACATCGATGGACAAGCTCGTCAACTGGGCCCGCACCGGCGCAATGTGGCCCATGACGTTCGGCCTGGCGTGCTGCAGCGTTGAAATGATGCATGCAGGTGCATCTCGGTACGATCTGGACCGCTTCGGAATTATCTTCCGCCCGAGTCCGAGACAGTCCGATGTCATGATCGTCGCCGGCACCCTGGTGAACAAGATGGCCCCGGCGCTGCGCAAGGTCTATGATCAGATGGCCGAGCCGCGCTGGGTGATATCGATGGGGTCGTGCGCGAACGGCGGCGGCTACTACCATTATTCGTATTCGGTGGTGCGCGGCTGCGACCGGATTGTTCCGGTCGATGTCTATGTGCCCGGCTGTCCTCCGACAGCAGAGGCTCTTATCTACGGAATCGTGCAGCTGCAACGCAAGATTCGAAAGACCAACACCATCGCCAAGTGACCGGTGGCATGGCGACGGTTGCCGAACTCGCACGCACGGTTCAGGAGCTGCTGGGCGATAGAATCATGGAGACTGCCATAGCGTATGGCGAACTGACAGTCGACATCAATCGCACCCACCTTCAAAGCGCATGCCTCGAACTTAGGGACAATGACGCGACCGCATTCGAACAACTGATCGACCTGTGCGGAATCGACTACGCGGCATACCGGGCCGAAGCCGACAGTCCGCCGCATGACATGCCGCGGTTTGCCGTGGCATATCATCTGCTCTCGCTACGGCGAAATCATCGCATCACGCTCAAGACATACCTCGATTCCGACATGCCTTCGGTGGCTTCGGTGTGCAATGTCTGGGAATGCGCCGACTGGTTCGAGCGCGAGGCGTTTGACCTTTTCGGAATCGTATTCGAAAACCACCCGGATTTGCGCCGCATCCTGACTGACTACGGCTTTGTGGGACATCCGTTCCGAAAAGATTTTCCGCTCTCCGGCTATGTGGAGATGCGCTACGATCCGGAAAAGGGCCGGGTGGTTTACGAGCCTGTGACCATTGAACCGCGCATCTTGGTGCCGCGCACGATAAGAGAGGACGATTTTGGCCACAGAGATCCGTAACTACACCATGAATTTCGGGCCGCAGCATCCGGCCGCCCATGGCGTTCTGCGCCTGGTCATGGAGCTTGACGGCGAAGTGGTCGAACGGCTGGATCCGCACATCGGCCTGCTTCACCGTGCGACCGAAAAGCTTGCCGAGTCTAAACCGTTCAATCAGAGCATCGGATACATGGACCGGCTCGACTATGTGTCGATGATGTGCAACGAGCACGCCTATGTGCTCGCCATCGAGAAGCTCATCGGGGTGAAGATTCCGATTCGCGCCCAGTACATCCGGGTCATGTTCGATGAGATCACCCGGCTGCTGAATCATTTGCTGTGGCTCGGCGCGCACGGACTCGATATCGGTGCGATGACCATGTTTCTGTACTGCTTCCGCGAACGCGAGGACCTGTTCGACTGCTACGAGGCGGTTTCCGGCGCTAGAATGCATGCCACCTACTACCGTCCGGGCGGCGTATACAGGGATCTGCCGGACTCGATGCCCCAGTACGAATCGTCGCGCCGCTCCGAAAAGGATCTGGCGGTGCGCAACAAGGACCGCCAAGGGTCTCTTCTGGATTTCATCTGGGCGTTTACGGAACGGTTTCCCGGCTGCGTCGACGACTATGAGACCCTGCTGACAGACAATAGGATATGGAAGCAGCGAACGGTCGGCATCGGCGTGGTTTCTCCCGAGCAGGCACTGCAGTGGGGCTTTACCGGAGCGATGCTGCGCGGTTCGGGCGTGGAGTGGGATCTTCGCAGGAAGCAGCCCTATGCCGTCTACGACCAGCTTGACTTTGACATACCGGTCGGAACGAACGGCGACTGCTACGACCGCTACCTGTGCCGGGTCGAGGAAATGCGCCAGTCGAATCGGATAATTCGCCAGTGCATCGAATGGCTGCGCACCAATCCGGGTCCGGTGATGCTGGACGATGCCAAGCTGATCGCGCCGCGGCGCGAAACCATGAAGCGGGACATGGAGTCGCTGATCCACCACTTCAAGCTGTTTACCGAAGGCTATTGCGTGCGCGAAGGCGAAGTGTATGCCGCGGTCGAAGCGCCCAAGGGCGAATTCGGAATCTATCTGGTGTCCGACGGGGCGAACAAGCCGTATCGGTTGAAAATCCGCGCGCCAGGATTTCCGCACCTGGCGGCGCTGAACCGCATGTGCAAGGGACACATGCTGGCAGACGTGGTGGCGGTAATCGGCACTCAGGACATTGTTTTTGGAGAAATCGACCGCTGATGCTCTCGCAGGCAGCACAATCGGAAATTCGCACGGAAATCGCCAAATATCCGCAGGGTCATGCCCGGGCGGCGGTCATGGCGGCGCTGCGCATCGGGCAGGACGAATGCGGCTGGGTAAGCGAGGAATTGATGGAATGTATCGCAAGGATGCTTGAGATCGAGCCGATCAAGGTGGCCGAGGTCGCCACATTCTACTCAATGTACGATTGCAAGCCTGTCGGGCGGCACAAGATTTCGCTTTGCACCAACATTACCTGCATGCTGCGCGGGTCACGTAAGATTGCCGAGCATCTGAACGAATCGCTTGGAATCGACTTTGGCGAGACTACGGACGATGGAAGATTTACATTGCACGAAGTCGAATGCCTCGCGGCATGCGGCGGCGCCCCGGCCGCGCTGATAGACAGGCAGTATTACGAAAACTTAACAGCCGAATCGCTTGACAAGGTATTGGAGACGCTGGAATGAGCGGCAAGGAAATACGCGTATGCCTGCCGGAGCCGGGCCTGGAATTTCCCTGGACGCTTGCCGCCTATGAGAGTACCGGCGGCTATTCGCAGTGGCGCAAGATCCTCAAGGAACGTACGCCGCCTACTGAGATCATCGATGCGGTCAAGGCGTCGGGCCTGAGAGGCCGCGGCGGCGCGGGGTTTCCGACCGGACTGAAATGGAGCTTTATGCCACGAAATGCGCCGGGTCAGAAATATCTTGTCTGCAACTCGGACGAAGGGGAGCCGGGCACGTTCAAGGATCGCGACATTTTGCGCTACAACCCCCATGCGCTGATCGAAGGAATGGCGATTGGCGGCTATGCGATGGGCGCGACCATCGGCTACAACTATATTCGCGGCGAATTTCACGAGCCCTACGAGCGCTTTGAACAGGCGCTCGGCGAAGCCCGCGATGCGGGGCTGCTCGGCGCCGACCTGATGGGCAGCGGGGTTGATTTTGACATCCACGATCACCTCGGCGCCGGGGCCTACATATGCGGCGAGGAAACCGGGCTGCTCGAATCCCTTGAGGGTAAGAGTGGACGACCGCGCTTTAAGCCACCATTTCCGGCGCAGTACGGCGCGTTCGGACGCCCGACAACCATCAACAACACCGAGACTCTGGCTTCTGTGCCTCGAATCCTGCGCGAGGGCCCCGACTGGTTTGTCTCACTGGGTCCGAAAAACAACGCGGGCACGAAAATATTTTCCGTGTCCGGACACGTCAGCAAGCCCGGAAACTACGAAGTGGCGCTTGGCATGCCGTTTCGCGACCTGCTTGAAATGGCGGGCGGAATGCTCAATGGGCGACCGCTCAAGGCAGTGATACCGGGTGGCTCCTCGGTGCCTGTGCTGCCGGCCGAGGCAATCATGGAATGCAATATGGACTATGATTCGCTGCAGGCGGCAGGCTCGATGCTTGGCGCCGGTTCCGTGATCGTCATGGACGACACTACGTGCATGGTGCAGATGCTGGAGCGAATTGCGTACTTCTACTGGGAGGAGTCCTGCGGGCAATGCACGCCGTGCCGAGAGGGCACAGGCTGGCTGTATCGCACGATTCGCCGTATCCGCACCGGACAGGGCAGGCCGGGCGATGCGGATATGCTGGTGGATATAGCGAACAGGATCGAAGGGCGAACGATCTGTGCGCTCGGCGATGCCGCGGCATGGCCGGTGCAAAGTTTTCTCAAGCACTTTCGCGCAGAGTTCGAAGCGATGATTCGCGAGCCGAGCAAGGCCGCATAGCGTCATTATGAATATTCGGGAATTCAAGTCATGGTAACGGTTGAAATCGACGGCCGCGAATTTCAGGCGCAGCCCGGACAGACAATTATCGAAGTAGCGGATCAGGCCGGAATCTATATCCCCCGGTTCTGCTATCACGAAAAGCTGTCGGTTGCGGCCAACTGCCGGATGTGCATGGTGGAAGTGGAACGGGCTCCCAAGCCGCTTGTCGCGTGCGCGACGCCTGTTGCAGACGGCATGAAGGTACGTACCGCCTCGTCATACGCTGTCGGGGCGCAGAAGGACACGCTTGAATTCCTGCTCATCAATCACCCGCTGGACTGTCCGATCTGCGATCAGGGAGGCGAATGTCCGCTGCAGGATCAGGCGCTCGGCTACGGCGGCGATGCGTCACGCTACGTTGAAATTAAGCGGGTTGTGCCGGATCATTCGATCGGCCCGCTGATCGCCACCGAGATGACGCGCTGCATTCACTGCACGCGCTGTGTCAGGTTCGGCGAAGAGGTGGCAGGCGTAATGGAACTGGGATTGACGCACCGCTCCGAGCATTTGAAAATCGACACGTTTTTCGATCGTGCGGTGGACTCTGAAGTTTCGGGCAACGTCATCGACCTTTGCCCGGTCGGAGCGCTGACTTCCAGGCCGTACCGATTTACTGCCCGTTCATGGGAGATGATCAGCCATGATTCGGTCAGCCCGCATGACTGTGTCGGCACCAATATCAACGTGCAAACCCTGCGCGGCGTCGTAAAGCGCGTGCTCCCGCGGGACAATGAGCAAATCAACGAGTGCTGGATATCCGACCGCGACCGCTACAGCTACGAGGCGCTGAATGAGGCCGAACGACTGGGCAAGCCCATGATTCGAACTGCGTCCGGCATGGTCGAGGCAGATTGGGAGCATGCATTGAACAAGGTCAGCGCGCAGATTCATTCTCTGATTGAATCGCATGGCGCAGACGCATTGGGAGCGCTGGTCTCGCCGGGCGCCACGCTTGAGGAATTCTATTTGATGCAGAAGCTGGCGCGGGGACTCGGGTGCGCCAATATCGATCACCGGCTCAGACAGGTGGATTTCGCTGGCGACCCTGGCGCCGACCTTTATCCGGGCATGGGAATTTCGATTGAAAATCTGTCCTCGGCCAAGGCGATTGTTCTGGTGGGATCGAATATTCGAAAGGAGCAGCCGATTCTGGGACTGCGTGTGCGCAGCGCCTGGAAAAAGGGCGCGCAAGTCGCCTCGATCAATTTGTTCGACTATGCATTCCACTTTGATACCCATCCGAATCTGATCGTACCGCCAAGCGCAATGGCGGACGCGCTGTCCGGGGTGCTGAAATCCGTGTGCGCACTCACCGGCAAGCCGGTTCCGCAGGACTTGCAGGAACGGGTTGCCAGGGCAGGCGGCGATGCCGATTGCGAGGCAATCGCCAAGATGCTTTGCCGCGAAGACGGCGGCGTAGTGATTCTCGGCCAGACTGCGGTCTCGCATCCGGACTACGCGGCAATCGAGCGGATTGCCGCAGCTATTTGCGAAGCGGGCGGATCTTCAATCGGCGTGCTGGCGCCCGCTAACAGCGCAGCCGGATGGCTGGCAGGCTGCCTGCCTCATCGTACGGCGAATGGCGCCGAGGCGCCGCGCAAGGGTCTTGATGCCGGCGCGATGATGCGCGAGCCCAGACAGGGCTATCTGCTGTTTGATGTCGAGCCGGCGCTTGATATGGCGAACGGCGCCGAGGCGCAGGCCGCATTAGACAAGGCGCAGCTGGTTGTAAGCTTTCAGGCGTTTGCCGATGTACCTGACTATGTCGATATCGCGCTTCCGATAGCGCCGTTTACCGAAAATTCCGGCACTTTTGTCAACTGCGAGGGCAAGGCGCAGTGGGCAGCCGCTGCGGTGGAGCCGTTTGCCGAGGCGCGGCCCGGCTGGAAGATACTTCGGGTGCTGGGAAATTTTTTGAATCTTGCAGGATTCGACTACATCACGATTGATCAGGTCACCGGCGAAGCGGCGCCGGATGCGTCAGCCGGCCTGAGCCATGACCGCAGGCTTAATGGATCAGGCTCGCCGCGTGGAGCCGTATCGGAGCCGGATTCCTTGGAAATGATCAGCGAGCACTCGATCTATGCGGCAGATTCGGTGGTACGGCGCGCAGGCGCACTTCAGCAGACCGCCGATGCGGTGCGCGCCGCGCAGGCGCATGTTCATCCGGTCGATATGCATCGCCTGGGGCTGAGCGATGGCAGCACGATTGAACTGAGCAGCGAATTGTTCGCTTCGACTGTCCCGGCCGTCAGCGATTCCAGGGTTCCTGCAGGCTGCGTATACCTGCCAGCCGGAATCGTAGCGGTGCCGGCGGCAGGGACGGCGGTCAAGGTGGCGTCTGCGAACAAATAATGAACTGGGCGATTTCAATTTGGGCGGGCCTGCCGGGCGAACTGCAGATTGCAGTTGCAAGCCTGGTGAAAATTCTCATGATCGTGGTGCCGCTGCTGCTCGCGGTGGCCTACCTGACCTTTGCCGAGCGCAAGATCGTCGGCTACATCCAGGTTCGCATCGGCCCCAATCGCGTCGGTCCCAAAGGCTGGCTGCAGCCGATTGCCGATTTCCTCAAGCTGTTGCTCAAGGAAGTGATCGTTCCGACCAATGCGAACCGGGCGCTGTTTCTTTCTGCTCCGGTGCTTTCGGTCACGCCGGCGCTGGCGGCCTGGGCCGTTGTGCCGTTTGCCGACAATTTGGTTCTGGCCAATCTTGATGCCGGATTGCTTTATGTGCTGGCTTTGACGTCGCTTGGCGTCTACGGCGTCATTGTGGCCGGATGGGCGTCGAATTCGAAATATGCGTTTCTCGGAGCGATGAGATCGGCGGCGCAGATCGTCGCCTATGAGATTGCGATGGGATTCGCGCTGGTCGGACTGCTGATGGCTGCCGGCAGCCTGAATCTGGTGCAGATCGTCCAGGCGCAGACCGGCGGCCTGCATCAATGGTATGTATGGCCGCTTTTGCCGCTGTTTCTCGTGTATTTCATCTCCGGCGTTGCAGAGACGAACCGTGCGCCGTTCGATGTGGCGGAAGGCGAATCGGAAATTGTCGCCGGATTTCACGTCGAGTATTCGGGCATTGCGTTCATGGTGTTTTTCATGGCCGAGTACGCCAACATGATTCTAATCGCCACGCTGGCGGCAATCATGTTCCTCGGTGGCTGGCATGCGCCATTCGACATCGCTCCTTTCACCTGGATTCCGCCGACTTTCTGGCTCCTGGGCAAGGTGTCGTTTCTGCTGTTTTTCTTCCTTTGGTTCAGGGCTACGTTTCCGCGATACCGCTATGATCAGATCATGCGGCTGGGGTGGAAAGTGTTTATTCCAGTTACCCTGGTCTGGATTGTCGTCATCGGAGTATTCCGGTTTCTGACTCCGTTCGGCCACATATTCAAGTAGGTTGCATTGACAATGAATAACTGGCTGCGCAGAAACATCAAGACATTCATGCTGACAGAACTGGTTCGGGGGCTGTCGGTGACCGGCAGGCATCTTTTCAAGCGCAAGATCACGGTTCAGTATCCTGAGGAGAAAACTCCCAAGTCGCCACGGTTTCGCGGACTGCACGCGCTGCGCCGCTACCCCAACGGCGAGGAGCGCTGCATTGCTTGCAAATTGTGCGAGGCGGTGTGTCCGGCCCTTGCCATTACAATCGAGTCTGAAGAGCGTGACGACGGCACCCGTCGCACGACCCGCTACGATATTGACCTTTTCAAGTGCGTGTATTGCGGATTTTGCGAGGAAGCCTGTCCGGTCGATTCGATCGTGATGACCGACATCCACGAGTTTCACTACGAGAATCGCGGAGAGAACGTGATTACTAAGCCGGAACTGCTGGCGATCGGTGATCAATATGAGCAGGAAATCGCCGACGCACGGCGTTCGGATTCACCGTACCGCTAGATTGCCGGCAGATGACTTTCCTTCAAATCAGCTTTTACTTTTTTGCCGCAATCCTGCTGTTTGCCGCATTCATGGTGATCACGATTCGCAATCCGGTCAAGTCCGCGCTTTTTCTCGTGCTGTCGTTTTTCAGCGCATCCGGCATCTGGATTACCTTGGAGGCCGAGTTTCTTGCGATTGTGCTTGTGCTCGTCTACGTCGGCGCCGTGATGGTTCTGTTCCTGTTCGTGGTGATGATGCTCGACATCAATCTGGTGCGTCTTCGCGAGGGATTCGGGGAATATCTGCCGATCGGAGGGCTGGTCGCGGTTCTGCTGGTGATCGAGATGGCGGTGATGCTCAATTCGCCGGAATTTTCCAGCGACTCGCTGCCTAGGCCGCAAGGCCAGCCGGCCGGATACAGCAATACCGAGGCTCTAGGCCAGGTGCTCTATACCGACTACGTATTTCCGTTCGAAATCGCCGCAATCATTCTTTTGGTGGCGATTGTGGCGGCAATCGCGCTGACGTTGCGCCGTCGGCCCGAAACCAAGTATCAGAAGCCGTCCGATCAGGTGCGCGCCAGCAAGGCGGACCGGCTGCGCATTGTCTCAATGAAATCGGAAACCCCGTCAGACAGGACAGCCGAATGATTCCTCTTTCGCACTATCTGATGCTGGCTGCCGCCGTATTTTCGATTGCGGTAGTCGGAATATTCCTGAACCGCAAGAATGTCGTCATTCTGCTGATGGCGATTGAATTGCTTTTGTTGGCGGTCAACATTAACTTTGTGGCGTTTTCCCACTATTTGCAGGATCTGGCCGGACAGGTGTTTGTTTTCTTCATTCTTACCGTCGCCGCCGCCGAAGCGGCGATCGGGCTGGCGATCCTGATCGTGCTGTTCCGCAATCGCAACACGATCAACGTCGATGACCTGAATCGCCTGAGCCGCTGATCGAAATGCTGCTGATCTACTCTCTGATTCCGTTCAGTTGCCTGGCGACATCGATCGTAACCGGACTTTTCGGACGATCCCTCGGTAGGCAGGCTTCGCATCGGATCGCTATTGCGGGCGTCGCAGCGAGTTTCGCGCTGTCGCTGTATGTGCTGTTCGACGTTCTTCAGGGCAATATGTTCAACGGTCCGCTTTACCTATGGGCAGTCAGCGGCGACTTGAGCATCGAGGTGGGATTCCTGATTGATCCGCTGTCGGCATCGATGGCCTCGGTCGTCACCTTTGTCTCGCTCATGGTGCATATCTATACCATCGGCTACATGCATGACGACGACGGCTATCAGAGATTCTTCTGCTACATCTCGCTTTTTACATTTGCGATGCTGATGCTGGTGATGTCGAATAACTTTGTTCAGCTGTTCTTCGGCTGGGAAGGCGTCGGCGTAGTCTCGTATCTGCTGATCGGATTCTGGTTTGACCGCGAATCTGCGATTTTTGCCAACATGAAGGCATTTCTGGTCAACAGGGTGGGGGACTTCGGATTCATTCTGGGAATTGCAGCGGTCGTCTATGTTTTTGACAGCGTGGATTACGCAGCCGTATTTTCCCAGGCTCCGTCGGCGGCGAGCATGACGGTAGAGATATTCGAAGGCGTGCACTGGCATTGGATGACTATTATTCCGCTGCTGCTTTTTGTCGGTGCGATGGGCAAGTCAGCCCAGGTGCCGCTGCATGTATGGCTTCCGGACTCGATGGAAGGCCCGACCCCGATTTCTGCTCTGATTCACGCGGCGACCATGGTGACCGCTGGAATTTTCATGGTGGCGCGCATGTCGCCGCTGTTCGAGTTGTCTGCCGTAGCGCTTTCGGTGGTGATTACCATTGGCGCGATTACCGCGCTGTTCATGGCGCTTATCGGACTGGTTCAGAATGACATCAAGCGGATCGTCGCGTATTCGACGCTGTCGCAGCTTGGCTATATGACGGTCGCGCTCGGGGCTTCGGCGTATGCAGCCGGTCTGTTTCATCTGACGACTCACGCGTTTTTCAAGGCTCTTTTATTTCTCGCTGCCGGCTCGGTCATCATCGCCTTGCACCATCAGCAGGATATTCGCAAAATGGGCGGGCTCAGGAAGTTCATGCCGATCACCTACTGGACCGCGCTGGTCGGATCGCTCGCTCTTGCCGGAATTCCGCCGTTTTCCGGCTTTTTCTCCAAGGATACGATCATCGAAGCAGTGCATGCCAGCTCAATTCCGGGAAGCGGGTTCGCCTTGTTTGCAGTGACTGCCGGGGTGTTTGTCACCGCGCTGTACTCATTTAGGATGCTGTTCATCGTGTTTCACGGAAAGCCGAGAATGACGGACGAGGAACTGAGCCATGTGCATGAGTCTCCGTGGGTTGTCACATACCCGCTGATTGCGCTCGCGATTCCTTCGGTGCTGTTTGGGGCAATGTACGCGGGTCCGATGCTGTTCGGCGATTTCTACGGCCCTTCGATGACGGTTGCCGCACAAAACGATACGCTTGGACAATTGGCGCACCACTACGACGGTCTGACCGGACTGTCGGTCGCAGCGGCGATGATTGGCCATGGCGTTCAGACCTTGCCTTTCTGGCTTGCGGTCGCCGGCATCCTTGCTGCATGGCTGCTGTATATCCGCATGCCGAATCTGCCGGTGCTGATCAAGCAGCGCTTCTACTGGGTCTGGAAGATTCTGGACATGAAGTACGGATTTGACGAACTGAATCAGTTTCTGTTCGCCGGCGGTACCCGTTCGCTCGGCGGGCTATGCTGGCGCCTGATTGATGTCCGCCTGATCGACGACGGCATTGTCAACGGGATTGCCCGTTCGGTGCGGCAGCTTTCCGAACGAGTACGGCATATTCAGACAGGATTCGTCTATCACTACGCATTCGCGATGATAATCGGACTTTTTCTGCTTATCACCTGGTTTATTTCGAAATAGCGGGGGAGGGCGCGTAGTCCTTGGGCGCAGGATTTGAATTGAGCATCGTGATCTGGCTGCCGATTATCGGCGGCCTGCTTGTGCTGGCTGCCGGCAATGCGAGCGATGAATCGGCACGGCGCATCGCGCTGGGATTCGCCATAGCGACGTTTATTTCCAGCTTGCCGCTGTATCTGAATTTCGATCCGTCCGTTGCGACGCATCAGTTCACGGAAAGCCGCGAATGGGTCGGCGTATTTAACATCTACTACTCGCTCGGGCTGGACGGCATTTCACTGCCGCTGGTTCTTTTGACCACGTTCCTGACGATTGTCGTGGTGATCGCAGGGTGGAGGGTCATCGAGACCCGGGTGTCGCAATATATGGCGGCATTTCTGATTCTGGAAGGCTTGATGATCGGGGTATTTTGTGCGCTTGATGCAATCCTGTTCTATATCTTCTGGGAAGGCATGCTGATTCCGATGTTTCTGATCATTGGCGTGTGGGGCGGCGAAAACCGGGTGTATGCGGCAATCAAGTTCTTTTTATACACCTTGCTGGGCTCACTGCTGATGCTGGTTGCATTCCTGTATCTGCATAACGTCAGCGATTCAAGCTTCGACATTCGCGCATGGCATGCGTTGCCGTATATTCCGCTGCATGTGCAGATTCTGCTGTTTATCGCATTCTTTTCCGCCTTCGCGGTCAAGGTGCCCATGGTACCGGTGCATACCTGGCTGCCCGATGCGCATGTGGAAGCCCCGACCGGAGGGTCGGTCATTCTGGCGGCGGTAATGCTGAAGATGGGCGCGTACGGATTCTTGCGATTCAATTTACCGATCCTTCCTGACGCATCGCACGAGCTTGCGATCTTCATGGTTGCCTTGTCGCTGGTTGCAGTGGTCTACATCGCACTGGTCGCCTTGGTGCAGACGGATATGAAAAAGCTCATCGCGTATTCGTCCATCTCCCATATGGGATTTGTGACCTTGGGCATTTTCGTATTCAATACCCAGGGCATAGAGGGTGCGATTGTGCAGATGATTTCACACGGCTTCGTATCGGGTGCGCTGTTTTTGTGCGTCGGCGTGCTCTATGATCGGCTGCACTCGAGAAAGATTGCCACCTATGGGGGCGTGGCGCACAGCATGCCGGTATTTGCAGCGTTTATGATGCTGTTTTCCCTGGCCAATGTCGGGTTGCCCGGCACTTCGGGTTTCGTGGGCGAGTTGCTGGTTATTATCGGCGCATTTCAAGTCAGCATCGCGTATGCATTCATTGCTGCATTGACGCTGATTTTCGGGGCCGCATACACGCTGTGGATGTACAAGCGTGTGATTTACGGGGCGGTGGCGAGCGAAGCTGTCGCCGGCTTGAAGGACATCACCAGACGCGAGGCGCTGACTCTGGGGCTGGTGGCATTTTTTGTCCTGCTCGTCGGCATCTGGCCGTTTCCGCTGCTTGAGATGATACATTCTTCAGTCGAGTTGCTGGTGACCCAGACATCTGTTGTGAAATATTGATCAAGACCGGCCAATGCCTGGGAGGGAGATGAAATGACGACTCAATTTAACAAGGCGCTAAGAGCCAGGACTCATGGCGGCAGCACCGAAAAACTCAGGCGCTGGGGCGCGGATTCCGAATACGGAGTGCTAAAGAAAGTTCTCCTTGGCCCGGTCAATTATTTTCGGTGGATGGGTGAGGACAACCTGCAGTTCAGCTCGATTTGCCGAAATACGGATCGAACCGGATTGCGATTCGACCATGATTTGGCGCTTCGGCAGCAGTCTGAGTTAGTTGACGCCTACCGCAGTGCCGATGTCGAGGTTTTCATGCTTGAGGCGAATCCTCATACGCCGTATCAGGTCTACACGCGCGATTCGAATTTCATGACTCCTTTCGGGGCGGTTGTCTGCCAGCTTGCCAATCCGCGCCGCCGTGGAGAGTATGCGGAAGTATTGCGGTTCTATCTGGAGCACGACATTCCGGTCTATGACATGGTCAGTGCGGGCAATTTCGAAGGCGGAGATTTCCACATGGTCGAACCGGGCGCTGTGCTGATCGGCTATACCGGAAAGCGGTCCGAGCAGTGCGCCGCGAAGCAGGTCGGAGGATGGATGGAGCAGGAAGGATGGGAAGTCAAGTATGCGCCGATCGATGAATTCTACGTCCACATTGACCTGATGGTGTGCATGCTCGCTTCAAAGTGCGCGGCCGTATGTCCGGATACTACGGAGCCGGATGTGATCGACTGGCTCAAGTCCCGGCAGATCGAGATGATCGAAGTGAACTTTCGCGATACGATTTCGCTTGCTTGCAATGTCGTTGCCCTGGGCAATGACCGAATCATTTCAACTGCCGGCGCCGTGGATCTGAATGCCAAGTTGCGCGCGCAGGGTTTTGAGGTGTTCGACCCCGATATGACGATGTTCACGCAGGCTGGCGGCGGCGTTCACTGCATGTCGCAGTCACTGCTTCGCCTGCCGGGTTGATCACCGCGCGCCCGGCGCTGGTGCGGTGAATGTAATCGCCCGTCCCGCATTGCGGGGAAGTTGAAGCCGGGCATGGCCGCTGAAGATGCTTGCAAGGTTGACTTGCACGGCGTTGTCGAAGTGGCTGATTGCTCTGCTGTTCAGATCGAATCCGAGTGCCATAATTTCGTTGGTGGCGGCAAGAAAATCATCTTTGGCATGATGCAGTTCGTGGAAAATGCGAAACCGCTTGCTGTCATGTGCGACAAGCCTGGTGCGTACTGTAACCGGATCGCCTAGACGAAGTTCGCGCATGTAGTTGACATGGGATTCGACGACGGCATACTCAAGGCCGCCGCGATCCTCGATCGGCCGGTCGTCGTTGACCAGTTCCCAGAATGCGTAGGTTGCCTGGTCGCAAACAAGGACGTAGAAACTGACGTTCATATGATCGTATTCGTCCACCCATTCCGTCCGCACTTTGTCCTTATGCAGCAAAATAGGGGCGGTGAAGCTGTCCAGACGCATAGCCGGCGAAGCCTACTGTGCAATGGATCCGTCGACCCATGGCAGAGCGCCGGAATCGAGAAGCCTGCGATGGATGAAATCTGCAATCGCCAGAAGCTTGATGTCATCGCCGTGCGGGGCGAGAATCTGCAAGCCCACGGGCATGCCGTTGGCGTCGGTTCCGGTGGGAACAGTCGCAGCGCATAAATTCAGAATGTTTGCGATGCAAGTGTTCTGCAGCACCAGAAGGTTGATCGACCTGTAGTTCGACATCGGTTCGAGTTCGCTCATTCTGGGCGGTGAAACCGGAACTGTCGGGCACACGATCGCATCGCATTGGCTGAATGCCGGTAGCGCGGTTGAGGCAAACGTGCTCAGCCGGCGGACGCGCTTTAGGAATTCTACTGCATCGATGTCGCCCGCGATCTTGATGCGGTCGCTGATAATCGGATCAAGGCTGTGTTCCCACTGCGGAAGCTCTGATTGGAAAAATTCGATCAGTTCCGCCGAGACGGTTCCGCCGGAGTTTCTAAAGTCTACTGCCTGGCGCGCTTCGGGAAACGCGACATCGGCCAGTTCGGCCTTGTCGCTTGCGGCGGTCAGATCGAGTGCCTGTTCGCAGCTTTCGACAATCGACGATTCGCTGGAAGACCACAGGAGATTGTCGGCTACTCCGAGGGTGAATCCGCTTTCCAGGCTGCGGTCGACATCCCGGCGCAGTAGTTCGTAGGACTCGCATTCAGGATCAATGGCGCTGAATGCCGCCATGAGATCGCACGTTCGCCGTGCGAGCACTCCCGGAACATCCAAGTAGCGGCTAAGGGGAATGATACCTTCGGTAGACCAGCGTCCCTTGCTGGGCTTGAATCCGATGTGGCCTGTGAACGAAGCAGGAATGCGCACCGAACCGGCGGTATCGCTGCCCATGGCGAGCATCGCCGATCCTTCGGCCAGGCTGATGCCGGCTCCGGCGCTGGAACCGCCCGGAACACGATGGCTTTCAGAATCGAACGGGTTCCAGGGCGTGCCCCAGTGGTTGTTGACTCCGAGTCCGCCGTAGGCGAATTGCACGGTGTGCGTCTTGCCCATGATGACTGCACGCTGCTTGCGAATTGCATCGACGACCGGGCCGGTTTGATTCAGATGATCGGGCAGAGGCTCCGGGCCGCCGACGTAGAGCGGACATTCGGACAATGCATAGTTGTCCTTGATCGAAATCGGAATCCCGAGCAGCTTGCGTATTCGGGCGATTTCTGCATCCGAACGCACCATCTGATCGACAGTGCGGGCGCAGGCCAGCGCCTGCTCCGGCTGCCAGTGAACATAGGCATTCCACTTCTCCGGACTTGCCTGGTGCTGCTCGATTGCGTGTTCAGTCAGCCTTGTGGCGGATACTGCACCGGATCTCAGCCATTGCGAGACTTGCTGGATCGAATAACGGGTCAGTCGGTCAAAATCAATTTCCTGATGGCTGGCGTGCGCTGCCATTGTGTCACCCCCATAGAGTTCGCTGCGCAGGTTCGAACAGGCCGTCGCGGTATTGAATGCCGCCTTCGCGATCGGCATCGAGCCACAAGGGTGAATCCAGATCGACAAATGCAGCGTCATGAGTCAGCAGCATGGCGGGTGCAAGGGAGAGCGATGTCGCCATCATGCTTCCCACCATGATTTGCTTGTTGCGGCGCCGGATTTGCTCGGCGATCCGGACCGCATGCGTGAGCCCGCCCGTCTTGTCCAGCTTGATATTGAAAATTTCGTAGCAGTTGGACAGCCTTGCGAGATCATCGGTGTCGAAAAAAGACTCGTCAGCGCAAAGTGGAATTTCATACTCGCGGGATTCGAGAATTTCGTCGGCTCCGGCAGGAAGCGGCTGTTCGATTGTTTCGATGCCGAGTTCGACAAGCCGAGGCATCAGGTCATCTAGCATTTGAATGGTCCATGCCTCATTGGCGTCGACGATCAATCGGGTTTCGGGGCAGGCGCGGCGAACCGCTTCGACCGATTCGAGAGCCATGGATTCGCCCAGCTTCAGCTTGAGCAGGGGGTAGTGGCTCACCTCGAGCGACGAGCGAGCCATGTCTTCCGGCGGTGCCATGCTTACGGTGTAGGCCCCGACAACAGGTTTTGGCTTTGGAAGCCGCCCCAATTTCCAGACCGGCGTGCCGCCTGCCTTTGCCTCCAGGTCCCACAGAGCGCAGTCAAGCGCATTGCGGGCGGCATTCGGGGCAAGCGCGCGAATCAGATCATCGCGCGACATGCCGTTGCGGATGTCTTCGGCGATATCGGAAATCGCATCCAGCGTTTGCTCGACAGTTTGCTCGTAGCGGGCATAGGGAACTGCTTCGCCATGCGCCAGTGTGCCGGATTTGTTCAGTTCGACAACAACGACATCCACACTGGATCTGGACCCTCGCGAAATCGAAAACTTGTCTCGAAGGGGCCAGTTTTCGTGACGGGCATTGAGTTGAATCATCTAGCCGGCAGCCTCGAGTTCATCGACAATGCGGTCGGTGCCTGTGACGAACGGGTCGACGCAGGGCAACTGGAATTGGTCTTCCATCTTTGCCAGATAGCCGATCCGGTCGTGTTTGCCGAGGTGCTTGGTATTGACCGAAATGCCGGCGAATCGCACCTTCGGATCGACCAGCCGGGCGGCCGACAGGTTGGTGTTCATTGATTCGCGAATTGAAGGCAGCGCCCGATCGGGCAGACCGCGCATATGGGTGCGTGTCGGTTCGTGGCACAGAATCAGGACATCAGGCTGGGCTCCGTGAAGCAGGCCGAGGCTGACTGCGGCGAATGACGGATGATGAAGAGATCCCTGTCCTTCTACGATGTCCCAGTGCTCGGGGTCCGAGGCAGGACACAGTTGCTCGATTGATCCTGAAATGAAGTCGGCGATGACCGCGTCTACGGGCACACCGGAACCTTCGATGAATATGCCTGTCTGCCCTGTTGCTCTAAAGTCGGCCGGGATGTCTCTTGCGCGCATTGTTTCGCTGATGCTCAGTGCGGTATACATTTTTCCGACCGAGCAGTCGGTGCCGACGGTCAGCAGCCGGTGTCCGGTGCGCGGCAATCCAGATGCGACGTCGAACGGACCGTCTGGCTGTCTTACTTCGATGAGTTGGCCGCGGCTTTCGGTTGCCGCTTGCCTGATTTGCGCTATGGAGTTCAGCGGCGTATGCAAGCCGTTGGCTATCGACATGCCGTGCTGCAAAGCTTCGACAAGCGGGGAGATCCAGCTGTCCGGTATGACCCCGCCGCGGTTGGCTACGCCGATGACGAGCGTCTTTGCCCCGCGTTGGCTGGCTTCGGCGATCGACAATTGAGGGAGGGCAAGGTCTGCTGCGCAGTTCGGTAGCCTGAATTGTCCGATGCAGTCGCTTCCGCGCCATTCCACGACGCCGAATGCGGTTTTTGCGGCAAGGTCATCCGGCGCATCGCCGATAAAGATCAGGTATGGTTTTTCGAGTTTCATCCGAAGTGAGACTGAGTTGGTTAAATGTCAGTAAAATGGTTATATTGCCGTTCGCACAATCGGTTGCAGGCGCGGTTGCGCGGTACTGAGCCGGTCATTATACGAATCATACAGGAACCCGATAAGATTGATGAACAAGAGCATAGTCAAGAGCATGGCGAACATTGACGGTCGCATCACGCCCATCGAGTCGGCTACGGTGCCGATTACGGACAGGGGATTTCTATACGGAGATTCGGTGTATGAGGTGTTCAGCACCTACGGCGGTGTTCCGCTATTTATGAAGGAGCATTTCGATCGGATTGAGAATTCCGCGCGGCTGATTGCATTGAATATTACTCAGTCGCGCGATCAGTTGACTGACGAAATCAAAAAGACTGTGCAGGCATCCGGCGCCGCGAAGGGGCACGACGTGTATGTGCGCTATCAGATTACCCGAGGAGAGGGCGCAATCGATCTATATCCCGACCCTGAGCTTCAGACGCGGTTTGTCATCATTGTGACTGCGCTGAAGAAATGGCCGGCGCACTTGTACGAAGTCGGCATGACGATGGCGATTCCCCAGGTGCGTAGAAATCCGGCTGATGCCTTGGATCCGAACATCAAGGGCGGAAATTACCTGAACAATGTCATTGCGGTGATGCAGGCGAGAGAACTGGGAGCTGATGAAAGCCTAATCCTGAGTTCCGAAGGACATGTGACTGAAGCGTCAAACAGCAATGTGTGGTTCGTTATCGGCGGCGAAGCGGTGACGCCGTCGGCCGGCAATCTGCGCGGCTTGACGAAGGCTGCGATTCACAAGGCATGCGCTGGCGAGGGGGTTCGGACCATTGAGCGGAAGATTCACAGCGACGAACTATCGAGTGCGAGCGAGTGCTTTGTTAGCAGTGCTACGCGCGAAGTCATGCCGGTGCACAGTCTGCGTCTTGCTGACGGATCGATGGTGGAATTTCCTAAAGGCGGAGGTGACATGACGAAACGGATTCATGCCATCTATCGAAATTTTGTTGCCGACTATGTTCAGGCGCATGAATGTGAAGCAATGTTCTGAGTTTCAGGCGCGAATGCATAGCGGTACCGCTTCAACCGATGATCCTTCGCATCAACCGTGGCAAGGAAATTATCGTAACCCCGTCACCCACTGAGAATTCGTCATCTCCGCCGTAGACGATGAATTTGAATGTGGCTCCGACATCCTCGCAAGTTCGACTGAATACCTTGCTCACTTTCGGCGTATTGCCGAATTTAACTTCGATCGCCCATATATCGTCATACGCAAAGCGAATGATCAAATCGATTTCAGCGCCGGCAGAGGTTTTGTAAAAGTAAGGCTTGGCATGAGTTGGGAGAATGGAAAGGATATTATCGATGACAAAGCCTTCCCAGCTTTTCCCAAGTACTGGATGTGAAAGCAATGAGTCGTAGCTCGCTATATCCAGCAACTGGTGAAGGATTCCGCTGTCTCGAATATAGTGTCGAGGAGATTTGATCAGCCTTTTTTTCGTATTTTCGTGCCATGGCAGCAAGCGTCTGACGAGTAGCAGATCTACCAGAGTATCCACATAGCGACTGACCGTTTTGCCGTCGACTTCAAGATTACCGGCGAGTTTCGAATAATTGATCACTTCACCCTGCAAATGAGCCAGCATCGTCCAAAGTCGCCGTAACCTGTTCGCTGGAATTGGAAACGCGAGCAACGGAATATCGCGCAGCAGGTACGTTGTAATTAAGTCTTCAAGCCAATTCATGCCGGATTCATCGCTTGAAGCAAGATAGCTTTCGGGAAAGCCACCCTTTAGCCATCTTGAATTATGCGCGACTCTAGTGTCTTCAATTTCGAGGATATTCAGTCCGCCCAATTCCAAATAACTGATTCGTCCAGCCAGGCTTTCTGAAGTTTGACGCAACAGCCTCATCGAAGCGGAGCCAAGCAGCAGGAAGTGGCCGGCCTTTCGACCGCGCCATCGATATTCATCGATCACTCCACGCAAAATGGGAAAAATTTCCGGAGTCTGCTGAATTTCGTCCAGTATGACCAACTGCTCACTGTGGTCTGAGAAAAAGCCCAAAGGATCATTCAGTCGCATTAGTTCTTTAGGATTCTGCAAGTCAACGTAGACAGAGTCGACTTGCTGCGCAATCGTCCGTGCAAGCGTTGTCTTCCCGACCTGTCGAGCACCGACGAGTGCGACCGCCGGGCGACTTTCGATCGCATTCAGAAGCGTGCCATGTAATGATCTGTTCAGCATATATTGTATTTTAGGAATAACATTCCGAAAAAACAAGGATTAATTTGAAAGTTTCCCTATTGGGAAGATTTTGTTCTTCCAAAATTTGCGCGGGTTGCTGTTTCGCTGGCAAAGCATCGTTTGCTTGGAAACTGAGGCGTCGAAAATCAGGCATCTCGGCTAGGTGCCAGAAAGGCTGAATTCGCCGACAGTTTCGATTTGTCGAAGCGCAAGATTGACAAGGCAATATACGACCGCAGATAGCGACCTGCCACTTCCTCGCGCACAAAAGACAGCTCCGCTGGCATGCAAACCCTTGTCAGCATGTGTCCAAAAACAGTCAGATGTGCGAGGCGGCGTGCTGCCAAGAGTTTGTCAGGAACAAAAGAAAAGCGCACCCGCGACAGGCGGGTGCGCTTTCCTGATTGCTAGGTTTTCGGAACTACCGCTATTTCAACCGTGTTCCGATTGGCCGGCCTTCGCTTTCGAAGTGCTCCCTGGTAACACGAAATACCATTGGTGCGAGCAACAGCAATCCGATCAGATTCGGAACCGCCATCAACCCGTTCAGGGTGTCGGACAAATTCCAAACGAAATCGACTTTCACACTGGCGAAGCTGAATGCAGCAAGCACCCACAGCGCCCGGTAGATCAGCAGACTCTTTTCGCTAAACAGATACTGCCAGCATCGTTCGCCGTAATAGGACCATCCGAGAATTGTGGTAAAGGCGAATACAACCAGCGCAATGGTAACGATGTATTGACCGCCCGCGATCGTCGTATCGAAACTCTGCGAAGTGAGCACCGCTCCGGTCAAGCCACTGCCGTCTGCGCCGGTCATCATCCAGGCGCCGGAAGTCAGAATCACTAAAGCTGTCATTGTGCAAACGACCAGAGTGTCAATGAAGGTTCCGAGCATCGCGATGATTCCCTGGCGAACCGGATTATTGGTTTGCGCGGCCGCATGGGCGATCGCTGCCGAACCAAGACCCGACTCGTTCGAAAACACGCCGCGAGCAACACCGAAACGTATCGCTGCTGCAACAGCAGCTCCGGCAAATCCGCCTGTTGCGGCGGCCGGTGTGAACGCGTAGGTGAAGATCATTCCGAATGCTTCCGGAACTTTCGCGATGTTGATCAGTATGATGACGATAGATGCGCCGAGATACAGGACGATCATTGTCGGAACCAGCTTACCGGCGACATCGCCGATACGGCGGATTCCGCCGAGAATAACGAAAGCGACCAGAACCGCAACGACAGCACCGGTGATCCAGGTAGGAATACTGAAGCTTGAGCCGAGGGCGAGAGCCATTGAGTTGACCTGGACGGCGTTGCCGATTCCGAATGCGGCAATCGCGCCGAAAATTGCGAATGCCAGGCCCAGGTATTTACCCAGTTCAGGTGCGAACTCTCCCACGCCATTTCGCAGATAGTACATTGGCCCGCCGACAAATTTTCCGTTCTTGTCGACTTCCCGATACTTTACTGCGCATACGGCTTCGGCGTATTTGGTCGCCATCCCGAAAAGCGCGATCAGCCACATGTAGAAGATCGCTCCCGGGCCTCCGAGTGCGATCGCTGTTGCTACACCGGCGATGTTTCCCGTTCCGACAGTTGCAGACAGCGCTGTCATAAGTGCATTGAAAGGCTTTACTTCTCCTTCGCCGCTAGGCGCGCTCTTATCGAACAGTAGCTTGAACCCGTACGTCACCTTTCGCCAAGGCATAAAGACAAGGCCTAGGGTCAGCAATACGCCGGTTACTCCGAGCATGCCTAGCATGGGAGGTCCCCACGCAAATGCATTAATGGAGTTAATGATCGAATTCAATTGATCCATTGTTATTCTCCGTGGATTGTTTATTTTGGCTCGAAAAGATCGTATTCAAGGCAAGAATTGTGGACAATCTCCAGCAACACGAACTTACGGGAACCCAAATTTAACGCGCTAGTATAACCCAAACAGTTGAATTTCCCGAAAACACATAAATGAATCAATACGGTGCCGGCCGAAATGCTGATGCCAATCCCCGCTCCTTGCGACCAATGGTTCGCCCGCATGTCGCAGCAAGGGTGTGCCTTGAGGGTTCGCCGCGCTATGCGGTGATACTACTTTTAAGATGCGATTTCTTTTATCTTGCAGCGCCCGATTTCGCAGCACCGATTCGGTGCTACAATACCGCTATGCGCGATTGTGGTCGGAATCAGTTCTGAGAATCAGCAAGAATGACTGAAAAATCAATTACTCACGACAATGCGGACTGTGCAGCCATCGGCGCAGGAAGGATCGTATTTGATGAGTTTTCGGTCAACCGGCCGTGCTCATCAATTCTGCCAGGATGCCGCGGCACGTATCGCAGCAGATTCCACAGCCTGTAGGTGCGCTGCGTTGGCCCGATTAGATAGCAAACTACGGCTGGGACTCCTGTTTGGCGGTCGCTCATGCGAGCACGAGGTTTCTCTGATGTCTGCGAGGAACATCTATCAGGCACTGGATCCTGACCGCTTCGAAGTGCGTCTGATCGGCATATCCAAGGACGGTCAATGGCTGCTTGATTACGATGTCAAGTCGATACAGGCGTCTTCGGTCGAAAGCGACGGCTTGCTGCCGGTCGCTCTGGATTACGCTGGTGACAAGTCCCTGACTGCTAGGAAGCAGCCGATTCGCGGGGCCGAGCAACTCGGTCCGCTCGATGTGATATTCCCGGTTCTCCACGGCCCCTTCGGCGAAGATGGAACGGTGCAAGGACTCCTGGAACTCGCCGACATCGCCTACGTGGGGTCGGGAGTCGCAGGCTCTGCAGTTGGCATGGACAAGGGTATCGCCAACATGGTGTTCGAAGCCGAAGGCATTCCGCAAGCGAAGTTCAAGCAATTTCGGGTCGCTCAATGGGAGGCGGACCCCGAAGCGGTGTACGAATCGCTGAGTGCAGATCTGAGCTATCCAATGTTTGTCAAGCCGGCTAATCTTGGATCAAGCGTAGGCATTTCCAAAGTGTCAGACCCTCGGTCGCTGGCTGCGGCATTTGCGCAAGCGGCGCAATTCGACATCAAGATTGTAGTGGAGGAGAGTCTGGAAAACTGCCACGAGGTGGAAGTGTCCATACTCGGAAATGAAGCTCCGCAAGCTTCAACAGTCGGCGAAATCGTGCCCGGAGGCGAATTCTACGACTACAGCGACAAATACCTGGACGGTACGGCGCAACTGCTCATACCAGCCCGGATATCGGATGCTCAGGCCAAACAGGTGCAAGACTACGCGATTCGCGCATTCAAAGCAGTTGATGCCGCAGGACTCGCACGGGTTGATTTCTTTGCTTCCAAGGATTCTTCTGACGTGTACATTAATGAAATCAATACAATGCCGGGCTTTACAAATATCAGCATGTATCCGAAGCTGTGGGAAGCAAGCGGCATCGGCTATGCAGATCTGATCGAAATGCTCATCGAGCTGGCATTGGAGCGGCGAAGGCGCAAGAATGTCTTGCGCACCGCGTTTTAGGCCACCGGGTCGGTTGATGCGCATCGAATCAAGAACTGCAGATTTATTCAAGTGGAATTACGAGTTCCAAGATGGACAGCAATAGATACGATTACGTCGTGGTCGGTGCGGGTTCGGCAGGCTGCGTACTGTCGAACCGACTGACTGAGAATCCGGCTGCTTCGGTTTGCGTGCTGGAAGCGGGGCCGCCTGACGGCAGCTGGGAAATGCGCATGCCTGCGGCATTTTCGCGGCCGCTCAATAGCGATCGATTCAACTGGGCCTACCGGACGAAGCCTGAGATCTACATGAACAACCGCGTGCTCGATTGCCCGCGCGGCCGAGTCATCGGGGGTTCATCTTCCATCAACGGAATGTGCTACATACGCGGGCATGCGGCCGATTATGACCGATGGTCCGAGGAAACCGGCGACCCTTCGTGGACCTATGCACATTGCCTGCCGTACTTCCGCAAGGCCGAAACCCGCGGCAAGGGCGCCGACGACTATCACGGTGGCAGCGGACCGCTGTACGTCACCACGCCGGATGCCGCCAATCCGCTGTATCAGGCATTCATTGAAGCCGGAGTGCAGGCCGGATACCCTCATACCGAAGACCAGAACGGATATTGCCAGGAAGGCTTTGGCACAATGGATATGACGGTCCGCGAGGGCGTTCGCTGGAGCGCCGCCAATGCCTATCTGCATCCGGCGTCAAAAAGGACGAATCTGGAAATTGTTTCGCGCGCCCTAGTGCTTCGCATACTCTTTAAACGCAATCGGGCCGTTGGCGTAGAGTATTTTTCCAACGGCAAGGTTGAATCGGCGTTTGCCGAATCCGAGGTGCTGCTGAGCGCAGGCGCCGTCAATTCGCCGCAAATTCTGCAACTGTCCGGCATCGGCGATGCGGCGCATCTGCGCTCTCTGGAAATCCCGGTAATCGCCGAGGTTCCATCTGTGGGAGAGAACCTGCAGGATCATCTGGAAGTATATATCCAGCACGAATGCAAACAGCCAGTGTCGTTGTATCCTGCGATGAAACTTCACCGTCAGGCAGCGGTACTGATTCAGTGGATGGCCACCAGACAGGGCTGGGGCGCATCGAATCACTTTGAAGCGGGCGGATTCATACGCAGCCGCGCAGGCGTTCGCCACCCGGATATTCAGTATCACTTTCTCCCGGTTGCCGCCAATTACGACGGAACGTCTCCGGCCACAGGGCATGGTTATCAGGCGCATATGGGGCCCATGCGACCGACGAGTTCAGGCCATGTGAGGATTGTTTCCAAAGACCCGCGCAAGCATCCTGAAATCCGCTTCAACTATTTGGAGACTTCAGGCGACCGGCGCGAGTTCCGTGACGGAGTGCGTCTGACACGCGAGATATTCGCCCAAAGTGCGTTCGATGAATTTCGCGGCCCCGAACTGGCTCCGGGTCCGCGTGTGACAAGCGATGAAGGGATCGACGAATTCGTGCGCACGCATGCAGAAAGCGCCTACCACGCGTCGTGCACCTGCGCCATGGGCAAGGACGGCGCAGGCGTCGTCGACTCCGTCGGCCGGGTTCACGGCGTTGAAAATTTGCGCGTCGTGGATGCTTCCATCATGCCAAGCATCCCCAGCGGCAATTTGAATGCGCCGACAATCATGATGGCAGAAAAGCTTGCTGATGCAATCACCGGCGCAGACGCTCTTGCGCCTTCAGACGCACCGGTATACTGTGCTCAAGATTGGCGCGACAGCCAAAGATAGCGCGGTATTTCGGAACCCTCGCGTCGGATGTCACTGCGACGCCGGCCCGAAGTCGATTCTGTACGCCGTGCGACTGAGGCGGCCATGCCGAAACTTTCTGCACGTCGGCGCTGCGCGTTCGAAACCGCGTAATTTACCGCCGGCATGCGAATCCCGATGAATGGCGCATGCCGGTATTTTTTGTTGCAGAAAAATCCAACTGAATTTACAATACACGCTACGACGAAGTTGTTCGATCAGCGTTTGTTTTTCAGCGTAGTACCAATGCACATTCAATAAGCGAATTCGATTAGGTCGAATGTTGATGGCGGCATCGCCCGTCGCCGGCATTTGAGTCGTCGATGACGAGTTCTGATTCGACTGGGAATTCCAGAACAGAGCCTCGCCTAGCGGGGTTTTTTGTTGGGTACGCAAGAGTGTCGCTGCAGCGCTTCGCAACTTGGCAGTTTGAACATGGTGTTGAACGAAGCGAACAGACGCATTTTTTGATTGTGTTGGGGACGAAGTTGGAACAGTTGCAGGCGATGCTTGACGAAAGCATCGACAGCTACGGATATGAATTGATCCATTTCGAGATGGGTGGACGCGAAAAGTCGAAGATTTTGCGTCTGTATATCGATGCGCCAGGCGGGGTGACACTTGACGACTGCACGTTCGTCAGTCAGCAGGTGAGCAGATTGCTGGATGTCGAGGACCCGATTGCCGGCCAGTATACGCTCGAGGTTTCGTCGCCGGGAATTGACAGGCCGCTGGCGAAGCCGGAGCATTTCAGACAGGCCGTAGGAGAAAGGATCGAGGTGGTGACGCATCGAAAGTGCGTCGACAGAAGGAATTTTCTGGGAGACCTTCTGAGCGCAGGGGAATCTCAGATTGAATTGACGGTCGATGGCTCCGTCTATGTGATTGACTATTCGAACGTACGCAAGGCGAATTTGAAACCAAAGCCGGAACGATGGAATTAGAGAGGCAGAATAGGCGTGACTAGCAATTTGCTCGCAATGGTACAGGTATTGTCCGACGAAAAGGGCCTGGAGAAAGAAGTGGTGTTCGAGGCGCTTGAAATAGCGCTCGCCGCCGCTGCGAGAAAAGGATACAAGGTGGACGTGGAAATCCGCGTACACATTGACCGCAGGTCGGGCGACTTTGACACCTTTCGCCGCTGGGAGGTTATTCCCGATACGGAGGAGGAAATTGAAAGTCCCGGCAGGCAGGTCACCGAATCGCAGGCGAAGCAGAACGGGTCCGAAGTCGAAGTCGGCGAGTTCATAGAGGAGCAGATTCCATCGGCGTCGATCGGGCGGATATCCGCTCAGACCGCCAAGCAGGTGATTATGCAAAAGGTGCGCGAGGCAGAGCGCGCACAAATTGTTGCAGAGTTTTCGCCCAAGATCGGAACCATGGTTTTCGGACAGGTCAAGCGGGTCGAGCGCGGTGATCTGATTGTCGATATCGACGGGGTGGAGGCGATTCTCTATCGCAGCCTCAGCATTCCGCGAGAAGGGATGAAGATGGGTGACAGGCTTCGAGCCATACTCAAGGACGTGCGGGCCGATGCGCGCGGTCCGGCCCTGATATTGGACCGCACCGCGCCTGAACTTCTGGTCCAGCTGTTCAAGCTTGAAGTGCCCGAGTCCAGAGAGGGACTGGTTTCGATTATCGGAGCGGCGAGAGACCCCGGTTCTCGTGCCAAGATCGCAGTGCACTCCGACGATCCCAAAGTCGATCCGATAGGGGCCTGCGTAGGCTTGCGCGGCGCGCGCGTTCAGGCGGTTTCCAAGGAAATTGCCGGCGAACGCGTCGACATCGTCAGGTGGGCTGCGAATCCGGTTCAGTTCGTGATCAACGCGCTGGCGCCGGCGACGGTGCAGGCGATGGACGTGCTTGAAGAGTCGCAGACAATGAACGTCGTAGTCGACGATGACTCGCAGCTATCCCAGGCGATCGGAAAACACGGCCAGAATGTGCGCCTGGCGACAGAGCTTACAGGCTGGACGCTGAACATCATGACGAAGTTCGATGCCGAAGAGCAGGCTTCCGTGGTGGCTCGGGAAAAGGTGGAGAGGCTGATGAAAGTTCTCGATGTCGGTGAAAATGCTGCCGAGATACTGGTTCAGGAAGGCTATTCCACGCTAGACGACATTGTGTTCGCCTCGCGCGAGAGCCTTTTGCATATCAGGGAGTTTGAAGACAAGGAGACGCTGGTGGACGAAATCGTCGACCGGGCTCAGAATGAGATGCTGCTGCTGGCGATCGCCCGTGCGGAAACGCCGGACGATCAATCGCCGCAGGACGATCTTCTGACCATGGACGGCATGGACAGCGACACCGCGTGGCTGCTTGCCCGCAACGGCATCTACACGATGGAGGATCTTGCAGGATGCGATTTGGATGACCTGAATACGATGGGCATCCAGGAAGCGCGCGCGGGAAATTTGATTATGACTGCGCGCAAGCCGTGGTTCGAAGAGCAATAGCGTAGTTTGAGGCCGCATTCGATGGATAATTCAGTTCAATCACTAGCAGGCATATTCAAAGTGCCGCCTGAACGGCTCATTGAGTTGCTCAGCACCGCCGGCGTTGCCGACAAGTCGGTGGACGATTCCATCAGTTTTGCCGAAAAGCAGCTGTTGATCAACATGCTCAAGACCGGCGAGTTCAAAATCAACCAGCCGGCGCAGAAAAAGGAATTGGAAGTCCAGGACGCGAGCGGACGGAAAAAGACAATCGTCATCCAGCACAGGCCTTCTCCGCGACGCGTCATATCGCGCGCCGAAGATGAGCGCCGCAAGCGCATGCTTGAGGAGCAGGAAGCGCAGAAAGCGGCCCAGGAGGCGGCCGAGGCGCAAAGCGAATCAACGCACGACGCCGTACAGGAGACCGATGCGCACGCGACGGCGACCGAGGAGGCCGCAGCCGCCGACGTACATTCGGATGTTCCGGAGTCTGCCGAAGAAACTGCGCGTGTTTTGGATTCCGAGTCGCAAGATTCGCAGCCGGACGTCGTGCAGGAGCAGCCGGACCCGGCGCACGAATCGTCTGTGCAGGTTCAGGCGCAGCCCGGTACCACGGGCGCTGCCGCGCCGGATGCTGTCAAGCCTGCCGGCCAGGAAGCACCGGCCAAGAAAGCCGACGATACCGATTCCAAGGGCAAGCGCGCCAAGACCAAGCGCAAGGCAGTCAGGAAAAACGTGGAAGTGCGCGAGAAGCTTGATGTCAAGAATCGACGCAAGCGAAAACAGCGCCGGCGGCTTCAGGAAGAGACCAAGATAGCAGCTGAACGCGACCGGTTTCAGATGCCGACCAAGCCGATTGTGCACGAGGTGCCAATTTTCGAAAACAACAAGGTTTCCGATCTGGCTTCGGTGATGTCGATCAAGGCGGCTGAACTGATCGGCGTGCTGATGAGAAACGGAATCATGGCGACAATCAACGACTCCATCGATGCCGATACGGCAACGCTGGCGGTCGACGAGCTGGGCCATAAACCGGTTGTGGCCAAGTCCGAAGACATCGAGGAAGTGATTCTTTCGGCCGAAAAGGACGATCGACCGCGTCAGCCGCGACCTCCGGTGGTCGCGGTCATGGGTCACGTCGATCACGGCAAGACGACATTGCTCGACTATATCCGCCGTACCAAGGTGGCCGAGAGCGAAAAAGGCGGCATTACACAGCGAATTGGCGCGTATCAGGTCGATACTCAGAAGGGCACAATCACATTTCTCGATACGCCGGGGCACGAAGCGTTTGCTGCGATGCGGGTGCGCGGAGCCAGTGTCGCGGATATTGTGATTCTCGTCGTTGCAGGAGACGACGGTGTTAAGCCGCAAACTGTCGAAGCGATCAGCCACGCCGTGAATGCGAACGTGCCGATCGTCGTGGCGGTCAACAAGATGGACAAGAGC
This sequence comes from Arenicellales bacterium, assembly GCA_965214615.1. Classification (GTDB taxonomy): domain Bacteria; phylum Pseudomonadota; class Gammaproteobacteria; order Arenicellales; family JAJDZL01; genus CBDAUN01. The sequence continues at coordinate 1,545,408 of OZ243952.1, forward strand.
AAATCCTCGGCCGATCGCGTTTGCAATGATTTGACAGCGCATGAGATTGTCGTCGAACCTCTTGGCGGAAACGTCCAGTGCGTGAATATTTCCGCGCTCAAGGGCACCGGCGTAGACGAGTTGCTTGATGCGGTGATGGCCGAAGCGGAAGTCCGCGATTTCACTGCGCCGAAAGACGGTCTGGCCCAGGGCGTGGTGATCGAGTCGAAAAAGGAAGTCGGACGCGGTCCTGTCGCATCGGTTCTGGTTCAAGGCGGAACCGTGCGCAAAGGCGATATCGTCGTTTCAGGCGTCACCCGCGGCCGTGCCAGGGTGCTGACCGATGACAGGAACCGCAAGATCAATGCCGCCGGGCCTTCGGAACCTTTGGAAATTGTGGGACTGGACGATGTTCCGATTGTCGGAGACAGCTTTGTCTGCGTCGCCGACGAGAAGGTGGCGCAAAAGCTGGTGGATGCGAGAAGGAACAAGGCTCAGGTTACCAAAGGCGGCGGAAAGGCGATCGAATTCGGTGTCGAGCAGGCCAAGGAATTGAACCTCATTGTGAAAACGGATGTGTTCGGTTCAGCCGAAGCGCTTTCGGCGGCAATGACCGCTCTTTCAAATGAAAAGGTCGAGGTCAAGGTGATTCATTCCATGGTCGGACCTGTGAACCAGTCGGATGTGCATCTTGCAGAGACGGCGAAAGCTTCGATCATCGCATTTAACGTGAAGGCCGATAGCGCGGCGCGGCAATTGATAGACAAGCAGAAATTGCAGGTTTTCGAATACGGCGTCATTTATGACGCGATCGACGAGATCGGCCAGATGGTCGAGGGAATTGCCGGTCCTAGCGTGCAGGAGCACAGCATCGGCATCGTCGAAGTCAGGGAAGTCTACAAGTTTCCGAAAATCGGAACCGTGGCCGGCTGCTATGTCAGCGACGGAGCAGTGCGTCCGAACCTGCATGTGCGCGTATTGCGCGACGAGCAGGTGGTTCATGACGGCCTGATCGAATCGCTGAAGCGGTTCAAGAGCGATGTTCCAGAAGTCAAGGCCGGACAGGAGTGCGGCATCAGCGTAAGAAACTATAACGACATCAAGCAGTCCGACAAGCTGGAAATCTACCAGTTGACCGAGTCTTGATTCGCAGGCTGCCGGCTTTTCCGTTTTCGTGCTGCATTTTTATCTGTCTCCATGATTTGCCGTGTACAGTCCCGAATCAGATTCTACGGCGGGCGCCGACCGCACCCGCAAGGTTGCCTCAGTCGTGCATCGAGAAATCAGTGCGATCATTTCCAATGAAATGGCTGACCCGCGGGTCGCCTCGGTTACCGTAACTGATATCCGTATGTCCAAGGATTTAAAGCACGCCAGGGTCTTTCTGACCAGCCGTCTGCCCGGTCAGGAGCTGCAGCACGGAGTTGACGCATTGAATCGAGCGGCTGCATTTGTTCGGCGCCAGCTCGCCGCGCGTGTGAAGATGAAATATACCCCCGCTTTGAGATTCTGCGTCGATGTCTCGATTGAGCATGCCGGTCACGTAGCCGATCTGCTCAAAGGCGTTTCCGGACCAAATCCGAAATGAACAGGCGCAAGTCCGAAGCCTGTTCCGTCAATGGCGTCTTGCTGTTTGACAAGCCGCCTGGCGTCGGGTCCAACGAAGTGCTCAAGCGCGTCAAGCATCTGCTGTCGGCAAGCAAGGCCGGCCATACCGGCAATCTTGACCCGATTGCAACCGGACTGCTGCCGATGTGCTTCGGTCAGTCCACCAAGGTGGCAGGCTATTTTCTCGATGCCGACAAGCGCTACAGTACGCGAATCAAGCTAGGTGAAACCACCGACACGGGTGATTGTGCGGGAAAGGTGCTCGAACGGCGCGATGTCGACATTACTGAGCGTCAATTGCAGAAGGTGCTGGAGGGCTTTATTGGCGAGCAGGATCAGATCCCCCCGATGTATTCCGCTGTAAAGGTTCAGGGCCAGCGCCTCTACAAGTATGCGCGAAAGGGAGTTGAAGTCGAGCGCAAGCCGCGCCGCGTACAGGTGTACTCGCTGGAGTTGACCGACTGCGTCGGCGACATGTTCGAGATCGAAGTCCTGTGCTCAAGAGGATTCTACGTGCGCACCCTGGCCGAAGACATCGGAAAGGCGCTGGGCTGCGGCGGACATGTGGCTTCGCTCAGACGTCTCGGCGTAGGGCGCCTCGATATCGACGCAGGCGTGCAGCTGCATCGGCTGGAGTTGATGGAATCACCGCAGGAGCGCCGCAGCCTGCTGATTCCGAGTGACGAGGCGCTAAGCCATCTGCCGAGGATTGATCTGAATATGGACGCCGCCTACTATCTGTGCCGCGGCCAGGCGGTGAGGGCGGACAATCTGCCAAGCGACGGCACGGTCCGTCTGTACGAAAATTCTATCGGATTTCTCGGCATCGGCACATCATTGGGCGACGGCCGCGTCGCGCCCAAACGACTTTTTCATGCACCGGACAAGGCTTCTCAGTTATGATATGCACATATTGCGGCGGTTACGCGCTAGGCTCCGCCGCATTTGCACATATGCACAATCCAGTTCCGGACTATTGTTCTTACCAAATGAGTGTTTGAAATTATGGCTTTAACCATTGCTACAAAGGCAAAAGTCGTCGGCGACTACCGGCGAAGCGATAACGATACCGGCTCGCCGGAGGTTCAGGTCGCGCTGCTGACTGAAAGAATTCGCGGTCTTACCGACCACTTCAGGCAGCATACGCACGACCATCATTCCCGGCAAGGATTGCTTCGCATGGTGAACAGAAGACGCAAACTGCTGAACTACCTTCGAAACAATGATCCTGAAAAGTATAGGGAATTGATCGGAAGGCTCGGATTGCGCAAGTAGCCGCGTAAAATACCATTAGGCAAGAGAAATGAGTGATTATTCAGAAGTGCGCTTCCAATACGGCGCAGACGAAGTAAGATTGGAAACCGGAAGAATCGCACGCCAGGCGACCGGAGCTGTACTGGCAAGCATGGGCGATTCATCGGTTCTGGTCACAGCAGTTGTCGACTCGAGTTCACAGCGTTTCGGATTTCTTCCGCTCACTGTCGAGTACGAAGAGCGCACTTATGCGGCGGGCAGGATTCCGGGAGGCTTTTTCAAGCGCGAAGGCCGACCGTCGGAAAAAGCAATACTCACATGCCGGCTGATCGACCGGCCGATGCGACCTTTGTTTCCCAAAGGCTTTTCGCACGAAATCCAGATCATTGCTACCGTCATGTCGGTAGACCCGAATATCAATCCCGACATCCTCGCGATGCTCGGCGCATCGGCTGCGGTTGAATTGTCCGGAATGCCGTTTAATGGCGTAGTTGCCGCGGCGAGAGTGGGCTTCGCAAACGGCGAGTACGTACTCAATCCCTACTCCGACGCGCCGCAGGCAGGTTCAAAGCTGGACCTCGTGGTTGCCGGAACCCGGGATGCGGTGCTTATGGTGGAGTCTGAAGCGCAGATGCTTTCCGAAGATGAAATGCTCGGCGCGGTGATGTTCGGCCATCAGAATATGCAGGTGGCAATCGAGGCGATCTCGGAATTGGCAGCCAAGGCTGGCAAGCCCAAGTGGGACTGGCAGCCGGAAGCTGGAAACGCCGGAGTCGCGGAACGGGTCGAATCCCTGGGACGCGAGAAGATCGAGTCTGCCTACACCATAGCCGAAAAGACGGTCCGTCAGGACAAGCTCTCAGAAGTCCGCGACGAGGTGGTCGGCAGCTTCGATCTGGAAAATTCGCCGGAAATTGAAGAATCCGAAATCTATGATGCGATCAAGGCCGTTGAATCGAGCGTGGTTCGAAAGCGCATTCTTGACGGCGAACCGCGCATTGACGGCCGCGATACCAAGACAGTGCGCCCGATCGACATTCGCACGCAAGTGTTTCCGCGCACCCACGGTTCGGCCATATTCACGAGGGGCGAGACTCAGGCGATGGTGATTACGACACTTGGCTCCGAGCGCGACTCGCAGATCATCGACTCAATCGAAGGCGAGTATCGTGACCCGTTCCTCCTGCATTACAACTTCCCGCCGTACAGCGTCGGAGAGACCGGACGTGTCGGTTCGCCGAAGCGCCGCGAAATCGGGCACGGACGCTTGGCCAAAAGGGCGATCGCTCCGGTATTGCCAAGCCGCGAGAGCTGTCCGTACGTGATTCGCCTGGTTTCGGAAATTACCGAATCAAACGGGTCAAGTTCAATGGCTACCGTTTGCGGAGCGAGCCTTTCGCTTATGGATGCCGGTGTTGAAATTGCCGCTCCTGTTTCCGGGGTTGCCATGGGGCTGATCAAGGAAGGCGACAAGTTCGAAATCCTGACTGACATTCTCGGCGACGAGGATCACCTCGGCGATATGGATTTCAAGGTTGCGGGAACCGAGGACGGAATCACCGCGCTTCAAATGGATATCAAGATCGCCGGCATTACCGAACAAATTATGCGGGTTGCACTGGATCAGGCAAAACAGGCCCGGTTGCACATTCTTGGAGAAATGGCCCTCGTGCTGTCCAAGCCCCGTGAAGAAATGTCTGAATATGCGCCGCGCATCATTACGATGCAGATCAGTCCGCAAAAAATCCGCGACGTGATCGGCAAAGGCGGATCAACCATACGAGCCCTTACGGAAGAGACCGGTGCTGTGATTGACGTGTCGGATGACGGATTGATTCGAATCGCGTCAGTCGACCGCTCCGGCGGTGAATCGGCAAGGGAGCGTATAAAGCAAATTACCTCCGACGTCGAAGTCGGCATGATTTACGAAGGTGCTGTCGTCAAGCTGACGAATTTCGGCGCGTTTGTGAACATCATGCCTGGCAGAGACGGACTCGTCCATATCTCTCAGATTTCGCGTGACCGGGTAAATCAGGTCAGCGACGTGCTGAGCGAGGGTGACGTAGTCAAGGTAAAAGTTCTGGATGTTGACACTCAAGGTCGCATTCGATTAAGCATGAAAGCGATAGGAGAAGCAGCATAATGCGACCAAAACAAGATATATCCGGCGTTGAAGTCGGAAAAATTTACGAAGGTACCGTAGTCAAATTGATGAATTTCGGTGCGTTTGTGAACATCATGCCCGGCAAAGACGGGCTCGTACATATATCCGAGATTTCGCGCAACCGCATCAAGCAAGTCAGCGATGTGCTGAACGAGGGCGATGTCATCAACGTGAAAGTTCTGGATGTCGATGCCCAGCAGGGCCGCATCCGATTGAGCATGAAGGCAATCGAAGAGGCGGAGTAGCCAAAGAGTGCAGCCGCCGGGAAGGCTGTTGCATCAGATCCGGAGGCAGTTGATTCTGCCTTCGGGTTCAGTTCTCTAAAGATCGGCCCGCATCTGATGAAGGTTTTGGCGCAGCGCGTCTCCGCCGCGTCAGTCTCAGTCGAAGGCGAAAGCGTCGGGGCAATAGGCGAAGGACTTCTGCTTTTCGTAGGATTCCGCAAAGGTGACGTCAGCGACAGCTTGGAGCGCCTTGCCCAAAAGGCTGTCAATCTGAGAATTTTCGAGGACGGCAGCGGCCGTTTGAACCATTCCGTGCTGGATGTCGGTGGCGATATCCTCGCCGTGCCTCAATTTACCCTCTACGCCGACACCGGGCGCGGGCGTCGCCCGGACTTCGTCAATGCGATGCCGCCGGGCGAAGCTAGTCCGATGTTCGATGCCTACGTCGCAGCGCTGGCCGATGTGCTTGGCAAGCCTGTCGCGACAGGCGTGTTCGGCGCGAATATGGATGTGGCGCTGGTAAACAGCGGCCCGTTTACGATAATGCTGTCGCACCCGTAGCGGACGGGGCCTAATTGAACCGAATTCTTTTTCCGCGAACGTTTTCGCGAATTTTGCCATCGCTGCAGGCGACCTGTCCGCCCACAATGGTCCATAGAGGCTTGGCTGCCGCACTGCGGCCGTGAAACGGTGTCCAGCCGACCTTGGTGAACATGTCTTGGTCCCTGATCTCCCACTCGCGGTCCGGATCAATGATCGCAATGTCCGCATCGTAGCCTTCGGCCAGCATTCCCTTTCCCTGCATGCGGTATGCCTCGGCAGGACCGCGGCACAGCCACTTCAAGACTTGCGCCAAAGTGCACCTGCCTTCCTTCCATGCTGTGAGCATAAGCGGAAGCAATGTCTCGACGCCCGGCATTCCGGATGGTGAGTTCGGGTAGGGCTTCGATTTTTCTTCAAGCGTATGCGGTGCGTGGTCGGTGGCGATAAAATCAATCGTTCCATCGTGCAATCCGGCCCACAGCTCATCCTGGTCCGCCTGGGACCGGATCGGCGGATTCATCTGCATTCTAGTACCAAGCCGGTCGTAGTCCTGCTCAGTCAGAAACAGGTGCTGCGGCGGACATTCGACAGTGATGTGCTCGGTCTTGTTTTTCCGAAGATATTCGACTTCCGCCGCGGAGGTCAGATGCAGGATGTGCAGACGCCGGCTGTATTCGTGCGACAGCCGTACCGCTGTCTGGGTGGCAAGCAGCGCGCACTCGGTGTCGCGGATTGCCGTATGGGTTCTCGGGTTGCCCTGAGTCTCAGGCAAGTTCGAGAATTGCTCGGTGCGGCTGCGAATGCGCTGCTCGTCTTCGGCGTGAACAGCGATCAGCCGTTCGCCGTTGCCGAAGATGTTTCGCAAATCGGATTCTTCGTGTACCAGCAATGTCCCGGTGCTGGACCCCATGAACACCTTGATTCCGCAAACCGGCCCGCACCGGTTCAGATTGTCCAGGTTGCCGGGGGTGGCGCCGATGAAGAATCCGTAGTTTGCCGGCGAGCAACCGGCAGCGCGCTCAAGCTTGGCATTCAGCGCTGTCTGATCGATGGTTGCCGGCCTGGTGTTCGGCATCTCCAGGAAGCTGGTAACCCCGCCGCTGACCGCAGCGCGCGAACCGCTTGCCAGATCTTCCTTGTGTGTCGCGCCCGGGTCCCGGAAGTGAACCTGGGCATCGATGGCGCCAGGCATCGCGAGACAGCCCGCCGCATCAATGTGCTCGCCGGCATTGGCGTCGATCGACGGAGCGATCAGCTCAATTCGACCGTCGGCGCAGGCGATGTCCGCTTCGCTTGTGCTTCCGTCGGGAGTGACTGCAAGCGCATTGCGAATGATCGTGCTGTACGATTTCAAAATATGTCTTCCGCGCAGCCAGGCCGGGATATCCGCATCCTCCGATGCTCGCGCATCTTCGGCAGCATTGCGGATTCAGCCCTGACGGCGCTCCTTCAGTTCATCCAGAGTCTTGCAATCGACGCATAATGTCGCAGTCGGGCGCGCCTCAAGACGCCGCAGCCCGATCTCTACGCCGCAACTCTCGCAGAACCCGTAATCGTCCTTTTCCAGACGATAGATCGAATCGTCGATCTTGCGAATCAGCCTTCGGCCCCGGTCGCGGTTTCGAAGCTCGATTGACATGTCAGTTTCCTGACTCGCCCGATCGGTGGGATCGGGATGGCTGATGGTGTCATCCTGCAAGGCATGCACTGTGCGCGAAGTCTCGGATATAAGCTTCTGGCGCCAGGATTGCAAGATAGTTAGAAAATGCTGTCTTTGCTGTTCGTTCATATATTCCTCGCCGTTTCCCGGCTCGTACGGAGGAATCGTATGAGATGCCTGCAAAATCTGCTCAATTGATAAATTATCAGTGCCCATTTAACAAATATATTGTGGTAAAATAGCAACCCAATGTTGAATTGCGTTGAGTCCTTGTTCAACGGCGCGGATGCCAACCGCCGAATGTTGAATGCGGAAGATTATCACAGTTGCACTTTCTGTGCAAAAATACTGGCAAGCCAGTAGACCTCATGCCCCCCACAGATTACTCGGACGAATCGTAATTGTATGTTTCAGTTAAGACATTCGACCACATCTCCGTTTGTTCGCAAAGTTTCTGCGACCATTATCGAGCTTGGAATCGACGATGCAGTGACTAGGATTTCAACCAATCCCTGGGATCCGGAAACCGATTTGCCGGCGACCAACCCGCTTGGAAAGGTGCCTGCATTGATCACCGAAAGCGGCGAAGTCTACTTTGACTCTCCGGTGATCTGCGAATACTTGGACAGCCAGTACGGCAACGGCGCGCTATTTCCGGTTCGCAACGAGGCGAGATGGGCCGCGTTGCGCCTTCAGGCGCTGGCCGACGGAATCATGGAGGCCGCGATAGGAAGGATTCTTGAGGGTCGCCGTCCGTCGCAGCTTCAATCCGAAAGCGTGAGTTCACGGCATCAGGCGGCGGTGGCCCGGTCTCTGAATCTGCTTGAGACCGAGGCGGACCAATTGGGTGACGGCTTTACGATTGGCCACCTGTCGATCGGCTGCGCGCTGGAATATCTTGATTTCAGGTTTTCTTCGGAAGACTGGCGTCATGGTCGCTCCCGGCTCAAGCGCTGGCATGACAGCGTATCGGGGCGGCCGTCACTGGTGCAGACCGCACCTCACGACTAGCGTAAAAACGGAGAGCAAAGTGACTATGCGCAGGTTCAACGGATCGTCAACGGCCTGCATCGAACTTCGCTGCCTCACAGCCGCTGCGCATCAGCACCAGCGGATAATTGCGCATCGGCAGAACTTGTCATGAAGCTGCGCCGAATCAAGCTTGCCGGATTCAAATCCTTCGCCGACCCGGTCACGCTGGCAGTCTCTAGCCGCATGGCTGGAATTGTCGGTCCCAACGGCGCCGGAAAATCCAACCTGATTGATGCGGTCCGCTGGGTTTCAGGTGAATCTTCGGCGCGAAATCTGCGCGGCGCGACGCTCGACGATGTCATTTTCAACGGTTCGGCAAGTCGCAGTCCCGCCGGGCGCGCCAGTGTCGAACTTGTTTTCGACAATGTCGGCGGACGGGCTCCGGGGGTCTGGTCGAAGTATGCCGAAATATCTGTGCGCCGTTCGCTGTCGCGCGACGGGTTGTCCGAATACTTTATCAACGGAACCCGGGTGAATCGCCGCGACATTACCCAGATGTTCCTCGGCACCGGATTCGGCGCACGGTCCTACTCCATTATTGAGCAGGGAATGATCAGCCGAATTGTCGAGGCCAGGCCCGAGGAGCTTGGCGGATTTATAGAAGAGGCGTCCGGAATCTCCCGGTTTCGGGAAAAGCGCAAAGAGACACTGTCAAAGCTTCGGTCGACATCGGACAATCTCGATCGGCTAGACATCATGCGCGGCGAAGTCCAAAAGCGTCTGAATCAGCTTAAGTCGCAATCGAAGCAGGCGATGCGGTTTCGCAATCTTAAGGACAAGGAGCGAAAGCTCCGAATCGAGTTGCTTGCCCACGAGCATGGCGTGCACGAACAGCAAATCTGCGAACGGTCCGGCGAGCAGAGCCGGCAAGAAACAGTCCGCGAACAGCGGTTGGCTGATTTAAGGGCGACAGAAAGCGAGCTTGAACAGGCCAGAAGGCAGCAGCTTGATTTGCAAACTATGCTGAGCGAGCTGGAAATTGAGCGCTATCGCACCGATGCCCGGATTGCCGCGATTGAACGCAATATCGAAGATGCGCAAAAATCTCGGACTGAGGACGGGCAGGCCGTTGCCGAGGCTGAAAGCGATATCGCCAGGATAACAGGCGGCTTGCGCAGTTGCGAGCGTGACAGGCAGCAGGCATCTGACAAGCTGCACGGGTGCTCGCAGATGCTGGACAGCGTCACGGACGATCAGCGCAAGATGCAATTGAATATGGAAGATGCGGAGAAGTCTTTTGCGGACATAGCCGATCAGACCGCGCGCTGTGAGCGCGAATTGACAGAAACGCGGCTGCGCTGCGATGCGGCCAAGGAAAAACTTGCCCGCACCCTAAGGGACCATGACCGGAATGAAGATGCGATCGGCAAGCTCAAGGCGCAGCAAAGCGAGCTTGACCCGGATGCCGAGTCGGAAACGGGCAGGCACTTGCAATCGAAGATTGAACAGATCGGGCACACGTGCCAGGCATTGGAGTTCAGGATTGAAGAATCCGATGCCGGATTGGACAATGCCAGAAAAAATCGCGAGCATCTATTGGATGAACTCGACGAATTGCGACAAAGCGCTCAGGAAGCCAATGTGCGCCTGATTTCGCTGCAGCGCAGCCACGATGCGGCCGATTCCGAGCGCCGTCGGCGCATATCCGCCTGGCTCGCCTCTCGCGGACTGGACAGCGTGCCGGAACTGTCTTCCATGGTCGAAGTGTTCGGAGGATGGGAAAGGGCGGTCGACAGAGTACTGGGCAGCAAGCTTTCCGCGATTCCTGTCGATGACCTAGGCAGTATTGAATTGGATGACACACAGTCGTTGTCGGCTGACCTTTATCTCGTCGATTCTCGGCCGGTATCGGGGAAATTGAATGGCAAGCTGCCGGCGCTGGCGCAGCATGTCAGCTGTCCTGACGGGGCGCTGGACAGCTGGCTGACCGGCGTCTACGCGGCCGAATCAATTTGCGATGCCATGGATTGCCGATCGCAACTGGACGCCGGAGAGTGCATCGTTACAGCTGACGGGGCGCTGGTCGGTCCGAATTGGCTTTCGCCCGCGCTGGTGATGGATGAGCCTGCCGGAGTTGTTGAATTGTCCAGCACGATTCGCCAGACTAGGGCGCTCGTGGAGCAGCACGAACGGAATCAGGCGCTCAAGCGCACTGAAATTGAACACGCGCGAGCCGTCGTCGATGATCTTGAGAAATGCTGTCAGCAGTTGCGAAGCCAATTGACCGAGCACTCAAATCAGCGACTGGACATTCAGATGAAGCTCAACGATGTGGAATTGCGTCAAAGCGCATCCGCGCAGCGCGCCAGTCAGCTGCGCGAGCAGATCGCACAGATTAGCCGGGACAATGTGCAACTGAATGATTTGTCGGCGCAGATCCAAGCCCAGGTTGCCCAGTTCGATGACCGGACGCAAGAGCTGAGTCGGGAGCTTGTGCGGCTTCAGGCACAGCGCCATTCGGCAGAAACTGCGGTCGGCCAGGCACGAAGCGAACTCGATGCAGTGGTCGAGCGAAAGCATCAATGCGAACTCAATGCCATGCGCTGGAAGTCGGAAAGAGAAGCAGCCGATACGGCGATTCAGGATCTGAAAGACCGCATTGCCCGAAGGAAGGCCGAACTGGCCGAAGCCCGTTCGCGGCTGAACCAGGACGACCCGACGCCGGCGCTGAAGAAAACACTCGATCAGTTGACAGATTCAAGCCGCTCAATGTCGGAAAAGCTGGCGCAGGCGCGCAGCAATGTCGATGATGCCGAATCATCGTATCGGCAGATCGATCAGCGTCGTTTGCAGCATCAGCTCAATGTTGAACAGGCCAATTCGCTGCTGAATGACAAGCAGCTTGAAATCAATCGACTTTCGGTGCAATTGGAAGGCATCGTCGCAAAAATGAAATCGCTCGAGATTGATCCCGGCCAGTGCGCCGAATTGCTTAGCGAGGACTTTGATCCTGACGAGACCGTCGCACTGCTCGAAAAGGCTGTCCGGCGGATTGACAATTTCGGACCTATCAATTTGACCGCGATCGACGAATTCGAGCAAGAGCGCGTTCGCAAGGAATACATGGACAGCCAATACGCGGACCTGGCTGATGCCGTTGCAACTTTGGAAGGCAGTGTTGCAAAGATCGATAGGGAGACTCGACAGAGATTTCAAAAGACATACGAGTCGGTGAACCATAGCTTTCAGGAAATATTCCCCAAATTGTTCGGCGGCGGCAAGGGTTATCTGGAATTGTCCGGAGAATATCCGACAGATGCGGGAATCAGCGTCTTCGCCTGTCCCAAGGGCAAGCGAATCAACAATATTCAGTCTCTCTCCGGGGGTGAAAAGGCATTGACTGCGGTTGCCTTGCTGCTGTCGATCTATCAGCTGAATCCGGCGCCGGTGTGTTTTCTCGATGAAATTGACGCACCTTTGGACGATGAGAATGTCTTTCGACTCTGTCAGAATCTTCGATATTTGTCAGAGCGCACGCAACTGTTTGTTGTCACTCATAATAAAATCACGATGGAGAACGCAGACATGCTTTTCGGTGTCGCCATGCCCGAGCCGAACGTGTCGCAGCTATTGTCCGTAAATCTCGAACAAGCCCAGGAGTACGCTGCATAATGGAACTCGTTGTCACTTCGGTCGTCGCCATTGCTGGAATTTTGATCATCTGGATTCTTGCCAAGCTCATTCGCATTGTCCCATTCTTCCGCCGGTCAGATCCTCTGGCTGCCAAGGACTTGGTCAGTTCATATCAAAATGAGGAAAACTACGATTTCGGAGACGGAGTCGTGCTCGGAGAGGTGCGGGAAGTCGACGAGGGCAGAAGCATAGCCGACATGATCGATTCACTTGCATCGCCCGAAGCTGATCATGCCTATTCCGAGTCTGCCGAGATCATGCAGTCGACGGATAAACAAACGTCAGAATTGGATGTCGATTCGGATGCGGGATCGGAAGAAATCTTCAGCGAAGCGCGTTTCGCAGAGCACGCTGAATCGGTCGAATCTGAAGAATCCGGGCTGCATTATGAAGCGCGATCAGAGGTTCAGGAACAGGGTCAATCGGATGAGTTGATGATCGATCAGGCGCAGGGAGTAATTCCGGCTGAAGTGCAAGGGCAGGAGTTTGCCGTATCTCAGGAGAACGAATCGGCGGATTCGCCAGTCGACGCAATCCTGCCGATGGCGGAGTTTGAGGAAATGCATCCATCTTCGACTTCTGAAGAGATCGATGCAGTTGAGCAGTTCGGTGATGAGACCCCGTATATTGCTGAAAAAACAGAACTCCCGTTCAATGACAGCGGAATCGACGATTTTGAGAGACCGGAAAACCGCCAGCCTTTGCCGCCCAATGGCACGCCGGAAGGGGCATCGCCGTTTTTCAACAGGCATGGCAAGCTTAGCGCAAGGGATTATGAAGCGCAGAGATCTCAGTATGAAAAACTGCGCAATTCGAACGACCGCGTCATCGATGCTGTGGCGTGGCTGCCCAGTGACAATCGGGTTATTTCGCGCATGGAAGTGCTCACTGCCTACTATAACTGCGACATCCGATTGACGGCTGCTCATCAGATCATGGGGGTCAGTTGCGAATCGAGCGACAGGCTGAGTTCAGTGTTTGACGATGAAGAGTTCACCAAATACACGGACTTGTATCTCACGATGCAGCTGGTGGATTCGCACGGTCCTGTTTCGGCGAAGCACTGCCTGAGGTTTCAGGATCTGGTGATGCGCATGGCCAGTTCGCTGTCACGCGACTATCAGTATTCAATCGCTCCGGAGGAAACCGTCGCTGAGGCGAGAATGCTGAAAAAAGCGGTTGACGAGCTTCGCAACGAAGCGGTTCTGGTTCTGATGTTCAAGGTGCCTACTTTTACCGATATAGGCTACAACTACATCGTAGGCGAATACGGATTCGAGCGCGGTGCCGATGGCGCGTATGTTCGGGTGTCAGATCGAAATTCTGCCGTACCGAATTTCTACCTGATTGATTCGAAGCTCGGCGCACGTTTCTTTTCGCTTCCTCTGGATCAGTCAAACGAGCACAAGGCGCTGATTATGTACAGCAACCTCCCTTGCGTAAACAATCCTGTCCGTGCATTTGATGAAATGCTTGACGCGGCAGAGGATCTCGCCGACCGGCTGGATGCAAGACTGGTTGATCGCAATTTCAATGCAATCGACCGAGATCAGATTCCTTATATCCGAAAGGATATCGAGCAATATCGCCGCGACATGGTGAAGCTGGGCATCACGCCGGGCGGCGATGCCGCGATGAGGCTGTTTTATGCGTCTCACAGCAAGCAGCCTGCGAATCCGTCCTTTCAATTCGACATTCTAGACAAGGTTGTGTGAACGCTGCTCAGGTTCCTGAAGCGGTCCGAAGCAGGATTCAGGACCTTCGCGAACGGTTGAATCGGCACAGTCACGCGTACTATGTCCTTGATGCGCCGACAATTGCGGATGCCGAATATGACCGCATGTTCCGGGAATTGCAGGAAATCGAGGAGCAATATCCAGAACTGATCACCGAATCCTCCCCGACCCGCCGCGTTGGGGAAAAGAGCAGCAATGCGTTCAGCGAAGTGCGTCATGCAGTCGCAATGCTGTCGCTGAACAACGTATTCGACCGTGAAGAGGCTCTGAATTTCGAGCGGCGCATACGCGATACGCTAGATTGCGAAGACATCGAATATGTTGTCGAACCGAAAATCGACGGACTCGCGGTCAGTGTCGTTTATGAAAACGGCAAGCTGATTCGTGCCGCAACACGCGGCGACGGCGAAGTCGGCGAACTGATTACTGCCAATGTGAAGACGATTCGAAGCGTGCCCTTGACGCTTCCGGAACATCGTGCGCCGCAATTGCTCGAAGTTCGAGGTGAAGCATTCATGAGTGTCGTCAAATTCCAGCAGCTGAATGAACGACAGCTTGAGAGCGGAAACAAGGCATACATCAATCCGCGCAACGCCGCGGCTGGCAGTCTGCGCCAGCTAGATCCCAGTGTCACAAGCAAGCGGCCTTTGGATGTCATTTTCTATTCGATCGCTCAATCGCAAGGCATGCCGGTGGCTGCAACGCAGATGGAGCAAATTGATCAGCTCAGGAATCTGGGCTTCAAGGTGGCGTCCGAAGCGACAGTCCGAACGGGCATGGAGCAATGCCTGGATGTCTACGAGGCATTGCTGAAAACCCGCAATGAGTTGAATTATGAAATTGACGGCGTTGTATACAAGGTCAATCGACTGGATTATCAGCGCGATCTGGGATTCGTGACCAGGGCGCCCCGGTGGGCGGTGGCGCACAAGCTACCGGCTCAGGAACGATCAACGACCGTGCTCGATATCGAAGTGCAAATTGGCCGGACCGGAGCGGTGACACCTGTCGCACGGCTCAAACCTGTATTCGTAGGCGGAGTGACGGTGTCCAATGCAACGTTGCACAACGAGGACGAAATTAATCGTCTGGATATCCGGGTCGGAGACACGGTTGTCTTGCGGCGTGCTGGAGATGTGATTCCGCAGATTGTCTCGGTTGTGCATAAAAATCGTCCGGATGGCACCAGGGAGTTCGTATTTCCATCAAAGTGCCCGTCCTGCGGTTCGCAAGTGCAGCGCAACGAGGACGAAGCGGTTGCTCGCTGTACCGGCGTGCAGGTGTGCTCCGAACAGCTTAGGCAAGCGATATGGCATTTCGCTTCGAGAAAGGCGATGAATATTGAGGGTCTGGGCGAAGAGATCATCGCCCAATTACTCGACAGAGAAATTGTGGGCGACAAAAAGGTGGACAATGTGGCTGATTTGTACCGTCTTGCCGAGGAAGACATACGTCGCCTGCAAACCGTGGTGAATCGCACGGTGGACTATAGGATGGTGCGCGCCGGCGATGTCTGGGTCGAGCCTATTTACAAGGCGACAGGCGGCGGCTCGCACTTCGCGGTGGTTCGCGTCGGCGAACAGGGCGCTGTAAATATCGATATGAGTGCGACCAAGTTCCGGGATGCCAAGCAGCGAGCAATCGAAGGCGGCATGGAAAGTGGCTATTTTTCTAGAGTTGGAACGCAGACAGGTTTAAAGCCTTTGCGCATACAGTTTGACCTTGAAACTGGAATCGCCGAAACGTTTCTGGAACTGATCAGCCCTGGAGTCGTAAATGTCCAGCGCGCGGTCGGCAATTCGGATTGGGTGTTCAAGTTTAGCGAGAAAATTTATCAGAAGCTATGCAGCCAGCTCGCCGATACGGAGGTTGAGAATCAAAAATTCCCCCAATTGACCGCCGAAGAAGGCCAGATTCATAGAACCATAAAGGCACGCGCGGGGGAGAAGACGGCGCAAAATCTGATTGGGGAATTGGAAAAAAGCAGAAACGTCACGCTTTCGCGGTTTTTGTATGCGCTCGGCATACCGCTTGTCGGGGAAGCAACGGCGTTGGCGCTCGCCAATCGATTTGGAAGTCTCGATAACATTCGTTCAGCTGATTGCGACTCTTTGAGCAGTGTGCCTGATGTGGGGCCTGCAGTCGCAGCGAGCATCGAGAACTTCTTTGCACAGGAAAGCAACCGTGCCATTATTGAACAGCTCATAGAACGCGGGGTGAACGTCGAGGCGGTCGAGGTGCTGGCGCCGATTGAATCGGAATACGCCGGGAAGAAGTTCGTTTTAACCGGTACGCTTGGATCGATGACCAGAGATCAGGCGAAAGACAAATTGCGCACCATCGGCGCGTCAGTCGTCGGGAGCGTATCTAAATCCACTGACTACGTCGTGGTGGGCGAGAGTGCCGGGTCCAAGGCAGCCAAGGCCGAGGAACTCAGAATCAAAATACTAAATGAAGATGATTTCATTGAATTGATTGGCGCGCATGCACCGTCAGATGACAGTGCGCATGGTCCGCATCATTGATCCCGGTCAGTTAGGATTCGGCGGCTTGGTGTGTGGTCACATTGCTCTGAATTGACTCAATATGATGCAGTGCAACATCGATGAGGCTGCCAAGGCGATAAAGCGCAGTCCTATTTGGAATTCGGGTCTGTTGTCCCTATAATAATAGGAAGGCAGGTCGCGTGGAACTATGTGAAAATAGTTTGAAATTGCAGCGTAGATAGGAAAACGCCTGGTATGCGGAAAACTGCAGGATGAGGTTGCGCGATGTCTGCCACTGGTGATGATGCGGCGCACAAATATTAAGAGGTACTATTCATGTCTCAAAAGATCACATCTCCGTTCGGAGGCTACTACATTTATCCGGACGACTCACATAACCTGTTTCAGCAGTTGCTCGGCCACAAGCCGGCAGCGCAGCGCGAAACTTCGCGGGACTTGATTCCTGAAGTGGATATTTTCGAGGACGAATCCGCGTATTACGCTTCCATAGAAATGCCGGGTGTCGAAAAATCCGATCTAGGCATTACCTGCACGGACAACACGGTGACGATCAATGCGAAGGTTGAAAGATCCGAGCATCAGGATGGCCACTGGGTTCAGCATGAACGACGCACCGGAACGTATGTCCGCAGTATTCAGTTTCGTGTTCCGATTGCGGCGGATGATATCGGCGCCAACTACGAAGCCGGAATTCTGAATCTAAAGATTCCGAAAAGATCGCCGGATCAAAAGACCGTCTCCATCAGTGTCGAATAGCCTGAGCAGCAGCTGTCGAACCGCAGTCAAATTGCCGGCGCATACGCTGCGCGATGCGCCGGCTTTGTTGCTTTGTGCCTAGGAAGGCTTTCTGCCTTGCTTTCCTTGTCTGGCATCCGGATGCCGGCAGGGTGAAGATTTCTTTTCAGATACATACGCTGTAACACGAGAATTTATGATGCTTGATAGCTTTAGCGCCCGGACTGAACTTAAGGTTCAAAATCAGGATTACGAAATTTATTCATTGCCGCGGCTGGCCGATCGTCATCCCGTTGCCGAGCTTCCGTATTCGATGAAGATTCTACTGGAGAATCTGCTTCGTAACGAGAATGGCGAAGACGTGACCAAGGAGCAGATCGCCGCGGTCGCCGGGTGGGATCCTTCAGTCGATATCGAACTGGAGATCGGATTCAATCCGGCGCGTGTTCTGATGCAGGACTTTACCGGTGTTCCCGCTGTAGTCGATTTGGCCGCCATGCGCGATGCGATGGAGAGGCTTGGTCACGACCCGCGCGCGATTAATCCAAGCATCCGTACGGACCTGGTCATTGACCATTCGGTGATGGTTGATCACCATGGCACAGCGAACGCGATCGATTTGAATTCAGTGCTTGAATACCGGCGCAATTTTGAACGCTATTCGTTTTTGCGCTGGGGGCAGAACAGCTTTACGAATTTCAGCGTCGTGCCGCCTTCGACAGGCATTGTCCATCAGGTCAATCTTGAGTATTTGGCGAATGTAGTGTTTCAAGAATCGACTGGCGGCGTGATTTCGGCATTTCCGGATACCGTAGTCGGAACAGATTCCCACACCACAATGATTAACGGCATAGGCGTGCTGGGTTGGGGCGTAGGAGGAATTGAGGCTGAAGCGGCCATGCTGGGGCAGTCGATCGCCATGCTTCTGCCGAAAGTGGTCGGCATGGAACTGCGGGGCAGCATGCCTGAAGGGACGACATCGACAGACCTTGTGCTTTCGATAGTGGAAATTCTTCGAGAGCACGGCGTTGTTGGCAAGATTGTCGAGTTTTTCGGTGATGGCCTTGACAATCTGACGGTTTCCGATCAGGCGACGATATCCAATATGGCACCGGAATACGGAGCAACGTGCGGAATTTTTCCGATTGACGCGGATACGCTAGAGTACTTGAGGCTGACAGGACGGTCGGAAAAGCAGATTGCCCTGGTCGAAGCCTATGCGCGTCATCAAGGCATGTTTCGCGAATCCGGCCAGCGGGTAAAAATGAAATTCAGTGAAACCCTTACGCTCGATATGTCGACAATCGTCCCGAGCATCGCAGGTCCGAAGCGTCCTCAGGATCGTGTGAATCTGCGTGAAGCAAGTTCGCGTGTGAATCAGCATGTGGACAAGGCTCGCGGCGGTGAGCCGAGATCGACCGATGTTGAATTCGAATCGGGGGTTGAGACGGTTTCTGACGGAGACGTCGTTGTCGCAGCGATCACCAGTTGCACGAACACTTCGAATCCTGCGGTAGTTGTCGCGGCCGGATTGCTCGCTCGCAACGCCGTCGATGCCGGCCTTGATGTCAAGCCTTGGGTCAAGACATCGCTTGCGCCAGGATCGCAGGTCGTGACTGAATATCTGAAGCGTTCCGGTTTGCTGACACCGTTGGAAGCACTCGGATTTTCTGTGGTCGGCTATGGTTGCACCACATGCATCGGCAATAGCGGGCCGCTGCCTGAAGCGGTGGCTTCGGCTGTCACCGGCAATGACTTGATGGTGGCTTCGGTGCTATCTGGAAATCGAAATTTTGAAGGGCGTGTGCATCCTCTGGTGAAGATGAATTTTCTTGCATCGCCGCCGCTGGTTGTCGCCTATGCGCTTGCCGGTTCGATGAATGTCAATCTGTACGAAGATCCGATTGGAACCGGAAGCGATGGACAAGCGGTCTATTTGCGTGATATTTGGCCGAGTGCCAGGCAGATTGAATCGGTGATCCGGGACTGCATCGATCAAGCCATGTTTCGCAAAAAGTATGTCGATGTATTTAAAGGGGATAGGAACTGGGAAACAATTCCTGTATCGGTTTCCGGCTGCTACGACTGGGATGATGGATCCACCTACATCAGAAAGCCGCCGTACTTTGAGAACATGGGACGCTCATACGACCCGATCGAGCAGATACACGGCGCCCGCGCGCTGGCGGTGCTTGGTGATAGCATTACTACTGACCACATATCGCCTGCAGGCTCGATTATGCAGGACAGTCCTGCCGGCGCCTATCTCATGGAGCATGGAGTCATGGCTGAAGATTTCAACTCCTACGGTTCTCGCCGGGGAAATCATGAAGTGATGGTTCGAGGCACGTTTGCGAACATCCGATTGCGCAACGAGATGGCTGATGGCAGGGAAGGCGGCTGGACCCGCCACATGCCGTCGGGTGAAATGATGTCGATCTATGACGCGTCGCTGCTGTATCGGCAGCAGCGGGTTCCGCTCATTGTCATAGCGGGTTCGCAATACGGTTCCGGCTCTTCGCGCGACTGGGCTGCGAAAGGGCCGCTTTTGCTCGGTGTCAAAGCGGTCATTGTCGAAAGCTACGAACGGATTCATCGTTCGAATCTGGTCGGAATGGGGATATTGCCACTGCAATTTGCCGAGGGCGAAACCCGACGCTCGCTCAATTTGACTGGGAGCGAGGTATTCCACATCGATGGAATCGAGGTCGGAGCGAAGGAGGTAGATGTGACAGTGTCGCGCGATAACGGCACCAAGGAGAAATTTCTTGCGCTGGTGCGAATCGATACGCCTCGGGAATGGGAGTACTACGAAAATAGAGGCGTTCTTCGCTATGTGGTTCGTCACTTGGCGGGCAGCCGCCAAAGAGCGGCGTAGCTGATAGGCGATGCCGAAGATTCTGTTGGATGCCCGTTCAGACAGACCGATGTACGCCGTGTCGAGAATCCGTCTGCTTGCCAGCATATGGAGTTAACTGCGGTTCGACGATTTATCGTGGAATGATCGTCGCACCTAGTTCGAATGCCTGCCGATGGAGTCGCGGAAGTGTTGTTGCCGGCAAGCCGTTTACCGATGCATCCGCATTCTGTTGACGCAATGTCGACTCCGTTGCTGTTTTGATGCCCATTGGAAGTGAAATTCGGAGTTTGCGCTGGAATTTGCCCAACATCTGTTGCGTTCAAGTTGTGTTTGCATGGTTTGATGCGTAGTGTTTCAGAGGGACGCATCCGACCGCCTTGGACAAATCAATTAATTCAAAGCAAGAGAAATAACTTGCTGATCCAACGTTCGGAATCACTTGGCCCCGCCCGCCATTGATTTTGCCGGACTGGTGCCCGCATTGATCTTGTAACTGCGCTACACGGCAGTTGCTTTGCCGTGTTCGATTTTGCCTCACGTATTTTTCGCAATTGAAAAGTAGTGCTGCTTGCGACACCGTCTTGCCCGGCATTCTTGATCAATTCCCTTGGCATGGCAGAATCTGTTCATGTTCTCCGTGTGCATTGGCGTGCGCGTCGCTTAGCAGCAGGCAAGGCAGCTTACTCGCCGGTTGAATTGCGCTCGGGCGCGTATTGCGCGTCTTCAGGCGGTCGGGAAATTCATAAATAAAAATAATTCGTGTGAAGAACTGATTTTTGATTGACGCTGCCGTCCGTGGCGACGATCATCGATCGATACTTGACAGCCTGGTGAGCACTTGAAGCCGCCGCGGCCATGATGCACAGAATTTGATTATGGAGGCGCATGATGAAAAACGACCCGACCTATAGGGACTTCTTTTCGTACCGGACATTTTTCGAAGATTTTCTCCGCTATATCTATCGCGACGAGGGGTCTCTTGAGGATATATTTGATCTGTCTACGCTGCGCCAGGCCACCGCCGAGCACGTGACGCCGGAGTTCAAGAACCGCTGTTCGGATACCGTATGGGTGTGCGATCTGGCCTCATCGGGCGTGACGGTGTGCTTTTGTGTGGAGTTTCAGACGGACTGCGATTTGCACATGCCGGTGCGCATGGTTGGCTATAACGCGATGTTACTGGGATCTTTGACCAAGGAAGCAAAGGCCGAAGTCTTAAGGCGGGTATGCCCGCCGGTGGCTCTTGTGGTAATCTTTCATGGACCGGGACGCTGGAATGTGGCTACAAATGTTCGCGACACGTTCGCCGAGACCGGTATCAAGGCGATTCAGTCGCGGCTTGTTTCGGCTCCGTATGAGTTGATCGAGGAGCGAGAGAAAGCGACTGGAAGCTTGGACACGCGACTGCTGTATCCAGCGCTGCTGCGGATGATTTACAGCGAAGATGTTCTTCAGGTTGTCGATGCATGGCGCGCGGTGCGCAGGCGTCTTGTCGGCGAAGAGCATGGCGAACTGCGTAAACAGTTCGTAAAATTGATACAAAATGTGGTGTCCCTGAAATTCAAGGGGATGACGATGATAGACGAGGAGGACTCGATGAGCACAGTAGAAGAGCGGTTTGCCGAATCGATTGATAAATGGTCTCTGAAAATGAAGCGGGAAAGCATGGCGGAGGGCCTGGCGGAGGGCATCGAAAAGGGCATCGAAAAGGGCATGGAGAAGGGCATGGAGAAGGGCATCGAGAAAGGCATCGAGAAAGGCATCGAGAAAGGCATCGAGAAAGGCATGGAGAAAGGCAGGAAAGAAGCAATGCAGTCTGTCCTGCAGAATTTGTTGGAGAATAAGTTCGGCATGGTGCCCAAAACGGCGCGCCAGCGCATTGAATCGGCCGACTGTGGTCAGTTGCAACGCTGGGCGGTCCGAGTGATACAAGCCGCCAAGATCGACCATGTATTTACGGACTGATTCGCTGGATTTTTCCGCCGAGGCAAATTGCAAATGTTTCTGCGTGCACAAAATTCGTGCATAATTTGCTTGAAAATTTGGGTGTTTACAGTGTAAACACCCGAATCATGCACAATTTTTGTGCATGGCTGTCCAATGAGACCGGTTTGAGCCCGGCAGTGTCCGCTGTGTTCAATGCCTTTCAAATTTCAGCCTTACTGATATGTCGCGGGATTCGAATCGCTGCGCATGCTGCCCATATCCGTTGTCGATGTTCACTGCAACCAGTCCCGCAGAGCGGATCAATGGCATCGTGTTCAAGGCAGACATATCTCCTTTCGATTTCCACCGCGAACGTCAGTCCTTAAGCGCTTGAGAAGTTTTTTCGAATCTCCGAGATTTGCATGAATCCTCAGACCGGGAACCCGGGAAGGAATTTGCACTAATATCAGTTGCCGCCTGACAGAAATGCTGCGGGCGTAGCACGGAGGAACACCCATGGACTTCATCTTTCGCTCATGGTTCGGCGCGAAAACCGTCGAGTTCATAAATTCAATCATATTGTCGTGTGCATTCTGTCCAATTGGACATTCCACCCTCGTCGTTTCGCCGGCGAAACACAGGGGTCCGAGTAAGGAATTCCCCGAACTCTTTTGTTCAGTTGGGTCGAATTAATTAGGTGTTGCGATCCATTGTTGAACTCGTTTTGAGGAGCGAATGCATAAGGCGGGCCACATGCACCGCCTTGATTCCAGTGCCAAGTTCGATTTGATGTCTGCATGAAGTTCCGTCGGCAATAACGATGGTGTCGCTATCTGCATTCTGTACGGCGGGAAGTAGTTCCAGTTCGCCGATCGACATTGATACCCTGTATGAATCGCGACGGTATCCGAATGCACCGGCCATTCCGCAGCAGCCTGAATCTAGAATCTTGCAACCCAATTCGGGGATCCGGCTAAGTACCTGCTCAATGCTACCCACCTGTTCGAACGACTTTTGATGGCAGTGCGGATGCACAATCGCATGACGGGGCAGCGGATTTAGATCGAACGGCACCTGTTCATTGCAAATGAACTCCTCGAACAAATAGGATGAAGCAGCCAACTTGTCGGCGAGCGAGGACGGTGCGAGAGCGGGAATCTCATCGCGCATTCCCAGAATGCAGCTAGGCTCCAATCCTACGATAGGCATGCCCTCGCGGATGTAAGGCTCCAAGGCTGATAATGATCGATTGACTTCGACTCTGGCTTCGTCAACCATGCCTGCCGACAAAAAGGTTCGCCCGCAGCAAAGAGGCCGCTCGCCGGAAGTGGTACTCGGAGCGATCACCCGATAGCCCGCAGCTTCCAGAACGGCTTGCGCAGCGCGCAAATTGTCAGGTTCGAACCAGGTGTTGAAGGTGTCGGCGAACAGCAAAACGGATTTTCCGGCTTGATGTCCCGAAGCCTTTGGATTGACGTACGGACGACTATGCCAGATTGGCAATGGACGGTGGCGGCTGATTTGCGTGATCGGTTCGGCGGTCGCGCGCACGAGCTTCGACTTCGAATACAGATTGCTGATGCCGGACAGTCGGCTGGCCCATGGCGCATACCTCGGCAGATACGCAACAATCTTGTCTGCGAACGATGCCCCAAATGCTTCGTGTCTCGCAGCGTCGACTTCGATCTTCATTCTTGCCATGTCCACTCCAGTAGGACACTCCCGCCGGCAAGCCTTGCAACTGATGCACAGGCTCATGGCTTCGCGCATGGAATCGGAAATCATCGCGTCGGTTCCAAGCTGACCGGACAGGGCAAGGCGCAATACATTGGCTCTGCCTCGGGTGACATGCTTTTCGTCTCGGGTTGCGCGGTAGGATGGACACATCGTTCCGCCCGACAGCTTCCGGCAAGCGCCGTTGTTGTTGCACATTTCAACCGCTCCCTGAAACCCTCCGCCCGCGCCAGGCCAACCCTGCCAGTCTAGAACGGTCTTGAATTCCTGCACTGAATAGTCGGGCGAATAGCGAAACAGGCTCGTATCATCCATCTTCGGCGCATCAACAATCTTGCCCGGATTCATGATGTGATCAGGATCGAACAGCGTCTTGATCTGCTTGAATCCTTCAACCAGTCGCTTTCCGAACATTTTTTCGTGAAACTCGGAACGGCAAATTCCATCGCCATGCTCGCCTGAGTGCGACCCCTTGTATTCCAGCACCATGTCAAAGCATTCCTCGGCGATCGCGCGCATTGCGCGGATGTCCTTGTCGTGGCGCAGATTCAGAACCGGCCGAACATGAAGACACCCAACCGAGGCATGCGCGTACCACGTCCCCTGCGTGCCATGCCGATGAAATATCTCGGTGAGTCGCGCGGTATACTCGGCCAAATGCTTCAAATCGACTGCGCAGTCTTCGACGAAGGAAACCGGTTTCCTGTCATCTCGCATTGACATCATGATGTTCAATCCTGCCTTGCGCACTTCAAACACACGGCTTTGGAAAGTCGGGTCGACCGCCTCGATAACGCCGCCCTGGCTTTGCCTCGGATTCGAGAATGAATACCCCAGATCCGCCATCAGTTCGGCAAGCTGCCTAAGTCTGGTCAGGTTTTCGCTTTGCTCGTCTTCGGCGAATTCCACCAAAAGCAGAGCTTCGGGGTCGCCGACGACCATTTTTTCAATGGTGCTCCGAAACAGGGCAATGTCGCGCGACAGTCCTATCATCGTGCGATCTATGAGTTCCACTGCGACCGGGCCTAGCTTGACTATGTGCTGGGCTGACTCCATGGCGGCATAGAAGCTCGGGAATTGGCATATCCCCAGAACCTTGTTCACGGGCAGCGCCGAGAGCTTCAGTTCAATGGATCGGGAACACGCAAGCGTACCTTCGGAACCGACTAGAAGGTGTGACATATTGACCGGTTCATTGCCAGGCACTGCGGCATCGATGTTGTAGCCTCCGACTCGGCGCATCACGTTTGGCAAGCGTCTTGCAATTTCATCTCGTTCGCGATTGCCGATCGACAGCAATGCATCGACCAAGGCGCAATGGCCACGCGAATTGCCATCGATTTTGCCAAAGTGAACCTCTTCGCCGCTTGTGAGCAGGGCATCGATCGAAACAACGTTATCGCGCATCAGTCCGTAGCGAATTGAACGGCTGCCGCACGAATTGTTTCCGGTCATGCCGCCGATCGTCGCCCGGCTCGATGTGGATACGTCAACAGGAAACCAGACGCCATGCTCTCTCAGTTGTCGATTCAGCGAATCAAGCACGATTCCGCCTTCAACTGTGCATCGCATGCGTTCAATGTCGAGCGAGACGATTCGATTCAGGTATTTGCTGTAGTCGATCACGATGGCATGATTGACTGTCTGGCCGCATTGCGAAGTGCCGCCGCCTCGCGGCAGGACAGCAATACCACGCTGCTTTGCGTAGGCGACAGTCTGAGCGACATCGTCGTCATTTTTTGCGACTACTACGGACAGCGGCATCATCTGATACGCCGATGCGTCAGTCGCGTATCTTCCGCGATCGAACGGGGCGGCGAGAACCTCTCCTTGCAGCTTGGCTGAAAGGTCGCTGAAGATGGCGCTGGAGGAAGACACGGGCTGAATTCAAGTGAAGTGGATTTCGATAGAAGGCTGCTGCCCGCAATGGCGGGCCAGGGCGGGAACCGGATTGCGCAAGTCGGTCAAGTCAGCCGTGGTCGACGAATTACCGCAGTCGGGAACTGCCACCCCCGGGGTATCCGTCAATCGTGCCTGCACCGTGTCGGTCCGTTAAACTTGGTCGGCAATTGCCGCCTGATCCTACCGGCCTTCAAATCTGGGTTTTCGCTTTTCGTTGAATGCGAGTATGCCTTCGCGACGGTCCCGTGTCGGCACGGTACGGCCATACGCCTCGATCTCGAACTCCATCGCGTCTGACAGCGCCATTTGCAGCCCCTTGCGGATGGCGTGCTTGGCTTGCCGAACCGCGATCGGGGCGTTTGCTGCAATTTGCTTCGCCGTCCGAATTGCTGCGTCAAGCAGTTGTTCGGATGGAACGATCTGATTTGCCAGACCCCAATCATGGGCCTGTTCGGCGGAAAAAGGCTTCGCAGATAGTATCACCTCTTTTGCGCGGCGTTCTCCGATCGCGCGGGAAAGCGTTTGCGTGCCGCCTGCTCCCGGAATGATTCCGATGCCGGTTTCAGGCAATGCGAAGCGCGCTGATTCGGCTGCATAGAGAAAATCAAGCAGCAGGGCGATTTCGCATCCTCCTCCGTAGGCGGCTCCGTTCACTGCGCCGATGACCGGGACCGGACAATTGACAATCGCGCGCGCCATTCTCTCAATTCCCAAGTGCTGCAGCGTCCATTGCTCGTTGCTCATTCCCTTGCGCTCTTTTAGATCGGCTCCGGCGCAAAATGCACGATTGCCAGATCCGGTGACGACAATGCAGCGCATATCGCCGGCATCCATGGCGAACGATTCGAACAGCAGGTAGAGTTCACGCGACATCGCCGTATTGAAAGCATTGGAAGCTTCCGGTCGATTCAATGTGATTATGGTGACATTGTCGCCTGCCGGGCGAACAAGCAGCGTTTTAAATTCGTTGTGATCCATAGTGTCAGATCGAATCACCGGTTCTGTGACCAAAACTGCAGCAGCCCGGGCACATGCCAGCTCAAGTGTGAATGTCTCAAATCGCAGCAGCGACGTTCGGAAATTACCAAAAAACTTATCTTCGGCAAATGCCCGTATAATACTTTATGTTTGCAAATACACCTATGGACCGGTTGTTTGATGAAAGTGAAATTGGCCCAGCCCCGCGGGTTTTGCGCCGGCGTAGTTCGCGCGATTGACATCGTTGAACGCGCACTTGAAAAATACGGAACGCCAATCTACGTTCGGCATGAAATCGTGCACAACCGCCGCGTCGTTGAAAGGCTCAAAGCCAAAGGTGTGATATTCGTCAAGCAAGTCGAAGAGATTCCTGCGGGATCTGTCGTGGTCTTTAGTGCGCACGGGGTGTCCCGGAAAGTAAAGTCCGACTCTGATTCCAGACAATTGGAGGCTTTGGATGCGACCTGCCCCCTAGTGACCAAGGTGCACGGACAAGGTCGGCGCTACGCTGCGCAAGGCTATGAAATTGTTCTCATCGGACATCATAACCATCCGGAAGTGGAAGGTACGCTCGGTCAAATTGACGGTACCATGCATCTCGTTGAAGATGTGACCGGAGTCGAGGCGCTTGAAGTTAGGAATCCCGATCGCGTTGCCTTTGTGACCCAGACCACGCTTTCAGTCGATGATACGCGAGACATCATTGTCGCTTTGCGCCGGCGATTTCCGAATATTGTGGGCCCGGATGTCGAAGATATTTGCTACGCCACGCAGAACCGGCAAACAGCTGTGCGCAAGCTCGCCTCGCAAGTGGATCTGATAATCGTAGTAGGCGCTAGAAACAGCTCCAACTCAAACCGCCTATGCGAAGTCGGAAATCTATCCGGCGTCACCACCTATCTGGTCGACGACCCGTCACAGGTGAATCGCAACTGGCTTGAAGGCATAGATGAAGTCGGCATAACCGCCGGAGCTTCTACGCCGGACGATCTTGTTTCCGATGTCATCGACAGGCTGCGAGATTTTTCCGCGGTAGAAATCTCAACCCTGTCCGGTGTTTCGGAGAATGTCCATTTCAGCCTTCCGCCAGGGCTGCGCTGATTGGTCTGCGAAACGCGCAGCGCATATCGAGTCAGACAGCAGCGGGTCCGGAAACGCTTGATCCGACAGCCTCGACTTGCAAGGGCAAGTCCGGCTTTAAGTTGCATCAGTGCCCGTCAACATCCTCGGGCTTCAGATATTTGGCGATTCGGAACATCTGATAGAACATGAAGACCATTGTCAGTCCGATTACGCCGAATACTTTAAAATTCACCCAGATTTCCTCTCGCCGCGCTTCGTCCAAATCTAGGCCGTAATAGAATGCGACGTATATGTTGAGCAGCCCCACGAAGGCGAAGAACAGCCCCCAGTTGCGGTTCATCGATCTCCAGGCCGGGGCGGGCAGATGCAATTTCGAGCCAAGCAGCACCTCGAGTGCTGTTCGTTTCGTAAATACCTGGGAATACAGTATGATTGCGGCGAAAATCCAGTTTACGATTGTAGTTTTCCATTTGATGAACACAGGGTCGCGCAGCACGATCGTCATTCCGCCGAAAACAACCAGTGCGCACAGTGTCACCACGTGCATCGTTTCGAATCGCCGGTGCTTGATCCAGAAAGCCACCAGTTGAACAGCCGATGCGGCAATCGCGACGCCTGTCGCCACGAAAATGTCGTACATTTTGTAGGCGGCAAAAAATAGGAGAACCGGGAAAAGGTCGAACAGAAGTTTCATTGGAAGTCGTCGTCAGGTGAATCTGGTGCCGAGGGAGAGACTCGAACTCTCACGGTGTCTCCACCACCGGATTTTGAGTCCGGCGCGTCTGCCAATTTCGCCACCTCGGCAGGCACCAATTGGAAATCGGTTATTTTAATCTATTCCGCTTTTCCGAGTCGCAAGGAAAAACGACCCTAGCGCTGCTCGCTCACAAGGCGGACGCCATTCATCCGATATGCACCTAATACCACAAATTTCACATGACAGGCTGAATTGGCACAAGAAGGTACTGAACCTTACCTGGCCGGTCATCTTGTCCAATCTGAGCATTCCGCTTACCGGTGCCGTCGACACCGCCGTAGTGGGGCACCTTCCCGATCCGGCATACATCGGGGCGGTAGCCCTCGGCGCCCTGATTTTCAGCGCGATCTATTGGCTGATGGGGTTTCTTCGCATGGCCACGACCGGTTTCGTGGCCCAGGCCTACGGTGCAAGAGATGACGAGGAAATCGTCGCGGTCCTAGCGCGCGGCTTTGGGATCGCAATGGCCGTTGGCCTGGCGGTCATATTGGTGCAGGCGCCGCTGGGATCGGCGGTCTTCTGGTTTTTTGAAGCGACCCGGGAAGTCGAGTCGCACGCACTTGACTACTACGGCATCCGAATCTGGGGAGTGGTTTTCGCCTTGTCGAACCTGGTCATTCTGGGATTGCTATTCGGTCTTCAGAAAATGCGTCACGCTCTCGTGCTTCAGCTGATTCTGAACGGAATGAATGTCGTGCTTGACTTGATTTTCGTTCTGGGATTCGGGTGGGGCGTTCAGGGCGTCGCGGCCGCAACGCTGATTAGCGAGGCGGTCACCGTGTTCGCCGGAGTGTTGATGCTGCGGCGCCTGGTGAGTTATCCGTCGGGCGGATTGAAGGAACTGAGCGTGCTTCGCCGCGACAAGCTGATCGCCCTTGCGGCGGTCAATTTCAACATCATGATTCGCACGGTCTGCA
The DNA here is from genome assembly GCA_965214615.1 of Arenicellales bacterium. GTDB lineage: Bacteria > Pseudomonadota > Gammaproteobacteria > Arenicellales > JAJDZL01 > CBDAUN01. The sequence continues at coordinate 1,574,640 of OZ243952.1, forward strand.
TTGAGGCGGTGTTCATCCTGTTCATGTATATCAGTGCGAAAAGCGGCGATGTCATATTAGCCGCAAACGCGGTATTGCTTCATCTTGTTCATTTTCTGGCTTTCGGACTCGACGGCTTTGCCCATGCCGCAGAAGCTCTGGCCGGCAATGCCTACGGTGCGAAAAATCGCGCGATGCTGCGTCGAAGCGTGCGCACGACCCTGGGCTGGTCGTGCGTCGTGGCGCTCGTGTTTTGCGCAATCTACGGCCTTGGAGGAACGATGATTATCGGGCTGATGACAGGAATCGACGAAGTTCGCAGCACCGCAGATGAATACTTGATTTGGCTGGTCATCGCGCCGGCAGCCTGCGTGTGGCCTTTTCTTTTCGACGGCGTCTATATTGGTACAATGCGCACTGTCGAGATGCGAAACAGCATGTTCATTTCGATAGCCGTATATGCGCCGGCAGCCTATATCGGGTATGCCGCACTGGGAAATCATGGATTGTGGTGCGCCATCCTGATTTTTATGCTGGCAAGGGGAGGAACGCTTGCCGCGTGGTATCCGAAAGTCGAGGCGAAGGCGGAACTGCCCGCATAGATCAGCCGGCCGACCGGCCTATGTCGCGGCCGGCCGGCGAGAATCCAGTACAATGCGCTGCGTTTGAATATTTACTGCACCGGACTTGGAGATGACGAATGCAACCCTCCCCCCTGATTGAAGCCGAACAGGCCATATCCCGGCTCGGCAACGAAGACACGGTATTTGTCGATGCGACATGGTATTTGCCCAACGTTTCGAATGACGGGCGCAAGGAATTCGAGCGCAAGCGCATTCCGGGTGCGATTTTCTACGATATCGACGAAGTCGCCGACCCGCGCAGCGACCTGCCGCACATGTATCCGACCGCGGAGCGGTTTGAGCAGTGTGTCGGGAATATGGGAATTTCTTCAAATTCCCGGCTTATCGTTTATGATCGGTCGAATTACATTGCATCGGCGCGCGCATGGTGGATGTTCAAGTCATTCGGCCACCCCGATGTGAAGGTTCTGAACGGGTGCCTTAAGGCGTGGGAACGCTGCAACGGACCGACCGAATCGGGTCCCGGACATGTTTCGCCTTGCGCGTATTCGGCCCGCAGTCCGGACGATTTCGTTGTCGAGTGGAAAGAACTTGCCGAATCCTTGAACACCGGCCGGTTCAGCCTGCTTGACGCACGCTCCGAAGGCCGGTTCAGCGGCGCCGATCCCGAACCGCGTCCAGGCCTGAGAGGCGGACATATCCCCGGCAGCCTGAATTTGTACTACGGCGATGTCATCAACAGCGACGGCACGATCAGGTCTGCATCCGAAATCGCGTCTGCACTGGATGCATTGAAAGTGTCCGAGGATCGTGGGATTGTGACTACTTGCGGTTCGGGAGTCACGGCAGCAATATTGCTGCTGGCGATCTGTCAGACGCGCCGCGGCGGATTGCGGCTGTATGACGGATCGTGGACCGAATGGGCATCGAATCCTGACAGTCCGCAGTGATCTTGTCGACTGCTTTCGGAAATTCAGCTTTTGCCGGGTCTCGCTCAGTTTGACTTTGATCTGCCGCAAGGGCAGATTGCGCTGTATCCGGCAGCCGAGCGAACCGGCAGCCGCCTTTTGGCGCTTGACGAAACCGGTGCGACCGAGGAGTTGAAGTTTGCCCGGATCGCTAGGCTGCTGCGCCCCGGAGATCTGCTGGTATGCAACGACAGCAAAGTCATTCCTGCAAGGCTGATCGGTGCAAAGCCCACTGGCGGGCGGGTAGAGATTCTGGTTGAACGGATTGTCGGATCAACCCGGATGCTGGCCCAGATGCGTGCGCGCAAATCCTTGCGAATCGGCGACAGGGTTGTCATCGCCGATCAGGTCGAACTGGTTGTTGCCGGAAGGGATGGCGAGTTCTTCCTGGTTGATGTCGAATGTAGCATTTCAGCCGATTCGCTCATTGCAAGATATGGCGCAGTGCCGCTTCCGCCCTACATCGACCGCCCCGCCGAAGCACTCGATACGCAGCGCTACCAGAACGTCTATGCCAGGCATGACGGTTCAGTCGCGGCTCCGACTGCCGGACTTCACTTTTCCAACGAGCTTATGACGCAGCTTGAAATCGCCGGGATCGAATTCGAATACCTGACGCTGCATGTCGGCGCAGGCACATTCGCTCCGATCCGGGACGGCCAGGTCGACGGACATCGGCTGCATCGGGAGCGGTGCGCGATCAGCGAATCCGCTTGCGAGCGCATCAACGAGGCAAAGCGCGCTGGGCGCAGAGTCATTGCCGTCGGCACAACCTCTGTGAGAACTTTGGAAACTGCGGCGGTCGCAGGGATGCTGAAGCCTTACAGTGCAGAGACACAGCTTTTCATCAAGCCGGGGTTCGAGTTTCAGATCGCCGACGCGATAATCACGAATTTTCATTTGCCGCGATCGACTCTGCTGATGCTGGTTTGCGCGTTTGCCGGCACTGCCCGGGTGTTGAAGGCATACCGGTATGCGGTAGGGAGCGGTTTTCGCTTCTACAGCTACGGCGATGCCATGTTTGCGGTACGCCAGCCGCATGATTGATTGCAGGAGGAACGAGACATGACTGCATTGGAAGATTCCGGCAACGGATTGGAATGCGTATTTTGCAAAATCGTTGCAGGCGAGCTGCCGTGCTTCGAAATCTGTCAGGACCGGCACACCCTGGCCTTCATGGACATCAATCCGGCTTCCCAAGGGCACGTTCTTGTGATACCGAAGGCGCATTACGCGAATTTGTACGAGATGCCGGATTCGGAGCTTGGCCATGTCATGGCGACGCTGCGAAAGGTTGCTGGCGCGGTCAACAGGTACACCAGACCGCATGGAGTGAGCATTGTTCAGGCGAATGGACCCGGAGCCGCTCAATCGGTGATGCACTATCACTGCCATATTGTGCCGCGCTGGAAGGGGGACGAAATGAAGATCAACTGGGGCCTTGTCCCCGGCGACATGGACCGGATCGGCGCAGTAGCAGCAAAGATCCGCGAAGCGCTGGAATGACTCAGGCGCCGGATCCGTGTGAACCCGAGTGCCGGGCGGATGTAGGCCAGGCCGGAGCCGCAGCTTTTTGCGCGCACCTTGGCGGCGGCAATTGAATATGGGTGGGGAAGCTGCAAGACGCCGCCAGACGCTGCCGAAATTTCAGTGTGCCGCCGGCGGCGCGGCGATGCAATTATGAAAAAAATAAATTGAAATTATGTATAACTACCGTTTCGAGTAGCTGAACTCCCCTTAAATCAATAAGAAATACAACACGCAAACAATGTTCTGATACCGACTGGGTGAGCGATCATCATGGACTCTGGCCTCAATACTCTGCCGAAAATCTTATTCGACCGCGCCAAGCGAAGCTCTGACTTGCCTGCAATTCGCGAGAAGGATCTTGGAATTTGGCAAACTTGGACCTGGGCCGATGTCGCTCAGGAAGTGCGTGCGTTGGCGTGCGGTCTGGCCGCGAAAGGGTTTCGCAGAGGCGACAAGATTGCGATTGTCGGCGACAACCGTCCGCGCCTTTACTGGGGCATGGCGGCGGCGCAGAGCCTTGGCGGCGTTCCGGTGCCGCTGTATCAAGACTCGGTCGCCGAGGAAATGGAATATGTAATCAACCATGCGGATGTGCGCTTCGCGTTGGTTGAAGATCAGGAGCAAGTGGACAAGATGCTCGAAATCTCGCCGAATTGCCCGGAGCTTCAGGAAATCTTCTACGACGATTCGCGAGGCATGCGCCACTACCGCCATCAGAATCTGCAGGACTACGACACGCTGGTCGGTTCCGGACGAAAATTCGATTCTGAGAACCCGGGTCACTTCGACTCGGAGCTGAGTCAGGGCAGCGACAGCGACATCGCGATTATTCTGTATACCTCGGGAACGACCGGATTTCCGAAGGGAGTCATGCTTAGCCACAGCAACATTCTGATTACGGTCGACAACTCGATTAAATTTGACTCGCTGACCGAAAAGGAGGAATGCCTTGCCTATCTTCCCATGGCGTGGGTTGGCGATCATTTCTTTTCCTATGCCCAGTCCTACGTCGCAGGCTTTTGCGTCAGCTGTCCTGAAAGCAGCGACACGGTGATGCATGACATGCGCGAAATCGGTCCGACCTATTTCTTCAGTCCGCCGAGAATTTTCGAATCGGTGCTGACCAGCGTCATGGTGCGCATGGAAGACTCCAGCTGGATCAAGCGCAAGATGTTCGACTACTTCATGGGAGTCGCAAAGCGCTGCGGGGTCGATATTCTGGAAGGCAGGAGTGTCGGCGCGTTGGACCGGCTAGTTTATGCGATTGGAAAAATACTCGTCTACGGACCGTTGAAGAACACGATGGGATTCAGCAGGATTCGACTGGCTTACACCGCCGGAGAAGCCATAGGTCCGGAGATTTTCGAATTCTTCCGTTCATTGGGGATCAACATCAAGCAACTGTACGGCCAGACTGAGGCATCGGTCTATATTTCGCTCCAGCCGGACAATGAAGTCCGAGCCGATACGGTCGGCCGCCCGTTCCCGGGCGTGGAACTGGAAATCACCGACCGCGGCGAAGTGGTCTATCGCAGTCCCGGGGTTTTTCAAGCCTACTACAAGAATCCTGAAGCAACGGCAGAAACGCGGACCGACGACGGCTGGGTGTATACCGGCGACGCGGGATACTTCGATGACGAAGGCCATTTAAAAATCATCGACCGCGTCAAGGATGTCGGAAAATTGAATGGAGGTACGCTGTTTGCGCCCAAGTATATCGAGTGCAAGCTGAAGTTCTTTCCGCAGATACGCGAAGTTGTCGCGCTCGGAGATCAGAAGGATTTTGTTTCGGCGATGGTGAACATTGATCTGGAAGCGGTAAGCAACTGGGCGGAACGCAACAATGTGCCCTACGCCAGCTATCAGGAACTCGCAGCGGATGCCCGGGTTTACGGAATGATCAAGGAGTGCATCGAAAAGACCAACGCCGACCTTGCGGGCGACTCGACAATGGCGGGCGCCCAGATTCAGCGGTTTCTGATATTGCACAAGGAACTGGACCCTGACGACGGCGAACTGACCCGTACCCGGAAAGTTCGCCGCAGAATTATTGCAGAACGCTATGCGAGCCTGATCGATGCGGTCTACGAGGGCGCTTCGACCGGGCATATTGAGAATGTCGTCACATTCGAAGACGGGCGCAAAGGCGAGATGGTGGCGGACTTGGAAATCATGAATGTTGCGACCTATGACGCGATAAAGATGGCAAGCTAGGCAGGATCCGACATGGCCGAACCCAATACAGCGCAGCAAACGAGTCAAGTCGAACGAAGTTTTTCGGAAGTCGTTCTCGAAGTTGACGGAATCAGCGTCAATTTCGGCGGTGTCAAGGCATTGCAGGATGTCAGCTTTTCGACCTACAGGGGCGAGATATTCTCCATCATCGGCCCCAACGGAGCCGGCAAGACATCGATGCTGAATGTCATCAGCGGATTCTACAAGTGCAGCGCGGGAAAAATCAGATTTGATGGCAATGACAGGACCTCCGCATCTCCTGCGGATGTCGCGCGGATGGGATTCGCCCGCACTTTTCAGAACATTGCGCTATTTAAGGGCATGACCACCCTGGACAACATAATGACCGGCCGCCTGGTCAAGGTAAAGAATAATCTCATCAAGGAGGCGTTCTACTATCCGGCCAGAAGCGAGGAGATGAAGCAGCGCGAATATGTCGAGGAGATCATTGATTTTCTTGAAATTCAAAGTATTCGAAAGACTCCGGTCGGGCGGCTTCCCTATGGCCTGCAGAAAAGAGTGGAGCTAGGGCGAGCGCTCGCCATGGAGCCGTCAATATTGCTGCTGGACGAGCCCATGGCCGGCATGAATCTGGAAGAAAAGGAAGACATGGCCCGGTTTGTCATCGATGTGAATGACGAATTCGGCACGACTGTGGTTTTGATTGAGCATGATATGGGCGTTGTGATGGATATTTCCGATCATGTCGTTGTGCTCGATCACGGGGTAAGAATCGCTTACGGCGTTCCGGACGAAGTGCGTACCAATCGCGATGTCATACGCGCATATCTTGGTGACCAGTGAGGAGTGGCTGACGTGGATCTGACTTATTTTCTGTTTTTTATCGAGGTGCTGGTCGGCGGCCTGCTCACCGGCATCATGTACTCCCTGGTTGCGCTCGGACTGGTTCTCATTTTCAAGGCATCATCGATCTTCAATTTCGCGCAAGGGGCGCTGGTGCTGTTTGGAGCACTGACCTTTGTTCTGCTGACCGAGGTGTCGGGAGAATTCTGGTCCTGGACCGCGTGGCTTGCAATTTTTCTTGCCGCCGCTGCAGGTGTGATATTCCTGATTACCCGCGGGGGCACTGTGACGTCCGTGAAGCTGCTACCGGAAAAGCATCTGGGCAGGCTGCCCATCTATATTGGGGCGGTGACGATGGTTGTGCTTGCCACGTTCGCCGACGGCACGCACAACATGTGGCGGGGCATCTTCGTGACCTTGCTGATTTTTCTCGTATTGACAACCGGTGTGCGCAACCCGAAGTGGGCCATTGGCGTCTTGCTCGGGCTCGCTGTACTGAGCTTGTTCGGCGATGGCGTCGTAGCGTGGAGAGCTTTTGCGGTGACCTTGGCGGTGGTGATTGCAATGGCGATTGCGATCGAGCGGATTGTACTGCGCCCGATGGTGAATCAGGAGCCGATTATTCTTTTCATGGCGACGATCGGGCTGAACTTCGTCATCGAAGGCGTGGCGCAGGGTGTCTGGGACGCCGATGTGCATGCGCTGGATATCGGCATTCCTGACGTGCCGTTTAATTTCTACGGCGTCTACATCAGCCAGTTTGACATTGTGGCCGGTCTGATTGCCGCGGCGCTTGTGACTGCGCTGGCAATATTCTTTCAAAAGACCCGTGTCGGGCGCGCGCTTCGCGCAGTAGCCGACGATCACCAGGCAGCCTTGAGCGTAGGCATTCCACTGAAGAATATCTGGGCTGTCGTGTGGGCGGCATCGGGCATCGTTGCTTTTTTCGCCGGTCTGATGTGGGGGTCCAAGCTCGGGGTGCAGTTCAGCATATCGCTGCTGGCATTCAAGGCGCTGCCGGTCATTATTATCGGAGGGTTCACCTCGATTCCGGGCGCGATAATCGGAGGACTGATTGTCGGAGCGACTGAAAAGCTGTTCGAAGTGTTTGTCGGAATCCGCTATTTCGGCGGCGGGACTGAGAACTGGACGCCGTACATGCTGGGAATGTTCTTCCTGATGTTTCGGCCTCAGGGGCTGTTTGGCGAAAAGATCATTGAACGCGTGTAGCTGGGCTAGATCGGAGTATTAAAAGGCATGTTTTATCGTGAAGTAGGGCAGTACAAGACAACCTACGGCGCCGATCAGGCGATATTCCCGATTTCGAATGACCGGATCGGCGTCACATTGTTGCTCATTATTGCGTTCGTTGTACCTCCGATGACAGGAAGCCACTACCTGCTCGGACCGATTATGACCCAGTTTCTGGTTTTCGGACTGGCGGCGCTCGGCCTGAATCTGCTTACGGGCTATGCCGGACAGGTTTCCCTCGGCACCGGGGGCTTTATGGCGGTCGGCGCATTCGGCTGCTACAACCTGGTTTTGCGGGTTCCGGAAATTCCCCTGGTGGTGGATTTCATACTGGCCGGACTGATGGCGGCCGCGGTCGGCGTTTTGTTCGGCATTCCGTCTTTGAGGATCAAGGGTTTTTATCTTGCCGTTGCAACGCTGGCATCGCAGTTCTTCCTGCTTTGGATTTTCGATCATGTCGGGTGGTTTACCAACTATGATCCGGCCGGAGTCGCCTCGGCGCCGACGGCGACCTTGTTCGGCAAACTGGCCGAACCGGGCGGCATGTTTGATTTTCTGGCTCCGATCAATGTGATTGTGTCAGGCCCCAATGCGACGCCGGAGGTGAAATACCTGGTCACCCTTTCGGTTGTCGTGGTTCTGGCGTTGCTTGCCAAGAACATAGTTCGCGGCATGACGGGCCGGGCCTGGATGGCGATTCGGGATTTCGACATTGCCGCAGAAATCATCGGCATCCGTCCGCTTCGCACCAAGCTTCTGGCTTTTGCGATCAGTTCGTTCTACTGCGGCGTCGCCGGAGCCCTGTATGTATTCACCTATGTCGGCAACGCGGATACCGAGGCATTCGATCTGATCCGTTCATTCAACATTCTGTTCATGATCATCATCGGCGGGCTTGGCACGATCATGGGCGCGTTCCTTGGAGCGGCATTTATCGCGCTGCTGCCGGTGGTATTGAATATTCTGGCGAACCATCTGGGCGAGGGCACCTTGTCCGGGTCCGCACTGGCGAATCTGGAATTGATTGTGTACGGCGGCACTATTATTTTCTTTCTGGCTGTCGAACCGCTCGGTTTTGCCCGGCTGTGGCAAATTCTCAAGGAGAAACTGCGGCAATGGCCTTTTCCGTACTGACGTATGCGTTCAATTCCGGATCAATGCCCGGTTGCGCGGCGAATGGCGCCCTGCCGCCTTGTGTTAACATTGCAGGATAAAGGCAATTTACTGGTTATACATTTGAAATAAAGTGAGGTATTAGCATGAAAATCAAATCTACCGTACTTGCGCTAACGGCATCAATCATGGCTGTTCTGCCATTTTCGGTGACTCAGGCTCAGGATGCTGAACAGTTCTTTCCCGCACTGGTGTATCGGACCGGTCCGTATGCCGCAGGGGGGTCGGGTTTCTTTGGCGGCTTCTTAGACTACATGGCGTTGATGAATCTGCGTGACGGCGGTGTCAATGGCGTAAAACTTGCCTGGGAAGAGTGCGAAACCGCTTACAACTCCGACCGCGGAGTCGAGTGCTACGAACGGCTCAAGAACAAGGGCGAAAAAGGTGCCACGGTTGTGCATCCGCTGAGCACCGGCATCACCTACCGCCTGATCGAGCGTGCAACCGCTGACAAGGTTCCTCTGATCACAATGGGCTACGGACGTACCGATGCCACCAACGGAAAGGTATTTCCGTGGGTGTTCCCGGTGATCACCAACTACTGGAGTCAGAACACAGCGAAAATCAAGTATATCGGGATGCAGGAAGGCGGCATGGATCAGCTGGCCGGCAAGAAAATCGCGAATCTGTATCACGACAGCAGCTACGGCAAGGAGACTCGCCCGGTGCTGAATGTTCAGGCTGAAAAATACGGCTTTGAAGTCAAGCACTACCCGATTGCCCATCCGGGACTTGATCAGAAGGCTACGTGGCTGGAGGTTGCCCGAATCTACAAGCCTGACTGGGTTATTCTGCGAGGCTGGGGTGTGATGAATCCCACGGCGCTCAAGGAAGCTGCCCGGGTTGGCTTTCCTGCAGACCGCATCGTCGGTGTCTGGTGGAGCGGTGCGGAAGAGGATGTGATTCCTGCGGGCGACGCCGCGGTTGGCTATGTTGCTGCCGGCTTCCATCCGTCCGGAAAGAACTTTCCTCTGGCCGGCGAGATTCTTGACGTTGTGCACGGCGCAGGCCAAGGCAATATTTCTCCGCAACGTGTTGGGACGATTTATTGGAACCGAGGCGTTGTAGCCGGTATTGTGACTGTTGAAGCCATGCGTACGGCGCAGGCGAAGTTTGGCAATCAAGTGCTTTCGGGCGAGGAGATGCGCTGGGGTTTGGAGAATCTGGACATCACCTCCGAGCGGATCAGTGAAATCGGAGCTGCAGGACTCATGGCCCCGCTGACCGTGACATGCGCGGACCACGAGGGCGGCGGGCCGGTCAAGTTCAGCCGCTGGGACGGCAACCAATGGGTTGAGGTGACTGACTGGATCGCGACTGACAAGGAGATTGTCGGACCGATGATCGAGGAGTCGTCCATGGCGTACGCGAGCGAAAAAGGAATCACTCCGCGTTCCGGAGAGTCTATGGGGTCCGATTGCGGCTAGTGTCGCACCTGACTGCCACGGATCGATTCGCATGAACGAGCAATCATCTGTTGCGCCTGAATCGGCGCGCCAAAAAGCGCTGATCAGCGTCAACAATATCGAGGTTATCTATGACCGGGTGATACTTGTTCTAAAGGGTGTATCCCTGGAAGTTCCCGAGAAGGGCATCATTGCCCTTCTCGGGGCTAACGGCGCCGGCAAGACGACGACGCTCAAGGCGATATCGAATCTGCTTCGCGCCGAGCGCGGCGAGGTGACCAAGGGCAGCATTATCTACCGGGGCGAGCGCGTCGATGCGCTGACACCGTCGGACCTGGTGGTTCGAGGCGTGACCCAGGTCATGGAGGGTCGGCACTGCTTCGAGCATCTGACTGTTGAGGAGAATCTGATGACCGGCGCCTACACGCGCCGCGACGGCCGCGCCGCGATTCAGGCGGACCTGGAAAAGGTCTACACCTACTTTCCGCGTTTGAAAGAACGCCGTACAGGGCTTGCAGGATACATTTCAGGCGGTGAGCAGCAAATGACCGCGGTTGGACGAGCGCTGATGGCCAAGCCGTCTGCAATTTTGCTCGATGAACCTTCCATGGGACTTGCTCCGACGCTGGTCGAGGAGATTTTTGAAATAATCAAGCGACTGAACGAAAACGAAGAAGTGACTATTCTGCTGGCTGAGCAGAACACCAACATGGCGCTGCGCTACTCGCAGTACGGCTATATTCTAGAAAGCGGCCGCGTTGTGATGGATGGGCAGGCATCCGATCTTCTTCAAAACGAGGACGTCAAGGAGTTTTATCTGGGCGTCAGCGGGGAAAAACGCAAAAGCTTCAGGGAAGTGAAGCACTATCGTCGCCGTAAGCGCTGGCTTACTTGACGGCGCTTCAAAAGGTGCGCGGCATCGGAGGAATCGATTTTGCGGCACCGAAAAGGGATAAACGGCTCCGCATGATCGCCGGAGAGCCAAGGCCATGACCTCACAATATTTTGATTCTCTTGAAACGCGTGATCCGCAGGTGCGGCGCCGCGAATTGGATGCATCGCTGCGCAGCCATCTGCGGCATGCGTATGCGCACTCGTCGTACGTGAAGGGCGCCCAGCTGTCCGGAATTGATGTCGAATCGATCCGGTCGTGCGAGGATCTGGCTGCCGTTCCGGTTATACGAAAAACCGACTTGATGGATCTGCAAAGGCAAGATCCGCCGTTCGCGGGGCTGGATGCGATAACCGAATATCCGCTGATGAATGTGTTTGCGTCGCCTGGACCGATTTTCGAATTTCAGACGACACGGCCGGATTTTTGCAGAATGTCCCGGGCCATGTATGCCGCTGGCATGCGTGCCGGCATGCTGGTGCACAACTCGTTCGCATATCACTTTACCCCGGCGGGTGCAATGATGGAAAGCGGCGCCAAGGCGCTGGGATGCTCAGTGTTTCCGGCCGGCGTCGGCCAGACCGAGATGCAGGTGCAGATTATGGGGCACATGCGTCCGCAGGCTTACGCGGGCACGCCTTCGTATTTGAAGATTCTGCTGGATCATGCGGCCAATGAAGGCACCGATGTGTCTTCGATGAAAATCGGCATCGTTTCAGGCGAGGCGCTGCCGCCATCGCTCAGAACCGCGATCAAGGAATTTAACGTAGATGTGCTTCAGTGCTACGGGGTTGCCGATGCGGGTTTGATTGCATACGAATCGCCGGCGATGGAAGGACTCATTGTAGATGAAGGAGTGATTCTGGAAATTGTCCAGCCTGGAACGGATGACCTGGTTGCCGAAGGGGAGGTGGGCGAGATTGTGGTGACGCCGCTGAATCCGGACTATCCACTGATTCGGTTTGGTACCGGAGATCTGTCTGCGGTGATGCCGGGTGAGAGTCCTTGCGGCCGCACGAATACGCGGATTCGGGGCTGGATGGGCCGTGCGGATCAATCGGCGAAGGTGCGGGGCATGTTTGTTCATCCGTCGCAGGTTGCGCAGATTGTCAAGAGGTTTCCGGAATTGTCGCGGGCGCGTCTGGTAATTTCAAGCGTGGATCATCTGGATTCCATGGATCTTCATTGTGAAGCTGCGCAGCATTCCGAATCTCTGGCAGAAGCGATCAAGTCATGTATTCGCGAGATATGCAAGCTCAGAGGTGATGTCGTATTTACCGAGCCCGGTTCGCTTCCAAGGGACGGCATCGTTATCGAAGATGCGCGAAGCCACGAGTAGTTTGCTTTGGCGGCAACCGGTGATGAATGAGTTTAGCTTCGGGCGTGAGCAATACCATTGATACAGCCGGGTCTGTTCGATTTTTTTGAAGAATTGCCGAGATTGCCAATTCTATTGTCATTTATGCGAGCGGCGGTCTGAAGTCCAAAGGCAATTGTGTTCAAGTCGGCATTGGCATGCCTGACGTTTCGACTATGGAGCAGAGTGGATTTGCCCCTCAATTTGGATCATGCAACTGTTCGGGTTCGCGTTTTCATTTTAGCGAGCGTTTGTGTTCAGCGCGTTTCGACCCGACCGGAAATGCAGCTGATCAGTATCAATTCTGCAGCAGTATGCAGTAACTGTTGAGCATAATAACGGGATAGGATTGATATGATCATTTACAGCGCAACACGCGGGGAATTTTCCAAAGCAGTGACCGACAACATTATTGATGAGGAAGTTGAACGTCAATATGTGACGAGATTGAAACGCCGACCGCCTCCGGGGGAAATGCGGGCTTGGAGAAACTCATTGCCGCAAATGGAGATCGCGTTCGCAAATTCGAACGTGCCTGAAGATGCTGGCGTTGCGATCGAATATGTGGTTCCATTTACCTCAAAGCGAATTGACTTTCTCATAAGCGGGCGCGACCGTCAGAATCAGGAATCACTGGTTATTGTTGAACTCAAGCAGTGGGAGAAGGTGCAAGATACTGCCGTAAAATCAGTAGTAAAGACATATCTCGGAGGTGGAATAAGGGATGTTGCCCATCCGTCTTACCAAGCTTGGAGCTACATGAGGTTTATCAAGGATTTCAATACAGAGGCTTCGGAGTCAAATATCCAGATGAAGCCATGTAGTTATCTCCACAATTGCATCGATCCGTCCCCGATTATGACTGAGTTCTATGACAACTGCCTGGAATTAGCGCCGCTTTTCGGCAGGCATGATGTAGGAAACCTAGGGGAATTATTAGACAGACACATCGCTTACGGTGACAGTGGCAAGCTCGTCGCCCGTTTGGACAAAGGCAAGCTTGCGCCTTCTAAGCACCTCATAGAGCACGTTTTTTCGTTGCTCAAAGGCAATGAGGCATTCGTCCTGCTTGACGATCAGAAACTCGTATTCGAATGCATACTCCATTTGGCAGAGAAGGCGAACCGCGCCGGTTCAAGAAAGCAGGTTGTCGTGGTAGAAGGAGGTCCGGGGACAGGTAAATCGGTATTGGCGATCAATTTGCTTGCCAAAATACTTCAACGTGATTTGATTTGCCACTATGTGACTCAGAATAGCGCACCCCGAGAAGTCTTTAAAAAAGTTCTCAAAGGACATTTCAATGCTGATGCAATTGATGGCTTATTCCGATCTCCAGAACCGTATGTCGAGGCTGAACCGAATTCAATTGGATCTCTGATCGTGGATGAAGCTCATCGCTTGAAACGAAAGTCAGGTATTTTCGACCATCGCGGTGAAAACCAGATTATGGAGATTGTTCGAGCTGCGAATTTTTCAGTCTTTTTTATCGACGAGGACCAACGGGTCACGAGCAAAGACAACGGCCGTATTGCTGAAATTATGACACAGGCTGGTCGATTCAACGCTGCTGTGACAAAACTCAAGCTCGAGTCACAATTTCGATGTAACGGGTCTGACGGGTATCTGGCGTGGATCAATCACGCATTGCAGATTCGCGAGACAGCCAATCCTACGCTCGACGGGATTGACTATGATTTCAGGGTGTTTGACTCGCCCAGTCGACTGTACGACTCCATAGTCGAAAAGAATAACGACAAGATACAAGCCCGCATGGTTGCTGGCTATTGCTGGAATTGGGTGAGCAAGAAAGACAAAACCGCATATGACATTGTCTTTGGAGAGTTTGATTTTCGAATGCGATGGAATTTGGTTGATCACGGACAGGCGTGGCTGATTCAGGATGATTCGATTTCAGAGGTCGGGTGCATCTATACCTGCCAAGGCTTGGAATTGGATTATGTCGGTGTAATCATAGGTCCCGATTTGATTGTTCGCGATGGGGAAGTTCAGGTCCACGGTCTCGCACATGCGGGCACCGACAGGCAATTTGGGCTAAAAACAAAGCTAAAGAAAAAAGACCGAGATGCCCGCAAACTTGCCGACACCATCACGCGCAATATTTATCGAACTTTGATGACCCGTGGTCAGAAAGGGTGCTACATCTATTGCGCAGACAAGGAGACGAACGAATATTTTAAGAGTTTTGTTCGTAATAGGAATCAAGCCTAATCCGGTAAATCTGAAAGCGAACGCATGATGTTGTCAATCAAAGCATTTCATGGATCCTAATGGCTGCGCCCGATAAGACGATCGAATCAGCACCTGTCGAGGGACCCACCGGCGCGGTGTCGCTGCAAACGCTTGCCATGCCGTCAAACTCCAATCCCAATGGTGACATTTTCGGCGGCTGGATCATGTCGCAGATGGATATAGCAGGCGGCATCCATGCAGTCGACATTGCAGAAGGACGCGTTGTTACCGTCGCGGTCGATGCAATGACGTTTCATCTGCCCGTATTCGTCGGAGACGTAGTCACCTGCTACTGCAAAACCGATAGAATCGGCAATTCCTCGATTGCCGTACGTGTTGAAGCATGGGTGCGCAGGCGGTTCACAAAAACTGTGGAACGCGTGACCGGAGGACTGTTCACATTCGTTGCAATCGACGACGAAGGCAAGCCTCGGCCTGTATCGATTTCCAGGGACGGCTGAAGTGAACACAGACCCGGCAAATCTGATCGCGCAGATATCCAAGAGCGGCTTGCCGCCTGTGCACAAGTGGAATCCGGAATTTTGCGGAGATATCGATATCCGGATTGCGCGCGACGGAACCTGGTTCTACATGGGATCTCCTATTGGCCGTCGGCGGCTGGTGCGTCTTTTTTCGACAGTGCTGCGTAAAGACTCAGATGGCGAGCATTATCTGGTTACCCCGGTAGAAAAGCTGCGCATCGCGGTGGAAGACGCCCCGTTTGTGGTGGTTGAAGTGCAAGAGACAGGGCAAGGGAGCGAGCAGAAACTGTGTTTCCGCACCAAGACCGAGGATGTTGTTCCTGCAGATGCGGATCATCCGATTAGCGTGGAGGTGAACGAAGACGGTCAGCCTAGCCCGTATATCGAAGTTCGAAGCGGATTAATGGGCCTGATCGCTAGAAACGTCTATTATCAGCTTGTTGAACTTGGGGTTGAGCGTACAGTCGGAGGCAAGTCGGTGCTCGGCGTGTGGAGTTGCGGGCAATTTTTTGAACTTGGACAATGCGACTGACAGTTTTATGAACACGGAGATCGAATCGGTGCGCGTCTCAGACGTCGTGTCAATCAGAAGAATCCTGCAAGACAGCAAGACGATTGCCGTAGTCGGCTTGTCGGCAAAGTGGCATCGTCCCAGCTATTTCGCAGCGAAGTACATGCTCGAACACGGATACGAAATTGTTCCCGTCAATCCGAACTATGATGAGATTCTAGGTCGAAAGTGCTTTCCCCGAATCGAAGACATTCCCTTTGACATTGACGTCGTCGATGTTTTCCAACGGTCCGAAGTCGTCGAGCCCATTGCCGAATCAGCTGTGCGTGCGGGTGCCAAAGTACTTTGGCTGCAGATTGGCGTAGAGAACGAAGCCGCCGGAGTAGTTGCCTGCAACGCCGGAATGGATGTTGTGATGGACCGATGCATGAAAATAGAGCATGCCAGGATTTTCGGCGGACTGAATTTTATCGGAGTAGACACATCGATCATTTCTTCGTCTCGCCCGACGTGGCTTCCGTAACCCCGGGGGTTCAAAATGTCTGACCGCAAATACGGTATTGAAACTCTGGCCCTGCACGCCGGCCAGCTGCCTGATCCGGTGACTGGATCGCGGGCCCCTCCGATCTACCAGACAGCTGCGTATGTTTTTGACAACGCCGACCATGCGGCAAGCCTGTTCAACCTGCAGACATTCGGCAATATCTATTCGCGGCTGATGAATCCGACAAACGCCGTGTTCGAGCAAAGAATGGCTGCGCTGGAAGGAGGTCGGTCGGCGGTCGCCGTGGCTTCCGGAATGGCCGCGCAAATGGTCGCCTTGCTCAACATTCTTGAAGCAGGCGATGAAATTGTATCTTCAAAGAACCTGTACGGCGGCACCCATACCCAGTTCGCAGTCAATTTCCGGAAACTGGGGATCAAGGCGAAATTTGTGGACTCCGATCACCCCGAAGAGTTTCGCGATGCGGTTTCGGAAGAAACCAAGTGCCTCTATATCGAAACTATAGGCAATCCTGCGGGCAACGTTCCAGACTTCGAAGCCATAGCTGACGTGGCGCGCGAAGCCGGAGTTCCGCTTGTCGTCGACAACACGTTTGCAACGCCGTACCTGTTTCGGCCTTTCGAACACGGGGCAGACATTATCGTACATTCGGCGACAAAGTTCATTTGCGGTCACGGCACATCCATCGGAGGCGTTCTGGTCGAATCCGGCAAATTCCCTTGGGACAATGGTAAATTTCCATGTATGACAGAGCCATCAGAAGGCTACCACGGTGTTCGGTTCTACGAAACCTTCGGAGACTTCGGCTACACGATGAAGGCGCGATGCGAAATTCTTAGGACTTTCGGACCTGCGCTGAGTCCGTTCAATTCATTTCTCTTCCTGCAAGGACTTGAAACGCTGCCGGTACGGATGGATCGTCACTGTGAGAACACCATGAGCGTTGCTGAATTTCTTCAAAGTCACAAAGCCGTGGAATCTGTGGCCTATCCTGGACTGAAATCAGATCGATATCATGATCTAGCCTGCAAGTATTTCCCCAAAGGCGCCGGAGCGATACTGAGTTTCGGAATCCGCGGCGGATATGATTCGTGCGTGCGTTTCATCGAATCCGTGCAATTCATAAGCCATCTTGCCAATCTAGGTGATGCGAAGACTTTGGTGGTACATCCTGCGTCGACGACCCATCGCCAACTCGACGAGGAAGCTCAATTCGCAGCCGGTATCACGCCGAACATGGTCCGATTATCGGTGGGACTGGAGTCGCTCGACGATATCTTGTGGGATTTGGATCAGGCTCTGGAGCAGTCTCAGAAAAGGGCTTAGCCAGATCGCAGAACCGATCAAGGATGAATCGGGGGCGGGCTAAGCATCTCCCTGCCGTGGGCCAAGCTCTTTGAAAGGCTGATTGAATATTCAATCGTCTGCCATTGGCCGACGGATATTCCAATGGCGTCGACCGTGCACTAGCTTACCCTTGATTCAGCATGTCAATATCACTTTGATTCGGTTATTTTCCAAAGATTGTCATATAATTCTTGAAAAACAAAAATAATAATTTAGATATTCAAGGAAAAAAACGATGACTGAGTTAATTGGAAGATCGGAGGCGATCCGTCGAATTAACGCCAATTTCCGAGTGCATCCCGCGGTTGCCTTAGTGGGTCCTCGGCAGTGCGGAAAGACTACTCTCGCGCGAATGTTTGCACAAAACGATTCAACTGTTGCGATGTTTGATCTTGAAGACCCCGTTGACCGGCGCAAGTTGCAGGCATCGCAACAGACTCTGCGCAGACTATCCGGGCTGGTAATCATTGACGAAATCCAAAGGCAGCCCGAATTGCTGGAATTGCTCCGGGTCATACTGGATGCTCCGGACTGCAACAAGCGATTTCTAATCCTTGGCAGTGCTTCGCCGCAATTGATCAGGACTTCAACCGAGACTCTGGCAGGAAGAGTTGGAATCGTAAGTCTTTCCGGATTTTCGCTGCAAGAGTTGCCAGACACCGACTGGACTGATCTCTGGGTCCGAGGAGGGTTTCCAAGAAGTTATTTGGCCGTAGATGGCGAGGCGTCGTATTTGTGGCGCCGAAATTTCATTCGTACTTTTCTGGAACGGGATATTCCGCAACTGGGAATAACGACTCCAGCGGAGACATTGCGGCGATTTTGGACCATGATTGCCCACTACCATGGCCAAGTGTGGAATAGCGCCGAGTTTGCGCGCGCTTTGGGTACCAGTGAGCCTACGGCACGGCGCTATGTCGATATTTTGAGTTCAGCTTTCATGGTGAGACTTTTGGCGCCCTGGCATGCCAATGTGAAGAAGCGCCAACTGCGATCGCCAAAGGTCTATTTGAAAGATCCCGGGCTGTTGCATGCATTGCTTGACATGGATTCGCTCGAATCCATTTATGGACATCCCAAATGCGGAGCGTCGTTCGAAGGCTTCGTCATCGAACAGTTGATTGATGCGCTGGATTCGGATTCGGTATATTTTTGGGCAACGCACGCTGGAGCGGAGCTCGACTTGCTTATTACCATTGCAGGAAGGCACTATGGCATCGAGTGCAAATTCAGCGATGCGCCAAGAACCACTCGGTCAATGCGAGTCGCCATGGATGATTTAAAACTTGAGCATCTATGGGTCGTCTATCCGGGTGATGATACATATCGGCTGGACGAAAAAATATCCGCGACTTCTGTCCAGGGGGCATTGAAAGCACTTAAGCTGGTCCAGGAAGGCAATTTCGACCGGATGCTGTAAGACTGCAGCTATGCAGTTTGATAAAAACGATGGCGCTGATGAACTCCTAGCTGCACGATTAGCGTTTAGGAAACGGAATTACGTTGGTCGGGTCGGCTTTGCGGTCGGTTCGGAATTTGTGGCATGTCGGAGCGCTTTCGCCTTGAGAGTTCTTTGAACGAACCTCGATTTCGTATTCGATCCCTGGCTCTAACCCGGTGAAGGTGCAGCCGGGCACCGGAGTTTCAAAACCGTAACTCCATCGATCAGTGCCATCCTCCCGAATTCGCACGATGTAGGTGACGTCAGAATCCCATTTTGCTTCCAGAATTTTGCCATCCTCCATGGGCAAAGTGACGAACCAGGTTTTGCCGTCCCATCTGATGTCTGGCTGGGCAGTCTCTTTATTGGCCATTGTGCATGCCTGCTTTACAAGATTTCAATGATTGACTTGCACTTCTATCGGTTCGCAAGTCTGCTGTGCCGAAATCAGTAATCGTCTAAATTCGCCGCTCATGCGAACCAAGGCATTCCGACGAAGCAAATGACTGAATGCGAAATGCGCAGCGCTAGCTTGGAAGGTAGGCTGAAAAACCTTTTTCAACACCCTTGGGATCCGCCTGAAGCCCTTGAGCGACCTCGGTCGCCATATCGCCTGGATACAGTTCCTCATCACCGGCTTCAAGCGCGTCCATGGTCAGTTCGGCAACTTGCGCAGGCGGCATCTTCGGAGGAGGAAAGTCCTTGCTCATATCGGTATCGACTGCGCCGGGCATGACTGCGAGCACGTGGGTGTCTTGCTGTGCGAGTTCGGCGCGAATGCCCTGGCTCAGACTGAGCCCGGCTGCCTTGGATGCGCAAAGCGACCCCATCAGTGGCAAATTCACCCGTGCCAGAATTGAAAGCATGTTCACAATTGCGCCGCCGCCGTTAGCCCTCAGGACCGGTGCAAACCCCTGGCACATTGACATGGTTCCGAAATAATTCGTCTCCATCTCTTCACGCGCATCGGCAGAACTGTCGCTAGCGATAAAGGCGCTCAAGCGGTTTATTCCGGCGTTGTTGATTAAAAGGTTGACATCTGCGCATTGCGCGACGGCATTTGCGATGTCGGCCTGATCAGTGATGTCGAGCGATATTGCAATAACTTGCCCGGGATAGGCATCTGCAAGGTCGCTCACGCCATCGGCATTGCGTGCGGATGCGTAGATTCGCTTGGCACCGCGCTTGGCCAACGCAATGACGAATTCCCGGCCAATGCCTCTGTTTGCTCCGGTAATCAGAGCGGTGCACCCGGAGATATCGAATTTTTTCATCATGTCCTGCATAGACTCCTGACTGGTTTGAAATGTATTTTCTTCAATTGACTGGTCTTGGTCAAGCCAGCCGTCTTCAATGATCGGCAAAGGGATTGAGTTGAGCAGCAGTTTAGTATACGCATGCCGGGGAGAATTGAACAGCGTTTCGGCTTCACCGATCTCTACTGTCTTGCCATCATGCAAAACAAGAACTTTGTCGCAAATATGATTAACTACGGCCAGATCGTGACTGATGAATACGAGAGAAAGGTCGAGTTCTTCCTTTAGGCCTTGCAGCAAATCCAGAATCCGGGCCTTGGTGGTGACATCTAGGCCGGAAACGATTTCATCGGCCACGATCAGTTGCGGGCGCACCGCAATTGCCCGGGCTATTCCTACTCTCTGGCGCTGACCGCCGCTTAGTTCGTGCGGGTACCGGTTGACAAAATCTCCTGGAAGACCGACACGTTCAAGAATGGTTCGCGCGATTCGGTCGGATTCGCGTCGACTGTCGACTTTTCCGAATGCACGAAGCGGCTGTATCAAACTGTCGTAGATCCTGTGCCGCGGATTCAGGGCCGACTGTGGGTCTTGAAAGATGATTTGCATGTCGGTCCTCAAGGGGCGCAATTCACTTTCCGGGCAGTGGGTGATGTCCCGGTTCTTGAACAGGATTGTTCCTCCTGTCGGGCGGTGCAGCCGCATGATTGTCCGGCCTAGGGACGTTTTACCGCTGCCGGATTCGCCAACTATGCCGAGCGACTCGCCGCGTTGAATTGCAAGATCGATTCCCTTGAGAATTTCGACGCACGGAACTGCTCCGAAAACTGGCTTTTGCGCCGTCCGGTCGGGCAGGGCAAGTCTTAGGGAATGTGTCTCCAGCAAATTGTCGGTAATCACGATGTCTCGCGCGCCTCGCGGCATTGCACACTCGAGTTGAGCTGATAGTAGTTCAGCTACAACCTGCAATAGCGCCTGCGCATAAGAATGCCGCGTCTGACGGACAATGCGCGACTTTCTAGCGTCCTGCGTTTAGGTGCGTCAGGGTAAATTGTACCATTTCGGCCTTTCGGTCGAGGTTTTTCAGCAGACAAGCATCTATAACCAAAGAAAAGCGATGCTGAAATTCGGATTCCGACTAGGTTCAGTGCTTTATCGATTCGATGCGCCAAGCCGCAATCGTATTTCAGGCGGAGAATCTCTATATGTTTTTCCATGGTAATCCTGGGTCTGGCCAATTTGCTCACCTCATCTTTCAATCGTGATCTAAACAACCACAATTGAAACCTCGATGCAGTGAGATTTCAAATTACGCTGGAAAAACGTGCCACAAAAGGCTTAGATTCTACGTGTTCATTTACTTGCGAATCGTTGTTCAATAACCGTGCGATACAGTGTTCATTTACTTGCGAAACTCTGTTCATTTACGGTGCGAATACTCAAGTGCCAGTTCCAGAAACGAGATATCGAGCAAATCTGGGACTTGATTACAACAGGCGGCGGGTTTGGAATTGCGACGCTTTCACATAACGGTAGAATCTCAACAAGCAGACCTTTCCTTTCCTGTTGGTTCAATGCAAATTTCGGGTAGACAAGAACTCGCAGCAACTCAGTGATTGTTGCGCCACTTGCTAACGGTGCTATGCGTTTGGAGCGTCAAGCTGCACGTAGCCAAGATAGTGCGCCGGCTTTAAACAACAGAGCCGAAACTAAGACATTGGTGTCGAGAACGGTTCGAGTTGGCGTTACCTTTGCGTTCTGGCCCACGTGATTGCGTCGGAAACATCGCTCTCCGTCGACCCGAGTTCGGCCAGTTTTTCGCGAACGCTGTCGACACGATTGATTCGAACTCGCGTTAGTACAATTCGTCCGCTGTTTAGCGCTACATCAAAATTATCGGCCACTTCAACCTCGACTGTGACAGCTTTTGGCAAAGTCAATTGAATCTTTGAAGTCAACTTGGCGAGCATTGCTATAACCTTTAGATGCATGTTTGTAACATTGGCAATGATATTGTTGATTCAAGAAGGTAGCAAGGATACCTTGCCATAGTGCATCCTTAATATCCTACTATACCAAATAGCAGGTAATGATGTACTTTCCGGTGGCATGTGAATATTCCACTTTATTCGAACGATGATTCCAGTGAAAATCGGAAGATCGGGCAGGGTAAGCCTTGGTCAACATGATTCTAGAAAATTGTTGAAACCCATGAATTCGATTGGCAAAGGCGCGCCTGTCATTCGGATTTGGACAGTTGTTGATTTGAAAATATTCTTGAGAGTCCTACGGAATATAGTCATCGGTCTCAGCAGTTTTTACCAGTCGACTAATTTGTAATAAAACTTGATAATATGCAGTACAAATGCATAATATTAACTTATGGAAGGCAAATATATTGAACGCTCGCTTGAGTCGTCACTCAACAAAGCGGTTTCGGAGTTTCCGGCAGTAGTATTAACGGGGCCGAGACAGTCGGGAAAAACGACTCTGCTGAAACACCTGTTCGGACAGAAATATTGCTATGTTTCCCTTGACTTGTCCGATGTCCGAGCTGCCGCGGTAAACGATCCGAGAGGATTTATTGAGGCGTATCCGCCCCCTGCAATCTATGATGAAATTCAAAGTGCGCCTGAACTGCTTCCATACATAAAGGAGAGAATTGATGAGCATCGCGCTATAGCTGGTCAATTTCTCCTGACTGGATCGCAGAACCTATTGCTCAGCCAGCACGTTTCGGAATCGTTGGCCGGTCGAACGGCAATGCTTCGCTTGCTTCCCTTATCACGGCGGGAGGCTACTCGCCAGTGTGATTTTCGGCTTTTCTGGGAAAGAGGGCAGCAAGAACAGATGCAGTCACTGTACCCCACTGGCGGGCTTTGGAGTTCTTTGATTCGCGGCGGTTACCCAGAACTCGAAATGCAGCCGGAACGGGATCTCTCGCTATGGCATAGCAGCTATATTCAAACGTACCTTGAAAGGGATCTGCGTTCGATTCGACAGATTGGCGACTTGACTCAATTTCAAAATTTTCTGCGGTTGCTCGCATCTCGAAGTGCGCAACTGTTGAATCTAACCGATGTCGCACGCGACCTAGGCATTGCTGTCAATACGGTCAAGGCATGGCTATCGATATTGGAGGCGACCTATCAGGTCATTGTCCTGCGTCCCTTTTACGCCAATTTAGGCAAAAGGCTGGTCAAGACACCCAAGGTATATTTCACCGATACGGGAACACTTTGCAATCTGGTTGGCCTCAAAGACCCAGAGCATGCTGCGCTTGGACCAATGGGCGGCGCAATCTTCGAAACAGCCGTAGTCTCCGAAATTACGCGGACGTTGACGCATCAAGGGTTGAGTCCGAAAATTCACTTCTGGCGAACGTCCGCGGGAACTGAAATAGATTTTATCGTCGAGACTGTCGCGGGGCGCGTAGTGCCTGTCGAGGTCAAGCTTTCCGCTACACCGAGTGCCTCCATGGCTGGCGCAATCACAAAGTTTCAAAATGATGCGCCTGGATTGGCAGTTACCGGATATGTGGTATGCGCCGGAAACAAAAGACTCCCGCTCGGACCCAATGTCAGCGCATTACCCATCGCAGAAATGTAGGGCGAACAATTGCAAATTTCCGAATTTGGCAATTGTACCGGTCGAACGTGGCCAACAGGCGTATTTGATATGGATTCAGCCGATCGTGATTGCCGAATTTTCAGTGTCTGTCACGATATGCCGCGTGCCTTGCGACCTTGCGTTTTCGAATTGAAATGATAGTAGTGCGCTGTAGCCTTCAATAGTTTCTGCGTATATGAATGCCTGGGCTGATTGAACAATGGCGAGACTTTCTGACGCTCCACTATTTCTCCATCGGCGATGACACTGACAAAATCGCAAACTTTTGCGACAACGCCCAGATCGTGCGAAATGAACAGCACAGCGGTGCCGAATTCACCTTGAAGACGCTTGATCAGTTGCAGAATCTGGCGTTGCACCGTCACGTCCAGCGCGGTCGTCGGTTCGTCGGCAATGACCAGTTCGGGCTTGCAGGAGAACGCAATCGCGATAAGCGCTCTTTGGCGCATGCCGCCAGAGAGCTCGAACGGATATTGGCGCATCACTCTTTCCGGGTCGCGTATCTGAACATCTTCTAAAAGCTTCAGACTTGCTTGAGTCGCCTGATTCCGGCTGAATCCCATATGCAATCGCAGTACATCGCTCATTTGTCTGCCCACCCGTTGCACCGGGTTGAGAGAAGTCATCGGGTTTTGCGGAATCATGGCGATGTGGCGACTGGCATACCGACGTCGCATTTTCTTGCTTAGTCCGATCAGTTCCACATTGTCGGCAAAGCGAATGCTGCCCTGTCGGACGGTTGCCGAAGGAGGCAGTATGCCGAGAATGGACTTGGCAAGCATGCTCTTTCCGGCACCGGATTCACCGACCAGTCCATGCACCTGTCCCGGGTGAATTTCCAGATCGACTCCGGTCAGAACCGGCGAGAAGGTTTGCTTGTGCCGCGCATCGATGTGCAGCGCGCTGACATCCAAAATGGTGCTCACTGTTCAATTACCGGGTCCAGAAGGTTTCGCAGCCCGTCTCCCAATGCGTTGAATGCGACAACCACTGCGATAATGCATGCCATCGGCAAGGCCATGATCCACCATGCCTGATGCACATACTGGCGTCCTTCCTGAATGAGTCCGCCCCATGTCGCCTGATCGGAGGAGACGCTCAGACCCACGAAGCTCAATATTGCTTCGACAATGACGGCAATCCCCATTTCCAGTGTGAGCAGAGTAATCAGCAGTGGAAATATGTTCGGAAAAATCTCCTTGAACAGAATTTTCCATCTGCCCAGGCCGATTGTGACCGCCGACGCGATGTATTCCTGTTCCTTTTGCACCAGCGTTTCAGCACGTACGACGCGGCAGAACCGCGTCCAGTCGATTACTACGATGGCAATGATCACTGAGTGAAGACCGGTTCCGAGCACGGCAACCAGCACAATTGACAGCAGTACAGGAGGAAACGCCATCCAGATGTCCACCATCCGCGAAATGAGTGTATCTAAGAGACCGCCGTAATAGCCGGCCAGCAATCCGAGGACAGTGCCTAGAACGGCAGTCAGGCTTGCCGCGGCCAAGGCGACAATCAGTGCGATCTGTGCTCCGTACATCAGGCGCGACAGCAGATCTCGACCGAGGCTATCGGTTCCCAGAAGAAAGACTTCGTTGTGCCCTTGCGCCCAGAATGGCGGAAGCAGGCCGCTAATCAAATCCTGTTCAAGCGGGTCGTGCGGCGCGATAATCGGAGCAAATGCGGCTGCAATGGCCAGCAGTCCGACCACGATACAACCGAACCAAAGCCGAAAGTTCACAGCCCGCTTGCCGAATTTGCGTTCTTCCAGGCTAGCCATAGGTCACTTTCGGGTTAAGCAGCCGGTAGCTCATGTCAACCAGCAAATTCACCGTGATGAAGATAACGGCAAACATAATGATCAGTCCCTGAATCAAGGGCAGGTCCCGGTCGATCACCGCGCCAATCGCTAAATTTCCGATACCCGGATAGCTGAATATCTGCTCTACGAGTACCGTGCCGCCAAGCAGAAAGTTGAATTGGACGCCGGAAAGTGCGACTGTCGGGATGAGTGCGTTGCGAAGCGCTTGGCCGACAAGTATTCGCCAACGGCTGTATCCGTGAACCTGGGCGAGCATGATGTAATCGTGAGTCAGTGTTTCGCGCAACGATGCCTTGAGCGTTCTTGCGATCACAGCGGTCAGAGGCAATGCGAGCGCGACTGCAGGCAGCGCCAGATGCTCTGCCAGATTCTTCAGCAGCGCAAAATCGCCCCGCACCAGGCTCTCCAGCAGATAGAATTGGGTGGCAAAGTCTACGCTGAGGCGCGGATCGATTCTGCCGGAAATCGGCATCACCGGCCACAGTACGCCGAGCAGCAGGATAAAGATCAGTCCCCACAGAAAATCCGGTATCGCCTGATTCAATCCGGTCACCGCGTCTACCGCCGCCTCGGGCCAGCGGTTCTGCCAGTAGATTCCGATCACTGCGAGAGCCATTCCAAGCAGCACCGCGACCATCATCGCAGCCGCTGCCAGTTCCAGTGTGGCTGGGAGCCGGGAAAATACGAGCTGAACCACATCCTGCCTGAGGCTGATCGAGGTGCCCAGATCGCCTTGCAGGACATTTGTCAGCCAGATCACATACTGGTCAAATATAGATTTGTCCAGTCCGTAGATCTGACGAAGGTGGTCGATGTCGCCCTGCGTGGCGCCCGGGGGGATCATCATCGCGATCGGATCCCCCGGCACCACTCGAAGCAGGATGAATACAATGACCGATACGCCAAATAGCGTCGGTGCGATCAGCAATAGGCGCCGCAGCAAAAAGCGCGCGTTCATAGAATCTAGCCGGGCTGTTGCTTGGCCGGCGCCTCAGTCGGTAGTCGGCTGTCCCAAGCCCTCAATTGCTCTTCGCTACGGCCTGAGGCAGTACAAAGTTTGCAACGTGCGGCGTCACTTCGATGCCGTCGCGATGCACAATCGGCTGCACATACTGCAGAAGCGGAATCACGTAGGCGTTCTCTGCGATATATCGATCGACCGCCTGATATCCGGCAATTCGCCTGTCTTCGTCCGCTTCGCCCCACAACGGGCCAATCATTCCATCGAGATCGTCGGTGTCCCAGGTTGAATGCGGTGACGGGCCGAACATAGCAAAACCGGTAGAAGTCGAAGGGTCGCCGATTGCATTGCCCCAGTTGTAGAATGCCGCAGGCGCCAGCGTATCGGTCGCTCGCAGTTCGTAATGCTTGGCGATTTCGTAGACCTCGATTTCCGCTTCGGCGCCGACTTTGCGCCACATTCCGACGATGGCCTGGATCATTTCATAGTCCTTGGGCTTGAATCCGCGGGTCGTCTGAATCGTAAATCGAACCGGATTGTCCTTGGAGTATCCGGACGCGGCGAGCAGTTCGACGGCCTTGTCAGGATCGTGTGCGACTTTGATGCTGGCGTCAAATGCCGCATATTGAGGCGCTTGCAGAGTATCGATCGGCACCCCGTAGCCGCGCAGCAGATGGTCGACGATTGCCTGCTTGTCGATGGCATGAGCCAGCGCCATGCGCACATTGGCATCTTCCATCACGTCGATGTCGTTGAGAAAGATCATGCCGATATCCGACACCGGCGTGCTTTTACCTTCAAAACCGTCCTTGGCGCTGAGCCGGTCATATTCTTCGTACGGAATTTCGATCGTGATGTCTGAACCGCCGCTTTCGATTTCCGCGACACGGCTGCTTGCGTCGGTTACAAATTTGAACACGACAGTTTCAAATTCAGGCTTAGGACCCCAGTACTGATCGAATCTTTTGAGCCGGACAAAGCTGTTGCGTTCGAAATGATCCACCATGTACGGACCGGACCCGACCGGCGCTCCTTCGAAGCCTTCGGATCCTACGGATTCGTAGTACTTCTGAGGCAGGACGTATCCTGTCAGAAAAGCCATCCACTTAAACAGCGTCGGTTCGAAGGACACGACGTCTGCGGTAATGCGATTGCCGTCAATACTGAAATTGTTCACCTTGCTCCATACGAACATGATCGGGTTGCCGGTGTCGGGATGACCGGCTCTTTCTAGGGACCACACCACGTCCTGGGGAGTGACCTTGCTGCCATCATGCCAATAGGCATTGTCGCGAACTTCCAGCCAAATCTGGGTTCGGTCGTCGTTCCATCCCCAGCCGGTCAGCAGCCCCGGCTTGAAGCTCAGGTCAGGATTCTGATCGACATACTGATCAAAGACCGACTTGTAGATGGACTGGATGGTCGGATTGACTGCCGAAAGTCCCACTGTAGGGTCCCATGACGGCAAATTGACGTTGTATGCGATGGTTAGAACGTCATCGTCAGCGGCCTGAGCCTGCCCTGCGATTGCCAGAAGCAGCGCGAAAAGGATGGATGTAAATTTGGTTTTCATAAGTGTTTGCTCCTCATGGGTTTAGGTGACGGGCTTGTCTTTGCTCGAAGGCCAGTTTCCCATCAAAGTATTCGAAGGCAGCGATTCATCGACCAGCTTTGCGGCGGTCTGCTGCCCTGCGACCGGCAAGCCTTCGGCATCGAGCTTGCCGATTTGCGCGAGCACCGATGCCTGATCCCAATAGATATGCTCGTGGCACAGCTTGTCTCCGCGAAAATTGACGATCGCGACTAAGGGGATTTCAACGTATTTTCCGGTTGGCTCTATGCCGGGCAGCATCCAGTCGATTTCGCAATCATGGGTAAAGCAGAACAGCATTTCATCGACAAGGCGGTCTGCGCCAATGGTCCGGGATATTGGAACGAGTCTGGTATCGGCCGGATTGGAGTCGACAAAATGATGCTTGTAGAAGCGGCTGAGTTCCTCCTGGCCGACGCCACCGGTCATCGTCGGGATGTGGTTGACATAGGGATCGTCAACCATTGTTTTCATGGTTGCCGGCACGTCTCTGGCAGCGAATTCGTACTCGCAGTGTTTTTCCCACAGAGCCCCAAGATCATAGCGCGGCCCCAGGGAACTGCGGAGCAGGGCGATGCTTCGCGAGTAGGCCATCATGGTTGACGGCTTGTGGAAACTGTCTCGCCCCGGAGTGGCGAATGCATGGTCGACGCCCGGATAGTTGTAGATTTCGATGTCGTCTCGTCCTTGGAACGTCTCTGTAATCTGAGCGACCGCTTCAGGCGGTACAAATCCGTCTTCGGCCGCAAAGTGCATGACCATGGGGCAGCTTATGTTTTCGGCTTCTTCAAGTGACTGCTCTATAGCGACGCCGTAGTAGGAGACTGCGCATTCAACGGTGGTTCGAGCTGCAGTCAGATATGCGAGCTTGCCGCCAAGGCAGTACCCCAGAGCTCCGACTTGGTTCGTGTCGCACTCCGGCATGGCTCGCAATGCCGCAACTGTATCTGCAATGTCATCGATAGCCTGGTCCACGTCAAAGCGCTGATAGAAGTCGAATGCCTTGCCGAAGTCTTCGTCGTTGTATCCGAGCACAACGCCCGGCTGCATGCGCCAGAACAGATCCGGGACCAGTACGACGTAGCCTTCTTCAGCGAAATTCCGGGCCATGTCGCGAAGATACGGATTGATTCCGAAAATTTCCTGCAGCAGAACCAAACCCGGTCCCGAACCGCTTGCGGGCTTGGTACAAAATGCTTCGAACTTGCTTCCGTCCGATGCATTGATTGTTATCATTGAACCTGGCATGTTGAAAATTCTCCTTACGATTCCTAGGTTAGACTACAGCGGTGAACGGTCTATTGTACAAATTAAGAGTCTTTGCGGTGCATGAACCCGCGGTTTGATTTTGAGAAATCAACATCAGTCGTCCCGCTCACGAGTCGGCACTGCATCGATACACGATGTTCAATTGAAAACTGGGGACATCTGGCATTGCGTCAGACGCGATGGCTCTGTGCTAAGGCAAGGTTGGATTGACAGCACGCCGATCGGTGATTTGCGTGCACGCCTTGGCTTGCGCTTTGAAGATGTAGTCGAGATTTGTGTCGTGGGCAGACCACGTAAGGTTACTCCGAAGTGTTTTACCCGCATCTTCTATCCGAGAGTTTAGGGCATTGTCGGAATGGAAATCACCTATTGCGGAGAATCGCAACGCGTGGCGCCGACGCGCATGATCGCTTCGAACAGGAGTTTAATCCGCAGCATGGAAACCTTTATTGAGACAAGAGGCATCAGCTTTGAGGAGTTGTTTGATTGTGGTGGGGTGTGCGCCTTTTCTGCTGACCAGTTTCTGCTGCTCGGAGCAGATTCGGACGAACCGGTTCGATTGACTCGGGGGACGACGTTAGTCGAAACGCAGGCTGCGCAAAATGCCGTCACCATCACCGTCTCCACCGCCGTCGCCATCTCCTTCGCTTCCGGAAGCGCGTGCGTCGGAGTAAAATTTGCCAAGAATGGTAGATTTCCCAATAAAATTAGGGACAGTGCTCAAAATCAACAGTAATAATGTGGCAATTGCGCTTGCGAAAAACGCGATGATCCTTTTGAGCTTATTGGATTGGCCATTAGCTGCAATATTTGAGTTCAAGTTAATTATCTGCTATCAGCGCTGTTGAAATAGTGATCTTTTATTTGTCTTCAGTTTTGTTGAACAGCTCAATGGACGCTGAATTGATAGATTGTCGACTGGCGGACAGCGGTTCAAATTCAGTCGCATGCGGTAGAATTGAATTGTCGCCATAGCAGGCGATCATAACTGGACAATCGGCAATGCGGTCTCGACGCAGATTTGCGCAAACGTACGCAGAGCCACGAAACTGCGTAATGAGGAACGGAAATGACAATCGGCATGATTGCTGAAGTCAGGGTGTGCAGAGAGTGAGTTGCTGCCATCACTATCAATTTGGCGACGGTCGCGAATCGATCTTTTCTGTCGATTTCAATTCAATAAAATTCGGGCCGGGCGCACTCGGAGAATTGCCGGATGATGTCGCTCAGTTCGGACTGAGGAGAATTGGACTGTTTACGGATTCGGTTGTCAGGAATTTGGAACCGGTTGAGCAGGCAGTTGTCGCATTGCGCAAGCGCGGCATCGACCTTGAAATCTATGACGAAGTGAGCATCGAACCCACCGACAAGTCATTTCAAGCGGCAAGCCGGTTCGCAGCGGAAGGCAAATTTGACGGTTTTGTGTCAATCGGAGGTGGATCGGTCATCGACACATGCAAGGCGGCCAACCTATACAGTACGTATCCTGCGGATTTTCTCGACTATGTCAATGCCCCGATCGGCAGCGGCATTGCGGTGCCAGGAGAGCTTGCGCCGCACATAGCGTGCCCGACCACATCGGGTACAGGCAGCGAATGTACGGGGATCGCCGTGTTCGACTTTATCGAGCTTAAGGCGAAGACCGGCATCGCATCTGCATGTCTGAAGCCGTCGAAGGCCGTGATTGACCCGAATACGACGGCTACGCTGCCGTCGCAAGTGGTTGCTGCGAGCGGCTTCGATGTGCTGTGTCACGCACTGGAATCATATACGGCCAAGCCGTATACGAAACGCACGCATCCTGCAAACGGAGTGCGTCCACTTAGCCAGGGCGCCAATCCCTACAGCGATGTCGGCTGCAAGGAAGCGCTGAGGCTGTGCGGCGAATACCTGCTGCGGGCGACAAATGACTCATCGGACGAGCAGGCGCGTCATGGGATGATGCTCGCCGCCACGTTGGCGGGCATTGCATTCGGCAACAGCGGCGTTCATTTGCCGCATGCGATGTCGTATTCGGTAGCGGGGATGGTTCGCGACTATTGTCCTGACGGATATCCGCAGGAGCATCCGCTTGTGCCGCATGGAATCTCGGTCATCGTCAATGCTCCGGCGGCATTTCAATATACCGCATCGGCCTATGCGGACCGCCATCTTGAAGGCGCGTTGCTTCTGGGCGAGTCGCCAAAGCATGTTGACAGGGAGAACAGCGGAGCGGTGCTTGCGAAAACGCTCGAATCGATGATGATCGCGACCGGCATGCCGAATGGACTGGCCGATCTGGGATACGGCGAGACGGATATTGAAGGGCTTAGCCGCGGTGCCTACAGGCAAAAACGGCTGATTGACAACATGCCGTGCGCAATTGATGAATCCGCACTTGCAGACGTTTATTCCCGCGCAGTCAGGTACTGGTAGATGAAAAACGAATCTGCACGCTTGATTCGTCGCAAGTGGGGCGACTGGGATTCGATTTATGAACGATTTCGCTGGAAAATTCCGCAGCACTTCAATATTGCATACAGCGTTTGCGACCGTCACGCCGAGAGTGCCGGGG
The DNA here is from genome assembly GCA_965214615.1 of Arenicellales bacterium. Taxonomy (GTDB): domain Bacteria; phylum Pseudomonadota; class Gammaproteobacteria; order Arenicellales; family JAJDZL01; genus CBDAUN01. The sequence continues at coordinate 1,606,441 of OZ243952.1, forward strand.
ATCGTGTCGCGCTTTGTTTCGAAAATGAGCGCGGCGAGGCCAGCCGGCTGACGTATTCGCAGCTTAAGCGTCTGTCTGACCGTTTCGGCAATGTTCTAAGGGGCCACGGCATTAGGCAAGGCGACAGGGTGGGGATTATTCTTCCTCAGCGCCAGGAGACGGTTATCGCGCACATGGCAATCTATAAGCTCGGCGCCGTCGCTCTGCCGCTTTCAGTGCTGTTCGGCTCCGATGCGGTGAAATACCGCCTCGCCGACAGCGGCACCAAGGTTGTGATTGCCGATGCTTCCCACGTGGACCTTGTCGAATCGATTCGGGCCGACTTGCCGGAATTACAGGCTGTGATGAACTGCGACGGCGACAAGGGATTTTGGAGCGAGACCAACAATGCGAGCGACAGCCTTGAGCAGGTCAACACACTTGCCGAAGATCCGGCGTACCTTGTCTACACCTCGGGAACGACCGGCCCGCCAAAGGGTGCGCTGGCAGCCCACCGCTGTCTGATCGGCAATTTGCCAGGATTCGAATTGTCGCACAACTTTTTTCCCCAGCGCGACGATTTTTTCTGGACCCCTGCCGATTGGGCCTGGACGGGCGGATTGCTCGACGGTTTGCTGCCGTCAATGTACTATGGCGTTCCGGTTCTGGGGTACGACGGCGGCAAGTTCGACCCTGAGAAAGCGTGCCATTTGCTGGAGAAATACCGGGTGCGCAACGCATTCATTCCCCCCACGGCATTGAAGATGCTTCGGCAGGTCGGCGATTTGCGAAGTGCCTACGACATTCACATGCGATCGATCATGTCGGCAGGAGAGTCGCTCGGCGCGCAGCTCTTTCATTGGAGCCGAGAGGCGTTTGGAATCGAGATCAATGAGATGTGGGCGCAAACCGAGTTCAACTATATTGCTGGCAACTGCGCCGAAGTGATGCCGGTACGTCCCGGATCGATCGGCAAGTCCTACCCCGGTCATCGTGTAGAAGCGGTCGACGAGGAAGGAAATCCGCTGCCGGCAGGCGAGATCGGAGAACTTGCCGCCGACCGCGATGATCCGGTCATGGTGCTGGGCTACTGGAACAATGAAGAAGCGACCCGATCGAAATTCATCGGTCGGTGGTGGGGCACAGGCGATACGGGCTATAAGGATGAAGACGGCTATATCTGGTTCGTCGGGCGCAAGGACGATGTCATCTCAAGTGCCGGCTACCGCATTGGCCCGGGCGAAATTGAAGATTGTCTGATGAAGCACCCGGCGATCGCCCAGGTGGCGGTGATCGGTGTTCCGGATGAATTGCGAGGCGAAGCGGTGAAAGCGTACGTGGTGCTGAACCGCGGCGTAGATGCCGATGAGGCGCTGACCGAGAACATACGCCAGTCTGTCCGTACGCAATTGGCTAAATATGAATATCCGCGCCACATCGAGTATATCGACGAGATGCCGATGACTACGACGGGCAAGGTGCGCCGCAACGAACTGCGCGCGCGTTCAGCTTCTGACTCGAACTGACTTTTTCCTGCGTCTGGCCTCGCGCTTGCGGCGTGCTTCGGTGGGCGATTGAATCAGGTCGCGGTACACTTCGACACGGTCGTTGTCTGCCAGCAGGTGATCGCGCGGCACGATCTTTCCGAATACGCCCAGCGATGCGGTGTCAAAGTCGAACTCGGGAAAGAGTTCTTTCAGTTTTGAGCTTTCGACAGCCTGTTCGGCCGTGGTCATCGGCCCAACTGCAAGTCGAACGATGTGCTGTTTGCGCGGTTCGGCAAATGCAACTTCAATCTGAATCGACTCGCCCGGCGCCGTATACGACTTTTGCTCGGTTGACAAATGCGTGTACCATCCTGTCGGTGAATTGCCCGAACAGCGGGCCAAGGATTCGATTGAAGTGCCTTGATGCAAATTCATAGGCCAGTTCGAAAGTGACCTGGCACCCGTAGTCGTCAATTGTATCGAACGTCCAGGCGCCGTTTAGCCTTTTGAATGGTCCCGACGCAAGCGTCATGGTGATTTTTTGGTACGGATGGGTCGTATTGCGCGTGGCAAACGATTGCCCGAATCCGGAAAACTTCAATTCGACCTGTGCTACGTATCCGCCTTCGAAACGCTCAAGGATTCGGGTCTTAGAGCAGTTTGGAATGAATTTGGGGTACGAATCGACATCGTTTACCAGTTCGTACAGCTGTTCAGGCGTGTGCGGGGAAAATTCTGACCGCGATATTGTGGTCATCAGGAAAATCCAAGCGTGGCAAAAAGGGCTGCGGCGCGCGCGCCTATGAAGCCTGGCAGACGCTGCTTGCTTGCTCGCGAGCCGAATCGGGGAGATCCTCGATCAGGTCGTCAAGCATATACCAGAAGAAATCTTCTCCGGGATATCCGGTTATTCGTCCGATTTCCTTGTTTTGGTGGACGAGAACAAATGTGGGCGTATAAACGACCGGTTCTGTAAGCTGAATTGAATCGTGCAGCTTTTCAGTAATTTGGATACGATCCAAACTGGCAAAGCAAGCCTGTTCGGTGACATGGTAGATGCCGCCTATTTCTTCGTTCCATCTGGCGCACCATGAGCAGTAGTCTTCTTCGAACATCAGCAGTTTTGGGCTTTCGGCTTGTGCGGCATGGACAGGCAATACGAATCCTGCAAGAATGCAAGCCAGCGCGAATACAGAAGCGATCCTGCAGTTTCTGGCGCATGCCATCGGGTCAATCAGTGAGCCTGGATAGTACAACTTCATACTGTTTCTGCAAAGAATGCGTGAATTCAATTATAGCAATTGTCTTTTGTGAAAAGCTCAAGGCGGAAATTGGAAAGCAAATGATGCGAACCGATGGCTGGGCCGGCAACTGCGGAATGAATCCGGCTTGAATATCACAAACTTGAATAGGCATTGTTCGAGACTGCAATTTCCACAGACACCGTAGGCGCGTTTTAGAACTTGACCGAAGGGTAATAATGGGTGCATAGCGTCCGATTGGCGTCGCTTGGCCAAGTGCCGATGTTCGTGGAAGCGTTGTAGCTGAATGTAGACGATTTAGGGTATTCTGTCGCAAGAATTCGGCATGCGCAATACGGCATGAATGTGTGCGGTCGTTCACATTGCGGTTGCCTATTTACAGTGTGCCGAATAGTTTCAGATTGTCGTTTGACGGCAGCATGCAATGGATTGATGTCTAAGTTTTGAAGGTGGAACATGTCTGAGATCATCAGGAAGCTTATTGAAGGAGAGTGTGTTGTCATGGATGGCGCCACTGGTACAAATCTATTTGAAAAAGGATTGGTTTCGGGTGATGCGCCGGAACTGTGGAACGCGGACTTTCCGGATCGGGTGCTTGAGTTGAATGCGAGCTTTGTCGATGCCGGTTCCGATGTTGTGCTGACAAATACTTTCGGCGGCAATGCGATGCGGATGAAGTTGCATCGAAGTGAACATCGTGTCGATGAGCTAAATGAGAAGGCGGCGCAGATCGCACGAAAAGCGGCTGAGCAGGCAAACCGCGAAGTGCTGGTCGCCGGCTCCATGGGTCCGCTCGGCGAATTGATTGCGCCCCTTGGCGAGGTGCAACCCGAAGATGCGGTATCGGCATTCTCTGATCAGGCGCTGGCGCTTGAGCGCGGCGGGTGTGATGTCTTGTGGATTGAGACGATGTCTGCGGCAGAAGAAATTCAGGCTGCTGTCGAAGCGGCGTGCAAGACGGATTTGCCGTTTACGGTCAACGCGAGCTTTGATACCAATGGCCGTACGATGATGGGCCTTAAGCCTGCAGAATTGGTTGGAATCTGTCTGGCTATGGACAGACGTCCAGTTGCTGTGGGTTCAAACTGCGGCGTCGGCCCCGCGCAGACCGTGGCTGCCATAGCGGAAATGGCGGAAGTCTCGAACGGCAGGATTTCCTTGGTGGCGAAGGCCAATTGCGGCGTGCCTGAGTGGGTGGGCGACAAGATCGAGTATTCGGCGAGCCCCGAACAAATGTTTGTCTATGCTCAGGTCGCGCGGGATGCCGGCGCATCTGTGATCGGCGGTTGCTGCGGGACAAAGCCGCAGCATGTGGAGAAGATTTGCGAAGCTTTGAAAGGATATGTGCCTGGAGAACGGCCTACGATTCAAGACATCGAGGAAAAACTGGGCGAGGTATTTCGGCCGCGAGCATCAGGCGGGCGGCGTGCGAGAAGAAAGTCTCGCGCCTGATCGGAAAGCTGATCTTTTTGGTTGGAATATCGTTCAGCGACCGAGTCGGATCATCTGAGGGATCTGGCCTGGGTTCGAGTAGCGAAGGCATAATTTACGGTTTATTGACATGGCTGGCGGGAAGAAGAAAGACCATTCGGGAAACACGATTGCGACGAACAGAAAGGCGACGCATGAATATTTTCTGGAGGAAAAATACGAAGCCGGCCTAGTGCTCCAAGGCTGGGAGGTCAAGAGCATCCGTCAGGGCAGGGCGAACATCAAGGAAAGCTATGTCAAGGTGCAGGGAAGCGAAATTTTTCTGGTGGGGTCGCATATTTCGCCTCTCAAGTCGGCATCTACGCATGTCAATGCGAATCCGACAAGAACCCGGAAACTGCTTCTTCATCGCTCCCAAATCAATCGGCTGATCGGATCTGTGGAACGCAAAGGATTTACTCTTGTGCCGGTGAGAATGTATTGGAGTGACGGCAACATTAAATTGCAGTTTGCGCTCGGCAAGGGCAAGAAGCTGTATGACAAGCGTGCCGCGTTGAAGCAAAGAGATCAGGAACGCCAGCGCCGGGGTGATGATGCGTAGCCGTGATCGGTCTCGCGGTTTGGGTTTGAATTCTGCAGCTGCGAATCAGCGTGCGGCGATTTTGCGTCAATTTAATTCGTGACTTATTTTGAGTGTCTGCGCGGTTGCAAAATTGCACACGGATTTGGTCGATTTACTCCGATTCGGGTGTTACAAAGGGGTGCCGAATTCGTTGCCGGCTAGGACGTGCTACAATGTTTGCATTCTTCTGGGGGTGACTCGGTTTCGACGTGAGTTACAAGACCTTTGGAGCATGCCGAGGTGCAGTCACCTCGTTAATCTGCTGCAAAACATTAGTTGCCAACGACGACAACTTCGCTTTGGCGGCTTAGCCGCTAAACTCCATGAGTACTGTGTCTGTACGGTATGAATTGGAGTCAAATTTTACAGACTAGTTTGTCGGGATGCCTCGTAATCCGGCAGGCGAAATCCGGTGCTTCGGTACTGCGGGGTCGGCGTTTGGTCGTCCTTGTCTTTTCAGGCGCAAGCGTTTGTAAAAAATGAATAGACTAAGCATGTAGTAGCCAATGCGAGGAGGACTCGCGGACGCGGGTTCGATTCCCGCCACCTCCACCATAGATAAGAATCCGCACCATTGTACGCAGAAGTCAGATCGGCCAGTGGTGTGGTTATCGCCAAGGCGTTCAACTCGAATTTCGCGACGTAGTACGGATTCCCGATGTCTCGGGATAATTTGGCTCAAATGAAGTCGGTCCCAATAGCTTACGAAGGGCGATCGCTGTATTGCCCGACACGATCTACTCGCAACGCTCCCAACCGGTTGCTCGGTACGGCCACGAATTTCGCAAGTGACCCGCACTGCCCAGCACAGTGGTTGTCTTGTCGCCTGGCAAGGAATCCGTGGAATGCTGCATCAATCAGAGGGTTCTAGAACTGCTGATCAATCGGGATCAAGAATCAATCCATCAAAGGATAGGTGTGTAGGCAAATAAAATCCGTACAAGTACATGCCGTTAGTAACTTCGTATTGAGGACTAGTCAGAACGACTTTCAGTGTCTCACCGTTGCCTTCGTCAAGGTCATCTTCGAATAATTTTATATTGACCTTTGCGGTCGTTGCCGAGCCTTCCGGGAAAACAATCTTGCCTGTTTTTCCGTCAGGGACATTGTAGTCCGATCCATTTTTCGCGGAACCGTCTTTTACACTGTATGAATAACGGACTTTCTCCGGATAATTGTAACCGTCACTTGTCGTTGGCTTGGTTATTTCGAAGGCCATGGTGTTGCCTTCGTATTCTTTTACATCATATGCTATGCCCACGGGTGCGTAGACGGTTGCTGCCAGCGCCAGGAGTATGTAATTCACTTTTGGCTTTAGCAGTCGTACAACATGCTGGCCACTACTCATCGGTATATTTCCTTCGTCCTGTTATCAATTAGCGAGATCGCTACGTTACCGTTTACTCATTGTAACTCAGAAGATTGGCGTGGGCACTGTATGATGGTGCCCATGAGCCCTCTTCCAGTGTATTAATGGCCCCTTAATATAGCATAACCCCTTGCCTCCCCAATCCCGAAGCGGTCATCGTGGCCTCCGGCTGCCAAGGTTTTAAATTTCAGCGTTGACGAAGTTGCAGTACAGATACTTACTGTTCGATTTCCAAATTACCAAGCTTCCGGAATAATCCTGATTGTCGCTTTACAATCCGCCACCGCAATGCAACCTGGGTGTCGTACAGCACCGGGTTGTGCATCAGCGAAGTCGTTGCGCTGAAAGTCAGGGCCAGCGATTCGGGCAAGGCGGTGCTTCGCGTCGGATCCGGCAAGGGCAGTCACGAGCGCACGGTGTTTGTGTCGTCTTAGCTGTTCGAAACGCTCCGCGACTGCTATTGGCAGCTTTATCCCCTGCCGGCAAGCTGGGCGTTTTCCGCTGCTGTTGGTTGACCGATGAAGCCGCTCCTTGCAAGCAGCCTTCAACTTAGCGCGTGATCGCGCAGAGGCCGGAGACGCAGTGTGCGAATCCGCATCGGAATTACTGTGGATCTTGCAATCAGCAAAAAGGTACTACGATATGCCGGCAGGAAGGAGGCATCATCTGATTCTGCCTCGTATCAGGAGATCCATTTTTGTAATTTGCCATGCCATACCAGAACCGACGACCCCCGGCAAATCCAATGGTCATTTGAATCCTATCAGGCGAGTCCGGCGCGAATTCCAGTAAGACTGCACTTGGAACAACCGAATGCTATCCCCGTAAGGTGAACCGAATACCCCTGCCCGGGATACCGGGCCGCACAGTTGCAAATTTGCTGCACAGAGACAATCTGAAAAAGAAAATCGTCGACCAACGTGAGAACTCTTTGCATCTCATCCTTTGGTCAATACTTTCAGTTGTTTATGTTCAGCGTGTTATTCGCCGTAAGTAGAACCGGTGTAGCAGGATCCATAATGTTGGTTGAAGTAAGAATCCGTTCTATCCAGAATTACTCCGGTAAAGGTCTTAGAACTTGTGCAATATTGACACTGCCGTTGACCGTAGTCGTTGATTCCACAATTCCAGCAAGGATTGTAGGTATATATGGTGCCTCCGAGCCATTGGGATCGTGCATTTTTGAGATGTAAATAGAAATCTTCCTCGCACTCGCGGTCCACCGAGTCATCGAGAATATTTATGTAAATCTTCTTGGTTTGCTGAAATTGCTCGAACACAATTGTTCCGCTTACCGCGGTATAGTCATCACCTGCTTTTGCAGCATTGTTTTCAGTGCTGTAGTCGTACTTGATCCTTAGTCCTGAACTCACAGGACCAGGCAACTTAAATTCAATTTCCATCGTCTCGCCTTCGCCCTCTTTGACCGTCGTTGCATTAGCCAGCGGAGAAGAAACGATTAAAACCAAAAGCCCTGTAAAAATTTGGCAATGCAGCCAAAATTTACGAGGAAGTGTGTAAGCGTAACGTTTGGTTTTCATAGTCCTGCATCTCGAATAGGAATTGTTCTGCAATCGAAGAAATTTATGTAAGATTTTGAAAATATTGCTGATCGATAAATTTCTGCGTGATGCATTAGTCGGTAAATATTTATAATACCTATCATATCGATATATGTCAAAAATTATTATAAGGCCGCAAATGATGCACTTGAGTACTGGAATTGATTTCTTGACCGCGATTGATCTGTCACTTCGCTCAGTTATCTGAATTGGCGCGGCAGGCGCTAGCGCAGGTCGACTCATTGCCTTTCTGCAGCAATTTTGGAATGTTGTAAAAGATTGCGACCACCAAAAACCGCATTCGGTGGCGGATTGTCGGCGTCAATTCGGGCAAGAATCACAATGTTTCGGTTATAGCAGACATGGCATGGTCTAACTGCTGTAACTACCAGGCATCATTCGGCTCAGGAACCATTGCAGGTTCGCGTAGCACCCAATGCTCATGCCGGATTCGTCGGCGATACGGTGCCAGGTACGTTCTTGAGTACGGGTGCGAAAGGGCTGGTCCCGGGTCGCGAGGCGCTTTAAGAATTATCCGATTCGCTGCGTATTGCCCCGAATTCGACCTAGAACTTGACGTTGCCTTGACCTTTGAGTGCCAGTCTGGTCCTCGCTTCATCAGGTGTCGCGACACAATGGCCGAGCGATTCGATGATCGTGCGAATCTTGGCAACCTGTTCGGCATTGGATTTGGCGAGTTCGCCTTTGCCGAGCCAGAGGCTGTCTTCAAGTCCTACGCGCAAGTTTCCGCCCATGGTTGCCGCCTGAGTGGCAAATGGCATTTGGAATCGCCCGGCAGCCAGTACCGACCATTCGAAATCATCGCCGAATAGCTTGCATGCAATTGAATGCATATGCGCCAGATTGTCAGGGTCCGCTCCAACGCCACCTAGGATTCCGTATATGAGTTGGACAAACATCGGGGGCTTGATCAAGCCCTGGTCGACGAAATAGGCCAGATTGTAAAGATGTCCTAAGTCGTAGCACTCAAACTCAAATCGTGTTCCATGTTCCTCGCCAAGCTCTTTAAGAGCATACTCTATTGTCTTGAAAGTATTGGGAAAGATAAAGTTTCTTGTCATTTCCAGAAACGGCTTCTCCCACTCGAACTTCCAATCTGCGTATTTCTCGGCCATCGGGAAAACTCCGAAGTTCAATGATCCCATGTTGAGTGACGCCATTTCCGGACTGGCGTGTAAAGCGGCAGCCAGCCGTTCATCAATCGTCATGCCAAGTCCTCCGCCCGTAGATACATTGACGATCGCATTGGTTCGTTCGCCAATGTCCGGCAGAAACTGCATAAAGGTTTCCGGTCGGTAGTCGGGCCGACCCACTTGCGGGTCCCGTGCATGAAGGTGGACGATCGCCGCTCCGGCTTCAGCCGCACCTACGGCGGCATCGGCAATCTGTGCCGGGGTAATCGGCAGATAAGGCGACATTGATGGAGTATGAATGCCTCCGGTCACGGCGCAGGTAATAATCACACTGTTATTTTTCAAGGCAAACCTCCGGTTGAAATGGCTAATGCCCCATGACGAATGATCTACGGCTGGCGCTACAGGTGCATCTGCTGGACCTGGGCGCTCAGACCGCCGTCGATCACCCACAGCTGTCCGGAGGCATAGCGGGCCTCGTCGGATGCCAGCCAGTTGACAAGATTGGCGATGTCTTCGGGCTGGCCGTAGGTTCGCATTGGGTGAGCATCCCGTGCCGCCTTTTTCAAGGTCTCCGAGTCGGCGCGGTCGGCAAAGAAGCTGGCGAGCATCGGTGTGTCGACATATCCTGGACATACGGCATTGACTCGAATGCCTTGCGGCCCGTGATCGCATGCCATGGCTCGAGTGAGGGCATGGACAGCCCCCTTGGTTGCGCAATATGCAGCCAATTTGGGATCGGCGATGAACCCGTCATAGGATCCGAAGTTGATAACGCTCGCCCCATTGGAGCGCCGCAGTAGGGGCAGGGCATGTCTGGATGCAAGAAATGTGCCTGTCACGTTGATTGCAAAAATACGATTCCATTCTTCCAGCGAAGTTTCCTCAATCGTCTTTTCGATTTCAATTCCCGCTGCATTGACCAGGATGTCAAGTCGATCCCACTCCTGACTTAACAGTTCAAAAAATGATGCAGCGTTGCGCTCGCAGGTGACGTCGTATTCCATAAAGCGAACGCCATTGTTCGGCTCAGAGCGCCGGCTCAGGTCTGCGGACACTACGGTTGCGCCTTCGCTTGCGAAACGGGTGCATATTGCTTGGCCGATGCCTCCTTCGCCTCCGGTTACAACTGCCGTTTTACCTTCAAGAATTTGCCCCATGATCAATTTCTCCGGATTGAATAATAAGTTTTTCGTCAACCCCGTTCAGTTCGCCGACTGCTTGAAATGCGCTTGCGACCTTTGAGAAACTCCAAGATCAGCGCATCGCGCTCTGCAGCCAGCGACTCGGTGCTTCGCCCTCTGGCTTCGCCTTCAATGCCGGCGACCAGGTCTTCGACTGTGTTCTGGTCGATTTGCACGTCGCCCAATGCATCCCACCAGCGGTGGAAACTGTCGGCATAGCGCGAACAGAATTCGCGCATGCCCTCTGGGCCGGCGCCTAGATGAAACAGCATATGCGGCCCCATTGCGCCCCAGCGCAGTCCGGGACCCGCCCAGATCGCCTTGTCGACATCCTCTACAGAAGCAACACCGCTTTGCACCAGATGAATCGCCTCCTTCCACAGCGCAGCCTGCAATCGGTTGGCGACATGGGCCGGCACCTCTTTCTTGACTCGAATGGTTGTTTTCCCGATACGCCGATAGAAATTTTCCGCCGTGTCGAGTACACCTTCGGCGGTATGCTCGTTCCCCAGCAATTCCACAAGCGGAATCAAATGGGGCGGATTGAACGGATGACCCAGAATGAAGCGACCGGGATCATTCCAGCCGCGCTGCAGTTCTTTGACCATCAATCCTGAAGCCGAGGATGCCACGATCGTGTTTCGAGACAGTTTCGGTTCAATTTCACGATACAGCGCATGCTTGATTCCGATGTGCTCGGGTACGTTTTCCTGAACGAAATCGGCACCGCGCACAGCATCGCCGGCACAGCTGTAAAACACAACACGGCTACGGTCGCCGCTGCCGGTCATATTCAATTGCTCAAGCGCCGACCAAGCGCCGTCCACAAATGCGTTGACTTTCTTCTCGATGTCGTGCGATACGTCGAATACATTTACCCGCAGACCGGCTGCCAGGCACAAGGCTGTCCAGCTTGCGCCGATAACGCCTGCGCCAAGGACGGCAACGGTGTCGAATCTGTCGGCAGCTTCGGCATTCATGACGTCTTGGCCTGCTCGTACGCTTGTAGCACCAGACAATGAAAATGATGCACCGCATGCTCGCTCAGCCCGCTGTCCTCGGGGTCGACCAGATAGCGGCCTTGTTCAAATGCCGGTGTGCGCATGCCTCGCTGCACGCTTTCTACGAGTGCGATGTCTTCGGGCTGCAGCACATCGTCAATGAACTTGATTGCTTCTATTTCGTCGTCGTTGGGTTCGGAGGTTTGTAAAAAGAAATCGAACACTTCATCCGTTTCGGTTTCGCTGACTGGATAAAAGCGCCATGCCATGAAATTGCCGCGTCCGGGATAGCGCATGAGTGTCATGTTGGGCCACAGGTACCACACCGCATGGTCGGTCACACTGGCGTTTTCGATGTTGTAGGCGTTATTTCCGGAGCTCTTTGCCTTGGCCATATGGCTCGAGTAGATGCCATGCGTCGTGACCTGGTAGGTCTTCATATCGATGATCGAGCAGAAATCGCGATGCGCGACCGGACAGTGGTAGCACTCCAGAAAGTTGTCGACTACCGCTTTCCAGTTCGCCTGAACCCGATAGGTCAGTCGGTGGGCAAATGTCAATTTGGCGATGTCCGGTGCGAAGTTCCCTATTTCGTTTTCCAGATTTCCGGTTTGCGTTGCCAGAGAAGGCGCATCGGGGTCGAGGTTGACGAAGACAAAATGACAGAATGTTTCAATGCGGATCGAGGTCAGGCAAACCTTGTCGATGTCAAAATTCTCCAAATGCTCGCTCTTTCTGGCCTTGAACAAAGAGCCGTCCAGCCTATACATCCATGCGTGATAGGGGCAGGTGATATGTCGCGTCGAGCCTTCGCCTTGCAGCAGTTCGTGGGCGCGATGCTTGCACACGTTGTAGAACGCCTTGAGTTCGCCATCATCGGCACGAACGACAAAAATACTCTGACCTTGAATGTCAGCGGTGACATAGTCGCCCGTACTCTGCAATTTCTCCTCGTGGCAGACAAATTGCCATGTTTTTTGAAAAATCTGCTCCTTTTCGACTTTGAGAAAATGAGGGTCGGTGTAGCAAACCTTGTTGATCGAATAGGAACGTTGAGGCATGGGATCAAATCCCTTTCGGAGATGATCAATTTGCTGCTGGCTTAACACTGCATTCATCGGCATTGCCCTTTTTTTGTTTGTTGCATGCAAAACGGCTGGACAAGCACAATATACGCGCGAATGAATCAGCGAGCATGAAATTATTCGCCAAATTTCTGTGCAATTGCGGCAACACGATGACCGACGGATTCAAATTCGCATTTCGATGTTTTTGCTGCCTGATTTTAATGCCGGTGCGGCGTTTTCACTTCCGGATCCGTCTCGCGCTGCAAACGACGTTCGAGGCTCCAGCACCTATCGCTGGAGCCTTGATTACGCACGATGACAATGCGATTACGGCGAGCAATGGAGTGTCTTTAGATGTGGACGCAATGACGGGAGAATCTGAAGAGTTTGATCTGGTTGCAGTGAATGCGAATCCGGCTCCGAAGCGGCATCAATTCGCCAAACTCGGAGACTGGTTCGTCAAATGGGCCAGACAGGGCACTGTGCTCGCAGGCATTGGTACGGCGATTTCGTGCTTACCGGACTGGGCTTTGCTGAACGGCTATCGGGCTACTGTTCACTACGAACACGGTGGCGCCGTTCAGGAACCCTTTCTAAGACTAGTCTTTGAAGAGGCGCTCTACGTGATTGACCGTGACCGAATCACTTGCTGCGCCAGCACAGCGGCGACGGATCTGGCCCTTCGACCGATCCGGAGCCATCACAGAATGGATCTGACGAGCGCATCGGCGTTCTATCTGTTCAAGGAGCGGTACCGCATGGGCAACGAGGCTCAAGTCAAGCGCGAACTCGAACCGATTGGCTACGCCATGCCGCCCAAGTTGCGCGATGCGGTGATTCGAATGTAAATGAATGCGGAAGACCTGCTAAGTCCGAAGGATATTGCTGACGCACCATAACTTTCTGAGAGGAATCTCCAGCGTCTATTCAAACGAATTATCGGCGTTACTCCGATCCGGGTACTGCATCCAATGTCCGACTGGACCGGTCTCGTGGTCTGGTGACTCACCTGGACATGTCGATTGCGCAAATCGCCAGTGTTTGCGGATTTGGGACAGCGGAGCAGTTTTTAAGGGTCAATTCGGAGCACTTTCATATCTCGCCCGGACGGGACCGGACTGAAGGACGGACGCCGTTTCAGTTTCGCGCCTGTCCGTCCGACATCGGGGTATGGGAGCTTTTTTTGACCGGTTGACTGCTTTGGAGGAGCACGCATAGGAAGGCACGCAACTTAACAATGTGAAATGTTCGATTGCCGCCTTGCACTTTGTCCTCTGCACTGCCGACTATTCGGTAAAGACAGGTTCCTTGTTTCAGAAAAGCGATAGACATGGATGACAACTAAAAGATAAAACAATATTGTCAATTATTTATCGAGTATTGTTTAAGTGAATTATAAAAATATTGATGATGCTTCAAGTATTCCGTCATGCGAGGAAAAACCGCGCTTAGTTCCTCAAACTGCTGCGACTGGGTCTGCAATTCCTCTGGCGTGATCGGCCGAATTTCTTTTGATTCGAGGACATCGCTGTGCCACCCTGCGACCTGTTTCCAATCTTCTGGGTTTTGATCTTTCCATTTGAATGCGTGATCGGCTGGCGGCAGTCCGATTTCATTCCACAAGGCATTGATTGTTCCTTCGGTGTCAGACCGAATGTCTTCCGCCTCAATGACCACGGGCTTGCAATTCGATGACTTAAGCACGGCGTCATAGTGTATGAATTGCGCCTCCAGGCCAATTTCGTCACTGGTGACATCAGGGTCCAGCTTGAAGTACGAAGCAATTGATGCGACCGGATTGCGGATGAGAAAACAGTTCGTCAGGCGGTCGAGGAATTCGGCATCATCCAGCAGATGCGGCATCACGTAGTAGCTCATGTCCTTGAAAAATACCGGGGAGTAGTCGGCTTGTTCTACAAGCATGTCGCGCACATCCCGATATTCAACCGGGTGTCCTGCTTTGGGCTTGAAATACGGCATGGTGCGCACTTTCCGATTGATGTAGTAGTCGTACATGAAAGGCTCGTGAAAGCACGTCAGATCGCCGCGTTCGCGCATAATCCGTTCCGTAGCAGTCGACATGGACCGCGGGTGTGACCATAGGGCGATGATCGGATGCATTTCGATTTATCCCGCGCTGGAACTAGGGTGCTGCGACTTGTTTTACGGTATAAGGCAGGTCAGCCAGATTACGGTTTAGCCACCATCAGGCCATTTTGTAAGAAGTCAGGACTTTGTAGCACACGAACTGCGAAGCAGTGAGTCAAATCGCAAGAAAGTGGCCCGCGGGCACCACCGCCGGGCCGTGAGCGGCCAGTGCAATTTCGACATAACATACCTGACCGCTGAGGAGTATATTACCAGAAACGCATGGCTTGAGGCATCGCCTTCGGCGTGCGTCGGACAGCTTTCGCGCTTGGCATGGCGGCAGCCTGCGATCAATCGCTGCGGACGCCAAGGAACTAAGGAATGCAAGAGAAATTGACTTATCCGGATGCAAATTTTTTGAGCGGTCGCGCCGCATTGGTCACTGGAGGATTTTCCGGTGTGGGACTGGCTACAGCTTTGAGACTGGCTCGCTTTGGCGCTTCCGTGGCGGTCGGGTCTCGCAATGAAACTCGCGGAGAAAGTGAAATTGGCGCAGTGCGCGAATCTCTCCTGGCATATGGACAAGGCGTCTTCTGCGGCCGTCTCGATGTTTGCGGTTCAGAATCCGTGGAAGCATTTGTTGCGAGCGCGCAAGCAGAGATTGGACCGATTGACATTCTCGTTAACGCAGCAGGAATCACAGTCGAGCAAAGTGTTTCGGAACACACTGATGAGCTGTGGCAGAAAATTATCGAAACCAACCTGACAGGGGCGTTTCGCCTGACTCGGGCAGTCTTGCCCGCAATGATGCAGCGCGGCTGGGGACGAATCATCAATATCGGGTCGACCGCGGCAACTGTCGGCTGGAAGGACAATCCGGCGTATTGCGCATCTAAGGCCGGGCTTCTTGGATTGACGCGCTGCGTAGCACTTGAAGGCGCTCCGCGAGGTGTCAGTTGCGTCATGGTTTCCCCGACATGGGTCGATACGAAGCTGATGCGGGAAAACGTTGAGGAAATTGCTCAGCGCGAAGGACGCGGTCGCAGCGCTAGCGAGGTAATTGACGAAATTATTGCCGACAATCCTCAAAATCGATTGATTCAGCCCGATGAGGTCGCTGCAACGGCTGTCTTCCTGTGCTGTGACGAAGCCGTCGGCTTGTCGATGGACAATATCCAGATAACTGCAGGGGCGCTTTGGTGAGGTGCTGGCAAATGCCCATTGGCTGGCGCCTCGTTCGCTCAGCGGTCAGATTAAATTTTACGCAGCGCTTGCGCAACGCTCCGATGCGCTTGCGCGTAGGTATGGCTATGCATGCCCTTTTGCTTTAATCAGCGCTTGAACTGTAGCGCGACAATCAAGCTGCATAGGAACGTATATCGAGTATTCGGATTCTTTATGACTCGACCTTGAAATTGGTGATGTGGCTTCATCATTCGCTGGTCCCTAAAATGCTGACGCCGTAGCGGTTAAATACCGAATCCAATGATCCATCAGAGATTCAATGCATCACTTCTTGCCAGTTTCCTTTTTTGTCGTTCGAACGCGGTTTCGTTTTCTGCTTGTCTGGTATTCATGCATTCCTCCAAATATGCCAACTTGGCTACCAAGTCTTGACGCTCTTGAATGGTCATTCATATAGCATATCGATGTCATAGAAAAAATATTCGATGACCGGCGGCGTCGTTGCGATGTCATTCCTATTATCAGAACATATTAAATCAAATACTTAGATCTATATTTATATGAAGTCGATTTAAGTCTGATTTTCATTGTGAACGCTGCGTTGTGCGGATCCCCCATCCAGTCGAGTGATTGAGCCGGCAGGCATCACTGAGCCCGACGCCAAAATAGAAATATCTTGAATTGTGCGGTAGCGGGTATGATTGATCAATAAGACGCTTGAATTGCATCGGATGCACATTGAATTACCGACCTCCCTATACCATAACTCCGGCAATCCTGAATCAAGTCGCAACGATCAGCGAAAATCTCGGAAGACTGACGGTGCTGATCGATCAGGCGAGATCGCTGCGGCTAAGGCGCATAAACCGAATTCGAACCATTCAAGGATCGCTGGCGATTGAGGGCAATACGCTAAGCCAGGCCCAAATTACGGCAATTGTGGGTGGCAAGCGAGTTATTGCACCGCCGCGCGAGGTGCAGGAAGTGAAAAATGCCTTGGCGGCCTACGATCTTTTCGATAAGTGGAACCCGGAAGCCCAAGAAGATCTGCTGGAAGCACACCGGATACTGATGGCCGGCTTGATTGACGAATCGGGCATGTATCGCAGCGGCGGCACCGGAGTTATGACGGGGAACCAAATTACGCATGTCGCGCCTCCAGCAAGTCGAGTTGCTCACTTGATCACTGATCTGCTCGAATGGTTGGCAGAAACCGAAAATCACCCGTTGATTGCAAGCTCTGTCTTTCACTATGAATTTGAATTTATTCACCCTTTTGCCGACGGTAATGGCCGCATGGGACGGTTGTGGCAAAGTTTGATCCTGGCGCGCTGGAACCCCTTGCTTGCGGAAATTCCGGTCGAAAGCTTGATATTCGAGCATCAGGATGAATATTATCTTGCCCTGCAGGAAAGCACGCGGAATACCGATTCGGCGCCATTCATTACTTTCATGCTGCGGATGATTCTGGATGCTGTAGCCACTTCAACCCCCCAAGTCACCCCCCAAGTCACCCCCCAAGTCAGCGACCTGTTGACGGTGATTCAAGGTGCCATGAACCGGGATGCGCTGCAAACTGCTCTCGGTCTTTCGGATCGCAAATCGTTTCGCGAGCTCTACATCAGTCCGGCACTGAATGCCGGACTGATTGAAATGACGATTCCTGAAAAGCCGCGCAGCCGCCTGCAACAATACCAACTTACACAAAAGGGACTTCTTTGGCAGGAATGGAATCCCGTTACCAAGCCATAGGGCGTACATCAAATGACGATCGGATCGTGGCTATTTCGCGCAGGCAAGCGATTCTGAGAGTAACGCCGGTGTTGCGAGCGCGGAATTTCGCAATGGTTACAGGTTGGCTTTGTTCTTGCTGGCAACACGCGAGTAGATGGATTCCATCACTTCCACAAACGACTTATCGCTTTGCCAAAATTGCGGATACTCGCCGCCTCGCTTGATCAGTATCGCAGGAGTTACCGCATCCTCGGCATTTACCACCTGCGGCACCGAATTGTCACGTGACGCTTCGCCTGATAAGGCTATTCGGCGATTCATTGATGAACTGCCTCAAAGCAGAGGCATTGATGCCAGAAGGACTCGATCGGTCCTATGACTTGTTCTGCCTGTAGCCGCTATGAATTCCCCATTGCATCGCCGCCAGCGTGGCTAGGCTGAACAAAGCGAATGCGCCAACCTGAACAATGACCGTGCCATCGAAGAACTGTCCGATCACTCCGCCGAATGCGACCGCAACGAAGGTGGCAAGAGACGATACCAGCGCCGCGCCAACACCGGCTACATGGCCGAGCGGTTCCATTGCCAGCGCGTTGAGATTTCCGAACAATGTTCCCATGCACAGGAACACGACGCCCAAATATCCGAGATAGAGCCAAAATGGCGGCAGACCATCGAAAGGGACAAAGGCCAGGAATGCAACGGTGGAAACGACGGCGACAGCGAATGCCGCAGTGTTTGAAATTTGATGCATGCTCCATCGGTTGAGCAGCCGGTCGTTGGCAACCGAACCCGCGCCGATCGCAAGCGCCAGAATGCCGAAGTAAACCGGGAACAGAGCACCGGTGTCGTAAGTGACCTGGAATATCTGCTGCGCAGTGCTCAGGTATGTGACAAATGGCGAAAACACCAGTCCGGTAGCAAGTGCGTAGCCAAGCGATGGTCGGGTGCGCACAATGACCCCGAGCGAATTGGAGATCGAGCCAACAGAGAACGGCAGGCGTTTTTCAACCGCGAGCGTTTCGGGCTGGCGAATTGCGAACCAGGCGAAGACGATTGCAGCCATGGCGAGGAATGTCGCAAAAATTGCCCTCCAGTCCCCGAACAACAAGATTGTCTGCCCAAGCAGCGGTGCAACTGCGGGAACAAGTATGAATATGGCCATGACGAACGACATGAGCTTTGCCATTTGCTGTCCGCTGAATTGATCGCGAACCAGCGCCATGGTCACGACCCTCGGACTCGCAGCTCCGATGCCTTGCAGCACACGGCCTGCAATCATCGCATCAAATGAGGTGGCGACAAGAGAAATAACACATCCGGCCATAAACAGCATGAGTCCGACGATGATCGCGAGCTTTCTGCCAATTCGATCGGAAAGAGGGCCGAATAGCAATTGCCCCAATCCGAGACCGACAAACAAGGAGGTGATGACGAATTGTGCGTCGTTCTCGTGCTGCACTCCCAGATCTCGTCCGATTGCCGGCAGCGCCGGCAGCATTGCATCGACGCTGAGTGCTACCAGCGACATCAGGAACGCAATGAGCGGAACGAATTCCGCGGTGCGAAGCCTGCTGCGCACAGGGCGGATCATTCTGCTCGCTCTGCGGTAGACTTACTCGCCTTGCTGCAACTGTGCCGCCTTTGTGCAATCGAAGTCAGGTTCTGTGGCATCTGTTCAATTTTCTGTGATACTGCGTCCGCAAGCGTACAGCATTTTCGATTCCGAGTCGCGATATGTTCCGCAAGCAGGGATGTGAGCAATGAAAGTATCGGAATTTGCGACTTGGCAAATGCGGACATGGCTCAGCCACCCTATAGCGGCGCAAAGCGAACTCGAATTCAACTTGCTGCAATCTGATACAAATTTGCACATCGAAATTCAGATATCAGCTATTTGGCAATTGCAGGGCACCGTTCCGCTTGCGGATGTCGCTATTGTTCGAATGGCATCTGAGATCGAAATTCTTATGAACGGGCGAACTGTCTTGCCATTTTCGGTGATAGCCCTGCTTCTATAGGCAGGCAAATGGCCGATGCAGGAAATCGGCGAAGCCTTCCTAGTCTTCAGTCCGGATTGTGCAAGTGCGCAAACTTCTCGCTCCACTTGACGCAGCGTTGCGCATCGCGATTTTCATAGGTGGTGATGGCAGTCGGAAGATCCATTTCGAACGCGTCCTCCATGGCTTCTCCCAAAGCAGTCAATCGCATGGTATACCACGCGGTCACGCCGCCGGGCGGCCGCGACTTGAACTTTGGAAACTCCGGATCGCCGCCAGCCTCGCTCAGCCAGGCTTGTGCAAGTTCAGGAAAAAGTGCCATGGCACGCGCCAACCCCACCATGTCGACCGCGCCGCTTGCTACAGACTCCACTGCTTGCTCGCGCCTTTTGAAACCTCCCGTCAGCATCAACGGCACATCCACCGCCTGTTTCGCCAGTCGTGCAAAATTCAGAAAGTATGGACCTCCATCCGATGACCCTTCGGAGCTTGCTGTTGCTCCTGGAAAATAGGTGCCGCCGCTGATGTCAATCAGATCGATCGACGTTTGGCCGACAAGACGTACCGCCTCCAAAGCATCTTCCTGCGTCAATCCTCCTTCGAGCTTGTCGGTAGAGTTGATCTTGATTGTGACGGGGAACTTTGGTCCAACGGCATGCCGTATCCCTTCAATCACTTCGAGTACGATTCGGCATCGTCCTTCGATTGAGCCGCCGTAGCCGTCGGTCCGCCGGTTAAACAGCGGAGATAGGAATTGGCTGAGCAGAAACCCGTGACCGGCGTGAATTTGAACACCGGTGAATCCTGCACTCTGCGCATGCGCAGCGCCTTTTGCATAGATGCTTGGCAGATCGCGGATTTCTTCAGCCGACATGCCATCGCAATGAAGACCGTTGATGTTCAGCGCAGACGGCCCTTTGGGATGACTGATCGGCAAGTGCGAGAGCGCTCCGGCATGACCGAGTTGCGGCCACAGATGTGCGCCATCGACTGTGGAACGGCTGACCAGCGACTGAACTGCCAATTTGTCGGAATGCGCTCCAAGCACAAGATTTCCAGGCTTTTCCGGATAGCGCGGATCAACTTGAACCTCACCGATAATGGACAGTGCGGCCCCGGATTGAGCCCACCTCTCATAAAGCCGGACCTGAGTCTGTGTCGGATTGCCTTCGCCGTTTCCGAGCGAATCCGACATCGCCGACTTGGCGAGTCTGTTTTTCAGAACTGCTCCGCAAGGAAGGTTCAGCGGCTTTCCGAGCGTTTTGCCCGGACTGGCGGAATCGAATCCGCTGATGCGTTCGCTCATATCAGATTATTCAGCGAATACTTCGCCTTCTCGCGGTTTGCACGGTTTTTCCGCCATGCCGGTTTTCCGGGTTCGTCGCACGCTGACTTTTCGGGCATTTTCAGCGATTTCCATGGATCCACGCTGACCGATAGAAAAATTTTGATTTCGGCCCAAGAATTGAAACACCGTCAATCTGGGTCGAAACAGGCTCAGCGCACGAATCAAAATCAGCTTTCGTTCGATTTGAAGCTTTACTGCACCTTGACGACGACCCGTCCCACTACGGTTCCTTCCATGAACTGATCGAAGGCCGACGGCAGATCATCGAACTCGACAACGCTTTTCACGATCGAATCCAATTTCGGACTCAAGTCGCCACTCAATCGCTGCCAGGCCAAGTCGCGGACTTCGCGAGGCATCTCGATCGAGTTGATGCCAAGCAGGGAAACGCCTCGAATGATGAACGGCATCACCGTTGAATTCAGTCCGATGCCGCCGGCGAGACCGATTGACGCGATATTGCCCCACGGACGCACAGTGCGGGTCAGCCAGTTCAGCGTATCTCCGCCGACATTGTCGACTGCGCCGCCCCAGACAGCGCTTTCAAGAGGCCGGGTTCCCATTTCCACTGTGTGCCGGTCTACGATGTCAGTCGCACCGAGATCCTTTAGGTATCCGTCAAACTGAGGCTTGCCTGAAAATGCAGTGACCGAATAGCCGATATTTGAAAGCATGTTGATCGCAAAACTCCCGACACCGCCCGTAGCCCCGGTTACAACGATGGGACCGCGCTCGGGAACTTGTCCGTTGTCTTCCATGCGAATGACAGCTATAGCAGCGGTGAAGCCGGCAGTGCCTATGGCCATCGCATCGTATTGCGTAATCCCCGACGGCATCGGTACGATGCAGTCGCCGGGAAGCCGTGCGTATTCGGAATATCCGCCGTCATGAATTTCCGACAATCCGCAGCCGCATACCAGTACTTGGTCGCCTTCCCTATAGCGTGCGTCCCTTGACGAAGCCACCGTTCCGGCCAAGTCGATTCCGCCGTTGAGCGGGTATCGCCGCAGGATTTTTCCCTTGCCGGTCGCAGCAAGCGCATCCTTGAAATTGATCGTCGAGTAACTCGTGCGGATGACGACATCGCCTTCGGTCAAATCATCAATGCTCATTTGTTCGAAATTGGCGGATATCTTCTTGCGATCGCCGTCGGCAACTTGATTGATGCGATAGCTGCGAAATGGCTCCATTGCTGTTTCTCCCTTCGTCAATGCCAATATTACAGATTCGGTGCTTCAGACCTGCCTGCCAGGCATGTCGAATTGCTGAATCAGGTTAAAATGTCGATTCTATCATTTGCCGAGAATGATTTACCGATTTTCACTGCAAGCATTTAGAATACTGGAGCGAATAGGGAGGTCCCGTGGCGCAAGACACAATTTTTTCAAAGATCATCGCAAAGGAAATACCGGCTGACATCGTCTATGAGGACGACACTTTAATTGCCTTCAAGGACATCAGTCCGCAGGCTCCGGTGCACATCCTGCTTGTGCCGAAAACACCGATTCCTACAGTCAACGATGTGACGCCGGACGATGAGCAGTCCCTGGGGCACCTGTTTGTGATCGCTGCAAAACTGGCGAAAGAAAACGGCATCGACGCCGATGGCTATCGATTGACTGTCAACTGCAATCGCGACGGCGGGCAGGAGGTGTTTCATCTGCACATGCATCTCATGGGCGGCCGGCGCATGCAGAGGATGGGCTAGTCGGTTCGCAATGCCGCTCGGGCGCACGCAGTCGCCGCGGCTCGCGCTAATTATCCTGAGAACTCTCGGGGGATTCCTCCGAGTCTGCTTTGATTTCGATAATTTCGGCCACGCGGTCGCCATCGAAAATAACCGTAGTCCGTTTTAGCACCGTAGGGTCCCCGCCTTCGATCGCGACGCTGTAGAGGTAGTCCCACCGGTTGTCTCTGAATTTGTCCACCACCAGCGGGGTGCCCATGATGTCGGCAACCTGCTCGCGCGTCATGCCGATTGTCAGTTTGTCGGCCTCGTCTGCCGCCGAGTCCTGACCCTGATGGATGTCTGCCCGGTAGATCTGGCATCCGGATACGGCGGCCGCCAGCACCAACGCGACGGCTGGCAATAGGATTTTCTTCATTTGAATCAATGTATGAACAATTCCGTTTCGGCCAGGCATAATGCCTATGACCTTGTCAATTCAGCTCTTTGAGAACGGCGATTTCGGTACAGTCGTAGAATTTTGAGCATTTTATGCAAACGCCCCAGACCTTTTCAGGAAAGATCTCCTTTGGCACGGTGCGAAAGCCGATCCGGTGAAAGAATTCCGGCACGTAGGTCAGCGCCATAATCCGCGACAGTCCCATGTCTCGCGCCCGCTCAATCAGGTCTCCTACGATCATTCGCCCAAAACCGCGCTTCTCGCACGACGGGTCGACAACAAGGCTGCGAATCTCGCAAAGTTCCTGGGTGAAGATTTCCAGCGCACCGCAGCCGAGTACTTGCCCGTCAGCTTCGACGACGCTGAATTTCGGCAGCTGGTTCAGTATCTCAAACTTGGTGCGCGGCAGAATTATGCCTTGTGCGGCAAAATTCTCCAAAAGACTGTAGATTTGCCCGACATCGCCTGTATGACCGTCGCGCAATGCGATCTGTTGCGAAAGTTGTACTGAAGCCTGAGTCATTGCAGATTGGCAGAAAGCATTTGCTTTGCATGTTCTGTTGCCTGGGCGGTTATTTTAGCACCTCCAAGCATTCGGGCGAGTTCGGATATGCGCTCGTCATCCTGCAAAAGCCGGATATCCACCTTCGATTCGTCTGCGCTGGACTTGACCACATTCAGCTGATGATTTGCGCAGCTCGCAACTTGCGCTAGATGGGTGATGCACAGAACCTGGACTGACTTGCCGAGCTGCTGCAGCAATCTGCCGACACTCTCGGCAACGCGCCCGCCAATTCCTACATCAATTTCGTCGAACACGATCGACGCCACCTCCGACAGCCCCGAAGCATTGACCTGAAGCGCGAGGCTGAGTCTCGACAACTCTCCGCCGGAAGCGACTTTTGACAGCGGTTCGGCCTTGTGTCCTGGGTTGGTCGCGGCCTTGAACAGAATGTTTTCGTGTCCGTATCCTGTGTATTCATCGTCGCGCTCGCGAATCAGTTCAATTTGAAATACGCCGCCTTCCATGCCAAGTCCGTGCATAGACTCGGTAATTTGGCGTTCAAGCGCAGATGCTGCCTCGGTGCGAACTTCGCTCAGCTTGCACGACAATGCGCGGTGTTCGGACTTGATTGCTTCAATATCCCGATCAATCGATGCGATGCCGTCGAATTCAGATTGTACGGAGCCAAGGTCTGATTGCAGCTGTACCAGGGTTTCGTCCAGCGCATCAGGATTCGCTTGGTGGATTCTCGCTTGCTGCTGCAGGGCGGACATTCGCTCTTCGACTGCTGCGATACGCTGCGGATCGTGTTCGGTGCGGTCGGCTATGCCGCGAAGTTCCCGCGCCACGTCGTCCACCCGCAGTCGCGCCTCTTCGAGCATCGTGGCGTATTCTCCAAGTTCGCAATGGCTCTCGACGGATTGGCTCAGTCGCCTTTCGCTTTCCAGCAGCGCTGCGCTGACTGCCGCATCGTCGGCGTAGTGCAATCGCTGAGCGATGTCGTGGAGCGCTACCGCGAGATCTTCGGCATTGGCCAGCGCTGCAAGCTCGCGTTCAAGCGCTGCAAACTCGCCGCTTTCAGGCTTCAATTCGTCGAGCATGGCGAATTGATGCTCGAGCAGTTCCTTGCGCTCAGTCAGGCGCTGCACATGATCGGCCGCTTGCTTTCTTTCAGCCTCCAGGCGACGAATTGACCGGGCCATTTCATCCAGTCGGGCTGCAGTGTCCCTATGTCCGGCGAAGCTGTCGAGTATGCGGCGCTGCTCGGGTTGGCGTAAAAGCAGCTGATGTTCGTGCTGGCTGTGGATGTCGACCAGGCTGTCGCCCAGGGACCGCAAGGACTGCCGCGAAACCGGCACCCCGTTCACGAATGCCTTTGAAGGTTGGTTCCGATGAATGATCCGGCGAAGTATGCAATCGCTGCCGTCATGAAGTTCGTGATTGCTCAGCCATTGCGCAACCGGGTCGCAGGCGGCATCGAAAACGACCGAGATTTCTGATCTGCTGCAGCCGTTTCGAACCACGCCTGAATCCGCGCGAGCACCCGTTGCGAGCGCCAGGGAATCCACGATCAGCGACTTTCCGGCTCCCGTTTCGCCGGTTATGGCGGTCAGGCCTTCGGAGAAGTCAATGTGAATTTCCGAAATGAGCAGATAGTCTTTGATATGAATAGAGCGAATCATGCGGAAACGATTTGCGCTATTGCGGCTAGCCGCCCCAGCCGAGCTTCTGGCGCAGCGTGTTGAAAAACGTATGTCCTTCGATGCGAATCAGATCGACGCCCAGATGGGAGCGCCTAAGCACGATCGTCTCATCGCCGCTGAGCTGGCGCCGAATGTGCCCGTCTGCAATTAGGCTGCACTGCTTTGATTCGACGTCAATCAGCCGGATTTCGATCTGCGAGGAGTCGCTGACTACGACCGGGCGAATGCCGAGCGCCTGCGGACTGACCGGAATCAGCTCCAAGGCGGCCAGTGCCGGATGAAGAATCGGACCTCCGGCAGAAAGGGCGTATGCCGTGGAGCCGGTCGGAGCCGCCACAATGATTCCGTCAGCGCGAAGTATCGCCATGAATTCGCCGTCTACGGTGATTTCGCATTCGAGCAGTCGCCCCAGGTTCGTCTTGTGCACCACGATGTCGTTCAGGGCGTGCGAAATGCTTTCGCCGCCGATATTGGGCGAGCGAACTTCCGCTTTGATCAGGGTGCGCTTTTCGATTTCGTAGCGCCCGTCGAGCACTGATCCGAGGGATTCGTGAATTTCGTCAACCGAGACATCGGTCAGAAATCCTCTGCGTCCGAGGTTGATGCCGATGATCGGAGCGGGGCCTCCGGCCAGCGCTCGCGCCACATTCAAGAACGTGCCGTCGCCGCCGACCGCGATTGCCAGATCGATGTCGCCGACATCGGCCAGTTCGGGTTGAAAGTATTCTCCAAGGGCGAGCGGCCTGCACTTGGTGGCGATACCGCGGCCTGCAAGATATTTTTCGACATGTCCGATGACATCGAGACCGCGCGCAGTGTCGCGCCGGCCGAAAATCCCGGCAACAGCAATGTTCGTTTGTTTCGAGTCCACAGTAGTTCCTGCATCTGCTTTGGCGATTCAGGCGATTTTCTTTTGCCCGCCGTCAAAATAGCAATTGTATTTCTAAAGCGCCTTGCAGTTCATGGCGCTTGAATGCCAAAATGGCGGAAATTGTTGTTATCGCGATTGACATTCTTATAATACGATTGACAGGCGGAAGATGGAATAGGTT
The DNA here is from genome assembly GCA_965214615.1 of Arenicellales bacterium. Taxonomy (GTDB): domain Bacteria; phylum Pseudomonadota; class Gammaproteobacteria; order Arenicellales; family JAJDZL01; genus CBDAUN01. Next base: position 1,632,300 of record OZ243952.1, read on the forward strand.
TTTTCCGCGTCAAGCACGATCTCAGCCGCCCTGTGCGGTTCTTCGATTGGCAGGTTGCAAGACATTATGGAACTCGACAAGCGCGCAGAATCATTGCTCAAGATGCTGATTGCCCGTTTCATCGAGCAGGGGCAGCCGATCGGTTCGCGCACGCTGGCACTGCAGCAGGGCGTTAAGCTAAGTCCTGCAACGATCCGCAATGTGATGTCTGACCTGGAAAATCTCGGGCTGATCCGCGCGCCGCATACCTCCGCCGGCCGGGTGCCGACCTCTCAGGGCTACCGGTTCTTTATCGACTCGCTGCTCACCGTCGAGCCGTTGAACCGCATCACCCTGGGAGAAATCCAGGAGCGCCTTAACACCGGCATGGATGCCCGGCAGCTGACAGCCGCCGCATCGGAGCTGCTTTCGGAAGTGACCCAGTTCGCAGGCGTTGTCGTGATGCCTCACATATCGGCAACCTCGTTCCGCCAGATTGAATTTGTAAAGCTGTCGGGCAACCGAATTCTGGTCATCCTGGTCACCCAGGATGGCCGCGTGCAGAATCGCGTGATCTCCAACGAGCATGAATACACCGATTCCGAGCTTGAGCAGGCGGCCAATTTCTTCAATCGCAAGTATCAAGGCCAATTGCTTTCGCGCGTGCGCAATCAGCTTCTTAACGAGATGAAATCGGACCGCGATCAGATCAGCAAGCTGATGGAGACAGCAGTGACTGTGGCAAGCGAGGTGTTCCTGGACGATGAACAGGAATCCGTGATGCTCAGCGGCGAGGAAAAGCTTCTGAGCGTGCCGGATTTTTCCGCTATCGAGAAAATCCGCAAGATATTCGAAACCTTCAAGGCGCGCCATTCCCTGCTCGGTCTGCTCGACCAAAGCATCAAGGCAGACGGAGTCTCCATTTTTGTCGGCGACGAATCAGGCTTTGCCGGACTCGATGAATGCAGCGTGGTCACTGCGCCCTATGAGGTGGAGGGCGAGAGCATCGGAGTGATTGGCGTTATCGGGCCCACCCGCATGCCTTACGAGCAGGTGATTTCCGTAGTCGATGTCACGGCGCATCTGCTTGGCAACGCAATGTCGCAACTGCACGAGTAGTTTTCGCAACTTCGCATATTGCCTGCCGCCGCACTTGAAATTTCAGTGCGGCGGTCTTATTTGTACGCGTCGTAAAACAACACATGCAACCTTACTTGGACCCGCGCACATAGGAGTGATCTAGGAATGAGCAAAAAATCGCATAGCAACTCGAAGACACAGGTCGAAGCAGGCGATTTAGAACATACCGCGTCCGGCGAGCAGCCAAAAGACGCAGAACCGATCGGCTCCGAAGCCGGCGAGTCGGACGAGAACAGCGATAGCGTCGCCGATCTCGAAGACAGGCTAGCTCAGGCCGAAGATGAGCGGAGCGAATTCGAGGAAAAATACCTGAGAGCGGCAGCCGAACTGCAAAATCAGCGCAAGCAGGCTGCAGTCGAGCTGACCAATGTCAGAAAATACGCCATCGATAAATTTGCCGGAGAATTGCTCAATGTTCTGGAAAGCTTCGATCAGGCGGGCGCATTGGTCGAGTCCGGCGACTCGGATGCCGATCCGGAACGGCTCAGGGAAGGTCTTGAATTGACCCGCAAGCAGTTGCTTGGAGCGCTGTCGAAATTTTCAGTCGAGGAAATTCAGACTGAATCCGGAGATATCTTCGATCCCGAGCAGCATGAGGCGATGATGCTCCAGCCGACTTCGCAGTTCGAGCCCAACCGCGTTGTTTCGGTCATTCGCAAAGGCTACCGAATTCACGATCGCCTGCTGCGCGCTGCGATGGTGATCGTATCCGCCGCTCCTGCTGCGGAGCCGCAGTCGCAGGACGGTCCGGAATCCGGGACTGGGCCCGATGATGCTTGAAAGACGGGCTTGAAATATTTGAATTTACACTTAAATACGTAATTGGACAGAAATTCTTTTAAAGGGAGAGAATAATATGGGAAAGATTATCGGCATTGACCTTGGAACTACGAATTCATGCGTCGCCGTGTTTGATGATTCAGGGTTGCCAAAAATAATCGAAAACCAGGAAGGCGATCGAACGACGCCATCGATTGTCGCATACGGCAATGATGGCGAGGTGCTGGTAGGTCCGTCTGCAAAGCGCCAGGCGGTAACCAATCCGCACAATACCCTGTTTGCCGTAAAGCGGCTGATTGGCAGGAAGTTTGACGAAAAGGTCGTGCAGCAGGACCTCGACTTGATGCCGTACAAGATCATCAAGGCGAAAAACGGCGATGCCTGGGTGAAGGTGCGCGATGACGAGTTGGCGCCTCCGGAAGTGGCGGCCCGGATACTGCAGAAATTGAAGCAGACTGCTGAAGACTATATCGGCGGATCGGTCGATGGCGCTGTCATTACGGTGCCGGCCTATTTCAATGACTCTCAGCGCCAGGCGACCAAGGATGCTGGAAAGATTGCCGGACTCGATGTCAAGCGCATTATCAACGAGCCGACTGCCGCGGCGCTTGCCTACGGGCTCGACAAGCAGGAGGGCGATCGCAAGGTCGCAGTCTACGACCTTGGCGGCGGAACCTTCGACATTTCGATTATCGAAATTGCAGAAGTCGACGGCGAGCACCAATTCGAAGTGCTTTCGACCAACGGCGACACGTTTCTGGGCGGAGAGGATTTTGACAGGCGCCTGATCGACTATCTTGCGGATGAATTCAAAAAGGACCAGGGCATGGACCTTCGGGGCGATCCGCTCGCGATGCAGCGGCTGAAGGAGGGTGCTGAAAAGGCGAAGATCGAGCTGTCCTCCAATACGCAGAGCGAAGTCAGTCTGCCTTACATCACCGCAGACCAGTCGGGTCCGAAGCATCTGAACTTCAAGGTGTCGCGGGCCAAGCTTGAGTCCCTGGTCGACGACCTGATCCAGCGCACGGTCGCGCCGTGCAAGACCGCATTGAAAGATGCAGGCCTTAGTGCGAACGACATTGACGATGTCATTCTGGTCGGCGGACAGACGCGCATGCCCAAAGTGCAGCAGACGGTTGCCAAGATATTCGGCAAAGAGGCGCGCAAGGACATCAATCCGGACGAAGCGGTAGCCAGCGGCGCTGCGATCCAGGGCGGCGTTCTGGGCGGCGATGTCAAGGATCTTCTGCTGCTTGACGTGACGCCGCTTTCGCTGGGAATTGAAACGCTCGGAAGCGTAACCACCAAGCTGATCAAGAAGAACACCACGATACCGACCAAGGAGACGCAGGTGTTCTCAACAGCCGACGACAACCAGACATCGGTTACCGTGCATGTGCTTCAGGGCGAAAGAGAGATGGCGATGCATAACAAATCGCTTGGAAAGTTCGACCTGTCGGATATTCCTCCCGCACCGCGCGGCGTGCCGCAGATCGAAGTCACATTCGACATCGATGCAAACGGCATCATGCACGTTTCAGCGAAAGACAAGGCGACCGGAAAGGAGAACCGGATTGAAATCAAATCCAGTTCCGGCCTTGACGATGACGAGATTGAGCGCATGGTTCGCGAAGCCGAGCAGCATGCCGACGATGATCGCAGACTGCGCGAACTCGCCGAAGCCAAGAACGAAGCCGAAGCATTGATCCATGCCGTGCGAAAGACCTTGTCAAGCATGGACGACAGCGAACTGGGTTCGGACAAGGAGGTTGCCGAATCGGCGATTTCAGATCTTGAAGCGGCTATTGCCGAGGCCGAGGATGCCGAGGCGATACGCGAAAAGATCGAAGCGCTGACCCAGGCCAGCCACTCGATAGCCGAAAAGGCGTACAAAAAGAGCACTGAGCAGGCGGGCGCCGATCCGGAGCACGCCGCGGATTCGCCCGATCAGTCCCAGGAGGACGTCATCGACGCGGATTTCGAAGAGGTCAACGAAAAGCGCAATTAAGATACAATCTATATTTTCGACCATGAATCGGCCGCGCGTCCCGCAGCCTAACCGGAGTCTTGAATCAAGATGTCGCAGCGTGACTATTATGAAGTGCTAGGCGTTCAGCGCGACGCATCCGAATCCGACATCAAGAAAGCCTATCGCCGGCTTGCCATGAAATTTCATCCGGATCGGAATCCGGATGATACCAATGCCGAAAGCCACTTCAAGGAGGCCAAGGAGGCTTATGAGATTCTGGGCAATTCGGAAACCCGTTCGCGCTATGACCAATTCGGATTCGCGGGAGTAGAGGCGAACGGCGGCGGATTTCAAGGAGCGGAAGGATTCGGCGACGTCTTCGGCGACATCTTCAGCGATATATTCGGGTCCGGCCGGCGCCAGCGCCAGCAGGCGCGAGGTGCCGACTTGCAATACAACCTGGACCTGGATCTGGAGAATGCCGCAAACGGCATAGAAACCGAGATTCACGTCCCGACGATGACCGGGTGCGACGACTGCGGCGGCAACGGTTCAAAAAAAGGGTCGCATCCGCAAACCTGCGGAACATGCAACGGACGCGGTCAGGTGCACATGCGCCAGATGGGCTTTATGCTGCAGCAAACCTGCCCACAGTGCCGCGGTCGCGGACAGGTCATCACCGATCCGTGCCGTTCATGCGGCGGACAGGGCCGCGTTCGGGATTCAGTCCGACTGTCTGTGCAGATCCCGCCAGGAATCGATGACGGCGATCAGGTGCGTGTTGCCGGAAAAGGCGAGGCGGGTCCGAATGGCATTCCGCCCGGAGATTTGTATGTGCGGATTCGTCTGCGCAGCCATCCGATCTTTCAGCGCGAAGGCGATCATCTGTTTTGCGAAATGCCGATCAGCTTCGCCAAGGCGGCATTGGGCGGAAGCATCGAAATCCCGACTCTTGAAGGTCGTGCAAAAATTACAATCCAGCCCGAAACCCAGACAGGCAAGACGATGCGACTGCGAGGCAAGGGCATTCGCAACGTCCGTTCCCGCGAAGTCGGCGATCTGCATTGCCGGTTGGTGGTTGAAACGCCAGTCGGCCTGACCAATAGGCAAAAAACTCTCCTTGCCGAATTCGACAATCTTGTCGAGTCCGGCGGTTCCCGCCATAATCCGCGTGCCAGCAACTGGACGCGCAAAATCAAATCCTTCTGGGATAAGCTGGCGGCCTGATTGCTACTTCGATTCAAAGATTCCGCGAGCGGCCGGCACGCGGTCCGAAAACGTGCGCACAAGACACTTGGGACTTGTACCGCGCGTTTTCTGATGAATCAAGAAAGCCATATTGCCTTGCCCTAGTTCGACGCGATATGAAGTTGCAAGATCGGATGCCCGGACATGTCGCCCAGTTCTGAACTCCTTGGCACAGACGGTCCCTTTAGCCGTTCGATGAAGGATTTTGCGGCACGCGAGTGCCAGCAGCAGATGGCCGATGCAGTCGAAAGGGCAATTCAGGAAAATGACACCCTGATCGTCGAATCGGGAACCGGCACTGGAAAGACGTTCGGCTATCTTGTTCCTGTCATTGCCAATCGAAAGAAAATCATCGTTTCGACCTATACGAACCACTTGCAGGATCAGATCGTGCAGCATGATATTCCGCTGGTCTGCCGCGCATTGCAAGTGGACCCGCAAGTGCGGATTCTAAAGGGCAGAAGCCACTATCTGTGCCGCCACAGATTTGAACGAATCGCCAGGAATCCCGAACTGGGCTTTGAAGGCAGTGCGACAGCGGGTATTGACACGGTGCGCCAGCGTCTCGACTACAGCGAGCATGGCGAGTTGGCCGGACTGCTTTCAGGTCTTAGAAGTCGTCGCGTGCTTGCTTCCGAATTGTCCTCGACTGCAGACAACTGCCTGCGCAGGCAGTGCGAGTGGTGGGACGATTGCTATGTCAATCAGGCTCGCAGCCGGGCGCGGTCTGCAGACATTCTCGTGATCAATCACAATTTGCTCTGCTTTGACCTTTTAGCGGGGGAGGGAGGCGAGTCCCGGCTGCTTCCGTCAGCGGATGTCATTGTTGTAGACGAGGCGCACCGGTTGCCGAATGTGGCTGCCGAATCGCTCGGGGTTCACGTATCGAGTGCCCGGTTTACGGCGCTTTGCGACGACTTTGAAAAGCTGGCCGGCGAGTTTCAATTGAACCCGTCGCGCTACGGTCCGACCATTGCCAATATCGGCAGATTCGCCGGGGATCTTCACACTCACTTTGGCAATTCGAACCATTCCGGGCCGCTGAAGGATCTTAAGGACAACACGGACTTCATGAATAGCTACCACAAGCTTTTGGGAGAAGTCTACCGCCTGACCGATCTGCTCGGGGAAGTGTCCGGCGAGCATGCGCAGTTTGAGCCGATCCAGGAAGTCACGATGAGACTGACTGAAGATGCCGAGGCGCTTTTCGACGGTTCCGAGGACGAAACTGCCGAGTGGTATGAAAAGCGCAAAGCGGGCGTGCAGCTGCATCGAATCCCGCTTGATCCGGCGGACCGGTTCAAAGAGATGGTCAACGAAAGCGAATCTGCCTGGATTTTTACTTCTGCAACGCTCGCAGTCGGTAGTGATTTTACCCACTACCTGAAGCGAACAGGCCTTGAGGCGGGCACTGGAAAGCGCTGGGACAGTCCGTTCCACTATCTGGAGCAGTCGCTGTTGTATCTTCCTCCGGACATGCCGAACCCTGGCACTGCGGATTACAACGAAAGCGTTGCGAAGGTCGTCAAGTCGATCGTCACGCTCAGCCGCGGACGGGCATTTGTCCTGTTTACCAGCTACAAGGCGCTGCGCGAAGTACAGGAGTTGATCGCCGACGACCTTGACTACGCAATCTTTTCGCAAACCGATTCGCTGTCGCGCTATGAACTGCTGCGCCGGTTTCGCAAAAAAGGCGATGCGGTGCTTCTGGGTACATCCAGTTTCTGGGAGGGCGTCGACGTCAAGGGAGAGGCGCTTTCCTGCGTGATCATCGACAAGCTGCCATTTATGACGCCGACCGATCCGGTATTGCGCGCGAGAATCGATCATATGAATTCAATCGGTGAAAATCCGTTTACCGAATGGCAAGTTCCAGAGGCGGCATTGACTTTGAAGCAGGGCGCAGGAAGGCTGATCCGCGATGCCGAAGACCGCGGCGTGCTTGTTTTGTGCGACCCGCGGGTGCTGACCAAGAATTACGGTTCGCTGTTTCTGGACAGTCTGCCGCCCATGCCGCGGACGCGCGACATCCGCGAAGTGGGGAATTTCTTTCAAGGCGGATGACCGGCAACTCGGACGGTCGGACTAATTGCGGGCAAATCTCCGCTGAGCGGATGAATATACTGGCGCTGAATTCGTCCCACGACGTTCTGTCGGTCGCATTGAATTGCGGCGGTCGCATGAGTGCGGCTGAAAAGGCATCGCAGCGGAATCATAACCAGTTTGTGCTGGTGATGGTTGAAGAGATCCTGTCCGAAACGGGACTGGAACTGCGGCAGCTTGATGCCATCGCTTTCGGCGAGGGTCCCGGGTCGTTCACCGGATTGCGTATCGCTGCGGCTGTTGTGCAGGGATTGGCCTATGGCCTGGAAGTCCCGGCAATTGGCGTTTCATGCATGGCCGCGGTGGCTCAGACGCTTTCGCATGACCGTGTCGCTGTGGCTCTTGATGCAAAAGGCGACAAGATTTTCTGGGGCGCCTATGAACGGGGTCACGATGGAAGTGTTCAGCCCGTTGTAGACGATTGCATGGCGACGGTCGCAGAAATCGATCTGCCCGGTGGCGGCTGGCATGGCGCCGGTTCGGGCTGGGATCGCAGGCCGGATGATCTTTTAAACGCTCTGGGCGACCGCGTTTGCGGCTGGACCGCGAACGCGGCTCCCCATGCGCGCGAAGTCGCAGTCATCGCTTCGGCTATGTTTTGCCGCGGTCAATTTAGAGACGACTCCAATATCGCTGCTCCGAGGTATCTTCACCCGTATTTTGCAGGCAAAACACGCACGTAAGGCTTTGTTCACGAATCTTTTTGAAACGTATTTACGCGCCCAGTGCATTCTATCGCAGACATGGATCGCCGTCGATTTCTCGCTCACTTAGGTGCTCCGGCCACTGCAACGATCCGGCAAATAACGAGCAAGGAGCAAAGTCCGAGCTCGAGACAGCGTGTCACGTCAGTTCCCTTGGGACCACGAAGTCAATCAGTTTGGCTTGCCTGTTCGATGCGTCGGCCCAGCGTGATACGGGAAAATCGCAAACCAGGGTAGCGGCCGTAGGATACCGTGAGAACCCGCTATGGGCGGGGACGTCGGTCAAAATCGAGTGCGCAAACATGCCTATGCCCGGATTGTGTCCGAGCACGAGTGCAGGCGACGTGTCAACCAGGGCCAGTTTGCGGAAGAACGAATCGCTGTAGCCGTGGTACAAATCGCGCTCGAATCGCACTTCGCATTGCGCCGGCAGGCGATTTTGAATTCTTTCCCAGGTTTCATGCGTTCTCTTTGACGTCGAACTCAATGCGATTTTTGGAACATAGCCCATGTCTGCCAGCCATTGGCCTATCGCGTCGGCGGATTTTCGACCGCGCTTCGATAAGGGACGATCGTGATCATCGAGGTATGGATCATCCCAACTCGACTTGGCGTGCCGAACGACAATAAGACGCATCGCGTATCTCCAAAAATTGAAATTATATGTTTCCTGGAGCCTGCTATTCGGACGATGCAATCCGGATGCAGGGGATCATCCCATTGTCGTACAATCTCAGAACCCTTGCGGGCACACGGCTTTGCCGGCTTACCGCACTGTGCATTCATTAGCGCTAATCCGATCAGGTGTTCAGATATGGCAAGCAATCCGATCACAGCAACAATTCCCTTTGACATCGATGGCGTTCATCATGGATTTCTAAAATTACCCTACAGTCGCAACGATTCGGCCTGGGGAGCAATTATGACCCCGATTTGCGTGATCAGAAACGGTGGAGGCCCCACGGCACTGCTGACAGGCGCCAATCACGGAGACGAATACGAGGGGCCGGTCGCATTGCAAAAGCTGGCTTACGAGCTAGATCTCGACAAGGTGGCTGGAAGAGTCATTATTGTGCCCTTTTTCAATTTTCCCGCATTCAAGGCGGGATGCAGAAATTCTCCGATCGACGACGGCAATATGAATCGGGTATTTCCCGGTCGGCCCGATGGCAGTGTGACAGAGAAAATTGCTGACTACTTTACCACTGCGCTTGTGCCGATGGCGGATGTCCTTGTCGATCTTCATTCAGGCGGCAAGACGCTCGATTTTCTACCTTTGGCGGCAGCCCATGTGCTTGAAGACAAGAAACAGCAGGCCGCATGCGTCGCAGCGATGCTTGCATTCAATGCGCCAATTTCGATGCTTCTCAATGGAGCCGGAGATCCTGGAATGTATGACAATGTCGCCGAAGCGCAGGGTAAAATCTTCGTGACAACTGAACTTGGCGGCGGCGGGACCACAACGGCGCGCTCGGTGTCAATTACAAGAAAAGGAATTCGGAATTTGCTGGTCCATGCCGGCATTGTGAGTGGCGAACTGGCCGAAGATCCCCAGCCTACGCGCAGCATGGACATGCCGGATGAAGAATGCTATCTGTTCAGTGAGCACGACGGCCTGATCGAACCGGTTGTAGATCTCGGCAGCGAAATAGGGCGCGGAGATGTTGTCGCACGTTTATGGCCTGCGGATCGAACTGGCGCCGCGCCCGTCGAATGCAGAGTCAAGCGAAGCGGAACGCTGATAGCGCGGCACTTTCCAGGGCTTGTCCAAACCGGCGACTGCATTGCTGTCGTGGCCGTTGACGTCGATGCGGAACAATGGGACTGACAGGTCGGATCGAAACTTCGGCAGTGTCCGGGCTGACAGAATTCGGCTTCGTTCTTTGATCCGCCAAGCCATTGATCCATTGATGCGGTGATTTGCAGCAACGCCTTTCGCGAATAGTCAATAAAGCCTTTCGGGTCGAATATTTGCGCGCTACCGCTTATACCGACGTTTAATTGCACGCTCGATGGCTTCACACTGATCGACTGCGCATCAACAATGCAAAATGGCTGACAGATTGGCGTTTTGCCCGCACAGACATCGCTGTCGCTCTGCTGAATCATCTTGACAATCACCATAATGTCTTATTTAATAGTCGTATTATCGTTTATTGATTATTATATAAGACAAATAATGAAATCTCTATCCACACAGGCATTACCTAGATCGGCTAGGAATTCACTTGTAAAACTGGGAGAAGACATCGCAATTGCACGTAAGAAACGTCGAATATCAACGGTCTCGATGGCGGAGCGCGCGTTTATCAGTCGAGGAACCCTATACAAGGTCGAGCGTGGCGACCCCACGGTTTCGATAGGAATTTATGCGACAGTTTTGGCAATATTGGGGCTCGCCGAAGGACTTGCCCAGGTCGCCGACCGGGGTGTGGATTCGCTTGGACTGGATATCGAGGAGAGTCGACTGCCCAGGAAAGTACGGCCAAGTCGCCGGATTTTGAAATTGTGATGACTGATGCTATCGAAGTTTTTGTTGATGTTGCCGGCGAAACGCGTCTCGTGGGCCGTTGCCGCTATTTCTCAAAGCGACTCAGCCACAGTTCGGTTTTCGATTACGCTGATGACTGGCTAAGCAGTACGGATGCCTTTGCAATCGATCCGGTGAATCTGCCACTGCAGCAACAGCGAACATACTATTCTTCGGACAAGTCGGCACTGCCTGGCGCTCTGCGGGACTCTGCACCTGATCATTGGGGCCGGAAACTGATTAGCCGTACCCTGCGTAAGTCTGGTGAAAATCGGACGTTATTCGAATTGGACTACCTTTTGGCGATAAACGATCATGCAAGAATTGGAGCCTTGCGATACCGCTTAGAAGGACAACAGACATTTTGCCGCGACACAGGCAATTATCGGGCGCCGCCGATAATCCGCCTGCCGGTGCTGATCAATGCGGTTGACGCTGTGCAGGAGGACTCTGAAACTGCTGAAGATCTTAAGTTTCTATTGAACGAAGGATCTCCGCTTGGCGGAGCCCGTCCGAAATCTGCTGTTGTGGACAATCGCGGTCGTTTGGCAATTGCCAAATTCCCCAAAGCTGATGATGATCGAAGCATTGCGCATGGCGAGGTGCTGGCCATGAACCTGGCTGCCTGTGCCGGTATCAACGTCGCAGAAGCAAAATTATTGCAAGTGGCGAACCGACCGGTCTCCCTGATTTTGCGATTTGATCGAGATCAAGGCAGGCGAATCCCCTTTATCTCTGCAATGACGCTATTGGGACTGAATGACGGAGACATCGCGACATATACGGATATTGCGGATGCCATTCGAAGGCACTCCGATGCGCCGACGAAGGATCTGCATGAATTGTGGAAGCGGATCGTGTTCAATGTGCTGATCGGCAATCTTGACGATCACCTCCGCAACCACGGATTCCTTTACGAGCAGGCCGGTAGATGGCGCCTTTCGCCTGCCTATGATTTGAATCCGGTTCCGTTGTCGGAAAAGGCGCGCGAACTGACGACTTGGATTTCCGAACAGGGACCCGAGGCCGATTTAGATCTTGCTCGTCAGGCTGCGCCTCGCTTCGCACTGAATTCGATTCAAGCCGATGCCATCATCGATCACATATCGTCCGTACTGGCGGGATGGAAAAATACAGCGCGATCCCTTGGCATGAGTGCGGCGGATATCGATCTTTACTCGACAGCAATCAACGTTGCCGCATAGGGATCAAAGTTGTCAACGCAGTCCAGTTGAAACCGGATCTATGCAATCGCCCGGCCTGCGAGACATCGATAGGCAGTCCGATTGATTCAAATCCGCACGCCAGTGCAGAAACTGAAATAGCCCGCACTGTCGACGATTCTCACCGGCCGAGAGGATACGGTTGTCAGTTCCCGTCGTCATGATCGGCGTTCTCCGACGGCGGAGTAATTCTCACCTTGGTTACTGCGGTTCCTATAACTTCCAATGTTTCAATGACATAATTATTTAATTTTAAAGTTGTTCCCGAGTTTGGGATATAGCCTAGATGCTCCAGAACCACTCCGTTGAGCGTATTGGGTCCGCTTGACGGGAGTTCCCATGTCAATATTCGGTTCAGGTCTCGCACATTGATATTAGCGATCACATCATAGCTTCCGTCGCTTCGCGGACGGATGGCGCGGGGGTGTTCCTGATCTACGGTGCCGGCAATTTCTTCGAGCATCTCGCGCAGTGTCACAATGCCGCGGATCTCTCCGTATTCGTCGACTACGATTCCCATGGTGCGCTTGAACGCCTGCAAGCGGGTGATCTGGGTCATCAGCTTCGAATCTTCAGGCATGTAGACAGGCTCGATAAGGCTGCGTTCGATATCTTGCTCGGTAAACACATGAGGATTCGGTCTTCGCGTTTGAAGAAAGGGGATTGTGATCAGTTCGCCGACGAGGTTGCTGATTGTTCCTCGATAGACAGGCAGGCGGTTGCGTTTTGTGGTGAGTATCTGCTGGGTGACCTTTTCGATGCCGTCGTCCAGATTGATAGCCTCAACCTCGGAAAACGGAATCAGGACGGCTTCCACGGTGGAATTTCCGACCTCCATGACGCTAAGCAGAATGTTATGCTGATATTTCGCAATATGTTTTTCTGATGCAAGAATGGCAATCCTAAGCTCGTCTTCCTTCAGCGAATTAGCTTGATTGTCAGACCGGAACCCTGGTATCAGTTCCAGCAATTTTGCGGTATAGCTGACCACCCAGACAATCGGAAATAAAAATCGTTGCAGGCCGTACAGCACAAAGCCGGCCAATCTTGCAATGCTGTCCGGATATGTTGCAGCCAGTGTTTTCGGAGGCACTTCGGCAAATATGAGAATGACAACCGTGATGACTCCGGTCGAGACAGCAACCCCGAAGTCGCCGAAATATCTCAGTGCAATAATCGTTGAAATTGCAACCGCGGCATTGTTGACCAGGTTGTTGCCAAGCAAAATCGTGCCGAGCAACCGGTCAGGTCGCTTCAGCAATTTGCGAAGAATGCGGGCTTGACGGTTATTCTTCCTCGCCTCGTCCTCCAATCGATAGCGATTGAGCGCCATCATCGCTGTTTCCGAAGCCGAGAAAAAGGCCGAGAAACAGATCAGCAGAACGAGGGCCAGTAACAGTAAGCCTAAGGGTATGTCGTCCAATGGCGTACTAGGGCGTTGGGATGTGGATCATTTGCATCGGCAGCCGCGATGATGGCGATGAGAGTGAATTTAGCAATTAAGTTGAATCGGATGAAGCCGGCGCCGGCAGTTTTCGATTTCGCAAGTCATGCCGCTCCGGCAATCGGATGCGGCAACTGCATTTTTGCTGTGTAATTCCTTTAGAATGAGTGTTTTGAAATTAAAGTATAAGCCAATATGCAGCCGCTTCCAACACAAAGCGCTGCACCGGCGCATTACAGGCATTGTCCCAAGTGATGCGTACAATGCGCATGGCAATAGGCTGCACAGTATTTTAGAATGTCTTTGCGATTGGCAACAGGCAAATTCAAAGGTGGAAGCAGATGTTTGATTCATTGCGAGATAGGTTGAAGTCGGCGCTGGGCGGACTGAGCAAGCCTGGACGCTTGACCGAAAGCAAGATTGACGAAGCCATGCGCGAAGTGCGACGCGCTTTGCTCGAAGCGGATGTTGCGCTGCCCGTGGCGGCAGATTTCATTTCAAGCGTCCGCGAGCGCGCCGTCGGCACCGAAATTTCTTCAGGACTTTCCGATGCCCAGGAAGTGCACAAGATCGTGTACGAAGAGTTGGTGCGAATCATTGGCGATGCAAATCGGTCATTGGAACTGTCAAAGAGGCCTCCAGCGGTTGTCATGGTGTGCGGCCTCCAGGGCACAGGCAAGACAACAACCGTGGCAAAACTGGCCAACTTGCTCAGAGTCGATAGGAAAAAACGGGTCTTGCTCGCCAGCATCGATATATACAGGCCGGCTGCGATTGACCAGCTTGCGACCTTGGCCGAGTCCGTCGGAGCTGAATTTTTCAGAGCGCAGGACGGCGTTGCGCCTGTTGAGATTGCCAAGTCCGCGATAGCGGCGGGCAGAAGAAATCTGGCAGATGTCGTGATTCTGGATACTGCGGGCCGCTTGCACGTTGATGCGGACATGATGGACGAACTGGTCGGCGTGCACGCTGCCGTGGTGCCGGATGAGACGCTCTACGTCGTCGATGCGATGGCCGGTCAGGATGCGGTGCGAAGTGCCGAGGCATTCAACAATGTGCTTGAGCTTACCGGGGCGGTCGTGACCAAGCTGGATGGCGATGCGCGCGGAGGCGCCTTGCTGTCGGTCCGGCAGATAACCGGAAAGCCGATCAAATTCATCGGCGTCGGCGAAGGCATGGATGCGCTTGAGGAATTTCACCCGGACCGTATTGCTTCGCGAATTCTCGGCATGGGCGACATTGCCTCCCTGCTTGAAAAGGTGGAAAAAAAGGCGGACAAGGGCAAGGCGGAGCAGATCAGGAAAAAATTTATCAGGAAAAAGGGCTTTGATCTTGCCGACTATCGCGACCAGATTGCCATGTCCCAAGACCTCGGCGGCATGGAAAGCATCGTCAAGCATCTGCCTGACGTGCCGATGGGAAGAATGCCCGACATGGCTGCGATGCAGCTTAAGTTCAAAAAGGAGATTGCCATCATTGACTCGATGACTCCTGGCGAGAGGGCGAATCCGGCGATCATTAGGGCCTCTAGAAGGTCGAGAATTGCAAAAGGCGCCGGTGTAGAAATGCGCTATGTCAGCCAATTGCTGCGCAGTTTCGAAAAAATGAATCGGATGTCGCGCAAATTGCTGCGCGGGGGATCGAAGCGCAATGCCCAGCTAAGGCAGATGGGAATCGATGGCTTCCCGATGCAGTGAATCGGTTCTAGGGAACTTTTGACCGGAACGCGTGTAAGAATTCCTTTCAGCGTGCAGGCAATTTAGCATGGTTTGGCTCGAACCAACTTCCGATATAATTTTCTTGGAATTCGCACACAAGCCGATTGCACGCCGCAATTCCCGAATCCGACAGATATGCCGGTCGGATTTGGTAAACTAAATGACAATTTAAAATTGAGCGCGAAGCGGAACTCATACCTGCCTCCGTTCGCACGGCCTATCCTGTTCCAATGCAGTGGGAGAACATTATGAGAATTAAGAATATGATCGTTGGCGCACTTGCCTTTGCGGTTTCAGGTGCGGCGTTCGCAGAAATGAAAACGCAGATCGGGCCAGGCGAAGGGTTTCTCGATATTGTCGCTTGGCCGGGCTACATTGAACGTGGCGAAACTATTGCTGATTTTGACTGGGTAACCGGGTTTGAAGAGGCCACCGGCTGCCAGGTGAGAGTGAAAACCGCCAACACTTCCGACGAAATGGTCGCGCTGATGAATGAAGGCGGATTCGATGTTGTTACGGCATCGGGCGATGCGTCGTTGCGCCTGATTGCCGGCAAGCGGGTTCAGGAAGTCAACATCGATCTGATTCCGAGCTGGCACACTGTCGATGACCGCCTAAAGAATGCGCCTTGGCATACGGTTGACGGAAAGCACTACGGCACGCCCTACATGTGGGGACCGAATGTGCTGATGTACAACACCGAAGCATTCCCGGAGCCTCCGACTAGCTGGTCGGTGGTATTTAAAGAGCAGACGCTGCCCGACGGAAAATCGAACATGGGACGCGTACAGGCCTACGATGGACCGATTCATGTGGCCGATGCGGCGCTGTATCTGATGCATCACAACCCCGAACTGGGGATTGTCAGCCCGTATGAACTGAACGAGGAGCAATATGCCGAGGCGCTTGACTTGCTGCGTCAGCAGCGGAAAATTGTCAGCCGCTACTGGCATAACGCCTTTATCCAGATGGACGATTTCAAGAACGAAGGTGTCGTTGCATCAGGATCTTGGCCGTTTCAGAGAAATTTGCTTCAATCCGAAGGTCTTCCGATCGCGTCTGTGATACCTGTGGAAGGCGCGACCGGATGGTCGGATACCACGATGCTGCATTCCGAGGCCGCGCATCCCAATTGCGCCTACATGTGGATGGAACACACGCTGTCCTCGAATTTGCAGAGCGATCTGTCGGTCTGGTTCGGCGCAGTGCCGCCTGTGATTGACGCATGCACGGACGGACGCGGCATGCAGACCGCCGAAGGCTGCCAGACCAATGGGCTCGGCGACTTTGACAAGATCAAGTTCTGGACCACGCCGGTTTCGCGATGCCCGTCTCAGGGCGAATGCGTGCCGTACTACCGATGGGTCTCAGACTACATCGGCGTGATCGGAGGACGATAGGCTCGCGATAATTGAAAATTGCGACACATTCTGCCCGGCATCTCAGTCGGGCAGAATTGTTTTCACGATGAAGTGCCATGGTTGCAGCGGTTGAGTTCTTAAGCGTTTCGCGCAAATTTGATTCGGTGGTCGCGGTCGACGCGATCGACCTGACGATTGAGGAAGGATCGTTTTTCGCGTTGCTGGGGCCGTCAGGATCGGGCAAGACGACCTGCCTGAGATTGATTTCAGGCATGGACCGCCCGACGTCGGGACACATTCAGATCTTTGGAGAGCTTTCAGAGGACGTCCCGCCGAACAAGCGCCCGGTCAACACGGTGTTTCAGGACTATGCGCTTTTTCCCCATCTCAAGGTCATCGACAATGTCGCATACGGGCTGCTTGTCCGAGGCGTGCGCAAGGCCGAACGCTACAAGCAAGCTGAATCTATGCTCGAACTGGTCAAGCTAGGCGGATACGGACAGCGCGCTCCGGCGCAACTGTCAGGCGGGCAGAGGCAGCGCGTCGCGCTGGCCCGGGCGCTGATCAACAAGCCTCGGGTGCTGCTGCTCGACGAACCGCTCGGCGCTCTTGATCTGAAATTGCGCGAGCAGATGCAGGACGAGCTGAAGGCGCTGCAGCAGTCACTCGGTATTACGTTCATCTTTGTGACCCATGATCAGAACGAGGCGCTGTCGATGTCGGATCAGATTGCGATTGTCAATGAAGGCAAAATCGTTCAAGCGGGCACGCCCCAGGATATCTACCGGCGGCCTCAGTCCCGGTTTGTCGCCGAGTTTGTCGGCTCTTCGAACGTCTTGTCGCCGAAGCTGTGCGCCGCCTCCGGCGGATTGACCAATTGGGCCAGCCTGCGTCCTGAACACGTGTCAATTGTCGAATACGGCGCAGGGCGACTGAATGGCAAGCTGCAGTCGATTCGCTTCGTAGGCGCTACCAACTATGTCACTGTGCGCATTGACGGCGAAAACAAGCTGTCCGCGCATGTAGGCGCAGACACGATGCTGCCGCCGGTCGGGAGCAGGGTCTCGCTCTACTGGCCTGCCGATGCCTTGCATATCATGGAAAGCGAATGAGGAGGCGCTCGCCGTACGGCGTCCTTTCGGCCGGGCGGGGCGGGCTGTTCTGGCGCAGGCCGGGGCTGCTCGTCTTTCTGTTTCTGCTTCCGCCATTGCTGTGGCTCGGCGTGATCTACGTCGGCTCCCTGTTTACCCTGCTGTTGCACAGCTTTTTCTCGATCGACGAGTTTTCCGGACTGATCCGCTACGATTTCACGCTCAAGACCTACCGCGAACTGCTGATCCCGGCGAACTACGACATCATTGTGCGAACCGTTCTGATGGCCTGCGCAGTGACCTTGGCTGCGGCAATTGTCGCATTTCCGATTGCCTACTACGCGGCGCGCTATGCCCGCGGAAGAATGAAAGCTCTGTTCTATCTCGGAGTGATGTTGCCGCTTTGGTCAAGCTATCTTGTCAAGATCTACGCCTGGAAGCTGATTCTTGCCAAAGAAGGAATTATCAATTGGCTGGTGGAGGCGACCGGCGGCAGCTTTGTACTGCAAACGATTCTGGCAACGCCGGTGATCGGCGGAAATTCGCTGGCGGTAAGCTATATCGGCACATTTATCGTGCTCTTATATGTGTGGCTGCCGTTTATGATCCTGCCGATTCAAGCGGCGCTGGAAAGAATTCCCTCGAGCCTTATCGAAGCGTCGGACGATCTTGGCGCCGCCGCCCGCCAGACATTGAGACTGGTGACAATTCCGATGGCGCTGCCAGGCGTGATTGCTGGGTCGATTTTCACATTTTCGCTCACCATGGGCGACTACATTGTTCCGCAGATAATCGGTTCGTCGCGCCGATTCATCGGTCAGGCGGTCTATGCGCATCAGGGAACTGCGGGCAATATTCCGCTTGCCGCGGCGTTTGCCGTGGTCCCCATTGCCGTCATGGCGCTCTACCTTTGGATGGCGAAGCGCCGGGGTGCGTTCGATGCGCTCTGAGCGTTCCGCCTCATGGGGCTTGAAGCTGTCGGCAGCGGGCGGACTGGCGTTTCTGCATTTGCCGATTCTGCTGATATTTCTGTACGCGTTTACCACGGAAGACAAGAGCTACCAGTTCCCGCCGCCCGGCTATACGCTCAAGTGGCTCGCTGTGACGTGGAACCGCCCGGATGTGTGGGAGGCGCTGAAGCTTTCGCTTCAGGTCGCGTCGATATCGACAATTGTAGCGATCATACTCGGAACCTTGTGCGCGGCGGCGATATCGCGTTCGAAGTTTTTCGGCCGCGAGGCAATTTCACTGCTTGTCATTCTGCCGATTGCGCTGCCTGGAATCATTACCGGAATATCGCTGCGCTCGGCGTTCAACATACTCGACATTCCGTTTTCGACCTGGACGATCATTCTCGGTCACGCGACGTTTTGCGTGGTCGTGGTGTACAACAATGCGATCGCACGATTCCGGCGAATGTCCGGGTCACTGCTGGAAGCGTCATTCGACTTGGGCGCAACCGGATTCCAGACGTTCCGGTACATTGTCATGCCGAATTTGGCGACTGCGCTGCTGGCTGGCGGAATGCTGGCGTTCGCACTGTCGTTTGATGAGGTTATTGTGACAACATTCACAGCTGGGCAGCAGCAGACGTTGCCAATCTGGATGCTTGAGGAACTGGTCCGTCCACGCCAGCGGCCGGTCACCAATGTTGTCGCCATGGTGGTTGTGCTTGTGACCTTTCTCCCGATTCTTGCGGCATACTATCTGACGAGAGAAAAAATTGAGTCGCGAAAGTGAGAGTTCGCGCGAGATAGCGATTCAATGTCAAGAGATTCTGTCGTGAATCCAAACATGGTGCCAACCTCTTGCGTTCGGTACGTTATGGCATTTTTTTACTCTTCATCAATCAGAGTGGAATCCAAATAATGTCATTTGGATTCGATAGGTGCAAACAGTTCATCATCAAAAAAGAGAAATTTGAGGATCAATTGACGCTTCGATGTTGGCATCAACGCTCAAAAGTTTAAATTCAACATGAAAGTCAGATTGTAGTACAGCAAGAATTCGGAATGAGAAGTATCCTGAAGTTTCGGGCAATGTGCTGTAAGGCTTGGTTCGATTTCTAACCGGAAACGCCTTCAACCGGGCGATCGAGAATCTTGTGAATTAAGCAAATGGCATATCTGCAGTCTCGTCTCGCACGAATTGGAATGTGGTAACGGCGTCGCTAAAGTTCTCGAATTATTATTTCTTCATGATGCGAATATATGCACAATATTGTGTAAGACTCATTTATGACCTAGCGAATTTCCTAAAAAAATAATGGAAAGATCTAAAATAATGCTAAAATTCCCTGTTTATTGCACAAAAAGCCTGTCGATAATTTCAGAGGAAAAAAACGGAGTAGCCTGAAAAAATGGTTGTCATACGCATGGCCCGGGGAGGCGCTAAGAAGCGTCCCTACTACTATATTGTTGTCGCGGACCGCAGACGAGCACCGACCAGTCGGTTCATCGAGCGCATTGGATTTTTCAATCCGTTGGCAGCGGAGCATGAAACCGACTTGAGGATCGATTTGGAACGCGTCGACCACTGGATTTCCCATGGCGCGCAGCCGTCCAAGCGCGTCCAGTCCCTGATCAAGACAGCGCGCAGTCAAGTGTAAGACCTTTGATCGTTGGCAGTTGACGATCACACGCACGCAGTTACCGTCGGCCGCATCGCCGACGCATTCGGGGTAAGGGGACAGGTCAAGGTCCGCTCATTTACCGAACACCCGGAAAACCTCCTCCAATTCAAGGACTGGATTGTTTCCGGAGCGGATCGGTCGCCGCAGCATTACCGTGTGTCGCATGCCCGTTTCGACGGGCGATTTGTCATTGCGACGCTAAAGGGTGTTGAAGACCGAGACCAGGCCCTCGCTCTAAAGGGTTCGCACGTCGAAGTTGAACACGAAGCACTGCCGCAGCTTGAGTCAGGGGAATTCTACTGGAATGATTTGATTGGCATGTGCGTGATCAATACGGCCGGCAAGCGACTTGGAACATTAACCACCATGATGGAAACTGGAGCCAATGACGTCTTGGTAGTCGTCGGCAAGACCGAGTGCCTTATTCCCTATGTGCCTGAAGCAGTACTCGCAATTGACATTGAAAGCGGTACGATTCAAGTAGACTGGGACGAAGACTTCTAACGCACTCGACTTAGGGTTCGGACAAATGCAAATTCGGGTCGTGAGCATTTTTCCCGAGATGTTCAGAGCAGTTGCGGACTATGGCATTACATCAAGAGCGATAAGCGAGGGCTTGCTTGAAATGCAGCTTTTCGATCTTCGCAAGTTCGGTCACGGCTCCCACCGGGCGGTCGACGACCGGCCGTACGGCGGCGGTCCGGGAATGGTGATGCTGGCTGAGCCGATCATTCAGTGCGTCCAGGAAGCTAGGCGCGGCCTGGAACAAGCGCCTGCAGTGATCTACCTGAGTCCTCAAGGACGACGATTGGAGCACGCGGATGTCTGCAGATTTGCCCGGCTGCCGAGCATGGTGCTGCTGTGCGGACGCTACGAAGGCGTAGACCAGCGCGCATTGGATATAATTGGCGCCGAGGAATGGTCGATCGGTGACTACGTCCTGACCGGCGGAGAATTGGCGGCGATGGTGCTGATTGACGCTGTGGTGCGTCAGTTGCCCGGTTCGCTAGGCAACGAGTTGTCGACGATCGAAGATTCATTTACAAACGGATTGCTGGATTGTATACACTATACGCGCCCGCAGACCGTGTCGGACCTTTCTGTACCTGAAGTGCTGAAATCCGGCGACCATGAACAAATCAGGCTATGGCGCCTGAAGCAGTCGGTCGGACGTACGTGGCTGCGACGTCCCGACTTGCTGGAAAAATTGCAACTAAACGATGAACAGCGCAATGCGCTGGCCGAATTTAAGGCCGAATACAAAGATTCGAGGAATTGAACATGACGAATTTAATTTCAGCAATTGAAGCCGAGCAGATGCGCGACGACATTCCGCCGTTTGCCTCGGGTGACACCGTGCGGGTCACCATCCGCGTCAAGGAAGGCGAGCGTGAACGGCAGCAGGCGTTCGAGGGCGTCGTGATCGCCAAGCGCAATCGCGGACTTAATTCGTCGTTTACGGTGCGCAAAATTTCTTACGGAGAAGGGGTCGAGCGCGTGTTTCAGACGCATAGTCCGCTGATAACCGGAGTCGAAGTGAAGCGTCGGGGCGATGTCCGCCGCGCGAAACTGTACTATCTGCGCGAACGCACCGGCAAGGCTGCCCGAATCAAGGAAAAAATTCGCTAGAGCTTGCAAGTCGGAAAACTGCAGGCGATAGAACCCGCAGTCCGACACTTTCTCGCTGACGGGTTCGGCAGAATCGGACGAAGGAGTCGGCAAGCGCCGAACTTCGCAAATGTACCGCGATACAGGGCACGGACGGCGTCCCGTCATTGCACGTTATTTGCGCAACACAGCCCAACCGGCACATTGAACCTTTTGATCGACTCGCACCCGACTTGCTCAGCAAGCGACATTCTTTGCAGATTCGCAATAGCCGCTGCGTTGGCGGCTATCTTCAGTGTCGCCGACGCGCAGTCGACCAACCAGCCGGTTACTGATTCCACCTCCGCCGATGTGGCGCAAGCAGAGCCTGAGATTGTCGGCGCCTCGCCCGATGTCCATGCCGTCGGCCGCGATGACACCCTGTCGGTAGACGGCATATCCCTTGAATTGGTTGAAGAGATCCTGCGTCTCGGCGCTCCTCAGCTCGCTCACGACATACTCAGGTCCCAATTCCCGCCTCGCGACGATGCCGGCAAATGGATCGAATGGGAAAAGAAATTCTATGAAATAGCGCAGCGGGTTCGGGGCTGGCAGTCCATTTTGGATCGCGCCGGCGGTGTGGCGACTGACCTGCCTCTCGAGCTATTCAAAATCGCGCAGACCTCTGCAATCCGTTCCGAAATCGAACTCGGCCGGGGCAATGTGGCGCGGTTGAGGGCCCGTCATATGATTTGGAATGTGCCCTACGACATAGAATTTGCGCTTAAATGGCGCGAACTGGTGATTCAGTCCTATCTCGCAGATGAGCTGTATGACGATGTTCGCGTGGCGATGGCTGGATTCAGCAAGGACTACCGGCCTAATGATCCGCAGTGGGAGCACCGCTATGCAAGGATTCTGATTCTGACCGGAAACCGCGAAGAGGCTGTCGCACGGATCGCCGGATTGCAGACTGTTGAAGCGCGGATGCTGAACCTCTACGCGCAATTTATCGGCAAGTCGGCTGCGCCGGCGCAAATCGTCGAGCAACTGCTGGAAATGTTGCCCGAAATGGAGCAAAATTCTCCGATCGTCGCTGAATTGTGGGCTGTCGTCAGAGTGATCGCGGCTTCCGACCAGGACACCGAAACCCGGGTGATTGCAGCTGAAAACGGACTTCCCGGACACGGCGGACAAAGTGCGCCGGTCGCTCCGGTGGTTCCTTTGACCAGCGCGTTCGATCTGCTGGAAGCCTACGATGAGCACGCAATCGAAATCGGCAACAGCTACGGCTTGGTCATCGGAGATGACGAAAACTGGCATCAAAGGGCCCAGGAGTTTGACATACTCGCGCCACCTACCGCCCGCGCTATCTACGCTTTCCTGTCGGTCAATGCGGCGCAGGCCCAATGGCGAAGCACCGCAGCCAAGTCCCTAGCCGCAGCCTTGATTCAGGCCGAACTGCCGGACATCCTTGAACTGCTTGTAGTCGAGGAGAAATTCATCCGTCTGCAGGATGTCGCTCCGCCGGACCGCAACGCCCTTATCGACTGGGTGATCCGCAAACGGGACTACGCAACCGCATCGCTGATTATGTCGACCATGGCCGATCCGCCGCAAGACATCGATGCCCATAGCTGGCAGCTGAGACGCGCCCGCGTGGCATTGCTTGCCGGAGACACGCATCTGGGGATATCAATCCTGCGTCAGCTGACCGCAAGGCTGCAACCGCCTCTTGACGGCGAATTGATCGACCGCGTCGTCCAAGTGATTTTCGACCTGCAGGATCTGGGACAGCACGAAACAGCGGTTGAATTGACCGACTCGCTATACGAAAAGTCCGCTGACAAATTGCAAAAACGTGAACTGCTTCATTGGTCCGCCGAGTCGTACTCGGCGCTTGAGCAGCACTTGAAAGCCGCCAGGCTGTTCCTTCGTTCGGCAACTCTGGGAGAGGATTGGAATGACGACTGGGGTCGCTCGGTGCAGTACCGTGCAGCACTTGAACTGACACAGGCGGGCTATGTCATTGACGCGCGGCGCATCCTGTCTACGCTTAAGCAGCTGACCTTTGATCCGCGCACGCGCGCAGTGATCGATGACCGGCTCAGAGAACTGAGGGCTTTGCAGGCCAGAGAATCGGATGAGTAGTCGCAAGAAGATTGAAATCGATCAGGACGACAAAGAGATGGTTGAACTCTTTCTCGACTCCGCATGGGCCGAATCCGGTCTGGCCGAAAAGACGCTTGCGGCGTATCGCTCCGATCTTAAGGCACTGTCGGCGTGGCTGAATCAGCGCGGTGAAACTCTTCGTACGGCGCAGCGTGCGCACCTGCTGGGATTCCTGGCTGACCGGATAGACGCCAGTGCGCGCTCAAATGCCAGATACCTGAGTGCGTTCCGCCAATTTTTTCGATTCTGCGTGCGCGAGTCAATCATCGATTCGATGCCGACACAGGATATAGTATCTCCGCACATCGGGCGGCGACTGCCCAATTCCCTGACCGAATCCCAGGTCGAAGACCTGCTGGAAGCGCCAAGCATAAAAACTGCGACCGGCATTCGCGATCGCGCAATGCTTGAAACCATGTATGGCGCCGGCCTAAGGGTGTCCGAACTTGTCGGATTGTCGATGCATGCCGTCAATCTGCTTGACGGCTGGGTCAGGCTGGTCGGAAAAAACTCAACAGAGCGCCTAGTGCCGCTTGGCGAATACGCTGTCGAATGGATCGAAAAATACATTCAAGATGCACGCCCGCAACTGATGAAGGGCCGAATTTGCGAGGACGTGTTCGTGACCGCGCGCGGCAAGCGCATGACGCGGCAGGCGTTTTGGGCCAATATCCGTAAATATGCGGTGTCAGCGGGAATCGAGACGGACATATCGCCTCATTCGCTGCGTCATTCCTTTGCAACGCATTTGCTGAATCATGGAACTGATTTGAGAACCATTCAGCAGTTGCTGGGACACAGCGATCTGTCGACCACTCAAATCTACACCCACGTATCGCGCCAGCGTCTTGCGGATGTCTTGGCCGAACATCACCCGAGAGGCTAGTTCAGCATGACTGCAAGCTTGCGGCGGTACTTGGCGACGAGTTGCTGATTGGATTCGTACATGTCGAAAGCCATGATCAATCCCTTGCGACCTGCGTCATCGTTGAAACTGCGGTCGTTTACGACGATGTCAAGCAGTCTGGCCATCGCTGGCTCGGGCATTCCGCGGGTCGCCAGGACAGCGGCCAGCTGATAGCAGGCGTTCCAGTCCTGAGGGTCTTGTTGAATGGCACTTTCCAACTGCATTTCGTCCGGCGCCGATTCGGCGATGGCTGCAAAGTGCAGTCTTGCGGCAGCGGCCTTGTACATTGCGCCGGAGTGTTCCGAATCATCTACGCTGTCGAGGACTGCGCGCGCCTCGTCGATTGAGCCGGTCCTTAGATGTAAGTCTGCAAGGCGAATCTTGGCCTGTTCGGAACCGTCATTTTTCAATGCGGCGACGGCCTCGTCGATACGGCCAAACGCGATCAGATCGTCGATTTCATCTGTTTTCGGCATGTCCGGCGAGTCGATGTGTTTGGACAGCATCGCGCGAATGGCCTGTTCCGGCTGCACGCCCATGAAGCCGTCGACTACGTTGCCGTCTTTGATCAGGAAGACTGTCGGCACGCTGCGGACTTGGAATTGAGCTGCCAGATGCTGTTCGTCGTCGAGATTGACTTTGGCCAGCGCGACTGCGCCGGCAAATTGCTGGATCAGTGTTTCAAGAATCGGAGTCAGCGTTCTGCACGGCTCGCACCACGGAGCCCAGAAGTCGACAAGAACGGGAACCGATTTGGAGCGTTCGATGACAGTTGACGAAAAATTGTCCAGCCCGGTATCAAATACATTGGGCTCGTCGGACGACGGCGCGATATTGAGCAAGTTCATAGCAGCAGTGTTTTTGAATTGGGATGCATCTGATCTGGCGCTCCCTAGGGGGATCGAACCCCTGTTGCCGGCTTGAGAGGCCGAAGTCCTAACCGCTAGACGAAGGGAGCGCAAAAAGCGTAAATACTTTTGGAAAAACATTATAAACGACTGATCGCCCCGCATCGGCCGAGTCGCGCATGGAACGGGTTGAAACGATAGGCATGTCTGCTAGAAAACCGCGAATCATCCCTGAACAACAGCACGGAATCCGCAAATCAAGCATTGCCCCGGGCGCTGTCGAAGCAATCGAGACACTGCAGCGCGCCGGATTCAGCGCAGAACTGGTCGGAGGCTGCGTCCGCGACCTGCTTGCAGGAAAACGGCCGTACGATTTCGATGTTGTGACCAGTGCGCGGCCGGAACAGGTGCGCGATCTTTTCAGACGCTGTCGCATTATTGGCCGCAGGTTTCGCCTGGCGCACGTGGATATCGGCCGTGAAACGCTGGAAGTATCTACCTACCGCGCGCGCCCGACGGCTGCAAATGCCAGAAGCCAGCGCAGCCGGGTCTCCTCAAAGGGTCGGATATTGCGGGACAATGTCTACGGTGACATTGAACAGGATGCGTTTCGCCGTGACTTGACGATAAACGCGATGTTCCTGCGGCTGTCGGATCTAAGCATTGTGGACTATGTCGGCGGATATGAGGACATGGCGGACAAGGTGGTTCGCGTCATTGGCGGTCCGGATGTGCGCTTTATGGAGGATCCGGTTCGAATGTTGCGCACGGTGCGGTTTGCCGCGGCGCTTGGTTTTCAAATTGAGCCGTCTGCGATCAAGGCGATGCGCCCTTTGTCCCATATGCTTTCGGAAGTGCCGAACTCTCGGCTTGGAGACGAAATTGCCAAAGTGGTGTATTGCGGCAATTCGGCTGACGCATTCGCCCTGATGGGGGAATACTACCTGCTGTCGCGGATCTTTCCTTCCTATGCCCGGCTCATGCGCCCATCGAGGATCAAGCACACTGAAGCGCATCTGAGCCGCCTGTTTCGCGATACGGATCAAAGAGTTCGCGAAGGCATTCATGTCAGTGTGCCCTACACTTTGTCAGCTGTGCTCTGGCTTCCCTACAGCGCTGCGGCCGCTCAGGCGGCGCAATCGGGAAAGACCAAGGGACCGCGTCTGATCCGGTATCTGCGGTCGCTGGCGAACCACGTGATTTCCGAGCAGTCCGAGCGTACATTCATTTCGCTCGTTCAGCAGAACCAGATCAAGGATATTTGGAGTCTCCAGCGTTCCCTAGGCGCAAAGGTCGACAGGTCTGTTCTGTCGGAAAAGAGCTTCCGCGCAGCACTGCGCCTTTTCGAGTTGCGCGCCGATACCGAAGATGCGGACCCCGAACTGTGCAGGCAATGGGTCGAGCTGAGGGATCAGATGGAATCTTCCAAGCCCCGGCAACGAAGGCGCGCACCGCGCAAAGGCAGGCGGTCGAAGCAATGAGTGCGCCCGCACTTGCATACGTGGGGATCGGGAGCAATTTGAACGATCCGGAACTTCAGGTCAGCTCCGCTATGGCGCAATTGGATGCCATTGACGAGTGCGCCGTGATTGCCCGCTCGTCGCTGTATGTCACCGCTCCGGTCGGCTTTTCGAACCAGCCGGATTTTGTCAACGCGGCATGTGCGCTCAAAACGAAACTGTCCGCGATTGACTTGCTGGATTTTATGCTCGATGTCGAATCGCGAATCGGAAGAGTGCGCACTCATCTCCCGAATCGACCTCGAATAATCGATTTGGACTTGCTGCTCTACGGCGACCAAGTGATGTGTACGGACAAGCTCACGCTGCCGCATCCGAGAATGCATAAGCGGCATTTTGTTCTGGCGCCGCTTGCCGAGATCGACCCGGACATCGCGGTGCCCGGCTTGGGTGCAGTTGCCGATTTGCTCGTCAAGTCGGCCGATCAGAAAGTAGTCCGAATTGAACATGAACCTAGAGCGCGTCCTCGGGAGTGACGTACAATGGCAGGCTTAGCGAAGCTCACTATGGATTTCTACCAATATGGCGATGAATGACAAGATACAGCGCACACGTGTTTTGTCGGGCATGCGTCCGACAGGCTCATTGCATCTGGGACATTATCATGGCGTGATCAAGCACTGGGTACAGCTGCAGCACACGCACGAGTGCTTCTTTTTTGTTGCAGATTGGCACGCCTTGACGACCGAGTACGACTCAGTTGCAAGCGATTCCATGCAGAACAACGTATGGGACATGATTGTCGACTGGCTGGCAGCAGGCATCGATCCGGAGCACGCGACGATTTTCATTCAGTCGCGCGTTCCTGAACACGCGGAACTGTACCTGCTGCTGTCGATGATTTCGCCGCTTGGGTGGCTTGAACGGGTTCCGAGCTTCAAGGATCAGCAGGAACGCCTGAAAGACAAGGATCTGTCGACCCACGGCTTTCTGGGTTATCCTGTGCTGCAAAGCGCCGACATACTGATATACCGTGCCACGGCCGTTCCCGTCGGCGAAGATCAGGTGCCGCATATCGAGTTGACGCGTGAACTGGCCCGGCGGTTCAATCACACCTTCGGGCGAGAGCCGGATTATCAGGCCAAGGCGCTTGAAACGGTAAGGAAGCTGGGCAAGAAATCCGCCAAGCGCTATTTGAATTTGCGACAGGCGCATACCGAGCGAGGAGATCCGGACGCGCTGCCGGCGGCGATGACGATGCTGGAATCCAGTCAGAATATATCTTCCGAAGAGCGCGACCGTCTTATCGGCTATCTCGAAGGCGGCGGCATCAAGATTCTGCCCGAACCGGCTGCACTTTTAACAAAGGCTTCCAAGGTTCCCGGGCTCGACGGGCAGAAAATGTCCAAGTCCTACGGCAATGCGATATTCCTGCGCGATGACAAGGATCGGATCTCGCGCGAGGTGCGCTCGATGCCCACGGACCCGGCGAGAGTTCGCCGGCACGATCCGGGCAACCCCGAAGTGTGTCCTGTCTGGGACCTGCATAAGGTATATTCGAATCAGGAGGTGTGCGACTGGGTGCGGCAAGGCTGCACCAGCGCATCAATCGGATGCCTTGATTGCAAGGCTCCGCTGATTGATCAGATATTGAGTGAGCAGCAGGCGCACGCCGACAAGGCGCAGCCCTATCTTGAAGACCCGGGCTATCTGGCCGATGTGGTTCGCGACGGCTGCGAAAGAGCCAGGGCGGTGGCGATCGATACGATGAATGAAGTTCGAAAATATGTTGGCACCGGAGGCTACCGCTGACACGCAGGAAATTTCGATGACGGATGTCGAATCTCAAGTCTTGGGTCCGCTGTTCAATCTTCCGGAAGACCTTTACGTCCCGGCCGGCGGTCTGGAAATTATTACTCAGGTATTCGAGGGGCCGCTTGACTTGGTTCTGTATCTGGTTCGTCGCAACAAGTTCGATATCCTGGATCTTCCGATTGCCGAAATCGCAGAACAGTACGCCCGATTTATCGAATTGATGGAGACAATCCAAATCGAACTGGCGGGCGAATATCTGGCGATGGCCGCCACATTGGCGAAAATCAAGTCGCGCATGCTTTTGCCTGCAAAGCAAGACGGTGAAGACGATGAGGATGAACTTGATCCCCGGCTCGAACTGGCGCAGCGTCTTCAGGAATACGAGCGCATCAAGCGTCTTTCCGAATGGCTCGACGTCAGGCCCAGAGTCGGGCGCGACGTATTCCTTGTTCAATGCGAGGGCCCGGAGCGTTCGTCAAAGGATGACATGCCGGTTCTGGAACTGGTTCAGCTCGCAGCGGCGTTCAAGAATGTTCTTGCGCTTGCCGCGCGAGAACAGTCAATGATTCTTGGCCGCGAAACCCTGAGCGTGAAAGAGCGGGTCGCTTCAATTTTGAACGCGCTGAGAAAATCCGGCGGAAATCTGCGCTTTCAAGATTTGTTCGATGCAAAGGAAGGCCGCGCCGGCATGGTCGTTGCCATGCTCGCGCTGCTTGAACTGGTCAATACCAATGTCGCGTATGCGACGCAGGTGGCTTCGGATTCTCAAATTCATGTGAAGCTCACCAAGTGAATGCGGACAGGTTTGTTTCATGTCAATTGAATTTGATCATCTGAAGAACATCATCGAAGCTGCGATTCTATCCTCGGAGCTTCCGGTAACCGTTGATCAGATGAAAAGCATGCTCAATGACGAAGTCCCGGACGCTTCCGAAATCGAACGCGCCGTGCTCGAATTGCAAAGCGACTACCGCGATCGCGGAATTGCGCTCAAGGTGATTGACGGCGGCTACCGGTTTCATTCGCGCGAGCAGTACGCGCCCTGGCTGAGGAAGCTTTTCGCCGTTCGTCCGAAACGCTATTCGAGAGCGCTGATGGAGACTTTGTCGATCATCGCGTTCCGCCAGCCGGTGACGCGCGGAGACATCGAGAGCATCAGGGGAGTTTCAGTTTCCACTGAAATTATCAGAACGCTGCTCAGTCATGACTGGATAACTAAAGTAGGGTACAAGCAGGTTCCCGGCAGACCGGCGCTGTACGGGACGACGCCGAACTTTCTGGAGTATTTCTCTCTCGAGTCACTGGCCGATCTGCCTTCGCTCGAAGATGACAATGGTGATGCGCAGCATCTCCGCGACTACGACAAGATTGCCGAACTTCCTTTTGCTTCCGCCGATGATCCGGATTCGGCCGAATAGCCCGTTGCAGCTTGACAGGCTTGGTGCTGCTGCCGTCAGCAAATGAGCGAACGAATTCAGAAGTACCTGGCCGGGCTCGGCCACGGGTCCCGGCGCCAGATCGAAGCGTGGCTTCAATCCGGCAATGTCGTTGATGCCAGCGGAAAGCCTTACAGCGTTGGTCAGCGTGTTGGATCTGGCGCAAGGATATTTATGTTTGGCAAGGAAGTCGAAGCAAAGCCGAATTTCAAGCGCACGCCCCGGGTGCTCGCCTACCACAAGCCGGCCGGCGAAATCAGTTCCACCTCCGATCCTGCGCACCGGTCGACGATCTACGACCGGTTGCCGTCTTGCGGAAATGACGGCAAATGGGTGTCCATCGGCCGCCTGGACATCAATTCAACAGGCCTGATCCTGTTTTCCAACGATGGCGGTCTCGTGCATGCATTGACCCATCCGAGCAGCGAAATCGTGCGCGAGTACAGATGCCGGATCTGGGGCAGGGTGGACGAAAGGAAATTGGCCCGGCTGAAAGCCGGTGTACGGTCGAAATCAGAGCTGCTAAGGTTCGATGACGTGAAATTCTTAAATTCCGCGGGCGGTTCCAACAGCTGGTACCGCGTCGTCATCAGGCGCGGCAGGAACCGGGAGATCCGGCGGACGTGGGAGTCTGTCGGATGCAAGGTCAGCAGACTGATCCGAATTCGCTACGGATCGGTTGAACTTCCCCAGGCGCTTGCTGAAGGGGATTGCCAGGAGCTTCGCCCGCATCAGGTCAGTAGGCTGGTCGAACTTGCTGGTCTCAAGCGTCAAGAAAGGGAAAAACCGCACCAAGGCGCGTCACGCCCATAGGTGACGGCGAATTTCCGAAGGCGAATGGACGAGAATCTCAGCACCCCAGTTTCCGGGGTCCTCATCTGAAGGGATGTAGCCGTAGGTGACGGCAATGCTGCGTACGCCGGCAGCCCTGGCCGACGCAATGTCTCTTTCGGCGTCGCCGATCATCACTGTAGCGCCGGGGGCGACTCCGGCGATTTCGCAGGCATGAAGCACCGGTTCCGGGTGGGGTTTGCGTTTTTCCAGCGTGTCCCCGCCAATGACGCATGCCGCTCCTTCAACCTCCATGTCCCGGAGGATTTGCACGGTCATGTGTTCCGGCTTGTTGGTTACGATGCCCCACTTGACCTCCGTGTTGCGGCACGACTCCAGAATATCCGCGATATCCGGGAACAATGCCGTATGCCTGCAAAGGTCCTGCTCGTAGTATCCAAGAAATTTCTGACGCAAACCTTCATACTGCGGGTCGCTTGGCGTCAAGTCGAATCCAAGCCCGATCAAGGCAGGCGTGCCGCCGGATACATGCGGGCGCAAAAGATCGTAGGGCATATCGGGCAGCGATTCCGCCTGGCGAACCCGGTTCAAAGCGGCAATCATGTCGTGGCTTGTGTCGGCGAACGTGCCGTCAAAATCAAACAGGACGAGATCGAACTTTCTCATGGCTTCTTGCAGTGTGCGAAATAATTGACATCCACTCCGGGTCCGAGGTGAAATTCGCCGGTTAGCGGATTGAAGTGCAGGCCGGTAATGTCGCACATCGTCAGATTCGCTTCGCGGCACCATCGATTCAGTTCCGAGGGACGGATGAATTTGTCGTATTGATGGGTTCCGCGCGGCAGCATGCGGAGTACGTATTCCGCTGCGACGATTCCGAGTGCGAAGCTTTTGAAAGTCCGGTTCAGCGTGGCAAAGTAGACGCTGCCTCCGGGGGTGCAAAGTCTTGCGCATGCCGAGACCAGGGATTCAGGTTCCGGGACGTGCTCGATCACCTCCATGCACACGACTATGTCGAATGCGGCTTCATGCGACTCGCCATACGCCTCTGCCGTGGTTCTCACATAGTCGATTGGATGTCCTGATGTGTCAAGATGCTGTCTGGCAGCTTCAATGGCGCCGCCTGCGTCGATCCCAGTGACATGGGCGCCCATTTCGGCGAGAGCTTCGGACAAAATGCCGCCGCCGCAGCCGATGTCGATCAATTTTTTTCCTGACACCGGAGAATGCCTGTCGACATAACCGGCACGGAGCGGATTGATCAGATGAAGCGTGCGAAATTCGCCTTGCGGATCCCACCAGCGATTTTCATCGCCGTCAAATTTCTCAACTTCGGCAAAATCGACGTTTGCGTTCGTCATTGGTGCTTACCGGTTCGGTGAAATTCAGCCGTGCGGTTGGCGGATCTGATGAGCCCATCGTGCGGCAGACTCCTTGCATTCGGACTCGTCAATCGTTTTCAAGACTCGATTTTCAAGAACACGTGCACCGTTGATCCACACATCTGTGACCTGATCGGACGAGGCGGTGTAGACGATCTGACCAACCGGTTCATAGACAGGCTGCGATCGCGAGACGCCTAGATCGAAAACTGCCAGGTCGGCGGATTTGCCAGGTTCAAGGGAGCCGATCTCGTCGTCGAGTCCAAGGCACTGCGCCGCTTCAATGGTTGCCATGCGCAAAACCTTTCTCGCCGAGACCGCTGTAGGGTCGCAACTGACGCCTTTGCCTAGCAGTGCGGCAAAACGCATTTCTTCAAGCATGTCGAGCGTGTTGTTGCTGGCGGCGCCATCGGTGCCGATGCCTACCGTCACGCCATTGCAGTGCAAATCGTTGACCGGACACATGCCGCTGGCAAGTTTCAGGTTTGACTTCGGGCAGTGTGCAACTTTGGAACCGTTTTTTGCCAGCAGTTCGATCTCGTGCCGGTTCAATTGCGTTGCATGAACGGCGAGAAAACGCGAATTGACCATGTTCAACTGACTGAGTCGCTCGATGGGTCTCATTCCATGCTGCGCCATTGAAGATTCTATTTCTTCGGCTGTTTCATGAACATGGATATGGACGCCGATTCCAAGATTGGCTGACATGTCGGAAATTTTTCCGAATGTGGCGTCCGATACTGTGTATGGCGCGTGCGGCGACAGCATTGCAGTGACCAAGTCAGTCGATTCGATGTCCTTGTGCACGGATCTTCCCTTGGTCAGATACTCGTCCGGTCCGGTCGCCCAGACAGTTGGAAATTCCAGCACGATCAGCCCGACACAGGCGCGCATATTGACATCTTGCGCTACAGCGGCAACCGTGTCAGGGAAGAAATACATGTCATTCATGCATGTAGTCCCGGATTTGATCATTTCTGCAAAAGCGAGTCGGGTTCCGTCTTCGACGAACTTGTCGCTGACCCATTTTCCTTCGGCCGGCCAGATATGCTCGTTGAGCCAGACATCGAGTGCGTAGTCGTCAGCCATCCCGCGCAACAGTGTCATGGCTGCGTGAGTATGCGTGTTTACAAGGCCGGGAGTCAGCGCATGCGCAGGCAAGTCTACGCGACGGGAACTGGGAAATCGGCGATGCGCCTCGTCAGTGGGAAGGATCGACGATATCGTGCTGCCGTCAATGACCAGGCTGTGATGGTCGTATACACGATCCCTTTTATCGGCAGTGATAATCCAGCGGGCATCGATGACAGTTCGGGAATCACTCATTGGCGCAATTATAACGTTCGCCATGTCTGCCATGGCCGGATTCTGGACGTAAAACCGCAAGCACTCGTCGTCTCTGCGCGATCGAATTTTGTATTCGTTCGCGGTGTTTGATCAACGTTCGCACTTATGCGCGAGCTGAATGTTATCGCCTAGTGGCTGGATGGATAGAATTACACGCTACCGGCTCGAACCGCTCAAGGCAGTTGTAAGAACAATCAAAGGCATCGTTGGGCCATTGTGCTCAAAGTTGTCAAGGGCCTCGCAGAAAGCACCAACGGTAGATTCAAGACGGTCAAGTCAATAAGGCTGCAGCTATGCAACAGAAATGTTTGTCGCTGATATCTGCTTTCACCTAGATGGACTGCATTCCGATCGCGCAACGATCTGGCATTTCTGATCAATTCCACTCTGATTGGTGAAGAGCCTCACTTTTTTGCTCAACCGGTGCCACAATTCCCCGACTGGAATCGGCGACAGCGGTTTTGGAATTACCCCCAATGAATCCGATGAAATCTGCAAATTGTTCCTTAGTTCATGTCGCGCTGCGCACGTGTTTTAAGCTGCTCAATTTGGTAAAATACGAACTTATCTGAAACGCCTCACCATGCACCCTTGGTGGGTGCATATAGCTTCATCTGAAATGCCGGTTTTCTCTATGCCCACGTCAGAATTTGCCAAGGAAACAATACTCGCCGATCTCGAACAGGAAATGCGCAGGTCATATCTGGATTACGCGATGAGCGTAATCGTCGGCCGTGCCCTCCCAGATGTGCGCGACGGGCTAAAGCCGGTGCACCGGCGCATTCTCTACGCGATGTCAGAGATGGGCAATGACTGGAACAAGGCCTACAAGAAATCGGCGCGCATCATCGGTGACGTCATCGGTAAATACCACCCGCACGGCGACTCGGCCATCTACGATGCCGTAGTGCGAATGGCGCAGGATTTTTCGATGCGCTATCCGCTTGTCGACGGCCAGGGCAATTTCGGCTCTGTCGACGGAGACTCCGCCGCGGCGATGAGATACACCGAAGTGCGATTGTCGAAAATCGCCCATCAGTTGCTCGAAAACATCGACAACGACACGATCGACTTCGGTCCGAACTACGACGAGACCGAACAGCAGCCGCTTGTTCTTCCCACCCGTGTGCCTAATCTTCTGATGAATGGGTCCGACGGCATTGCCGTGGGAATGGCGACCAAGATTCCGCCCCACAACCTTTCGGAAATCATCTCCGCATGCCTGGCGCTCATCGACGATCGCGACCTGGGAATTCCCGAATTGATGGAGCACATCAAGGGGCCGGATTTTCCGACCGCCGGAATTATCAACGGCCGGGCCGGAATTATCGATGCCTACTGCACGGGACGCGGAGGGATCCGCATTCGCGCAAAGGCGGAAATCGTTCCAGCCCGCGATTCGAATCACGCTCATATCGCGATTACCGAACTTCCGTATCAGGTGAACAAGGCGAGACTGATCGAAAAAATTGCCGAGCTGGTGCGCGATAAGAAAATCGAAGGCATCAGCAACCTGCGCGATGAGTCCGACAAGTCCGGCATGCAAATCGTCGTCGTGCTCAAGTCAGATGCCGTTGCAGAAGTTGTGTTGAACAACCTGTATGCGCAGACGCCGCTTGAATCGTCATACGGCATCAATCTTGTCGCTCTTGCAAACAATCAGCCCAGAACATTCAATTTAAAGGAACTGCTCTTAGAATTCATCGAGCATCGACGCGATGTGACGCGCCGGCGCCTGCTTTTCGAGTTGCGTAAATCCAAAGCCAGGGCGCATCTTCTGGAAGGATTCGCGATCGCCTTGTCGAATCTGGACGAAGTGCTTGCGCTGATTCGTGCGTCAAGCAGTTCCGCCGAAGCGAAACAGGCGCTTCAATCGCGGGCATGGGACCCGCACGATGTCAGACTGCTTCTAGGAGAAAACTCGGACCATTACCGCCCCGACAGCGTTGTTCCGCAAACTGCAGGATTCGGCGAAGACGGATACTGGCTGTCTGACGCGCAGGCCGGTGCGATTCTCGATT
Organism: Arenicellales bacterium; assembly: GCA_965214615.1. Classification (GTDB taxonomy): domain Bacteria; phylum Pseudomonadota; class Gammaproteobacteria; order Arenicellales; family JAJDZL01; genus CBDAUN01. Next base: position 1,667,989 of record OZ243952.1, read on the forward strand.
TGCGCCTGCACCGGCTGACCGGCTTGGAGCGAGAGGGCATCATCAACGAATTCAAGTCTATTCTCGAGAAAATTGAGGCCAATATTCACCTGCTCAATTCGCCGCAGGAGTTCATGGGTCTGATCAAGGGTGAACTCGAGCAGGTGCGGGGCGAATTCGGCGCCGCCGACGAGCGCAGAACGCATATTATCGAAGAACAGCTCGGCGTTGACTACGAGGACATGATCAAGCGCGAAGACATGGTTGTCACCATTTCTCACGAAGGCTATGCCAAGCGCCACCCGGTATCGAGCTATACGTCGCAGAATCGCGGCGGCAGAGGCAAGACCGCGGCGACCAGCAAAGGGGATGATTTCATCAGCCATGTGTTCGTCGCCAACACGCATAACACGCTGCTGTGCTTTACCAGTCACGGCAAGGTTTTCCGCATCAAGGTCTACCAGCTGCAAATGGCCGGCCGAACCGCCAAGGGAAAGCCGTTGGTGAATCTGCTCAAGCTTGAGGAGCACGAAAAGGTTACCGCCGTGCTGCCTTTCAATGGTGCCGAAGAGGCCAAGTTTATTGTCATGGCGAGCCGGTTCGGCAGAATCAAGAAATGCGACCTGACTTTGTTCGCCAATGTTCGCTCGAACGGCTTGCGGGCAATCAATCTGGCCGATGATGACGAACTCGTCGGTGTCGGCATGACAGGCGGGGACGATCACGTCATGCTCTTCAGCGATGCCGGGCGCGCAATTCGCTTTGCCGAATCGAAGCTGCGCCCCATGGGACGCACAGCCGCCGGCGTAAGGGGCATGAAATTGGGCAGCGGACAGAAAATCATCTCGATGATGCTGGTTCCCAGCGACGATGAAAGCTCAGTTGCGCTGCTGATCACCAGCGATGGAATTGGCAAGCGCACCCCTGTGACAGACTTTCCGCTCAAAGGGCGGGCCGGCAAGGGCGTAGTCACATTGCCTACCGGCAAACGGGGCAAGACAGACGTGATGGGCGCATTGATGGTCAATGAAAGCGACCAGGTGATGCTGGTGACCGATGGAGGAACCTTGATTCGCGTCAAGGCGTCGGAAATTTCGATGTACTCCCGCACGGCTGCAGGCGTACGCCTGATGGACGTGCACGAAGAGGAACTGCTGGTCGGAGCGGCAATTGTCGCAGAACCCGAAGAAGGGCAGTCCGAAGCAGAGGATCTGCAATCAGACGATACATCTGCACCTTCATCGGAATCAGACGAAACGTCTGCGCCGTCATGACCGAGACCCGTGAGAAGAATGCGCTTTCGCCGGATGGTGAACTCGAGTCTCTGCGAAAGGAAATCGATGAAATCGATGTCCGGATTCAAGAACTGATCAACAGGCGTGTCAAGATCGGCAAGACCGTCGCCTCGATCAAGCGCAAATCCGGTGACAACCCTCAGTTCTTTGTGCCGGAGCGCGAAGCGCAAATATTGCGTGACGTGGCGCGCAGGAACAAGGATGCGCCTTTGGAAACCGAACGGATGGTTCGTATCTTTCGCGAAGTGATATCGGCGACACGGGCATCGGAATCGGATCTGAAGATCGCATTGCTTGGCCCGGAGGGCACCTATACCCAGGAAGCGGCGATCAAGCATTTCGGGCACGCGGTGTCAGTTGCATATCAATCGACGATCGCCGATGTGTTTACCTCTGTTGAAACCGGCCGTGCCGAATTCGGAGTCGTGCCGGTGGAGAATTCGTCAGAAGGCGTTGTCGCCATGACGCTCGACCGCATTGCGGAATCGACGTGCCGCATTTGCGGCGAAATCGAGATGAGCATCCATCACTCACTGCTCAGCTCGGAAGGCGATTTGGACCGGATATCCACCGTCATCGCCCATCCGCAGGCATTGGCCCAGTGTCGCCGATGGATTGCCAAGAATATACCGCACGCCGAAACCCGGTCGGCCAGCAGCAATGCCGATGCCGCAAGGCGTGCCGCCGAAGACTCTGAAACCTGCGCAATCGCCAGCGCGGCTGCGGCCGAAGTCTACGGGCTAGACGTGGTTCACCGAAATATCGAAGATCAGCGCGGCAATACGACGCGGTTCCTAATTATTGGGCATGCCGAGACCAAGCCAAGCGGCTACGACAAGACCAGCATTCTGGTATCTCAGCATAATCGCCCCGGATCGCTGCTCGAACTGCTCAGACCGATAGCCGATCATGGTGTCAGCATGACAAAGATTGAGTCGCGTCCCAGTAAGATTTCGCTGTGGGACTATGTATTCTTCATCGATTTCGAAGGGCATGTCGCAGACGACAACATTTCCGCATTGCTAAAGGAGTTGGAGGAGATGTCCAGCCTGTTCAAGCTGTTTGGCTCCTACCCCAGGTTCACTCATTGATGGCTGCCAAATTCGATCCTTACGCGGCAGCGATACCCGGCATTGCAACACTGGCCCCGTACAATCCGGGAATGCCGATGGAAGAATTGAATCGCCGCTACGGAATCACCGACTCGATCAAGCTTGCATCCAACGAGAATCCGCTCGGCCCTTCGCCGTGCGCACTTGATGCGATTCGCGAACGGGCGCACGAGATTGCCTTTTATCCGGATGGCAACGGCTGGCGCCTGAAACAGGCGCTGGCGGAAACACACGGCGTTTCAACGGAGCAAATCACTTTGGGCAACGGATCGAACGAAGTGCTCGAACTGGCTTCACGCGCTTTCGTGCGGCCTGATGATGCGGGCATCATTTCCCGCCACGCCTTTATCGTCTACTATCTGGCTCTGGTATGTGCGCAGGCTAGGATTTGCGTAGCCGATGCGGTCGATTACGGCCACGATCTCGATGCGATGGCAGATCTCGTTGACGAGCGCACCAGAATCATATTCGTTGCCAATCCGAATAACCCGACCGGTACGTGGTCGAAAGCCGATGCGCTGAGCGAATTTCTTGACCGTGTGCCTGAGCACGTCATCGTTGTCATCGACGAGGCCTATGCCGAATATGTCGAAGAGCCTGACTATCCGAACTGCATTCAGTGGCTGAAGCGGCATTCAAATCTCATTGTCACGCGTACGTTTTCAAAAATCTATGCGCTGGCCGGTCTGCGTGTCGGCTATGCCGTGTCGAGCCCTGCAATTGCTGATCTGCTTAATCGGGTGCGTGCGCCGTTCAACGTCAACAGCCTTGGGCTCGTAGCCGCGACCGCATCGCTGTCGGATGACGGACATGTACGCCGCAGTCGGCAACTGAACAGCGAGCAATTGCGGCGCTTGAAAGGCGAGTTTGCCGCAATGGGATATGACTCGATCGAATCTGTCGGAAATTTCCTGACCGTCGACATGGCCGCCGAGGCAAGCGATGCCTATGAAGCACTGCTGCACCGCGGCGTCATTGTCCGTCCGCTTGCAGGCTATCAACTGCCGAATCACCTGAGAGTGACGGTGGGTACCGCAGAGCAGAACGGACGCATGCTCGAAGAATTTCGCGCCTTGGCCGCCTAGTGAGCACGCCGGCTGTGTTTGAGTCTGGCAAGATTACGATCATCGGGGTCGGGCTGATCGGCGGATCGCTTGGGCTCGGTCTTAGGCGCAATGCCCGCGTCGGTGAAATTGTCGGCATCAGCCGGACTGAAAGAACGCTCGAAAAGGCATTGGAGCTTGGCGTCATCGACCGTGCATCCAGGAACATTGCGCAAGAAGTGGTCGATTCCGACATCGTTGTCGTTGCCGTGCCGGTGCAAAGTATCGATACGGTTTTTTCGCAAATTGCTTCGGCAGACTACGCCGGCGCCATTGTGACGGACGTAGGCAGCGTAAAATGCAGCGTCATCGAATCCGGGCGATCCCAGTTTAGTACCGATTACGGCAAATTCGTGCCTGCGCACCCGATTGCCGGAACTGAGCATTCCGGTGTCGAGGCAGCATATGCGGAGCTGTTCGAAAATCGCTATACGATCATTACTGGCGACAGTAGCACTGAATTTGAGGCGATAGAAACCGTACGGTCGATGTGGGAGAGCGTGGGGTCGGTGATCAAGTTTATGGAGGCCGATGAACACGACGCGGTTCTTGCAGCTTCGAGCCATCTGCCCCATATGCTGGCATTTTCACTGGTCCATTTTATCGACAGCCTGCCGATCGGGCAGCGATGCTTCGAATTCGCCGCCGGCGGCTTTTACGACTTTACCCGTATCGCATCGAGCGATGCCGACATGTGGCGCGATATCTGCGCGTCGAATGCCAGCCATATCACCCGGCATCTGGATGGCTACATTCAGAGCCTGATGAATCTTCGAACCAGTATTGAGCGAAACGATACTGCAGCGATTCATGACATTTTCAGCCATGCCAAGCGTTCGCGCGACGCATGGATTCCCAAAAAAACACCGTAGGCGCAAGCCGTCGAGCAAGGACGTTCTGCGATGAACAGGCATCAGGACATCTCTGTCCTAAGCGTCCGTCCCGGTGGCAGCGCGAACGGCAAAATGCGTGTTCCCGGCGACAAGTCGATATCCCATCGATCCATTGTGCTTGGCGCGCTCGCGCATGGACGCACTCAAGTTAAGGGGCTGCTGCGCGGCGATGATGTACTCGCTTCAATCGCCGCATTCCGGTCCTGCGGCGTAGCGATTCGGGATGATTCGGATGTCGTGGAGATCGACGGAACCGGACTGTACGGCCTGAATCCTCCGCAATCGCCAATCGACTGCGGAAATTCGGGCACTGCAATGCGTCTTCTTGCCGGCGTGTTTGCAGGACAGGGCTTTGCAACCGAATTGATCGGCGACGCATCCTTGTCGATGCGGCCAATGGGTCGGGTGGCAGCGCCGCTTGCTGAAATGGGCGCTCAGATTGAGACCTCAGATTCGGGGACGCCGCCTGTAAGGATCGAGCCGGCGATACAGTTAAATCCCATCCAGTGGCGCATGACTGTCGCTAGCGCTCAGGTCAAGTCGGCAATCCTGCTTGCAGGGCTGTACGCGCGCGGTACAACCGGCGTTTACGAGCCGGCGGTGACCCGGGATCATACGGAATCGATGCTTGAGCTTTTCGGCGCGCCGGTTCAGCGGCGCGAAAACTGGGTTCATGTCACCGGAGGGGATTGTCTGCGCGGGGTTGGAATCGAAGTGCCAGGAGACATTTCCTCGGCCGCGTTTTTCATTGCCGCGGCACTGCTCGGCGAGCAGTCGGATCTGGTGATCGAGTCGATCGGAATCAATTCGACCCGGACAGGGCTGATCGAAGCGCTGCGATTGATGGGCGGTCAGATCGACATCGATTCGAAGCGATTGTCCGGCGGCGAACCGGTTGCAGACTTGCGGATTCGCGGCGGCGGGCATCTTGAGGGAATTGAATTGCCCGAAGACCTGGTTCCATCGATGATTGACGAAATTCCGATTCTGGCAGTTGTCGCTGCGTTCGCCGCCGGGAAGACTGTGATATCTGGCTGCGAAGAGCTGCGCGTGAAGGAGAGCGACCGAATCAGTTCGGTCGCTGCGGGACTCCGACAGCTTGGCGTGGCGGTTGAGGAAAAGCCTGACGGAATGGTGATCGAAGGCGGCGCAGTCGGCGGCGGAACGGTCGACAGTTTCGGCGATCACAGAATTGCAATGGCATTTTCGATTGCCGGCATAAAAGCCGAAGGCGATGTGACGATTCGCGATTGCGCATGCATATCGACATCGTTTCCCGGATTTGTCGACCTGGCGCGAAGCGCCGGCATCGGCATCCGCGAACACAAGGCTTGCGGGACATGAGCAGTTCCGATGCGCCCGTAGTGACGCTTGACGGGCCTGCGGGCGCCGGCAAGGGAGCTGTTGGACAGCGTCTGGCACTGGCGCTGGGCTGGCATTTTCTAGACAGCGGGGCCCTGTATCGCGCATGTGCCTATGCTGTCGAGAGCGAACGGATCGATGCTGAGAAGGTGGCTGTCCGTCTTCGCGAAATACAATTCGATTCGATCCCGGACTTGGAGCTTGGCGATGCGCGCGTCATTCTCGACAACGAAGACATCACTTCCAAAGTGCGCACATCGGCCTATGGCGAGCTGGCATCGAAATTGGCTGCAAATCCGAAGGTGCGCGAAGGTCTGCTTCGGGTTCAGCATCGGATGCGCCGTACGCCTGGCTTGATTGCCGACGGACGAGATATGGGCACAGTGGTTTTTCCCGATGCGACGGTGAAAGTCTATCTTTCCGCGGATCTTGAAATTCGCGCAAAAAGAAAGTATGAACAGTTGAAACAAATGGACAATTGTGTTAAATTGTCTAGTCTTTACACCCAGTTGAACAATCGGGATCATCGAGATTCCACCCGTACGCATGCGCCGCTGGCAGTACCCGCCGGAGCTTTCACGCTTGATACTTCGCATATGAGCTTGGAGCAAGTCGTGGATTCAATAGAAAATTTGGTGCGTGCGCGCGTGAGTTGACTTTTTGTGCCGCGAGGTGAAACAAACATTGAATAACATTGATACATTAATTAATTTCGGTTGCGCATTGATATGACAGAAACATTTGCCGAATTGTTTGAAAACTCTGTAAAGGATGCGGAAATGCGCCCGGGAAAGATCATTCTCGGTGAAGTCATTGATATTGGCAAGGAAACAGTCATCGTCAATGCCGGGTTGAAGTCTGAGGCCGAAATTCCTTTGTGGCAATTCAAAGACGTGAAAGGTCAGCTGTCCATCAAGGTGGGCGAAGAAGTCGAAGTTGAAATTGAGACGCTGGAAGACGGTCACGGCCGCACCCGGCTGTCCCGTGAAAAGGCTTGCCGCGCCCGGGCATGGGAAGATATCGAGAAGGCCTTTAACGAACAATCCGTCATCGAGGGCCTCATGACGGCGCGGATCAAAGGCGGATTTACCGTCTCCATCAACGGAATCAGGGCGTTCCTCCCGGGTTCGCTCTACGGAATCAGACCGGTTACCGAGGCTGATGAGGATTTCCAGTTTGAAAAGGATCCCGTCGAATTCAAGGTGATCAAGATGGACCGCGCCCGCAACAATGTTGTGGTTTCGCGTCGTGCGGTGCTTGAGAAAGAATTGTCTGCGCAGCGCGAAGCGCTGCTTGCCACGCTTGAAGAAAGCCAGGTTGTCGAAGGCATTGTAAAGAATCTGACCGACTACGGCGCGTTTGTCAATCTAGGCGGAATCGACGGATTGCTGCACATTACCGACTTGGCATGGCGCCGGGTCAAGCATCCTTCAGAAGTGCTTTCCGTGGGTCAGACAGTTTCGGTCAAGGTGTTGCAGTTCGACCGCGAGAAGTCGAGAATATCCCTGGGTCTGAAGCAGCTTACCGAAGACCCGTGGCTGAACGCGCAACGCCGGTACAAGACCGGATCGCGGGTCATAGGCACGGTGACGAGCACTGTGGACTATGGCGTATTTGTAGAACTCGAAGACGGCATCAAGGGACTTGTTCATGTATCGCAGATTGACTGGACATCTCGAAACATCCATCCGCCGCAAGTCTACAATGTCGGTGACGAAGTAGAGGTGATGATTCTTGATGCGGATGTCGAGAGGCATCGCATTTCGCTTGGGATCAAGCAATGCCTGCCGAATCCGTGGACCGAATTCGCCGCGATGCACAAAAAGGGCGACCGGATGGTCGGCGAAATCAAGTCTGTAACTGATTTCGGAATTTTCGTTTCCCTTGAGAACAACATCGACGGACTTGTTCACATCAACGACCTTGACTGGTATCGCGACGGCGACGAAGTGATTCAGGAATACAGCAAAGGCGAGGAAGTCGAAGTTGTGGTGCTGGCGATCGATGCAGGCAGAGAGCGGATTTCGATCGGCATCAAGCAGGTGTCTGACGATCCTTTCCTGAAGTACATTGGTTCCAACAGCAAGGGTTCGGTGGTTGAAGGAGTGATCGAAAGCATTGACAAGAAGGGCATCCTAGTCAAATTGGATGAAGGTGTCACCGGACTGATACGGCCGACTGAATTGTCGAAAAATTCCGGCAGGGATGCAGAGGAGCAGTATTCGGCCGGTCAGGATGTATCTGCAAAGATAATGAGCATTGAACGCAAATCGCGCAACATTTTCCTTTCTGTCAAAGTGCTCGAAGTCGAGCGGGAGCGGCAGGAAATCGAAGCGTATTCGGAGGAAAATGATGTGCCGATGCGAACCACGCTTGCCAAGTCAATCGAAGAAAATCAAATCAAGGAGAGAATCCGTACCGAGTCGTAAAGATTCGCTTGTGCAGATTTTGATACGCTTATGACAAAACAGGAGCTAATTCAGACGCTGACAGAGCACGAACTGGAAATCGACGATGCCCGCGATATCGTGGGCATCATTCTCGACACGATGGCGGACGGACTCGCTGAAGGAAAGCGGGTCGAAATTCGCGGTTTCGGGAGCATGTCATTGCGATATCGCAAGCCCAGAGTCGGCCGCAACCCGAAAACCGGCGAATCGGTCGAGGTGCCGGGAAAGTATTTTCCGCATTTCAAGCCTGGCAGAGAGCTTCGCGAGCGTGTCGATTCTGCAGACGATTAGTCATTGAGCAGTCCACGGTTCGGATTCATTATCATAAGTGCTATTTCCAGCACTAGGCCAGCAGCAGAAGGCGTCGCCAGCGACTGATTGATTCAGTGAGACGGATTTCAATAATTTTCCTGTTGATTTTCGCTCTCTTGCTGGGTGTGACGTTTACTCTGAAGAATTCGCAACTCGTTACCTTAAACTACTATTTCGGCATTGAATGGCAGGGGCCACTGTCCTGGCTGCTGATCATCACTTTCCTGGTAGGCGTCGTTTGCGGACTCGTCGCGGCCGCCCTTAATTCGATCAAGCGCAAGTTCTTCCATTCTTCCAAGTCCTCCAAGAATCTTCAGGCGTAGATTGTGGACCCGATTTGGCTGCTGATTCTGCTTCCCGTCGCAGCTGCATCGGGCTGGCTTACGGCCAGGGTGTCGAGTTTCCGATGGGCGAAGCACGACCATCTCTCGTCGGTCTATCTGCGAGGAATCAACTTTCTAATCAACGATGAGCACGACAAGGCGATCGAGATGTTTCTCGGCATGCTCGAAGCTGATTCGGAGACCATCGAAATTCATCTTGCGCTGGGCAGCCTGTACCGACGTCGCGGGGAGATTGCCCGAGCGACACGAATTCACGAAAACCTGATTGTCCGCAACGATTTGACAAAGGAACAGCGAATGCAGGCGCTGTTTGAGCTGGGGCAGGACTATTACGCCGCCGGCCTTTTTGACCGTGCCGAACGATTTTTTGGCGATTTAAGGCGTGACTCCAAGCACCGCGAACAGGCTCTGGAACATTTGCGATTTATCTATGAGCAGGAAAAAGAATGGGGAAGCTGCATCGATGTGACGCGCAAATTGGACTCAATATCTACACAGGATTACAGTCCTATCCTAGCTCAGTACTATTGCGAACTGGCAGAGGTCGCCATTACCGAGGGGCGATACGGCGAGGCTCAGGGCTACATCGAAGACGCGATGCAGACCGATCGAAATTGCATCAGAGCGATACTTCAATCCGGTCGGCTGAATGTGATTCAGGGCGATCATCAAAGAGCGATTCAAACATGGCGCACGATCGAAGACAAGCAGCCGAAGTATGTATCTGAAATCGTCGGGCTTGTGACTGCGAGCTACCGTGTTCTGGGGGAAACCGCCGAACTTGAAGAATTTCTGCGCACCAACGCTGAATCCATCAATGACGCACAGCTTGCAATTGCTTACGTGGATGCCCTCGAATCACGGCAGGGCAGAGAGCCGGCGGAGCGATTCCTGACAGACTGGATCAGGCGGAATCCTTCGCTTCACAGCCTTCACCGGCTAATATTGCTCAAGCTCAGAGGAAGTGCGCGCGATACGCATTTGAAGGATTTCCAACTGGTGGAGAAGATGATCGGTCGCGCGATTGAGGCCGATACCAAATACGAGTGTCAGCGTTGCGGCTTTACTGTGCGCAATCTTCACTGGCAATGCCCGGGCTGCAGGAGTTGGAACACCATTCAAGGTGTCGAGAAACGAGAATTGATTGCCGGCGGCGTAACAGTTGATGCCGAGGTTTAGAGCGTTCTCGGATTCCCGCAATCCGTTTTTTTGCTCCGCTTTGGCTGAGTTTCCGAAAAAGACGTGGAGGGAACCACGATCAGGTTATAGGATGAAAATGACAGTCATCTGCACAGGTTCTTCGAGGCAGCCTGATGCGAATTGACCGGGTCGCAGGATACTGCCCGATTCTGCAAGTGCACAGCGTTGCGTAACGAGGCACGTGTCGGCTATTGCGATCATAGGCGGAAGCGGCGGCATCCCGCTTAAGGCGAATTCAGCGCTTGAAGAATTGAGCGAAATCGCTACGCCGTACGGGTCTCCGTCGGCGTTGCTGTCAAGCGGAGAAATAGCAGGGCGTGAAGTCGTTTTTTTGCCGAGGCACGGAAAAAACCACTCAATTGCTCCGCATCGGATCAACTACCGCGCCAACTTGTGGGCTTTGCATCAGCATCCGGTGGCCGGGGTGATTGCTCTGAACACGGTTGGAGGAATATGCGATTCGCTTGCTCCCGGCGACATTGTGATTCCAGATCAGCTGATCGACTATACCTGGGGTCGCGAGAGTACATTTTATGACAGCGATGACGGGGTCGTCGCGCATCTGGAAATGTCAGAGCCATTTTCTTGCGCTATGCGCCAACTGCTGGCGAATGCGGCAAACCGTTGCGGCATCGCTGTACGCGATGGAGGGGTCTATGCTGCCACCCAGGGTCCAAGGTTTGAAACTCCCGCCGAGATTGACCGTTTAGACCGGGACGGGTGCCACATCGTCGGTATGACGGCGATGCCGGAAGCATCTCTTGCCGGGGAGCTGGGTCTTAGCTACGGATCCCTTTCTGTTGTGGTCAATCATGCGGCTGGGCGCGGAGCCGGTGCAATTGATCGCGCGCAAATATCACAGGCTTTGGAAAAGTGCTCTGAGAATTTGCAGCAAATTCTTCAAGAGGCCATAGCGGGTGCTCCGGAATCATTTTCCGATTCGCCGCTTTTGCTAAGACCGTAGCGGCGCTTGCATCGTGTCAGGGCCGCACTACGGTAAACACGGCGCCGAACTTCGGATGATCCATATAGTGCACTTCGTCGATCTGCACTCGCCGTCTTTCAAAAATACTATGGCTTGGGCCACTTTCGACCAATGACACCGGTTGCGGCAGATAGGCTGTGTCGACCACAGTGTCCGGCAACGGCTTGAAGGTTGCGTCAAGTTCAAATTGAAGCAGAAGCTGCACCTCGTATAGCATCGCAGTGCCGGATAGGGTCAAATCCGAAAACAGCGATGATTCTTCAAACTCCAGGTCCAGATATACCGGCATGGTCATGATCTTCGGATTCGGCTCCTGTATCCAGCTCAGATGGGTCAGCAGTTCCATATCAGGACTCTGAGCAATACGCTTGGCAATATTGTTCAACTGCGTAGGAGCAACAGGGTGGGGGTCTATGATTTGCTGGTCCAGTTCAGAGTGCTCCTGCACTGACCCCGGCTGGACTTCGGATTCATCCTGAAACGGCAGATACTCGGGCTGATCGATCCGAATCAATTCATGCCTCTGTGTGAACCACTCATCGTCGTTGACGATATTGTCGGAATAAGCGAATACAATCAGTTCAACCTGAGCCGGGGCTGCATACAAGGGTGTCGCGAATACGGAAAGCCACAGCGACAGTACGGTTAGCGTGATTCTGAAGAATAATGTTTTCAATGTGTATTCCGGAGTTCTCAGTGCAAACTCAAGGCTAGATTGTAGCAAAAGCGGGGTTTGCCAGTGACAAATCCGCAGCGCAAGAGCGAAATAGTGAACTGCATGATTTGTGATTTTCTATTCTAATTGCGCCGTCTGTTTCATTTTGAGCGAACGATCGAATTACTGCAAGTATGATTTGCAAGGCGCGATTTTTGTCGCAAATTCATTCAAGGCAGTTTGAAAATCTGTTGGAATTGACTGGAATCAATTGCGCTTGAAGTACCATCTGGCGTATTCGGATGCGGTGCTCATTATGGAGTAATTGTCGCGCAGTTCAAGCCGGTCATAGTGTAAGATAGCGTTAATGCGCATTTTCTTTATCCGATTCCTGGAGAACCCCCAACCTTGGCAGTTCGAGACGTTTTAATAATGGGAAATCCTCAATTGTTCGAGGTGTCACAGCCTGTTGAAGAACATGAAATAAAGGATTTGGACTCGCTTGTCACCGATCTGATCGACACGATGAAATCAGTGAAAGGCGCAGGATTGGCTGCGCCGCAAATCGGCGTAATGAAGCGAGTCGTGATTTTCGGCTTTGATTTCAATCCTCGATATCCGCATGCAGAAGCAGTCCCGTTTACAGTACTGGTCAATCCCAGGATAGAAGTACTGGATAGCTCGGTCGAAGACGGCTGGGAAGGGTGTCTCAGCGTGCCCGGTCTAAGAGGCGTAGTTTCGCGGCCTGCGAATGTACGCTATACGGGTTTTGATCAGCATGGCGAATCAATCGATCGCACGGTCAGCGGATTTCATGCCCGTGTGGTGCAGCACGAATGCGATCATCTGGACGGGGTTCTTTATCCGATGCGGATGAAAGATATGCAAAAATTCGGCTTTGAGCAGGAGTTGCCAGGGTTTCAGGACTGTCCTCCCGGCGATTAGCTCTAACTCGGGGTGATGGCCTCGAGTACGTGCTGAACCGAAGCGGCGCGCTGCTCCGGAGAACGCAGATCGTGCTTGAGCATGATCGCCGATTCCGCTTCATTGAGTCGGACTTCGCCCGGATACGAACCGATCAATGCGAATAGCCCCTCAACGTCAATATCCGCGTTCGCCGCGAATCTGACCTGTCCGAACTTCTCGCTCATGGTCAGCTTTCGGATTCCCAGTTTCGTTGACTTCAGCTTGATTTTTGCGACTTCGAAAAGCCGCAATGCATCCGGCGGCAACTTTCCGAACCGGTCCTGCATTTGAACCTGCAGGTCTTCAATTTCCAATTCGGTCGCAGAGCCTGCAAGCCTTTTGTATAGCGAAAGCCGCGTATTGACATCGGGAATCCATTTTTCCGGGAATAGTGCAGGTGCGTTCAAATTGATTTCGCTCGAAAAGTGACTCGATATGTCACTCTTTGCGGCTGGTGGCGCTCCTGTTTTTTTCAGCGACTTGACGGCATCCGTGAGATACTCATTGTAGAGCGAAAAGCCGACATCATGCATCACGCCGCTCTGAGCCTCACCAAGAATCGTGCCTGCGCCGCGAATCTCCAGATCGTGCGAGGCGATTACAAATCCGACTCCAAGCTGATCAAATGACTCTATGGCATCCAGTCGCAGCTTTGATATCTTGTTCAATCCTGAAATGTCCGGCACTAGGAGATAGGCATAGGCCTGGTGATGCGATCTGCCGACTCGCCCCCTTAGCTGATGAAGTTGCGCAAGTCCGAATCGCGATGCCGAATTGATAATAATCGTATTCGCAGATGGGATGTCAATACCGCTTTCGATGATTGTCGAGCAGACCAGAGTATCGAAACGGTTGAGATAGAAATTGCGCATGACGCTTGCCAGGTCGCGCTTGGGCATTTGCCCGTGAGCAATTTCAATCGATGCCTCCGGTACAATTCGACTTAGCTCTTTCGCGGCTGCATTGATAGATTTCACATCATTATGCAGATAGAAAATCTGCCCCCCGCGTCCGAGTTCGCGCAGGCAGGCTTCGCGTATGAGACCGGAAGACCATTGCCGCACAAAGGTCCGTACCGAATGACGGCTGTCGGGCGGAGTTGCAATTATGGAAATGTCGCGAATTTCATTCAGCGCCATGCTCAGCGTTCGCGGTATCGGAGTCGCTGTAAGTGTCAGAACATCGACCCCGGTGCGCAGCTTCTTCAGATATTCCTTCTGCCGTACTCCGAAGCGATGCTCTTCGTCGACGATGACCAGCCCAAGATTGCCAAACTCGATGTCCTGTTGCAGCAACCGGTGCGTGCCGATTGCGATGTCAACTTTGCCCTCGCGAATCTTCTCTACGGCATTGCTGATCGAGGACGCGGCGCGCAGCCTGGAAAGCAACTCGATGTTTACTGGATATTCGGCAAAACGCTCGCTAAACACATCGAAATGCTGCTGTGCGAGCAGTGTCGTCGGTGCGATGATTGCGACCTGCCGGCTGTCGGCGACCGCGACGAACGCCGCCCGCAGTGCGACCTCTGTCTTGCCAAACCCGACATCGCCGCATACGAGCCGGTCCATTGGGCGCGGCGCTTGAAGATCGTCCAATACCGCCCGAATTGCGGTTTCCTGATCGGGCGTTGTGTCATAGGCGAACCGTGAAGCGAATTCCGAGTAGTTTTCGAGCTTGAGCTCATAGGCCGGTCTGCCGAAACTGTCGCGCAGCGATTGAATCTCGAGCAATTCGGCTGCGACATCAAACGCCTTTTCCTTTGCCTTGCGTTTTGCAGTTGCCCATTTCTTCGAGCTAAGCGAATGCAAAGGTATGTTGTCTTTGTCGCCGGATATGTACCGGCTTACCGAATCGAATGAATAAACAGGAACATAAAGCGTATCGGTTCCGGCGTAATTGATAGTTAGAAACTCTCCTACATTGCCATCGATATCAAGTGTCTTAAGGCCCTGGTATCGTCCAATTCCGTGACTGTCGTGCACCACGGCGTCGCCTGGCTGCAGTTCTTCCAAAGAAGCAATGACACTTTCAGGGTTCCGCGATCGCCAGCGAGGTTTGCGCTCGGTGACTTGAATCCGGCGTCCGTGAATTTCATTATTTGAAATCGCAGCGATACCTTCGTCGGGAAGATTGATTCCGAAAACCATGTCGGCGTTGACTGTATAGACGCCAAGAAGATCGGAATCGACAAATTCCTGCCACGACTCGACACGCTTGGATGCTGTCGCATTGCGCGCCAGAACGGCTTCTATAGCATGCACGTGGGCCAGATTATCGATCGCAATCAGTATTTTGCGTGAACTGTCGCCAAGATGTTCAAGCAGCGCCTTGTAGGGATTTCCGGATCCCGGTTCGACCGAAGCGTCCAATGCGGGCAGGGTGTTGAAATTGCAGTCCGCCGTCTGCGCATGGTTGCGGCAGATGTGCACCGTCTTGCGTTCCATGATGCTGTCTTCCAGCTGTTGAGGATCAAGATAGAGCATTTCCGGTGGAAGCGGATAGCGCGTGATTTCATCTTTCGCCTTTTCGTAGCGGGACTGAACCTGGATCCAATGCTCCTTCGCGCTTGCCATCGTGTCTTCGGTAAAAAAAACGGTTGCCGACGCCGGGACATAGTCGAGCAGACTGGATACGCTTTCGAAAAAAAGTGGAAGATAAAACTCTGCACCGTCGGGCTTTTTTCTGGTGGAAAACTCGCGATAGACAGCATTGTCCTGCGGGTCGCCTTCGATATGCTTGCGAAAACTTTGGCGAAACAGGGCGATTCCATGTTCATCGTTGCGTATTTCGTTGCCCGGCAGCATGCGTAGAGAATTGAATTGGCGTGTCGAGAGCTGAGTTGCAGAATCAAAGTAGCGCAGTGTCTCTATGGCATTGTCGAAAAGCTCGATGCGTACCGGCGACTCGCAGCCGGTGGGAAAGACATCGATGATGCCGCCGCGTATTGCAAACTCGCCTGGCCCCTCTACCTGGGAAACCGAGTGATAGGATCTGTTGATCAGTTGCAGTTGAAACTGGTCCGGGTCAAGGCGGTCGCCGACATCGAGCTTGAAACTTGATTGCATGATTTGACTGACCGGGGGCAACCGTTGCATGAGATTGTCAACGGATACCACGACGATGGCACGTTTCAGCGCAGGCAACCGGTAGAGCAGTTCAATCCGCCTTGACACTATATCGCTATGAGGACTGAAATTGTCGTAAGGCAGGCACTCCCAGCTCGGAAAGATTGCAATTGGAAACGACGAGTCCTTAGATTTGAAAAAATGCAATGACTCAAAGAGCGCTTCGGCCTTTCGCGCGTTTTCGCAAATCACCAGGCATGTCTCGTCTGTTGCAGTCGCTGCCGACGTAATGGCAAGTGCGTCGGCGCTGCCGCGAAGACCGGACCAGATTTGGTGTTTCCGCGAACTGCCGTGTTCGATCGGTTCGAAAACGGAGCGGGTCGTCTTAGGGCTCAATTCAGGCGAAGTAGAAAGATTTGAATGGATTTGCAGAGTGCAGAATTATAGGGGATAGTCGCAGGTGCCGGGCGATGGTTTGTGGCCGATCAGTCGTTCGGCCAAGGCTCAAGCCGTATGGAAGAGTTTAGGACCTGAGATCGGAATATCATAAAGTCTCGTGCGAGACGGCTTTCATTGGTGCCGCGATGTTCAGTGTCAATTCCGGCTATCGCATCACAGTTGGATGCAGGCGGTTTCCGCCTGAGTCCGTTCGGAAACTGGATTATGAAACGGACGAAAGCAATTCTTGCGAAAAACGAATGCAACCTGAGGACAAGCGTGCCGCAAATCGCTAGGATTCCTTGGATGCAGACTTCATTTTTTCAATTTCAGCCAGCGCATCCTCTCGGCTGACGAACAGATTGGGATCGAAGTTTTCCCGCTTTGCGCTAGATTCGATCGATTGCCCGAGTTCCTCGCGCACAGCGTAGCGCACAGAGCCTAGCGAGGAGGCCAGATTGATGCGCTTGCCTCGCTGAGCGAATCGGATCCAGGCGAGTTCGAATATCCGGGTGTTTCGGTAGTTCACAAGAAAAAACCACTTGTTGCCGCCACGGTTTTCGATTTCGCTTTCAATCGAATCGTAGATCTCGTCCACCATTGCGCTTGTGTCAAAGGTCAAATCGCTAAAGTCCACTTCCATCACTTGGTCGGTTTCAAAAAAGTGCAATCTGTCTTCAAAGAGTGGTGAATTCATGATAGTTCTCCTAGATCGGCACTCTAATTGCAGGAACAACCTTGCCGGTTACAATCCGCACGGTTGACCTTTGTGCCGTGTGAGTAAAAGCATGCCTCGCGATTTCAATAGGACGCTGTCATATGGCAAGGTACTGCTGACGTAATTCTGCATTCTCCAGTACTTCCTTGGCGTCTCCGTCAAAAACGACTTGGCCCATATCCAGAATTACTGCCCGGTCTGCAAGTGTCAGCGCAGCCACCGCGTTTTGCTCTACGATGATGGTTGTCATTCCCAGTTCCTTGATCTCTTCGACGATCTTTTCGATCTCTCTGACAATGACCGGGGCAAGACCTTCATACGGTTCATCGAGCAGTAGCAGCTTGATGTCTCTGGCCAGTGCCCGTGCGACTGCGAGCATCTGCTGCTCGCCTCCGGAAAGCGTTGTCCCTTCCTGCTGACGACGTTCGGCCAGGCGCGGAAAATGCGAATAGATGCGATCCATGCTCCATCCGACAGGCTCGGCAATCTGAGCCAGGCGCAAATTGTCTTCAACTGTCAGTCCAGAAATGATTCGACGATCTTCGGGCACCATCCCTACGCCTGCCTGACTTGCCTCGTGCGCCTTCATGGTATGCAGCGGCTTATGATCCAGCCACACTTCCCCGTGCCGCAATTCCGGCGTTCCAACTTGAGCGATCGCCCGCAATGTGGATGTCTTTCCAGCACCATTTCGGCCGAGCAGGGCGATAATTTCGCCTTCGCGGATGTCGAAGCTCACGCCTTGGACGATGTAGCTTTCACCGTAGTAGGCATGAAGGTCCCAGCACGAGAAGAAAGCGGGATCTGATCCCCTTGAACGCTTGGTGTGCTGCTGCGCTTGAGAGAGCATTAGTGGGCCCCTCCCAGATAGGCTTCCTGAACTTTCGGATTTCCGCGGATCTCATCCGGTTTGCCTTGCGCAATGATGGCGCCTTGGGCAAGAACGGATATCGTATCCGCAAGGCTGAATACGACATGCATGTCGTGCTCGATGATGACCTTTGTCATGCCCCGTTTCTTGATTCGGATAAGCGTATCAATGGTGGCGTTGGTGTCTGCACGCGACATGCCGGCAGTTGGCTCATCCAGCAGCAGTAGCTTGGGCTGCTGCACGAGTCCCATGGCAAGTTCCAGCCGGCGCTTGTCGCCGCGGGACATGCTGCCTGCTTTATTTTCCTTCTGATCCAGCAGTCCCATGTCGTTTAAAACGTCATGCGCTCGCTCGTAGATATCCGACTCGTCTTTCATGCGCCGAAACGGATTGAAGCAAAACGCCCCGTCCCGCTTTGCCAGTGCAGGAATGATCACGTTTTCCAAAATGCTCAGTTCTGGAAATATCTCGGGCGTCTGGAACACACGCACCACGCCTGCCTGATTAATTTCGTGCGGCGCCTTCCCAGTGATGATTTCGCCGTCAAATGTGACCGTTCCGCTGGTAGGCTCCAATCTGCCTATGCAGACATTGAGCAACGTGGATTTGCCGGCGCCGTTCGGTCCGATGATGGCGTGAATCTTGCCTTCTTCGATATCGAGGTTGACATTGCTGAGTGCTTGCAGACCCCCGAATGTCTTATCAACGTTCCGGATGCTGAGCACGATGTTATTCGCCATGTCCGCTGTCCGCTGATTTTGATTTTCTCTTGCCTATTTTTGCCAGTCGGCTCATTCCTTCAACCAGTCCGCCTGGAAGAAAAATGACGATGATCATGAACAGTGCGCCCAGAGTCAGATGCCACCCTTCGCCTACAAACGGATGGACGACGGCGACAAGAAGATTTTCCAGCCAGTCCGGCATCAAGGCGAACATCTCGTGCAAGGCATCCTTGTTGAATGCTGAAAATATGTTCTCGAAATATTTGATCAGAACCGCCCCCAGAATTGGTCCCAGAAGCGTTCCCATGCCTCCGAGAATAGTCATGAGCACCACTTCTCCGGATGCGGTCCATTGCATGCGCTCGGCACCGGCGAGCGGATCGGTTGCCGCCATCAGCGCGCCGGCCAAGCCGGCATACATGCCCGAAATGACGAACGCCCACAGCAGATACGGCTGTGTGTTGAACCCGGTATATTTCATCCGGTTCTGATTCGACTTGATTGCGACCAGCTTCAGTCCGAACGGAGATCGAAATATGCGAAGCGAGATGAAAAAGCCGATGATCAGCATTGCGGCGCACAGGTAGAAGGCGGGGTAGCCCTGGATATTGATGCCGAAAAAGTTGCCTATCGGCGAACCTTCCTGAACCACGTTGAATGCGCGGTCGAGCACCATCGGATCATCTTGCAGCACGCGCAGTCCGGTCTCGCCGTTGGTGATAGGCGTTAGAACCGAATATGCCAGCTTGTAGCACATCTCGGCGAACGCCAAAGTCAGGATCGAAAAGTATATCCCCGTGCGGCGCAAACTGACATAGCCGATCAGTACGGCGAACAGTCCGGCGACCAGGGTTCCGAAAATGACAGCGGGTATCACATTCATGGAGACCAGCTTGAATGCCCACATGGCCGAGTATGAGCCGACGCCAAGGAATGCGGCATGACCGAATGACAGGTAGCCGGTCAGCCCGAAAAGGATGTTAAAGCCGATGGCAAACAGTCCGAAGATTGCAAATTTCTGCAACAGGTCGGGGTATGCGGCCCCGAAAGGCTGAAGCCAGACAGGCGCGAGCAGTACCAATGCGACGAACACCAGCATCGTAATCGCATCGCGTCGTGACAGTTTGAAAATGCCCACAGCCTTAGCCCTCCATTACGCCCTTTTTGCCCAGCAGCCCGCGAGGTCGAACCAGCAGGATGATCACGGCAACCAGGTAGATGATGATCTGGTCGATACCTGGCAGAACAGACTTGATTTCATTCATGGATGCAAATGACTGCAGGATGCCTAGAAGAAACCCTGCTGCAACGGCGCCGGGGAGGGACCCCATTCCGCCGACAACGACCACCACGAAGGACAGTACGAGAAAGTCCATGCCAATGTGATAGTCCGGCGGCAGAATCGGCGTATACATGACGCCCGCAAGTCCGGCCACGACAGCGGCGATCCCGAACACAATTGTAAATCGGCGCTCGACATTGAGTCCAAGAAGCGATACTGTTTCACGATCAGCCATGCCGGCACGCACAACCATTCCAAACGTTGTGAATTGAAGGAATGCGAATACGGCGCTTATGACCACGAGCGAGAACGCCAGATAGATGAGTCGCCAATACGGGTAGACCACCGATTCGCCAAGGCCGAACCATTCGCCGACATTGGCGCTTCCGGCAACAATTTCCGGAGCCGGCGTCGGAATCGGGTTGGCGCCAAAGAAAGATTTGATAATTTCCTGAAGCACGATCGCGAGGCCAAACGTGACAAGAATCTGCTCTGCATGGGTTCTCTTGTAGAAGAACTGAATCAGTCCCCGCTCCATGATCAGTCCGATCGACAGCATCACGGGGATAGCCATGAAGATCGAAAGCGGAACCGCCCAATCTATTATTGCAAGTCCGGTTTCGCCGAACCAGATTTCCAGATAGGGAATTTCCTTGTAGGCATCAAAGAATGTGATTCCTTCATCCTTGACCTTGCTGGAAAAAGTTAGGATTTTCTGAAAGGTGACTGCGCAAAACGCGCCGAGCATGAAGAGCACGCCATGAGCGAAATTCACGACGCCCAGGGTGCCGAACACCAGCGTTAGCCCAAGCGCGATGAGTGCGTATGCACCTCCCTTGTCCAGGCCATTTAGAATCTGCAAGAATATTGCGTCCACGTCTGATATCCAAACTGAATTCTATTGCCGCTCCCTGCCGCTGCAGCGGTCGTTGCTGCCTGGGAGCAAAATTTGCGCATGTGGCAAATCCTGGCGGACGCCGTACGGAGTCCGCCAGGATGAATGCCGATCTTAGGCAGCGCAGCTGCCGAGGTCTCCGCCGAGCATTTCAGGGTCGTACTCCACCTGGGAGCGCGGCACTTGCTGCACGACTTCCAGCAAATCGAACTGGCTTGTAGGATTCTGGTTGCCTTGCACCACGAGCACATCCTTGAAGCACTGATGGTCCGATGCGCGATACTCGGTAGGTCCGTTGCCCATGCCGTCGAACTGAAATCCTTCGAGCGCTTCGATGACAGCGCACGGATTGAAGGAGCCGGCATTTTCTACTGCATTGGCATACATAATCGCCTGAACGTAGCAGGTCTGAGCCGCCTGGGATGGCGGAAAGCCGTATTCGCTTCCGAACGACTTGACGAATGCCTGCGAGCCTGCGTCCTGCAAGGACCAGTTCCAGTTCGTCGAACCGAAAATCCCCTTGATGTTGTCGCCAGCGCCTTGCGCCATGAGGCGCGAGAACAGCGGAACGACGATTTGGAAATCCTTTCCGTTGGCCTGCCTGTCGCGAAGTCCGAACTGAACAGACTGCGTCAGAGAGTTCACCATGTCCTTGCCGTAGTGGTTCAGCACGAGCACATCGGCACCGGAATTCAGAACCGGGGTGATGTACTGCGAAAAGTCGCCGGCGCCCAAAGGGGTGCGCACGGCAGCGTTTGTCTGCCAGCCCAGCGCTTCGGTGTACTTCTTGATTGAACCCTCCTGTGACCAGCCCCAAGTGTAGTCGGCGGTCAAATGGTAGGCGACACGATCCTTGCCGAATTCAGCTTCCAGCACGGGCCCAAGCGCCGCACCCGACATTTCGGTATTGAAAAAGTGTCGGAAACCGTATTTCCGCTTGTCCTTGCCTGTGGTGTCGTTGGAGTGGGTTAGGCCGGCCATGAAGATGATGCCTTGCTCCTGGCATAGCGATTGGACTGCAATCGCAACACCCGAGGAAGAACCGCCGGTGATCATGATTGCGCCGTCCTTTTCAATCATCCGCTTGGCCGAAGCGCGTGCGGGATCGGATTTGGTCTGCGTGTCACCTGTGACAAACTCGACTTTCTTACCCAGGATGCCATTGCCCTTCAGGGATGACGGCTGCATGGTGTTGAGCATTCCGCCATCGCCTTCGCCATTCAAGTGCTTGACCGCCAAAGTATAGGCGCGCAGCTCATCGGCTCCTTCGTCCGCGTAGGGGCCAGTCTGCGGCACGTTAAATCCGAGGGTGACAGAAGGTCCGTTACCGGGATCGTTGGCAAATGCGTGAGCCTTGCTCACAAAGGCCATTGGCGCCGCGCCAGCCAGGCCAAGCGCCGCGCCCGCTTTCATTACGTCGCGACGTGTATATTTGTAGCTAGTCATGAAAATTCCTCATCTATTGGTTTCGGTTAGTAAGCAAATAAGGGTTGTTATTCTAACAGAAATGAATTTAGAACTTCGACCTTATACAGGATTCTTTGTTGCAATGCAAAAGGATATGAATATGAATCTCCTGCGGGGGGAAGCAATCTTCGATCCACTTTCCGGGGTCGGTTGCACCTTAAGCTTCATTCAGCACCGTTGCTCGGATGTCTCGCAGTTTCGGGTCGGCATGGCCTTTGCTCGATGCAGACTTGCCGATTGTGAATCACTCGCGTCATTCTGCAAGGGACACTAGGAATTTCAGCAGCACGTACATCGCCTCGGAGATAAATTGTATATATAAACATAAAAACAATAGCCTAAGCGGTAAACTTAATTTCCTTAGGCATATGTTCCTTGACCGAAACCTGCACATTGGGCAAAGACTGGATGCAGTCGAGCCAAGACGGCAACACGGGTTGTGAATGGATGCTGACGGCTTTGGAGTCGCTTTTATCCGAGTGATTCAGCAGCGGTCAGCGGGCAAGCCGGCGATATTGCTCCAAGTTGCACATGTGTGAGCGCAGAACGGATTCGCGGTGTTCAATCGCTAATGCAGTGCCACATGATTCTGGCGATGGCAGTCCTGCGATGACACCTTGTCGTTCATGTGACAACGGCTTCAAGTGTCTTTCCGAGCTACTGCTCGGCGCGCAATCCATTGCTGCCTGGATGTGCGAGGGGATCGCCTTTCACGACGACCCTTACGCTTAGCTGTGCTTCGCCGCCTCCGTATTCTATTCCCCGCGTGGGCGGTACGTCATGGTAGTCGCGTCCGACGGCTACTGCGACGTGGCGGTGGTCTGCAGGGGTGTTGTTGGTCGGATCGATACCCACCCATCCGAGACCAGGCATCAGGAACTCGGTCCACGCGTGACTCTCGCCGGCTATGGACTGTTCTCCTGCAAGTCCCTCCAATTGCAAGTAGCCCGATACGTAGCGAGATGGAATCCCCCAGTTCCGTCCGATCGAAAGCAGAACATGGCTATAGTCCTGGCATACGCCGCGCATTGTGCTCAGGATTTGCTCGATGGGCGAGTCTACGGCAGTACTCCCGGGCTGATACTGGAACAATGCGTTGATTGTTCTCGCTGCGTTAAGCAGGGAGGTCAGTGGGTCGGCTGCTGGTGCGATGCCGTGCGAATTGCAAAAACGCGCCAGTTCAGGGCAGTCGTAGACATAGGTGCTCGGTGTCAGGTAGTCCCAAAGGCTCACCGGGTCGGCAATTTTACCGATCGCATCCCACGCACCCGCTCCGAGGCATTGCGGCAAAGTCGGCGGCACGACCATATGAACGGTTGATGATGAATGCACCAGGAGTTCTCGGTGGGGCTTGACCACGTCGCAGACATGGGCGGAATTTCCGAGAAAATCCTTGAATGGAACTATCGAAGCGGGCGGGTCGAATTTGAGCGAGAACGATACCAGCTTCTGGCGGTGATCTTCACGGGGCTGGACATGGACGCAGACAATCGAACGCGAAACCGGTTCGGAGTAGCTGAAGCAAGATGTATGCTCGATGCGATACTGGTGTGTTTCGCTCATGTCGGCAGGGCGCTTTCAACATCGTAATTGAAGTAGGAGGATTCAATTACGCCATGAAGCGCTGCGCACTGGAGCGCGATTTCGCTGAGCATGTCGCGCATTGCTTCGTCGCCGGTGGCGCGGCCGCTCCATTCATGATCGATGAGATGCAGCAACTCCTTGGTGCGGGCGTTGACCGATTCGGTGGCAAGATGTGACTGTCCCTGCGCTACTGCTTCAAGTGCTGCTTCGATTTCGGAAACCGCATAGCGCACCGAGTGCGAGAGCAACGGGTCGCACACAAGGAAGTCAACCACGAGTTTCGGCTGGTACGACAGCGAATATAGGCGGTGATATGCAACTCTGGCCTCGCAGTTTTGCAGTAGCGAGCGCCAGAATGACTGGTTGTTGCGACTTGATGTCGAATACATTGTCAGTTGCGTGTGTACGATTCCTGCAATGAGTTGCGAGCGTTCCACGAACTTGCCCAATTGCATAAAATGCCAGCTGTGATCGCGGTAGCACGTACTGTCGTTGATTCCGGAAACGGTTTGCAGCACATCGGAAGTTGTGCGAAAGAACTCACGCGGATGATTGTTCCAGATTGATTCGAGTCCCAAGTCTGCGATGTCAAGGTACGCGGCATTCAGGCAGGACCAAAGGTTGGCTCCGATCACGTTGCGCACCTGTCTGGCGTTTTCGCGGGCGGCGCCGATGCAGTTGCGTATCGAGTCGGGATTGGCCGGTTCAAAAGTCCAGTCGTCGGCGAGGGTGAAAGAATCGGTCAGCATGAAATCTTCTTCGTCATCGCCGAGTTCCAAAGGCCCTCCGAAAGGCTGGCGCGCCATGGTCTGGTATATCCTTCGCCAATTGGCATCGATTTCCTCGATTTGGCTGTCCTCGAACGCTTCAAACTGAGAGGCGAGCAAGCGGCAGACGAACCGGGCGCGTTCCAGATACCGGCTTAGCCAGTAAAGACCTTGTGCGCTTCGAGACAGCATCGCGCTAGTCCGACAGGACCCAAAGATCTTTGCCGCCTCCGCCCTGGCTGGAGTTGACGACAAGGGAGCCGGGTTTCAGCGCGACACGGCAAAAAGCGCCAGGAACCAGCCTGATTTCCTTTCCTTGCAGCAAGAATGTGCGCAAGTCCACATGCCGCGGGGCGGCGCCGTCTCCGGAAAGGCATGGCGAGCGGGACAGATCCAGGGTCGGCTGAGCAATATAGTTCTCCGGGTCTTTGCGAATCTGTTCGGCGTAGGCTGCGCGTTCCGCCGGCGAGGCATGCGGACCGACCAGCATGCCGTAGCCGCCCGATCCGCCTACGACTTTCACGACAAGCCTGTCGAGATTGTCGAGCGTGTATTCGAGTTGATCGGGACGGCGGCAAAGAAATGTCTCGACGTTCGCGATCATGGGTTCTTCGGACAGGTAGTAGCGAATCATGTCCGGCACATAGGCGTAGATGCTCTTGTCGTCTGCAACTCCGGTGCCTGGCGCATTTGCAAGCGTCACATTTCCGATCTGATAGGCATGGAACAGTCCGGGAACGCCGAGGAGGGAGTCGGAGCGAAATGCGAGCGGGTCGATAAAGTCGTCGTCGATGCGGCGGTAGATGACATCGACTTGCCGCAGTCCGCTGGTGGTGCGCATGTACACGCATCCATTGTGTGCAAGGAGGTCGCGGCCTTCGACAAGTTCAACTCCCATTTCCCGGGCGAGAAACATGTGCTCGTAGAATGCCGAGTTGTAGACGCCGGGTGTCAGAAGAACAATGCACGGGGCTGGATTTCCGGATGGCGCAAGCTCTGCGAGCGTCTGGCGCAGAATTCGTCCGTAATTGCCGATTCCCCGGACTTTATGGCGCCGGTATAGATTTCGCAGACTCGTTTTCACCGCTTGACGGTTTGCGATCATATAGGAAACACCGGAAGGGACTCGAAGATTGTCTTCGAGAACCATGAAACCGTCGTTGGTCCGGATCAGATCGGTGCCGCAAATTGAAACGAACGTGCCGTGCGGCGGGTGCATGTCGCGCATTTCCGGGCGGTACTGAGGGCAGCCAAGTACCAGGTCGGCAGGAATTACGTCATCGGATAGAACTTTCTTCGGGCCATAGATATCGGCTAGAAACAGATTTAGGGCGCTCAGGCGCTGACGCAGTCCTTTTTCCAGAGTACTCCACTCTCTGGCAGCAAGTATACGGGGCAGAAAGTCAATTGGAATGATTCGCTCCTGGGCGCCTTGTTCGCCATAGACTGCGAAGGTTACGCCTTCATGAAGAAACGACCTTTCAGCGCGCTCCTGCATGCCTGATATCTCTTCGGAGGAAAGGGCGTTCAGTTCCTTCCACAATTCCCTGCAGTGATCGTGCGGCACGCCTTTCGCTGCGAACATTTCATCGAAATATCTGCTGTCCCATTCGTAGGTTGCAAATAATCCGGTCGATGCTGCGCCGGCATTCGGTGCGTTGGGGGAGGGAGGGTCCACGATTTCCAGTATCTGAGTTATTGCGTTGCTGAAAGCGCTATCGAAGTGCAGGTTGCCGTCATGGCGCATCAACGCAGGCGGCAGAGTTGTCAGACTAAGCAGTTAGCATAATTGTACACGCCGGGTCAGTCAACCGGCGAATGTCGCCGGATCAGGCATAGGTCACGGCTGAACCGTTGCCGCAGTTGCTTGCAGGGCAGGTAATCGGCCTCCGTGCTATCAGGAAGGCCGGGATTCCCGACGGGCATCAAGCAAAGGGCGTGAAAAGCTAATCGAAAGTATCGGAACGCAATAGTCATGCAGCTGTCATCCGGTTGCAACATTGACTCCGATGCCGTTGGCCGCTGCAAGGCTGTAGCGATAAGCCTAGACGTTCAGTTCGCAGCATTCGCGGTTTGTGCCGGCCGGAGCAGTACCTAGGGGGTCGGGGTGTGATTGAAGCTCTTAAAATTCAAGATCGCCTCCCTGCCGCCGAGTTTTGCAACTTTTTCCGCCTGTTCCAGGTTGCGTTCGCTTTCAGTCAGTTCGGGGTCGAGAACCTGAAGCAGCTTTGCATGTATCTGCGCTAAGTGTTTGCAATAGTTTCTATCTTGCGCATAGTCTTTCAATTCAAGCGGGTCGACTTGCAAATTGAAAAGCTGCGGCCGATTGCTTCCTCCGTAGCAGATATACTTCCACTGCCGGTGGCGAATCATGTAGTAGCCTACAGGCGTGCCTCCGTCGTGGTATTGCGAAACCACGAATCGATTGCTTTCCGGGTTCTCGGCAATGTCCTGCAGTGCCCGCGCCCGGCGGTTTTCCTTGCTGCCATTGCTGATCGACATCGCACGCTCAATTGTCGGGGCGATGTCCGTAAGCGAGACCGGGGTATCGCTTCTGCATCGCCCGAACCCCGGTCCGGTCGCAATGAGCGGAATTCCCGCTGAGCCTTCGTACATCACCGACTTGGTCCAGAATCCGAGATGTCCGAGCATTTCCCCGTGATCGGATGTATAGACTACAAGCGTGTCGTCTGCGCAGCCGGAATCTTCCAATGCCTGCAGAACCTGGCCGATATTGTGATCGAGATAACTGACCAGGCCATAGTAGCAGCGCTGAGCCTCAATCCGAAGCTGGTCGTCAAAGTAATCGTCGTAGTCCCAGAAGTCTCGAATCTTCTTGATCACCGGATGATTTGTCGATTCGGCCTCGTCAAATCGTCGCGGAAGCGAAAATTCGTGATTCTCATAGAGTTCGTAGAACGGCGACGGCGCGGTCAGCGGGTAGTGCGGACTGACGAATGAAACAAACAAAGCCCAGCCCGTGTCGCGTATTTTCTGCGGATAGGTGCGCAGCCACCGGCATGCGGCTTCTGCGATCGAACGGTCATAAAGCGTATAGTCGCTTTCGCCGCGGCCGATTCCCTGCGCCAGTTCTTCTGCTTCTGGAAACGGCGGCAGCGGGTCCCGAAGCATCGCCTGCGGCCAGCCCCGGCCATTGTTCGTCAGATGCATCGGGATGATCTCTTCGCTGAAGCCGTTGTCTTCGTCGCCTGATCTGAAATGCAATTTTCCGAAGGAAATCACCGGGTGTCCGCGATCGCGCAACCGATGCATCCAGCTTTCGATTTGCCCGTAATAGGGCTCCGCCGAGGACCAGCAGCGCGTTTCATGCACGTCAAGCCCGGTAGCAAGGCTGGCGCGGGCCGGCACGCAAATCGGCGAAGGCGTGTAGGCACGGTCGAATGTAGTGCCTAGCTGCGACAATTGGTCTATTGCCGGCGTCCTGATATGCGCCGAGCCGTAGCAGCCGGCGTATTTACGCGCATGCTCGTCCGAGCACAGTACAATGATGTTCGGGGTTTTCATGGTTGTCTGGGTATCGTTCCAGGCTGATAAGCACGAATATGTTGACAGCGCGCCAGACAGGGACTGGCAGGCGAGGGGTTGTGCCGATACTGCTGCCCTTGGCTTTCGCGCATAGCAGTTGAATTGTACGCAATCGACATTTGAATAGGAAAACGAATCGCCGTGGACGAATCCATTCAATACTGGGCATTGATACCGGCCGCCGGCATCGGCAGTCGGATGGGGTCGGATATTCCTAAGCAATTTCTCAAGCTTGGCGACAGAATGATCATTCAATGGGGCATTGAAGCCCTCGTCGGCCACAGCATGGTTTCAGGAGTTGCGGTCGGATTGTCGCAAGCCGAATATTCGGGCGCACGTGCCGACAGCGTTCACTCAAGCGGAGCAGGGATATTCGTTGGCGGCGTGACGCGTGCGCATACGGTACTGAACGGATTGCAGTATCTGTGCGAGGAAGGAGCCGCTCAGGACGACTGGGTGCTTGTCCACGATGCAAACCGCCCGTTTATTCAGCACAGCGACATTGATCTTTTGATCGGCAGCGCCGGGTCGGACCGTTGCGGCGCAGTCATGTGCGCGCCCGTCTATGACACTGTGAAGCAGACGGCTTCCGGACATGTCGCAAAGACGTTGCCGCGCGAGAGCATATTTCGGGCCCAGACCCCCCAAATGTTTAAAATCGGGATGCTGCGTCATGCACTTGGCAAAGCACTCGGCGACGGTATCGAAGTTTCAGATGAATCTCAGGCGATGGAGTATTGCGGCACATGCCCGAAAGTCGTAGTCGGACCGTCTCGGAACATCAAGATCACAACTCCGGATGACTGGCTGATTGCCCAGGCGCTACTCGGAATTTCATAAGAAATATCAGTATCTCAATTTGGTAAAAGCTTATGTTTAGGATCGGAACCGGATACGACGCCCACAGGCTTGTGGAAAATCGGCGTCTCGTTATCGGCGGCGTTCAAATTCCCCATCGCAAGGGACTGGCAGGGCACTCGGACGCAGACGTTCTGATTCATGCCGTGATCGACGCGCTGCTCGGCGCGGCGGGCATGGGCGACATCGGCGGGCTGTTTCCGGATACGAACGCCGCATTCAAGGATGCTGACAGCCGCGACTTGCTTCGGCAGGTGCGTTCACTGCTCGGCGAGAACCGCTGCAAGATATCCAACATTGATGCGACCGTCATTGCGCAAGCGCCGAAATTGAGTCCGCATACTGATCTGATGCGGCAAAATATCGCTTCAGACCTGGATTTGCCGGTTCAGTCAGTCAACATCAAAGCGACAACGACCGAGCATATGGGGTTCGAAGGCCGCGAAGAGGGAATTGCCGCCCACGCGGTCGGACTGATCTACAAGTCCGGCTGAATGGCCGGACTCCAGGCCGCGGACGTGAATGCCCGTTTGCCTCTTAGCCGCGAGGCCTGATGCTATTGCGGCTTTTCAGCAGCACGTAGGTTGCGCCGCCTCCGCCGTCCGATTGAGGCGCCCTGCAGTAGCCCAGCACATGCTGGTTCTGCCGAAGCAGTTGATGTGTCGCAATTTTAAGCCTCGGAATGCCTTTGTGCGACTGCCTTCCCTTGCCGTGGACGATGCGCACGCAGCGCTTGCCGCCGAGCAGAGAGTACCTGATAAACTCCGAGATTCTCTGCTTGGACTCTTCTACAGTATGGCCGTGCAAGTCAATCCAGTCCTCAACGATGTACTTTCCTCTTTTCAACTGCTTGAAATCTTTTGGCGAAAGCCCGTCCTTTCGCAGCGATTCGTTTGCCTCAATGTCGTGTAACGACAGATTTGGAGACGTTTCCATTGATTCGATCAGCACGCGCCTGTCGTCTTCAATCTGACGCGTCGGCTGTGATCCAGGCTTGTCGAGACGAATTGGCGCCCGTTTGGGATCGCGCAGCGGCTCGACTCCGAAGCCTGCCATCGCTGTGCGGAACAATCGGGACTCCTTGGATTCCGGATGATCTGATTCGGAGTTCATTGAAAGGATTTCGATTCCAGATACTTGCGCGCATCAAGAGCCGCCATGCATCCGGTGCCCGCAGAAGTGACAGCTTGGCGGTAGATGTGATCGGTGACATCGCCGGCGGCGAACACGCCTTCGATGCTTGTTGCTGTCGCATTGCCGTTGGCTCCGCCGTCCACCGCGATATATCCCTCGTGCATGTTCAGCTGTCCTTCGAATATCTGGGTATTCGGCGTGTGCCCGATTGCAATGAATACGCCATGTACGTCGATGCGGCTAACCTCGTTGCTTTCCACATGCCTGATCAGTGTGCCGTCTACGCCGCTGTCGTCCCCGAGAATTTCTTCGATTACGTGCTTCCAGCGCAGCTGTATATTGCCGCCTTGCTCCACGCTTCGGCTGAACAGCTTATCTTGAAGAATGGCTTCTGCGCGCAATTCTTCCCGCCGATGTACGAGGGTCACAGTTTCTGCAATGTTTGAAAGGTAGAGCGCTTCCTCGACGGCGGTATTGCCTCCGCCCACAACCGCTACATGCTGTCCGCGATAGAAGAAGCCGTCGCAGGTCGCGCACGCCGAGACACCCTTGCCCATGAATTGCTCTTCAGATTGCAGGCCCAGATACCGTGCCGAGGCTCCGGTGGCAATGATCAATGAGTCGCAGGTATACGACGATGACTGTCCGTTAATGCGAAACGGCTTTTGCTCAAGCTTAACGCTGTCGATATGGTCGAAAATGATCTTGGTGTCGAATCGGGCGGCGTGCTGTTCCATTCGATTCATCAGATCCGGTCCCTGCACCCCGCTATCGTCGCCGGGCCAGTTGTCAACGTCGGTTGTTTTTGACAATTGGCCGCCTTTTTCTATGCCGGTGATCAGTACAGGCGACAGGTTCGACCGGGCGGCATACACGGCCGCGGTGTATCCGGCCGGGCCAGACCCGAGTATGAGCAATTTGCAATGTTCAGTCATTGGTGTACGCGCTAAAGTCAATGAGGACGCAATAAGCGAACAAGTCGCTGCTCAATGTCAAATTTCCTTTGGCCGGAAGCGATAATTCCTGGCAATGACACCGCACGAACGACAGAACCGATTATAGCCCATGGCTGAAAGTGGCGCCGCCGGATTCACCTTCGAAAGGCGCCAATTTATCGATTACCCGGACCCTTTGCGCCCGGATGCCGCGGGTGACTTTCATTGCGCTCAAGCGAAGT
This sequence comes from Arenicellales bacterium, assembly GCA_965214615.1. GTDB lineage: Bacteria > Pseudomonadota > Gammaproteobacteria > Arenicellales > JAJDZL01 > CBDAUN01. Next base: position 1,699,169 of record OZ243952.1, read on the forward strand.
TCGCGTTGCGGCATTTGCTATTGGCCCGAAGCGCAATAACCGGCGTCAGGGACCGAAGAATCGCCCTCAATCCCCGAACAGCAACCGAGGTCAATTGCACCTTTCGCAGACCATTTATTTGAACGGATCTCGATGTGCCGGGCACGGGCCTGCGAAAAAGCCAAAAATGCTGCTACAACATACTGATTTAACTTGATTATTGAATCTAATTCCGGCATAATACGTCACATTGGGGTATCAAGCGTGCGGCATGGGACGGGAGATGTCCCTTAAATTGTTGCACTCGTGGCTGCAAGACCGTAGAAAAGACACTCAATTTGTGAATTGCCGGATTTGCAGCACAATGCGCGACCGTGTCGCAAAGTGCTTCGCCCTTTCATGCCGATATGTTCGGATGATTCAAATCCATATTCAACAAAAACTTTAAGTTTCAATGAATTATTCTAAGATCAAGTATTCTCTGCCTCGTGCGCGCACCGACTTAATCATGCTGCTTGTAGCGGGTGTTTCGGTGGTGCTCGCGGCGATTTTTGCCACTTATTCGATCAACGACCCTGGATGGAACCACTCCGGTTCGGCATCGGAAGTATTCAATGTGGGAGGAGTCATCGGCGCCTACGCGGCTGATATCGGTTATTCGATTTTCGGCTTCATGGTGTTCTTCGTCCCGGTGTGCATTGCGCTTTTCGGATGGAATTACCTGTATCGCTGGCAGGTAAAGACAAGTGATCAGTTGCTCGCGCCTGTGCTGTTTCTTGCCGGCGCGTTGCTCGCGTTGATTGGCGGATGCGGATTTGAGAACCTGTACGAATCGGGCTGAGCGCCCATTCCGCCGGAACTGCGGGCGGAGTGCTTGGCAGTCTGGTCGTGCAGGGGGCATCGGCCTATCTTTCCTGGCAGGCGGTTGCTGCAATTCTCGTCGCGATGGTTATTGCAGGTACGTATTTGATCGGCGTGCCGTGGATGAAAGTCGCTGAAAAGACAGGGGCGATGGCTTTCGCGGCCCTGCGTGTTGCCGCAGCATCGCTAAAGCCCAGGGCTCGCACCAAGTTGCGCAAAGCCGAAGCCTTGAAGTCAGCAGACCTCGAAGCGGAGGATGACAAGACGAAGATTCGACGGGTCCATGCAAAAAAGAGCCAGCGCAAGAAATCTGTTGCGAGCGAACGCTACGAGCCTGTAATCGGAACCATGGAGGTCGAACGCGAATTGCATGAAGCAGACCTCGATTGTTCCCCTGCGGCAGATTCACCGATTGAGCCGGAACTCGCGCCGAATACTGAGCGTGTCCGCAGTCCGCGCACCCGAAAATCCGCCGTCGCAGACCCGCTGCCGAGTTCGTCGCTGCTGGACCCGCCGCAAAAGTCTAAACTTGCGTATTCTCAGGAAGACATTGATGCCATGTCGACCAAGGTCGAGCAGATGCTGGCCGAATTCGGTGTTCAGGTCAGCGTAGAAAACGCCCACCCGGGCCCGGTCATCACCCAGTTGGAAGTCCTGCCTGCTCCGGGGGTCAAGGCCAGTCAGATTGTGAATCTCTCCAGGGATCTTGCACGATCCCTGTCCGTTTCCAGCGTCCGCGTTGTCGACAACATTCCGGGAAGCTCCTATGTGGGGATCGAGGTGCCGAACCGCACCCGGGAAATCGTTCGGCTGATTGACGGACTGGAATCCGACCAGTACGCAAGCGGCACATCGCCGCTGACCATGGTACTGGGCAAGGACATTCAGGGCGGCACGGTGGTCTCAAGTCTGGAAAAGATGCCTCACTTGCTGATTGCGGGAACCACCGGCGCCGGCAAGTCGGTTTGCCTGAATGCGATTCTACTAAGTTTTCTCTACAAGTCGACGCACGAAAGTCTTCGCTTGATCATGATCGATCCCAAGATGCTGGAGTTTTCCGTATACGAGGGGATACCCCATCTGCTCACGCCAGTGATTACGGATATGGAAAAGACCGAAAATGCACTGCGCTGGTGCATTGCCGAGATGGAGTTGCGCTATGATTTGATGTCAAAACTCCACGTGCGCAACCTGAACGGTCTCAACGAATTGATACGCAGTTCCGACCCGATCCCGAATCCGCAGTTGCCTGATGCAACTGAGCCGGTATATTTGACGCCTTTGCCGCACATTGTCGTCGTTATCGACGAATTGGCGGACCTGATCATGGTCATGGGGCGCAAGGCCGAGGATTTGATCATACGAATCGCGCAGCGAGCGCGGGCTGCCGGCATCCATCTCATAGTTGCGACGCAGCGACCGTCCACGGATGTGATCAAAGGCCTGCTCAAGGCCAACATTCCGACCCGCATCGGATTCAAGGTGGCATCCAATGCGGATTCTCGGACGATCCTCGATCAGCCGGGCGCCGAAACGCTGCTGGGGCAGGGCGACATGCTTTTCATCGGGCCAGGCACGAGCGACGCCAAGCGGGTTCACGGCGCATTTGTCTCTGACGACGAAGTCAAGCGTGTCGTGGATCACTGGAAGAATATCGATTCGCCGAATTACCTGGACGAAGTCGTAGTCGGCAGCGGTTCTTCGGATTCTGGATTTTCCGGCAACGACAGCGACGGCGAGAGCGACGAACTCTACGACATGGCCGTCGACTATGTGATCAGGCAGCGCCGTCCTACAATCTCCTCGGTCCAGCGCCAATTTCGCATCGGCTACAATCGGGCGGCGAGAATCATTGAATCGATGGAGAGTGCCGGTGTCGTCAGTCCGGCCGACCCGACAGGCAGGCGCGAAGTGCTGGTTCCGCCGCCGCAAGACTGAGACAGGCGGGTCAACCCATGAAAATCCGGCTCCCTGTGTTCGCCTGTGCGGTGCTGTTAGCTTCGGCTTTGACCTCCGTTGCTGCGGGTTCGGCGGCAACCGAGAGGCTGGAACGCTTTTTTGAAGAGGACGCCACAATGTTCGCCGAGTTCGTTCAAGTGGTTCTTGACGAAGGATTGCATGTGGTCGAAGAGAGCGCGGGGCTGGTTTGGATCGAACGCCCGAATCTGTTTCGCTGGGAATATATGAGTCCCTTCAAGCAGACGATCGTGAGCGACGGAGATACCACCTGGGTGTACGATGTCGAGCTTGATCAGGTCACTGTCAGCGATGCGCAGAGCTTTGTCGGGCAAAGTCCGGCGGAGATACTTTCCGGCATGGGTACCGTCGAGGAAAAGTATGACGTTGACGACCTGGGCCGGCAGGGACAGCTTCTGTGGGTTGCGATCATGCCCAAGTCCAAGGAAGAATCGCAGTTCGAGGTGATGCGCATGGCATTCGGCCAGCACAATCTTGAATTGGTTGAAATGCTGGATGCGCTCGGCAACACGACCCGCATCGAGATGGTCGACGTGGTAAGGAACCCTGACCTGGACGCCAGGACATTCGAGTTTGAAATCCCTGAAGGCGTAGATGTGGTTCAATCGCAGTAGCCGGCTGCCGGAGCCGACAATGCTTGGAGCATTAGGGTGACCTCGGCAGCCGAGACGTATATTCCGCTCGCCGAGGCGCTGCGTCCGCAAACTGTCGCAGACATAGTCGGCCAGGATCACCTTCTGGCGCCTGGCAAGCCGCTTTACGAATCCATTTCGGCCGGCATCCCGCACTCGATGGTGCTGTGGGGTCCGCCTGGGTCGGGCAAGACGACGCTGGCACGAATAATATCGCGATGCTTCAACGCCCAGCTGTTCGCCCTGTCTGCGGTAACCAGCGGCGTCAAGGAAATTCGCGAGACGGTGGAAAAAGGGCGGCAGGCGCGCGAGTCCGGGTTGAAAACCGTATTGTTTGTAGACGAGGCGCATCGATTCAACAAGTCTCAGCAGGATGCATTTCTCCCGCATATTGAAAGCGGCGTACTGATTTTCATCGGCGCCACTACCGAAAACCCGGCGTTTGAACTGAACAATGCCCTATTGTCCCGGCTCAAAGTCTACGTGCTCAAGCCATTGTCGACCGATGACCTGAAACGGGTATTGGATCGGGCATTGGAAGTCGGTTCAGGGGATTTGACAAGGGGATTGACGGTTAGCGAAGACGCCAAGTCGGTGCTTTCGGCTGCTGCTTCAGGCGATGCGCGACGATTGCTGAATTATCTGGAGATTGCTACGAGTCTGACCGGCGATGACAAAGACGAAATCGATGAAAGTCTGGCCTTTGCCGTTTCCGGCGCGCCGCTGGCCAGATTCGACAAGCGCGCAGATCTGTTCTATGAGCAAATTTCCGCATTGCATAAGTCGATCCGGGGATCTGATCCGGATGCTGCGCTATATTGGCTGTGCAGAATGCTGGATGGCGGCTGCGACCCTCTTTATGTCGCAAGACGGGTTACTCGCATCGCCAGCGAGGATATCGGCAATGCGGACCCCAGGGCATTGGAGATCGCGCTTGCCGGGTGGGACGCCTACAGAAGGCTCGGAACACCCGAAGGAGAGCTTGCGATCGCTCAGGCCGTGGTCTACATGGCGTGTACGCCAAAAAGCAATGCCGTCTACGCAGGATTCAACGAGGCGATGGCGGATGCGCGCAGCAAGGGGGATTTTCAGGTGCCGGCGCGATTTCGCAATGCCCCTACGCGATTGCAAAAGGAACTGGGATACGGTGACGGCTATCGCTACGCGCACGACGAGCAGGACGCCTATGCAGCAGGCGAGACTTATTTTCCTGATGAAATGAAGCCGGTGCGGTACTATCGGCCGGCAGATCGAGGGATTGAAAAGAGAATCGCCGAATATATGAGACGACTGCGGCAGATGGATGCTGAAAAAACCGCATCGGGCACCGAACGCAGATAGCCGCAAAGCGCAATTGATGATTCCGGGTCAGCAAAATGCGCCGCAATGCAATTGAAATTTGACCAAAAAGACTCAAATGTTCGAATGAACACCATTGACGAAATGACGCACTGCCAGGGACAGTAGAGAAGACACATGCTTGATCCGCAATTTCTTAGAACCGAGTACAAGACGCTTGCACAGAGCCTGAAACCCAGGAACTACGACTTCGATATTGCCTATTTCGAAGATCTGGAATCGAGACGCCGGACCATTCAGTCCGAGACCGAGGCGGCGCGCAGCGACCGCAAGCAGATATCGAAGCAGATCGGCCAGTCGAAAGCCGCCGGACGCGATGTCTCCGAACTGATGGCCGACGTAGAGCAGGTCGGCACGAGGCTGGATGCGCTTGAATCCCAGTTCCAGGCGGTTCAGAACGAATACCAGGAGTTTGTTTCCGGAATTCCCAATGTCGCCCATGATTCGGTCCCTGTTGGCGCGGATGAAGACTCCAATCTGGAGATGCGCCGAATCGGGGAAGTCCCTGTATTTGAATTCGAAGCCAAGGATCACGTAGCTCTCGGAGAGCAGGGCGGCATGCTGGATTTTGAATTGGGGGCGAACCTGGCAAGCTCTAGATTTGTCGTAGTGCGCGATGAACTGTCAATGCTGCATCGGGCGCTTGCGCAATTCATGCTCGATACGCATGTCAGGGATCACGGCTACAGGGAGGTGAACGTTCCGTTTATCGTCAACAGCTCCATCCTCTTTGGCACTGGACAGTTGCCCAAGTTTCAGGATGATCAGTTCCGTATCGACGATGACCGCGACTTTTATCTGATCCCGACAGCTGAAGTGCCGTTGACGAACTTCGTTCGCGATCGCATCATAGAGCCGGATGAATTGCCGATTAAGCTGGTTTCTCACACACCTTGCTTTCGACGCGAGGCGGGTTCCTATGGCCGCGACACCCGCGGCATGATTCGCCAGCATCAATTCGAGAAAGTCGAGTTGGTGCATATCGTCGAGCCAGAGGCTTCATACGATACGCTCGAAGAGTTGGTCTCGAATGCCGAGCGCATTCTTCAGCTCCTGGAACTGCCGTACCGGGTAATTGTGCTGTGCACCGGCGATATGGGATTTGGCGCAGCTAAAACCTACGATATCGAAGTCTGGCTGCCGGGGCAGAGCAAGTACCGCGAGATTTCGTCCTGCAGCAACTGCGAAGCGTTTCAGGCCCGCCGCATGGGCGCACGGTGGCGCAACCGGGAGACGCGCCGTCCGGAGCCGCTGCATACGCTCAATGGATCAGGGCTTGCTGTTGGCAGAACCATGATTGCCGTGATGGAGAACTACCAGCAGGCGGATGGCGCAATGATCGTGCCGGAAGTGCTGCGCAGCTACATGGGCGGACTCGAAAAAATCGAGGCGAAAAAGTAAGCCGGCGAAGTCTGGTGCCCGGCGCCTAGCTGCGTCGAGGCTTGCGTTTCGGCAGATACAGGTCGGTAATCGTGCCTTCCTGAATTTCCGCTGCGAAGCCGATGGTTTCCGAAAGCGTCGGATGGGGGTGGATTGTCAAGGCGACATCCTGCACGTCGGCGCCCATTTCTATGGCCAAAGTCGCCTCGGCAATCAATTCTCCTGCATTGGTTCCGGTGATTCCGGCGCCGATGACACGACTGGTCGAGGGTTCGAAAATCAGCTTGGTCAGTCCTTCGGGCCGCGCCATCGACAACGCCCTTCCGCTCGCCATCCAGGGAAATGAAGCCTTTTCGATTTCGATGCCGGCACGTTTCGCCTCGCGCTCGGTGATGCCTGCCCATGCGATTTCAGGGTCGGTATAGGCGACCGAAGGGATAATGTCGGTGTCAAAGCTGCTGCGAAGTCCGGCTGCCGCTTCGGCGGCGGTCTTGCCTTGATGCACTGCCTTGTGGGCGAGCATCGGCTGTCCCACGATATCCCCAATTGCAAATATGTTGGAAATATTGGTACGCAACTGGCGACTGACAGGAATGAATCCGTTCTCGCTGATGCGCACGCCAGCGTTTTCTGCGCCGACCTTATGCCCGTTGGGCTGACGACCTACGGCAACCAGTATCATGTCGAAGCGGTCGCTGAATTGCTTTCCGTCCTTTTCGAATTGCACTTCGAGCATGTCGGATTCGCAGTCGACGGCAGTAACGCGCGTATTCAGCATGATGCGCTCGTATCTTTTTGAAACTCTTTTCTCCAACGGCTTGACCAGGTCAGGATCGGCTTCAGAAACTAGATTTTCGAGCACTTCGACGATTGTGATCGATGTCCCGAGTTCGTGATAGACCGTGGCGAGTTCCAATCCTATGATGCCGCCGCCGATGACCAGCATTCGATTTGGCACCTGATTCAGTTCAAGTGCGCCGGTGGAATCGAGAATTCGGGGATCGTCGGGAATGAACGGAAGCTTGGCCGCCTGGGATCCCGCTGCGATGATTGCATTGTTGAAGTCAATGCCGGTAACCGACTCGTCGTGAACGACGTTCAAAGCGTTTGCAGATGTAAACTGCCCGTAGCCGGAGACGATTTGAACGCCCCGCTTGCGAGCCAGTCCGGCCAGTCCGCCGGTCAGTTGCGACACCACTTTCTGTACCCATCTGCGCAACTGTCGCGTGTCGATCTCAGGGTCGTTGAACACGATGCCGCATTCCTTGATATCAGCGGCTTCGGATAGAACCTTGGCTGCATGAAGGAATGCTTTTGACGGAATGCATCCCACGTTCAGGCAGACGCCGCCCAAGGTCGGGTAGCGTTCAACGATTACGGTCTTAAGTCCGAGGTCTGCCGCCCTGAATGCGGCCGTATATCCGCCAGGCCCGGAACCGAGTACAGCGACATCCGCATCGATTCTTGTCTCAGTGCTCGCCATAGGTTCAACCCTTGATTCGTTGCAATGCGCGACTGGCGCTAGAGCAGGATTCTTCGCGGATCTTCAAGCAGGCGGCAAAGATGCGCTGAAAATCTTGCGGCTTCGGCGCCATCGATAACGCGGTGGTCATATGAAAGTGACAGAGGGATTCTGATTGCAGTCCGAACTCCGCCTCCGTCGGGAACAACGACGCTCTGATGCCGGCTGACACCTAGAATCGCAACTTCCGGAGGATTGATGATCGGGGTGAAAAATCGCCCGCCAATCCCGCCGATGCTGGAGATCGTAAAGCATCCGCCCTCGAAATCAGACGGTGTAAGGCGTCCCTCTCTGGCTCTCGCCCCGGTCTCTTGCAGCTTTATCGCGAACTCGCGCACCGAAGTGCTCTCGACATTCCTGATTACCGGTACAACCAGGCCGTTTGGAGTATCAACCGCAATTCCGAGGTTGATGTATTTTTTTAAAATCAGCGACTGGCTGTCGGGAGACAATGAGGAATTGAATGCGGGAAATTCCTTTAAGGCATGAACCATGGCCTTGCAAATGAATGAAAGGACGGTGATTCGGATCCCCTGGCTCTTCAGTTCGGCGCTTGCCGACTTGCGAAACTCTTCGAGTTCGGTAATTTCGGCCTCGTCGTGATGCGTGACATGAGGAATGTCCAGCCAGGACCGGTGCAGCCTGGCGCCTGTAATGCGCTTGATCTTTGACAGCGAGACTGTTTCGATTGAGCCGAACTGACTGAAATCCACTTCCGGAATCGGCGGCGGTCCGAACGCCACGGCCGTTTTGGGCGCTTCGCTGACTTGAAGTGCCTGCTTGACGTATTGCGTTACATTGTCCTTCGTGATGCGGCCCTTTTGACCGGTGCCTCGCACTTTTGAAAGGTCGGCGCCAAGTTCTCTGGCATATCTTCTGACACTGGGACTGGCGTGGGGCTTTGTACTTTTCGAAAGCTCCGCTGGCGGAGGCAGAGAAGAGGGCGGCGAGTGGATCGGCCGGCCTTCATCCGAAGGCTTTACGGCATCCGGCTTTGAAGGATGATCGGGCTGCGCGGGACTTTTTGCATCCTGCTTGCTGCTGGCAGCAGCCGGTTGTCCGGATTCGATGCTCAGCAACGGGTCGCCCTTCGACACCTTGTCGCCGACAGACACAATGACCTGGGAAACCTTTCCAGAAACAAGCGATGGCACCTCCATGGTGGCCTTGTCGCTTTCCAGGGTCAGAATCGAATCGTCGATTGCGAGCACATCCCCGGCATTGACAAGCACTTCAATGACCTCGACATCGGAAAAATCGCCGATGTCCTGCAACACGACCGTCTCGGTGCTGTCCGACGCCGGAGCTTGCGGCTCAGGCTGCGGCTGATCGGCCTGGCCATCTTTGGAATCCGCTTCGTTGTCAGATGAGGCTGCTTCAATGCGCAGCAGCGGGTCGCCTTGCGACACCTTGTCGCCGACAGAGACGATGATTTCAGAAATCTTTCCCGCAACGACAGACGGCACCTCCATGGTGGCCTTGTCACTTTCCAGAGTCAGAATCGAGTCATCGACAGCGAGGGTGTCCCCGACATTGACGAGTATTTCGATGATCTCTACATCGGAAAAGTCACCAATGTCCTGCAGTGCTACTAATTCGCCAGCGCTCATCGTTTCAAGCCAGATAGGTTCTGCGGATAAAACCCAGATTATATAGAATTACTGTGGGCGTCTTGTCGTCGTTGCAGCGCAAAACCGATAAATTCCAGTCTTGCCCGTTGCAATGGATTTGACAGGGCGACCGTCATGATGCGCCTAAAGCGCGGTTGCGCCGAGAATCACAGTCTGATCGAATCTTGACGGCAGCGGTACGGGCGCATGTGCCATTGCGTCTGCAGCGCGATGCATTCCCGGAATATTCGGTTTTTCCGCATTTAGGAGCCGGTCAGGTTTTCGATGAATGAATGCGTCCGGCAATCGCCGATGGTCTTTCGCAAAATCGGCAGGTCCCAGATTTGCTGCAGGAATCCGCCGGGATGTTGCTTTTCGAGCCGTCGGCGCGCTAGATTCGTACGCTGTCGCCATGCCGTCCCAGACCGTCTTTGAATCGGGTCGCTCCCTTAAGTCCGTAAGTCGTCAGTTCTGCGCGGCCATTCTCCCATTCATCAGTCAGCGCCTCCTTGGCCGGCTTGCCGTGCTGGCGAATTGCCGAGCGCCGGTCCGCCCGGACGCAGCTTTGCGGAAAGCGCGCGATTCTATGGGCGATACTTTCGGCTTGTTCGCGGGATGTCCCGTCTTCGACCACATGTTCGCACAGTCCGATTCGCTCGCATTCGCGTGCAGGAACTTTTCGCCCTGTCAGGATGATTTCCAGCGCCCGGCCCTGTCCGACGAGTCGCGGCAGCCGTACCGTGCCTCCGTCAATCAACGGAATCCCCCAACGACGGCAATAGACGCCGAAATAAGCCGACTCCTCCATCACCCTGAAGTCGCACCACATTGCCAATTCCATGCCGCCGGCGACCGCAGGTCCAGCGACTGCTGCGATCACAGGCTTGTCGAGTTCAAGTCGACTCGGACCCATCGGACCTCGAGGCATCTTGTCCCCTGGTTCGGCTGGAAAATTCAGTTCGGTCAGAGGATCGTCAGATTCGATCGTCGAAGCGAATTTCAGATCCCAGCCGGCGCAAAATGCGCCGCCTTCGCCCCAGAACACTGCCACTGACGCGTCTTTGTCTTCATCAAACTCCAAAAAAGCATCGGTCAACGCATCTGCGCTATCCGGATCCATTGCATTGCGGACCTGCGGGCGGGAATGAATTACGGTCCACACGCTGTCGCACTTGTCTATTCGCACTGTCATGCGTTCCTCCTCAAATGGCATTTTCGATTTTCACTGATCGGTTCGGACAGTCTTTCGCATTGTCCGCCGCTTTGGTCAAATGATCCGGTATCAGCCGTGTGCTCAAGGTCTCTTTCAGAGCCGACCTTTGCGAATCGATGATTGCATGCCATGCGGTGCTGCAATTGCGGCCCATGCAGTCAGATGTCTGCCGCGCAACGGACTCAAGATCAAATCCGAGACGTTCGGCCACGCTTTGAAAGCCATGATTGAGCGGACCGCGCATCAAGGTGCGGCAGCGGCATCCGAGGGTCTTGAACGCGTTCTGCAGGATCAGATACGTCGTTCCAGTCGCAAAGCGGATCTCCGAGCGTCTGGCCAAGACGGTTCCTGTGCGCCCGCGCACGGCCTTTGATGCGATCGGCATGCAAGTCTTGAGCGAACTGGTCACTCGGATGAGCACTGCCGGAATTGATCAATCAACTCACTCAGGCTTCGCTTTTGATGACCGGCTGCGTCAAAATTTTCTACGTCAAGCCAGGCTTGATACGCCCGATCCAGATACTCCCACTCGCGGTCCACAATCGAAAACCATGCGGTGTCGCGGTTGCGCCCCTTGTATACGGTTGCCTGACGAAAGATTCCTTCAAATTGAAACCCGAGACGCAGCGCAGCGCGGCGTGAGCGGGTGTTCAGCGCATCGCACTTCCACTCGTAGCGGCGGTATCCGAGTTCGCCGAAGACTCTTCGCATCATAAGATACATGGATTCGGTGGCCGCCCGTGTTTGCTGAAGGCACGGAGAATACAGAATGTAGCCTACCTCGATCGTACCGACTTTCGGCACGATGTTCAGATAGCTTGCTGTACCTGTTGCAAGTCCGGATTGCGAGTCGACAATGGCGTGGATAAGAATGCCTTCGCTGCTGCTTTGCCTTTCGAGCCATCCGTTGAATTCGTTGAACGAACCGAAAGGCCCTTCCGGCAGATAGGTCCAATCGCGCCCCGATTCGTCTCCAAGGCACGATTCGTACAGCGACTTGGCGTGGCGGCTCAGGTCAAGCGGTTCGACCCGGCAGGCGTCTCCAAGCATCGCCGTGCGCGGTGGCGCGCTGCATGGCCGCCATCGGGGCAGCGGAAATCCTGTCGGCTGGTTGAGGTGGTTTTTGAACTCACCGCCCACTTGCAAGATACCGGATCAGTATATTGCCCGACAGGATCTGCGAACCGGCGCTTCGCTACACTGTGACCGGTTCGGGCTTATCGGGGTCTACCCCCAGCGCCTTGTAGGCTTTAGCCAGCGACTTGCTGTCTATCTCGCCCTGCTTCGCCAATGCGTTCAATGCCGCCGCAGCGATCGTGTGGCGGTCGACTTCGAAAAAGCGCCTAAGGTTCTTGCGCGTGTCGGACCGGCCGTATCCGTCTGTGCCGAGTACGGTGTACTGACGCGGCACATAGGCGCGGATTTGCTCGGCATACAGGCGAATGTAGTCGGTAGCCGCTACAATCGGGCCTTCGGTGTCGGCCAGGCACTGTTCCACGTAGCTCTGCTGAGGAGGCGCGGCGGCAGTAATTCGATTCGCACGTTCTGTCGACTGGCCCTGTCTTGCCAGTTCGTTAAAGCTTGTGACGCTCCAGACATCGGCTGCAACCGAGTAATCGGATTCCAGAATTTCCGCCGCTGCAAGCACTTCTCTAAGTATCGTGCCGCCGCCGAGCAGTTGAAGCGGCTTGCGGCTCTTGCTTTTGTTCTTGGACTTCAAAAGCGGATACATGCCCTTGATAATTCCTTCGGAAATTCCGTCGGGCATCGCAGGATGGACATAGTTTTCGTTCATGCAGGTGATGTAGTAGTAGACCGATTCCTGGTCCACATACATGCGGCGCAGTCCGTCTTGAATGATTACAGCCAGCTCGTAGTTGTAGGCGGGGTCGTACGCGATGCACGACGGAACTGTCGAAGCAAGCACCAGGCTGTGCCCGTCCTGATGCTGCAGCCCTTCGCCTGCAAGCGTTGTCCTTCCGGCGGTGCCGCCGATCAGAAATCCCCGGGTGCGGATATCGCCTGCCGCCCAGGCCAGATCGCCGCAGCGCTGAAAGCCGAACATCGAATAGAAGATGTAGAAAGGAATCATCACCTTGTTGTGGTTGCTGCCTGACGTGCCTGCCGCGATCCATGAGCAGAATCCTCCGGCCTCGTTGATTCCCTCCTGCAATACCTGGCCCTGCTTGGATTCCTTGTAGAACATCAACTGGTCGGAATCTTCCGGTTCGTAAAGCTGCCCGAGCGAAGAGTAGATTCCCAACTGTCTGAACATGCCTTCCATGCCGAATGTGCGCGATTCGTCCGGAACAATCGGAACCACCAGTGAGCCGATGTGCTTGTCCCGCGTCAATGCGGTCAGGATCCGGACAAAGCCCATGGTGGTGGAAATTTCGCGTTTGCCGGTGCCTTTGATCTGCGCGTCGAATGCGCTTAGATCCGGAATATTCAGTCGTTCCTTGATCCGGCGCCGTACTGGCAGGGAACCGCCAAGCTTCTCGCGTTGGCGGAGCATGTACTGTATTTCAGCGCTGTCTTGCGCTGGACGGTAGAACGGCGTCTGCGACAGCTGTTCGTCGGTCAGCGGAATTCTAAATCGGTCGCGGAATGAAATCAGCGCCTCTTCGCCGATTTTTTTCTGCTGGTGGGTAATGTTCTGCCCTTCGCCGGATTCGCCCATTCCATAGCCCTTTACCGTCTTTGCCAGAATCACGGTGGGCTGTCCTTCGTGCTTCATTGCTGCAGCGTATGCGGCGAAGACTTTGTGGGGGTCGTGCCCGCCGCGATTCAGCCTCCAGATGTCGTCGTCGGTCATGTTGGAGACCATTTCGCGCAATTCGTCGTATTTGCCGAAGAACTTCTCGCGCGTGTATGCACCGCCTTTGGCCTTGAATGCCTGGTACTCGCCGTCCAGCGCCTCTTCCATGCGCTGTTTCAGCAGTCCCTTGCTGTCGCGCATTAGAAGCGGATCCCAGTAGGATCCCCAGATCAGCTTGATCACATTCCAGCCGGCGCCGCGAAAGTCTCCTTCGAGTTCCTGGATGATCTTGCTGTTTCCGCGAACCGGGCCGTCCAGCCTTTGCAGGTTGCAGTTCACCACGAAAACCAGATTGTCCAGCTTTTCCCGTCCTGCCACCGACAGCGCGCCCATGGATTCGGGCTCATCCATTTCGCCATCGCCGACAAAGGCCCACACCTTTCTTCCGGCCGTATCTGTCAGGCCGCGATTGTGGAGGTATTTCATAAAGCGGGCCTGATAGATCGCCATGATCGGCCCCAGTCCCATGGATACGGTGGGAAACTGCCAGAATTCTGGCATAAGCCGCGGATGCGGATAGGACGAAAGTCCGGGACTTTCCACCTCCTGGCGAAATCGCTCCAGATCCTCTTCTGTCAGACGTCCCTCCAAATAGGCCCGGGCATAGATCCCCGGTGCGGAGTGACCCTGGATAAAGATCAGATCGCCGTCGCTTTCTTTGCTCGGAGCCTTCCAGAAGTGGTTGAAACCGACATCGTACAGAGTCGCAGACGATGCGAAGCTCGCAATATGGCCGCCAAGCTCAGTGGTCTTTTGATTGGCCCGGACCACCATGGCCAGGGCATTCCATCGAATCAGCGAGCGAATTCTCCACTCCAGTGCGTGATCGCCGCCGCTGCGCTCTTCGCTGACCGCTGGAATCGTATTCAGGTAGGCAGTGGTCGGGCGGTGGGGAATATGCACGCCGTTTCGCCGCGCATTGTCAATGAGTTGCTCGATGAGGAAATGCGCCCGTTCCTGTCCTTCCCGGTCAATTACGCTTGAAAGGGCGTCAAGCCACTCCTGCGTCTCTACAGGGTCGATATCATTTTGCGGCTTGTTCATAAGTTCTCGATTCGGTGGGTAAAGTTTTGCGCCGCATTATACCTGCACGCACAGGGTGGGATTATACGGCTTCGAGTAGCTTGTCCTGGTCTGCGCGCGAGCGCGCCAGAGCCCGCCGCAGGCATTTGCCGGTATGAGACTTGTCTTCGGCTGCGACCTGCTCGGGCGTTCCGGCAGCAACCACATGGCCACCGTCTTCGCCGCCTTCGGGGCCCATGTCAATAATCCAGTCCGCAGTTTTGATTACGTCCAGATTGTGCTCGATGATCAGCACCGAATTGCCGCGGTCGCGCAGCGTGCCAACCACCGAGAGCAGAAGCTTGACGTCTTCGAAGTGCAGTCCTGTGGTGGGCTCGTCCAGCAAATACAGAGTGCTGCCGGTATCGCGTTTGGACAGTTCAAGCGACAGCTTGATGCGCTGCGCCTCTCCGCCCGAGAGCGTCACCGAGTTCTGCCCGAGGCGTATGTAGCCGAGCCCGACTTCCTGCAGGATGCGAAGCTTGCGATAAAGCGACGGTACGGCGTAGAAGATGTCGATGGCATCGTCGACAGTCAGGTCGAGCACATCTGCGATACTCAGTCCGCGATAGGTAATTTCGAGCGTTTCGCGGTTGTAGCGCTTGCCGTTGCAGGTTTCGCAATTGACAAACATATCGGGCAGGAAGTGCATTGCAACACGCACAAGGCCGTCTCCCTTGCAGGCTTCGCATCGCCCGCCGGATACGTTGAATGAAAACCGTCCCGGCTTGTAGCCGCGGACTCTTGCTTCAAGGGTGCTTGCAAACAGATCGCGCACGATGCCGAAAAGACCGGTATAGGTGGCCGGATTGGAACGCGGCGTGCGGCCGATCGGCTGCTGATCGATATTGATGATCTTGTTGATGCGGTCGGTACCTTGCAAGGCGTCGTGCTCAGCCGCCGGCAGGCGGGAGCGGTGAAGTTTTTTTGCAAGCGCCGGATAGACCGTGCTGTTGACCAGGGTCGACTTGCCGGACCCCGATACGCCTGTGACGCACACCAGCAGTCCGAGCGGAATGTCCACTTGGATGTTCTTCAGATTGTTTCCGCGAGCCCCGACTATCGTGAGCGTGCGATCGGCTTGCGGTGCCATTCTCGTCGCTGGAACCGGGATTTGCCGAGTGCCGCTGAGATAGGCGCCGGTCAGGGATTCGCTGCATTGCTCGATCTCGGCCGGGTCGCCGGCGGCGACTACCGAGCCGCCGCGGGTTCCCGCGCCTGGTCCGAGATCGATCACATAGTCGGCCGAACGGATCGTGCTTTCGTCGTGCTCGACTACGACGACCGTATTGCCAAGGTCCCTTAGGCTGAACAGCGTGTCCAGCAGTTTCTTGTTGTCACGGTCGTGCAGTCCTACCGAGGGTTCGTCAAGCACATAGGTGACTCCTACGAGGCCGGACCCGACTTGCGATGCCAGGCGGATGCGCTGCAATTCCCCGCCCGACAGAGTATTGGTTGAACGGTCCAGGGTGACATAGGTCAGTCCCACGCTGGCAAGAAACTTCAGGCGCTGCGCCACGTCGCGTATGATCCGGTCTGCAACCTGAGCGTGCTGGGTATCGAATTTTGCGCTGGCAAACCACTCGATCGCCTGGGTGATGCTCATCCGGGTCACCTCATGAATCGGCTTGCCGTCGACAAATACGTTGCGCGCGCCGATGTCGAGCCGGCTGCCCTCGCACGAGGCGCACAGGCTGGTTGACAGGAACTTTGACAGTTCATCCTTTACCGCATCCGAAGCCGAATCACGCAGTCTGCGCTCCATATGCGGAACAACGCCTTCAAATGGGAAAGTGCGGTAGGACCGTCCCGAAAACTTAGGCAGTCGGAACCTGATTTTCTCTTTGCCGCTTCCGTAGAGGATGATTCGCTGAATCGGGTCGGGCAGAGATTCGAAGGGCGCGTCCAGGTCGAATCCGTAATGTTCCGACAAACTCTTGAGCATGCCGTAAAGATAGTGATGGCCCCGTTCCCAGCCCGACACTGCGCCGCACGACAGACTCACTGTCGGGTCGGGAACAATTTTTGCCGGATCGACAAACGAATCATGGCCGAGTCCATTGCATTCCTTGCAGGCTCCCTTGGGGTTGTTGAACGAGAACAGCCGCGGTTCGAGTTCTTCCAGCACGTAGCCGCAGTACGGGCAGCCGAACCTGGTGTTGAACTTGGTTTCCGGCCCCTCGGTCTGCCCCGTTTGCGCGATCATGCAGCAACTGACAAAGCCGTCGGCAATTTCCGCGGCAGTTTCGACCGAGCCGACCAGCCGCGAGCGCACATCGTCGCGTACCACCAGTCGGTCCACGACCACCTCGATGGTGTGGCTGGCGTATTTCTCCAGCCGCGGCGCCTCGTCGATGTCATAGACTGTTCCGTTGACGCGCACACGCACAAACCCCTGCTTTCGCAACGATTCGAACACTTGAATGTGCTCCCCCTTGCGTGCCTTGACGACAGGTGCGAGCAGGGCGATTCGCGAGCCTTGGGGATATGCCATAATGCGATCGGCTATCTCTGATGCCGATACCGACTTGAGCACGGTTCCGTGCTCCGGGCATTTCGGTTCGCCTGCGCGGGCATACAAAAGCCTGAGGTAGTCGTAGATTTCGGTGACTGTGCCCACAGTGGATCTTGGATTGAAGCGGGCTGCCTTCTGGTGGATGCTGATCGCCGGCGACAGTCCTTCGATCCCGTCGACATCCGGCTTTTCCATGAGCGAAAGGAACTGGCGCGCGTACGCCGACAGCGATTCGACGTAGCGGCGCTGGCCTTCGGCGTAGATCGTGTCGTAGGCGAGCGATGATTTTCCGGACCCGGACAGCCCAGTGACAACTGTCAACCGGTCGCGGGGCAGCGAGACAGTAATATTTTTCAAATTGTGGGTACGGGCGCCGTGAACGGATATTTGATTGCTTGAGCCCATAGAAAAATCTGCCTTGCGAAAAACCTGATAATATAACCGTTATTTTTTGTGCCCCGCAAGCAGCGATTCCAGCGCATGCCAGATTCCCAACATGCATTCACCGCCGTCGAAAGACGTACGGTCAGTTCCCTTGCCGCCGTAGTCGGACTGCGCATGGTCGGGCTGTTCCTGATCGTGCCGGTTCTGGCGCTTCACGCCTTCGAATTTGCAGATGCAACTCCGCTGATGATCGGCGTCGCACTGGGAATCTACGGTCTGACTCAGGCGGCGCTGCAGATTCCATTCGGCTTTGCGTCGGACAAATGGGGCAGAAAGCCTGTGATCGGCATCGGAATTGTTATTTTCGCTGTCGGCTGCGTGATCGCTGCCACCGCGGACACACTTGCCGGAATCGTGCTGGGGCGCGCTGTGCAGGGCGCAGGTGCAATTGCCGCTGCCGTATTCGCCCTGGTCGGCGATCTGACACGTGATTCGCAGCGCAACAAGGCGATGGCGGTGATGGGGGTCTCTATCGGCTCGGCGTTTACGCTGTCTTTGATTCTGGCACCGATTCTGGACAGCAAGTTCGGTCTAGGCGGATTGTTCTGGATCGCGTTCGCCTTGGCTGGCGCGGGACTTTTACTGCTTGTATTCGTGGTGCCCGATCCGCCGCGAAACAGTGCGGCGAGTGCAGAGCCCTGGAATTTGCGCTCGGTGATTTTCGATTTGAATCTGATTCGCCTTTTTTCCGGCTCGTTCTCGCTGCACGCGGCCCTGACTGCGCTATTTGTGGCATTTCCGCTTGCGCTGGTCGAATCGGTTCAGATCGAGCACAGCCACATCTGGAAGTACTATGTGCCGATTTTTATCCTGTCGTTTGTCGGCATGGTTCCGCTGATACGCGTCAGCGCTCGCGGCAGCCGGTCGCTTGCGGTTATGATCATTGCTGCGCTGATATTGGCTGCAGGATCGGTCTCAATGATTTTCGGGATTCAAAGCTCGATACTCCTGCTTTTTGGATTCTGGCTGTTTTTTGTCGGATTCAACACCTTGGAAGCGCTGCTTCCTTCAGCCACCATCCGCATTGCGCCGGAGCGGCTGCGCGGCACCGCAATGGGCGCGTTCAATACCTGTACGTTTTCCGGCGCTTTCGTCGGCGGAATAGCAGGCGGGCTGCTGTACGGACTGTTCGGGGCACAGGGCGTATTCGCATTCTGCGCTTTAACTGTCGCGCTATGGAGCCTGTTTGTCGCAACCCTGAAGACTCCCGGCACTTGAAGTCATTGAGAACGTAATTTTTATGTATCCTATGTCGTATGCGATTGGGATAAGGTCGGGCGGCTAAGAGTGCCGCTCAATTTGGAACAATGCAATTTGGAGCACGAAATGGCAGATCGAGGAATCAACAAGGTCATATTGGTCGGGAATACCGGACGGGATCCTGAAACCAGATATACCAAGGACAACAAGGCGATTGCAAACTTAAGTCTTGCGACCAGCGATTCATGGACCGACCGCAATACCAATGAGCGTCAGGAACGTACAGAGTGGCATCGCGTCGTGTTTTTCGGCAGGTTGGCCGAGGTGGTGGATAAATATGTCAAACGCGGAGACAAGCTGTTCGTAGAAGGCCGCCTTCAGACCCGAAAATGGGAAGACCAGCGCACCGGACAGGACCGGTATACCACGGAAATTGTCGCTTCTGAAATGGTGATGCTTGGTGGCGGCGGTGACAGATCAGGCAGTCGGGATCGCCAGGATTCAGGCGGCGGCGCGCAGAGCAATGACGATTCCGGTCGCTGGCAGCAGCGCTCGGATGAAAGCCCCTCATCGACGCAGGACGCCGATGATTTTTCCGATGACTTGCCTTGGTAGAGCGCTTTTCGCCTGTCTCGTGCGGCTGGCCTAGCGCGATTCGGCCCGGATTTTTGCGGCGATATATTCAGACTGCGGTATGTAGAGCAAGCCTTGAATCTTGCGCATGAGGTGGTGCTCATGGGGGTCGAGGCGCTGATCCGCCAGCACGACACGCCACAGCGCCTCCATGAGACGGGTCTTGCCGCTCAGATCCCAGTTGGCGTTGATTGCAGAGGTAATCTCGTAAAGGCAGGTTGCCGCATCCAGTTCGGACCGGGCCGAAGCCATCAAGTCGTCGATATCCTGGTCCCGGATATCGAATTTTGAAATCAGCGATTCGCGGATGAGCGCGAATTCTTCGCTGGAAAAATTGCAATCGGCCTGAGCGGCTTCTATGAGCAGTGCCGCAGCTGCGAGGTTGCCGATGCGCTTGCGGTCCTGTTCGGTTGAATCAGGTTCGACTGCGAGCGATTTTTCGAAGTGTGCCTTCAGTTTTTTCAGCATGGTTTCTCATTGGCTTGGTGCAAGTTGTTGCGAAGCGCTCATCGCGATGCACCTCTCGCGCCTGAACCTGCATTGCAAGCGGATTATAGTCGCGACAGCGGTCGATGCGCTACGAGGCTTGGTGCCGATGCCGTCGATTGCAAGATATTGATTTTGCATAGTGTTGCAAATTAGCCCGATTCTCGAGCGAGCGCACGCATATTCGAGCGCGCTATGTTGGAAATTCGGCTTTATATTATAGAATTCGCTTGGTATGCTGATAGGAGACCTTTTTCGCACTTGGCCTGCGGTGCAGGAGCAGGGTCGTCGAGTAAGGCAAAGTCCCATTATTCGACAGGCAGACAGCCGGCCGCGTTCGACGGTTTGAAGGAAAATGGCTGAACTGGCCGGAGTGTGGGAAATATGTGGCCTTTGCGGAGGTCTTCGCACATGGCGAGTGTGGGCTGATTGCCGGTTCGCGCTGATCCGTAAGCAACTTGGAGACGCAGATCGCGTAACATCTATGCAGAAATTGGAATTTGCCAGGACTATGCGCTTTCGCCTGCGGCGAGCCGCTAAGGAATGGGGGCGGATGGTCGAGATGCGGTGCGGCAATGTCTGACAGGCACAAGGTCGGGGTCGTCGGAGTTGGCTTCATGGGCCAGTTGCATGCCAGCAACTATGCGATGCTGGCCAGTGTCGATCTGGTTGCTGTTTCTGACATCGATGCTGAAGCGGGTCGAGAAGTTGCTGATCGGTACCAATGCCGATTCTTCGAGAATAACGAGGACATGATCGGCCTGGTTGATGCGGTCAGTATCGCAGTGCCGTCGGTTTGGCATTTGAAGGTGGCCGAGCCGTTTATCAAGGCCGGCGTGCATATTCTGATGGAAAAGCCTTTGGCTTCGACAGTCGAAGAGGCGCAGCGCATTGTCGATCTGTCTGACGAATACGGGGTCAGTCTGCTTGTCGGACATCAGGAACGATTCAATTCGGCTGTGATGGCGCTGGCAGACCGGTTGATTGAGCCTAAGTTCGTCAACGCCGAACGACTGGGGCAATTTGCCGGCAGAAACGGCGATGTCGACGTCATCACCGATTTGATGATTCACGATATCGACTTGATCCTGACACTGATGAAATCGTCGGTCAAGCATGTGTCCGCGGTTGGCGCATCGGTCATCACCGATCATGTGGATATTGCCAATGCGCGACTGGAATTCGAGAGCGGGGCGGTTGCAAATGTGACAGCGTCGCGTGTTTCGAATGAGAAGGTGCGCGAATTCAAAATCTACGATGGCAGTCAGCATCTGACTCTGGATCTGCTTCGCCAGCGCATCACTTCCACTTCGACGTCATCGCAAGGAGATGCGGCAGACAAGGAGCTATTGGTCGAGCCAATTGCCGTTCCCTCCAGGCATACGCTTGAAACCGAGATCGAGCACTTTGTCGAGACGCTGTCGGGACGAACGCCGCCGCTGGTAAGCGGAATTGACGGATTGTCCGCGCTGCGCGTCGCGAATATGGTTCACAAGGAAATTGAGCACGACGCATGACTGGCCGGCCTGTTCCCTATTTTGATCTTAAGGGCCAATACGCCGACATCGAGGCGGAGTGGTTCGAGGCGATTCGCGGTCTTGGCAGAACAGGCAACTTCATCCTGGGTCCGGCGATTGAAGAACTGGAGAAAATGTTGTGCCAGTTCCTTCGAGTAGCGCATGCTGTTACGGTCTCCAGCGGTACTGACGCTCTGGTACTGGCGCTGCGCGCCGTCGGAGTGCGTCCGGGTCAGTCGGTCATTGTTCCGAATTTCGGTTTCTTTGCAACTCCCGAGGCGGTGTCTCTGATTGGGGCGACCCCGCGGTTTGTCGACATTCGCAAGACCGACTTCACAATCGACCCTGCGGCGGTCGAAGCGGCTATCGACTCGAGTACAGCTGCGATACTTCCGGTGCATCTTTTCGGATGTCCTGCAGACATGCAGTCGATTCGAGATGTTGCGGGCAGGCATGGAATTGCGGTTGTCGAAGATGCAGCACAATCGTTTGGCGCTTCGGAAAATGGACTGCCGACCGGCGGTTTGGGCGATGCAGGCTGCTTTAGCTTCTATCCGACAAAAATTCTCGGTGCGTTCGGCGACGGCGGAATGGTTACGACCAATGACGACTCTCTTGGGGAGCAGTTGCGTCTCTTGCGAAATCACGGCATTGTCGGTGCGAATCGCCATGCGCTCATCGGTTGTACGAGCAGGCTCAATACGGTCCAGGCCAAGTTGCTTGAACTGAAGCTGGCGAACGTCGAGACTGCTATTGCGCGTCGGCGCGAAATTGCTGACGCCTATAGGTCTCGGCTGGGCGATCTCGATGTCGTGCTCCCTGGCGAACGTGATAATGCGGTGCATGTCTACAATATTTTTACGATTCGCACCAGCAGTCGCGATACTCTTGCAAGCGCGTTGGAGCGCGAGCAGATTGGATTTCAAATCTACTATCCGTCGCCGTTGCATGAGCAAAAGCCCTATGCAAACGGATCGGTTTCGCAATGCGCACCATATGTGGAGACCGCCGCTGCGTGTTCCGAGGCAATATCGCTTCCTCTATATCCGGAAATGCCCGATGCCCATGTCGAACAAGTTTGCCAGGTTGTTCGGGGCGCTCTCGCTTAGCTTATCAGGCGCAGTATTTTGCGTTGTCGGCGTTTATTCGCCGATCGCATGGCCGGCGCAGTGCGTCCTGTCGACGCCCGAGTTCGCAGGCATGGAACGGCGTCTCATCGGGTTACAGGATGAGCATGGCAATGTCATCCGCTTTCGTGTCCGGGTGGCTGATTCTCCCGGCGAGCGAAGCGCAGGCTATCAGCACATTTGTCCGGAAGTCATAGCCGCAAGTTCAGTGCTGTTTGTCTACAGTGAACCGAGAACCGTGAGTTTTCACATGTTCAATGTTCATGCAGACTTGGATATTGCGTTTATTTCCGATTCAGGCGAATTGGTTTCCATTCAGAGGATGGAGCCGCAACAGTCCGGAGACCCTGACGCTTCCTTCTACGGACCCGATAGGGAAGTGCGCTATGCTTTGGAAGCCCCGGCCGGTTTTTTTGAAAGGCATGGTCTGGAGCAAGGTTCTGCAAGGTTGCTTTTCGAATGAGAATGAACCGCTGTCGGTTTCCCGGCTGATCAGCCGGAGTCGCGTGCACGTCGAATCGGAGATGCTTGGAGCGAACCTCTAATCAGACGATGTTTGACGACCAGGGTTGCAAACTCCAGTGATGAAACATGCAGCCAGTGCACTTTGCCGGCGCCGGAAACGCAACTCCGGCTGCTGAATGTATGACGGACGGCATCCGGTCTGATTGATGCGCTGTAATTTGAAGCACTCGCACGCGAGCTAATAAACTTACTATCTTGTCAGATTCGTCTTGTAGGCTTGCGCTGCAGGTTTCTAAAATCCGGCAACATGCCTGACCTTGATGCGAAGACTTGCCTCCCGGTCAATGAAGGAACAGTCAAGAACAAATACCGCAGCGGTTATTCGGAATCGCGCTCTTCAACGATTAATCTGAGCTGTTCTTCATCCAGGTCAAAATACTTTCGGACAAATCGTTCGTCGACCCCGTCTTGCAGCATACGTTTCGCTAAATCGTGCCTTGCTTCCTGACGGCCTTCCTGACGGCCTTCCTGCCAACCTTCCTGTCGACCTTCCTGTCGACCTTCCTGCCAACCTTCCTGCCTGAGCCGCTCTATGCTACTCAATGCCATTTCTGCCATCTTGCTTTCTCCTGTTTCATGCAGTTCAAGTTGCGTCCATCACTCAATTTTAAGGGGCTCATGGCGGCTCTCCAGATTTCCAAACTCTGCCGCCCGAATTTCGTCATATTCGACTTATCTGAGCAACCTGCCTTTCGAATCAGCATGAACCGCAAAGCGTTCTTTCAGCCGGCCGCTTGAGTCACTTCCATATCGAGTCGATAATGCGTGGCGGGAAACTCAATTCGGACAAAATTGGTGCGCAAAGTTGCCAACGCTCTCGAGCGCTAAATCGATACGCTGCAATTTGTCACACACGCACGCGAGCCAATTGATTTACGATCTTGTAAGATTCGACTTGCGGACTTGTGCTGCAGATTTCTAAAATCCGACAACATGCCTGACCCTGATGCGAAGACTTGCACTCCGGTTAACGAAGGGACTGTCAAGAACGAATACCGTAGCAGTTATTCGGAATCTCGCTCTTCGACGATTAATCTGAACTGTTCTTCATCCAGGTCAAAATACTTTCGGACAAATCGTTCGTCGACCCCGTCTTGCAGCATACGTTTCGCTAAATCGTGCCTTTCTTCCTGACGGCCTTCCTGCCAACCTTCCTGCCTTAGCCGCTCTATGCTACTCAATGCCATTTCTGCCATCTTGCTTTCTCCTGTTTCATGCAGTTCAAGTTGCGTCCACCACTCCATTGTAAGACGCTCATGGTGGTATTTCAAATAGTCGACAACAGGCACCCATATCTGGCCGATCTCCGCTTCACTAAACAGGCTGCTCTTGCGAATCAAATTCAAACCTATCTCACGGTCGATCTCACCGTACACCACCCCCATCGCATACAGTCCCGCCGCAACCGGCGCATCCGACTCCAGCAACCTTTGCTGCACCTTGGAATCCTGCAAATTCACGACAATCGCATCAAACTGATTGACATTGGCTCCGTATGTGCGCCAGAACACTTCGCCCGGGTCTTCAAGCCAGTCTCGAAACCTCATCGTGCTCCCGCCTCGCCATGTGGCGCCGTTGTTGACGATCAGTGTGACCACAGGCTCGCGGCTGAGCGCATACAGCCCGCTCTGATATCGAAGCACCTGTCGAAAAATGTCGCCGTAGCGTATCGTGCTCTTGTGCTCTACGAGAAAGCGAAATCTTACCGCCGCTGAAGATGCAGACGACTTCAACGGCACCCGGATCACCGCGTCGGCGTCCTGCAATGACTTGTTCGGCGCCTTGCTTCGAGTCACCTGAAGCTCGGCGCGATCCGCGTCGATCACGGACCATTGCTCTTCGCTCAACGTCAAGCGCAACGCCTCGATTGCGCCGCGCGTGGACGAAATCACCTGGCTGAACATCCAGTCGTGGTCGTGTCTCTCGGAATCTTTATTCTTAGCTTTCGGGTCTGCCATGCTGCGCTCCTTTTCTATTGCCAATACATTCCTCACCCGCATCCAGCAGCTCGCCGACCGCGATTGAATGTCGCAATATTAACACGAGACCGAGGTGACCTCAAATGCTGCATAACAACTATTTTCGCGGTGCCGAGTGCGCTGAAATGCAGTCGAGCGAGAAAAATTAGGAAGCCATCTAAGCGACTGCACATCCGAATGTCTGCAATGAAGGTGAATCCGGCAGACAGCACTTCGACCCACGATCTTGTATCGCGCAGTTCGGCCTGGGCGCTGATTCAGTTCAAGACGCAATCCAGCGCCGGGTTCCCTGTCTGTCCCCGGTTGTTGACAAATAGAGTGTCCAGGTCGGTATCGATCCGGTTATCGAAAGCAAGGTCCATCAGTACGGTCCCTGCAATTGCGCACGCTGCCACGTCTTCGCGTATCGGCAGCGGCAAGCCGTTCTTGTCGTTCAGAAGCAGAACAATTTGCTCGGTGAACGTTGATAGGCTTTCGGAATGCATCAAGGTAGCGTCCTACATGGTTGAATTTAAATGCGCAAATACGTCCATTTGCGGCAGTTGGCGAATGAGCCGGCTCTGTGGCGCTGATTTGCCCGGTGGCTCGCGGCGGATGCGTCCGCCCAGGCGGCTAACTGAAATCTTACGGCTTGAAGATTGATCTGAAATGTTCCTTGTCCAGGTCAGGATAGCCGTATAGTCAGATGCCATTTTCGCCGATTTGATCTTCCGTCGTCTCGCAGTGTCCAACACCGGTTCGCCGGTTCATTGTAGAACGTGCATGGCGGCGATGAGAAACGTTCTGCGGCTGAATCAGTCTGCTTAACGAGTGACGCATGGCCAAGCGATGCGACTTTTGCTCCATCGGTGTCGTGTAAAATCGGCTCATATTCGACCGATGCGGTACAATTTGATCCGATGATGGATGAGGCGCTGTTAGGCAGATCACGCAACTCGCCAAGTTGCTCAAGCGTTATCGTGTTTGTCTGTCGGCCATGTTCCTGTGAGAACCGCAGCCCGTTTGGCCGGTCGTTGCGAATTTTAACTTTGAATAATTCAACGTATCCTTATGAACTGCGCTTATGCATGCACAGAATGACACAAATCCGGTGCTTGTTTTCAAAGACGAAGGAGTCACAGAACTGACCCTGAATCGTCCCAGGCATCTCAATGCGCTGAACAAGGACATGATTGCCAGGCTAAACGAGATCGTCGGCGAAGTCGAATGCGATTCCAGTGTCAGGTGCGTGATTATCAAGGGATCCGGAGACCATTTCATGGCAGGCGGAGATATCGGCTACTTCAATCAGTTGCTGGACTGTACCGCAGAACACAGAATCGCGGCGTTTAAGGAATTGATTGGGTCTGTACACGAATTTGTCTGCCGCCTTGCCGCGTTGCCAGTCCCGGTCATTGCCAGTGTCAAGGGCGCCGCTGCAGGATTCGGTCTTAGCCTTGTCGCAGGAAGCGACCTTGCAGTGGCCGCCAACACCTCGAAGTTTACTTCCGCGTATACATTCCTTGGCACCTCACCTGACGGTGGAAGCACGTTCTATCTGCCTAGGTCGGTCGGTCTGAAGAAGGCTATGGAGATGGTGTTGATATCGGATCGCTTCGATGCCGGCCAGGCTTTGCAGCTGGGACTGGTTAACTCGGTTGTCAACGACGACGAACTGGACTCGGCAACCCGGGCTATGGCTGCGGCGATAGCCGCCAGCCCTCGGGCGGCGGTCCGAAACGCAAAGTCGCTTCTGCGCCAATCGTTTGAAAGAGACCTGGAGACTCAGCTTGAGCATGAGTTGGACTGTTTCATCGATTGTGCGAAGACGGATGATTTCGAAGAGGGCGTGCGGGCTTTCGTAGGCAAGCGAAAACCGCAATTCAAGGCATAGGCCCGGTTCGCATCAGTTAGGTTGTCCGAAGCGGCAGCGCCGATTGCGGGGTTATGCCGGTCAAAATTATTATGCAGAAATGCGAAAACCGCTTTCTGTCTTGAAGTAAAATAGTTCACGTCCGGCATTCCAATCCGACACTTCCTTGCCTTAATGCTGCCGGAATTTAAGGCTTGTACCCGAAAGGAGGCATTGCATATGCGCCATTATGAAATTGTCGCGCTGGTTCATCCTGACCAAAGCGACCAGACTGATGAAATTGTCGCCCGCTACCGCGATACGGTCGAGCGAAATGGCGGCGTAGTTCATCGATACGAAAATTGGGGCAGGCGAAAGCTGGCCTACCCGATCAACAAGCTCTATAAGGCCGGATACTTCATGCTGAATATAGAGTGTCCGATTGAAATCAAGGACGAACTGGAGAATCTGTTCCGATTCAACGATGCAATTCTGCGCACGCTGGTTGTGCGCATGGATCGGGCGGTGACGGACGATTCGCCTATCAGAAAGAAAATGCTGGAGCAAGAGGCTGAAGAGCAAAGCCGGCTTGAAGCTGAAAAAAAGGCGCAAGCTGAGCGTGCCGAGCGTCAGGCTGCCGCACAGGCTGCAAAGGAGGCAGAGGCCGCAAAGGAGGCAGAGGCTGCAAAGGAGGCAGAGGCGGTGAAAGAGGCGGAGGCGGCAGAGCAGGCCGCCGCACAAGAGTCTGCTGACGATGCTCCGGACAGCACGGATGGCGTAGACGACACGACTGCAGAGTCGGAGGACGAATCGCAGCAGCAGGACCAGGCGCAGGCCGGTGCCGAGGAGTCCGGCAGCGAGGCGCAGGCTGACGAGCAGGATAGTTCCCCGGAGGCATCTGATAATGTCGACGACCAGGGCGATAACGGCGAAAACGATTCGGAGGCCACGCGATGAGACAGCGATACAGAGGAAGGCGGTACTGTCAGTTTACCGCTCAGGGCATAACTGAAATTGACTACAAGGACCTGGACCTGATTTCAGGCTTTGTGTCAGAGTCCGGCAAGATCATGCCGAGTCGAAGCACCGGCACCAAGGCGCGATATCAGCGCCAACTGGCTGTTGCGGTCAAGCGTGCGCGCTATCTGGCGCTCATCGGCTACACCGACTCGCATTAGGCAAAGGAGTTGACCCATGGAAGTGATTCTGCTTGAAAAAATCGTCAAGCTCGGCGATTTGGGCGATACGGTTTCCGTCAAGCCCGGATATGCGAGAAACTACCTTTTGCCTCAAAAAAAGGCGGTTCGCGCCACCGCAGCCGCCCAAGAGGAGGTTGACAGGAGAAAGGCCAAGCTGCTGCTTGAGGAAAAAGAGCGGCTCGATGTGGCCGAGGCGCGTGCCGAAGCGGCTATAAGGAGTTTGAAGTTCACCCGGAGCGTGATCGACGCCGAGGGAAGGCTGTTCGGCTCGGTCACGACGACGGACATCGTAGAGGCCGCAGCGCAGCAGGACTGCGAATTGCTGCGCTCTGAAATTGCGCTGGCTGACGGAACCATCAAAAACATCGGGAACTTCATTGCTACCGTCCGGGTTCATCCGCAGGTTGAATTTGAATTGCAAATCGAAGTCGAGGCGGAAAACCCGGAGGTGCTCGAAGCTGCGCCGTCTGAGGAACCGGAAGCGGCGGCTTCGGACGAGGATTCACAGGACAGCGGTGACGGCGATAGCGAGGCGGCGCAAACGCAAGAGAATCAGGAATAGGCAGTGAAATCTGTCAGTAGGAAGATACTGGATAAGCCGGACGCAGCGGATGGCGCCCCTTTGCCGCCGTCGGATGTGCACTCCGAGCAAGCTGTTATCGGTTCAATACTGCTCGACAATGATCAGTTTGAGAAGGTGTCCTCGATGCTTCGGCCGGAGGATTTCTATGTTCCTGCCCATCAGATTATCTACGGCGCGATTGCCAGCCTGATTGCCAGTCGCAACGCAGCCGACATTGTCACGGTTTCAAAATGGCTGCTCGACGCCAAGAAACTGGAAGATATCGGCGGACACGGCTATATTGCGGCCCTTTGCGCGGAAACCCCTCATGCGGTGCACGTCGAAAGCTATGGACGGGTCGTGCGCGATGAGGCTATATTGCGCAATTTGGCAAAATGCGCCCAGGAAATTCAGCGAAATGTCTATAACCGCGAGGGGCTGAGCGCGGTTGAAATTCTGTCTAATGCGCAGCAGCGGATTTTTGAGCTGAGCAAGGTGCACAGCAAATCAGCCGGTCTGGTGCATGTCGGCAAGTCGGCGGCCGAAGCGCTGGAACAAATCGCCAAGGTGCATGAGATGGGGCCTGACAGCCTGGTGGGAGTTCCGACAGGATTCACAGATCTGGACGACATCACTTCCGGGCTTCAGCGGTCGAATCTAATCATCATCGCCGGACGGCCGAGCATGGGCAAGACTACGCTTGCGATGAACATCGCAGAATTTGCCGCGGTGAAGGAAAAAATGACGGTGGCCTTTTTCAGCCTGGAAATGTCCGACGTCGAGTTGACGATGCGAATGCTGTCATCATTGAGCAGCATCGACTCAAAGCGCATCCGCGACGGGAATCTGGGAGAAAGCAAGCGCGAAACCATGGAAAACTGGGAGCAGCTTACCGCTGCGGTGCAGATGCTCGAAGAGGCTCCGGTCTATATCGACTCGACAACCGACATCTCTCCGGTCGAGATTGTTGCCAGATCAAGGCGGCTCAAGCACGAAGTCGGACTGGACATGGTCATTATCGACTACCTGCAGATGCTCCAGGTTC
Organism: Arenicellales bacterium; assembly: GCA_965214615.1. Classification (GTDB taxonomy): domain Bacteria; phylum Pseudomonadota; class Gammaproteobacteria; order Arenicellales; family JAJDZL01; genus CBDAUN01. Next base: position 1,728,645 of record OZ243952.1, read on the forward strand.
ACGACATGGATTCGAATCGGGCGACGGAGCTGGCAAACATAACCCGCAGTCTTAAGAACCTCGCCAGAGAGCTCGATGTGCCGGTGATTGCGTTGTCGCAGCTCAACCGCAACGTCGAAACCCGTCCGAATAAGCGTCCGATGCTTGCTGACTTGCGCGAATCGGGCGCAATCGAGCAGGATGCGGACGTGATTCTGTTCATTTACCGCGAAGAGGCGTACGATCCGCAGACAGAAGATTATGGCACTGCGGAAATCAACGTGGCGAAACACCGAAACGGTGAAACCAGAAAGTTCAAGCTGACCTTTCTCAGTCAATACACCCGGTTCAACGATCATGCGAATGAGGACCAGGTTTGGAAGGGTGCTCAATCGTGACGCGGCGGAGTCAAAGTGATTGGCTGCGTGAACTCTGAACCCGGACACGCAGCATCGGAATATAAATCAGCACCATGCGTGTGCACGGCACTGTAAATCTCGCCGCGCTGCGTCACAACATCGGGGTGGTGCGCCGATTGGCCCCGTACGCCAACCGAATGGCCGTAGTCAAGGCGAATGCATACGGGCACGGAGCGGTGCGGGTCGCCAAAGCGCTTGAACCGCATGTACACGGATTTGGTGTTGCCACTGTGGATGAGGCTGTCGATTTGAGAGAATCAGGACTGGCCGCTCCGATTTGCGTTCTTTCGGGGTTCAGCGAATCGTCCCATGTGTCCGTGCTTGCCGATTTCGGCCTGGATGCGGCTGTCTACTGCGATGATCAGATCAAGATTCTGGGGTCCTGCCGCAGCCAATCTCCGATCACGGCGTGGCTGAAAATCAATACCGGCATGAATCGGCTCGGATTTGCGCCGGAGCGCGTTGCGCCGGCGGTCTCGAAACTGCTTGGATTGCCAGGTGTGGGGCGGATTCGGCTGATGTCGCATTTCGCCAGCGCAGATCAGCGCGATTCAGACTCGGCGCCAAGGCAACTCGAATTGTTTCTTCAAGTCGCTCGCAAATTCGAGTTCGAACGCACCATTGCCAACTCTGCCGCCTTAATCCGCATGCCCGAAAGCTGCCTGGAGTGGGTGCGTCCCGGAATCATGCTGTACGGCGCATCTCCGTTTGCGAATACTGCGGCGGCTGAATTGGATTTACGTCCTGCGATGGATCTGTTTGCCCCGATTATTGCGATCAACCGCGTCCGCCAAGGCGATGCCGTAGGCTACGGCGGCGAATGGGTCAGCCCGGGAGATGCGCGAATTGGAATTGTCGCATGCGGCTACGGAGACGGCTACCCCAGGAGCGCTTCGCATGGCGGATCGGTTCTGATAGATGACCGTCGCGTTTCGATAGTGGGCACGATATCCATGGACACCCTTGCCGTAGACCTAAGCAGACATCCCGATGTCGCTGTCGGCACCCGGGTCAAGCTTTTCGGCGAAGGCCTGCCGATTGATGAGATAGCCCGGGCCGCCGGAACAATCCCCTATGAGCTTCTCACGTCAATCGCGGGACGTTCGCCCGTGACTGAGTCGACAGGGTAGAAATAATACGCCTTCAGGTCAGACTCTAAGCAGTTCGTTCAAAGCAGTCTTGCGGCGCGTTCTGTCGTCCACATTCTTGACGATGACGGCGCAATACAGACTGTGAGATCCATCGTCTGCGGGCAGATTCCCCGACACTACGACAGATCCGGGCGGCACATGGCCGTAGCTCGTCTTTCCGGTGGAGCGATCGTAGATTTTTGTACTCTGTCCGATGTAGACGCCCATCGATATGACGGAACCGGCTCCGACAACGACGCCTTCGACGATCTCGCTGCGTGCACCGATAAAGCAATCGTCTTCGATTACTGTGGGCGATGCCTGCAGAGGTTCGAGTACGCCCCCGATCCCGACGCCGCCGGACAGGTGGACGTTTTTGCCGATTTGCGCGCACGATCCGACGGTCGCCCAGGTATCAACCATTGTCCCGTCGTCCACGAATGCGCCGATATTGACATAGCTTGGCATCAGAACAACGTCGCGGCCGATGTAGGCGCCTTGGCGCACCGTGGCCGGGGGCACGACCCGGAATCCGCCAGACGCAAAGTCGTTTTCGCCGTAGTCGCTGAACTTGGTGTCCACCTTGTCATAGAATGTCGAGAATCGGTCTCGAATGACCGTGTTGTCCTTGATCCGAAATGACAGCAGAACCGCTTTTTTCACCCACTGCGTAGCTGTCCATTCACCGTCAATTTTTTCTGCCGCCCTGAGTGCCCCCCGATTGAGTGCATCCAGAGTCTCGGCGACAGCCTTTCTGATTTCCTCGGGGCAGTTTTCCGGGCTGAGTTCGGTTCGGGTTTCAAACGCCTGTTCTATGATGCTTTGCAATTGTTCCATTGACGTCACGCTGATTGAGTTTGCATTTCGACAGATTCGTGCAGCAGGCCGCGAATTGTGCTTGTCAATTCCTGCTGCAGCTGGAGGTTGGTTATCGGGTTGTCATCGCGGTCTACGATGAAAAATATGTCTTCGGCTCGAGCGCCGCTGGTTGTAATTTTAGCCGACAGCAGCCTAATTCGGAAATCCAGCAAGGTGCGGGCTACAAGATACAGCATCCCGGGACGGTCGGAGGCGGAGACTTCCATCATGGTGTACTCCTTGGCAGGCGACTGGGTGAATGTGACTGTTGTCGGGATGGCTACGTGGCGTGCAGCCCGGCTGCGGGTCACCGTTGGCGGCGTGTGTTCGAGCTGTCTGAGGATGATGGATTTGCGGATGTCGTTTTCAAGTTCCTGCAGATTGCGCGCCGACGCCCACTGAATCGCTTCCGGACTGAGGATTACGAATGTAAACGCGATCAAGCCGATGCTAAGAGGATGTATGCGCGCTTCGACGACATTCAGGCTGCGACGATCGAGCACGCTGGTGATAATTGTGAACAGGTCTTCAAAAGCTGGCGCCACTACGATGTTCTGTACGACTTTGATCGCGGGATGCTTTCGGCATCCGACCACAGGCAGGTCGACAATTCCGGCACTGCTTGCCATCTGTGCATGCCAGGCGATAGTATCGGCATCGTGGCATAGGAAATAGTCGTCGTCAAGATGGCTCCAGAATCGCTTTGCGCCGCTGGCGATGCTTGTCGAATTACCAAGTGCCGCTCGGGCGTCGGATCGAATTTCGTTGATTCGCAGTTCCACGTCTTCGTTCAGCGGCGAGTCGATGAGCAATGCCCTGGAAGTGGCTAAGAGCGCATGCTCCAGCATTTTGCCTTTCCAGTCGTTCCAAATGCTAGGGCCGGTACCGCGCATGTCGGCTACAGTGAGCAGGTACAGGTTGTCTAGATGTTCCTGATCTCCCACTTTGGCTGCGAATCGCGATATGACCTCTGAATCATTCAGATCTTCGCGCTGGCTGGTAAAGCTCATGGCCAGGTGATGCCTGACCAGCCACGACACGAAGTGTGCGTCGTATTCGCTCATGCCTACGCGCTTGCAGAACTTGTAGCTTTGCGTTTCTCCGAGAACCGAATGGTCGCCGCCTTGTCCTTTTGAAAGATCATGAAACAGGCCGGCGATATAAAGCCGTTCAGGCTTAACGATTCGTTTCATGATCGAATGGGCGAGCGGAAACTGGTCTTCGCTCTCGGGCTGATTGAACTCGACCAGATTTCGTACTACGAAAAGGGAGTGCGCGTCAACGGTATAGACGTGAAATAGATCGTACTGCAGCTGCCCGACGACTCGTCCGAATTCGGGGATTAGTGCTCCAAGCAATCCGATATCATTCATTTTATCAAGAACTTCTGGCAATTTGTTCAAGTTTCTCATGATCCGCATCAGAGGTTCGGATGCGCGCGGATTCGAAGCAAACTGCTGTCTTATCAGGTCGCGCGACGCGCGTATCTTTCGCAGCGCTGAAGCGCGAATGCCTTTTGCACCCCGTTCGGTTTGCAGCAGCGAAAAGATGTCGATAAGAATTTCCGGTTGCTGCTCGATCTGTTCCGGAGCGGCGAAATCCAAATATCCGTCTACGGCGTTAAAGTGCTTGCCGACGGGCTTGACACGGCTTTTCGGCCGGGCGAGAATTGTCTCATCGAAGTGCTGCAGCATCATGGTGTTCAAATGACGCACTTCCTTGGCCGTGCGAAAGTATTCTTTCATCAGTTTTTCGACTGCCTTGTTGTGATCGTCGACGTAGCCGAATTGCCTTGCAAGCTGGATTTGATGGGAAAACAGCAATCGGTCTTCGCGTCTTCCCAAGCTAAAGTGCAAGGAATTGCGCAGATTCCAAAGAAAGTTGCGGCTTTTGATCAGCGTCTGGTATTCCTCTTCGCTCAGAAATTCGCGGCGCACCAGGTCATGAAGGCTGCGGCTCTCGAAGTAGCGCATCGCCACCCAACTGATCATGTGGATGTCGCGAAGCCCTCCGGGCCCCTCCTTGATATTGGGCTCTAGATTGTATGCAGTGTCCGCATACCTGTGATGGCGAAGTTCCTGCTCCTTGAGCTTAGAGGCGTAGAACTTACGTGCCGGCCAGATGCGTGATTTTCGAAGTTTTCTTTCGAATTCGTCGAACAGTGATCGGTCGCCTGCGCAGTAGCGCGCTTCCAGCAGGTTGGTGACAACAGTCACATCTCCGCGTGCCTGCCTGATGCAGTCGCTCAGGGTTCTGACACTGTGCCCGACTTCAAGTCCGACATCCCAAAGGAAGCGTACAAACGGTTCAAGTGCGCTGTTTACTGCCTTGTTGCCGGTGGTGCTCAGCAGCACCATGATGTCGATGTCGGAATAGGGGTTCAATTCTTCCCGTCCGTAGCCTCCCACGGCGACAATCGCTGCCGGCGCAGTTTCAAGGTTGCCGGGCAACAGGGCATTCCATGCGTCTTGGACAATGCCGTCGATCATGCCAACGCGGTACGACACAACTTGATCTGCGGGAGTCCGTTTGTCGTGCATCGTGCGCATTCGGTCCATTCCGTCGGACACGCGCTGGCGGAAGTGCGAAATGTCAATATCGGAATTCATTGCAGGAGAATGTCGACTGGTGTGAATTGAAGTTCGTATCGCGAAACGGGCAGGCGTGTTCGGCTGCCGGATTCGACGCGGTTCAAATCGCCGGCTGAGTCGGAGACTGGGTTAGTACTTCGTAGCCGGTGTCGGTTACCAGGACGGTGTGCTCCCACTGAGCCGACAAGCTGCGATCCCTTGTTACGACAGTCCAGTTGTCGTCGAGCAGGCGAGTTTCCTTTTTTCCTGCATTTATCATAGGCTCCACGGTAATGGTCATGCCTTGTTTGAGCTCAAGCGCGTTGCCGCTCGCATAGTGCAGCACTTGCGGGTCTTCGTGAAATTGGCGCCCGATTCCGTGTCCGCAGTACTCGCGCACGACCGAATATCCGTGCGACTCGGCGTAGCGCTGTATCGCGCGTCCAAGGTCTCCTAATCGGGTGCCGGGGCGAATCGTACGGATGCCGACGGCCATGCTTTCAAAGCATATCTTGCACAGCCGCTTCGCCTTAATCGACACATCGCCGATAAAAAACATACGGCTCGTATCGCCGTGATAGCCGTCCTTGATCACCGTGACATCGATGTTCACGATATCTCCGTCTTTCAATGCCCTTGATCCGGGAATGCCGTGGCAGACGACATTGTTGACCGAAGTGCAAATGGATTTTGGAAAGCCGCGGTAATTGAGCGGTGCGGGGATGGCACCCAGCTCATTGGTTATGAAGTCATGGCAAATGCGATCGAGTTCTTCGGTGGTGGTGCCAGCGGCAACGTGCGGCCCGATCATATCGAGAACGGATGCCGCAAGTGTACCGGCGACGCGCATTTTTTCGACTTCTTCAGTACTTTTGATTGTAATCGATGGCATGGCGGTCGCTGATCATTCGACAAGGCAGAATATGCCAAATAATTTTAATTTCAGGGTGTGCCGCGCAACGGGTGACAGCAGCGTCAATATTATGCCGCACTCTTGCCTAAAGAAAGCGAGACTGTTGCAAAGCGAGCGTTTTCAATTCGAAGATGAGTCTGAAAACGGTGTCGGCAGGTCTGTGGCACAACGATTACGATCCATGCGTTGGCAGGCCGACCCGCTTAAGCTGGGCGGATGATTGTGTTGCCGGAGCCGGGCATGAACTGGTTCATGCCACGACCGTAAATTTATTCATGTGTCATTTGCGCGATCGGTTGCGCCGAACAGATCTGGTGGGTTCGATTGCGCATTCAGCGGCGATTCGCTATCCGTCTGCGCACATCCTGCCTTGCGGTCCTAGTGGACTTCATTGCGGGTTCAGGATGCAAGCCGCCGCTACCAGCGCCACGTCGCCTCGACGCGTCCCGACACTTCGTCGGCGGACGAGTCTGCACCGCCTCGGACATTCGACACGTAGGCGTCGAGGCTGAACCGTGGCGCGTTGCGGCTGTCGGGCTGCAGCCGGATGCCCAGCGCCTGGCTGCGCCCGTCACCGCCCCAGCGGCTGCGCAGATAGTGGCTGCGGACCAGCCCGCTGCGTCCGAACTCGACGCCGTAGGCGTATTCGGCGTTCCAGGCCGGATCGGTGTCCGTCTCGCGCCGGGTGGCCGGAAGGCCGGCCGATTCGTGCAGATAGCCGGCACTTTGTGCTGTGCCGGTGCTCACGCCCAGGGTTGCCGACGGGCCGGCCAGGGTGGCGCGGTCGCGGTCGTAGTCCATCGACATTGCGGCGCTGACTTCGGTGCGTCCGCTGACGCCGTGCAGCGCCAGCGCTCTGCCTTCGGCGCCAGCCCAGATCCTGTCCGAAACGCCCCAGCGCACCGATCCGCCAATGTCGATGCCGGTGCCGTCGTCGCCGACGCCCGCGTCACGGCGAAGCGCCGCATCCAGTTCGACCGCCATTGCCCGGCCGTCTGAAAGGGTCAGGCTGCGTCGCCCGCCGATGCCCAGGCGAAGCTGGCTTGCGTCGGCTTCAATGCGTTCGATCGCTGCGTTCTGTCTGGATGTCGTGCGCGCAGCAAACGCGTCGGCGAATGCCGAAACACTGAATCCGCCCGCCGCGCCGGGCGCTGCCAGATCCCTGCTCGCGCCGGCGGCGATCATGCGCCAGTCAAGATCGGTTTCGATCTCGCCGGCCCCGTCGCGCGTGGTGTGAAGCCTGCCGCGTCCGAAGCCCAGCGCGCCCCAGGCCCTGAGCCCCTCGCCGATGTCGATACCCGCATAAGGCGTGACCGCGGTCAGGTGGGACTTGAAATCGACCTTGAGTCCGTTTTCGCCGACGTAGCCGCCGTCGGCCTCGGCGCGCGATACGGACGCCCCTGCAATCCATCCGGGGCGCCGCATCTCGGCGCCTGCGATTGCGCTCTTGAGTCTTCCGTCGACCGTGTCCGCGCCGTCGCGTCCGTCGAACTCGGCAGTTGATGCCTGTCCCCAGACCGACCCGCCGCGTGTTCCCGGACCGGTGCCCTTGATGCTGAACGAGGAGGTGCCGAACGCCTCGCGGTTGGAAAGATGACGAATTTCAGGTTCGTCGTCCATGGGATACATCAGTGAATCCGGATCGGCGCCGTAGCCGGTCCGGGCCGCGTATTCGCCGTTTCGGCCTGCGCCGGCCTCAAGCTGCATCGCCTGGCCGGCGATTGTGACGGTGTCCGGGCCGGGGCCGGCTTGCGACATCCGGTCGCGCACCGTATCGCGGATCTGCGAGGCGAGCGCGGCGCCGAAGCGGCCGATCCAGGTCTCGATGCCCTCGGCGGAACTCTCGCCTGCGTATACCCGCACACTTGCGCCCGGCGCCGAATCGTAGCCGCCGTCGCCGGACGGGTCGTGGCGGATGCGCGTGGACGATCCGGTTGCTCCGGCCGCTGTCACGGTCACTTCCAGCCCTTCGTTCCAGTTGACGGTGTTAAATGTCAGTACCGCGGGCGACACGGTCGCGACCCGCTCGTCGGCGGATGCGACGGCGACGGTCGCGGTGCCGTCCGGATCGCTGGTCAGGAATACCTTGTAGCTTTGCGTGCCTCCCGGTTCGGCGATTCGCACGGCCGATGTGGAAAGCCGGATGCCGGCGCGGTCGTCGTCGCGGATTGTACCGGTGCCGTCGATTGTTGCGGCGGATCCGGCGAACTGCGCGCCGGTCGGATTCGACAGGCGGATGATCACTGTTTCGCCGTCGCCTTCGTCGATGTCGTCGCCGATGACTTTCACGGCGATCGTATGGCGGCGCTCGCCGGGCGCGAATGTGAGCGTGCCGGCAGCGAGTGCGTCGTAGTCGTCGCGCGAAGCGGCGCTGCCTTCGAGCGAATCGGCATAGTCCACTGTCACCGGGGCCGAAGCGGCGGCGCTGAGCGTCACATTCAACGCGATCGTCGCGGTGGTTCCGTCGCCGCCCTCGGCGACGCCCGGGCTGTCGATTGTGATCTGCGGCGCCCTCGGCGGCGTGATCGTTTCGTCGTCGTCGCGGACTGCGACGGTGGCCGAGGAGGGGGTTCCCGCCTCGTAGCCTGTACCGGTGTTGACCGTCACCGTCACGCTGCCGTGCGCCTCGTCGACGGTGTCACCGAGGGTGGCGACCTCGTAGGCTGCGGACGATGCGCCGGCCGCAATCGTCACCCTCTTCGCGCCTATGTCGCCGGGAGCTGCGAACGCGCCGCTCTGGGCGACGGTCACATCGACTGTCAGCGCGGCGCCCGGAGCCGGGTCGGCATTGAGGGTGAATCGCGCTGCCTCGCCCTCGGTCACCGCCGGTCCGGCCGTGATCGTGACGACGATGTTCTCTACGGCAAAGGTATTGTCATTGGTTCCCGCGGGCTCCGGGTTCGGGACAAGTGCGTTGGAGCTGGCATCCTCGATGTCATGACCGGAGTTAAAGCTCAGCGTCACTGTGGCATTGAGGCCGGCCAGGTTGCCGCCCGAGGCCTGGACATCGTACGTGGTGCCCGACACTGCCGTCACCGCAGGCGTGGCGGTGGTGTTTGAGACCTGGAAGTCCGACGCATCGACATTCACCACCGCCTCGTCGAATATCACCCGCCAGGTCAGGGTGTCGGCGCTGGTCGGCGAAGTCGTCGGCGACCGGCGCGTGATCGATACGACCTTCGGGGCGGTGGTGTCCGAAGACGACGGTGTCGCGGTTGCGGCCGCCGCATCGCCGTTGCCGGCGGCATTGACGGCTCGCAGCGCGAAGGCGTACTGGGTGCCGTTGGTCAGTCCGGTCACCGTCACGGTAGTCTCGTCGCCTGCGTCGATTCCGTCATCGGGTCCGTCTGCGACATCCGTCCAGCTACCCGCCGTGACGCCCGAGCCGGCCTGATGGCGGTACTGGTACTTCTGCGCCGCCGCGGTACCGCCGCTGCCGGCCGGAGCCGACCATGAAAGCGATACCTGCGTGTCGCCGGGGGTCGCGGTGAAGCCGGCCGGCGCGCCAAGCGTGATGGTGTAGTTCACACTGGCCTGCGTCGCCGCGGAGTTCGCGTTGCCGGCCAGATCGTCGGCTGCGCCCGCAGTCACGTTCACCGTCACCGGCGTGCCGTTGACGTCCGGCGTGATCGTCGCAGTCCAGACCGTTCCGGCGGTGTCGGCCGCAAAGCCGGACACCGCGGCGTTGGTGACCGCGATATCGCCTGATTCAAACCCGGTCACCGCCTCGTCGAAGGTGAACGTCGCGGTAGCCGCGCCCATGATCGTCCCGCCAGTTGCGGGGATCTCGATCGTTACCGTCGGCGCGGTGTTGTCGACGACAAAGTCATTGTCATCCGTACCCGTGGGCGTCGGGTTCGCCGCAAGTGCGTTGGAGCTGGCATCCTCGATGTCATGACCGGAGTTAAAGCTCAGTGTCACCGTGCCATCAAGGCCGGCCAGGTCGCCGCCCGACGCCTGGACATCGTACGTGGTGCCCGACACTGCCGTCACCGAAAGCGAGGCGGTGGTGCCGGTCCTCTGGAAGTCCGACGCGTCCACATTCACCACCGCCTCGTCGAATATCACCCGCCAGGTCAGGGTGTCGGCGCTGGTCGGCGAAGTCGTCGGCGACCGGCGCGTGATCGATACGACCTTCGGGGCGGTGGTGTCCGAAGACGACGGTGTCGCGGTTGCGGCCGCCGCATCGCCGTTGCCGGCGGCATTGACGGCTCGCAGCGCGAAGGCGTACTGGGTGCCGTTGGTCAGTCCGGTCACCGTCACGGTAGTCTCGTCGCCTGCGTCGATTCCGTCATCGGGTCCGTCTGCGACATCCGTCCAGCTACCCGCCGTGACGCCCGAGCCGGCCTGATGGCGGTACTGGTACTTCTGCGCCGCCGCGGTACCGCCGCTGCCGGCCGGAGCCGACCATGAAAGCGATACCTGCGTGTCGCCCGGGGTCGCGGTGAAGCCGGCCGGCGCGCCAAGCGTGACGGTGTAGTTCACACTGGCCTGCGTCGCCGCGGCACTGGCGTTGCCGGCCAGATCATCGGCTGCGCCCGCAGTCACGTTCACCGTCACCGGCGTGCCGTTGACGTTCGGCGTGATCGTCGCGGTCCAGACCGTTCCCGCGGTATCGACCGCAAAGCCGGACACCGCGCTGTTGGTGACCGCGATGTCGCTTGCATCGAACCCGGTCACCGTCTCGTCGAAGGTGAACGTCGTGGTGACCGCGCCCGTGATCGTCCCGCCAGTTGCGGGGATCTCGATCGTCACCGCCGGCGCGGTGTTGTCGACGACAAAGTCATTGTCATCCGCACCTGTGGGCGTCGGGTTCGACGCAAGATCGTTGCCGTTCGCGTCATCGATGTCGTGGCTGGCGTTGAAGCTCAGCGTCACCGTCGCATCAAGACCGGCCAGGTCGCCGCCCGAGACTTTGACATCGTACGTGGCGCCTGACACTGCCGTCACCGAAAGCGAGGCGGTGGTGCTGGTCCTTTGAAAATCCGTTGCGTCCACGTTCACTACCGCTTCGCTGAACGTCACCCGCCAGGTCAGTTCGTCGGCGCTGGTCGGCGAAGTCGAAGGCGATTGGCGCGTGATCGAGGCGACCTGCGGCGCGGTGGTGTCCGAAGACTCCGGCGTCGCAGTCGCCGACGCCGCGTCGCCGTTGCCGGCGGCATTGACGGCTCGCAGCGCGAAGGCGTACTGGGTGCCGTTGGTCAGTCCGGTCACCGTCACGGTAGTCTCGTCGCCTGCGTCGATTCCGTCATCGGGTCCGTCTGCGACATCCGTCCAGCTTCCTGCCGTGACGCTCGAGCCGGCCTGATAGCGGTACTGGTATTTCTGTACCGCCGCGGTGCCGGCGCTGCCGGTCGGAGTCGACCACGAAAGCGTCACCTGCGAGTCGCCCGGGTTCGCCGAGAGCCCGGGGGCGCCAAGCGCGACGGTGTAGTTCACATTGGCCTGCGCCGCTGCGGCACTCGCGTTGCCTGCCAGGTCGTCGGCTGCGCCCGCAGTCACGTTCACCGTCACCGGCGTGCCGTTGGCGTCCGGCGTGATCGCCGCGGTCCAGACCGTTCCGGCGGTATCGACCGCAAAGCCGGACACCGCGGCGTTGGTGACCGCGATATCGCCTGATTCAAACCCGGTCACCGTCTCGTCGAATGTGAACGTCGCGGTGACCGCGCCCGTGATCGTCCCGCCCGTTGCGGGGATCTCGATCGTCACCGTCGGCGCGGTGTTGTCGACGACAAAGTCATTGTCATTCGTTCCCGGGGGCGCCGGGTTCGACGCAAGATCGTTGCCGTTCGCATCCTCGATGTTGTGACTGGAATTAAAGCTCAGCGTCACTGTGGCATTGAGGCCGGCCAGGTCGCCGCCCGAGGCCTGGACATCGTACGTGGTGCCCGACACTGCGCTCACCGCAAGTGTGGCATTGGTGTTCGACACCTGGAAAGCCGCCGCATCCACATTCACCACCGCCTCGCTGAACGTCACCTGCCAGGTCAGGGTGTCCTCGTTGGTCGGCGAAGTCGTCGGCGACAGGCGCGTGATCGAGGTCACTGTCGGCGCGGTCGTGTCGGCCTCGTCGTCGGTCATCGTCACGCTCGCCGCGTAGTCCGACGAATGGCGCTGCGCGGCGCCTGACACCGTGGTTCCTGTTTCGGTCGCGCCCAGCACGCTGTCGGTGGCAAGCGTCGCGGTGATCGTCTCGGGAGTCGTGTCATCGTCGTCGCGGTTCGCCACCGGAGTCAGCGTCAGTGTCGCATTTTGCACCGTGCCCGAGTCCGAGCCGGTGAAGGTCAGCGTCGGCGTGGCGGTGGCGGCATTGGCAATCCCCGCGCCGGTCTGCCCGGACGCGGCGGCGGCCGAGACCGTGAAATCGTGGTTCGCAACGCTACCGCCGTCCGTGCTGCCCGGCAGCCGCGCCCCGGTGCCCGAAGTCAGCGTCAGCGGCACCACGATGATCTCGCCGGCATACAGCCGGCGCGACAGTCCGACCGTCAGCGCCGCCGTGTCGGAGGCATCGCCCTCAGCCATCGACGTGTCCGAACCGGCGGTCAGCGACACCTCGGTCGACTCGTCGTCCTTGATCAGCAGCTTGTCCGAAGAATTGCTCGTCGCCACCGTGTAGGTGCCATTGTTCGCCGTACAGCTCGGCGTGTTCGGCGCCACGACCTGAACCGTCACCCTGCTGTCGCGGTCGTCGGCCGCCGTGTCGGTCCACGTCAGCGTATGTATTCCCGCCCCGTCGGCGCTGCCGGTGCTCGTCAGGCTCACCGTCTTGATCCCCTCGTCGGCCGAGGCCACCCGGTCGGCGTCGCTTTCGGTAATCCGCACGCATGCGGTCAGCGTGCCCGCCAGCGCCCGGTCGGCTCTCACGGTGAACGCTGCGCCGACGCCTCCCTCGCTTTCGTCGTGGATCTGTTCGTCGTCATCCGTGCGCATCTCGCCCCCGCCGGTCGGCAGCGACACCGAGACTGCGGGTACCGTTGTGTCATCGTCGGTGATCGTGATCTGAAGGCTGGCGTTGTGTGGACCCGTGTAGCCGCCGCCCGAAGGCGCGTGCGTCAGCGAGACCAGGTCGTTCGCGGTGTCGTCGTCCTGCGCGGCGGTCACCTTGACCGGCTGGCCGATGTGCCAGTCCGATGTGGTGAAGGTCAGCGTGTTCTGATCGCCCGCCATGACGTTGTCGGTGTCGATCGAAAGGTCGCTGCCGCCCGGCACGATCACCGAGACGGTGACGTTGCTGGTCGGCAAGGTTGTCGGGTGCACCGTATAGGTGGCGCTTGCGCCTTCGCCGACCGTCACCGCCGACGGCGTGAACACCAGGCCCTTGGCCCTGTCATTGTCGGCAATCGTCACCGTCGACGCCGAGCGCGTGCCGACCGATACCCGCGTCTGCGAGGTCGAAAGCGTCAGCGCAAAGGTCTCGTCGACCTCTTGGTCGGTGTCGTCGCGGATGGCGATCGTGCCTGTTGCGCCATTGGCTCCGGCACCTATCGTGATCGTCACCGCATCGCTGTCATAGTCGATGCCGTCGCCGGTCCCGCCCGAAGCGCCCGTCGCGGTCCCGTCGGCGGACGTCAGTGTCAGCGAGATCGGAATATTCGCGCTGACGGGAGTGGAGGTGATCGATGCGGAGACCGATACGGTGCCGGCTCCCTCGAGCACCGCATGGCTCGGGGCATTCAGTTCGACGGTCACCGTGTCCTGGTCGGTGATGGTCACCGTCGTCGACGCCTGCGTGCCGACCGTGTAGCCGGTTGCGTCGCTCAGCGTCAGCATGAATGTCTCATCGTCTTCCAGGAACGAATCGTCGGTGACAGCTACGCTGACGGTGTGCGAGGTCACGCCCGAAGGGAAAGGGAAGGTCGCCCCCGGCGCGGTAAAGTCGGTCCCGCCCGTCGCACTGCCGTTTGCCGTGGCAAGGCTCACGGTCAGCGCGGCGGTCGGCGCCGTGTCGGCGTTCACCGTCACATCGATGGTGCCTGAGTCCTCGGCGCCGTCGTAGGCGGCCGCGCCGAATGTCAGCTCAGGAGCCGAGTCGTTGTCGGTGATCGTCACTTCCAGGTCCCTGTCCTGCGCGCTGCCGTAGCCGCCGCCCGAAGGTGCATGGGAGAGGGTGACCGTGTCGCTGGAGATGTCGACGTCCTCGGCCGCCGTAAGATTCACGGTCTGCGCCGCGCTCCAGTTGCCCGAGGTAAAGGTCAGCGTGTTTTGATCGCCCGCCATGACGCTGTCGGTATCCAGCGTCAGGTCGGTGGCGCCGCCCTGTCCGGTGATGGTGACGGTCACGCTCGCGGTCGGCTCGCTGGCAAGCTTCACCGTGTAGCTGCCCGTATCGCCTTCGCCCACCGAGACCGGGTCGGGGCTGAACACAAGACCCGCGGTGTCGTCGTCGGTGACGGTGACGCTCACTTCGCCCGCATTGGCGATGCTGTAGGTGGGATCGGTCGAGCTGGCCACGTGGGCGATGGTCACGGTGCGCGCGTCGCCGGTATTGTCGATGTCGTCATCAACCCCGGTGACGGTGACCGTCTGCGCCTGGCTCCAGTTCGAGGTGGTAAAGGCGAGGGTTGCCGTCCCGCCCGCCGTGCCGCCGGGGCCCTGTACCTGAGCGCCCGCGCCGGCGGTTGCGGTGACCGTCACGCCTGCCGACGGTGCGCTGTTCAGCACCACGGTGTAGCTGTCCGTGGTGGTGCTGCCGTCCTCGCTGACCGTGGTCCCTCCGCCCTCGGTGATGGTGACCGGCGCAGGGCGCGAATCGCCCAGGATCTGGCCGTATGACGTGATTAATATGTTGTCTGAAAAAACAAGCGGAGCACCGTCGAACGCATTTCGCCCGGTGATCTGCGTACTGCCGGAGGTGAAGATGCCCAGATCGCCCATTCCGGGAGGATTGTAAGTAATATTGATTAACGCCACTTCCACCCCCTCGCTCACCGAATCGGTGGCGATGGGGATGGAGACGGTCTTGACGGTCTCGTTGGCGCCGAATACGACGTCCGTGTTGGTGGCCGTGAAGTCTGCTGCGGCGACGGGCGTGCTACCGGCCTCGCAGCCATGGGATGTGATGCAGGTGTTGACGTTGGAAGCTGACGGAACGTCTGTCTCGACCCTGAAAGTTCGCTGGCCCGCGACCACATTGCCCGGCGCCCGGCTCAGGGTCAGGGTGAGTACGATGTTCTCGCCCTCGTAGGCGTCGGCTACCTGGATATCCAGGTTCCGGGCTGGGTGCGACACGACGATGTCGAAGGTGTCGTCGACGGTGCCGCTGTTGCCGTCGTCGGCGGTCACCTTGACCGACAGCGTTCCGACATCGGCCGCCTGCGGCGTGCCCGTGAAGGCGCGGGTGCCGGAATTGAAGGACAGCCAGTCCGGCAGGGCGGTGCCGTCGGACTTGACGGCGGTGTAGGTCAGGTCGTCGCCGTCGACATCGGCGAAGGTGTTGGCCGCGAAGGCGTAGCTGAACGCTGTTCCCGCAGTCGCCGTCTGGTCGGGGATCGCGTTGTCCACCGTGGGGGCGTTGTTGGCCACCGCGGTCACTGTTACCATCACCGATGCGATCGTCGTGGATGTCGGGTAGCCCGTCGCCATGGTCGTCACCATGTGGCTGATCGTGGTCGAACCGGCGCTTGCGCCGGTCACGGTCACCGTCTGCGGCCGGTGCCACCAGTTGGTGGGGAAGGTGAGGGCGCCCGACACGGTGGCGTTCGCCGGGACGCTCGATGCCGGCGTGATGACCACCGAACTGCCGGGCTGGCTTTTGAGGACGATCGTGTAGTCGGCGGTATCGCTGTCCTCGGCCATCGTAACGCTTGACTCGGACACGGTGACCCCGTGGCCGGCGTCGGTCACTGTCACTGCCACCGGGTCTGGAGTGATGCTTGCGTAGGGGCCGTTGGCCACGGTCAGTTCGTGAGTAATGTTGAACGACGCGGTGTCGGTGGCATTGGCATCGTTCCGCGCTTTGACTGTCACTGTCTGCGCCGTGTTCCAGTTGCCGGCATCGCCGTGGGTGAAGTGGAGCTCGGCGTAGCTTTGAAAGAAGGCGGGGATGGACGAGACCATGACCTCGGAGCGGTTCGCCGTCGGAACCGTCGCCGTGATTCTTACATCCGCGCCCGGATCGGTGTCGAGCACCACGGTGTAGGTCTTCTCGGCATTGGTGGCGTGAAGCTCTTCCAGGGTGAGGGCGGACTCGGAGAGGGTGACGCCGTCGTTCGAGACGACCGGGCGGGGGCCGTCTTTCAGGGTGATGGTAACGTATCGGTCGGGTCCAGAATAATCCTGTTCGAGCAATCTGATGGTTTCATCCCCCTCCGTGACGCTGTCTGTTCGCGCGTGGAGAAGGAACGTAACGGTATCGATTCCATTTTCAGTTACTACAGGGTGGGTAGCTTGAGTAAGCCGAGCTATTCGGTTTCCGTCGGCGTCTGCCAGATGCCAGTCATTAGAGGATCCCTCGGTTGCGGTGCTGGTGGCGGGTTCCACATAGCCATAGCCTTCTCCGGCGTTGTAACCGCGGGCTGTTGGAAAGGTAATTGCGAACTCAAGCGTCTCGCCTTCATAGATCTCCATCGGGGTGATGGTATTTGTCTGAGCCTGCGCCCCGGCAGACAGCCCGGCCGCGGCCAGCAGCGCGAAGATGGTAGATAGGGGCCTAGCTGGTATCACATTTCGTCTCATCCGGCCGCGTCGTCCGAAAATAAGATTGCGCACGGCATCGGCAGCCTGGCAGCCGCTCATGCGGTCTGTTTCTGTTGCGCTCATGCGAATACTTCCCTAGTGTATGATCGATTGCAAAGAGCGAACCGGACATAGCCCGCTATAGCCGCGTTCATGCGCACCTTCCGGCAGGCGAACGGTCGGCCGGATCGCCGCCCGCAATTGCGACCGGATCCGGAACGCCGGTCAGTTGCGTTCCGTCGGCGGCGCAGATGCCGCCTGCCGCGCCGCAGCCGACTTGCGGGCGCAACGCCAGGCAAACGGAACTGCTCCCGGCCGGCGCGACAGTCAGCGTGTAGCTGTGCGCGGGACGCCCGAACGCGGTCAAGGCCTGCACGCCGGCAAGTTCGCCGCCTGCCACTTCGATGGAGGCGGTGTCCGTCCCGAATGCCGATACAGGCCGCGAAAACGAAACTGCGATGGAAAGTGTCTCTCCAGCATGCGACAACGGTGGCGGGTCCGGAAATACGGCGCTCAATTCAGCTTGTGGACGCATCAGCACATCCAGGGCGACCGGAATCGCCCGGAACCCGGAGCCGGCATTGGCATCGCCAACAGGAATGGAAAAGGTCTCCTCGCCGGTGTCAGGATCAGCAACCGTGACCCGGTCGGTAATCTCAAGGCCGCCTCTTTCATCGGCGTTCCCGGGTCCGCCGCCGCCCCAGCTCACCAGCCACCCGCCGCCGGGCAGCGGCTCGACATGGCCGCCGGCGAAGCCGAGCCGGTCGCGGGTTTTGCCGAGCGCATGGTCGCGCACGAAGACCGCCTCGCCGTTCGCTAGGTCGAGCGCATATTCCACAGCCCGGCTGTAGATGCCAGATTGGCGGCCCAGCGGCTCGCCGGTGTGCGGGTCGGTCACGCACGCGACGCCGTTGTCGAACAGCATCAGGCGCTCCAGGCGCAATCCCGGCGACGGAGCAAGAAGCTGCGCGGCGTGCTGGCCGCAGAACTCGATTTCGGGATCGCCGACAATGCGAAGCGGCGCCGGGCCAAGGCTGCGGCGCTCCCAGTCGTCGTCAGTCAGATTGGTCGCGCCGATGCGCCAGACAATCTCTTCGCCCGATGCGGCTTCAGGATCAATCATCACAATTGCTGAACAGCCGCGAAATGAAGCGAGTATCCCGTGCCTTGTCCACTGAAGAGAATTGACATGGGCCCAGTCATTCGGAAACCGGTGCTGCGCGCAGTCCTCCAAAGGCAGGCGGCCCCAGGAATTCCAGGTCCAGCGCACCGTGCCGTCAGGACCCTGCCACTGGATCGCAGAATCTTCGGTTTCGACAGCGGCGCCCCATGACTTACCGTCGGAGTCGGGAAACGAAAGAGCGCTGAAATCTCGCACCGCAGGCTCGTAGGTCATCAGCAGCGCAGAGCCGTCATCGAGCAGTCGAAAATCGTGCCGCCCCGTGGTGGTCAGCGGTTCGCCGGCAGCGAAGGTCTGTAAAGGATCGAGGCTGCGGTCCAGCACCCGCCAGCGCTGCTTCTTGTCTGGCGACGTTTCGAAATGGGCCCACCGCAGGTCCGTTCCGGATCCGAAAGGACGCAGGAAAAAGCCCGCGTTTCCGCGCTCGGTGCGCACATGGGCCCGCGATACCCCGTGTTCGTCGATGACCGCAGCCGATGATCCGGCGGTCACGGCAAGCAGCACGCCAAGTGCACGACCCGGATCCGGCTCTGTGCGCAGCGCCGCAAGCTGTGGTGGCAGGCAGTGTACGGTGTAGACCGTGTTCGCGCCGTCGGCCTCGGAAAGGATAATCTGCGTATCGCTCACGGCATCCACGGCCACCGCAGCGCCGGTCTCGCGACCCGGGCGCGGCTGTATGCCGTTGACGGCCGCTGCGACGTTGTGCGGCAAAGTGATATTCATGCTCAGCACGTCACGTTCGGCACATTCGATGCCGTAGTGCGTGATGGCAGAATTAAACGGGGGATGGAGAGTTTTTCCGCCACTGTCGGTGTGCGCGGCAAGGGCAAGCAGCTTCGGCCCGGTCACGGCTACGGGGAGCATCGCTTCGATCGTACGAGGGCCGCCGAGGCGGTCGTGGTATTCGGCGCTCACGCGCAGCCAGTGGCCGGTATCGGCGGCGCCCGGTGTGTAGGAAGCAGAGTTGGCGATGGAAAGCCATTCGCCTATACCCGCTGAACGCTCCCAGCGCCAGCGGATGTCCCCGGCGATGCCGTCCGGGTCACTCAGGCGGGCATTGATAGGCTCGCCGCGCGCCGGGCGTGAGGCGGACATCCTAATACGGCCGGGCTCGTCGCGATCGGTGACACGGATCGTGAAATCGAGACTGCTGTCGTTGCTCTGACCGCTGTCTGCGCTCGAAACGCTGATGCGGTAGATGCCGTCGCCGCCAGCATCGCGCGGGGATTCAAAATCAGGCCGGGCGACCCCGAATCCGTCGTCGGAAAACCGTAGCGCGCCTCCGTCTGCGCGGAAATGCGATGCGTCCTCGCCCGCGAGCGTCCAGACGGCGTCCGAGGGTTCGAGGCTGGCAACCCGCTCAACAGCGCCCTCGGGATAGTCGATGATCTGCTGCGCACCAGCCGCGTTTGCCAGCAAAGCCGGCAGCGCCGCAATAACGGCCGCCCGCAAGGCGGTTCTGATTCCGGGATATTCCCTCCCGGGGCAGGAGCGAAGCGCCGCAGCGAACGCCGCTGCTACGCCGTGGCTAGATCCTGCGGGGGGGGGGTACAGGGGATCGGATTCATGACACGGATGCCGAGACGAATACAACACGGCCCGATTGCTGAATTTAAGTTGCGCAAATTTCACTGCAAAGCGTTTTCTTAAGCTGTTTTCTTGCTGCAGGCACTGCCGGATTTGCCGAACCGCAGGTGTCTATTTCCAAGTCTATGGCTGTCTGTACAGATATACAATTCTCCGTTGCTCTGCAATGGCCTTGGGCTATTACGCACCGCATTCCGTGCGGCAGGACTATGCGTGGCTTCGCCACCATGATTCCAGCAAATTCCATGCAACGCTCCTATGTCGTATGTTTTGCGACGAATCGATATATCACGCTGCCGTTCGCGAGGCTGATTATATTCGAGATATCGGATATCGGTGCCGATTTGATTGAGAATTTCAATTCTACCTTTGAAGTTTGCAAAAACGGCACCACTGCACCAGTCCTGTTCATTGACGTATGACAATGTGTCGCGCTCGCGTTTAACGCGGCCCGCGCCAAACTGCTACTGAAAGCGCGTATATCGGTTATATTTGCTGCAGGCAAAATGTCGCCGATACGTCTGGATTCGCTTTTTTCGGTTTGCTCCCGGGCAAAGCGAACACGCCGTTCCGCATGGTATGCCCGCTGATTATCGTGATCAATTGTCTCGACAATGTATAAAACAAAAGGAATTCATTTTGCCCGAATGGCACTGACTAGGGTTTCTCGCCGGCTGCTCGGCAAGAGGTAGGTATGGACATCATCGTCGGCTGGAGTACTCAATTCGTCGATGCTGCACTTGATGCGATTGGCAGACTGATCGAGTACCTGCCGCAGGCATTCGGCGTTGTGCTTCTGCTTCTGGCCGGCTGGGTTGTCGGCCGCATCGGTCGCGTCGTTGTCAGTCGGCTGATCAAGGGGCTTAACCATGTGCGGTCCCGAATCGCAATTGCAGGAAATCCGGTGCTGCCGCGAATTTCCGACGCTTTCGCCGCGATTATCGGAAAAGTCGTTTTCTGGCTCATCGTCCTCGTCTTTGTCACGATCGCAACAGACCTGATGGGTCTAGGCATGTTCGCCAGCTGGCTGAACCTGCTGATCAACCACCTGCCGAATATTCTGTCGGGCATTCTGATCATGTGGGCCGGCATCGTCTTTAGCGGACTCGTGAGCCAGGCGGTAGGTACTGCCGCGATCAATCTGGCCGAATTCCAGCGTCAAATTCTGGCCAGAATCGCCAGAATACTGACCCTCGTAGTGCTCATCGTCATCGGCGTCGATCAAATCGGCATCGACATCACAATCGTGATTACCATCATTTCGATTTCCCTTGCGGCAGCTCTGGGGGGTGTCGCGATCGCATTCAGCCTCGGAGCGCGCCAGCTGGTGAGCAATCTCATTGCTGTTCGGTATTTGGATCGTCATTACCGATATGGCGAGCGCGTAAGAATCGGCGAATACGAAGGCACTGTGATCGAGATCACCGCCGTCGCAGTCGTTCTCGACACCGAGCACGGGCGCGTAACTGTGCCGGCCCGGCTATTCTCGGAGCAACCGAGTGTGCTGATTGCGCGGGCGCAGGACGATGTCTGAGCGGCTTAAGCTGACAGAGTATTTCGTAGCCCAGTACACCGGTGCTGCGGTCAGGGCCATTCAGGGCATGCCGTCAGAAACCGCGGGAGACTATATCGAGGCGATCGAAGATTCCCTGAGCCTTTCGGCCTTGAGCGCCATGTTGCCGAGTTCGGCCTGCAGCTGCCTGGAGGCAATGCCGAGACCGGCAGCGGCAAAGTACCTTGACCAAATGGCGGCTCGCGACGCTGCGGCGATTCTGCGCCATGGCTCCAAGGCTGTACGCGATGAGTTAGTGGCGCTTCTGTCACGCCGCCAGTCGGTTCGGATTTCGATGCTGCTGCGGTATCGCAAAAACTTGGTCGGCGGGTGCATGGAGAATGTCGAAGTCGCAATCTTAAGAGATGCTTCGGTCGGCGAGGCGTGTGAGCAGGTCGCCAAGGCAGGATATTTCGAGCGCGAAGTCTTTGTCGTAGATGGCGAAAACCGGGTGATCGGCGCAGTCGCTGTAGCTGACTTGCTAAAGGATGCCGAATCAGGCACCCCGATTGCTTCGATCATGAAGCCGCTTGCCAACCCCATTCCAGCAGTAATGACAGCACGTCAAGCCGCAGAGTCGCCGCAATGGAGCGATAGGGACGTATTGCCGGTGATAGAGCATGACAGGAAGCTGGTCGGGATCATCCGTCTTGCGGATTTATGGAGAGAATTGGCGACCCTGCCGGACAGCGAACCTGTCAGCAGCGCAAATCCCGACGTCTTCGTCGTGGCTGAGGTGTGCTGCCTTGGTCTGGCCGACCTTGTGACCGCAATGCTGTCGAAGGGGCGCGATGACGCCGCAGCTTGACTGCCGGAAGCGGAGGCACGTATTTTGACTGAATCGGCTAGAGTACAGACTGCGGAAACCATTCTGATCGAGCGATTCTGCGAAACGGCACCGCGCAGCGCCGCGAATCGACTTGAGACCGTTCCGACCCGGGAGGCGGCATCAATTCTGGAGCAGATTCCTGTCGATATTGCGGCTCCGGTGTGGGATTCGCTTTCGCCATTTGCCGCCGCTGAACTGATCGAGGCGATGCCGGACGAATCCGTGGTCGAAATTTTGCAGACAGCCAATACGGGCAAGGTCGCCGCCATCGTGTCGATTCTGGACGACGCAAAGCGAGTTGAATTGCTCGAAATGCTCGATCCGCGCCTGGTCAAGGATATCGACGAGATTATGACCTATCCCCCCGATACGGCGGGCAGGCTGATGGATACCCAGTTTCTTGCTTTCGCCGAGCACATGACTGTGCGCGATGCGCAGCAGGTTCTGAAAAACAGGAATTTGCGACACCCGGTGTTTGAACTGAGAATTCTCGATGACGAGCAGCGCTTGCAGTCTGTCGTTCATCTGAAGGATCTCGCCCTGGCTGAGCCGCATCAGACGCTGGGAGCGATTTCTGTCCACATTTCAGCCGTGGTAGATCCGATCGCCACGCGTGAAGAGGTCATCGAAAAGATGGAGTCCTACCGGCTTGACGAGATCAGTGTAATCGATCAGGACGGCGGTGTTCTAGGCGTCATTCGACATGCGACGCTGCTTGATGTGCTCAAGGAGGATGCATCCGTCGATATCCAGAAGATGGTCGGCGTCAGCAAGGACGAGCGGGCTACTTCGGGCAGCTGGCTTGCGATCCGAAAGCGTCTGCCATGGCTTCAGGTCAATCTGCTGACCGCATTTGCTGCGGCGTCGGTAGTTGGCATTTTCGAAAGCACGATTGCAAAGTTCACCGCGCTTGCGGTGCTGCTGCCAGTGGTTGCCGGTCAGTCGGGAAATGCCGGCGCTCAGGCGCTTGCGGTAACCATGCGCGGTCTGGCTTTGCGGGAGGTGCGGGTGCGCGACTGGCCTAAAATGCTGCGCAAGGAGATGTTTGTCGGCCTTTGGAACGGCATTGCCATCGCCGTCGTATGCGGAATCGGAGTGTATTTCTGGAGCGGACAGCCGGGTCTGGTGCTGGTTATCACCTCGTCAATGGTGATTGCCATGGTCATTGCGGGCCTGGCCGGCGTGCTGGTCCCTGTCGGACTTAAGCATATCGGTCAGGATCCTGCGGTCGCGTCATCGATTGTGCTGACGACGGTAACGGATATTGCGGGGTTCTTTTCGTTTTTGGGCATCGCGACTTTGCTTTCTTCAATGCTGAGTTGAAAATGTCCCGGGAAATCGAGATTGACGAGCGCGTCTACGAGTCGGATGTAGCAGAAACTGCCAAATGGAATCGATAGTCATAGCCGAACACAGACCGAAGGTGTTTGCGTGACACCCGATGACCTTCAAGCCCTCATCAAGGAGGGAGAAGGGATTGCGATTGAATTCAAGGAGAGCCTTTCATCTTCATTCGCACGGGAATTGGTGGCACTTGCCAATACCATTGGCGGCAATATTCTTCTGGGCGTACGTGATGACGGCAGCATAGCAGGCGTGCAGGATGCCAATGCTCTTCGTGCCAACATCCAAGACATCGCCCGTAATTGCGATCCGCCGGTGAAGGTTTTGGCGAAACCCGTAGGTCAGGTGGTGGCGGTTCAGGTGTGGGAGAGCACTGTTAGGCTTGTCCAGTGCAAAGAGGGTTTCTTTTGAGGCAGGGAGCAGCTGCCCAGAAGCTCTCTCGGACCGAGATGCGCAACTTTTTCCGAGCTGAAGGTGAGATCCGTTTTGATTTGTCGCTCTGCCCGGACTTCAGCTACCCGAAAGACTTCGATTACGACAAGTACAAGGCGTGGTTGCAACTGTCCGGCATATCGAGCCATCTATTCGTCGAAGACGTGCTAATCAACATTGAAGCGGCTGAGCAAGTGAGCGGCAGGTTGCTTTTTCGAAATGCCGGTGTACTTTTCTTCGGAAAGCATGTGCGCAAGTTTATTCCAGATGCCTATATCACATGCCTGCTAGCGAGAGGTGCCGACAAAGTCCATATCCTTGACCGCAAAGATTTCGACGGTGGAATTGTGGCCGATATCCAAGATGCTCTGCGCTTTGTCGAACGCAACACACGCACTGCCTGGCGCATTGAAGGTCTGCGGCGCGAGGATATTCCTGAGTACCCGATTAAGGCGTTGCGCGAAGCAATTACCAACGCCGTAATGCACCGCGATTGGTTCTTCGGCGGCGCCAATGTCTTTATCGAGATTTATAGCGACCGCATAGAGGTAGTAAGTCCCGGAGATCTCCCCAAAGGATTGGCGCTGGCAGAACTCGAGCACAAGAGCGTACGCAGGAACACATTGATTGCCGACTTACTGCACCGCATTGGCTTCATTGAAAAGGCTGGCACCGGCATCCAACGCATCCGTGAGGACGCTCGAATTCAGGGCTGTCCTGATCCTGAGTTTAAGGCCGGCAGATTCTTCATCGCCACCTTCGGGCCGAACCCGGAGGTGCAGGTGCGTACAGATAAACAACGCGAAACGCTGGGCACCGACCAAGTTGCCGACCAAGTTACCGACCAAGTCGCTGGGCACATTCGGTTGCTGCGCGAAATCTCGGGAGAAATGACCCGACTCCAAATGCAGCAAGCTCTCAATCTTGCACACACGGGACACTTCCGTACGAAGTATCTACTGCCCGCCCTTCAAGCCGGCTTGATCGAAATGACCATACCCGACAAACCACTCAGCAAGAATCAGCGCTACCGCCTGACATCGCAAGGGCGCGAGTTCCTGAGGCATATGCGGAATTCACAGTAAAGGGCGAATATCAAATTTGCCCCAATTTGGAACATGCCGCAAGACACTCTTTCAGACGGCGAACTGGACAAAGGTCAGCCAAACCCAGCGCCGCGGCAAACACGATGTCCACAATCAAATTGAAGATTGGAGTCACCGCATCGCGCCGACACCAATCCTAATATTGAGCGCCTCAATACAAGAATTTCTGTACCGCGATTCCTATTGCAGATATTTTCCATTTTGCGGTATACTTTGCCGCCTATATCTATTACTCACATGGCCTGCTTGCAGCTTGTCCGGGTGCCGAAAGGTCGGCAAGCTGACGCCATGGCGGTCTAACCCGAAATGGAGCAACAAATATGAGCGACGTCACTATGCGCCAGCTGCTAGAAGCTGGTGCCCACTTTGGACATCAGACGCGGTTCTGGTGCCCTAAGATGAGTCCGTATATCTTCGGACATCGAAACAAGATTCACATCATCAACCTTGAACAGACTCTGGGCATGTTCAAGGACGCGATGAACTATGTCGGCCGGGTTGCCAGCGAACGCGGTTCGGTGATGTTTGTCGGAACCAAGCGTCAGGCCAGCAGCATTGTCGTCGAGGAAGCTCAGCGCGCAGGCTGTCCGTATGTGTACCATCGCTGGCTTGGCGGCATGCTGACCAATTACCAGACAGTGCGCAAGTCGATCGACCGGCTGACTGAACTCGACGAACTGATGGCCTCGCCGGAAGGCCAGGCGCTGGCAAAAAAGGAAATCATCCGCCTTGAACGTGAACGGTTCCGGCTGAATCGCAACTTGGCCGGAATTCGCTCTATGGAACGAATTCCGGACGTGCTTTTCATCATCGACGTGAAACACGAGAAAAATGCCGTGCTCGAAGCGCGAAAACTGGGCATTCCGGTCGTTGCCATCGTCGACACCAATTGCGACCCTGACGGCATTGACTATGTGATTCCGGGAAATGACGATGCGATCAGCGCCATCCGCCTGTACTGCTCGGCAGTTGCCGATGCGGTCATTGAAGGCAAGGCGTCTTCGACCGAAAGGGCGCGCACTGCGGAAGTCATCGATGTGGAAGCGGCGGATGCGCGTTCAAATGTCGATGTTTCGCTGGCGAGAGTGACGGGAGCGCAAGCGGCAGTCGCGCCAGCCCGTGACGACGATCGGCGTGACGGTCCGCCGGCAGCGGTGCAGCGGCCCGAACCTGCGACGCAGGCAAGTTCACAGGCTGACGGCGAACCGGCAGGCGAAGCAGAAACTCCTGCTGCTGCCGAACCCGCTGCTGCCGAACCCGCTGCTGGATCGGAGTAGCCGCGCGAGTATGGCGAAAGACTGACGGCCCGGTTTCGGCCGGCCGCCAGCGGCATTCCGGGCGCAGTGCGGCGACCGCGTTCGCGAAAGGTTCGCTCTGGAAATGCGGCGGCGCCAGAACCGTTGATTTCGTGCGGCCGCAGCGATCGGCACGGTCGATATGCCAGGCGCATCGCGTGCGCCTTTATACACTGAATGAATTGTAAATCAGGCAATTCCGAAAGGAATTTCAACCAAAGAGGGAATATCGAATGGAAATCACCGCAGCCATGGTGAAGGCATTGCGCGAACGAAGCGGCGCAGGCATAATGGATTGCAAGAAAGCGCTGCTTGATTGCGACGGCGATCAGGAATTGGCAATTGATGCGCTGCGCAAGAAAGGCGCCGAGATGGCCGATGCGAAATCAGCGCGCACAGCAAGCGACGGAATCATTGTGAGTGCGGTTTCTGACGACGGGACAGTCGGTGCGCTGGTGGAAGTCAACTGTGAAACCGATTTTGTCGCGCGAGGCGATGTGTTTCGCGGCTTTGCGCTCCCCTTGGGGGAACTCGCCTTGACGATATCTGATGAATGCCGTGATGTGTCCGTGCTTAGTGCCATGACGATGGAAAATGGCGAGACTGTCGAGACCGCACGCCGGGCTATTGTGGCCAAGGTCGGTGAAAATGTCGCCGTGCGACGCATGAGCGTGATTAAGTCCTCGCAGGGCGCGCGAATCGAATCCTACAACCACAACGGCAAAATCGGCGTGCTCGTTGAGTTGTCCGGAGGATCGGACGAACTTGGCAGCGATCTTGCCATGCATGTGGCGGCGATGCGTCCTAAGTGGGTCAGTGCCGACCGAGTGCCGTACGAAGTGCTGAGCAAGGAACGGGAAATCTACGCCGAACAGGCGGCCCAGACCGGCAAGCCGGAGTTCGTTATCGAAAGAATCATCGAGGGCAGGCTGCGCAAGTTTACCGAGGAGCACACCCTTTACGGTCAGGACTTTGTCAAGGATCAGGAGCACTCGGTGGAAAAATTGCTCAAGTCGAAGCAGGCGAGCGTCGACAGGTTCAGGCGCCTGGAGCTCGGCGAGGACGCCGGCTAGCGTTGGAGTTGAGTCGTGAACCGGCCGGACGGCAGTACATGCTACCGCAGAGTCCTAGTCAAGCTCAGCGGTGAGATACTCGGAGGCAGGGAAGGGTCCGGCTTCGAACCGGATACGATGAACCGGATTTGCGACGAGCTTGCCGATGTGGTCAAAGCCGGTGTTCAAGTCGCCTTGGTAATCGGCGGCGGCAATTTCTTCCGCGGCGGACGCAGCAGCGGGCTTGCGATGTCGCGTACGAGGGCGGATCAGATCGGCATGCTTTGCACCGTAATGAACGCCGTCGCAATGGAGCAGGTGCTCAAAAGCAAGGGCGTGGATTCAACGGTTCAGTCTTCTGTGGCTGTTCCTGCCGTGGCGCAGCAGTACGACGGCGTTTCGTTTGAGCAGTATTTTGCCAAGCGCCATGTGGTGCTTTTCGCCGGAGGTACGGGAAACGCGCTGCTGACAACCGATACCGCAGCCAGTCTGCGCGCCATCGATATTGGCGCCGACGTGCTGCTCAAGGCGACCAAGGTAGACGGCGTATACAGTGAAATGCCGGACGATAAGACCGATGCGACGCCCTTCGAAAGGATCACCTACGACCAGGTGCTGGACAGCCAATTGGAGGTCATGGATCTGGCGGCAATCGCCATCTGCCGCCAATACGGCATGCCGATCAGGGTGTTCAACGCATGGAATGAGGGAGCGATTGCGCGCGTCTGCGTCGGAGCGAACGAAGGGACCTTAGTTTCAGCGGAGGGATAGCGAAATGATAGACGAACTGATAGATGATGCCGAATCTCGAATGACCAGTTCCGTCAACCATCTTCAGATGGAACTGTCAAAACTGCGAACAGGGCGTGCCAGCACCGCGCTGCTCGATCATATCAAGGTGAACTACTACGGTACGCCGACCCCGCTCAATCAGGTTGCGACGGTTTCCGTATCCGATGCCCGCACGATCACCATCAGTCCGTGGGACAAGTCCATGGTCCCAGTCATAGACAAGGCGATTGTTGAAGCCGATCTGAGTCTGAATCCGGTGACCGCCAGCGAAGTCATCCGTGTTCCCATTCCGCCGCTGACCGAAGAGCGCCGGCGGGAAATCACCAAAGTCGTGCGCGCCGAAGGCGAGGCATGCAAGGTATCGATCCGAAACATCCGCCGTTCCTGCAACTCCGATCTGCGCGAATTGCGCAAGGAAAAGGAAATCACGGAGGATGACGAGCGCAGCGCATCAGATCAGGTGCAGAAGCTGACGGATCAGAAAGTGGCTGATGTCGACAAGATAGTCGCTGCGAAAGAAGACGACATCATGACCATATGAGATATGGCATGGCAGTCGTCTCAGGGTGCAGTTAGCATGACAGAACTCCCGCCGGACGCACTGGCGCCAGACCGGCTGCGCCATGGCGGCGGATCGTTGCCGAATCACGTTGCAGTCATTATGGACGGCAACGGCCGCTGGGCCAGGCAGCGCGGCGCAAGCCGGCTGGAAGGGCACCAGCGCGGAGTAGGCAACGTTCGAAATCTGGTCGAGTCCTGCGTCGAACTCGGCATCGGGCATTTGACGCTGTTTGCATTCAGCAGCGAAAATTGGCGTCGCCCGCAGCAGGAAATTCAGTGGCTGATGCGCCTGCTTGCCAGAGCGCTTGACAAGGAAGTCCAGGCGTTGCTCGAAAACGGAGTCAGGCTGAGATTCATCGGTGATATCTCCCGCTTGCCCGCGTACGTGCAGACACGAATCGGCGATGCTGCAGATATGACCGAATCACAGCAGAAACTGAATCTGACCATCGCTGTAAACTATGGCGGCAAATGGGATTTGGCGCAGGCTTGCCGCAAAGTCGCACACGAAGTGGCGTCAGGCAGTATGACTCCGGATGACGTGACTCCCGCGGCAATAGAGCAATTCCTCAGTACGGCCGACATGCCGGCACCTGACTTTTTCATCCGCACAGGCGGAGAAAAGCGCATGAGCAATTTCATGCTGTGGCAACTGGCCTATGCTGAACTGTATTTTACCGATACCTACTGGCCCGATTTTGATCGCAGGGAATTTGAACTGGCGCTCGCGTCCTATGCGAAACGCATCCGCCGCTTCGGCCGCACCGACGAGCAGGTGATCGCCGAAACGGTGAATTAGTCAATGCTCGCCAAGCGCCTATTCACCGGCATTGCGCTGGCCGCATTGCTTACAGGGTGCATCCTGTGGGCGCCGCCGATCTGGTTCGAAGGTGTCGTGCTCGTCATCGGCTTGCTGGCTGGTCTTGAATGGAGCAGACTGTGCGGCATTGAAGGCGCGCTTCGCCGAATCGGCTATCTGGCGCTGATTGCGGCGCTGTTCGCCGTGTTGCTGCAATTGCGATCGCAAGCGGTATATGTACACGCATTGGCAGTGCTGTTCTGGGCTGCGCTTGCCGGGTTTCTGACCTATCCGGCAATTGGCGGCGTAAATCGTTCGGGCTGTGTCGCATGCTCGGTATTGATTTTCGGATTTGCGCTGTTTGCAATTTCCGAGGTGCGCAGCAGTTCCGAGCATGGATCATGGTGGCTGCTTGGCGCGCTGGCGACGATCTCAGCTGCAGACACTGGCGCTTTTTTTGCCGGTAGGGCATTCGGCAGACGCAAGCTGGCGGAGCATATCAGTCCGGGCAAGACAGTCGAGGGTGTGATCGGCGGCATGCTTGTCGTGCTGGCGCTCGCAGTGCTCGCAGGCGCCGTCGCATGGCACTCGGATTACGGCAAGATCGCCACATTTGCGCTGATTTGCGCGTTTACCGCGGCGATGTCGGTCTACGGGGACCTATATGTGAGCAGATCAAAGCGGCGTGCCGGGGTCAAGGACAGCGGCCGGCTGCTTCCCGGGCATGGAGGCATTCTCGACCGCATAGACAGTTCGCTTGCCGGACTGCCGGTCTACGCCTTTTGCATTAAATTCTTTCTGATTCAGGCATAGCAGGGTCTTTATGAAGCGGCAGGTGGCAATTACCGGAGCGACAGGCGTGATCGGAACGCTCACGCTTGATGTGATTCGGCTGCACTCGGATCAACTGTCGGCCTACGCGCTGACAGCGCGAACGGCGAGCGACAAGCTATTCGATTTGTGCGTCGAATTTCAGCCGGAATATGCAGTTGTGGCGGACAGCGCCGGATATCCGGATTTTGCTGCACGCCTTAAGCGCCGCCAGTCGCGAACCAAGGTGCTTTGCGGCGAGCAGGCGATCGAAGATGTGTGCGGCAGCGCAGAGGCGGATGTTCTTGTAGCCGGCGTAGTCGGCGCAGCCGGCCTGACTTCTACACTGGCGGCGATTCGCTCCGGCATTCACGTGCTGGTCGCCAATAAGGAGCCTGTTGTGATGCTTGGCCCGCTGGTGAAGCAAGAGGCGAATGCAAGCGGCGCCACGGTGCTGCCGGTCGACAGCGAGCATAATGCGATATTTCAGTGTTGCGCGTCTTCTGCGCAACGATACACCACATTCAGACCCATCCCTTCATTGCGCAGGATTCTGCTGACTGGAAGCGGAGGACCGTTTCGAACCACTGCGCTTGATCTGCTGCCCGACATCACCCCTGAGCAGGCAGTGGCTCATCCGATCTGGACAATGGGGCCGAAAATATCGGTCGACTCGGCAACCATGATGAACAAGGGACTCGAAATTATCGAAGCTCGGTGGCTTTTCGATGCCCGTCCCGAGCAAATCGAAGTGTTAATCCATCCGCAAGGCGTAGTCCATTCAATGGTAGAATATGAGGATGGCTCAGTCATCGCAGAAATGGCAACGCCTGACATGCGCGTCCCGATCGCGAATGCGCTTTTTTGGCCGAATCGGGCGCAAAGCGGCGCGCAGCGTCTCAGCTTCGCCGATTTGCCGGCTCTCGAATTTCAAACGCCGGATTGGGAGAGGTTTCCGTGTCTGGCGACAGCGCGCGAAGTATCGTATCGCGAAGATACATCGTCCGTCGTCCTTAATGCGGCGAACGAAGTGGCAGTGGACAGTTTTTTGAAAGGGCGGACACGATTTACCGAAATTTCCGACACGGTGCGCCATTGCATTGACACGATGGATCACGAACCGGTTGAAAGTTTGCAGCAAATTCTTGAAGTTGACCGGCGTTCGAGACGCTGTGCAAATGATTTTATTGAATCTGGAACCCGATAGTTCAATGTGCGCTTCGTCGATAGAGCGCAAGGTCGCAGATGGGGAATGATGATCATGGAATTTGACGAATGATGGAAACACTGTACAGCATCGTCTTCTTCATTGTCGCTCTTGGCGTGCTGATCACGTTTCACGAGTACGGACACTACTGGGTGGCGCGCAAGCTCGGAGTCTCGGTTCTGAAGTTTTCGATCGGCTTTGGCCCGTCGCTGTTCAAGTATCGATTGAAAAACCGTGAAACCGAATACGTGGTTGCTGCGATTCCGCTTGGCGGATACGTCAAGATGCTTGATGAGACTCACGACGAGGTCAGCGCCGAGGATTTGCCTCGCGCATTCAATCGCCAGCCGCTGATCAAGCGCTCTGCCATCGTTGCCGCCGGACCCATCTTCAATTTTCTGCTTGCCGGACTGCTGTACTGGGCGGTATTTCTGCTCGGCACCGAGGGAATACGCCCGGTTGTCGGCGAAGTCGTACCTGATTCTTTCGCCTATCAGGCTGGTCTTCAGCAAGGCGATTTAATCACACGGGTCGACGGCAAGGAGAACAGAAGCTGGCGCCATAACCAGATGACCATCGTCGATCGGATAGTCAGCGCAGAACCTTTGGAGCTTCAAGTCGAGTCTGTCGACGGAGAAACCAGAATTTTACAGTTGCACGCAGGCGAGGAGAGCGGGCGCGACATCGGAACGCGGTCGTGGGAAGAAATCGTAGGCGCCTACCCTCAGGTGCCCGTACTGGCCCCCGTGGTCGGCGAAGTGGTGCCGCAGTCGCCGGCCGAAGCGGCAGGGATGCAGCCGGGCGACCGAATTGCAGCAGTCGATGGCGACACTGTCGAATCGTGGCGGGATCTGGTTTCCATCATTGGCCGATCGGCAGGAAAGTCATTGATGCTTGCAATCGAGCGTGCCGACGGCCTGCATGAACTGGCTGTCGCGCCGGATGCGGTCGAGGTCGGCGGCAGGACGGTCGGACGTCTCGGAATCACGGTGCAGGTGCCCGAAGACATCGGCCTCGAGCATCGGGTCGTGGTGCGCTACGGCCCGGTTGAGTCGCTTTGGAGAGGTATTGCCTCGACGTGGGAGGTGTCCGCGATGACGATCAAGATGCTTGGCCGGATGCTTGATTTTTCGCAGCCGACCAATCAGCTTGGCGGACCGGTGACGATTGCCCGCTACGCAGGCCAGGCGGCGCAGGCCGGGGTCAATACCTACTTAACCTTTCTGGCCTTGCTCAGCATTAGCCTGGGCATACTGAATCTGCTGCCTATTCCTGTGCTTGACGGTGGACATTTGATGTTTCATCTGTATGAGGCGGTGGTCGGTTCTCCGCCAAGCGACGAGGCGGTACAATGGGCTTATCGTATTGGAATCGCAATGTTGGCCGGCATCATGGCACTTGCGTTTTATAATGACTTCGTGAATTTATTCTAGACGGGCTGACCGATGATTTTAAAATTCAAGTCGTTCTTTCTGATTGCCACGGCTCTTGCAATGCTGGCGCTGCCCTTTGCGGCCAAGGCGTTTGATCCGTTCGTTATCGAGGATATCCGTGTCGAAGGACTAAGGCGCATCACGGCCGGGGCAGTGTTCGTTCTCCTGCCAGTGCAGGTCGGCGATGAAATTGATGACGAACTGTCTGCACGTTCGATCAAGGCGCTGTACGACTCCGGCTTTTTCAGCGATATCCGGCTGGACCGAGATGATGATGCGCTTGTGATCACCGTGGTGGAAAACCCGTTGATCTCGTCGATTTCCATTGAAGGCAACAAGAAAATCAAGACCGAGCAGATCGAACAGGTGCTGGAGGCGAACGGCATTGCCGAGCGGAAAGTCTACAATCCGGTCAAAGTCAATGAGTTTGTCGAAGGACTGAGGCAGGAGTACAAGTCTACCGGGCGGTTCGCATCAGAAGTCGATGCGACGATTGTGCCGCTGGACCGCAACCGGGTCGAGCTGTTTATCGAAATTGCCGAAAGCGGAGTCGCGCTGATCGATGAAATTCGGATTGTCGGCAACGAGTCGATTGATGACAAGGAAGTCCTCGACGAAATGAAGCTGACGACAAAAAAGACTCTGGGGCTGTTCAACCGCAACAACCGCTATTCGCGCACCCAGCTGACAGCCGATCTGGAGAAAATTACCACGCTGTATCAGAATCAGGGCTATATCGATTTTCAGCTGGTTTCCTCCCAGGCATTTCTTTCGGACGACAAGGAGCGTGTCACGATCGTAATCACCATGTCAGAAGGTCCGCAGTACACGTTCGGCGAAATCAACGTCATCGCGGACCAGGAAGTCGTCGAGGCGGCTGAAATTGAGCAAATTGTGGGCGAGGAGCCGGAGACAATCTTTTCCCGCCGCCAGGTTAACGACGCGCGCCAGCAGGTTATTGAGCGTTTCGCAAACGAAGGCTATTCGCTGGCCGATGTGGAAGCCTACCCGAACATCAATCGCGAACAGCAGGTTGTCGATCTTGAATACGTTGTCGAGCCGGGGCGCCTGACCTATGTGCGACGGATCGTATTCATCGGCAATATCGTGACCAATGACGAAGTGCTTCGCCGCGAGATGAGGATCTTTGAAGGAAGCAAATATTCTGCACAGCAGATTGAGGAATCCAGAGCACGGCTGGGACGGCTGGGGTTCTTTGAATCTATCGACCTGCAGACGCAGCCCGTGCCCGGAGTGCCGGATCAGGTCGACATCATTGTCGAAGTCAAGGAGCGCCTGACGGGCAGCTTCGCGATCGGTGTCGGCTATCGCAGCGACAACACCGTGGTCTTGAATCTGCAGCTCAGCCAGCGAAACCTGTTCGGGACCGGCAAGCAGATCTCTTCGGAAATATCCCATAGCGACTATGAGACAGAAATAGGAATCAACTTCATCAATCCGTACTACACGCTGGACGGGGTGGCGCGAGGATTTCATTTCGACGTCAGTGAGACCGATTTCAGCGATTCGGAAATTACCGAATACAAGTCGGATCATTTCGCGGTCGGAATGCGGTACAGATTTCCAATTTCCAATGTCAATTCGATCGGCACGGATTTCGAGTATGAATATCGAGAGCTAAAGCGAGCCGACAACACAGCGATCGATTATCGTGCAGCAGACTTTATCGACGATAACCCGAGAATCAACGCTGGGCGCGCGACACTGAGCTTTCGAAGCGACACGCGCAACCGGGCGATCTTCCCGAGCAAAGGAAGCGAGCGGCATGCGTCAATCGAGATGGTCGGCGGCGATGTGACCTACTATGTCGGTCGTGCAAGCTTGTCCCAGTATTTTTCCGTGGGCGAAAACACCACATTGAAGCTGTTTGGCGGCCTGGATTACGGTGACGGGGTAGGCTCGACAGATCGGCTGCCGTTCTATCGAAGGTTCTATGCCGGAGGCAACTCCACGGTTCGAGGCTTTGATTCCCAAAGCCTGGGTCCCAGGGAGCAGTGCCGATATGCAGCGAACGAAGAAAACAGCACGCCGGCGCGCGTAGCGCCATGTCCAAGCGCGGATCCGATTGGCGGGTCCGTTAGAGTACTCGGTCGCAGCGAGTTGTATCTGCCGATTTTCGGCACCGCAGACAGCGCAGACAAGCGGTTTCTGTTGTTCGCCGATATCGGTAACGTGTTCGACAATACCAATGATTTCAGTTCCAGCGAATTGCGCGGGTCCTCGGGCGTGGGCTTTACCTGGCTGTCGCCGATCGGTCCGCTGCAAATCAGCCGCGCCTTGGCTTTGCGCAAGAAGTCGGGTGACAAAACGGATTATCTGCAAGTAACCTTAGGAACATTTTTTGATTAAAACGGCCATAGTGATTTGATGCAAAATTTGAGAACAATTGCTCAAGCGGCAATCGCAGCGCTTGCAATGGCGACTGCGGCTGCAAGCGCTCAGGATCAGGACGACATCGGACAGCTGAAAATCGGCTTCGTAGAAGCAGTGCGAATTATTGATCTCGCTCCTCAGGGCCGAGCCGCCCTTGAGCAGATCGAGGCGGAACTGGCGCCTAGAGAGGCGGCATTGCGCTCTCTTCGAGACGAAATCGTCGCAAAAGAGGAAGAACTGCAGGCCAGTTCCGCCGACGATGACGCCCGCTCCGACCTGGATCAGGAGATTCGCAAGCTGACAAGACGGCTGGAACGCGGCCAGGAGGAACTTCGGGAAGACTTCAACATCCGTCGAAACGAGGAACTCGAACGGTTGCAGGCGCTTGTGAACAGAGTGATTTCGAAACTGGCTGTGGAGCAGCAGTATGACCTGATCCTGCAGGACCCTGTCGTTTTTGTCAGCGCGAGAATCAATATTACCGATCGTGTGCTTGATGAGCTGAACAAGGAGTTCAATGAGGAGCAGTGAGGTCCAGCGGGGAACAGGTCACGGCCGAGTGGACGCTGGATGAACTCGCGATTGCCGCGGGCGCGCTGGCAAGAGGAGATGCGGCAGCGACCGTCCGGCGCATTGCTACGCTGAAGGACGCAACCGCCGACTCGGTTGCGGTTTTCTGTGACGAGCGCTATCGCGGCGAGTTCAAGGCGACCGGAGCCGGAGTGGTCGTGCTGAACGAATCCGATGCCCAGGAGTTCTCCGGAAACTGTCTCATATCGAGCAATCCGAGAGCAGCTTTTGCACGTGTTTCAGATTGCTTGAACCCGCCCGAGCCATTCACACCCGGAATCCATCCCAAGGCGATCGTCTCGGACCGCGCTTCGGTTGCCGGCACTGCGGCGGTGTGCGCCGGAGCAGTCGTCGACGAGGATGCGCAAATCGGCAGCCATGCAGTCATCGGCGTCGGAGCGCATATCGGCCGCGGAGCGGCCATCGGGGACTCGACCCGGATTGAGAGCAACGTCGTTGTATACCGCGAATGCATAATCGGGCGCAGCTGCGTTATATCTGCAAATTCGGTCATCGGTAGCTCGGGCTTCAGCTATGCAGGCGAAAACGGGCGCTGGGTAAAGATGCGCAATATCGGCAACGTTGTCATCGGCGACGAAGTCGACATAGGCGCTGCGACGACGATCGACCGCAGTACGATGCAAAGTACGGAAATCGGCGACCGGGTGAAAATTGACAACAATGTTCAAATCGCGCACAACGTTTCGATAGGAGAAGATACGATAATCGCCGGCAATGTCGGTATTGCAGGCAGTGTCAGGATCGGCTGCCGATGCATGCTCGCCGGGCAGGTGGGAATTCTCGATCATCTTGAAGTGTGCGACGACGTGGTCGTTCTGGCCGGTTCAATGGTGACCAAGTCGATCTCTGTTCCGGGCAGGTACTCGGCGACGGTGCCCGCGCGTCCTGCAAAGAACTGGCGCAAGATTCTAGTTCGCCTCCGGCAGCTGGGCGATTAGGCGCTTCACACAAGATCTGCCACAGACAGGAGAGTTTGCAATGCCTTCGCTAGGAATCAAGGAAATCAAGGAAGTACTGCCGCACCGGTATCCCATGCTGATGGTGGATCATGTCGTCGACTATGACGATGAATGGCTGGTCGCGATCAAGAATGTGACGGTCAATGAACCGGTTTTTCAGGGGCATTTTCCGCATTGGCCAATTTTTCCGGGAGTTTTGATTGTCGAAGCAATGGTGCAGGCTTCAGCCATTATGGCGAGTCTTGCGCTGGGTGCGAAATCGGACAAGAACAGGGTATATTTGTTCGCAGGGATCGACAAGGCGCGATTCAAGCGACAGGTGGTGCCCGGTGACAGCATTAGGATCGAAACCCGCCTGAAGCGGCGGATGCGCGATGTCTGGAAAACCGCTGCAACTGCAACTGTTGGCGACAACGTCGTATGCAGCGCAGAACTGCTATTTACATTCCAACAAGTTGATGATTGATTCCAAGGCTGTCGTCTCCAGCGATGCGCAGCTTGATGACGATGTTCGAATTGATGCGTTCGCGGTGATCGAACCGGGCGTTGCGATCGGACGCGGATCGTGGATTGGAAATCACTCCGTAGTGCGACGCGGCACTACGATCGGCGAAAACAACCGCATCCATGAGCACGTGTCGCTCGGAGGCGCGCCTCAGTCCACCCGGTATCAGGACGAACCGACCGAGTTGATTATCGGCAACGGCAACGTGATCCGCGAATTTGTCACGATGAATCGCGGAACTGTCGACGATGGCGGAGTGACCCGGATCGGCGACGGCAATTTCCTTATGGCATACGTTCACATCGCCCATGACTGCACAATCGGCGACGGGGCGATTTTTACTAACGCCACCAGCCTTGCCGGACACGTGGAGGTCGCAGATTATGCTTTTTTTGGCGGGTTCACGATGATTCACCAGCGCTGCCGTGTCGGTACATGCTGCATGACCGGCATCAATACGGTCAGCCGTCAGGACGTTCCGCCCTATGTCACCATATCAGGGAATCCGGCCAAGGCGGTCGCGGTCAATTCTGTCGGCATGCGCCGCCGCGGAATCGATGACGACGCAATCGGCCATGTCAAACAGGTCTATCGAGAAGTATTTCGCAGGAGAAGAAGCATTTCAGATGTCTACGATGAATTGCTCGAACGCATTGACGGCTGCAAGCAAGCCGTACATCTGCTTGATTTTCTTGCCGCGTCAAGCCGCGGATTCGTCCGCTAGCGTACGCTTTGGGCATTGCGGAGCATATCGGTTCTGACGGCGCATTCGCATAGGCGGAGGATCTTTTTTCATGTATCGAATCGCAATGGTCATCGGCGAAGCGTCGGGAGACAATCTGGCTTCCGGATTGATTGATGCCTTGACCCGCCGCGGCATGGATTTTGAAATTGTCGGAATTTGCGGGCCGCTGATGATGCAAAGGAGCGCAAGGGCGCTGCATTCGCTCGACAGTATCAGTGCAATCGGTGTCGAGGGGCTGTTCTGGAAAATTGCAAAAATCCTTAAAGTCCGTCGTAGCCTGATCCGCGAATTGCTGCAGTACAGGCCGGATGTCTACATCGGCGTCGATGCGCCTGACTTTAATTTGGGCATTGAGCTTAGGCTGCGTCGAGCCGGCATACCGACAGTGCAGTATGTCAGCCCTACGGTATGGGCGTGGCGAGGCTACCGCATCCGGAAAATCAAGCGAGCCGCGATGCGGGTCTTGACGATTTATCCGTTTGAGAGCGAATTGTTCGAAAGGCATCGCGTGCCCTATTGCTATGTCGGGCATCCGCTGGCAGATGCACTCAGGCCCGGAGGGCAGGAGGCGGCGAGGCGCAAGTTCGGATACGACGCGCAGGACACGGTGGTGGCCATTCTCCCTGGGAGCAGAATGGTCGAGGTGAAGCATCTGGGCCCGCTGTTTGCGCAAGTCGCCGCCTTGGCCGCTTGGCGTGATTCGAATCTTAAATTCATTTCACCCGCTGCCACGGCGGAAATCCGCGCCGAGTTTGAATCTGCAATAGGCGGGCAGCCGGATTGTCCTTCGGTTCGAATTGTCGACGGAGACTCGATCGACGTCATGAAGGCCGCCGATGCGGTTGTCCTGGCGTCGGGCACCGCGGCCTTGGAGGCTGCCTTGCTGGGCAAGCCGCTCGTTGTCGCATACAAGGTTTCGCGCCTAAGCTACCTGCTCGTCAAGCTGCTGGGAACGACGAAGCACTATTGCGTGCTCAATCACCTGCTTCGCCAGCCTCAGGTTCCCGAATTCATGCAGGCGGATGCAACCGCGGACAACATCGCGAGTGAACTTGGCCGCTTGCTGGAAGATGCCGAGTACCGTACCCGTCAGGTTAACGCTTTCGCTGAAATATCCGCAGGCCTTGAGTGCGGCGCAAACGACCTCGCTGCCCGCGAAATAGCACAGGTGCTGGGGCATGCGCACTGAACTTGTTGCAGGTGTCGACGAAGCAGGCCGAGGCGCCCTGGCGGGTCCGGTGACGGCCGCAGCGGTAATTTTGAATCATGAGACGCAGATTTCAGGGGTTGCAGATTCAAAAAAGCTCAGCAAGCCCAGACGTCATGCGCTGGCCGAGGAAATAAGAAACCACAGCGTATGCTGGGCAATCGGAATCGGCACAGTTGAAGAGATAGAGAGACACAACATATTGCAGGCGACCATGATGGCAATGGCACGTGCGATCGAAGGTCTTTCGATTCGACCGGATGTCGCGCTGATTGACGGCAACCGCAGTCCTGAGCTTTCGATTCCGGCACGCACGGTCATTGGCGGAGATGATTCGGTCAAGGAAATCTCGGCGGCATCGATTATCGCCAAGACATACCGCGACGACCTGATGTCCGAGTTTGCCCTCGAGTATCCGCAGTACGGGTTCAATTCGCATTTCGGCTACGGAACGGCCCGTCATATGGATGCCCTGCGCGAATATGGCGCATGCGCCATCCATCGACGAAGCTTTGCCCCGGTCAGCCGTCTGTCATCCAAATTGTTCTAGGTTCGCTATGGGCTTTGTACATCTGCATGTGCACACCGAATATTCTGTCTCGGACAGCATTATTCGTGTCAATGAACTGGCCAAGCGCGTGCGCGAGTTTGAAATGCCGGCGGTCGGCGTTGCCGACTTGAACAATATTTTCAGCGCAGTGAAAGTCTATTCGGCCTGCCTGAGGCAGGGGCTAAAGCCCATAGTCGGCGTTGAAATCCTGATGCGCAATGCGAGCGAATTGCAAAAGCCGCATTCACTGGTATTGCTTTGCCAGAATATGCAGGGCTACCGGACGATGTGCGGATTGCTCACACGCGCCCAGCATGAAGGGCGCGAAGGTGGCCGTGCGTGCATCCGGCGTTCCTGGCTGAAAGGCAATACAGACGGCCTGATTGCGCTTTCGGGCGCGCAGCATGGCGAAATCGGGAATTGCCTGCTGCAAGAGCGCGGCGACGAGGCGTACGAAGTGCTGCAGGAATACCTGCGCCTGTTTCCGGATCGGTTCTACATTCAAGTTTCACGCATAGGCGCTTCTTTCGAATCGCTGTACTGCGCTTCTGCGATTGAATTGGCGCAGGCTGCCGAGGTTCCGCTGGTCGCGACAAATCAGCCTCGATTCATCGATTCGCATGACTACGGGTCCCACGAGATCCGAGTGTGCATCAACGAACATGTTTCACTGTCCAGTTCCGGCAGGCCCCGGCTGTATACCGAGCAGCAGTACTTGCGATCCGCCGAGGAAATGACGGAGGCATTCTCGGATATTCCATCGGCGGTGGACAATACATTGGAAATCGCCAAGCGCTGCAACATGCAGTTCGACTTGAAATCCACGCACTTGCCGGCGTATCCCCATGCAAGCGACGAAATGAGCATCGACGACCTGCTTGCGAAACACAGCGAGGACGGCCTTGCGAGTCGATTCCAGCAAGGCACGTCCGATGTCTACAAGGATCGCTTGCGGCACGAATTGGAGATCATCAAGACAACAAGCTTTGCCGGATACTTTCTGATCGTCGCAGAGATCGTCGAATGGGCCAAGGGGCAGGGGATTCCTGTCGGTCCCGGGCG
This sequence comes from Arenicellales bacterium, assembly GCA_965214615.1. GTDB lineage: Bacteria > Pseudomonadota > Gammaproteobacteria > Arenicellales > JAJDZL01 > CBDAUN01. The sequence continues at coordinate 1,769,180 of OZ243952.1, forward strand.
CGGGTCGGGGGCAGGATCGCTCGTGGCGTACTGTCTTGGGATTACCGACATCGATCCGATCCCGCATGGGCTCATCTTTGAGCGATTTCTGAACCCTGAAAGGGTTTCCCCGCCGGATTTTGACATCGACTTCTGCGTTGATCAGCGTGATCAGGTGATCCAGCATGTCTCCGACACCTACGGAAAGGACCGCGTCGCACAGATCGTCACCTACCAGACCATGGCGGCGCGTGCCGCGGTGCGGGATGTGGGCAGGGCGATCAAGCCGGATTACGGATTCTACGACCGTCTCGCCAACATGATTCCGCGGGAGTTGGACATGACGCTGGATCATGCGCTGAAAAAGAACAAGGATCTGAAGAAACGCTATGACGAAGAACCGAGAGTGCGCGAACTGATTGACTCGGCGAAAGTGATCGAGGGCATTGTGAGAAATGTCAGCAAGCACCCCGGAGGAGTGGTGATCGCGCCTTCGCAGATTACCCGCTATTCCGCATCGTTTCTGGAATCGGAAAGCGATTTGGACATCACGCACTATGACAAGAACGACCTGGAGACGATCGGACTGGTGAAATTCGATTTTCTCGGTCTCACTACATTGACCGTCATTGCCCGGGCATTCAAGTCGATCAACGACAATCGCGACCCCCGTGCCAAGCCTTTGACGCAAAAAGACATTCCCTTGGATGATGAGCCGACCTTCCGCTACATCCAGACCGGCAGGACCGTAGGCATATTTCAACTCGAGTCAAAAGGAATGCAGCGGCTGATTATCGGATCAAAGCCGAGGACGTTTGAGGATCTGGTGGCATTGCTTGCGCTGTTTCGCCCCGGCCCCTTGCAGACCAAGATGGATCAGGAATTCATCAAGAGCAAAGAGGGCAAGTCTGAGGCCAAGTATCTGCATCCGGATTTGCGCAATGTTCTGAGTCCGACCTACGGCGTCATCCTCTATCAGGAGCAAGTGATGGAGATCGCCCGCATCATGGCCGGTTACTCTCTGGGCGAAGCAGATTTGCTGCGCCGCGCAATGGGCAAGAAGCTTGTAGAGGAAATGTCGAATCAGCGTCATCGATTTGTCAGCGGGGCAAAGGAAAAAGGCTACCCTGAGAAATTGGCAGGCGATGTGTTCGACTTGATGGAGAGCTTTGCGGGCTACGGATTCAACAAGTCGCATTCGGTGGCCTATGCTACGCTGGCGTTTCAGACTGCATGGCTGAAATGCCATTATCCGGCGCATTTGTATGCGGCTTCAATGTCAGTGGACTTCAAACCGGACACGACAATGAAGATGATTGCCGATGCCAGAAAACACGATTTGAAGGTGCTTGCGCCGGATATCAACCGATCCGGATTTGAGTTCAAGGCGATCGCCGGGGATCAAGTTCTTTTCGGCTTCGGCGGATTGAAGCATATCGGCAAGCCGATATCTCAGATCATCGAGCAAGCGAGAAACGAAGGCGGTCCCTTTGTCAGCGTGATTGACTTTTTTGAGCGGATCGATGTGCGCCGGTTCGGCAAGGTGGCGATCGAAATTCTGGCATCCGCCGGAACCTTTGACTCCCTGGAGCCCGATCGGGGAAAAATCTACAGCAATGCCGAAGCGCTGCATTCGTATGCGCGGTCATTGACGGAAGACCGCGAATCCGGGCAGCGCAGCCTTTTCGGCGAAGTCGGCGCGCAGACAGTTCGCTTTGAGTTCAACCTTTCGGAGCCCTGGAGCGAAGAGCAGCGCCTTGCACATGAATATGATGCCTTCGGATTCTACTTTGACGGACATCCGGCGCAGCGGGACTATGACACGCTGAGCACCTTGCCTGCCACTCCTATTGCAAGTCTCGATGCGCAGGTCTCCAGACTGGCGGTACTTGTCGGATGGGTGTCGAACATGCAAATCGTCGAAACTCGCAGGGGCGCGCGGCTTGCCTTTTTTGATCTTGCCGACTCCCACGACAGCGTTTCGGTGTCGGTGTTTGCAAGAATTCTAGCTGCCTGCGAGAGCGAACTTGTTGCAGATTCTGTCGTTGCGGTGATCGGCAAGCCGGTTGCAGACGACCGTTCCGACGGAATCAAATTCATTGCCGAAGCAATCATCGGGCTTGAAGCGATCCGCTCTCAGCCCGCGGCCGAATTGGTGATTCGGATTCGGGAACATTCTGCCGGCACCGATGTGCTCGACGCGGTTCGCGGTGTTCTGCAGAAGCACGCAGGGCATGACCAGCGGGTGCGTATCGAGTATGCCAACAGCCTCGAAGACTCCGCGTCCTTTGTGCTTGGCGATTCGTGGCTGGTGCGGATTTCGGATAAACTGTTGACGGACCTGAATGAAGCGCTCGGCGAAGAAGCGGTCGAAGTGGACTATTCGAAGGTTCGCTTGCGTGCCCCGGAATCGCAGTTCGAGCCGAACTCGTAAGTGTTGCCGGATGAGGTAGATTGTGAACGAAAATTTGGAATTCGAAAAGCCGATCGACGAAATCAACTCGAAGATTGAAGAACTTCGCAGGGTGGGCGAAGCCGGAGACGTTGATTTTTCCGATGAAATTGCAAAACTGGAAAAGAAAAGCGCGAAGCTGGCGGAATCGGTATTTTCTTCATTGTCTCCGTGGCAAATCACGCAGCTGGCGCGCCATCCCAAGCGGCCGTACACATTGGATTACGTGAGAATGCTGCTTACCGATTTTCAGGAGCTTCACGGGGACCGTGTTTTCGCCGACGATCGCGCCATTGTCGCAGGTCTGGCGCGATTCAACGGCCTGGGGGTTGCTGTAATCGGCCATCAAAAGGGTCGAACGACCAACACCAAGATAGAGCGAAACTTTGGAATGCCCAAGCCTGAGGGGTACAGGAAGGCGTCGCGCATCGCGCGCCTGGCCGAACAGTTCTCCTTGCCGGTGCTGACGTTTGTCGACACACCCGGCGCCTATCCGGGAGTCGATGCCGAAGAGCGGGGGCAGTGCGAGGCAATCGCTTCCAGCCTGTATACCTTTGTGGACCTAAAGACACCGATTATTACATCGGTAATCGGCGAAGGCGGTTCAGGCGGTGCGCTGGCGGTAGGAATCGCTGATCATGTCATCATGCTTCAGTATTCCGTGTACTCGGTCATTTCTCCTGAGGGATGCGCTTCGATTCTATGGAAGGATTCGGCCCGGGCGCAGGAAGCGGCTCAGGCAATGGGGATGACAGCAGCAACGCTGCAAAAGCATGGCCTGATCGATGAAATCGTCGAAGAGCCTTTCGGCGGCGCGCATCGCGACTATGATGGGGCGGCTGAGAGACTGGGCGCGTCGATCGAGAAAAATCTGCAGCGGTTTTCTCAGATGCCCGGCGAGCAGCTTCTCCTGTCTCGCCATCAGCGGCTGATGTCGTATGGAAAATTCGAGTTCGTCAAATAGCCAAGGCGTGACCGCCCGGTAGCAGGAACCCAATGGCCGATGGAGGATTTTCAGCCTCAATCTGTTGCCGAAATCTTATTTCGTAAGCTCAATATTGACGAATCAAGTCAATTCCTGATTGCCTATAGCGGCGGAATGGACTCTACGGCGCTGCTGCATGCGGTGGCCGGGATCTTTGGCGCAACCGGAGCAGATCGCGTCACTGCGCTGCATTGCAATCACGGCATTCATCCGGACTCGAACGATTGGGAGGCGCATTGCGCTGAAATGTGTGCGCAATTCGGTGTCGGGCACGCGTCAGTCCGGCTTGATCTGGGGCGCGAAGGCCCGATCAGCGAGGGCAGGGCGCGCGAGGCGAGGTATGCATGGTTTCGAGAACAGATCGGTGACCATGGCGTTCTTCTCACCGCACATCATCAGGCCGATCAGGCTGAAACGCTGATATTGAATCTGGTTCGCGGCGCCTCGCTTCGTGGAATTTCGGCCATTCAGCCGGTTTCCGAATTCGGCAAAGGTCTGCTTGTCCGCCCGATGCTGGGATTTGATCGCGACCAGATCGCAGCCTATGTCGAGCGCAAGAATCTTGCCTACATCGATGACCCGGCGAATCAGGACTTGCGACATTCTAGAAACTATGTGCGCTCACAGGTGATGCCGGCCATTGAAAATAGATGGCCTTCGGCGGCTAAGAGAATTGCAAACTCAGCGAAGCTGCTTTCTCAGGCGCGTCATGCACTAGACGAACTGGCCATGGAAGACATGTCGCATTGCGTCACCCGCGGCAGAGGCTATTTCAGCGAAGGCGATCAGTTGCTTGTCGAGTCGATTCGCGAATTGAGCCGATTTCGACAGGTGAACATGCTCAGATACTGGATTCGCACGACCGGTTTCAGCGAACCGGAGCAAAAGATGCTTGACAACTTTATTGACCGGGTTGTCCTTTCAGACAGCGGTTCAGGTCAGATGTGCTGGAACGAATGCTCGCTTCGAAAATACAAGGGAGCCCTTTATCTTGCCAGGACGCGTCGGCTTCCTGATTCGGACGAACAGATTTCATGGGATTTGAAAGAGCCACTTGAGATTGCAAGTGCAGGTATCAGGCTTTCTTTAGTCCCGGCGTTTGAATCAGGCTTCCTGGCTGATCTGCTGCCGAAAACGGGGGTGGTGCGATTCAGACGCGGCGGCGAACAAATGACGCTTGGGAGGTGCACGCATTCGACCAAGCTGAAAAAGATACTCAATCAGGCCGAAGTGCCTGCTTGGGAGAGAAGCATTCTGCCGCTGATCTATTTCGGCGATGAGCTTGCCGCCGTTGCGCCGCTGGCGGTTTCGGCGCACTATTCGGCGGGGCCGGGGCAGGAAGGATTAAGAATCCGGCTTGAATCGATTTGACGATCGGGCAATCATCAAGTGCGCCTTTGTCGTCAGCCATATCGAATTGTAGCGACCTTGTGTGGAAACCGGCAGGCGGCAATGCTATACTGAAACGCGTCAAATGCATAGTGAATGTTCCGATCAGTCCGCATGATTAGGAGGGAGAAAATTGACTGTCCTAGCCACTTCTAAAGACAACGCAATTGAACCGTCGTTTGGAAATGCGTTGCCGCATTTTCTGCCTATTGCCGTCTTTCCGCTGATTTTTGCGGCCGCCGCGTACGGCGGTTGGTGGCTACTTGGCCCGCTCCTTTTCTTCACTGCAGCCTCCTTGCTGGAATCCTCGTTCGGCAAAGAGGACCGCAACATGGACCCCAAGACGACATCGGAAGCCGATCTGATCGCGTATAACCTGCCCGTCTGGCTATGGGCGGTGCTGTGGCCGACAGTTCTGATATATACGCTGTGGCAGATATTTGTGACTGGTCAGCATGCCTGGTGGGAAGGTGTTCTGCTGGCTGCTATTCTTACCATAGAAGGCCAGGCGATCTTCATCGTCGGACATGAACTGATCCACAGGCGCAATGCCTGGGAGCGCTACATTGGTGAATTTCTGCTGGCTTCAGGATCTTATCCCCACTACGCAACAGAGCACTTCTATATCCATCACGCCTATGCCGGTACGCCTATGGATGTCGGGTCAGCTCCCAAGGGACTGGGGTTCTGGCATTATTTTCCTCGCGAACTGCGGAAGAATCTAACCGAAGCATGGGCAATGGCGCAAAAGCGAATGGCGCGACGAAATCTGTCTGCGTGGCACTACAGCAATCCATTCTGGCGCTACGGAATTGAAACGGCAGCATGGTATGCATTCATCTATGCAATAGGGGGGTGGCTGTTCCTGCCTGTCTACATGATTCTGTGTCTAGGAACCGTGTTTTCCATGAAAGTCAGTAATTACATTCAGCACTACGGGTTGCGGCGAATCCGTTTGCCGAACGGGCGTTTTGAAAAGGTTCTGCCCAGACATGCCTGGAGCGCGAATGACAAGTTTGACAAGTGGATGTTTTTCAATTTTCAACGTCATGCGGATCATCACGTCGTCGCCGGCCGTTCCTACCCGCTTCTGCAGCACTACAGTGGCGATGCCTCGCCTCAGATGCCCGGCAATCATGCCGCAATGTTTCATCTGGCGCTTCGACCGAAACGCTGGTTTGAAACCATGGATCCGCTGGTTGATCAATGGCGGGCGCAATTCTATCCGCAGATCAAGGATTGGAGTGCCTATGACAGCCGTATTGCGCAACTGCGTCCGAAAGCGTTTGATGTCATTGCCGAAATATTTGAAGGTGCTCCGCGTTTTGCTCGTGCGATTGAACGGAATCCGGAACTGCTTGATACTTTGCAGTCGCGCGAATTCACCGATCTCGAAATTCCCGGAGGATTCGGACCCGATTCGCAGGCCGAAGCGGTCGCACGTAGCGGTCTGGTGCGGGTGTACTGGACGCATGAATTTGATGTCCAACAGATGAAAGAGCAATTGTCCGAAGCCCCGGTGCAGGATGCGGCCGATTCGGCAGAAATCGTCCGGAACTGGGTCAATGACAAAACCTTCCAGGTTGGCATGCACATCGTCAGAGGCAATCTGACACCCATTGAAGCCGGCACTTCCCTGTCCAACATCGCCGAGGCTGCGGTCGCTACTGTTTTCGCAGCGGCAGTCGAGGATATCGAAGACCGGTACTATCAGGTCAAAGATGTTGCTGTGGCGGCCATAGCACTAGGGGATTTAGCCAGCAGGGAGGCTGCAGCCCGACTCTCTCTTGAACTCGCGGTGGTACATGAAGGCGCGCAAAACGAATTTGTTGCTAATTTGCTGCGACGTTTTGAAGAAGCTGTCGCGATACTTACTCGCGACAACCTTTTGTTCAAGCCGATGCGCCCCGGAAATCGAAATTTTACGCATTGCGCATTGAGTGAATGGCGCGACCAGATCAAGTCGAAAGGCGGTACTGCCAATCTGTCGAATGTAATCCGCACGCGGTGTATTTTTGTGACAGGAGATCACGGAATTCAATCTAAATTCGAAGCATTGCAAAGCAACCTTCTCGCTGACGGTGATATTAAGGAAGTGCTCATTTCTCAATTCAAGGAACATATCACGTCAGCCGATGCGGACGCGATGACATTGTTTCAAACTGCCGAATGGGGTTTGAAGCGAGTTGAAACCTATGCCCAGATTCTTAGGCTGAAGCATTTTTCCAATCTGACCTCATCCGACGATCCGGTCGTTCATGGAGCAGAATCGATCATTGGCAAGGCAGGGATCCAAGGCGTCATCGACAGCGCATCAAGCGACGAATCTGCCAATGCCGCTCGATTGTGGCGCAGCCTTGCCGGCATTCAGCGAATGTTGCTGGACGATAAGACTGATTCTAAAGACCTAAGCGACAGCCACCGCTTGATTCTGGCTCTTGCCTGCGGTGCGTCGAATTACGATGCCCTTCTCGAGGCCGTTCGTGAAGCTGCCGCTGTCACTAGAAATCTGGAATTTCCTGCATAGTTTGCAACTCGCATATCGCCTCAGATCGATACGTGCTTTGCGGCACCCGACGCTGATCGTTTTTTGAACGGCGGCCGGACAAACGCTTCTTTATTCATTACCGCAAATTCAATCATCGCGCACGCATGTCAGCACACGAGCACTTCAAGTCAATCGCAGCGAAACAGCAAACGCTGGAACGGCCGATGCTGACTCCGCATCTGCAGTTCCGTACAATCGAAAAAGACAAGGTGCTGCTGGTTTCCGAGACTTTCAATACCTTGCTGCACGGACAGGTGTATGCAGATGTGCTGGCAGTTGCTGACGGACAGCGCAATCTGGATGAAATTTCAGCGACGCTGCTGCCGGTTCATCCGCAAAGCACTGTCGACTCAGCATTGAAGAGCCTGGCCGCACGCGGATATCTCATTGAGAGCCAATTCAAAATGGAGTTGAGCCAGGCAGCGTATTGGACTTCAATCGGTACAACTCCGACCGAGGTCGAACAAGTGCTAGGCGAGCGCACGGTCTCAATTGAAGGTGATGATGACGGTCGACTGACCGACCGCCTCCATGCGCTTGGCGCTGTCATCGATTCCAGCCAGCCTTCGCTGTCGGTGTACATTTGCGAAGACTATTTGGACCAGTACGTACGTGAACTCAACCGATGTCATCTTCGTGCCGGAACCTCCTGGATGCTCATTCGTCCGAAAGGCATGCACCCCATGTTCGGCCCAGTTTTTCAGCCTGCAAGGGACCGCCCGTGCTGGGAATGCCTGGCTCATCGAATGCGTAATAATAACGAAGTTCATTCATTTATTCGCAATCGGGAAGGCGAGGACGCGGCTTTCCGTGCCCGCATTGCGCAGCCGTTGGCGTTGGACAGTATCTTCGGCTTGATTGCGTTGAAAATCGCCGCGTGGCTTGTGCTCGGCAGATCGGCGGTACTCCATGACCACGTAGTGACGTTCGATGTTTCCGGCATGAATGCGACGAATCATCCGGTCATGCATCGTCCGCAGTGTGCAAGCTGCGGCGATTCCGAACAGCGGCGCCCAGATCGCAAGCCCAAGGCGATCACTTTGCAGCAGAATCCGAAAGCGCTTCAGACAAGCGGCGGCGTCCGCGTCCGTTCGCCGGCTGAAACAATTGAGCAATATCGTCATTTGGTCAGCCCTGTCAGCGGGGTCGTGACATGGGTCAAGCCTGCGGCTTCGTCAACCGATCCCTGGCTGCATGTGCACTGGGCTGGTAGCAACCTTGCATTGAGAATAAAGAATCTCAGTTCTCTGAGGCGCAGTCTCAGGAGCAAGAGCGCAGGCAAGGGTACGACGGCCGAACAATCCGAAGTCGGTGCGCTTTGCGAGGCGGTTGAACGCTACAGCGGCATCTTTCATGGTGATGAAATACGCATACGGAAACGATTCGTTGACTTTGAGGAGCAACTCGAAGAAAGAGCGATTCACCCGAATGATGTGCAACTATTCAGTGACAATCAACTTGACAACGCCGACAGAATCAATGCGCAAGGCCACTTTTACAACATTGTCCCGCATCGTTTTGATACGAATCGCGAGATTGAGTGGACGCCTGTCTGGTCGCTCACTCAGAGACGGCACTGTTATTTGCCGACTGCTCTGCTCTATGGCATGGCTCCGGAGCAGCCTGACGGGACGAGGCTGTGGGCTGACTCCAACGGGTGCGCCGCCGGCAACACCATTGAGGAGGCAATTCTGCAGGGGTTTCTGGAACTGATAGAACGCGATGCCTTTGCGATCTGGTGGTACAACCGACTTCATCGGCCTGGATTGGATCTCGAAAGCTTCAACGACGAGTATTTGACTGAGACGGTCGAATACTACCGCAAATACAATCGCGAAGTGTGGCTGCTCGATCTGACTGGCGATTTCAACATCCCGGTTTTTGTTGCCCTCTCAAGGCGCAATGATCGCGAAGTTGAGGATATAATCTACGGTGCAGGGGCGCATCTAGATCCGCATATTGCCGCCTTGAGAGCTGTCTGTGAACTGAATCAGTGCTTGACATGGGTTCCGAAACCCGGCCTGTATTCAGATCGATACGTGATTGATGATCCTATGTGTCTGAAATGGTGGAAGACTGCAAGGCTTGCCAATCACTCCTATCTTGCGCCCGCCGAAAACATCGAACTTCGCAGGCGCAGTGACTTCAGGGTGCAAGCCAATGAGGATCTGTTGCAGGATATTGAATGGTGCCGTTCCCAAGTGGAAGCTAAAGGTATGGAGTTTTTGGTGCTGGATCAAACCCGCCCTGATGTTGGCATGCCGGTTGTACGGGTGATTGTTCCAGGGCTCCGTCATTTCTGGGAACGGTTGGCGCCGGGACGGCTGTATGATGTGCCTGTAGAGCTTGGCTTGAGAGAAGAGACTCTTGGCGAAACCGACATGAACCCCGATTCTGTGATCGCTTGAAGTCCAGATTGAGATATTTTTTTTGTTGCACGACAATTTAGTTTTTGCAGCAAAGCGACGAATTAATTTTAAAACTTGCAAAACTCAACTACTTTGTGGTATAGTTCGGGAGCAATGCGATACACCAATTAATTATCGCAAATCTTTTAATTTTTATCGCCAAGCGGCGACACTAAGTTTTATTTTGTTTAACTCATAGAGGTGAAATTATGAAAAGGGGAGAAGAAATGCTATTGCAGATTGTTGACAAATGTTCTTCGGACTCGGATTTCAGGGCGCAAATGCTATCAAATCCTAAGTCGACAATCAGTGACGAGTTTGGAATCACGATCCCTGATTCTATGAATGTGGTCGTTCATGAAAGCGATTTGCAAACTGTGCATATCGCTCTTCCGCCGAATCCCTACATGAGCGAAGAACAGTTGGAAGCGATTTCCGCTGGTCTTTCTTGCTGTGTCTAGGTGGCAGCAAATTTGCTGAAAAAATGACTGGAATAAATCGCTAAATTTGCCTTGTAAATTTACGCGACTACACCGGCATTCTGACAATGTTAAGGTTAGAGTTACTGCTTCGCTGTCGACTCTAACCTTAACAGTTTAACATTTGAGCTTGAAATTGTGCCGGTAGTGCGAACGCCTACCACGGCAATTTTTTGTTTGGCGCGTTAGGGGCCCATGGTTCCTGAAGCGGAAAATCCCGCCGATTTTGCAGGAACGGGTGGCTGATACAGCGCCGCATCGTCCTATGTAGGCAGAATATTAACCGCATTCGTTGCGACTTGCGGTGTCGGAAGCGAAGTTTTTAGTCCGTTTCCGGCCCTGATCCGGCATCGTTCTTCGTCGAAGGTGTTGGGGTTGTCAAGAATGTTGCGCATCACCTCGGCCGCCCCATGGTCTCCGTTCAGCTGAAGCAAGGCATCTGCATTGGCGACCGTCAGGCTTGCAAAGACACTTAGAACCGCGGATACCCGTTTTGCGCGTACCCGCTGTCAATACCCGGAGCCGATATTGACAGACGGTCGGAGACAGGACGTGTCAATCTCCGGCAACAGTTGAAAGCACTAGAAAAGTATACGCTTTAGCTGCTGTAAGTCCGTGCCCGCGAATAACCAGCTTAATGTGATGTATTCCGCGCAGCAGAACAAAGCGTCCAGAATTCCCGAACAGCACAGTCGGCTTTGCAACCCATTGCGCAAGTGGCTGGATCTTTTCTGGGAAAATCAGATCCTCCTGGCTGATGGCATCTAAGAATGGATGCCATACTTGCATGTCGTCCAGCCAGTAGCGAGGATCATTTGTATACCGTTGCTTGACCATCAATGTCAAGCCGAGCGCTGGTCCGATACCGTCGTCCTGTACATCAAAAGAAAGCCCGGTTCTGGAAAAATCCATACGTTGCTGAAAGCGGGCGATGACTGAATCGACTGCTGAACGGCATCCTGGCCAAGCTATTTCGCCAAGGTATCTGTCGACATCCTGGCGAGATTCAAAGCCCATTGCTGCCAGTCGAATAGCCCGGGAGCGCGACGGAAAAACTCCGAAAGAATCGGTACGTATATTGTCCGATTGTGCCAGGTAGGCTTGATTTAAGTTTTCAAGCTGCAAACTGCTCATTTGCCAGCCTGCCGATGAAGCAATTGATTCCGCTACCAGTCGGACGTCTTCTGCTCGGTTTTTGGCGCCGAAAATTGGGAGCTGATCGGGCCTTACGAATATGCCAGGAAGCGGACTGTCGCCGTTCTTGGCCGATCCGATGTCATATTCGAGCATTAATTTGCGGCCGACAATTTTACGCAGTCGGGAGTCTTTGGCGTCCATCAGCGCGAAAAGCCGGGTCAAAGCGCGTACGTCTTCGCCAATCTCGCAGTCTATGTCCCTTCTCAGGAAAGCTTTTCCAGCACTGGTATTGTTTGTCAAAGTGACCCCAAGATCCGCTACCGGTGCTCCTGTATGCAGCGGAAATTCAAAGCCAAACGGCTGAGCCCCCATCGTTATAGGGAGATTGCCTGCACGCGTCAGCACGCGGGCCCAGGTCTGATCGTCGATTAGTACCGGCGAAATCAGATTTCGAAACTGTGACAGCAAATCTGCCATCGTGTTCCCCTCGCGGGGCAGCCGTTTCTCGGTTAGTGCAACCGCTTCCTCTAAGTTCAATTTGACCTATCCTAATTGTGATCGAAATTTGCTGTGTCGCATTGCTGCCATATGTCGACCCAGCCGGTCGTACAGAATGACACGGTATATGACATGTGCTTTCGTGTCTTGCTTGTGTCGGAACTGAATGACTCCGAGCTGAATCAGGCGTCAGTGCGACAATTGAATTCAAAAGGCATGCTTCAGACCCTGACATCCCAGAAACTGAACACGATCGAACCAGTCAGTGCAAAGCGCTCCGACCATTATTGCCGGAAACTGCGGACAGCGCCATATACAAAAAGGCGTTGACCTTCGTTAGCTCACATCCGTCGAATACCAGTTTGATGTGGTGAATTCCGCGAAGCTGAACAAAATATCCGGAATTTGCCAATAGTTTCGATGGTTTCGAAGCCCAATTCGCCAGGGCTTCGGATTTGCACGGCACCGCCAGTTCTTCTAGGCGCAAAGCGCTTAGAATTGGATCCCAATCGGTCAAGCCATCAATCCAGTAACGAGGTCCCTTTGCGTGTCTTTGCTTCACGATCAGCATCATCCCAAGCCGAGGTTCAAATCCTTCGGCGCTAACGTCAATGTTCAATCCTATTCGGGCGATTTCCACATGTTTCTCGAAACGGGCGATTATTGCATCCACTGCAGACAGCCGTCCTGACCAGCCCGCGTTAACGAGATAGTCGCGAATGGCCTGACGGGATTTGAATCCCAGCACTGCGAATTGCAGTGTCTGGGTGTGTGAAGGCGATATGCCGAAAGAATCTATGCGCGTGTCTTCCGGTGACGCGAGGTAGATTTGCCTGACTCTATCCAATTGACTGTTGCTGATTTGCCGTCCCATCGCGCTGGCAAGCGCACCAGCTATAAGGCATACGTCGCTTGCTCTGCCCGCAGCGCCAGCAACCGGAAAGGGGTCAGGCTTGAGGAATATGCCGGGCAGTAAACGGTCGCTGCCGTCGGCGTCGCGCATGGTATTGTATTTCAGCATCATCTTACGACCGACTATGTTCCGAAGCGGCGAGTTCTCAGCCTCTATCTGCCCGCAAAGGTGCGAAACTGCATGTACTGCTTCAAAGTTTCTGTCGTCGGATGTGCGTTGCAGAAATTCCGTCGCCGAGCGGGTTCCGCTAGCAAGCGCAACGAAAAGCTTAGCTGCCGTCTCCTCGGAATGCATCGGTATCTCAAAAAAAAATGGATGTGCCCCCATTGCTATAGGCAGTCTGTTTGCACGCTCAAGAACAGATTTCCACCCGGCAGATCCGATAAGATTATTTGATATCGTTGCGCGGAATTGCTTCAGTAAATCCTCCATGGTGCGTCCCTCGTTCGCAAGACGCTCCTGGGTCAGCAAGACAGCTTTGTCAATGTTCATTGCCTGATTCCTGCGGGATCGGCGGACGGATCACCGGTTTGCCGGCGCGTGCGAACTGTCCGGAGGTCCAAATCTGAGCGAATCATCATCAAACGCAAAGAACTCGGTTCATTCATGCAATCTGACGCTTCACGAGGTCCGTGAACTCCCCGCCAGCTTCCATCAGTTCCGCATATGATCCGCTTTCGACGACTTTTCCGCTTTGCAGTACGTAAATCCTGTCGGCGCTTTTCAGTGTTGACAATCGGTGAGCGATGACGATCCGAGTGAACGTCATGCCTGCGAGATTTTCCATCACCTTTGCCTGGCCATCGTTGTCCATCCAGTTGGTTGCCTCATCAAGCAGCATAATCCGAGGGTTGCGCATGACCGAGCGGGCGAGGGTGATTCGTTGGCTTTCTCCCCCGGATAGCACTTCGCCCGATGAACCAACCATGGTCATCAGGCCCATAGGCATGCGTTTTATTTCTTTCTCGATATCAGCGATGCGGGCCGCAGCCCATATCTCGCCTGTTTCGACTGAATCATGGTGACCGGCGATGTTGTCCCAAATATCGTGGGGATGCAGTTGAACCGATTGAGGAACGGAACCGATTTTCTGGCGCACCTGCTTGAGATTCAAATGCTTGAGGTCGCGTTCGTCGTAGTAGACCGCGCCAGATGTTGGAACGATAGCGCCTAGTGCGAGTTTGAACAAAGTGCTCTTTCCCGAACCGGACTCACCGGCAAGAGCAATGAATTCACCCGACTGGGCATGAATCGTCACATCATCGAGGATCAAAGGGCCATCGGCTTTGTAGCGGAATGAAACGCGATCAAACAGAACGTCGCCGCCAAGAAATTCGACTGGCTCTCCTTTGCTTTCGGTTTCAGGGACGACGCTCAGCAGCGGTTCCATTTGTTTGAGTGCAGGATACAGCGCAGCAACCGCTCCCAGACTTTCTCCAAGGCGCGCAACAGCCGTTTGAAAAACTATAAAAACGGTGAACACGACCAGAAAATCAGCGATCGGGACATTTCGGTCGCCATTTGACATGACTGCGAAAAGCAACACTCCGGAAGCTAGAAACGGCAGTGCGGCGGAAAATGCCCGGGCATGCTCGTCTAGCGCGCTAAGTTCCAACTCCGCGCGCTTTAGCTGGCGATAATTGCGCGCCCATATTGCAAATGCCGACCCTTCGGCTCCACCTTCGCGCAATTTGATGATTCCGTTGATCATTTGGAACAGATTCCCGGCCACGCGACGAGAGGCGCTGATCATTTGTTCATAGGGAAATATCTGGCGCAAGCCAAGAATGACAGTGATCAGCAATGAAGTCAGGCTGAAAGCAAGCGCGATAAATCCGAGAGTCGTGTCATAGAAGCTGATGATGACGAAAATTGGCAGCAAAAAGATGATTGACAGGAAACTGCTGGTCACTGTGTCCTGAAGGCTGTCCCGGACCTTTTGGAAAGACATTCCCAATATGGCCAGATCCCCGGCCGAGTAGCGTTGCACGACGCTTGCCGGCAAACGCATGAGATGATCCCAGAATGCCGCTTCGATGCGTGAAGTCGAACGGCCTTTCAGACGGCTGAACGCGGTGTTCTGCAGCATGTGGAACAAGGCGCCGATCAGCCCGATTCCCGCAAGCGCGGCTGTCAGGACATAGAGAGATTGCGCATCGCCGCCAGCTAGAACGTGATTTGCAATCGCTCCGAGCGCGAACGCCGGTGCCAGTTTAGTCACGCCATGCGGAATCCCGGCGATCACCAATCTGGCGATGTCGGAGCCTGCTCCGCGAAACGCTATCCTTGCAAGATTTCTCTGTGTCGTGTCTTCAGCGGACAAAGGTCGGTAGAATGTCCATGCCTCATCCTTGAGACCGCGCGCGCTTGAAGCCGTAACCCGGGCAGCGCGTTTGCTGAGCGGGTCAATTTCGCGATATCGGCCGAACACGCCAGGCACCAGTACAACGGGTTGTCCATCCTCTTTTCGAAAGGCCAACAGCGTATTGCTATCGCTCCACCACCAATTGCTCTCGGCATCGAGCTGCACGCGACGTGCCCGAACGCCCGATGCGCTCAGCACGTCAATCAACCCGATCGGTGTGCCGGATTGCGCTGAACGGGCTGGAAATATGAAATCGATACTTTCTTTTTCGCCTACGATTCGCAGAGCATCGATTAGTGTCGTGTCATCGGCAGCTGCGACCTGATCAATCGGCTGATCATAAATATTGAACAGCTGCTGGCGTGCAACCGCAGCGGCCACGCGGCGGCTTCTCGTACGCGCTTTTTCGAGGTTGACATCGTCGACGGCAGCAAGACGTCGATTGAGCCGTTCCAAATTCAATGCTACCGCATGAAACGAGGCAAGAGCCGATATCATCTCACCCCGCGCGGCCAGTGTTTCAGATGTGGTTCCTGTCAAGGTAGCGCTTTCAAGGAAAGAAACCCAGCTGGTTCGCGTCAGCGGGATTGGAGAGTTGGCCAAACCCTTGCCTTCGGCGATTTCGGAGTAGTTGACGAAGTCCATGAAAATGACAGAAGGCCGGGCCGGGTTGGAAACCCAGATAACCTCGTGTCGCACTGAGACAATTCCATTCGCTGGAACTTCAATCGTCCCGGGCTTGGCCAGACTGGTCGGTCGCGGCAGCGGTTTGGTGTATATCGAAAGCCTGTCGGTAATCGAGTTCATCCAGCTGTCGAATTGCGCTGCCAGAATCTTAGGATCGATCTCGTCGACAATTGAAGCCGGCATCTTTCTCAGCCTAGTGTCCGGCAATCCCTTGGCAACCAGTTGAAGTGTTGTTCCATCATCGCTCTGCTCATCCGGCGCCACTCCCGGCAAGAGGCAGCCTGATTCGCGGCTCATCAGAAACTGCGGAGCAGACCGATCAACTCCATCGACAAGTTCGACAAGAAAAAGATTGACCGAGCCTTGCTCGATGTACCAGATGCTGTCCGGGTCATCAAGAACTACGGGCAGATTGCCTGTGCAGGGCACGGAAGCGCCTGAATCAGCAGCGAGTTCTGCCAGAGGCGTGTACTTTGATTGCGGTTTTTGCATCAGCCCGACATGACCAATTTGCGGTAGGCACCGTCTGCTTCGGCCATCAGCTCATCGTGACTGCCGCGCTGAATTACGCTTCCTCCGGCTCCAAGCACAATTATTTCGTCACAGTCCCGGATGGTGCTGAGTCGGTGCGCCACGATCAGGCAGGTCATGCCGCGGCGTCGCAGAGCTTGATCTACAAGTTGCTCGGTTGAAGCATCCAGCGCACTGGTTGCTTCATCAAGGATCAACAGCGTTGGACGATTGACCAGCGCGCGGGCAATTTCAAGCCGTTGACGCTGTCCTCCGCTAAAATTTGCTCCGTTTTCTAGAACCTGGGCGGAATAGCCAAGCGGTCGCATCAGGATTTCGTCATGGATCTGGGCATCTCGAGCGGCTTCGAAAACGATCTCATCGGGAATCGCAGAATTCCACAAGGTGATATTATCGCGCAACGAAGCGGAAAACAAAATCACGTGCTGGTCCACCTTGGAGATAGACTGGCGCATGACCTCTTCTGGAATTTCGCTTCTGTGCTTGCCGTCAAATAGGATTTGTCCTGACCAAGGTTGGTAGGCGCCTGAAACAAGGTGAGCCAGTGTCGATTTGCCGGAACCACTTGAACCGACTATGGCAACTCGCTGTCCAGGTTTAATGGTAAGGTTGAAATCCTTGATCAGCGGCGGCCGGCCCTTGTTGAACCCGAACGAGATATCTTGTAATTCGAGCAGGCCGGACAGTTGAAGTTTGCCTTGGAAGGTAGGGGTCGATTCTGAGTCCGGATTCTGTCTCTCGAATACAGGATCCTCGCTAGTATTGTGCACATCGTCGAGTCTCTGCAAATCGGATGTGAGCGACTGACGCTGATCGGCAACCTCGACAAATCGTCCAACCGGGGCCAAAAACAGCTGTGAGAGAATGAAAAATCCGACCAGCGTGCCCAGGGTGATCTCGGAGGCTAAAACCAAACCACCCCCGATCCCCAGTACCGCGGCAGCGCAGATAGTTTCGAACATGCCGGGTAACGCAGCACTAATTGATCCTAGCTCGGTGTAGTGCTGTCGCGCATGGAGTTCACGGGCCTGCTGGCCGCTCCATTTCGAAAAAAAACTATCGTCTGAACCCGTCAAGCGCAAATTGTCGGCACTGCTGAGCATCCGCATGCCTGTCCCGAGCAGCAATCCCTGTTCTCGCCGCATTGTGTAGCTTTCAACAGCACGTCTCCGATTGAGATAATATGCCAGTATTCCGTAAAGCAGTGCCAAGCCAACCACAACTAGCGTCAGCACGGTATCGTAGAAAAACATCGCGATCAGAAATATCAAACTCATTGCGATATCGATGACGAGCACGAAAAACCGTTCGGTCAAATTCTTTGAAATACGGTCGATTGACGAGACACGGTCAGTCAGATCTCCAACAAGACGATGCTCGAAAAACTCCAGCGGCAAGCGCAGCAGCTTTGACAGGCTTCGGTCGAATCCTGTAATTGAAATCTTGATTTCCAGACGCTTGAGAAATCGCTGCTTGAGAATTGAGAGAATGTAGACGAGTATGCCTCCGCCAAATAGCGCTGTCACCAAGCCGCCCCACGCGCCATCGTTTCCCATCACATGGTCTACGAACACATGCAGTGATGCAGGCAGAGCCAATGCCAAAATGGTCAGCAACAGCGCACTGACAACGATTCCGATAAGTGCGCTCCACGACCCGTCCATCAGCTTGGTCAGTTGGGTGAACAGGCTTGGAGGCTTTCCGCCGGGCTCAAACGTGTCACCGCGGCTCAATTGCAGTGCAACACCGCTATAGCTCATTTCAAACTCCTCGGCTGAAATGCGGCGCCGACCAGTCGCCGGATCGTTGAGATAGTAATGTCCTTCATCGAAGCCTTCAAGAACGACAAAGTGGCTGAATTGCCAGAAAAGGATCAGTGGAAGTTCAAGCTTTTGCAACAGCTCCGAGCGCATGCTGAGTCCTTTGCACTCAAGGCCATAGTGCCTGGCAGCCCGCGCTATGCTGGCTGCGTTGCTTCCGTCTCGGCTCACTTCGCATTTTTCCCGCAATTCCGAGAGTGGCACCCACCGGTCCCAGAAAGCCAAAATCATCGACAGGCAGGCGGCGCCGCATTCGGCTTCGTGCATTTGCAGCACGATAGGTGTCGCAATTCTTTTATTCAAGGAGTTTGAGGCAAAGCAATTTCCATCCTAGCTGGATGCGCTGGACGGCACGTTATCGAGGCCTAGTACGGAAAAGTTCGATTGGGGATTGGTTCTCCAGCTGGACGATCAACCGAAAGCCCTTGCTGTTAAGTGCAGAGAGGTCCAAATTATTGTCCAGCGACAATGCAACCTGCCTAATGAGTACGGGTATCTGAGATTCAGCTGCATCCAGCTCTTCGGACCGGGGCAGCGGCGAGACCTCTGAAATCTTGCCGTCGATTGCCGTTTCGCTTCCTTTCGCGGATTCAACAACAATTGTCGCCGACATGCCGGGAGCAATCTTTGAAACATGTTCGGGACCTACCCAGACAAGCGCTTGCGCAGAACGATTTGATTCGTTTGCGCTGCCCTCGACCTTTCCAATCAGTACGCCGTCGACAGTGAAGCTGTGCGTCACGCTGCCAAGCCAAAGCCAAATTACGAACAGACAGGTAAAAACGGCGGTAACGGAAATAAGCAAATATTCTTTCGGCGTAGAGATCGTCAGCAACCGGTCAAGTTGCTCACGCTCACCCTTTGCCTTAGCAATGGTATTTTCGAAAGAATCAATTAGAGAGCCAAACACGGGTATGCGAGTACAAAGATTTGAAAATTGATAGGAATTATAACCTATATTATGTGATGGAAAATGTTAGAAAAGGGTAGAACCTTCATCATTAACGGATTGAAAAAATGTTTCTTTTTCCCGCTGTACGAGCCGTTTTAGAGCATAGGACTCATGGATGCGTCGTCGTATAGGAATTCAACGGCCGAGAAAATTTACAATTCGTACGCTGTAACTTTCTCTTATCCGGCTACTGTTGTTTTTTCGTTGCTGACGATGCCCGAATCCGGCGGTCGGTCGAAGATGTGTTATTATGAGATCGCAATTCAAGTGACCAATCTATTTGATTTTGAATTGTTCTTGTTTCCTTCTGATACTGCATTTTCCTGATGATGCGAAAAATTGCGCCGGCAGTTGGGCAAGGCGGGTCTGAGTCTGAATGCTAAAGCCTTGCGTATTCGGAACCGGCGATCAAATCTGGGAAAATTCAGTCAATTCGCATACCGAAAGGGTTGAGACGCTGGATGTTCGCCTTCAACGTTATGGGAATGTCATCAGGCTGAATGAAAGCTGGATGTTCGGTTTCCTGCCACCGATTTTCGATAGTTGCGCTCTGCCTGCCGTGTGTCATGACTGAGATGGTAACAGGAATCAGCCTGCTTTCCTCGATGGCATTTGCCCATGAAGAGTCGCTGGAGGGCAAGCGTTTGAGTGCTGCGTGCAATGTCGATTTTAGTGATGTCGACACATTCCGGATGCCCTGCGATCTTGGGTTCTGAATTGCATATGAGGCATCCTTCAGACGCCGATGAATTCCGGTTGAATGCAATTGAATGCCTCGCCGGCGCAGTGTCGCGTATTCAGAACAATATTCATCATGCGGGCCAACATTCTCGAACTTTGTAAATTCCCGGCAGTTGTCATGTCTTCGAATAGGAATGCCAATGTATTTACTCAAGTCAAACACTGACTGCACGACCTATCCATATGATTTAGCTGACCGCGGATTTACCCCGCGTCAGTCTAGGTCAGTTATTGGGGTTGCACTGGGATTGCGCTTAATTTACCGGCACGCTCATGGCAGGTAAGTCTTTGGCATCGGGATTCGCTGAGAGGATGCTTGCGGCTCGCTGGCGAGTCATCGCAGTCACACTGGTGCTGGTCGCTATTGCGTCTTTCGGCATCACCCGGCTTGAATCTACAGTCGACTACCGAATATTTTTCGACGATGACAATCCGCAGCTTATGGCGCTCGAATTGCTGGAAAACACCTATGGCAAGAACGAGAATGTGAACTTCCTGATCGTCCCGGACGATGGGGATGCCACATCGGAAAGTGCGCTGGCTGCTTCGGTGTGGCTCACAGAACGGGCTTGGCACACCCCGTATGCGAGGCGTGTCGATTCTCTCTCTAATTTCCAGTTCACGGCGGCAGACGGCGACGATCTATACGTGCGGGACTTGGTTGATCCAAACAAACTGGACCAGGCCGATGCGCGTGCTCAAGTTCGTGACATTGCTTTGTCGGATCCGCGCATCGCAGGCGGCATTGTGTCTTTCAACGGAGATGTCAGCGTTGTCAGCGTTACTGTGGAATTGCCGGAAGCGGAACTTTTGAACGCGGTAGCCAGTGTTGCCGAGTTCGCAAGATCAGTTGCCGTTGAAGCGGAGCTTAGGTTTCTGGATATTGATTTGCGCCTCGTCGGCACTGTGATGGTCAATCAAACATTCCTGGAGGCATCCATCGACAGTCAGAAGGTTTTTCTACCTTCCAGTCTAGCGATTATGGCTCTGGTGCTGTGCGTGTTGACACGAAGTTGGGCAGGTATGGCGGCTACCGGCATCGTCATTGTGTTTGCAATTCTCGCATCAATGGGCCTTGGCGCTTGGTCCGGCATGCCCTTTTCCCCTCCCATCGCGCCCGCACCGACAATTGTTCTGATGATTGTCGTAGCGAACTGTGTTCACCTGCTGGTCACTTTGCAGCAACGTCTGCGGGCAGGAGATTCCAAGCACGACGCCATTGTAGAGTCTGTCAGACTCAATTTGTTCCCAGTGTTTCTGGCGAGCCTGACAACAACGCTTGGCTTTCTAAGTATGAATTTCTCTGAGGTGCCTCCCTACCGTCATCTAGGCAATTTCGTTGCGTTTGGAATCGTCGTGTCTTTTTTACTGTCGGTTACATTTTTACCGGCATTGTTTTCGCTTCTCCCCATCCGGGCGGCAAAGCACCTTAAATTGCACAGCCTCGGAATGCGTCGCCTGGCAGATTTTTCCATGCGTCGCCGGAAGCCGTTGTTTTGGGGATGGATGATTTTTTTGGCTGTGATGGCTGTCGCAATTCCTCGCAACGAACTCAATGATGTTCTGACGCAATTTTTTGACGAGAGCGTCGAATTCCGCCAGGATACGGACTTTATGGACGAACGCCTAAGCGGCAACACGATTCTGGAATATTCGTTGCGGTCTGTGACTGAAGGCGGCGTGACCGATCCGGTGTTTCTTTCCGAAGTATCGGAATTTGCGCAGTGGTTCCGGCAGCAGCCGCCGGTTCGCAGCGTATCGGTCATTACCGACACGTTCCGGCAGTTGAACAAGAGCATGAATGGCGATAATCCGGCTTATTACAAAATTCCCGAGAGCCGGGAACTGGCGGCGCAATATCTGCTTCTGTACGAGCTTTCGCTGCCGCAGGGCCTAGATCTGAACAATCAGATTGACCTGTCAAGATCGGAAACACGTGTATCGGTTTCAGCCGAAACATTGGATTCGCGGCAATTGCTGGAATTAAATGCTCAAGCCGAAGCCTGGCTGACCGAAAATGCAACGCATGTGGCAAGCGTCAACAGCACGGGACCTTCTGCGCTATTTGCCTATATCGGGCAACGCAACATTCGCGCCATGCTGATAGGAACGGTGGCGGTACTGGTGGCTATTTCCGCGATCCTTCTGTTTGCATTGCGGTCTCTGCGAGTGGGTTTGATCAGCATCGTTCCCAATCTAATACCCGCAGCAGCAGGTTTCGGCATATGGGGATTGACGGTTGGACAGGTGGGGCTTTCTCTTTCTGTCGTCGTAGCGATGACCATAGGAATCGTTGTGGACGATACCGTACATTTTCTCAGTAAATATCTGCGTGCCAGACGCGAATATGGCCAAAGCCCCGAAGATGCGATGCGCCATGCATTCGAAACCGCAGGTCAGGCATTGTTTACCACTACGGTCGTTCTGGTGGCGGGATTCCTCATTTTTTCTCTGTCTCACTTCGTTCCGACTGCACAGGTCGGTATTTTGACTTCTATGATTATCGGCTTCGCGCTCGTTGCAGATTTAACACTCCTGCCGGCACTGCTGCTTCTGGCGGACCGCAGTGCAAGAAAAGGTGAGCGCTGATCCAATATTATGGCTAGAGTCACCGCTTCGCGCCGACACTAGCCGTAATTTCATTCGTATGGATTGCGACGCATGCCTATTAGACTTGCCCTGTACCCTGCGTCGGTCGTCTCGATTTCCAATGTGATTGATCTTCAAAAGAAGATCGTACGTCGCATGCCACTCGCATTTCAAGTCTTCCGAAAGGTACAAGCCGGGTTTCATAACTGACGCACGGCCGGCATTCTCCTTTCCTTCTTGCTTCGGTTCAGAAGAAAGCTTGACCGGCGTGTCAACATGGAATGCTATAATCATGACTTTGATTAGTCATGCACTCGTAGCCTGATTAGTCTCTCCTATTTTTATGATTTTGGACTTAAGTTGTGGATCAGGAGCCTTGGGATTTAGCAATTATCGGCGCTGGGCCGGCGGGAAGCGTTTGTGCATGCAGCGCACTTGCTGCGGACAAGGGACTTCGGGTCGCGCTGATTGACAGGGATACATTTCCGCGTGACAAAGCGTGCGGTGATGCGGTTCGACAGGATGCGGTGTCGGTTCTTGAGCAACTCGGCCTAGCCTCTGTCTTTGAGGGCAGACCCCGGATTACTCGCTGCACCCTAAATATTCCGGACAATTTCCAATATCTGGAACGGATAATTGATTTCGACGGATACGCTTACTATGTAGTGGAACGGAAAATTTTCGATGCCGCTTTGTACGAAGCCGCAGTGCAAAAAGGCGCGAATGATTTCTCCGGACACTCGATGACTGCCGCCACATACGACGAATCCGCTGAATTGTGGAGCGTTACTGTCAAACAGTCCTCCGGGTCAGAATTCGTGCTTCGGGCCCGAGTTTTGGTCGGAGCCGATGGCGCCGGTTCCCGGGTCCGCCGAGTTGCAGGGCTTGAACTGAACAGCGAAGAGTACATTGCGGTTGCAGTGCGTGCATACGCGCAGGCGCCAGGTTTCGACGAGGAGACCATGCAAATCGATTACTTGGAGCGCTTTATGCCTGGTTATGGCTGGGTCTTTCCCTTGCTGAATGGCAAGGTGAACATTGGCATGGGTCTTGACAAGCGTGATTACAAGACTGCCGGAAGCAGTTTGGAGTCCCTGCTTCACGACTATGTACGGCAGTTGGCTGACGAAGGTGTTCAGATTCATGGAATATCTGATGTCAAGACTTACCCCTTGCCCTTGTCGTTTCCTGAACTGCCGCTGGTGCCGCAGCAACGGGTCGCCCTCATTGGCGATGCGTCTGCGATGATCGACCCGTTCACAGGGGAGGGTATTCACTTTGGAATATGGTCGGGATACGAACTGGGGCGCGCCGTGTCTCAGGGTTTGAACGATGACAGTCTGCAGTCCTCTATGGAACGTTTTGCAGCGGACTATGCCCACCAGTTCGGTACTGTCATGCATTTATCCCAGCAGTTGCGAGAGACTCTCCGATTTCAACGAATGTTCGTCTAAACGTGCATTGACGGCAATCGACTATCGATGGCTGGTCATCGTCAATTTCAAATTGTCGGCGCAAAGTCCATATTCCAGGCTCGGCGGTGCAATCCGTAATCGGCGGATTTGCGCGGACTTGGCGAAGTTGACCGGGCTATGCCTTTGATAGGCTATCGGTTGCTTCAGGGAAATCTCGCGCAACCAATCAACTAAGCTCCCCAAGGTGTTGCGTCCGCGCTATGCCTGCGTCGTCAGCTTGGTTGATCCTACGTCCGGATACGCACATGCTCCGGATCGAATAGGCAGGGTGCGCATACCTTGGCAGGGCAGAGCGCTCCAAGAATGCCGACATCAAGGTCGGTGTCGAGCGAAGAGGCATGGCATTCCACGTAGGCATAGGCAATATTTCTTTCAACCCGGTGACCGTAGCCGCCGGACGTGACCGAACCAACCTGAACCCCGTTGCAGTACACAGGGTCGCCGCTGTGGGCGGGAGCGTGACCGCAACCGATAGTCAGCGTGACAAGCCGATACTGCTCGCCGCGTCGCATTTCCTCCAGTAGCGCCGGCTTGCCGATAAAGAATTTCTTGTCTGTCTTCACGAATCGTCCAAGGCCCGCTTCAATCGGATTGAATTCATAGGTCAGTTCTGACTTCCAGTGCGCATAGCCTTTTTCGAGCCGCATGGATTCAGCCGCATACATGCCGAACTGAACCATGTCCAGTGTGTCGCCTGCCTCGATTAGAAGATCATAGACTTGTGAGAGAAAGTCATTGGCGATGTGCAACTCGTACGCCAATTCGCCGGAAAAGCTCAGCCGCATGAACACAACCGGCGCCCGCCCGATATTCGCCTTTCTGACCTGCATCGGCGCGAATGACGCATTCGACCAGTCTGACGATCCCGACAGCGATGCAAGCAGTTCGCGAGATCTTGGACCGGCAACGACGAGCGTCGTGTAGCGAGAACCTAGGTCATTCAGCGAGACAGACTCTGGCTTGTAATTGCAGAGCCAGTCACGGTCATGCCACTGCGCGGCCGCAGCGGAACCGTACCAGTAGTGATCTTCACCAAGCTTCGCAACAGTGGCTTCAGAAAGAACGTGTCCCTTTTCATTCAGGAAGTAGCAAAGATTAACTTTGCCTTCGGCTTTCGGCATGGCGCTGCAAGTCATCCGGTCTAGAAATTCTCCCGCGCCGCTCCCTCGAATTTCATAGCGGTTGAATCCGGACACTTCCATAAGGCCAACTTTGCTGCTGACCCCTGAAACCTCTTGCGCCACTACGTCGAAAGTCGGCGTGAATCGATAGGAGGGTTCGTCGACGAAATCCGGATCAGGCTTGAAAAACAGCACGCGCTCCCAGCCGTTTACTACGCCCCATGCGCAATTTTGCCGTGCGAGCTTTGAAAAAAGCGGAGTCGTGCGCAAAGTTCGGGCTGCGTCGCGGAATTCGTGGGGCAGGTGATAGTCGAATTCCATCTGGTATTCTTCAACAGCCTTTTGTCTTGTCGCCGCAGCGTTCGCCCAGCCGGTAAATCGGCGCGGGTCCAGATACCATGCGTCCCATTCGCATTCTCCGTGCACCATGATTTGCGCCAGCACTTTGCCTAGCCCTCCGCCTTCGCCGATTCCGGCGCGAAGCCCTAGGCATGCATAGGCGTTGCGAATCCCCGGAATCGGGCCAATCAGAGGCGCGCCGTCGGCGCTGTAGGTGATCGGTCCGTTGATGATTGTATGGATTCCGGTTTCTGTCAGGGCGGGCAGGCGCTTGAATATCCCTTCCATATTGTCCAGGCAGCGGTCGAGATCCGACGGGCACAGGGATTTGCTGAATCCAGGATCGATGCCGTCAATCCCGAATGGCTTGCAGGCGTGTTCATAGACACCGACCAGCAGGCCTGTTTTTTCCTGGCGGCTGTAGAAGTTATCGCCAGGATCGCGAATGATCGGAACGCGAAAATTCAGTTCTTCGATTTGCGCGATTGGCTCGGTCAGGAAGTACTGATGCTCCATGGATACGACGGGATGGCTGACATCAAGCATTGCGCCAACTTCGTTCACCCGGTATCCGGAGGCATTGACCACGCATTCGCAGCAAATGTCGCCATTTCTGGTATGGACAATGAAAGTTCCGTCGGGCCTGCGCGTGATGTCTTCTACCGGATTGAAGCGATAAATCTCGGCCCCCGCTTTTCGAGCCCGGCGTGCCATGGAAAACACCAGCTGTGCCGGGTCTATGTCCCCGTCCAAAGGATCCCACCAGGCGCCGCGCAATCCTTCAGTGTTCATGAGCGGATGCCTGCGCCCCGCTTCAGCCGGGGCGATGAACTCCATTTCAACTCCGACTCCGGCTGCCACGCCGACACAATGACGGTAGATGTCCTCCTGGTCAAGCGTATGCGCCAGACGCATCCCGCCTGTGATGTGGTAGTTGATAGGGTAATCGGGATCCGCAGCCAATTCGCGGTACAGCTGTATTGAGTGGCGTTTCAGAGCAAACATGGTCTGATTGGAGCCAAACTGAGTGACTTGAGCAGCCGCGTGCCAGGTCGAACCGGAGGTCAACTCGTCGCGTTCGACCAGGACAGCATCGGTCCAGCCTTCGAGCGCAAGGTGGTAGAGGGTGGAGACGCCGCCGATGCCACCGCCGATTATGACTGCCCGAGCGTGGGATTTCAATGAATTGCCTCAACTTCGAAACGCGTAGAATATAGCATGCGCAGGCGACTCTCTGATTCAAATGACAGCGATCAGGGAAATATCCACGGCACGTCATTGCTTCGATTAGTCAATGGAACATTGCGCCAAATACACGGAAGGTGCGGCCGCATACGCAGCAGCAACTTTGATCTGGCGAGGAAATGGCAAGTGTTATCGCACATGCATCATCTTGCGACACACGGTGCATTGTTCTACTGGTCATGACCATGGTCATGACCATGGTGTAATTTGTATCGATACTTCACTTGGCCGAACTTTTTCGAATTTGGATAAGCAGCATGAATACGAGGAAAACTGATGCCATGCAGATAATTAAGGCATCCGATTTTAAGGCAAGATGCCTCAAGTTGATGGATGAGGTCGCCGATACCGGGAATGGCCTTGTCATTACCAAGAACGGCAGACCGGTTGCACGTCTCATTCCGCATCGCAGTAGGCCGGACAGCCTATTCGGCATAGACAAGGGCAAGATCAGAATTCTTGGCGATATTATTGAACCGCTTGATGCGGAGTGGGAAGCGGACGGATCTAAAGCCGAGGATGTTGAATCTTGATACTGCTTGACACGCATGTCATTTTATGGCTTCGCGGCGGCAGCGAACGTCTTGGGCCGGTAGCCCTGAATGCCATTAACGACGCATGGCAGGCGGGGGAGCTTGCTGTTTGTGCAATTTCATTTTGGGAAATTGCGATGCTGATAAATAGGAACAGGATAGACTTTCCCGAAAATCTTGAACGTTGGCGCCGGGTACAGCTGGAACAGGGCGTGATTGAAATCCCAGTGGATGGGACGATAGGTTTGCGTGCTGTTCAACTTGCCGGGCTTCATTCCGACCCCGTCGATCGACTGATTGTTGCGACCGCTCTCGACGGTCATCGATTGGTTACGGCGGACAGGCGTCTTCTTGATTGGCGCGGTGAACTTGACCGACTGGTCGCGACTGTATGATCCGCAAACTTGTCTAAGGCGATTGCTCCAAAGAAATTTCGGGTCCGAATCGGAAAGTTCTGAATTTTGTACGGGTGAATGCGCACTGCGGGAGAACCTTGGATGATGGACTGAACGCCGGCCTTTTCGGGGGCGCTTGGCGGGGTCGGCAATAAGCGCGCATCTGTCAAGCTGCGCCTTGGGCGAACGCCATAGAGACCATTACTGAGGGAACGATAGCTGGGACGTCGAATTTGTGGTTGAGATCGGGTTGATGTTGTCGGCTGTCGATGCCAAAAAACAGTTGAATTGAAAATTCTCTTTCCTGCTATTAGATGGTTCATTTTAGCGTTTCAGCCCGACACAGGTGCTGCACATTGGTGAAGTCAGTATTGACCGAGAAGACACTCTTGTTCTTTTGTTTGAGAATTGGGTGAACCGGCGACCTGGCGAATCCCGGTTGAACCGCCGGTTGAGGCTCGCTAATGCCAATGCGGAAGTTGTCGCAATGGAATCTCTGAAACGCTGCGCAACAGGCATCGGTAAATATCCGCTCTGGCCATATGCTATTTGGCGAACCTACGCACTCATGGCGCAACCGAGCCGCTAGATACCGATTCACGCGTATTTTGTGCTTCGCATCGTCAGGCGCGAGTCCGGGTTTGGCCAGCATATTCAGTACACAAAGACGTGCAGCGCCTTTCGATTTCGGATAAACTATAGAACCGTCCGAGCAGTGCAAACTGGCGCTGTTCGAAATATTTCCACTCAAGTTCCGCGAACAAATCAGCGATCCAAGCAGGCACAAGGCGATTCCTGAATGAGTAAATTCGTATTTGTAACTGGCGGCGTCGTATCGTCTCTTGGCAAAGGGATTGCGTCGGCGTCGATGGCTGCATTGCTTGAAGCGCGAAATATCCCGGTCACGCTGATGAAGCTGGACCCCTACATCAATGTCGATCCCGGAACTATGAGCCCGTTTCAGCACGGGGAGGTTTTCGTGACAGAAGACGGCGCGGAGACGGACCTGGATCTGGGGCACTACGAGCGCTTTGTCAATACCAAGATGCGCCAGATCAACAATTTCACCACCGGTCGAGTCTACGAGCGCGTCATTCGCCGCGAGCGCCGAGGCGACTATCTAGGCAAGACGGTTCAGGTGATTCCGCACATTATCGATGAGATCAAGGACTGCATCTACGAGGGTGCGGACGACCATGACGTGGCATTCGTGGAAATCGGCGGGACAGTCGGCGACATAGAGTCGCTGCCATTTCTGGAAACCATCCGCCAGTTGCGTATCGAACTGGGTCCGGAAAACACGCTGTTCGTTCATCTGACTCTGGTTCCCGCGCTCGATTACGCCGGCGAAATCAAGACCAAGCCGACACAGCATTCGGTAAAGGAGCTTCGCAGCATCGGTATTCAGCCGGACCTGCTTTTATGCCGAATCGACAACCCGCTTCCTGAATCGGCAAAAAGCAAGATCGCACTTTTCACCAACGTGCCGCAACGCTCTGTAATTTCTGCAGTGACGACCGACAGCGTCTACGACATCCCGCATCTGTACCATGAGCAGGACGTGGACAGCATCATTGTCGACCAACTCAGGCTGAACGCCTCGGACATTGATCTTTCCGAATGGGACGACGTAGCGTCCCGCAGCCGCAACTGCACCAGCGAAGTCACCGTTGCAATGGTAGGCAAGTATCTGGATATTGCCGATTCCTACAAGTCTCTGACCGAGGCCTTGACCCATGCGGGGATTCGAACCCGGACCAAGGTCAATGTTCAATTCGTCGATGCCGAGGAAATCGAAAGTCAGGGAGTTCAGCAGCTTTACGGCGCCGATGCGATCATTGTGCCCGGAGGCTTCGGCAAGCGCGGCACTGCCGGAAAGATCAGAACAGCCCGGTATGCGCGCGAAAATGACGTGCCCTATCTTGGCATCTGCCTGGGAATGCAACTGGCAATGGTTGAATTCGCCCGCAATGTAATCGGCCTGAAAGAAGCGCACAGCACTGAATTTGATTCTTCAAGTCCGCACCCGGTTATTGCCTTGGTAACCGAATGGCGCGACGTAAGCGGCAATGTCGAACGGCGCGGCCCGAACGACGACATCGGCGGAACGCTGCGTCTTGGCTCCCAGCACGCCGGACTGGCCGAAGGTTCGCTTGCAAGCGAACTGTATGGCTCTGACACGATCTTCGAACGTCACAGGCATCGCTACGAATTCAATAACACGTATCGGCAGCAATTTGAATCGGCCGGGGTCGTATTTTCGGGGATTTCCAGCGACGAATTGGTGGAAGTCGTAGAATTGCCGGAGCATCAATGGTTTATCGGCTGCCAGTATCATCCCGAGTTCACATCGACACCGCGCAAAGGACACCCGCTGTTCATCAGCCTTGTGAAAACCGCACTCGAAAGAAAAAATACCTATCACTTCGCAAAAAGGGCTGCTGTCAGTTGAATATTGCGGGAAGACCCGTTGGCAACGGTCAGCCGATGTTTCTGATAGCCGGGCCTTGCGTGATCGAATCCGAAGCGTTTGCAATTGATACCGCTTCGCGCATCAAGGATATCTGCGGTCGCCTGGACATTCCTTTCGTGTACAAGTCTTCGTATGACAAGGCGAACAGGACATCGGTGGACTCCTATCGCGGACCCGGCATTGAGCAGGGCTTGGAGATACTCGCCAAAGTGCGCCGCGAACTCGATGTCCCGGTGCTGACCGATGTGCATTCGCCGGCTCAGGCGGAGCAGGCGGCCGGCTATGTCGACATTCTTCAGACGCCGGCATTTTTGTGCCGTCAGACCGACCTTATTCAGGCAGCGGCGGCAACCGGCAAGGTCGTCAATGTCAAAAAGGCGCAATTTCTTTCCCCGCACGAAATGAAACATGTCGTAGACAAGGCGGTTCGTGCCGGCGGAAACGACAGGGTCATGGTTTGCGAAAGAGGTTCAAGCTATGGCTGGAATAATCTTGTGGTCGACATGCGCAGCCTCGCCATTATGCGCGAGACCGGATGTCCGGTTGTCTACGATGCCACCCATTCGGTGCAGCTCCCGGGTGGCAATGACGGCTCTTCGGGCGGCCAAAGGGAATTTATCCCGACACTGTCCAGAGCTGCCGCGGGCGGAGGAATTGACGGCTTGTTCATGGAAACCCATCCCGACCCCGATAATGCGCCCAGCGACGGTCCGAATGCATGGCCTTTGCAACGCTTAGAGCCGTTGCTGGAAGATTTGCGGCAAATCGACGAAGTTGTAAAGCAGCGCGTCAAAATTTTCTGAAGGTACGAATCCAGATGCCAGAAAACACTGTAATCGAATCCGTTGCAGGACTCGAAGTCCTCGATTCGCGTGGCAATCCCACTGTCGAGGCTCAAGTCGTGCTTAGCGACGGAAGCACGGGGCGGGGCATGGTTCCTTCCGGCGCTTCGACTGGCAGCCGCGAAGCGGTCGAACTCAGAGACGGAGATGAAGCAAGATACCTTGGGAAAGGCGTGCTCAATGCGGTGCGCAACATTGACGAAGCGATTGACGATGCGCTGCGCGGTGAACCCCCATTCGATCAGGAGCGAATCGATTCGATCCTGATCGACCTTGATGCGACGCCGAACAAGATGCGTCTCGGTGCAAATTCGATACTCGCGGTATCGCTTGCCGTTGCAAAGGCTGCGGCTAACTCCCAAGGTGTCGAGTTGTTCGATCAATTGACCGATTCCGCCGGCAGGGAGCTTCCGAGGCCGTATATGAATATTTTGAACGGCGGGGCGCATGCGAACAACAATATCGATTTCCAGGAATTCATGATCGTTCCGAAATCGGCGAATCACTTTTCCGAGGCGCTGAGACAGGGGGTCGAAGTCTATCATCATTTGCGAAAGTCGCTCGACGAGCGCGGATTCAGCACCTCTGTCGGGGACGAGGGCGGATTCGCTCCGAATTTGCAATCGAATGCCGAAGCATTGGACTTGATCATTCAAGCCATTGAAAACGCAGGCTATGCGCCGGGCGAAGATGTTGCGATTGCTTTGGACGTCGCTAGTTCGGAGTTCTATCGCGACGGCCGCTACCGGCTTGAAGCTGAAGGCTTGGACATGTCTTCCGACGAACTGGCCGACTACTATCGCGACCTCCTGGACCGCTATCCGATCATTTCAATTGAAGACGGAATGGATGAACAGGACTGGGACGGCTGGTCGAACCTGACGCAGCAGATCGGGTCGCGCGTGCAACTGGTCGGCGACGATCTGTTTGTGACCAACCCTGAGATTTTGCGACGCGGCATCGAAAACAATGTCGGCAACGCCATTTTGATCAAGCTGAATCAGATCGGCACGCTTACAGAGACGCTCACGGCAATCCAAATCGCAAGGCAGGCGAATTACGGAACCATGATATCGCATCGTTCCGGAGAGACCGAAGATACCACCATTGCGGATTTGGCCGTGGCAACCTGCGCAGGGCAGATCAAGACCGGCGCACCGTGCCGTTCCGAGCGCGTGGCAAAATTCAACCGCTTCCTGAGAATAGAATGCATGCTGGGCGACAGCGCCCGGTTCGCGGACTGCTAGAAAATTCAGAACTTGAACAGACCGACAACTTAACGGAATACTGACGATGATCTTGAAGTCGAAATGGACCGTTGCTGCAATCGTGTTCGGCTTGGCGGCGGCCTATCTGCAGTGGGTGCTTTGGTTTAGTGACAACTCGGTGGCGAGTCTTTCACAAACCCGTACAGCACTGAATGCCGAAAAGCGAAGCAATGAGGACCGGCGCATCAGAAATGACAATCTCGCCGCCGAAGTCATCGATTTGAAATCAGGCGAAGAGACCATGGAAGAGCGCGCACGCATGGAACTCGGGCTGATCAAGGAGGGAGAAACCTTTTACAAGCTGGTCGATCTGGACACCGGCCAGCGCGAAACCGGACAATAGCCTTGATGGCTTAGCTCAGTTCTGGCAAAGCGTATGGAAGACCGTCGGGAATGATTTCCATTTGACATGAATTATTTATTGTAAGCGGATGGTTATTAAGGAATTTAAGCGGCACCGAAGCCAATATTTCATAGCCGTCTGTCGAGTCGGACGGCGCTGCGTTTACGACAGTGCCTTCCTGAGCGCCTGCCAAGGCATCGCACGTTATGGCCGCACCGGGCGCCAGGTCGGCAGCAGAATCTGCAAGGCCGCGAACAGTTCGCCTGTTGGTGCGTCCGCGATAATGCAGTCGGGCTAGGATTTCCTGTCCCGGAAAGCACCCTTTGGTAAAACTCACAGAATCTGTAAGGTCCAGATTGACTGCCTGCGCGGTGAATAGCTCGGCAGTATCCTGGTGGATCAGCGGTTGCCCGGCCCTAATGTCAAAAAGCTCCCAGCGCCGCCTGATATCCGGTGCCGGATCGAGTTGGCCAAGGCGCGAAGCAGGGCCGATCAGCAGTGTTCTGGCGGATTCGCCCGGCATTCTGATCAGACTCCACAAATCGACAGAGACAACATCTCCGGGAATTGCCGGCCATTGCGGAATATTCAGGCACTCGGTCGCTTGGTTCGCCACCCCTGACTGGATGCCGGCAGCCGCAAGGTCCGTTGCGGCCTCTATGGCGACATCGCTTCGCATGACATACATTTTCAGCCGTGCAGCCAAGGAATCGGCGATGCTGACGGAACAGATCAGCACAAAGCCTTCGTCGCGCCGAATGACAAGAAAATTAGCCAAAACCCTTCCTGTCGGAGTAAGATATGCGCTAGGACATATGCGGTTTGCAGTTGCAACGCCGATGTCGTTTGTAATTTGGCGCTGGAGGAAGGATTCACTTTCGGACCCGGTGACCCGCAGCAGTCCGTAGTGACTTAGTTTGAGCAATGGCTCGCTGTTCATTTTTAAAAGACGCTGGCGAAATTTGAACCGAAAAACAGGATGGACAATGGACGCACAGAATAATACCCGATTCCGTGAAAATGGGGATGTGATGTCTGAAGACGCCTCTCAAGATGTTCAGCAAAAGCCCACAACCGCAGCGTTGCAAGACCGCAAAATGCCTCCGCGTCCTGACCCGACGCGTTTCGGAGATTGGGAAAGAGGCGGCAGATGCATCGATTTTTGAGCTGTCCAAGTGGTCCGTATGCGGAAAATCCGGCCGGTGCTGTGACCTTTGACCGATGAATCAGCGTTTTCGCCCACTGTCTCCGCATATTCAGATTTACCGAAGGCAGCTGACTTCGGTACTGTCAATTCTCCATCGATTGACCGGAATTGCACTCGCCGGCGGCGCTGTCCTGATTGCTGTGTGGCTGAGCGCGGTCGCTTATGATCAGGAACTGTTTCTGGCGATTTTCGGCTTTCTGTCCAGCATTCCTGGCCGGATTCTCCTGTTTTTGTGGAGCCTTGCGACTTTCTATCATCTGTGCAACGGGATACGGCATCTTTTCTGGGACAGCGGCCGCGGCTTCGAACTGCATCAGGTGCGAAAAAGCGGGTGGAGCGTAGTCGCTGCCACCCTGGTTCTGACAGTCTCTGTCTGGACTGCAGGATACGCAGCATGCGCCTAGCGTGACATGACGAGTTTTCGATCACCTTTAGCGCGTGTTGCCGGACTTGGTTCCGCCAAGCACGGATCTGCGCATTGGTGGTGGCAGCGGATCACTGCGGTTGCGCTGGTGCCGTTGACGCTGTGGTTTACTTTTTCCGCCGTCTCGCTCAGCGGAGCATGCTTCCTTGACATCTACGGCTGGATGGCATCACCCTGGGTTGCGACGCTTCTCATCGCTTTCATCGTGTCGATGTTCTATCATTTGCAGCTTGGATTGCAGGTGGTGATCGAAGACTATTTGCATCATGAAGGATTTAAGATTGCGTCGATTCTGGCTGTCAAATTCGTTTCGGCGATGCTGGCGATTCTGAGTGTGATTTCAATTCTGCAGATGGCGCTTTAGCTTCACCCATGTCAATTGATTCCTACGAAGTAATCGATCACTCCTACGATGTCGTTGTTGTGGGCGCTGGCGGCGCGGGCTTGCGAGCGGCGTTCGGCGTGGCTGAATCCGGCCTGACTACCGCCTGCATCACCAAGGTGTTTCCAACCCGCAGCCACACTGTGGCCGCGCAAGGCGGAATCAGTGCCGCCATGGGCAATATGAATGAAGACGACTGGCGATGGCACATGTATGACACCGTCAAAGGGTCCGACTGGCTGGGTGATCAGGATGCCATCGAGTTCATGTGCCGCGAGGCGCCGAATGCGGTGGTGGAGCTAGAGCATTACGGAGTCCCGTTTTCGCGCACCGAGGACGGAAGAATCTACCAGCGCGCATTCGGCGGCATGACGACGCATTTCGGAGAAGGCCAGGCGATGCGCACTTGCGCTGCCGCCGACAGGACCGGCCATGCGATACTGCATGCGCTGTATCAGCAGGCGCTGAAGCACAAGGCGGAATTCTATATCGAGTATTTCGCCCTCGACTTGCTGATGGACGGCGGCGAATGCCGGGGCGTCATGGCGTGGTGCCTTGAGGACGGCTCGCTTCACCGATTTCAGGCGAAGGTCGTGATACTGGCTACGGGCGGCTACGGACGGGCATACTTTTCCTGCACCTCGGCGCATACGTGTACCGGCGATGGCAATGCGATGGTGCTGCGCGCCGGACTGCCGCTTCAAGACATGGAATTTGTCCAGTTTCATCCAACGGGAATCTACGGCTCCGGCTGTCTGATTACCGAAGGCGCTCGTGGAGAGGGCGGCTATTTGACCAATGCCGACGGAGAGCGATTCATGGAACGCTATGCGCCAAACGCCAAGGACCTGGCGTCCAGGGATGTGGTGAGCCGGTCAATGACGATGGAAATCCAAGCCGGAAGAGGGGTCGGCAACGACGCGGACCACATTCATCTGCACCTGGAGCACCTAGGGCCCGAAGTGCTGCAGGAAAGGCTGCCGGGCATTTCCGAAACTGCGAAAATCTTTGCCGGTGTCGATGTCACCAAGTCGCCGATTCCGGTGATCCCTACGGTGCATTACAACATGGGCGGAATACCGACCAACTACCATGGCGAGGTGCTCAGCGGCTCCGGCGGCGACAGCATCGTTCCGGGACTGATGGCGATCGGCGAGACCGCTTGCGTTTCGGTGCATGGCGCCAATAGGCTGGGATCCAACTCATTGCTAGATCTGGTTGTGTTCGGAGAAGCGGCGGCGCGACGTGCCATTCAGCTTGTCAGGAGCGACGAGTCCAGGCGCTCGCTGCCTCGTCTGATTCACGACGAATGCCTGGATCATTTCGACCGGCTGCGCCATTGCAAGGGCCCGGTCCGAACAGCGAAGCTTCGTGACAGGATGCAACGGGTGATGCAGCGGTACTGTGCTGTTTTTCGCACCGGCGACACGCTCAGCGAAGGTGTCGAAGGCTTGCGCGAAGTGTGGGCGGAACTCCAGGATCTGGGAATCGAGGACCGTTCGATGATCTGGAATACTGATCTGGCGGAAACCTTGGAACTCGACAATCTTGTGCGCCAGGCTGCTGTGACGGCGCATTCGGCGGTGAATCGAACTGAGAGCCGGGGTGCGCATGCGCGAGACGACTATCCGGACCGCGATGACGAAAACTGGATGAAGCACACGCTTTCGTGGCTGGACGGCAGCGGCGCAGTTGCGCTGGATTACCGTCCTGTGAATCTTTTTACATTGACGGATGACGTCGATGTCATTTCCCCCAAGGCGAGGGTCTACTAAACGCGGGCACACACTGTGGCAAAAATAAGACTACCGAAGAAATCCAGAATCAAGGAAGGGCGAAAGCATGCGTCGGAATCGTCGGGGGCGAATGCCAAGACATTTCGAATCTACCGCTGGAACCCTGATTCTGAAGAGTCTCCCAGAATCGACAGCTACGATCTGGACCTGGATCGCTGCGGGCCGATGGTGCTGGATGCGCTGATCAAGATCAAGGACGAAATCGATTCCACCTTGACATTTCGCCGGTCCTGCCGGGAAGGAATCTGCGGTTCGTGCGCAATGAATATCGATGGCACCAACACTCTGGCCTGCATCAAGCCGATCGAGGACATTGCCGGCACTGCCAGAATCTACCCTCTGCCGCACATGCAGGTGGTCAAGGATCTGGTGCCGGATCTGACGCATTTCTATGCGCA
Organism: Arenicellales bacterium; assembly: GCA_965214615.1. Classification (GTDB taxonomy): domain Bacteria; phylum Pseudomonadota; class Gammaproteobacteria; order Arenicellales; family JAJDZL01; genus CBDAUN01. Next base: position 1,805,894 of record OZ243952.1, read on the forward strand.
ATACGCTTCGATCAAGCCGTGGCTGCAGACCAAGTCGCCCCTGCCTGATCGCGAGACCTTGCAGTCTGTGGACGAACGTGCGCAACTTGACGGGCTGTACGAGTGCATATTGTGCGCCTGCTGTTCGACCAGCTGCCCCAGCTACTGGTGGAATTCCGATCGCTACCTGGGGCCGGCGATTTTGCTGCAGGCTTACCGCTGGATCGCCGACAGCCGCGACGAATCTATCGGCGAACGCCTGGATGAGCTCGAAGATCCTTTCAGGCTGTACCGCTGCCATACGATCATGAATTGTACGAACACATGTCCGAAGCATCTGAATCCCGGAAAGGCGATCGCAGAGATCAAGCTTCTGCTGGCTTCCCGGCACTGATCCGGGAGGGTGCGCACAGCGACCGGGCGCTCAGGAACCGGCTGCTTTGGAGGTGTCGCCAGGGTACCCGCGAACTTGATACATTGCTGCTTCGATTCGTCGAGCGCAATTTTGATTCGCTGACTCCGCACGAGCGCTCTGCGCTGTCAGATCTGTTTGATTGCCGCTACGACGAATTGCATGCCTGGCTGGTAGATGGCGCGACACCGGAGACCCGGAATGCCGCGCTCATGATTGAAAGGATTCGTAACGACTTCAGTACGCCGTGACCTTGCGGGTCAAGGCGGGCTCGCAAACTTTCATTACCGGTTTTGAGCGCGGCTGAAACTGTAACCGCCTAAGCCGGCGGAGACCTTGATTTGCGAGCATTTGCAACATCCGAACAATTGGAAAAATCATTATGCCAGACAAGAAATCTCCGCGCGGCCAGCAACTGATTGAGTTGCCGCAATTCAATAAGGGAACAGCATTCTCTCGTCAGGAACGAATTGAAATGGGACTTCTGGGTCTGCTGCCTTATCGCGAGGAGTCTCTCGAACGCCAGGTCGAGCGCGCCTACCGCGCCTACGAGGCAAAGCCGAATGACCTGGAAAAGCACATCTACCTGCGTCAGATTCAGGATTTGAACGAGACGCTGTTCTACAGCCTGGTCATTCGCTACGCATCGCAGATGATCCCGATCATCTATACGCCGACGGTCGGCGATGCGTGCCGTCTGTTCTCGGAGATCTACAGAAAGCCTCGCGGCCTGTTTATCAGCTATCCGGAGCGGGCACACCTTGATGCAGTGCTGGCAAACGTTTCCAACGAATCGGTAGAGATCATTGTCATCACCGACAGCGAGGCAATTCTGGGGATTGGCGACCAGGGCGTCGGCGGCATGGGAATTCCGATTGGCAAGCTGTCCCTGTATGCGGCGCTGGGCGGAATCGATCCCAATATTTGCCTGCCGATACTGCTTGATGTGGGAACCGAGAACGAAGAACTGCTCGGCGACCCTCTTTATGTCGGCTGGCAGCACCGGAGAATCCGCGGAATCGAATACGACGATTTTGTCGAGCAGGTGCTGATGTCGGTGCATCGCAAGTGGCCGAATGCGGTGGTCCAGTTTGAAGACTTCGGGCCATTGAACGCGACGCGGTTGCTGGACAAATTCAATGATCGCCTGTGCTGCTTCAATGACGACATACAAGGCACGGCGGCAGTGACAGTGGGCAGTCTGGTTGCTGCATGTTCGGCGGCGGGAAAGAAGCTTGCCGATTGCAAGATTGTGATTGTCGGCGCCGGTTCGGCCGGATGCGGAATAGCCCGCGGATGCACGCAGGCGATGGCCGCCGACGGAGGCAGCCCTGAAAAGGCGGCGCGCTCGATCTACCTGATCGACCGTCACGGCCTGATTCGCGAGGACACCCCGGCAATACAGACCTACCAGCAGCCCTTCGTGCGCAGGGCGGGCGATTTCAGCAATTGGAGCGGCGGGTTGGAACTGATCGACGTGATACGCAATGTGGCTCCGGATATCTTGATCGGCGTATCCGGTCAGCCCGGTCTTTTTACCCGCGATGTCGTGCAGTCGATGGATTCGCGCACGACCAGGCCGATTGTGTTTCCGCTGTCCAACCCTACGGTGCGGGCCGAGGCGACTCCGGCAAATATCCTGAACTGGACCGAGGGCAGGGCGCTTGTGGCAACCGGGAGCCCGTTTCCGCCGGTCGAGTGCGGCGGAATACGCTATGAGATTGCCCAGTGCAACAACGCGTATGCGTTTCCGGGAATCGGTCTAGGTCTCACGGCGGTGCATGCCAGGCGTGTCACAGATGAAATGATGAACGCAGTTGCCCGGGTTATCGGCAACTCCGGCGCAGACGCCGCGGCGATTGGCGCTTCGCTACTGCCGGACCTGGACGGCATCCGCTCGCTGAGCCGGGAAATCGCAGTCGCTGTAGCGCGAATTGCTGTTGACAGCGGGCTGGGAGCCGTGCCGGACGGCCAGACTATCGAGGGACTCGTCGACGCGAAGGCATGGACGCCGGGCTACTGAGTGGAAGCGATTCTTGACCACCGAACCCTAATGTTAAATTGCAGTGAGGAAGGTTCGCAACTGGCTGACTAACAATAATCTCGGACATGAGGCGCACAGTCAGGCAGGGAAGACTGTCGCGATCATTCATTCGGTCGTCGAAATTGCCTCCGTCGTATCAAGATCGCTGTCGATACTGTCGCCGACCCGAGCGGCGGGCCGTCAGTGTTAGTTGCGATAATAGTCAAGAATATTGCCTAAGACTCAAAAATGCTCGAAACTGATGTCGCATCAACCGGCATTCATGTTAGGAATGTTTCTCGGTGAAATCGGTTATGGATGATCGCCGGAGCATTACTGTCAATGCTTCCGGACTTGGAACAGGCATCAGGCGCTGCTGCGAGTCGTCGGACTCAGAATCGTGTCACGTAAATAGCTGTCGTCGGGGTCGGGATGATCCAGGACATGGTGAAGCCCTCTGCTTTCCTTGCGTTCAAGCGCGCATCTGACGATCAGGTCGGCGACCAGTACAAGGTTCCTTAATTCGATCAGGTCGCGGTTAACGCTAAAACTGCTATAGAAATCTTTGACTTCTTCTCCGAGCAGATTGACGCGCCGCTGCGCGCGAAAAAGACGCTTGCGGGTGCGCACGATTCCCACATAGTCCCACATGACCCTTCGAAGCTCATCCCAGTTATGGGAAATGACGATCAGTTCGTCGGGGTCGCTTACCTGGCTCGCATCCCAGGGCGGCAGGGAGTGCGACGGCGGATTGCTCGATCCGGCGATGCGGCGGATGTCGCGAAACGCAGCGTCTGCGAACACAAGGCACTCCAGCAATGAATTGCTCGCCAGTCGGTTGGCTCCGTGCAGACCGGAACAGGCGCATTCGCCGACCGCATACAGGCCCGGAATGTCGGTTCTTGCGTCAAGGTCGGCGACAATGCCGCCGCATGTATAGTGCGCAGCAGGTACGACAGGAATGGGTTCGGCGGTGATGTCGATTCCGAACGAGGCGCATTTGGCCATCGCGTTCGGAAAGTGCGATTCTAGAAATTCGCGCGACTTGAAGCTGATGTCAAGATAGACATTGTCAAGCCCTGCGCTTTTCATTTCCCTGTCGATGGCGCGCGCCACGATGTCTCGCGGCGCAAGTTCCCCGCGCTCGTCGTAGCGGTGCATGAATCGCTCGCCGCCAGGCAGCAGCAGTCGACCGCCTTCGCCTCGAATCGCCTCGGTCACTAGAAATGACTTGGCATGCGGGTGATACAGGCACGTCGGGTGGAACTGGACAAATTCCATGTTGGCCACCCGGCACCCGGCGCGCCATGCCATTGCAATCCCGTCGCCGGTCGATGTGTCCGGATTACTGGTGTAAAGATAGGATTTGGAAGCGCCGCCGGTTGCGAGAACAACGAATTTTGACACGATCGTAGTCACTTGGGCGCTTTCGATGTCAAGCGAGTACAGCCCCTTGATTTCCTGCTCGGATGCGGTGTCGTCCGAAGCTCCGGTAATTAGGTCGATGGCGATGTGACTTTCCAGAACATGGATATTGCTTTCATTTCGAATCAGGGTGACCAATGTATTTTCGACGCTGCGTCCGGTGGAATCGGCGACATGAATCACCCGGCGCGCGGAATGCCCGCCTTCCTTGGTCAGGTGGTATTCCGACGCGTGCCCGCCTTCATCGGAGCGCCGGGAGAAAAAGACCCCGCTGTCGATCAGCCATTGAACCGATTCGGGACCCTTGTTGACAACCAGGCTGACTGTTTCGCGATTGCACAGTCCGGCGCCGGCTGAAAGCGTATCGCCGACATGCGACTCGAAGCTGTCCTCGTCGCTCCAGACTGCGGCGATGCCGCCTTGAGCGTAATAGCTGGAGTTTTCCTCCAGGGCATCCTTGGTTACGATGGCGACCTTGAATTGTGCCCTGGCGGCCTTCAGCGCCAGTGTCAGACCGGCTAGGCCGCTTCCGACAACAATGATGTCCGTAGATATTTGCATTCGCCTTAGATCGAACTTAAATGGGGAGTCAAGGCTATTTTGCCGATTTTACCTGATGAGCGCCACGCATGGCTTGGGTCAATTCGCATAAATATGGCGAATGCGCATGCAGGCGCAATTCGAAATCGAATCGATGCCGATTCGGTCAAGTATCATTTAGGTTCAATTTGTAGAACTAATCAAGCATTTGCGCTGTCTAAATCAGTGTCGCTCAATCGGCGCTTGCAAATGCGCACTGTCAGGCGGGCGATGACCATAGACGAAAAAGAAGAAGCTTTCGTTGCCGAAGTTATTAGAGGAATTCAAGCCAGATTCGATCGGGCGGCCGAGTTGAACCGTCAGTTGACAGACGCTGCGGAATCCGGCGAGCACTCGGCAGTAAGGAAAATTGAAAGTGAACTTGCACGGATCAGGAAGGAAGATGACAGGGACTGGAGAATTGTTGTCAACAGGTATCAGTTCGAATTGGGTGACTTTCTGGCGAGAAAGTTCTCTAGCCTGAATCATTTCGATTTGCAGGATCTGGTGCAGGAGACATATGCGAGAGCCATAACCAGAATCAATCTGTTCGGCTGGAGATCCTCTTTCAAGACATGGCATTTTACGATCGGCCGAAATCTGGCTCTGAATTTGATACAAAAGCTAAGAAACACTCCAGCAGCGAGCGGGATTTCCTATGAGGAATATTATTCGGGCGCGCAAAGCGACAGTGACGGCGCAGAATCGGCGGGCATGGTGGCAGGACCGAGTTCGGTCCATGATCAGACCTATCACTCCGAAGACCCCGAGTCATTGGCGATACGGAACGAGACCGCCAAGGCGGTGTGGCATGCGATCAGCAGCCTGACCCCGAAGTTGCGCGAGGCACTGCTTTTGTGCGATGTCGAATTGAAAAGCTATAGCGAGATAGCAGAAATAACAGGCACCAAGGATGGAACTGTGCGTTCGCGCATCAATCGGGCTCGTACCAAGGTATTCGAAGAGACAGGAATCGTATTAGGCAAGAACAAATCAGATTGAACCAATTCACCCTACCAGCATCATGAAACAGAAAATTAAAGCGCTTTCGAGCCTGATGGACGACGAATGTGCCGTCGAACAGCGCGAAGCTCTAATTGAGGCACTTCGCGATGACTCGCGACTACAGCATCGCTGGCGGCAGTACCATATGATCCGCAGCGTGCTGCGCAATGACAGATCGGACTACCTGTACGAAACCGATGTTGCATCTGCCGCCTTGGCCATCGCCCGACGCTGCCAATCCGAGGACAGGCTTGGACAGGACGGCTTCTCAGATATGTGGCGCCAGATCAAGTCCGGAATCGCCGAATGGCGCCAGCGGGCATCGATTTGGTACGGCGGCGCTGCCGTTGCTGCAACCGTTGCGGCGGTTGCCTTTATTGCTATTCCTCCGACTGCGGAACTTCCGGGCAGTGCGCCAGCGTCTGTTCCAGCGGATTTGGCTGCCGGCCCCGCTCTATTTGGACAGCAGGCGGTAGATTCGACTCAGTGGCTGTCTCGCAGTGTGCTGAGTTCCGAGCAGGAAAACCTGCTCAGCGCATTGGTGCTGAGTCACAATGATTATTCTGTCGACGGCAGGCCGAATCACTTGAGACTGGTTTCCTACGCTCGAAATGACACTCTGTAAGCCAATTGCAGATAGAACTCGGCATGCCGCGCTGCGACATCAACGGCGCGGCGTACGCAGTCGGGCGGCAGCCATGGCATGCGCTTTGGCAATTTGCGGAATCTTCAATCCGGCGTTTTCTTCTGAAACGCTGCACGAACTGCTCGCAAGGATGCAGATCGCATCTGCCGATCTGGACTACGAGGGAACCTATGTCTATTCATTCGGGAATACCAGGGACGTGGTACAGATTGTACACACATCCAATGAGGGAGGATTCAAGGAGCGCCTGGTATCAATGAATGGCGTTGCGCAGGAAATCGTGCAGACGAATTCCGGCGTATGGTGCTACTTTCCCGAAACCAAGGAGGGGTATTACAAGTCCAAAGGGACAAATTCGTCCTACCGCAGTCCTGCCATCGATCCGTCGAAAGTCGACCAACTCAGGCGCAACTACCAAATAAGGCTTCGAGAATCCAAACGGATTGTCGGCCGCGACGTAACGCGTGTGACCTTCATTCCCGAGGACGAGTACCGCTACGGGCTTGACTTGTGGATCGATCTGACAACAGGCTTGGTATTGCGATCTGATTTGCTGAATGTCCGGGGGCAAATGGTAGATAGCTACATGTTCGTGGAACTGCGAGTAGGCGAGGATGTGGCAGGACAAGCCATGTCGCCGGTCAATATCGGCACCGACTACGTCTGGACGTTCGATCAGAATCTTGCATCGCAAATTTCGGCTGATGAATCGGCATGGACGGTGCAATCGGTTCCGGACGGATACCGCCTGATCGAGCATTTGCGCACTCATACCCCTGTCGGCGCCGGCGAGTACGAGCACATCGTCTTTTCCGACGGACTGTCGAGCGTATCTGTCTTCATACGCAAGGACATGGACAGTCAGGACAAGTATCTAGACGGCCTAAGCCGACTTGGCGCGGTTCACGCATACGGGCGCATTGTCGATGCGTACAACGTTGTCGTTATGGGCGAGGTTCCGGATCCGGCTGTCCGTTCAATTGCCGAATCGATTGTATTTGCGCAGTCGCCCGACTGACAGATCTTAAGGCGGATAGCCGTCGCAGTGTTGTGCGGCAAGGCCGATTTGCCATAGCGTCACTATCTTGTGCCAGGCTGCTGTCAGGCAGTGACTGCAAATAAAGCAGCGAGCAGGACGCACTCCCCGCATTTTCGTCGATCAGTCAGACATGATTCTACGTTTGCAATTCGGGCGAGTCATGTCGTCGATCCGATTTGTGCCGGCTGCGCTTGGCGGTCGGCCTTGCGGCACAGAGGCGTTGGAAACGGAGTCTCGACGGCTCGGAGATTTGACTATAATCGCAAATCAATTTTTCCGGCGAAGTTCCGAAGCGGGCTGCCGGCTTGAATAAAAATAATTTCACTAAACATCAAGGAGACTTAGAATGAAGAAACAACTGCTAATGCTATTGAGCACCGCAAGCCTGGCTTTCGCCGGAGTGACCGCTTCGGCCGACGAGGTCACGATCGCGTCGTGGGGCGGTTCCTATCAGGACGCGCAGAGCAAGGCTCTTTTCATGCCCGTATCCGAAGCCCTGGGCATCACCATCAAGGAAGAAACGTACAAGGGCATCGGCCAGGTTCGCACCAAAGTTGCGGCAGGATCCGTGCCGTGGGACATCATTGACACCGGTTCGGGCGGCGGCGCGCGCGGCTGTGCAGAAGAGATACTCATTCCGCTGGACTATTCGATGATCGATACGTCCAACTTTGTCGCCGACACCCAGCTTTCGTGCTGCGTCGGAACCATCGTATTCGCCACGGTCATGGCTTGGAATACGGACACCTACGGCGACAATGGCCCTCAGAACTGGGCGGATTTCTGGAATGTGGAAAAGTTCCCCGGCACCCGCTCCATTCGCGGAAAGATGCACGGAATGCTTGAGCCGGCGCTGATGGCGGACGGCGTTCCCCCGGAACAGGTCTACGGCGTGCTTGACAGCGAAGAAGGCATCAATCGCGCGCTCGACAAGATCAGGGAATTGAAACCTCATGTTGCAGTGTGGTGGAGTTCGGGCGCCCAGCATGCCCAGCTCATGAAAGATGGCGAAGTGGACATGTCTACCGGATGGAACGGGCGCTTCGACGTGGCTATCGCCGATGGCGGCAACCTTAAGTACACCTACAGCCAGGGCCTGCAGGACTATGACTGCTTCGGCATCCCGAAAGGCGCTCCGAACCCTGAACTTGCTATGAAAGTCATCGCAGAGATGAGCAAGGGCGAGTATCAGGCGGACATTCCGCAATACATCACGTACGGACCTACGAACACCACGGCTTACGACACCGGCAAGATTGATGAAGGTCTTGCGATGAGCCTGCCTTCCCATCCGGACAATGCCTCGAAGCTGCTGCCAATCAGCCAGGAATGGTATGCCAAGTGGGAGAAAACGGCATCCGAGATGTACACGGACATGATGACGGAATAGATTCTTTGCGTGAGCGATTGCCGGTCAGGCGTCTGACTGCGGCCGCTCTTGATGATTTGCGCGCCGGGGCATTGCGTTCGATGCTCCGGCGCCTCTGTCTGCAAGTGCTACTAGCCGCTACTGCAGCTTTACCGGACAGGCGAAGCGATTGGGCTTGAATTGTGATCAAGGCATTGCCAATCCATATCCGTCAGGTTGTCAAGACCTATGGACCGGTCTATGCGCTTGACAATGTTGATCTGGAAATCAGCAGCGGGGAATTTCTGACTCTGCTCGGTCCCTCCGGTTCCGGCAAAACCACTTTGCTCATGGTCTTGGCCGGTTTTACGCGTCCTGACAGCGGCAGCGTGCGGTTCGGAGACCGCGAGGTGATTCGCACCCCTCCGCACAAGCGCGATGTGGGAATGGTGTTCCAGAACTACGCGCTGTTTCCTCATATGACAGTAGCCGGAAATATCGGCTTTCCGCTCAAGCTTCGCAGCGTGGCGACAGAGCAAATTCGAGAGCGCGTAGAAAACGCGCTTTCCACAGTTCAGCTCGACGGGTTCTCTGACCGGCGAATTGATCAGCTTTCCGGCGGGCAGAAGCAGCGGGTGGCGCTTGCACGGGCAATCGTGTTCGAGCCCCGCATTCTGCTGATGGACGAACCGCTGTCCGCACTCGACAAGAAGCTTCGAGACCATATGCAGATCGAACTTAGGCGTCTGCACGAAAAACTGGGCATCACCACCGTCTATGTGACCCATGATCAGCGCGAGGCGCTGACGATGTCGGATCGTGTGGCGGTGATCAATCACGGCCGGCTTATACAGTGCGACACCCCTCGCACGATCTACGATTATCCTGCGACGCCGTTCGTGGCGAACTTTATCGGCGAATCCACCTTGATTCCTGTGACGCGAAGCAACGCGAAGGTCATGCTTGACGGCAACGCGCTCAAAGTGTCGGGCAGCGTGCCGGATGGCGACTGCAGCCTGATGCTGCGTCCTGAGAGACTCGTTATTTTGCCTGACGACAGCAATCCGGACTACAACATTTTCTCCGGCATTGTCGAGGACGTGGTTTTTCAGGGAGAAAGCTTTGTCGCCTACGTCACATTGCGAAGCGGTACGCGCGTCACGATGCGCGGAATCAGCCAGAAAGACGCGGTTGCATCGCTGCCCGCAAAGGGCGGGGAAGTGCGCCTGGGCCTGCATTGGGAGGAAGCTGTCCTGATTCCGAATGACGGAGGCGGCGAGCGACAATGACAGCCGCTTTGCAGAATTGCCATGCCTGATGCCCTGAACGAGCGCGCACTGCGTCAAGACGAGACGCGCGAAAAGCTCGCGATGTTCGGCTTGTCGCTGCCCGCGATTGCTCTTGTATTCGTCATTATCGTCATACCCGTCGGGTGGCTGTTCTGGCTTTCGCTGTTCAACGACGAAGGGGCGCTGTCGCTCAGCAACTACGCACGGATGCTTGACAGCAAATCGTATACGCGGATTTTTGTGACGACATTCAAGGTCAGCATTCTGACTACCGTGTTTTGCGTTCTGATCAGCTATCCGTTTTCATATTTTCTTTCCCAGCTTCCCAGACGCTGGGCCGCGATCGGACTGTTTGCCGTATTGCTGCCGTTTTGGACCTCTTTGCTGGTTCGCACCTACGCCTGGCTGGTCGTGCTGCAACGCAAGGGGCTGGTGAATGAATGGGGAATCGAGCTGGGACTTTGGGAGCAGCCGTTGAAACTGGCGCACAATTTGAACGGGACGCTGGTGGGAATGGTGCATATCATGCTTCCTTTCATGGTGCTGCCGCTTTATGCATCCATGCGCGCAATCAGTTCCGACTACGTCAAGGCGGCATCCAACCTCGGCGCCGCGCCGACCCGGGCATTCTGGCTGGTGTTTTTTCCCTTGTCGCTGCCGGGATTGCTTGCAGGCATGGTGGTTGTCTTTGTGCTGTGCCTGGGCTTTTTCGTGACACCGGCAGTTCTGGGCGGAGGCAAGGTCATCATGGTGTCAATGAAGATCGAGACGCTGATCGACTTGTTCTTCAATTTCGGTACTGCAAGCGCACTCGGCGTGGTGCTGATGGCGCTGACCTTGGCCGTGCTGTTTCTTGCCCATCGGCTGCTGCGCCTGGACAAGGTGCTCGGAGGGCAGGGCGCATGAACTGGCTGTCGAGACCGGTTTCGGATACTCAGGTGACCCACGGCGGACGGCTGTGGCTGTATGTCGTGTCCGGATTGATCATGATGTTTCTTGTGATTCCCACGCTGATAGTGATTCCGATGTCTTTCTCGGACTCTCAGTATCTCGAGTTTCCGCCGCGGGTATGGTCGTTGCGCTGGTATGACAATTATTTTGGATCTACCGAATGGATGACGGCAACCTGGGTATCGGTCAAGGCGGCGCTTCTTACTGTGATTGTGACCACGCCGGTCGCCACTATGGCAGCATACGGCCTGTTTGTTTCAAATCTGAAGGCGGCCCGATGGATCTTTATTCTTCTAATTACGCCGATGATGGTGCCGCTTATTTTGATCGCGATTGGCGTATTTTTCGCCTATGCCAAGCTGAAGTTGAACAACACAATGCTTGGCCTGGTGCTGGCGCATACAGTCTTGGCGCTGCCGCTTTGCCTTATTGTGATCAGTGCCGGGCTTAAGAGCTACGACATGAATCAGGAATTGGTGGCGAGAAGCCTTGGAGCATCTCGGCTGAAGGCTTTTTTAGTGATTACGCTGCCTCAAATCCGGTTTTCCGTGATCAGCGGCGCTTTGCTGGCATTCGTGGTGTCGTTTGACGAAGTGATTGTGGCGCTGTTCATTACCGGCGGAGATATGTCCACAATAACCAGAAGCATGTTTCTGGCGCTCCGCGATCAGATCGATCCTACGATCGCATCAATTTCGACCGTGCTGATCGTCATCACCACCGCTGCGCTGGTTCTCGCTCAGGTATTCGGCAAATCCGGCTCTGACTGAGTCGGGAGCATTTTATTCGCAGTATTCATCGGGCGTTGCAAGGCGATCCGAGAAGGGCTGGGAGTTCGTCCGCCGAGTTTGCGATCTTAGAATAGTAAATTTGCAATCACCGGCCGAATTGTCGATAATGAGCGAATCTTATAGGAAATAATGCAAATAAAAATCAAAAATTCGGGTGGAGAGTAGGTGCGACAAAATTCGATTTTGCCTGCGCTGAGCACTTTCTTGTTGTCTCGCCTTCGGTTCCGCGGTGTTCATCCTCGGCTTACATATCTGATTCGTGCATGTCATGACGCGTGACCTCTGGCGACTCTCATCCCGTCAATCAACAATTTTCAAGTGAACTTTAGCATGGAGAAATCTTACTACTATGAAAGATAAATTTACCCCTGAACACAAGTCCGGAGACCTTAAGCTGTCGCGTTTGTCCCCGTATGAAAAGGGCTTGGTAGAAAACGCCGTCAAAGGCGGATTCCGTCGCCGCGACGTACTCAAGCTGATGGCTGTAACAGGCGTTTCACTGGCGACAGCGAAGCATCTGCTATTTTCGGGCCAGAAGGCAATGGCTGAAATGCCGAAAAAGGGCGGTTTTGTTCGCATGGTGTCCAACTTGCATGGTCCGGACGATCAGCTGGATCCTCCGCTGTTCACATCGACAATCGACTATACGCGAGGCCGGGCGATCTACAACAACCTGATTCAGCATAACGACGATCTTACGACGCGTGGGGAACTTGCCGAAACCATCGAGCCGAACGCCGATGCGAGCGAATGGACCCTGAAGCTTCGAAAGGGAGTAACGTTCCATGACGGTTCGCCGTTTACCGCAGACGATGTCGTCTACAGCATGAATCGTCACATGGGCGAGGATTCGACTTCGGTCATCAAATCCGTTCTTGCATCCATTCAGGAATGGAAGAAAGTGAACTCGCACGAGGTCAAGGCGGTACTCAATACGCCGAACGCCGACCTGCCGACACTGCTCGGACTGTTTCAGGCCAAGATCGTCAAGAATGGAACGACAGGCGACGGTATCGGCACAGGTCCGTTCGTGCTTGATTCGTTTGAGCCTGGCGTCAAGTCGGTGCATTCTCGCAATGAGAACTACTGGCGCGACGGACCGAATCTGGACGGACTGGAAATCACTGCCATCACCGACCCGGTAGCTCGCGTCAATGCGCTGATTGCAGGCGACGTCCAGCTGGCAACGCAGATAAATCCGAATGCGTTCAGGCAGGTCGAAGAAGCCGAAGGCGTGACGCTGCTTTCAACACCGGCCGCATTGCAGCTCGGTATTTGCGCACTTAAAAATGCCGAACCCGGATCGAATGACGATTTTGTCAAGGGACTGCAATACATTCAGGACCGCGAACGCATCGTCAAACGAATACTCAAGGGCAGGGGGTCTGTGGGCAATGACACTCCGATTTCATCGGCGCATGGACCGGATCACTGCCACGAATTGCCGCAGCGGGAGTTTGACCCCGACAAGGCTAAATTCCACTTTGAGAAATCCGGATATTCGTCTGCAGAGCTGTATGTAGCGCCTGTGACTTCAGGTATCGAGGAAGCTTGCCTGCTAGCGCAGACAAACTGCGCCAAAATTGGCTTCGACCTGAAAATCACCAAGGTGCCGACTGATGGCTACTGGGGCGCAATATGGATGAATGAGCCATTGAACGTCGTCACATGGAACATGCGTCCGACAGCGCAGTCGCAAATGGCAATCCAGTTCGGACCAGGCGCCGCGTGGAACGACACCTACTGGAACAATGAGCGAATGGGTGTTTTGCTGCAGGAAGTTCTCTCAGTGACAGACACCGCCCTGCGTCATGAGATGATGTGTGAAATGCAGACGCTGATCCACAATGGCAGCGGAATGGTGATTCCCGCATTTTCAAACATCAACGACGGAATTGCCGACAACGTCATGGGTGTTCCCAAGGTTCCGCTTGGACAACTGGGCGGCAATGAGTGGCCTGAATTTGTCTGGCTGGCTTAATTCCTAGGAACACAGATTCCGAGTTGCAGTCGGGGAGGCATGCTTTAACGGCACGTCTCCTCGGCATATTTTGCAACGACCCACCGTATAAAGAGGAATAGAACTATGATGTTGCAAATGGTATTGCGCCGTGTCTGGATTGGCATTGCGACTATGGTCGTCGTTTCGGTGATCGTATTCATAATGACCAGCATACTTCCAGGCGATGTGGCTCAAATTGTGCTTGGCCAGAGCGCCACACCGGAAACCTTGGCAGCGTTGCGCGCAGAAATGGGACTGGATCAGCCTGCCTACGTGCGATACTTTTTGTGGCTTGGCAATATGGCAACCGGAGATCTTGGGATATCCAAGGCGGGCGGAGCGGCCATCTCCGATCTGATCGGTGGCCGATTTGCCAATACCATGATATTGGCGGGATTTGTTGCCGCGATTTCCATACCGATTTCGATATTTCTCGGACTCTGGGCTGCGATGCATCCGGGCACCTGGCTCGATCGCGGTGTCACGGCCGGCACGCTGGCGACCATATCAGTGCCTGAGTTCTTTATCGCCACTTTGATGGTTTTGATTCTCGCCGTCAACCTGAACTGGCTGCCATCGACGGCCTTGCTGCGGGACGAAATGACATTTTTCGAGCTTCTTCAAGGTTTGGCAATGCCCATCATCACCCTGGTCATCGTGGTGTCTGCGCAGATGATCCGGATGACCCGCGCGGGCATTTTAAATGTGATGAATTCGCCGTACATTGAAATGGCGATTCTCAAAGGAGTGCCGAGAGGAAGAATCATCTTGCGGCATGCCTTCTACAATGCAATCGGTCCGATCATCAATGTGATCGCACTGAATTTGGCCTACCTGGTCAGCGGCGTCGTAATCGTAGAAACGATTTTCGCCTATCCGGGTCTAGCCAAGCTGATGATCGACGGGGTTCAAACCCGTGATCTGCCATTGGTCCAGGCGTGCGCAATGATTTTTTGCGGCACCTATGTGATTCTGATATTGATTGCGGACATCGGTTCAATTGTTTCGAACCCGCGTCTTCGTCATCCGAAATAAGGAGCAATTGCCATGAGTGAATCCGAAATCAAACAAAACGAAGTCGGTCAGGAAATTGTTGAAAAACTGGACAAGTTTGACGAACTTCCTGACGCACCGCCTAAGCGAAAAATCAAGCTATCCTGGACGGGAAAGATTGCCACCGGCATCGTCGTCTTCTGGATAGTCATTGCGCTGATCGGTCCCTTTATTGCGCCGTTCCATGAAATGGATATGGACGGGGACGACTCCTTTCTGAACGCCCATTCCAATGAATACGGGACTTTCTATCTAGGTACGGACTATCTGGGCCGCGATACGCTTTCCCGGATCGCCTGGGGCGCGCGAATGACCATAGGCATCTCCCTTGCCTCGACATTGCTTGCCTATGCAATCGGGATAACTCTTGGAATTGCGGCAGCGGTGAAAGGCGGGTGGATCGACATGGCAATCAGCCGCGTCAATGACTCGATACTGGCGCTGCCTTCGATTATGCTCGGCCTGATTGCGATCGCGGCATTCGGGTCGTCCATTGCCATTTTGATTTTCATTGCAGGAATCATCTATGCATCAAGCGTGTTCCGCATAGCTCGGGCGCTGGGTCTCGACATCATGGTTCAAGACTATGTAGAGGCTGCAAGAGTGCGCGGAGAAGGGCTTTGGTGGATCATTAAATCCGAAGTCCTGCCCAATGCGGCGATGCCGCTTGCAACCGATTTCGGTCTGCGCCTCGTATTCGTGGTTCTGTTTATTTCGAGTCTGAGTTTTCTCGGTCTCGGAGTGCAGCCGCCGGCGGCTGACTGGGGTAGCATGGTGCGCGAAAATCTCGCCGGACTGACCTACAACTCGTGGGCGGCAGTGTGGCCGGCATTTGCGATCGCCACTTTCACAATCGCAATTAACCTGATTGTGGACGATATTTCCGCCAAGTCCGGCGGCAGCCTAGCAAAGAAGATGGTGTAGAAATATGGACTCACAAGCACAAACGAAATTGCTGGAAGTTAAGGACCTGAGAATCAGTGCCTACAACGATGAGAAAAAGGAGATACAGATCGTCAAGGGAGTTACTTTTGACATCTATAGAGGCCAGGTGGTGGCTTTGATTGGCGAATCCGGATCAGGCAAAACCACAATTTCTCTGGCATCGCTCGCCTATACCAAGCCCGGCTTGGAGTTTGCGGGAGGGCAGGTGCTGCTCAACGGCGAGGATGTGCTCACGGCGCCTCCGTTGCGCCAGCGAGAGATTCGTGGGGCTGCCGTAGCCTATTTGGCGCAAAGCGCAGCTGCCACGTTCAACCCGGCGATTACCATAAACGAGCAGGTGACCGAATCGGCGGTCCTGCATGGAATTCTGACGCAGGAAGAGGCGAACAAGCGAGCAACGGAACTTTACCACGCGCTTGAACTGCCGGATCCCGACCGGATCGGCCATCGCTATCCTCATCAGGTTTCCGGAGGGCAGTTGCAGCGCCTTATGGCCGCGATGGCATTGTGCGGCAAGCCGGAACTGATGGTTCTGGACGAACCGACAACCGCTTTGGACGTCACTACTCAGATCGAAGTGCTCAAAGCCTTCAAGAAGGTGATTCGGGAAGAAAATTCCGCGGCAATCTATGTCACTCACGATCTTGCAGTAGTCGCCCAGATTGCGGACTACATCGTAGTGCTCTACAGTGGCGAGATTATGGAAGAGGGCACAGCGGAGCAGATCATCTACAATCCGACTCACGCCTACACCAAGCGCTTGATGGACGCTGTGCGTCCCAAGCCAGTAGCTGGCCTTGGCACTAGCGTGGGAGCTGAGCATGATCGCATGGTGCCTGCGGTCGCGGTTGAAGAGATGACTGCCGGCTACGGCGGTATCGTCGACGGCGAACCGGCAATTCCCATTCTACGGGATGTGTCCGTAGACGTAATGAATGCCCATGTCGTCGGCGTAATTGGCGAATCCGGCTGCGGGAAATCGACACTCGCCCGCGTCATGGCCGGCATACTGCCTCAGGCAAAGGGCACAGTGAAGCTGGAAGACAAGGAATTGAAGGGCAGTCTGCTCAATCGCAGCCGCGAAGAATTGCAAAAGATTCAGTTCGTGTTCCAGATGGCGGATACGGCTTTGAATCCCAAGCAGACCATCGGACAGATTCTCGGCCGTCCTCTGGAGTTCTATCACGGCTTGAGAGGCAGGGCAAAACATGCCAAGGTCGCTGAAATTCTGCAGATGGTCGAATTGCCTCCGGAATTCGCGAGCCGCTATCCAATGGAGCTTTCCGGCGGACAGAAGCAGCGAATCAATATGGCGCGATCGCTTGCGGCAAATCCGGAAGTGCTTCTGTGCGACGAAGTGACATCAGCGCTCGACAGCATCGTTGGCGCCAATGTGATCAAGTTGCTCACCGCGCTCAGAGATAAGACCGGCGTGTCGTTTGTGTTCATCAGCCACGATTTGTCTACTGTCGCCTCGTTCGCAGATGAGATCGTGGTGCTCTATGCCGGACGGGTGGTAGAGCAAGGACCGACGGACGAAGTTCTTGAACCGCCATTTCACCCGTACACCCGCCTTCTGATCAGCTCGGTTCCGGAACTTCGGATCGGCTGGCTGGAAGACACGATGGAAAAGCGGGAGATGGCGGTCGGAATCGCCAAGGGAGTGGAGATCACATCGGTCGGCTGTCCGTTCTTCAACAGGTGCCCGATGGGCATCGATGGAACATGCGACAAGCAGAGCCCTCCGATTCGGGAACTCGAAAATGGTCATGAGATTGCGTGTCATCTGAGCATTAGCGAATTGGAAGAAGCCGAAAAGGAAGCCCAGAAAATTCTGCGAGGCTACGAAAAATTGGTCGACGAGTCATTGGGGATGCGAGCGTAGCAAGATCGCGCACGTTCGAAACAGGACGTCGAACAAGTTCAAAACGGGCGAACGGACGGCACCGGCATCCGAGCTGTGCGCTCGCCCATCACTTCAAATCGGTGCTGCCCAAAGCACTAGGCGCTGAATCGAATTGGTCGGCGTATTGGGTCTGTTGTCTGGCTTCGGATCGTGTCTGTCCGCGATTCGAGTTCGGTCACCATCGGCAAATCCACTCATTGTCTATCGCAGGACAAGGCGGAAATTGCTCCTTGATGACATCGCGCAGTTTCGATTCAATCGCCGCAGTTTCAGGTTCACCGAACAGGTTGACACATTCCGACGGATCATCGTCGAGATTGTAAAGATCCCCCCAATCCGGTTGCTTCGGATACACGGTCATTCGCCATTGATCAGTGCGAACTGTCTGGTTGTAGAGCTCCGGACGTGCTGACGGGTGATACTCTCCGAAGTCATATTCTCTTAGTCGCGCGCAGTTGTCGAAAAGAGCAAGCATGCTGGTGCCGTCGAATGCATGCCTTTGTGTTCCAATTCCTGCTGCATCAAGCATGGTTGGCGCAAGGTCGATGTGACTGGTGAGCGCATCGATGCGGATTCCCTTCGGGATTCCAGGACCTTGCATAAGGCAGGGTATTTCAGTCAGTTGGCGGTATGGCGGCGGTCCCTTGTGAAGCAGTCCATGATCTCCGAGCAGTTCACCGTGGTCCGAAGTGAATATCACCAATGTGCTGTCTGTCAGTCCCGCACGCTGGATGTAATCCAGCAGTCGCCCGACTTGATCATCGATCATCTTGATCATCGCACGGGTATGGGCGATCGCAAGTTGCAAAGACGTATCACTGACGGATTCGGTTGTGATCATTGAACCGGCCTCCAAGTCATTCGGGGCCGCCCAGAAGAGTTCTCTGAATCCCTGTCCTTTCGGAAACATCTGACCGTAGTAGGGCAACTGACGCTGCAGTTCCGATTTGCTAGGTCGGGGCACTGTTTCGCTTGCATAGTCGAAAAGATCGGCATAGTAATCCGTGGGATCAAACGGATGATGCGGATCCGGATACGAAACAAACATAAAAAACGGCGCTTGTGCAGCATCATTGTGCTCCAGAAAGGAAATTGCCCGATCTGTGATCCAGGTGTTGTAGTGATGATCATTGCCAATGGCTGAACGCCAAATCTCATCAAGATCTTCGGGTGGCGCCGTCTGTGCGCTGCAAGGCTGAAGAAGCGGAACCGATTCGGGGTGATTCTCGTGCAGCCAGCGGGCGTAATGCCCGGCAAGATGCGCTGTATCCGATTCCCCGAGCAAAAGATCGAGGGACTGATAGCCATAATACGGTCCGCGCCAGTGTTCCGACTCGGGCAATGTCCAAAATGCCCGAGAATCCGGCATGCGGCGCTCGGCAGGTGCGAGCAAAGGCTGAAGATGCTGCTTTCCGACACTGTGAGTGCGATACCCCGATGCCGCGAGCGTGTCTGTCACGACCGGTACATCGCTAGGCAGAGCCATGCCGTTCTTCGCCAGCTTGTGGTTTCGCGGATAGAGCCCCGAGATCATCGTAGCTCTGCTCGGCGAGCACATTTGCATCGGTGTGCTGTGCCTGCGGAATTGGACCCCGTTGGCTGCGATACGGTCGATATTTTCGGTTCTTGCGCGGTGATTTCCTGCGCATCCGAGGCTGTCAGATCGTTGCTGATCGGTGCATATGAACAGAATATTCGGGCGAGTGTTTTTCATTGCAATGAAATATTACACTATATTGTAAATCAATGAATAAAATTAACGATTTAATGAAATAGATGAATAATCATTCGATTCGAGCCCGCTGTGTCGCCGACGACGGTTCAGCCGCAATCGATGCGAGCCCGCGAGTTCACGCTAAGTTCGACCGGAGCAATTTACTGAATGCGGCGTGATTCCTCAAAGTGACAGTACGGCACTTGCAGTATAATTGGCGACTTATTTGAATGTCTAAGCATAGATAGCTTGCAGCATAACGGGACTCGTTCAGCTACTGCGACCTAGAGAGCATGCAAGGCCAATGGGGTTGAGGCAGCTTTGCTGATATGCGCGACACGGGCAAGACAGTATCTATGCAAATACTTTCAGCACCTGGTTTTGCAGGCCAATGGACTTATCTGTGAGCAAGTTTCGCTCAATTCCTCGCATTCAACACGAACCGCGCTATTGAATTTAAATTAGGATTCCAATGGATTTCGCACTCATACTTCTTCTTGGCGTACTCGTCACTGGAACTGTCTGGTTGATTGATTCAATTTGGCGTCTGATCACTCGAACTTTTTTCAATGTCAGTGCTCTGCCCAGAAGCAGAGGTCGATGGATTATTGAATATGCGCGTGCATTTTTCCCCGTATTGCTCGTTGTCTTTGTATTGCGGTCATTCGTTGTCGAGCCGTTTCGCATTCCCTCCGGCTCAATGCTTCCGACTCTGCAGAACGGAGATTTCATACTGGTCAACAAGTATCAGTACGGCATACGTCTGCCGGTGGTGAACCGCAAGGCATTCGAAGTCAATTCGCCGGAGCGCGGAGATGTCATGGTGTTCCGCTTTCCGCATGACGAAAAGGTCAATTTCATAAAGCGCGTAGTGGGCCTGCCGGGCGATAAGGTGATCTATGACAATAAGAAGCTCTATATCAATGGCAGTGCTATTGAACAGACTGTTGTCGGCGATTCCGTGCTCCAGCCATCCGGCAGCAACTCCCAGACGGTCCCGGTTTCGGTCCGGCGAGAGGAACTCGGAGGGGACCCCCACCAGATTCAGGTCAATGAGCAAAAGCGCACCCGCACCGACTATCAGATGGATTTCACTGTTCCTGAACAGCATTACTTTGTTCTCGGGGACAATCGGGACTACAGCAACGACAGCCGTTTCTGGGGATTCGTTCCGGAGGAAAATATTATCGGCAAGGCGTTTCTGATTTGGTTCAGCTGGGATGCCTCGGGCGGCGACGGAGTCAATTGGAGCCGAATCGCGGAAGCGATTGAATGATCTCGGAATTCAGTTCCTTTTCTACACAGTCGAATGCCGACAGGTCGAATTGCCAGCCAAGCGAAACAAAGCGGTTTGCCGCAGTCGCAGTATTGACGACAATCGCCTGAACGAGCTTGAAACCTTGCTCGGCTACCGGTTTGACAACCGGCAGCATCTTCGCCAGGCGCTAACGCACAGCAGCGCAAGCCCGAAAAGCTACCAGACAATGGAATTTCTAGGCGATGCGGTACTGAATCTCGCGGTTTCAGATCTCCTCTACGCACAAGGCGACTCTGCCGACGAGGGCGACCTGACCGGCAGGCGTAGCGCAGTCGTAAACAATCGGCACGCGCTTTGCGCAGTCTCTAGTAAATTCAATCTGATCGACTATGCGGTTATGGGCAATTCGTTCCAGATGTCGAACAGCAGTGCACTGCGACGTTTGCGGGCAGACCTTATTGAGGCTGTCATTGGAGCGATTTATCTTGATGCAGGCTACGACAAGGCATTGAAATTTGTTTCGATTCACTTTAGCGAATTGATCGAAGGAGTGCGGCACGGCAAAATCAAGGACAGCAAGTCTGCACTGCAAGAACTTGCTCAGCGCAAAGGTGAGGACTTGCCAGTCTACCGGGTTGTCGAGATTGCCGGAGACGATCATGAGCCAATGTTTACCATTGATTGCGAATTTGCCGGTCTTTCTCGGCAGGCCCGAGGGAAAGGGCGTTCGATCAAGGAAGCAGAGCAGATGGCTGCAGCCATCGCCTATGAATCGATTCGCGATGAACAGTAATCAGTTCCGAGCCGGATTCATCGCATTGGCAGGCCGTCCGAACGTCGGCAAGTCGACACTGCTCAATCAGTTGATTCAGCACAAGATCAGCATTACATCCCGCCGTGCCAATACAACCCGGCATCGCATCATCGGCGTATTGAACGAGTCGCAACGCCAGTTGATCTTTGTCGATATGCCTGGCTACAACGCACGCGGCAAACGTCTTGTTGAACGATCCATCCATAAAACGGCGGTGGCAAGCATGCAAGGCGTGGATGTCGCATTGCTATTGCTGGAGTGTCGAGGCTGGCACGCGAATGACGCCGCGGTATGGAACCAGATTCAGACAAGCAAGGTGCCGCTCGTGATTGTGCTCAACAAGATTGACCGTCTTTCAAACCGCGATTTGGTGCTGCCTGTCATACAGGACATCGCAGAAAGGACAGGACAGACGGCAATTGTCCCAATCTCGGCAAAAAAGGGAGACAATGTCGAGCATTTAAAAGACGTGATCACTGAAATGCTGCCGCCTAGCCCTCCTTTGTTTGAACAGGATTATCTGACAGACAGAAGCGATTATTTTCAATTGGGAGAATTGGTTCGAGAGCAGATATTTCGCAGTTACGGGGCCGAACTGCCCTATGCCTGCGCCGTGGAGATTGAAAAATTTGCTGTCAGTGAAGACTTGGCTGAACTTCACGCTCTCATCTGGGTTGAGACAGAGGGCCAGAAGCGGATCATCATTGGAAGCAAGGGAGAGAAGCTTAAGCAGGTCGGTTCAAACGTCCGGCAGCAAATGGAAGGGAAATTCGGACACAAGGCGTATGTAAGGCTGTGGGTGAAGGTGCAGCCGCGATGGAGCGACAACGAGCGCTATATTGAGCAATTCGGATATTCGGGAGAGATGTAGCAGTGCGAGTGGAGGCTGAAGACGCATTCGTTTTGCGTACGGTGCCGTTTACGGAATCCAGCCTTATCGTCGATTCGTTCACTCGCGGCCATGGGCGATTGAATCTGATGGCGAAAGGTGCACGGCGAATCAAGTCGAAGCTGCGCAGTGTGCTGCAGCCGTTCCAATTGATTTCAATCGGCTGGGCAGGCAGAGGGGAAGTGCCGACGATTACTTCGGCTGTCGCCGGTTCCGGCGCGCGGGCGCTTCGCGGCGAAGCGTTCTATGGCGCGAGCCATCTGACCGAGTTGATTGTAAATTTCCTGCATAGCCATGATCCTCATCCGGCTTTGTTCGACGCATATCTGATCGCGATGGATGAGGTTGTGCGCGAAACCGGACTTCCAGGCACGCTTCGGAGATTCGAGAAAAAGTTTCTCGCAGAACTGGGCTTTGAACTCATTCTTGAAACACAGTCCGATCGACAAACTGCGATCGAAAGGAATCGCATCTACGACTACGAGTTCGGAACAGGGCCAGTGCCTGCCGATTCAGCGGGACCGGAGTCCGTCAGCGGTGAAACCTTGCTCGCTTTGGCAAACGATATGCTCGACACCCGCCGCACACAGCGGGAAAGCCGAGCTTTATTGGACCGGGCATTTGGATGGCATTTTCAGCATCGTGCCATGCGCAGTCGCGAAGTCTATCGCCAGACACGCAGACCGGTATCAGTGTCCGGCGACAGCGGGGCTACTTCTTCCGGCGGGTCGTAAACCCGTCCGGCAGATTGCCCATATCGCCTTCTCCGAACAGGAAACCGAGCATATGCTGTTCGATCACCTTCTGTGCTGCCACATCGGCAGTAGTCATTTGATTCTCGTTAATGATTGTGACGAGACGTTCGAGCCATTGCTTCCAGCCTTCCTGGGAAACGCTGTCGTAGATTCTCTGGCCCAATTCGCCGGGATACGGCGGAGCGTCAAGCCCTTGAGCTTCATGTTTCAATACCGGACAATTTACCATTCGAGGCATGGGGATAGCTCCAAGGTGCGGGCAACGGCGCAAGCGTTGCTTCGGGGCATTTGCGAACGCAGATTATATATCGTCGCGGCTCAAGTTTTTGTCTGCGGCGCCAAGCAAAAGAAAGTGATGAGGCGCTTGATCTGGCTTTGCATTCGGTGCCTTGCGCACGTTTTTCCAGGAAAGAACTTCTGATGCCGGCGAATTCTTCGAGTGTATTTTTTTCCTGCGGGTTTCGTCCATTTTTTCTGCTCGCAGCGATCTGGGCGCTTTTGAGCATGATTATTTGGCTTTTGATGCTTCATGGACTGCTCAGTCTGCCGACAGGATTCGGATTTGTTTCCTGGCACGCGCATGAATCTCTCATGGGATATTTGAGTGCGGTTTTCGCAGGATTCCTGCTTACAGCTGTGCCGAACTGGACGGGCAGACGCAATATTGCAGGCCGGACGCTGTTTGCACTTGTCGCATTGTGGGTTGCAGGCCGGGCGGCTGTGATGTTCGGAGAAGGCATGCCGGAGGTGCTTGTTTTCGCTGTCGATACAGCCTTTTTGCTTGTACTTGCACTTGTCATTGTCCGAGAAATTGTGCTGTCAAAAAACTGGCGCAACCTGGCGGTCGTTTTTCTGCTGGCTGTGTTCATTGCAGGCAACGCGATGTATCACTATGAAGAGGCAACGGGTGCCAATGGGGCTTTCGGCTATGGTTTGCGTGCTGCGCTTGCGGCAGCGCTCATGATGATCTCGGTGATTGGCGGGCGGATCGTGCCTGCCTTTACACGCAATTGGCTTAAGGCGTGCGACAGCGGCAGAGCCTTGCCCGCCGAACCGGGGCGACTGGACGCGCTGGCCTTGGCACTGACAGCAATTGCGCTGATTTTCTGGGTCATGCGACCTGATGAACCGCAGACCGGATATGTCCTGCTTGCCGGCGGTTTCGCTCAACTTGTCAGACTTGCGCGATGGCGCGGGCATGTCGCGGCTGGCAAGGAACCTCTTGTGTGGATTTTGCACATCGCATATGCCTTCGTGCCCATCGGCTTGCTGGTTTCAGGAACTGCAATTTTCTGGCAAGGCGATTCGCTGAATGCCGCCGCACAGCATTTGTGGATGGCCGGGGCCATTGGCTTGATGACTTTGGCAGTCATGACGCGAGCGACGCTGGGACATACCGGGCGAAAGCTGACCGCTGATCCGGCGACAACCTCTGTTTATTTGCTGGTGCTGATTTCTGCGGTCGTTCGCGTGGTTGCCGGCGCAGTGCCTGGATATGGAATCGAACTTTGGACTGTGGCGGGAGTCCTGTGGTGCAGTGGATTTGCGCTGTTCATTTTTATTTACGGCCCCATGCTCGTAGAGCCGGGCAAGACAGGCTCCGGCGCGTAGCCGTCTGCACTCTGGCAATCGTTTGTCACTTGCGGCAGGGCAGGTTAGCGCAGTGCCCTGAAAAGTGAGGTCCGGATTCATGGAATTTCCGGCTCACAGTGCTATCATGAATTGCACAGCCATGCAGCAGGATTTTCGGTGTCAGCGCGCAGAATTCCTGCAGCAACAAACCGTCCAGCTAGCTAACCTGGAACTGCATTAGGAGAGAAATTGATGGGTATTTTGATTATTGGTCTCGCGCTTTTTGTCGGCGTACATTTGATCCCGGCTGCACCTTCGTTGCGCGAATCCCTGATTGCGCGTCTTGGTGCCGGCGTCTACCGGATGATCTTCTCGCTGATTTCACTTGCCTCTATTGTCATTGTCGTGTGGGGATTTTCGCAGACGCCCATTCAGCCGGTCTATGCGCCGCCCGTTTGGGGACATGCATTGGCCTTAGGCGTTGTACCCGTAGCATTCGTACTGTTCGCGTCGGCGAACATGCCAACCCATATTCGTGAATTTGTCCGTCACCCCATGCTTGCAGGGCTGTTTTTGTGGGGGCTTGCGCATCTTCTGGCAAACGGAGACTCGCGAACATTGGTGCTGTTTGGCACGTTCCTGGCATATTCTGCGGTTGCAGTGATCAGCGTGGTGACACGTGAGCAGAAGCAGGCAATAGATCGAAAGGCTCCCCGATGGTCTATGGACATAGTTGCAATCGTTGCAGGATTTGTAATTTCAGGAGTGGTTGCAAAGTTCCACGGCGCCTTGTTCGGAATGCCGGTTTAGAGCGCCTGCCGAATTTGGACATCGACGCTATCGAGAATCAATCGGCGACTCAGGATGGATCACGAGGCTCAGTCGCCTTGAATATTGGTATATACTTAGCAGTATTGTGTCTATGAATGCGAATGAGGAGGCCAGTTGTGCCGGCAACCCAATTTTCCCCTGAAATTACGGAATCTGAAATCAAAGTCTCTGAATCGGCGGGCCGCAAGATGGCCGAGTTGATTCAGGCGACCGATGAAAATGTGCATGGCGTACGCGTCTATGTCGCTGGAGGCGGATGCGGCGGTATGAGCTACGGAATGACCTATGCCGAATCCGAATCCGAATATGATCGCGTGCTTGATGGCGGAGAATTCAAGCTGTATACGGATGTCGTTGCCCTGCAATACCTGTCGGGTGCGGAAATCGACTATGTCGATGACGGGATTCAGGCGACCTTCGTATTTCACAATGTGTTCCAGTCCGTAGGCGGCACCGGTTCATGCGGCGGCTGCGGCGGCGCACAATGATCGCGCTTTCGATGCACACTACCGGAAATTTCTGACAAGAAATTCAATATGCCCGTTGTTGCGCTGATCGCGCGGGCAAACAGCTACCGGCTTCCGGTTTATGTCGAAGCCGCACAGCAAAATAAAATCCCGATCGCCATAATCAGTGACGGAGGGATTGGAATTGCACCCCCTGGCGCTTTGGCCATCAAGGCGGATCTTTCTGACGAAGCGCGCGAGACGCAGCACATTGCCCGCCAGCTGGGCGCGCTGAAGATTGCTGCAGTCATCGGCTGTGATGATTCTGTAGTCGAATTGGCCGCCCGCGTGGCTGCTTCGCTTGGAATCAGGTGCAACACCGCCGAAGCGATGCGCACGGCGCGTAGAAAGGACCTTGCCAGAGAAGCGTTGAGCCGGTTCGGCTTGCCGGCGCCGAATTTTACTGTGGCTCGCCTTGATCAGGACATTCCTTCCCAGCTGCAGTCAGTGCGATATCCGTGCGTCGCTAAGCCGATCAATTTGTCGGCAAGCCGCGGCGTCATCAGAGCGGATAATTTGACCGGATTGCGGTCTGCAGTTGAAAGGATTCGTGCGATTCTGTTGCGCGAGACGAGGCGCAGCGAGGACCAGATAGTTCTGGTAGAAGACTACATTCCAGGGTCCGAACATGCGCTTGAAGGATTCATCGAACAGGGACGGCTGGAGACAATTTGCCTGTTCGACAAGCCGGATCCGCTGGTCGGTCCTTATTTTGAAGAAACCTACTACGTCACGCCTTCCAGGCTGCCGGACGACGTTCAAAGAGAAATCGGAAATGTCATTCAGACTGCCTGCGTAAAATTCGGACTGATGAACGGCCCGCTTCATGCCGAAGTCAGAGTCAATGCGCAAGGGATCTGGATTTTGGAAGTTGCTGCACGAACCATCGGAGGTGATTGCGGAAGACTGTTTGAACTTGCTACGAACCGGGGGCTGGAAGACTATGTGCTGGCTCGCGCTTCCGGATGCGCTGTCGAACGCATAAGGTTTTCCGAGTCTGCGGGCGTACTGATGATACCCGTCGAAAGCAGCGGCATTGTGCGCCGAGTTGAGGGATTGTCGGAAGCACTGGCAGTCGATAATATTCTTGACATCAGGGTTGATGTCCGCACTGGGGAAAGACTGGTGAAGTGGCCGGAGGGAGATAAGTATCCCGGGTTTATTTTCGCAAAGGCAAAAACGCCGGCCGAGGTCGAAGATGCCTTGCGGCAATCCTATGCCAAATTGAATATTGTCACGATGCCTGAATTGCCGACGATGATTTCACCGAAAGCGTAGTATCACAAATCCGATTTCGATTCCCCGGCTTGGTGTAATACGGCGGCAGTTGCACCATGTAGCGAACTTATATGAATTACTGAGCGTCGAAGGCCAATCGATCAACAAATTCATTGACGAATTTGTTTCAAACCTATATTATTCACCGAATTCCTCGGTAGCTCAGTCGGTAGAGCAGGTGGCTGTTAACCACTCGGTCGGCGGTTCGAGTCCGTCCCGGGGAGCCAATTTTCAGAATCGCCTGTTTCAGTTTTTTCAACTGTTTTTTCTGGTGCCAACCGGTCAAACGGCTGGCGATATGCAGTCATGTGCTGACCGCTCTCCCAAGAGTGACCCAATTGTGCCACAAAGTGAGTAACAGGTGTTTTTCGGCCAAGGACTGCTAGCGAAACAACGCATCGGCCATGCGAATTCGAGGATGCTTAATGTTCTCTTCGAGGTGTGTCTTGTCCGTATTGTGGCTTTCTCGGATTAACTAAGGACCTCCAGACATGCAACGATTTCGTTAGGCCTTGATTCATTCCGTCCGCAACATAACTGCAGAGCGCAGTGTAGTTGTGTATGGTCGTATTGAAGCGAAATTACCGCAACAATGAGATGATGATGCCGAATCCGCCGATCATGACTGGGTTCATCGCTGCTATTGACCACTTGAGCCAGCGGAAATCCCCTTTGAGCTCAATCCTGAGTTGCTCAATGTCCGCTTTGACTTGTTTTATTACCTCTTTGACTTCGATCCTGAGATAGTCATTATCGGCTTTGGTCGCCAAATCACTCTGACTTCTTTTGAATGCCAAGGCAATTGCCTCAGCCTGTCGAGCCTCAATCCCCGCATCCTGCAACTGAAGTCACCCTGAAGGGATCCCACTTGCTGCGTGATCTTGAGTTCGTCATCAACGCGTATGATCACCGCTGGGCCAGACGCATGCAAAAGCTGCTGTGCGCAACGAATCGCGCTGCAAAGTTGTGCGAAAACAGTACCGAACCATTTTCACTCAGGGTGAAAGATAATTGCCGCCGCTGCCGGAGCGCACAGGCAAACGCGGACGGGCCGCAAATCCAATGGTCACAATCTGGTCGAGGCTTTCAGGACCTATGAAACTGAAATCCTGCGCTTTACCCAAATCCCCTATTGCCACTGACAAACAACACCGCAAAGCGCAGCGTAATAATGACAAAGGTGAAACTAACGGTCTCCGGAACGTTCGGCTCCGTCGAATACGCCGAAGCATACTGCCGAATCTCAAGCTGTCTCGACTTTATGAGCATGATGGGCTACAGCCCAATAGCCGCCATTCAAATCGCACTGCAAAACAAAGCTGCAGATATCCTCAACAACAACGACTAAAATGACTACAAATGCTCAAACGGTTGACAAACTGGGCGAGTAGGTGCGGAAGAAAATCATGACTACTCACGAATTTCCAAAAGTCCCTGGAGGCGAAGTCATTGTCTACGAATCCCCGGAAGGTGAGGGGAGTGTAGATGTTCGTTTCTATGATGAATCGGTCTGGCTGACTCAACGGCAAATGGCGGAAGTGTTTCAATCCACACCGCAAAACATTCTGATTCATCTGCGCAATATATTTTCCAGCAAAGAGTTGGATGCCGAAGCAACTAGTAAGGAATTCTTAATAGTTCGACCCGAGGGCCGACGAATGGTGCGGCGACAACTCCGACACTACAATCTGGACGTGATTATTTCCATCGGTTACAAGGTCAACACGAAGCGGGCCATAAACTTTCGCCAATGGGCCACCCGCACCTTGCGGGGGCACCTGATCAATGGCTACACGCTCAACGAACGGAGACTTGCAGAGTGCGGACTGGACGAGGCAAGGCAATCCCTGGAGTTGCTCGCTCGCACGCTCAAGAATCAGGTGATCTCGGACGAAATCGGGCGCACCGTGATTGATATCATTGCCGCATACGCTGACACATGGCGCCTGCTGCAGCAATACGATGAGAACAGCCTTAAAACTCCGACCGAATTGAAGCCGGCAACGAGCGTACTTAATCCCGAAAGCGTCCGCTTCGCGATAGACGCTTTCAGACGCGATCTGATCTCCAAGGGAGAAGCATCGACGCTGTTCGGCAATCCCCGAGGCGGTGCTTTGGATGCAATACTGGGCAGCATTGAGCAAACCATGTTTGGAGAGCCTCTTTACCGAAGTCGCGAGGAAAAAGCGGCTAATCTGCTCTATTTCGTCGTCAAGGACCACCCTTTCACCGATGGCAACAAGCGCATCGGCGCGCTATTGTTCCTGCTCTATCTAACGCAGTCGGAAATCAAACTCCCAATCGATTCTGAAGCATTGACGGCGCTCACGTTGTTGATCGCAGAAAGTGCACCGTCGAACAAAGACCTGATTATCCGCCTTATCATGAACCTCATAGTTAAATATTAAGGTTAGTGTCGGCGCGAAGCGGTGACTCTAACCTTAATATTGTCTGCACTAGTGAACTTCATAGGCACGCATTTCGTAATCTGTGATTCGCTTTCAGAGCACGGCGGTGATGAAGCAAGGCTGCTTGTCCGAACACAAATAATTAGGCACTCGTGGGCGAAACCAAACGAGCCATGCCACACGTGATCACCGCTTAGCGGATACTTGGGCAGGGTGCGCCTCGTCGCGACATTAGGATCGCATGCGTGTTGCCTGCGCGTCATACAAGACCTGAGATTCAACTTGAAAGGATACTCTATGGTCCTCGATTTCCAATTCATACTCGCCGCTGAAAAGAAATTCGTCAGAAACACCTTCACCATTGCGAACATACCCGTATGCGATATTCCTGCATACAGAGAATCCCCAGCCCCCGCTCGTGATCCAGCCCACCCGTTCACCGTCTCTATAGATGGTTTCGCGCCCGAGTATGACGGATCTCGGATCATCCGAGGTAAAACATGCAAGTCGCCGCCTAAGCGTGCCGTCGCAATTGTGCTTGATCAACGCATCCTGTCCAATAAAAGGAACATCGCTTTGAAGGCGCACAAATCGATTCAATCCGGCCTCCAGTGGCGTATAGTCTGGCCCGATATCGCTGCCTAGCGAACGAAATCCTTTTTCCAGGCGCAACGACTCCAGGGCTCGATAGCCGACCTGCGCGAGCTCGCAGAATTCTCCAGCATCGCAAATGGTCCGGTAGATCGACTGCGCGCAATCGACAGGCATATGCAGTTCCCAGCCCAGTTCTCCGGAGAAACTTACTCTGATGGCACGAACTGGACGCCCGCCAACAACGAGCTCCTTATACGTTGCAAACGGAAAGTCCGAGTTTGAAAATGAACAATTCAGCGCACTTTGAAGCACATCTCTGGAATTGGGACCAGCTACCGTGATGGTTGAGAATTGTTCTGTGACATCGGCAATCTCCACTGCGCGGGCAGATGCCGGAATGTTCCGCTTCAAGTGATAGAAATCATGTGTCGCATAGCCGGTACCGCTGACAACAAAGAACTTTTCGTCGTCCAGCCTCGTCACTGTGATATCCGATAGGATTCCGCCTGAGTCGTTCAGCATCTGCGTATAGATCACCGACCCGGGTCGACGGTCGATCCTGTTGGCGCACATCCATTGGAGGGATTCAAGTGCGCCTGGGCCGCTTAGTTCGAATTTCGCAAACGAAGACTGATCGAGAATGCCCGCCCGCTCGCGAACACAGGTGTGCTCCTGTCCCACCTTGTCGAACCAGTTGGGCCGACCAAAGGAGTATTCGTCCCTGGGCTGCTCGTTTTCACCGGCGAACCAGTTTGGACGCTCCCAGCCTAGCTTTTCTCCGAAGCACGCGCCCTGAGCTTTCAGATCGCTGTACAGAGGCGAAACTTTCGCCGGCCGTCCGCTGGCGTGCTCCTCATGCGGCCAGGCCATCGTGTAATGCTTTGAACACAACTCAACGGTGCGCTGACGGTTTCGGTCCGCATCGTGATGCACTTTGCCGAATCTTCGGATGTCGACGGGCCAAAGGTCGAAAGGCTGCCTTCCATCGTGAATCCATTGGGCCAGCGTTCTGCCAACGCCGCCGGCGCTTGCGATTCCGAACGCGTTGAACCCGCTTGCAACATAGTAATTTCTGACTTCCGGAGCTTCGCCCATGATGAAGTTGCCGTCAGGGGTAAAAGACTCGATGCCGCAGATCATCTGCTTGATATCGGCATCGCGCATCGCAGGAATTCGTTCCAGCCCGGATTGCATCAGACTTTCAAAGTGATCAATATCAAAATCGAGCAGATTGAATTCTAGCGCTTGCGACGGGTCGGGATAGTCTGCAGGCTTCGGGTTTAATTCGTAGCCGCCGAATACCAGGCCGCCGACTTCCTCTTTGAAGTAGATAAGCCGGTCAGGATCCCGGATCGTCGGCAGGTCGGGCACAACTCCATCCACTTTGCCAGTGACGATGTAGTGGTGCAGCATAGGCACCACAGGGATGTTGACTCCGGCTTGCGCGCCGAGCGAGTGCGACCACATGCCGGCGCAATTGACAGCGACCTCGCACTTGATTTTACCGCGGTCGGTTACAACGCCGGCAACGCCGCTGCCATCCGCAATGACTTTCTCGACTCGGCAGTTCTCGATCAGCCTTCCGCCTTTTGAACGCGCTCCGATGGCGAATGCCTGAGTGAGGTCCGAAGGATTGGCTTGACCGTCGGTCGGTAAAAAAGCAGCGCCGACGACATCAGAGGTGTCGATTGCAGGATACATTAGCTTCACCTCGCCCGGCGTGAGGTAGTGCATCTCGAGTCCGAACGAACGGGCCATCGAAATTTGGCGCTTGATTTCCTGAACCCGTTCCGGCCGGCATGCCAATCTTAGGCCGCCATTCATCTTCCATCCTGTAGACTGTCCTGTTTCGTCGGCAAGACGGTCATACAATTCAACGGAATATTTCAGCAGCTGAGTAATGTTCGCACTGCTGCGCAACTGGCCAACGAGTCCTGCCGCATGCCATGTGGCACCGCTTGTCAGCCGACCCTGGTCCAGGACGACGAAGTCTGTTTCACCCAATTGCGCAAGATGATAGGCGGTGGAGCATCCAATGATCCCGCCGCCAATGATTACAATTTTCGATGTGTCGGGCAGCATGGCAACTCTCCTTTTGTCTTCGCTGCGAATTACAGGCCCAGCGCGGCCTTTCGACGACGCGCTGCTGCAGATATGAGGCGATCGGTTATGATTGCGATGAATGCGACCGATAGCCCGGCTACCAGACCTCGGCCCACATCCGCCTTGGTCAGGGCGATATAGACTTCCTGTCCAAGATCGCGCGTTCCGACCAATGCAGTAATGACCAGCATGGACAAGGCGAACATGACTGTCTGATTGACTCCGAGCATGATTTCCGGCCATGCGAGACGAATTTGAACTTTCGTCAGCAGCTGCCATCGTGTGCAGCCGGACGTTTTGGCCGCCTCGACCAAGGATTCCTGAATGTTCTCGATCCCGTACAGAGTGTAGCGTACAGCAGGCGGAAGCGCATAGAGCACTACGGCGACCATTGCGGAAAAATCGCCGACTCGAAACAGCATGACAACCGGGAGAAGATAGACAAAGCTGGGCAGAGTCTGCAGCGTATCAATGCAAACGATGACAACCCGCTTGACTATGGCGCGGCGTGAAGCCGCAACCCCGACAGCGA
This sequence comes from Arenicellales bacterium, assembly GCA_965214615.1. Classification (GTDB taxonomy): domain Bacteria; phylum Pseudomonadota; class Gammaproteobacteria; order Arenicellales; family JAJDZL01; genus CBDAUN01. The sequence goes on from OZ243952.1 coordinate 1,838,541, forward strand.
TGCCGATCACCGCAGCGAAAATAACCGATATTCCGCAAAGATAGACGGTGATCATCGCCTTTTCCCATTGACCAGTGATCAGAATAAACAGCGCGAGGCAGACAACCAGTATTGCTAGGCGCAATCCGCCCAGCTGAAGTCCGGCCATGCCTAGAAACAGCAGGACAACAACCCACGGAAGCGACAGCAGAAACAGCTTTACCGGCTTGAGGATATTGAGCAGAATGAATATCTTGATTGCTTCGAGCTGATCGAAGAAGTTGATATTGATCCACTTGACAATATCGTTCCAGAATTGTCCGGTCGTGAATTCAAGGGATTCCGGCCACTGCGCGAACAGCGGAATCATGAATCCGGCCGCCGATGTCGCAATCAGAATCGCCAGCGCATAGGATGTGTTGCGATAGCGTTTGAACCAGCCTTGCTCCCTGGCCAGGCCTTGATAGGTGTTGCGCGCGGACCATGCCTGAGACAGCCGGTCAAGGACAATCGCAATCAGGGTTATCGCAACGCCGGCTTCAATGCCTTCTCCGATGGCTTGTTTTCGAAGTGAGGCGAGTACGTCGAATCCAAGCCCGCCGGCACCGATCATCGAAGCGATAATCACCATGTTCAACGACAGCATGATCACCTGATTGACACCGACCATCAGGCCGTGCTTGGCGGAAGGCACCAGAACGCGCCACGTCATTTGACGCCGGTTGCAGCCTACCATTTTTCCGAAGTCCTTGATTTCTGCCGGCACCGAGCGCAACGCGAGCATCGTCACCCGGACCATCGGCGGCATCGCGTAGATGACTGTTGCGGTGATTGCCGATACCGGCCCGAATCCGAACATGAAAAGGACAGGGACGAGATAGGCGAAAATCGGCACTGTCTGCATCAGATCCAGAACCGGCGTGATTGCGCGCTCGAATCTCTTGTAGCGATACCCGAAAATGCCTAGCGCAATTCCGAATCCGATTCCGAACGGTACCGCGACCATGATCGATGCGAGAGTGATTGTTGCACTCTCCCACTGTCCGAATCCGACCAGGCACATAAAGCTGAGCAATACGATCACCGCGAGCGTCCAGTCCTTGATTCGCCAGGCGAACCAGACAGTGACGATCGTCAATCCCACCCAGGAAATTGCCGGAGTCTGCCATACTTGCCCGTCTGCAAGCGGAAACTCGAACCCGCTCGACAGCAGGGATCGGATTATCTGGTAGGGCACCTCGATACACGCAGCAACAGCGCGTGTGAATTCCTTGAATGTCCAAGGGAAAAGGTAAGCCTCTTCGTTGAGCATCCATTTCATGAATCCGGTGACGCAGTAGCGAACGCTCGTACAACTGCCAAGGGATTCGATTCGCCAGGAAAGCTCCTTGGGCGCCTTGACAGCCCATTGCCATAGGTCGGCGCCAAGCCAGATTGCGATTGCCGCTGCGAATGCGCATCCCCAGCCGAACAGCCAGACATGGGTTTTGCGTCCCGCAAATGCCTGAACGGCGGTTGAATCCATTTGATGCAGGACAGCCTGTGTCAGTTGCTGATCAGGACATCGATCACCGCATCGCGCGAAATCTGACCGATCACGGCTCCTCCGGCATCAATCACGTCATACGGACGATTCGAACCGACGATATCCGCGGCAACTGCATCAATCTTTGCAGAGTCGGGCACGGTTCCAACTGAGGGCAGGGACGGGTCTTTCGGATCCATGATGGATTTGACGGTGAACACCTTCGCCTTCGACAGGTCATTGGTAAATTCCTCGACGTAGCTGTCGGCAGGGTTTCGTACGAGTTCTTCGGGCGTTCCGATCTGAATGATCGCGCCGTCCTTCATGATTGCAATTCTGTCAGCCAGGCGAATCGCTTCGTTAAAGTCGTGTGTGATAAAGACAATGGTCTTGCTCAGCACGGATTGAATGCGTAGGAACTCGTCCTGCATTTCCCGCCTGATCAAAGGGTCCAATGCGGAAAAAGGTTCGTCTAGAAACCAGATTTTTGGCTCTACGGCCAGCGACCGCGCAATTCCGACGCGCTGCTGCTGTCCGCCGGAAAGTTCGCGCGGATAGTAGGATTCGCGATCCGAAAGGCCGACAAGCTCGATGACTTCGCGTGCCTTGGCGTCCCGCGCGGCACGGTCGATGCCTTGAACTTCCAGTGGAAAGGCAACATTTCCCAATACGGTCAGATGCGGCATCAGCGCAAAATGCTGAAACACCATGCCCATCTTGTGACGCCGAATCTGGATCATTTCCTTTTCTGACTTGCCGAGCAGGTTTTCGCCTTCGAACATAATAACGCCCGTTGTCGGTTCAACGAGTCTTGACAGGCATCTGAGCAGGGTGGACTTGCCCGATCCGGACAGGCCCATGATGATGAAAATCTCGCCTTCGGCGACATCGATAGTGGCTTCGCGAACAGCACCGATCAACGAGGCGGCGCGAAGATGATCGCTGCCTATGTCGGAGGTGGCCGATACGTTTTGAAATATCCGCTCAGGATTCCTTCCGAAAACCTTCCAGACACTCTGGCAGGACAATATCGTTTCAGAACCGCCCATCACACACCAAAGTTCGCAGAGGAATTGATAATTTTGCAGAACGCCCGCGCCGGCAAGAAGGTGGTTGCCGGCGCGGTGAATTTAGAAGTTGGCGCGGAATCTACTGAGTCCAGGGCTTCCACACGTCCTCGTTGCTGTCGAGCCAATCGGCAACCACGTCTTCGACAGACATGCCTTCCAAATCGATCTTGACGATCAGGGAACTCATCAACTCGTTGTCGATCGTGAAATTGCGGATCGCTTGGTAGGCTTTCGGCCATTTTCCTTCGCCGCCGGCCCATCCGACTGCCTTGATCCAGCCTCTAGGCTTGCCGCAGTCGTAGGCCATGTCGGGATTGGATCCCCAGGACGGGTCCTTGTAGCATTCATCCGTGTATACGGGAAAGTCGACCCATTCGCCTTCATATTTGGCCGTAGCCCAATGCGGTGCGTAAACCCAGGCCAGAACAGGCGCCTGCCTTTGGTATGCGGATTCTATTTCTGCAAACAGTGCCGCGTCGGTGCCCGCATGAACCACTTCGTAGTCCAGGCCTAGGGCTTCGACCCGTTCGTCATCGTAGCCGCCCCACGTAACCGGGCCGCCAAGGTACCGTCCCTTGGGCAGCGTCTCCGGAGTGCCGAAGGCTTCCGCACAATCATTCAAGGCAGTCCAGTCTGGCAGACCGGGACATTTTTCCTTCATGTACATCGGATACCACCATTCTTCGATGGCGTGCATGCCGGTTTCTCCGAGATCCACCGTATTGCCCGTCGCCAGCGAAGCTTCGAGAGCATCCTTGCCCGTGGTTTCCCAGATTTCCACTGCGACATGCAGGTCGCCTGATTCCAGGCCGACAAACTGAGCAATATAGTCAGCCGGAACGAACTCGACGTTGTATCCCATTGATTCGAGGATCTTGCCGATCATGGTGGCAGTGACGAACTGTCCGGTCCAGTCATGCCAAGTGATTTTGATCGGATCGTCCGATTCGGCTTCGGCGAGTGCGGCCGGAGTGTGCGCAAAAAGCATCATTGCGGCGGCGGCGGCGAGTGTGGCTAAGGCTTTTTTCATGATTCAACTCCTTTTCCTGCTAGTTTTAAATTAGGTGTGGTTACATATGAGTCTGCGCGGATAGGCTGCGCTACTCGAATTGGCTTCGATACCGCTCCCAGTTCGCTTCGAACCGGCTGCGGTTCATGTTCGTATACCCTTCGTAGCCGGCATCCTGATCCGGGTACAGCTCTGCCATCGATGCCATGACCGAATCGCTGTCAAGGCTGGATGTCACTTCCTGAACCATGCCCCACATATATTCGCGAAGATTCAAAATCAGTCTGAAGGCGTTTAATTGCCTTTCCAGGGAATCATCAAGGCGTCCGAAATACAGACTCGCGAGAAGCGCATCCGTTTCTTCGCTGGCATCGGCGTTGCAGCCGATGCCGACCAGATCAAACATCGGGTGCCCGAATCCGCCGTAGTCCCAGTCGATCAGCCAGATTTTTTCCTGCTGATCGAACATGAAGTTCTGCGGCACGGTGTCGTTGTGAGTGAATACAGCGTGAAACGGCTCGATCGATCGTTCCAGCAAGTCGTTGATTCTGAGCACTTCGGGGAATTCGCCGGTCAGCCGTGAATCGTGCTCGGTTCCGATAGCCACGTACTGACGAATTACCTGAAACGGCCAGAAATAGGTCAAAGGGCCGTGCACTGCGCCGGAACCACGATGCAGCCGTTTCACGCATTCGACAATTTTCCGGCAATTTTCCTCATTCCCTTCAATGTCTTCCGGCCTCACGCATCCGCCGTCGAGAAAATCTACGACAGCCAGCTGCGGTTCGGCGTAGCGCAGCGCCGGCGTGACTGCGATATCCGCGGCCGCGCGCATGGATGTCTGCACCGAAGTCTGTGTAATATTGTGCACCAGTATGTCGGTACCGATGCGGGCGACATACTTTGTATCGCTGTCGCTTACGACAAAGCTCTTATTGCACAGTCCGCCGATCAGCGGCTCAATGGATATTGCGCCGTTCCAGCACGGCAGGCCGCTGAGGTGTTCAAAAATGCGCTCGTTGCTCCAGTCCGGCTGAATCATGTAATCTCCTTTATTAATGTGTGGTGACGGGCACAGTTAAAAAAATCGGTGCAGACGAGCCATTGCCTGCTCGAGATTGTCCATGCTGGTTGCATACGAAAGCCGAAGATATCCGCTGCCTCCGAATGCGCTGCCTGGAACTGCCGCTACTTCGGCTTCGTTCAGTATGAGCTGCGCAAGCTCGGTATCTGATTCGACGCCGTCACGCCGGGCGATGATTTCGCTAAAGTCGGGAAACGCATAGAACGCGCCGTCGGCGCGCAGGCAGCTGACACCGTCGATCTTATTGAGTTCGCTCACTACAAATTCGTGGCGCTGCGAAAAATGCCGCACCATCTCTTGAATTTCCTGCTGTCCGCCGTTCAGAGCGGCAATTGATGCTGCCTGAGCGATCGAGTTCGGGTTGGATGTGGTTTGCGACTGGATCTTGCGCATTGTCGCCGTTAACTTTTCGTGCGACGCCGAATAGCCGATACGCCAGCCCGTCATGGCGTAGGCTTTCGAGACTCCGTTGACAATGACGGTGCGGTCCTTGATTTCCGGGCATGCGTTGACGATATTGCAAAACGGCTCTTCGGTCCATCGGATATGCTCGTAGATGTCGTCTGTCATGACAAGCGCACTTGGATGTTCGAGCACCGCTTCGGCAATGGCCGCAAGCTCTTTGCGGGAGTAGGCGACACCAGTAGGGTTGCCGGGACTGTTGATCATGATCAGCTTGGTGCGCGACGTCATGGCTTCGCGAATCTGATCCGGATGCACTTTGAACCCCTGTTCGATTCCGGCGTTCACAATGACTGGCTTGCCGTCGCACAGCACGGTCATGTCGGGGTATGAAACCCAGTAGGGAGCAAGTATGATTACCTCGTCCCCTGGATTAATAATTGCTGACAATATATTGTAAATGCACTGTTTTGCACCGTTCGATACAACGATATGCGATGGAGAGTAATCCAAGTCGTTCTCTCGGCTGAACTTCTGGCAGATGGCTTGCTTCAATTCCGCAGTGCCGTCGGCGGGGGTATATTTTGTCATGCCGTCGCGCATGGCCTTGATTGCAGCGTCCTTAATGTGCTGCGGAGTGTCGAAATCGGGTTCTCCGGCGCCCAGGCCGATGACGTCGCGGCCGGCGGCGCGCAGTTCGCGGGCGAGTGTGGAAACGGCGATCGTGGCAGATGGCTTAATCGCGTTGGCCCGGCTGGATATTTCGATGCTGCTCAATTGATTTGTCTCCGAGTTTACGTTGGCGGACAGTGTTGCGCTAGGAGGTCATTTTAACAATTTTCAAAGCGACTACCCATTCGTTTGCAGCTGGAAGGCAAACTTTGGCATTGCAGGCAGCAACAGGGCGCGATGCTGGTGCCCGCAATGAGCACAGTGGCCTTCAAACGAAGAGGAAAAACGCTACAATCCACATGTCGCTAGCAAGCGGGCACTGAAAGGCAAGGTGGCTGACAATCTCGAATACCTTATTCTAGCAGCATTGAGCGGCGGCGCAATGCTCTTCGAATGCTTCAAGCATTTGCTGCCTTGAGCTGTAATTTACATGCGATCATTTGAACTGATTTCCGAATACGCGCCAGCAGGCGATCAGCCCGAAGCAATCCGAAAGCTTCTTGAAGGATTGCAGCGCGGCGAACGATTCCAGACTCTGCTTGGCGCCACTGGCACCGGCAAGACGTACACAATGGCCAATGTGATCGCGCAAATTGGCCGTCCGGCTTTGGTTCTCGCGCCGAACAAGACTCTTGCGGCACAGCTTTATTCGGAGCTCAGAGATTTCTTTCCGCACAACGCGATTGAGTATTTCGTTTCCTACTACGACTACTACCAGCCGGAAGCCTATGTGCCCAGCTCGGACACGTACATAGAAAAGGACGCTTCGATAAACGATCACATCGACCAGATGAGGCTGTCTGCGACTAATGCCTTGCTGCAGCGAAACGACACGGTCATTGTGGCCACGGTGTCGGCAATCTTCGGGCTCGGCAACCCGATCGAATACAACAAGATGATTCTGCATCTGCGTGTCGGGGCAATTATCGAGCAGCGCCTGATATTGCGGACTTTGGCGGAACTTCAATACACGCGAAACGATGTCGAGTTAAAGCGCGGCACATTTCGGGTTAGGGGGGATGTCATTGACATATACCCCGCGGATTCGGACCGGCTCGTTTTGCGTGTCGAACTGTTCGGAGACGAGATCGAGCAACTGTCGCTTTATGATCCGTTGACAGGCGAAGTGGGCGGAGACATTGTCCGCTATACCGTCTATCCCAAGACGCATTATGTGACCAGTCGTGACAACATTGAAAAGGCGGCAGAGCGAATCGAGCGGGAGTTGCAGACCAGACTGGCTGAACTGTACTCAAATAGCAAGCTTGTAGAGGCCCAGCGCCTATCGGAGCGCACTGCCTATGATATCGAGATGATGCGCGAGATCGGCTATTGCTCAGGCATTGAAAACTATTCGCTGCACCTGTCTGAAAGGCAACGCGGCGAGGCGCCGGACACTCTGATTGACTATCTGCCATCGGATTCGCTGCTGTTCATTGATGAAAGCCACGTCACGGTACCGCAATTGCGTGCAATGTACCGCGGCGACCGCTCGCGAAAAGAAACGCTTGTCGAGTTCGGCTTCAGATTGCCTTCGGCTTTGGACAATCGTCCTTTGATGTTCGAAGAATTTGAACAGAAAATTCCTCAATGCGTCTTTCTTTCGGCGACTCCGGGTGCGTATGAACTGGAAAAAGTGCCGAATTTCATTGACCAGGTCGTCCGTCCGACCGGACTGGTTGATCCGGAAGTTGAAGTGCGTGATGCGCATACTCAAGTGGATGATCTGCTTTCCGAGATTCACAAGCGCACAGCAGTGCAGGAACGGGTTCTTGTGACAACCCTGACCAAGCGCATGGCTGAAGATCTCACAGACTATTTATCGGAGCATGGGGTTCGGGTGCGCTATCTGCATTCGGATATCGATACCGTCGAACGCGTGGAAATATTGCGCGACCTTAGAGCGGGTGTATTCGATGTGCTGGTTGGAATCAATCTGCTTCGCGAAGGTCTGGATTTGCCCGAAGTGTCTCTTGTTGCCATCCTGGATGCCGACAAGGAGGGTTTTCTGCGTTCATCGCGCTCCTTGATCCAGACCATCGGACGCACTGCGCGCAACATCAACGGAAAGGCGATTCTTTACGGTGACGTGGTTACCGATTCAATGCTCAATGCGATCCGCGAAACTGATCGAAGAAGAGAAAAGCAGCGCAAATACAATCAGATCAATGGAATCGAGCCGAAGACAGTTGTCAAGGATGTGAAAGACATCATCGAAGGCGTGCACTGGAAAAGTTCGGGCCGTCGCAAAGGTCGCAAAGAAAGGGTCGAGACGAAGGAAAGAAACGGTGCATTTGCATCAATCAACATGCATGATCCCAAAGCGGTATCCAAGGAACTCGGGAAGTTGGAGCGGCAGATGAATCGTCATGCCGCGAATCTGGAATTTGAAGAGGCAGCGGCAGTTCGGGACCGAATGCAGGAACTAAAGGACTGGATGATTGCAAGTTGATCATGAGTGCGCTGATCATTTTAATGCGCGCGACCGTCGGAAGACTCGCTATTTTGATTCCCTATTCGGCAAAATTCCAGAGTTCTGAATTTGCCGCCCTTTCTGCAGCGTTGACCTGCCTAATGCCGTGTTCGGAGACGATGAAATACCGGTCCTTCCTGCTGATGCACCCTGAAGGGCAGTCGCCCCAGCGGTGACTTACCGCAATGCGCCAGATGTCGCCGGCTTTGTGAATAAATACATCGGAGCCATCCCCGATCATTGTCGAAGGCTCTGCAAATTCGATGCCTTGAGCGTCATTGTAGCGATTAGCCGCGGCAGCTATGTCTACGCCAATATCGAGACACAGAATTGCCATCGCTGCATGGTCAAGCAGTTTCATCCTTGATAGCCTCGTCAGACGGTTGAGTTCATCAAATTGCGAATATCCGGTTTTGAGAGCGACAGGCATCGAACCTGCTTCAAACGCTGCGGAAACAATGTCGAACAGGGCAGGTTCCATCTGCACAATCAGTTCCGAAGCAAATCGCGGCCGTGCTGCGATGTCTGCTGTCTCGGGGTATTCGATTCGAATCAAGTGCAGGACTGTCGCGATTTGTTCTGCCAGGCCGGCGATCTGGTGCGATTCAAAAAAAAGATCGCCCGATGTTTCTCTCAGCAGTCGTCTGGCGAGAATTTCCGGTTCGGTCTGCGGCTTCGAATCTTCGCAACCGCCAACGGCTACCATTGGAATGTCCGGAGCGGATGTTGCTGATACCGTTGCGGAGAACAGCAGGCAGGCGCTTAGCACGGATGCGATGCCGATGCGGCTGAATTGAATTGAGCGAATGGACATTGACTCAATTTACGTCATTTTAAAAATGCGTATTGCACGACCGCCGCAATCAGTGACTTTGCAGGACTCAAACGTTCTTGCACATGCTTGAAATTCATGTTCGGCTTCAATGCGCATCAATTGCATCACCGGCAAATCAGCCCAAGGAAGTCCTTAACGTTACAGATCACCCCTAATTCGGATTCAATTGTCTCTTCGACACGACAGACCAAGATTCGCCGGTCTGCATCGATTAGGTCGGCGGTACGATTCAATTTTGCAAGGTCATTCAAATTTGGATTGGAAGTCAGCTTCACTTCAACAGCCAAAAGTTCAGAGCCGATTTGAAGCACAAGATCTATTTCCTGCTGATCGCTGGTTCGCAAATGATGATATTCGAACCGAATGCCTCTGGAGTGCAATTCGTTTAACGCTTGATTGATGACAAACCCCTCCCAGCTTGATCCTACCCAGGGTTGAATCAGCAGATCGTCGAGGCTTTCGATATTCAGGATTGCATGCAGCAACCCACTGTCCCGCCAATAGATCTTTGGCCGTTTTACCAGTCGTTTTCTTCGCATGTTGCCACTGTAAGCCGGCATTCTGCGAACTAGGAAGGCGCCTTCAATGTAATCCAGGTAGTTGTTTGCTGTGTGATATGTAACGCTCATGCTTTTGGCGATCTGACTCGCATTCCATTCCTGACCATTCGAAATGGCCAGCATCTGGATCATGCGGTGTATGGTCTGCGCTCGTGCAGGCATTCCCCAGTTTGGCAAGTCGCGCTCTTCCAGCAACCTCATATAATCGGTTTGCCAGACTGGAAAATTTTGCTTAACGAGTATGCCGCCGTCCGGGAATCCGCCGCAGAGCCACAATTTCATCCAATCGGCAATGTCTGCCACTTCATCGATTAGGAACGGAGTGAGCTGAATAACTGAAAGGCGACCTGCAAGTGATTCGGCGACTTGTTTCATCATAAAGGGTGAAACAGATCCGATCAGCAAAAAACGTCCGTTTCTTTTGCGTTCGCGATCAATTGCACCGCGCAGCAGAGGGAATACTCCCGGAAATGCTTGTACTTCGTCAAGTACAGTCAACCCGTTTTGCTGGCAGATATCGTGCCATTGAAAATCGAGTTTTACTTGATCCGTTTCCTGTTCGAGGTCAAAATAACGCTGGCCAATCGATTGCGATAGCGTCGTTTTCCCACATTGGCGCGGTCCAACTAGAACCACTGCGGGATACAGACTCAATCGATGTTGGAGCAAGGCAGTTACGGAGCGATTAATCATACAAAATAGAAATGAGTTTCTAATTTGTAAATTTTACTTAAACTTAAGATTCTCTGCAACTGGGGGAAAACGCAAAATACAGGTGAAGCGTTCAGGATGTAGACTCCTAGCATCGACGTGACGCTGAGAAGATAGCGTGTTCGCAAAAAAAGGGGTCAATTGAAAGAACAAAAATTCATCGCAAGTGCAACCATTCGTTTTGCAGTTCTGAAACATCCTTCCGTTATGTCTGAGATTTTCCCGAGTGTCAGCAACATGATGCCTTTCAGAGAATGTAAGATGCTATTGCCTGTTGCGCATCGAGGAATAGATCACAATGCACCTATGATAAAGAGTTTCAAGCATAAAGGGCTTGAACGACATTTCGTTAGCGGGAATCGGACGGGTATTCAGGCAGCGCATACGACCCGGATTCGTGACCGATTGGCATTTTTACATGCAGCAACAAAGGTCGATGACATGGATAAGCCAGGCTATCGACTTCACAAGTTGACAGGCGATCGAAAAGACGAATGGTCGATTGCCGTGTCCCGCAATTGGCGGATTGTGTTCAAATTTGATCGTGGCGATGCATACTCTGTGAACTATGGGGATTATCACTGATGAGTTACCAGCAACATAACCCTCCTCATCCGGGAAAGTTGATTCTACGTACGTATATTGAACCCTTTGAGGGACTTACTGCGAATCGAGTAGCGGACCGGCTAGGCGTGGCTCGCAGTACGTTTAACCGATTATTGAACGGTAAGTCCGGCGTTTCGCCTGAAATGGCGGTTCGCCTTTCCAAGGTACTTGGCGGTTCGGCTGAAAGCTGGCTGACATTGCAACAAAATTTTGATTTGTATAAAGCTAGACAGGCAATCGACATCAATACGTTGAAGCAAATCGAAATTGCCAAGTGGCATAGTCCGGGGCCATCGAAATGAGTTTCTGAACACACGTTCAACGAACGTTGTCTCTAAATAGGCGACGGCCTTCCAAGAATCATTCGACACAAATTGCGAATCCGTATTTTGAATGCCGCCTGCCTCGTTCCGTAGCGGAAAGAATTTGAGTGACAAAAAGGAAATTTGAATTGGAGGAAAGGGTCGGTGAATGGACTCGTATCACTGAATAACCAGAACCAAGTCAGAGGGGATGTCAAAGCAGAAGGACGAGATTTCACGCCATTCGCAGCTTCGGGCGGAAAAACACAGCATTTGCAAACGTGCACAACGACCCTCCGGAAGCAATTTTCTGTCAATAAGATCTTGGTTGTCACATGCGGAAGGGCTATCACGCAACGTACGGACTCATGGCTGATCCGCTGAGTTGCAGAGCGTGTGCCATGCGAGTGGGTTCGAGTTTCTGTCGACCCGATCCCATCGCGATTGCCGGTACTATTGCAAAAATTGAAATATGCATGCATAATAGAGACATTATGAATGCACTATACGGTGAGGTCCAGTCATGGCTCAACTTACTGTGCGGAAAGTGAGTGACGCTGTCGTAGCGGCACTTAAGGAACGCGCAAGAAAATCCGGACGTTCGGCTGAAGCGGAGCACCGCAGGCTGCTTGAGAAAACCTTGCTGCAAGACCGGCGGGAAGAATTCTTCGATGAATTGCTCGCGCATCGGGTCAAGCTGCCGCCCGGCGAACCGTCAACCACTGAAATCCTGCGAAGACACCGAAGTGCGGGGACCCGATGATGCCGGCGTCTCCGAACTTCATCATCGATGCATCAGTCGCTCTAAAGTGGTTCATAGAAGAAGACAGAAGCAGCGAAGCCCTGTCTCTTTATTCGTATGACTTGGCGGCTCCCTCGCTGATTCGCATCGAGGTGGCGAACGTGCTCCGTATGCTTGTCGCGAAGGGCAGGATCGAGGAGCATGAGGCAGCAAAGCATTTTGAAATCTTTCAAACAGCGCCAGTGACAATCTTTGAAGTCGATGATGAACTGGAACGTCACGCCCTCGACATCGCTCTTGAAATAGGGCAGACAGTTTTTGACTGCCTCTACCTGGCCTTGGCGCTGCGGACGGATACGACTCTAGTCACCGCAGACAAGCGGTTTTTGCGGGCAGTGAATTCATCGCGATATGATCATGCGACACTTTCCCTAAAAGATGTCAGGACGACTGCCAGCGGGATGCATCGACGAACACGGAATGCCGCTTAGTCTCATGTGCCTCATGCCAGTTCACATCTTGGTTCGATAAGGTGTAAACCTTTCGTCGTTCATCCGGTTGCATCTGAAATTCAGCGTCGTGTGCGCGCTTCGAATTTCGGCTGCGATCAAGTTCACGCAATTGCGCTGCGCTTCACCAGTGATGACAGTGCAGTTGATGCTTGCGGGCATGCCAAATGCATGGACGTGGTATGGGTCAGACGATTATTTGAGCCGCAACAAACAACCCGCATACGATTAGGGTGATCGCTGCGCACTTTCTTAGCGCGTCTTTGGAAATGCTGTGCGCGATTGCGGCTCCAAGCACAATCCCTGATGCAACTCCCACAGCAATCGGCACCGCGAGAACCCAGTCTATGGTCCCGTGCACAATATGGCCCAGCGTGGCAAATGGCGCAATCACAAGCTGAATCGCCATGCTCAGCCCAACCGCAGTCAGAGTTGGAAAGTTTAGCAGCAGCAATGACGGAACCAGCAGCAAAGGTCCGCCGGTACCGCTGACCGAGGATCCGTAGCCGACAACGAATCCCAGCGCAACCAGCGCGAAACTGGGAACGAGATCGACCGCTGCCGCTGATTCGCTGTCTGATCCTTTGCGCAGCGTATTCACTCCGGAAGCGACAACAAAGGCCGCTACAACCCATTCGAGCACAATCGGCGGAAGAGCCCAGACTGTAATCGACCCGAGGTAGGCGCCAGGCGCAGCTCCGGCAATGAGTCGAACCGCCTTGTCCCAGCGCACCGACCCTTTCCTGGCATAGATATATGTGGCTACCCAGCCGCAAATAATGAATCCGGCCATGCATGCTGGAATCACTGTGTGAATGTCGATGCCGCCCACATAGACGAGAAACGGAATGAGCAGTACTCCGCCAATTCCGACGACACCGATGATGACGCCGACCACAAAGGCGAATGCGGTGAATCCGCCCAGAACAAGCAGCGGCAGAGAAACCATGGTTATAAGATCAGTGGGGCTGACAACGCCGAGCTGGCCAGCCGTGCCGCTAGGTCAGCTGATGCGGATCAGATTGCGAACGAGGATCCGCAGCCGCAAGTCGTGCTGGCGTTGGGGTTGTTGACGAGAAATCGAGCGCCCATCAAATCGTCAAGATAATCCACTTCGGCACCCATCAAATACTGCGCACTCATCGAATCGATCAGCAATGTGACTCCGTTGCTCTGGATGACGATATCGTCTTCCTGAGTCTTTGACTCCAGCTGGAAACCGTATTGAAACCCGGAACAGCCACCGCCTTCGATGTAGACTCTAAGCCCTACATTGTCGTCTGACATCAGCCTGCGCACACGATGGGCGGCGCTTGATGAAATGTTGATCGGTACTTCGGCTTGCAAGGTGCTCACTGTCGGTTAGTTTTGCAGCGTTGATTTCAAAACTGTCTGAAAGATTGCCCGACCACGCAGTCCGCCAGCGGATTCTGCGCAGGTCCGGCACCAGAGCAATTATATGGGGTTGCGGCGCTGCGTGTTCAATTGTTGTTCGGCTCGGGCGCGAGGTCACGGCTATGGCATTGTGCCAGGCATCGATGGCATCAAGCCGACGGCTGAGCGACAGTGTTCTAAACTGCCACGCGACGCGATTTCCCAATACACATAATTGGACGCAAATATTGTTGTCTCAGTCGCACAATAATGATATATTTCCTGCTTCCGCAGGCGCGTAGCTCAGTGGTAGAGCACTACCTTGACATGGTAGTGGTCGGTGGTTCGACTCCACTCGCGCCTACCAAGCAATATTGTTACTTTGTACTTATTGACGTTAGACGATCTGCATTTGCGGGCAGCCTGCGAAATGCGCACAAACAGCTGATCGAATGCCGGGCCCGGCTCCGAGTCGAATGCCCGGCTTATTGTTGCAGTTCCAAATTAAATCGGTAAGCCGGACAATGCCAGAAATTACGCTTCCAGACGGTTCAAAGCGGAGCTACGACCGTCCAGTGACGGTAGGCGAGGTCGCCGCGGACATCGGACCCGGCCTGGCCAAGGCGGCAATCGCCGGCTGCGTTGCAGGGCGAACCGTCGATTTGTCCTGCACGATTGACAAGGACGCAGCCATCTCCATTGTGACCGGAAAGGACGAGCAAGGACTGGAAATCATTCGCCACTCTGCTGCGCATTTGCTCGCACAGGCGACAAAGCAGCTGTTTCCCGACGCACAGGTCACGATCGGTCCGGTCATCGACGACGGGTTCTATTACGACTTCGCATTCGAGCGCAGCTTCACCGAAGACGATCTTGCACAAATTGAAAAGCGCATGAAGTCTATTGCCGCGCAGAATCTGACAGTGGAGCGCGAAATCATAGGCAGAAGCCAGGCGATCGAAAAGTTCGAGGCAATGGGAGAACGCTACAAGGCTCAGATCATTCGCGATTTGCCGCCCGACGAACAGATTTCACTCTACTCGCAAGGCGATTTTGTGGACCTTTGCCGAGGTCCCCACGTACCGAGTACCCGGCATCTGAAAGCATTTAGGCTGACCAAGGTGGCAGGCGCCTACTGGCGGGGAGACTCAAGCAATGAAATGCTGCAGCGAATCTATGGCACCGCATGGTCGAGCAAGTCGGATCTGAACGAACATTTGCGCCGGCTCGAAGAAGCCCGCAAACGGGACCACCGCAAACTGGGCAAGGAAATGGATCTTTTCCATTTTCAGGAAGAGGCGCCCGGAATGGTGTTCTGGCACGAACGCGGCTGGCAGCTGTATCGCCTGATCGAGTCATACATGAGGGACTTGCTTTCCAGCTACGGCTACACCGAAGTGCACACGCCGCAATTGATCGACCGTTCCCTGTGGGAACGCTCGGGACATTGGGAAACATTCAAGGAGAATATGTTTACCACTGAAATTGAAGACCGGTCATACGCTTTAAAACCAATGAATTGTCCGGGTCATGTTCAAGTTTTCAATCAAGGCTTGCGCAGCTATCGGAATTTGCCGATGCGGATTGCCGAATTCGGCAATGTGCACCGATACGAAGCATCTGGAACCTTGCACGGTCTTTTGCGGGTGAGGCGATTTACCCAGGACGATGCGCATGTATTCTGCACTGAAGATCAGATCAAAACCGAAGTTGGACAGCTCATCGAAATTGCATTCAGGGTCTACCGGGATTTCGGCTTCGAAGATATCGCGGTAGCGCTTTCGACCCGGCCCGATAAAAGGGTCGGAAGCGACGCCCTATGGGACCGTGCGGAATCTGCTCTTGATACTGTCCTGCGCGAGAGCGGCATTGAGTTTGTCACTCAGGAAGGCGAGGGCGCATTCTATGGTCCGAAGATCGATTTTGTACTCAACGACTGCATTGGCAGAAATTGGCAGTGCGGAACGATTCAGCTAGACTTTTCGATGCCCGGACGCCTTGGCGCAGAATACGTCGATTCTGACGGAAGCAGGAGAGTGCCTGTGATGATTCACCGCGCAATACTCGGCTCGCTCGAACGATTTGTCGGCATTCTCATTGAAGAGCATGCAGGAAAGTTTCCGCCGTGGCTGGCCCCGGTGCAGGTTGCGGTGCTGAATATTTCTGAAAAACAGTCGGAATACGCGGCTGAAGTGACAAGCAAACTGAAAAAATCGGGAATTCGGGCAATATCGGACTTGCGAAATGAGAAGATTGGGTTTAAGATAAGGGAGCAGACTTTGCAAAAAATACCTTATCTTGCTGTGATCGGTGACCGTGAAGTTGCCGATCGTTTGGTTGCTGTACGAACACGGGACGCCAATGATCTCGGTTCAATGTCCTGCAAGGACTTGGCAGCATTGGTGCAAGATGAAAAACTACATTAGAAAATCGGGAGTTATACGACGGCTACTGAAAAATTACACCGCATAAACTCACAGATCGACGCACCGATGGTGCGGTTGATCGGTGAAGACGGAAATCAAGTTGGAATCATGTCCACCCGCGAGGCAATTGAGCGCGCGGAGAATTCGGATATGGATCTTGTCGAAATCTCGCCCAAGGCGGAACCGCCGGTTTGCCGTCTTCTGGATTATGGCAAGTTTCGGTATGCGACAAGCAAGAAGCGACATGACCAGAAGAAAAAGCAGAAGCAATTTTCTGTCAAGGAAATCAAGTTCAGACCTGGCACTGACATCGGCGACTACGATGTGAAAGTCAGGAAGCTCAGGAAGTTTCTTGAAGACGGCAACAAGGTAAAGGTGACCATGCGATTTCGCGGTCGCGAAATGATGCGTCAGGAACTTGGACTTGATATGCTCAAACGGGTCGAGTACGACTTGTCTGAACTTTCCAATGTCGAGCACGAACCGGTGCTGGAAGGGCGGCAACTGGTCATGGTACTTGCGCCGATACGCCAGTAATACCTGTTGCAGATTATTGTGTTAAATCGTTATTAGTGAATTATTGATGCCGAAAATCAAGACAAACCGCGGGGCAGCGAAGCGATTCAAGAAAACCGCGAGCGGGAAGTTCAAGCGATCGCAATCGCATACGTCCCACATACTTACAAAGAAATCACCCAAGCGGAAGCGCAACCTGCGCAAGGACACGCTGATGCATCCGGCCGATCATGACCGGGTGCAGCGCATGCTTCCGTACGCCTAATGCCATAGAGGTGCTGTTATGCCTAGGGTAAAACGCGGAGTTACCGCACGTGCCAGACATAAGAAAGTCATTAAGCAGGCGAAGGGATACCGTGGCGCCCGCAAAAATGTCTATCGCGTCGCCAAGCAAGCTGTCATAAAAGCGGGGCAGTACGCGTATCGTGACCGCCGTCGTAAAAAACGCGACTTTCGTTCCCTGTGGATCATCCGAATCAACGCTGCGGCGAGAGAGTGCGGCATGACCTACAGCACATTCATGAATGGTCTGAAAAGTTCAAGCATCGACCTTGATCGCAAGACCCTCGCCCACATCGCTGTTACAGATCGAGAAACCTTTTCCCTATTGGCGGACAAGGCTAAGTTTGCGCTCGGCAACTGAGCTGAGCGCCGCTCCCCGTACGTCTAGCCCATAATCCGATTGCGGTGGTTTTCGGATGTCTGGATCTTTGACAATTTCCGATGTGCACGAGCTTGACTCCGTAGTGAGCCAGGCCGTGTCAGCCATAGAAGCGGTGGAAGACGATTCGCAGCTCGAATTGCTGCGCGTCCGGTATCTTGGACGCAAGGGCGTATTGACACACTTGCTCAAATCGATCGGCTCGCTGCCGGCCCAAGAACGGCCGGCGGCCGGCGAGAAGATAAATCGTGCCAAGCGAGATGTCGAAGCGCGCATCGCATCGCATCGCGAACACCTTCGACAAGAGCAATACCGGGCTGAGCTTCTAGCCCACGCCGTGGATGTGACACTGCCTGGACGCA
The DNA here is from genome assembly GCA_965214615.1 of Arenicellales bacterium. GTDB lineage: Bacteria > Pseudomonadota > Gammaproteobacteria > Arenicellales > JAJDZL01 > CBDAUN01. The sequence goes on from OZ243952.1 coordinate 1,856,359, forward strand.
GATCCGAAGCAGGCGGCCCGCACCCGCTGTCGCGCACGTTGCAGAGAATGCAGGATATTTTTTCCAAGGCAGGGTTCGAGACAGCTCTCGGTCCGGAAATCGAAGACGATTATCACAACTTCGAGGCACTCAATATCCCGCCCGAGCATCCGGCGCGCGCGATGCAGGACACATTCTATTTTGACAACGGCAATGTGCTGCGCACCCATACATCCCCGGTTCAGATCCGCTACATGGAGCACAACAGTCCGCCGGTTCGAATCATCGCACCGGGCCGAGTCTACCGATGCGACTCGGATATGACTCACACGCCCATGTTTCATCAGGTCGAAGGGCTGGTCGTGGACGAGACTACGACATTCGGCGATTTAAAGGGGATTCTTGAGTATTTCGTGCGCGAATTTTTCGAAGCCGATCTCAGTCTGAGATTCCGTCCGTCGTATTTTCCGTTCACTGAGCCTTCGGCCGAAGTCGACATAAGCTGCGTGTTCTGCAAAGCCAAAGGCTGCCAGGTGTGCAAGCGAACCGGATGGCTGGAAGTGCTGGGCTGCGGAATGGTGCATCCTGAACTGTACAGGCATGTCGGACTTGACAGCGAAAAATACACCGGCTACGCGTTCGGAATGGGGGTCGAAAGATTCACCATGCTGCGCTACGGAGTCAGCGATATCCGCTTGTTTTTCGAAAACGACCTGAACATGCTTCGGCAGTTCAAATAATCGCAATGCGGATCAGTTCTCAATGGCTCAGGCAGTGGGTCGATCATGGGTTCGCCGATGACGAATTGGCGGACCGCCTTACCATGGCCGGCCTCGAAGTCGGGCGGCTCATCGAAGCGCCAAGATGCGATTCCAAGGTCGTAGTCGGAAAGGTCCTGTCAGTCAATGCACACCCGGAAAGAAAGAACCTTAGCGTCTGCGAAGTGGATGTCGGGCGCGGCGATGCCCTGAAAATTGTTTGCGGTGCGAGCAACGTCAGGGCCGGCGCAAGTACAGCGGTCGCATTGAGCGGCGCGACGCTTGGCGACGGCGCCCCGATTCGCCCGGCTCAAGTGCATGGCGTCTTGTCGCAGGGCATGCTTTGCTCGGAGCCTGAACTGGGCTTGGGCGATTCTGCAGACGGCATCATCATCTTTGATCCGGATGCCCCTGCCGGCATTGCCGTCAACGACTACCTGCAGCTGAACGACGTCGTATTAGACATTGAACTGACCCCGAATCGGGCTGACTGCATCAGTCTGGCCGGCGTTGCCAGGGAAGTGTCGATATTGAGCGGCCGCCCGGTCAGGGCCGAGCCACCGAAACCTGTGGCCGCGGCATCGGAAAAATGCATGCCGATCGAAATTGCCGCGCCGCAGCTGTGTCCGCGATACGCAGGCAGAGTCATCGAATCGGTAGATGCCGGCGCAAAGACGCCGGATTGGATGAAGCAAAGGTTGCATCGCGCCGGTTTGCGCTGCATTCATCCGCTTGTCGATATCACCAACTACGTGATGATCGAGCTTGGACAGCCGATGCACGCATTTGATATCGATCTCCTCGGCGAAACGTCGATTGTCGTTAGACAATCTGTCGCGGGTGAAACGCTGACGCTTCTAGATGGCTCGCAGCTTCAACTCAGGGAGGGGTCGCTGCTCATTGCCGATGCATCGCGGCCAATCGGTCTGGCCGGCGTTATGGGCGGCGAATCAAGCGCGATCACCGATTCAACCGTCAACGTATTTTTGGAAGCGGCCTATTTTGCGCCGAACGCCATTCGCTTTGCAGTCTCGAACTACGGGCTGCACACCGATGCATCGCATCGATTCGAAAGAGGGGTGGACCCGAATATGCAAATTTCAGGGATCGAGCGGGCAACCGAACTGATGGTGCAAATCGCCGGCGGCACGCCAGGCCCTGTTCAAAATATCCTGAACAGGCAGTGGATGCCGGAAAAAGAGTACTGCACCGTCCGGGAATCGAGGATTGAACGGGTTCTCGGCGCGCAGGTGCCGCACGGAAAGATTGAATCCATCCTTGCCAGTGTCAATGAACAATGCGCGCCGGTTGACGGCGGATGGAGGGTCAAGCCCTGGTCATACCGGTTCGATCTTGAGGCCGAGCATGATCAGATCGAAGAGATTGCACGCATCTACGGCTACGATTCCATTCCGACCACATTGAAATTCGGCAACCCTGAAACGGCCTGCAGCGACGAAGCCAGTCTTGAGGAGTCGGCAGTACGGTACTGCCTAGAACAGGCAGGCTATTTCGAAGCAATCACCTACAGCTTTGTCGACCCGGAGTTGCAAGACCGGATTTGCCCGTCGGTCGAAGCGCAGATGCTGGCGAATCCGATCGCGTCTAACATGTCGGCAATGCGAACCAGCCTATGGCCTGGGTTGATTGATTCGTTCTGCGAAAACTACCGCCGCCAGCAAAAACAGGTTAAGCTTTATGAGATCGGAAGAATCTTCCTGCCTGATCAGGAAGTCGCGATGCTCGGCGGACTCGCGTCGGGCAGCCATGCGCCGGATATTTGGAGCAAGGAGGACCGTCCAATCGACTTCTTCGACGTCAAGGGCGATGTCGAAAATTTGCTGGACCTTGCCTCAATCGTCGACAGTACAATTGCGTTCAGGCAAGAACAAAGCGTTGCACTTCACCCTGGCTGCGGTGCCGGCATCTACTGCGGCAATGAAAAAGTGGGAGCGATAGGCCAGTTGCACCCGGACATATTGCGCGACCGCGGGATCCTCGAACCGGTGTTCGTTTTTGAATTGGCAATGCGTACGCTTTCCAAAAGGAGTATAAGTAAATACAAGGCAGTATCGCGTTTTCCTGCTATCATGCGTGATTTATCTTTTATTATCGCAAGACAAGTCGCCGCTGAACGTGTGAGCAATATAATTCGCGATGTTGCGGGAGATACGCTGGAATCGTTAAAGTTATTTGACCTTTATTCTGGTGCAGGCATTGATTCTAAAAAGAAAAGTATCGGTTTTAGGTTAATATTTCGTGTAAAATCCCGTACATTGACGGACTCCGAAGTGGATTCGACAATTTTTGCCATTGTTAAGGATTTACGTGATCAGATAGGCGCGCAATTAAGAGAATAAACTAAGGTGTAGTCATGGGAGATTCGGTTGTTGTCAAATCAGATTTAGTCAACGAAATCAACCGTAAATTAGGACTTAATCAACGGGAAGCCAAGCAAGTAGTCGATTTGTTTTTTGAACAGATTCGCAGAGTTCTCGAATCGCATGAGGATGTAAAGCTGTCCGGATTCGGCAACTACCGCGTACGGCATAAGCATGCGCGTGTAGGCCGCAATCCGAAGACTGGCGTATCCGCCACGGTCAGCGAACGCTATGTCGTGACATTCAAGGCAAGCAACAAGCTTCGCACTCGAGTTCAAGTCGGAGAATCGTGACGCCAAGTCGCGAATCCATGTGATCGGCAGCAATGGGCGAAGACGCAGTACTGGACTTTGAGCTCCCGCCAATCCCTGATAAGCGATATTTCGGAATTGGCACTGTAAGCGAGCTGTGCAAGCTTCCGCAGCATGTACTGCGCTACTGGGAGAGTCAATTCGAAGAATTGGATCCCAAGCGCCGAGGCAGTAATCGCCGGTATTACACGAAACACGACGTTTTCCTGATTCTCAAGATCAAGTATCTTCTCAAGACGGAGGGATACACGATTGAAGGTGCGCGTGAATTTCTCAAGCGCGAAAGCGAGACACCGCCCAAGGTCAGCGACCTGACTGCTCAGAAGGTCGAGCAGGCGATCACGAATTTGCAGCGTGTGAGAAAGTTTTTGTCGACCGACTGATCGATTGCCTTACAATTCTGTAATATTCGGGGCGTGGCGCAGCCTGGTAGCGTACTTGCATGGGGCGCAAGTGGTCGGAGGTTCAAATCCTCTCGCCCCGACCATCCGACAACTCAACCGAGATAAATCCCGCAGGAGCAATGGCGAGCGAACCGGCTTTTACCTCCCTTTCCAGGTGCGGTCATTGCAGCGTGGTCGTACGCCAGGTATCGTTGCACTCTCATCGGGCAGGCGGCTATGAAGATTTTTCGTTTTTCGATTCGCAGCGCGCAAGCCGCTTGAATCCGTAAGGTTATCGGAGCCGAAGTGCAATCGGCGCGACCGGCATTACTCTCACCGATCTTGACATGGCGCTGTTCAATCGAATTTATCGACGCGTTATAGAACTTGCAGGCCATCGGCATGCGCCGGCCTATCTTGGCGGGCTTAGCATGTCGGAGGCGATTTTCCTGCCTATACCGCCAGATGCCATGCTGATCCCTATGGTTCTCGCGCGACGGAGCAAGGCGTGGCTGTTCGCCTCAATTACGACTGCGACATCGGTGATCGGAGGCATTGCCGGTTACTGCATCGGCGTATTTCTTTTTGATTCCATTGGCTGGCCTGTGGTTCAGCTATACGGGTTGGAAGATGAATTTAAGGTGCTGCAGACCTGGTATTTGGATCACGGAGCGCTGATTGTGCTGTTTGCGGGTTTCACTCCGATTCCCTATAAGCTGTTCACGATTGCCTCGGGCGCCTTTTCAATGGCGCTTGCACCGTTTATTCTAATGTCTGCAATTGGACGATCACTCAGGTTTTTTCTGATTTCCGCACTTTGCGTCTGGGCGGGTGACTCGGTCAACAGGTTTGTTGGCCGTTATGCGACTCCGATTGGGTGGAGTATTGTAGTTGTTGTTTTCATCGGACTTATTTACTGGTCGATATAGGCGGGCAGGCCTGGCATCCGCCGCGGTGCTGGCGTGCGTCTTGTCGGCATGCGGCTCCGGTTCTACCGGTCCTGCGACCGTCAGTGTCGTGGATGTCAACAAGGACCCGCTGTCAAAGCCTGAAACCACCTACGAAGGGCGGACTGCGCTCGTTCGTCCAGGCGACAATCTTTATTCGATCTCCTTTGCTGCAGGGGAGAACTACATTGAAGTTGCCCGATGGAACGACATCACTTCGGACAGCTATACCATCTACCCTGGTCAGGTCATCAAGCTGTATCCGCCCGAATCTCAATCGACGGGCGCCACGGCGCCGGCTGCAACGCCGGCGGCAACGAAAAGTCCGACCAGCGCCAACGTGCAGTCGGTCACAACGGCTGGGACTACAGGCACCCTAAGTTCGAGCGGCTGGACATGGCCTGCGTCGGGGCAGGTGATTCAACCGTATTCCGAAAGCGCGAATATCAACGGCATTCATATTGCCGGCGAACTCGGCCAGCCCGTTCATGCCGCCCATGACGGACAAGTCGTGTATTCCGGCAGCGGTCTTCCCGGCTACGGCCGCTTGATCATTGTAAAGCACGACACGCGGTTTCTCAGCGCCTATGCCCACAATTCCCGGCTGGTTGTCCAGGAAGGCAGCAACGTAAAGCGCGGACAGAAAATTGCGGAGATGGGAAGTTCGGACAGCGACCGGGTCAAGCTGCATTTTGAGATCCGCGTCGACGGCAAGCCGGTCAACCCGGTCGGCTATTTGCCGCAGACCTAGATTGCGGCTTACACGATTTGCAGCAGGCAGGCGATAACGCGCCTGTCGTCTCCGGCAAGAACGTTGTAGGTGCGGCAAGCCGCTGCGGTGTCCATGATTTCGTAGCCGCACTTTAGCTGCCGAAGCGGATCGAGCAGCGACGGATCAGGGAACGTCAGAACGCGCCCTGTTCCAATGATCACGATTTCCGCATCGTATGGAGCGAGTTGCTCGAAATCGCGGCGCGTGATCGCATCGAAGGTCTGAGGCTCCCACGGATCAACACTTTGAGCCGAAACGATGATGCTTCGGCTGTAATCGTGTCCGCTGATAAGCAGGCTGCCAGGCCTGACTGAGGCGACAAAATTCGTGGCTGGCGAATCAATTCGGTGAAGTTTCATGGAAATTGACTGGAACGGATAGCGCGAAGAAGCGCCTGACAGCGGCGGCGCAGAACAATTCATTCACGTTATACATGAAGCGGATATAAAATTAGTTTCTTTTTCAGTGCGCATAATTTTTCTCATTTTGGACCGAATCGGATGGAACCTGTACACGTAGGAATTCTTGGGCTGGGCACAGTCGGTTGCGGAACCATGAATGTGCTCTCGAGAAATTGCGAGGAGATCGCCAGGCGGGCAGGGCGTCAGATTATAGTCAAGCGCGCGGCAGTCAGGGATATTCGCAAAGAGCGCGAACTTGGATTGAATTCAGTAGAAATCACTGACGACCCCCATGCCATTGTCGACGATCCTCAAATCGATGTGGTGGTGGAATTGATCGGCGGCGAATCTCCGGCCTTCGATTACGTGGTTCGTGCAATCCAGAGCGGAAAGCATGTCGTTACTGCGAACAAGGAATTGATCGCCATAAGGGGCAACGAACTTTTTGCGCTTGCGCAGCAAGCCTCGGTCGTCGTTGCTTTCGAAGCGGCTGTCGGTGGCGGGATTTCGATAATCAAGGCGCTGCGCGAAGGCCTTGCAGGCAACCGGATCGAGTCGCTGGTGGGAATTATCAACGGCACAAGCAACTACATTCTCAGCGGCATGAATGAGAAAGGCTGCTCCTTTGATGAAATGCTGGAACAAGCGCAGATGAAAGGCTATGCGGAGGCGGATCCCACATTCGACGTCGAGGGTGTCGATGCCGTGCATAAGATCACGATACTGGCTGCCATTGCGTTTGGCATTCCGCTTCAGCATGCGGGCGTATTCCGGGAAGGAATCAGTTCGATCACCTTTACTGACATGCAATATGCGCGTGAACTTGGATTTGCCATCAAGCCCATCGCGATCGCCAGGCAGTGCGAAAACGGCGTGCAGATGCGGGTTCACCCGTGTCTGATGCCGCGCTCCAGCATGATCGCCAATGTCAATGGAGTCATGAACGCAGTGCTGGTTAATGGAGATGCCGCAGGGGAGACGCTGTTTTACGGAGCGGGTGCCGGTTCGGAGCCGACTGCTTCGGCGGTTGTTGCGGACCTGGTCGACGTGGTGCGCACGCTGACAACGGACCCCGAAAACCGGGTTCCGCATCTGGCATTTCAGCCTCAGGCACTGAGTGATCTTCCGATTTTGCCGATCGAAACTGTCGAGACAGCCAACTACCTGCGAATGAATGCCTTGAACAGGGCGGGTGTGCTTGCCGAGGTGACGCGCATACTCGGCGACCTTGGAATCAGTATCGAGTCGATCCTGCAAAAAGGATCAGGCAGGCAAGAGGAGGTGCTACCGGTTATCATCGTGACGCAAAGGACCTTGGAAAAAAACATGATCCGCGCTCTTGCCCAGCTTGAAGAACTGCCGATGGTAATGGGCAAGATTACAAGAATACGAATGGAACTGGACTATTGAGCCTGATCGTACAAAATTGTCCGCCCAGGTCAGCACCGCAGACGCGTGGCTGAGCAGATGCCTGCCATTGCCGCCCAACCGCGCAATAGAACCATCGTCAGACGCGAAGCGCAGCACGATTCGGTTTTAAAGGATCTGCCGCCTTTTCTCGATAGAATCTACCGCCAGCGCGGTGTCAGGGATTTCGGCGAACTGGATTATTCGCTGGCGAAACTCAGACCGCCCGACGGGCTGAGCGGCATTGATGATGCGGCAGCCATCATCATCGATGCAATCGTCGCCGATGCATCAATCCTGATTGTCGGCGACTACGACACAGACGGCGCCACAGGTTGCGCAGTGGGCTATCTCGCACTCAAGGCGATGGGGGCGCGGCATGTCGCCTACATGGCGCCGGACCGGTTTGAATTCGGCTATGGCTTGACGGAAAAAATCGTCGCCTACGCATCTTCTGCCGCTCCGGACCTGCTGATTACGGTCGACAACGGCATCTCGAGTGTCGCCGGGGTCAAGCTGGCCCAGGAAAATGGCATGAGTGTCATTGTCACCGACCATCACCTGCCAGGCGATGAGCTTCCGCCCGCAGACACGATCGTCAATCCTCAATTGCCCGGCGACAGATTTGCGAGCAAGAATCTGGCCGGCGTGGGCGTGATCTTCTACGTCATGGCGAAAGTTCGATCATGCCTTGTCGCTGAGGGCTGGTTCGAACGCGAAGGAATCGCACCGCCGAACATGGCGGACTATCTTGATCTCGTCGCACTTGGAACGGTTGCCGACATGGTCAAGCTCGATCACAACAATCGAATTCTGGTACGCCAGGGATTGCGTCGAATTAACAGCGGCCGCTGCCGATTCGGAATTCGCACTCTGCTGGAGTCGGGCAAGCGGCAAATTGGAAAAATTACCGAGCAAGACCTCGGGTTCATCGTGGCTCCAAGGCTCAATGCAGCGGGGCGTCTCGACGATATCACGATCGGCATCAAGTGTCTGATCAGCGATAATCGAAACGAGGTGATCGGCTATGTCGAGCAATTGGAACGGCTCAATCGGGAACGGCGCGCACTGCAGACGAAGATGCTTGATGAAGCAATGAGCATTGTCGAGGACCTGCGTCAGAATCTTCCTGACGCGGCTCCCTGCTATTGCCTGGTCAAGGAGAACTGGCATCAAGGCATTGTCGGTCTTGTCGCTTCTCGCGTTGTTGAAATGACTGGAAAGCCTGCAGTTGCGTTCGCGCCGGCCGGGGATGGAGCAATGCGCGGGTCTGCCCGTTCAGTGAACGGATTGAACATACGCGATGTTTTCGCTGAAATCGATACTGAATCTCCTGAATTGATGCAGGCATTCGGCGGCCATGCCATGGCTGCCGGCCTGACCATCAAAGCTGCTGACATTTCTGAATTCAGGGACCGTTTCGAACGCCAGGTCATTTCAATACTGGGCCGCGGAGGCGCCAAGTCGATCATCTTGACCGATGGAGAACTCGATTCGATTGACGTATCGGCAGCTGAAGCTCTTCTTGGCGCAGGACCTTGGGGGCAGGGGTTTCCTCAGCCCATATTCGACGGCTATTTTCGGGTCACGGACTGCAGAGTGGTCGGGGAAATACATCTGCAGTTGCGCGTCGAGGCGGAGAATACGAAACGCAAATGCGACGCAATCTATTTTGGATACTTCGATGCCCATGAGGATATGCCTGATTTCTCCAGCAGGTATCGCATTGCGTATGAATTGCTGCTGGACGAGTATCGATCGAAGCGTTCTGCGAAAATGAAAATCTCGTACATGGAACTTGCACAAGATGAAGGCTCGCACTGAACGGACAGCGAATGCGGCATGATTGTGGCTTTTGATATCGAGACGATTCCGGATTTGGAATCAGGCAGAGCGCTCTACGACCTTGACGGCATCGGTCCGGAAGAAACGGCCAAGGCGATGCTGGCGATACGGCGCCAGAAGGTTCCCGACGCCGTGATGCTGCCATTGCACATGCACCGTGTTGTGGCGGTTTCGGTCGCTGTTTTCGGAGGGCGCAGAGGATTCGAGGCGAAATCGATCGGAGAGATAGATTTTAGCGAGGAACGGCTCGTTTCGAGTTTTTTTCAAGGCATTGCAGGCCAGATGCCGACTTTGGTTTCATGGAACGGCAACGGATTCGATCTTCCGGTCTTGCAGTACCGGGCATTGATTCATGGCATTCAGTGCAAGCAGTACTGGGATACCGGCCAGTTTGACAACCAGATGAAATGGAATAATTATCACAGCCGCTATCAGGGCCGCCATGTCGATGTCATGGATGTGCTTGCGCGATATCAGATGCGCGGTGCGGCAAGCCTTGACGACATGGCACGGATGATCGGACTTCCGGGCAAGATAGGGATCGGCGGCGCGAGCGTGTTCCAATCCTATATTGACGGCAAACTGTCTGAAATAAGGGATTATTGCGAAATCGATGCGCTCAATACCTTTCTCGTCTATCTGCGTCTTGAATACATCCGAGGCAGACATACCCGGCACGAATATGATCAAATTCTCGAACAGGTTCGATCATGGCTGAAGCAGTCGGACAAGGCCCATTTCCAAGAATTCGAGCGAGAGTGGATTCCGCGCGATTCCAAATGAGGCGCGGTTCAATCTAGGCAGAACAGGAATGGCCGCATTGCGCTGTAAGAGCGTTGTTTAGCGGCTTGTCTGGCCCCGCAATCCAGGGCTCTTCGCATCGGCACGCGAAAATTGCGCTGAACTTAGCGTGCCGGATGTTTTTCCATCCTGCCTAATTCTGATCCTGCCGGGGCGGCGCCTGCTTCTCGGAATTTCCTGATGACTCGCTAGCCGAAGCGGTCGCTTCTGTTGCGGCTGTATTGGCCGGCTTTCTGGGGCCGCGTCTTCTATTTCCCGACCGGGAGGAACCTTGATTCCTTTTCGCTGGAGCTTTCGCCGCCGGATCAGCGCTGTTGCCGTCTTTTGCCGGACGGCCTCTTGACGAGGAACGAGAGCGACGAGGCTGATTGTCCTTCGCTTTCGACTCGGTGGAACTTCGCGACCCGGACCGGCGCCGCCCGTTTCCGCGGGCCTGACTTTCATTTCCGCTGCGGGTGGTCTTTCTCTGTGCCGGCTTTCTCTTGCGGGCCGGCTTGGAGGCTTCAGTCGGTGCTGGCTCGGGTGCGGGTTCGGTTTCTGCTGTATCAGAACGGGAGCCGAACACTGTCTTGAGCACCTTGCCGATCAGGGATCCCTGCTCCTGATTTGCCGACTGACCGTTGGCGCGGGTGTCAATGTCGCTATGGTCGACTGCCGCACGCTGCGCTGTCGACCATCCGCCGACAAAGTTGAAAACTTCGTTGACCTGGTCGGGATATTGAAGATTGTAGCTAAGCACCCCGTCATTCTTATCGGCGTCACTGGCCTTGAATCGCATAATTCTGTAATCCGGCGTTTGCAGGCTCTTGTTCGGGACAACCACGACGCGTGTAGCAAAGCGCTGCTCGATCATGTTAATCTCGTGCCTTTTCTCATTTAGCAGGAACGTCGCGATTTCAATCGGCAGATGCGCATGGAGCAATTCGGTGTTTTCTTTAAGCGCATCTTCTTCGAGCACCCTGAGGATGCTGAGTCCTGTTGACATGACATTGCGTACATAGCCTCTCCCATTGCACCGGGGGCATACGTCATGGCTGGCTTCCTCGATCGATGAGCGCAGCCTCTGGCGGGACATTTCAAGCAGTCCGAACTTGGAAATGCGTCCCACCCGGACCCGGGCGCGATCGGATCGAAGCGATTCGATAAATTCTGTCTCCACGTTTCGCCGGTGCTTTGGAGACGACATGTCGATAAGGTCAAGGACGATGAGACCGCCGATGTCGCGTACCCGCAGCTGCTTGGCTATCTGCCTTACTGCTTCGATGTTCGTCTGGTAGGCAGTTTCCTCAATATCGGAGCCTCGCGTAGAGCGTGCGGAGTTGACGTCAATTGTAACGAGCGCTTCGGTCTGGTCGATTACGATTGCTCCACCGCTTGGAAGATCGACTTTGCGTTCAAATGCGCCTTCGATTTGCTGCTCGACCTGATACCGCGAGAATAGCGGCACAGTCTCGGTATAGTGCTTGACGGCAACATTGGAGTTCGGCATCGCGTCTTCGATGAACTTCGTGGTTTGCCGGTATATCTCCTCGTCGTCTACGAGAATCTGGCTGATGTCGTCGCGCATGTAGTCCCGCAGAACCCGTACGATCAGACTGCTTTCCTGATAAATCAGAAACGGCCCCGACTGCCCGTTGGCAGCTTCCTCGATGGCACGCCACAAGTTCATCAGGTATTTCAGGTCCGCCTGAAAATTGTCGGCAGCCTTTCCGATTCCGGCCGTGCGCGCGATTACCGAGTGTTCCGTGGGCACATCAAGTTGCGCCATGACATCTTTCAGTTCCTGGCGCTTTGATCCCTCGATTTGACGGGAGATGCCGCCGCCGCGGGGATTATCCGGCAAAAGTACGAGATATCGGCCAGCCAGGCTGATAAAAGTGGTCAGCGCAGCACCCTTGGTGCCTCGCTCTTCCTTTTCAACTTGAACGACAAGGTTGTCGCCGACGCTCAGGACATCCTGAATGCGGACTTGCGAGAGCGGTGTGGAATTGTCGGAATTTTTGAAATACTTTCTGGAAATATCCTTGATCGAAAGAAATCCGTGCCTTTCGGAGCCAAAGTCTACAAACGCGGCTTCGAGGCTCGGTTCGATCTTGGTAATCTTTGCTTGATAGATATTTCCCTTTTTGCTCTTGCTATCGATGTAATCGATATCCAGGTCAATTAGTGTCTGGCCGTCTACTACGGCAATTCGCAACTCTTCGGAGTGAGTTGCATTGAATAACATGCGTTTCATTGAAGTACACCAAGTACTGCAACACAATCTTCATAGGACGCATGCTCAGCCGCAAGTACAGCGGCAATGAGTTTCTCATGTCACAAAAAATTAATTTAATCATATGATTGCGTTGCACATTAGTTCTTACTGAGTTCATTTGCGGCGACGGTTCGCCGCATCCATTTGTACATTCTTTCGCGAGTTTCAATGCGCGGCTTGTCCGCGGCGTGAAATTAGAGTTGAGCACTTGATCAACTCAGGCTCAAAAAGTTCGGCTTGGATTGCCTTGCTGCCCTTTCTACCTTCTGAGTGTCTTGAGAGCATCAGCAATCAAAGACTTAATTTTCCGGGCACTTCGAATTATAACACACTGAGTAACCGGCAATTCGGAGTCAAGTTCAAAAACAGCCATTCGAATTGGAGAATTCGTCGTTCCGGCACTGGCTTAGAATGAATTGCTAGAAAATTGCTCCGCCCGAAAATCCAACGGCAGCGCCTGTGACGACAGACTTGCTATAGCAATTGGCCGGCGGGAAACTCTTCGCAAGCATGAGGATGATTGACAGTTCGGTTTTCGTTTGGAAGGTTCGCGGCAGATGCCGGATGACACAAAGGGAGTTCGGCGCATCAAATTCGCACCGGCGCGGACAACAGGCAGATGCACGTCGGACAGAGCATCTGCCTTCCTAGTCGCCTTGCCAATCTTCTTGCAACTCATTCGACTCATAGAGGATTTGCCTGACACATTCAGACACTATCGGCTTCGGCAATTCAAGAGCCGGGCATAGGAGTGCGCCGGATCAGATATGCGATGTCGATGGAAATTGTCTGCGCCAGGCAATTTATCAATTTAGTTTGTTTAATTTGACATTCGCAAGCGATACCAAATAAACTGAAATTCACTGAGTGCTTGCGAACTCGCCTTCTTGGCGAATATCGCAACTCCATTTGAAATGCGTACCGCCTTATTGGAGGAACCCGATAGTGAAATTCGCCTTTCGCCTGACTGTTGTCACTGCGTTGATGTTCGGCTTGATTCCAGTTCCGAGCATGGCGGGCGATATGATTGCCGGTCTGATCACAAAGACGGACACCAACCCGTTTTTTGTCAGAATGAAAGAAGGCGCATTGCAAGAGGCTGCCAAGGCCGGTATTCGGCTGCGCACATTTGCGGGCAAGTACGAAGGCGATGTCGAGACACAGATAGAGGCGATTGAGAGTCTGGTCGCTGCCGGTGCAAAGGGCATTCTAATCACGCCGACCGACCCGGCCGCACTTACAGATACTGTTCAGGCGGCGCGCGATGCAGGATTGCTCGTCATCGCGCTTGACACGCCCTTCGATCCGGCCGACGTAGCGGATGCCACATTCGCGACGGACAATTTCAAGGCAGGCGAACTGATCGGCATGTGGGCGAAAGCGAAGATGGGTGATGCGGCAAATGACGCGAAGATTGCAACGCTTGATCTTTCCGAGGCGCAAATCACAGTTGATGTGATGCGCAATCAGGGGTTTCTTCAAGGCTTCGGCGTTGATATCAAGGACCCGGGCAGAATGTACGACGAAGATGATCCCAGAGTTATCGGCAGCGAATCCACTCTTGGATCCGAGGAGGGCGGGCGTATCGCGATGGAGAGCCTGTTGCAAAAGGATCCGGGGATTGACGTAGTGCACACGATAAACGAACCGGCTGCAGCCGGCGCCTATGAAGCGCTGCAAGCGTTCGGCATGGAAAGCAGCGTACTGATCGTATCTGTCGACGGCGGATGTCCAGGTGTGGAGAACGTAGCCTCAGGAATAATCGGCGCGACATCCATGCAGTACCCGCTGCGCATGGCGTCGCTAGGCGTTGCAGCGATCGTTGAATTCGCCAAATACGGTACAAAGCCGGACAGTTCTCCGGGGCTTGACTTTGTCAATACCGGCGTGACACTGGTCACGGACGACCCGGTAGAAGGAGTCGATTCTGTTACGGCTGAACAAGCGCTTAAGCAGTGCTGGGGCTAGGATAGGCCTCGTCAATGCGAACGGCGCACACGCGCACCAATCGCCCGCAACGTCTCTGAAACCGAGTTTCTGCTGTTCACCGGATATTCTCCTTGCCCGAATTCGTCCAAGCATCTTGATTAGCAATATTCGAAATAGCGGATCAGGCCGGATCGGCGGCGTGTTTTCAGCGGCCTCGATTCATCACGCGCCTTCGTCGCGGATGAAACGGATGCAGCGATTCCTTCATGAGCATCCGACAGCGGCGTCGTTCATTGTCCTCGGCGCCAGCGCGCTAGCAATCGGGATCATCGCCGATAGTTTCTTTGGCGCATTCAACTTTTCCCGGATCATCCAGCAAATCACGGTGATTGGCATTCTCGGCATCGCCCCGGCACTGGCAACCCTGACAGCCGGGATTGATCTTTTCGTTGCGGCGATCATGGTGCTGACTTCCGTGGTGATGAGACGTATCGGAGTCGTGCACAGGATTCCGGCTGTCCTGATTTCCCGCAATATGCCGTATGTTTTCAATGTAGCGGATCGGATTCATGTTCATCGTCTAGGCCGTCGCCATGGATGGGTCAGGACCGGCGACATTACGATGTCCGAAGCCGCTGCAATCATGACCGGGGCCCAAGAGCCAGCGCAGGCCTGCTGATGTATTTGATTTGCGGCGAAGCACTATTTGACGTGTTTGTAGACAGCGGGCACAAGGGGTACGGAAATCTTGCGCTGAATGCCTGTCCAGGCGGTTCGCCATTCAACGTGGCGATTGGAATTGCCCGCTTGGGCGGCCGCGTCGCCTTGCTGACAGGAATGTCCCGCAGCATTCTGGGCGAACATCTGATACGGACCTTAAAGCACGAGTCTGTTTCGACGGACTATCTGGTGCGCTCCGGCAGACGGACAACTCTGAGCATCGTCGATGTGGACGATCTGGGGCAGCCGGACTATGTGTTCTACGGCCTAGGATCTTCGGATTGCAACGTGACAGCCGAGCAAATGCCGGCGATTGGTCCGGAAATTGCCGGACTTCATTTCGGCTCATACTCCATCGTCGTCGAGCCTGTGGCAACTGCGTTTGCCGAGCTTGCCGAAAGTGCTCAGGACCGGTTCATCTCTGTCGACCCCAATGTCCGGCAAGCGGTGGTGCAGGATTTGAGTCTCTGGCGGACTCGAGTGGAGCACTATGCCGCGATCGCCGATCTCGTCAAAATCAGCATGGAGGATCTGCGTATTCTGTATCCGCAGACCAAGCGGAGCGCTGTGGCTTCGATGTATCTTGATGCCGGAGCAAAGATTGTTGTCATCACCGACGGCGGAAGAAAAGTCTCCGCATGGACCCACACCGATCACGTTGTGCGGGTCGCGCCGCCTGCGACATCGGTAGTCGATACGGTCGGCGCGGGCGACAGCTTTCAAGCGGCATTGCTGGCAAGGCTTCTGGAACTAGGCTCCGGAAATCCCAAGGTTGCGGCGGAACACATTGACCGGAGCTCCCTTGAAAGCCTATTGATGTTTGCAGTCCAGGCGGCGCGCATGACCTGTCGCAAGCGCGGAGCGGATTTGCCGTTTCGCGCCGAACTGGACGAAGTTGGCGACTGCCTGACTCCTGAGCCTCTTTGAAACGGCCGACTTGCCCGCAGCTCCTGCGATGGCGTCTGTCCGTTTTGCCATTTCACGCCAACTGCTGTCTATTGCGGTAGTACAATCGACAGGTAGCGGGTTTCGGAGCGGATTAATCGTCGCAGAGCGGAAATTCGCTTACGGGGCTTGAATCAAAACGCGAAGCGGAGTGAAAGGCGGTTGTGGTCAAGGCGGAATTGAAAAGCGCAGCGAAGTCAGGTCGGACGGTGTTCCAAAATGTCCGGAATCTTGTCGTCGAACCTGACTCGCACGACCGGCGGCTCGACAATTTCCTGATCACCAATCTGCCGCAGATTCCCCACAGCAGAATCTACAACATCATTCGTACTGGTCAGGTACGGGTGAACGGCGGACGATCAAAGGCCCGAAACCGCCTTTGTGCCGGAGACCGTGTTCGGATTCCGCCCTTGCGGATGGACAACACGGCTCCGGACAAGGTTGCCCCGGATCGGCAGGTTTTGGCAGCACTGGAGCAAGTCCTATACGAAGACGTCCACCTGATTGCGCTCGACAAACCGTCGGGAGTGGCAGTGCATGCCGGCTCCCGCCACAGTGCCGGCCTGATCGAGACGATGAGGCAAGTGCGTCCGCACGAAGGCTTTCTCGAATTGGCGCACAGGCTGGACAAGGACACTTCTGGCATCTTGCTGATTTGCAAGGACCGGGCAATGCTCAGGGATATGCATGCCGCATTGAGACGCGAGAACGCCATGCCTTTGGCGAAAACCTACACAGCACTGGTTCAAGGCCGATGGTCCGGGGGGCGTGCGCGGGTTGATCTTGCCGAGACGAGCCGCCACAGGAGCGCCGTTGAAATCACCGAAGGCTCGGCATCGGACGATGCGGTTCGATCGGTGAGCGAGTTCAGACTCCGGCAGCGATTCAAGGATTGCGCCTTGGTGGATATCGAATTGCACACCGGACGTATGCACCAGGCGCGCCGCCACGCCTTGCACATCGGCCATCCGATCGCAGGCGACCGCAGATACGGCAACAGGGAGTTTAACGCAGCGATGCGCGCCAAAGGCCTGAAGCGAATGTTCCTGCATGCATCGCGAATCAATTTTCTTCATCCGAGAACTGATCGGATCATCGACATTGAATCGAAGCTGCCGGAGCATTTGCGGCACGTTTTGGATTGCATTGAAAATGACTAGCCCATCCTTGGATCATTGACCTATGGCTGAATCAAAACAGGATCAAGCGCATATTTGCGCTTCCGAAGCACTTGAATCCGGCAGCACCGGGATAAAGTTTTCCGTCTCAAGAGGCGCTATGGCGCATCCGGCGTTCGCGGTACGCTTTGAAGGGCAGGTTTATGCATATCTGAATCGATGTGCACATCTGATGCTGCAGCTTGACTACGGCAACGGGGAATTCTTCGACGCTGATGGCGAATACTTCGTGTGCGCAAACCACGGTGCGATGTTTGAACCCGCAACTGGATTGTGCATTAATGGTCCGTGCTACGGCGCCAGCTTGATTCCTCTTGCAGTGCAAGAACGCGACGGCAAGGTGATGCTGACTGACGAACAGTTCGAGTTGGCCGATTCGGATCAATGACCCGGATCTGAAATCTGTTCGTCTAGCGGGTGCACGCCTTCGCGTGCGAGCATGTCGACAAGCCTGATCAGCGGGAGGCCGAGCAGCGCATTGGGGTCGTCTCCGTCGAATCGTTTCAGCAATGCGATCCCGAGGCTTTCCGAACGCAGGCTTCCGCCGCAATCGTAGGGCTGATCAAGGTCAATGTATCTTTCGATTGCCTTTCGGGTCAATTCTCTAAATTCGACGCGGTAGTCAACCACCTGCGCCTGTTCCATGCCCGTTTCAGAATTGAGCAGCACAAGCCCGGTGTGCAGAATTATCGATTGTCCGGAAGCGGCGGTGAGCTGCCGGATCGCATCCTCGCGGTCTTTCGGCTTTCCTACCATCTCTCCCCTGACAACGGCGACTTGATCGCTGGCGATGATCAGATGCTCCGGATTCGTTAGCGCCACGTCATTTGCCTTTTCGATTGCGAGTCGCAGTGCCAGCGAGGCTGGAGCCTCGCCCGGCAAGGGCGTTTCGTCAGTCGAGGGTTTCACCACGCGAAACGGAATACGAAGCTTCTCCAAAACGATTCGCCGTGTGGGCGACGACGAGCCAAGAATGATCGGAAGCTGCGGCGGGTTCGGAATAGGCATCAAGTGCTCGCGAATAGGCTGTGTGAAGACGATCTGTCCGGTTGGCGTACAAAGCCGCCTGATTGAAAGATTATAGCCAATCGCCGCAACTTTCATTTTCACTGCTGCACGGCAAGTTGCCGACCTGGACAGGCAGACGCTGATCTTCGGCGCGCAACTGCATTGCAGAAAACTCGGCCGGGGGCGCAATGCGAGCAGCCTGGCATGCAACAGCCGAACCTGACCCGGGGTTGGTGTCGGCGCGGACCGAGGCCAAGCAAACAGCCGGCATCAAAACGGAATATCCGTAGTTTTGACAAACAATGCCTGACGAAAGTAAAATTCGCAACTTACTTCTCTATTTTGCGTTTCACGCAATTATCTTAATCAACGTTGCGTTCCTGCTGACGGCCGAAGCAGGGCGTTTGCATTGAATTCCGTTCTAGGTGTAAATGATGGCGGTTCAAAAAAGGAAAAAATCCAAATCAAAGAGGGATATGCGACGTTCGCACGACGCGCTGCAGAATCCGACTATTTCAATAGATTCTGAAACCGGAGAACTTCACAGGAGACATCACGTCACGGACACGGGCTACTATCGCGGTCGGCGAGTCGTGCCATTCGTGCCAGAAGAAGTCGAAGAGGAATAGCCTTTTTCAACAGCTTCGGCACGTGCCGGAACGTGTTCGACTTGAAGGAACAGGCGTGCATCCGCATCCGGTCCTATTGCATTTGCGCTGATGATTTCCATTGCCATTGATGCCATGGGCGGCGATATTGGCCCGCCCGCCACAGTGTCAGGCACGCTGTCGGCGATGGAAGCCAATGAGCATTTGCGGGTGGTATTCGTTGGCGACAGCGAAGCAATCAGGCAGCAGCTGAAACATCACGGCAGGGTCGATTCCGGACGCATTGCCATCGAGCATGCCGAGCAAGTCGTAGAAATGACCGATGCGCCGGCGCAAGCGCTTCGCTCCAAGCGAAAGTCGTCTATGCGCATTGCGGTGAATCTGCTTCAGTCCGGCGAAGTCCAAGCTTGCGTAAGCGCGGGCAATACGGGTGCCTTGATGGCCATATCCAAGTATGTACTCGACACATTTCCTGGCATTCAGCGGCCGGCCATTATCGGTCAGCTGCCCACGATTCGCGGGCATGTCCATATGCTCGATCTCGGCGCCAATGTAGACAGCTCGGCCGCCGTGCTGTTGCAATTCGGAATCATGGGGTCGACATTTGTAAAATACATGAACGACACGCAGCACCCCTCGGTCGCATTGCTGAACAACGGCAGCGAGGACATCAAGGGCAGCGAAACGGTAAAGCAGGCGGCGGCATTGTTCCGCGAAAGCTCCTTGAAGTATCACGGCTTCATAGAAGGCGATGAAATCTATACCGGCGATGTCGACATCATCGTCTGCGACGGGTTTCTCGGCAATATTGCGCTAAAGACCAGCGAAGGGGTTTCGAAATTGATTCAGCATGCGATGAACATTGAATTTCGACGCAATGTATTTAGAAAAATCGCAGGAGTAATCGCAATGCCTTCGATTCGGGGATTGCGCAATGCCATAGACCCTCGCCTTTATAACGGCGCGGCGTTTCTCGGCTTGAAGGGCAATGTCATAAAAAGCCACGGCAACGCCGACTCTTTGGCGTTCGACGCCGCGGTGCGAAAGGCCGTGGAGGAGGTCAAGTTTGATATCCCTGCGCAAATCGGCCGCGAAATTTCCCATGCCCCCGCTCCTGCAGAATGACTTATTCGCGTCTGCTGTCAACTGGAAGCTATCTTCCGGCCAAAGTAGTGACCAACTACGATTTGGAGCGTCAGGTCGATACGACTCACGAATGGATCTATAGCCGTACCGGTATCGAAAAACGCCACATCGCCGAATCTGGCGAGACTACATGCGATCTGGCAGAGCGCGCAGCGATTCGGGCGCTTGAATCCGGAAACACCGATGCTTCTGAAATCGACCTGATCGTCTTTGCAACCACAACCGCCGATCAGGTCTTTCCCTCTTCTGCTTGCCTGCTGCAGGAACGGCTAGGCATCGCCGGGTCTCCGGCTTTCGACGTTCAGGCTGTTTGCGCCGGATTCATGTATGCAATCGACGTTGCAGATAAGTTCATACGCACGCAAAGTGCTGCAAAGGCGCTGGTGATCGGTGCAGAAACATTTTCTAGAATTATCGACTGGAACGACCGAGCAACCTGTGTGCTGTTCGGCGACGGCGCCGGAGCAGTCGTTCTGGAAGCATCGGAAACGCCCGGACTGCACTCGACGCATCTTCACGCAAATGGAAAATACAAGGATTTGCTCAGTGTTCCCGTAGGCGTATCAAAGCAATATGACAGCGTCATCGACGGCACGGCATACACTCAGATGCAAGGTTCGGAAGTCTTCCGGGTTGCGGTCAAATGCATGGGGGATGCTGCGGACGAAGCCCTTTCGGCAAATCAGATGGACATCGGCGATGTGGACTGGCTGGTGCCTCATCAGGCTAATCTGAGGATTTTGAATGCCACTGCGAACCGCCTCGGCATGCCGATGGAAAAGGTTGTTGTCACCGTAGGCGAACACGGCAACACTTCGGCGGCATCGATTCCGCTGGCACTGGATTGCGCGGTGCGCGACGGCAGAATCCGGCGCGGGCACAAGGTTCTTATCGACGGCTTCGGCGGCGGCTTTACCTGGGGCGCCGCTCTTTTCACATTCTAGGTGGTTTTTCCAATGTCAAATCTGATTGAAGGCAAGGTGTGCCTTGTCACGGGGGCCTCGCGCGGCATCGGG
This sequence comes from Arenicellales bacterium, assembly GCA_965214615.1. Lineage (GTDB taxonomy): Bacteria > Pseudomonadota > Gammaproteobacteria > Arenicellales > JAJDZL01 > CBDAUN01. Next base: position 1,877,151 of record OZ243952.1, read on the forward strand.
CGCGCTGTTGCCAGGGAATTGGCCCGAAACGGCGGTACGGTGGTCGGTACTGCGACTTCCGGTGAAGGCGCGAATCAAATTAGCCGGTACCTAAGGGAGATCGATGCAGCCGGCGAAGGCATCTGTCTGGATGTGACCGATCTTTCCAGCATCGATTCCCTTGCGCAGCAGATCAGCGAACGGCATGGTGCTGTTTCGATACTGGTGAACAACGCCGGAATATCGAAAGATGGCCTGGCGATGCGAATCAGGGAGGACGACTGGGATGCGCTGATCGAGACAAATCTGAAATCGGTCTATCGCCTGTCTAAGCGCTTTGTGCGCGACATGATGAAATTGCGCGACGGGCGCATCATCAATATTTCGTCCGTTGTCGGCGTTTCCGGAAACGCCGGCCAATCCCACTATGCCGCCGCCAAGGCGGGCGTCATTGGATTTTCCAAGTCGCTCGCAATGGAGACAGCGACACGAAACATCACGGTTAACTGCGTGATTCCAGGCTATATCGACACCGATATGACATCGTCTTTGAACGACGCGGTAAAGGAAAAGATCATGTCCAGCGTACCTGCCGGAAGAATGGGCGAACCCGAGGAAGTCGCCCATGCTGTAATGTTTCTTGCTTCGCCTGCGAGTTCGTATATTACCGGCACCTCGCTGTATGTCGACGGAGGAATGCTGAGAAGATGACACGCGCCGACGGGAACGGATTTCAGATTTGATTGCACTTCGTGCATGGAGATTTGCTCCCGCATGCCTGCAACAGGCGATTAATTTTCACCTGTATCGCTTTGGCAGGAATTGGATGCGATTTTTGCAATCAATTTTGCGCCGATAGTGTTAAACTACCAATTTTGCGGTCACGCATCGCAGATTGCACCTAATTTAAGAATATTTCACAAGCCACCATTTGCTCGGAGGGTAATTTAATGGATGATCAAGGCAGTGTCGAAGCTCGTGTAATCCGTCTCGTCATTGAAAAATTGTGCGCCGATAATCCGGATGCAGTTGAAATTACGCGCGATACGTCGTTCGTCAACGATCTCAACGCAGATTCGCTTGACACCGTAGAATTGGTTATGAAGCTCGAAGAGGAGTTTGATCTGGAGATTCCGGATGAAATTTCCGACAAGATAACCACTGTAGGCGAAGCGGTCGACCATATTGAGCAAGCCTTGTAGCGGCTATAACCCTGTTCAACCGGAATCGGAGCGGCGGCACTCGCCTAGGCTCCGATTCTAACTTTTACACCCACGTCCTATTCGCATGAGTGATCGTCGCGTTGTAATTACCGGCCTTGGCGCAATTTCGCCGATTGGCCGTAATGTTTCGCAAAATTGGGATAATTTGCTCGCCGGCAAAAGTGGGATAGGCCACATATCCCTGTTCGATGCCTCTGGCTATCCTTCCACCATTGCAGGTGAAATCGATTCATTCGAGCCGACCGACCACCTGACGTCCAAGCAGACGCGGCAGATGGACCGCTTCATTCAGCTATGCATGGTCGCAGGCGCCGAAGCGATTGCGGATGCGGGCATAAAAGCCGACGAAACCAACGCCGACAGGATCGGTGTCTACGTAGGCGCCGGCATAGGAGGCGTGAACTCGATTGAGAGCACCTCGATTACCTGCTATGAACGAGGTCCCCGCCGCGTATCGCCGTTCTATGTGCCGATGTCGATCATCAACATGGCTGCCGGAAACCTTTCTATCCATCATGGATTTGCGGGGCCCAATCTGGCGATTTCAACAGCTTGCACGACCGGGACCCATGCGATCGGCGATGCCTCTCGATTCATCCTGTATGGCGACGCAGATGTCATGGTCGCTGGTGGAACCGAAGCGGCAATAACGCCGACATCGGTTGCAGGCTTTGCAAATGCGCGTGCACTGAGCCGCCGCAATGACGAGCCTCAGCGGGCCAGCAGACCTTTCGACAAGGGGCGTGACGGTTTTGTCTTGGGCGAAGGCGCCGGCATTGTGGTACTTGAAGAACTCCAGTCGGCAAAGGCGCGCGGTGCGAAAATCTATGCTGAATTGACCGGATTCGGGATGAGCAGCGATGCTCATCACATCACTGCGCCAGCGCCGGGAGGCGACGGGGCCTATCGCTGCATGCGTGGTGCGGTGCGAAACAGTCGTATTCCAGTGACTGAATTCGACTATGTCAATGCGCACGGAACTTCGACTCCTCTGGGAGATATTGCTGAAACGACAGCGATCAAGGAATTGTTCGGCGATCATGCGCGCAACATGGCAATCAGTTCGTCGAAGTCGATGATCGGGCACCTGCTCGGCGCCGCAGGCGGCGTCGAGGCAGTCTATACCGCACTGGCCGTGCATCATCAGATTGCACCGCCGACAATCAATCTGGAAGACCCTGATCCAGAGTGCGATCTGGACTATGTTCCAAACGAGGCGCGCGAGATGACGATACGCAATGCAGTATCGAATTCGTTCGGATTCGGCGGAACCAACGGCTGCATTTCATTCAAGCGCTTTTCGTAGAATCGCCGGCTGTCGGTGCCGGGATTCGAACATCGCAGATTGGCAATTCGGCCGATTCAGCAAAACGGGGCACTGACATTTGGCAAAACCACCAGTGATGCGACGTCGACCGTTCATTCTGGCTGTGCTCGCAGTTGCCGCATTCGGCTGTATCGCCGGATTGGCCGCGGTCCTGTATATCGGTGTTCAGCTTACCCGGCCTCTTGGAATTTCCGAGGACAAGGTCTACGTCTTTGAATCAGGCCAGACGGCGACGCATCTGACCGAAATGCTGCGCAACGACGGTCTTGTCGATCACTCAGTGCTGTTCAATCTGGCGGCACGCTGGAGCGGTTTCGCCCGGCAACTCAAAGCCGGAGAATATAGTTTTCAGTCCCAATACAGCATTCTTGACGTATTTCGCCATGTCGCCGACGGCAAGTCGGTAACCTATCCCATCACATTCGTCGAAGGGTGGGCCTTCAAGGACTTTCTAGTGCAGCTTGACGGCGCCCAGAACCTTGTCAAGACGCTGGGCGGAAAGTCTCAGGAACAAATCCTGTCCGTCCTAGGAATCAGCAAAGATCATCCGGAAGGGTGGTTTTTCCCGGACACGTATAGGTATACAGGCCGCCAATCCGATGCCGACATATTGCTAACGGCACACCGGGCGATGAAGCAGGCTCTTGCTGCGGAATGGGACAATCGCGCATCAGATCTTCCATATGAGAATTCGTATCAGGCTCTGATTGCAGCATCGATTATCCAAAAGGAAGCCGGCGTGGCATCCGAGTTTCCAATCATTTCCGGAGTAATCGTCAATCGGTTGAACCGCGGAATGCGCCTTCAGATGGATCCTACGGTGATCTACGGAATGGGCGACGAATACACGGGCGTCATCCGGCGCTCAGACCTTAAGCGCGACACCGAGTACAACACCTATACACGCCATGGACTGCCTCCGACCCCGATTGCAATGCCAGGACGTGCGGCGATTCATGCAGCGGTAAGACCAAAGAAGACTTCGGCACTGTATTTTGTAGCCCGAGGCGATGGAACGCATCAGTTTACGGATAATTTGGAGGACCATCTGATTGCAGTCCGCAAGTATCGGGAACTGATGCGTCAGCGTTCCAAGTAAGCCGAGGCCGGAATCGGTCGAAACGGCAGTGCTCGACAGAACTGCCTTGTTTCGAGCGGGGCAGTCGTGTGCTTTGCGACGTCGCGTGCCAGCAAGGCGTCAAGTTTAGTTTGCGACTTGGCGTACAATTGATTTGCCGCAGCATATTCGGCGGGCACCACACATGCGTGCGAGGAAGGCATGAACGCCGCTGAGCGAATGTACAAGATTGACCAACTCCTGCGAGATCGCGGGCATGTGTCAATGCAGTCTTTTATCAGTGTGCTGGAAGTTTCGAAAGCGACTGTGAAGCGCGATTTGAACTATATGCGCGACCGTCTGCACGCGCCGATTGCGTGGGATCGAGTCAACCGGGGATACCGCTACGAGGATATGGATTCGAGCCATCATAGATTCGCCTTGCCGGGACTTTGGTTCAATAGCAGTGAAATTCACGCGTTGATGACTCTGGAGCATTCGCTTCGCAGTCTGCAGCCTGGTTTCTTGGCATCCCGGGTGAAGCCTTTGCGCGAGCGAATTCACGGGCTGATCGGACAGGACGAGCATTCGGTTAAGGAGTTGGTGCGCAGGATTCGCATGCTTCCAGGAACGAGTCCCCGCGCTGATCCGAAAGTGTTCCAAGCGGTCGCCGACGCGCTGCTTAGCCGCTCTCAGATTCTTGCTCAGTATTCGAATCGAAGTACGGACGAAACAACGGAGCGCTACATTTCGCCTCAGCGACTCGCCTACTACGATCAGAAATGGTATCTGGATGGCTGGTGCCATTTGCGCGAAAGTTTTCGGACTTTCGGACTCGTCAATATGACCGCCGTAAAGATAGTCGAAGTAAGAGCGATTGAAATCGACGACGAGACGCTCGATTCCCATCTTACGGCAGGTTTTGGAATTTTTGTCGGCGACGAAGTACGTCATGCCGTGCTCAGATTCGATTCACGGGCTTCGCGCTGGGTGAAGGATGAAAACTGGCATTCAGAGCAGACTGGCGAATTTGATGATCAGGGGCGGTACATCTTGACTGTTCCGTATTCCAACGATCCCGAACTTGTTCAGCGGGTGCTTCAATTCGGACCATCGGTCGAAGTTCTGCAACCGGCGCAATTGCGTGAAAAAATCGCAAAGAAAGTTGAATTGACCTGGCAGATATACCGCAATTGCGCCGAATAAGGCACTCTGGCGATCTCCTTTTATGCTCTTTATGTCCGTTTTTTTGAGGGATTTGGCTTTTTTTTAGATTTTTTTCTGAATTTTTTTCTTGCAGGGTCACCCTGTGAGCCACTAAGCCCCGATAATCTCCATGTGAACCAAAAATGCGACATATGGAGGAAAACATGAATAGCATTACTCAATTTATGGACAGTCTGAGCGTAGGCGAGACCCAGTCCAAGTTCAATTTGTCGATGACTCCGATTCTGGCGAAAAATCCGGCTGAAGCGGATTATCTGCTCCTCGATCAAGCTCTGGAAAAGGATGTGATCGAAATTTCGGAAGTGTCCGATTCTGGAAGCGTGCCAAATTTGCAAGTGCTGAACAAGGGCACTGCGAAAGTTCTGTTGCTTGACGGCGAAGAACTCCTTGGAGCGAAACAGAACCGCATCATAAACGTTTCGATCATGGTCCCGCCGCACGAATCGATCACTATTCCGGTGTCTTGCGTAGAATCCGGACGATGGAGACACGAAAGTGCGAAATTCCGCAGTGCGGGTCGGGCTCATTACGCCGAGGGCCGTGCCCGAAAGGTGCGAAGCGTCAATCGGACTTTGCGTGAATCAGGGTCCAGACACGGCGACCAAGGCGAGGTATGGAACAATATTTCCATGAAGATGAGCCGCATGGATGCTTCGTCGGACACCGAAGCGTCCGATGCGATGTATCGCACGCATCGGCGCAGTCTTGACGATTACCGGGATGCGTTTTCGCCATCGCCCAACCAGGTAGGCGCGGTATTCTCGATCAATGGAAACACATCGGGCGCCGACTTGTTCGATTCCAGCACTACGCTGTCGTCAACACTGGGCAAGCTGGTCGAAAGCTATTCGCTGGATGCAATTGATCAGCAGATCGCAAAGGATTTAAACACACCGAAAGTGAGCGCAAAGGATTTTCTCAAGCGGATCGGTAATTCAAAGCCTGATATTCATCCGGCAGTAGGAATGGGTCATGATTTTCGCATCGACGATGAGGGACTGGCCGGTGGCGCACTTGTCCTTGACGACCGGGCGATTCATCTTTGCGCGTTCAATCTGGCAGAAGAGGAATTGATTCCCGTTCGCCGCACTCGGTTGGTAAGACGGTCCGTTCGGGACCGAAGGTCGTAATAGAGCCTGGAATGACAGGCAAAAGCAGAGAGCGACCGGGCCGGCTTTGTGAAAAGCCGGCCCGGGTTGAATCGGGGTTAAACAAGTTGTGGCAGTTCAACCGGCAACGCTCGCAAATAGTCTCCAAGAGACGAGATCGGAAACCGGTAATGAAAGGGAAGATCAATTATCGGAGCCAACAGGCCTGCGTGCAACGCATTGGTCAAAAACTCGTCAATGGTTTCCTCTCTTCGCTTGCGAGCAGTTTCCGACAGTTGATCGATCTCTTCATCTGACAGAACCCCGGCCAACGCACCTTGTTTCTCTGCTGCAATGAGAGCCATCTGCTTATAGACCCAGGGTGGATTGGAACCAGCTGCAAGTCGCCCCGCGTAGTAATCATTTTTTCGTTCGGTTCCCTTTTCCAATGCCCGTTCGAGCAGACTTCGTTCTAGCAGGCCATTGTTGCTGCGTATCACTTGACCCGCAGCAACACCGACCCGGTTGATATGTTGCGGCCATCCTTGGGACAACTTTGCCAGCGCGTCTACCCAGACAGCCCTTAATTCCTCTGGTCCTGTGAAGTAAGCATCAAGCATGCGTCGAAAGGAACCAGCAGCTGCATCCATCGAAAGAGGTTCCAGATTTACTACCCGTTGATCCGCAAATCTCGACAAACCACACTGGCGCAACACCTGTTGAGTATCGCTCAGACCGAAAAAGACAGTTACCAATGGAATATTTCCAGGTGGGTTGTGCAGACAGTCCACTACGCCTCTAGTGGTATCAGCCACCGGAGTATTCTGGGCCTCATCCACAAATACCACCAGATGGAATTTTCTTAGTAATGACGCTGAGTTGGTGAACACCGACTCTGATGACAGATTCGAATCCAGTTTACCGGCAGCATCCGGTTTACCGCCTACAGAAAAACCTGCTGCCCCAACTCCTCGTTCTGACAATTCTCGATATAGTTTGCGACCCAGTTTCAGATAGCTTTCCAGCTTTTCGGCGGTTGTGTTTGGCGCCACCTTTGATAGTCGTTCACTTTCCGTATTGACCGCGTTCACGATCATCCTAATGGTTTGTACCGCCGATTTCAGGGTTTCCGGTCGAATGGATACAGCCACCCAGGGGACGTTCGATGTTGAATGACGTTTGACCGATTCCATACACTCCAGCATCAACGCAGTTTTTCCAGCTCCCGGCGCTCCTTGATAAATCATTGTGCCGCCGCCAATACGCCCTGAATGAAGGCTGTTTAACGCATTGCGAAAAACTTCGTACTCGGCATCTCGACCGAAAAAAAATGGCTCCCGACCTACTTCGGAGCGATCAGTTTGCTTCAACCACACTTCCTCCGGTAGAGGCTCGGTTGGCGGTGCCTGGGGAAACGGTCTTTGACTCATATAAATCATTTCCTATTTTTTTCGGTATGGGTTGACCGAATACTAACAGACTGGCTGAGTCCGAACGAACTCATCGCCAAACACAAACTTAATCAGGCACGAACCCATCCTGAAACAGCGCTTCGATCAACTTTTGCCGCTTCAGCGATCCTATGACGACATTTTCGGAGTCTAATACGCGCACATCGCGTTCGGATTCGAGAACCTTGGCCGCAATATCGGCCACCTTCTCACTTTGATAAATGCGAATGTCCGGATGCGTATCGTCGCTCGGCGCTTCCATGATGCTGCCTACCGAAAGCAGCTTGGATCTTGAGATGTTTTTCGTAAACTCTCCGACATAGTCATTCGAAGGATTGGTTACCAGTTCTTCAGCAGTGCCGATCTGCACGATCAGCCCTTCATACATGATCACGATACGGTCAGCAAGCTTGATGGCTTCGTCAAAGTCGTGGGTTATGAAGACGATTGTCTTGTTCAAGACCGATTGCAAGCGAATAAATTCATCCTGCATTTCTTCCCGAATCAACGGATCAAGCGCTGAAAACGGTTCGTCCAGAAACCAGGTATCCGGCTCTACAGCGAGTGATCTTCCGATCCCCACCCGTTGCTGCTGACCGCCGGAAAGCTCCCGCGGATAGTAGTCATCCCGACCTTCGAGACCGACAATCTGAATGATCTCTCGGCCCTTTTTTTCCCGAGTCGCCCGGTCCACTCCCTGAACTTCGAGCGGGAATGCTATGTTCTGCAGGACTGTGCGGTGCGGGAACAGGGCAAAATGCTGAAAGACCATGCCCATTTTGTGTCGCCGTATCTCGATCAGATCCGACTTGCTCGCCTTAAGCAAATCGACGCCGTCATATATGACCTTTCCGGCGGTCGGCTGAATCAAGCGTGTCAAGCATCGCACCAGAGTCGATTTGCCGGAACCGCTAAGCCCCATAATGATAAGAATTTCACCTTCGTGAACATCGAAAGTGGCATTGCGGACAGCGGATATGTAGCCGTTAGTCTTGAGCGTCTCCGTATCGGGATCGAAATTATGTTCGCGAAGAAACTGTTCAGGATTCTTCCCGTAGAGCTTTGTGACTTTTTCGCAGGAGATCTTGACGTTCTTATTCATCGGTTTATCGAAAGTGTGACAGATCAATTTAATTCTGAGGATTGAATAGTTTATTGTAATTCGCCTGACACATTGCGTGGATGCCATTCGCAAACACGACCGGCAGCGACAGCGCGGCAAATACGCTCATCGCGGGCCGAGTTCATAGCAATGAGCTCAGAAGGTTTTCAATTCTGATAAATGCAACTGTTTCGTACGACTCATAAAACAAAGGCCGGTTAGAATGAACTGACCGGCCTTTTTTACAAATACAGTGTTTTACTAATGCTGTGATTCGTTCCGCACTGTCTTACATTTCAATCCAGGCTTGCCACGTTTCTTTGTGCTCTTCCAGCCAACGGTCTGCTGCAGCTTCGACTTCCATGCCTTCTGTATCGACATAGTTCGATTGCTTTGCAACATCAAGGTTGGTGAAGTTGATTCGGCTAGCCACCGTGTAGGCTTTCGGAAAATTCTCTTTCAGATTGTGAGAAATACCGATCTTCAGATAGCCGCCGGTTGGATTGCCGCAGTCATACAGCATTTCAGAATTCATGCCCCATGCGGGATCGCTTGTGCATGCAGGATCATAGGTTGGAAACTCGACGAACTCGCCTTCGTACAGAGCTTCGATGAAGTTCGGTGTCCAATTGAATATAACGACCGGCTTGTCGTGCTTGATTCCCGCTTCCAATTCCGCCCAGATCGCTGCGGCAGAACCGGCGTTGCGAACCTGAAAATTCATTCCAAGCGCTTCGACCTTTTCGGCGTCGTGCTTCAGCCAGTCGACCGGTCCGCCTATGAACACGCCTTTGCCTTCGGAATCCGCGCGAGCGAACTTGTCAGCACATGCTTCCAGCGCTTTCCAGTCGGGAAGTCCAGGGCAATGGTTCTTGACATGCATCGGATACCACCACTCTTCGCGGGTCTTTGCATCGTGCGTGGCCAAATCAATTACGCATCCTTCGCCGACGACCTTTTCGAATGCGGCTCCGAATGCTCCTTGCCATACCTCATGCACGATGTCGATATCGTTTTCGCACATTGCCTGATAAACGGTCTGACTGTCCATCGGAATGTATTCGACTTCCTCGCCAACCATTTCAAACAGCTTGCCAACAATCTGGGCTCCGACCAGTTGGCTCGACCAATTGTGTGTCGGTACCTTGATCGTGTCGGCATTTGCCGAGGTGAATCCCAGAAGTGCCAATGACGCAATAGTCACCGAAGCCAGCAATTTCATTTTCTTCATCATCAATTTCTCCAATTTTAGTGTCTGATTCTTGCAAATGATTATTTGTTGCATATCGCAAGCAAATGAAATTTTACACCACCAAGCAAGGCCAATACGATTCAAATTTGAAGCACGCTGTGACAAGTGGGGAAGCCATTTTTCCGAAACCGTCGACATAAAACTGCAATTGGAAAAGACTTGGATATCGAATAGAATGAATGCCCTGTAGAAAGCCTGATCAGATGAAACGCGCAAGTGTCGGTCAAGTAGGCTGTGCCGGCATCGCGACGCTTGTCGATTTGCCCGCAAGTCAGGCATGTTCTCACCATCGTCAAGAGATGCACTCGGTCATGAACAGTGCACAGTCAAAGAGCAGGATTAGAATGACGGAATCGCTCTGACTGGCAGGATAGGAAAATTGTTCATCATCTGGAATGGAATATATCTGACAGCATGAATTAAAAATGTCTGGCAAACAACTGAAACTAATTGCGATATACGCACCATTTTTCGTTCTGATCCTGCTGGCACCTGTATTGCCTCAGTGGCTTCTCGTGCCTCCGAAAAGCTGTCTCGCCGGCTGTGCAACGATTGACGGAATGATTCCGTTCGTCGACTGGGTCAACGCAGTCATCAATTTCCTGCGCAAGTACGAATTCTTCGATACGTTTACCTTCAAGGACATTACTCGGGCGGTCGCGAGCGCAATTGAGGTGCCTCTGGACTTTTCCGAAGCAATTCTTCACAAAGGCTTTTCGGATTTGAGCGTTCCGCCCATATCCTGGCTTTTCCTCGTAGGTCTGGCGGTTATCTTTGGCTGGTACTTAAACGGATGGCGCCTTGCCTTGCTTGGCGGCGGATGTTTTTTCTATCTCGCTCTTTTCAGCCAGCGCGGTATCTGGGAACTTTCGATGCAAACGCTGTCTGCGATATCGGTGTCTGTTCCTCTGGCAGGGATTATCGGTTTGAGTTTGGGGATTCTTGCGGTCAAGGCTTCCAAAGTAGAGCGCTTTCTTTGGCCGCTATTAAATATCCTGCAGTCGCTGCCGCATTTTTCCTATCTCATCATTGTCGCGATCTTCTTCGGCGTTGGATCAAAGGCAGGCGTAATTGCGACCGTAATATTCGCGTTCCCGCCGATGACGCGATTGACGATTCTGGGAATCAGGAACATTTCTCCCGAAGTCATCGAGGCAGGGGAGATGGCAGGGTGCACTCCGCGGCAAATGCTGTACAAAGTTGAATTGCCCGCAGCCCGGTCTGAATTGATGCTGGGCGTCAATCAGGTCATCATGCAGTGCCTGGCGATGGTGGTCATTGCATCATTTATCGGGCAGTCCGGACTTGGGCACGACCTGCTGACCCGTTTGCAGCGATTGGCGATCGGACAGGCGCTTGAAGTCGGAATCGCCGTCGTCCTGATGGCAATCGCCTTGGACCGATTCAGCCAGGCGATGGCTGCCAAGCAACCCGATCACATTTCGCACGGCCCATTTTGGAAACGACATCCGTATCTGTTCTGCGCGGCCGCACTTGCTGCAGGCGCGTTCGCGCTGTCGTTCGTCACGCCGCATGTGGGCCAGTTCCCGCAGCACCTAACGGTCTCCACTTCGACATTTTGGGACAGCGTTGTTGACTACATCACCTTGCATTTCTACGGACCGATTGGTGTGTTTCGCGACTTCTTCCTGGTTTACTTCCTCATTCCGGTTCGCAATGCAATCACATCGATTCCATGGGCTGCAATTATTGTTCTGGTCGGCTGTCTGGGCTGGCGCATGGGAGGCTGGAAGCTTGCTCTGACCGTGATGGCGTTCGTTTTTTTCATCGCCGCTTCCGGATACTGGGTAAGGGCGATGATTACGGTCTACATGGTAAGCGTATCCCTGATCATTTGCGCACTGTTGGGGATACCGCTGGGAATTTGGGCGGCACGCAAGGACTGGTCGACCAGGCTTATGCTCAATGTGTGCGACACATTTCAGACGTTTCCCTCGTTCATTTACCTCCTGCCGGTTGTCATGCTGTTCCAAATCAATGATGTATCGGCAATTTTTGCAATAATCATTTACGCGATGATTCCGATAACGCGCTACACAATTTTCGGCTTGCGCAATGTTCCAAAGGAGATTGTTGAAGCCGCGCTCACTTCCGGCTGCACCGAATGGCAGCTGCTTTGGAAGATACGGATGCCGCTTGCGTTTCCGGAAATTGTGCTGGGATTGAACCAGACCTTGATGTTCGGACTGTTCATGGTGATGATTGCAGGTTTCATCGGCACAGTGGATCTGTCTCAGGAAATTTTTCGTGCACTGACATTCAATGACGGAGGCAAGGGGCTAGTAATCGGGCTGTGCGTGGCATTCATCGGCTTGACAGCAGACCGTTTGCTCGTCGAATGGGCCGAGCGTCGAAAACGGATGTACGGTATCGCATAATTCATGGGTCGGCGGCGACCGCGTCCAGGTTTTTGACCAATTGAATGCAGACTTGAAAACCGGCATTCACAATTCTCATTGTGAATTTGCATGTCTAACCTTTTTCGCATCCAGCACAGTGGTGAATGCCGTTGTCGACGTACAGGCACCATCAATTTGATCTGCTCATGCGTGAGATGCGAAAGATCGATGGTATGCAGTTTGAATCAATGCAATGGAGTAGGCAAGGGCATCAGTCTTTGTGCCGCAATTGGGCCGGATTTGTATGAAACGCATGTCATTAAGGTAAATACGAAGTAGGATTTATGGCTAAAATGACCTCAAATCAATACGATCCCAGCTAGAACGGCATGTCGACGGTACTAGCCAAACGAGTTTTGCGTGAATTTGAATGACTGCACTTTTGTCCAATCGACACCTGATTAGGTGCGGCAGGTCACCGGCTGGGCATAGAGAGTATTCATTCGGCTTGGTTTTAGCGTTCTCACCCATTGCGCACACTGCAAGTACTCGAACCGTTGACAGACCATTCCGTCCAATTTACGTGACGTTCAGCTAAACGATTATGTTACCGATTTCGGATAAATCCCAATCTAGCTATTACAACCTGGTTGTGGGTCGATACTGGTGGACGACAATTGTCTCCTTAGTGATAATCGCGATTCTCGCTGCGGGGATTCAGCACCTGACCACCGTCAATGTGAGCGTCAGAAATCACTTCAATGAAAATGACCCGCATTTGATAAACCTGGAGAAGTTCGAAGAAACCTACGCTGTATCAGACAGCGTGCTCGTGATAGTCGATCCGCCAGACGATACCATTTTCACGCGCGTATCTCTCGGCGCGATTGAGCAATTGACTGATGTACTGTGGCAAACGCCATTTGCCACCCGTGTCAGTTCAATAACCAATCACTCGCATACGGAAGCAAGTGAGGACGACCTGATTGTTGAACAACTGGTCGATGATGCGTCTTTGCTGGACGATGCCAAAATCGACCGAGTACGAACGATTGCGCTCACCACACAGGAGACAGCCGGTCGTTTTGTGTCGCACGATGGTCGCCTGGCCGGACTGGTCGTGAGCATAGCACTTCCCGATGAAGGTCGGGCACAGGCGAGAATTGACATTGTAGACACTCTGCATGATCTCGTCGACGAACAGCGTTTAGCCAATCCTGACTTTGAGTATCACATCTACGGTGAACTGTTGTTAAATCGGGCGGTGCGCGATACGCTGAATGAGGATATGTCCCTTCTCGCGCCGATTGCTTTTGCGGTGATGGTGCTGGTAGCGATTGCGTTGCTGCGTTCAGTTTGGGGCTTTTTGGGAATCTTTGCGATGCTGCTTGCGGTGTTGGCATCAAGTTTCGGATTTACCGGCTGGTCTGGCTTGAAATTTTATGCGGAAAGCGGAGCAGCAGTGTTCATCCTGATGGCGATTGCCGTTGCTCACTCTGTCCACTTGATTCAGGGCGCAACAGATGGGATGACTCGCGGAATGGAGCGAACAGCAGCGGTTGCCCATTCTCTACAAATTAATGCCCGACCAATTTTTCTCACGTCAATCACCACCGCAGTTGGTTTTTTGAGTCTGAATTTTTCGGAAATGCCGCCTTTTCGGGTCATGGGAAATATTGTTGCATTTGGGGCTATGTGCGCATTTGTTTATTCGGTCTCGCTATTACCCGCATTGTTGGTGATCATGCCCCTGCGGCCACGAACTCAGAAGAAAAATAGATCTGATTTTTTCGAGCATTTAGCGAAATTCGTTGTTTCCAACAGTACTTTGCTGCTATGGGCTTTTGCTATTGTGTCTGTAGTCAGCGTAATTGGGATTTCGAGAATCGAATTGGATGACAACAATATCAAACTGCTAGACGAAAGCCACGAACTGCGCCAGTCTGCAGATTTCATCAATGAAAACTTTTCCGGGCTGGATTACTTTGAGTATTCGCTTGATTCAGGGCGGGAAGGGGGAATCACTGATATTGAGTATCTCAATCAGCTCAATTCATTTGCTGACTGGCTTCGTGAGCAACCTGAAGTCGCTCATGTCACCTCGATTGTCGATGTCATGAAGCGCCTCAATCAGAATCTTCATGGTGATGTAGACGGGTCCTATGCCTTGCCCCAAAACTCTGACCTCGCGGCACAATACCTGGTTTTGTATGAATTCTCTCTACCGGTCGGCCTCGATTTGAACAATCTCATTGACTTTGAACGTTCTGCAACCCGCATGACAGTTGTTATCGAAGGCATGTCGGTCAAGGAGCAAATTGAGTTGGACTCCCGAGTTACGGCCTGGCTGCAGAAAAATGCACCACAATTACAAACCGGAGCGACCGGCGTTACCATTATCGGTGCTTACTCGGTGATGAGAAACATCGTCAATATGTTGATTGGCACTTTCATTGCGATGTCAATCGTATCTGTGCTTTTGATTTTTGTGTTTAAAAGCATTCGTTTGGGTTTGCTGAGTTTAGTGCCAAATTTCCTGCCGGCAATAATAGCAATGGGGGCATGGGGTTATGCTGTCGGTACCGTCAGCATTGCGGCATCGATTGTCACCGCTGTTGCGTTCGGCATTGTCGTCGATGACACCATTCATCTATTGTCCAAGTACCTAAGATCACGTGCTGAAGGCAAGTCCCCTAGTGAGGCGATCGCGCCAACTTTCAAATTGGTCGGCAGACCGCTGTTAACCACAACTTTAATTTTTGCACTGGGGTTTCTCGTCTTTGGCGCATCGGGCCTGGCGACCAATCAGACACTCGGCTTGCTGGTTGGAATAACGGTCGTCATTGCACTGGTTGCGGATTTTCTCCTGTTCCCACCGTTGCTTGCAGCTCTTGACAAGAGGAAACACCCATGAGCTCGGTGCGGGTCACTTGAACCGGCAAGTCAGGCCATAGGCAGACATGGTGGTTAAACAAACCGTCTAAACGTCATCACATGGTTTTGCTTCGGTCCCGCTTCGGAAACTGAAAGTCGACAGAGTGTCTGTTCTGGTGATCAATATTACGGCAGAGCGAGACATTCAACTCGGCAACTCTCGCAACTGTTTTACGATGCGCAGCTTAAGTTTCTTGCTGACTGTCAATGCCGGTAAAGGGTTGATCTTGAGTTTATAGTCATTGGGCAACGGGGCGAACTCGAAATGATGCGCAATCATCAAGACGTTGACTGCCACCTGTAAATTAAACCAGACCCGTCCCGCACATGTGTGTGTATCCAGCGCATATGGAGCGTATCCGCTATTCCGATGTTCTTTGCGCGACGGCAGATAACGATCAATATCAAATTTGTGGGGATCTGGAAAGCTATCGCTCGAATAATGTGTGGCAGAATGTACGATGTACAAAGGTTCCTTAAGCGGCAGTGCATAATTTTCCATAACACACGAATTTGCGACCGTTCGAAGCTGCATGGAGATAATAGGATACATTCGCAGGCATTCCATAATGAAACGACGTGTAATGTCATAATTTTCCGGAGAAAACCGGTCTGAATCTGGATCACCGCCATCAAACAGCGCATTTGCTTCTTCGCGAATTTTCGCGGCGATTTCCGGGTGTCTAGCCATCTCGAAAAGTGCGAATCCCAATAGATCACCGAGATAAATACTTTGGAACACGGGCGCTATCGCTAACATGAATGCCAAATTTTGTTCCGGTAAAAATTGCGGTTCGTTGCTATGCAAATAAATGAGTTCGTCTGCCAGTTCCCGGACAGCTTCTGTACGCTGAAATGGTAGATGGTTCTGTTCGATTCGTTGCATGAGTGTGTCGTAAAGTCGAAAACGACGCTTCATGGTAGGTGTGTGCGCCAGAAATTTGGGGTACATATTCGCGACGTAACACATGATTGCCCTTTCATTCCATGCGACCAAATCTTCAAATAGATCTTGCGAATCGGTACTCACGACAATTCGACCCATTTGCAAATGAATCATTAACCGAGAAACTCGCCGTACTTCCAGTTCCGATCCTGCTTGCCATTTGTGACTAGCCATAAATTCTCGGCTCAGTAGGAACATATCATCAAGCCTTTCATGGAACTTTTCTTTTGAGTAGTATCGCGCCATCACCTTGCGCATTCGAAAATGATCTGCACCGCCCAGCGACGGCAATAGATTGTTTGCGCCACAAATTCGCTCAGTCGCTCGGAAATAAATTCCAGAGCTCATAAACTTGCGAGAATTTCGCTTCACCCATTGATTGGCATTGGCTCCAGCTAAAAATGTCAACGGTTTCAGAAATGGAAGACGGATTTGGAAGACCGGACCATATTCATCAGACAGATTCGCGAATAGTGCCGGGAGGTTGCCATTCCAGAGATGTCGATCAAATAAAACAGATCTAATAGGGATCGCTGGAATTTTTTTTGTGGCAGGCGACTGCTTCAATGTCGGGGTAGTGATGCTTTGTTCTACCGCAGTTGCAATGACCCGACTGATCAGTTCCATGTTGCAAATCAGCGTAATGCGTTCCTCGTGATCGTCTTCCAATTGAAAAACCGACCGAATAAGGTCACATGCATTCAACAAGCCAATGATCAATGAATCATTCGGACCCGGGATGATATCTGTGTAAATCGTTTCGCCAATTCGTGTTTTAACATGAATGCCTGCATGCTTGTCAGCGGAATAACCCGATAATTCAGCATACCAGCTTGATTCGTTTATGGCATAAAATTCACCTTCAAAGTGAGTCAGAATTCCCAATTCTACCAAGCGCTTCAAGGTGTAATCTATGATGTATTCCGAGTGGACCGAGAGCCGTTCGATCCAGTAACGTGTTTGTTGCGTATCGGGCTGCGATGCGATTTCTTCCAAACAGAGATCCAAAATCGGCTCGCCTGTTTTGGTTGAATCAATCAGGAACAATGAATCTTCATCGGTATCGATTTTCAAATTTATGGAAAGATCTGCCAAAACTGCACCGATAATGGCGCAATTTAGACTCCACCCGCTGATTTGATAGAAGTATCCGGTTCGCTCGTTTAAACACATCAAAACGAACTCGTCCAGAATATTCAGCGTGCCGGTTAAATTGTTCTGTTCTCTGTCCATGATCATAGAGATATTATTTGTTGTTTCAGTATTTTGATTTGAAAATTTACTTCAGAATATGACATTTCCGCTCCGCATTGACTTCCTACCAGCCATTTTCGAGCGCGTCACGAGTCATTCGAATTAAATCTGTTGATGCAAAATCTTTGAATGATCAACAGTAATGAACAAGCGCAATTTGGTGATTTGACAACGAAACATCATCAATACGGCGCATGTCTATACTTCGGTTACGGATTGCGCTGCGCCGCAGCAGATGACGAAAGAACAATTGCACTAATCAGTTTCTCACCGGCCGCACTGATATGCCATGTACAAGGCCGGCAAACTTGGCTGTCGCTGTACTGAATGTCGTAGACGAAATTGTGAAATTGATCGGCATTATATGCGTGCTCCAATTTATCTGAACGAATTCCGAATTTGAAAATCATCACACCATTCCACTTCCGCGTCTCCTTTCTCAACGGTTTATTTTAACTTATTGAACGATGTTTCTCTCCAATGGCGAGTGTTTTGCATTACATTTGCCTTGAAATTATATGCAAAGATACCGGCATTCGTACAAACGCAACGGACTCGCCCTGAAAGGCGATCGATTCAGTTCAACGGTTGCAGTGGCGCGTTGTACCGAGGCGCTGCGTCAAAAAATATGTGCCGTCCCCGCTTAATATAAATCGGCGATCCGACGCATTCGCCTAGGCGGCAGGCGTCGCGTTTTAGATATTCAAGGTCGCTGTTCGTTTCTGGTTTTCAGGCATTTTAAGATGCCCGTACTCTCGCAGCTTGGTGATCCAGCGCGACGCGTTGCGCTCTACCATGAGCGCTTCATAGTTGAACTTAGGGTCGACATAGGCCTTGTTGTTCTTAAGCACCGAGAATATCTCCTTGACCAGCTTGTGAGCTGCCGCGACAATCGCGCGCTTGTAGCCGCGGCGCACATGGATCGCCTTGTGACAGCTTTTGAACTGACAGCCCTTGGTGCGCGAAGCGGCGATCGCGCACTCGATCAGCACGGTGCGAATATGCGGATTGCCGCGCACCGAGCGCGAGTTGCGCCGCTTGCCTGCGCTTTCGTCGTTGCCCGGGCTGACCCCGCACCAGGAGCTGAAATGATCAGCGTTTGCAAAGTGCGCGATCGTACCCCCGATCTCGATGATGATGGTGCACGCCGACTCGCGGCAGATCCCCGGAATCGTCTCAAGCAGGCGCACCTTTGATTCGAATCCGCCAAGACCGGCCTCGATGCGCTCTGAGTACTCGGCGATTCGCTCGTCAGCAAGGTCGTGCTGGTGCACCAGCGATTTGAGCGTGAAAAGGTCGGTGTCTGAAAGTCTGGCGCAAAGCGCGTCGGTCAACTTGTCGAGCTTGCCCCGCAGGTGTCCGCTCAGCCCGGCGACAATCTGCTCCATCGTCTTGCCGCCAATCAGTCCTTCAAGGATTCTGCGCCCGTTCATGCCGAACACGTCGGACAAGATTCCGCCGACGCGCGCGCCGCGCCGGTCGAGCACCCTTTGCACCCGGTTTCGGACCCGAGTGCGGTCCTTGATCATCTGGCGCCGGAACCGGCTCAAACAGCGCAGTTGGCGAAACTGCTCGGATACCACCAACGACGGGTTGCCTAGACCGAACTGGCAAATGCGAGCCAGCCACCGGCTGTCTTGGATGTCGGTCTTTCGTCCGCGAAGCTGCTTGACATGCTGAGCATGATAAAGCTCCACTTTGATCCCGGCCGCATCAAGCGCGCGCCACGGAGCCTCCCAGTATATACCGGCACCCTCCATCCCGGCAGCCGTCACGTTGCACTCGACAAGCCATGCAGCAAGCTGTGTCAGCCCGCTCGGCAACGCCGAGAACTCGCACGTTTGGCACTGCGCCTTGCCGCCCTGGGGTTCGCAGATGCGAACCGTAGCGGTAATCTTCATCTTGTGAACGTCAAGTCCCGCGGCGCGGGCGTGGACAACATGCAAGTCGGCATTTATCATGGCTCATACCTCTTGTTTGTTAGGGGGTGAAAATCAGAGGCTGGTACAATGGATGGACATTGGTCATGCGTCGAACCCGACGCTGTCAGTTTGCCTTTCGTTCACGGTCCATGAATATGGTTCCGGAGACATTGCGGGGGACGGTACCGATCCGTTCGGGTCAGTTGATTTACGTAGAAAAGAGCCTAGCTCTTCCTGCCACTTGAAAAGACGACCACGTCCCAGCCTCTGGCTTAACGTATGCCAGAATTGGTATAGTACGTCACTCTCACAACTTCAATTTCATAGCAGGCGGGGAGAATAGCCAGCCGCTATTCATGAACGTTTATTCAGGATTGAGACTCAAATACCAGCATTTTTGTACCCGTATGAAATCTTTTCAGCCGTCGTAAGCGAGCCGTTGCCGAATTGCGTTTGACTCAAAACGCCGCATCGGCCAGGGTGGGCGCGAAGTCAAAAACTGTATATCAGACTAATGTCGACATAGTCATCGCGGCGAATAGGGTGCTGGGTCAAATCTAACGCATCCGATTTGACAAAATGCAACGTTTCCAACTTCAGTGACCATTGGTCGGTAAATCGTCGGCTGTATTCGAATGATGCTGTGCGCGAATTGTAGTCTTGATCGTCAATCACACTGAATACAAATTCAGAACTGGCAATATCGTTGAGCGCTACCCGAAAGGCAGCGAATAAGTCATTTTGGAAGGAATGGGTTGCATTCGCGTTGCGGTCATCGTGAATCCATTCTGCGAATACGGTGATATCCGCATTGGAATCGAATACAGAGTAGGCGGTGTATTCGCCGCCGATCACAAACGCATTGAACTCTTCCTTTTCCTGCGCAAGATTGGAAAAGCCGGTCCTGTTGATTGCTTCAAATTTCAGCAGATATTCACCAATTGACACTCCGGCGTCAAATCCGTATTGGCGTATCTGTTCGTAATGGGGCACCAAAACGAGGGACTTTTGACGATTCAGACCAGGTCGCAAGGAAGGTTCCCGGTTCGTGCCGTCAAACACGGTGATGCCAAAGTCGACGGAGCCTGCGCTAAGACTGTAGCGTGCGGCATAGTCCGCATGACTGTCGCCGTCAGAGTGCTCATAGGTTGCGACTTCGTTGTCGACCGCCAGCGAAGAACGAAGACGGCCGTGCTGCCCGGGGTAAGTGCGCTTTCGATGACCTGGCAAATAGAACAACTCGGCTACTCCCCAGTCGCCGAGCAAGGTCAGGTGCGCCATCGGCTGGCCCATCTTGATTTTTCCGGAAGGATTATCGACCGCATCAGTCTGATTGACAACGTCGACCAGGTTTGTCAATTCTGCGACCCCCCAGAACACGCGATCAACCCCGAGGCGAAATTCCCATTCACTATCGGCAAACTCGCCGAACATAAGGTAGTATGCTTCGCGCACGTCATTTTTTGAACGTTTCGAATCCGCATCATCGTGACGCAAATGAGCTTCTATGTTGAAGCTCCAGCCTCTGGCATCTTCGATATAGAAGCTTGGTTCGAAAACGTATCCGGTAAATGTGCGAGCCTGTCCAGGATACGCGCCGGAATCGCCAAACGATCTGCTTTCCAGCTTTAGCTGTCCGGAAAAGGCAGAATAAAACTCATCCTCCTCCTGTGCCTGCACTCCAGCCGACACAAGCAAAGCGATCAATGCGCCGACAAACAGGCAACAACTCGTGGCGGTTCGCCAAACCGCCGATGCGTTGAATTCAGATTTCAAACTGCGTTTACTAATGCGTCAATTTCTCATGCACGATGCCAATATTGCTGCTGCAGTGTTGATTTGCAGTCGATGCTCGGCTTCAGGTGAATTTTACAACGAAATGATGCACATTCTGCCAATACTCTTGTGCGCTATCAGGTCTTGCCAGTGCAGTTACGCCATGTTTGGCGTGTGAGTTCTACCGCGCAAAAAGTACAAAAGTTGCTATGCTTGCATAAATGCGATAGCATATAGGTTTGCAAGTTCGCGCCTTGCTCCTGTCGTTAATGCTATAGGGCTCGCGAAAATTATTTGAGCAGAACAGGGTTGCCACTATGAAAGCCTGCTACAAAAGATCGATCCTCTTGGTGTGCGGCATGTTGCCGACATTCTGTCTCGGGATCGTGACGCATTCACCCGCCTATGCCCTTGATGCAGAAAAAACAGGGTTGCAGATAGCCATCGACGCGCGCGAACGTCAAAAGGGTTTTGTCAATTTTACCGCGAATCTTGCCATGATCCTGCGCAATAAGCAGGGCAAGGAGAGTGGACGCGAACTTCAAATCAAGGTTATGGAAGTTCCGGACGATGGCGACCGTACCGTGTTTGCGTT
This sequence comes from Arenicellales bacterium, assembly GCA_965214615.1. Taxonomy (GTDB): domain Bacteria; phylum Pseudomonadota; class Gammaproteobacteria; order Arenicellales; family JAJDZL01; genus CBDAUN01. Next base: position 1,898,644 of record OZ243952.1, read on the forward strand.
TAGCAACCCGCGCGATGTGAAAGGAACCGGATTTCTGGTTCATGCGCACAAGACTGAACCGGATGACCAGTGGCTCTACCTGCCCGCTCTGAAGCGTGTAAAGCGCATCAGCGCTTCCAAGCAGTCCGGTTCATTTATGGGCAGCGAATTCTCGTACGAGGATCTTGGCGCAGCGGAAGTGGAAAAATACACGCACAAGCTTTTGCGCAGCGAGCAGTGCGGCGAACTCGAATGCTACGTTCTCGAACGCATTCCTCTAGGCAAGGATTCAGGCTATTCGCGCCAGCTGGTGTGGATAGACCACGATGAACTTCGCACGGTGCAAGTCCAGTTCTTCGATCGCAGGAACGCACACCTAAAGACGATGATCCTGGATGACTTCAGGATGTATCTTGGCGATCAGTGGAGGGCCCACAGCGCCAAGATGACGAACCACATTACAGGCAAAAGTACAGATCTTAATTGGTCGGATTTCGAATTCAAAACCGATCTGAGCGAAAAAGACTTCACCCAGACCGCTTTGAAGCGTCTGCGCTAGATTGTGTTTCCTATGGGCTGGACGTTGGAGCGTTGAACTAGCTTTTCGCGATTGTGCAGGGGCAGCGCGCCGAATTTGCCTCAATTCATTTGCTGTCTATGTTCACTTCGGACAATCGTTCGATTGCGTGTTCGTGCAGCAATTTTTCGTAGGCGTTGATTGCAGGAATCGCAATCGACTGCTCCAGCAGACTGCGCACCTCGTCCCGGTACTTGTTTCGGTTCAGCGCCAGCAGTCCCAGTGCGTAGTTCAAGGCAATCTCCTTTGACCGAGGTTCAAGTTCATATGCGCTACGCAGAAATTGAACGGCATCCTTTCTGCGAGCCTTGTACAGCACGCGAGCCAGCAAAGGTCCCGCTCTATTGATCAATTCAGCATGCCAGCGACCGAGGCTAACGCGCGCTTGCGCCGATAGCGGATCAAGTTCAAGCGCAATTTCAATTCTATCGCGAACCCTTGTCGCTATGTTTTGACTCACCGCATCAAGTTTGCTGATCACTGAGCCGTAATGTCCGACAGATCGCGCAAGTTGAAGCTGTGCGGAAGCACTTCCAGGATTCAACTTCACCGCTTGAGCAGCAAAATCAACCGCGCGTTCCAAAATGTCCTTCTTTTCAGCCTCTGCAGCATTGTAGCGTGCATGAATCGTTAACGATTCAGCGGCAAGGGCGTAGCCCCGAGAACCACCGACAGCTTCTGCAATTGTTGCGGCCTCGGTAAATTGTCCGTTTGAATATGCATGCAGCGCTGCGCCTAGATCATCGGCGGCCAAAACGCGAGACGCCAGCAAAAAGCCTACCGCGAACGAGCAAATCAGCAAGATACAAATTGCAGTCGGATGTTTTCGCATAGGCTGACACGGCGCAGTGGCTAAGCATAAATCCTGACCAAGCCGGAGTGCTTCATCTGCAATACGACAGTCGCCGTAGCTCGTCGGTGCTGCCGCACGCTCCTTGTTTCCTAAAATACAGGTCCTCTTCATTCGTCGCTATGCATTTCCAGACTCATTTCATTGTGTTCATGACATTCGAACGGGTTTCATGAAAAGCACCGACGGGTGCTGTCGCTCTTCGCATGAACTGCAAGGCAATCCACTGTAAACGGTTCAGGCATGGTCCAATAAAACATTCGAATCCGAAAAGCCCTCGCCGCGAAAATTGGAATTACATTCGTAATGCGTCATCGCAATTACAAACATTGACAACATCAAATAAATTTATATAATATAAGAATTCTTTATGAAGATTTCGAACCTGCCACAGAGCATTCCGAGCCGAAATACGGCAACTGGGTTACCGGTCCGGTCGAGCCTTGGCGACTGCGCTATCGCCGGCGGGTCCGACCGGGCATCGTCCGATGAATACTTCCAGCATACGACACTATGACATAGCGATAGTCGGCGCCGGCCCGGTCGGCGTCGTATGCTCTTTGGCGTATGCGCGAAAAGGCGCCCGGGTGGCGCTGATCGAAGAAAACCCTGAATTCGCCAAGCGCATGGCCGGGGAATGGCTGCATCCGCCTGCAGTGCGCATCCTGCGCGACGTCGGAGTCAATCTATCCGGACAGCATTCCAGCAGTGTTGGCAAAGGGTTTGTCGTATATCCGGAAGACGGCGCCGATCCGATTGTCCTTTCCTATCCGGACAGCAATTACGGACTTTCGTGTTCACATGAATCGATTGTTCATTCCTTGCGCGACATCGCGGAGCAGGAATCGGGAATCGACTATCTGGCTCCGGCTCGAGTCTGCTCGATCGAAGTCGGCCAGATTACGTATAAGCGCGACGGCGAATTATGCAATTTGAGCGCTTCGCGAATTGTCGGTGCCGATGGAAGGGGGTCGATCGTTCGAAGGTCTTTGGGATTGCAAACAAAGCGAATGGCCGTTTCACGAATGGTCGGGATCAAGCTGGGGGGATTCAAGTCGCCCTTTGCCGATTATGGTTGCGTGTTGTGCGGCGGGCCCGGTCCAGTTCTCATATATCAGATCGGATCCGATTGCATTCGAATCATAGCCGACGTCCCGCTTGATGGCTGGGCGTCACGCGATATTGCCGATTACGTTGTCGATTCCTACACCGACGTGCTGCCACCCGATCTTCGCACTGGATTCGTCGACGCATTGCGCCGCAAAGACTATGAAATCGCTGCAAACGAAATGCGCCCGCGATTGTCCTACGGAAATTCAGATCGAGTTCTTATCGGCGATGCCGCCGGACACTATCACCCGATGACTGCGAACGGCATGACCATAGGATTCGGGGACGCCCTTGCCTTGGTGGAATCGGACAATTTCGAACAATTCAAAGCCAGACGGTTTCGCTCGACCAATGCCACGGACCTTCTTGCGCTAGGACTCTACGAAATTTTTGCCGACTACCGAGCTGAATCGGTAGCGCTGAGACGGGCAATCTACAAAAGGTGGCGGGACAAATCTTCGTTTCGAAAGAGCACCGTGAGAACCTTGTCGTGTCAAAGCAGTTCGACATTTAACCTCGGCTTCAATTTTTCAGCAATACTGCTGCAGACGATCAAGTCGGAAGTTAGGAATTGCATTGCCATAAAACGCATGCGTCGCGCACGCGGAGTACTGCATTCTCTGACTGCTCGCCTGTTTTGGTTTTTACGCGCTGTACGGGGGCAGCGAGTTCTCAGAGGCACCAGTGGCGAGATCGACGAACAGGTTCGCGATGACATGTCGCGCGCATTTCCGATTTCTGTTCAGGCAAGTTCCGGTGTGATTCGCTTTCCCCGATCAAAGCGAACGAACAGTCCCGACGTTTCTTTGGCATTGCAAAAGTCGATTGATCGACTGGTCGGCGTCCAGCGTGAAGACGGTGCATGGGAAGGAGAAATGACCTGGTGTCCCATGCTCGCGGCTCAACTCGTACTGATGAGCCACATCACGCAGGATCCGATCAGCCCCGAGCGCAAGCGGCTTTTGGTGCGCCACTTCGAATGCACGCGTCTGGAACAAGGCGTGTGGGGGATGCACGAGCATAGCGAACCTCATCTTTTTGTCACTGCGCTGGTTTATGTCGCCGCAAGACTGATCGGCATCGAACGCGGCGACCCGTTGCTGCAACCAGCAACGGATTTTTTCCGTCGAGAAAATGTTCTCCACATACCAAGCTGGGGCAAGTTCTGGCTGGCGCTACTGAATCTTTACGATTGGCGCGGGGTCAATGCGCCTTTGCCTGAACTTTGGAGTTTGCCGCGCTGGACGGTGCTGCATCCGTCGAACTGGTACTGCCATACGCGTCTGATCTACATGGCCATGTCGGCGATTTATTCGCGCAGGTATCAAGTTCCTGTTACGCCGCTAATCGAGTCGATCCGAGAGGAGCTTTTCATCCAGGAATATTCCAGCATCGATTTTTCCAAAGCCAGAACCCAGCTAAGGAGCGCCGATCTTTTTGCAGCACCAAGCCGGTGGCTCCGGACGGGGTATCGGCTTGCACGACTGTTCGACCGGTTTCACAGCAAGTCGGTTCGCGCACGATTGATCGATGAATTGATGGGGCGCATCCGCTGGGAGTTGCAGACGACAGATCATACTGGCATTTCTCCGGTCAGCGGCCTTTTAAACATCATTGCCTTATGGCTGACTGATCCGGACGATGCCGATTGCGCCCGGGCGAAGGCCCGCCTGGACGGCTGGATTTGGGAAGACCCCCAGCAGGGCACCCGTGTGACAGGTGCGCGAAGCGCGTCATGGGATACTGGAATTGCCTTGCAATCGCTGGCCGCAGCGTGCAGTTCGGACGAACAGCCCAGCGCTTTCAGGCGCGGTGCCGCATTTCTTTTGCAGAACCAGATTGCAGAAAGTTTCGAGGGCTACCGCGAATCATTCAGAAATGACCCGAAAGGCGGGTGGTGCTTTGCCGGCGGCTGGCATGGATGGCCTGTTTCGGATTGCACAGCAGAAGCAATGCTTGGGCTCATTGATGCATGCGAACAAGGACTGGATGCCTCGGTGCCCCGAAACGCGATTCGATTCATGCTGAGCACTCAAAACCGCGATGGCGGATTTGGCAGCTATGAGGCACAACGTTCAATGCTTAGCCTTGAATGGCTGAATCCTGCCGAGATGTTCGGCGAGTCGATGACAGAGCACTCATATGTCGAATGCACGGCATCGTGTCTGGCAGCGCTTGCCGCTTGCTCGAATCGGTTCCCCGAAACAGCAGATGAATCGGTGTCGAAAGCCATATTGCGCTCTGAGACATGGCTGCGACGCAACCAGGGCAGCGACGGATCATGGCGCGGCGTGTGGGGCGTTCAATTTATCTACGGCACCTACTTTGGAATCAGGGGACTGATGGCTGCCGGAGCCCGTCCTGGCGACAACGCGATTCGATCCGCATGCCGCTGGCTGATTGATCGGCAATTGGAAGACGGCGGATGGGGCGAGCATTACAGCGGATGCATGACCGCGACCTATGTCCCGCACGAGCAAAGCCAGGTCATTCAGACGTCGTGGGCGCTCATTGCGCTAATGACAGCGAACGATCCGAATTGGGATGCTGTGTTGCGCGGAGTGCATTACTTGCTTGACACTCAGGATGAGACCGGCGCATGGCCTCGTCAAGACATGGTCGGAGTATTTTTCCGAACAGCCTTACTGGACTATGCGCTGTATCGACAGTATTTTCCCTTGCACGCACTCGGCCTCTACAATCAAAGATGCCGAGCCCGCGTGGAATCGGAGGACTCCGTCGCATCGGTAGCGCAGGTTCAGAAAAAAACATTGAACCAATAGGCGGCGGGAACGACCCGCAAGTTAAGGTTGCCTGGTCTCGGCAGAGCTAGTTCAATTGAAGCATGGCGGTATAGCGCGATTGGGCATCCAGTTGCAGCCAATCGTAGCGGTCGCCGGATTGAACGGCGACGGTGCGCACCGCGCCGTCGCGCACAATGGTAACACTGACTTCGACGCCTGCCGAACCGGTCGCCCATACTTGGCGTAGAAAACTCGCCATAGTCGAGACCGGGTTGCCGTTGACCGCGACAATGATGTCATTGGGCAGAATTCCTGCTGCTTCAGCCGGACCTTCAATCGCAACGCGGGTGACGAACAGGTGTCCCCGGTCGACCGCAGTATAGACGCCAAGCCATGGCCTCGAGTTTCCCGAGACGCGCCCATTGGCCAGCAAGTCGTCGAAAATGGGTTTGATCAGGTTGATCGGAACAAACATGTTGCCTGGAATAGGGTGGGTTCCCATCATTGCGTCATGAACCAGGAGCGAGCCTACTCCGACCAGTTCGCCATCCCTGTTGATCAGGGCGGCCCCGCCGAATCCGTTATAGGGCGGAGTCGTGAAAATTGCTTTTTCCAGCAAATATTCCCAATATCCTGGAAATTCCCTGACATCGACCACTTCGACCACTTTCAAGTAGTCAGGTCCGGCGTGCGAGATGATCAGCGCTGCGTCGCCTTTGTCGAGCAAGTCGGAATCGCCCAATGAGACGCCTTCGAGTCCCAGAGGTCCTTTTGCCCTGACCAGGCCGAATCCGCTGTCATAATCGTATGCGACCAGTGTCGCAGGGACATAGTCCCCGCTGCTGTCGGTCACCTCGACATCGGACGACTCCATGACGAGGTAGCCGATCGTTAAAACCAGGCCCTCGTCGTCAATGACAATGCCGCTGCCGATTCGTTCGGTGCCGAGCGAAAAAGCGGTTCTTGCTGTCTCCGGGACCAAGGCGCGAAGCCCGACGACGGCATTCAGGGTGGCTTCGACCTGATTGTCCTGCACTTGCGAGGCGCAGCTAACCTTGACGGTTGTCAATAGCGCGAGTCCGACCACAGTGCTGAACGCAATTCGAGATAGCGCAGTAGGTAACATCGATCGGTTCATTTCGTCCTCCACAGCAGGTTTGCACGAATCTTGCAGTCGACTGCTATTTGAATCAATTGTACCCAATTGATTCAAAGTAGCAACATGACGAAGCCTGTAAAAAATACCGGTATGGAAACGGCACAAGATTCGGTGCGATTCTGCGAGGTCACACATAAGGGGAATAGCCGACTATGACTTGATTCGCTGCTGCGCGTGAGCGGCAGATCAATTCGCCGCGAATTACATCTCCGGTCGCCAGGCGGTGCCGAAATGCAAATGACTATGCGCAAAAGACACCTTGGCATTAAAATCTAGATCAAACGGCGTGTTTCCATTTGAATCAGGCATGCAGCGTACCGATGACTATGAAAATTGCAAATACATTTATTTCGGCCAGCCTTGTTTGCTTGCTGGCTTTCGTTCCTTTTTCTGCCGCTTTATCGCAAAGCGGCAACTCCGCGACGACGGGAACATTCTACGGCGCAAAAGCGACAGAATATCCGCCTTGGTTCAAGGAGAGCTTCCTGGATGTTCGCGAAGATGCGCTTGAAGCAGCGGAGCAAGGCAAGCACCTCATCTATTTCTTTCACCAGGACGGATGTCCGTATTGCAATGCGCTTGTCGAGCGCAACCTCAGTCAAAAGGATATTGTAGAAAAGATCCGCACGCATTTCGATGTAGTTGAACTGAATATCTGGGGCGACCGCGAAGTCGTTTCCGAAAGCGGGCATACCGTTACGGAAAAGCAATTTTCAGCAGCCTTGCCGGTCCAATTCACACCCACGCTGATATTTTTTGATGAAAAAGCAGACAAGGTGCTTCGTCTGAACGGCTATGTCCCGCCGCAGCAGTTTCGCCTCGCTCTGGACTACGTGGCAAGCGGTCACGAATCATCAATGACCTACCGGGAATTTGTCGAGCGCAACCAGCCGGAATCATCGGGATCGCGCCGCATGAACTCTCAGCCGTTTTTCAAGCAGCCACCCTACGACCTGAGCGTCCGGACAGGTCGGCCGGCCGCGGTCTTTTTCGAGCAAGGAGACTGCCCCAACTGCGAAACGCTCCACACCGTGGTGCTTTCCGATCCGGATACGCAGGCGGCGATTGCCGATTTCGACGTGATCCAGCTGGACATGTGGTCAAAAACACAGATCGTTACGCCGCAAGGCAAGGAGATGACGGCGCGTCAATGGGCGACGCAGCTGGACATTGCCTATGCTCCGACACTTGTGCTGTTCGACCGCGACCGCAGCGAGGTGATTCGATCGGAAGCGTGGTTCAAGGTGTTTCATACCCATTCTCTGTTCGCCTATGTTTCGGATGAATCATTTCGCAACGAACCGAATTTTCAACGCTACCTTTCCGCAAGGGCGGATCACTTCATCGAGCAAGGCATCGACGTAGACATTTGGAAATAGTCAGCGTGCCGAGCGCGCATTTTTGGCCAAGCTGGAAATTGTGGCATTGTCGAGCAACTGAAACGCCGAGACGTCAATCGCGCATTCCGATTCGATCAGATGTGCGAGTTCGACAGCCATCAGGCTATCCAGTCCGTAGTCTGCAAGCGGCGCCTGATGGTCGAGTGAGGAATTGTCCAACTCCAGAATGCGGGCAACGCAGTTTGCTACGCGATTCGCGAGGCCTGCGCCTGAGTTCGCGGAATTTTTGCTGATCGCTTGCGATTCTGCAGGTGTTGGCACAACGCCTGAGTCTCGAGGTGCAAAATGACTGTCTCCGGTTTTCCAGGCATGCTCCGCCCATGGCCCGCTTGCCACGATAAATTCAGCAGAATCATCTGTCGAAAGAATTTCGGGCAGCGCCTGAAGCAGATCATTTGCCGATTGTGCCAGGATTCCATAGCGTTCGACAGATGTTGCATGGTCCGGATTGTCGGCCACATATCCGAAATCGGATACCGCTCCCCATTTTATGGAAACAGCGGGAATTCCGCGTTCGCGCAAATAAGGGGCAAACGAGTCTTGAAACTCATTGCCTGCAGCGTATGCCGCCTGGCCGGCCGGACCGATGACGGATGTAACCGACGAATACATGACGAACCGGATCAATTTGCAGTGGCTTGTTGCCCGATACAGGTTCCAGGTGCCTTTGACTTTGGGAGTCAAGACCTGGTCAAGGCTGTCCGGGGTCAAATTCGCGATGAGCGAGTCTTCGATGGTCATGGCGCACTGAAATACATAGCGAATGGGCGGATGCGAGTCCTGCATTTTTTCAACCCATTGCCGCAAGGATTCAAAATCTGCAATGTCGACCGCGCCGAAAGTAACACAAGCGCCGAGTTGCTCGAATTCGTTCCTTGCATTCTTTAATTCCGCACTTTCAGTTGCCGAACGTCCAATCACAAGCAATGATCGTGCGCCGCGGCGTGCGAGCCACAGGGCCGTAGCGAGTCCGAATCCCCGCGTGCCCCCGGCAATCAGTACCGAATACTCTCCCTTGGGCAGTTGCCAGGCGCTGCTACGTTCGATATTGGCAGCGCAAGTGTCGAATTCCACAACGACTTTTCCAATATGCCTGGCGCCAGCCATATGCTTGAACGCGCCTGCAATTTCAGAAGCAGGAAAAGTCCGGAAGGGAAACTGCAAGCGAGGATCGCTGCAGACTTGCTTCATTGAATCAAGAAATAAGCGCGAAAGCCGTTCCGGGTCGGTTCGCCAAAGTCGGTCCATGTCGACGATGGCATAGCGCGCGTTTTCGTTGACCGCCTGCAGTTGCTGGCGCGCCCGGTTGCTTTCGGCATACTTGCCAAGTTCGATAAATGTCCCGCCATGTGCCAGCACACGGCTATTGGCTTCGGACGCCGCAATTCCCAATGTGTTGACGATCAAGTCGACGCCTCGCCCGCCGGTTGCACTGAGGATTTCGTCTGCAAACTTGGTCGATCGCGAGTCAAATACTTCGCAGTTCGCGAAATCTCTCAGAAATTGCCGCTTTTTACCTGAGCCCGCGGTGCAGAATATTCTTGCGCCTGCTTGTGCATAACGATAGACCAGAGCCAGGCCGACGCCTCCCGACGCCGTATGAATCAGCACCGTCACAGAGGTGCTTTTCATAGGCGATTCATGGACACACAGCTCGGCAGTAACTGTGGCCGTCGGAATTGCTGCGACTTGTTCGAAGCTCAGGTGATCTGGCAATTCAAAGCAGAAATCTTCATCGGCAATCACTTCGTTCGCCAGGCTGCCAGGCGTAAGCGCTACAACGCGGCATCCAGGTGAAAAGCGTCGCACCGATCGACCGCACTCGATGACCACTCCGGCGCACTCGATTCCCAGTTCATTGCCGGAGCGTCCGTGCGTAATCGCATCTTCCGGCAAGGCATCCATTGCGACCATGATGTCGCGAAAATTCAAAGAAGCGGCTGAAACCCGGATGCGCAACTGCGTTGCGCCGCATTGTCGACGGGCTGCAACCGCAAACCTAAGGTCGTCAAGCTGTCTTGACTGCGCAATCGCTATCCGAATTGACTCATTGTCGCCGATGTCAGCAAGTGTCGGCTGCCAGCGCGACAGCCGTATCGACTTGGCGTCATTGCCTGAGCTTAAAACTTCAAATCTGTCCGCTTCTGCATCAGCCATTTCCAGCAACCGCGTCAGAGAGATTGAAGAATCCGGTTCGACATTTAAAAAATTGAATTCGATCGATGGATACTCATTGCGGGCAGTTCTTGCGATCCCGCGAACGACGCAGGCCAGCAAGTTCGAAAGATCATGTGTGGCGACGCGACTCTTGCCAGGCTGGATGTTGACGACAATGATGCGAGGCAGCACGAAACGGATTCGGTCTGCGGCCTGCAGCAGGCGCGTCAGCGCCATTGCCGCATGGACAAACGCGTTGAATTGCGAAGCAAAACAGGTTTCGCTGTCCGCATCTGCCAAATGCGGCGCAGTCACAAAGACTATGGCGTCCAATGCGCGGTTTTGCGAATTCAGCGTGCGAAGCAGCCGGAAAAAATGCTCGCTATCTTCAGGATTGATCTGAAAATCGGATGCGCTTTGTGCGAAATCCGATCCGAATGCGACCTTGTGCGCGCACTTTTGCTCAAGTTCATCGAAAAGGTCGAGCGAGTTATCTTCATGATCGACAAACACAAGCCATCGTTCGCACGGTTCCAATGCATCCGGCGCATCAGCGTCCGGTTCGATTTCCGAATGAGCGAGTTGTGCAAGAAAAACCGTGTGGAGACTATCGCCGCCGCCATCGGCATCGCCGATTGCCGCATTCAGTGTGAAGCCGTTTCGGGTCAGGATGTCGGTCCATTGCTCCTGCGATCTGCAAGGCGAATCAATGCGCCTGTCGCTGTCGGTGTTGTGCCACCAGCCGGGCAGCATCGCAAAGCTGATGCGCGTCCAGTCAGGATCCTGAGTCAGTTCGATGAACTGCAACATCCCGTTCCGGCGCAGCAACCGCCGCAAATGATCCAGCGTAGCACCAAGACTTGCGGCTGCATGAAGAGCGTCGGATGCCAGAATCAAATCAAATGACTTCGCACGAAAGCCTTGAATTTCCGGTTCGGCGTCAAAGTCGAGTGTGCGGAACGTAGCATTGTCCAAGTGCCTGAATCGAAACTGCGCGCGGTTGACAAAGTGTGACGAGACGTCTGTAAACGTATAGCGAACATTGCACGACGATAGAATCGGTTCGAGGCACTTGAGCAGCGCACCCGTGCCGCCGCCAACTTCCAGAATCTGCAACGGTCGGCCCATCGGCCAGGACGAAGCGATATTCCCAACCGCCTCGGTCAGTATTTCGTTATAGATTCTGCACGTCGGCGAACTGCTGTACAGATGTTCAAGATCGTCATAGGATTCGTCGGAAAACAGAACTTCGATGCCGCTTGATTCGCCGGTCAGCACCTTTGGCAGATAAGTGCCGCATCGGCCGATCAAAAGATGCTCTGCCAGGCTGTCGGGGTCGCAGCGAATGTCGGATTCACATTCGAGCGCCAGTGAATCCGACACTGCGCTGCAATCTTCAATGACCGTGCATTGCGCAGAATTTATCTTGATCAGCTTGTGCTTTTCCAAAAGCAATATCAATCCGTGGAACAGGTCGAACTGCATGTCGGCCACGTCGAGTCGAGAGGCACTGACATTCAGATCAAATATTACGCCACGCTCAAGGGTCAGTCCGTTTGTGCGCAAAGCCTTTATTGCGTAGTTCAATGCCCGTCGGTCCAAAGCCGGCAGGACTTTTGCGTAATACTGTTTTCGCCGATATTTTTGCGCCAAGGTGCGCGCCTTATGCCGCAAGCGGTCGGGTTGCAGATCAACGAGACAATTCGGCACGATATCGTCTGCATAAATCGACTTCCACTCGGGTTTCAGGATGCGAATAGGAAGCGTATTTGCGGATGCAAGACCGTGCGCCTTTGCGACGGCGATAGTGAATCCCTTGAACTGGGCCACTATATCGCCTGAAAGCGAAGTCATTTCCAAGTCCAGCTTGACTTGCGTTTGCGTCGAGGAGGTTTTCACTGCTGTGCACATCAATGATTGGAGGTCGCAAGACTGAATCCAGATCTCTTCGATTGCGACAGGAATAAATGATTCTCCGTCCATGAATGCTGCTGCAACGGCTCGAAAGCATGCGTCGATGATGCCGGGATCGAGTGGCAAATCGCCTGTATCGCCGACGGGACGCTCTAGCGATGCAATCACAGCCCGCGCTTGTGCGCCGCTGCCTTGGAACACTTCGATGCCGTAGACGTCATCAGCAGTATGACCGAATCCAGCGCGATCGATACGGGCCGCAATCTCGGACCGGGAAAGCCGGGTCGTGCATCGCTCGGCGGCTGCAGCGAGATCCATGCCGCGAATCGGCGATCTGTCAAGGCGAATCTTGCAGCTTGCCGATGAGTGTGTCGGACTGTCGCTATTGGACTGCGCCACCGACACTTCGCATAGATCGTCGAACTGACTGCTTTCAACCGAAAGGCGAAGGCAAACTTGCGAATCGGCTGCGGCAGGCTCAATGAGGCGGTGCAGACGAAGATCGAAAATCCGCCAGGATTGTACGGAACTCGATCGTCCCGCCGCGTCGGCGATGACGGCAATGAGACCAGCGGCCGGAAAGACCATCTTGCCATGCAGCGTATGCGTTCGAAGCCAATGGGTTCTGTCTGTGGCGAATCGGTAATCATGCGTGCCGCTTCGCCTGCTGTCGACGTCATTGCCAGCGGGCGTGTCGCTCACATTGGATGTATGGCGGACTGGGACGGATATGGCATGGCGACGTCGCTGAAACGGCGTGCCCGGCAATCGCTGCGGCACCGCTTTGGGAATGATTTGCGACCAGTCCGGATTGATGCCCGACTCGAAAAGTTTGCCGGTGGCAGCTGCAATTGATGCACGTTCGCCGATGTCGCTTCTCAGCGATGGCACCGCAATTGCATCATCGCTTCGAAGCTGCAGGCATTCGCAGATATTTCCGGCAAGTATGGATACGGGGCTGACTTCCAGGAAGATTGTGCAGCCGTCATCATACGCGCTGGCAATTGCATCTGAGAAATTCGCAGTTTCGCCGAAGTTCCTCCACCACATATCCTCGGATGTCCGGTACCGGCTACTTGAAATGCCGCCAATCGATGATATCCATTGCAGCCTCAGTGTACGTTGTTCGACCATGCCAAGTGCTTGCAAGGTGGCAGACTTCGCCTCATCAACCAGCGGACTGTGAAACGGAATATGTATGTCAAGCAAGCGGTGGAAGACTCCTTCAGATGACAGCGCCTCGCCAGCCGCTGCTATCGCATCGGCAGTGCCGGAAAGGGTCGTCGATCCGGGACTGTTGACCGATGCGATATGCAGCTTCGCGGAATTTTCGCCTATAAGTTCCGCGGCACGCTCCTGGCCGACGGCTGCAGCCAGCATGGCTCCTCGGCCTTCGAGATTCTCAAACGAATTGCAGCGTCCGGCAATGATGCGCGCTGCCTCGGCCAGATCCAGTGCGCCGGCGGCCCATGCCGCTGCCGCTTCGCCGATACTGTGTCCGATTATGGCTTCAGGCATGATGCCTCGCGATCGCCATAGTTCGTAGAGAGCGACCTGAACAGAAAAGAGCAGGGGATGCAAATGGCGGATTCGCGAATCGGGGGACATTCCGTGCTCGAGCACCTGCCTTACAATCGAATTGCCGTGCCGGCGGCAGAAAATCCTATCGCAATTGTCGATCGCCGATTTGAATACCGGCTCGCCTTGGTAAAGCTGGCGACCCGCATCACCCCAGTTTCTGCCGATGCCGCTAAAGACAAAAGCCAGCTTGCCGCGCACCGCGCTGGAATCGACAAAGGAATCCGAAGTTTGCGGCTGACTCAGAAAATCCGACAATCGCGGTTCGTGTGCTGCGTCCGTATCCACGATCAAGGCGCGCCGGAAACGCTGCCGGGAATTTCGCGCCGCTGCGACGGCCAGGCGATGCGGGTGCAAGTCATCGTCTGCAAGATCGCCGCTGCGATTGCCCGGGTCGCCGAAGTGACTCGGCGCTGCACGCGACAAGGGGATCAAGTACGGCGAACCCTTGTCCGATTGCCGTTTCGGCGGAGCAGGGGGGCAGGGCGCCTGGCACAGTATCGCATGCGCATTGGTTCCGCCGAAGCCAAAGGAGTTGACCGCTGCGACGCGATAGTCGTCTAGGTTTTTCGACCACGATTCGCATTCAACCGGAATCCGCACGTTGAGTCTGTCAAAGTGAATGTCCGGGTTGGGGGCGTCAAAGTGCAGGTTCGGGGCAATCGTATTGTTCTCGATGCAAAGCTGAGCCTTGATCAGTCCTGCAATACCGGCTGCGCTTTCGGTATGCCCTATATTGGTTTTTACCGAACCCACCGGCAGGCGGACCTGTCTTTGCCCGGTTCCGTAAACTGAGCCGATCGACTTGGCTTCGGCAGTGTCGCCGGATTGCGTGCCGGTGCCATGCGCTTCGACGTATCCGATATGTTCCGGCGCGAGTTCGGCCAATTCGAGCGCATGGCGCATCATTGCAGCCTGTGCGTCTGCGTTCGGCGCCATGATGCCGCTGCTGCGCCCGTCCTGATTGACTGCTGTGGAAGCAATCACCGCCCGAATCCGGTCACCGTCGGCCAACGCGTCGGCAAGCCGCTTCAGCGCGATCAAGCCGGCACCTTCGGCGCGAACAAAGCCGTCGGCGCCAGAATCGAATGCCCGGCAGCGTCCGGCGACCGACAGCATCCGGGCACGTCCGAATTCCAAATAGCTCTCAGGCAGAATGATTGCATTGGCACCGCCTGCAAGTGCGATATCGCAACCCCCGCTGTGCAAGGACCTGCAAGCCGCGTCTACAGCCACCAGAGAGGAAGAGCAGGCCGTGTCGAACGTGATGCTGGGACCTTTAAGGTCAAATACGTACGAAATGCGATTAGCAGCAATGCTGCCCGACCTGCCTAGACCGGTATGGGGCCCGATTTGCCTGCTGTCCGAGAGCAGCACTCGCGCGTAGTCGTGATTGATCACGCCGACAAAAACACCGGTTCGGCTTTTGCTGAGCTCACAGTCCGAAATTGAAGCATCCTCGATCGACCGCAGTGCGAGTTCGATCAGCATTCGCTGCTGAGGGTCGATGCTGTCGGCTTCGCGCGGCGATATCGCAAACAATACCGGATCGAAGTCGTAGATGCCGTCTATGAATCCGCCGACTTGCGCGAATTCAGATTGATCCGGGCCCAGGCAGTCCGGGTCCCAGCGATCGTCCGGAATCGGTCCAACCGCATCCTTTTTGCCGGCGATGTTGCGCCAGTAGCCTTCAGGGGTATCGGCCTGGCCCGGAAATCGGCACGCGGTGCCGACAATGGCGATTGGAGGATACCTGGACAATGAAGGATCTGTCGGGATTGTACGGGCAGTTCCGCCGCGTCAGCATCCTGGCGCCACAGGCGCTTCAGGATTGGAAGATCGAGTGCGGCTATTCAGCCGGATCGCAATACATGCCGTGCAGCAGCTCAATGATTCGAAGCGCATTGGCGTCGGCGATTGAATAGTATTTCGACTGCGAAATACGTCTGGCCCTGATGATTCCCTCGTTGCGAAGCTTGGCCAGATGCTGCGACAGCGACGATTGCTCTAGATTGACCAAACGCTGCAATTCACTGACAGTTTTTTCGCCGTCTGTCAGATGACACAGCACCATCAGACGCTGCTCGTTAGCCAGCTGCTTTAGGACTCCGCATGCTTCGCGCGCAAGTTCTTGCATTTTTTCCGGAGAAATTTCCACGGTATCGCACGGCGTGTTCGACATTTTAAAACTTGGTCAGCAAGACATTTGGAGCAAGAGGCAGCGTCGATTAGGCAACACAAATCAAGCGGGTTTACTATTCTGAGTGTATTAGTATAATTCACCTTCGATCAAATGCGCTTTCGTTCGAATTGCGCAGGTGCATTTGTGGAACAAACAAATATTGAATCAGTCGAAGGATAAGGGAGATGAAAAAAATATTCGGATCTGCGACGATATTCCTGACTGCGTGTGCGGCGTTTTTTGCATTCGCAGCCGTGCAGCCGGAAGTCGGTCACGCCGACGAAGCGGCGCAGGTGATTGCAGAAGGCAAAAAGATTGCGTTTGACCGACGCAAGGGCAATTGCCTTTCATGCCATATCATGGACGACGGGCTTATGCCTGGCACCCATGGACCGCCGCTCATCTTTATGCAGCGTCGATTTCCGGACAAGGCAAAGCTCCGAGAACGCATCCATGATGCGACAGCGGCAAATCCAAATACCATGATGCCTCCGTTTGGGCGACATGGGATTTTGACCGATGACGAGATCGACAAGATTACAGAATACGTTTTTACGCTTTAAGGGGAGAAAATTGCGATGAAAGTAAATCAGCAACGACGGGTTGTACTGAAAGGTGCCGCCGCGGCGAGCCTGGTCGGGATTGCCGCATCGTGGGGGTTTTCCACTGCCGCCTATGCGGCTCGGCCGCAAGCGGCATTCGATGCCGAAGAGCTTGACGCGGCATTTAAGGCCCTGTTCGGTGAAGACGGCGTCACAGATGCCGGCGCCGACATTATTGTCAAGGGACCGGAAATTGCGGAAAATGGCGCCGTTGTACCGATCAAGGTCACGGCAAACATCGACAACGTAGAGTCGATCGCAGTCATGGTTCCGAACAATCCTGCGCCGATGGTCGCGTCCTTTGACTTGCAGCCAGGCACGGTACCCGAAGTATCCATGCGCATCAAGATGGGCAAGACCTCCGATGTGGTCGCGCTTGTAAAGTCGAACGGCAAAGTCTACCGTGGCGCCAGTGAAGTGAAAGTTACGATTGGCGGCTGCGGCGGCTAAAAAGGCAAAAGAGGTATACCAATGGCTATCAAGGCAAAAGTTCGAATGATCGGCGATGACGCCGAAGTCAAGGTGCTGATCAAGCATCCTATGGAAACCGGCCAGCGCAAAGACAGGAAGACGGGCGAGCTGATTCCGGCTCACTACGTCGAGGCCGTCACGTGCAACTGGCAAGGAAACGAAATGATCCGGGCCCACTGGGGACCGGCAATTTCTAAGAATCCTTATTTGTCGTTCAAAATCAATGGACCGAAAAGCGGTGACACGCTGGTCATGAAATGGAACGACAACATGGGAGAGTCCGGTGAAAAAGAATATACCGTTAAGTAGGCGGGATTCTTGCTTGGAAGCAATCAGAATTGAAGAGAGCATGTTCTTATGAAGAAATTTTTATCGTATCTCGTCGGCGGCTGCCTTGCAGTTTCAGCGTCGACAGCGCTACTTGCCGACCCTGAGGTAGACCGCGAAGCCTTCGTCAATTACTACTTGACGAAATTTTCCGGTACTCCCAAGGAGGATTTTGTCAATGGAATCTATTCCATTGATGCTCAGGCGCGGGATCAGTGGAACGATCTGGAAGAGTTTCCACCGTACGAAATCGCAATCGATAAAGGTCAATCACTTTTCGAAACGCCGTTCGCAAATGGCAAGTCCTATGCAGATTGCTTTGAAAATGGCGGCATAGGCGTTCGTCACAAGTATCCTTATTTCGATACCGAGCAAGGCATGGTCGTCACTGCAGAGCTGGCAATCAACCAGTGTCGCGAGGCAAACGGAGAAAAGCCGTTGAAATACAAAAAGGGCGACATTGCCGCGATCTCTGCGTACATGGCCTATACGACCCGCGGCGAGACGATCAATGTGGTCATTCCGGACGATCCACGCGCCATGGCTGCCTATGAAATGGGCAAGCAGTTCTACTACACCAAGCGCGGCCAGCTGAACTTCGCATGCGCCGATTGCCACGTGGGCGGATCGGGCGGAGCCATCCGAACCGAGATGCTCAGTCCGGCGCTCGGACACCCCAGCCATTTTCCGGTCTACCGTCTTAAGTGGGGCGAAATCGGAACCTTGCATCGTCGGCTGGGCGGCTGCAATTCGCAGGTACGGGCGAAACCTTTTCCTGCACAGAGCGAGGAATACCGCAATCTTGAATATTTCCTGACCTACATGAGCAACGGTCTGGAGTTTAACGGTCCTGGCGTACGCCGATAGCGGGAGTAAAAGATGATGATGAAAAAACTTTTTGGCATGGCTGCTGCAACAGTGCTCATGTGCGCGGGTTCAGCCGCGCTGGCTGATGTTGAAGCTTTTAACGAAGCTTTCTCAAAAGCCAATGACACTCGCAAGCAGGCAGCGGAAATGAATCATGAATGGCGCGATACGGCCAAGGTGCTCAAAAATGCCCAGAAAGCCGCCGAAGCGGGCGATTTCGACAAGGCAATGGCATTGGTCGCGCAAGCTCAGCTTCAAAGCGAGCAGGCCATTGTCCAGGCTGATCGCGAAAGCAAGCTATGGCAAAGCCGGATCATTCGGTAGACATCCTTAACTGGTGCTGCGGCGAATTCCTTGGAGATTTGCCGCGGCGCGGTTAATTTTGATATTTTACCGGCACTCGGCGAGGTGAGATTCGTTTGCATATTGACCGTCGAGAATTTTTGCAAGTCATGTCAGCGGCTTGCGCTTCAGGAGTTCTGGCTCCGATTGCCGCTTCGAAAGCGGACACTTCGATGTATGATTTCGAAGGATTCGGCAATGTGCGGCTTCTTCATATCACCGACACGCATGCCCAGCTGAACCCGGTCTATTACCGGGAACCTCAAATCAACATGGGAATCGGCGATGCCTGGGGTGCACCTCCGCATCTGGTCGGCAAGGCGTTCTTCGATTTCTACAGCATCACGCCTTCATCGCCTGCAGCCCACGCTTTCGCGTATTCGGACTTTGTCGAACTGGCAGAGAAATACGGCAAGATCGGGGGCTACGCCTATCTGAAGACCCTGATAGAGCAGTTGCGCGACAGCTACGGCCGGGAACGCACCTTGCTTCTGGACGGAGGCGACACGTGGCAAGGCAGCGGCACATCGCTTTGGACCCGCGGAATGGACATGGTCGAAGCAAGCAACCTGCTCGGCGTCGACTTGTTTACCGGACATTGGGAGTTCACCTATACGCCCGAAGAGCTTCGCCGCAACATCGAGGCTTCGAACGGGGACTTCATCGCTCAAAACATCTTTCTGACCGAGGACGCGCTGTTTGACGAAAAGCCGGCCTACGATGAATTTACAGGACACGCTTTCGCGCCTTATGCGATGCGATCCCTGGGCGGGTTCGACGTCGCGATTATCGGTCAGGCGTTTCCCTACACGCCGATCGCCAACCCACGGCGAAACGTACCAGACTGGTCGTTCGGGATCCGCACAGACGAACTTCAGGAACTGATCAATAGAATCAGGGATGCCGAGCGTCCCGATGCGATCATTCTGCTGTCGCACAACGGCATGGATGTCGACAGGAAGCTGGCCGGAATGGTTGACGGTCTGGACGCGATTCTCGGCGGACACACGCATGATGCTGTTCCCGCGCCAGTCAGAGTCGGCAACACTTTGGTAACCAATGCGGGTTCGAATGGAAAGTTTGTCGGCGTGCTGGACCTGGATATCGGCGAGCAGGGAGTCCGGGATGCCCGATACCGCCTCGTGCCCGTATTCGGCAATCAAATCGATCCTGATCCCGAGATGCAGAAATTCATCGACCGCACTCGCGCCCCGTTCCAGGACAGGCTGAGCGAAGAGCTTGCGGTATCCGAATCGCTGCTCTACCGGCGCGGAAACTTCAACGGAGCATTTGACGAATTAATTTGTAACGCGCTTACCACGCACGGTGAAGCGCAAATTGCCCTGTCGCCCGGGTTCAGGTGGGGCACATCGGTATTGCCGGGGCATGTGATTACAATGGAAGATGTGCTCACTCAGACGGCTATGACCTATCCGGAAACCTATGTGCGGGAGATGACGGGAGAGACCCTGAAACTGATTATGGAGGATGTGGCTGACAATGCATTCAATCCGGATCCGTTCTATCAGCAAGGCGGCGACATGGTTCGCGTCACCGGATTCACATACACCATTAATCCGCAAGAGGGATTCGGAAAGCGAATTTCGGAAATGCGACTCTACGACGGCGAGTTGATCGAAGCAGGCAAAAGCTATTCCGTTAGCGGATGGGCGACCGTGGGCGAAGTGTCGCCTGGTCCGCCGGTGTGGGATGTTGTAGCGGGCTATTTGAAAACCACCGAAACAGTTCGAATATCGAACACCAATGAGCCCAAGCTGATCTTGAATCGCGCCAACCCCGGTATCGGCGCCTGATGAGACATTGTTTAGGGGAACAGACATGAGTGTCGACAAAACAGCATCCGCAGTCAAAGTGTCAGTGGGAGTCGTTCTGCTGCTGTGTGCTCAGTGGCTGTTTGCGGACACGCGAGACCCCGAGGAGTATTTCTTTCATCAAACATTCGGAGACCTGCAAGAGGAAGTAGAGATCGCGGTTGAAGAAGGCAAGAACACGATTTTGATCATGTTCGAGCTAAACGATTGTCCGTGGTGCGACAGGATGAAGCAGATGGTGCTGAACCAGGCTGATGTGCAGGACTACTACCGCAAGAATTTTAGGATTCTTATGATGAATGTCGAAAACGACAATCTCATTGTGGATTTCGATGGATCCGATATTCCTGAAAAAGACTTCGCATTGAAGCACAACCGGATCCGTGCGACTCCGGTATTCCTATTCCTTAATTTGCAGGGCGAGCGCGTGATGCGCTACACGGGAGCGACAAAGGATGCCGACGAATTCATGCTTCTCGGTCGCTTTGTTGCCGAGCAGCATTACGAAAATACCAATTTTGTAAAGTTCAAGCGAAACAATCGCCAATAGCTTTTTCATCAAGTCGTATGCAGCAGCCGAATCAGTAGCCATGATGTCCCTTCGAATACGAATTGGCAGGGCAGTGCTACTTTGGCTCGTTGTCATTGCACCACCGACATTCTCCTACGCTGCTGAACCTCCGCAAGAACCGCTTACGCTTTCGGCCGCGCTGCGCTTTGCTGCGACGACACATCCCGTTTTAAAGTCGGCCGAACTGGACCTTGAAAGCGCTAGAATCGAATATGACGCGGCATCGATGCCGTTCAATCCGACCATTGATCTGACAATACTAGGCCAGCGAGCGGACAGGGCGGCGCCGGACGCTCCCGGCTCGGTCGATGACAGCAGATCGAGCCTTCGAATCACTCAGAGACTGTTTGATTCCGGAGGCAGGGAAAGCCTGAAAACAGCCGGAGAACTCAGCATTCACCAAGCGCAGCGTCAGTTGCAGAACGATATCCAGCAGCACCGAATCTTGATCATGCGGCGCTATCTGGATGTCCTGCTCGCAGATCTGGACTATGCGGTTAAAAACGAGTTGATGACGATCACTTTTTTGAAATACAACCGACTGCAGGAGCAATTTGACATGTTCGAATCTCCTGCCGAAGTGGACGTGCTCGCCGCGCAATCCAGATATATGGATGCATTCGTGGTGCGTCAGCAAGCCGGCATGCAGCCGCAGAATGCAAGACGAAAGCTGGGCATTGCGATGGGGCTGGAAGGCTACGTTCCGCGGGATCTGACAGCTCCGAATGTCGACGCGCTCGTCGACCGCGAACTGCCTGATTTCGATGTATTGCTTGAGCAGGTTCTTGAATCCAACGCCGATTTGGCCGTTGCCAAACTGAGAATCAGCGAAGCTGAGAATCGTTCTGCGAGCGATGACGCCCGGTTTAAGCCCAGCGTTGACGGCATCGTCGAAGGAACGAGCTGGACACAGCGTACAGGCAGTCGAAACGAGGCGTCGGTATCGCTGCGAATCAATATCCCGCTCCATTCAGGGACGCAGCGCGACAGAACCAGGCGTCTTAATCGAATCGCGGTTGATAAAGCCCGTGCCCATGCGCAATCGATAGAATTGACTCTGCGCGAGCGAACATTCGATTTGTGGCACAAATTGCGAACATTGCTTGTCGAAGTGAATGCGGCCGAAGTGAATTCCGCCTATCGCGACCAGTACATGGATCGGAGCAGGATGCTGTATGAGCTTGAAGTGCGATCCGACCTTGGAGACGCGCAAGCTCAGTTGCTGGGGGCGTCGCGCAGAATGACGCAAGCCAGGTACGAAGTCGCTCTTGCGTGGGCGCAGCTCGATGTAATGATGGGAAAGAAGGTGTTTCCGGATGAGAATTAATATGCATGCGGTTCGAATCGCTGCGGCCCTGGCAGTTTGCATTGCCGCTAGTAGCCTTGCCGGTGGAGTTCTTCACGCGGCAGAATTTCAAGGGACAGTTGATTTCAAGATGCGGGTCGATATCATCGCCTTGACCGAGGGTCGCGTCGAATCCGTCCACGCGAATGCCGGTGATACGGTGGCGGCTGGCAGTGTTCTAGTCGAGTTCAATTCAGCGGTGCAAGAGGCGAACGAAAGAATCAGCCTTAGCGCTGTCGAGCGTGCCGCCATCGCCGTTGAAGAGTTAAAACAGGAATTCGAGCGCCAGGAGATTATGTATGACCAAGGTTCTTTGGCGCTGACCGACTACGATCTGATTCAGAATAATTTGAACCGGGCACGCGCTGAACTCGGGCGGGCGAAAGGCGAATTGGCGATCGCCCGGCACGAGCTTGGTCTAACTTCGGTTGTTGCCCCGATGGACGCGATCGTTGTAAGTCGATTGGTTGAAGCAGGGACTGATGTCAGGTTGCTCGATAGCGCGAGTCACTTGATGACTCTGGCGTCGCCGCACGACTATGTGGTGCGTCTTGAAGTTCCTTTCGATGCGCGCGCATCCATGACCGCTGGCGAAATCGCGAAAGTAGCGGTACAGAGCCAAGAGTATTCGGGACAAATCACATTCCGCACGCTCGCTCCGACGGGCTTTGATTCCTACGAGGTCTTAGTGGAGTTCAAAGAACCCGGTCGGCTGGTGCTGCCGGGAACTCCGGCAATTGTGACATTGCCGTAGTTGCCGGTTTCTGTCTGCCGGCCCGCACACTGCCACCAGGCAGTCAGTCAGTTTGCCGATTGAGGCCTGAGCTTGCCGAAAACCGGAATTGTCTGGATGCTGGGGACCGTTGCGTGCTATACCGCGGCAGCGATAGCTACGCGCGAAGTATCCTTTCAGATTGATACGCCTTCAATTCTGTTTATTCGCTCGCTGATTGCGATTGCCCTGATGCTCGGCGTCGTTGCACTCTCGCGACAGGGATTCGGCCAACTGAGAACTCAAGTGATTCACACGCATATGCTGCGCAATGCAGTGCATTTCGTCGGACAGTTCGGCTGGTTTTATGCAATCGCATTCATCCCGCTCGCCCACGTTTTCGCAATTGAATTTACGGTTCCGCTTTGGATCGCGATTCTGGCGCCGATATTCTTCAAGGAGCGTATTTCTCTTAGACGCATAGCCATCGTCGTCACCGGCTTCGTTGGAATATTGATCATTGTCCAGCCGTTTGGAATTGAGTTTAACCCGGCATCGCTGGTGATGCTCATTGGCGCATTGGGCTTTGCCTCGTCAATGCTGATTACGCGGCGTCTTACACGCACTGAAAGTCCGCTTTGCATCTTGTTCTACATGGCTGTATTGCAATTGCCGCTGTCAGCGGCGCTTGTGTTCGCTACTGACCGAGTACAGATTCCGGATGTCTATGGATTTGGACTTGTCACGATCATCACGATAGCGGTTATGCTGGCGCACTATTGCATGGCGCGGGCGTTCAAGCTCGCCGAAGTGATTGCCCTGGTACCCGTGGAATATATGCGGCTGCCGCTGATCGCAATCGCCGGCTCACTGCTTTACAGCGAACCGATCACAGCGACTTTGGTTATCGGAGGTTTGCTCATTGTGTCGGCAAACTACTTGAACATTCGATCAGCGCCGCAGTAATTTGCTGCGCGAGGAAGGATGATGGTGGGCGATACTGGGATTGAACCAGTGACTTCTGCCGTGTGAGGACAGCGCTCTCCCGCTGAGCTAATCGCCCGTAATGGTGATCCAATTATACAAGGATCACCGGACAGGGTATAGATTGGCGATAGAACAGATTTTTCTACAGATGTGAGTCGTGAACTCAAAAATAGTGTTTTGTCAGCCGGTGTCGGCGGTAGCGAAACTAAGCCGATTCGACCCGGATTGGGACGATTTGCTGAACAATTCGTTGACGGCGAGTGCGAATTTCGGGTGAAATCGCATCGATTGCGAATTTCAGGCAAGCCGACTCTGCTGTCAGCGCAAGCTACTCGCTACCCGACCCCGGTTCCGAGGTTCTGAACAGTACACCCGTAGATGTTAACGGACCGAGACTCCACGCCATGCGCAACCATTGATTCGAATGGGACTTCACGGTGCCGCATCCACAGAGAATCCTGGTGCCCCTGCGGCGCCTCGCTCACAAGCCCGCCGCTGCCCGAATTGCTTCCACGAATTCCGGGTTGCTGTTTTCGGTTATCGCCACATCCAGTGGTGTCCGTCCGTCATAGGTCGTCGCGTTTGCATCCGCGCCCGCGTCCAGCAGGGCTCTTGTCACTTCGACGTTCTCATTGTGCATGACCGCCAGATGCAACGGCGTCATGCCGTTAGAAACCACTTCGTCAGTGTTCGCGCCTGCGTCTAGCAGAGCCCTTGAGACTTCGACGTTCTCGTTGTGCATGGCCGCCAGATGCAGCGCTGTCACGCCTTCAGCCATAGCCGTGTTGGCATCCGCGTCAGCTTCCAACAGGATTCTTGTCACTTCGGGGTTCTCATGGTTCATGACCGCATAGGACAGCGGTGTCCAGCCGTTCTTGTCCGCCTTATTGGCGTTCGCGCCCGCATCCAACAGGGCCTTCGCAACTTCGCGTTTGCGTTCACCCCGGCCGCCCAGTGCAGCGGCATCACGCCGCTATCGTCTGCGGCGTTGGCGTCCGCGCCCGCGTCCAAGCAGTCTCTCACCTCCTGGAAGGTGGCATCCGCAAAGAACTCGTGCGTGTTCCAATCCTGGCAATCCCCTTGGCTTTGCACCGCAGTAGGCATAGCGACCGCGACCGCGCACAGGGCAACTGCAAACCGGCCAACGGCAGCCACACGCTTGCGGCTTTAGCAGACAACGCTTCGGTGGCTGATCCCGAACCCGTCCGTAACCGTTTTTTCAACAGTGTTCTGCCCGGGTACGAAATCTTCGCTGCGCCACAAGCCCCAAGGCCACAACGTCATAAACCGCTTTCGCAACAGGTAAAGTTTCCTAATCATATTTGACACCATCCCAGTCATCGCCCATTATCGACACATTATATATAGAAGCGATTCGAAAAATTCTGGCCGGATTGGGACAGATTTCTTTTATAGATATTAGCTGAAAAAACCAGCAAACATTTGCCTCGCCAGTGCCGGCGGCAACGAAAAAGATAGCGGTTCACCTAACTCTGTCATCGGCCGCTCAGCAACCACATAAAATGTAACAGAAAAATCCCAAACGGCAAACGCCACTGGGCGGTTGGTACAAAAAATGTAGCGTTGCAACCGGCGGCTATAATGACTAATGCGTTGTGAATTCCGACGTGTTCTAAACACGCTGATCGTCGAGTTTGCACAGTCTATATGCGGCTGTTGACTGACAAAGGTTTCAGATATTGAGGCAGGGCACAGGTATTCCCCCGGCAATGCGAAGCAGTCAATTTACCGGTCCAATTGCGAGGAAGCAGGCAATGATCAATCAAGTTCACGCTGTAATGTTTGACGTTTTCGGGACCGTGGTGGACTGGCGCTCGAGTATCGCGAATGAAGTCAGGCAGATCCCTGAATTAAAGGATGTCGATGCCGAGTGTTTCGCTGACAGATGGCGCTCAAAATACCAGCCTGCCATGGAGCGAATCAGGCGCGGCGAAGAACCGTGGACCAAGCTGGATGATCTGCACCGCCGCAATTTGCTGGAAGTGCTCGGCGAATTCGAAGTCAGCCACATTGAAAGTTCGGTCATTGACCATTTGAACCGCGCGTGGCACCGACTGCGCCCGTGGCGCGACTCGGTGGCAGGACTGCAGAGAATCAAGCGCAACTTCATCATTGCGACACTTTCAAACGGCAACGTGGCATTGATTGTAAACATGGCCAGAAATGCGGGGCTTCCATGGGACATGGTACTTGGAGCCGAGGTAGTAAGGCATTACAAGCCGCAGCCGCAGTCCTATCTGAAATCTGCCGAGATGCTCGATTTGGCGCCCGAGCAGTGCATGCTGACAGCTGCGCATAACAGCGACCTGATCGCGGCCGCCGGATGCGGGTTCAAGACCGCTTTCGTGCCGCGTCCCACGGAATACGGCCCTTCCCAGACCGCAGATCTTGTCCCGGAACGCGACTACGATATCGTTGCTGGAGACTTTAACGACCTGGCGAACAAGCTTGGCTGCTGACTCGCCGACTTGCAGTCGGGTGCTGCAAAATTCAGGTAGAACCGCTCGGTTTTCACCCGTTAGAATTTCCAAGAATCTCAAGGCGTGACGTGATGACTGCCCGCAATCATTTTCAAGGACTATTGCCCAGTCTGGCGATGATGCTGACGATGGGAGTGGGAAGCGCATCCATTCTAGGTATTGCTGTGGTGGCCCCGGATGCGGCTGCCGATGTCGGCATCAAGGCGACCAACGTCGGAATGTTTGTCGGTCTGGTCTACTTTGTCGGCGCATTTTCCGGAAGTCTGTCCACCACATTCATATCAAGATTCGGACCCATCCGCGTACTTCAGGCGACAGCTGTATTTGCAATCGCAGGGTTGGTGATCTTTACTCTCGCTTCGCCGCTGTTTGCATTTGTATGCGCGGTCTTGCTGGGTATTGCCTATGGGCCAATCAATCCTGCAAACGCCAGCGTAATGATGGCGGTGACGACTGAGAAAAATCGTTCTCTTTTGTTTTCGATTAAGCAATCCGGCGTGACAGTGGGAGGCGCTTTCGCTGCATTGATGGTGCCAGCAGTCGTACTGGCAGCGAACTGGGAGACTTCCGTACTTTCGATTGCGCTGCTGGCAATCGTCTCGATTGCCATTCTTCAGCCCATGCATAAAAAATACGACAACAGCACAATCCAGTCAATGAGCTGGTCTGCGGCTTCAATCATCAGGCCTGTAGCAGCTGTACTGAAAGATCGGATGTTTCGCGGATTTTCACTGGTCGGATTTATCTACGCGGGTGTCCAGGTCTGCATCGGCAGCTATTTTGTCGTTTACCTCGTTGATCAGCAATTCGATCTGGTATCAGCAGGGACCTGCTTTCTATTTGTTAACATCGGCGGAATCGTCGGCCGCCTCGCCTGGGGATTTGTCGCAGACAATGTGCTGACTCCGAAATCGACCTTGATACTGATCGGAATCATCACAGCGTGCTGTACAGCCGTGCTGCTGACGGTCACAGTGCAATGGAATCCGATTGCACTGTATTGCTTTGCGTTCGTGCTTGGCGCTTCATCACACAGTTGGAACGGGGTTTATCTGTCTGAAGTGGCTTCCCGGTCTCCCGAGGGCAGGGAGACGGAGTGGACGGGCGGCGTTCAGTTTATATTCTACGGCGGTGTCGGAATGCTGCCGCCGATATTTGGCATGATGATATGGATAACAGACGGCTATGCGGTTTCCTTTTCCGTGATTGCCCTTGCCATAGTCCTGGCTGCATTGTACTTGCAAAGGCTGTATCGGCGTTTCGCAGCAGATTGAACTCCCGTTTCACGGTGATTCTATTATTTCGACTTGCGGCGAATAGGCGTATTGCAAAAGTGCCGCAAGAATGCGACCAAGATTGTGAACGCCGTCGACAGCGAAGTGAGTCTGCGACAGCACTCGGTTTTTTGCCCTTGACGATTCCGGCCCGCAGTTTGCGCATACAGCAATTTTCAAATTTCATTCATACTGCACGCGCTGCGCCAGACCGGGAAGACGTCGGTACTTCTCGCCCTGACGGACGAATTGAACAAGGAAGGCTGCTTTCGCGCGGTTTATATCAACGTAGAAACTGCGCAAGCCGCCCGCGAAGACACGCTCGGAGCGATGAAATCCATTTTGAGCGAACTTGCCGCATCGGCAAGGATCCATTTGAATGACGACTATGTCCACAGGATATCTGGATGGGCATTCTTGACTCGTCCGGTCCTTATGCTGCGCTTTGCGAAGTATTGAATCGCTGGTCGGCATCCGACCCCCGTCCACTCGTGCTCATAGTTGACGAAATCGACGCCCTGATCGGCGACACTCTGATCTCGGTGCTACGCCAGTTCCGTGCCGGATACTACCACAGACCGAAGAACTTTCCGCAGTGCGTGATACTGTGCGGCATCCGCAACGTGCGCGACTATCGCATTCATTCGAGCGCCGACAAGGCAGTCATTGCCGGAGGTAGCGCGTTCAACATCAAGGCAGATTCGTTGCGCCTCGGCGACTTCGGCGCGTCTGAGACTCGCGCACTGCTGGCGCAGCACACCGAATACACCGGACAGGGGTGGAGCGAAGAGGCGATTGAAGAAGTACGGCATTCGACATCTGGACAGCCATGGCTGGTCAACGCGCTGGCGAACGAAGCGCTCAAGAAGGTCAGAGACCGCGGTGCGCGCTGGTCAGTGTAGGGGTGACTTGAGGCAAAGCAGATCGTTCTAATCCTTGGTGCCATGCGGTCCGAGTCTGACGATGCGGCTTATCGGCTTTAAGCGATTCGGCGGCCAGCTGCGCCGGCGCATCGCTGTCATAGCCGCACACGATGCGTTCAAGGTTCGCTTCGGCGAGCCACAGCGGCAGCGCGTAGGCGAGTCCTGCGGTCGAGACGATCAGTTCCGGGCAGTCGTCAAATGCGAGGCACCGACAACGCATTGATCGCCGACTCGACGAGGATTGCGGATGCGCACTGTGCGGGGCTTAGCCGATGAGCGGGTGCGATCCAAAGGCCGCCGGCTTTTTTACGCGAACCTTCCGACAGTCCTCGGAAGCGACTGCCGCGAACAGTCGCACCAGGTCTCGGTGCTGGTGATTGACAAGCCACATATTCTGCGCACAGAATCGCTCGACGAGCTACGCCTGATCACCAACTTCGGCGTGAATTCGGAATATCGGATGTTCACATTCCGGTTACTCGGTGTTCAGAAAAGCGGTTACCACATGTTCAGATTACAGTTACTGCGTGTTCAAATTAACGGTTACTATGCAGATTTACGGCGACACTGACTTTATCAAGGCCTGGAGCAAGCGCTGGCGCGACGAGTTGGACGCCTGTGATGGCGTTGACCGGACCGGTTGATCGACGAACTCAACGGTCACAGCAGTTGCGCGCACGCGCTGAAGCAGGCGACGTATTTTGAAAACAACCGCGAGCGCATGCGCTACACCAAGTTCAAGGCACAGGACATTGGCGTGTCGTCAGGGGTGCTCGAGGACGCCTGCAAATCGCTGGTGGGCAATCGGTTGAAACTGGTTGGGATGCATTGGACCGTCGCTGGTGCCAATGCGATTATCGCTTTGCGTTCCTGCGTCGAAAGCGACCGGTTCGATGACTTCTGGGAAAGGCAGGCCGGCTCATTGAAAGGATAGCGGGCTGAAGATTCGGGCTAATTCACAAAATTGTCGTGCACCCAAATTGCCATGTACGAACATGCAGTCACAACTACTGGGCGAAGTGTAGTTGTGTGGTCGTATTGAAGCGCAAATTACGGCGACGATGAGATGACGATGCTGAATCCGCCGAGCATGACTGCGATCATTGCTGCTATTGACCACTTGAGCCAGCGGACATCCCCTTTGACTTCGACCCTGAGATTCTCAATGTCCGCTTTGACTTCGGTCCTGAGATTCTCAATGTCCGCTTTGACTTCGGCCCTGAGATGGTCAATATCGGTTTTAGTCGCCAAATCACTCTGACTGCTTTTGAATACCAAGGCAATTGCCTCAGCCTGTCAAGCTTCAATCCCAGCGTTCTGCAACTCTTTCGATGCACTCAGTGTGTAAAATGCTACGTTTGTCATAGGGATTATTTTACGACAATAATTGGAACATGTTGTCAGTTTCGAGCACCAATCAAACGCATTCCAGGTTGCCCACTGCAACTAATGTCAACAGCTATTATTTTTGCGTCGTATCGGATTGAACGTTTCAGATTAATACGTAGTGAATGGGACGTTTTGTCTCGAGATGAGTCGTTTTTGTTCCAAGCAGTTTTTTTTGGCAGTACTGCGAAGTTCTCGCCGTTGCGGCAGGCGCGATGCGCGCTGGTCAGTGGTCAGTGTCGGGGTGACTTGAGGCGAAGCAGATCGTTCCAGTCCTTGGCGCCATGCGGTTCAAGACGACAATGCGGCGATCGGCCTTAAGCGATTGTGCAGCCAGATGCGCCGGCGTATCGCTGTCATAGACGCACACGATGCGTTCAAGGTTCGCTTCGGCGAGCCACGGCGGCAGTGCGTCGATCGCCGACTCGACGAGCATCGCAGATGCGCACTGTGCGGGGCTTAGCTGATGAGCGGGTGCGATCCGAAAGACGCCGGTTTTTTGAGTGAACCTTTCGACAGGCCTCGAAAGCGGCTGCCGCAGACAGTGCCGACGATTTCGGTGCCGACGGCATGCCCGCGCTGACAGCAAAGGTAGTCGCGCACGGTCATCCAGTTTGCATGCCCGCACGCGCGGTGCGGCGTGCGGACGATGGTTTCAAGGAAGCGTACCGCGCCAGGTCGATCGCGCCGCCGCCGGATTGGCTCAGATGGTCGTAGAACTGCGTGCGGCTGATCGACACGACACTGCCGGGCTTTTTCCATTTCGAGCACTCTTACCTCAGAGCCTCGGCGACGATGTCAAGCGGCAGGTCGCGCAAGGCGCAAAGATGCGCGCGCGTTCGGCGCGGGATGATCCGGCCTCGGCGATCGCTTTTTGCACGTCATCGGCAAATAATAGTGCGCCGACTGTCAAGCGCTGCCGAATAAAGCGAGTAATGCGCGATGCAATCGTCGCGGCACTCCCGAGCTTGCCATCGCGATCGCCTCAAGCGCTTCGGGTTCGAACACCAAAAGATCCGAGCCGGCAAGCTTCATGCGATGCTCGACATACGGGCCGACTTCATTCGTCATTCAAGCAAGCCCGCCTTGGCAATCATTGAATGCAGCAATGTGTTGGCGCCCGCCTCACAAAATTCGCTTGACGTGTTCTCAGTTTCATTGTGACTGACACCGCCATCGCAGGGAATAAAAATCATCGACGTTGGTGCAACCTTGGACATAAACATCGCGTCATGTCCCGCCCCGCTGAACATATCGTTGGTACTGTATCCACAACGGACAGCGCTGTCACGGACCGTGTCAACGCACGTACGGTCAAATTCAATGGGTGGTGCAAATGCAATTCTATCTATACTGGCATCCAATTTGGTTGTGCCATCGAATTCCTGAACCGTCGCGAATATCTTGGCATCCAGTTCGTCGAATTTTTCATCCACGGGGTGGCGCATATCAACCGTAAATTCGACCCGGGATGGGACCGTATTGCGTGAACCTGGATATGACCTGAATTCGCCAACTGTTATTCTGGCATCAAACCCCATTGTTTCAGCCAGTTCGTACAATTGACCGAGCAATTCAGCTGCACCTCTTAATGCATCACGGCGTCTTGCCATGGGTGTCGGTCCAGCATGCGTTTCTTCGCCAATGACAGTCACATCATACCAACTGACTCCTTGAATACCCGTCACGACACCAATGGTGATGTCTTTTTCTTCAAGAATCGGGCCTTGCTCAATGTGAGTTTCGAAAAATGCCGAATAGCCATGATCCGCTGGCAGTGGATCACCAAGATAGCCAATGCGCTCAAGTTCACCGCCAATGGTCTTGCCGTCATGGTCTGAACGGGAGTGACCGTATTCCAAGTCAAATTTTCCGGCATAGACGGCAGAACCGACCATCGACGGCGGAAAGCGAGCCCCTTCTTCGTTGGTCCAAACCACCATCTCAATGGGAAGTTCGGTCTGAAGTTCCACATCGTTCAAAGTGCGAATGACTTCCAGTGCGGCCAACACACCATAAACACCATCAAACTTGCCCCCCGTTGGCTGCGTATCCAGATGACTGCCAGAGCCAACCGGCTTGCCATTGGTTTTTCCCGGACGACGGAAAAACATGTTGCCCATCGGGTCCACCAATAGTGTACAGCCCTCATCTGTCGCCCACTGCGTTAAAAGCTCCCTGCTTTCCTTGTCAAGATCAGTCAATGCCAAACGGCAAACGCCACCTTTATCGGTTGCCCCAATCTTTGCCATCTGCATCAGTGAATCCCATAATCGCTCACCATTGACTCTTAGATTTTCTGTCATTTTCATATTCCTTCAATTTGAATGTCCAAATAATTCGCAAAGTGCCGTGCGACCTGCCACACGCATGATTACCCTACGCGTCAAAGTAAAGTCAATCCGGACTCTACGATGGGCATTGGTGTGCCAGTACGGCCAGTGTTCAATTATGCGTTTTCGTCCCCGTACTTCGCGTAATGACATCCAAACAATTTTCGATGTCGAATAATATTCATCGTGATAGTTAAAAGTCCGGCTAACACGAGCACTGCGCTGATAGGCGAAGTAAAAAAGGCGAACACATTGTAATCCAGGAGAACCATTGAGCGAGAAAACGTGTTCTCGCCAATCTGCCCAAATATAACGCCCATCACCAGTGCAGGAATCGAATTATCGCCTTTGCGAAAAAAACCCCGAAGATTCCAGCCACAAACGTCGTGCAGACATCAAGTATGTTGCCCCGCAGCGCAAAAGCTCCAATCGTCGCAAACACCAAGATCACAGGTGCCAGAAGTGGAAAAGGAATTCTCAGCAGGTTGGCTTAATCTGAAAGCGGTTGGGCTTTACCCGCAAGTTTCGATCGCATTTAGCCGAATCATGGAGCATCTGCAGCTGCCTGTGAACATGCAAAAGATCCGATGCCCGCGTTATCCTGACGAGGCTTTGGAATTCTTAGGCTATTGTTTCGCAACGAACTGGGTAATTTCAAAACGACCCTGCCACTCCTCTAATGCGGAATCTGCGTAGCGCCACCTGGAACAATTCGAGTATCGCTTCAATCGTCGGTACAGCTTGCCGAATTTGATTTTCAAGACTCGCCAACGTCACTTTGAGTACGCCGCCTACGTCTGAAAAGCTCTTGAAGCATGGCTTACGAAAAGTGGTAATGGAGAAGATTTTTGTAGAAACAATTTATTCTGCAAACTGTTTTGCTTTCGTTGCCGATTGATCCTATGTGCAGTCAGTTGCGGCGAAATCACGGTCAGGCACCATAGTTATTCATATACGGCAATTGCTCGCTCAGTTGCTTCGTCAAGCCGGCGTTTTCCAAAAGCAGATCAGTACTGTTCCAAAGTCCGTCAACAAGCGCCGTACGATGCTGTTCCGACATCTGTGCCTGTGCCGATATCCGATCGGATTCAATGCGCGGCGGATCCAGATCAACACTCCAGACAAGTTCCGCGTCCGAATCTGCGACATCCTGAATCTGCCGTAATTGCTGCTCGTCAACCCGAATCGCAGGAATGCCGATCGTAACGCAATTGCTGGCAAATATTTCTGCGAATGTCTCGCCAACAATTGCCTTGATCCCCCAGCGCATCAGCGCTTGCGGTGCATGCTCCCGGCTCGATCCGCAGCCGAAATTCTTATTGACGATCAGTATCTGCGTTCCCTGATTGCGCTGTTCATTGAACGGATGCGGTCTTTCGCTGCCGTCGGCGTTGAACCGTTCGTCATAGAACGGATACTTGCCGAGGTTCGAGAATGTAATCTCCTTAAGGAATCGGGCAGGGATGATTCTGTCCGTATCAATATCGTCTCCGCGGATGACCATCGCCCTTCCGCTGACTCGTGTAATCCTATTGCTAGCCATGGTTACCAACCTGCAATCCAATCATTTAATTCTGTTCGCTGCGAATATCGGTGACTTGACCGTTTATCGCCGCCGCCGCCGCCATCTGGGGAGACATCAGCAACGTGCGTCCATGCGGACTGCCCTGGCGGCCGATGAAATTACGGTTGCTCGTGCTGGCGCAAATTTCATCATTCTCCAGCTTATCCGGGTTCATGGCCAGGCACATCGAGCAGCCCGGCTCCCTCCATTGAAGTCCGGCATCGATGAATATCTCATCCAGTCCTTCCTGAGCAGACTGCCTTGCCACCTGCTGGGAACCCGGCACCACGATCGCGCGCACATGTTTCGCAACGTTCCGATTCTTGACGATCTCAGCCGCCGCGCGCAAGTCTTCGATTCTCGAATTCGTGCAACTGCCGATGAACACGACATCAACCTTTACGTCGGTCATTTTCTGTCCAGGACGCAACTTCATATGACGATACGCATGCTCTACATTCTGCCGCTCGTCGCTCGAAAATGAACCCAACTCCGGCAAGCGCTCATCGACTCCGACACATTGGCCCGGATTGATGCCCCAGGTGACATGAGGGGAAATATCGGATGCGCTGAATCTGCACACATCATCGTAGGCGGCCGAACTGTCAGACTTGACCGACTCCCAGTAGTCTACCGCCCGAGGCCAGGACGACTGGTCCGGCGCATGCGGACGCCCTGACAAGTAGTCGTAAGTGACTTGATCGGGATTGATATATCCCACCCGTGCGCCGCCTTCGATCGACATGTTGCAAACCGTCATGCGCTGTTCCATGGTCATGCTCTGGATTGCCGATCCACCGTATTCATAGGCATAGCCGATGCCGCCGCGGGTGCCCAGCATGCGAATGATGTAGAGAATGACGTCCTTGGCAAATACGCCTCGGCCAAGCTTGCCGTCGACCTCGATTCTGCGCACCTTGAGACGGTCGACCGGCAGGCACTGTGTCGCAAGCACATCGCCTACCTGAGAAGTGCCGATCCCAAACGCCAGCGTGCCGAACGCGCCGTGCGTCGAAGTGTGCGAATCTCCGCAAGCCACGGTCATTCCAGGATGAACCAGACCAAGCTCCGGGCCGACAACATGGACTATTCCCTGCTGCTTTGAAGCACGGTCCAGATATTCGATGTCGAACTGCCTGGCGTTCATCTCAAGTGCCCGGGCCATCGCTTCGGCCTGCTCATCCAGAAATGGACGAATCTGGCTGGTAGTCGGGATGATGTGATCTAGCGTTGCAATAGTGCGTTTCGGATATGCAAGCTTCAATCCGCGCTCGCGCAGCATGTCGCAAGCTTGCGGACTCGTCACCTCATGCACCAGATGCAGACCGATGAATAGCTGATATTGACCGGTGACCAGCCGAGCAACCGTATGCTTGTCAAAAATCTTGTCGTATAGCGTATTGGATGCCATGAGCCCCCCAATGGTGCGTTGATTTGAACGAAGACCACCACGCATGCCTGACGCGTCGCGCTTGGCAATTTACCTCGCAAATCTCAAAAAAGCGTCTCGCAGTTGCGCACTGCCGAGTGCACATTTTACACCTACGCGATACTGCATACCACGCGAAGCGGAAAAAATGAATCAAGCGCACTTGACAATATCTCTCCAGCCTTTATCGGGATTGATCAAAGGTTGAGATAAACACGATTCATTCATGAATATATGATCATGATAAGAGGAAAATATTTCATCATAAACTTGTTGAAATAAAGTAATTTATCCCTACTTTATAAACATCATGAGTAAACAGGGTAGTTGAGAAGAATTAATATTAGGCTTCTCGCTATGAAATCGAAAATGATCGCTAGTTTTGTTTATCAATTTAGGTAATCACAATGTTGCAAGATGTAATTAACAGAGTCGGAATAGCCTTTTTCGGCGCGGTCATTCTGCTGTCAATCTTAGTCGCCGTAATTTAGTAGTCATCGATATATCAGTAAAAGGAATTTTTAAAATGGTCAGCAAAATCATCAGATTTCACCCTTATGCGCAAGTGCGCGAACACATTTCGATTGGAACCGCAATCGGCAATCTCATCGGGTCGGCAAAAAGCCATTTCAAGGCTAGAGCGACGATTCGCGAACTATCCAAGCTGTCCGACCGTCAGCTTCAGGATATCGGCATCGAAAGACATGCCATTCCTGCGACGGTTTTCGGACTGCAGGACTCCGAGCGCGCAAAGAGCCGCGTTTCGAGTGAACCACGCACGGTGATTGTGCGAACCTATGACAAAGAGTACAGTCATCTCGCCGTGTAGGTTGAATTCTCCTTAGTATCACTTGATTGTTGACGCCGCCGGTTGCAATAGCCGGCGGCGTTTTTTCTTGGCACGTCTGACATGATGCGTGCTGGCTCGGACCATGCCGATTTGCGCGCTGCGGCTGCGCCGAACAATCCGGCAATGAATCACTTCCTCCGAATTTCGTGCATGCCTTCTCAGACTGCTTGAGCACGATTGAAACCACCGGAATATCGGTCAAATTCGTTCACTTCAGCGAGTTGGCGTGGCACGGTCGCAGGCTAATTGCAAGCTCAATATGTTAAACTTCATTCAATTGCTCTCAGCCTTGGAATGATCTCGTTTCCCCAGGGCATGACTATTGCACCGATGAAGGAACAATTTGCCTATCACATCACTGCTGCAGTCTTGATTTGCACCGGTGTTGCCGCTTCGAATGCGTACGCGCAAGCATCCGGTCTTGCAGAATGTCCGTCCAGGCATGTTGACGTGAAACTCGATGAACAAGCAATGACCGCCGAAGAGATGCTGCAGTTGCTCGAGAAACGCCTATTCGAATCCGGCATGGAATTCGAGGAGTGTCTGAAAACCGGATATGCCGCTTCAGGTTCGGCTGCATCCGCGGCTGCTTCAGCTGCGAATCAGTATGATGACACTCTCGACACGACTGACGGCGAAGACGGTTACGCGAATAGCGCCACGTCCGGCTACGACGGCGGAGAAGGGGGAGAAGTCGGAGAAGACCAGAGTCTGAACGAGACGACACTCGCCACAACAGGTGCATCGGCTGAATCTGACACGAGTTCATCCGAACCGGACAGAATTGTTCTAGATGACGAGGATTCAGGCAAGATACCCGATGACATTCCTCCAGCTGATACAGACAGTGCGTTCACGCGGCAACTGAGAACTGCGGCAATGGAGGAGCCGGACCCAGACAAGCGGGCACAACTTTGGAACCTGTACAGAGAATATCGGAATCTGCCCGCAAAATAACATCAGTCACTTCATCGCGCAATTCGGCGATGCGGCACCAGTCATTCAGTTGAGGACCATGCTATGGTGAATCGTAATTTAGCTTCAATGGTGTTTTTCTGCACATTCGCGCTAGCCGGCTGTCTGCCCGACGGCCAAAGCGTGAGCAGTTCAAGTTCCGAGCCAAGCCAACTCGGCTTGAACCTCGGGATTTCGGATAGTCCGGAAGCCAGCGAATACGTTCCTGACGTGTTGCTGGATGTTGTCGTGCCGGTATTTGATCCGAACATCCCTGATGACCCAGACGAATATGAAGAACTGGGCATATGGCCGGAAGTTCGGCGCACTGAAGCCATTCGATTTGCCGGACTGATGAAAAAGGAGCTTCAGGCCACCAAGGCATTCGGCGATGTGCGAGTGGTGCCTCATACCGCAGTCACTTCGGATTTGTATGTCATCGGGCAGGTCAAAAAGTCAAACGGCGAAGACGTTGCGTTTGAAATTTCGGTATTCGATATTACTCAGAAGCGCTGGATGAAGCGTGACTACGAGCATCGGGTGAAGGAATATCACTGGCAAAGCAAGCGCAAATCGAGCAGCGATCCGTATCAGCCGGCATTTAAGAAGGCGGCAAAGGATATAGTGAACCTGCTGCAAAAGAAGTCTTCTGACAATCTTGAACAGCTGCGGTTGATATCCGACCTGCAATTTGCAAGCGCATTCGCCCCGGAAGCGCTAGGAGAATACCTTGACATAAAGGACAAAAAGCTGGTTCTGGTTTCAGTACCAGCCGAAGATGATCCGATGCTGTCGCGCACCAGAGCGCTTCGCGTCGCTGACCAACTCTACATGGACAGGATGCAAACACATTATGACGACTTCGTGCAATCTACCGATTCCAGCTATGTCGCATGGCAGGAACATAGCATGTCGTCAGCCAAGTCCGCCCGCGAAGCAAAGAAAAAATCCACTTCGCAAGCGATTATCGGCGGCTTGCTGCTGCTCGGAGCCGCAGTGGCGGCTTCCAATGCATCAGATGACGGAGGATACGATGCCGGCGCTGCTCTCGGAGCCACTGTGGCTGCAACCGGAGGAATCGTCATGCTTCAGAAAAGTTTCGAGTCAAGCGCAGAAGGCAAATTTCACCGCGAAAACCTGATTGAACTTGGCAGAGACCTGGATTTCGACATTGCCCCTCAGATCGTACAGCTGGAAAGTGAAACAGTAACCCTGCAAGGCGACGTGCGCGAGCAATATCTTCAATGGCAGGCCTTGCTGAGACGCATGTATGAGCTGGAGCGGGTGCCGGATGTGCAATTGTAATGATCGCGTCCAGTTATTTTTCTCGGAATCCACTTGAAAACCGATAGGCATCTGACTTTGCGTATTGGGTGTGAAGGACTTTCCGCATTGGAATCGTAAATCCAGCCGCCGGCGAGTTGGCATCGCGGTCCTGCTTGCATTGGTGCTGGTTGCAGGTATCTGGCTAATCGGCGGAAATCTCGGTACGCCGAACAGCAATCCTTTCCTGACCCTATCCTGGAGCGAAACTTTTCAAAGATTCATCGAACTATTTTCGGATTCCAGTTCGGATGAGCCTGACCCGGAGTTTGAAGCAAAAAGGAGCCAGTACGGCCAGATGCTGACTGATTTGCATTATGTACTCGATTCCGCACGCTTGCAGCAGCTGGCTGATGCCGGACGACCAAGCCTGGAACGGCAAATCAATGCAAGCATAGATGCAGCAGCAAGTGCCTTTGACGAAGTTGATGTGGACAGTGCCTTGCGCATCCTCGGTTCGGCAATGCGCGATTGGATTGACGCTTCATCAGAATTGTTTGACGAAACCGCCGAAGTGGCGACGGTAAATCCGATCGCATCCACAGAGCCCCTTAACGAATCTTTGCAGTCGCAAGCTATCGCTGCAACTCAGGGCAAAGAGGAGGAACCTGCGAAAACGGCGGCCAAGTCGCCTTCGATTGAACAGCTTGTAGCGGTCGCTCCGGTCGTCATTGAAAAACTTCCGGAAATTACCGAGGCAAAATCCGAATCGGCATTGGCTAACGATGCCGATTCTGTCACCCAAGTTCAGGAATCGCAAGTAGCTGCTAGCGAACGCAATCAGAACAGCACCTTGGCAGACAGCACTGCAGGATCGGAAGTACTGGCAGAATCAAATTTGCCTGTGTCGCAGGCGTCTCAAACAAACAGAGGGGATTCGTCTCCGCTATCGGAGTCTTCGCAGTCAAATCAAGAGAACCCCAAGCCGGCCGCCTCAATTGATATGCAAGCATCGGCGGTTCAAGGCATTACGCCCGCAGCGCGTGAAACACTCGTCGCAAAATCAGCGGAAAGGGTAAATCAACTCAACCAGATTTTCGAGCCTGTGGCACTTGCCCAAATTCCCGGGCAAGCGACAATCTCGCTGCCGAAGAACGCTCCCTCGGTCGAAGAATTGCCCGCCGAAGATCCCAATGAGCCACTGCAAACCACTGGAGCCGCGAAGACGTCAGTTACTGATCAAGGAAACAGTCAGGATTCGGCTGCGACCCGCGGGCAGGGCAAGCCAGTCGAAACTGAACCTGAACCGCAAACCCAGCCTGCAATCGAGCAGGTGGCCATGGTCGGCGAACAATCTGCTGCCGGCCAGGATGCTGCAAGCGACACTGCGCGTGAATCGGCAGAGAAGGATGAATCCCGGAAGCTGTTGAAGCATCATATTGGCAGCCAGCTGGAAGCAGTGGATCAGGCACTCCGGTCGCTTTCGCCCGCCCGGGAAGCCTTGATCAATATGCAAGCGCCTATCGACCGGGCACTGGAACTTAGAAACAAGGCGATCGAGGCACGCGATGCGGGCGATTTGGCATCGGCAGACCGGTTGCTCAAACGGGCCATGGAAGATGTCGGACTCGCCCTTAAACACGAACAAGAGCAATTTCACCTGAGTATGGAGGTCGCAAACAAGGCATACTCCGCAGAAAATGCCGAACAGGCTCAGGATGCGGTAACGCTCGCTGCGCGGCTGCGCCCGGACGACAGCCGCGTACTCGAATTGCAAACGCGCATCAAGGTTCTACCCGAACTGAAACGGGCGCGAACCGATGTGCAAAACGCGCGAATCGCCGGCGATGAGCAAGACGAGCTAGCGGCGCTTGAACGCCTGTTGGCAATAGATCCGCAAAATTCTCAAGCCTTGGCCCGCACCAAGGAAATTCGCCAAATTCAGCGAGACCGGAATTTTAGCAAGACCGTTGCTCAAGCTTATGCCGCAATCGACAATCGCGACCTTAAGGCTGCGAAGGATGCTGTGGCGCAGGCAACGAAGATGAGACCGTCCGACTCTGAGACAAAGATGCTGAAACAGCAGCTGGCAAGCCTTGAAAAAGATTTGAATCTGCGCAAGTATCTAGAAGCCGCCCGGCAGGAATCGGAAAAGGACAATTGGCCCGGAGCCCTGGACAACTACAGGCGCGCACTCGCCGTTGATCCGCAAAACGCGCAAGCGGCCAACGGCAGCGATTTCTCCGCGCAGATCGTAGATGCGCAGATCAGTATGGATAATTTTCTCTCTCGCCCCGAGCGACTAAAATCGCCGAATATTGCAAAATCCGCGCATCAGGCCGTCAAGGACTCGACTTTGCTCGGCACATTCAGCGCCAAGCTCAGGTCTGCTGCAAGCAATCTTGAAACAGCGATAGCACAATGGCAGACGCCGGTGCCGATAAAGATTGTTTCTGACGGAAATACGCAGATCGGTGTTCGCAGAGTCGGACGAATCGGAACCACGACAGAGCGAATCATCGAACTCAAGCCCGGAACGTATCAATTCGAAGGCAAAAGAACAGGCTATAAGTCAATTTTGATTGATGTTGTCGTCGAACTGAATGACACGTCAATGCAGGAGATCTCAGTTGTCTGCACCGAACCGATCTAGCAAGCACCGCGATGCCCAATGACAACCCATTGAAAGCACTGCCCGGCAGGCAATCGAAATCCAAGCTGGACTCGATCCGGGATGCAAGACGGCGTCACGGCAGATCGCGAGTGATTTTGCTCATCGCAATATTGTTTATCGTGGCCAGCGCGCTGATCGCCTACTATCTGGTCGCAAATCTGAACCGGCTTGAAGTCGGCGTGTCTCCCGAAAAAGTTGCAAAACACGCACAGATCACTCTAATCGACGGATTCGGCATCGTTCACAATTCAGCCATTTATTCCCTGGGCAGGGCAGCAAAGATCCGCGTAGCCGCAGACGGCTATGAATCGCAGGAGATTGAGATCACGCCCGCTGCCTGGGACCGCGGCAAACTGGATGTCATACTGCGTGAACTGCTGGCTGTGATCCGGGCAACCAGCGTGCCCGGCCTGGATGACACCCTATGGTATTTGAACAATGCACTGATCGCTCAAGGCGGAACAATGCAAAGGAAGGTCGAGCCCGGCACCTACATGCTTGCCGCCCGCAATCCCTACTACGCCGAAGCGAATTCCGAGATTGCCGCCAAAGCAGGACAGGAATATGACCTTGAGTTCAATTTAACGCCCATCCAAGGCGTCCTCACCGTAACGTCCAAGCCAAGCGGAGCGAACGTCACCGTCAATACGGTATCGGCGGGCAGGACTCCAATAGATGTGAAACTTCAAGGCGGCAAGCATAAGCTGCTTGTTTCTCTTGACAATCACGATTCCCGATCAGAGGTGGTAGCCATCTCTGCAGGTGCCGAGCAGGTCACGCGACATTATGAACTCGCTCCGACGCAGGTTCCCATATCGTTTTCCTTTTCGCCATCCGGCGGACAGATTGTCTTAAACGGGCACGCTGCTCCGAATCTGGCCACATCGCAGGCAATGTTCAACATAGGTACGACGCACCGGGTTCGATATTCGAAACCGGGCTACGCGGCGAAGGAAATCGAATTTACCGCAAGCGCCGAAAATCGCTCGCCTGTGACTGTGAAGCTCGAGCCAGAGTTCGGAATTGTCGACATCCGATCCGAACCGGCAAACGTCGACATTGAAATTTCCGGGTCGCACGTCGGCAGCACGCCTCTTAGGCTAAAACTGCATGCTGTCGAGCAGACCATCGTGCTGAACAGCCCCGGCTTTGTGACAGAAACTCTTACAGTTGTTCCCGATAGCAATGAGCCGAAGAAAGTTCTCATCAGCCTGGTCAGAGAAAAGGAACACAGGCTGGCGACCTCGCCGCAAGCCTACGTCAACAGCGCCGGGATCGAGCTGAAAATGTTTAATGGCGCGGGCGCCTTTATAATGGGAACCCGGCGCGGACAGGCAGGACGAAGAGCCAACGAATTCGTTCGCGAAGTGAGACTGGCAAAACCCTTTTATGCAGGAATAAACGAAGTGACGGTTGAACAGTATCAGAAGTTCGCCGACCCGAGTGCGCCTGCTGCAGGCAATCGCACCCCGGCCGTCAATGTCGAATGGATCGATGCCGCCAGATTTTGCAACTGGCTTAGCGACACCGAAGGCTTCGACAGGGTTTACCTCTTTTCCGGCTCCCAATTCCTCGGAAGCAACCCGGCCGCTGACGGCTACCGGCTGCTGACAGAGCCCGAGTGGGAGTGGCTGGCGCGCAAATCGGGCCGAGAGCGGGAGACCCGGTATTCCTGGGGCGACTCGAGCGATCCCAAGGATTTTGCGGGCAATCTGGGCGATGTCAGCGCACGCGGAGCGATACCTTTCATCTTTGCCGACTACGAAGACGGCTTCGCGCGTAGTTCTCCGGCCGGCTCTTTCCCGGCGAATCGCGGCGGGATACACGACCTGTCAGGCAATGTAAGCGAATGGATTCATGATTCCTACAATCTTCAACCTCCGCGAAGCGGCTCTGTCGAAGTAGATCCGTTCGATACGGGAACCACATCGCGCAGGACCATAAAAGGATCAAACTGGAAAACCGGGCGCGCCAATGAATTGCGCGCCGCATGGCGCGAAGGCGGCATTTCGGCCAAAGATACGGTCGGATTCCGGGTCGCGCGCTATCTGTACCGGGAGAATCAGACATGACAAAATTCTTACAGCGCTTCGGTGCGCCAAAATCAAAATTCGCGGTGGCAATTTTCGCCGCCCTGGTCGTCCTAGCAGTCCTTTCAGGCTTTGCCTACAACGACGGAGCAGCGCAATCCAAGTCGGGCAGCACGATCAGCCTGGATTCGCCCGTCAGCTTCCCGGTGGACATCTGAGTGAAAGACACGATCAAGAATGTATCAGTCCTCGTGCTGTCCGCATTGGGAGTCCATGTCGCCTACGTCCTCTATGTCCGGCCTGCGGCAGAAACAATCATTGACAATGCCCGCGCAGCAGGTCAGTCGATTCCCCGGGACTGGGTCATTATCGTCAAGGACTGGGAGCAGGAAATTTGCATTGTTCTGATGATCTACTGCGTCGTGCAGATCATTCTGAAGCTGATCGATATCAGCAGGGAGCAATTTTTGTTCGGAATCGATCTGCTTGACGACACCGATGTTCTTTCGCACTCAGCCATGCTGGACGAACTTGAGGAACTGTCCGGCCAATTCGATAAGTCTCAGCTTCTGGATACGCTGAAGGCCAGTCTGCGCAGATACAGAATTACAGGGAATGTGCAGAACACTTCAGACGCAATTCAGACAAGCATTGATGCGCTTGCATTGCGCCTGGAGGCAGAAAATACGATGATCCGTTATGTGATCTGGGCAATTCCTTCGATCGGGTTCATTGGAACCGTACGGGGAATCGGCCAGGCATTGACACAGGCGGAAGAGGCGCTTTCGGGCGACATCACCAGCATGACCGAAAGTCTGGGGGTTGCATTCAATTCCACATTCGTTGCGCTGGTGATCAGCATTGTCCTGATGCTGCTGCTGCACTCCCTTCAGCGCGCGCAGGACAAGCGGCTGGTTGACATCCAAAGCTACTGCGAAGAATTCCTCGTCAAGCGCATCAGCTAGAGCCAGTCGCCCCGAGATGAAGCGAAACCGAAGAAATCAAGGATCGGGGCTTGCATTTCTCGATGTCATGTCGTGCGGCCTCGGCGCCGTTTTGTTGCTGTTTCTGATCATAAAGCACAACACAAACGCGGCACAGATCCCCGATGTCGGGCAGGTGCTGCCGGACGAGACTGTTCTTGAAGATCTGATTGAACAAAAGCAGGGACTTGAATCAAGCATCGAAACCATTCTGGAGCAGGTCAGGGAAAGGCAGGAGAATGACAAGGCTCAGATGCAATTTCAGCAGGAACAGGACAGCAAGCAGCAAAGTTTGAATGAACTGCTGGACAAAATTCAAACTCAGCAGAAAAAAAAGCGATCCCTCGAACTTGAGATTGCCGCCTTGCAGCCTAGGCAGGCTGCAGATGTGATCGAGCAGCCGCATGTCGGAGAGGAGCACTATTTGATCGGCATGACGGTCAAAGGGCGCCGGATCGCGGTTATGCTCGATCAGAGCGCGTCCATGACGGATGTCAAGCTAATCGATATCGTCACCCGCAAGTTCAAGTCAGACCCGGAAAAGCAGGCCGGACCGAAGTGGGGCAGAACCAAGCGGGTGGCCAAGTGGCTGCTGAACCGCTTGCCGCAAAGCAGCGAATTTGTCGTTGTCGCATTCAATGAGGACGCACAGCTATTCGCCAGCGGTCAATGGACGAGCGGGCGCGACGAACAGCAATTGAACA
Organism: Arenicellales bacterium; assembly: GCA_965214615.1. Classification (GTDB taxonomy): domain Bacteria; phylum Pseudomonadota; class Gammaproteobacteria; order Arenicellales; family JAJDZL01; genus CBDAUN01. The sequence goes on from OZ243952.1 coordinate 1,943,218, forward strand.
AGGCGTTCGACTGGATCGAACGCCTTGTTCCTAGCGGCGCGACCAATCTGGATGCAGGGCTGCGCGCCTTGAGTTCCCTTCCGGCATTTCCGACCGACGTCTATGTGGTGACCGACGGACTTCCCACGATGTCCCAGGGCCGGTCCGTGCGAGGCTGCAGAAAGAGTGCGAATATCGTGACGGGCGAATGCCGGTTCAGGATTTTCGAAGTCAGCGTCAATCGATTTTCAGGTGCGACGGTGAATACGATACTGCTGCCGCTTGAAGGCGACCCGGAAGCGGCGCCGGCGTACTGGGCTTGGAGCGCGAGGACGGGGGGATTGCTCATGTCGCCCTCGGCGGACTGGCCATGAAGCGCAGACGCGAAGGAGCCAATGTGCTAAGCCTGGCGTTTCTGGATGTCATTACATGCGGATTCGGCGCGATACTTCTGCTGTTGATTGTGACAAAACCGGCACCGGTCGAAATTGAGGCTGACAGCGGATCGGCACAAATTGCCGCCATGGTTCGCGAAACGATTCAAGCAATAGCGAGCCTGCAGTCACTTTGGGAAAACCTGACTAAATTTCAATCGGATCAGTCGGAGTTGGCCGGACCTGGCGAATCCGCAATGGACAGTCTGAATGAATCGATCAAGTCGGCCGAGCAGACATTGAAGGGACTGGAAGGCCAGAACCGAGGTTTGGAGATTGCAAAGCAATCGCTTCAAAGAGCTTCGATCCGGCCGACTACGGCATCTCGCGAGCGGAGCATTGAAGTCGGAGGCATACCGGTAGACAGCGAATATGTGATTTTCGTCATCGATACATCCGGAAGCATGAAGGAGATTTGGCGCCAGGTGGTAGATGTGATGAACCGGTTGCTCGACATCCATCCCGAAGTGAAGGGGTTTCAGGTTATGAACGACAACGGCGCCTATCTATACGAATCGACGCGACGCCAGTGGCTTCCTGACATTCCTCGCAGCCGGCGCCAAATTCGAAGCAGTCTGGAATCATGGAGTTCATTTTCGAATAGCAGTCCTGTCGAAGGCATAGAGCGCGCATTGAAAACCTACAGTTCCAGATACGAGAACATCGCAATTTACGTTCTGGGCGATGAATTTACCGGGGCATCATACGAACGGGTGCTTGATTCTGTCGCAAGATTGAATCACGATGCGCAAACCGGCACAGCCCGTGTCAGAGTGCACGGCATCGGATTCGTTTCCAACTACTTGACCGGTCAATACGCCACCTTGATGCGGGCGCTGACTGAACGCAACCGCGGAACGTTTCTTGCATTGCCTCTCCAATAGCTGCCGCAACTCAAAGCGGCTCGCCCATTTGCGTCGGATTAGGCAAATATCTCCCTGTATCAAGCAATGAGGAGGCCATGCCCCGGCACCCCTGCGCGAGCGCTACCCGGACCCGCTCCAATATGAACCTTGGATTTTGCGACGACTCGCGCAATCCGAAAATCGGGCGAGTCGTCACAATGTGGCCTGATTTGATCTCTACGGCAGACCGAGTCTTTCTTCAACCCATGCAGCCGCGCATCCAATGCACGAAATCGCAGTCCTTTACTTCAGCCTGACGGCCGGCAGGATTCCGCTGTTTCAAGCGTTGTCCGCCTGCCTGCTTCGCATATTGTCCCTGATCAAAGCCTTCAGCAATCCAACTCCCATCAGTACCAGTACCGCTGTGAATGGAATGGTGCCTACGATCATTGCAGACTGAATCGCTCTCAATCCGCCAGCGAGGAGCAGGACTCCGACCACGGCAGTCAGTGCGACACCCCAGATCAGGATATGCTTCTGCCCAGTCTTCACCGTGTAGTCTCCGCCGGAATTGATCGTGTTAATCACCAGGATTGCCGAGTCCGCTGAAGTCACCAGATAGGTAAGCAGCAGAATCACGATCATCACCGACATCAGCGTAGCAAGCGTCGGAGACAGCATAATGTTGATCACCTCATAGAGCTGATACGTGAGGTTCGCGCTGAAGATTTTTCCTTCTGCCGCACCGCTTAATTCCAGATCAATCGCTGTACCGCCTACGAAAGTAAACCAGATAAAGCACATGATCGAAGGAGCCACGATAGCGCCTAGCACAAATTCGCGAATCGTCCGGTTTTTTGAAATCCGTGCAAGGAATATGCCGACAAAGGTTCCAAATGCGATCGCCCAGGCCCAGAAAAAGACCGACCACCCGGTTTGCCATCCGCCAAGTTCGGTTGATGGATCCCATACAGTCAACGTTAAAGCCGGCAAATTAATGATGTAGCTGAAAATTCCTTTGCCCAGCAATTCGAACGCAAACATCGTTGCGCCGAAAATCAGGAAGAATCCGAGCAATGAAAAAGACAGGACCATATTCGTGTTGCTGAGCCATTTGATTCCTCTTCCTACTCCTGACAGCGCCGATCCGGTCGACAAAAGCATCACCACTGCCAGCGAAAGCAGCAGGGCCCCTGTTGTCGGAGACGGGGAATCTCCGGTCGTCATCAGCCAGTCCGCTCCGGTAATGTTATGCAGCCCTGACGCGAACGCATTGAGACCAAGGCCAATTGTCTGGGATATTCCAAGCAGCGTAGACAGCACGGCGGCAATGTCGACGACACTTCCCCAGGGGCCTTCCATGGAACGGCCGAACAAGGAACTCAGTCCCGAGCGTATCGTCAATGGCAAATTGCGCCGGTAGGCGAAAAATGCGAGCGAAATGCCAACCAGCGAATACGTCGCCCATGTCCCCAGTCCCCAATGCAGAAATGCATAGTGATAGGCTCCGCGAACCGCAGATTCGGTTTTGGGAATAGCCAATCCGTCAATCGCCGCAATCGATCCTGCAGCAAGCTGAGCCTGGTATTCGGCAAATACGTTGGCACCTTCTGCAAGGACAATGTCATTGGCTGCCAATAACGCTGCGATCGCCTGCTTGCTTTTGATGATTTCCGGGTTGTTGCCCAGATGCCAGATCGGTTCTGCCGCAGCATAGCCAAGCATGCCAATTCCGATACCCGCTCCGAACATCATGGAAAACCATGAAAAATCCGAAAATTCAGGCTTGCCGTCCGGCGGACCGAGCTTGACTCTGCCGAAGGGCGGAAACAGTGCAATAAACAGACAGACGCAGACATAGAAGGCAACTGCATAGATGTAGTAGGCGTTGAAATGCTCCAGCGACCAATTCTGTATGTCGCTAAGCACCTGTCCGGCGCGTTGCGGGTCCATCGCTGCCCAAATGACAATTAGTGCGATCAGCACCTTCGCAGGCAACGCTACAGTTTGACTGAATCCTTCATAAAATCCGGATTCCTTTTTGTTGATTTTGAGCTCAGAGAGCGGCGGGGGAATAGCCATAAGTTTGACCTCAGAATTTATTATTTTGTTGAAAGTACCGACACTATAGCATTGTTGAAACTTTGAAATAGTAAATCTGATTGTCTCGCAGCAATTCCAATTTTGAAGTCATTGTTTCATTTATTGATGCAACTGATCTTCCATAACTCCGCCCGGTATCGTCCACCGCTTGAGCATTCAGCGTCATTTTTTTTCGCTGATCCTGAGGTTGTCTGCTCTGCATTATCTTGGAGCGCGGCTTGAATTGCGGTTATGAAGCGATAGCCCATCATGCTCATGGAGTCGAGATAGCGTGAAATTCTGAAGTATGCATGGGCATACTTGATGGAACGGAAAGTTCCTGAGATTTTCTGTCTTACAGATTGATATGTTGCACGCAACATATCAATCAAAATGTCGCGGAAAGGATTATGTGGCGCAGATGCGGAAGCCATCGAAGTATTACCGACTGTGCTGCAAACTCCGTAGCATAGTTTCGGTCTATGTCTTTCTTGAAATGGGGCGAACTATCTCGCTAAAACAACTATGTCGAGTAGATTGTCATTTGTCGAGACAAACTGGCTGATAGCACAGCTGTCGTGTTTGTCATCGGTCGAACTTGCCCAACATAGTCCATTTTTGAGGATTTGAATACAGGTGATCAAGAAATCTCCTCGCTCTGCGTCAATCAACTTTCAGGAAATCGCTGGTAACATGCGGCGGCTTCGCGAGTTTGGTCAAGGATTGATTCTTGCATTGCGCACACCTGGGAATTTGACGGACTATGGAAAATATTGCAGCAAACAGACAATAAAAGATATGATATATAGAATATGAACTTCTAAATATCATGATTTTGATGACAATAATAGAAAGAAAAAGATACATGGAGCAACTGGAATCCTTAGTTGCAGATTCCCCCGTGACAGCGCTGCTAGGACCGAGACAGTGCGGGAAGACAACGCTTGCCAAAGAATTCGGGAAATTGCGCAAGTCGCATTATTTCGATCTTGAATCCGCTATCGATTCAAATGCACTGCGTAACCCGGAAACCGTATTGGGAGAATTGAGCGGACTTATCATCCTAGATGAAATCCAGCTTATGCCCAGCCTGTTCAATGTACTTCGTGTACTGGTGGACAGGTTCGAACGCGCACCTAGGTTTCTGATTCTCGGCAGTGCAAATCCCAGTCTGATGCGTGGTGTTTCCGAGTCATTGGCAGGCCGCGTTGACTTTCTGGATATGAGAGGATTCGACTTGTCCGAAGTGGGAGCAGAAAATCATGCCGGCCTATGGCTGCGAGGCGGCTTTCCCGACAGCTATCTGGCCAATAGCACATCCTTGAGCACTCGTCGCAGAAACGCTTTGATCCGCACACACGTAGAAAGAGATCTGCCAATGCTGGGAATCACGATCCAGCCAGCTAGAATTCGACAATTCTGGACCATGCTGGCGCATTCGCACGGGCAAATCTGGAATGCATCGAAAATTGGCAAATCTATGGGGCTCTCCTATCATACAGTCCGAAATTACTTGGATCTGCTAACTGGTACGTACATGGTGCGCCAACTTCAACCTTGGCATGAGAACTTCGGCAAACGACAGATAAAGGCTCCGAAAATCTATTTCCGTGATTCTGGGATACTTCACGCATTTTTGAACATCCATGACCAAAGGGCGCTTTATTCCCATCCTGCTTCGGGCGCCTCTTGGGAGGGGTTTGTACTTGAGGAGGTTCTAAGAGAGTTGCAAATTGAAACTGCATGGTACTGGGCGGCGCATTCCGGAGGTGAATTGGACCTTGTGTTTGAATTTGACGGCATGAGAATAGGAATTGAGATTAAATTGAACGAGGCTCCGAAGGTGTCTGCGAGTACACATCGCATCCGCGATCTGTTGAAATTGGATCATCTAATCGTCGTTTCGCCCACGCCGCGATCGTATCGGGCATCAGACCGAATAAATGTTCTGGCAATCAAGGATTTGCCCATGCTTCGCCAATTGATCAGTCAACAATGATCGTCTGACTACAAATCGGATTGCCGACCCAGTTTACAACTCTTATTCCTGTGCGGGTATTGGGGTAAAATCACTGGCTTTATCGTCGATTTGGGCGAACAGGTTCAGCGAATTATCCTAAGCCAGCAAAGCCAGAACCAAATAACGGTCGTTGCATCTTGCAAAACTTTTCGTTGGTAAGGAACTAATTTGCAGCACTCTGTCTGCACAGATGTCTTTGGAGACATGGCAGCAAAATTGAATCAGGATTAAATCATGATTAGAACAGGTCAGCAGTACATTGAATCGCTTCAGGACGGACGCGTCGTCTACATGGACGGCGAGCGTGTCGACAATGTTGCGACGCACCCTGCATTCAAGCCTATTGTCGACATTCGCGCTCGAATATTCGACATGCAGCATGAAGAGCAATATTCGAAGTTGCTGACTTACGAAGACGCCGAGAATCGCAAGTGCTCCACGCTGCTCAAGATGCCATTCGAACAAAGCGACTGGCATTTGCGCCGTGAAGCGGTCGATACAGTGCTCAATGACATAGGAGGCGTGGTCACCCGTGTCGGAGATGAGACTGTGGGAGAAATGTGGTCGCTATACGACGGCAGCGATGTGCTTTCGGAAATCGATCCGAGGTTCGCTGACAATATCAGGAATCACATAGACAATGTCATTCGCAACGACGTCTTCCACGTTTCAGCGAATACAGATCCGAAAGGCGATCGCTCCAAGCCTCCTCAGGAGCAGGACCCCGACATGCTGCTTCATGTCGTCAAGGAAACCGACGCCGGCATCGTGATACGCGGTGCAAAGTATGAAACCGCATCCGCTTACGCCGATCAGGCGTTCGTCAAGCCGACGATTGCAAACTGGGGCGACCAGAAACTGTCAGACTACGCAGTCGGGGTAATCGCGCGCATGAACGCCGACGGCGTCACGCACATCTGCCGCAACGGATTTCGCAATCGCGCACCCGAAATCGATTATCCGCTGTCAAATCGATTTGATGAAATTGATACATTAATTGTATTTGATAATGTATTGATTCCGTGGGATGATGTTCTGTTCTACCAGCACACGCGGGCGGCAACGTTCATTCGGGCTACGCTGCACCGCTACAGCGCCTTTTCGTTTGTCCAGCGGATTCAAAAATACGCTGACATGCTGATCGGAGCCGCCTTGTTCAACGTTCGGCAGACCGGGCTGGACAAGCAGCAGGCGGTACGGGAAAAAATAGCGCAACTGGTGTGCTACCGGGAAGGAATCAACGCGCACCTGACAGCATCGATCGCTTCAGCCCAGAAAAGTCCGAAGGGTCTGCTCATGCCGAACCAGTCGCTGCTGTATACCGGGCGCGTGCTGGCCTGCACTCAGCTTCCGCATATGATGCACATCGCACGAGAACTTTGCGGAGGACAGATCTGCATTACCCCCGACTACGCAAGCTTTGAAGCGCCCGGGTCGCAGGAATGGCTGGAGAAATACTACACCATCAACGACGAGTGGCGCCACGACGATCGCAGAAAACTGCTTGCCTTTGCCCGAGACCTGGTGAACTCCGATTACGCATCCCACCGACTGACGTTCCAGCTTTTCGCCCAGTCGCCGCCGTTCGCCCATCTGAACGCGGTCTATATGAATTACGATCCCACCGATGCCCTGGAGTTCGTCAAGCGATCGGCCAGGCTGTCTGACCGGATCACAACGAATCGGCGATAGCGCCATGTCCAAGCACATCAGACTGCGAAAGTTCAATACCAGGGATACCTACCCGGATCAGACGCTGGACAATGATCTTTGCCAGGTCGTAAAGGCGGGGAATATGATATTTCTCCGAGGGCAGGTGGGCAGCGACTTTGATGGCAACGTGGTAGGAATCGGCGACCCTGCGGCGCAAACCGACCAGGCGATGCGAAATGTGGAACAATTGCTGACCGAGGCAGGAGCCACATTGAATGACATTTGCAAAATCACAGTCTACCTGGTCGACCGCGCCTATCGCGAGCCCGTATACCGCACGATCGGCAAACGGCTGAAAGGCGTTTTTCCCGTATCCACCGGATTAATCGTCGACGGGCTGGCCAAGCCGGAATGGCTGATGGAAATCGATGTGATCGCCGTAGTCGAAGACGGCGATTGAATTAACTTTGCGCACACAATGCGAGGCGTACTGACATGACTCTGAGAAAATCATACGACACCCAGGATCTATGGGAAAAGGACCGCGACCACTACATCCATCCGTGGACCGATTTTTCGGTGTTTCACGACGAGGGATCGCTTGTTGTCGCAGAAGCCGATGGCGCCTACGTATTCGACAGCGACGGCAACCGCTATCTTGACGGCATAGGAGGGCTGTGGTGCGTCAATATCGGCTACGGCTCGGACGAAATGGCTGATGCGATCGCCGATCAGGTTCGATCCATTCCGTACTATTCGTCGTTCAACCACCTGACTACGCCGCCGTCGGCGGAACTTGCAGCCAAGCTGGCATCGATCGCTCCGGCTCCTTTGAACCATGTGTTCTACGGAACCGGCGGCTCCATGGCCAATGACACCGCGATCAGGATCATCCACTACTACTTCAACCGACTTGGCAAGCCGAACAAGAAGCAGATTATTTCGCGTGTCGACGCCTATCACGGCAGCACGTATCTTGCAATGACTCTTACCGGCGTGAAAGCGGATCACACAGGATTCGATCTGGCTCCGCAGCTGGTTCACTACGTCTCGAATCCGAATCCCTACCGCATGCCCGAAAGCATGTCGGTCGAAGAGTTCTGCGACTTCCTGGTCGAAGAGCTTGAAGCGAAAATCAACGAAATCGGGCCGGACAATGTCGCTGCATTCATCGCAGAGCCGATCATGGGCGCAGGCGGCGTCATTGTGCCGCCTCCCGGCTATCACAAAAGGACAAAGGATGTCTGCCAGCGATACGACATCATCTATATCTCCGACGAAGTGGTCACCGGGTTCGGCAGGCTCGGTCACATGATGGCATCGGAACCGGTGTTCGATCTGGTGCCTGACATGATTACGCTGGCCAAGGGCATATCCTCAGGATATCTGCCGCTTTCGGCGACGATGATCTCCGATGCCGTCTATGAAGTCATAAGCAAGCCGGCGCCAGACGGATCCCTGTTTACCCACGGGTTTACCTATTCCGGACATCCGGTTTGCTGTGCCGCAGGATTGAAGAACATCGAAATTATTGAACGTGACAGAATTTGCGAGCATGTTCAGGAAGTTGGTCCGTATTTCGAGGAGCAGCTGAACACGCTGCGCGACCTACCCATCGTCGGCGATGTCCGCGGCAAGTGCTTTATGATGTGCATCGAAAACGTTTCAGACCGCAAGACGAAGGCATTGTTCGATGATGAAGTCGGGATCGGCGATCGAATCGCGGCCCATTGCCAGAAAAACGGCCTGATCATTCGCCCGATCGGCCATCTGAACGTGATGTCGCCTCCCTTGACACTTACGCTGGAGCAGATCGACGACATTGTCGGGACATTGCGCGCCGGAATCGAGGCGACAATGGATGATCTCGTACGCGAAAGGCTTTGGAGCGGCTAGACGCTGCGCGAACAGGCGTCGTCCGGAATCTTATGCCGCATCGTCAAGTTTCGCTAGCACAGACGTAGAATTATGACTCGCGACCCTCGCTACGACATACTGTTCGAGCCGGTGCAACTCGGCCCTGTCACTGCGCGCAACCGGTTTTACCAGGTGCCCCATTGCGCCGGCATGGGACACACCAAGCCGCATACCGCCGCGGCAATGCGCGGCGCCAAGGCCGAAGGGGGATGGGCTGTCGTTTCCACCGAAGAATGCGAAATTCACCATACGTCAGATGTCTCGCCGTATTCGGAGCAGCGCCTGTGGGACGATTCTGACATCCCGAATCATGCACTTATGGTCGATGCCGTCCATGAGCACGGGGCGCTGGCAGCAATCGAACTGGCGCACAACGGAATCGAAGCACCGAATCAGTACACCCGCTCAGTGACGATCGCTCCGTCGGGCGGAGCCTGTCCGGGCTACGTTCCGATACAGGCCCGGGCGATGACGGATCAGGACATTCGCGATGTGCGAAAAATCTATCGGGACGCCGCACTGCGGGCGAAACGGGCAGGCTTCGATGTCATCTATGTGTATTCGGGCCACGGCTTGACTCTGCCCACTCACTTTCTATCAAAGAAATTCAACAGACGCGAAGACGAATACGGCGGTTCGCTCAGCAATCGCATGCGGCTGCTCAGAGAACTCATCGAAGACGCCAAGGACGCTGTTGGAGATACCTGTGCGATCGCCGTGCGAATTTCAGTTGACGAATCCTGGGGCGCGGACAACATCGAAATCTGCCAGGAAAGCATCGACGTAATCGGAACCCTGGCAGAGCTTCCCGACTTGTGGGATGTCAACCTAAGCCGATGGGAGGATGATTCTGCGACATCCCGGTTCAAGCCGGAAGGGTTTCAGCAGCAATATATTCAGACCATCAAAGAACTGACAACCAAGCCGGTTGTCGGCGTTGGCCGATTTACTTCGCCCGACACCATGGCCTCGCAGATTCGCCAGGGCACGCTTGACATGATCGGCGCCGCACGCCCGTCTATCGCCGACCCATTCCTGCCAAAAAAGATCGAAGAGGGCAGGATAGAGGACATCCGCGAATGCATTGGCTGCAACATCTGCATTACTGGGGATTTCACTGTGACGCCGATGCGCTGCACTCAGAATCCGACCGTCGGCGAAGAATGGCGCCGAGACTGGCATCCCGAGATTGTTCCCAGGTCAGCCGATTGCGAATCGATACTGATCATCGGCGGCGGCCCGGCAGGACTGGAATGCGCATCGATACTCGCAAAGCGCGGATGCCGCGTCACGCTGGCGGAAGCTTCAATCGAACTTGGCGGCCGGGTAGGCAGGGAAAGCAGCCTGCCAGGACTTTCAGCCTGGGCCAGGGTGAGAGACTACCGGCTGCAGCAGATCGGCAAGCTTGCGAACGTGGAAACCTATCTTGACAGCCGCATGGAGCCGGAATCCGTTTTTGAATTCGGTGCCAGCCACGTGGTGATTGCTGCCGGCTCGACATGGCGCAAAGACGGGGTAGGGCGCTCGGATGACACTTCTATCAGCGAAGCAGGGGCAGCGATGATCCTGACTCCCGACGACATCATGGCCGGGCGAATGCCGCACGGGCGGGTGGTGGTCTACGACGACGACCATTTCTATATGGGCGGCGTGATTGCCGAGGCGGTGCGCAAAGCCGGCGCCGACGTGACCATCGCTACGCCGGCGCCGGACGTGTCGCACTGGACTCACAACACTCTGGAACAAACCCGCATCCAGGCCCGCATGATTGAACTTGGCATTCAAATCAGGCCGCATGCGACGCTGCTTTGTGTTGACAGCGGCGCCGCTGAATTCGAATGCGTGTTTACCGGTCGGCGCAGCCGAATTGAAACAGACTGGGTCATCCTGGTCACATCGCGCGAACCGAACGACCATCTGTATCATTCATTGCTCAATTTGCAAAGCCGCTTTGCCGATTCCGGCATTCGCTCGGTTGGCCGAATCGGCGATTGCCTGGTACCCGGCACGATCGCCGCCGCAGTCCATAGCGGACACATGTGGGCGCGAAATCTCGGTGAGCACGAGTCCGCCGACGTACTGACGACCCCGTTCAAGCGCGAGCATGCCGCTGTAAACCTGTAAGCTGCCTGACGCGGCTAGCCGAGCCTGGCCTCAGCTTCGTGAGCGGCTGCCATTGCCTTTAGCGAATCAAATCTAAAATCTACGCTGACCTGCGTGTAAACCGGCGGCGTTGCTCCGCTTCCCCTGCGTCCGCCGCGCCGGTCAATCCAGCACCGGGCCAGACCCATCACCGTAGCAGGCACCATGTCGTGATACAGGCTCTGGGCCGTATGCAGAATCTGCGATTCTTCAATCCCCATGCCCTTGAGCTTTTCAAGCATGTATTCGAAGTTTCTGATCGATGGCTTGTACGATCCGATATCTTCAGCGGTAAACACAGCGTCGAATTCAACACCCAGGCGCTTTTGGCTTTCGGCAAATCCGCGATTGTCGACATTCGACAGAATCACGAGCCTGTAGTTGGACTTTAAGTACTGCAAGGTTTCTGCAGAATCTGGAAATGCCGGCCACTCGGCTACCGACTCTCCGAATGCGATATGCTCATCTTCGGCCATTTCAACCCCTTCGTCGCGCGCTACCTGGCGATGGACTTCCTGAAGCAATTTCGTATACGGCAGATTCGGCTGCTGATGCTCGACGCGGGCCTCAGCCTTCGCATAGCGCGTCAGCACTTCGTCCTTCGCAAGGTTCTGGTCAACCTTTGAATAAAGAAGAGCCAGAGCATCGTACAAGCCGGTCTCCCAGTCGATCAGCGTCCCATAGCAATCAAATGTCAATACTTTATAATCGTGCAATTTCATCTATTTAAGAACCTTTACTAACTTGACGGATTAAAATTTTTATCGAGTGTATTGCAAGCGAAGCCCGAACACTCCGGTGTAATGTGGGTCGCATGGAACGGTTTTGCAATACATCTTCGCCCAGGCGGCACAGCATAGGGTTCACCGGCCGGAAAATTTGGGGTGTTGCGGCAGGGCTGTGCAAAACATGCTGTGTCAGAATTCGAAGTGTGCTGTTTCATCCTTGCAAAATCCACCATTTGCAACCATTTACGGGAGTGTATAATTCCAGCATTCGCACATATGGTTGTCCTTGAATAAGGGTTTTATGGCTGCAAGCCGTCTTTGCCCGGGGTTGTCTGCCTCGGGCATTGTCGCCTAAACTGCTAATGAATCATATGTAGATCTTGTTTGATATGCGAGAGTGGCGGAATTGGCAGACGCGCTGGTTTTAGGTGCCAGTGGGGCAACCCGTGGGAGTTCGAGTCTCCCCTTTCGCACCAAAGGGAAATTAATCTAGGACATCATAGCAGCATGGCCGTAGCAATTGAAGAATTAACCACTGCAGCTCGACGCATGGTCTTGGTCATTCCAGACAGCGATGTCCGGGAGCAGGTCACTGTCAAATTGCATGAAATATCAAAAACCGCGCAATTGAAGGGCTTCAGAAAAGGCAAAATCCCGTTCAAGGTGGTCGAGTCAAGATTCAAAAGCGGCGTGCTTCAGGAAGTTCTTGGCGAATTGGTGCAACACTCGACCCAGAGTCATTTGCAGGAAAGCGGGATCGTCCCCGTAGGTCAGCCCGAGGTTGAAGACTACCGGGTCAATGATGCCGAAGACCATGAATTCACTGTCGGCTTCGAAGTTGTCCCCACGGTTGACGTGACAGATATCGCCGGCAAGCATGTAACCTGCCCCCAAGTGACGATTTCTGATGAAGAAGTTAAAGAGCACTACGAGCATATATGTGAAGTGCACCACTTGTGGCGAGTTGTCGAGCGTCCCGCGCAATTGAAAGATAAGGTATCGGCAGATCTGCACTTTCTGAAGGATGACGGCGAAATTGTCGATACCAACAAATCAGCTTCCATGGTGCTCGGGGGTGATGAATACCGCGATGAAATTCAGGATGCCTGCCTGAATCTTGAAGCCGGGCAGGAAGTATCCATTCCGTACGAACCGAATGTTGCGGAATCGAAAGATGACAGGGATCAGGATATTGGGCAAATCACCACCTGCAAGATAAAGATTGAGAAGGTCGAAGAGCCTTTGGACAGTCTTGATAGGGATGTTCTGGCGTCGTGGGGAATTAACAGCGAAGACGACAGCGAGTTGCACAGCCAGCTGCGCAGGTATATCAGGCTCGGCCTCGAACGTGAAGGCGAGGTCAATAGACGCAAGTATATTGTTCATCAGATCATGATGCACCTCCTCGAAGCCAATCCAATCGACCCCCCGAATCGCCTGGTCATCGATCAAGTCGTGAGAAAAATGGTCGCCCGGGGCATGAAAGCGGAACAAGCCGCTCGATTGATCCATGAACATCGGGATGATCCCTTTATGCAAAACCAGGTAGGGCATGTTGCAGTCGACGTAGTGTACGAAATTGTCTACTTTGCAGCCTTGGAAAAACACGGAATCGCCATGCCCAGTCAAGATGAGCTGGAGTCCTATATTCGCAGTGAGGCTGACATGTACTTCGACCCGGAAGACGCATATTCGAATTTTAAGGAAAGCACCTTTCAGGTATCGTTGGATTTCCGCACTCAGCGCTTGACCGAATTGCTGCTTGCAGACGCCGAGTGCGAAGACATCGAGATGAACGGTGCGCAGGTAGCCAATGTATTGAGAGAGATGATGCAACCCGCTTCGACCGACGGGGACGATTCGGCTGACGAGTACGATTCGGCTGACGACGGCAGTGCCAGTGACGATGTTCAGGCGGCCGGCGAAGGAAGCGGCGACAGCGAAACTGAGGAGAAATCAGGTTGAATTTCAAGTATGACAATGCGCTAGGCGAAAAAGGGATAGGTCTCGTGCCGATGGTTGTCGAGACAACCGGGCGCGGCGAAAGGGCATTTGATATCTATTCTAGAATGCTCAAGGAACGGGTTATCTTCCTGGTCGGCGAAATCGAAGACCACATGTCGAATCTCATAGTGGCTCAGTTGCTGTTCCTTGAATCCGAGGATTCGGACAAGGACATTCACCTGTATATCAACAGTCCGGGCGGCACGGTGAATGCCGGGCTTGCAATTTATGACACAATGCAGTTCGTCAAGCCTGATGTAAGCACCGTGTGCATTGGCCAGGCTGCCAGCATGGGCGCGCTGATTCTGACCGGAGGCGCCTCAGGCAAGCGCTACGCGCTGCCGCATTCGAGAATCATGATTCACCAGCCGATGGGCGGTTTTCGCGGACAGGCTTCCGACATCGACATACACGCCAAAGAAATTATCCGACTGCGCGAACGGCTGAATGAAATCATGGTCAAGCACACCAACAAGCAAATGAAGACCATTCGCCGAGACACCGACAGGGACAAATTCATGGGCAGCGATGAAGCGGCCAGTTACGGCATCATCGATTCGGTGATCGAAAATCGAAAATAAAAGTTGACAGCACAAGTAAATTGTATTGATATATCTTTGTATGCGTTGAAACACCCGTAGGAGAATAGCTGAAACATGGCAAATAGACGGAACAGCGGTGGCAGGGAACGAGGATTGCATTGCTCATTTTGCGGCAAAAGTCAGCATGACGTGCAAAAACTGATCGCAGGACCATCCGTATTCGTTTGCAATGAATGCGTAGAACTGTGCAACGACATCATTCGAAGCGAAACTGCGGCCGAAGATGAAAGCCTGATATCAAACGACATGCGATTTCCGACTCCGACGGATATTTGCGCTATCCTGGACGAGTATGTGATTGGCCAGGCCAACTCCAAGCGGGTCCTTTCTGTCGCAGTCTACAACCATTACAAGCGGGTTCACAACAAGGAAACTGCGAACGACGTCGATATCTCCAAGAGCAATATTTTGCTCATCGGCCCGACAGGCTCTGGGAAGACATTGCTGGCCGAAACGCTTGCACGTCAGCTCAACGTGCCGTTTACCATGGCCGATGCCACGACGCTGACCGAGGCCGGCTACGTCGGCGAAGACGTTGAAAACATCATTCAAAAGCTGCTTCAAAAGTGCGACTACGACATTGAGAAGGCCCAGGTCGGTATTGTCTATATCGATGAAATCGACAAGATTTCCAGAAAATCCGACAATGTGTCGATCACGCGCGATGTCTCGGGCGAAGGCGTGCAGCAGGCACTGCTGAAGCTGATTGAGGGAACAGTCGCTTCGGTGCCTCCTCAAGGCGGACGCAAGCATCCGCAACAAGAATTTCTGCAAGTCGATACGCGCAATGTTCTTTTCATTTGCGGCGGCGCGTTTTCCGATCTTGAAAAGGTGATTCGTTCGCGGACAGAAACCAGCGGAGTCGGATTTGGCGCCGAGATCAAGAAAGACAAGGCCAACCTTGCAGACACCCTCAAGCAGGTAGAGCCGGAGGATCTGATTCGCTTCGGACTGATTCCGGAATTCGTCGGACGTCTGCCGGTTGTCGCGACCCTTGAGGAGCTTGACGAAGAGGCGCTGGTGGAAATTCTCGTTGAACCGCGCAACGCGCTCTACAAGCAGTACAAGAAGCTGTTCAAGCTTGAGAACGTGGAACTCGTTATCAGAGATGATGCTCTGCGCGCCGTGGCAAAAAAGGCCATGGAGCGCAAGACTGGCGCACGCGGGTTGCGCTCAATTTTGGAAAATGCGCTACTCGAAACAATGTTCGAACTGCCTTCCATGGACGGTGTCAAGGAAGTAGTCGTAGATGCCAGCGTAATCAACGACGGCACACGGCCATTCTACATTTACGAGGAAGAATCCAATCGCAGAGTTTCGTCGCAAATCGGTAGCTGAGTGCTCGGTGCCGACGCCGTATCGACAGGCGCTTCGGATGACGCAGTTGAATTCTGAACAATTGGCCGCATTTGAAACGATTACCAAACACGCAAGCACGATAGGCTTGATAGCAACGAACATCTCGCAAAGTGAGCAGGCATGAGTGAAGAATCAGACAGACAGGATCCGCCGAATCTTATAGATATACCGGTGTTGCCCCTACGCGATGTGGTCGTGTACCCGCACATTGCCATTCCTTTGTTCGTTGGACGCGAAAAGTCTATCCAGGCGCTGGATCTGGCAGCCGAGAACGGAACCGAGGTCTTGCTTGTCGCTCAAAAGGATCCCACAATCGAGGAGCCGGATCCCGATCTAGACGAACTTTACAATGTCGGCACTGTCGCTACGGTGCTGCAAAGCCTTAAATTGCCGGACCATACGCGCAAGGTTCTGGTTCAAGGCAAATGGCGTGCAAAAATTCTGTCTCTTCGGGAAAGCAGCGGCGCATTCCAGGCATTTGCCCAGCCGCTGATATCCGCTCCGATTGAAGACAAGACAGCGCGATCCCTGATGCGCGCCGTATTGTCCCAGTTCGAGCGATACGTCAAGCATAATTCCAAGATTCATTCCGACGTGCTGGATCCGCTGCCGCACGTTGAATCGCCAGGCCGACTTGTTGACATGATCGCGCCGCATTTGATCAGCCAGAAACTTCCGGAACGGCAAAAGATTCTGGAAATCGTCAATGACGAGGAGCGCCTTGAATTTCTGATGACGGTCATGGTGTCCGACATCGAGCAATTGCGGGTTGAAAAGAAGATTGGCGATCGCGTAAAGAAACAGATGGAAAGGAGTCAGCGCGAGTACTTTCTCAATGAGCAAATGAAGGCGATCCAGAAGGAATTGGGCGATACGGGCGAAGGCAAGAGCGAATTCGATGAAATCCAAAAGAAGATCGAAAAATCCGGAATGTCCAAGGAGGCGAAAAAGAAAGCCAAGGCGGAATTGAAAAAATTATCGATGATGTCGCCTATGTCGGCTGAAGCTACGGTGGTTCGCAACTATATAGACTGGCTGCTGGCGGTACCGTGGAAAAAACGGTCCCGAATCAGCAAGAATCTCAATGAGGCCGAGCAGGTACTTGACAGCGATCACTACGGGCTGGAAAAAGTCAAGGAACGCATTGTCGAATATCTGGCAGTGCAGCAGCGGGTGAAAAAGATCAAAGGTCCGATTCTGTGTCTCGTCGGCCCCCCGGGCGTAGGCAAGACATCGCTCGGCAAATCCGTTGCCAAGGCTACGAATAGAAAATTCGCACGAATGTCGCTCGGCGGCGTGCGCGATGAGGCGGAAATCCGGGGACATCGCAGAACCTATGTCGGATCGCTGCCGGGCAAGATTGTTCAGAACCTCGCCAAGGTCAAGCACAAAAACCCCTTGTTCATGCTGGACGAGGTCGACAAGATGTCCATGGATTTTCGCGGCGACCCGTCATCGGCGCTTCTCGAGGTTCTGGATCCTGAACAGAACCACACATTCGGCGATCACTACCTGGAGGTCGAATACGACCTCTCGGAAGTCATGTTCATCGCTACGGCCAATACACTGAACATCCCGCCGGCGCTGCTCGACCGGATGGAGGTGATTAGAATATCCGGATATACCGAAGAGGAAAAAATCCAGATTGCCATCCACTACCTAGTGCCCAAGCAGTTGGAGAACAACGGATTGGAAGAGCATGAAATATCGATTTCGCGCAATGCATTGATCGATATCGCCCGCTACTACACCCGCGAAGCCGGGGTTCGGGCGCTTGAGCGCGAAATATCGAAAATCTGCCGCAAGGTGGCGAAACAGCTGATACAGAACAGCGACAAGTCGACTCCTGTGCGAATTACTCCAGGAAACTTGGAGCGATATCTCGGAGTCCGGCAGTTTAAATACGGCCGAGCGGACAAGGTCAACCAGGTGGGGCAGGTCACCGGATTGGCTTGGACCGAAGTTGGCGGAGACCTGCTGAGTATTGAGGCGATCATTGTCCCCGGAAAGGGCGTTCATGCCTATACCGGAAAACTCGGAAACGTGATGCAGGAATCGATCAAGGCAGCTGTCAGCGTGGTTCGAAGCAGGGCGGAGCATTACGGAATTAACAGCAAGTTCTATCAAAAGAGCGATATACATGTCCATGTTCCGGAAGGTGCGACGCCGAAAGACGGCCCGAGTGCCGGTGTGGCTATGGCTGTGGCAATCATATCTGCGCTCACCGGCAAGCCGGTTCGGGCGGATGTCGCAATGACGGGCGAAATAACGTTGCGCGGCGAAGTGCTCGCGATCGGCGGACTGAAGGAAAAATTACTGGCAGCGCATCGAGGCGGCATACAAAAAGTTCTGATTCCTTTGGAAAATGAAAAGGATTTGGTCGAGATACCCAAGAAGATCAAATCCGATATGGAAATTGTTGCGGTGCAGTGGATCGATGAAGTAATTGATCATGCCCTGGAATCAGTTCCGCATTCTCCGCCGGAGGCGGAAGAAATGCCGATCGAAATCGATTCGGAATCCGAGGCATCGGAAAGGCCCGGAGTGGTTGCCCACTGACTGATCGTCCTATGCGCCCGCTGGACCGATTGGCTAGCGGACCGCTGAATCGTCATACTCGGTTCAATTCATCCAGAATTCATGCTCAGACTTGCAAACATGCGTGTTTGCATGCAAAAGGTTGGCGAGCTTGCAACCGATGTATCAATGAGATCATAAAATTTCTGTATATTTTGCCAATTCGATAACAAAATCAGTTATTCTTATCATCCGAATACGGACGGTGCGAATTGGGCATCAATAACTCAGTTTTCACGGTTTCTACTGCTTATCGGCGAGCTGCAATTGATCAATTTGCCGATGGGCTTCGAACAAGATTAACTTGACAATTTACGATAGGGAGTTAGGAATGAATAAATCCGAGTTGACAGCGAATGTAGCCGATTCGATGGGACTTTCCAAATCTGTTGCCGCCAAGGCGGTGGATTGCGTACTGGGTGAAATTGAAAGCGCTCTTTCTTCCGGTGATATGGTTTCCATTGTCGGATTCGGGACTTTTACGGTTTCCGAACGTGCAGCCCGAACTGGAAGAAATCCAAGAGACGGTTCAGCTATAGAGATATCTGCAACCAACCAGGTCCGTTTCAAGCCGGGCAAGGCGTTGAAGGACGCAGTCAACTAAGGAGCAGCGGGTGCTTAGCTCAGTTGGAAGAGCGTCGCCCTTACAAGGCGAAGGGCGTGGGTTCAAGTCCCGCAGCACCCACCAGTTTTAATGGAGTGGTAGTTCAGTTGGTATAGAATTCCGGCCTGTCAAGCCGGGGGTCGCGGGTTCAAGTCCCGTCCACTCCGCCATCTTCCCAAGCACGTTTGCGATTGGGCAAATCCGACAATAGTTCGACACTAGCGCGTCTGGGCGCGTCTTTTCATGCTGACTAGTATTCGAGAGCGGGCGACAGGCTGGATTGCCTGGGCCATTGTCATCCTGATTACAATTCCATTCGCACTATGGGGTGTGAATTCGTATTTTACCGGCCTGACCGAAGTCGAAGTCGCCGAGGTCGATGGCGCTGAGATCGATTATCTGGACTACCAGCGGGCGCTATACGCTGAGCGGGACCGGGTGCGGAGCCAGCTTGGCACAAACGCGAGTCCGGAGTTGCTTTCAGGCAGCGTTCTCGGACGGCAGGTCGTAGAGCGAATGATCAATGATTTGCTGCTTTCACGCAATGCTGAAGACAGCGGCTACCGAATCAGCGATGGCCAGCTTGCGCGATTCATCCGGGCCGAATCAACCTTTCAGAGCGAAGGTCAGTTTGATCAGGCCCTCTATGAGCGGGTGCTTCAGTTTTCCGGATACAGCCCTTCGCAGTTTGAAGGCATTCAGCGTGTATCTGCGGCAGTACAGCAAATCCATAACGGCTTGTCGCTGTCGTCACTTGATCTGAGCAGCGCTGTGGAGCAAACGCTCTCGCTCGCCCTGCACATACGACACGGGGACTACGCCATTATTCGTCCCCAGCAGTTTCTTTCCGAGATCGACATCACCGCTGACATGATTCAAAGTGAATACGATGAAAATTCGGCGGACTACCGGGAACCGGAAAAGACACGGATTCAGTTTCTAGAATTGCAACTGGAGAACTTCGCGACCGACTACGATCCGTCGGAAGAGGAACTGAGCCGGATTTACGACGCCCAAACCGAGGAGTTTCTGAAAGAGGAGCAGCGTTCTGTCAGCCACGTTCTGATCGAACTGTCCGGCGACTCCGAAAACGCTGAGGACGATGCACTGGCTTTGGCGCAGGAAGTTGCAGAAAAGGCCAGGCAAGGGCTGGACTTTTCGACTCTTGCAAGCGAGTATTCCGCTGATGCAGGTTCGGCACAGGTCGGAGGCAGTCTCGGATTCATCAATCGCGGCGTTACAGTACCGGAATTTGAGGCAGTTGCATTTTCACAGGAAGAAGGGCAAATCAGCGACCCCGTCCGATCCCAGTTCGGCTATCACGTGATACGTGTTGACGAAATCAGGGCCGAAGCCATCATGACCTTTGAAGAAGCGCGCTCTGATCTAATCGATGCGGCAACCAGGCAAGCTGCGGAAACGGAAATGTTCGAAGTGATCGAGGAAGTGCGAAATGTTTCCTATGAGCAGCCTGAAACGCTTGAACCGGTAGCAGACAGCCTTGGACTCGAACTTCAGATCAGCGACTGGCTGACGCGGGAAAGCGGGGCAGGGGTGGCGGCTCATGCGGCGGTGCGCCAGGAGGCATTTAGCACCCAGGTCCTAGACGACGAATTTAACAGCGACGTAATTGAAATTGATGTCGATCATTTCGTAGTTTTTCGAAAGTATGATTATCAGGCATCGAAACTGCTTCCGGTTGAAGAGGTTGAATCTGAAATCAGAGAAAAGCTGCTTGTTGCCATAAGTGCGGAGCAATCCGAGGCGCTTGGTCTTGAGATCATCGACGAACTCAACAGCGATGCAGAAATTGACTGGAATGATCTGATCGCTGACCGAGGACTGGAAAGTATTGCACTGCCATCAGGCGATGAATCTGCAGATTCAATCACGCTGGAGCTTCAATCCAGCGTCTATGCCAACGCAAAGCCTGATGGAAACTCGGTGTCCTACGGTGGCACCGGATTAAGTGACGGCAGTTATGCCGTATTCAGAATCACTGATATTGTCTATGGAGACATCGCTGAACTGGACGATGCCCAGCGCAGTCAGGCGAGCACTTTGCTCAATCAACGATTCGGAGACGCCTTGTTTACCGGACATCTGACTTCACTGAGGAATGCAGCGAATATCGTGGTGCATGAAGACGCGCTGTCCGAATCGGGGCCGGACCTTTATTAGAGCATCTTCTCGCTGAAGCCCACCATGTGGAAGCCGCCGTCCACATAGAGCACTTCGCCGGTGATTCCCGACGCCATATCCGAGCAGAGAAATGCTGCAGCGTTTCCTACTTCTTCGATGGTTACGCTGCGTCCTAGCGGCGCGGCTTTTTCGTAGTGATCCATCATGGATTTCATGCCGCGGATTCCTGCGGCGGCAAGAGTTCGAATAGGCCCGGCGGATATCGCATTGACGCGAATTCCCCGGGGGCCCAGCGACTGGGCGCAGTATCGGGCACTTGCTTCGAGGCTGGCTTTTGCCACACCCATCACGTTGTATCCCGGCATGGCGCGTATCGAGCCGATGTAGGAGAGGGTAAGAAACGATCCGTTTCCTTCTTCCATCATCGGTGCAAACGTCCTCACCATTGCTGAAAAGCTGTACGAACTGATTTCATGCGCCGTAAGAAAACCTTCGCGGGTGATGGCATCGACGTAGTTTCCCGCCAGCTGGTCGCGCGGGGCAAAAGCGATTGAGTGAACTGCAACGTCTAGTGAATCCCAGCGACAGGATAGAGCGTCGCGCAGCTGCTCGATCTGATCATCGGTTGAAACGTCGCACGGCAGCACGATATCTGTACCGAGCTGTTCGGCGAACTTCTCGACTCGCGGGCGCAGCTTTTCGTTCTGATAGGTTAAAGCGAGTTCCGCACCATGTTCACGCATGGCGCTTGCAATACCCCATGCAATGGAACGATCGCTGGCGATCCCTGTGATCAGGGCTTTTTTTCCGTTCAGTATTCCCATTTCGAATTTGAACTCCTGTTAACTTTGTATTTCTGTTCGTCGAATAAATCGGTTCTACGACTAGCGTACGAGTGTTGGCTGTTTGATCCTAGATTGCAACGAATATAGGAAACGCTGAAAACTAACCGAGTGATCTCACTAAAGATAGGAAAGGAGCTGTGACATATGTTGCTCCTTTATTCTCTATCCTGTTTTCGATCCCGAAATAAGGATTCAATCGACAGTTTGTTTTCGTACTCTTTTCCGAGGCTGCAAGGAGGAGAGGTGACACCAACTTGACAATTCTATCCTCTAATCTGCCATAAAATCGAGATTGTCGGCACATTCGATTACCACATCATTTACATTCATTGCAAAACTTAGTTCCCTGATATCTGCGTCGGTTTCACCATTCGGGCCAAAGGATTGCTTCTTTGTACTCTATCCATCATCTATTCGCAACCGCCGTTTCGATTGTAGCGATCCCATGCGACCCAGCCTCCGGGACAGATAAATCCCCATTTACGCACTACCGGTCCGGTGATAAACAAAGTCCATGCGGTTTTATTTGCCGGAAGCTCAATCCTGTGCAGGTATGTCGGGTTGCGAAATGTCATCTGGCCCCGGCGGATGGTTCGCTGAATTCCGCCAGGCAGATGCTCAATCAATTCGCCGCTGAGCACAACGCTGACCGAACTCCAAGGATGGTCATGCAATGCGCGGTCGTCGTCGCTGCCAAGAAATTGATGAAGGTAGATATTCAACAGACGATTACGCGGGACAAGGTAGCGACGAATCAGGTAGTCGCCGCCATCGATTCCGGTAATGTTGCGTACTGAAAGAAAACGGCCGACTCCGTCGGCATGCTGACGACCGCCAACGAACAGCCAAAGAGCGGCCAGTGCGAGCGTTAAAACTGTGATGGAAATAAACATATTGCTTCCTGCGTGCAAAATTCAAAATTCATAAAACTTGTTCTATGTAGGGAATTGTACAGCAAAAAATACGTTTGTAAATAGCTTGTCCGCCATAAACTGACGCAAATAAGCGAAAAATAGGGTTTTTTCACAAATTTGGAAGATTTCGACAGCCCGAAGTCATGCGCACTTATATGCGTATAATGCATATTATGTCAAATTATAAGCATTCATAATCGATCCTCGTATGTTTCTCAATGTGGCAATTCAGGTTATTTCGTATAATAGTCCTTTGGTGGAGTAATGCCGATTGCGGCCAATCCTATTACTGCAAGGTTCGTTCTCCCCTTACACGACTTATTCGTCATTCAGTTGCGTCAACCCCAGAACAAGGAGGCAACCTATGCTACGCAGCAAGAAAGAATCACCAGACTCGAGAAGCAATAAAGATACCCCGTCGATCAGTCGAGCCAGTCCCGCACCCCAGCGAGCGCACAACGATCCCGTTGCAACTCCTGTTGCCAGGCCCGTAAGCTCCAGCGCTAAATCCACCTACATCGGCAATAATTCCCAGTTCGTCGGAGATCTGTCCGGAAGCGCCGACCTGGTGATCGCAGGAAAGTTCAAAGGCAAGGTGTCGTTACCCAAGAACAACGTGACCATTGAGCAGACCGGCATCGTAGAAGCCACGATTCAGGCACAGATGATCGAAGTCAAAGGTAAAATTGAAGGACAGTTCAATGCGGATCATACGTTCAAGGTAACAAGTTCCGGCCTGGTCAAAGGCGACGTCAAATCACGCAACATCGTTCTTGAGAGCGATTGCGACTTTAACGGTTCGATTCAGATGATCAAGGACGAAACACCCCCTGATTCCGCCCAGAAGGCACCGCAGCCTCCTAAGTCCGTTGCACCGCAGCCTGCGCCTCAAAAACCGCAATCTTCCGCAACCTAAGCGCATTCGGCAGCACGCACTGAGATATAGTTGAACCTCGTTTGCGATCTGGAACGGAAGCGAGACAACCCCGCAGCCAATATCGGAACAAGGTCGACTCACAGATGTGAGCCTATAAATGCGACTAAAAAGGGAACCTTCAAACGAAGTCGAGCACTTGGCCGTCGACGGCCAAGTGCTTCAAACCAAGGGGTTTACGTCAATTCTGGAACACTTGGAGCGGATCGGCGATCGAAACTACTCAATAATCGATCTCGGTCAAATTAATTCGACGGTATTCGATGCACTCACGAGCTACGGTTCCCCAAACTTTAATTTTTTCAATTGCAGTCTGCGTCAAAAATTCGTTGAAGCATCGCAAAGCCCTCCGCAAGCCGGAACTTACTCCCATCTTGAAATGATGCCACCGGCGGAATTGCAGGACAACTTGGAGAAACATCATGAAGACTATCCCATCGAGATCATCGTCGCCTGGGACCTGCTGAACTATCTTTCGAAACGAAGCATCGTGGAATTGATGGCGCTGCTTAGTCCTTTCTGCAAGCGCGGCGCAGTCATGCACGCCTTGGTGTGGACAGACGGACGAATACCAATTCACCCGATGAAGTTCGAAGTCAATCAACTCGGTGAACTCGTATTTCACACTTCACCGAATTCCGAATCGCTCGAGATACCGCCCTACACTGCGCAAACTATACGCTCGCTGATGCCCAGCTTCAACATAGTCCGCCTATCCGCCTTGTCGATTGGAATGCACGATTGCCTGTTTGAATTCGAAAGTTTGCAGGACCCGCCTAACCCTGAATTGATCACGTTGCAAAGCACTATTCCGACTTACAGACAATACAAAAGCAATTGAACCGTCTCGTATTGCGTCAACTCGCCGACCAATACTTGGACCGAGTCTTCAAATGCCCCGAGCTTGGCAAACACTCAGTTGCGCTTTGATATCTTGCTTATTTCGCGAATTAACTCAGACTTGTAGGTGATGCCGTTTTTGCGGGCTGCGCGACGACTGTCAAACCGCCTTTGCCCGGGCAGACGAACCTGCGAGTCGCTGAGCATCTCGGCGAACAGCATCTCAATCCTATCGGAAAAGTCGCAGTTAAATCTTGACGGATGAATCGCAATCAGCAGTTGCCCTACTCCCGGCGGTTCGCCTTCGCCATCAAAAAAGGATGATGCTTCGTATGAAAAATGACCGCCAGTCAATCCTGCTGCAAGAATTTCGACTGCCAGCGCAAGCGCCGCGCCCTTTGCGCCTCCCGCTGGCAACAGACTTCCCAGCAAAGCCGCGTCGGGATCCGTAGTCGCCGCACCGGACTCGTCTATCGCCCAGTGATCCGGAATCTTCTCGACATTATCAGCTGCGAGCTTGATCCGTCCTCGTGCGACGACGCTCAAGGAAAGATCGACTACCAGAGGGTCCGCATCAAGCCGCGGGCAGGAAAATGCCACGGGATTGGTTCCGAGAACAGGCCGGACGCCACCGGCAAATGCCATCGCCTTGGGGGTATTGGCAAAAAGTATTCCGACATGGCCTGAGCGCGCAAGCGTTTCAACCGGGTGGCCGGCAACGCCGCAGTGATGCGAACGACCAATTGCCGCCACCGCAATTCCCGAATCAGCTACATGCGCACACAGCCATTGCAACGCTGTGTTCAATGCCGGATACGCGAACCCGCCATTGGCGTTGACAGACACAGCGCTAGCGCTAATTTCACAATGCGTGGGCAGCGCAGCGCCGTCGAGCTTCCCGCTATGCAATTGATTGACATAGGACGGAATCCGTGACAGTCCGTGGGAAGGCACGCCGTCCGCGTCAGAAAGCGTCAAGGCACGTGCCACATCCTGCGCTGCTGCCGGTGCGACTGCATTTGCAGTCAGTGCTCCGCCGGCGAGTTCCTCTGCCTCTTCAATCGACAACGTCACATCGCGCATCGCAGATTCCCGGCGCGCCAAAGACTACGGATTCAGTATGATTTTGGGCGCGCCGACCTGACCGCCTATCAAATCCCTGAATGCGCCCGCGCCGTCCGACAAAGGCCTTAGGTCTATCCAGTCCAGAGGACCAATCTGTCCGGTGTATATCTTTTTTGCCGCAGCCTTGATATCCAGTGCCGTATAGGTATACGTCCCAATGAATGTGATTTCCGAAAGCGTCAGGGTGCGCACATCTACACCGCCGGAGGCCGAACCGAGTCCAATGTGCATGACCACGCCTCCCGGCTTCACCGAACTAATCGCGGTTCTTCGCGTTGCCTCGTTTCCGACTGCATCAAATACCAGATCGAAGTCTGCAGCCGGTATGTCGGCACGACTTGGATCGACAACTTTGCAAGTGCCGGTCTGTTCTGCAACTTTTCGCCGCAGCGCATTGGTTTCGCAAAGAGTTATATCCTTGCATCCATAGTCCTTGAGGAACAGAACGCAAAACATCCCGACCGACCCACTGCCGATAACAAGCGCAGAAAGTTCCGAAGTCGGACGCGCAACTGCCTTGTCGGCCAGTCTGACCGCATGCAAGGCGGTTGCCGCGGGCTCAGTCAGCGCAACGTGGTCCGAATTCGCATCTTCAGGAACCGGAATCAGATTCTTAGCCGGAAAACCGATATAGTCAGCAAACGCACCTGGGAGATTCATGCCGATCAGCTTTCTATTCGCGCATAAATTGGTTCGTCCATCTAGACACACATCGCACTCGCCGCATGTAATTAGCGGATTGAGCACAACCTTTTTTCCCGTCATCTTCCCATCGACTACGGTCCCGCATACTTCGTGACCTAAAATCAAAGGTGGAACCCTGCGGCTGTCGTGACCGAGAAACGCATGCAGGTCAGACCCGCAGATTCCAGCGGCTTCGATATGAATGAGGGACTCCCCTGATCCTAGATCCGGATCTGGCTCTTCCCTGTATTCGACGGTTTTCGGTGCTGTATAGACGAGTGCTTTCATTTGGCTGTAAATCCTCCATCGACGAATAATGTCTGGCCAGTGACGTAGTCCGATGCGCGCGAAGCCAAAAACAAAACCGGGCCATCTAAGTCGGTCATTTCTCCGTTGCGTCCGATTGCCGTCTGACTTGCCATCCGCTCTGCAAGTTCCTTGTCTCCGAAAACCGGGGCTGTCAGCTCAGTCGGAAAAAAACCTGGAGCAATCGCGTTACAGCCAATTCCGTAGCGCGACCACGATTCCGCCATCGCGCGGGTCAGCTGGACAACGCCGCCTTTGGATGCGCCGTAGGCCATTCCGTTGGCAAATGCGCGCTGTGATTGCAGAGAGGCGACATTGATAATCTTTCCCCACCGGCGCTCTTTCATTTCGTTGACAAACATCCTCGAAAAGAAAAACGGAATCGATAAATTCAAATTCACTGTGTATTGCCAGCTCTCCCAGCTGACTGATTCGGCGGGTTCGCGCAGATTCACCCCGGCTGCATTGACGATAATATCAGGGGCACCGTAGCAACTGCGGATGGACTGCATAGCGTCTGCCAATTCGCCTTCGCCGGACAGATCCATCGCAACCCACTTCGCCGCACCGCCGGTGCGAATGATTTCGTCACATCGCCGCGCGAGCAATTCCTCGCGGCGGGCGATGAGTACAACGCTGGCTCCGGCATCAGCAAGGATAGCGCTTATCGCCAGACCGATTCCGGAGCTTGCCCCCGTAACGGCCGCAACACGCCCGGTAAGATTGAATAAGTCGGACTTCATGATTCGCGCCTAGGTGCGCTAGTGCAGAAATTCACCCGGAAAATATTTCTCTAATCGATCATCTCCTGTCAGCGCGTGAGCTTCCATGCCCTCCTGACGCGAAATGCGCGACGCGACTGCGCCGACACTGCGGTTGGATTCACGCGACATGCGCTGGTAAGTGACTGTCTTGATGAATTTGCTCACGCTTAGCCCGCCCGTATAGCGGGCTGCACGGTTTGTGGGGAGAATATGATTCGGCCCCGAGCACTTGTCTCCGTATGCGACCGTCGTTTCTTCACCCAGAAACAGCGATCCATAGTTGGAAAGATTCTGCAGCCACCAGTCAAGATTGTCCGCCTGTACCTCCAGATGCTCCGGCGCATATCTGTCGCTGAGATCGACCGCCTCTTCATCGGTGTCTACGACTGCGACTTCCCCATAGTCGGTCCAGGCACGCCTAGCCGCTTCGCGATTCGGTTCGGGAAGCCGTTCAATGTATTGATCCATCAAGCCGATCACCTCATGAGCGAGCCGGGTCGATGTTGTTATCAGCCATGCTGGAGAATTCGGACCGTGCTCCGCCTGCCCTACAAGATCGGAAGCCACAATGTGCGGGTCTGCCGACGAATCTGCAATCACCAGAATTTCTGTCGGGCCGGCAAAGAGGTCGATCCCCACAGGACCGAACAGCATGCGCTTGGCTTCAGCAACAAATTGATTGCCCGGGCCAACCAGAATATCTGCTGAATGACCGGTGAACAAGCCGTATGCCAATGCCGCTACACCTTGTACGCCGCCTATTGCCAAAATCGTGTCCGCCCCGCACAGCGAGGCAGTATATGCAATAGCAGGATGGACTCCGACACCGGGCTTTGGCGGAGAACATACGATGATGTTCTTGACGCCGGCAACCTTGGCAGTCGTAACGCTCATAACCGCTGAAGCGATGTGCGCGTAGCGGCCTCCAGGTACGTAGCAGCCGGCAACATTGACCGGAATCAGCCTCTGTCCGGCGATGACGCCTTCGGCAAGTTCGGTTTCAAACTCGGAAATGCTGGCCAGTTGATGCTCGGCAAATTTTTTCACACGCTCATGCGAGAAACGAATATCCCGCGCAACTTGCGGCGACAGCTTTTCAGCGGCAGCATCGAGATCGGCTTTCGACAGCACGACATCACCGGTCCAATTGTCGAGTCGGCGCGCATACTCAAGCGCAGCGTCTTCTCCGCCAACTTGAATTTTCTCGAGCATCTCGCGCACGATTTCTTCGACCTCGCGAGATGGCTTAGTCTCGACAGATTGAATTGCCGATTGCTTTATGTATCTAATTGTCATAAGAAATTACTTTAATGATAAATTGTAACTGCCAGTTATAGAAGGATCTATCTGGCGCTCGATAAAATTTGATTTGCTGCAGTAACCACCGCAATCTGCGGGCTGCATAACCTTCGCCGCCGCGGGCAGGTGCATTGGAAGGTGAACCAACGACGCAGTAATCGTGACCTTTGATATCTGCACGGCAAGTCCCACCAATTCTACTGAAAGCTGTCGACATGCTTTCATCATTACCGAATATTTAGGATTCTGCATTCTCGACGGCGCTGAGTTGTGAATTTCGCTTGGGAACCGAAAACAACTGCCACGCGACTCGATGAACTGTCGAGCGCGAGTTCGGTCGTCGCATTCGGTTCCCTGAAAATAAGGCCTAAGCGCTTCGATAGAGTTTTGTCATCACAAATTCGCGGTGGCCCAGAGCCTCTGCGGCAGTAAGCCTTCCGTTGCAGGTGCGTATCGTCATGTCGATCAGGGCGTCACCTGCCTCATCCATGCTCATTTCCCGGCGCAGTATGCCGGATACATCCAAGTCCACGTGCTCGCCCATGGTCCGCACGGTCCGCGGGTTCGCTGTCAACTTGATTACCGGCTCAATCGGGTGCCCGATAATGTTGCCCTGCCCCGTTGGGAAAACGTGAACAACAAACCCTGCGGCGGCTTGCAAAGTGACACATTCTGCGGCCGCTGACGAGGTGTCCATGAAGTACAGGCCCGGTCCGCTCGTCGGCTCTTCGGCCGGCTTCAATACATCGATGTATTTGGTATGCTTACCGATCTTTTGCAGATTGCCGAGGGCTTTTTCCTCGATCGTTGTCAACCCGCCTTCGATATTGCCCTTTGTAGGCTGACTTTCAGACAAGTCATTGGTTTTGTTCGGTTCGATAACTTCATCCATGTATGCCTGCCAGGTCGAAAGAAACTTCTCGCCTATCTCGGCACTGATCGCGCGGTCCCTGCATAGCAGTTCCGCCCCCGTCAGCTCCGATGTCTCGCCAAAGCAGTTTGTCGCACCAAGAGGGTCAAGCTTGTCGATGAGGTTGCCGACAGCCGGATTTGCGCCGATTCCGGAAGTGGTGTCAGACTCGCCGCATTTGTGCGATATCCACAAATCGGAAACCCCGCATGGCTCGCGCCGCAATTCCGATGCCCAGTGAAGGTATTCCTTGGCCACCCGGGAAGCTGCAGCGATCGTGCTGATGTCGCCGTTTTGCTCGATTGAGAATCCCTGAACAGGCTTGCCTGTCCTGGCGATGCCGTCTACGACGCGCTTGGTCCAGCCGGGCTCGATTCCGATCACGACACACGCTGCGACATTCGGATTGCTGCCGGTGCCGATCAGCGTTCGAAAGTGCAGTTCAAGATCTTCGCCGAACTGCAGCCTGCCATAGTGGTGCGGCAGTGCGAGCGTGCCCTTGATGTTATTCGCAACAGCTTCGCTTGCTGCGTTTGAAAGATCGTCGAGCGGCAGAATGATGACGTGGTTGCGTATGCCGACCCGGCCATTCTCCCGTCGATAGCCAAATATTTCCTGTGTGCTGCTCATTACCATTTTTCCGTTTTTGCGTTGTGTACGTGTAGATGCCCGCCTTTCTTGACCGGCGCCACCACCTGTCCAATCGGAAATCCATACTTGATGACCTTTTCGCCCGCGTCTAAATCAGACAGTGCGATCTTATGGCCTAGTGGGATGTTTTCAATCGCCTCGACATGGATAGTCTCATCGGAATCCATGACCCATCCGTTTAGCGTCTTGCCGGAATTCGCGTCTTCAACGACAACCACACCGACCGAATCGACGGCATCGTGAACTAGAAAATCCGGAATCTGGTTACTGCTTGAATCATTCATAAATAATCACTTTTAGTAGCTAGGATAATTATTAGGTTTAAGTTGATACATTGGTCACTTTCTGCCGCACCGACTCAATCATTTCGGCAATTTCCGGCTTGTTTTCCTTGATTTCATCGTATTCGAGTCCGATCAATTCATGAGGAAATACAACCCACTTGTCGGTTGCATGGGCATAGTAGTCGGGCTCGCGTTCCGTTTGACGCTTGTTCGGCTTGTACCAAGCGGCTGCGACCCGAATGTCCTTCGGCGTATTGCGTCGTGCCTTGCGTCTGATCTGTCCGAGCAGCGCTTCGACAGTCAGACCCGTGTCATAAATGTCGTCCACGATGAGCAGCGAGTCATCTACAGAGACTCTGTCGATCACGTATCCGAGTCCATGAATTCTGATGTTTTCCGCCCTCCTGTCTATGCCCTGATACAAAGAAGTGCGGATCGCGATGTGGTCTGTATCTATGCCAAAGTAGGCGAGGAGTTCCTGCATGCAAATCCCGACAGGAGTGCCACCTCTCCACAGCGCAATCAGGTAGTCGGGCCGAAATCCGCTTTGCAGCACCTGGGCAGCCAAATTGCAGGAATCGATAAAAAGCGAATCCGCAGATAGGTAAATTTTTTCGATTGTCGATGTCGGTTCGCCGCTCATAATCCACCCGAATCAGGCGCCTGTTGAATGCACCGCAAGTGATGTCTTGTAACTGCCAGTTGCCATCGGTGCGATAATTGTGAACTTGAACCGCATATTGTAAGACAAAAGCCGGCAACGGTGCCGTGTCATGCGTGGGATTGCATCCTGTGTCGCCGGTATTTGCGGCAAATTAAGTTAAGGAAGCAAATTTTCATGCACCTATGTGTCTTTTTAGGGTCGCAGCACGGCAATGATCCCAAGTATACGGAGCTTGCCCGCAACGCGGGAGAACTTCTCGCGCAGCGAAACATCACCCTGGTCTACGGCGGCGGAGCCGTAGGACTGATGGGAGAACTGGCCCGCTCAGTCATTGAATCCGGAGGCGATGCAGTCGGAGTCATCACTCATGGTTTGGCAGCTATCGAAGTCGCCTATGACGACATCACCGAACTTATTACCGTAGATACTCTGGAAGAGCGCAAAACTGCGATGTTCGTGAGATCTGACGCTTTCATCGCACTGCCTGGAGGAGTTGGCACTTTGGATGAAATATTCACTGTAATGAGTTGGAATATTTTAAAATATCACAAAAAACCCATGGGCATTGTTAACTTCGACGGCTACTTCGACCTGCTTCTTGAGATGCTCGACAGGCAAAGCGAATCAGGATTTATCCCTCGTCGCTGGATGAATGATCTGATGGTAGCCGACGGATTCGAAACTTTGCTTGATCAAGTCGTCGACACTGTGGAGGCATCCAGAATCGGCTAAGCCTTCGTGTGACGCAGGATTGCTTGCGCCAGTTGAACTGGTGCGGGTGGAGGGACTCGAACCCACACTGCCATTCGGCAAACGGATTTTCGTACCGGCTACAGCTTTCGCTGCCCGACTGCTCGTCGGTTTGCGGTCTGGACTATCTCTTCGCCGTGTTGCAATTGCTCTTTAGGCGCCGCCCGTTTAGTCTCTACACCTTACTGGCAAGCCAGTCTTGGCTCGGGATTGCCATTTGACAGGTTTCCCCGAATTTGAGCGGTTCTACGTCCCCGGTTTCCCGAAGCGCACTCAAGTTGCATTAAGTCCGTTGCGTCTACCAATTCCGCCACACCCGCAGCAGATTATTTTCCAGTCGTAGTATTTTTCTTGCGTTTCACCGGTAACCCGAATCCTCATTGGAGAGCCATCCGGTGAATTTTTAATATTTGCCAGCACGAAGTATCGCGCGATGCCATCGGCGGCAGATTGACATAAATGAGTAATTCTGAAAGTCAATCGCACAAAGTTCTCAGCGTTTCAATTCAGCGGTCCGTGAAAGAAGCTTAGTACGAGAAAGTGCAATATTCGTCGATATACAGTGTTAAAACGCGTTGTTTGAGAACATTTCTTCCAATCAGTGCTTGGAATGAACCGTGTTACGGATCGCCGCCAGCATCAGCATCACAACTGGAGGCCGGGGTCGGAATCGAACCGGCGTAGACGGCTTTGCAGGCCGCTGCATAACCACTCTGCCACCCGGCCAGTATGAGGCTGATTTTGAATGACCAAATCAGTAGATCCATCGCATGCGGCATGAATCTCCCGAGTGAACGGAATGGAGCGGGAAACGAGGTTCGAACTCGCGCCCTCAACCTTGGCAAGGTTGCGCTCTACCAGCTGAGCTATTCCCGCACACTTAACTTCCCGCTTGCTCGGTGGGGGAATTATAAAGAAAAAAACAACGGATAATCCAATAAATTTCTTGCACCGGTCTTTCACGCGAGCACGTTTTTTCAGGCACTTGGCCTATCTTTTCCGAGTAGCCGCAACTTCGGGTAATCCGGTGAGATTCTCCGTCAGGCCAAATCAATCTCCAATCCTTGTATTCGTCTTTATTCGTCCATCTTGCCTTCGGAAAGAAACGGCCATGCCGACCTTAGGTAGACCGTCATCGACCACAACGTAAGTATGGCCGCCGCATACAGAAATGCCTCCCCCACTCTGAACAGCGCAATCGTGCCAATCGGGGTGTCAACAGGCTGCCCGTAGAGCAGCATGACGATTGCAACCATCTGAGCCAGCGTCTTGAACTTTCCCAGCCAGTTGGTGGCAATTTTCGTACGGCTTCCGAGTTCGGCCATCCATTCGCGAAGCGCTGCCACGCTGACTTCCCGACCGACAATGATGATTGCCGAGAGAATGAAGATGCCGACCGAGAGCGTCTGTTCGGTCACAGAAGGGTCCGAGACCAGAAGAACAAGCGCAGTGCACACCATAAGCTTGTCTGCAATGGGATCCAGAAACGTCCCGAATGGGGAAACCAGTGCGAGCTTGCGCGCCAGATATCCGTCAAGCATGTCGGTAAACGCGGCGGCAACGAATATGATCGTCGTGGTCAATTGGCGAACTTCGCCGGATAAAAGCAGATACGCGGCGATAAGGAACGGAATCGAGAAAATTCGCGCAACAGTCAATGCATTGGGGAGGTTCAGCCACATGTCGTCAATTCGGTCCATGGAATGAGTAGTAGATTTTTTCTGCCAGTTCCGCGCTTATTCCCGGAACATCCGTCAACTCGTCAATGCCTGCGCGCGACAGGCCCTGCAAGCCGCCAAAGTGCTTCAAAAGATGCGAACGCCTCCGGGCACCAATGCCTGGAATGTCTTCCAGAGTTGAATTCCTGCGTGATTTGGCAAGCCGGCTTCGATGTCCGAGCAAGGCGAACCGGTGTGCTTCATCGCGAATTTTCTGCAACATCAGCAAGGCATCGGGTTCGACATCGATCGCAGATTCAACGCCCGGCGTCCAAAGCTGCTCGCAGCCCGGCTTCCTTTGTTTTCCCTTTGATATCGCAATCAGCTGAATTTCTGAAATTTGCAGTTCGTCAAAAACGTCGACCGCGACCTGAAGCTGTCCTGTCCCGCCGTCAATCAGGACCAGGTCCGGAATCTCGATCTCCGATTCCCTGGCCTTCCTGTATCGCCGGTGAAGCGCCTGTCTCATCGCTGCGTAGTCGTCGCCAGGCTCGATATCGGAAATATTCATTCTCCTGTACTCCGACTTGAGCGCTCCGCCGGCATCGAACACGACGCAAGAAGCCACGGTCTTGTCGCCGGCCATATGGCTGATGTCAAAACACTCGATGCGGCCGGGAGGCTGCTCTAAGCGCAGTGACCTTGCCAGTGAATCCATCCGGACGTCCGTCGATTCGCTTTGCGCGGTGCGCCGGCGAATCGAATCGCGCGCATTGAGCTGGGCAAGTTGAATGAGCTTTCGCTTTGCGCCGCGCTGAGGCCGACGAATTTCGATTCGCCTGCCATTTTGCTCGCCCAGGGCCCGCGAAATCAGATCCATCTCCGGAAATACATTGTCGACGAGAATCAGCGGCGGACACTGATGCGACAGATAGTATCGAGGAACAAACTCCGCCAGAATATCGATTTCGTCAATCTGTATGGCCAGCTTGGGGAAAAATGAGCGATGGTCTACGTTGCGCCCGCTGCGTATCGAAGTGAGCGCAATGCAAGCGGTGCTGCCCGCTTTTTCGACCGCAATGACATCGGTATCGCTTTCACCTCCGTCTACTTGCTGCGATTCGAGAAGCCGCTGCACCGCGGTAATTCGGTCGCGAAACTTGGCTGCCGTTTCAAATTCTAATTCCGTAACCGCCTGGTCCATGCGCGACATCAGCAACTCTTGCAGCTTGTGATTTCTGCCCGAAAGGAAATCAATCACCTGCTCGACATCTTCCATATACGTCATCTGATCAATGTGCCCGACGCACGGACCGCTGCAGCGGTTGATTTGAAACTGCAGGCACGGCCGGCTGCGATGCCGGAAATACGAATCCCTGCACTGACGCACGGGAAACGCCTTTTGCAGCTGCGACAGAGTGTTGCGAACCGCCGAAGCACTGCTGAACGGCCCGAAGAACCGCCCCGCCTCCTTGCGGTTGCCGCGATAGAACCGCAAGCCGGGATAATCGTGCGAAAGGTCCAGATGAATGTACGGATAGCTCTTGTCATCGCGAAGATTGATGTTGTAGCGGGGCTTGTGCTCCTTGATCAGATTGTTTTCCAGCAGCAGCGCTTCGGTTTCGTTGCGCGTGACTATCGTCTCGATGCTCGCCAACTGGCGCATTACAGCTGCAAATCGATGCGACAGCTGCGAAGGCCGCAAATGAGTCGTCAGACGATTCTTCAGATTGTTCGCCTTGCCGATATACAGATACGCCCCGCCTTCGTCTTTCATGGCGTACACGCCACATGACCGGGACACGGAACCGAGAAACCGCTTTGCGTTGAACTCCATACGAATAATCTTTCAAGAATTTGGATTTCTGCAATTAAGAGTGTACCATTAACGCCGCCGCAAGCGGATACGAGTTGCGCAGGGCGGCCGTTCCGAATCCAACAGCGCAAGATTGTTCCCATCCAGCATCCGAGGCTCACGACATGAAATTATCGGCATTCGAAATACGCGTAGGAAATCTCATTGAGATGGACGGTTCGCTTTGGCGCGTACTTCAAAAAAGTCACGTAAAGCCCGGAAAAGGCGGTGCATTTGTCCAATTGGAAATCAAAAATATTGTCGCCGGGACGAAGCGGAATGATCGATTTCGCTCGGACGACAAGCTGGAAAAGGCCCATGTGGAAGCAAAAACGATGCAATACCTGTATCAGGATGGCGACAGCTATGTGTTTATGGACAATGATTCATACGAGCAACTCGAATTGACGCAGGATGATCTCGGCGATCAGGCCGGCTATCTGCTCGAGGGCATCGAAGTGCAGATCAATTGCTACAACGACTCGCCTATCGGCATCGAACTTCCGGACAATGTCGAACTGAAGGTGATCGAAACCGAGGGCGTGGTCAAAGGTCAGACTGCGGCCGGGTCAGGAAAACCCGCCGTGGTAGAAACCGGCATTCGCGTCCAGGTGCCTACATTTGTAACAGAAGGCGATACGATCAGGGTGAATACTGAAACCGGAGAGTATGTCGAACGCGCGAATTGAGGCTACGCCTCGAACGCATCAATGATGCCGGCGAGCGCGTCGCGGCACGCTTGCGGGTCGACATCCTCATCAGAGGAACCGGGTCGCAGCTTGTCAATCATCCATGTTTTCTCCTGCCACGCCTGCGGATTCGCCTCCAATTCCGCAATCGCCTGATCGGTTTCGCGCGCGTCCTGGCAGATCAGGGCAATGTCGCATCCGCTCGACAGCGCAGTCAGCACTCTCGCTCCGCAATCCCCGGCATCCAGCGCTCCTTTCATAGTCAGGTCATCGCT
Source organism: Arenicellales bacterium (assembly GCA_965214615.1). Classification (GTDB taxonomy): domain Bacteria; phylum Pseudomonadota; class Gammaproteobacteria; order Arenicellales; family JAJDZL01; genus CBDAUN01. The sequence continues at coordinate 1,979,753 of OZ243952.1, forward strand.
GAACACCGGTCCGTAGAAAGCCAGCACCTCGCGCAGCACGTGCTCGATCCAGAACGGCGAGTAGGCGGGGATGGCTCCAGTGACGTTCGGATACGAGATGTGAGCGGTCATCACGGCATCGATTGTGTTGCCGATACGACGGTACGGGACCAGATCAAGCGCCATGATGTCACGGATTGTGCGAGAGTCCACCGGCGTCTCCAAATGCGAATCGGCACTGACGCCGCCGTGTCCGGGAAAGTGCTTTGCAACCGATTTCATGCCTGCCCTGTGCATTCCCCGAATCCATGATTCGGCGATGACCGATACCGCGTCCGGGTCTGAGTGAAATGCGCGGTCTCCGATCACCTCGGATTCGCGTGAAGTCACGTCAAGCACCGGTGCGAAGCTGATGTCGACCCCGGTGCGCAGCACTTCCAGAGCCATGAGCGCGCCTCCCAGTTCGGCAGCTTCACACCCCAGGTCGGGATTTTCGTCATAGATATTTCCGTAGAGAGCCGCGGGCGGCAATCGGGTCGCGTCCTGGCGAATACGCTGCACACGTCCCCCCTCCTGGTCAACGGCAATCAGGAGTGACGGCTTCCTTAGCGCGCGTATCTGTTCGCATAATTGTTGGATCTGCACGCAGTCTTCGCAGTTGCCGGCGAACAGCACCACCCCGCCGACTGCGGAACTTAGAAGCCGCTGCCGATCTTCATCGTTCAATTCAGTTCCGCTCACGGAAGTCATGATAGGTCCGAGAGGGATTTGACCAAGATTGTCCATTGCAGTGCTCCGCTACGCCGTGCGCGCTTCGATGTGAACCAGTGTGCCTGCTTCGACCCGGTCGAACAGTGATATCAGATCCCGGTTGCGCATCTTGATGCAGCCTTTGGAACCGGCAACGCCGAGAACGTCTTCGTCAGGACATCCATGAATATAGATATAGCGCCGCATCGTATCGACATTCCCGAGACGGTTGAATCCCGGCTCCAGGCCGCTTAGCCACATGATTCTCGTCAGAATCCAGTCACGTTCCGGAAAAGTCTCCCTAAGCGGAGGCGTGTAAATCTCGCGAGTCGGACGCCGGCCGCGAAACACCGTATTTTCCGGCATTCCGCCGCCGATTTTCGCACGGATGACGTGCCAGCCCCGAGGGGTTCGATTGCTGTTCTCCACCTCCCCGGTACCCGCCTTGGCTGTGGAAATCGCAACCTGCATGAACGTGCGTCCGGCATCGTCAAATGCAATCAGCTGCTGGGAGGCTACGTCAACTTTAATAAACATGGGCACTGTCCGGCCTAGGTGTCGCCGAACCTTCGCCTAATGTCTGCGATCAGGCCTTCGGATGCATCTTCTATCATATCCAGAACGCGATCGAATCCGGCCTTGCCTCCGTAATACGGGTCGGGAACTTCGTCGTCAGGCCAATTATGCGCGAACTCCATAAGCAGCCTGATCTTCGAACGCGCGTGCCGGGGCGAAAGGCGCATCAGGTCTTCATGATTCATCCGGTCCATCGCAATGACGTAGTCGAATATTTCCATGTCTTGCGCATGGGCCTGACGCGCCCGCAGATCTGATATGTCAATATCCCGCCTTGCCGCCGCAGCGATGGCCCGCGCATCCGGAGGATGTCCGATGTGATAGTTCCCTGTGCCTGCCGAATCGATTTCGATTTCGACATCGATCTGATGCGCAAGTGCGAGTTTTCTAAACACTCCTTCGCAAGACGGCGAACGGCAAATGTTCCCCAGACAGACGAATAGAACCGAAATTGTCGGCTTGGCTGCTTGATTGTTCACTGAAACGCCTCCCGATCAGTTGCTTTGGCTTGCAAGAATCTGCCGAACGCGCCGAAGATCGTCCTCCGTGTCAACTCCAAAGCCGCTGTATTCATTGTCGATGCGCACGGCGATTGAGTCTCCGTAGAACAGCACTCGCAACTGTTCAAGCTGCTCGCACCTTTCCAACTCGCAAGGCGGTCTGGAACTGTGCATTTTCAAGTAGCCTGCGGTATACGCGTATATCCCTATATGATGAAGGCTCGCGCTGTCTGCGACATCCGACGCCTGCCAGGGCACGGCGGCGCGGGAGAAATAGATTGCGTGCCCGGCGCTGTTGACAATGCATTTCACCTTGGTCGAATCGCGCCACTCGTGCATCGACTGAAACTTTCTTGCCGCAGTAGACATGCTGGCAATTTTACTCAGAATCAGAGAATCGGCGACGCCTTCGATCAAGCTTGCGGATATCAGCGGCTCATCGCCTTGAACATTCACAATGACGCGGTCGTCGGCAAGTTGCAGGGTCTCGACCACTTCTGCAATCCGATCAGTTCCATTAAGGTGCGAGGCCGATGTCTCGCAAATCTGGGCTGTGGTCGTATCCGAGACTTCGCGGGCGATCCGTTCATCATCCGTGGCGACGATCACCCGGTGCGCACGACTGTTCTGCGCACGCTCGACAACACGCCGAATCATGGTCTTGCCAAGAATATCCGCCAGAGGCTTGCCGGGAAGCCGAGCCGACTCATAGCGAGCCGGGATGATAATATCGTAGTCGTAGCCGGCCATGGATGCCGCCTAGGCGTTTTCGCCCCGCAAGGGCGCAAGTTGCGCGACCCGCGCCGACAGCGCGGCGACGAACTCCGGGTCGGGGTCGACACGCATCCCGACCGCCCACCAGTTCGGCCGTGCGAACGCTTCGCATTTGACCGCGTCCTTTTCGGTCATCAGCACGCTGACGCCGGGGTGGTCGAACACTGAAAAGTCACGTTCGCAAAATACATGGTGATCGGGAAATTCATGCGTATCGCAATCAATGCCGAGCTGCTGCAGAGTTGAGAAAAAACGCTGAGGATTCCGAATTCCGGCGATCGCAACGACCGGATCCCTGCAAAATGACTCCAAGTTTCTAGTGTGGTGCGTTTCGCAAAGATTGCGCGCATCGGTCGGCATCGCGCGGATTGCATAGGCATTGCCGCATCGCGAATCACGGGAAACCAGGAAATCTACGCGTTCAAGCAACGCCTTGCGTTCGCGCAAGGGTCCTGCAGGCAGGCAAAACGAATTGCCCATGCCTCGAGCATCGTCAAGCATGGCGATTGACAGGTCATGTTCCAGTGCAAGATGCTGAAGGCCGTCGTCGCTGACAAAGATGTCGCAATCGGTTTCGGCTTCAAGCAGGCCAAGCGCTTCGGCGCGATTTCGCGCCACTGCGACCGGGGCGTCCGTACTGCGCGAGAGGAGCACCGGCTCGTCCCCGACTTCGTGCGGCTTGCTGCCGGGGTACGCCCGCAAAGCGGCGTCTGTATCGCGCCCGTAGCCACGACTGACGATTCCTGGAGAATAGCCGAGGTCTTGCAGATGATTCGCCAGCCAGATGGTCAGCGGCGTTTTGCCGCTGCCGCCTACAGTGATGTTTCCGATCACGATTACCGGCTTGTCAATTCGGGTTGATCGCAGCAGGCCGGCCCGGTAGGCAAGCCTTCGGACTTCGACCGCTGCGCAATAGGCAATGCTGATCGGCCAAAGAAGCAAGGCGACTGGATTTCGATTCTTCCAAATCCTGTGCAACAGCTGTTGCGCATTCAACCGGTTCAATTTAGTGCGATCGATTGTGGAGCCGAGGTGCGCCTTCGAGGCGGAATGTCGTCGTATTCGATCGTGTCGACGCCGTTGTAGACAAGAAAGTGCCGGCCTTTGGCGCGGGCGATCATGGTGACACGCAGGTCTTGCGCCAATTCCAGTCCCATAAAGGTAATGCCGGATCTGGAAAGCAGCACTGGAATCCCCATATGGGCCACCTTCATCACAATTTCAGATGTCAGGCGCCCGGTGGTATAGAAAATCTTGCCTTCACCCGAAGTTCCATCCAGCCACATCTGCCCTGCGATCGTATCTGCCGCATTGTGGCGTCCGACATCCTCTACGAACAGCCTGATCTCGGTATTCTCGCACAAGGCGCATCCGTGCACCGCCCCGGCCTGGCGGTAGATTTCGTTATGGCTGGTGATGTTGGTCAGCAAGGCATACAGGTCGGATTGCCGAAGGTGCGCGGGAGGAAGCGGGTTTTCGTAAATCTTATCCAGCGTGCAGCTGAATATGGTCCCCTGCCCGCATCCTGTGGTCACTGTGCGCTTTGCCATTTTGCGTTCCCAGTCGACGATTCCTTCGCCTCGGTGCGTTGTCACCTGGGCAGTTTCGCGATCCCAGTCCACCTCGATTGACTTGATGTCCTGAACCGATTCAATCAGGCGCTGGTTGCGCAGATAGCCGAGTGCGAGAAGTTCCGGGTGCGTGCCCAGTGTCATCAGAGTCACCACTTCCTTGTCATCGACCTTGATCGTCAATGGAAATTCTCCGGCCACGCGAATATCGCGGCTGTCGCCGTACTCGTCGGACGCAATGACCGGGTGCGTGGGACGGAGCCCTCGGTCGGAAAGAACTGGAAGCGAGGCTGTCATTGAAATTGTGCGGAGTGAATTGGCGAATTCGATTGCGATACGCTCGGCCGCATTATAATTTATTGCGGGGGACATGAATGCACATACCTGCGGCACGGAAAATATGGTTGATAGCAGCACAGCGCAGTTCAAGGTTTCAGTCGTACTGGAAAGCCGTCTGAAGACTGTCGGAAAATGGAGTGTACTGCAGTGGGATCTGCTGCAGGTGCTGTCCGATCCGAAGGGCCCGGATTTCCTTGAAGGGCCGCTGACTTTGCGCGAATCGGAGTCGGGATCGCAAATCATGTGGAAGGGCCTGCGCCTGAAACTGTTTGCCGATTCGGCCGAAGGCTACTGGTATAATCTCTTATCGGATACGCCGTACGCTTTCGTGCTTTGTGAATACGACACCGAAGGAGAGCAGGACGACCCTCCGGTTCCAATCTTGATAACTGCAAACCAGGACGAGGCAGGCGGGCACCTTGAAGCGGACAATCTGGTGCTTTCCGGTCCATTGCCTGTTGATATTAGAGATGCGGTCGAACGATTCGTGGTCCATAACTATGTGCCTGAAAAGCGCAGGAAGAGAAAGCGGCGCGACTGGTTTAAGGAAGCGAACCGCAGAGACGACCAGGATGCCTAGCTGCAGCGGTACCTTCTAGTGCTGCCATGACAGATACTTTTATCCATCGCTGGTCTCAGAAAAAGGCGCAGGAAAATCCGGACGAGGCTGAAACTGAAAGGCTCGCGGATGAGGCTGAAGCAGGCGGGCGACCGCAAGCGGTCGCGCACGTCGATCCGGGAGATGCTGAATCCGGGAGTCCGGAAGCGGAAGAAAAGGCCGAACCTCCCCCGCTGGACACATTGAGCGATGACAGCGACTACTCGGCATTCCTGTCGCCCGAAGTCGATGAGAGCCTGCGCAAACTGGCTCTGAGGAAGCTGTTCAAGGCTCCTTTCTACAACATCGTCGACGGACTGAACGACTACGACGACGATTTCACAACATTCGAAGGACTCGGTAACATTGTCACTTCGGATATGAAGTTTCATGCCGAACGCAAGGAGGCCGAAGCGCGCGAGGCCGAACAGGCCCGAGCGGGCGAAATAAAGGATGATCAGGAATTGGAAGCCAAAGCCGCAGAAGCATCGGAAGATGACGCGGACGACGATCGGCTGCGTGATGCGGAAATTGCAGAATCGCAAGACGCCGAAAGCGACTCCGAAACCGAATTCGACGAACCCAGTCCTGCGTGACGACCAAGTGCGCTGCGCAGCGTTCACACCCACCGGGAAGTTGCAATGACTATTGCTGAAAATACAGGCCTGGCCTTGCGCCGCACTTCAAGCGACGGCCGTGCGCGCGCGCAAAGCATGGATCATCTTCCAAATGTCCGTCCGAATGCGACGCTGATCACATACCGTTCGAGCGGTCGGTTGCTGGTAGTCGGGCCGCATGCCGCTGTCTCCGAGGCTGCCAGACACTGCCAGGCAAAGTCCGGGATTCAGTGCGTACTGCTCTCAACGGAGATCAGCGTTCATAGAAAGGAAGCGCCAGCGAACGGCAGGCACGAGGTGTATCTGGCAGACTTTGTGGAAATCACCGGTCACCTCGGCGCATTTGTGGTCGAAGTGTCAAGAAATGACAAAGTTGTGAATTTCGCCGAGACTCTGGGATATGAATCAAAGACGTTCGATCTGGTCCTGGACCTGGGCGATACTCCGGCGATCGACAGTGAAATTTCTCCGCCTGGCTATATCTCCACTGCCGGTACGCGGAGAACGATCGAAGGCGCGGTAGACGAAATCTCCGAGCTTGTCGGAAACTTCGAAAAGCCCAAATACTTCAGCTACGACCCGGACATATGCGCTCATGGAAGAAGCGGCCTGATCGGCTGCTCGCGCTGTCTGGATGCCTGCCCGACCGACGCAATATCGTCGATCGGCGAAATGATCGAGGTGGACCCGTATCTGTGCCAGGGCGCCGGGGCATGTTCCTCGGCGTGTCCGACCGGAGCAATCACCTACGACCATCCCTGTTCGAGCACTTTGATCGATGCGATCCGGAATCTGCTCAAATCGTATCGGCAAGCCGGCGGCGAAAATCCGTCTGTGCTGTTTTACGATTCCGAAGCAGGCAGCGAGATTGTTGTCAAGTCTGCTGCCAGTCTGCCTCAGAATCTGCTGCCAATCGAGGTCGAAGAAATCGGATCGATCGGAATCGACATCTGGCTGACGTGCATTGCCTACGGCAGCCGGTCGGTATCAATTCTTGTGCCGCCCCCGGTTGCCCGTTCAGTCACCGAGGAGCTTCGAAGCCAGATTGAGTACTTTGACGCACTCCTAGTCGGCGCAGGCTATGAAAACGGGGCCGTTCGCCTGCTGGAAGCGGATGGCAAAACGAAGTTGCTGAAGGCGCTGAAGCAAGGCGGTAGCGAACTTGCAATCGAACCCGCAAATTTTCTTCCGTCAGGCGCAAAGCGCACCGACATCCGAATGGCGCTGGATTACCTTTATGAACTTGCGCAGCCCCGCAGCACGGTCGCTGCGCTGCCCGAAGGTGCGCCGTTCGGGGAAATCAAGGTAGACCGGGGCGATTGCACGCTCTGCTTTGCCTGCGTATCAGTGTGTCCTGCGTCTGCGCTGGAAGCCGGCGGCGACACGCCTAAGCTCAGTTTCATCGAATGGAATTGCGTGCAATGCGGACTGTGCGAAACGGCATGCCCGGAAACGGCGATATCATTGAAGCCGCGGTTTGTATTCGACCCGGCAAAGCGCATGCGGTCTCGCACATTGAACGAAGATGCGCCGCTGTGCTGCATCGGCTGCGGCAAGCCGTTTGCGACCCGTTCGATGCTCGCCCGGATGCAGACGAAGCTGAAAGACCACTGGATGTTTCAGGATCCCGACGCGGTCAAGCGTCTGGAAATGTGCGAAGACTGCCGGGTCAAGGACATGTATGAAAACGATAACAGCCAGATCAAATTCTGAGTGTTTCGGCATCTTCATTTCATTGTAAACACCGCTGCTCATTCACGCCAAACCACCAGTTGGATCGGCCAATTGATAACCTTGAGATGCAATACGCTTAAAAATAGAAGTAAAGTCATCCGGAGCGTGCAATATTTGCGAGCACAGTCAATTTAAGTTTCGACCAGACACATTCGCCAGGCAGATATAGGGCTTCGCCAAGGCTGAAAACAATATCGACTATCTGAATTGAATCTTGTGCAAGGCGACCCGACCCTGTAATTAGTCTTGACTTAGGCCCGGATACCGGCTATTCTCAATTTTCGTTCGCAAGATTTAAAGGCGAACTTGAAGGGTGCAAGCAAAAAAATAATTGGCATCCTTCGTGCGGCTGAGAAACCGTGTGAATTTGGGAGACCAAAGCATAAGTGACTACAACTCAGCGTCAAATTGAGTTTGATACGCAGGAGCAACGCTTACGCGCCAGCTACTATTATCTGCTATCGCGATTCCTGTGCTCCCCGCCCAGCACGGAACTCCTCTCCAACATTGCTGCACTTGGTAATTCGGAACCTGACGAATCCAGCGGCTTCGCAATCGCGCTCAGCCAGCTGTCCTCAGCCGCCGCACAGGCATCCGACCTTGAAGCCCTCGACGATGAATACCATGCTCTTTTCGTAGGTCTCGGTCGCGGCGAACTGCTGCCTTATGCATCCTGGTATAGCACCGGCATGCTTATGGACAAGCCGCTAAGCCTGGTGCGCGAGGACCTTAAGGCCCTTGGCATGGAGCGCGTGGCAGACAACAAGGAACCCGAAGATCATATCGCCGCCCTATTTGACATTATGGGCATGATGATCGAGTCCGGAGATGAATTCCAGTTCAAGGCGCAGCAAACTTTTTTCGATCGCCATCTTAGATCGTGGGTGCGCAGGTTCTTCAAGGACCTTCAAAACGCCAGAACGGCAAAATTTTATAAGAATGTCGGCAAATTCGGACTTGAATTCGCCGACTTCGAAGCGGAATACCTTTCGATGCCGACCTAGCGGTTGGCGCGTTCGGTATGTATGTGACGTCACAAAAACATACTAAAGAGGAGAATGCTATGAAACGTAGCAAAATTGTAGACCGGGACTCGCGGCGCGATGCTCTCAAAGGCTTGGCGGCGCTTGGCGGCGCCGCGGCAGCATCGACAGTTGCCGGCAGTGCGTCAGCTGCAACGGCGGAAGCCGAGGCGGAGCAGCGCCCCCCTGAGACTCTAGGTTATCGCGAAACCGATCATATTCGTGAATATTATCGCAAGGCGCGATTCTGAATTCCGGAACATACTAGGGAGATATTTCAAAAATGAAACTAGTTCGAAGCAGTGACAGCGGTACCGTCGCAGGCGTCGCCTCGACAGGAAATGCTGTCAATCGAAGAACGTTTTTGAAACGTTCAGGACTCGCGTTCGGCACAGGTGCCGCTGCTGCGATGTTTGCCCCCCAGCTGATGCGCAAGGCGCAGGCGGCGTCCGAAGGCTTTTCGCCAATGGAAGGGGTGCAGACGGAGATCAGGCGCAGCGTCTGTACGCACTGTTCCGTAGGTTGCGGAGTCGTCGCGGAAGTCCAAAACGGCGTGTGGACCGGCCAGGAGCCGGATTATGACTCGCCGTTCAATCTGGGCGCACATTGCTCCAAGGGAGCGACAGTGCGCGAGCACGGCATGGGGCCGAAGCGTCTTCGCTATCCGATGAAGCTTGTCAGCGGCAAGTGGAAGCGGCTGAGCTGGGACGAAGCGGTCGACGAGATCGGAGACCGGCTGCTGGAGATCCGCGAGCAATCCGGACCTGATTCGGTGTATTGGCTGGGTTCGGCCAAGCATAACAACGAGCAGGCCTACCTGTTTCGCAAATTTGCGGCCATGTGGGGAACCAACAACGTCGACCATCAGGCGAGAATCTGCCATTCGACCACTGTTGCCGGAGTCGCCAACACCTGGGGCTACGGGGCAATGACGAATTCGTACAACGATATGCACAACTCCAAGGCGATGTTCTTCATCGGCAGCAATGCCGCCGAAGCGCACCCCGTCGCGATGCAGCATATCCTGCGTGCGAAGGAGAACGGCTCGAAGATGATCGTGTGCGATCCGCGGTTCACGCGAACTGCAGCGCATGCCGACCACTTTGTACGGTTCCGGCCGGGAGCGGACGTTGCGCTGATCTGGGGCGTGCTGTGGCACATTCTCGAAAACGGCTGGGAAGACACCGAATACATCAACCAGCGCGTCTACGGGATGGATCAGATTCGCCAGGAAGTCGCCCGGTGGACCCCGGAAGAAGTGGAGCGCGTGACCGGAACACCTCCGGATGTAGTCAGAAAAGCTGCGCAGATCATGCATGAAAACCGGCCGGGCACCATCGTATGGTGCATGGGCGGAACCCAGCATACGATCGGCAACAACAACACGCGGGCCTACTGCGTGCTGCAGCTGGCACTCGGCAACATCGGAAAATCCGGCGGCGGCGCCAACATTTTCCGTGGGCACGACAATGTCCAGGGTGCAACGGATCTCGGAGTCCTGTCTCATACGCTGCCAGGCTACTACGGGCTGTCAAACGGCGCGTGGAACCACTGGTCGCGGGTCTGGGACCTTGATTTCGAGTGGGTCAAAGGCCAGTTCGACGCGGCGGAAGTCGAAGGCGACAACGGCAAGCCGACTCATCCGATGAACTACAAGGGCATACCGGTGTCACGCTGGATCGATGGAATTCTGGAAGACAAGGACAACATGGGCCAGCGGGACAACGTCCGAGCCATGATCTACATGGGACACGCGGTGAACAGTCAATCGCGCGGACCGGAAATGAAAAAGGCGATGGAAATGCTCGACCTGATGGTGATTGTAGATCCGCATCCGACTCATGCAGCCGTAATGAACGATCGCACCGACGGCATCTACTTGCTGCCGGCTGCGACACAGTTCGAAACCTACGGCTCGGTCACCGCGTCAAACCGCTCGATTCAGTGGCGCGACAAGGTTATCGAACCTGTGTGGGAATCGCTGCCGGATCACACGATCCTCTACAAATTCGCCAAGAAGCTCGGATTTCACCAGGAGTTCTGCAAGAACATCAAGGTGACCGATGACGAGCCTCTGATCGAAGATGTGACTGGCGAGATCAACCGCGGCATGTGGACGATCGGCTACACGGGTCAGAGTCCGGAAAGGCTGAAGCTGCATATGGCCAACAAGCATACGTTCAACACCACGACGCTCAAGGCCGAAGGCGGCCCTGCCGACGGTGATTACTACGGCATGCCTTGGCCCTGCTGGGGCAATCCGGAAATGGGCCACCCCGGCACACCGGTGCTCTACAATACCGAGCTGCCAGTAGCCGAAGGCGGACTGTGCTTCCGGGCCCGGTTCGGCGTTGAACGCGAAGGCGTGAACCTGCTGGCTGAGAATTCCTACCCGGTCGGGTCGGAAATTCAGGACGGCTATCCGGAATTTTCCTCCAAGCTGCTTCAGCAACTCGGGTGGTGGGACGATCTCACCGCCGAGGAGAAGGCGGCCGCGGAAGGCAAGAACTGGAAAACCGACCTTTCCGGCGGCATCCAAAGGGTTGCAATCAAGCATGGCTGCGCCCCGTTTGGAAATGCAAAAGCGCGTTCGGTAGTCTGGACCTTCCCGGATCCGGTGCCGATTCATCGCGAGCCTCTGTATACACCGGATCGCGAGCTTGCCGAGAGGTATCCGACGTACGCCGACCGCAAGAGATTCTATCGCTTGCCGACGCGCTACGGCTCGATCCAGGCCACCGACTATTCAGGCGAGTATCCGCTGATATTGACCAGCGGGCGACTCGTAGAATACGAAGGCGGCGGCGAAGAGCAGCGGTCCAACTCCTGGCTGGCGGAATTGCAGCAGGATATGTTTGTCGAGGTTAACCCGAAGGATGCCAACGATGCCGGCATTCGTGACGGTCAAATGGTGTGGATCCTCACTCCCGAAGGAGCCCGGATCCGCGTCATGACGATGGTCACGCAGCGAGTCGGCGAAGGCGTGCTGTTCACGCCGTTCCATTTCGGAGGCATGTTCCAGGGCAAGGATCTGATCGACAAGTATCCCGAAGGCACTGCGCCCTATATCCGGGGTGAGGCATGCAATACGGCCTTCACCTACGGCTACGATTCAGTAACACAGATGCAAGAGACGAAAGTCACTCTTTGCAGACTCAGCACATAGGAGGAATTCCAAATGGCACGAATGAAATTTTTGTGTGATGCCGAGCGCTGCATCGAATGCAACGCCTGCGTTACTGCGTGCAAGAACGAGAACGAAGTTCCCTGGGGCGTCAACCGGCGCCGAGTCGTCGTGCTTAACGACGGCGTGCCGGGTGAAAAATCGATCTCGGTCGCCTGCATGCATTGCACCGATGCGCCATGCGCAGCGGTCTGCCCCGTCGATTGCTTCTACACAACCGACGACGGCATTGTTCTGCATGACAAGGATCTTTGCATTGGCTGCGGCTATTGCTTTTACGCGTGTCCTTTCGGCGCGCCGCAATATCCGCAGGAGCAGGCATTCGGAGTTCGAGGCAAGATGGACAAATGCACGTTCTGTGCAGGCGGTCCCGCCGCGGACAACTCGGATGCCGAATTCGCCAAGTATGGACGCAACCGCATCAGTGAAGGCAAGCTTCCGCTTTGCGCCGAAATGTGCGCCACCAAGGCGCTCATTGCAGGCGATGGCGACATAGTTGCCGACATCTACCGCGAACGCGTACTTCATCGCGGCGGACGTCCCCAGACATACGGCTGGGAGGCGGCTTATCCTACGGGATAGTCAGATTGGAAAACGGGGAGTGCATCCGCCCTCCCCGTTTTTCCTTCATCGCGAACTGCTGATCCAATTGCTGGACAGCGGGCAAAACGAATTAAAAGCAAGACTCAGCGCTTTACGGCCATAGCCGATGGCAATATGCGCCGCAGCAAAGCAGACATGAAGGTTCAGCGGCCGCAGAAATTCATCCGGCTCGGTCGGGCAGTCGCAGAGCACAAATTGGTTCAATCTTGAAAGGATTTTTTTGGAGAAAGCAAACATGCGAAGCAAGAAGCATAGCAGGATCATCCCGTTGATTGCGATTCTGTTCAGCGCACTCGCACTGTCCGGATGCTGGGAGGGTTTCGACGTCGTGCTGCACGAGCCTGGCGTATACAAAGGGCCTGCAGACCCGTTGACAGAACAAGGCACGCAAGCAGCGCTGGCAGAACGGTTGACACTGGTGCAAACCGACCGCTGAGTCTTTTTGCCGCTCAAAATGGAAGGAGATACGAACTCAAATGACTACCCATAAGAAAGCTCCGCACAGCAATAGGTCCAGGCGATTCAAGGGGATGATGTACAGCCTGGCGTTTATTGTCGTCAGCGCTCTGGTTCTGCCCCTCGGCAGTTATGTGATCCACGATTCGAATACAGCCGCTCAAGCGCAAGTCACCTCGGACAACGAAAACCTGCGGTCCAACTACTGGCGCGCAGTTCGTGAAGGCGGGGCCGGCTACAGTTCAGTAACCGGATCCGATGCCAATATAGAAACTAACGTACTGTTCAATCCCGAAGGTCAGAACTGGCGTCAGATTCGCAACAGCTGGATTGCGAACTACGGCGGATGGGGTCTGACCGTAGTTGTGCTCCTGATTCTTGCGTTTTTTGTTTTGCGCGGGCGCGTCGATCTCGACGAACCGCTGTCAGGAGAGACCGTTCCGCGGTGGTCGTTCGGGGAGCGCTGCGTGCATTGGTATACCGCGATCCTTTTTGTCGCATTGGCAATCACAGGACTGAGCCTGCTGTTCGGCCGCGTGCTGCTGATTCCGCTGCTTGGCAAAGCCGGATTCGCGCTGTGGGCGGATTTTTGCATCAGCCTTCACAACATGGTCGGACCTTTCTTCGCGCTTGGTCCGATTCTGATGTTTTTCCTTTGGCTGCGCCACAACATCCCGACCACTACGGATGTGAAATGGTTTCTGGTCGGCGGCGGAATGATCGGCAAGGCCCATCCAAGCGCAGGAAAGGCGAACGGCGGAGAAAAAGTCTGGTTCTGGATCGTCATCCTGCTTGGACTTGGCGCTGTTTGCTTTACCGGGTTCGCACTAATCGGCTGGGTTGAGCAATACTTCGGAGTCGTTCAAACGCGAGAGGTTTCCCAGACGATGCACACCTGGCATGCAGTTGCCTCACTTGTGTGGATCGCCATATTTTTCGGCCACGCCTACATTGGCACGATCGGATCGGAAGGATCGATTAATGCAATGACCAAGGGACGGGTGAGCGTCGAATGGGCGAAGCAGCATCATGACCTTTGGTATGAGCAGGTCAAGGATCAGGCTGAACGTTCCAGCGATGCACCTCCGGCGGGCGCAGGACGGAGCACCTCGTCATCGTAAATTTGTACGGCTGCTCCATTCAATCTATTGACAGGAAAGCGCATCTCGAGCCGAGTGGTTTGAGATGCGCTTTTTTTTGCAGCGCGAACTGCCGCTCACAATCCACCAGGCATCTCGATTAGGTCTGCAGTTGGAAATACATTACACCTTTGACAGCCATGGATCGGTCCTGTTTACTGAAGAAAAGTCGGGGATTTGCCGAATGACCTCTCAGATTGAGCATTGCGGCAGATGAACAGATTCCCCGAATTCGTCCGTTCCAAAATGTTCGAATCCGGTTCGAGCGTGACTTGTCTGCCCGTTCAATTCGATGATGGCGACTGGGAATCGGCTATTTTCTTTAGTGCCGGCGGACCGGAGTGCAAAAAGGATCGAAGACATCTCAGCCGGCTGCAAAATACTATTCCGGTGGCCTTCCACGCCGAACTCATCGAACATGCGAATGCTGCAGTTGTAGTTTTGCAGCTTGAAGCATACGCCCAAAAGGAAGACCCGATGACTGCCGAGGTGCTATTGACACCCGGAGAGATGGAGTCTCACTTTAAGACAATCAGCCTGCTTTCGCAGCAACCGGTGCTTAAGTGGTTTTTTTCCGATGCCTCCTTTACAGTCATTCACAGCCAGCAGAATGCGCTCGGACCTTCAGAGCATCAGGCATTCAAGAATATTCTGGACGATGCGGTGCGTCACGATGCCCTCATTCGAATGACAGGACGGTATGACATGGGCAGCGCAATGAACGAAGTATTGTCGCACTATGCCCTGAGGTGATAGATTAGCGTCATGGAGTCAGCCGTCACAGCCGCATTTGCCCATTATTGCGCACGCCTATCAATGAGCCGCACCGCAGTCATTGCTACGTGTCTGGCAATGCTGGCCGGCGCAGTGCCAGCCGGTGCGAATGATGTCGATATTTTCCGCAAGGCGCTCAAGGAACAGGATGTCGATACGCTGTATGCGCGTGTCGATGCCATCGCCGATGTCAATATGCGTGAACCGAACGGGCGCACGGCTTTGATGATCGCTGCCAAGCACGGACATGCGGGCCTTGTCGGGAAATTGATCGAAGCGGATGCCGACCCGGATATTGCAAACGCAACCGGAGGCACCGCGCTGATGTTTGCTGCGATTGGCGGAAGCGCAGAAATTGCGCGGGCGCTGCTCGAAGCGGGCGCATCGGCCGACAAGGTCGCAAAATTCGGCTGGACCGCCATTATGGTTGCTGCTGCAAAAGGACACTCCGCAGTCATTCGCGAACTGCTCAATCATGATGTTGAACCGAATGCCCGGGATACGTATCAATGGACGCCGCTTATGCGGGCATCCTTTGCCGGACATATCGAAGCGGTCAACGAATTGCTGAAGCATTCCGGAACTGACATCAACGCCCGCGATGCGAACGACGCTTCTGCGCTGCATCACGCGGCGACGAACGGGCACTACGAAGTTGTTGCAGCGCTAGTGCGTCATGGCGCAATTGCCGACGAGCCTGATTCTTTCGGATACACGCCGCTGCAACGGGCTTCAATTCAAAATCACACGAGCATCTATCAATTGCTTGGATCAAATTAGAAACCGACAGTCAGTGTCTATGAGCACTTCCGACAACCCGAGGGATCGACGCAACTTTATCAAGATTTGCGGATCGATGATGGCGGCGGCTGCGACAGGGTCGATGGGGCCGCTTGCACACGCTTCGACCGAACAACGCTACGAACGGGTTCAACTGACGCTCAATAAAGAGCCCTTCAGCGCCAGCAGCTTGCCGGTCGGCAAAACCTATATCTTCAACTACCCGTACATCACGACACCGTGCATGATCATGAACATCGGCAAACGCGCCGGTACGCCTGTTGAATTAAAGACCGAATCAGGCAGTCAATATGTCTGGCAAGGCGGAATCGGACGGGACAAGTCTGTCGTCGCCTATTCTGCGATTTGCGCACACAAGATGACCTATACGGCCAAAGCGGCCAGCTTTATCAACTACCGTCATTCAAAAGTGGTTTACTTCGATGACGAACACCGGCGCAAGGAAAAGACGCAAATCATCTACTGCTGCTCGGAACGCAGCATCTATGATCCTTCGCTGGGCGCGATGGTCATCGGCGGCCCGGCACCTCAGCCGCTGGCTGCGATATCGCTGGAAGAAGACGAAGCCGGCGGTTCTACGTTTGCTGTGGGAACGGCCGGCGGGGAGATGTTCAGTAAGTTTCTAAAGGAATTCGAATTCAGGCTGCAACTTGATTTCAAAATCACCAATGTCGGACAGCTTGCGAGCGGCAATGTTGAAATTGTGCCGGTAGAGGAATATTCGGATACTTTGGTCTATTGCTGACAGGCATGCAGACTTTATTCGTAAGGCGAGAGCACTCCGTCCTGAAGTACCAAAGTTCTGTCCATCGATGATGCCAGCTGAATATCGTGCGTCGCGATAATCAGGCTGATGCGCAAGTCGCGATCTAGGCTGACCATGAGATTTTGAATATTCTCAGCGTTGCGCCGATCAATATTGCCGGTCGGCTCATCTGCCAGCAGGCACATCGGCTTAGTCACAAGCGCCCTGGCGATTGCCACTCTCTGCCTTTCGCCGCCGGACAACTCGCCCGGCTTGTGATCGATTCGGTCCGCAAGGCCGACGCGATCCAGAAGCTGCGATGCGGCGCGGCTTGCCTCACGCGTCGCAGTTCTCCTTGCCAGCAAGGGAAACATCACGTTTTCCATGGCGGTAAATTCCGGAAGCAGGTGATGAAACTGGTAGACGAAGCCAATCTTGGCATTGCGCAGTCTTCCGCGCTGGGTTTCGTTCATATCGGAAATCCTGCTTCCGTCTATCGAGACCGTTCCCTTTGTCGGGACATCGAGACCCGCCAGCAGATGCAGCAGCGTGCTCTTTCCTGTTCCGGAGGCGCCGACAATTGCAATCTGCTCCCCCCTTGCCACCTTCAAGCTTATATCGACAAGCACGGGGACCTGCATCCTGCCCTGCCCGTGGGTCTTGGCCAGCGATTCGCAATGTATAACGGCGTCATTCATATCGCAATGCTTCGGCAGGGTGAGTCTTCGATGCGCGCCATGCGGGATAGATCGTTGCGATAAAGCTAAGAAGTAGCGACATCAGGCCGATACGGGATACATCATCCCAGTGCAGCTGGGCTGGAAATTTTGAAATGACGTAGATTTGATCTGGAAAGAATTCCGTTTGAAACAG
The DNA here is from genome assembly GCA_965214615.1 of Arenicellales bacterium. Classification (GTDB taxonomy): domain Bacteria; phylum Pseudomonadota; class Gammaproteobacteria; order Arenicellales; family JAJDZL01; genus CBDAUN01. The sequence goes on from OZ243952.1 coordinate 1,996,788, forward strand.
TTCTTCAGCCCATGGGATCAATGTTTCCAGATTCAGTCCCGTGATCACCCCGGCGACCGTTCCAAGAATTGTTCCAACGATGCCGATGATGCTCCCGTGAACGATGAAGATCATCATGATGCTGCGCGGGCTAACACCGAATGTTCGCATCACGGCAATGTCCGACTGCTTGTCGGCGACCAGCATGACCAGCGTTGACACGATGTTGAAAGCGGCGACCGCTACGATCAGCAGCAGAATAATGAACATGACTCTGCGTTCGAGCTTCAGAGCCTGGAATAGGTTTGAATATTCGATCGTCCAGTCATTGACTCTGAACTTTGAACCGAGGGACTGCCGCAACTCCCTGGTAAGTCTTGGAGCATTGAAGACGTCGGCGATGCGCAGGCGGATGCCGGTTACCGACTCTCCGGAGCGTTGCAATGTGGCAAGATCATCAATATGGACCAGAGCCAATCCATTGTCGTATTCGTAAAAATTCAGATTGAATATGGCAACCACTTCGAAGCGCTTTAGCCGGGGAAGCAATCCGACCGGAGTTGATCTGCCCCGCGTGCTGATGACGGTTACCTTGTCCCCTACCGAGGCGCCTATGGAGTTTGCCAGATCTTCGCCGAGAACGATTCCAAAGTCTCCGGCGCGCAGTCCGTCCATGCTGCCGTCAATGATGCTGGATGCAATTTCAGAAACCTTGGATTCCAGGTCAGGCATTACCCCGCGCAAGAGAACTGCATTCACATAGGCCTTGTGCTTGAGCATGCCGTGGCTCAGGATGTATGGTGCGTTCGCCAGTATTTCCGGATGCGACTCAAGATCGGCGGCAACCTTGCGCCAATCGCTCAGCCAGCCGCTTGCACCCGACACCCGCCCATGGGACGCAACAGTGAGAATTCGATCACGCAACTCCCGCTCGAATCCGTTCATGACCGAGAGCACGGAAATCAACGCCCATACGCCGATAATGATTCCAAGAACCGAGGTGCCGGTAATGAAGGAAATGAATCGGGTTCTGCGCTTTGCGCGCAGATATCGAAGTCCGACAAACAGCTCGAAGGGCCGGATCATAATCCTAGCGCCTACTGACCCATTGGCTTCATATGGGGAAACAGTACCACATCGCGAATAGACGGGCTGTTGGTAAGGAGCATGACGAGACGGTCAATGCCGATTCCTTCTCCCGCTGTCGGCGGCAGTCCGTATTCCAAAGCCCGAATATAGTCTTCGTCAAACGCCATGGCCTCTTCATCGCCGAGTTGGCGCTGCTCAAGCTGCGCGCGAAATCGTTCTGCCTGGTCAGCCGGATCGTTCAGCTCGGAAAAACCGTTGGCGATTTCGATTCCCGCCATGAAAAACTCAAACCGATCGACGATCCACGGATCATCGTCGCTGACCCGCGACAGCGGCGAAACCTCCAAGGGATAGTGGGTGATGAATGTCGGTTCAATCAATCTGTCTTCGACTGTTCGCTCAAATATCTCGAACAATACCTTTCCCGCACCCCAGGACGGAGTCGAACTGCCCCCGAGTTTCGCCAAATACGGCCTTGTCTGCGTGTCATCACGCAGATCTGCTTTGGAAAGCTCCGGATTGAACTTCCTGACTGCGTCTTCAAATTTGATCTTGGCAAATGGCGGCGCAAGATTGAGTTGATGCTCCTGAAATTCAATGGTTGAGCCTGCGAGCAGATTCGCGCAAAGAGTTTCGAACATTTCTTCAGTGAGCCGGATCAGATCCTGGTAATCGGCAAACGCCTGATAGAATTCAAGCATGGTGAACTCAGGATTGTGTTGAGTGCTGACACCTTCATTTCGAAAATTCCGATTGATTTCGTACACCCGTTCCATTCCTCCGACGACAAGGCGCTTGAGGTTCAGTTCGGGCGCGACGCGAAGGTACATGTCGAGCGACAGCGCATTGTGGTGGGTGACAAATGGTCTCGCGATTGCCCCTCCAGGCACGATGTGCATCATCGGCGTTTCGACTTCTATAAAGTCATGGCTTTCCATAAACTGGCGGATCGCACTGGTGATGCGTGCACGCATATGAAAAATCTCGCGAACCTCCTCATTGATCGTCAGATCAAGGTAGCGCTGGCGATAACGGGTTTCCGTGTCTTTGAGTCCATGAAACTTTTCAGGAAACGGGCGGAGTGCCTTGCTGAGCAATTCGAATTCGCAAATTTCCAAACTAAGTTCTCCAGTACGGGTCCGAAACACCCTGCCCTTTGCACCGACGATGTCTCCGATATCGATCAGTGCGAACCTTTCGAATTCAGGCTCTGAGACTATGTCGCGCTTGACGAAAAGCTGAACCTTTCCCGAAGAGTCGGTCAAATCGGCGAACGCAACCTTGCCCATTTTGCGCATTGCCATGATTCTGCCGGCGACCTGAACTTGTTCGGTGTTGCCTTTCAGTTCTTCTGCGCTCTTGTCGTCGTAGCGCTCGCGAAGATCCTGCGTCAGCGCGGTCCTTCTAAACGTATTGGGGTACGGCTGGCGGCTGGTCCAGATCTGGTCCAGTTTCCTTTGCCTTACGATATGCTGATCTTCAGCGGATTGTGCTGCAGCAGCGTCAGTTGCGGGCTGATTCATTTGCGAAGTTAAACTCCAGACTTAAGACTTTCTTCGATGAACAGGTCAATATTGCCGTCAAGAACCGCGTTCACGTTCCCGGTTTCCACGCCTGTACGCAAATCCTTGATTCTGGATTGATCCAGAACATAGGATCGAATCTGGTTGCCCCAGGATATCTCGGGCTTGGCTTCTTCGATTTTCTTTTTCTCCGCATCGAGTTTTTGCTGCTCGAAATCGAACAGGCGAGATCTGAGCGCGGCCATTGCTTCGGCCTTGTTGCGATGCTGAGAGCGGTCATTCTGGCACTGCACGACAATTCCGGTCGGCAGGTGCGTAATTCTGACGGCCGAATCCGTTCTGTTGACATGCTGGCCGCCGGCGCCGCTTGCCCTGTATGTGTCGATCCGAAGTTCATCGGGCTTGATTTCCACATCGATTTGCTGATCGACCTCCGGATACACGAAAACGGATGCAAATGAAGTGTGCCGTCGCTGGCCGGAATCAAACGGCGATTTGCGTACCAGCCGGTGTACGCCGTTTTCGGTACGAAGCCATCCGAATGCGTGGTCTCCGTTGATTTTGAGCGTTGCACTCTTGATGCCTGCCACCTCTCCGGGAGTGTAGTCGATTGTCGATGGTTCATAATCGCGAATCTGAGCCCACCGAAGATACATTTTAAACAGCATTTCCGCCCAATCCTGCGCCTCAGTTCCCCCGGAACCGGGCTTGATATCGATGAATGCGTTCGACTCATCCATTGGTCCGCTGAACATGCGACGAAACTCAAGATCGCCAGTCAGCGATTGGAGGCGTTCGCATTCGGCGGCCAATTCATCAAGAACGGAATCGTCGTCTTCTGCGACAGCGATTTCAGCAAGCTCGCTTGCCTCTTCGACGGCGCGCGACAGATCGGCTATCGGACTGATGCGCTTTTCAAGGGCAACTCGTTCGCGATTGAGACTCTGACTTCGGCTTAAGTCTTCCCAGATCGAGGGGTCTTGCAGCAGCGTGTCGATTTCGTGCAGTCTGGTTTCCAAGCAAGGCAAGTCAAAGATACCTCCGCAATGACTCGGCGCGCTGTGTGAGCTCTGTCAATTGGGGGATGATTGAAGTATTTTCCATGGATTGCACCGGACTTGAATGAATGCGAAGGCAAAACCTTGCTGCGCCGCTATTTAGAAATGGAATCTTGGATGCTGTTCGGCATATTGTACCGAATCGGCTTGATGCAATGCCGCAATTGTTCAGCGATTCGACTCGATTAACGTGAAGGTGTTTTCTGCCATTAACAAAACCACTCGCCTACCAGCCTTGAATGGGTGAGTAGATGCACAATATCGATAAATACCGTTTAATTTTGTGAAACTTGGAAAGCTATCGTTACGTACTCAGGAACTCGACATCCGCGTTAGAACACTGTAAAAACTTCTAACGTGCTTGGTGGTTGCGGTCAGCGACACACCAAAAACTGATTTGAGAAAATAATTCAGTGCAAGCGCCTTTTTATCCGCTTACCTGATTTATCTCGTGTGAGTCAATCCTGTACATCGCACCCAACCGGGTCAACATCTCAATGTATAATCTACGTGCCGGTCGCAAGACATTGTGACGGCTTTTCTGTTTGCCCAACTGCTCTCTTTTCGTATGAAAATCGGAATCCCAAAGGAAATCCACGCAAACGAAATGCGTGTTGCAATGACCCCGGACATCGCCTCGGAAGTGATGAAACTAGGATTTGAAGTCATTGTAGAATCCAATGCCGGAGCCAGCGCGAATTTTGACGATTCAATGTTTGAATCGGTCGGTGCAAAAGTCGCGCCCGCCGGGAAAGACGTCTGGACCGAGTCTGACATCATCCTGAAAGTCCGGGCTCCGGAATACAACGACCAATTCGGATTCGACGAATCTGACATGCTCACCAGCGGTATGTGCATCATCGCATTCCTTTGGCCCGCACAGAATCCCGAACTGCTCGAAAAGCTTGCGAAAAACCAAGTAACTGCCTTGTCAATCGATGCAGTGCCGCGGATTTCCCGGGCTCAGAAGCTCGACGCGCTGTCTTCCATGTCAAACATTGCCGGCTATCGGGCAGTAGTGGAGGCAGCGAATCGGTACGGACGGTTTTTCGGCGGACAAATAACCGCAGCCGGATCAATCCCACCTGCCAAGATACTTGTGATCGGCGCCGGTGTAGCCGGGCTCTCCGCTATTGGCGCTGCCACCAGTCTTGGAGCAATCGTGCGATCATTCGACACCCGTCCCGAAGTCAAGGAACAGATCGAAAGCATGGGAGCTGAATTCCTAATGCTCGATTTTAAAGAGGAAGGCAGCGGAACAGGCGGCTACGCCAAAGTGATGAGCAAAGAGTTCATCGATGCGGAAATGGCGCTGTTTCTCGAACAGGCGCGCGAAGTTGACATCATCATCACTACGGCGCTGATTCCCGGACGCCCTGCTCCCAAGCTGATCAGTGCGGAAATGGTTCGCGCGATGAAGCCTGGCAGCGTCATTGTGGACCTGGCGGCCGAACAAGGCGGAAATTGCGAACTCACCCAACCGGATTCTGCGATCGTCGAACATGGAGTTCACATCATCGGCTATTCGGACATGCCGAGTCGACTGCCTGCACAGGCCAGTCAGCTTTACGCGTCAAATCTGCGTCATCTGCTGCACGAATTGTGTCCGGATGGAAATGGCGAAATCGCTGTCAACATGGATGACGAAGTGATTCGCGGTACAACCGTTACGCATCTCGGAGAAGTGACATGGCCTCCTCCAGCGGTTCAGCCGTCACCGCCACCGGCAAAGTCCGAACCCGCATCCCCCGCGACACCGACTGCCGAGGCAAAGAAAAAGATCTCGCTCGCACCGATATTCATTACGCTCGCATTGGCTTCAATCGTCGGCGTCGGCCTGTATGCGCCCGAATCGTTTCTATCGCACTTCACGGTATTTGTACTGGCCATATTCGTCGGCTGGCACGTGATTTGGAACGTAACCCCGGCACTTCATACGCCATTGATGAGCGTGACCAATGCAATTAGCGGAATCATCGTCGTAGGCGCCCTGCTGGAAATCGGCGCCAGTTCAACTGTGGTAATCACACTCGCAGCTGTTTCGATTCTGATTGCATCCATCAATATTTTCGGCGGGTTCTTCGTAACCCACCGAATGCTCAAGATGTTCAGGAAGTAAGTCATGTCTAGCGGATTGATTAACTCCCTGTACATCATCGCGTCAATATTCTTCATATTGAGCCTTGGGGGCCTAAGCCATCAGACCACGGCAGTGCGGGGAAACATTTTCGGAATCCTAGGGATGACGCTTGCGGTTGTCGGGACAATCGCGGCCAAGGCAATCGACGATATTGGCATTATCATCGCCATGATGAGTATCGGCGCTGCGATCGGTCTTGCAGTAAGTGTGAAGGTCCAGATGACCGCGATGCCGCAACTCGTTGCAATACTGCACAGCCTGGTTGGCCTTGCGGCCGTGTTTGTCGGATTTGCCAATCACATTGAACCGCTCGATGTCTACACAGGCGCCGAACTTGTCATTCACGAAGTCGAGATCTTTATCGGCATCCTAATCGGAGCCATTACGTTTACAGGATCAGTCGCAGCATTCGGGAAACTACAAGGCCTGATTTCAAGCAAACCGCTAATGCTTCCGGCAAGACATTGGCTGAATCTTGCAATAGCGATTATGTGCATATGGCTCGGCGCCGAATTTCTGTCTTCTGATTCAGGATTCGGAAAGCTGGAAGTTCTGATCATAATGACCGCACTTGCGTTCCTGCTCGGACTGCATCTGGTCCTGGCGATCGGCGGCGCAGACATGCCAGTGGTCATATCGATGCTGAACAGCTATTCGGGCTGGGCCGCGGCGGCAACAGGCTTCATGCTGAGCAATGATCTTCTCATTCTTGTAGGCGCTCTGGTCGGCAGCAGCGGTGCAATTCTGAGCTACATCATGTGCCGTGCAATGAATCGCCATTTTGTCAGCGTCATACTGGGCGGATTCGGTACAACCGGAGGGTCAGGCACTGCCATCGTAGCAGGACAGCATACCGAGATATCCGCAGACGAAACGGCGGCACTGCTACAGCAATCAAAATCAGTGGTGATCGTTCCTGGCTACGGACTGGCCGTAGCACATGCGCAGCACCCCATTGCCGAGTTGACTCGACGACTTCGCGATGCAGGTAAAAACGTCCTGTTTGCCATCCATCCGGTTGCCGGACGAATGCCCGGGCACATGAACGTGCTGCTCGCCGAAGCCAAAGTGCCTTATGACATCGTGCTGGAAATGGACGAGATCAACCCCGATTTGCCGGAAGTCGACGTCGTGCTGATCATTGGTGCAAACGACATTGTAAACCCGTCCGCGCAGGACACTCCTGACAGTCCGATTGCAGGTATGCCAGTCATTGAGGTCTGGAACGCGAAGACCACAATCGTATTGAAGCGCAGCATGGCAACCGGCTATGCCGGAGTTGACAATCCCTTGTTTTACAAGGAAAACAACAAGATGCTGTTTGGCGATGCCAAATCCAGCATTGACCAGTTGCTGGCAGCTGTCAACTAACCGCAATTTTCCGCATGCTCTGGCGAGGCAGATGCAGATCTAGACTTTCACGCGGTTGGAGGAGGAGTCATCGAAGCGGTCGACAATGCGTGGCAATCTTGCCCGTCTGCTATGCGAGCTGGACGATTGGCATGACAGCAAAGGACATCCTGCGATAAGTTCGGCGCGAAAGGCGCTGGTAGGGCTTGCGTTTCGCTGACCAGCTCGCCTTGGCGAGATGATAAGCAGTGGCGCAGCCGACAATGCCGACGCCAATGATGGCAACCTGCACATCCGCGGGAAGAGGTTTTACCATGTGCCCTACCCTCGCAACCGGTCGTTTTCGGGATCGTAAAACGGCACGGTCGCCACAGTGGCTTTCACAGGCACGCCAAGCACTTCGATGTCAAACATATCTCCCGGTTTGGTGGGCACGGTCAGATAGCCAAGCGCCACTCGCTTGTCGATGCGGAACCCGGTGCCGCCTGAACTGACATAACCCACTGGCTTGCCATCCCGGCAGATCGGATCCGAAGACAGCGCATCGGCCCCGTGCCCCTCCAGTATGAACGCGGTGAAGTGATATTCTTTGTCTTGTTCAGCCTGCGCGAGAAACGCATCGCGACCGACAAAACTCTCTTTGTTCCTGCTGACAAAGCGGTCCAACCCGGCATCAAAGGCTGTGTATTCGATACCGAAATCCGTTCCCCAGCCGTGATACCCCTTCTCAATCCTCATGGCGTTCAGCGCGTAAGAGCCAAACTCTACCATACCCTTATCGGCCCCTTGCTCCATGATTGCGTTGTACACTGTGACCAGACCAGCCGAGCGAACGTGCAATTCCCACCCCAGTTCGCCAACATAGGACACGCGGAACGCAATCACCGGCACGCCGACAATCGAGATTTCGCGCACGGACATCCAGGGGGCGGTCTCTTTCGAAAGATCGTCATCGGTCAGCGGTTGCAGCACCTCGCGCGATTTTGGCCCCATGACCATTAACGCCGCGTCGAACGCGGAACCGCGCTTTAGCGTAACACCCCCGTCCGGTAGGAACTGCGACATCCAGTCATAGTCCCGCTGATCGGCAAGTGTCGGGCCACACAGCAGGTATTTGTTCTCGTCCAACCGTGCAATCGTCGCCTCGGACCAGATTCTGCCCTTGGGCGTTAGCATATATGACAGTTTGACCCGGCCTACCGACGGCATCGCGCCGCAGAACACCTGGTTCAGGAAATCCGTCGCGCCAGTGCCCTCAACCTCGTACCGGGTGAAGCCGCCGTGATCCATTACCCCGACACTGTCGCGCACGCCTTCGCACTCGACCTTGACGGCATCGTGCCAGCATTCATGGTGAAAACTCAGTTCGCTATCGTTTTTGACCGCATCCGTTTCGAACCAGAAGGCACGCTCCCAACCCGCGACCTGGCCAAACACCGCCCCTTTTTCTTTGAGCGTGCTATAAAGTGGTGTGGACTGCACCGGACGGCCCGAAGTCCAAAGCCTATGCGGATAAGGGATCGCATATTGGTGCTCGTAAAGCTCGCTGGATCGCTTGACGGTATAGTCGAATGTTGCCCATTCCTCGTCAAATCGGCGCGGATCCCACATGCTCATGTCCCATTCGGTTTCGCCTTCTGTGATCCATTCGGTCAGCGTCTTGGCAGCGGCGGCGGAATGCGTGATCCCTACCGGAAAACAACAGGCGTGGTACAAATTCGGCAAACCGAATGCCGGGCCGCAAAGCGGCGCGCCATCGGGGCTGTAGGGGATCGGACCGTTGACTAAACGGCTGACGCCAGCCTCGCCAAGCAAAGGCACATGCTCCAGCGCGGCCTCAAGAATTTCGGCGATGTCGTCGACGCTGTCGGGGTATAGCTGATTGGCAAAGCAATCGGGCATGCCGTTCAGCCATGCCGGGCGGCACTCATGGCCATATGACCCCAGCAGCAGCCCGTTCCGCTCGCGGCGCAGATAATACATGATGTCCGGATCGCGGATGAGCGGGAAGTTTACCGGGTTGGACTCAAGTTCCGCCAGACTTTCAGTCACTAAGTACTGGTGCTCCAGCGTCACGACAGGCAGCTTCTGCCCGAGCATCTCGCTAACTTGGCGACCATAATAGCCACCGGCATTGATAACGATGTCACAGGTCACTTCGCCCTTGTCGGTCTGCACCAGCCACTCACCGGAAGCGCGGCGTTGGATGCCGGTGACCTTGGTGAACCGCGCAATCTGCGCGCCCCGGTCACGGGCCCCCTTTGCCAATGCCTGTGTCAGCTGCGAAGGGTCCACGTCACCCTCGTAGGGGTCGAGGATACCGCCGATGATGCTGTCGCCCGAACTGAAATACGGGTGCATATCGTCCATCTCTGACGGGGTCAGCATCGCCATGTCATAGCCCAGCCCCTTGGAAATGCCGACCAGATGCCGGAACAGGTCCATCCGCTCGGACGTATGAGCCGGCCAGAACGCGCCGGTATGGCGGTAGGTGATCGGATAGTCGACCTCTTTCGCCAGATCCTTATACAGCCGCCAGGCATAGTTACCCGCGCGCATACCGCCCCAGCTGTTGGCATAGGTCGGGATGTTGCCGGCAGCGTGCCAGGTTGATCCGCTGGTCAGTTCATTCTTTTCGATCAACAGCGTGTCGGTCACGCCTGCCTTGGCCAGATGATACAGGGTCGAAACACCAACTGCGCCCCCGCCGATGATCACAACCGTTGCCTGGGTCTTCAAGGACTTAGTCTTTCAGATGAATTGGCAGGTGCGCGCGCAAGGTCGCTTCGATGTCTGGCTGCAGGTGACTCGGGGCGGGCATGGATTCGATTTCGGCAACACGGGCGATGGCACGGTCCCAGATCGTCTGCGCACCATTGTTCAACCAGTCATTCACACTCTGACGGTCGCTCAGCGACGGGTAGACGTATTCCTTGGTCATAAGATCAAGGGTTTGTGCTGTTCCGAGGTAGTGACCTTCACCCGTGACAACCTGTTCCATTAAGTCCAGATCAATGGCGCTTGCGACTATCTCGACCCCCCGAACCGTGCGCAGGATCGCGCCGCACATGTCATTGTCGATCACAAGCACCTCTTTGCTGGCGACCATGATCGACCCCAGCATGCCGACGGAGAGGTTGATCATGTCAGCCCCACCCTGCGAGGCCAATGCAATCGTATAGCCTTTTTCATAGCCTGATTGCGCATCGGCAGTCTTGGCGTCTGTCATTCCTGCCGAGACAGTCGATGGAAGGCCGAGGTTCATCAGCAATTGCGCAGCGGCAGCGTTGGCCACTGCAGCCTCACCCGATCCTCCGGTCATAGCGCCACTACGCAGATCTGAAATAAAGGGCAGGAAGGCCAGAATACAGGGGAAACCGGGCTGCATCATATTGACCAGTACCAGCCCGACCAGAGACTCGGCCAACCCCTGCGCCAATGCCCCGGCCAGTGAGGCCGGGCTTGTCGCGCCTGCCTGTGCAGCGGAACATATCTGCAATGGCATACCAAGACTCACGCATTCGAACATGACGCCACAGGCCTCTTCGGCAAGCGTCAAAGGAGGTACAACATGGCAGATCGATGCAAAGCAGAACGGTTGACGACTGAACGCGCCTTCACCCCCGAGTGCTTCATCAAACATTTCGATTACCGGTGCGACGTTGGCCGGTTCAAAAAAGCTGGTGCCGATAGGCTTGGACGTGGCTTTCATGGCCGCAAAAGCCGTGTTGATATCCAGCGTGAGGGGATCTTCCAGATCACGCGCGACAACGGGGCGCAGGGAATAGTGGATGTTTTCGCAGGTATCGACAATGCGCATCAGATCATAAAGATCTTGCAACGAACTGTCCCGAAAGACGCCCGAAGCCGCATCCAGCACCTGAACCGCCGCCCCGCCGGTGCCGATATGTACGCGCCCACCACCCACCTCGATCCCGCGATCACGGATGAAGCCGGGCAACTCGACCCGTTTGCACGCCTTGGCAATCATGTCCTCAACCAGATCGCGCGAAAAAGTGATGCGCCCGTCATTTCGCGACGTCGCGCCATTTTTCAAAGCCAGTTCGCGGATATCTTCTGGCGCGCCGAACACACCGATACGCTCCAGAATGTCGAATGCGGTGTCGGTTATATGCGCAAGCTTGCTGTCATCCAACGGCATAAAACGACCACCGACAGGCGGCAATGTCATCTGTCGCGTGGCGGGTTTGGCACCCCGTTTGGTTCGTGTTCGCCGCATGAGCGCGTCCTCAATGAAGTATTTTCCCGCGCATCATAGGTAGACCCAATGATTAGCTTAATTATATTATTTGTGGATTATTTTGAATCAATTTCACTCATTGGAGCATCAAGCTTGTTTCGCGGCACGTTCCGCCAGAACACGGTCAAGCCACCGGGTATCCATCTCCGGAACTGAGGACTGAAAGAGATCGATATAGGGCTGGAACGGTGGCAAGAAAATCTGCTCCTTCGGCCCTTGCTCGACAATTTTGCCGTGCTACATCACCACCACTTCGTCGGCAATGCTCCGGACGGTGAGACGTCATGCGTGATGAACATATACGCCAGGTTATGTTCCTGTTGAAGCTTGTCCAGCAGCCGATACGCCCCCGGCGCTCGCAACGCCTGGGAAACATCGCCGGCAGAGACTTGCCCTGATGACCCCGTGGTCAATCCGCACTTCATCACCTAATTTCGCAACCGTCGTATTGCTGTCAGTTCGTTACGATTTGCCATACAATAACTCGCACTGAATAACAATCTACTAATGCAAACCATAGTTGGAGAAAATCATGAAAACAAAACTAAGTTCTTTTCTTGTAGCCATTGCGCTGGCTGTTTGTACCAGTTCAGCATTCGCAGCTGAAAAAGTAAACATCGGCGTGCCGTCGTGGACCGGCGCACAGGCAATCGCCAATCTGCTTGCCGCAGTCGTCGAAATGCGAATCGGCGGAGAAGCTGAATTGGTGCCAGGCAACAATGCGACCATCTTTCAAGCAATGGACCAGGGCAAAGGCGACATAGACGTACACCCGGACGTGTGGCTCCCGAATCAGGAGAGCTTCACCAAGAAATATGTCGATGGCGCAGGCACTGTGACTTTGTCAAGCAATCCCTATGAAGGCAATCAGGGATTCTGCGTTTCAAAGGATTTTGGCGAAACAAACAGCATTACCGATATCGCAGACCTCGGACGGCCTGATGTCGCAGCGCTTATGGACAGCGATGGCAATGGACGAGGCGAGATGTGGATCGGCGCACCCGGTTGGGCATCTGCCAACGTGAACGAGGTCAAAGTGCGCGACTACGGCCTGCTGGACTTTATTGAACCGATACGAGCCGAAGAAAGCGTGAAGACTGCGCGCGTCAAAGACTCGATCGCCAAAGGCGAAGGCTATGCGTTCTACTGCTACAAGCCGCACGCAATCTGGTACATGTTTGATGTAAAAATGCTATCCGAACCCGCGTACGACCCGGCGAAATACGTAATGTACCAGCCTTCGGATACGGCGGACTGGTATGAGAATTCAATGGTTGCGTCGAAGGACGCTCTCAAGAACGTCCAGATCGCGTGGTCGAATTCCTTGGCTGAAAGGTCTCCGGCAATCGCGGAATTCTTTGGACGTTTCGGCCTGACAGCCGATGATGTCAGCAATTTCGCATTTGAAATTTCCGGCAAGGGACGCGATGCGAGCGAAGTCGCTCAAGAATGGGTCACCAACAACCCCGAACGCGTCGACGCCTGGCTTGGCTTGTAATGCCCTGCAGCAACCTATAGGATATTGATCCGATGGCGCCCGGCAATCGGCGCCATCGGCCAATATTCTTCAATGGTTGACAATCAGATGTCAGACGTTTCCACAGACGCAGCAAACGACACCGCAATTCGGGTTTCAAACGTCTGGAAGATCTTCGGCTCGAACGCTGCCGAAGCCATGGAGGCAATCCAGAAGGAAGGCTTGACCAAGGCGCAAGTCCTCTCTCAATTCAACGCGGTGGTCGGTGTCGCCGACGTGAGCCTCGATGTCAATCGAGGCGAAATTTTCTGCATCATGGGACTGTCCGGCAGCGGCAAGTCCACCCTGGTGCGTCATTTCAACCGCTTGCTCGATCCGACCTCCGGGAAGATCGAAATCGACGGAGTCGATGTACTGTCTCTGAAACCGGGACCGCTGCAGCAGTTCCGAAATACCAAGATCGGAATGGTGTTCCAGAACTTCGCACTGCTGCCTCACAGGTCGGTTCTGGACAACGTGGCAATGCCGCTGGAGATCCGGCAAGTCAGCAAGAACGAACGAATGCGCCACGCAGCGGCGATTCTGGACATCGTCGAACTCGGAGCCTGGGGCAGCAAGTTCGCCCATGAACTGTCAGGCGGCATGCAGCAGCGTGTCGGACTTGCCCGGGCTTTGGCCGCCAACCCCGATGTCCTGCTGATGGATGAACCGTTCAGCGCACTGGACCCTCTGATTCGCCGACAACTACAGGATGAATTCATTCGGCTATCCGACATGATGAGGAAGACGACCGTGTTCATCACCCATGATCTGGACGAAGCCGTTCGAATTGGAAACCGGATTGCAATCATGCAAGACGGCCGCATTGTGCAAATCGGCACCCCCGAAGAGATCGTGATGAACCCTACGGATGGATATGTAGCCGATTTTGTCGCAGGAATCTCCAGGCTGAAAATTGTACGTGCGCATGCAGTCATGCAGACTCTGGATGAATACCTTGCGCACAATCCGCCCTTGCCTGCGCAGGCGCAGCGGATCGATGAAGATGAGATGCTCAGCAACGTCATAAAGCAGGCAATCGACAATGAAGCGGCGATTGTGGTTCAAAGCTCAGGAGACGATGTTGGAGTTATCACCAGAAAAGACATTCTGCGAACTGTCATAGAAGGAGCCGATGTGTCATGACCAACGGAACAAACAGTCAGCTTGATGATGCTATTGATTTTGCGGTTGTAGAAAAATATGCCGAGGAACGTCGCGAAAACATTCGCACATTCGTACAGACAAACCCGGATTACTACATCGCGCAATTCGAAAAGATTGGCGGCAGTGCCCGCTTTACGCCTACTTTCAACGCTGTTGCCGGCTTGCTGGGACCTATCTGGTTCGGCGCACGGGGGCTTTGGATGTGGGCCTTGCCATTTCTTATCGCAGAAACTCTGGGCTATGTGCAAATTGCGCGAGGCCTATTCGGAGATCTGGCCGCCGACGCGCGTGCACGGATCGAGTCGATCGAAGGCACCCTGGAATTGCGTCGTCAGCAACTGGCCTCGGCGATCGAATCTCAATCCGACAAAGTAGACGTGTACGAGCGCATCGTCATATCCTTGGAAGAATCGATCGGAGGAATCAGGCTGGAAGCTCAGCAAATTGCCGATCAAGGCGCCGGGATTGCGCTGACAGGTCTGATTATCCTTCTCATAGCCAAGTCCGCACAGTCCATTGTCGCCAATGTGGCGCTGGAATCAAAGTTTTCCGAATGGCTGTCTGATCGCAGCATTCGCTCCGGCCTATCGGCGGTGCAGATCGCTTTGAGCGCGATCTTCATGGTAGTAATCGCGTCTACTGCCATGTATCACTACAGTTTCCCTGGACAACTGGAAGCATTGACTGAATTTCCGACAGATCCGGACATCCGTCTCACCAGCATCGTATGGGTGGAGGCATTCTTTACCTTCTGTGTGACTCAGGGCGAAACTCTGTTCGATTCGATCACTTACGGAATTCGGCTGATACTTGATGCCTTGGAATTGGTATTTGTCAGTACACCGTGGATCGTCATTGCGAGCTTTATCGTCCTGCTGACGTGGCTGACTGCCGGAGTCCGAACTGCGGTTTGGTCAGGCGCATTTCTAGCCTACATGGGACTCTTAGGTTTCTGGGACAAGGCCATGACTACTCTGGCACTTCTTGGAACCGCGGCGTGTCTTTCCATCGCGATTGGGATTCCGCTGGGCATGTTCTGCGCGCGCCGTCCCAGGTTTTATTCATTTATCCAGCCAATCATGGATTTCATGCAAACGATGCCCGCATTCGTATTCATGATTCCGGTGATTGCTTTTTTCGGCACCGGAAAACCGGCTGCCGTCGTCACCACAATGATCTTTGGCGGAACGCCAGTGGTCCGGCTTACAGTTCTGGGGCTGCGCGGCGTGCCGGAACATGTGCGCGAGGCGGCAACGTCATTCGGCGCAAGTAAATGGTATTTGTTTACCCGGGTAGACCTGCCGTTGGCCAGTCCATCGATTCGGGCCGGCATCAATCAAACGATTATGCTGTCTTTAGCGATGGTTGTGGTGGCTTCGCTGATCGGTGCAAAGGGCTTGGGCGAAGACGTTCTGGAAGCATTGCAATACGCCAATGTCGGACAAGGCATTCTGGCTGGTTTTTCCATTCTGTTTTGCGCAATGATTCTGGACCGGTTGGTTCAAGGAGCGCGTAAGTAAGGCACAATCGATGTAGTAGAGTCGAGGGCTGGTGCGCCGTGGTTAGCGTCCGGTCTCTCCTGCCAAGCAATGGCAGGCGGAACGCGAGCAGTAGGAACGTCGCACGATCACCGAGCCGATTCTTATGTTATTTGTCGCTGGATTTTCATGTTGATTGTCGCACTACAGACGAATAAAGAGGCTGAAGCCGCCCAAGCAAACCAAGACGGCTTCGAATGCTCTTCCTACACTTGGCAGGTGAGACAATTTAATTGTACGTCGTTTTCAGGCCCAAATGTCAAGCTGCAACTGAGGCCGCTCAGTCGCATGCAAAAAGGGTCGCGACAATATCAGAATGACGACGTCGAGTGGTTCAAGAAAGCGTATACACTCGACTAACAGAAACTATATAAATTATATATATCATATAGTTACTGCCATAGCGTGGCGGAGAGGGAGGGATTCGAACCCCCGGAAGGTCGCCCTTCGACGGTTTTCAAGACCGCTGCTTTCGTCCGCTCAGCCACCTCTCCGCTAGGTCTTATCGACATTGACGCTGGTCAGTATGTCGATTGCCAGATCCTGTTCGACACTTCCATTAACCTTAGCACTGTAAAGAACACTTCCCAGAGTAATCACGATTGTACTTCCGAGCCTCGAACCGGGCATCAAACCAGCGGCACCTATCGCAAATGCTTATTGTACTGATATTCCCGATCAATATCGTCATTGGACAAAATCACAACGGCATATCCGTACGTTGCGAATCGGCGATCCGACCCCATATTCATAACTTGAGAGGCTTATTTGACTCACTTCATCCAAAGAAAGTACAATTCAACCATATTTGTCTTATTCAGGTAGTTAAATCATGAGATTCAGCGAACAAGCCATTGTCAAGCGCCCGCCTAGTGAATTGGTGGCAAACCGGGTACTGCGCAATACCTACATGCTATTGTCGGTGACATTGCTGTTCAGTGCGGCGGTTGCGGCTGTATCCGTTATTTTAAACTGGCCGCACCCAGGTCTTCTGATCACCATGGTCGGCTACTTCGGCCTGTTGTTTCTTACAGGCATGTTTCGGAATTCCGCACTCGGAATTTTGTTTGTCTTTCTCCTGACAGGCTTTATGGGAGCAACACTCGGGCCGATCGTGGGATACTACATTGCAGCAGTGCCGAACGGCGACCAGCTGGTTATGACCGCTTTCGGCGGAACCGGGATTATTTTTCTCGGCCTGTCCGGATACGCCCTGACAACTAAAAAGAATTTCGCCTTTCTTGGCGGAATGCTTTTCGCTGGCATTCTGACAGCTTTTGTCCTCGGACTGGCAGCAGTGCTATTCAGCATCCCTGCCCTGTCGATCGCAGTGTCCGGCATGTTCATCCTTTTGATGTCCGGGTTGATTCTGTATCAAACCAGCGCAATCGTGCACGGCGGCGAAACCAATTACATCATGGCAACAGTGACCCTGTTTGTTGCGATCTATAATCTGTTTCTCAGCTTGCTGCAGATCCTGGGACTGTTCCGAGAGTAGTCGCTATCAGGACAGCGACTCGAAAAGCGAGTTTATGGCGCCGCCGATTAGGGCTTAATCGGCGGCGTTTTCATTGATGGACTGCAGACGATAGGGCTTGGCCACGTCCGATTCGTCGAATACCGCGCACATCGCCTTGGCGGCAGCAATTGTCGTAAAGTAGGGTACCCGCCGCTTAAGTGCTTCTTTTAGAATCGTCTCTGAATCCGCAACACTTTGCGGCCTGCGCGGAACATTGACAATAAAGTCGATTTCCGCGTTCTTGATCATATCGACCACATGCGGCCTTCCCTGCCCGACCTTCTGCACAATCGCCACTTCGATGCCATGCTCGCGCAGCAGATGAGCAGTACCTTCAGTCGCAAACAGACTGAAGCCTCTGCCAGAAAGATTTTGCGCCACCTCCACAATGCCGAACCGATCACTTCCTGTGACGCTGAGCAAGGCGTTGCCATTTCGCGGCAGCGAATATCCGGTTGCCTGATAGGCCTTGTGATAGGCTTCTGAGAATGTCTTGCCGATTCCCATTACTTCGCCGGTACTTTTCATTTCCGGACCGAGCAATGGTTCCGCACCTGGAAACTTTTCAAATGGAAAGACTGCTTCTTTGACATTGAAATACGTCGGTACAGTTTCCTCCATGGCATCTTGCGCTTCCAGCGAAAGACCGGTCATGCAGCGCGCTCCGATCTTTGCAAGCGGTCGCGATATCGCTTTCGATACAAACGGGACCGTTCTGGAGGCTCTGGGGTTTACCTCAAGCAGATAGATCTCGTCATCCTTGACAGCGAATTGAACATTCATCAGGCCGACTACCTTCAGTTCCATCGCAAGATACCTGGTTTGCACTCTGATCCTGTCTTGAATTTCGTCCTTCAAATCGAACGCCGGTAGCGAACAGGCCGAATCGCCTGAATGCACGCCCGCTTGCTCGATGTGCTGCATGATTCCGCCAATCAGCACTTGCCTGCCATCGCAGACCGCATCGACATCGACTTCCACAGCATCGTTTAGAAAACGGTCAAGCAACACCGGCGACCGATGTGAAACCCCGATCGCTTCGTCCATATACTTGCTCAGCTGCGCATCATTGCGGACAATTTGCATCGCCTGGCCGCCCAGCACATACGATGGACGCACTACAATCGGATATCCGATTTGCACGGCAGCCACCAAGGCCTCGTCGACAGTCGTCGCAGTCGCATTGTCAGGCTGCCTCAAATTAGACTTTTTGATCAATTGCTGAAAGTACTCGCGATCCTCGGCCAAGTGAATGGATTCGGCTGAAGTACCTATGATAGGAACGCCTTCATTGTGCAACTCTTGCGCGATCTTCAAAGGCGTCTGTCCGCCATATTGAACAATGACGCCGTCTGGACGCTCTATGCGGCAGATCTCAAGCACATTTTCGACAGTCAACGGTTCGAAATACAGTCGATCTGAAACGTCATAGTCAGTAGAAACTGTTTCCGGGTTGCAGTTGACAATGATCGTTTCGTATCCGTCCGCACGCAAGGCCATGGCAGCGTGTACACAGCAATAGTCAAACTCTATTCCCTGGCCGATGCGATTGGGTCCGCCGCCAAGCACGATGATCTTCTTTTTCGAGCCAGGCTGTGATTCGCACTCACGCTCATAGGTCGAATACATGTATGCGGTTGGCGTCGCAAACTCTCCTGCGCATGAATCCACACGCTTAAAGACAGGATGCACATCCTTGGAATGCCGCCATTGCCTGATTTGCCTTTCATCCCGGTCGCTCAGCACTGCGATCCGCTGATCCGAAAACCCCATGCGCTTCCATTCAAGCAGTTGCTCGCCCGATGCCTGATCGCCGATTTCCTTGATCGCCTGTTCGGTGTCGACAATCTCCTTAATCTCGGACAGGAACCATGGATCAATGCCACTGATCGCATACACCTCGTCGACCGGAACACCCAGCCTCAGCGCATCTCCGATATGCCACAGCCGCTGAGCGCCTGGCACGCGCAGCAAGGCGGACATCCTGTCCTGAAGATCTGACGGCCGCAGACTTTGATAGTCATCAATTCTGGATTCAAATCCGTAGGAGCCGATTTCCAGGCTGCGCATGGCCTTTTGCAACGATTCCTGAAACGACCTGCCAATTGCCATGACTTCGCCGACCGACTTCATCTGCGTCGTCAGCGTCGAGTCCGCCAGCGGAAACTTCCTAAAGTCAAACCTCGGGATCTTGGTGACAATATAGTCAATCGTCGGCTCGAATGAAGCCGGGGTCGCGCCACCGGTGATGTCATTGCTCAGTTCGTCAAGCGTGTATCCGACTGCGAGACGCGCAGCCACCTTCGCTATGGGAAAGCCTGTCGCCTTGGAAGCCAGCGCAGAGGACCGGGAAACTCTCGGGTTCATTTCGATGACAACCATTTCGCCATCCAGCGGATTGATCGCAAACTGTACGTTCGAACCGCCGGTGTCAACGCCAATGGCCCGCATGACTGCGATACTGGCATCGCGCATGACCTGATATTCCTTGTCAGTCAATGTTTGCGCAGGCGCTATAGTGATCGAATCGCCGGTATGCACACCCATGGCATCAAAATTTTCAATCGAACAAATGATGATGCAATTGTCCCGACGATCGCGCACCACCTCCATTTCGAATTCCTTCCAGCCGGTAATGCTTTGCTCGATCAGCAGTTCTCCGGTGGGAGACGCGTCAAGACCCCGCTGGCAAATCTCCGCGAACTCGTCACGGTTGTACGCAATGCCGCCACCGGTTCCTCCAAGCGTGAACGACGGCCGCACGATCGCAGGAAACCCGACTTCTTCCAGAATCCGCCAGGCATCGTCCATGTGGTGCGCCAACTCGCCTTTGACCACTTTCAGGCCGATGCTCCTCATACACTCCTGAAATCGTTCGCGATCTTCCGCCTTGTCAATGGAATCCTGTGTTGCGCCGATCATTTCAACGCCGTATTCGTCCAGAACACCATGGCGGACAAGATCCAAGGTGCAGTTCAGACCAGTCTGTCCGCCCATTGTAGGCAGAACAGCGCAAGGTCTTTCCTTACGAATGATTTCGGCGACCGATTGCCAGCGCACCGGTTCGATATAGGTCGAATCCGCAAATTCAGGGTCCGTCATTATCGTTGCAGGATTCGAGTTGACGAGTATGGTCCGATAGCCTTCAGCGGCGAGGGCCCGGCAGGCTTGAACACCCGAATAGTCAAATTCGCATGCCTGCCCGATGATGATCGGGCCAGCTCCAATGATCAAAATCGAATCAATGTCTGTACGCTTCGGCATATTTGAAAGCTATGAATGAGTTTTCTGCTGTTCCATCATGCGGATGAATTTTTGAAAAAGACTGCCGGCTTCACGCGGTCCAGGGCTTGCCTCCGGATGACCCTGAAAGGAGAATGCGGGATACTCGACGTGCTCCAGACCTTGGATCGTTCCGTCAAAAAGGGAACGGTGCGTGACTTTCAGATGTTCAGGCAAACCATCATCTGAAACCGTAAATCCATGATTTTGACTCGTGATCAGTATCTCTCCGTTTTCAAGATCCTTGACCGGATGATTGGCTCCGTGATGGCCGAACTTCATCTTCTGAGTCTTGCCGCCGCTCGCCAAAGCCAGCAATTGATGGCCGAGACAGATGCCGAAAATCGGAATCCTGCGTTTCATGAATTCCTGAATTGCCCGAATCGCGTAGGTGCATGGCTCAGGGTCGCCAGGACCATTGGAAAGAAAAACACCGTCAACCGACTCGCTCATCAGCGCCTCGGCAGGGGTTTGCGCAGGAACAACCGTAACGTCGCATCCGTGATCGACAAGCATCCGCAGGATGTTCTGCTTTACCCCGTAGTCATATGCGATGACAGAAAATTTCCTATTTTCGTCGCGCGAGGCGCCATTGCCGTAGCCAAGTTCATGCAATCCTTCATTCCAGCCATAAGGCTCATCCGTTGTCACCACCTTGGCCAGATCCATTCCTTTCAAGCCTTCGAAGGCTCGAGCCTGTGCAACCGCATAGTCCGAATCCAAATCCGAACCGGTTAGAATGCACCCGTCCTGCGCCCCTTTTGTACGGATAAGGCGCGTCAGCATTCGTGTGTCAATTTGCTGGATGCCAATCACACCTCGTTCGCCCAGGAAATCCGATATTGTGGATTCTGCGCGCCAGTTGCTCACTTGGCGCGGCAAGGTCCGAATGATCATGCCTGACGCATGAATGCCGCTCGATTCGACATCGCCGCTGTTGACCCCGACATTGCCAATGTGAGGGTGAGTCAAAGTCACAATTTGCCTTGCATAGGAGGGGTCGGTGATTATCTCCTGATAGCCGGTGATCGAAGTGTTGAAAATCACTTCTCCGACCGCTTCGCCCGTTGCGCCGAAGGCCTGCCCCCAAAACAAGCTTCCATCAGCCAATGCGAGCAGCGCCTTGGTATTACTGCTAGTCAAATCTACTAATGACGATCAAAGACGGTCAGTCGAATTGCGAAAAACCGACGAGGTGAAACAAGGTCAGAATAATCCCAGTTAGAAATTTCGAGGAACGCTGCGCATCAATCCGATAGCGCAAACATGGCCGTATTTTACTCCACACCGGCGAAAGTTCCATGCCGAATCCGTAGAAATTCAGCACTAAGGAACGCACATTTTCAAATCGGCATCAAAGTCAGGCAATTCGACTCGAGCGATCTACTTCAGTCCCAGCACATCGTGCATGTCATAAATGCCTGCAGGCTTGTCCATAAGCCAGTGTGCGGCCCGCATTGCGCCCATCGCATAATTCATGCGGCTGTTTGAGCGGTGCGTGATTTCCACCCTTTCACCCTCTCCTGCAAACATCACGGTATGTTCGCCGATGATGTCGCCAGCTCTGATCGTGGCGAATCCAATCGACTTTCTTTCGCGCGGCCCTGTCTGACCGTGACGCGCAAAAACTCCATCGACATCCAATGTTCTGCCGAGTTCCTCAGCCGCGACTTCGCCAAGTCTCAATGCTGTCCCTGACGGAGCATCCACTTTGCGGCTGTGATGAGCTTCAATGACTTCGATGTCCACTGAGTCGCCAAATGCCTGGGCGGCCAGCCTGACAAGATTCAGGCAGATGTTCACTCCGGCACTCATATTCGGAGCATGAACTATCGCAATTTCCCTGGATGCATCCTGCAGCCTGTCAAGCTGGTCCG
This sequence comes from Arenicellales bacterium, assembly GCA_965214615.1. Taxonomy (GTDB): domain Bacteria; phylum Pseudomonadota; class Gammaproteobacteria; order Arenicellales; family JAJDZL01; genus CBDAUN01. The sequence goes on from OZ243952.1 coordinate 2,019,087, forward strand.
AGGAAAACCCGGTAGTGCCGATGACCATTTTTCTGCCATGGCGTAAACAGTGACCAAGATGGTCAATCGTCGCGTCCGGCGAAGTAAATTCAATGATGACATCAAACTCGCATTGGTTAATGTTGTCGCCGATCAGAACATGATTCGGGCCAATTCCGGCCACAGTTCCCGAGTCTGCTCCTACAGCGCCACTTGCCGGGTCCTCCAGAGCAGACGCCAGTCTAATGAAGTCTGCTTGCTGGGCGGCTTGAACGAGAGTCCTGCCCATGCGTCCGGCTGAACCTGAAACACAGATATTGGTCATTGCACGCATCCTAGTTACACATCAGTAGGTTGGTTTGTCCAACTATAAAGATTTTTTGCCTGCCGTTCCCGACCGGTGCCCATCCCGGACCCGGATTCCGACAAGACTGCGCCCGGCGCCGCCGAATGCCGGTCCAGGAAATCGGTTCGTTTCGGTCCCGGCATTTGTACGCATAGCCGCACCCATTCATCTGCGACATCGGCCCCGTCAATTGCAATCCAAGAATAATCAATGTTCAACTTCTGGCGAATGTGCGCTGCGTTTTGCCATGTTACTATACAAGCATGTCTTGAATTCGGCCTGATAGCCGTTTTCACATTTACCGGCTAAAAGGAGTTGTCTTTCGCACAAGACAGACACTCCATCGCCGGCACTTGTCAGAATATCGACCCGGCGATCATCCCGTTCTTCCTTCAACTGCCAATTGGAATTGATCATGCATCAACATGAATGGAACGTCACTATCGCGCAAGCCAAATCTATCCAGCAAAGACTGTCGCAGAATATCTCACTCTGCAATGACTTTGACAGCATCGCTCTTGTCGCGGGAACCGACGTTTCAATTGCACGAAACCGCAAGACTGCATCCGGAGCCATAGTCGTTTTGACATTTCCCGGACTCGAAATTGTCGATAGCGCATTTGCATGCGAGTCCGTGCGTTTCCCGTATGTCCCCGGCTATCTGTCATTCAGAGAAGTGCCTGTTCTCATCAAGGCATTCGAACAACTGCACACCATTCCGGACTTGTTCCTCTGCGACGGTCAAGGCATCGCCCATCCGAGAAGGTTCGGCCTTGCGTGCCACTTCGGCCTCCTTACCGGCATACCATCGGTCGGAATCGGAAAATCCAGACTGATCGGCACCTACAAGATGCCGGGAGTCGCAAAGGGCTCGGCAAGCATTCTATTGCACCGGAATCAGCAGATCGGCCATGTGCTTCGCTCGCGCCATTCGGTCTCGCCGATTTTCGTATCTCCCGGTCACCGAGTTTCATTTGATTCGGCACTTGGGTTCGCATTGCAATGCTGCACTCGGTATCGGCTGCCGGAGACAACCAGACATGCACACCGCCTGGCTTCCCATGCCTTGACGCAGGTCAGCGAGTGCGGCGCTGAATGACCGACTTGGCTGGCGTCATTCGAATCTCATCGACCACCGTACCGCTTCGCAGATTCAGCATCGCCGAGACCATTGCCGCAACATCTTCCGGCTCAATGTAGTTGTCAGGCTCGTGTCCATGGGTGAAAGTCGCAGAATCGTAGAATGACGACTTGGTCATCCCCAGATTGACAATGCCGACCCGCACACCGCTAGACGCGCACTCCTGACGCAGCGCCCTGGCCAATCCGAGCATCCCGGACTTCGCAGCGACATAGGCCGCACCGCGCCTTCCGCCGGACAAAGCGGATTCTGAGCCGATGAATACAAGATCCCCAAAGCCATTTCGCTTCATGATCGGCAAGAATGCTCGAGATAGAAATATTTGCGCAGTCAGATTGACGTCGATCAATCGCTGCAACTGCTCATAGGAAAACTCTTCGAGATTGCCGAATTCGCCGTAGCCGGCACTCAGAATCAAACCGGAAACGGATCCCGCCCGGTCGATCAGTTCGGGAATCCGGCTTTCAAGTGCAGCCAGATCTGAAAGGTCAACCGCTTCGTGTCGATAGGCGCCATTGCCATCGCCGGTTCCGGTATCGGGCCGCCTTGATACGCCGACAACACTATGTCCGTCGTCCAGCAGCCGCCCGGAAACCGCCTTGCCGATCCCCGAACTGGCCCCGGTTACTATGATTTGACGATGAGACATTCCATTCAGCCGACTGTGGCGCGAAATATTCTGTCTGAGTCCACATAGTCGCCGAGCGTGTCCATGCACCAGCCAATCATTTCGCTCTCCGTGGACTGAGGATATGAAACCATGCCGCTAGCATTTTCGAACGGCAGCGCCAAAAATGGCTCATCCGGATACAGGTCAGACATCTTCCTGTGAAATCCGCGCGGCAAACGAAACGCCCCGACGCTAACCGAATGTACCATACCGCCATTGACTTTCTCGAATACCGAATCGAACAATTCGCGGTATTCGCTCTGATACGAGCGTTGGAAAATTAGCGGATCAAAACGCAGGCCGATCGGCCAGCCCGCACTCTGAAGTCTTGCCATCGCCTCGATCCTCTTGCTTACGCCTGGCACCTTGTGCTCTAGGCGGTCCGATGTCCTTTGAGGAGTGAAACTGAACGCAACGATGACGTTCGGCAATGAATCGCGACAGAGCAAGGAGCGGATCTGAGTGCTTTTAGTACGCAGTTCCAGCATCGCATTGGGATGTGCCCCAAATGCCTCAACAAAATATTCCGCAAGTCCCGCCAACGGTTCCATCGCGAGACTGTCGCAATCGTACCCGGAAAAGAAATAGATTTTTTCGGCGGATTGATGCGCATCAATCTTCGCGGCAATGGCACTCCAAAACTCATCGTAATTGACAAAGATCACATGATGCGCGCTGCGAAACATCCCTTGCAGAAAACAATATCGACAATCATAGAGGCAATTGAGCATTGTCGAGAAATAATAGTTGTGAATGCTGCCGACGCCGTAGCCTTCAGGAGCAGGTAGAACATGGTTCTGCCTTTTCTTCGCCAGAATCAGCGAAGGCATGCGCTTTTGCAAGCGAAAGTCCTGGCTGCTCCGGTTGAATACCTCCGAGTAGGCGCTGCAAGCGATCTGCCGCGCATTCGGGTAGCGTCGGGCAATGTCAACCGCTCTTGGCAAGTCCCGAACGTCGTTTTCGATGTAGATCGAACTGTACACGACTATTGCATCCGCCAGCAGGAACGGTATTCCTGATCAACGACCTGCAGCGCGGATTCGGCCGAATTGCTTTGCTCGAACAATTCCGGGCGATCCGTGACCGCATGTCCCAGAGTTGCAAGCTTGCCGAGCCGGTCCCTAAGTCTCGCACGCTGGGTAAAGGAAAAGTTCCATCTGTCATAAAACCAGCTTTCTGATTCCGTCTTCAATCTGCGATCTTCGACTTCGCCGGCTAGCCCCAGCAATGCTTCGGCAATCTCATCAATCGCATCGAGATGGCTTTCAATTAAATTTTCGATCCTGCCTTCGTTCAACTCGGACAACGGTTCGTCCAATGAATCTGAAACGACCTTGTAGGCTTGAACCAATTCCGACGTCGAAATGCGTACTGCCGTCGCATAGAATCCGGACGCTTCCATGTCGTAGCCGCAATCTTTCGCATAGCCTGTTTCAGGCATATCCACGGTAGTCAGCAAATCCGAAGATACAGGCAGATCAATGACCGCAGGCGGATGCCAAATCCGACCCGTAGAGGCTTCATAGATCGAATGGGCAATAAATCCATCGGCGACTTTGCGCGACCGATGACCCGCAACCCCTACGTTGAGCCATGCCTCGGCAACGCTGACGCCAAATCGTCCGTGCAGATAGCCGACAGAGGCGGCAGATGCGGCCCTGCCTATGCCGCTCACAGTCAGCGCCATGCGCTGTGAACGGTAAATCGTACCGACATGCGAATCCTGATGCTGCCTCTTCAGTCGAAACCGGCTGATTAAAGGACGCGCCTCGCATGCCAGGGCCGCCACTAGGTTAATCCTGGACATGCAGCCTCAACGATTCGGATTCACCGGCATAGCGTCTGCGCATTGCATTGAGCGCCTGCGCTTCGCCAGACCGGCTACGTTTGGCTGCGCCATTGCTGTAAATGGCAAGTTTTTCGAGCAAGATCTCCAAAGTCCTCAACCGGTCTTGCCTGGATAGATTGCCTTGATCCAGTATCTTCGTCAGCGCGGCGATTCGATATCGGTCCATTGCTGGATAGGCGCGTGACAATTGGTCCGGATGCCCTCCGTATTTGACCACAAGCGGCGCATCGACGTATGCCACATCATATTCGCTGGCGACGCGAAGCCACATGTCGTAGTCTTCGCACACAGGAAGACTTTCATCAAATCCTCCCAGATTGTCAAAGATGCTTCGATGCATGATGACCGAAGACGGGGATATCGCACACAGCGGTAGGCAGTGTCTATAGATGGAACCGCCGCGCTTGCGATGCTTGAGCTTCGGGTTCACACGAACGCCATTGCGAATCCAAATTTCATCGCAGTGGCAAATCCTTAGCGAATCATCGCTTTCAAGCCACTCGGCCTGCATCTTAAGTTTTTCAGGCTTCCATGCATCATCGGAATCAAGAAACGCCAGCCATTCGAAACGGCTGCTGCGAATTCCCAGATTCCGCGCGCTGCTGACACCTTTGTGCGCCTGACTGATATAGATCGCACTTTTGAATTCCGACGCAACCATCGCTCCGGTCCCATCGGTTGAACCGTCATCGACTACGACAACCTCGTCAGGCGGACGGCTTTGAGCGAAAACAGATTCCAGTGCGCGCCGAAGTACAGATTTTCGGTCATGGGTAGGGATGACAACCGAAATTGAGAGCATGTCAAAGCATGTGGCGTATTGCGTCCCTTTCTGCAATTAACTCATCTTCAGTGACTTTCATGCGCTGGGCGCTGAAATCGCTGACTTCCAGATCTTGCACCACCTCGATCGCGCCGTTGCGACACGTCACCGGAAACGAATACACCAATCCCTGGGTTATCCCGTATGAACCGTCGCATGCCACGGCAGCACTCGTCCACTCATCGCCTGGAGTCCCATCGTTCCAAATCCGCATATGATCAATCGCCGCGCTGCCGGCCGAAGCCGCACTCGACAGGCCTCTGGCCTCGATGATTTCCGCACCGCGTTTCTGCACCCGGGGGATAAAGTCGCTTTCCATCCAGTCCCGCCCTACCATTTCAAGAGCGGGGGCGCCGTTAATCGTCGCGTGATGTATGTCGGGATACTGGGTGGCAGAATGATTGCCCCAGATGCACACGTGAGCTATGTCGGCGGAAGCGCAGTTTGCCTTGCTGGCAAGCTGACTGATCGCACGGTTGTGATCCAGACGGGTCATTGCAGCAACCTGGGAGCGGTCAAGTCGTTTAAAGCGGCTTGCCGTAATCAGCGCGTTCGTATTCGCCGGATTGCCTACGACCAGAATCTTGGCGCTATCGCTGGCGCATTGATCGATTACGGACCCTTGCGCGGTAAAAATAGCCGCATTCGCCTCGAGAAGATCTCCGCGCTCCATGCCCGGACCCCGCGGTCTGGCGCCCACGAGCAGTATGTAGTCGGCATCGCCGAAAGCGACTTCCGGGTCATCGGTTGCCACATATCCCGCCAGCGTAGGGAATGCGCAATCGTCAAGCTCCATGGCCACTCCGTTCAAAGCCGCCATCGCCGGAGAAATTTCCAGCATCTGCAATTCAACGGGCTGGTCAGGTCCAAGCATGTTTCCTGCAGCGATGCGAAATAGCATGCTGTAGCTAATTTGTCCTGCTGCGCCTGTGACGGCGACACGCACTGGCTTTTTCATATGGTCGCTCCTGTCGATTGTCTTGAATAGCCTGAAAGGCCAACCGCAACTCGAATGCGAGGATTATCCTAACGAGTGCGGAATGCAAAAAAAAGAGTCGGGAATGTTTTTAGTTCTTCCGCAATCAGGCTGGTTTTGCTCAGTAATGTCAAGTTGTTGCCTTTTCAGGAAACAGGTCAAGTCCGTCGAGGTGAAAATACAATTCGCTGATGACTCTTGTGCCTAGACCGGCAGCCGCGGCAATTGAGCATCTCACAGCATCTTCATACTAGAAGGCTGTCTCGACAACCCCTTATTTTTGGGAATTATGCATTATAGTTGACAGGTGAAAAATCAGTCTGATTTCGCCGGTTTTTCTGACTGCTTGCTCACCACCGCATGCCGGTTATTGAATCCGCCTCATCGATGCTGTCAATGAGGTCCGCGAATTTCAACAATTTACCAAACAAACCGCAGATGGTGGCGTCGATCTGAATCATCGTGTCCAGTTCCCGTACATTTTACCTGGCACTGAACTCGTCCACATACTTTTGCAGGTGCTTGGGACTCATCTTGTGATACACGCCGTAGTAGCCGCGCTTTAGACACGGCCAGAACGATTCTGCACCATTGGTGTGTGCTCGGCCTCTGACATATTCACCCACCGAGTGTGTGACGGTCTCATGGGTATAGCCATACTTGGCCAACCCTTCATAGGCGTTGCATCATCCGCTGTGCACGCTTCGCGACCGTCGTTGCCGAAGACCATGCAACACTCGCTTGCGGCTGGCAGGCTGTGCCTTTGCGGGGCGGGAGTCAAACCCGTTGGGTTGCAATGAATCGTTTCAACCAATTGACTATTTCATAGCATCCCCCAATTGCAGGACTTGTCCTGACGCAATTAAACTTCCGTTAGCTTACCCAAACGTCGACTGTAGATGGATTGTGCTTCGCGACGGTAAGCGCTTAAATTCCGAAGTTGCTCACGTTACGAAATGTTGTTGCAATTGAATGTAATAACGAAGTGAGTAACTTCGCCGGCGGTGGGCAGGCAGCTGTTCGTTATCGCAATTGCAGTGCACGGGATCGAAAGCGATGCGGTGAGCTTTCATCAAGCGGCTGTTTGGCATTTTCCAATTTCACTCGAATTTCGTCAGGCATTGCACAGGCTTTTGGCTTGGGAACTTTGCACACGTGCAACTCGATAAGTTCGCAGATGGCCACCAACTCGCTGTTTTTTCGCATTTCAAGTTGCAAGTGAAATCGCTTGTCATCGACATCAAGTACTCGCGTTTCGACACGCAGATGATCCCCGCAATAAAGTTCTTGCAGATAGAACCGATGGTCCTCTAACAGATAAATCGTACAATCTGTGCGGGTGCGGTATTCATGATCGAAGCCCACTGAATCCTGCAGCGCATCGACCGCGTAACTGAACACCAAGCCGTAGAATGCATCTTGCATATGACTGTTGTAGTCAATCCACTCGGGCTTCACCTTGGTTTCATATTTGAAGATCATAAACCACCTGAATATTTCTATTGTCACGGCTCTTAGCAAATTGCACTAGACAACGAAACCGAAAAGGCCATCGTGTCGAGTTTGCAATGGGACAATTGGGTTCTCTAGGCAAGCGCCAGTGTGAAGGGGAGCGATACCGATCAACTTGAATCGCAGCGGGGCCTAACGGGGAAAACTCTCCACCCGCGATTGAATTTTGAATCACCATGGATGGTAACAGACGCGGAGGTATTTCACGAGATCGAAGTGGCGAATGTAAACAATTCTGATAAATTTATTCTTAGAAAATAAGCAGGGCAGAGGCTTGGTGATAGTCGCAAGTTTGGGCAATGTCAGCTTCGCACTCGCAATATTGAAGTTTACCCAACCGCCCTTTGCAAAGATTCTTCGCTAAGCACCGCGATCGGTGGTTGTGACGCGGGCGAATTGCATGGAGCGCTACCGCATTTTGCCGGTCGAATTTTGTAATTTGGCGGTGTCGTAGAGCGAATTGCCACAGCGGCGCGCCTTGGCAGATCGAATCGGTGTACAGGCTAAGCACTATTGTCAACCGGGGCACCATGACCGTAAGGCACATCAATTCCGCCATAGCGGCGGACTCGAAGGTTGCACTGTTCAGCATGGCCGACGAATCCTTCCAACATGCAGAGTCGAGATCCATACTGTCCAATATATGTCGCGGCTTCATCGGTCACAACTCTCTGGTAGGAATGTGTTTTGATATACTTTCCAACCCAAAGCCCGCCAGTATAACGACCTGCCTTTTTGGTGGGCAAGGTGTGGTTTGTTCCAATCACTTTATCGCCATTTGCGACATTGGTCCGCGCCCCTAAAAACAGTGCGCCATAGCTGTGCATATTTTCTAAAAACCAGTCGTCCCTGTCCGTCATCACCTGCACATGTTCTGAAGCAATGTCGTTTGCGACATCAAGCATTTCTTCATAGGTGTCACAAACGATCACTTCACCATAGTTTTCCCAACTGGCGCGTGCAGTTTCCGCAGTCGGCAAAATTTCCAAAATGCGCTCGATTTCCAGCACAGTGCGCCTCGCCAGATCTTGTGAGTTGGTAATCAAAAAGCAGGGTGAATTGTAACCATGTTCAGCCTGTCCCAACAAGTCAGTCGCACAGATCTCAGCATCGCAAGCCGATTCGTCGGCGATGACCATTGTCTCTGTGGGGCCGGCAAAAAGATCAATTCCAACCCGACCATATAACTGCCGCTTGGCTTCGGCAACAAACACGTTCCCCGGTCCCACGAGCATGTGCACAGGCTCAATCGACTCGGTTCCAAGCGCCAGTGCACCAATGGCTTGAATCCCGCCAAGTACATAGATTTCATGCGCGCCACCTATGGCCATCGCAGCAATCACGCCCGGATTCGGTTCGCCATTAAATGGCGGGGTCGCGGCCACGATTCTAGGGACTTGCGCGACTTTTGCTGTTGCAACAGACATGTGTGCAGATGCAACCATCGGGAATTTCCCGCCTGGAACATAACAGCCAACGGACTGAACGGGTATGTTCCGATGACCTAGAAATACACCCGGCAAGGTCTCTATCTCAATGTCGAGCAAGGCATCGCGCTGCGCTTGGGCAAATTTACAGACCTGATCATGCGCAAATTGAATGTCTGCCATCTGCTGTCGAGAAACTCGTGAAACGATGGCTTCAATCTCACTGGCGGTCAAGCGAAACGATGGCGGTGAGTATCGATCGAACCTTTCGCTGAATTCACGGACCGCCAGGTCGCCTCGTGTTTCGATTTCCTTTAAGGTGGCTTCGACCACCAAACGCGTTCTGTCGTCGTCCAGTGCCTGATCGGCTGCTGGCTTGCCGCGCTTTAGATACTTGATTGGCATACACTTAGCTCCTTGGAATAATCTGTCGCTACTCTCATGGTTTTCATGATTTTTTCGCCTGCACAAACATTGCCGCGGCGAAAATGATGATGACTCCCTTGATAATCAACTGTGCTTGTACAGGCAGTCCGAGAATAATCACGATGTTGAACAGTAAAATTAGAATCAACGCGCCAAGCGCAGCGCCCCAAATGGTTCCGACCCCTCCGGACAGCGCAACCCCTCCAATAACAGCAGCAACAATTGAATCCAACTCGTAACCGCGTCCGACCCAGTTGTCAACCGTGCCAACAAATCCAACCAGGAACAAACCGGCGATTCCAGCCATAATCGAACAGATCACGTAGCACAGAATAATGACTCGGTCAGAACGGATACCGCACAAGTCTGCGGCGATTGGGTTACCGCCCGTAATATAGACTTGCCTGCCAAATGCACTTTTATGCAAAAGCCATGCCAATAGGCTAAACAGGCACATAAATGCGATGAATGCAACCGGAAACCCACCCAAGCGCCCAGTGCCTAAAAATCGAAAACCATCCGGCAACGATCCTGCTGGCGCACCCTGGGTGTAGTAAAAACGCAGTCCCTGCAAAACAATCATCATTGCCAAGGTGGCAAGAAATGGGGAAACATTACGTTTGGTGATCAAAATGCCATTGATCAGTCCGACGAGTGCAGAGAAAATGATGGCAACCGCGAAGATGACCGGAATCGCGGTATCACTAGTCGCGTTGAACGCTGTTGCAATGACTGCCACGGTCGCCATTAGTGACGCCACTGACAAATCCAAGCCACGCACCAGAATCACGAAGGCCTGACCCAGTACGACGATTCCCAACGGTGCGGCTTGCGTAAAGATATCTTGTAGATTCTTCGGTGCCAGGAATGCCGGTTGGATGATCGTTGCAAACACAATCAAAGCGATCAATGACAATGGCAGCGAAAACCGCTTCAAGTTCGAAAGCGCAAACGAATTCATGAGGTGAGAATTCAAAGTTTCTTTACCCTATTGACATAGATTGATACGGCGATCAAGATGATCAATCCTTGAACAACCCATTGAATGAATGTCGATATATTCATGTAGTTCAAAAGGTTATTCAACAATGAGATCAAAAAAACGCCCATTAGCGTGCCGAGTATGTTGCCTTTACCACCACCGAGAAGCAGACCCCCGACAATCACCGGTGTAATTGATGCGAGAGTGATCTGCTCACCAATTCTGGGGTCACCGACACCGGTGCGACTGACATAATAGGCACCCGCCAGTGCAACGAAGAATCCACATGCCGAATATGCGAACAAGGTGGTGCGTCGCGCATTGATGCCCGTCAGTCGGGCCGCCTCTTCATCACCACCGACCGCATAAATGGATCGTCCCAGCGTCGTATACTTCAACAAGTACCACACCGCAGCAAAGCAAATGAGCATGACGATTCCAGCGACCGGCAATGGTCCGATGCGGCCGTAGGCAAATTCCTCAAACCAAAACGGCACGCCGCCAGTCGGTTGCAAGGTATACAGCAACACAAGTCCGTTGAGAACCGATGCGGTACCAAGTGTAACAATGAGAGGATGGACACCGGTTTTGATCGTCAGGTAACCATTTAAAAAACCAATCATGGTGCCGAATGCAAGCACCGCAAAAATCATCGGAATCATTAGGTGCGGATTGTGTTCGACTACCGTAGCCATTATCACTGCGCTCGCAGTGACGACCGCACCGACGGAAAGATCAATGCCGCCCGCAAGGACGACCAATGACTGGCCTAAACTGACAAAACCCAGTGCCGCGGACTGTTCCAGCACATTCATCAAATTGCGCGTGGTGCCGAATCGATCGCTTAATGCAAAGCCGATAATCAGCACAACAATCAAGAGAATCAATACGACGCACAGCGAAAAGTCAACGCGCAGTCGTCGAGCTATTTTGGCAATCGAATCAAACATGCTATTGCAATTGATTCATGCGGCTACACTAGCAGTCGCCAGATTCATAATCGTTGTCTCGGTCATTTGAACACCGGTCACTTCACCGCTGATGGTTCCTTCTCGCATGACCAGGGCGCGCGTGCAAAGTCCAATGATTTCAGGCAGCTCTGATGAAATCACCAAGATGCCGACCCCTTCATCAGCAAGTTTTCTGATGATCTGGTAGATTTCCACTTTCGCGCCGACATCGACGCCGCGTGTCGGTTCATCAAGAATGAGAACGCGGTGACAGACACGACTCCATCGGGCAAACAGTATCTTTTGCTGATTGCCGCCAGATAAGTTGTTCACCGCCGAAGTTGCCGTTGGCACCGCAATCCGAAATCGCTGAACTTCATCCTTTGCCGCTTGAATTTCATAGTGACGATCAATACCTGTGCGACGCGTAAATTCGCGCAGCACCGGGGCAGATATATTGCTCGCCAAATCCAGTTGCATCAACAGTCCCTGTCCCTTTCGATCTTCGGTCAGAAACCCTAAGCCGCGGTCAATGGCGGTTCGCGGCGTTGGAATATTAAAGGTTTCACCGGCCAGCGTGACGACACCATCGACACGTGGCAGCGAACCAAATATTGCGTGCGCTAAATCTGATCGACCGGATCCAACGAGCCCGGCCATGCCAACAACTTCACCAGCATAGATATCGAACGAAACATCTTTGACGCTGGGCGGCATTTTTATGTTTCGTACCGACAATACCGGTGCCGGCTCTTTAGGAGGCAGCACTTTCACAGGATAGATGTCATCGAGTTCACGGCCAACCATTAGCGAGATCAATCGATCACGATTCAGTTCACGAACCGGTCGTGTCGCGACTTTCTGTCCGTCTTTTAAAACAGTCACGCGGTCGGCGAGTTCAAAGATTTCTTCGAGTCGGTGGGAAATGTAAATAATGCACACCCCATTGGCGCGCAAATTATTGATACATTCAAATAGGAGTTTGGCTTCGCTGCCCGATATCAGCGCAGTTGGTTCATCAAGAACCAGCAGCTTGGTGTTGCCCACGAGCGACTTTGCAATTTCAACCATTTGCTGATCGGCCAGACTCAGTTGATGTATGGGTGCACGTGGGTCTAGATCATGGCCAAAACGGTTTAGAACTTCACTCGCGTCTGAATACATCTGGCCATAGTCAATTGCCCCGAACCATTTTTTCGGTGAACGTCCCAAGAAAATGTTTTCCGCAACTGACAACTCAGGAAACAGGACCAGTTCCTGGTAAATTGTGTAGATTCCTGCATCTTGCGCAGCTTTAGGCGATGTCCAGCGCCGCTCGACTCCGTCGTATCGAATGGAGCCTTCATCAGGTACGTAAGCACCGGACAACACCTTTATCAGCGTGGATTTGCCGGCACCATTTTCACCAAGCAGTGCGTGAGTTTCACCGGATTGGGCTTCAAAATCGACTTTGTCCAGTGATTTCACACCTGGAAAAGTTTTTGTAATGCCAGTCAATTCAATCATGTTTGAGATCTTGAGCGGATTTTAGAATATAGCCCGACCGTGCTTGTGGTCAGCCGGGCTAGTTCCATCGCTGAATGTGAATCGTCAATGGATTCAGTTTGGTAAATCTACACTGAAAGTTTTGGGATCATATTCCGGTCCCATGCCATGCCCCATAATGAAATCATCGGGCCGATCTAGTGCCACATAGTCCGCCAACAGCACGTCGGCTTTGATTGAATTGGTTTCATGGCCTTCAGAAACGACAACTTGAAAGTTGACATCCAGGCGCTTGGGTACTGCCGAACCATTCAGAACGTTTAACGCCACTCCGACGGAAGCGATCCCAATCGACGGTGTGTAGTCGATGCCGCAAAATGCAAAGCCATGTTCGTGGGCCAGTTTGTACATGCGATTCAGGTCGCCGCCGGTGTGCGGTGGAATATCTGCCGCAGCGACGCCGGCGTTGAGAAATGCTTCAACGGACCCTGAACCTTGCAGGCCACTGTCTGCCCAGACGCCATCAATTGTGTCAGCACCTTCGCGTTGAACGACTGCAGACATGATCTGTTTGCCGTTGGCAGGGCTCCAACTGGTGTACTGCGTGTCGATAATTTCAATACCAGGGAACTGGGCAAAGACTTCTTTGGCTGCTTGCAATCGGATTTCTGCAGGGCTCGCACCTGCCAAACCGGGCAACAGCACAATGCGGCCTTGACCATTGAGCGTTTCTGCCAGCCAGGTCGCGCTGATTCGAGCCAAGGCTGTATCAGAAGCGGTAACGAAACTGACGAAACTATCGTCACTTTCGACACGCCGTGCGACAGTGACGACTGGAATGCCTTTACGCATCGTACGGCGCAGAATCGGATCCAGTGCATCTGCAGTTGCCGGGTTGACCAACAGCAAGTCAATGTCCTGATTCAGTAAATCCTGAATGTCTGATACTTGCTTGGTTGGATCACTGTTGGCATCGGTTACGAGAAAGCGAGCCAGTTGATCACGATTTTGATCGGCTGCCCATTGCACGCCATGAAAGAAAGTGACCAGCCATAAATCGGCTTGCGAGGCGTTGGAAAATCCAATTGTGTAGGGACCCTCTTTTTGGTAGTCGGAGGTTTCAACCAGTTCATTGAATCCTGGGTTCCACAGAAAAGTCCGGGGCAGACCGTCATAGTCTGCGGATGCGATGCCGGTCAGCAAACTGGCAGCTGCGGCAATGGCTAAGATTTTCATTTTCATCTTTTATCCTCAATGTAAATGTGATAGTCAAAAAAGAAATAGGTTTATTGGCGGTTATCCGACGGCACCTTGTGCCTGCACCAATGCAATCGAACTGGTGTCCTGACCCTGGTGTTGTTCAGCAGCTAAACCTGCACTGTAGTCTTCCAGTACTGCCTGCGGTGCGGTTGGAACCAGTGGGAAATCCCACCAGCCTACAACGTTGGCAGCAGCGATGGATACATCACGGGTAATTGGAACTTCAACCAGTGCCGGCCCACCATTTGCCAGTGCGGCCTTGATGGTGGTGCCGATTTCGTCGACAGATTGCACTTGTTTGGCAAATTCAATCCCGAACGACTTTGCCAATTGGGCAAATTGCACCGAATAAGGTGAGGGTGTTTCGCGGTGATTGGTGAACTCGGAGATGATGTTTCGCCCCATTAAGGCATCCTGCCCGTCGCGAATTGAAATGTAGCCTGAATTGTTCAACACCAGAAAGACCACCGGGATGCTATAGGCCACACAGGTCGCCAATTCCTGCATGCACATCATGAAATCACCATCGCCAATAATGCACACGACCGGTGTATCAGGCTGGGCAAGCTTTGCACCAATGGCTGCTGGCAGTGCGAACCCCATCGGTGAATAGCTGCCAGGCGTAATGTGGGTGCGAGGCTCATAAACAGGAAAGTCTTGCTTTGTTGAACTTTGCGGGTGTCCGGATCCAACCGTTACGATGCCGTGGCGAGGCAGAACCTTGCGCAGTTCTCGCAGTGCTCTAAGCATTGTCGTTGGAATCTTGTCGTGGGAGCGACGCGGCTCCATTTGTTCGTCCCACTGCGCCCAAAGTTTGGCCAGACGTTCGTGCTGCCCACTGTGGTTTTGGTAAGCGATGCGTGCCTGTTTGGCGGAAATGCCGGCATCTATGTCTTCTAATGTCAACGCTATATCAGCGACGATGCCGACTTCCACCGGGTAATTTTTACCGATTTCGCGAGGATCAATGTCAACATGGATTAACTTGCTGTCAGGAATCGAGAAACTGACGCCTTTACGCCATGATGATGACGACCAGTCATTAAATCTGCAACCCAGCGACATAACGACATCCGCTTCACTGGCCATGGTGTTTCCAGATAGAGAACCTGGCCAGCCCACCGTACCGGCGTTCATGAGGTGATCCTCAGGGAGTGCACCCTTACCATTCCAGGTAAATACGACGGGAATCCCCAATCGTTCCACCAATCGTTTCAGGTGTGTGCTGGCATTGGCGGTTATGACACCGCCACCGGCAACGATACAGGGGCGTTTTGCACTCAGTAGTAGTCGGATTGCTGCTTCGATCGCCGTACTGTCGGCGCGCGAACGGCCCGTCGGTAGCCGCTCTTTAAGGTCCTGAATCTCAATATCAGTTGTTTCGGACTGCACATTGAGAGGGATGTCAATGTGAACAGGTCCGGGACGACCTGTGAGCATTGCGTTAAACGCTCGATGCATGATAAAGGGAGCGGAGTCTGCCGTGATCATGTCGAAGTTGCGTTTGGTTACGTTTGCAGTAACTTTGGTGAAGTCCGGAACATTTTCCCGGTCCATCTCCTGCATGACGCCATGTCCGCGCATATGTGTCGCGGCAGCTCCAGTGATCAGTAGCAGTGCGGTTGAGTCGCAATGGGCATTGGCCAGGCCCATGACGGTATTTGCAGCGCCCGGTCCAATCGATGTGCAGGCAGCAATGGGCTGGCCAGTTGCTCGATAATGCGCATCTGCGATGTGCACAGCAGCCTGCTCATGCATGGTTTGAATAACTCGAACATCTGACCCGGCGTCATTGAATGCGTCAAGTAAATTCCAATTTCCATGTCCCGGTAATCCGGTAATGTAAGGAACGCCGTATGCTTTGAGCGCTTTACCGATAAGGTGTCCAACAGTTTTCATAATTCTGATCCCTCGCTCTGACTTAAGTCAGATGTGTTGCAACTAGTCTGTTCCTGCTAGAAATGAATGAATTACTTTCATCCGTAGTATATGCAATATTTCTGCAATAATAAAGAATATTGCACAATATTGCAATAATATTTCACAAATGATTTTCTTAATTCTAACTATCATGACTGTAGGTTATTTATTGAAATCGGTATGATGCGAACCAAAAGGCATCTTGTATACTGCTATGTATCGATATCTGCCTGATATTTTGATAACGAAAACTACTATGTAATTTGTTTTGTTGATGCCATGAGCAAAACGGAAAAATATTTATCGGTGACGCTGCGTGATGTTGCCACACACGCCGGTGTTGCAGAATCGACAGCGTCGCGTGCTTTATCCGGCAGTGGCAAAATTGCTGACGGCACACGCCTTCGAATTGAAGAGGCCGCCAATGAGCTTGGCTACGTGGCGCGCGCAGAAAGTAGCCGCAAGTCGGGAATGCGTCGTGGCTTGATTGGTGCCGTTGTTGGCGCCTTGCACAATTCCTTCTATCCCTTTTTAATTGATCGCATCCACGATGAGCTGGATGCATTAGGATTCGACATGATTCTGATCATCGACGATCTGTCTTATTCTGGCAACCGGCGCAAAATTCAAGGGGTGATTGACGCGTCTTTGGATGGCGTTGTATTTGCAACGGCATCAATTCATTCCCCGGCCGTTAATTTCCTGGTTGATCGAAGGGTGCCGACCGTATTAGCGATTCGCTCCAACCGAGCCAACAATGTGGATGTCGTTGAAAGTGACAATCAAGCTGCAGGCACCGAAGCTATTCAACATCTATTGGACCTCGACCACCAGCGCATTGGATTCATTATGGGCCCTCAGGATACATCGACCACTATTGACCGGTTTAACGGTGGCCGACGAAAAATGGAGGCCAATGGGTTCGAGTTAAAGAATGAATATGTGGTTTGGGGCGACTATTCTCATGACAGCGGCTATTCTGGCTTGATTCATCTTTTGAACCAGCCCAGACCACCGACTGCGATTTTCTGTGGCAACGATGTGATTGCGATTGGCGCGTTAGAAGCCTGTCAGAAGTTTGGATTGAAGGTGCCTGAGGACATTTCCATTATCGGTGTCGATGACATACCGATGGCTAGCTGGTCGATGATCTCTCTGACTACGGTTCGTCAGCCAATCGGGGATATCGGTGCACTGGCCGCACGCCGCCTGGTTGCAAGAATTAAGAGTGGATTAGAAGAACCGCTTTGCCACGATATTTTGCCAACCAGCATCATCCGCCGCCGCACCACCGCGCCAGCGAGTTCCAACCCAAAAAGAATTGACCGCGATTTGAGCGTATCAACCTCGAATTAAGTTTTGGCAGCTGACGTTGTCAAGGGTGTAACGACGATGGGTTGGTAAATTGCGGGATTTCGGTTCAGCTCGAATGACAATTCAAGCTGAGCGCTTAAGATTTCTTGCTGAATTGACTCTTTGGGTAACGGCACAAACAGCACCGATGCGCGGGCGTCTGCATTGAATATGTGATGCGGACAGATAGTGAAAAGGCGATTGGTGCCAGCAGTTCGCGCCAGCTGCGGAAATCAGTCCAGGAGGTGATTGGGTCGATGAGGAGGAAAAATCACTTTCGCCGGAAGCACTGGCGGCGCGCCTGGAACCACAGTTCGCACAAAAGATCTCACACGCCGTGGAAGGCGAAAGCGATCAGGTTCAACCTCAGCAGCGTGTTCGACAGTCCCTTTTTTCCATGGCCGCAATGATAACGGCGAGGTTCGTACTGTCAAGCGCTGATGTGAAAACGCGGATGCAAGCGCTGGAAAGTGCGCAAAATGCGCTCCTTCATGGGGATAAATTGGGTATTTGGACGAAAATCGACGGGGGTTTGTGAATGCTTGACGCAGGGCTCGCCGATCGCCTTGTCCGGTGCGATTATGATAAAAATACGCAACAACAAAAGCTTATGCTTCGCGGGCACGAATGATGAAATTGTTTTTTGTCCATAATTCGAACTGATGGTTTGTCAACTATATTACATAATTGCCTATTTTTTGACCTGCCCGAAAGTTTCTGCGCCGGAACTCATAAACGCAGTCTCTTGCTCCGTAGATGCCCGGCCTAGAATTTCATTTCGATGCGGAAATCTCCCGAATTGGTCGATGATCTGATAGTGCAGCAGCGCATAGTCGTAAGCCTCGACCATGGTTTCGCGGTAACCCGTGCCCTCGCTGTCATCAAGCAGTCTTTGGTAATGCCGCATCGAAGTTTTCTGAACTTCCAGCTCTTCGGAGTGTTCAAATGGCAGATACGCAAACAAACGTTCTGCCATGCCCCAGTGTGCGTCCACTTGCCGGTCCACAGCCAGCCGGGACACGCGAAGCGCGGCACGGTCATTGGCAAACGCCTTGGATGTACCGCGATAGATATTGCGCGGGAACTGATCCATCACGATGATCAAGGCAAGCAAGCCTTGACTGTCGTTTTCCCAGTGGCTCAACTGGCCGCTCGCAGCAGGAGCGATATAGTGTTCGAATTGTGACTTGACACAGGCATCGAATTCATCGCTCGCTGAAAACCATATCTCCCTGCGCGCGAGGAACAATTCGAACGAATTGCGGCTGTCCTCGAACCAGAAATCGAGAACAGCATCTTTTGAGAAGTCCGCTTGCATGGTGTTTCTCATCGGCGCGTAACCGGAATTGAAGCGGCAAGAGCCTGAGGAATCGCCCGTTCCCCGAGTAAAGTCAGGTGCGACGCGATAATTGAATTTATGCCGCCGAACCGGCGGTCATAATCGATCCCTATTCGTCAGGATCGTTAAATATTTCCGAATCGACCAGCTGTATGTAAGCCATCGGCGCCGAGTCTCCTGCACGATATCCACACTTGAGAATGCGCGTATAGCCGCCTGGACGATCCTTGTAGCGTTCCGCCAGCGGGCCGAACAGCTTCAGCACCATTTCCCGGTCCCGCAGTCTTGCGAACGCAAGTCGCCGATTGGCAAGCGATGGCTTTTTCCCAAGCGTAATCAGCGGCTCTGCATGCCGCCTCAGTTCCTTGGCCTTCGCCAGCGTCGTCTTGATGTGCTCTTCGCGAAAAAGCGCATTCGACAGATTCTGCATCGTCGCTTGACGATGGCTCGACGTTCGATTCAGATGTCGGCCAGATTTACGATGTCGCATGTCCAGTACCTACCTCAGCCGACCAAGCTCCAGCGCTTCACGCTGCAACGACGGCGGCGGCCAATTTTCCAATTCCTGTCCCAATGTCAGATCTCGCTCTGCGAGAACATCCTTAATTTCAGCCAGCGATTTCTTGCCGAGATTCGGAGTGCGCAGCAGATCGATTTCAGTCTTCTGTACCAGATCCCCGATATAGTGGATCTGTTCGGCCTTCAAACAGTTCGCCGAACGCACTGTCAATTCCAACTCGTCCAGCGGCTTGAGCAGCACGGGATCAAATTCAGGCTCCAGAATGACCAATGGCTCTTCCTTGGTCTCTTCAAGATTGACAAAATTAAACAGCTGATCGTAAAGAATCTTGGCGGCCTGGCGAACCGCTTCGTCCGGCTTGATCGTGCCATTGGTCTCAATATCCAGAATCAGCTTGTCCAAATCGGTCCGCTGCTCGACGCGCGCATTCACAACCGAATACGACACACGTCGGATCGGCGTGAAATAGGCATCGACCGCCATTTTGCCCAAAGTGGCGGTGACTTCCGTATCGAAAATTTCGACAGCTTCATCAGTGTCAATCACCCGAAAGCCCCTTCCCTTGGCCACTGTGATTTCCATGTCAAGCGACGCACCGTCCTGCAAGTGGGCGATCACGTGATTCGGATCGAATATCTCGACATCGTGCGGCAGTTGAATGTCCGCTGCCGTAACGACGCACGATCCCTCCTTTTTCACCGTGAGCGTTGCAGTATCGCGCTCGTTGCCGACGATTGCAACGGAAAGATTCTTAAGGTTCATCAAAATTTCGATGACTTCTTCCCGAATCCCCTCGATTACCGTGTACTCATGCAGAGCGCCTTCAATGCTCACCTCTGTCACTGCGGTCCCCGGCATGGAAGACAGCAGAACGCGACGCAGCGCATTGCCGATGGTGTACCCGAACCCGCGTTCAAGGGGTTCCAATGAAATTTTGCCGCGCCGGCTGTCAGCGGATTGATCAATGACAACCGTACGGGGAACTAGAAAATCTGCGACTTCGTTCATATGTGGTTCAACCTGTTCCAATTCAAATTACTTGGAGTAATAACCGATTACAAGGGTTTCATTGATATCTTCGGACAACTGTTCTCTTTCAGGCAATTCCTTGTAGGTGCCGCGAAATTTCGATGTATCCATGTCAATCCAGTCCGGAAACCCGATCTGCTGTGCAAAATCCAGGGCGATAATAACGCGCACCTGCTCGCGGCTCTTCTCTCGAATCTCTACAACGTCGCCAGGCCGCACTTCGTAAGAAGGAATATTGACCCGTCCGCCGTTGACCAGAACCGCGTTGTGATTAACCAACTGGCGCGCTTCGGCCCGCGTAGAGCCAAAGCCCATGCGATACACCACATTGTCCAGTCTGGATTCGAGAATCTGCAGTAAATTTACGCCCGTTGATCCTTTTCGCCGGGCCGCTTCCTGATAATGTCTGCGGAACTGCTTTTCCAGCACACCGTAAATTCTTCTCAGCTTCTGCTTTTCCCGAAGCATCTTGCCATACACAGTGACCCTTGCCCTGCGTCCGCCGGTCTTTTGCCCAGGCAACTTGCCCCAGCGGCACTTTTGCTCCAGAGATTTGATGTCTACCTTGTCGCCGAGAGTGGACGCGACACCAGCGCCGCGGCGCTTCAATCCCAAGTCGTAATTTTCACGACGCGACAGCTTGCAACTTGGTCCCGTATATCTTGCCATAGCTAAACCTTCCCGTTATGCGCGGCGACGCTTTGGCGGACGGCAGCCGTTATGCGGTATCGGCGTGACATCCGTTATGCTGCTGACTTCCAAGCCGGCGTTGTTCAAAGCGCGCAATGCAGAGTCCCGGCCCGGGCCGGGTCCGCGCACTTGTACGTCAATCGTTTTCATTCCCATGTCAATCGCAGTGCGCGCGCAATTTTCCGACGCCATCTGCGCAGCGAACGGCGTGCTCTTTCTCGAACCTTTAAAGTCCATCTTTCCTGCAGTCGACCAGCAAAGTACATTTCCCTGCCTGTCGGTGATTGTCACGATCGTATTGTTGAAAGTAGCGTGAATGTGCGCGACGCCTTCTTGAACCGTACGCTTGATTTTCGTCCGCCGCTTTCTCGTATTAGCTCTTGCCACAATTATTCCCTACTTGCGAATCGGTTTTCTCGGACCTTTCCGAGTTCTAGCATTGGTTGAGGTGCGCTGTCCGCGAACAGGCAGCCCTCGCCGATGTCTGAGTCCGCGGTAGCACCCCAGGTCCATTAACCGCTTAATATTCATTGACGTTTCGCGGCGCAGGTCGCCTTCTATCGTATATTTCGCCACCTCGGAACGAAGCCGCTCGGCCTCGTCTTCGGTCAGGTCGCGAACTTTCCTGACACGCTCAACGTTCGCTGCATCACAGATATTCTCCGCGGTGCTCACTCCGACCCCCATGATGGAGGTCAGCGCAATGCGCACATGTTTCTGCATAGGCAGGTTGATGCCTGCGATACGAGCCATTCTGACTACCTCTAATCGTTATTCATTAAGAACAAATTGCGCCGCGCCAACCGCTTAGCCCTGACGCTGCTTGTGGCGCGGGTCTGATCGGCATATCACGCGCAAAACGCCGTGACGCTTGATGATCTTGCAATTGCGGCATATTTTCTTCACTGAAGCTCTCACTTTCATGACAAACCTCCTGTATTAGCGTGTCGCGCCCAGTCCGCCGGACAAATTCGATTTCTTCAGCAGACTGTCGTACTGTCTCGACATCAGATACGACTGCACCTGCGAGATGAGGTCAAGCATCACAACGACGATGATCAGCAGCGACGTCCCGCCAAAGTAGAACGGCACACTCCATTGCACCACCAGAAACTCCGGAATCAGGCAAACCAGAACAAGATAGATCGCTCCTGCCAGAGTCAGCCTTGACACAACCGTGTCAATATAGCGCGTTGTCTGCGCCCCCGGACGAACACCTGGAATGAAAGCGCCGGATTTTTTCAAATTGTCTGCCATATCTTTCGGACTGAACACCAATGCGGTGTAAAAAAAGCAGAAAAACACGATCAGGCCGGAATATAAAACCATGTAGATCGGCTGCCCCGGACCAATCGTGGTCGCAATGTCACGCATCCACCCCATGCCTTCGGTCTGGCCGAACCAACTGCCCAGACTGACCGGAAACAAAATGATGCTCGAAGCAAAAATCGGAGGTATCACACCTGACATGTTGATCTTCAGCGGAAGATGGCTGGTCTGTCCTGCAAGCATTTTCCGTCCTTGCTGACGCTGAGCGTAATTCACTGTCAGCCTTCGCTGCCCTCGCTCAAAGAACACCACGAATCCGGTAACGGCAATCGCTCCGATAAACAAGGCGAGAACACCGATCGGCGTAAACGCGCCTGTTCGTGCCAGCTCCAAAGTCCCGGCTACTGCAGAAGGCAGTCCGGCGACAATACTGGCGAAAATCAATATGGATATTCCATTGCCAATGCCGCGCTCAGTCGTCTGCTCGCCCAGCCAGACCAGAAACATGGTGCCCGTCACCAGGGCGGCAACCGTGGTCAGCTTGAATCCCAGTCCTGGCGTCAGCACGACATTGCTGCCGCCGGCCACCTGCCCTTCAATCGCAATCGCAATCCCCAGTCCCTGGAAAGTCGCAAGCAGCACCGTGCCGTAGCGTGTGTACTCGTTGATCTTGCGGCGCCCGGCCTCTCCTTCCTTTTTCAGCTGCTCAAGCTGCGGAATCACCGCTGTCATCATTTGCATGATGATCGACGCGGAAATGTAAGGCATGACGCCAAGAGCAAACACCGAAAGCCTGGATAGAGCGCCTCCGGAGAATACATTGAATATATCTACGATGGAGCCGCGTGTCTGCTCGAACAATGCCGCCACAGCGACCGGGTCCACACCCGGAATAGGCACGTGCGTGCCGAGACGAAAAACCACCATCGCGCCCAGCACGAACAGTATCCGCATCCTCAGTTCGCCCAGGCCTCCCATGCCCGGCACGCTCTTTGATGATTTCTCTCTGGCCATAATCAGTCTTCAACTGTTCCGTTCGCCGCTTCGATTGCCTCTCTGGCTGACGGCGTGGTCATAATTCCCTTAAGATTGACGCTCGCGGTCAGCGCTCCAGAGTTGATTACCTTGGCGCGCATCGCGTTTTTCGCAATGATCCGGTGTTTTTTCAGCAATGCCACGTCTACGGTTTCGCCGGCAAATCGCGACAGCTCCGACAACCGGACCTCGGCGGTCGCATTAGGCGTCAACGAATTAAAACCGCGCTTGGGCAAACGCCGCTGCAGCGGCATCTGACCGCCCTCGAAAGACGCCTTGACACCTCCGCCGGAGCGGGACTTCTGTCCCTTGTCGCCACGCCCGCAAGTGCTGCCGAACGTCGAGCCCGCGCCGCGTCCGACACGCTTTGCCTTCCTTCTCGCGCCCGGGGCGCTCCGCACTTCCAAACGCTCGCTCATTCGCTCACCGTCTCCCAGTCCACCATGTAGGATATCTTTCGAATCATTCCTCGCACCTCGGGAGTATCTTCCAGCTCCCGAACGTGATTAATGCGCCGCAGCCCTAGCCCGCGCGCGCACGCCTGATGCTTTTTCAAGCGTCCGTTAACACTGCGTACGAGCCTTACCCGCACCTTTTTACCGCTTGCCTTGTTTGCGCCCATTGCCTTGTCTCAACCGGTTCCCGTGTTCTACAGGATTTCTTCAACTGTCTTGCCGCGCTTTGCCGCGACTTCTCGCGGACTCTTGATCGACTTCAAGCCGTCAATCGTAGCCCGTGCGACATTGATCGGATTCGTCGTCCCGATCACCTTGGCCAGAACGTCCTGAACCCCGGCACATTCGAATATCAGGCGCATCGTGTCGCCCGCGATAATCCCGCTTCCGGCCGACGCCGGTCGCATCACCACCATCGCTGAGCCATGGCGGCCAACTACGGGGTAGTGAATCGTACCGCCTTTCAATTTGATGCTCGTCATGTTCCGGCGCGCCTTTTCCATCGACTTCTGAGCCGCTACCGGCACTTCTCTCGCCTTGCCGACGCCGATGCCGACACGCCCCTTGCCGTTGCCGACAACAGCGAGTGCCGAAAAGCCGAAAATGCGTCCGCCTTTGACCACCTTGGCCACTCGCCGAACGTTGATCAGCTCTTCCTTATTCTCATCGGTTATCGAATATTTTCCTTCACTTGCCGCCATAATGTGATCCGTTGCCTTAAATCGTTAATCCTGCTTCTCGAGCTGCATCGGCAAGCGCCTTGATGCGGCCGTGGAACCGATGCCCCGAACGATCGAATGCCAATTGACTAATATTCAGCTCCAATGCCTTGCCGGCAATCCGCTCTCCTACCTGGCGGGCAGCGTCGCTGTTGCCACCGTAGGAAATCTTCGACCGAACTTCAGCCTCCAGAGTCGAAGCGCTGGCGACAGTCCGGCCTCCGTCCGGCGAAATAATTTGCGCGTAAATGTGTCTTGGCGTACGCAGCACGCAAAGTCGGTGCTTGCCCTGCGCACGAATTCGGCTGCGCGTCTTTCTCGACCTGCGCAATCGGTTTGCTTTCTTGTCCTTCACAAGTACTACCCTACGTTTTTCGCCTGCTTGCGGCGAATTCGTTCATCGGCATATCGAACACCCTTGCCCTTATAGGGCTCCGGCGGTCGCAGCCTTCGCAAATCCGCGGCCACCTGACCCACCATCTGCTTTTCGATTCCCCGAATGACCAGTTCGACCTGGCCGCCGCCTTCGGACTTGATCTCGAAAGTGATGGCGTCTGGCGCTACGAATTCAATCGGATGGGAAAATCCCAGCGACAGATTGAGCCGGTTGCCATCGGCTTTCGCACGATAGCCGGTTCCGACGATTAAAATGCCCTTCTCGAAACCGGACGTCACGCCTGTGACCATGTTCGCAATCAGCGAACGGAACGTTCCGGACATCGCGCGCGACTTGGCGCTGGCGTTGCGTGCATCGACCTTGATCTGATCATCGGCGCAGGACACCGCCACCGCCGGATGCAGATTCATGTTCAATTCCCCTTTCGGGCCTTTTACGCCAATCGACATTCCGTCGAGCATGACGTTTACGCCATTCGGCACAGACACAGGCTCTTTTGCTATCCGTGACATCCCAAACCTCTCGGCATCAGCTGACTGTGCATAGGATTTCTCCGCCAATTCCAAGCGCTTGCGCTTTTTTTGCCGTCATAATTCCCTGAGACGTCGAAACAATCGCAATGCCCAGACCGCCATTGACCGACGGCAGCTCCTTTGAGCTGGAATACACGCGCCGTCCGGGCTTGCTGATTCGCCGGATGCGTTCGATCACCGGAGCGCCGCGATAATACTTCAATTTGATAATCAGGTTCGATTTCGGCTCTTCGCCACTCCTTTCGAATTCGGCAATGTAGCCTTCCGACTGCAACACCGCCGCCACCTTCTCCTTAAGTTTGGAACTCGACAGCAAAACGGTCGGGTGCTCGGCACGCTGCGCGTTACGAATTCGCGTCAGCATGTCTGCTACTGGATCTGTCATTGGCATATCGTCTTACCAGCTCGCTTTCACTACGCCAGGCGCGTCGCCTCGCATGACCACATCCCGGAGCTTGTTGCGCCCAAGTCCGAATTTTCGATAGTACCCGCGCGGCCGCCCTGTCAAGGCGCACCGGTTGCGCAAGCGGGCATAGCTGCTGTCTCTCGGCAGTTTCTGCAGCGCCATCATCGCTTCCCAGCGTTCTTCATAGGTGAGCGATTCATCGCTTACCCTGATTTTGAGCTCCTTTCGGCGCTCGGCGTACTTCGCGACAAGGTGCTCGCGCTTGTGCTGCCGCGCTACTACGGATTTCTTTGCCATAAGTCAGTTCTGCCGTAATGGAAAATTGAATCCGGCGAGCAAAGCGCGGGCCTCTTCGTCCGTATTGGCCGACGTGGTAATTGCAACGTCCAAGCCTCTGATCGCATCAACCCGGTCGTAATCGATTTCGGGAAATACAATCTGCTCCTTGATGCCGAATGAGTAATTGCCCCGACCGTCAAACGACTTGGCGGACAGGCCTCGAAAATCCCTGATACGAGGGATTGTGACCGCAATCAGGCGGTCTAGAAATTCATACATTCTGCGTCGCCGCAGTGTCACCATGCAGCCAATTTCAAATCCTTCGCGAATCTTGAATGCCGCAACTGCGCGGTTCGCCCTTGTGACGACCGGTTTTTGCCCTGCAATCAGCGTCATGTCGCTGACCGCGCTGATGACAATGTTCTTGTCCTTTTTCACAATTGCCTCGCCAAGTCCCATATTCAAGGTGATCTTGGTCACTTTCGGCACTTGCATCGGGTTGGCGTAGTCAAACTTCGCCATCAGCTGCCCGAACAGTTCGTCGCGGTAGAATTTTTCCATTCTTGACAATTCAGCCATCAGATATCACCCTATACGTCGACATTTTCGCCGTTGGACTTGTAGTAGCGAATCTTGGTTCCATCTGCAAGGTGCCGAATGCCGATGCGTTCGCCCTTTCCGGAAGTCGGATTGAACAGAGCCAGATTCGATTGCTGTATCGGCGCCTCCTTGGAAACGATTCCGCCTGCCTGCTGACGCTGCGGATTGCCGCGGGTATGACGTTTCACGACATTTACATCGTTCACCAGTGCGCGCCCGTCATCCAGCATGGCCAGAATCGTGCCCCGCTTGCCCTTGTCCCGGCCGGCGAGCACAATCACATCATCCCCTTTCTTCAGTCGATTCATTTCAACTCTTCCTACAGCACTTCGGGTGCGAGAGAGACAATGCGCATAAAACGCTCGCCTCTGAGTTCGCGGGTTACAGGACCGAATATGCGCGTTCCAAGCGGTTGAAGCTGCGCATTCAGCAGCACTGCGGCATTGCGGTCGAAGCGAATCAAAGACCCGTCTCCTCTTCGCACTCCCTTCCTGGTTCGAACAACCACCGCGAACAGCACATCGCCTTTGCGTACCCGGCTGTTCGGAACGGCTTCCTTGATCGAAATACGGATCACATCGCCGATTCCGGCATATCGCCGCTTGGACCCGCCCAGAACCTTGATGCACTGGACGCGCTTTGCGCCGCTGTTGTCTGCGACATCGAGCATGCTTTGCATTTGAATCATTGCAGCTGTCCCTCTATTTTCACTCTACGACGCACGCTCGACGATTTCGACCAGCTGCCAGCACTTGGTTTTTGACAGCGGACGACACTCGCGAATCGTCACCTTGTCATTCTCATTGCAGCTGTTGTCCTCATCATGAGCATGCAGCCGGGTGATGCGCTTTACATACTTTCGATACAAAGGGTGCGGCACTTTGCGCTCGACAACGACGGTA
The DNA here is from genome assembly GCA_965214615.1 of Arenicellales bacterium. Lineage (GTDB taxonomy): Bacteria > Pseudomonadota > Gammaproteobacteria > Arenicellales > JAJDZL01 > CBDAUN01. The sequence continues at coordinate 2,046,359 of OZ243952.1, forward strand.
ATCGTCTTGTCGCGCTTTGCGCTCGACACCACGCCGGACACAGTCCGGGTTCGCTTGCCTTCCTGTTCTGCCATCCTATGTGTCCGCCTTTTCGTTCATCACGGTTTTGATTCGTGCCACATCTTTTCTGAGTTCGCGAAACTTCACCGTATTCGCGACCTGCTCGCTGCTGCGCTGAATGCGCAGTTCCAGCTGCTCGCGCCGCAGGCTGATCAGTTCCTTGCTCAGGTCATCAGATGAAAGCTTGCGCAACTCGCTTGCCGTATTCATAGAATCCCCTGTCGCTTTGCAAACGCTGTGCGTACTGAAAATTTTGCTCCGGCCAGCCGGAACGCTTCGCGCGCCATTTCTTCGCTGACCCCTTCGATCTCGTAGATCATGTGCCCGGGCTTGGTCACAAACACCCAGAATTCCGGATTTCCCTTGCCCTTGCCCATGCGAACCTCCAAAGGCTTCTTGGACACAGGCTTGTCCGGAAATATGCGGATCCAAACCTTGCCGCCTCTTTTCACGTAGCGATTGATCGCTCTTCGGCCGGCTTCAATCTCGCGTGCGGTGATTCGTCCCCTGGTGGTCGCCTTCAGTCCGAAATCGCCGAAATTGACTTGATTGCCGCGCGTGGCCATGCCGCGATTGCGGCCCTTTTGCTGCTTTCTGTACTTGGTTCGTTTTGGTTGAAGCATTTTCTTTCGCTAAATTATGCTGAATTGAAGTGCTGCGCAGACAATGCGGACGCGTGCCCGCCGCTATACGGCCTGTTCGCCCTCGACTTCCTTGGAAACCTTCTTCCTTACGCCTTTGGCAGTAAATTGCTCGCCATGGAAAATCCAGACTTTCACGCCAAGAATCCCGTAAGTGGTCTTTGCCTCTGCAAATCCGTAATCCACATTCGCTCTCAAGGTATGCAGAGGCACCCGGCCTTCGCGATACCATTCCGTTCTTGCAATTTCCGCGCCGTTGAGCCGCCCGGCGATCATCACCTTGACACCCTGGGCGCCGATCCGGATCGAGTTCTGTACGGCGCGCTTCATCGCCCGGCGAAACATGATGCGATTTTCAAGCTGCTGGCAAATTGCCTCGGCGACCAGCTTGGCGTCCATGTCGGGCTTGCGAATCTCTTCGACGCTGACCGCCACCGGAGCCTTGTTGATCTTCGACAGCGCACGTCGCAGCTTTGTAATATCTTCGCCCTTCTTGCCGATGACAATTCCCGGCCGCGCGGTATGAATCACCACTTTCATGTTCTGCGCGGGACGGTCGATCAGAATCTTGCTCACCGACGCGCCTGCCAGCTGCTTTTTCACAAACTCGCGCACTTTCAAATCTTCCTTCAGGTATTTCGCGTAGTCTCTGCCTGAAGCAAACCAGCTCGAAGACCAGTTCTTTTTCAGCGCGAGGCGAATACCGACAGGATGTACCTTTTGACCCATTGCTTTGTTTCTCCCTACTCGTCCGACACCACGACTGTGATATGGCTGGTTCGTTTAATGATGCGGTTCACACGCCCGCGCGCCCGGGCCCGCCATCGCTTGATGACCGGTCCCTCGTCGATGTATGCCGAATGCACATAAAGTTCGTCGATATTGGCGTTGTTGTTCACCTCGGCATTGGCTATCGCCGAATCCAGTGTTTTCAGAACCAGAGCCGCCGCCTTTCTCTTGCTGTAGATCAGAATATCCCGCGCCTGCTCGACCGGCTTGCGCCGAATCTGGTCGGTGACCAGGCGGCACTTGTAAGGCGAACTGCGTACGTATTTTGTGACCGATCGGACTTGCATCTGCGATTCTCCTATTTCGCCTTGCGGTCGGCAGCGTGACCCTTGAATGTCCGCGTAGGCGCAAACTCGCCCAGCTTATGTCCGACCATGTTCTCAGTAATCAGGACCGGCACATGCTGACGTCCGTTGTGGATTGCGATCATCAATCCTACGAAGTCCGGCATAATGGTTGATCTTCGCGACCATGTCTTGATCGGCTGCCGGCGGCCGGCCGCTTTGGCCTTTTCCACCTTGGACCAAAGATGATGATCTACAAAAGGTCCTTTCTTTACTGATCTTGGCATTTCACATCACCTCTTCTTTGATCGCCGGACAATCATGGAACTCGTACGCCGATTGCTGCGGGTTCGGTAGCCTTTGGTCGGCACCCCCCAGGGCGAAACCGGATCGCGGCCGCCCGATGTTCTGCCTTCGCCGCCGCCATGCGGGTGGTCGACCGGATTCATTGCAACGCCGCGCACTGTGGGACGTATCCCGCGCCAGCGTTTTGCGCCCGCCTTGCCCAATTTGCGCAGCGAATGCTCTTCGTTGCCCACTTCGCCGACCGCAGCCCGGCAATTGACGTGGATCTTGCGCATCTCTCCTGACCGCATGCGCATCAGCGCATAATTGCCTTCCCTGCCAAGAAACTGCGCCGAGGTTCCCGCCGCCCGGGCGATCTGCGCGCCCTTGCCCGGCTTCATCTCAATGCAGTGCACCACGGTTCCCTGCGGCAGATTCTTCAAAGGCAGCACATTGCCGGGCAAAATCGGAACCCGTTCGCCCGAAATGACTTCGCTGCCGACCTTCAGCCCTTTTGGCGCGACAATGTAGCGCCGCTCGCCGTCAGCGTATAGCAATAGTGCGATATTCGCGCTGCGGTTCGGGTCATATTCCATTCGCTCAACCTTGGCCGGAATTCCATCCTTGTTGCGGCGAAAGTCGATAATGCGGTAGCGCCGCTTATGTCCGCCTCCGCGGTGGCGTACCGTAATGCGCCCTGCGTTGTTGCGGCCATTGATGGTTCGCCCCGGCTCAGTCAGCGACCGGACCGGCTTGCCCCGATGCAGTCCGGGCGTCTTTACGACGACGGTGCCCCGCTGCCCCGGAGTGTTCGGCTTTTGCTTGACCAGCGTCATTTCAATGTACCTTCATGAAAGCTGATGTCGTCATCCGCATGCAGCCTGACGAACGCGCGGCGGCGGTCCGAGCGCTTGCCCATCGTGCGGCCGAACCGTTTCTTCTTGCCTTGCAGATTCTGAATCTGAACCGACGTCACCCGAACATCGAAGATTGTTTCGACCGCCTTTCTGACTTCTGTCTTTGTCGCATCGCGCGACACTTCGAACATGAACTGATTGTTCAACTCTCCGATACGCGTACTTTTTTCCGACACGATAGGCGAAATCAGAATGTTATACATGCGCTCCCTGTTCATTTGAGCCACTCGTCTACAGATTGCGCAGCATTCTGTGTCATCAGTATTCTTCCGCTGTCGATCGCCAATGCCGGATTCAGCATCGAACTTGCGATGACGTCAACATTGGGCAGGTTGCGCGAAGCCAGATACAGATTCTCGTTTACATCCGAGTCGACAATCAATGTCGATCTCCTGTCAAAGCGCGACAAACATCCTGCGAGTTCGCGCGTCTTATGGGTTTCAAGATCCATATCGCTCACTATGATCAGCAGTCCGCGACGAAGCAGTTCGGACAGAACGCAGCGCATCGCCACGCGGTACGACTTGCGATTCACCTTCTGCTCGTAGCTGCGCGGGCTGGCTGCAAAGGTTGCGCCGCCGCCTCGGAAAATCGGGCTGCTGAGGGTGCCGGCCCGGGCGCGCCCCATGCCTTTCTGACGCCAAGGCTTGCGACCGCCGCCGCGAACCGCCGAACGGTTCTTTTGCGCCTTTGTCCCGGCTCGCGCCGCGGCACGGCACGCAACCGAAACCTGATGCACGAGCGTCTCGTTAAAGCTGGCGTCAAAGTTTGAATCGGAAAGTTCAACCGATCCGTGCTTTTCGCCGTTCCTGTCAATTACGTTCAGGTTCATAGCCTATTTTTCAGATTCCTTTGCCGCGCCTGACTTAACAGCCGCTGTCACGATTATGTCCGCATTGCACGCGCCCGGCACAGATCCCTTGATCATCAGCAAAGAGCGATCCTCGTCTACGCGCACGATTTCCAGGTTCTGCTGAACCGTATTGCGATCTCCCGCATGACCGGCCATCTTCTTGCCCGGAAACACGCGGCTCGGCGTCTGGTTCTGACCGATCGATCCGGGCTTCCTGTGCGCTTTCGAAGTGCCGTGCGTCGCACGTCCGCCGCCGAAGCCGTAGCGCTTCATGACACCGGTAAATCCCATGCCTTTTGAAACACTTTTCACATCAACCTTCTGCCCATTGCTGAACAGTGCCACGCCAACCCGGTCTCCGGGACTGTAGTTGGCTATTTCATCCTCGCCAAGGCGAAACTCCCACAGGTTTCGACCGGCTTCGATTTGTGCCTTTTCAAAATGCCCGCGCATCGGCGCAGTCACTCTCGATTCGCGCCGAGTGCCGGCGGTCATCTGCAATGCGCAATAGCCGTCGGTCTTTGCCGTCTTGACCTGCGCAACCCGATTTGGCTGCACTTCGACAACAGTTACGGGAATTGATACGCCGTCTTCGGTAAAAACGCGCGTCATTCCCAGTTTCGTTCCTACAAGTCCAAGTCCCATAACAATCCCGCTACACAATTCTCATTAGCGCAATTTAATTTCCACATCGACGCCAGCCGGCAGATCCAGCTTCATCAGCGCGTCGATGGTCTTGTCGTTGGGGTCGACCAGGTCCATGATTCGCTTGTGCGTGCGTATTTCAAATTGATCCCGGGACTTTTTATCCGCATTGGGAGAACGCAGCAGAGTATATCGCTCCTTGCGCGTCGGCAGTGGAATAGGCCCAAGCACACGCGCTCCGGTGCGCTTCACCGTTTCCTTGATTTGCTCCGCCGACTGATCGATCACTCGGTGATCGAATGCTTTCAGCCTGATGCGGACTTTCTGTTGTTCTGCTGCTTTCATGTTCCTTACGTGTTGCCCGTAGCAATTGCTAGTCTGTGCGTCTACTTGTGAATCTTGGTCACGACGCCGGCGCCGACGGTGCGTCCGCCTTCGCGGATCGCAAAGCGCAGACCTTCTTCCATCGCGATCGGACTGATCAGCTCGGCGTTCAGATGCACATTGTCGCCCGGCATCACCATCTCGACATCCTCGGGCAACTCCACCGCCCCGGTCACATCCGTGGTGCGAAAGTAAAACTGCGGGCGGTAACCGCGGAAAAACGGCGTGTGCCGTCCACCCTCCTTGCCCGACAGCACATACACCTCGGCCTCGAACACCGTGTGCGGCGTGATCGACCCCGGCTTCGCCAGAACCTGACCGCGCTCGACCTCGTCTTTTTTCACCCCCCGAAGCAATACCCCGACATTGTCCCCCGCTCGACCCTCGTCAAGCAGCTTGCGGAACATCTCCACACCGGTCGCCACCGTCTTGGCCGTGTCGCGGATCCCCACAATCTCAACCTGCTCGCCTACCGTCACAATCCCGCGCTCAACACGACCGGTCACCACCGTGCCCCGACCGGATATCGAAAACACATCCTCGACCGGCATCAGAAAATCCCCGTCAACCGCACGCTCAGGCTCAGGGATATACGCATCCAGCGCCTCGGCCAGCCGATCTATCGACGACTCGCCCAACTCGCTGTCAACCCCCTCGAGCGCCTGCAGCGCGCTGCCCGTGATCACCGGCGTGTCATCGCCGGGAAACTCATACTCGCTGAGCAACTCGCGGATCTCCATCTCCACCAACTCCAGCAACTCCTCGTCCTCAACCATGTCGGCCTTGTTCAAATACACCACAATATACGGAACCCCGACCTGACGCGCCAATAGCACGTGCTCGCGCGTCTGCGGCATCGCACCGTCCGCCGCCGATACCACCAATACCGCACCGTCCATCTGCGCCGCACCGGTAATCATGTTCTTCACATAGTCGGCATGCCCGGGACAATCAACATGCGCATAATGACGACCCTCGGTCTCATACTCAACGTGCGCCGTCGCTATCGTTATCCCGCGCTCGCGCTCCTCAGGCGCATTGTCAATGTCGTCAAACGCCTTGGCCTCGCCGCCATAGCGCAACGACAGCACACGCGTGATCGCCGCCGTCAACGTCGTCTTGCCGTGATCCACATGCCCAATCGTGCCTACGTTCACATGCGGCTTGGTACGCTCAAATTTCTCTTTGGCCACTGCTGCTACCTCAAAATCTGGATTATGCGAAAAATAAGTAAGGAAATATGTTCAAAAAATTCGATTCTGGCGAGATTGAAATCTGGAGCCCACAACCGGATTTGAACCGGTGACCTCTTCCTTACCAAGGAAGTGCTCTACCGACTGAGCTATGTGGGCGTTCGTTCAATCAAACAATCCCTTGGCAATATCTAGTGTCTTGCGCCAATTTCCAAAATGGAGCGGACGGTGGGAATCGAACCCACATCATCAGCTTGGAAGGCTGAGGTTCTACCGTTGAACTACGCCCGCGCGACTGGCCATTTGGCAAACTTGCTCGCGCCTTCTACCCGGGAAACTGCTCGCGGTGGAGGGGGGAGGATTCGAACCTCCGAAGGCTGAGCCAACAGATTTACAGTCTGCCCCCTTTGGCCGCTCGGGAACCCCTCCGGCACAAATTAGTGTAAGTTGTCAATAATAAAACAAACCAGGTTCAATTGTCAAAAATAATTGACAATTACGCGGATTTCAACCGCCGAAAATCGAATGAGTTACGTCTGCCCTGGAGCCCGCAGAGGGATTCGAACCCACGACCTGCTGATTACAAATCAGCTGCTCTTCCGTCTGAGCTATGCGGGCGTGACTTTGCGGCATGAACCGCAAGTGACGCCGTAAAGCGAAACAGGGGCGAATTGTAGCATGTATTGAAAAGCGAATGCCAAGTATTTTTCGATTTCTGCCTGCAGGCTGAATGAATTGACGCCTGTGTCAGCAAACTTGCGGACTCCGCATGCGAATCCGTACACTCTTCGGCTTGAGGCCGAAGTCGGCCAGGCTTGCCTTTGCGGGTCCACCAGCAGTCGTACTGCGCCCAAATTGTCGCGAATTTCTGTTCAGCGCCGTCAAAGCGCGCGACTGTGCGATAGAAACGCTTTACTGCAGTTCGCCTGCCGGTTCAGACACGCGAGCAACGGTATCGCATCACACGATCTAATCGAATCGCAGTCAAGTCTGCGCGCAGTGGATGCCGTCATGCGACGATGACTTGACCGACGAGAGAATGACGGGGCCCGCCTGCAAATCAGGCGCTTCGCCCGAGCGCAGGATCAGTGAGCGTCGATGCGCGGCGCCGCTCGCCGCGTCTGCTCGAGGTAATACCGCGGCGGAACGCTGCGGCCCCGCGCCACGTCCTCCATGCCGTAGTCGTACCTCGGCGAAAAGCCCTTGGGCGGCTTGGAACAAATCAGCATCTCGTCGCTGAAAGTGATCAGCGTGATGCCCGCATCCCAAATCTTGTGCTCATACTTCGGATTCACTGCCGCGGCAACCAAAAACGGATACACCGGGGTCTCCGCATGCTCCGGATAATGCTGGCGAAATGCGCTGATCGACCTGATGATCTGCTTGACGGTCTTGCTGCTGAACGTGCGCTTGATCTCGAATACGAAAATCTCCTCATGGCTCTCGCCGCACGATGCCCAGGCATCGAACTGGAAACCTCGCGCCTTGACATTTTTGTTTGCCGCCAGCGTTCCTTTAAATTCAGCCCTTAATTCGTCCTTGATGATCCGCTTGATCGCAGGAAGCGCCAGAGTCTCGATGAACTTGCCGCGGCTGTTGCCGATGGCGCCGAGGTTCTTCGACACCGCGTCCAATTTCTTATCGAGCGCCTTGCTTCTCTCGGCTTCCGCCTTTCGCATCTCGACGATCGATTCCTTGACTTCGACGATCGACTCTTTGACCGCGACGATCTTCTTTCTGTCTTCGATGCTCGTTTCTAACATCTTGTCGAGTATTCGGTGCTGCTCTTCGGTTGTTCGGCTTACTTCCTTTATGCCTGCCGAGTGTTCCTCGAATCGAATGTCGTTGTCATTCTGAATTCGCTTGACGTCTTCAAGTGTCTTGATTCTTGCTGGCCGAGCCATGTGATGCCTCTGGGGATTGCGTATTTCAATTGTGATTCAATGTTCTCTCCCCGACATTGTAACAGCACGGAGATTCGAATAATCCGGTTTGAAATAGCCCGAATAAAGGGGCCGAAGAGCCAGACGAATCGGTTTCTCCGCCAGCGCATGAAATACACAGCCGAAATCGGGTGTTCTTTCGGCACGCCGGCGGCGTATCCAAGCTGATCGATCCGAGCTTTTCGCCCGACCATTACCGCTACCTCAGATTTGCGCTGGCGCCGAAACTCACAAAAGATTGGCGTGCCGTGCCGCCTTTTGACACGCAATCGGCAGCGAGAGAATGGCGGTTGAGCACCGGAAGACATGGCAAGTCGGTCAAGCAGTTGTCCGCATGGTTCCGGGCGGCGCCCGGCCAGGCGCACCAATCGGAAAAGGACTTGGTCGGATCGAACTAAGCATCATTTACTCGCTCGTTACAGTTCGGAGGCAGGAGATATCTGCATACGCGCAACTGATATTCCTGGCACGGCGCGATACGCGGCATTTGAACCTCAGTTGCCGCATATCCGCGAAAAGCCATCGGCATTGGTGCGGTATCGCCGCACAGCGAGGATCAAGCAGATTCTGCAAATTTAGAATATCGTAATACCTCTTGGCTGCGTTGCTAAGCTCAGTGCCATTCGGTGCGACAGCACGGAATTGAAGCGCGATTTCGCAGGGACTGAAACACACAGGCAAGATTGGTATCAGCCAAGTTCATTCTCAACGTTTCAACAGGAGCGAAACAGACCGCTATGAGTTCAGTCCGCATCAATCAGTTTTTAAATACAGTGGCGGATGCGGGGATGGAGATGCTCCGTTTGCGCCTGCATTCTGCCAAGGGACGCCGGAAGCCGATGGCGGAACTGTGCCATGAACTGCTTTCAACGCTCGGGGAAGCATCAGGAACAGCAATTGCCCGTGATATTGTTGAACGATATCAAAGCATGGATGCCGATACAAAGCTCGAGTTTTTCAATTCATTGAAAAACGAATTCGATGTTGACCGTTCAGCACTGGCCGAGGCTGCCGAAGCCTATTGCTCTGTTCCCGACGACGATTCGCTCATGCAACTCATCCGTCAGACCGATTCAAATCGGCAGGAACTATTCCGCAGAATCAATACGGCGCCGGGCGGGACGCACGCGATTGTAGATATGCGCGCCGATCTCTTACATCTGGTGAAGGAGCATCCGCATCTGACGGCGGTTGAATTCGACCTAAGGCATCTTCTGACTTCCTGGTTCAATCGGGGCTTTCTTGTTCTAGAGCAAATCAATTGGGACACTCCGGCAACGATCTTGGAAAAGCTCATTGAAAATGAATCTGTTCATGCCATGCAGGGCTGGAGCGATTTGAGAAACCGTCTGGCCGAGGACCGGCGCTGTTTTGCTTTTTTTCACCCTGCATTGCCCAGCGAACCGCTAATCTTTGTCGAAGTGGCGCTTGTTTCCGGGCTGGCCGATTCGATTGCGCACATCATAGACGACAGTCGGACCGTTTCCAATCCGAACAGCGCCGATACGGCAATTTTCTACTCGATCAATAACTGTCTGAGAGGGCTGCAGAGCATTTCATTCGGAAATTTCCTGCTCAAGCAGGTGGTGCGGGATCTGTCTCAGGAGTTTCCGAATATCAAGTGCTTTTCCACGCTTTCTCCAATTCCGGACTTTCGCAAATGGCTCGGAATCGTAGCAGAGCACCCGCAGAAGCACGGAATATCAAAATCAGATCTGCAAGTGCTGTCTACACTTGAAACTTCGTGCTGGTTTGAGGATTCAAAGCTTTGCGCAAAACTAAGACCTTTGCTGCTCAGGCTGGTTGCACAATATTTCATCAAGGCCGAAAAGCGGGGACAGCCGTTCGATTCGGTCGCCCGATTTCATCTGAGAAATGGTGCAACCTTGACACGAATCAACTGGCTGGGCGATTGTTCCGAGAAGGGATTGCAGCAATCTGCAGGCATGCTGGCAAATTATGTGTACGACCCTGACTCTATCGTTGAAAATCACGAACGGTATGTGAAAGACGGCACTTTGGCCATATCAAAGAAGGTTTACGAACTGCAGTCGAAAAAATCGCGCGCCATCTAGTCAGCGATTCATTCGCGCGCGAAATTTTGCTGCACTCCGCCTGCCTTGGCCGTTGTAAAGCGCAGTTTACGACGCTACGGCAATTCAGCCGAGTCAATTTGCGGTGCACCGGCAACACGGGCTAGTTCGGGGATGCAGGTTAGCGGCCGTCAAACCTGTGTCGTCGCAGAGCATTTTTTTGCCTTGAAAGGCTGTGGACGCTTTCAAGCACCGACCTCAATCAATAATCGGCAATGGTCGCTGGGACCGGATGCAAAGCAAGGATTGACCAAGCAAACCAATCTCGCACTTTCGCTGGAATGGGAAAATTCCGAGTGCATGCTCAAACCGAACTCCGATTGCATATAATCATCTTTGCGGTTCGCAATTTGAAAAATTCACTTACGGTTTCTGCTTAGCAGATCGATGTAGGCTTCACAGCAGTTGAATTGCAATGAAATTGACCAAACAGCAAATTCAAGCATTTCATAAACATGGCTACCTCATGTTGCCCGGCATGTTTCAGCCGGCTGAAACCGAAGTTCTGCGGCGCGCAGCTGAACAAGTCTACTGCCTTGACCGCAAAGAAGTTTTCAGAGAAAACGACGGCAAGACAGCGCGCACCGCCTTCGCCGCCCACTACTACAACGAAGCCTTCCGGCGACTTGGCAGACACCCGAGATTGATTCGTCCAGTGGAGCAACTGCTAGGCGGCAGTGTCTACATGCATCAGTACAAAGTCAACGCCAAGGCGGCATTTTCCGGCGATATCTGGCAATGGCATCAAGACTACGGAACCTGGTCGCGCGATGACCTGATGCCGGAGCCTCGGGCGATGAACATCGCTCTTTTCATAGACGAGGCGAACGAATTCAACGGCCCGCTGTGGGTCATCCCCGGATCGCACACCGAAGGCATCTATGAAGCCGGACACGACCTGGCGACTACCAGCTACCCGCTATGGACTCTCGATAAGGCAACAATTTCAAAGCTCGTCGACCGCGGCGGCATCGTGTCGGCTAAAGGCTGCGCCGGCAGCGTGCTGTTGTTCTACAGCACGCTTGTCCATTGCTCGCCGCCCAACATTTCACCTTGGCCGCGATCAGTTGTCTACTTGTCGCTGTGTCACGTAAACAACCACATCCGGCGCTTTAAGCGTCGTGAATGGATCGCGCATCGCGACTTCACACCGATTGACTGCCTGGCGGATGATTGCCTGCTGACGATGTCCGTCGCGCAGAGCGAAAGCGCCGCATAATTCACTCCTCTGGAATCAAGCCAGGGCTGCGCTGACTTCTCCAGAATTGACGGCGGCAATTAGACCGTTTGACTGCCTGATCAGAAGCGCCCCGTCATCGGCAACGCCCACAACGTGTCCTGCAACCGAATCTTCGGCGCCGCCTGTCGAAACGAACCGACCTTGATAGGCATGCAGACTTAGCCACTCATCCTTGAACCATTGAAACCCGTGCCGGGAAAATCGTTGCATTCCGGAATTTAGCGAACTTGCCAGACTCGCAATCAGCCGAGTCCGGTCCGGTGCGCTGCCGGCAATGTCATCAAGAGAAATAGTCGGCTGTCCGATTGAAGCCGAATCAGAAATGCCAATGCGGCAATTCAAGCCAATGCCGACAACGGCAACCGAATCCTGAATCTCTATCAGTATTCCACCGAGCTTACGGTCGGAAAACACGATATCGTTCGGCCATTTGACTTGAACATTGATCCCTAGCAAATGTTCAACGGCCCGGGCGGTCATTGTTCCAACCGCCAAGCTAAGGCCTGACAGTTCAATTGCACGGTCGAAGTTCCACGCCATTGACATCATGATGTTTTCAAATGCGCCGCAATGCCAGCGCCGGCCTCTTCTGCCTCGCCCGGCTGTCATATGTTCAGCGACGCAAATTCTCTTATGCAGCGCATTGCTCGGCTCGTAATCCAGCAAATGCTGATTGGTCGAATCAATGATTTCGAATACTTCGACTCTCGATGCAAGCAACGGATCGATAGCTTGCAACTGATGTCGCAGCCGCTCGGAATCAAGCGGCTGAATCTGTCTTGACAAGGCGATTTCACCCAACCCGTTGCGCACGACCGGAACACCGACTTCTTCAAGACCCGATATGGACTCCGACACCGCGTCGGCGTCAATCCTCGCGGATTGCGCCAGTTCTTTGACCGACTTGAACTGCCCAGCGGTCAAATGTCTAAGCACCGGAGTCAGTTTCATGATCCGACTCGCGCTGGCCGGAGTAATCCTATGGTTCGGCGGTCATGCATTGATCTTGCCGGTTCAGTCCATGTACTGCGGAACCCTCGGCCCTGCATTGGCAGCGGCATCGTCGATTCTGAACAAGGCGCCAATTTACAGCTCCGCCCCAGGTTGCAGTACAAAGTGCTTGGCATATGCCACGTTCGGTGGTGTAATATTCATCAGAATGCTGGAGTACCGTCAAGTATTTGCATGCTGAACCCTGAGTGGCGTTTGCATAAGGCACGCAGCCAAGTGAAGACGGAACAGATCGTTGCAAGCCATTCATTTTAGATGAGAACCGCTTCTTGCATCAATTTGAGATCGCGAAATGAGCTTATGGCGCAAGGCCGTACAGGAAAATCGGCAATCGCGACCCCCTGAATAAGATGGCAGGATTGACCAACTATTTTGTGACAAAATGAATATCAAAAGAAATCCCACCCGCGAAGTCCGGGTCGGCAATTGCGTCATCGGCGGCGGTCATCCGATCACTGTGCAAAGCATGTGCACGACTCCTACACGCGACCCGCAAGCCACCGCAAAGCAAATTGCCAAACTGCGCGATGCCGGAGCCCAAGTGGTCCGGGTTGCCGTTGACAATAGGAACGATGCTGCCGCGCTCGAACCGATTCGCAACAGCTGCGATGCAAATCTGACGGTCGATCTTCAAGAAAATTACCGCATGGCAGCCATTGTCGCCCCGCATGTTGACAAGATTCGCTACAACCCCGGACACCTGTACCATCACGAGCGGAAAAAATCCATTCGCGACAAGGTCAAGTACTTGACCGACATCGCCGCCGAAAACGACTGCGCCATCCGCATCGGCGTGAACTCAGGCTCAGTCGATCCGGAAACCAAGCAGAAATTTTCACCGGACGATTCGGTATCGCCGATGGTGGCAAGCGCTCTTGAACACGCCGAACTGCTTGACAGCATCGGCTTTACCCGATTTGTCGTCTCATTGAAAAGCTCGCACCCCGATCGCGTTGTCGACGCAAACCGGCGCTTTGCCGGGCAGCGCCCTGACGTGCCGCTGCATCTGGGGGTTACCGAAGCAGGCATGCCGCCGGACGGAGTCATCAAGACAAGAATCGCTTTCGAGCAGCTTTTCGCAGACGGCATCGGAGATACCGTTCGCGTGTCATTGACACTTCCCGAAGCAGAAAAAGACTACGAGGTTCGCGCAGGACACGAAATTCTCGACGATTTCGCGAACGGACGCGTAAGGACTGTCGTGCGATTCGACCCTGACCGACTCAACATCATCTCCTGTCCCAGCTGCTCGCGCGTCGAGAACGAGGCATTCATCGATCTGGCACGGCAAGTCAAGGAGCTTACAGCCGAAATGCAGGATCACCCGATCACAATCGCCGTCATGGGGTGCCGTGTCAACGGCCCGGGCGAAACCGATGACGCCGACCTGGGGCTTTGGTGCGGCCCGAACTACGTCAACCTCAAACGCGGCAGCGAAAAGCTCGGTGCATACCGCTACGATGCAATCCTGCCGAAACTGCGCGGCGAAATCGATAAGATCATCGACGAGCACTCCGCCTGACCGGCGCCGCTCAAATCCACCCTATTCGTCTGTGACGCACCCTTCGCTGGCATTCTTGACCGTCTTGATATAGCGGTACAAGGTGCCGCGGCTCGCCTTGTATCCGGGCATGCTCCACCGGCTGCGCCTGGCTTCAAGCTCATCGTCGCTCACTTCCATGTCAATCGAGTTGTCGATCGCATCAATCGTGATCCGGTCGCCGTCTTCTACCAGCGCAATAGGCCCTCCTTCCTGAGCCTCGGGAACAATGTGCCCCACGATAAAGCCGTGCGATCCGCCGGAAAACCGACCGTCTGTAATCAGCGCGACATCCGAACCCAGGCCGGCACCCATCACCGCGGAAGTCGGAGTCAGCATCTCCGGCATGCCCGGTCCGCCCTTGGGACCTTCGTAGCGGATTACGATCACATCGCCCTTGACGATTTTTCCCTGCTCCAAGGCGGCAAGCATGTCCTCTTCCGAATCGAATACCCGTGCTGTTCCCGCAAATATCTCCCCTTCCTTGCCGGTTATCTTCGCCACAGCGCCAAGCGGGGCAAGATTGCCCTTCAGAATTTGAATGTGACTCGTGCTCTTGATCGGACTGTCCAGCGGCATCAGTATTTTCTGCCCGCTCTGCAGGCCGGGAAGCGGCTCGATGTTTTCAGCGACGGTCCTGCCGGTTACCGTCATGCAGCCGCCGTCGATCAGATCGTGCTCCAGCAGATATTTCATCACTGCCGGGATTCCTCCCACCCCGTGCAAATCCTCCATCACGTACTGCCCGCTCGGCTTAAGATCCGCGAGATACGGAACACGATCGCTCACTGCCTGAAAATCATCGATGTCGAGCGCAACATCGACCGATTTCGCCATCGCGATCAAATGCAGCACCGCATTGGTGGAGCCGCCTAGCGCGCTGACGATCACCATCGCATTTTCAAATGCGCTTCGCGTCATGATGTCCCTGGGGCTAAGCCCGATCTGCATCAGGTTGCGCACTGCTGCGCCCGCGCTTCGGCACTCTTGCATCTTCGCCGGATCAAGTGCAGGGGTCGATGAACTGTACGGCAACGACATTCCGAGCGCCTCGATCGCGCTTGCCATCGTATTCGCCGTATACATTCCGCCGCATGCTCCGGCTCCCGGACAGGCATTTCGGACAATGTCCATGCGCTGGCGCTCGTCAATTCTGCCTGCGATAAATTCCCCGTAGCTCTGAAACGCATTGACGATGTCAACTTTCTGACTGCCGACGCTTCCGGCCCTGATCGTCCCGCCGTATATCATCAGCGACGGCCGGTTCAAGCGCCCCATCGCCATCAGGCATCCCGGCATGTTCTTGTCGCACCCTGGAATCGTGATCAGCCCGTCATACCACTGCCCGGCGACAACCGTCTCAATCGAGTCGGCAATCAGGTCGCGCGACTGAAGAGAATAGCTCATGCCCTCGGTTCCCATGGATATGCCGTCGCTCACCCCGACCGTGTTGAACCGCATGCCGATTAGACCGGCACTCTCGACGCCGTTCTTGGCATCCGAAGCCAAGTCGTTCAAATGCATATTGCAGGTGTTCCCCTCCCACCAGACGCTGGCAATTCCGACTTGCGCCTTTTCCATATCCTCGGCCGTCATCCCAGTGCCGTAGAGCATCGCCTGCGAAGCGCCTTGCGCCTTGGACTGCGTAATGCGGGAGCTGATTTGATTCAATTGCGCCATTGTCCCTTTCTCCATCCAGTTGCTTTCAAAAAATTTCCTAAGTTCATACATCTCCTGCATCTTCGACAAGATCGTCAAATGCAAGATTCAGTGTCTTGAGTCGCGTATCGGAAAGCCGATAGGCCCACCCCTGCCATCGCTGCGTCAGCGTCGCCGCCTGCAGCCGGACCGCTTCTACGGAATTCTCGTCATGCGAGGCCTGAAAGGTCGCATACTGCATCGGATCGGCACTCAGCGCTCCCCGGATAATCAAGCCATCGTTCGTGCGCGATTCAAACTTCACGCCAATTTCCCAGTCCTGTGCAGGAACCACTTCTTCAAAAAACAGCCTGTTCAATACCGTCCCTATGTCGTTGATCCGGAACTGATGCCGAACACGCTTGCCTTGCGGTACCCGGTCTAGCCTAAAGTCCCTGCCTTGCGGCGATTCGCGCACTACCCGAATCAGTCCCGAGCCTGCCGCATGGATCGAAGTCTCCATAAACCGAGCCGGCTCGAACTCGACGATGCGCCGGTCCAGCCAGTCCGAAACGCCTTCGAACTTGGGCAGATTGCCTTGTGCAATCCAGGCTTGCCCTTGATCAGGAATACGGACGTAATACTCGCTCATTGATGCAGATGCCGCAGATTCTCGGCTGCTGCCTAAAATCAAATCCGCCAGCACGTCTGCATCCTTGGCTGCCGAGTACCTTACAGCATTTGAATTGCCCTGATCGATGTCAGCCACGCCGAGCGCGGCGAACCGCGCCGCATCGTCGGTCGCTGTCTCGATCTTCCTGATCTGCGCCAAGCCGATCAGAGCCCGGCGCACCATGCCCACACTTGCCGCGTAGCCATGCATGTCTTCGACAATCCAGCGGTCCGCCTCCTTTACGACCCTAATTCTCTGCTTTGCGGTTTCAATGCCAATAGCAGTAATGCCGTTCAACTCGTCAAGCAGACCGGGAAACACAAGTTCGCCTGACTCGAGCTTCGCCTCGCTGCCCTGCTCCTTCCAAACGACATACGATATAACCGCAATGCAGACCACTGCGAATACGGCTGTTACAGCGCGCCTCATTGCATTCGCTCTGCAATCCGGCGAGCAAACCTGCGATGACGCCGCCTGTGCCCGCTTGCTACCAATGCAAGACCTGCGATCCCGACAAGCAACGGCACCGCAACGACGTTGAGCAACACCGTAATCGATTCGATTTGCTCGATGTCCCTGTGCAAATTGCGCCGCACGTCACGAAGCTCATTGCGCAATTCAAGCTGCCGCTGCCTGGCGCTTCGAAACTCCTGGCGCTGCTCCTCAGTGAGTATCAGGCTGCCGCTTTCGCCATTCTGACCTTCATTGAAGTCCGAAACCAGCTGGTCAATCCGTTTCAACTGGTCAATGAGTTGCTGCTCGTGCTGCAGAAATTCCAGTTCGGCGTTGCGCTGTATCTGTTGCAGCCGATCAAATGTCCGAAAGTAGCTGCCTCGCGCCCGGATTCCGATCAGCGCATCGTCTCCCACGAGATTGTCGACCGCATTTTCAATCAGCTGCCCGTTCGACGCAGTCGCCAGATTGACAATCGACTCGCCAAGTCTCTCGGACCGAACCCAGAAGTGATCCTGTAGAAAGTCGGTATCGCCGATCACGATAACGTTCACGCTGCCCCGTTCAATCATCTCGGCCGCTTGCGCAGTATCATCGTCGGGCGGTCCGTCCGGAAACGCAGTCACACCGGTCCCCCGAATTCGCACAGCAAGCACCTGCTGGTTGCCTTGCGCCTGATAGCTTCCAAGCAGCTGCCTGATGTTGTCGATGCTTGAACCGATGTCGTAATCGTACAGCGCCGCTTCGGGAGTCGTCACGATCAGGGGCGTCAACTGCATTCCCGAATCGGAATTCAACTGCAGTGCGCCCGCCGAGGCAAAAATAATGTTGCCCAGATTCGCTGTCACCGAATCGGACTGGTTCAACTGTCCGGGCTGAATGTTCATCCAAACCGGATACTCGATTGTCTGCCCCGTCGTTCCCTGCGGATCCAGCACCCGGGCGGCAACCGGCAAGTCGGCGACGATCCTGTCGCCGACCAGGGTCACGCCCCAGCCTTCGGTCAAGACGTCAAGATCGGAATTTGTATTGGATGAACTGATCTGAGGGACATTCTGCATCAGAACCGCATTGACTTCCGAGTGCGGATCAATCAGCACAAGCAGGCTCTTGCCCTTCATTACGAACTGATCGATTTCAAAAATATCGCCTTGAGTCAGATTTTTGGGATGAATCAACACCAGCAAATCCAAATCGTCCGGCAGCGGCTCGCCTCTTGGGCGCAGAATACGCACTTCGTACAGGTCCTGCAACTGGCGAAAGAACAGCCAGGGATCCGGCGTGGCGCCGGCCAAAGGAGTGGCCGCCGACAAGCCCTGAACCGGAAGCGAACTGATGATTCCGATCACCTTTCGCTGCGGGTTTCCCAGACGATGAATCAGGCGCGTCAGTTCGTATTCGAGCAAGGGTTCGCGCTCCGGCGAAAAAACCGGAATGACCTGCCTTTCATCCAGCCCATTGGTTCCGGCCAGGCCGAAATATCCCAGTTCATCGCTGCGTGAAACAGGAAAACTCTGAATGCCGAAGCCTACGGCGCGATCCTCATCTTCGGAAAACGGTTCCGGCTCGATGACATCAAGTGTGATCTTTCCGTCGCTCAATCGCTCGTATTCTCGGAGCAAATCCTCAATATGGGTGGCATAGGACGATATCGCCGGTAGCTTCACCAGCTGCGATCTGGAAATGAAAAGCCGAAGCACGACCGGTTCGGACAGATTGGAAATGACTTCCTCGCTGCCGCCGGTGAGCGAGTAGATTTGATGCTCGGTGAAATCAATGCGTGCCGTCGGAAAGAAATGATTTGTGGCTACATTGACAGCAAAGTATGCCAATACTGCAATTGCCATCATCCCAAGTCGGCTGGATCTGATATTCATTGCTGCGTCGTCCCAGTGTAGCGTTTTACATCCATGACGCGCCGGGCGCAGAACATGGTGAAGCACAAGTAATTGGCCGATGCGAAATACTGCTCCTTCCCATGGCGTTAGATCGGTTCTTCGAGTTTCCTAACAGTTCGAAACTTTCGAGCAGAGCAGCACTGTCCTCGGCAAGCGCGAGACTCAGCTTCGCATGAACCTGCTCAGTCAGGCTGCTCCGAGCAAACAGGGTACGTTTTTTCAGTATTGCTGTTTTCATCGATGGAGGCTCTAAATTTTCTTCAAATCGCAGGGTAGGCCCTGGCATTTGCGCTTGCAAGTATAAAGTGGCGCATATATTTGCGCCAGGCGCATAAACTAACACTTACACTCATACACGGCCCCTTTTTTCGCCCACTTGGCGTATCTCGTCTTTGGCAGAGCAGGTCGTTGCATCCAATCGGGCCCAACCGGAGTTGAAGCAAAGGCGGATTGGCAATTTAAAACTGACGATGCGTGCATCAAATTAACGCGAAATTATCCGACATTTACCGCTGACCGACACTAGTCGTTCTTACGCGATTCGACAAATACGACCGTCAGATACAAGAAAAACACCACGGTAGACGCAAAGAAAACGAAACTCGACAGCGATATTACGCCCTTGGTCAAAGCTTCGAACCTCGAAATGAAACTCATCGAGGTTATTGTCTCTAGAATTACATGCGGCAGGTATTCATGCAGGAATTCCTGAACAAATGAAATTCCGCCAATCATGAACACAAGGCATACCAGCACTGCCAGGACAAAGGAAATAACCTGATTCCTGGAAAACGCCGACATGCACGCGCTAATTCCAAGAAATGCCCCCGACATGATCCAGCTGCCGATATAGCCCGCAAGCGCCACCCCGTTGTCGGGTTCTCCGAGATAGTTCACCGTGATCCAGATCGGCGTCGACAATGCCAGCGCAACCGCAGTGAATGTCCATGCGGCAAGAAATTTGCCAACCACCGCTTCGGCGACCATGACCGGCAGAGTCAGCAGCAGCTGGATCGTGCCTGATTTGCGCTCTTCGGACCACAGCCTCATGCCGAGCGCCGGAGCGAATATCAGATACAGCCACGGATGAAAATCAAAGAATGACGTCAGATCAGCCTGTCCCCGGTCAAAAAAGCCGCCAATGTAGAACGTCATGATCGCGCTCAGTGCCAGAAATATGATCAGGAACACATACGCAATAGGCGTATGAAAATAGTCGGCAAGCTCGCGGCGATAGATCGCCAGACAGGGTGCGAATTGAATCATCTTCCGAGTAAGCGAGGTCGTTACCGAGCCTCGCTCCTAACAGATCCGAACGTACGCAATTGGCACATTTGGTTCCTCATACAACAGGTTCGCTCAGCACGCATGAGTTCGAATCTGCGATGCTCAGTGCACTGACATGATGTGCGCGGTTGACCGACAGATGAAGATGTTTTTGGTCGACACACTACGACTTGACTTGAGCATAACTCTGCATGAACGCAGTCCGCATAGCCCTCCCCCTATGTGCGAATAAAGGTGACGAAAACAAACCTCGCGACTTGAGTTACGTTCCTACCATATTTGACCAGACCTTACTGCTATAAAGATCACAATATTCATCAACTTCCTTAAGCTCAACCCCAACAGATTTCAGGAATAATTCTTTACCATCACTAATCTCTGCACATTTGTTTATGAAATACCATGCGTCTTGGCGATCACCGTCGTTGCTCATAAAATATTTCTTTCTTTCAATCAGCAACCATCGCAAAAATACTTCGTCCATACCCAGAGATAAACCAACAAATACTAAAGGTCGAGTCATCATAATTTGCAAAAACGTATCTTTTCCTGGCCATCTTGTGATACCTTCAGGCGCACGCAAGCTTTTACAATCGTTCTGATATATCCAGTTCCGTGCTCTGTGTACAGAACCCATGTAATGAGTCAACCCTAATCGGACACTGCGACTATAATTTTGCATTCCATTTATGTGCCAAATGCCGAACCCTGAATTAGGGTCAGTCAATTTTTCGGGTGCGTAATAACACTCCCACGGATAGTAATCTGTAAAGCCCCTGGTAATGGTCTTGTGCATTGGCGGACTTCCAATGGCTTCAGACATTGACGTATCAAAATTTGTCGTCAAAATTGGAATGCCTTTCTCAACACAATACTCAACAATTATTTTATGATGCGATTTGGGTCGCAAATTCGACATTGACTCGCAAAATTCTTTCTGAAGATCGACTTTTGCATTACCAATTTCATTCAGATCTAGAATATCAAAGAATTCCGTCAATGAAAGGCCGCTCTTTGGAAACTGAATTTCGTTGCGATTATGTTTCTTAGCAAGTTTGTTCAAGAGTTCAATCCACGAATTCTCACTAGGTTTATCGCCATATCGATTGATGCCGTTACCTATCACCAATGCTAACTCTTGACCTCGACTATCCAACAATTTCTTTAACGACATGCTGTCTTATCTCTTTCCTAGTGTTCTGATTTTTACAACGACTTCAACAATTCATTCAAGATCTTGGTCAATTTAAACAATTTGAGATTTTCCATCACAAACTTTGAGATACTGTCTGATCGCCATATCCAGTTCTAGCATGGTGCGATACGATACGAGCCAAATGAGTATTTTGCGGGAAAATCTGCTATAAATCGGAGAGAGGTTGCCTAGGTCGCCGCTTAGTGTCGCACCCACTCACGCACTACTTTATACAATACCTCCCGCATGCGGCAGCACTATCCTCAAGGTTTAGTTCATAGTTGCCAACTTTAAAATGCCGATATGCTACCTTTACAATGATCTGAATATAGAAGGCTCAGGGCTCTTCCAATGCGCTCAACATTGGCTGCTGGAGAAGATATTGACCAAGATGTATACGATTGGTGACTATTTTGAATTCCTGGAGTCCATGTAACCGCTACTGGCTTTGGACCAGAAATCGTAATGACGTTACGCCATTCGCTGTAACCCGAATCGAACTGACGTCCAACTAATATTGTATCGGGAACAACATTGTTCCAATAAACGTTCGTCACGTCAAAAAAATACTCGCCTGTTGTCACACAATTTTCCCGGTCAATAATTTTTTCTAAGGCAGGTTCGTACGGGTCGCCGGTATACAAATAATTAATAACCTGTTGGAAAGTGTCGGTCTCTGCACTTGCGGCAGGGATGCCAAATCCGAGCACTACTGCGACTATTGCTATATTTATCATCTTCATGAGAGTTTCCTTATATCCAGTTGAACTAAATATTAAGGTTAGTGTCGGCGCGAAGCGGTGACTCTAATCTTAATATTATCTGTCATAATGCCGACCTCGGCATTATTTCATATTACGTACGATCGAATTAGCGATCAACCATCTCGAGCTTTGCGAGCTTGGCCGTGTGCGCGGACATGGTCGCCGAGGATTCGTCCGCGCGATTGCCTTTCGATGCTCGTAGCCAACCTAAAAGCCAATGGGCAGGATACTACGCGATAAAAGGCGCAACGAACTGGCCTGTCAGGAACGACTTCGCGCGGCCTAATGTGCCGAGCGACAATCAACAATGAAAAATTTTGCTCTGAAATCGTCCATTTTTTCCTTTGCGGTCGTCTCAATATTCATTTTTTATCATCCCCGTATCGTTTTGAACCTAAAATCGGGGTGTTCTGACAGGCACCATATATTCTGCACTTTGCTTTGACGCACCGCGCAATTGCAATTCGGTTTGACACAACAAATTAGGCAACGATGACAACTTTCAGCCAGCAATTGGACCTGTTGGAAAAGCGGGCTCGAGAAATTATCCCCTTCATCCGCAGAGGCATCGAAAAGGAAAGTCTTCGCATCACAGCCGACGGGCGCCTGTCCCAGCGCGACCATCCCGAAACACTCGGTTCTGCGCTGACGCATCCATCGATAACGACCGACTATTCCGAAGCGCTGATCGAGCTGGTGACTCCGACATTCACCACGGTTGAAGAAACACTCGATTGCCTCGACGAACTGCACCGCGTGGTGTATCACAACTGTCCCGACGAGATGCTATGGGTCAACAGCCTGCCTTGCCTGCTGGGCGACGAAAGCGAAATTCCGATTGCCAAATTCGGCACCTCCAACGTCGGGCGCATGAAGCACATCTACCGCCGCGGCCTCGAACTGCGCTACGGTCGCAAAATGCAAACCATCGCCGGAATTCACTACAACGTATCCGTGCCGAACGCGTTCTGGGAACTGCAGATGCAAAGCCGGAAAGACAGTCTGCAGGACATCGCCTCAAACGGATATATGGCGGGAGTTCGCAACTTTCACCGCTACTGCTGGCTTCTGTTCTATCTGTTCGGCGCCTCCCCGGCTGCGTGCCGTTCATTCTTCGGCAATGTCGATACCTCCAGACTTTCGGAATTTTCAACGCACACGCTATACGGGCCTTACGCGACCTCGATGCGGATGAGCGACATCGGCTATCGCAACCCTGTTCAATCGGAAATACACGTCGATCACAATTCGGTCGAACGCTACGCTGAAACGCTAAGCCGCAATACGACAACGCCGTATCCCAAATATGTTGAGCACGGCATCAAGCGCAACGGCGAATACATCCAGCTGAATCCGAACCTGCTTCAGATCGAGAACGAATACTACTCCGTCATCAGACCGAAACGAACCATCCGGCCGCACGAAACTCCAACCCGGGCCTTAAAGGAGCGCGGGGTGGAGTATCTGGAACTGCGCTGCCTCGACCTAGACCCCTATTCGCCAATCGGCATTTCGTCCGCCCAGGCGCGGTTCCTAGACCTGTTCGTAGTCTACTGCCTGCTCAGGCCGAGCCCCATGTTCACCACCGAGCATCCGAAAACGATCGCGCAAAACAAGAACACCGCCGTTATCGCGGGGCGCAAGCCGGGACAAACCCTGGTAAAGAACGGCACTCAGCAGACCCTGTCATCCTGGGGCCGCCAGCTGCTAGGCGAAATCATGCTCATCGCCGAAATCTTTGACGATGCGCTGGACAGCAACTTATATGTCGAGACGGTTCGATCCCAGCACGATGCCCTGACAGATTCTCAGCTCACGCCGGCAGCCAGAATTCTTGACGAGTTGCGAAGCGGTGAAGAGGCTTTCTTCGATTTCGCGATGCGCAAGGCCAACGAAGCCAGAACTGTGTTCACGGCGCGCGGAATTTCACCCGAAGTGCTCGGTAAATACGGTGAATTGGCTGCCGAGTCGGTGCGCATGCAGCATGCGATTGAGGAAAGCGACAGCGGTGACTTCGAGAATTTCCTTGCCGCCTATTTTTCCCAGTAGGACGAATTCGTAACTTCGAGCAAACTGTACGTCAATAGCCGCGTCCCGCCGAGGCAAGGTGTCCAGGCGGCACAGGCAGGCCTTTTTCCAGCCGATCCAGATTCTCCAGCAATACCTGCGCCCCTGTTCGCGGATCAGGCTTGCTGGCACAATGCGGCGTCACCGTGATATTCGGCTCATGCCAGAACGGATGCTCTTCGGGCAGCGGTTCCTGCCGGAACACGTCAAGAACCGCACCGGCAATTTGCCCGCTGCGCACAGCGTCGATCAGCGCATCATCGTCAATCACTTCGCCGCGCCCGCAGTTAATAAGATAGGATCCTGCCGGCAGCATTGCCAGAGCTTCACGATTCAGCAAATTGTCAGTCGATGCAGTTCTAGGCATAATCGCAACAAGCGTATCGGTGCGACCCAGAAATTCGGGCAGCTCTCCGGCGCCTGCAAATGAAGCCACGTTCGGAACATTTTTGCGGGTATTGCTGAACCCCGCCACATCAAAACCCAGCGCTACAAGGGCTTGCGCGCACGCTAGGCCCAAGGTGCCAAGCCCCAGAATACCGACCCTGGTATCGGAAGCCACCTTCATCTGAAAGTGAAACGGGTGGCTCCAGTCCCGGTCGGCGTATTTGGATGTATGGATGTGAAACCCGATGACGTGATGCACGACATAGGTCACGATTCCATTGGTCAGGCCGGGGTCAACCATCCGCACAATCGGCAGATGATTGATCTTCGGATCGGACAGAAGGTCTTCGACCCCTGCCCACATCGACAGTATGCCCTTAAGATTCGGAAACTGCGCGAGCGCCCCCTCCGGGGGCCGGGCGACTATGGCGTACTCCACCTGCTCGGCATTTCCGATGTCCGGCCAGACCCGGATGTCCAAATCAGGCGCGCGCAGCGAAAGCTCAGAGAGCCACTGCGACGCCCCTTCCGCCGTTGTGGCAAAAACAACCGCTCCTGCCATCCCTGCTCCGTTATTGAAACCTATTGAATCTCAAGCAGTTCAATGTCGAATATCAGCGTCGCACCAGGCGGAATCACCGGCGGGGCGCCTTCAGCGCCATAGCCAAGCTCAGGCGGCAGGACGATAGTCCATTTCGATCCCACAGACATCAACTGCAACGCTTCCTGCCAGCCTGGAATAATGCCCATCAATTTGAATGTGGTCGGAGCGTTTCGCGAAAACGAACTGTCAAATTCGGTTCCGTCTACAAGACGCCCCCGGTAATGCACTACGACGGTGTCGGTTATCTTCGGACTATCACCCGATCCATTCGCATAGACCTTGTAAAGCAGCCCGCTTGCGGTCGACTTGACGCCGTCCTTTTTTGAAAATTCTTCTCGCATGTTGTCTCCTTGCTCGGTGACAGCGCTCATGGAAGCCATTCTTTCGGTCTCCATTGCCGCGGTCATTTCTGCAACTGCCGTGGCAATCTCGTCATTGGTCAGTCGCGGGGGGTTCTGGTTCAAAATATCTTCAAGCGCCAAAATGAACGCATCGGGCTGAATTTGCAAATCCGAGTTCACAAGATCGCGCGCCACGTTCAACCCGACTGCGTAGCTGAACCGTGCCTCGACACCGCTCAGATCCACCTCTTGCGCGTGCACGCCAGTCAATGGCGCTGCTGCGATAAGGGCTAAAGCCGCCGATGCGGCAGCCTGTTGCATTCTCTTCATAAACGTTACCTGAATGAGTTGGTTGATCGATATGTAAGTGAAGCCCTACCAGGCTCCGATGTTCTCCATGGACAGCCACGGCTCCTTTGCCGGAAGCGGATCGCCGCGTTGCAATAGCTCAATGGAAATGCGATCCGGCGAACGTACAAACGCCATTCTTCCGTCTCTAGGCGGCCGATTGATGGTAATGCCTGAATTCATCAGGCGGTCGCAAACCTCGTAGATGTTTGCAACCTCGTACGCCAGATGCCCGAAATTGCGGCCGTCGCCGTAATCTTCAGGGTCCCAGTTGTAAGTCAGTTCAATGAGAGTTCTCATCGCCCTCAGCGGCCAGAAACACCAAAGTGTAGCGGCCACTGTCATTGTCCATTCGTCGAATTTCCTTTAAACCGAGTCCATCGACATAGAATCTTAGCGACTCGTCAATGTCCGTCACCCGGACCATCGTATGCAGATATTTCATAGATGGAACGCCTCCATGTATCAATGACCTGTCTGAGCCGGCGGCCAAACCAATACCTTCAGCCAATCACCCGGCGAATCGCCGATGCAGGCGAGTTAAGGCAGCTTGTTGCAATTTTGATGAAGCGCCTTTGAATAATTCGGTAGAATTACGATCAATCGCCACCGCACCCGAAGAAAGGACACTGGTTTTGCCGATCGATCCCAAATTGCTGGAAATTATACGTTGCCCCGTCACGAAAGTTTCGCTATATCCCCTTACGTCTGATCAGCTGGAAAAGCTGAACCGCCAGATTTCAGCACGTCAAGTGCAATACGCCGATGGATCCGAAGTGGATCAAGAACTCGCAGACGGGCTGATCACGGCAACAGGCACCCGAATCTACCGCATCGACTCGGGCATCCCGATCATGCTCGAAGAGCGATGCATCCCGATTCAAGGGGTGAAATAATTCGGCTCGCTATCGGCGACGTTCAGTGCTCCTGATAATGCCTCATTAGAATCTGTGCGACTTCCGGGCGCGAGAACTCCTGCGGCAGCGCCTCTCCGGCAGTGAGCATGGCCCGTACCTTGGTGCCTGAAAGGAGAACGAAGTCCTCCTTTTCGTGATCCGGCGCGTCACGCATCATGACTACCTGGTGCAGTTTCCTAGACCATGCGGTATGGTCGGCTTCGAAGATCTCGATTTCCAAGGCTTCCCTGGCCGCTGTCTCATGAAATATCGTCTGCGCGTCAAAAGCGCCGTAATAGTCGCCGACACCGGCATGATCACGGCCGACAATCATGGATGTTGCTCCCAGGTTCTGGCGGAAAATAGCATGCAGAACCGCTTCGCGCGGACCTGCGTAAAGCATGTCGAATCCATAGCCGGTGATCAGCACCGTATTCGGCGGAAAATACAATTCCACCATTTTCCGTATCGCATCGTCGCGCACCTTCGCCGGAATGTCGCCCGGCTTGAGCTTGCCGAGCAGCATGTGGATCACAACACCGTCGCTGCCGGTTCGCTCCAGAGCAATCTTGCAAAGCTCTTCATGCGCGCGATGCATCGGGTTGCGGGTTTGAAACGCGACCACATTGCTCCACCCGAGACCTTCAATGGCTTCGCGGATCTGATAGGCCGTCTGAAACGTATCCGGAAACTCGGTTTCGTAGTAGCCGTAGCTCAGCACTTCGATCGGCCCTGAAACGACCCAGCGCCCCTGATTCAAAAATGCCGCGACACCGGGATGCCCTTGGTCACGCGTGCCAAACACCTGCCCTGCAATAAATTCCATCTCCCCGTCAGTCAGCAATTCTATCGACTCGACGGTCTGAATCGCGACGACCTTGCTGTCGCTCGTATTCGGATCGCGCAATGCGATGCGCTCGCCTGCGGTCATGCCGTCGACAGCGGAACAGGTATTCAATATCGGCACCGGCCAGAAAAGGCCGCTGGCCGTCGTCATATGCTCAGCCACCGAAAGCGCGTCCGCCTTGTCCATGAAGCCTTCAAGCGGCGTGAAGTATCCGCAACCAAGCATCGCCGCATTTCCTGCAGACGATGAATTCAGCACCACGGACGCAAGTGTCTGCGCTTCCGTCTCAAGAGCGCGGAGGCGCTCTGTGTCCCTCACCTCAAGCGGCTTGAGCGCCGAAGACTGATAGGGGCTGATCAAGCCGGAAAGCGTTTTGCCGCCCATCGCTTCAAGAAATCGAGCTGATTGGCGTCGGGGCCGAACCGGCAGCGCCGCTTCGGCGCGCTCGAACAGCATCGCTCAGTTGCCCAAGCACTTCGACTGTGTCTTCCCAACCGATGCACGCATCGGTAATGCTCTGTCCATAGGTCGGTTCGCGGCCCGGAAAAAGATCCTGGCGCCCTTCGATCAGGTGACTTTCGACCATCACTCCGACTATCCGGTCATCGCCGCTTGCGATTTGTTGCGCCACATCGGTGCACACTTGTTTCTGGCGCGAATAGTCCTTTCGGCTGTTGGCATGGCTGAAATCGATCATGACATTCTCAGAAAGTCCTCGATTCTTCAGCAACTGCGCCAAAGTCTCGACGTGCTCGGAAGAATAGTTCGGCTCTGTGCCGCCACGCAATATGACATGGGCATCGGTGTTGCCGGCCGTCTCGAATATCGCAGTCTTGCCTGTTTTTGTGATTGAAAGGAACCGATGTGGCTTGGATGCGGCATGCGCTCCGTCTACCGCAATCTTCACGTCTCCGGTCGTGCCGTTCTTCAATCCGACCGGACACGAAAGCCCGGAAACCAGCTGCCGATGCACCTGGCTTTCGGTAGTGCGCGCGCCAATTGCACCCCAGCTGACCAGATCGGCTATGTATTGCGGAGAAATAATGTCTAGAAACTCCACACCCGCAGGCACGCCAAGATCGTTGATCTCAAGCAGCAGCTCGCGCGCCACGCGCAGTCCGGCGTTGATATCGAAAGTGCCGTTCAGATTCGGATCGTTGATCAGTCCCTTCCAGCCGATCGTGGTCCTGGGCTTTTCAAAATAGACCCGCATGACCACAAGCAATTCGCCTTTGTGCTGTTCCTTTTCGGCAGCCAGCCTATTCGCATATTCAATCGCCGCCCTGGGATCATGTATGGAGCACGGCCCCACCACGACTACGACCCGGTCATCTCGCTTGGCAAGAATTCTGTGGATATCCTGCCGCGTCTCGGCCACTGTTTTAGCCGCTTTCGCACTTGCCGGTAATTCCTCTATGATTTCAGCGGGTACAGCCACGTCGCGGATCGAGGCGATTCGCAAGTCGTCAATTTCGTTCATCGTCAAATTCTGATCAATCACAACTTCAAAACCTGAATGTTATTCGTACAATAAGTGAACACAGCGCGCCATGCGCCGCTGTGCATGGCGCAGATTATAACGCTGCATCGAAGACGCTGCACCTGTCAGTGCCGGCAAGAATGCGATTCGAAAATATTTTGCCATCGAAGCGGACGGCGCAGTCACCGAAGCTGGCTCCTGCGCTGCCAGCCGTCCGGACGGCAGTGCCAGGTGAAACGACTCCGGGCTGCTATGTGGCATTGGTGCTGCCGCATTGACCGATGCACGCAGCAGTCGGACAGTCCGGTCAATTGAAATAGTTAATATACTACATTATATTCAATGGTTAAAATATTGCTTAATAAAGTAAATTACAGAAATATGATTCAAGGATTGCTTCTCGCTGCAGGCGGACTCACTTTGATATACACGGTGATTGTCCTTTTCATATTCTTTCGCCAGACAAGTCTGATTCACATTCCGAGTGTCAAACTTGCCTCGACTCCCGCCGCGCACGGCCTTGAATACGAGGACGTCTGGCTCGATACTGACAAGGACGCCAGGCTGCATGGCTGGTTCATTCCAGGGGCTGGTTCTGAATATGCGGTGATCATCTATCACGGCAATGCCGGCAATATTTCGTATTTGATGGAGACCTATCAAATGCTGCACAGCCTCGGCGTTTCAATATTGACCTACGACTACCGGAGCTACGGCAACAGCACAGGAAACCTAACCGAAGAGGGGATGTACCGCGACGCCGAAGCGGTATTCGACTACCTCGTCGAGCGCCGCCGGATTCGTGCCGAGCGCATTGTTCTCCTTGGAAGATCGCTCGGAACCGCGATGGCCAGCTGGGTCGCATCCGAACGAAGACCGGCAGGTCTGATCATGGAATCCGGATTCACTTCGATGTCTGAATTGGCGCGTATCCACTACCCGCTTGTGCCGACTACATCCTTGCTGAAATGGCAATACGACTCGCTTTCGCGCATCGGCTCAATAGACTGCCCCGTACTGTATATTCACAGCCGCGAAGACACGCTGACCCCTTTCGAGCATTCAGTGGCACTGTTCGAAGCGACGAGGACGGCCAAGACATTTGCTGAGATTTCTGGAACCCACGGCTCCGGGTTTGTCACAAGCCACGAGATATACCTCGCCGCACTGGACGAATTTCTCGAATCGCTGGGGAATCAGGATTGAACGCGCTTTCGGCAGCCTGGCCGCGGGACGCGGTGGAACTATAAGTGTTCGCCGCCGTTGATATGGACTTCCGATCCGGTTACATAGCTCGACTGATTGGCGCATAGAAAGAAAATCGTTTGCGCAACTTCGTCGGGAGTGCCCAGTCTGTGAAGCGGAATGGTCTCGACCAGCTTTGACGTTTTCGGAGACAGGATAGGCGTGTCGATCTCTCCCGGAGCGATTGCATTGACCCTGATTCCCTTAGGTCCGAAATCGGCTGCCATTTCCCGGGTCAAGGCAGCGAGGGCAGCCTTTGACGTAGCGTATGCGGTTCCGGCAAACGGATGCACCCTGGTACCGGCTATTGACGTGACATTCACAATCGAACCTCTGCCTTTGGTCAGTTCGTCCATCAGGCCCCTGGCCAGGACGATCGGGGCAAAGAAGTTGACTTCGAAAACAAGTCGCCAGGTCGCCATGGTGGTCACTGTGGGGCCGAGCCGTTCTCCGGTTTCGTCCTTCGGAGAAATGCCTGCGTTGTTCACCAGTGCGTGCAACGCCTCGCCGGCAAGGCGCTCCTTTAGCTCGGCAATTCCGACGGATCGCATATCCGGATCGCCAAGATCGATCTGGATATGGTCGTCCGGCCCCGCCTGCCACGGACATTGGGTTGAAAATGCTCGGCGCGAGCACGTAATCACCCGCCAGCCATGTTCTTCGAACAGCTTCGCGGTCGCATGCCCGATTCCCTGGCTGGCACCGGTCAGCACCAGGGTCTTTGTCTCATCCGCGTCGGTCGAAGGCCGCCTGGCATCACTTGCGGGCAAGGTCTGACCCGTGACCGGGCACCGGTCAATCTCCGAAGAGACGGGTTTTTCAGATGCTTGTGTCAAAATTTAATCCGTATCAGGCTGGCTGAATGAAGCGCTCAGCTTCTTTTGCACTTCCATCGGAGCCGGTTCGTATGAACTGAATTCCATAATGAATGAGCCTTCGCCGCCGGTTATCGCGTTGAGCCGCGACTGAAAATCGGCCATTTCGGCCAATGGCGCAGCGCCCTTGATACGCACTGTGCCGCCGGCAAGCGAATCGGTATCGACTATTCTACCCCGACGCGCCGACAATTCGCCGGCGATATCTCCCATGTTGGCGCTCGGCGCATCGATCGCGACATCGGCAATCGGCTCCAGCACGACTGGGCCGGCTTTGGAGATTGCGTCGATAAACGCCTTTCGGCCTGCAGTGATGAAGGCGATTTCCTTTGAATCCACGGCATGAAACTTCCCATCGTAGATCACCACGCGAACATCCTGGATGGGAAATCCTGCGAATGCGCCGGTCTCAAGCACCTGGCGCACCCCTTTTTCCACCGCCGGAATAAACTGCGAAGGAATCACGCCTCCGACAATATTGTCAACGAATTCAAATCCTTCGCCGCGCGGCATCGCTTCGATTCTCATAAATACTTCGCCGAACTGCCCGGCGCCTCCGGTCTGCTTCTTGTGCCGGCAGTGGCCTTCGGCATTTCTCGAGACAGTCTCGCGGTACGGAATCGTCGGAACAGAAGTGGTCACCTCCACCGCGTATACCTCTTTCAAGCGTTCAAGAGCAATGCGCAGGTGCAATTCTCCAAGTCCCCGCATGACAGTCTCATTGGCATCGGGATCGCGCGCCACGATGATGCAGGGGTCTTCGGCAGCAATTTTTTGCAGTGATTCGGCGACCTTCTGCTCATCGCCTCGATTGGCCGGCTCTATTGCCAGACCCACCATCGGCGTCGGCAGACCCTTGGTTTCAAGTCTGCAGGGCTGCCCGTCCGAGGACTCGTGCATGATCGTGTCAAATTCAATTTCATCAACTTTGGCAATGCCGCGAATGTCTCCGGCGACACCCTCCTGACAGTCGATAAGCTGCTTGCCCTGCAACTCATACAGATTTCCAATTCGCACGGACTTGCGATTGTCATCCACCATCGGAGACGTATCCTTGGTCAAAGTACCCTGGTGAATTCTAAAGATTCCCAGTTTTCCGACGAACGGATCGAACAGCACTTTGAATACGCGGGCAATCAATTCCCCGCCTGCATCGGCGGCCACGCTGAATTGCTCGCCATTTTCGCAGTTCAAGAATCGAGGCGGATTGCCTTGGGCGGGATTGGGCAGGGCAGAACAAATGATGTCAAGCAATTCGGCTACGCCTGCATCGGTTTCCGCCGAGGTAAAGCACACCGGAATCAGGTGCCCTTCCCTCATGGCCTGCTGCAGCGTCGGGGCGAGCCGCGCAGTTTCGATCTCGCCGGTTTCGAGGTATTCCTCCATCAATCCCTCATCGACTTCGACAATTTGCTCGATCAGCGAGGTTCGCACATCTTCGGGGTCGAGAATATCCGATCCCTCGCCTGCGTTCGGGTAGCACGGCGTCACACCCTGACCGCTTGGCAGGTTCAATGCAATACACTCGCTGCCGAACTCCTCGCGGACCGATGCGTAGACGCTTTCCAGATCGACTCCGTCGCAATCAATTCGGTTGATGACAATCATTCTGCAAACGCCGTTTACCGCGGCAGCCTCCATGAATCGCCGCGCCATTGTTTCAACACCGGTCTGCGCGCTGATGACAATGGCAGCGGTTTCAACCGCCGGCATGACAGAAACGGCCGAACCGATAAAGTCAGCATAGCCCGGAGTGTCGATTAGATTGATGTGCCTGCCTTCGTGATCGGCGCTCATCACCGTCGCAGTCAATGATCGCTGGTGCGCTTTTTCAAGCACGTCCTGGTCGCTCACCGTGGTTTTTCTGCCGATTTCGCCTTTCGAAGCGATTGCGCCGGATACGGCCAGAATGGACTCGCAAAGCATTGTCTTGCCGGCTCCGCCTTGGCCAAGCAGCGCAACATTTCTAATGTCTTCCGTGGTATAGGCCATCAACTCCTCCAATAATTGCTAGCTATGCCTTTTTTCGAATTTGAATGAACGATTATAGAACACGGCGGAGACGTTGCATTGCAGATTCGACACCGTAATTTATTTGCAAGACATCGACAAGTTCCGCCAGAGCGTTCGGCGGTTCTTGGCAAATCGATCTTCCAGCCCATTTCATGCCAACTTGGCCGCGCAGAGTGTTCAATCGATGTGAATCAAATTGATCGGCAGGGGCTGGCGGGGGGAACGAATATAGACGCGGTCATCCGGGCGATGTCGACGGTGCGGAAATTTGATCCTGCCGGTCTGCAGGATCTTTTGAATCGGACCGGGCATGTCCGGGCGCAGGAGCGGGCCAGGATTTTCAAACTGGTGCTGGGTTATGTTTGCGATTACAATAAGGATATCAAGGCAGATGTGATTTTAGATTTGCAAACCAAGACATCGGAGGAACGCCAGATGGTTCTTTCAGCTGTTGAAACCTTTCGTGAAGAAGGCCGTGAAGAAGGACTTGAAGAAGGCCGCGTAGAAGTTGCGGCGAATTTGTTGCAAGAGGGCATGAATTCGGAAGAAGTGGTCAAAGTGACAAGTCTCAGCCGGGAACGGGTTGAAACGATATTGCACAGGATGAATGGCGATTCGA
The DNA here is from genome assembly GCA_965214615.1 of Arenicellales bacterium. Classification (GTDB taxonomy): domain Bacteria; phylum Pseudomonadota; class Gammaproteobacteria; order Arenicellales; family JAJDZL01; genus CBDAUN01. The sequence continues at coordinate 2,079,867 of OZ243952.1, forward strand.
AACCCTAGGTTCAGAGCCTTTTGCTTCCGGGCAGCTTTTGCGATTGCAAGTTCTGGTAGTCTAGGTCTAGGGTGTCAGCGTTAGCATTCGGCGGCAATTACGCGGCTTTCGCCCGACCAGAGCCCGACTCCGGAAGCCGTATTTCAAGACCCTCGCCCACAACTCGATACATGCATTTTTACGCATCCAGATTTCAGACAAATACACTCCCTCGTTCTCAGAGAGGTCTTAATAGATAGCGCAAGACGAACCAGTTGGATCCGGTGCTGATCGCTGTGTTGTCCGGGGCTGCTGAAACACTATAAAACTATCACCACAACCAATGGAGAAGAAAACATGAAAAAGGCAAAAATATTCACAATCGGATTGGCGATAGCCGCAGGAGGGTTGGCGACCGTCAGTCAGGACGTGGTCAGCCAGATGAACTCGTGGATGTCCGCAAAGAACCACAATCGAATTATTCAAATTCAGAACGAAGGCGGCGTCCGCGACTCGACCGATGCAGTCGAAATTTCGTTCTACTCCAACTCGTCATTCATGGTCACTTCACCCAAAGGGGTCAGCATGTTGATTGACCCGTGGCGCAACGATCCGTCAGGCGCATGGGGACTATGGTACCGGATGGAATTTCCAATGATCGATGTCGATATCGGCATGTCCACCCATGCCCACTTTGATCACGACGCTCTGGACCGACTGGATGCGAACATGCTGCTGGACAGGATGGCGGGGACGTTTGAGCTCGGCGATGTCAAAATCTCAGGCATTGCCGACAAGCACGTATGCGTGGCGCCCGGGATCATTCCTTGGACAGATGCTGTAAAGCAGTTTGAAGGACGAGACGATCCATGTCCGCCCACCAATATGAGGCATTTGGACAATAACCTCTACGTCATCGAAACAGGCGGAATGCGCCTTTTGATGTGGGGAGACAACCGTGCCGATCCGCCAGCCGAAGTTTTGGAGCAAATTGGCGAGGTCGACGTAGTTTTCTTGCCGGTTGACGGCTCCCGCCATATTCTCGACTATGAACAGGCGGACAAGGTCATGCAAATGACCGGAGCCAAGGTAGGCATACCGCACCACTATCTGGTGCCTGAAACGACCTTCGTAACGTCCACGCTGATGCCGGCGCTTGAGTGGTCACAGAGACATCCGAACACCATACTGGATGGACCGACTGTTGAATTGAGCGCGGCGAGCATCGCGGACATGAAGGGACATGTCATGTATTTTGGCTCGCACAATATGGTTACAGCAGACGGCTAGCTCCGCCTCAGGAATTCGACTCGGATCAAACTGAGTCTGAAAATGACAAGCCGGGAACTTCCCGGCTTGTCTATTCCCTGCCTCCATGCCCTTGAACCGGCTCAGTTATCGCCGACTGACCGATTCGGTTGCTCACTATCAATAATCGGATATTCGCGATCCCCTCTTGGTGTTGTGCTTAGCAAATGCGCCTGAAAGGACAAAAAATCACCTGGCGTTCCCTTGTCATCGCGCGAATCCTGCCACTTTTGGTTTTGTTTTCATTTTCCGCTGTCCATGCGCATTTCAATCTTGATTTAAATATACGAACAATCCATGTCGTTCATACCGATCAGGGATTGGACGTCTACATGCGCTTGCCCACACCACTGTATCTGGCAAGTTCCGCAAAAAATGCTGATGACGGCGAACGCCCTGCAGCAGCGCCGTTTACCTACAACAGACTGGAATCCGGTGATCTGATGCATTACCTGGATATTGAAGCAATTCGAAATAGCCCCCATGAACTTGCCTCGATTGCCGCGAGCGGCCAGGAGTTTGCCGTCGACGGCAAGCAGCTTGAAGCGCAAATTCTCGATTTCAAGCTTCATCCTGTCTTGGAGCAGCCCCCATTTTCTTCCTTGGATGAAGTCAAAAGGGCATTCGCCTCCGACGGAGTGTTCCCGTATAGCGACCCGAAGATATACGTTGGCGCCACGGTCACTGATCTTTTGCTGCGCTACCGCCACGATGCTGCCGTTGATACTTACAGCTTCCGAAGCGCATTCAATCCAAACCTTGAAGGACAGGAATCTACCGCCAATCTGATTTTGGACTATTTTCCAGGCAATGTCCGCGTGCACCGATTGACGGGACTATTGAATGATGCCGTCGAAATCCGGAATTCCGAATGGGCGGCGATCCTTGCCTTCGTCCGCCAAGGAACCGTGCACATACTCGAAGGATTGGACCATGTGCTGTTCGTTCTTTGCCTCACGCTCGGTGCAGCGGGATTGACAGGCTTGCTGTGGCGCATAACAGGCTTCACCCTAGGACACACAGTAACCTTGGTGCTCGGCTTTTTCGGCTTCGTGCCTAAGGGCGAGTGGTTCATACCGTCGGTCGAGACCGCAATCGCGCTGACCATCATCTATGCCGCGTCATTGCTGATTCTGCACTCTGAAAGGCATCGGCCGAATTCAGCGGCTATGTTCACAGTGACAACCGGTATCGGACTGATTCACGGGCTGGGTTTTTCGTTTGTATTGCATGAATTGCTGCTGCCCGGCAACGTCCACCTGTGGAAGTCGCTTATATCCTTCAATATCGGTGTCGAACTGGGCCAAGTGCTGATCGTGCTGTGCGTTTGGGGCGTTTTGCGAGCGATCGCGCGATTTGCACCGTCTGCGATAACCCCGGTGCGATGGTGCGTGGCGGCGGCCTGCATCGCTCCGGCCTCGTTCTGGGCATTCGAGAGAGGCATGTCACTGACCGAAATTCTGTTCTAAACGCGAATTCGCCGTTTTCCATTGCGTTTATGCGGATGAATCGGAATCGCTTGCCTCTTCTAGATCTTCGGATTCATCGGGTGCATCGGGGCCCTCGTAGACAATGCGCCCGTCTCTTAAAAAAACGGCGTAGTGCCCCAGTCGGCGCTTTCGTTCCAGTTCGCGCGCCACTGCCCGGCGCAACGATTCAAGCCCTTCCATCGCGAACTTTTCGTCAGAATCCATCGCTGCCTAAATCCTCCAACTGTTTCAGCAATTCCGGATCAATCACGGTACGCTTTGCGCCACATTGCGTAAACACCAGTACCGGCGCTGCATCGGCATTGCAGTAGCAGACGAGGCGATCCGGCAAAGCGGCATAAACGTCGAATAGGTTGTTGATACTGCGGAAAAAGCGCCGCTTAAGGATATCATGCGGGATGCTGTGTCCGCCATGGATTAAACGTTCGGCAACTCGTCTACTTGCCAGATTCAAACTCGGCAATGCCAAGTATATCAATTCCACTCTCCACCCTTTCGAACGCAATTCCCGGATCAAGCGACGGTATGAAAGACCGGACAGCGTAGTCTCGAAACCGAAATCGCGGCGGCGATCTATATTTCGCGATATTTCAAGAAGGAAAATCCGTCCCGCTGCAACCGACTTGCCACCCGGTGCAAGAGGAGACAACCCGGCGGCGATGAGGTCTGCGTTGATGAAATTCTCGCAATTTGCCATGCGGGGAAGGTAGTCCATTGCGAATGTGGTTTTGCCTGCGCCGTTGGGACCGGCAATGATCCAGCACACTGGCTGATGCTTTCGGCCCATGGTTAACGCGATGAATCCGATCGAGCCTGACGCGGCTTAGTATCGGGCATCAGCAAATTCAGTCCTTGAAACTGGCACGCAGGTTTAATTTTGAACAATTTGCCTATGCGCCTACTTTTGAATTCATTCTTTCGATGAACTTGTCTGGGGAGCGAAAAGTGGCGCTTGCGCGCTGGCCGGGCGATTCATATCGCTGCGGCCAGCGGCACCACAAGCGCTTAAAACAAGATTCCCGTCTAATCAGTCGTCGTCTCGCGGGTAGTACAGCGGTACGAATGTCTGATCGGAAATCGGCGGCCTGACGTAGCCGACGGCATCGGTGCGCTCAGGCAAAGTTATGGGTTCCGGCGTTCGGTCTTCGTAAGGAATCATGCTTAGAAAGTGCCGGATGCAGTTGAGCCTGGCATGGCGCTTGTCATCCGCATCGACTACATACCACGGCGCCTGCTTGATGTCCGTGTGCGCGAACATTTGATCTTTCGCCTTCGAATATTCGACCCAGCGTTTGCGCGATTCAAGATCCATAGGCGAAAGCTTCCAACGCTTGTGAGGTTCGAGCAGACGGCTTTGAAACCGCTTTTCCTGCTCTTCATCCGAAACCGAAAACCAATATTTGATCAAAGTGATTCCCGACCTGACAAGCATTCGCTCGAATTCAGGACAGGTACGCATGAATTCGCTATATTCCTCGTCGCTGCAAAATCCCATGACACGCTCTACTCCGGCCCTGTTGTACCAGCTTCGGTCGAGCAATACGATTTCACCCGCAGCGGGGAGATGAACGCAATAGCGCTGGAAATACCACTGTGTCTTTTCGCGCTCCGTTGGTGCAGGCAACGCGATAACTCGACAAATTCTCGGGTTCAGATGCTGGGTAATCCGCTTAATGACACCGCCCTTTCCTGCGGCATCGCGACCTTCAAAAACAACCACCACCTTCAATCCCTTCTCCTTCACCCATTCCTGCATCTTGACAAGTTCAAGCTGCATTCGAAACAGTTCATTTTCGTAGACAGATTTTTTGACACGCTTGCGTGCAGGAGAATCTGAAGTCGGTTTATCCTTTTTTTCTGTGTTCATACCAAAATCCTATAAAGTTTTTTTCTACGCCTTCGCCGACGCTCACTATTGGTTCTGCTATCCGATTATGGCACAACAATCTTTTCAGGGACAATCGCGTTATCACCCGGCAAGGCATTCTATTCAAATGTTGCCGTAATCCGCTTACTTCCATAGGCATCAAAATAAGAGAGATCGTATAGTGGTAATCCAATATTATCAATCACCGACAAAGCAGTGAAATGGAGCGGAGATTTCAATGACATTTTGGCCTACAGGTAGGAAATCGACAGGGAAATATTTGGAATGACTAGTAACGATTTTTTCGATTATTACTGAAAAATACAATCTTGTTCATACTCACTAGGAACGTCGACCCCGCTTGGCAACATTAGTAGATCGACCTCTCCCGGTTTCGCAGTCTTATCTCCGAATAATACAGTTTGAGTAGGAGTTCGCGCAGAACTGAGTCGACTGTAGAGCCTGTACCGCGGCCAGAGATTCAACAATGCATTTACGGTTGTCTCAAGAGTAAATGCTCGTCGGTCCGTGCGAACTACGATTGACGCGTCTTCAGCCAATAATTTGCGAGCCGCCAAAAACACCTCATGTATCATCAATTTGTAATTTTCTTTGTTTTGGTACCTTTGGTCTGAACGCCAAACAGGGCGGTCTGGTCCCCCTAGAAGCCAAAGTCTGATCCAATTGTCATATTCATAGCTGGTGACTCCCATATATGGAGGCGATGTAATGAGCAGATTGGCTTGAACGTCACTTAAGTGTTTGAGTTTATCGCGAGCGTCTCCAAGATAGATACGACTGCTGGATTCAGATTTGTAGAGACCTTTTGCATATCGCCAGCGAATTCGCCGAACTATAAAATCGACAGGATCAATATTGGGCGGCGTCATGTTACGTGATTTCCACCATCGCACTGCATAGCGAGGCGCCATAGACTTGCATTGCCGCATCTGATTTGAAAGACCTCCTCCCAATTTAGCGTGCAGATTAACTAGAATAATTCCGGCTAACGTCCAATCGATTTTCGAGCGACGCCAATGCAGATTCCTGCGCGCAGAATTGAGAAATGACAATACGTTGGGTGACCACGCAAGTTTCTGGAACTCGGTAGCTGGTTCACGATCACAATCCCTGCGCAATTCCCAAATTTCGTCTACACGCCGGACAATACGATCAATCTGCTTCGCCGGGTCGGTCTTCGCCTTGGAATACACCCAAGCAACAGGGTTTACATCACACCCAATAGAGTCTCTGCCTAAGAGATTGGCAATATAATTGCTCGTCCCTCGACCGCAGAATGGATCTATTACCGTATTGCCTCTTTCGCTGTATCTCTCAATATTTTCTTCGGCAAAATCGGCTGGAAACATGGCGTAATATGGGCCAAATCCTTTCCATCGACCCTCTGCACTTCCCAACGGCCATCGATTTTCTTTCGTAGGTGCTTTCATCAGCGAAAAAGACTTTTAATGATTTCCCCACCCATTTTGAGCGGTATAGCTGCATGAGAATGTGCACGAACAATTGGAACGAACCCACCTTCAAACAAATATGTCGAAAGCCTATCAACAATTCCGATTACCTCCGGCAAGCTTGGGTACGACGTCAAACTGGTGTTTCGAAGATCTAAGGAAGTTGGAGTTACTTTTGGCGTGTTAATGACCATCCGTTGACCTGATTTGCTTTTGTACAAAACTATTCGCCCGAAATAAGTATCTTCGCCCCAAGGCTTCGCGTTGAGTGATCGATAGACAATTGCCTGGTGAATGTACGAGATATCTGGCAGCAAAGTAGTTTGAGGTTCATATTTTCCATTGGGACCCGCTACTTCATCAAAGTCAAGTTGTTCAAAATGTTCAAAGAATAGACCAGTCTTGATAAGGGAAAAGAGCACGAGGTGTTTTCCTGTCTTTTCCACACACAATTCATTGATTCTCTGCAATTCTTGTCGAACATAAGGAACAACAGCAGCAAATTGTCCAAACACTGCCAAAGGCCCATCGACTACGAACGCAATTTTCGGCAAGATTTTTATCCCTTGAGGAAATGACGCAAAGTAACGTAAAACATTCAACAATATAATCAATTCCAAAAATCGCATTACTTCCCCATGCGGTTCCCCATTGGGCCCAATATCGTTGAATCTTTCGTGAAACCGCAGTGGATCAGTCTCGTAGAGCGTAGTTGATCGCAAACAGGAGCACTTCCATGAATTCGTCAGTGGTGTCATCGACACTTCGCAGTCCGGATGCGGACATTTGAACTCACTGACGCGATTCGAAACTAGAGATCGATACGTTTCTAAAAGCGTTTCGTGGTTTTTTTGTACGCTGCCCTGCAGTGCTTCGTAAATTGACTGTCGAAAGAAATCTCTCGGCGGAGTACCATCATCCTTTGCAACATTACAGCCAGGCAGAATACATTGAAGCGCTGCCGCCTTATCCATCTCATTGAACGCACTAGGAGGAATGATCGTCTTGTGTGAGTGTATATCTAATTTTTCCAGATCAATCGATACTAGAGCGATTTGTACTAAACTGGCCTCGGCACTGGGAAATCCGTTCTTTATCTTTTCGCTGACGATTGATCCGTCAATTGCCAAAACCTTTGTAATGTGTTCAGACGATTCTGGTATATGTGCTGGATCAATAGAAATCGATTTCTCGTTTTTGGAAATTGATATTTGACCAACGAACTCTTCAAAGAGTTTACTTTGCTCCAATGCGATCAAACCTTCACCGGAGGCAATTTGTCCTCTATATGGCATCAGTTAGATGTCTGTGCAGCTTGAAACAAGTCTATTTGGACCGGAATCGTGTAGGGATTTGAGAGTGTCCGCATTCGAACAAATCCAGGGTCCGTAATCGTTTTGATTTGATGCGAGTAGTCGTCAAAATCATAGAATTTTGCCAATGCTCGAATTTCATCAGTATTATTTAGATGCGCAACGAACCAATTGTCTGTGTTCTTCAATATCGCTGACATAACCGACGAAGGTTCCTGTGTTGCTAGAACCAATCCAATTGAGTATTTAGACCCCTCCTTTGCTGTCCTTGCCCAGATTGTCTTCAATTCGTCTTTGCCGCCCGCAGCAGGCAACAAATTATGCGCTTCTTCTAGGTATACCATTACAGGGGGAGGTGGAACTATTTCACCAGAAGTGTCTCTTCTCGGATTAACAAAGTCACGCTTTTGCGCATCAAAGATTCCCCAAAGTATTCTTTCTGCTGCATTTTGATTCTGGTCTGGTTCCCCTGTAGATTGATCGAATATTACTAACTTGCCAGATCTCAATGCCGTGATGACATCCGACACGTAATCGGAAGTCGAATTTGCAGAGTGCTGTGTAATAGCACTACGAAACTGCGCAACACCATTTGGATACGCGTAAATTTCCAGAATGTTCGTCAGAGCATCATCTGCCCATCGTTTGCCGTTCTTTTTTTGACTATATTTTCTTTCGAAGTCTGAATACCCAGAATTTTTGTCCGCCATAAACTCACGCAACGCTTTACACGCCGAGGCGAAATCGTTCCAAGATAATGCGTCTGACTCGAATAAACTAGCGGCACCTTCTATTTTTGATCGAATATTTGAGTCTTGCACTTTGTTGCGACTCATTGCATCCCTGAGGTCTCGGCCAAACAGACCTTTAATATTAATTTCTTTTGAAGGTGGACTAAATCCCGCTTCGGATAGGATTCCGCAATAAACCGAGATTAGTCTGTGAAAACGAACTCCCTCCCCCTTGTCTGCGAATGCATCTGGGCACTCAATTGGCGTGTTGCGAAACCGGTTAACGTACTGCGCTGTAGAGCTCGAAAGTACACTATCAATAATCTTTTTTCCTACAAATAGTTGATCTAGTTTCTTTTCGATATCGTCGCGATGACTCCAATTCGTAACACGGGATCCGTAAAAATTAATTTTCACTATTTTTCTTTCAGGATCGTTTGGATGCGGGTTCAATCCATACGTCTCAACTTCATCATCGTATTTCGCCCCTTGAATTTCTTGGTAACAACTTTTCAGCGACCCACCATCTTGAACGTTTTCATTTGCGTATTCACCATTGGGATCAAAGATCAGTTGACCAACTCTAGATCTTCCGTTTGCTCTTCTAAGCAAATAGATTGCCTGCGCAGTGATTTTCATCGCATTGGACTTACCGCCTCTGCTCATACCACCATAAAACGTGCGACGTGCAATAAAATCGCGGGGATCGATTTCGACCGGAACGTTATCCACATCTTCTCGAATTCCAATCTCACTTGATGCGAATCTAACTCGTCCAACCCTTACTCTGGAACCATCGATTGAACTCTCGTTCATTCTTCGATAGTTGACGATCTTGGACAGTAGCTCACCTGTTGGCTTATAAACTTTCATTCCACGTCCCGTGTAGTAGGAAATCAAATCACCGCCAAATACGAACCTATATACCCCTTCGTTCTGAATTTTCATGCGAAATGTGCCCAGCACGCGGCAACGATGCGCACCATATGCAAGGCTGTTTTTTGTCCACTCGTCTATATGACCAGGAGAATCCCATGTTTCATACGTTTCCGTTGATCGCATCCCCGCCTGAAACCTGAAATGTTCCATCTCCCTAGCATTCGGCAAGGCTGCATCCCCCACGATTCTAAGCAGCACTACGCAAGTATCTTCGTCTTCGGCAGATAATTCGTGCAACTTTTGGTTGGCGATTCTTGTTGCCACCAGAAATGATCCATGAGGTAGTCCGCGCACCTTTTGCCGCAAGTAGTCATGTACAAGAACTTGAGCTTCGCTGTAATTGATTGATAGTAATTCACCAACATTTGTATCAGAATCAATTAATTTAGCAATCTCTATACCAGCATTCACTGATGCATTTTGTGTTTCTTGTTCTGTAATTTCGCCAAGTATGTTTCGTTCTTGCATAAATCTGCTTCCCGGTTGTTTCGCCAAATGACTCATTTGCTAATGCTTAATTATAACAATATGTTAGGCGATGGAGACACGACAACACAACGAGTCTGCACTAACGTCTAAACTCCAACTCGATAACATAATAAAATTCGGCGTCGTACTTCTTGCAGAAATATCCCTCGCATACTAATTGTAAGGAGGTAAAAGAGTATCTAAATCATTGTACTAGCCATCTAACCGTCGATACCGGCATACAAATCAGAAAAGCTTGAATCGATCGCCTGTTCGAAGAACGCTACGTCTTCCATTTGGATGCACAGCGGCGGACAAATCCGCAGAACATTCTTGTAGGCTCCCGATTTGGACGCCACAAGCCCGTGCTTGCGCGTCAACTGAAACAGACGGTGCATTTCATCAGGAGCAGGCTCCTTCGTTGTCCGATCCTTGACCAGTTCGGCCGCCATCATAAGGCCGCGGCCGCGAACATCGCCGATAAGATCGTACTTGCGCTGCATCTTCATAAGCACCTGCAGCAGCGCCGCCCCTACGTTCTGCGCATTTTCGATCAATCCGCACTCATCGATCACGCGCAGCACCGCACGACCGGCAGAGCACGACACGGGGTTGGCCCCATAGGTATTGAAATAGAACTTGTTCGCCATCACTTCGGCAACATCGCGCTTTGCGACAACCGCGCCCAGCGGAAAACCATTGCCTATACCTTTGGCTAGAACAATGATGTCCGGCACCACGTCGTAGTGCTCAAACGCCCAGTATCCCTCCCCTGTACGCGCGAATCCTGACTGAACTTCATCAACAATGCATAGACCGCCGGCAGCGCGCACGCGTTCAAATGCCCCTTTTAGATAGCCGTCCGGCGCCGGAACAATTCCACCGTAGCCTTGAATCGGCTCGAAAATCATACCGGCAATCTGTCCGCTGGTGCTGCAGTCGATCACCCGCTCGACTGCATCCACATACGGCGTCGAACCCTCGCCGTAGACGCCTCGGTACTGATCCGGATTCGCAACGAACTGTATCCCGCCCAACAAAGCGACCGGGTGACGGAAATTGCTGATCCCCGTCACCGACTGCGCTCCGAAAGTAGCGCCGTGGTAGGCATTCGCCAAAGACAGAATGTCCCGGCGCTGGGTATATGAACGGGCAAGCAGCAGGGCAAAGTCAATCGCCTCGGCACCTGAATTGGTGAAATGGACGACCCATTCCTCGCCATCCGGGAATTTTGCCACCAATTCCTCGGCAAAATGCGCCGGCACCGGATGAAAGAACATCGTCGTGCAATGCTGAATCTGCTCGATCTGTCCGCGCACCGCATGCGTCACCGCAGGGTTGTTGTATCCGACGCTGACACACAGATTCTGACTCAGGCAGTCGAGATACTGATTGCCCTTCTCATCCCAAAGATACTGATCCTGGCCTTTTTGAAAGATCAGCGGAGTCTTGTAGGGCACAAATGCGCGCTGCGAAGCTGCGTAGAACCGATTCCTGCGATCGACGATGGAATCCGTGCTCCAATCGACATCCATGGTGAAATGATCCAGATCGGCACTGATCTGACTTGATATCCGGGTAGATGTTTTCATTGTTCAGTATCTTCCAGTTGATTTAGGATAAAGCAGCCGTCGATGTAACGGTCGCACAAGGATTGGGCGGCAACGTCAGTCAACCCGTCCTTGCCCGTCGCGAGGCTGTTCCACAAGCCGTCGCTAAGAATGTAGAGACCAACCGCGCATTCAGCCGCATCGATGTGTACGCCGTTTTCCAGTGCAGCGCACTTGAACAGATTCCGCACAATCGCGGTCACATGCTCGCTGGCCCTCGCGATGGGACGGGCAAACTCTATGCGGTGCCTGCTTGCATTGGTGAATGCCTGCCATGCCGCCGCAATCTCCCAGCTGTAAGTCGGCGCTACGAATGAACTGCGAGCCACCTGTCTCAGTCGCTGCTCCGCCGTCAATCCGGCATCGGCGGCGATTCGGGACTTGATTTCAAGGCTTCGCTGATACCAGCCCTCGAATGCGGCAAGAAGCAACGCATCCTTGCTCTTGAAGTAATGTGCAATCAAGCCGCGCGAGGCGCCCGCCTCGGCACAGATGATTTCCACAGTCGCACCTTGGATGTCGTACTTGGCGACAGCCCGGATGGCAGCATCAAGCAGACTGCGACGGCGATACTCGCGATTTTCCGCCTGAGTGCGGATGCGCGGAATTCGTGCTGCATAAAGCGCCGGATTCATGGCTTTGAAATTCGCTTCAAGAAATATCGGTTGAAATTTATTGGACGTCTGTCATAATTATGATTGATATTCAATTTTTTTGCAGTCCTTTTCAACTTAGCAATGGCAAGAGCAGCGTCCGTGCCCAAAACTCCCGACTCGATTCACACTGCGCCAAGTCCTCCTGTCCGGCCGTCAAACGTCGAGCCCAGGGCCGGGCGTAGAAAGGGTCGGCGTCAAAAATCGGCCGAACGATCCAGGCCGAGCATTGCCCGCGTCCCGTATATTCACCGCAAGATTGGAACCTACGACATTCTTTCAGAAGAAGGACTTTGCCTGATTGAGCGAAATGCCGATGCGATTCTTCGCGATGTGGGAATGGAAATTCGCGGCGATCCCGAAGCGCTGAACCTGTATCGCCAGGCCGGGGCTGACGTAAGCGGCGACCGTGTTCGGTTTGAACCGGGGCTTTGCCGGCAGATCATTGCATCTTCGGCGCCGCGCGAATTCACCCAGTATGCGCGCAATCCGAAGAACAATATAAGGATCGGCGGCTCCGGCACAGTCCTGGCACCTTCGTGGGGCCCGCCGTTTGTTCACGACCTTGATCGCGGCAGACGCTACGCCAGTCTTGAAGACTTCGTTGAACTGGTCAAGATTCATCAGACAATTCCGCACCTGCATCACACCGGCGGCATCGTTTGCGAGCCTGTGGAAATTCCGGTGAACAAACGTCACCTCGACATTCTCGCGACCCACTTTCGTTACTCCGACCGGGCGTGCTTCGGAGCATTGATCGGAGCACAAAGAGCAACAGATTCCCTGAAGCTCGCCAAGATCATATTCGGCGACGAGTTTGTCGATCGCAACTGCGTCCTTTATTCGGTAGCCAACACCAACGCACCGCTTGTCCTGGATTCGGCAATGTCTGAAGCACTGCGAACCTATGCCGAAAGCAATCAGGCAGTCGCATGCACTCCGTGGACACTCGCCGGAGCCATGAGCCCATGCACGGTAGCGGGTACGCTCGCACAAGTGCTGGCAGAAGCAATGGCCGTGTGCGCACTCACTCAGCTTGTCCGTCCAGGAGCTCCCTGCCTGATGGGCAGCTTTGCAACTGCGATCTCCATGCAGTCCGGCGCGCCAACCTTCGGCACGCCGGAAGCGGCAAAACTTGTCCTTGCGGCGGGACAACTCGCGCGACGCCTAGGGCTGCCGTTCCATACGGTCGGCGCCTTGTCGGCATCCAAGCTGCCGGACGCACAGGCCGAACAGGAAGCGGCAATGGGGCTGGTGATGGCGGTTCTAGCCGGGGCGAACTTCATCAATCACGCCACCGGGTGGCTCGAAGGCGGACTGGTCACCGGATACGAGAAAACAATGATCGACGCCGACCTGTGCGGGAAAATTATTGAATTTTGCAAAGGCATAGACCTTTCCAGCGAAGCCCAGGCGCTCGATGCAATCTACGCAATCGAACCTGGCGCCCACTTTCTCGGAAGCGCGCATACTCTGAACAACTTCGACACTGCGTTCTATACATCGACCGTGGCAGACCACAATTCATTCGAGCAATGGCAGGCAGACGGCGGACTTGATGCGGCGACCCGTGCGAACAGGCTTTGGAAGCAGGCTCTGGATGCATATGAGGAGCCGGCGCTGGATGCGGCTGTTCTCGAAGAACTCGACGAGTTCGTAGCAAAGCGAAAGTCGCAACTGCCGGACGAGTGGCACTGAATCTGAATGTCACGCGGCAAGACAGTCATTGTCGGCGGCGGTGCGATCGGACTGAGCATCGCCTATCATCTCGCCAAAGCCGGCGCGTCGGATGTCGTGCTGCTTGAACGAAATCGAATCGGCAGCGGGACTTCATGGCATGCGGCAGGCATTGTCGGACCACTGCGCGCAAGTCAGAATCTGACCGAGCTTGCCTGCTACGGAATCGATCTTTTTAACCGACTGGAAGTCGAAACAGACCAATCAACCGGCTATTGTCAAACAGGCGGCTGCTGGCTGGCCCAATCCGATGAGCGGCTGCATGAATTGACGCGAATTGCCGCCCTGGGCCGGCTGAACGGACTCGGCGCCCAGATAATCAGCGCTTGCGAAGCAGGCGAGCGCATCCCGCTTCTTTCCACCCACGGCCTCAGCGGTGCGCTCTGGGTTGAACAGGACGGACAAATCAACCCGGTGGATCTTTGCGCGGCATACGCACGAGGCGCGCGTTCCCTGGGTGCGGTGATTCGCGAGCACTCGGGAGTCGCATCGCTTGTGCGAAGCGCCGATGCGATCACAGCCGCGGTTCTGGAAAGCGGCGAAGTGATCGAATCCGACACAGTCATCAATTGCGCCGGCCTTTGGGCTCGGGAAGTCGGAATGATGGCCGACGCAGATGTTCCTCTTTGCGCAGTCGAGCATATGTATATCGTCAGCGAACCGGTGCCGAATTTTCCCAATCCCTTTGCGATCGTGCGAGACCTCGACAGCGGCATCTACATGAAGGGAGACGCCGGAAAACTGGTGCTTGGCACGTTTGAGTCGAATGCGCGGGTCTGGGACAGCGCAAGCGCAGCCCCCGGTGCGGATTTCATAGAGCTTCCCGAGGACTGGGCTCATGCCGAACCGATGCTGAATGCAGGAATCCGGCGAATTCCGATTCTCGCTGAACTTGGTGTTTCTCGATTCATGAACGGTCCTGAAAGCTTCACCCCCGACACCAGACAGCTCATGGGCCGGATGCCGGGGTTCAAAAACTTCTACGTCGCCAGCGGATTCAATTCCATCGGCATCATGTCCTCGGCAGGGGTCGGAAAAGCGATGGCCGAATGGGTGATTCAAGCAAGACCGGAGAAGGAATTGTGGTCAGCCGATGTGATGCGATTCATGCCGGGAGACAACGACGAGCAATTCCTGCACGCCCGAATTCCCGAATCGGTTCATAACCAGTTCGATATTCACTACCCGTTCAAGCAGTTTCGTACAGGCCGCAACAGGCGGCGCAGCCCCTGGCACGATTCAATGGCTCGCCACGGCGCTGTATTTGGCGCTCCGGGCGGATGGGAGCGGCCACTTTGGTTTGCCAGGGACGACGGAGAAGCAGAATTTCGCCACAGCTACGGACCTCAGTGCTGGTGGCCCGCGGCAAGACGCGAAGCCGGGCAATTGGCCGGATCCGGAGCACTTTTCGAACTGTCGCCATTCAGCAAGTTCATCGTAGAAGGCCGCGGCGCTACCGATGCGCTGCAGGCCTTGTGCACCAATCGCATCGATGTGACGACAGGTCGCGTGGTCTACAGCCTGTGGCTGAATGACCAGGGAGGGATCGAGGGCGACTGCACATTGAACCGTCTGGAAAACGATCGCTGGCTCGTCGTAACCGGCGTCGAAACCCGAATCAAGGATCTGTTCCATTTGCGCGAACATACGCCAGATTCGGTCACCGTGACCGATATCACCGAACAATACGCTGTGCTGGGCATCATGGGACCGAACAGCTCGCAATTGCTCGAAACCCTATTCCGGATCAAGGCGAATCAGGCGGCGTTTCCATTTTCAACTTCGCAGCTGATTCGGATCGCCGGCGTTGAAGTTCGCGCGACCCGGATCAGCTACGTCGGGGAACGGGGATGGGAGCTGTTCATGCCTGCCGAACACGCCGCCGGCATCCTGAACGCAATTGTCGAACAGGCAACCCGATTCGATATCGGATTCGCCGGTCATTTCTGTCTTGACAGCTGCCGCCTGGAAAAAGGGCTCGCGCATTGGGGCCATGACATCGGACCGGACGACGACCCGGTAGGCGCACGCATGATGCACGCAGTGCGTCTGTCTGGAAATTTTGATTTTCTGGGTAAAAGCGCCCTACTGTCAAAAATCAGCAAGCAGCCTGAAAACGAAAGGCGCCTTTTCGAAGTCCTGGCACCGAAGCCTGTTCTGATGCTGCATGACGAGCCGATCTGGCTCGGCGAAAAATGCGTAGGCCGTACGACTTCAGGCGGCATCGGCTTTCGAACAGGAAAATTGCTCTGCATGGGCTACGTTTCCGCCAGCGGCAGCGAACGCAGACAATGGCATGTCGAGGTGGCGGGCGAGATGATTCCTATGCGAATCCTCGAGCGCGCCCCGTATGACCCGCACGGCACGCGGATGCGGCTATGACCCATCACGCCCGAGTTGCCGTCGTCGGCGGCGGAATTTACGGATGCGGCTTGCTGCACCAACTGGTCGAAAAGGGCTGGAATGACGCCGTCTTGATCGAAAAATCCGACCTCACGGCAGGGTCGACCTGGCACGCGGCAGGATTCTGCACGCACTACAGCTTCGACCCGACGCATCTTTTCATGCGTCAGTTCAGCACCAACCTCTACCGGCAATTGGAACACCGGGACAATGAGCCGACCGGCTATCACCGCTGCGCAGGGCTTCGGATCACCCATGATCCGGACCGCATTGACGAATTCCGCCACGGCATCTCGGTAGGCCGTCAGGCCGGCATTGATTTCGAACTGGTCGGACCGTCCGAAATCGCAGCGATCTTCCCGCTTATGGGCGTTCAAGGACTGCTTGGCGGATTGTATGAGCCCACGGACGGCTACGTAGACCCGGCTCAGACAACACACGCAATGGCGCGCATGGCACGCCGCGGCGGAGCGCGCATCTTTCGCAATTCTCCGGTCGAATCGATCGAAAGACACTCTTCGGGCGAATGGCGCCTTGTCACGCCGAGCAGCGAATTCATTGCCGAGCACATCGTCATCGCCACGGGGTTCTGGGCCAACGAAGTCGGCAAGATGATAGGCCTTGATTTGCCCGTCACTCCCATGCTTCATCAATATCTGGTGACCGATGACCACCCTGACGTGGCGGCATGTGCGCCGAACGCCATCCCCCTGGTCCGACACCACGACTTTCAGTGGTACACCCGGCGCGAGCGGGACGGTTTGATCCTTGGCGCCTATGAGCGTACGCCTCAGACCTGGTCCGTAGATGGAGTTCCCAAGGAATTCGGAATGGATTTGATGCCTGCCGAACTTGAACGGGTCGAGAGCCTGATGGCCGATGCAGTCGAGAGAATCGCGCTGCTCGACGAGGCCGGAATCAAAGCGGTGGTTCACGGCCCCGTAAGCTATTCGGCAGACGGACAGCCCCTGATCGGCCCGGCTCCGGGTCTGAACAACGCCTGGCTCGCCTGCGGCAGCGGATTCGGCATCGGAGAAGGCGCAGGGGCGGGAAAACTGCTGGCCGAATGGATCGTCGAGGGCCAGCCTCCAATGCACATGGGCAGTTTCGACCCGCGCCGGTTCGGCGGATACGCTGACCGGGACTACCGAATTGAAAAAGCGGTTGAAGTGTTTGCCATGCAATTCGCCACCCACTATCCTCTTGAGGAACGCTTGGCGGGACGGCCGCAGAAAACAACACCGATCCATGATCTGCTCAAACGCCAAGGTGCACGCTTCGGCTGCATCCGCGGGTGGGAGCGAACCAATTATTTTTCTGCCCAGGACCTGCCGGATGCGCTTAGCTTTCGCCGTACCGGGTGGTTTGATGCTGTGGCTCGCGAGGTCGGGGCAGTTTCCGGATATGCAGGCGTAATCGATGCAAGCGGATTTAGCAAGCTGGCAGTCCGGGGAGTCGATGCCGAAGCCTATCTCAGCGGCCTGTCCGCCAACCGGTTGCCGCAGCGAATTGGCGGAATTCGACTGTGCCACTGTCTCAATCGCAAAGGCACGGTCGAGTGCGAATTCACTGTTGCCAAATTGGGAGATGAATCGTTCTATCTGGTGTATGCGGCCGCCGCGGAGCAACACCATCTGGATTGGCTGCGCAGGCATCTTCCGCAAACAGCGGATGTCTCGATCGACAATGTCACCGAAAATCGCGGAGTACTCGGCCTTGCCGGGCCGGCGTCGCGCGATATTCTTTCGCGCTTGACCGACACCGATTTAAATGATGAGGCATTTGCGCCGCTTACCGCAAAACTCCTCATGGCAGCAGGAAGGCAAGTGCTCGTCATGCGTGTCAGCTATACAGGCGAACTTGGCTGGGAACTGCATCACGACATCCAAGACCACGCGCACCTGTACCGTGCGCTGAAATCAATCGACAGCATGGACGCTCCTTCGGACTTCGGCTTTTATGCGATGAACAGCATGCGCATGGAAATGGGATACAAGGCATGGGCAAGCGAACTGACTGTGGAAAATACCGCCTGGGAGCTGGGATTGGACCGATTCGTAGCGACCGAAAAGCGCAACTTTATCGGACGCCGCGCACTCCTTGAGCAGCGTGATTCGGGAATTGAGCGGCGACTGTTTCTTGCTGAAGTTGACACCGCAGACTCCGATGCGATCGGAGGAGAAGCGGTATTTGCAAATGATATGCGGGCCGGCGCGGCACTATCCGGGGCATACGGCCACCGCGCAGGCTGTAGCCTGGCATTCTTGCTTTTGCCGAACAGGACATCGATTCGCAGCGAAAATCTTCAAGTGGAGATACTCGGAACAATGTGTTCAGCGAGAATTCTTGGCGACGCCGGCTACGATACGCAAAATCGAACGATGCGGTCCTGAGGGACAGGACATCCGAACATACGCGCGGATCAGTTCGGCCGCGGCCGCCAGCGGCAAATGCCTCAAAGACGATCCGAATGCCTTCACCCGGACCTTGAAATCCGACTACGTCGACTCAGGCGCAACTCGTAGTAGACTACCACGAGTCCGCTGACGATGATCAGAACGCTGCCGGCATAGTCGCGCGAGGTCGGCAAATCGCCCCAGACCAGATAGCCGGCTAGAATCGTCAGCGGCAGCGATGCATATTCAAACGGCACAACGACCGAGGCATGAGCAATTCGATATGATTGCGACAGCAGATAAACGCCCACTGCTGTCGCGACACCGCAAACAAGCAGCAATTGATAGACGGATGGGACCGGCCAATGCCAGGCCCTCAGAAGGAACCCGATGGCCTCCTGGCCGAACACGTCATAGCGACCGTGACCCACAAAAATTCCACTCAGAACACTGACTGAAATGAAGGAGATCAGAATGTAGACACTCATCGAGCCAGCCGAATCGCTTAATGCCAGCCTGCGTGTCATCATCACCATCAATGCATACGTCAGCGCCGACAAGACAGGAAAGACTACATTCCACGTAAAAGCGACGCCGCCCGGATTGGCAATGACAATGACTCCTGCCATCCCCACTGCGATTGCCAGCCATCGCACAATCCCGACCGTCTCACCGAGAAACATTCTGGCGATCAGGCATACGAACAAGGGTGTGCAGAAAAATAGCGCGATGTTTGTCGCCATCGGCATCACCGACAGACCCATAAAATAAAACGCATCGGAGAACGCGAGCATCGACCCTCTCAGCAGATGCAGCCACGGGCGCTTCGTCCTAAGCTGAGCCATTGCACCGGAAAGCTGGGCGAAACCCAGGATCAGGACCAGTGCAATCGACGATTTGATCAGCGTGAGCTGATGCAGAGAATAGAACGGACTCAGCCATTTGATGACAGCATCGCTGACTGTCAGAAAAACCAGGGCGACAACAAGGCACGCAATGCCTTGCACATTTCGGCTCGCGCCGCGTATAGCCTGCATGGAATTCGAACCGTTCTAGCGCAATGAATGCCCGCAAAGCGAACCTCGCGCTTTGCGAACGACTTTCACCTGCCGGCGTGCCGCCGGGATTCCCGGCAACTTTAAGCGCATGCCATGGACGCGATTGCGCCTATGCCAAAGTTCGTCATCTCACAATAACGGTGCGCATGCCCTGCCCGGGACAATCGGGCTGAGCAAATTCTTGACGGTTCATCGAGGTTGCCACATCATCTATAATACGCTTTTTCAAATCGCAGCGATGCGCGCACGCATTGCAAATATTCAATGCAAGACCGAGGAGAGTCTACCGAGATGAAATCCAGCCTGTGGGCATTATTGACAAGTAGCGCATTGCTTCTTCCCGTTAGCACATTCGCAGAAGGCGATGCAGATGCCGGACGCGAAAAATCGTTCACCTGCTCCGGCTGCCACTCAGTTGCCGGCATGCGCAATGCGTATCCGGGATACACCGTGCCAAAGCTCGGCGGCCAGAATGCCGACTATCTGAGAGAAGCGCTAAAGGCATACCGCGACGGGTCCCGGGAACATCCCACCATGCACGCACAGACAGCACAATTCTCCGATCAGGACGTGGAGGATGTCGCTGCCTACTTTTCTACACTGTCCAACGAGTAGTTTTAATGAATAACTTCATCAAATCAACGCAATTCATTGGTGCAGCGTTATTTTCGCTGCTGGCGCTGGCATCCGGACATTCCTGGGCCGGCGATCCCTACAACGGGCAGGTCAAGGCTCAGGTATGCCTGACGTGTCACGGCGAGGGCGATACGACAACCGGCGTGGCGACTCCCATTGTCGCAGGCCAGTATGAAGACTACATTGCGCAGGCGCTGCGAGATTACAAGTCCGGCGCGCGTTCGAATCCGATCATGGCCGGATTTGCCGCTTCGCTGACAGAGACCGACATTCGGGACCTGGCTGCGTACTACGCGCAGATGGATTCCAGGCTGATTACACCGAAGGACAACTGAGAAACCGCCGGTCAGCGCAAGCTTCGTCGCTAGGCGAAGCTCGGTTCCTGCAGCGCCGCAGGCCTTTGCCGGAGGCAATCCTGAACCGGTCGAACTAGTCGGATCGTTCGACACCTGCCGCAAATTCATGCCACGCAATTCTGCGGCCGCCTTTGATCACAGCGCTGCAGACGCCGTCAGTGATTTCCACGCGTGTTCGCGCATTTGGCGCAACACGAACTTCGCCATCGAGAATTCCGGTGAAGTTCAATGGATCCGCAGCCGATACCGTGATTCGCCCGACGCTCGCAGGCGCGCGCCGGGCCTGACGCAGCAACTCGATTGCGCCTGGCAACGCGAATTGTTCGCCCGCAACGCCCGAAACGAATCTGCCGCCTCTGATTTCCCCGCGATCTTCCATGCGCCTGTAGACTTGCAACAGTCGGTTCCACGGCACAAGTGTCCGCTGTTCGCGCATTGCCGCAGACCGAAATACGATGCCATACCTTCTGAGCAGGACATTGGCGATGAATGCGTCAATTTCATGCTCCGATATTGAATCCGCCTTCGCATTCAGAGGCATTCGCTCAACCAGCGACCACCTCCCGGATTCCCGCACACCTCTTGAAACCGAATAGCGTTTTGCGTTGCGCCGATAACGGGCAGACTCGGGCGTGAGCAGCGAACGTACTCCGCCAAAGTGGTCGCAGGTTGCCATTCCTGCAGTAAAAAGTTCCACAAGGCCTTCCTCGACATGGCTTGGCAGCAGATGGACGCCGTCCAGTATTTCATCGACAAACAGTGCTCCATGCGCTTGCAGCAGCTCGGAAATAGCTGAGCCTAGTGCGGAAACCGGATTCGAATCACCATTGCGCTGGCGCATCAATGTCCGCCACAGAGTCAGGTTCTGACGTCGCAGAAACGTAAGCGGCGCATTGCGCAGCGATGTGCCGAATCGTCTGGCGGAGTTTCTTTTTGTCCGATTCTGGCCCTTGATCTCGTACTTCGACAGCCGGGACCAGACAATCGTGCCCGAAGCGCTCAAGTGATTCAGAAGTTCCGGCGTATATCCGTAAACGCGCGCCGGCAGAATCTCCGCCTCCCAGGCAGCAACCGGTGCTTCGAATCCCTCAAGCAGATCGAACACCGAATCCAAAGCGTTGACGCCCTCGCCTACATCGTCGGGGCCAATTCGCATCCAGCGTGTCAGGTAGCGCACATAGGCATCGGGACTGACAGGCTCGATTTCGCTTCTAAGGCGCTGCAAGGTCCGCTTGTGAATCCGGGACAGAAACCGGCGATCGCACCATTCGTCCTGCCTGCCCGACGCCGTGAAACTTCCCCGCATGACAGTCCCTTCAGTCTCAAGCCGCAACAAGGACTGACATGCCGCATCCGGATGAACACCGACACTTTGCGCCAGTTCGGCAACGCTGCAAGGGCCGGCGATCTCCAAGCGCCCGCGCAGCATCGAATCAAGCGCGGCATCCGCTGATTCAACTGAACAGGCGGACAGTCCGGCAGGCTCTATAGCGGGGTCCATTTCTGCCGACGGATGCAGCAGCATGAATTCATTCAAGCGCTCAGCGGCAACCCAGAAGATACGGCTCCCGTCAATACAAATCCGCGTTGCACGACGTTCGCCAACAAGTTCGTTGAAAAAAACATCCCAGGCCGCATTCCGGCGCTGCGCTTTCGAATTGCGGTCAGAGCATGCCTCAACCTGATCAATGCAGCCGAGAATCAGCAGCGCATCATGCAATTCATCCGCATTGCCGGGCTGCGGCCACGCCAGATCGCAAAGACTGGCAATGGCATCCGGATCAAGGCGTCCGATATTGCGCACTCCGTCCGATGCGGTCATGCGCCGCGTTTGAACCGCCAAAGTGCGGCGCTCTTCTGCAGGAGCGTCGTCTAGGAATGCATAGGGCTTGGCAGTCAGAATCTCCTGGGCAAGAACCGAAGGCTCCGGCAAATCCCTAAATTCGACCTTGATTGTCCCGCCTTCTATCGAACCGAGCACTGAATCGAGTCCATCGGCATCCATCACTTCATGGAGGCAGTCTTCGATCGTCTGAGTCACAAGCGGGTGCTCGGGCACTCGAACCGGCCCCTGACGGTTTTCCTGACATGCCACCTGATCCGGAAACAGCAAGGCAAGCAGGTCTTCGGAATCGGTTCGCTGCAACTGAGGCGCAACTTTCTTGCCGTTGCGGTTGCGCGGCACTGCAAGGGCCGTGTTGGCGACCCATCTCCATCTTGTTTCAAACATCGGCGCAGTAAAGATCGCCTGCGTCAACGTCTGCCTGACAGTCCTTGATTTCAGATAGCTGCCGACATCGGACAGCTCGAAGCTATGCGTCGGCCCCAGCGACAGCACCAGGCTGTCCTCTAGCGCTGCCGCCTGCAACTCAAAATCGAAACGCACGCAAAATCTCTTGCGCAATGCCAGCCCCCAGGCCTTATTGACTCTGGAGCCGTAGATGCTGTGAACGACCAGATGCATATCGCCGGCTTCATCGAAAAAACGCTCGTAGACAATCCGGTCCCTGGTCGGCAAAGCTCCTAGAGCGCTTTTCGCCATACCCAGATAATCGACAAGCTGCTGCGCCACCGAAAGGTCCAGCGAATATTCCCGAGCCATTGCCGCGACTGCGGCTTGCGCATCGCCGCCGTCCAGCAAGCCGCAGACTCTGGAGCGCAAATTCGAAACTGCCTCGCTCAGGGCATCGCTTCGTCCCCGGCTTTCGCCGAGCCAGAACGGCACATTGGGCGGCAATCCCTTTGCGTCTTCAACCAGCACCCTGCCCTGCTTGACCTGCAGCACGCGGTATGACGCGTTGCCAAGCTGAAAAATATCGCCGCGCAGGCTTTCAAAGGCAAAATCCTCATTCACAGAACCGATGCGGATTTCCTCCGGTTGCAATATGACGTCGTAGTCGAACTGATCGGGAATCGCCCCGCCATTTGTCAGCGCAACAAGCCGCGCGCCCTTGCGCCCGCGTACCATCCGGTTCACCGCGTCGACATGGATGTAGGCGGCCCGTCTGCCGCGCCGCAGCGTAAAGCCTTCAGAAAGCATCAGCACGATGTACTCGAATTGCGCCAGTTCAAGCGAACGGTAGGGCCATGCGCGCTTCATTGACCGATACAGATCGTCAATATTCCTGTCTTCGATGCCCGCCTCGGCGACTATGTGCTGCGCAAGGACATCCGCGGCTGCGCCGCATACGGCCAGTTGCTCCATATCTCCTTCGCAGGTCGCCTTGATCAGCGCGGCACTCTCGCAAAGCTCGTCCCTGGTAGTCGGAAAGATTCTGCCCTTTGGAATCTTTCCGATTGAGTGGCCCGAACGTCCAACGCGCTGAATGAAAACTGATATAGACCGCGGAGATCCGATCTGGCACACCAGATCGATATCGCCGATGTCGATGCCAAGCTCAAGCGATGCGGTCGCTACAAGCGCCCGCAATTGCCCCGCCTTCAAACGCTGTTCGGCATTGTGACGATGCTGTTTCGACAAGCTGCCATGGTGGGCCGCCACATGCTCTTCGCCAAGCAATTCCGCCAGATGCCTGGTTGCCCGTTCGGCATGGCGACGGGTATTGACGAAAATCAGAGTCGTCGCATGGCTGCCTACAAGATGCGCGATGCGGCCGTAGAGATCGTTCCACGAATCCGACGACATGACAGCGTCAAGCGACGAACAAGGCACTTCGATCGCAAGGTCCCAGCTACGAACGTGGCCTGAGTCGGCGATTACGCATCCGTGCGGGTCTGAGCCGGTGAGAAAGGATGCCACCGTGTCAACCGGCCGCTGAGTCGCAGAAAGGCCGATTTTTGCAAACTTGTTCTCGGCAACGTGTTCAAGCCTTGCACCAGACAGTGCGAAATGCGCTCCCCGCTTGCTCTCGATGATCGAGTGAATCTCATCGACAATTAATTTTCGAACAGTACGCAGAATCTGCCTCCCTGATGCGGATGTCAGCAGCAAATACAGCGATTCAGGCGTTGTCACTAGAATATGAGGCGAGCGCCTAATCATTGCACGGCGCTGCGACTGAGGCGTGTCGCCGGTTCGAACGCCGGTAGTAATCTCGACATCCGGATATCCCATTTCAGCCAGTTCGGCGCAAATTGCACTTAAAGGGCCTTCGAGATTTCGCTCAATGTCGTAGGAAAGCGCCTTGAGCGGAGAAACGTAGAGAACATGGGTTTGCGCTGGCAAGCCCCCGGAACTGACGCCCTCGCGCACGAGTTCGTCGATTACGGCCAGAAATGCCGCAAGTGTCTTGCCCGACCCCGTCGGCGCAGCCACCAGCGTGTCGCTGCCTTCGCAGATGGCAGGCCACGCACGAATCTGGCAGTCTGTCGCGGATTCGAAATTGGCCCGGAACCAGCGCTGGACTGCCGGGTGAAACCGGCGCATGACCTCGTTCGACTTGTCAGGGTGTCCCATGACGTGATTCCAGCTCTCAGGACGCGCAGTGGCGCAATGCAGTTCCCCAGCTTGGCAAGTGCCACAAAAGTTTCAGCGCTTTTACTTTCATTTCAATCAATTGCACACCACAAGCAATGATACCACCGATCCTCGGGCCTGCAGCGATTTCGACTTCGGCGCAGCGGTGCCGCGAAACGATTGCGATACCGCGCAATAGCCGAAAAAAAAGATAAAAACAAAAGTTCATAAAGGTATACACTTGCGCAAAAATATTCTCCTCAAACAAGATTCGGCGCCGTGTTTTCTGCCTTTGCTTCCATTATCTCGCTGCTCGCCAGCTGGGGATTGCTTCTTGTCGCCAACTCACTGCTTACGACGCTGCTCGCCCTGCGCGCTGAGGCAGCACCGGATGCATTCACCACGACTACGGTCGGACTCATCACCGCCGGCTACTTTCTCGGGCTATTCATAGGCGCGCGATACGGCGACCGGCTTGTCATCCATGTCGGTCACATCCGCGCCTATGCGGTCTATGCATCATTTACCTCCGTAGCCGCCCTGATACACGCCATTGCGGTTGACCCGTACGTCTGGATGGCAGTGCGGTTTGGTGCGGGATTTTGCATGGCTGCGCTGGTGATGATTACCGAAAGCTGGCTGAATTCACGAGCGACCAACACCACCCGCGGTCAGATTCTATCGCTGTATATGACGACCAACTATCTTGCGGCAGGGCTTGGTCAGCTGCTGATTCCGCTAGCAGACCCGAATACGTTCCGACTGTTCGCCATAGCTTCCATCGCTTATTCGATCGCCCTGGTCCCGGTCCTGCTGACTCGGCTGATTGCGCCGCAGGTCAGCGCCCGCGAGCGCGTCGAAGTCACAGCCATCTACCGTATTTCGCCAGTCGCGATGATCGGTTCGCTGATTTCCGGGCTATGCGGAAGCGCACTTTTCGGTCTCGGTCCGCTGTTTACCCTGGGGCACGGGATTTCGACCAACGCCACCGCAATGTTCATGGCGCTGGTGATATTCGGCGGCGTTCTGCTGCAGTGGCCGATCGGCAAATTGTCTGACCGGATGGATCGCAGGAAAATCATTCTCGCCGTCAGCGCGCTGAGCGCAATTGCAGCGCTGGGAATCGTCGGCGCAACCGGTCTTTCATCGTGGGTCCTTTTCGCAGCCGCGGTGCTGTTCGGCTCGCTGGCCTTTACTGTCTATCCGATTGCAGCCGCACATATGAATGACTCGACGCCGAGCGACAAGATGATGCAGACATCCGCCGGTCTTCTGACGGCATACGGCGCCGGAGCCGTTATCGGTCCGATACTCGCTTCAAACCTGATGCAATGGATCGGTCCCAGCGCGCTGTTCTACTTCATTGCCGCCGCTTTCGGGGCGTATGCCCTGATTGCCTTGAAGCGGATGCGCGTTACGCCGGCGCCGAAAAGAAGAAAACGCCGCATGTGGTTTACCCGCACCGAACTGTCGCGGCACCGACGCAGGAAACAAGACAATCCTCAGAAAGAAACCGACGGGGAGCCGGCGAAATCGATCAGCGACGAAAGCGGCAGCTGACGTCACGCTCGGCCAATTGCCGCTCCTAAGGATTGCGCAGCAGCCGAATCAAACTCGAGGTGTCCCATCTGGCGCCGCCCATCGCCTGCACTTCGGCATAGAACTGATCGACCAGCGCGGTCACCGGAAGCCTGGCATCGATGCGATTCGCTTCGGCCAGACAAATTGACAGATCCTTTCGCATCCAGTCGACAGCAAATCCGAATTCAAACTGATCGTCAACCATCGTCGTACCGCGATTCTCCATTTGCCACGACTGCGCAGCTCCTTTTGAAATCACGTCCAGAACAAGCTTTTCGTCCAGACCGGCCCTGGTCGCAAAATTCAATGCTTCAGACAGGCCTTGAAGCAATCCCGCGATGGATATCTGATTCACCATCTTGGTCAGCTGTCCGCAGCCCACCGGCCCCATCAGCGTCACCGCCCGGCCGTAGCTGCGCATTGCCGGCTCTGCAACTTCAAAAACTTCGGAAGTTCCGCCGCACATGACTGTCAAAATTCCGTTTTCCGCTCCGGCCTGCCCTCCGGATACCGGAGCATCAATAAAATGCAGCCCGGATTCCGAAGCGGACTTGGACATCTCCCGCGCGATCTGAGCCGAAGCCGTCGTGTGATCCACAAATATGGCACCGGGCTTCATGCCCGAAAACGCACCGTCTGCGCCAAGGCATATCTGTCTGACGTCATCGTCATTACCGACACAGGCAAAAACAATGTCCGCGCCCTGCGCTGCCTCGGCGGGCGTATCTGCGGCTTGACCGCCATGCTGTTCAGTCCACGATGCGGCCTTCGAACCTGTACGGTTGTAGACACGAACCGGCCAGCCTTTGGCGGCAAGATGGCCGGCCATGGGAAACCCCATAACTCCAAGCCCAAGAAAAGCGGTTTTCAGATTGCCTTTGTCTGCAGAATCGTTCATGGCTCGATGCCTCGGTTATGGAAATATGAATCAAACGGGGAACTGGTAAATCTTGCGCCAATGATAACGCACCCGTCAATCCCGCAGCATCGGATGCGACTTGCAGGCATCAGGGCCTTGGAAACAGTCGATGCCGCACGATTCGGCAAGGCAATTGCCGGCAAGGTCTAGCTGCGATCAGGTTCGCTTTCATCATTGGCTTCGACAGTACCGCCTTGCCGACGCTCTGGGGCTCGCCCGCCGCTTTCGCCCAAGTCGTGCAAGCCTGACAGCTTGGCGTCAATATTTTGCGCTGCCGCATTTGCGGCACACAGATTGGAGTCTGCGTTTCTCAAATGCTTGTGCGCAAGATTCAAAGTTTCGACCAGGTCGCGGACATGCTTGGTCAGCCGTGTCAGCTCTAACCGGATGCGCTGTGCGCCTTCGTTCACCCTGGCATCCTGCATGACGCCGCGAATCGCCATTACCGTAGCCATCATCGTCGTGGGCGAGACAATGTATACCTTCTGATCCTGGGAATACTGGACTACGTCGTGGTGAAATTCATGAATCTCGAAGAACACCGCCTCTGACGGCACGAACATCAAAGCATACTGGCCTGTTGCGCCCGACATGATGTATCGCTCGGCAATATCGGATATATGCCGCTTGACATCCCGTGCAAATGCCTTTCGCTTCATTTCAATATCCGGAATCTCGGCAGACGGAGCATTGCCAGGGTAATTTGCCAGCGGAAACTTCGCATCGATTGCGATATTGCCCGCCGGAGGATGCGGGCGGATCAGGCAATCCACGATTCGCCCGTTGGGCAGCTCGCACTGAAATTCATACATCGTGCCAGGAAGCATATTGCGCACGATATCCTGCAACTGCCGTTCGCCGAATGCGCCTCGCACACCTGGGTTCGAGATGATCGAGTGCAGTTCATCGACCTTGGCAGATACTCCTGATATTTCGCCAAGGTGCTGGCGCATGTCCCCAATAGAGCCGGCTATACCGGACGAAGAGCCGACAATCGCGTTGACGACGCTGTCGACATTGTGCTGGAACCCGTCGCGAATGGCATGCGTCAACTGCGCTTCGTGATGCCGCAAGTCATCGGATAGCTTCGAGTTCGATAATTTTCTGGAAGCATAGGCCGCAACCACTACGCCACCGACTATTGCAGCAGCGAGGCAGGCTAAGACGATCGGCAGCAGTTCGGCGGTAAGAGACAATATTGAATCTCGGGTCTGGTGCGAAAGCTGACAGAATGCGCCTACGCTGAATTCCTAGCGAAAGGACGCCTATGCATTGTAATGCATGCGCGGCCATTGGTGGACGCAACAGCGCGAATCAACCGAAGTCGCCTTGGATCCATGGCGGCCAAAGTAAAAATTGTTGCAATGCATTTGCGCTGGAATTGCTGTTTCCCTTTCGGCTTAGCGTCGTTGCGGATATTCCTGACGCACTGCACAATTTTTCGCGCTCGATATGCGACATCATGTACACTACTCTTTTTTACACCATTTCCAATCCGTTGCGGTTCGCATAGATGCGCTCAAATTTCAAGCCCGAATCAATCAGATTCGGTGAAATGAAGGACGTTACGACTATAGCCGAGTTCATGATCAGGCTGGCCTGGGAAACCGAGAGCGTCTCCCTTGACCGCCCGACTGTGCACGCCGGCGTCATGCAGGCAATGACCGATCCCGTGCACGGATTCTACGTTGTTGCGACTGCCGATGACGCTGTCATCGGCTGCATGATGATCACCTGCGAATGGAGCGACTGGCGCAACGCGAAGCAATGGTGGATGCAAAGCGTCTACGTGGATTCGCACTACCGGCGTCAGGGCGTATTTCGCAAACTCTACAAGTTTGTGGAGAAACTGGCGATGGAGCAGGCCGATGTGTGCGGTCTTAGGCTTTATGTGGAAAAAGACAACACGCAGGCGCAAAACACTTATGGTTCGCTCGGAATGGAGCGGACAGACTATCTGGTTTATGAAGCGCAAATGTCCCGCGAGCCCGCGGCGGCGTTATAGAAATTACTGAAAGGAGACAAGGCATGAACGGCAATGAAGTGGTTGTACTGGATGGAGTTCGCACCGCAATCGGAGACTATGGCGGGGCGCTGAAATCATTTTCTGCATGCGAACTGGGCGCTAAGGCGATCCGCGGAGTTCTCGACAAGACCGGAATCGACCCGAACAGCGTCGGGCATTGCGTGGTTGGAAATGTGCTGCACTCTGACAAGCGTGACATGTACATCTCCAGGTATGCGACTCTGGAAGGCGGGTTGCCGATTGAAACTCCCGCTCTGACCGTAAACCGGCTGTGCGGAAGCGGCCTGCAGGCCGTTGTCAGCGCTGCGCAATACATTCAGCTTGGCGAAGCCGATGCCGTCATCGCCGCCGGAGCAGAATCAATGAGCGCCGCACCCTACTGGGCGACAGGCATGCGATGGGGACAGCGCATGGGGCACGCAGAACTCGTCGATGTCATGGTCGGCGCGCTCAGCGACCCCTTCAAGGGCTGCCATATGGGCATAACCGCCGAAAACATTGCGGAAAAATGGGGTATCGGTCGCGACGAGCAGGATGAATTGGCTGTCGAGAGTCACAAGCGCGCAGCTCGGGCGCAAGAGGAAAACCGATTCGCCGATCAGATTATTCCTGTGGAAATCAAGTCGCGCCGCGGAACGACGGTGTTTGAAAAGGACGAGCACGTGCGCCCGAACACGGATATGGAATCGCTGTCAGCGATGCGAACCGTATTCAAAAAGGACGGCTCCGTTACCGCGGGCAATGCTTCGGGCATCAACGATGCCGCTGCTGCGGTCGTATTGATGGAGGCCAATGCCGCAGAAAAGGCAGGACACGAACCCATGGCCCGAATGCTGGGCTATGCCCATTCGGGAGTGGACCCGGACTACATGGGCATCGGTCCTGTGCCGGCCATTGACAAGCTGCTCAAGCGAACCGGCCTGTCTGTCGACGACATCGACGTGTTCGAATTGAACGAGGCGTTCGCGGTGCAAGCCCTGGCGGTGGTCAAGGATCTAAACCTGCCCTCTGACAAGACCAATCCGAACGGCAGCGGAATTTCACTTGGTCACCCAATCGGCGCAACCGGCTGCATTCTAACCGTAAAGGCAATTCATGAACTGAAGCGTATCAACGGTCGCTATGCTGTCGTGTCGATGTGCATCGGAGGCGGACAAGGCATCGCCGCAGCATTCGAGCGAATGTAGGCACCGGGCCCGGTGGAACACTGGGGGCGCGAGCATGTCTACAACGTAAGGAACTTTGAAAATAATAATGGAGTGACCGATCCATGTTGAATAATAATCCGACAAGAATCAAACCCAGTGAAATCACGCCGCAAAGCGTGTATCAGGACCGGCGCAGATTCCTTAAGTCCGGGGCGGCGTTTGCGATCGGAGGATCGCTTCCGATGCTGGCCTCGCTCGACGCCCGCGCGTCGGTGAAATTTGAGAATCTGGTTAAAACCGACTATGCGGTCCCCGACCGTGAACTCACCTCCTACAAGGATGTGACGACCTACAACAACTTCTATGAATTCGGCACCGACAAGCGAAGTCCTGCCAAAGAGGCGCATACGCTGCGTACCAGGCCGTGGAGCCTTTCGGTTTCAGGCGAATGCGAAGCTCCCAGGGACTGGGATATCGAAGACATCCTGAAACGCTTTCCAGCCGAAGAAAGGATATATCGGCACCGCTGCGTCGAAGCTTGGTCCATGGTCGTTCCGTGGGTAGGATTCTCGCTTGGCGAATTTCTGAAAGTGCACAAGCCGACGTCGAAGGCCAAGTATATCGAGATGCTGACGCTGCACGACCCGGAGCAGATGGTGGGGCAGCGCAGAGGCGTTTTCGGATCGGTTCTGGATTGGCCCTACCTGGAAGGATTGCGCATTGACGAGGCGATGAATCCGCTTGCAATCTTTGCAACCGGGCTGTACGGCGAGCACATGCCCAATCAGAATGGCGCACCGATACGCCTGGTGGTTCCCTGGAAATATGGTTTCAAGGGAGTTAAGTCCATCGTGTCAGTTCGCTTTACGGAAACCGAACCTGTCAATACCTGGCAGGTGCAGGCGCCGCGAGAGTACGGCTTCTATGCCAACGTCAACCCGAATGTGGATCATCCGCGATGGAGTCAGGCGACTGAGCGACGTGTCGGAACCTTGTTCGGACGCCATCCGACCTTGATGTTCAACGGCTACGCCGACGAAGTGGCAAGCATGTATAGCGGCATGGATCTTTCTGTTAAATTTTAGCAGCCCGATATTTCGAACCTGTCTCAAATTCGCCAATTCGATCTGCTCATCGAATTGGCGTTTTTCATTTTGCGGCAATATCTTTCGCATTGAGAAGAGTCTTTCGTCCACTTTGCGCAAGATTTTCTACGTGCTACAATCAGCTTCATTGAATAGGCTTTGTCCCGCCTGAAGGCAATCGACACAGGAGCACAGTGATGCCTGTAACGGCAAAATTACAATCTTTTGAACAAGTCAGCAGGATTCAACAGGTCACCGATGCGCGACTGGATTCTGTCGAGATGGAACTGAATGGCATACGCGATATATTGAAAGAAGCCGCAAAACTGTCCAAGGAAGCTATGGCGCTGTCCAAAGAGACTGCCGCACAATCCAAGGCGCTTGACGAACGGTTTGAGAAAGAATTAGTACAGAGAAAAGAAGAATCAGCGCAGAGACGAGAAGATTTGGCACAGAGAAAAGAAGATTTGGCGCAGAGAAAAGAAGAATTAGTGCAGAGACAAAGAGAATTAAATGAGAGGGCAATAGAGCGAGACAGGGACTACGCTGCGTGGAAAAGCGAATCTGCTCGGCTTGAAAAGGAATTTAGAGAATCGATCAAGGAGATAAACGAAAGACATGGCGAACTGACCGACAGCCACGGGAAGTTTGTCGAGCATATGGCCAGACCCGCAATTGTCAAACTCATTGAGAACACCTTCAACGGCGAATATCGAGGTCGGCTCCAAATGGGCGACGGTCAAAATAATCTTGAAATCGATGCCTTGGGAGTGAGCAAGCATAAGAATCCGCAAGAAGTGTTCGTTTTCGAGATAAAAAGAACGTTCCGAAGCTCCTGCATAGACCAAGTGCATCAACACATTCGAAAACTTCGACTGCTACTGCCGCACTTGTATCAGGATAGTCCCATTTACGGATTCATCGCTGCAGCGGTAGTCGATGAGGCTGACGCGCGCAAATGCTGGAAAAATGGAATTCAACTGCTTCAATTCAGCGATGGGGTATTTGAGGTCAAACAACCTCCGAGCAACTTTCGGCACACGTACGACTACGGCATCAGGAAAGTATCGGGCAGAGTCGAAAAGTCAGTCCCGCCGCCGTTTTATCTTGAGCAATTGCAGCGAGTTACCGCAGTTGCCAAATACACAGCGCCGTACTAGCCAATCGAATTGTACCGGCAAACAAGGTCGATCAAATTCAAAGTCGCTGCTCGCGAGCCTAGGCGGCCATTCAGCCAATCCGTTCCGCCTATCCGTTCGGAACAAATCCGCGGTTTCGATAGTTGAATATTTGGAAGATAAAAATTTGCACGCACCAGCATTCCACAATCCGCTATGCACGCCGATAAGACGGGCTGACAATCATCTGACGGCACTTCGATTTCCGGACGGCGCACTGGCAAGGACAGGTCTTGAATTAACAATGACCACAGCAGCGCGAGGCATGAATCACACGGCAGGCAACAAGGGGCGAGTCAATGTGCGAGTGCGTCATAGCAAATGTGCCATCTCTGACGCAAACCGGTGATAAATTAGGAAAACAATGGCAGGCGGCGTACATGCCGTCATGAACGAAATGAGTCGTCAGGCAGCGACAGCAAACGAATAGAAGTCATCGCACAATGAAAAAATCTCCAGCAGCACGGCATCGAACATGGATTCGCCGGTCAAAACCGGCAGTATTCGTTCTATGTTCCCTGCCCTTGGCCAATTTGGCATACAGTATTTTTTCAGGAAACATCAGCGCTGACCCTGTCGAAGACATCACGCACGTCACCGGAGAGTGGGGATTGCGCCTGCTGATCGTCACACTGGCAATTACGCCATTGAGAATACTCACAGGAATCAATGCGCTAACCGGCCTGCGCCGAATGCTCGGGGTCTTTTCCTT
Source organism: Arenicellales bacterium (assembly GCA_965214615.1). Taxonomy (GTDB): domain Bacteria; phylum Pseudomonadota; class Gammaproteobacteria; order Arenicellales; family JAJDZL01; genus CBDAUN01. The sequence continues at coordinate 2,113,349 of OZ243952.1, forward strand.
TTTCTACATTGCACTGCACATGCTCACCTGGCTGGTCATAGACCATTACTTTGATCTTGCCCGAATTATCGAAGATGTCATCGAGCGGTGGTACATCCTCTTTGGCTCGCTTGCCTTTATCCTGATGATTCCATTGGCGGCCACTTCGTTCAACCGGATGGTACGTGTGATTGGCGGCAAGCGCTGGATCAAGCTTCATCGCCTCGCCTATGTCATCGGCCCTCTAGGCATCCTGCACTACATCCTCCTGGTCAAGGCCGACCTAGGTCCGCCGATCATTCACGGCGCAGTTCTTGCGATCCTGCTTGGATTTCGGGTCGTTCGTCACTATATGAATCGAAAGCCCGCGCCAAAAGCCGCGTAGCATCGGTCAACCATGCGCCTGCCTTGCGATTGCCTGTCGCAGACAGCGTCCATCGCACACGAACAGAATATTAGAGATTTGCTAGGCAGCGTCATCGGTTTGGAGTATGCACGGTAAGGAAGTCGAACACAACCAAGGAGGTTTTGACAAGAACGCTTGGAAAACCGTTAAAACCTTGAGCTCCTACCTTTTGGAGTTTCGCGTGCGGATAGGCATCGCGCTAGCGTTCCTGATCTTTGCGAAAGTCGCACTGATTTGCATACCCATCGCTCTGAAGGAAATTGTCGACTGGTTCGACGACAGCGTCAACCCGAATCCTATAGTCGCTGTGCCGATTCTGCTTATCGTGGCGTACGGCGCGCTTCGGCTGGGGAGTACGCTGTTTGAAGAAATTCGAAATGCGCTGTTCGCTCGAGCGTCTCAGCGGTCCGTACGCAATATAGGCGTCAAGGTCTTCAGGCATCTGCATCAGCTGTCGCATTCCTTTCATCAGGACCGGCAAACCGGAGGGATATCCCGCGACATCGAGCGCGGAACAAGAGGTGTAAACTACCTCCTTTTCTACCTGGTTTTCAGCGTCGTCCCGACCGCATTCGAAATTCTCGCCGTCTGCATCTTTCTGGCGTTCAATTTCGATTATGCCTACGTCGCAATCACCGGAGGCACGATTGCACTTTATTGCTGGTTCACAATAGTCGTAACGAACTGGCGCACCCAGTTCCGCGTGCGCATGAACGCCGCAGAATCCCGCGCCAATTCCTCAAGCATCGATGCGCTGTTGAACTATGAGACGGTCAAGTATTTCGTCAACGAAGAGCACGAAGCGACTCGGTTCGACGGACACCTTCAAGAATGGGAGCGCGAATCGATCAGAAGCGAACTGTCGCTGGCCCTGCTTAACGTCGGTCAGGGCTTCATCATTTCTGCCGGACTGATCGCACTGCTGTATCTGGCCGCAACAGACATAGTCGCCGGCATTATCGGCCTGGGTGATTTTGTCATGCTCAACGCATTCCTGATGCAGCTTTATTTTCCGCTGCGCATGCTCGGCTCGACTTTGCGCGAGATCAATCATGCTCTGACGGACATGGGCCGCATGTTCAGCCTGCTCGAAGTCGATGAAACTCTGCCGGAACTGGAAAACGCGCCGGAGTTGAAAATACACGGCCCGGCGATTCGTTTTCACGACGTGAAATTCCACTACGGCGCATTGCGGTCCATACTGCGGGGTGTCAATATGGAGATTCCGGCCGGCCAGAAGGTCGCCGTTGTCGGACGCAGCGGTGCCGGAAAGTCCACCTTGGTGCGCTTGCTGTTTCGTTTCTACGATGTAACTGGCGGCAGGATAGAAATTGACGGACAGGACTTGCGCAACGTCAGCCTGCAATCGCTGCACAGATCAATCGGGATCGTCCCTCAGGACACAGTGCTGTTCAATGACACCATCGAGTACAACATACGCTACGGTGCTCCGAACTGCACTGACGAAGAATTCTCCAACGCATTGCGCCAGGCGCAGCTCGAAGACTTTATCAAGGCTCTGCCTGAAGGTCTCAATACAGTCGTCGGAGAACGCGGGCTAAAACTGTCCGGCGGCGAAAAGCAACGCGTCTCCATTGCGCGCACCATACTCAAAGACCCTCCGATTCTGTTGCTTGACGAAGCCACTTCATCTCTCGATTCGAAGTCGGAAAAACTGATTCAGGATGCCCTTGAGATTGTCTCCAAGAATAGGACAACCCTAATTATCGCGCATCGACTTTCCACGGTTTCCGACGCAGACAAGATCATCGTGCTCGATAACGGCGAAGTCGTCGAGCAAGGCACTCATGAAGAGCTGTTGATCAATAACGGCGTCTACGCTGAAATGTGGTGGATTCAGCTTCAGCAGGATGACTACGAGCAGGGACTGGATACTCCAGCCGGCACTGCTGCATTGGCCAACGCCTGATCGCAGCGCTTTAAATGCCTCGGAGCATGAGTCGGCACAGGGACTCGCATTCCGGCACGGGCGGCTACCCCAGCCAATTTCGTGCACCTCGGAAAAGATTCATCCAAAGACTGTCCTGTAATACATCTCCGTCCGTCCATGAATGCTGGACGTTTCGAAATACCCGTTCAGGATGAGGCATCATCGCCGTGATTCGGCCGTCGGAATTTGTGACGCCGGCGGTGCCGAACTGCGAACCGTTCGGGTTGTACGGGTAGCGGTCAGAAACCTTGCCCCGGTTATCAGTGTAGCGCAGACATATTTCATTGCTCTGCGCCATCGCGACGTAATCCGCTTCGCTGGCGAATTCCGCGCGGCCTTCGCCGTGCGCCAACGCCACCGGAAGAGTGCAGCCTGCCAAATCGGAGGTGATGACTGACTTGCTCTGCGGGATTTGCACCATCACCAAGCGCGCCTCAAACTGCTCTGATTCGTTGCGCGCGAAATTCGGCCAATTCTGCGCACCCGGGATAATGTCGCGCAGATTCACCATGACCTGACAGCCATTGCACACGCCAAGTGCGAATTTCGCAGTGTCACCGAAGAATTCGGAAAACTCGTCCCTTAGCCTGGAATCGCACAAAATGGTGCTGGCCCATCCTTTGCCTGCTCCTAGCACGTCGCCAAAGGAAAACCCTCCGCAGATCGCCATTGCATTGAAACGGTCCAGGCTGACAGAACCGGCGCAAATGTCCGACATCAGCACATCGTAGGCGTCGAACCCGGCGAGATTGAAGGCAGCAGCCATTTCAGCATGCCCGTTCACGCCCTGCTCGCGCAACACTGCGATTTCAGGACGTAGATTGCGAAGTGCCGCAGGCCTCTGTGACACGGAAGCAGGAACTTGAATATTAAGGCCGGGATCCTGGGTATCAAGTATTCGATCGTATTCGTGCTGTGCGCAACGCGGATTGTCACGCAAGGATTGCATCCTCCACGTCAGTTCCGACCAGATTCGATGCAAGTCCGTCCGGCTGCGCTCAAGCAAGACACGATTGCCGGCGACTATCGTCACACGTTCGCCTGATGCGACGGCTCCGACGCTGCGCACCAGATGATCGATTCGATTTCGGGCGAACACCTCCATCGCATACTCGCAGCTGCTGCTTGCGACTTGAATAACCGCGCCGAGTTCCTCGTTGAACAGATACTCGATCACCGCAGGCAGGGACGCTGTCTCGCAGTCAATGCGCAGTCCGGTTCTGCTTGCGAAGCTCATTTCGCAAAGCGTTGCCAGCAAGCCTCCGTCTGACCGGTCGTGATAGGCGAGGATGGCATTGCTGGAAATCAATTGCGAAATGGCGCGATAGAATCCCGCCATAAGGCCTGGGTCATCAAGGTCCGGCGGCTCGCCTGTATCCACATTGAATGCCTGATGGAGCGTCGACATGCCCATTCGGCATTTTCCCTGGCCCAGATCGATTAGCAGCAGTTCGCTTTCCACCTTGTCATTCAACTGAGGCGTCAGCGATCCGCGAACATCGCCCAGGGCTGTAAATGCAGTAGCAATCAGAGAAAGCGGAGCATGCATTTCCATCTGTCTGCCGTCTGAGGACTGCCACAGCGTCCGCATGGAAAGCGAATCCTTTCCTACGGGAATCGAAATCCCGAGCGCAGGGCACAGGTCCAGCGCAACGCTCCTGACAGAGTCGTACAGTTCGGCATCTGAGCCGGATGCGCCGGCTGAAGCCATCCAGTTCGCACTCAGGCGAACCCGGTTCAACTCATGCGCCGCAGCGGAGCGGAGATTTGTCAGCGACTCGCCAATCGCCATCCGCGCACTCGCCGGCGCATTGACAGCTGCAATGGGCGAACGCTCGCCCAAAGCCATCGCTTCGCCTTGAAACCCGCAATAGCCAGACAGCGTGACTGACGCATCTGCAACCGGCACCTGCCACGGCCCGACCATCTGATCTCGGTGAACGAGTCCGGATACAGTGCGGTCGCCAATGGTGATTAAAAAGGTCTTGTCGCCGACACTTGGAAACCGGAGAACGCGATCGATGCATTCATCAAGCTCCAGCTGCGGCTGCGCGCGGCTGCGTGCATCCCTGGGCATTCGGGTCGCTGTGCGAACTTCCCGAGGCAGTCCGCCCATCAGGAACTTCATGTCGATATTGATGGGCCTTGAATTGTCCGGAACATCGTCAGGAGAATCGGCAACCTCCAATTTCGGCTCTGCTGTCGCCGTGCCGACAACTGCGAAAGGACATCGCTCAAGATCGCAAATCCTTGAAAATGCTTCCAAGTCGCCGGGGTCTATCGCGATAGCGTAGCGCTCCTGAGCTTCGTTGCACCATATTTGCATCGGAGACAGACTCGGATCGTCACAGGGAATGCTGGCCAGATCGATTTTCGCGCCCAGCCCGACGGCATCGACAATTTCAGGCAGCGCATTTGACAAGCCGCCGGCGCCCACATCATGGATCGACACAATCGGATTGTCCGATCCAAGATCCATGCATCGGTTGATGACCTCCTGGCATCGGCGCTGCATTTCAGGATTGCTTCGCTGAACCGATGTAAAATCGAGATCTTCGTCGGATTGTCCGTAGCCGACGCTCGATGCCGCACCGCCGCCAAGCCCGATCAGCATGGCCGGCCCGCCAATGACGACAAGCACGCTGCCATCGATCAGACTGCGCTTGTCGACGTGCTCGGCTCGAATGCTGCCGATGCCCCCGGCGAGCATGATAGGCTTGTGATATCCGTATCGGACCGACTGCTTCGAATCGCCTGATTCAAAGGTGCGGAAATAGCCCGCGGTATTCGGCCGTCCGAATTCGTTATTGAATGATGCCGAGCCTATCGGACCTTCAAGCATCACTTGCAGCGGCGTGGCAAACCTGGATGGAAATTCTCCAGATCCCTCCCAGGGCTGCGCATAGCCCGGAATCCGCAAGTGAGAAACCGAAAACCCGCACAGGCCTGCCTTCGGCCTGCCGCCCCGCCCTGTTGCGCCTTCGTCCCGAATTTCGCCACCAGCGCCGGTCGCAGCTCCTGGAAATGGCGAAATCGCAGTCGGATGATTGTGCGTTTCGGCCTTGTAGATCACATGCATCGGCTCGTCTTCGCCGATCCTGTACTTGCGCGTAATCGGATCCGGAAAGAAACGCTTTCCGCTACTGCCTGCAATGACCGATGCATTGTCCTCATATGCAACCAGGGTGCCGCAAGGGTTGCGGGCATGAGTTTCGCGAATCATCGAAAACAGCGATTGCTCCGAAGGCTCTCCATCAATGATCCAGTGCGCATTGAAAATCTTATGCCGGCAATGCTCGGAATTCACTTGCGAGAACATCATCAGCTCCGCATCCGTCGGATTGCGCTGCTGCGAGCGATACCAGGTCGCTATGTAATCCAATTCGGCATCGGACAGCGCCAGGCCGATTCTCTCGTTCGCTGCGTGCAGCGAAGCAGTCCCGCCGGACAGCACGTCGATCCGACCAAGGCTTTGCTTCGGCGGGTGATCAAAAAGGTGCGGGATATCTTCGCGGCGCGAGACGATCGATTCTGTCATTCGGTCATGCAGCAGGCGATAGACACCGAAAGACTCGTCTTCGGTCAAACGCCTTTTGCGAACGTCAATTGTCCACACCACTGCGCGTTCAATGCGATCGATGCCTTCAAATCCGCAGCGGCGCAGTATGTCAGTAGCCTTGGACGACCACGGGGACCGGGTTCCCAGACGAGGAAAGGCAAGCACATCGTCGCCGGATGCGAGCAGATTGTCCTGAACCGATTCTGCACCAATCAGATTGAGGAGCAATTTGATATCGTGCGCTTGAAACGAAGTCGTGCAGGCGACAAAGTAGCCGTACTTGGCTGCGAGGCTGTCAACATCCGGAACTGCCGATTGAACCTGCCTTAAGACATGCTGCAATCGAAATTCGGATAGCGCGCGGCTACCTAGAATCTGCAGAATCTGGACATCGCCATCCATTGCGCCTTCTCGTTTCAGCATTTGATCGATTCAGGCCGGTCTGCGCAAGACGCAGAACTTAAAGCGCAATGCGGGAGCAATTTGCGCAGTCGGAATAATTTTTGACCTATGCAAACCGCTTAAGCTGTCAGTCGGGCGGCTATGTCGAATCAGGCAACTCGATTCCAAGCCGGGACGCTGCGATTTCGTAGGATTCGATCACACTCCCCAAGCCTTGCCTGAATCGGTCCTTGTCCAGTTTTTCGCGGGTCTCGGAATCCCACAAGCGGCATCCGTCGGGAGTAAATTCGTCTCCAAGCAGAATTTGTTCGCCGAAGTTGCCGAATTCAAGCTTGAAATCGACCAGAATCATGCCGGCATTTCGAAACAGCGGGACCAGGATGGAGTTCACCTTGAACGTCAATTCCTTCATCGACTCGACCTGCGAGTCGGTCGCCCAGCCGAACGACCGAATGTGATACTCGTTGATCATCGGGTCGTGGCGTTCGTCATCCTTTAGGAAAAACTCGAACGTCGGGTGCTTTAATTCCAAGCCTTCTTCCACCCCGAGACGCTTGCATATCGATCCGGCCGCAATATTGCGCACCACGCACTCGACAGGGATCATCGCCAGGCGCTTGACCAGGGAGTGCGTATGATCAAGAACCGCATCGAAATGCGTTCCGACGCCTCCGTTTTCCAGCGATTGCATGATGAACGCATTAAAGTAGTTGTTCACCATGCCCTTGCGGCTCAGCGCTTCAACCTTGCGGCCGTCAAATGCCGAAGTGTCGTCTCTGAATTCCAAAACCAGTCTGGACTCGTCGCCGGTCTCGAATACAGACTTGGCTTTGCCTGAATACAATAGATCTTGCTTGCTGATTTCGGGTCGGTTCTCAAATTTCACTTTGAATCAATCTCCTTCGCGATTTTTCAAGGATGTCTGGCAAATGCCACTCAATAGAATCTTCAACACAGCTGCAGCGCCCATCAACCGAGGCTCGCCTGCAGTGCTGCGGCCGGGTGAAAGTCGAAAAAAAATTCAGGACTGTGCGTTCAGTACGCCGGCGCCGATCATCGCTGCGCGAACGTGCTCCTGGGCTTGCGCCGTCAGCGGCACCAGCGGCAGTCGAAGATTATTCTTGATCAGCCCCTGCTGAAAAACGCCCCATTTTGCCGGTATCGGATTTGATTCAACGAACATGGCTTCATGCAGCGGCATCAATTGGTCATTCAAGAGTCTTGCACGCTTTTCATCTCCGGATACTGCCGCGATGCACATCTCGTGCATCAGTGCCGGAGCCACGTTGGCCGTGACCGAAATAGTACCCTTGCCTCCGGCAAGCATCAGATCCATCGCATCCGTATCCTGGCCGGAATACGATACAAAATTTTCGGCTGTCGATTCAATCAGGCGCCGCCCGCGTTCGATATCCGCTGTCGCATCCTTGATTCCGACAATATTATCGATCTTACTGAGCCGGATTACCGTGTCATTTGCCAGGTCGACAGCAGTGCGCCCCGGAACATTGTAGAGAATCTGCGGTATAGAAACCGATTCTGCGATCAGCTTGAAATGCTGATACATTCCTTCCTGGGTCGGCTTGTTGTAGTATGGCACGACCAAAAGACATGCATCGGCTCCCGCCTGCTGCGCCGAGCGGGTCATTTCGACGGCTTCGGCCGTGCTGTTGGACCCTGTTCCGGCGATCACGGGGCAGCGCCCAGCCGCAAATTCGATTGTCTTGGATATGACGTCGTGATGCTCGTCATGAGCCAGCGTCGCCGACTCTCCTGTTGTGCCGACCGAAACGATCGCGTCGGTTCCTGCGGACACGTGATGATCAACAAGTCCCTTCAGCGATTCATAATCGACGGAACCATCCTCGTTCATCGGTGTCACGATCGCAACGATACTGCCGGTAATCATGTATAGTGCCTTGCGCGCTGATAAAATCTAAATGAATGAAGCGGCATGGCGCGCCGCTTGCAGTTGAAAAATGTTACTTTTTCCGAGCAGGAATTACAACACCAAATTAAGTGAACACGATGGGCAACCGACTTTCAAAGATCTATACCCGAACCGGCGACGGCGGAACCACCGGGCTTGGGGACGGGAGTCGCACTGAAAAAGACTCATCCCGGGTCGAAGCGCTAGGCGCTGTAGACGAATTGAACAGCTGCATCGGCGTGCTGATGACATGCGATGTTTCCGACGAAATTCTAGAGTGCCTGCTGTCGATTCAGCATACGCTGTTCGACATTGGCGGCGAAATCAGCATTCCCGGGTATGTTCTGGTCAAAGCCGATCGAATCGATTTCTTGGAGCAGGAACTCGACCGTCTTAACGAAGACCTTGAGCCTCTCAAGGAGTTCATCCTCCCGGGCGGCACTGCGGCTTCGGCGCAGTGCCATATGGCCCGAACCGTGTGCCGGCGGGCCGAAAGAAGACTGCATACCCTGTCAAAGGGAGAGGACACATCGGAAGTCGCAAAGAAATACCTTAATCGGCTATCCGACTTGCTCTTTGTCATGGCGCGCCATATCAACAAGGAGGCCGGCGCAGGCGATGTGCTCTGGAAGCACGAGCGAAAAAAACGCGTCCGCAACTGACTTGCCCTGCCCGCCTGCAGAAGCAATCATCGCGCGTCAAATGCCGGGGTGATGCGCCTTGGCTTCGGCAAAATCGGCACAGTTTCGCATATTAGCCTGCAATCAAGCTGCTACTGCAGCAGCCCGTCATAGTGATGTGCATATTCAGGCATGACTTCAGGTCTCGGATACAGATTGTCCATAGGAACCGAAGTTCCATTGTTCTGGACGATCCTCACATGCCCGCGGTTCATCAGCCTAGGTCTTACAACACCGCATGAGTGCGAAATAATCTGCACTTCGCGGACAATTTTACGGGCGTAGTTGGTCACCTTGACCGCCTTGTCTTCAGGGTTGAGCCCTCTTTGCAGTCTCGGGTTGTGCGTGGTGATTCCGGTCGGGCACGTATTCTTGTTGCATTTGAGCGACTGGATACAGCCGAGGGCGAACATGAACCCGCGCGCCGATGTGACAAAGTCCGCGCCGGTCGCAATCGCCCATGCCACCTCTGACGGGGTGACGAGTTTTCCCGACGATATCAGCCTGATGCGTTCGCGCAAGCCGTATTTGTAGATCACGTCGGACACCAGAGGCAGCGCTTCCTTAACCGGCAATCCGACATTGTCCATCAACGGCATCGGTGCGGCGCCAGTGCCGCCGTCGCCGCCGTCGACAGTAATGAAGTCGGGCGCTCTTTCAATTCCTCTGGCATGGATTTCCTCGCACAGCTCTTCGAGCCATTCAAACCCGCCGAACACGGACTTGAACCCGCAAGGCTTGCCCGAAATATCGCGTATGCGCTCGATCATGTCCATAAGTTCGGATATGCTGGCGATCTCAGGATGACGATTCGGCGATATCGAAGCCTGGCCTTCGGGAATGCCTCGGATCTTTGCGATTTCAGAGGTCACTTTCGCACCCGGCAGAATCCCGCCCTTGCCCGGCTTCGCACCCTGGCTGAGCTTGAGTTCAAACATTCTTACGGACTCGTGAGCGGCAACTTCTCTGAGCTTGCCGGGATCAAGATTGCCGTCGTGGTCCCGAACGCCGTATTTTGCCGTGCCGATTTGGAAAACGATATCGCAGCCGCCTGAAAGATGATGTTCAGACAATCCGCCTTCGCCGGTGTTGTACCAGCACTCCGCCATGGCCGCGCCTTTCGACAGCGCTTTGACCGCGGGAGTCGACAGCGCTCCGTAGCTCATCCCGGAAATATTGAAAAATGATGCGGCGACAAAGGGATTCTCCGCATAGGGTCCGATGACCATGGGCACCATTTCCACTGCGTCCTCTGTAAGCGTAGGAAAGGGAAAGTTGACGAAGATCGCGGTGCCGACCGGAGTCAGGTTCCGGGTAGAGCCGAATGCGACAGTATTGTCGGCATCCTTTGATGAACGGCTGATCCATTCGCGCTCTGCGCGATTGAACGGCATTTCCTCGCGGTCCATTGCAAAAAAGTACTGGCGAAAGAACTCGCCGAGCATGGAAAAGATAGTTCTGAATCTGCCGATAACCGGGTAGTTGCGGCGCACTGCGTCGCGAGTCTGACTGACGTCGACAATGTAGAGAAAGACAGCCACCGCGGCGGCTATCCCGACGCAAAACACAAACAGCGCTGACATGAATTGCAGGCTGCCGGTAAGTATCTGATCCACAAGCATAATCAACTCTCCATTTTATTCTCTTTTTCTATTTGCATAATTCTTCTGTAGACAGCCCGCAGCCGTCGATTCGCGACATGTCCAGTGCCGCGCCATTTCTGCGGCGAACCGTGTTGAGCAACCTTTGCGAGAGAAAGCGACAAAGGTGCGCAAACCCAAAATACCTCCGTGCTCGATGTAGCGCCGCTGCCGGCGAGACGGATCAATCCATATCGCATCGTACGCAGGCCGATTTGGGACAAGCCGATGGCGGTGCAGCAACTCAAGATTGCCTGAATTGTCCGCCGCCAGGATGACGCCGAATCCGCCCGATTTCGGTGGGCGCCTGACGCCTTTGTGCCTGCGGCAGTGCGCAACCTCGCCGTATCTGTCAATGTCCGGATATTTTTCCGCTGTAATTCTAACACGCCGCCGACCCCGTGATGCAAAGCACCGGCACCAGAGCGCTTCGCGTCAACCGATTTTGCCGCTCCCTGCCAAATTCAAGCCACTGCCGAGATCGCAATTCCATCAAAAATGAATTTTACGAAACTTCGCTGCCCTATCGTCGGTGCAATGCGGCGTATTCAATTGAACAGACAATCTGTCAGCGAATCCTATCCCAGTCAAAATACGGACCAGGGTCGGTCTTTCTGCCTGGCGCAATGTCCGAGTGCCCGAAAATGGAATTTCGCTGGATCTGCGGATATTCGGCGCCAATCAATTCGATAAGATCATTCAGGACCACATACTGCGCGTCCTCGAATCGATCATCGTCGCACCCTTCAAGCTCAATGCCGATGGAAAAGTCATTGACGTTGTCCCGACCAAGGCAATGCGAGCGCCCCGCGTGCCACGCGCGCTTGTGCAGGGAAACAAACTGTATGACCTGTCCATCTCTTCGCACCAGAAGATGAGCGGATACGCGAAGCGTGCGCAGCCGGTCGAAATAGCTGTGCGCATCGCAGTCGAGCCTGTTGCAGAACAAATCCTCGATTTCGCCTCCGCCGTATTTACCAGGCGGAAGACTGATCGCATGAACGATAATGACTTGCGGCCAGGTGTTGTGCGGGCGGTCGTTAAAATTATCCGACGGCACATGGGAAACTCCATCCAGCCAGCCGCTGGCAGAATTGATATTCATCGGGCGCATCCTGTCGCTTTTATCTATTATTGAGTTTAAATAACTTTGACATATTATTGGTTTATATTATTTTTATTCATGCATAATTCATTTATTCACGCAGTCACGCCAAACATTTGATCTCCATATTAAACTATCATTTATACAGGCAGCTTGTTTAAAAATCATAATGGCGGACTTTACACAAATGGCACATCAGTCTACTCAGCGCTGGCAATTCTGGATTGATCGCGGCGGCACGTTCACGGATATTGTCGCACGCAAGCCCGATGGAACGTTGCTGACCCGCAAGCTTTTGTCGGAAAATCCCGGAAATTACAAGGATGCCTCGATTCAGGGCATTCGCGATTTGCTCGGCAGCGATGCGCAGGCCGAGTTGAATCCGGAGTCTGTCAGCGTGGTAAAGATGGGCACGACGGTCGCAACCAACGCACTGCTTGAGCGCACCGGGGAGCCGTGCGTACTTGTGACGACCGAAGGTTTCAAGGACGGGCTGCGCATCGGATACCAGACCCGGCCCGATTTGTTTTCGCGGCAAATTGTTGCGCCAGACCTGCTCTATCAGGAAGTTGTCGAAATCGAACAGCGCCATAGCGCTTCCGGCGAAGTCATCACGCCGCTTAACGCCGGACAGGCGGAGCGGGAGCTTCAGCGGTGCTACGATGCCGGCATCCGTTCGTGCGCAATCGTATTCGTTCATGGCTACCGGTATCACGAGCACGAGCGCCAAGTAGCCGAAATTGCCGGGCAAATCGGCTATACCCAGATTTCCGCTTCGTTTCAAGTCAGCCCTCTGATGAAATATGTGAGCCGGGGAGATACGACTGTTGTCGATGCCTATCTTTCGCCGGTGCTGCGCCGCTATGTCGATCAGGTTGCCGCCGACATCAGCGGCGTGCGTCTGATGTTCATGCAGTCCAACGGCGGCCTGACCGACGCGAACCGATTCCAGGGCAAGGACAGCATACTTTCAGGACCTGCCGGCGGCATTGTCGGCGCCGTAGAGACCAGCAGGCGCGCCGGGTTCGGCAAGATCATCGCTTTCGACATGGGCGGGACATCCACCGATGTCTCGCACTATGCCGGCGAGTATGAGCGCGCCTATGACACTCATGTCGCAGGTGTGCGGATTCGTTCGCCGATCATGAGAATTCATACTGTTGCCGCCGGCGGCGGTTCGATCCTGCATTTTGACGGATTGAAATATCGCGTTGGACCGGACTCGGCCGGTGCCAATCCAGGACCTGCCTGCTACCGCAACGGCGGCCCGCTCACCATCACCGACTGCAACCTGATGCTTGGAAAACTGCTTCCCGATCACTTTCCAAGCATATTCGGACCGCACGGCGACAAGCCATTGAGCCGTGAGTGCGTCGAAGACGAATTTGACAGTCTCGCGCGTTCGATTCACGAACGGGCCGGCGATGAGCGCTCAGCGCTGGACGTAGCGGAGGGATTCTTGAGAATCGCTGTCGACAACATGGCCAATGCGATCAAGAAAATCTCGGTTCAACGCGGCTATGACATTACCGAGTATGTTCTGTGCTGCTTTGGCGGAGCGGGTGGGCAGCATGCCTGCCTTGTTGCTGATGCGCTGGGAATCGATACAGTTTTCATCCACCCTTACGCAGGTGTTCTATCCGCATATGGAATCGGACTTGCTGACGTGCGCGCAATGCGCGAGGAAGCGGTGGAATTCGCGCTGTCAGACGATTTGATCTCCAAGTTGGAGCAGCGATGCGCGAAACTAATAGACATGGTCATCAGCGAAGTCGTCAGTCAGAATGTGGAACGCGACAAGATCGCCATCGAACGTCGGCTGCATGTGCGCTACGAGGGAACTGACTCTGCCATGGTTGTCGACTTCGCCGATGCCGACCGGGTGCGCAGCCAATTCGAGCAGCTTCACCGCAAGCGCTTCGGATTCACCATGCCCCGCAAGTCGGTCATTGTCGAGGCGGTAGCGATCGAGGCGATCGGAAAAACCGACGCTGAAATCAATCAGATCGAACCGGCGACTCCTCGTATCACGCCCGCTCAGCCGCACTCGGAAACGCCGATGTACTGCTCCGGCCGGATGCTGGATGCAAAGGTCTATCTGCGGGAACAGCTGATCGTTGCAGACAGGATCGAAGGTCCGGCAATTGTGGTTGAGGCGAACGCCACCACGATCGTCGAGCCAGGCTGGCAGCTCAAGGTGACTGCGCTGAATGACCTGGTACTGACTCGTGCCGCACCTAGGCCGAAAGGCAAGGCACTGGGAACAGACGCTGATCCTGTCATGCTGGAAGTGTTCAATAATCTTTTCATGTCAATTGCCGAGCAGATGGGCGCTGCGCTGGAAAACACAGCCTACTCTGTCAATATCAAGGAGCGCCTGGACTTCTCGTGCGCGGTTTTCGATTCGCGCGGAGACCTGGTAGCGAACGCGCCGCATATGCCGGTGCATCTGGGATCGATGAGCGAGTCCGTCAAAATTGTAATCCGCAACCGCAGCGGCACGATCAGGCAGGGAGACTCGTTTATTTTGAACAATCCCTACAATGGGGGCACCCATCTGCCGGACATTACTGTGATTACCCCGGTTTTCGACCAGGGCGGGACAGCAATTCTGTTCTATGTCGCCTCGCGCGGACATCATGCGGATGTCGGAGGAATCACTCCCGGATCAATGCCGCCGGACAGCAGCGTCATTGAAGAGGAAGGGGTTCTGATTGACGATGTCCAGCTGATTGATCAAGGAGTATTCCTGGAAGCTGAAATCACAGAATTGCTGACAGGCGCGGCCTACCCGGTGCGCAATGTCGAGCAAAATCTTGCCGACATCCGCGCACAGGTCGCAGCGAACGAAAAAGGAGTTCAGGAGCTGCGCGCCATGGTCGAGCATTTCGGCCTTGACGTCGTTCACGCCTACATGCAGCATGTACAGGACAATGCGGAGTACTCGGTCAGGAAAGTCCTTGGCGCGCTGCGCAACGGACATTTCCGGTACGAAATGGACGATGGAAGCGCAATTGAGGTCACTATCTCGATAGACAATGAGGCGCAATCTGCGGTTGTCGATTTCACCGGCACTTCCAGGCAGCGGGAAACCAATTTCAATGCGCCTTCCTCAGTTGCAAGAGCCGCGGTGATGTATGTATTTCGCACACTGGTCGACGATCAGATCCCGATGAACGAAGGCTGCTTGAAGCCTATTGAAATTATCATCCCGGACGGTTGCATGCTCAAGCCCGAATATCCGGCCGCAGTCGTAGCAGGCAACGTTGAAACATCGCAGTACATCACCGATGCGCTGTACGGCGCGCTCGGGGTAATGGCAGCCGCCCAAGGCACCATGAACAACTTCACGTTCGGCAACGACAAGTATCAGTATTATGAAACGATATGCGGCGGTTCGGGCGCGGGACCTGATTTTCCGGGATGCGACGCAGTTCATACGCATATGACGAATGCGAAGCTTACGGACCCTGAAGTGCTCGAATGGCGATTTCCAATCCGGCTTGAAAGTTTCGAAGTCCGTACCGGAAGCGGCGGCAAAGGCAAACACCGCGGCGGAGACGGGGTGATTCGAAAGCTGATGTTTCTCGAGCCGATGACAGCGGCCATACTGTCCGGCCACCGACGCATTGCGCCATACGGCGTCGACGGCGCCGAGCCCGGCGCAGTGGGCCGCAATACTGTCCTTCGCGCCAATGGCGAAGCCGAGGCAATGGGTTCGACAGATCGCACTGAAATGAATGCAGGCGACGTATTCGTAATTGAGACTCCGGGGGGCGGCGGATTCGGATCCGCCTAGGATTCGATCAAGCGTGTCTTTTGTCAAATCAGCGCCGTATTGTGCATTGCAACATGGGATCGTTATTTTTATAATACGTCCCGATGATGTGCGGCATGGATGAAGCCTGACGGGGCTGTGTTTTCGCATGCCTCATGTCTGAATTGCAGCCGAATTATCAATACAAGAGGACTAATGAAATGACCTTTGCACCTGCCAACGGCCATCAATGGCCAACTGATCTGCAAGGCAAGCTGGACGCCTTCCCGGCACCCTCCTACGCTCCTGACCGATGGAATGACATTAAGCGCGATTACGACTGGACAGAGGTAGAACGGCTGAGAGGGTCGGTGCGCGTGCGTCATACGCTCGCCGAAATGGGTGCGGAAAAACTCTGGCACGGCCTGCAAAACGAGGACTACGTCGCATCGCTGGGAGCCTATTCGGGCTGTCAGGCAGTGCAACATGTTCGAGCCGGATTGAAATCCATCTATCTTTCCGGATGGCAAGTGGCCGCAGATGCAAACAACGCCGGACAAACCTATCCTGACCAGTCCCTTTATCCGGCAAATTCTGTTCCTCAGGTCATCGAGCGCATCAACAATGCGTTTATGCGGCAGGACCAGATTCAGACCATGGAGCGCCTCAGAGGCGAAGAAACCACCAGCATTGACTGGTTCGCACCTATCGTCGCCGACGCCGAAGCAGGATTCGGAGGTCCTTTGAACGTATTCGAAATTATGAAAGCGATGATCAGGGCCGGCGCTGCAGGGGTGCATTTTGAGGACCAGCTGTCTTCAGAAAAAAAATGCGGCCATCTTGGAGGAAAGGTACTGCTTCCGACGGCGCACGGCATTCGCAACCTGTCCGCCGCGCGACTCGCCGCCGACGTCATGGGTGTCCCGACGGTCATTATCGCCCGCACGGATGCCGAAGCGGCGCGTTTGATCACGTCAGACATTGACGAGCGCGATCACCCGTTCATCACCGGCGAGCGGACTACTGAAGGGTTCTTCAGAATCACCGGCGAAATGGAAATGTGCATTGCCCGCGGACTGGCGTATGCGCCGTATGCCGATTTGATCTGGATGGAGACTTCCACTCCGAATCTCGAACAGGCAAAAGTGTTCGCAGATGCGATTCACGAGCAGTTTCCAGGCAAGATGCTGGCCTACAACTGTTCGCCGTCGTTCAATTGGCGCAAGCACCTGGAAAGCGACGATCTAGAAGCCTATCAGCGTGAACTTGCGAAGCTCGGATACCGCTACCAGTTTATTACGCTTGCCAGTTTCCATAGCGTGAACTACTCCAGCTTCGACATTGCCCGCAAGTATCTCGAATTTGGAATGAAAGGGTATTCGGAACTGCAGGAGTCGGAATTTGCTGCTGAAGAGTTCGGATTTTCCGCAACGCGTCATCAGCACGAAGTTGGAGTAAGCTACTACGATGCGGTCGCCGAAGCCACAACCGGTTCGGGCGAGTCTTCGACCACGGCGATGGCAGAATCTACCGAAGTTGCCCAGTTCTAACTCAAGCCAGACTTAACTCATCGGGTAGGAGGCGAGATTACTCTCGCCGTCCTCCCACACCACCGTACGTACGGTTCCGTATACGGCGGTTCATGGCAAGCAACGCAGACGTACAACGGTATCCGTCAAAGACACCAGACCAAGCCGACAAAAGTAAGCAATCGGGAAGGCTTGGTTCATGTGA
The DNA here is from genome assembly GCA_965214615.1 of Arenicellales bacterium. Taxonomy (GTDB): domain Bacteria; phylum Pseudomonadota; class Gammaproteobacteria; order Arenicellales; family JAJDZL01; genus CBDAUN01. Next base: position 2,130,492 of record OZ243952.1, read on the forward strand.
GAAGCACCGCTGTTCCACCAAGGACCGTAGCCATTGGTGGCGGATTTCCACGCCCGAACCTCATCCAATCCCAACCGCATCAAGTTGCGAGCGCGTGTGAAGACACGCTTCCATTGCCGCCAGATGATACAGCGCAATTTGTGCCGTATCCACATGTCGAGTCTTCTCAACAGCACCTTCGCTTCAGCTAGCTTGAAATAGGCTGCCCATCCGCGAAGCAGTCGGTTAAGATGCTCAATCGTGTAGGTGAGACTTCGTCCGCGCGCACCGCGCAGAACCTCTCGCACCCTGGCTTTGAAACGCCTGCGGCTCTTAAATGAGATGCGCACGGTCGCCCGCGCACCGCCCACAATGGTGTAGCCCAGAAATTGCCGTTTCGAAGGCCGCGCGACCGCGCTTTTGTCCTTGTTGACTTTCAGCTTCAACCGCTCCGCCAGAAACACTTCCAGACTTTCCATCAATTTCAGGCCCGCTTTCTCACTGCGCACATAGATGTTGCAGTCGTCCGCATAACGGCAGAAACGATGGCCTCGCCTTTCCAGTTCCTTGTCCAGCTCTGTAAGCAGTACGTTGGACAGAAGTGGGCTCAATGGGCTACCTTGTGGCGTCCCGGTCCGGCGGGGCGAAACCACCCCGTCTGTCATCATGCCTGCCTTCAGATACCGGCGAATCAACTTCAAAACCCGCCTGTCGCTCACCTTGCGAGACAACTTGCCCATCAAAATATCGTGATTCACCAGATCGAAAAACTTTTCCAAATCCAAATCAACCACCCAGTTGCAGCCCGACTCAACATGCCGTTGCGCCTGACGCACCGCCTGATGCGCATTGCGACCCGGCCGGAATCCGTAACTGCTGTCACTGAAGTCCGGCTCGAATATCCCGCTCAACACCTGATGCAACGCCTGCTGAATCATTCGGTCCAGCAGTGTCGGTATGCCGAGTGTGCGAACCCCGCCTTGCGGCTTGGGAATGTCCACCCGACGAACTGGCGCAGGAATATACTCCTGTGCCAGCAGCTTGGCCTTGACCGTTGGCCAATGCCGCTTCAGATGTGCTTTGAACTCGGCTACGCCAATGCCATCGACACCGGCACCGCCTTTGTTCGCACACACCCTGTCATAGGCTTTCTTCATGTTGGCAGGCGAAAGCACCGCCTCCATCAAATCGGCCTTTTGTGGCTGCGCTTTCGTCCGCGTCGGGTTCGCCGTTTCCGCCTCGACACCCAGCGCGGCTGTTGACGGCTTCTGTCCGTCGCCTTCCGTCCGGGCCTGACCTTGTCGACCAGCTTGTGTCTTGTTCGGTTTCATCGGGATTGTCCCTCGCCTACTCGCATCTTGCCATGTTCAGCCCTTCAACCGCCGGTGAGCGGCCTACTATGGCTTCTGCTGACTTCTGCTGCCCCATCCCGCATCCTTTCGAATCCGGTAGCCATTGGCAGAGCAGCAGACCTCCCAGGGTAATGCGCGCGACCTTCCCACTTATGCCTGCCGCATATACGTCCACGGTTTCCGTACAAGTACCGGGCTTTGAAAATATTTGCCTTCTCACCCACCGTGACCGCCTCGTATGCGATTCCTGTTCGTCAGGCCAGTGGTTTGCCTTCAGCTTCCTTCAGATTCCGCTTCGCAGCGGACACCCTTGCCGTTCGGCTAACCGTTCCCCTTGTCGGGCCGGTAGCGGACTTGCACCGCCAGGTCATCCGACCACCACCACGTGTGTCGGAATAGCGCCAGTCAAGGCGCTGCGCGCCATGCCTGGCGCACAAGCCAAAAAAGGAGCGCAAATTGCGCTCCTTTTTTTTCGGTTCGCCAGGCAGGCGCTTCGCAACGAAGAACCGGCCTGGCATATTACGAAGCTAGAACTTCAACTGGTATCCGATCATGGCTGCATGATAGTCCTCGCCATCAGCCTCCAATCCCGTCATTGCGAGTTTCCACATGCCCTGAGAAGATCCAGGAGACTTTATCGCAGCGCCGAAGCTCAACTGGCTTACCGTCTCTGGCATAGACCTTACGCCGGCTTTCGTGTTGAAACTCAAAATTCCGTCCTTGTCAGACTGGCGAAGAGTCAGATCGTTCACATCCTGAGAATTCGTGCGCATTACATCGAATCGCATGTGCGGCCTCCACTGAATGCTGCTCGCCGAATTCAGCCATTGGGTGGCTGCTATCCCGAAACCCAGCTTCGCAGATGTGTAATCCTGCGAGTAGGCGGGAACACTGGCTGTCATGACTGCACCATGAGCATCATGTGCATCCTGTTCGAACGTACCTGCTTGAAACGCAGCTGACGGGCCGAATCGCAGACCATTGCTTATCCATGAAGTGCCAGCGCTAAGCTGAATCTGAGAACTTCGGATTCGCGAATTGCTGATTAGCGCACTGTTTATGACAGGATTGTCTACGACAGATTTCGCTTCGAAGTTGCCCTGTGACACACGCAGGTTTGCAAAATGACGGTCGTTGCGCAGTCCACCATTGATCGCGTATGAACTGCCTTCGGCAGCAAATTTGAGCGAATCGACGGATCCGGAAACGTTCGGCATCATCGATGCTTCGATGTAATATCCGTTGTTTCCCTGCAAAGACAGGCCGATTTCAGAACCGCCGACAGACGCGTCAGAGGTTTCTGAAAATTCTCCGGTGCTGTTTCGTACCCACAATCGATACGGCGCATCGGTTGCCGCTCCTGATTGCTGAATGCTGCGACTGTCAGCCGAGGCAAAATATGACGAAACCGGCGAAGCAAACGCATGTGAGGTAAAACTTGTACCAGTATCGTCACCGCCAAGGAAATTGGATAGCAAGACTGCTAGCAGTCCCAAGCCGATCGCAGCACCGGCACCGCTGCCGGATCCGCCGCCACCACCTCCGGACGCACTGCCCGAACCACCTGCGGCAGGTCCTGATCCACCGGCACCCGGTTCGGGATTTTCAGGAAGCACGGCAACTCCGATATTACCCGCCATTTCAGAGTCAAAAGTCGCCACTGCGCCACTTTCAACCGTACCGACCATGTGAACTTCGCCGCCAGATTCCGACAGAATCTGCAATTCGGTAACAACTTGCGGGGTGTCTGACATGTCTCCGCTAGTGATGCTATCAACAAATAGGATTGGGAAGATTTGATCTTCAGTGGCAATTTTAGTCTGAACACCTTCCACCATGTCAGGCTCTATGTCAGAATTCAGCTGGGCATAAACAGCCGCATCGGCGCTATCAATTCCTTCGAAGTGCAATGTTCCGGCAAACAATTGCCCGGTAAATTTACCTTCATCATCGATATCAAACACCAGTTTTCCCGCCCGATGCACCGTCATTGTTCCTTGGTTTAAATTAAGACTTCCGGATACCACCAGCACTCCATTTTCGAGGTTCAATGCACTGTTTTCAAAAAAGACGCCGCCACTGAAGTGCGTAGTACCAGGACCGGTTATAGTCATTGTTTCTAGGCCAAAAATGTCACCCGTCAGATTGAACAGCCGATTTTCTGCAATGTTGATATTCATCTCATCATCACCACCCAAACCGAAATCTATCTTTCCATCGATCGAGCCGGATTCGGTGACATTCAAAACATCATCGAATGAACCGTCTGCAAACTGAACATTTCCGACAAGCGTGCTTGCAATCAGATCCAAGGTGCCCTTGCCGCCAATGAACATGACCGCATGCCCCTTTTCGTCCTGACTGGATCCGAACGCTGAAACTTTCGCGCCGCCGCTGACAGTCACCTTGGCATGCCCGGTGGTTGAAGATACGCCTTGGGAAGAAAGTGCGGCCAGTATGCCGATACCAATTGTCTCGTTAAAGTCATTAGTGCTCGTATCGTCGCTCTCAGCGCCAAACGCCGTTATGTTGGCAGTGGCGCCCTTCACCTGAACGTCAACATCGACATCGGCGTCTACATCGTCGCTACTGCTGCTTGTATAAGCATTGGCCCGGATGCCGATTCCGAATTTTCGCGCTACAGGGGGTGTTGCATCCGGGTCGCCTTCGTTTCCAGCGGTTACCGTGCCCGTATTGATGACAACTACATTTCCGGAACCGTGTGACTCAACTCCTAAGCCCTCTGTTCGATTGCCGGTCGCCTTGACTGTTCCAGAGTTTGTAACTCGGGCGTCGCCGCCGTTTAGTATCCTTCCGGAATTTCTTGGATTGTGAAAGAAACCCGCGAAAACACCGCCTGTCAGCCAATCCGCGTTCCCGTTGCCGTTGACTGTGATAGTGCCGCTATTTTCAGCGTGCGCCTCTCCCTTTGCGTCGTCGATGTTTTCGGCTTCGTCGTGCCAAAAAGTCGCTTCAATGCCTTCGGAGCTATCGCCGTTGGTAATGATTGTGCCTGAATTGGACACTTTGACCATTCTGCCGCTTTCGGAGCCCGCCGGCGCGATGATTGAAGCGCCATCGGATTCATCTCCGTGCGTAGTGATCTTGCCTTCATTTGTTCCTCGCGCAATCTGCGACACGGCCCAGGTAGACATTCCGTGAGAATTGCCACCGTGGGTGATGATTCTGCCTGCATTGGATACCATCGCTGTTCCCGCACCAACTTCATTAGTCACTGCACGCACCCCGTGTGCTCCAGCAACCGTGGAATCTCCCTCGACGCCAGTTGTAATCTCTGCGTCTGATTGGTTGATAGCCGTAGCGTCACCGCTTTGAGCACCAGCATAAATTCCGTCGGCTCGATGGAAGTTTTCAGTACGATGCTCGAACATTCCGCCCGTAGTTGTAACGGTGCCGAAGTTTTCGACTTGTACATTACCCGTACCTTCGGTGTAGCCCGTCATTCCGCGTGCGCCTGTACCGCTCGTAGTAATTTTACCGGCAGATTCATTGCGCAGTGAAATGTTGCCCGGAGAATCGTTCATGTGAGCACTTATGCCGTGGGCATTATAAACACCCGTCTCACCACCAAAATCATGTCCGTCACCGCTTGTTGAAATCTGCTTTCGGTTGATGATGTTGATGTCTCCGCCACCTTTCGGGGTAAGCGGGTCATCATCATATTCGCCAATATCAGCAGTCATTCCCCTTGCCGCCGTTCCTTGAGCGTCAATCATGCCTTCATTAACCAAGGTAATCGTGCCTGCACCGTCACCGATCCACGCATAGAATCCGTTCGCTACTCGATTTGGAAAATTTTCGCCTTCACCGCGTTGATGCGTGTTGCCGGTAGTCGTAATCGTCCCCTTGTTAGTCGCCATTACGTTTGCACCAAAATAGCTGCCTACTACAAGACCCATACGACCATTACCACTGGACTCGATAATTCCATGATTTTCGACATCAAGATCGTAAGCTGTTCCACCGTCGGGATCAACATCAGATATTGAAATCACAATACGATCAACTTCCGTGTCGTTGTTTGCCAACGAACCCGTGATGAACAACGTGCCCACTTCGGTTGCCGTGTCAATACGAAAAACTTCATTGTTATCGGTGCCATCCATGTCGATAATGACTTTTGATTTTCCCGCAACAAAACCAGAAGTAAAGGCAAACAAATCGACCCACCAGTCACGGTTTGCGACACCTTCCAAATCACCGTTACATGTGATTTTGAAGTCGGATCCGGTGTTGCTTTGTGAAAAGGGATTATCAGGATTGGATTGGAAATTTACGGTCCCGCGCTCGATAGTGCAAGGAGACGTTTGTGAATGAGCTTGCAGGGGAAGAAGAAGCGTACATGCAAAAGCCAGTGACAATATTGCACTGGCCAATCGATTGGTTTGTAAAAAACCTTTTATTTCATAGCGTTGTACCCCCCCCCTCGTCGCGAAATCTAGCGGGGTGCGCTAGCTTGGATTTCAATAGCATTTGTTTCACCTTAAAATAAATTCAATATGCTCAACTTTTTCGACGAATTGAAAACCTTAAATACAACGCAAAAGGTGCGTTCAAAGGCGCAATCAACTAATCATTGGCAAGCGATTATAAACCTAAATTAATTGACTTGAAAAGATTTACGCGACGGCCAATGCGGAAACAGCCGCTTTCGATTCTCACTGTCCAGAAAGTTTGCACTTCAGATCGACGAGTGATGTAATCGATATGCATAGAATTCAACCCTGCCTGCCAGGGCACGGATAAGGTGTCTGCTCGTTTCGATATGGCCGTTATTGGGAGGCGGTTCACATCAGCACTCGCGAATGCAAAGGAAATAGAACTTTCCGCAAAGAATCACTATCATATTCCCCAATTCGGCAAAATCGGCAGTGCCCTGCTCGACCGGCATGGACTTATGGATTTCAAGGCGATGTTCGCCTTGCAGCATGCGAACGGTTTCAAGCGCGGACGCTCTGCAGTCGGCTTACATCCGCGAAATTGTTCACTTTCATCTAGGCTCCGCCCAATCAAACTATGGTTTACGACAACGAATCCGCATTTACCGGAAGCAATAAGAACTGCATGGGGTTTGCCTCCACCTACGCAGGCGCGCTCAGCCTGTTTCGCCGCCCCTACAGCAAATCCGTCACAGACTCGGATCTGATAATCAGCGGAGTCCCGTTCGACCTTGCCGTAACCAACCGGCCTGGCGCGCGGTTCGGTCCGAGAGGCCTTCGAGCTGCATCATCGCACCTGTCATGGGACGGCGCTACCTGGCCTTGGAATATGGATCCGTTCAAAAAGCTGATTGCCACGGACTACGGCGATTGCCCGGTGGATCATGGCGTCCCGGACAAGATACCCGGACAAATCAAATCCCATGCCGCGCACTTGCTAAGCGGTGGAGCCCGACTGCTTACGATGGGCGGCGATCACTTCATCGCCTATCCGATTCTCGATGCGATCCACGACCGGCATGGCCCGGTATCCCTCGTCCATCTAGACGCGCATAGCGACACCTGGGAAGAAAAGTCTGGTTACATCGATCATGGAACAATGTTCTACCACGCGGCTCAGCGGGGCCTTGTAATTCCAGAGCGATCCGTCCAAATCGGCTTGCGCACATGGAACAACCGCACACTGGGATTCAACATTTTTGACGCTCAGTACGTACACGAAAAAGGAGTTCAAGCCGTTATCGAACAAACCCTGTCCATTGTCGGCACGAATAATGCCTATCTAAGTTTCGATATCGACTGCCTCGACCCCTCGGTTGCACCGGGAACCGGTACACCGGTTTGCGGTGGACTTTCAATGTGGCAGGCGCAAAGCATCATTCGAGGACTGAGCGATATCAACTTTCTCGGCATGGACCTTGTTGAAGTTGCTCCGGCCTACGACGTTTCGGACATTACAAGTCTTGCCGGAGCGCACCTGATGCTTGACTTCATCTGTCTGCTCGCTTCAAGAATGGATTGATTGCCGAGACTAGGGCTGCGAAAAGCCGCACCATCAACAAAGATGGCATGTTGCGGCACCACATCGTTCGCCCGGTCGCCGCAATCGGATCTGACAGCGATTCGGGCTTAACAGCAGAATCTTGCCGAAGCCGCGAAGAACCGGTTGATGTTCCTAGCGACCGTTAGCCAGCCATTCGGCGAATCGGCGCTGCCTGATATTCTCGGTTCGGCTGTACCACTGAGGCTGCGAACGAATTGATGTCTCAAGATTGTCGGCATAGGTGGGCATATGCTCAAGCATCGGAATATTTGCCGTCTTGTGCAATCCGATTCGACCAATCGCAGAGTGCCGCGTAGGCCCGTACGGCTGCAATCTGGCAAACGCCGCCATGCTCTGGGTTCGCGTGACAAAGCCGATAAATTGCTGCGCCAAGTCCCGACGCGGAGAGGTTCTGCCTATCGCCCAGACGCTTGAATCGAGAAATTGCCCGTCGCGGATAATTGAAACCGGAACGCTTTCCTCCACCCTTGCGCTGAACAGCCTCCCGTAATAGCCCGATGACATCGCGACTTCGCCGCTTTTCAGCAGTTCAGTCGCCTCAGAGCCGGTCTCCCACCAAACAATGTGATCTCGAATCTGATCCAGCTTGCGGAAAGCCAATTTCATTCCGCGGTCGGTGCTTAGAAGATCGTAGATTTGAATGATCGGAATGTCATAGGAATAAAGCGCCCACTCCAATATCGCAATCGGCTGACGGCGCAGGCCGCGTTTTCCAGGAAACCGTTCAATATCGAAAAAATCCTTGACCGCAGTCGGCTTTTCGTCCGGAAATGCCTGATCGTTGTACGCCAGGACCGTCGAAAAGATCAAATGTTCAACACCGCAATTCAACAGCGATCCATCGAGGAAATCCTCATCCGCCGCAGTGCCATCCGGCGCAGGCGCAAGCGCCAAATGATTTAGTCGGTGCACCAGCCCGAGCTTGCAGGCAACCAGCGCATCAGATTTAGTCATGTCAAGCACATCCCAGGATTCGGCCTTCGCGGCTTCGGCATCCTGCAGCGGCTTGACTCCGCCGTTGTATTTCTTTAGGACAATTCGCGTATCGAATTCTTCGGAAAACGGTCCAATATAGGCTTCCAGCTGGTCAGATTCATAAGCGCCTCCCCAGGTTGTGACGACAAGCGAATCCGCCTGGTCCGCAAACCCATGAACAGACCAAAGCGCTGCAGCCGCAAGAATCAGCCTAAATCGAATCATTTTCCTCCCTTCTCAATCGCTCAGAGTCATTCAAATAGGCGTCAATGATATTGCCCTCGGACACCACTCCGAGCAATCGCCCGTCGTCAACAGAAATGATCGGCACGAATACCCCGACAAAGTCTGTCATCCACTCCATCGCCCAGCGAATGCTCAAGGTGTCGTCAAATGCAAGCACATCGCGTTGCGTAACGGATTCAACGGTCTGCGACGGGTCTGCTTCGGTACAGTTCCTGACATGCACAACGCCGACGTACATATTGTCATCCTTGACTACCACACCTGTAGGAAATCCTGCCGATCTCAGTCTCGCCAATGCGTCTTCGACCGTGTCATCCTGGTGAATCGAAATAAAGTTGTCATGCATCAATTCAGTGATGCGGGAGATCGAAAGAATCGCCGACAAGCGCCCCGAAGACAAATCATACCCGCGCGCTCCGAGCTGCAGGTCGTACAGCGAACGGCCGAACAGGCGATGAGAGATCAAGTTTGAAAACACCACGGCAACCATGGCGGCAATCACCAGGTCATAGTTTCGCGTCAACTCAAGAACGATCAGGATTGTCGTCAGCGGCGCTCCGATGACCGCGCTGGTAACCGCCATCATGCCGCTGATCGCATACGGAACCACCCCTGAATGAGCGATGATGTCAATATCGCCAAGGATGCTTCCGAACAGTGCGCCAAAGACAATCCCAATGAGCAGCACAGGGCTGAATGTTCCTCCGGCGAATCCGAATCCGAGACAAATAATGGTCAGGCCGAACTTTGCAACCAGAATCAAAGCCAGTTCGCTCGATTGAAAGGCGCCGTCAATGGTGGCAAAACGCAGCGTCTCTCTGCCCACGCCTAGAATTTCCGGCAATTGCAAGGCAACAAGCCCAAGTAGAAATCCGGCCGCCATAGGTCTGAGGGCAAACGGAATCGGACTTCTTCGGGCAAAGCTGGAAACAGCGGTAAGCAAGCGAACGAACAGCGTAGCCACGAACGCCGCCATTACTCCAATCAAGGCAAACAGCAAATACTCGTGCTGATGCTCGACACCGTCGAAATGAACCGTAAAAAGCGGCGGCCGCTCAAAGATGACGCTGGCGATCACATAGCCGATCGCAGCGGCAAGCGCGGTCGGGGCGAACGCGCGTATCGCATAATGCCGCAAAACGACTTCATGGGCGAAAATCATTCCCGCAAGCGGCGCATTGAACGCCGTTGCAATGGCCGCTGCGATGCCCGCGGAAATTCCGATCGAACGGATTTCCGGGATATCCAGCTTCATTCGGTCAATAAACGACCCGATGATGGTACCAAGATAGACAATCGGTCCATACTGACCGACCGACGCGCCGACACCGAGGGAGACAATCGATGCCAGAGTTGAAATCAGGCCGTCTTTGGCAGTTGCAGGCACCGTGCGAAATTGAACCGCATGAATTGAATCTGCCGGCCCAAGATTGCGCCTGCTTTCCGACCAGAATTTGAACAATAGTCCCACGATGAGCCCGCCCAAGGCCGGCACAAGAACCGTTGCAGCAGAGAGCAGAACCGGACTGTCTCCGTATTGAAATCGAATCTTCGACGATACAAGCAGCAAGTCGTTCAAAAAGAACACGCTCTCGACAAATCCAATCGTGCAGATTGACACAAGAACGCCGATGATTGCGCTCAATATCGTTAAGACAACAATTCTATAGGCGACAGCGCCGAGTTCAGACAGTTGAATTGCGGAAAACTTCATCTCCGACTGTGTATACCACATTCCCGTAACAGGTGTGATAAGCGGTCCGCAGTTGACCTCGAAGTGTCGTGCGATTCATTCATGGGACTATGCAAAAAAGCGATGCCGGACAGCATTCAGCTACCTGACATCGCTTTTTACTTGCAAGACGAGGCGAGGCGCAGCCGGAAGGCGCCTGCCGCAGGCATCATTCGAGTGCGGCTTCCAGCTCTGGAACCGCGGTGAAAAGATCGGCAACCCAGCCGTAGTCGGCAACCTGAAATATCGGCGCGTCTTCGTCCTTGTTGATGGCGACGATCACCTTCGAATCCTTCATTCCAGCCAGATGCTGGATCGCTCCCGAGATTCCTACAGCAATATACAGGTCGGGCGCAACAACCTTGCCGGTCTGACCGACCTGATAATCGTTCGGGACGTATCCGGCATCCACTGCGGCGCGGGACGCGCCGACAGCAGCGCCCAGCTTGTCGGCAATCTTCTCGAGCATGCTGAAGTTGTCTCCGCTTTGCATTCCGCGTCCGCCAGAAATTACGATGCCCGCGGTCGTTAATTCCGGCCGCTCGCTGCGCGTCAGGTCATGCTTGACAAATTTTGAAAGACCCTTGTCGCCGCCAATCGACAGTTGCTCGACTTCAGCGCTGCCGCCCTCATCCTGGGCAGGATCGAACGCCGTGGTCCGTACCGTGACAAACTTGACCGCATCGCAAGACCGCACTTTGGCAAATGCGTTGCCCGCATAAATCGGTCGCACGAATGTGTCTTCGCTCGCAATTTCGGTAATATCGGAAATCTGTTGCACATCAAGCAAAGCTGCGGCATGCGGCATGATGTTCTTGCCGTAGGTTGTTGCCGGAGCCAGAATGTGCGTATACGACTTTGCGACTTCAGCCAATGCCGGCGCCACGTTTTCAACCAGGCCGTACTCAAATTCTGCAGAATCGATCGCAAGTACTTTGCGTATTCCCGAAATCCTGGCCGCGGCTTCGGCGACAGCCGAGCAGCCGGAGCCGATGACAATGCCGTCAGCATCGCCGCCGATACGCTGCGCAGCAGCGACGGTGTTCAAAGTTGACGCCTTGACAGTTTCGTTGTCGTGTTCGATTAGTACCAGAGTCTGCATCACAGCACCTTTGCCTCTTCAGTCAGTTTTTCGATCAGTTCCGCTGCACTCGCAACTTTCACGCCGGCCGCCCGCGTTGGCGGGTCGACCACTTCCAGAACCGTAACCCGAGGCGTCACATCGACACCCAGGTCTTCCGGAGTGAACGTTTCAATCGGCTTGCGCCGCGCCTTCATGATGTTGGGCAGCGAAGCATAGCGCGGCTCATTCAAGCGCAAATCCACCGTCAATATCGCCGGCCGTGTCAGCTCGACTGTCTCAAGTCCGCCGTCCACTTCACGCACTACGCCAACCGAATCATCCGAAATATCAATCTTCGAAACAAACGTGCCCAAAGACCACCCGAGCAATGCGGCAAGCATCTGCCCGGTCTGGTTGTTGTCGTTGTCAACCGCCTGCTTGCCCATAATCACCAGGCCCGGCTGCTCCTTTTCGATGATCGCCTGCAGCAGCTTGGCCACCGCAAGAGGCTCGGCCGATGCGTCTGCACTGATCAGCACGCCGCGGTCGGCGCCCATGGCCAGTCCGGTGCGAAGCGTTTCCTGGCTTTGCTGCGGGCCGACCGATACGACAATGATTTCCTCGACGCTTCCTGCCTCGCGCATGCGAATCGCCTCTTCGACAGCAATTTCGCAGAACGGGTTCATCGCCATCTTGACGTTGTTCAACTCAACGCCGCTTTGATCAGGTTTGACCCTGACCTTGATATTCGCGTCAATAACGCGTTTTACTGGAACGACAACTTTCATTCCGGGTCCTCAGAACAGTTAATTGGTTGGTTAAGTGACGGATTAGGCTCTAATCCTTTCATTCGACGGATCATGCGGCGAGTTCTGTATCACAGTGCACGGATACAGATCACCGAGAATTTCGATTTCCAAGCGGGTTCCGACTGCGCCGCAGCCGGTTCGCACATAGCCGATCGCCAGGCTCTGTCCAAGATAATGGCCATAGGATCCGGCAGTCGCCCTGCCGACCATTTCCCCGTTCAGCCATAGCGGCTCGTTGCCAAGCGGGTCGGCATCGCCGATGTTTTCGACCGATACCGTTACAAACTCCTGAGGAACCCCTTCCTCCATCTGCCTACGCAACGCATCGCGGCCGATAAATTCACCCTTTTCCATGTGCACAAAGTGATTCAGGCCCGCTTCAAGAATCGTATACTCGCGCGTCAGATCCTGACCCCACATTCGATACGACTTCTCAATCCGAAGCGAATCCATCGCCCGCATCCCGCACTGGCCGATATTGTACTCCTGCCCCGCATCCATGAGCCGATCAAAAATATGCCTTTGATACTCGATCGGATGGTGCAGCTCCCAGCCCAGTTCACCCACAAAACTGACCCGCAATGCGGTCGCCTGCGCGCCCCCGACATTGATATTCCGGCCGGTCAGCCACTTGAAGCTGTCATTGGACAAATCCGTCCGGGTGACCTTCTGCAACACTTTGCGAGAATTCGGGCCAGCAATGACCAGCGTCCCGTACTGGGTTGTATCGTTCGAAAGAACAACCGATTTGTCATTCGGCAAGTGTCTTAGCAAGTAGCTGCAGTCAAAGCGTTCCGCCGCGCCTGAACTGACCAGGTAAAACGACCCGTCATCATTGAGCGTGATGGTGAATTCGCTACGAACGCCGCCATACCGGGTCAGGGCGTGAGCCAGTTGAACCCTGCCGGGCGTTACAGGCAGCTTGCGCGCAACCAGGCGGTCCAGAAAGTCTCTGGCTCCTGATCCGGAAACATGAACCTTGGTAAAGCTTGTGATATCAATCAGTCCGACGTTGTTGCGGATATTGTTATGCTCGTTGCCGACATGCTCGAAATACTTCGACCTGCGGAAACTCCAGTCATCCACCGCATCAACTCCTTCGGGAGCGAACCAGTTCGGGCGCTCCCAGCCGTAGCGCTGACCCCATACTGCTCCCAGAGCATTGAGCTTGTCATGAATCGGGCTGGTTTTCACCGGACGTGCGGCCGGACGCTCCTCGTCGGGATAGTGAATGGTGAATACGTTCTCGTACGCCTCCTCGTTCTTGTCAATCAGGTATTGCCCCTGCGCATAGTCGCCGTAGCGCCTCGGGTCTACTGCAAGCAAATCAATGCCGGGTTCGCCTTCGACGATCCACTCGGCCAACTGCCAGCCTGCTCCGCCCGCAGCTGTCACTCCGAAGCTGTGACCTTCATTAAGCCACACGTTCCGCAGTCCCCACGCCGGACCGATGAGCGGACTGCCGTCCGGGGTGTAGGCGATCGGTCCATTGACGATGTCCTTGATGCCGGAAGCTGCAAACGACGGCACGCGTTTCAAACAGGCTTCGACATGGGGCATCAACCGGTCCAGATCACCGGGAAACAAATCCTTTTCAAATGTGTCCGGCACGCCGTCGGCAAACACTGCCGGCGCGCCTTTTTCGTACGGACCCAGGATCCAGCCGAGGCGCTCCTCGCGAAAATAGTAGGAAGCGTCGGATTCGCGCAGCACCGCAAGTTCCCTGCCCCCGGCTTCGCGGTACGCCTTCAATTCCTCGCATACGTCGGTAACGATGTACTGATGCTGAACCGGTATCGACGGTATTGAAATGCCGAGAAGATCGGCGGTCGCCTGGCTGTAGTTGCCCGTAGCGCACACTACATGCTCGCACCGAATGGTGCCGTTGGTTGTCTCGATGATCCACTCGCCGGACTTCGACCTGGTCAGGCCGGTCGCTTCGGTATGCTGATGGATCGTCGCTCCGTTATCGCGCGCTCCCCGAGCGAGCGCATTGGTCAGATCTACCGGCGCGATGTGCCCGTCATCCGGGTGGTACAGCGCCCCGACCAGACCGTCGGTTTCGCAAAGCGGCCACAGTTCCTTGACCTGCGAAGGCGTGATCATCTCGAACGGCACGCCTATGGTGTTGGCGGTTCCGCAGTACTTGCGGTATTCGTCCATCCGGTCGCGAGTGCAGGCGAGACGCAAATTGCCTGTCACATGAAAGCCGACATCCTGTCCGGTTTCGGCCTCAAGCGACTTGTACAAATCGACCGAATACTTGTGCAATTGCCCCACTGCATAGCTCATGTTGAAAAGCGGGAGCAATCCGGCCGCATGCCATGTCGAGCCTGCAGTCAGCTCAGTACGCTCCAGCAGGACCGAATCGCTCCAGCCCTTCTTGGCCAAATGATAAAGCGTGCTGACTCCGACGACTCCGCCGCCGATCACCACCGCCCTAGCGTAACTTTGCATATCCTGCCACCACGTCAATTCAAACTGTATCGGTCACGCCCGGCTCCGATTCAAACCGGTGCGAAAGAACTCTATTTTTGAGCAACGCGCCAGTTGCTCGCACAAAGAAACTGCATTGTAATTTAATTGCATATTCTATCAATTAACAATTTCATTTTAATGCAAGTCGCGCGACCTTTGCTCGCGCCGAAGCGACTTTTCAAGCATGTGTTTCTTATTGCGGTGCGCCATAGTGTATTTACCGCCCTTGCGCGAGTATCCGGCACTGAACCCGACCGAGATCCACCCTGCAGCGTCGAACATGTGCCCTCGGTGGCGCAACGGATCGACAAAGGTCTCGGCAAGCACAAGCGGATGGCCGTACGCCTCGTGCCAGTCGGCGCTCAGGCGCGCGGCGATGCACTTGAGCACATGAGATTCCAGATTTGGATGAGCGCCCGGTTTGTCGAGCATTGCAAACCGCGTTTTGTTGGCAGTCAGATGCAGCGGGTTCCACTGCTGGTCGGACGTCCAGCGGACCCACTTGTGGCGCGGCGCACTTGAACGCGCCGGTCTGCCATCCGCTCAGGCACAGCCACTTGCCGTGACGCTCGGCAATGTAGTGCAGCCCGCGTCCGGCAAAGCGCTTGAGTCCAAGATCGTGGTGACGCACCATCAACTCGTCCCATTTGCCATACTCGTGCGGCTTTGCAAGACGCACGAGCACCTCGCCGGCACGGATTCCGTGCGCGCGATATCGCTCCTGACTTAGACCATGTCCATGGCGCACAGATATGCATCATTGGAACGAAAAAAGCCGCCCCGGATGCAAATGAATGTTTCCAAGCGACTATTTACGCATGTCAATTAGCGTGGGAAAGTTCTGTCGCTCCGGTCTTGCACGACAACCGAGAACCAATTGACACCCTTTTTCCTCTTGTGGCGATCTGATCTGAACCGGAACACACGTTGAACAGTGTGCAGAACTAATGGAAGATGCTCTGCATGATCAACCGCAAGGCAGCCAGCGGCACGGAACAAGGATGCGCAATGCGAGACGTGAAGCAGGCAATCGAGCGGCAGATGAAGATTTCTTTGGTCGATGCGTCGATGCGTTGTAACTTGACGGACGCATAATTCAGCATGAACGCAGCCCGCAAGCCCATCCGTGCGGCTGAAAATGGCGAAAATGGACACCGAAACTCGAGTTAATTAGTCATCTCTCAAATTTCGAGCGTGGAAGACCGGATTGCCGAATAATTGACATCAATGTACCGCGCCGTATTTCATTGTGATTGGGCACCGGAACAGTGGTTGTTTCCTCGCCATCAACTTTTTGCATCACGATATGGCTGCCCTTCTGCCTTACCTCTACAAATCCGTGAAACGCTAGTATACGACAGACATCACGACCCGAAAGTACTTTGAGCCTAGCCAACAGCGACTTCAATATTGTTGACGTACACCTCATCAGTCAGACGCTTGTTGATTTCCCCGGCAGAAGCAGTCTCAAAAAACAAGGTAAGCGCTTCAACTAGATTTTCTCGCGCTTCGGCAACAGTAGTGCCTTGGCTGGCAACGTTCAATTCTGGACATAAAGAAACATATCCATCGCCTTCGCGTTCGACTATAGCCGTGAAACGTCTATTCATTCTGTTTATCCCTCAAAATATTTGCTCGCAAACGTGGTCAAAACATACCAGTTGATTTGTCACTTTCATTATGTATATACGATATTGGCGGGAATTTTTGCAAAAAGTAGCGCAGCCCGCGTCCGGCAAAGCGCTTGAATCCAAAATCGTGGTGACGCACCATCAACTCGTTCCATTTGCCACACTCGTGCGGCTTTGCAAGACGCACCACCACCTCGCCGGGTGTCAAGGCGCGACCTTTGCAGCAAAGCCAGCCACCCTCTCACCCGAATACTGACCGGCCTGATGCCGGTGGCGTCCGACGCAATGCTGTTCCGCAGATTCTATGCCGGATCAATCTTGCCATTCGCTCCTAGTATCATATGGAGTGAAACCGCCGCCAGGCATCCTGCGGCATCAAAACGGGAGCACTGAGCCACCAGCTTGTATCAGCATGCCAGAAACCACATCACGTTCACATCCGGATACCGTAGTACACCTGTCTGCGGTAATCGAAAGCGCGGCTTCCCTGGCGCAGCAGAAAGAGCGCGCAATCGTCATCGCACGCACAATACTCGATGGCTTCGAGCGCCACTTCTCGATTTTTCAGCAGATTACGTCAGGCGCACTTGAGCAATTCGAAAATGCAGACTGGACAGCGGCGCGCGAAGCCGCGCGAAAGCGCATTCACTTTTATGACCAGCGCACTCAGGAAACCCTGGACACGCTTCGCAACGAGTTGAAAATTACAGCGCTCGACACCCCTCTTTGGGAAATCGTCAAGGAGCAATATGTCGATCTGCTGTTCCGGCATCAGCAGCCCGAACTTGCAGAAAGCTATTTCAACTCCGTTTTTTGCAAGTTCTTCCACAGACGCTATTACAACAACAACAATATTTTCGTCCGGCCATCGGTTTCTGTTGAATATCTTTCGCCGGCAGAGCCGACATACCGATCGTACTATCCCGCAGAATCGGGCTTGCGAAAAACAATTGAATCGATACTTGCAGACGCCGGGTTCACGCTGCCGTTTGAAGACTTGCGCCGCGATGTGCGCAGAATCATGAGCCAATTGAACGAAGTTCTGCCTAAGAGCAACCGTTCAACATCGCTGAACTATCACATCGACGTACTTGCGTCGCTGTTTTTTCGAAACAAGGCCGCGTATCTGATCGGCCGCGTCGTCAACGGCTACGACATCGCGCCGTTCGTTGTTCCGATCATCAATAACGAAGCAGGCGCGGTCTACGTCGACGCTCTGCTTCTGGATGCACAGGATGTAAACACCGTATTCGGATTCTCCCATGCCTACTTCATGGTCGAGACCGAAGTGCCTTCGGCGACCGTGGCATTCCTGAAACAAGTTCTTCCGACCAAGAGTACGGCCGACCTTTATTCGGCAATTGGTTTCCACAAACATGGAAAAACAGCATTTTATCGAGACTTTCTACATCATCTTCGACATTCATCCGACAAAATCATCGAAGCGCCCGGCATACGCGGAATGGTGATGATGGTATTTACGCTGCCGTCCTATCCCTACGTATTCAAAATCATCAAGGATTCCTTTGATCCGCCGAAAAACATGGCCCGCTCCGAGGTCATCGAAAAGTACCGGCTGGTCAAGCAGCACGACCGCATCGGCCGTCTTGCAGACACATTGGAGTATTCCGAAGTCGCCATGCCGAAGGACCGATTTGACCCCGGACTGCTCGCAGCGCTGCTTGACACCTGCAGACATACGGTTTCTATCGATGACGACGTAGTAGTCCTAAGGCATGTCTACATTGAGCACCGGATGGTGCCGCTCAACCTACTGCTTGAGCAGATCACCGACGAGGACGAGCTTAGGTATTTCGCTCGAGGCTACGGCGATGCGATTCGGGAAATGGCAGCTGCAAATATATTCCCCGGAGACATGTTGCTGAAGAATTTTGGCGTCACCCGAAACCGTCGAGTGGTGTTCTACGACTACGACGAAATTCGCTATCTGACCGACTGCAGGGTACGGAAACTGCCGCCCGCGGCGAATCCGGAAGACGATCTCGCCTGTGAACCGTGGTTCTCGGTCGGAGACGATGACATTTTCCCCGTCGAATTCCAAATGTACTTTCTCGCCAATCCGGCCATTGCCGATCATTTCGTCGAATATCACAGTGAATTGATGACTGTAGAGTTCTGGCGCGATATGCAGCAGACGATTCGTTCTGGCCAGCTTTGCGACGTTTTCCCATATCGGCGGTCCCAAAGTTTTTCGAGAGAGCAGATCGAAGACAATGGCGGTCGCGGCGAGTTCGGCCCGATGGATGCTTGAACTGCAAGCGATGCACGCCCACTATCGAAATCACAATATTGAACAGGCTGAAACCACCAGCCGTACAGCGGATTTCACCATTTCGCACTGAATCCTTAACCACAAAATGAATTTGCGAGGCATTGCCGTGAAAAGATCAATTCAATTGCTATGCGCACTCACGGCGGCAATCGCCGTATGGGTGATGGTGCCGCAAACCGCATCGTCACATTGCCAAATCCCATGTGGAATCTATGACGATCATGCACGGGTCGCCGCCATGCTTGAAGACACGGCGACAATCCGAAAGGCCGTATCGCAAATTGCAGATTTAGCCGGCAATTCTGATCCGCAATCTCAGAATCAACTGGTTCGCTGGGTGATGAACAAGGAGCAGCACGCTCAGAATATCATTGACACAATTGGCGACTACTTCCTGACGCAACGCGTCAAGGCTTCCCAGCAAGACTATGCGCAGCGCCTGCAGAACCATCACGCGGTCATCGTCGCATCCATGCGCGCCAAGCAGAACTCCGATGTCGAAGCTGTCAATGAATTGCAGGCTGCCATCGAAAGTATCGCGCCCTATTATCCGAAGCATGAGCATTGATGCCTTAAATTACGGCAGATTGATTGCAGAGCATGCCTCTGTCTTTGCGCACTGTCAGCTTCAGCAACTGTCCGGCTGAACGGATTGCTGCGCCGGCAGGTGACCGTGCGGCAACACCGAATTTACGCCGCCTATCCTGCAACCGCTCACAACAGTGCCCAATTGTGCGAGAATCGCTTAAAATGCCATCTCGGCGGCCGCATTTGCGACCGCCGCTTTGACATATCCTGTGCCGGCTGAATCGAAAGGATTTGCCTTGCCGGCGAATTATTCAACTATGAATCGACGTATGGCCGGAAAAAGAACGCGATCGGGCGGGCGAACCGCGAGACGCGCAGAGCGCGAAAAACCTCAACTTCAGTCCACGCCGTATATTGAGCGCAAGGTGCCTGTATACGAAATTGCGCCTGAAGATACTCTGGAAATGATCGAGCGCAATGCCGATCTGGTTTTAAAGGAAATCGGAATCGAATTCCGCGACGATCCAGAAGCAATTGAGATTTGGCGCCTGGCCGGCGCCGACGTTCAAGGAGAGCTTGTCCGGTTCGAACTTGGAATGTGCCGGGAGATCATATCCCGCCACGCTCCGGCCAAGTTCGTACAGCATGCGCGAAACCCGGCCAACAATCTGCTGATTTCAAAGGATACCGCCGTATTCGTTCCCGCCTACGGCCCGCCATTCATCCGCAACGTCGATGAAGGCAGGCGCTATGCGACGATTGAAGATTTCAAGAACTTTGTGAAGCTCGCCTACATGTCCCCCTCGATCCATCACTCAGGCGGAACCGTATGCGAGCCTGTGGACTTGCCGGTAAACAAGCGCCACTTCGACATGGTCTACAGCCACATCAAGTATTCGGACAAGCCGTTCATGGGCTCGGTGACCAGCGGCGAACGCGCACAGGACACGGTCGACATGGCGAAGATCGTGTTTGGCGAGGAATTCGTCGATCGCAATACCTGCATCGTTTCGCTGATCAACGTCAATTCGCCGATGACCTATGACGACACGATGCTGGCGGCATTGAAAACCTATGCGCGAAACAATCAGGGAACAGTCATCTCGCCGTTCATTCTTTCCGGCGCAATGTCGCCCGTGACCGTAGTGGGCACCTGTACGCAAATTCTCGCCGAAGCCCTTGCCGGAATGGCTTTTGCACAGCTCGTCAGACCTGGCGCCCCTGTCATATTCGGCACTTTCAGCAGTTCGATTTCGATGCAGTCCGGAGCGCCCACGTTCGGTACGCCGGAACCGTCGCAGGTGCTATACCTGTGCGCGGCGCTGGCGCGCCGCATCGGAGTTCCGTTCCGCAGCGGCGGAGGGCTTTGCGCTTCAAAAATTTCCGATGCCCAGGCAGCATACGAATCCGCAAACACCTTGCAGACAGCGATGCTCGCCGGCGTCAACTTCATGCTGCACACCGCCGGTTGGCTGGAAGGCGGGCTCACAATGGGCTACGAGAAGTTCATCATGGACGCAGACCAGGCTGGGATCATGCAGACCTTCCTTGGCGGCATCGACACATCAGACAATGCCCAGGCGCTTGACGCCCTACGCGAAGTCGGACCGGGGAACCACTTTCTCGGATGCGATCACACGCAAAGGAATTTCGAGACCGCATTCTATCGATCGCAGATCGCAGATAACAACAGCTTCGAGCAATGGCTCGCCGACGGTGCGCTCGACGCGACGCAAAGGGCGAACGCAAGGTGGAAATCCATGCTCGAAGCCTATGAGGCGCCGCCTCTTGACTCTGCAACCGACGAGGCCTTGTGCCAATTCATGCGCACGCGCAAAGACTCGTTCGCCGACGCAATTACGTAGATGTCAGCCAGGCATTGTCCTGCCCGCTTGGCTGAATCACGAAGGTACAATTGCGCTCGAAACGCCTTGCGATACAATGATCAAAATTTATTCACCGCCCGATCTTAATCCGCACGAGGCATAAGATGTCACAGCTTACGATACACGAAAGAGATATTCGCTCGAATCTGCATCCATATACCAATCTTGCGGCGCACGAGCAGCAGGGGCCGTCGAAGACATATGTCAGCGGCGACGGAATCTATATTTGGGACGAAGCCGGAAACAAGTTTATCGAAGGGCTTGCCGGCCTGTGGTGCACATCGCTCGGGTTCAGCGAGCAGCGTCTTATCGATGCAGCGACACGACAACTGCAGGAATTGCCCTATAACCACAGCTTTGCCGGCCGCACCGCTCCGGTGGTGACCGAGCTTGTGGATCGGCTGGTAGAACTCGCTCCGGAACCCATGTCCAAGGCGTACTTGACGACATCCGGGTCCGAAGCGGTCGACACGGCGGTCAAGTTCGTCTGGTATTACAACAACGCACTCGGACGACCAAGAAAAAAGAAAATCATCTCACGCATCAATGGCTACCACGGCGTCACCATTATCTGCACCAGCCTGACCGCGATACCGGTGATTCAAAAAGCCTTTGATGCGCCGCTCGAGCAATTCAAGCAAATTTCTACGCCCCATTACTACCGCTACGGAAAGGATGGAGAATCGGAAGAGCAGTTTTCGAGCCGGCTCGCCGATGAACTGGAGCAACTGATACTGGCGGAGGGACCCGATACGGTCGCCGCGCTGATCGCCGAACCGCTGATGGGCGCTGGCGGGGTGATCCCGCCGCCGAAAGGCTATTTCGAAAAAATTCAGGTCGTCCTGAATCGCCATGACGTATTGCTGATCGCCGACGAGGTTATCAACGGCTTCGGCAGAACAGGAAATTTCTGGGGCTGCGAAACTTTCAATGTGGTTCGGCCCGACATCGTCACTTGTGCGAAGCAGCTTTCGTCCGCCTATATTCCAATCGCGGCAGTGATGATCTCAGACGAGATCTATCAGGCATTTGTCGAGCAGAGCAATCAGGTCGGTGTGTTCGGCACCGGATTCACCTATGGCGGACACCCGGTCGGATGCGCGGTCGCACTTGAGACATTGAACATCTATGAGGAGCGGAACATCATTGATCATGTTCGCACGGTTTCGGGTCCGTTCCAGGAACGGCTGAAACAATCAGGCGCCCACGCCCTGGTTGGCGAAGCACGCGGAGCAGGCTTGATCGGCGCGATCGAACTGGTTTCAAACAAGGATTCCAAAGCGCCGTTCGACCCGGGGCTTGGAGCCAGCAAGCAGGTCGCGGCCAAGTGCCTCGAGCATGGACTCATAGTACGGGCACTGCCGTCCGGAGACACCGTGGGACTGTGTCCGCCGATGATTATCACCGAGCAGCAAATTCACGACATGTTCGACATATTGGACGCCGCCCTGAACGAAACAGCAGCGCAACTGCCCGTTCGCAGCTAGGCATGCCTTGCTGCGGGATCGCAGCTCAATATTCTGTTCAGGCAGCTAGGGGGCCAGAAATTCGGATCGCCAGACGTCGTCGGAACGTTCATAGCGCAAACGCTCGTGGAGACGGTCGGGCCGGCCCTGCCAGAATTCAATCCTGACCGGATCAATGCAGTAGCCGCCCCAGAAATCCGGGCGCGGCACCGGCTGGCTGCGAAATTCCTTCTCCAGACGTTCGACCTGATCGAGCATTTCGTCGCGTCCCGATATCGGGCGGCTCTGAGGAGAAGCCCAGGCACTGATCTGGCTGCCGCGGGGACGCGATGAAAAGTAATCGTCGGATATTTTTCCGCTTGCCTTCCTGACGCTTCCCTCCACTCTTACCTGGCGGTAGAGCTTGTCCCACCAAAGCACTCCGCATGCGAACGGATTGACAGCAATGTCCAGCGCCTTTCGGCTCTCGTAATTTGTAAAAAAGACAAATCCGCTGTGATCGTAGGATTTCAAAAGAACCTGCCGCGCTGCCGGCCTCCCGCTTGCATCTGCAGTTGCCAGGGTCATCGCCGACGGTTCGATGAGCCCCGCCGACAAGGCATCATCCATCCATCGGGCGAAATGCTCTAACGGGTCCTGATGCGGCTTCAGAGATTGAATCTCGGACATATCAGCTGCCTGGCTGCGCAGTCAATCAGATGCCTGCCATGCACAGGTACTTGACTTCGACAAACTCGTCGATGCCGTATTTGGATCCCTCTCTGCCGATACCGGATTCCTTGACACCGCCAAACGGCGCGACTTCTGATGATATGATGCCGGTATTGACACCGATAATGCCACTCTCGAGCGCTTCGGACACTCTCCATACCCTGCCAAGATCACGGCTGTAGAAGTACGCTGCCAGGCCGAACTCGGTGTCATTGGCCATCTGCACAGCCTCCTGTTCGGTATGGAACCGGAAAATCGGCGCCAAAGGACCGAAAGTCTCCTCGTTGGCAACAGCCATGCAGCTGCTGACGCCGGTCAGCACTGTCGGCTGAAAGAATGTTCCGCCCAATTCATGCCTTGATCCGCCCGCAACCACCTTCGCACCCTTTTCGACCGCCTCATGGATGTGCGCTTCGACCTTTTCGACAGCAGGCATGTCGATCAGGGGACCTATCTGAGAATTCGGTTGCAGGCCGTCGGCCACTTTCATTTCGGACACCGCTGCGCTGAACTTTTCTGCGAATTCGTCATATACGGCATCCTGCACCAAAAAGCGGTTTGCACAGACGCATGTCTGCCCCGAGTTGCGATACTTGCATAAAATCGCGCCGGCAACTGCGGCATCGATATCGGCATCGTCAAATACCAGGAAAGGCGCATTGCCGCCGAGTTCGAGTGAAACTTTCTTCACTGTTCCCGCGCATTGGCGCATCAGTGTCTTGCCGACTGCGGTTGAGCCGGTGAATGTCAGCTTTCGCACCTTGTCATTGGATGTCAACTCGCCTCCGATCGCAGAAGACTGCCCGGTGACTACGTTGAAGACACCTTTGGGTATGCCGGCCCGTTCAGCGATCTCGCAAAGCGCTAACGCCGAATAAGGGGTCTGTGTCGCAGGCTTGATTACGATTGTGCACCCCGACGCCAGTGCCGGTCCGGCTTTCCGGGTGATCATCGCTGCGGGGAAATTCCACGGCGTGATTGCAGCGCACACGCCCACAGGCTCCTTGATCACAACAATCCTCCGACCTGGCTGGTCGTGCGGAATGACGTCGCCATACATGCGTTTGCCCTCTTCGGCAAACCATTCCATGAACGAGGCCGCATAGGCAACCTCGCCTCTGGCCTCGGCAAGCGGCTTGCCCTGCTCGCTGGTCATAATCATAGCAAGGTCTTCGACATTGTCCATCATCAGGTCTGCGAACTTGCGCAGCAGCTTTGAACGATCTTTCGCGGTCAGCTTCCGCCATGACTGAAACGCGGCATGGGCCGCATCAATGGCTCCCTGTGTTTCCGAGGCGCCCATTCTGGGTATGGTGCCGATGATTTCCCGAGTAGACGGATTGTGCACGTCAATGGTTTCGCCGTTGCCGGCATCTGCCCAGACACCGTCTATGTAGCACTGTTGTCGAAACAGTGATGGATCGCTAAGTTGCATTGCTAAATTTACTCCAGTTCGAAAGTGGGCCTTGGTACTACTTGACAGCATCCGGCATCTCGTATTGTTTGAGACACGCCGATAATATCAAACGGATGGCACCGGCATACGGACTAATGGCAATTGATCGAAGCAAAAGCCGGGTGCGATTTTCGATAAATTGCCTATCGTTCGTCAGTGCGAATCGTCCTTATCAACATACAAAATTTCCGTCATGCACCCGATTTGACCCAGATTCGGATGCGTATTCCAATCGCAGCGACTTTGGTGCGGATGTCACAGTCTTCGCACGTCTTCACCAACCGCCTCCGGCTTTGGCTTTCATCAACCGCACATTTGGATTTGCTGCCGAGCCCGTGGCGCATTTGAATCGACACGACAACCGGTACCGAAACTCAGCCGAATGCGGAAATTCCGGTCTGGGCCTTGCCCAGAATCAAGGCATGTATGTCGTGCGTGCCTTCATAGGTGTTCACGGCTTCAAGATTCATCGCATGGCGAATGACGTGGAATTCGTCGCACACCCCGTTGCCGCCGTGAATATCGCGGGCGTTCCTCGCTATCTCCAATGCCTTGCCCGCGTTGTTGCGCTTCATCAGGCTTGTCAACTCGTGAGGTGCTTCACCTGCTTCCATCATTCTGCCAAGCCGCAGGCATCCCTGCAAGCCTAGGCTGATCTCGGTCTGCATGTCCGCCAACTTGCGTTGAACAAGTTGGTTCGCTGCGATCGGCCTTCCGAACTGGCGGCGATCCAGCGCGTACTGCCGCGCTGCGTGCCAGCAAAATTCTGCCGCACCGAGCGCACCCCAGCAAATTCCGTAGCGAGCTACCGTCAGGCACGAAAGCGCAGCGCCCAGACCCGCTGCACCCGGCAGCACCATTTCATCAGGTACAAATACCCGGTCCATCGCAATGCTTCCTGTTTGTGATGCGCGCAAAGAAAATTTTCCTTCAATCTTGGGCGTAGTCAGTCCCTTGGATTCCCTTTCAATCACAAAGCCCTGAACCGTTCCACCCTCATTCTTCGCCCAAACCACCAGCACATCGGCAATCGGAGAATTTGTGATCCATGTTTTTTCGCCGCTGACGCTGTATCCGCCATCAACTCGCTCGGCCCTGGTCTCCATGCCGCTCGGATCAGATCCATGATTCGGTTCTGTCAGGCCGAAGCAGCCGATCAACTGCCCTGCAGCAAGCTTCGGCAGCAGCCGATCGCGCTGATCGTCGCTGCCGTATCGCCAAATGGGGTACATCACCAGCGAAGACTGAACGCTCATGAACGATCGGTATCCGCTGTCGACCCGTTCAATTTCGCGGGCGGCCAGGCCATAGCTCACATAGCCTAGACCAGGACAGCCATAGCCATCGATGGTGGAGCCGAGCAGCCCAAGCTGTCCCATTTCGCCTGCGATATCTCGATCAAAGTGTTCGTTGCGGTTCGCTGCGACGACACGCGGCATCAGCGACTCTTGCGCATATCGTCTTGCAGTCGACTGCACCAGCCTCTCTTCCTCGCTCAGCTGCGAGTTCATCAGAAACGGGTCTTCCCAAACAAATTGCGGGCGCGACGTTGTCGCGGCTGCGGCATCCTTATTCAGCGTCTTCATCCTTATGCGGCCTGGGTGCGGAGATGCTCGCTGCCCATGGCTTCGAGCAAGGATTTGACAACAGGCTCTATCTGTTGCGCGTGCTGTTTCTTGATATGCCCAAAACCCCGGATCGATTCAGGATAGCAGGCCAATTCAACTGCAATCGCGTGATTGCCCGATGTCAGGCAAGAGATGGCGGTGTCAATTCTTGCCTCATATTCACGTATCAATTCACGATCGAATTTCCGATCCTCCGTATAGCCAAACGGATCGAATGGCGAATGGCGAAGAAACTTCAAACGTCCAAGCAACTTTAGAATCTTGCCGGTGCCCGGACCATATTCCTTTTTGCGAGGATGCCCTGTCATCTCATTCGTGCGCGAAAAAGCAGGAGGAGCCAGATGGTATCTCAGTTCATACCCGCCCTCGAACTGCCGCTCAATCCGCCCAATGAATTCGGGTCGCGTCAGCAGTCGCGCCACTTCGTACTCATCCTTGTACATCAGCAATTTATGATAGTATCGGGCAACTGCCAGCGCAAATCCGCTGGTTCCCGGTGCTGCGCCGGCTTCAGCGTTGCGCGCCCGTTCGACCAAATTTCGAAAACGTTGGGCGTACGCCTCGTCCTGATACTCGACAAGCAACGACGAACGATGCCGAATCAGTTCATCGATATCTTCAAAGTCCGCCCCGTCACCGATGCCATCCCGGGTGTCGCAGTCGATCAGTTCATCGACGGCGGCGGGGTCCTGCACAAATTGACGGCCGCGCCGAAATGCCTGGACATTCCGCTCTGCCGAACGTCCGTTCAGTTCGATTGCCGACTCAATCGATTCCGCACTCAATGGCAGCGCGCCCTTTTGAAACGCCACTCCGACAAGAAACATATTTGCGAACAGGGTGTCTCCGAACAATGATTGCGCATAGCGGTTCGCATCCAGAAACGTCGCATCGCCTTTGGTGGATGCGCGAATTCTGGACCGCAATTCATCGCCTGGAAACAGCAAGTTCGAGTTCCGAGTAAAGTCGCCGGGCATCATCTCATAGTCGTTCACAACCGCGCAAGTTCGGTCCGACGACGAAACCGCCAGCACTTTCTTGCTCGACGATACCGCTAAATCGCAGCCGATGATGAGATCAGCGCCGCCGTTGGCGACATGCATTGCCGATATGTCGCGCGGATTCGGCGCTATGATGACATGGCTGATCACCGCTCCGCCCTTTTGCGCCAGGCCGGTCATGTCCAGCACCGAGCAGCCGAGCTTTGATATGTGCGCGGCCATGCCGATTATGGCACCGACTGTGATCACGCCGGTTCCGCCAACTCCGGTGATCACTGCGCTGTATTCGCCCGACAGCTTCGTTTTCGCTGGCGCCTTAAGCGCATCCGAATCGAGCGGAACCATAGCGCTCGATTGCCTTGGGCCTCGCAGTCTGCCGCCGTGCACCGTGACAAAGCTGGGACAGAAACCGTCTACGCACGAATAGTCCTTGTTGCATGCCGACTGGTCAATCTGCCGCTTTCGACCCAATTGAGTCTCTACAGGCAAAATCGCAACACAGTTGGACTGAATCCCGCAATCGCCGCAGCCTTCGCACACGTCTGTGTTGATCACGACCCGCTTTGCCGGATCCGGATATGTGCCGCGCTTGCGGCGGCGGCGCTTTTCAGCCGCGCAGGTCTGGTCGTAGATAATCGCGGTAGCACCGCTCACGGTGCGCAGATGCCTTTGAACGCTGTCGAGATTTTCGCGCGGAACAACTTCTACATCCGAAGGAAACGCAGGCAATCCGCGATACTTGCCGATATCGTCTGAAACAACCACGACTTCGCGCACGCCCTCTGCAATGAGCTGACTCGCAATTCGCGGCACGCTCAGC
Organism: Arenicellales bacterium; assembly: GCA_965214615.1. Taxonomy (GTDB): domain Bacteria; phylum Pseudomonadota; class Gammaproteobacteria; order Arenicellales; family JAJDZL01; genus CBDAUN01. The sequence continues at coordinate 2,158,570 of OZ243952.1, forward strand.
GGGGCATCGAACGGCTGGCCGCCTGTCATGGCTACGGCGTCGTTGTAAAGAAGCTTGAATGTAATGTTTGTCCCGGCCGCAACCGCCGCCCGTATTGCCATCACACCGGAGTGAATGTACGTACCGTCTCCAATGTTCTGGAACATGTGCTCGCGCTTGCTGAACAGGCTCTCGCCGACCCAGCTGGCCCCTTCTGCGCCCATCTGGGTAAACCGCGCAGTCGAGCGGTCCATCCATTGCGCCATATAGTGACAGCCGATTCCCGCAAGCGCCGCACTGCCTTCGGGCACTTTCGTCGAAGTGTTGTGCGGACATCCTGCGCAAAAATACGGCACCCGCTCAAGCGGCGCCAGTTCGACTTCCTGGCCGATCAGACGGCGCACATGCCCGTAGCGCTGCCGCAAGGTTTCCGATTCGGCGTGAAGCAAGACATGCCGGGCGATGGCAGAAGCAATCTGCATGGCATTGAGCCGGCCCTTCGAGGGCAGCAATGGCTTGCCTTGTTCGTCACATTTGCCGACTACGGCGGGAGCATTGGCGCTGCCGTAAAGTATCGACCGGATTTGATCTTCGATCAATCCGCGCTTTTCCTCGACGACAACGATGTGCTTCAGGCCGCGGGCAAACCGTCTCAGTCCCTCGCGCTCAAGCGGCCAGGTCAGCGCGACCTTGTACAGCCGTATGCCGAGACGTCGGGATTCGGATTCGTCTATGCCGAGCTCCTTGAGCGCGCGGCGCACATCCGAATAGGATTTTCCGGCAGTCACAATTCCGACACTGGCATCTGGGCAATCAAAAATCATCCGATCAATGCTGTTGGCCTGCCAGACATCCTGAACGATCCGAAGCTTATGCTCATGCAGCCGGGCCTCCTGCTCAAGGGGCGTATCCGGCCAGCGAATATTCAGCCCCCCGCCCGGCAATTCCAAGCCATCGGGAATGACAAGTCCTGCGCAATCGTCGGCTATTTCAACCGATGCGGTCGACTCCACCGTGTCGTGAACGCACTTCAGTCCGACCCAGCATCCGGAAATTCTCGACAGCGCCCACCCGGCCAGGCCAAATTCGAGAATATCCTGAACTCCGGAGGGGTTGAGAATCGGCATCATCGCGTCGACAAGCGCAAACTCGCTCTGGTGGGCGGTGGTCGACGACTCGCAAACGTGATCGTCCCCCATCGCCGCCAGTACTCCTCCGAATTTGGAAGAACCTGCGAGATTCGCGTGCCGGAACGCATCACCTGAGCGATCTACGCCGGGGCCTTTGCCATACCATATGCAAAACACGCCGTCGTATTTTCCCTGGTCTTCAAGCACTGACTGCTGCGTGCCCCAGATCGAGGTAGCGGCCAAGTCTTCGTTGACTCCCGGCTGAAAGACAATGTGATGCTCGTCAAGAAATTTCTGAGCCTGCCACAACTGAATATCCAGTCCGCCAAGCGGCGAGCCCCGATACCCCGAAATGAATCCCGCCGTATTCAGCCCGGCGGCGAGGTCGCGCCGGCGCTGCACCAGCGACAGCCGCACGAGCGCCTGTATGCCGGTCAAATAGATGCGACCGGTGTGCTTCGTGTACCTGTCGTTGAGCGCTACGTTGTCGATCATTTGCCGTGCCGGTCCAATTTCATCGCCCGCCTCGGTCACACACCCCAGCGGAAGAAATCGTCCCCTTCCCTTACGTAGTATTTTGACAGTACCATCTTGTGAACTTCCGAAGCGCCGTCAACGAGCCGCGCCTGGCGCTGATAGCGATACATCCACTCCAGTATCGTGTCTTTCGAATACCCTTTGGCACCAAGTGTCTGGATCGCCGTGTCTACGACGTGATGCAAGGTGTCCGCCACGACAACCTTGGCGATCGATACTTCCTTGCGGGCAAAATCCCCCTGCTCCAGCAGCCAGGCGGCATGCATGGTCAAAAGACGCCCCATGTGTATGCGCGATGCGGCATCTCCCAGCATCCACTGAACGCCTTCATGATCGGTCAGCACCTGTCCGAATGCCATGCGCCTTGATGCGTAATCACGGGCAATTTCCATGGCTCTCCTGCACAGTCCGAGCCAACGCATGCAGTGGGTCAGGCGCGCTGTTCCCAGACGGATCTGCACCACTTTCATTCCGTCGCCTTCTTCCATCAGGCGGTTTTCATCCGGAATCTCTAGTCCGTCGAACTTAAGCTCGCAGTGACCGCCATGCTCTTCGGGCCCCATGATCGGCACCCGGCGCACCAACTCCCAGCCCGGATCGTCGCGATGAAACATGAACGCCGTCAATCCTTTGCGCGGGTCGTCCGATGTGCGTGCCAGCAGCATGAAGTGCTCGGCGACCCCGGCTCCGGTGATAAACCACTTGTGACCATGCACGACCCATTTGTCGCGGACCTTCTCGGCCCGGGTCAGCATCATCCCCAGCGGATCGGAACCGGAACCTGGCGCCGGCTCTGTCATGGCCAGCGCCGAACGAACCTTTCCATCGATGATCGGCTGAAGCCATCGCTCTTTCTGCGCCTCGCTCGCGACCTTGTTCAATACATACATGTTCCCGTCATCAGGCGCCGCGCTGTTGAATACGACGGGACCGAAGATTGAACGCCCCATTTCTTCGTAGCAGGCAGCCATGCCGACGGTGCCGAGCCCGCCGCCGCCCCGGTCGGTCGGCATCTGCATCGCCCACAAACCTTCGCGTTTGGCTTTTTCCCGCAACGGACTCAGATAACTGCTCGCAATATTCTCGCCTTCGTCATACGCATCGGCGATCGATTCGACGGGGATGATGTGCTCATTGACGAAACTGCGAATGCGTTTCTGACAATCCTTGATGTGTCCGTTCAGCTCAAATTCCACCTGTCCGACTCCTGATGACTACATTGATGATTGAAGATGACCGCCGTCGACAACGATAGTGCTGCCCGTCATATACGACGATGCGTTCGATGCCAGCAGCATCAGCGCTCCGTCAAGGTCGGATACTTCGCCGAAGCGCTGCTGCGGTATTTTGCCAAGCGCCTTTTGCCCGCTTGGCGATTCCAAATAGGCGCGATTCATGTCGGTGACGATGTAGCCGGGAGCTATTGCATTGACCCTTACGTCGTAACGCGCCCATTCGTATGCGAGTACGTGCGTCAAATGTTCCAATGCCGCCTTGGCGGCGGCATAGTGCGCCACATTGCCCATTACGCGCCGGCCCAGTATCGAGCACATGTTGACAATGCTGCCTCCGCTGCCATTGCCCGATAAGACGCGGCCCGCCTGCTGCGCTACCAGCCAGGCACCTTTGAGGTTGGTGTCCATGACATAGTCCCATGCATCCTCGCTCATATCAAGCGCCGGACTCGAATCGGCAACCCCGGCGTTGTTTACGACAATGTCGATCTGGCCGAACTCCGAAACCGCCTGTGCAAATCCGTGCTGAACACTTGCGGCATCGGTAACGTCGATACGCACCATGGCCGCCCTGCCGCCCTCGGAGCGGATTGTGTCAACCATGGACGCAAGCCTGTCTTCGCGCCTTGCCGCTAGCACCACGCTGGCTCCGTACTGGTGCAGCAGGCGCGAGAAATGACTCCCGATTCCGCTGGACGCACCTGTAACCAAGGCCGTCTTGCCTGAAACATCAAACAGTGCATTCATGGATCGCAAGCGGTATTTTGGGTTGAATTCGCAAAGGTGTGGAAGCGCATGGCATTCATGTCCCATTTTACCCCTGAATCGGCATGTCATCGGCCAAAATGAATCGCCAGGCATACTGCGAAATACGCAGTATTCAAAATTCAACAACCGATATGCTAACTTGGCAGCAATCCGCAATCCACATCATTCAGAACGGCAAATCGGCGGCATGCCGGAATTCAAAAAACAGGCAATTGCAATCATTGCTCCTGTGGGCTCAACTGCTGAATGACCTTGCATCGCCAGTGCGCCGAATTGAATCGTCTGCATTGCCGATTGAGCTTGCAAACTTACTGATGTGCGCCTAAAAGGAATCGACACTGACGACGACGTGCTGATTCGCGCTCGCGATATCGGCGTGCGTCGGGCAAAGCGCTGGATCATCCGCCATGTCGATGCCCAGATCCGGCGCAATCACTCAGGCATCAGCGTTCGAATGTAGGCTTCCCTGTCGACCTGCATGTCTATCAGTGCAAGTCGTTCTTCGCTCTGAGCAGCTTCAAATGCCGCTACGAATTCCTCAAGCGTGCGCACCGTATAGCCGCCCGCCCCGAAACTTTGCGCATATGCTGCAAAATCAGGATTCAATAGATCTGTAGCGATGACCCGACCTGGAAACTTGTGCTCCTGATGCCGGCGAATCGTGCCAAGTACTCCGTTGTTCACGATGATGACCGTAATGTTCAATTCAAGCATGGCGGCAGTTGCCATCTCCTGGCCTGTCATCAAAAAGCAGCCGTCGCCCAGAATGCAGACAACCGGGCGATCCGGAGCACATAGCTTGGCAGCAATCGCCGCAGGCATTCCATATCCCATGGATCCGGCACGCGGTGCGATCTGCGTCCGGTATCTCGATCCGTAGTAGTAGTACCGGTGCAGCACCCCTGTGCTGATACCCGAGCCATTGACCACAATTGCATCAGGGCAAAGATTGTCGCGCAGCCAGACAACGGCCTGCTCGTTTGTGAACACTGGACCCGGTGCCGGCGCCTTCGAATAAACAAGGTAGTCATTGCGCAGCCTTGCGGTCCATCCGACCCAGGCATCTCTGCCCGAAAGCTCGACGTTCTCAACCGCTTTGAGAAATGACCCGGACGATGCGTTGATCGCAAAATCCGGCCGATAGACTCTTCCAAGTTCGTGAATGTCCGCGTGCACATGAAAAAACGCGCAGTCTGGCTTCGGTGCGCTGATCAGCGTATATTTGCGAGTCGTCAATTCGCCAAGCCGAGCTCCGATGCACAGAATTCGATCGCTGCCCTTAACGCTTTCGGCAAGGTTCTCGCCGGTGCTGATGCCCAGATCCCCGACAAAATTCGAATTGCGGTTGTCCATGTAGTCCTGGCATCGAAATTCAGCGGCAACGGGCAAGCCGTTGCGCTGCGCAAAGTCGGCGATGATGCGATGGCTTTCGTCGCTCCAGCCTCCGCCGCCGACGATTACGAGCGGCCGGGATCCGCCCTGGAAAAATTGCCTGACGAGCTGTGGCGCATTGGCCGGCGCCTGAGGCTCGGGAATTGCGGCTGCAGGAATATTGTCTGCTTCAACCGAATCGAACAGCATGTCCTCGGGCAGCGATAGAACTACGGGGCCTGGACGTCCGGATACCGCAATATTCCAGGCGCGACTGATATATTCCGGTATGCGCCTGGCATCGTCAATCTGCGCACTCCATTTCGCAAGCGGGCGAAACATCGCTTCGAAATCAACTTCCTGAAATCCCTCCCGGTCCAGATGTCCGCGCTCAACCTGTCCGATGAGCAAAATCATCGGCGAACTGTCCTGATAGGCGATGTGAACGCCAAGGGACGCATTCGTCGCCCCAGGTCCGCGGGTCACAATGCAAACAGCCGGCTTCGATGTCATCTTGCCCCACGCCTCAGCCATAATCGCTGCGCCGCTTTCGTGCCTGCAAGGCACTGTCAGTATGTCGGGATGATCATAGAGACCGTCCAGCACCGGCAGAAATGATTCGCCAGCCACGCAAAAGACCGCCTCGCAATGCTGCTCGGCGAGTTGGTCGGCAAGTATCTTGCCGCCATGACGGACTTTGGAGGTCAGAGACACTTAATCTCGAGATCAGTCGATAGGACAGATTGGAATAATTCCGAACGAAGTTTGAACACGCTGCATTGTATCTGAATTCGGATGTCCACTTGCGCCGTTGTAGCGCCAACGCACGATGCCGATATCCATGCGGACGGGCGCCACTCTACTGATTAGAAATTGCTTGACAAAGCGACTATTTTTCTGCATGCTTGCACATAATTAGTGCATCCGTGCGCATGCAGCACGGTGATTGGCTGATATTGTGGCACAGATGAGGTTTGATCAGTGCGACACACAAAAAAGTGGATTTCCCATCCGGCTCTCACAGTGACAGTAGCAGCATTGTGCTACACCGCATGGATTGCACTCGTATTGTTCGGCGAGTCCATCCCGGTCTGGCTACTGTTCGTCCTAGGCGGCTACGTCGTCTGCCTGCACGGCAGCCTGCAGCATGAAGCGGTCCACGGCCATCCGTTTGCGTCAGCATGGGTGAATTCGATTTTGGTACTGCCTCCCCTGTCTCTCGGCTATCCGTACCACATATACCGCCAAGAGCACCTGAAGCACCACCGGTGCGAAACACTCACCGACGCTGAAGATGATCCCGAATCGCTCTACTTCATGAAACGTGAATGGGATAATAAATATGTTTTATTTCAATATATTCACAGAATAAACTTCACGTTATTTGGAAGAGTAACAATCGGACCGGCAGTTTCCATTGCGACGCTGTGGCGCAATCAGTTGCGTATGATGCTAAAAGGCGATTCGATTCGAATTCGAATCTGGCTGGTTCATCTGGCCCTGTCAGCCGGAATCCTGGTTTTCGCCTATGTTGCAGGCGGAATTCCGCCGTGGAAGTATGTGCTTTGCTTTGCGTATCCGGGCATCGCCCTGACACTGCTTCGTTCGTACACGGAGCACCGGTGGTCACCGCAGGCCGATGAGCGCAGCATCGTCATCGAGGGATCGCCGGTCAGCCAGTTGCTCTATCTGAACAACAACTTTCACTGGCTGCACCACGAAAATCCCAAGCAGCCGTGGTATGAACTGCGAGGCGAATTTTATAAGCGCAGGCACGAAGTCCTTCAGGTCAATGGCGACTTCTACCTGCGCAGCTATGCGCACCTTATTCCCCGGCTGTGGCGAGACCGTCCTGTTGCTCCGATTCATCCTTCGTAGCGCGCCAAGGCCTGATCAGAGCCGAGATCGATAGAACCCATCTCGTCGCCTGCCCGGCGCGGCGCATCACACTTGGGCACAGCCCACGTCAATCCAGTGCAAACGCAATGCAAAGCGCGTTCGCGAATGCGGCTTCGACCCGAATGTTCGGCAGTTATAATTGCGGATCGCGATTGATCGCAGATTCTCAATCAATTCAAAAAGGAAATACTCAATGAGCGACATAAGACGAATCGAAATCGGAGCACGAATGAGCCAGGCCGTTATCCACGGCAACACTGTCTATCTCGCAGGCCAAGTCGCGCTTGGCGCAGCCGGCGAAAGCGTCGAGAGCCAGACGCGGGACATTGTGAATCGAATTGACACTCTTCTTGAACAGGCCGGCACAAGCAAGGAAAAATTGCTTTCCGCGACCATCTGGCTTGCAGACATCGACAATTTCGATGAAATGAACTCCGTGTGGGATGCCTGGGTCGCACCCGGAAACACTCCGGCAAGGGCGTGTGTCGAGTCGAAGCTGGCCGCACCGCAGTTCACCGTTGAAATCGGAGTCGTTGTCGCACTCTGATTGCCCTCTCTGTAACGATAGACGACGATGCGCGTTGCGATTCTAGGTGCCGGCGTAATCGGTGTCACGACCGCCTACGAACTGGCATTAGACGACCCATCGCACGACATCTGCGTCTATGATGTCGGCGCCGAGGCAGCGTCCGAAGCAAGCGCAGTCAATGCCTCGATGATTGCGCCGGGCCACTCCTACGCCTGGGCGTCACCCAAGGTTCCACTGATCCTGCTTAAATCCTTCTACCGAAACGATCAGGCGTTCCGCATTCGACTGCGATTCGATCGCAAATTCTGGCAATGGACTGCGCTTTTCCTGAAGCAGTGCAACGATCAGGACGCAAAGGACAATACGCGGCGCAAGCATGCGCTATGCGCCTACTCTCAGCAACGGCTTGGCGAAATCGTCGATTTCCACCAGATCGATTACGACCGCGTCACCCGGGGGCTGCTGTATCTTTACCGCAATCGAAAATCGTTTGAAACCGGATGCGCACGTTCCGACCTGCTCACCTCGCTAGGTCAGCAGATCGAAGTGCTGAGCGCAAATCAGGTGGCACAACTGGACAGCGCATATGAAGGGGCGGTTCCCAAACTAGCCGGCGCACTTTATTCCCCGACAGATGAAACCGGAAGCTGCAAGAGATTCACCGAAGCCCTGGTTCGGCTGTGCGAATCGCGCGGAGTCCAATTTCAGTTCGACTGCAAAATTCAATCGCTTCGGCGACAAGGCGGACAGATTGCGGGCGTCGAGACGACAAACGGTGAAATTGATGCCGATTTGTACATCATCTGCCTAGGCGCTCACACGCCCTTGCTGCTCAAACCAGTCGGTATCGACCTGCCAATCTACCCGGTAAAGGGATACTCGGTCACGTTTCCGACCAGGCAGTCGAACAACCCTCCGGCAATCGGCGCAATCGATGAAGACAATCTCGTTGCGATTGCTCCGGTGGGCGAGATGATGCGCGTTACTGCGACTGCTGAATTTTCCGGCTATGACCTGAGCCATAGCCCGAAGCATTTCAATCCGATGATGTCTGCAGCCAGGAATCTGCTGCCCGATGCAGCCGACTACGGCCGACCGAACTATCGTGCGTGCTTTCGGCCGATGACGCCGCAAGGGACCCCGTTTATCGGATTTACGCGGCTGGAAAATCTTTTCATCAATTGCGGGCAAGGACATATGGGCTGGACCATGGCTTGCGGGTCCGCGCGCATTGCCGCAGATCTGATCGCTGGAAAGCCGGGAGCAATTGACACAGCCGCTTTTAGCCCGAACTGACGATGTCGGCAAGCCCGCTCGGGGCAACGCCGATTTTCATTCGAAGCCGTAATTTGGTAAATTGGCTAAAACAATCTAATTCATTGACGTCACAGATGGCTACAGCAGAACAATTGACTCCACCGTCATCGCGCTACAATCGCACCCATATCCCTTTCGAACTTGATGGAGGGCTCGCAGAACGGGCTGCAATCGGACTCATCGTGCTCGGGTCGGACCAGACGATCGAGTACGAATTTCGCAAGATGATGGATATCGAAGGCGTTGCGCTCTACCAAAGCCGAATCGAAAATTCCACCACGATTACTCCCGAGACCCTGCGTCAAATGGAGGAGCGCATTCCAAAGTGCGCCGATGTCATTCTCGAAGGCATCCAATTGGATGTGGTGGCGTACGGCTGCACATCGGCATCCATGGTGATCGGAGAGCGGCGTGTCTTCGAGCAAATCAACAGCGTTCGTCCGCTGGCAAAATGTACCACACCGATCACAGCCGCATTTGCTGCATTTGATGCATTCGGCGCACACAATCTGGCAGTGCTGACGCCGTACAGGCAAGACGTGAATGATGCTGCAGCAAGCTATATGGAAGGCAGAGGCTACCGAGTCAGCGCGTTCGGGTCATTCAACGAGGAAGACGACAGCAGGGCCGCGCGCATTTCAACCGAATCCATCAAGGAAGCGGCGATCGAACTCGGCAGCCGCGACGATGTGGACGCGGTGTTTGTCTCGTGCACCAACCTGAGAGTCGCATCGATCGTAGAGGAAATCGAAGCCCGCACGGGCAAGCCGGCTACATCCAGCAATCATGCAATGGCATGGCACTGCCTGCGTCTTGCCGGGATTGCGGACAAGGCGCCGGAACACGGACGACTGTTCGAACTCTAGCGCTTCAAAGCCTGAAAAGGCGGCAAATCCGGATGCCCCGCGATTTTGCTCCGACCTGGTAGCGCATGCATCCTATTCATCGTGGGCCACGGTGCTGAATACGTCTCTTGCGAGACCGACGATGTGCGGGTCCGGAGAAACTGCAACTTCCGGATTCTTGTCCGGGTAGTCCATGTTGCTCAGAAAGTGGCGCATGCAATTCAGTCTCGCTGCGCGCTTGTTGTCCGAACGCACAACAGTCCACGGCGCATCACGGGTATCGGTGTAAAAGAACATCGTCTCCTTGGCTTCCGTATACTCTGCCCACAGATTAAGCGATTCCTTGTCTATCGGACTCAGCTTCCAGCGCTTCAGCGGACTTTCCGCCCGGGACGTGAACCGCATCCTTTGCTCCTCCCTGCTCACTGAGAACCAGTATTTGAGCAGTATGATTCCGCTGTCAACAAGCATGCGCTCCAGTGCCGGCGTCTGACGCATGAATTCCAGATATTCAAGCCGGCTGCAAAAGCCCATGACCTTTTCGACGCCGGCGCGGTTGTACCAGGAACGATCGAATAGCACCATCTCTCCGCGGGTCGGCAATTGCTCGATATAGCGCTGAAAAAACCATTGACCTCGCTCGCGCTCGCCTGGCTTAGGCAGCGCTACGACTCGTGCAACACGAGGATTGAGATGCTCCATGAACCGCTTGATCGTGCCGCCCTTTCCCGCCGCATCGCGACCTTCAAACAGCAACACAACCTTGAGCCCTTCATCCTTGATCCAATTCTGAGTCTTTACCAGTTCGACCTGCAATTCCGCCTTGCACGCTTCGTACTCCTTGCGCGATATCCTGGGAGGTCTTCCCAGATCGGTATCCAAAGCATCCAATTGCCCGGTATCCGCAGTTGCATTAGCCGCGTCCGCCATTACTTCACCTCTTCAAAACATGCTTCAGCTACAAATTTTGTCAATTGTAATTCGATTGCCGCCCAGTTCGCAAAACAGATTGCTGCAAATTTCATATTTTGCGTATTATTATCGCCTTAAGTCTGAACCGCTTCGAGGTGCCTGCCTGCAAATAATGCCACGCTGTCGCGATTCAGGCGGTTCGCAGCAGCGAATTTGCAATCATCAATTGACTCAACCTTGCGACAGGGCATTTCGAACTATGGAGCGACTGTGCATATGAGCCTGGATCATACGAAAATCGAACTTGACGGCGCACGCATCAACGTCGAAGCCCAGGAAGCGACAGACTTAATCCTCAGAATCTTTTCCAGGCTTGGATGTACAGCAGAAAGCGCCAGCCAGATCGCGAATCATCTGGTCAGCACAAGCCTGTGCGGAATTGAAAGCCACGGCATAGTCCGAGTTCTGCAATATGCCGAACAAGTTGAAACCGGCTATGTCATTGCAGATGCGCAGCCGCGTCTAATTGCCGAAAAAAGCGGCCCCGGGTTTGTCGACGGCGGCGGCGGCTTCGGCATACCGGCAATGGCGCTCGCCTATTCGCACTCGATGAAACAGGCATCCGAAGCCGGAACATCAACAATTGCGATACGAAACGTCGGGCACACCGGAAGACACGGCGCCTATGCCGACCACGCGGCTGAACAAGGCTACCTGACAATCTGCTTCGGCGGCGGCAACCGCCAGACGTGGCGGCAAGTTGCACCGCATGGCGGCTCCCGGGGCGTACTGCCTACGAACCCGTGGTGCATCGGAGTCCCCGGCGGCAGACACGGGCCTGTCGTGGTCGACTTTGCGACTTCGAAAATCGCCGGAGGATGGGTCTATGCAGCAAAGTCCGCCGGTGCAAGACTGCCTGCGCAATGCGTGATCGACCGCCATGGCCGGCCGACGCAAGATCCTGAGGACTACTTCGACGGAGGAGCCATTCTTCCGGCCGGAGGTCATAAGGGCTACGGCCTTGGCCTAGTCGGAGAACTCGTCGCAGAAGCTGTGCTCGGACCCGCGACGACAGAGTTGAACTGGCTGCTGATCACAATCGACACGGAAAAATTCCGCAGGCCGTCAGAAATCCAGCAAATCGCCGAAGAAATTCTGTCCGAACTTCGAACCTGCCCGCCCGCAGAAGGATTCGATCAGGTCGAAATACCAGGAGAACTGGAGCGAAGACGCCTGGCCGACAGCGGCGGAGTTATCGCTGTGCCCGAGAAAACATGGCAGCAGATTCTCAGCCTGGCCGACAGCATCCCGGCCTGAATCGGCTCTGTACCCTACCGTCCCTTCCAGTTCGCGTCCCGCTTTTCGGCAAACGACTGCGGCCCTTCCAATGCATCCTGAGACTCAAGCATCCGCTGATAGCCTTCAAACTTCCCGCTTTTCATCATCCGATAGCACTCCTCAACACTGACATCCTGCGTCTTGCGCAGGATCTCCTTGATCGCCGTGACCACCAACGGAGCGCCCTCGGCGATGACGGTCGCCAGTTCGCGCGCCGAATCCATCAGTTCGCTCCCGGACACGACACGATTGACCAACCCCCAGCGATACGCCTCTTTAGCCGGCATTCTGCGCCCTGTCAACAGCATTTCCAGAGCGATTGCCCTGGGAATCCAGCGAGGAAGCCTGAAGGTAGCGGCATCCGCCACAACACCGACCGAAATCTCAGGAAGAAACAATTCGGCATGGTCTGCGCAAACGATCATGTCACACGACAAAGCCAATTCGAAACCGCCTCCCACAGCCATCCCGTTAACCGCTGCAATCACCGGCTTATAAAGATCATGGAGCTCGGTCAGACCGGCAAATCCGCCCGGACCGTAGTCGTCGTCGAAACCAGCGTCTCCCGAAGCAACTTCCTTAAGATCCCAGCCTGCAGAAAAGAACCGGTCTCCGCCACCGGTCACGATCGCAACACGAAGATCGGGATTGTCCCTGAACTCGCAAAACACTTCGCCCAAAGCACGGCTTGTGGCTGCGTTGATCGCATTCGCCTTTGGACGATCAAGCGTCACTTCCAGCAAAGAACCTTCTTGCTTTACTTTAACATATTCACTCATAGTTTTGTTTTTCCTTAATTATTCTAAATAATGCGTCAACTGCCATCACGCCGTTTCCAAATTCATACACATGAAGCGGGTTGACTTCCAGTTCAATCAGCGTCTCCTTGCGATCCATTGCAAAATCGGCGATTGCAACAAGCGTGCGCCGAAGCGATTGTACGTCTCCTGACTTGCCTCGATAATGATTCAGCAATTTACCCACTTTCAATCGTGCCAGCGCCTGGTCGATCGCCAATTCATCGATGGGAAATAAAAGCACCTCGAAGTCTGCGAACAATTCGGCTAGCGTGCCTCCTGCGCCAATCACCATCAAAAGACCGAATCGCTCATCGCAGCGAACCGAAACCAGCATGTCCAGATACGGGGCAGGCGCCATTTTCTCAACTAGGATTTCGCCGCTTATGGCCAAAATCGCCGCTGCTGCATCGTGCACATCCTGCTCGGTCTTCAGATTCAGCCGAACCGCTCCGAGTTCCGTCTTGTGAACGATTTCAGACGATGACGCCTTTACCGCAACAGGGAACCCCAGTCGAACTGCGGCATCGACCGCGTCGTGAATCGAATGGACTGCGACACCTTCAGGCACCGCGATCCCGTATCGACTCAGCTCCCGCTTGGCTGCGTACTCGGTCAAGGACTCTTCGTCCCCGACCGTCCGGGCGAGCTTTGCAATCGGAACAATCCCGTGCAGTTCGGCGCGGCGCCGGGCAAATAGCTCGGCGTTTAAAATCGCCTTGAAGCATTCATCCAGACCCAGCATGGGCGCAATGCCGTTTTGCGCCAGCCAATCTTGCACCCGCTGCGGCAAATTCTCGTGCAGCGAAGCCATGACGACGACATTGGCCTGGGTCTCGCATTGCGCCGTGATGACGGCTTTAATTGCATCATCCCACTCTGTGCAATCGCACAAGCCTTCGCTAGGATAGTCAATCGCCATGACAGTTACTGCCTGATGCCCTTCGAACACCGCTTGAAAGCATTCGGCTTGCTTGTCCGGCATGCCCCAGATGTAGGTATGGTAGTCCAAGGGGTTTGAGACGACCACGCGGTCGCCCAGAAGATGTTTCAGTTTTTGCGCCTGATCGTCGGTGAATTCGCTAAATTCCAGGCCCGAACTTTCAGCATGATCGGCCATCATCGCCGCTTCTCCGCCGGAGCAACTGACGGTTGCGATGGTCTTGCTCTTGATCGGCCCGTTGACCGAAAGAAACTTCAGTGTTTCTAGAAATTCCGGAATCGTGCGCACCTGGACAATGCCGTAGCGGTCGTAGAACGCACGATTGACGTGTTCCTGTCCGGTCATTGAACTGGAGTGGCTCATGGTCACCATTGATCCTACTTTGGAATATCCGGATTCCAGCACGACAATGGGCTTGCCCATATCGAGCGCGGCGATTGCCGCTTGCGACAATGCGAACGCGTCGGGAATGCCTTCAAGATACAGGCCTATCGCGGTCACCCGATCATCGTCTAGCATGCAGCGAATAAAATCGTGGGTCTTGATTCCGGCCATGTTGCCTGCTGAAATCACATAGGCAAGCGGCGTCGCGCGGCGCTGCATCGTCAGATTGATTGAGATGTTGCCGCTTTGGGAAATGACCGCCGCCCCGCGGTCGCAGCGTCGGCCGCCATGCTCGTCAGGCCAAAGCGCAACCCCGTCAAGATAGTTGAGCATGCCGTAGCAATTGGGACCGATTAGCGCCATGGAGCCGATCGCGCGCTCCAGGCGTTTTTGCAGCCTCGCTCCGTGTTCGCCGACTTCGGCAAAACCCGAAGCATAGCAAACTGCCCCGCTTGTGCCGATCAAGGCCAGATGCTCGATGGCTGCGACAGTGGCTTCGCCGGGTATGGCGACAAATGCCGCATCCGGAACTCCGGGCAAGCTCTCCAGATCCGGGAAGCACTCGCGTCCCTCGATTTCAGTACGGGTCGGATGCACCGGCCAGATTGTTCCTGCAAAGCCGATGCGGTCGCACTGGACAATGGAACGCGCGACTTCCCTGCCGCCGACCATTGCGATGGTCTTCGGGCAAAGCAGGCGCCGAAGCGAACTGACCCGGTCAGGCATGCGTCATACCGCTGGAAGGACTGATGCGGATTGCGGCGCAGCCCATCGGCCACTCACACTGCCTGGATGGCGCTCAAGTGCCGGACGAATCAAACGATGTCAGCCCTGCGCCGCTGCCGTGCCTGCGAAGCACCTGCAAGATTTCGATCAAGCAGTCATCGCGAAGATTTTCCAGTTCCCTAACCGACTTGCCTGTCGTCTGGCGTTTCGTTCCGTCGACCATTCGGCTGACCAGGTCATCTGTCAGCTCCGGCGCCTTTAGGTGCGTCCACGGAAGCTCAAGCGCCGGACCGAATTGCTCAAGCATATGCTTCATTCCGCCTTCCCCGCCGGCCAGATGGAAAGTCAGGCAGATTCCCATGATCGCCCACCTCAGACCGGGGCCGTAGACAATTGCGTCATCAATGTCCTGCGTCGAAGCCACTCCGTCAGCCACCATGTGCAGCGACTCGCGCCAAATCGCCTCCTGAAGCCGGTCGGATATATAGCCGTCAATCTCCTTTTGCACCATCAGCGCATGCATGTCGATCGAACGGTAGAATGCGGCCGCCCTGTCTGCCGTTTTCTGCGAGGTCTGCCCGCCCCGGACAATTTCTACAAGAGGCAGAATGTAAACAGGGTTGAACGGGTGCCCGACCACAATGCGCTCCGGTCGACTCGCCAGGGCCTGTATTTCGCTCGGCAAGAGGCCGGACGAGCTTGAAGCAATGATCGTGTCGCTTCGCGCATATGAGTCGATCTCGGCATGCAGTTTCTGCTTCAGTTCAATAGATTCAGGCGCACTTTCCTGAATGTAGTCGCTCAATGCGCACAACTGTTCAAGGTCCGAGGTGAATATTGAAGTTCCGGACTTCGCGCGGTCAAACCCCAGCTTTTCCAGCGCTCGCCAGGCGTTGTCGACATGTCCTTGAAAGGTGCTTTCGCCACCCGCACCGGGGTCATAGGCGATTACGTTGATACCGCGTGCGAGACACCGGGAAGCCCAGCCGCAGCCGATCAGGCCGGACCCGACAATCCCGACCGACTTGATTTCGGTCATTTAAGAAATTCCTTCAATTCAGCGTTAAACTCTCCGAGCTTGGGAACCGCGGGATATTCGACATCGTCGCTTCGCAGAGCGGGTATTATCGGCAACGGCAAAGAATTAAGCAAGGACCCCTGTTCTCCGATAATTTGCTGATTGAACAACCCTCGCGCTCGATAATGCTCGTCTTCGACCGCCTCCTGCAAAGAGTTCACAACCACCGCGCATACGTCCAATCCTTGAAACCTTTTGCGCCAGTGGGTCGCAGTGCGCCCGCGGATAATCGCAGCAATCGCACTGCGTATGGCAGACGTTTCGACTTGCTCGTCCAGGATAGCCGCATCAAGTCCAATCGCCTCGCAAAAGCCATCCCAGAACCGTTGCTCGATCGCGGCGACAGCAATATGCCTTGCATCCGCGGTTTCGTAGATCTGATAGCGGGGCGAACCGCCTGAGAGCAACTCTCTTCCGGGCCCTGGGCCGGTGCCTGATCCCCAGCTGAGTCCAAGGGCCCAGAACATCAGGGGAAACAGATTATCAGTCATGGAGATATCGATAAAAACGCCCTTGCCTGACGCCTCGCGCTTCGAAAGTGCGAGCAAAATATTGATCAGTGCCGGATACGATCCTGCCGCCAGGTCAGCGGCGAGCAGCGGCGGCACAGTAGGCTTGCCGTTAGGACACTCGCCAAGCGACAGCATCCCGGCATCAGCCACATAGTTCAAATCGTGTGCAGCAATCTGCGACTTCGGGCCGTACTGGCCGAATCCGGTGATCGCGCAATAGATCAAGCGCGGATTGTCCTTCGCCAGCGTAGCGTAGTCCAAGCCGAACTTGGACATCACTCCGGGCCTGAACTGTTCCATCAGCACATCCGCTTTCATCAATAAAGATTTGATATTGCTTAAATCATTCTCGTTTTTTAAATCTGCTTCCAAGCTTCGCTTTCCCGCGTTGAGCATGGAGAAAGTCATGCCTCTGTCGCCGAATGCCTCTCCATATTGGCGCATCTCGTCACCCGTCCCCGGTCGCTCGACCTTGATCACTGTGGCCCCGGCTCTCGCCAATGCCAAAGAGGCGAACGGACCGGGCGCCAAGGTGGTGAAATCCACCACCGTAAGTCCCTTCAACGGTGCAATATCGATCGTCTTGTCGTCCATGACCAGTTCCTCGTTCTTGATTAATTCGACAGTTGGCGCAGCGTGTCGGCATCCTGGCCGAACAGCACTTTCTTTTCTTGTTCGCTCATGCCCTTTCCGACATTCGGGTTGACAGTTTTTGCCAAGTCGTAGGCGCGAACCGTCGCTGGCCGGCTGCGTATTTGCTCGAACCAGCGATACAGATTGGAGAATTCTTGAATTTTCTGCTTTTGGCGCTTGTGCGGCACGACCCATGGATAGCACGCCATGTCTGCGATGGAATAGTCGCCGCAAATGAATTCGGTCTCCTGCAGTTGCCTGTCCATGACCGCATAGAGTCTCGACACTTCGTTCACATAGCGATTGACGGCATACGGAATTTGTTCGTTGCTGTAGACGATGAAATGATGATTCTGACCACCCATCGGACCCAGATTGGCCATCTGCCAGAAAAGCCATTGCAGCACATTTGCCCGGCCATGTGTATCGGATGGAATAAATTGTCCGTGCTTTTCGGCCAGATACAGGAGCATCGCGCCAGATTCGAACAAGGAGATCGAATCGCCGCCCTGCGCCGGCGCATGATCGACGAGCGCGGGAATTCGGTTGTTCGGTGATATTTGAAGGAATTCGGGTTCAAATTGCTCGCCCTTGCCGATATGCACAGGGACGATCTGATAATCGGCGCCGACTTCCTCCAGGAACATGGTCAGCTTGTGACCGTTCGGGGTCGTCCAATAATAAAGATCATACATGGCCATGGCTTTGAGCTCCTTAGATTAGAGAATTCCTCGCTGCCGCAACAGAGTCGACTTTCTCAATGAATTGACCGGTTGATGCGCCTCGGCGGCCTGTCGGGATCAGGCTGCTGCGCGCAAGTTCAAAATTCGCCTTGCTTGCGCGGGGGTCGCTGGCTGGCGATCATACCTGTCGGCCGCATCGACGACCCTGCCCACCAGCTCTGCGTTGCTCGCCGCCAGCCGGGTCCTGTCGAATTTCAAATTGTCCTCGAGCCCTGTGCGGCAGTGTCCGCCGAGTTCGAGGCACCACTGGTTGACTTCGTACTGATGACGTCCGATGCCTGCTGCGGTCCAAGTTGAGCCCGGGAGCAGCTCCCGGGATTCGGCAATCATGAATTCAAGCAGGCGCCGCCTTGCCGGAAGCGCATTGGGAATTCCAAGAACAAACTGGACATGCACCGGGGGCGTCAGCAACTGACGCTTCACAAGCGCCGCGGCGTTGTACAGCATTGCCATATCGAAAATTTCGATTTCCGGCTTGATCTCGTAGTCGAGCATGGCCTGTGCAAGCTGTTCGACAAATTGCGGATGGTTTTCATATATCGAAGTCGGAAAGTTGACTGAACCGGTCGCAAGCGACGCCATATCCGGCTTAAGGTAAAGCATCGCACCTCTTTCGCCCGCTTCGCGTCCGCGACCTCCGGTGGAAAATTGCACAATCATGCCTGGACAGTGCTTATGAACCCCTTGCTGGATTTGATCGAATTTTTCCGGATCGGAGCCGGACGACTGATCGGAGTTTCGAACATGAATATGTACAAGCGATGCTCCTGCCTCGTATGCTTCGTGCGTCGATTCGATTTGCTCGGACGGGGTAATCGGCACGGCAGGATTATCTTCCTTCCTAGGCACCGCTCCGGTAATCGCCACAGTAATAATGCACGGTTCGCTCATAGTTGTTCTCAGTTCGATTAATCAGCAATTCACATTTTGAGTTCTACGCGAATCATTCTCATGCGTGCGCTATGTACTCATTGACGGCCGCATGCCACCGTCCTCACAGGCAGGCGCGGCTATCCGCATGCAGCGACCGTATTCGCCACATGCGCTCCAGCCAAGTCGCAAGTACTGACTGCGGCAGACTGTTTGCAAAATACGCAATTCGCCGACGCTGCTGCGCAGGAACGCACATGCCCTGGGAAACTGTATGCGGCGCTGCAACTGATTTCACGGTAGGCGGCTCTGCGAACGCATACTATATCAAAAAGGTTATGGCTAAACAAATATCATAATAATATATAGTTATGAGCTTTTTATTAACGTTAATTGATTAATCGGGAGATGGTTTGAAAACAACCTCAGAACTGCCGGTGCACCATTTGCAAACCGCCGTCGCGCCTTGAAAAATGTCGCGGAATTCCATTGACTCATCTTCTGGCATTGCCTAAATATCGGCACAGACTTGAAATTCGCAGTGACGTGCTGCCGTGATTCACCGACAGCATGGTCGGCTCACTAAATTTTCCACGAAATCGCGGACGAACCTGTAAAATCCCGATACTGCCGCGGCGTCTCTTTGGACGCTGTGCTCACCCGTTGCATTCTTGCGAACTCATCAATTCAATTGTCGCCATGAAGAAAATCATTTTGAACATCGGCGCATTCCTGGCACTTGGCATCGTCACCGGCGGCGACAGCGACCTTGCCAGCGCCGACGACGGATCTGAATCCCGATACATGGTAGCCGCAGCACATCCCGACGCCGCCAAGGCCGGGCTGGAGATGCTGCGTCAAGGCGGAAGCGCGTTCGATGCAGCGATTGCTGTTCAGGCGGTGCTGGGACTGGTCGAGCCGCAAAGTTCCGGAATCGGAGGCGGCGCTTTCGCGGTCTACTACGATGCAGCGACGCGGCAGACGGTTACGTTTGACGGTCGTGAAACAGCCCCATTTCGCGCCATGCCCGATTTGTTTATGGACAGCGACGGAAATCCAATGGATTTTTTCGAAGCCGTCCTAAGCGGCCGCGCAGTCGGCACGCCCGGAGTCCTGGCAATGCTTGAGATGGCGCACTCGCAATACGGCACCCTTCCCTGGAACACGCTGTTCAAGCCTGCGATCAGTCTCGCACAAAGCGGGTTTGTTGTCGCAGACCGATTGGCCCAATTGGTTTCCGGTCGCAGTGGCGAGCGGTTGAAGATGTTTCCGGAATCGGCAAATTACTTCTTTCCGGACGGCGAGCCGCTTGCCGCCGGGAGCGTCAAGCGAAATCCCGCCTATGCGGATACGCTGAATGAAATTGCAAATTCCGGTGCACAGGCTTTCTATGACGGGCAGATTGCTCAGGACATGGTTCATGCCGTAAGTTCGCTGCAAGGACGAAGCGGCCTGCTGACCCGGGTCGACCTGCACGAATATCGGGCGCTGAGACGACCGCCGATATGCCACCGGTATCGCAGTTATCAGGTATGCGGAATGGGGCCGCCGAGTTCGGGCGCGCTGACGGTTGGACAAATTCTTGGAATCTTGGAAAATTTCGACCTTCAGTCTCTAGGTCCCCGGAATCCGGCAAGCTGGCATTTGATCGCCGAGGCATCGAAACTCGGTTTCGCCGATCGAAATTATTACATCGCCGATACCGATTTTCTCAATGTGCCGTTAGGGGGTCTGCTGGATTCGGAGTACTTAAGGCAGCGCGCTTCCTTGATTGCACGTGATTCGGCGATAAATGTTCCGGCACCCTATGGCGCGGCGCCGGACTCAGAACTGTCCGGGTTCTCTGGCGATACGCATTCCGGGCGCAGCGGCACGACACATTATTCAATCGTCGATGCCAAGGGCAATGCCCTGTCGCTGACTTCGAGCATAGAAGGGCCTTTCGGCTCCCACCAGATGGTTCGGGGGTTTATGCTCAACAATCAGCTCACCGACTTTTCGTTTATTCCCGAAAGGGATGGCAACCTCGTAGCAAACCGTGTGGAACCTGGAAAAAGGCCTCGAAGCTCGATGTCTCCGACCATAGTATTCGACACAGATGGGAACTTGCGGCTTATCGTAGGCTCACCGGGCGGCAGTCGAATTATCGGCTACGTGGCAAAGACACTCGTCGCGGTGCTCGATTGGGGCTTGCCGCTTCAATCAGCCATCGATTTGCCGAATCTTGTCAATCGAAACGGCGCAACCGAATTGGAACGCGGGACCGGCACAGGGAAACTTCAATCGCAACTCGAAAGCCTTGGCCATCAAGTCAGCCTGCGCGCGATGGCGAGCGGGATATACGGCATTGAACTGATACGCGGAATGTTGCATGGCGGCGCCGACCGGCGGCGCGAAGGTGTGGCAATCGGGAAATAGCAAAGACAAAAGTTCCAGCACAGCGAGGATGCGCGACCCTTGCATAATCCCACCAGAACCTGCGCACTTGAAGAGGGTTCTGTGGCGTAAGAAACACTAGTCGGTGTTCACTTTTTCTTGAAACTTCTGAACTACTTTCACAATTTGTTCAAATGTCGGAACAACGCCATAGAACATCTCTTGCTGCATGCTTTCGTAGTCGGATTTCCAAGTTGTCCAATCAGTTTCTACAGGTGTCAACTGTAATTGCCCGTGGTCCATTGCTGAATAGTCGACCCACGTATAGTGAAAATAAACTTGACGGTGAGCAACAATCTGACTGCGCAAATCCATATCCTTGTATGCCTGATCACCCACCCCTGCCCGAATCAGACGGTAAAGATCATAGTAATGACGCGCCATACCTTTGCGGTTTCTTCTATTTGATTGCGGTCGCATGGATTCTTCATGCAGGAGCATAGCCTTTTCCCAAAAGGTGCGTTTTGGCATCACCGCTCTGACATTGGTGCCGGGTTCGTGCAACAATCTCGGAAAGGCATCGCTGATATAAGGCTTGATCTCAATAAACTCAGCAGGTTCCGTATCCGAACGAGCACCCATTTCTATCTTTACGGCACGACGAAGATAATCAGCCTGCTCCAAAAAGGCTGACGGATAAAGCAGCGACAAAGTCTGTTCATCGGGGTCGTCAGGATCAAATTCAAGTACGAGCCCGATATCCAGTGAAATTGCCTCATTCAGTGCCGGAAAAATATCGTCCCTGATGCATTGCTGGCACGACGCTTTCAATTTCTTGAGACGTTTACCCAACTGTTTCCTGCTCGGTGCCTGATCCGGTGAATGGTCTCCACCAAACCCCAGCACAGTCCGGTCAATCACAATATCTATATCTTCGGAAAAACGCTCGATTAGTTTCCAGCACTTGGATAATGATGTACCTCCCTTGAATGTGAATTGCTCACCCCAATTAGGCAGTCCAAACAGCTTGCGCAACGTCCAGCAAACCCAAAAGTCCTTTTCAACCGCAACCGCGGAAAGATTCAGCTTTGCACTGGCCTCTTCGCAGATCAGTTGGCGCTGTTCTTTCGGTAATGCTACAAACTCCTTCATGCTGCACTTTCCGAAAGAGCAAGCTTGCGGATGATATCGGCAATCCAGGCAGGTGCATACCGGATATCCTTCATCAAGTGTTGGAGGGTGTCACTGCTTAGGCGGCGAGCAAGCTGTTCAATGACTCGCTGATCAACGTTTTCCCGACCCAGATAACGTAGTGCCTGGATTACCAGTCCACTACTTCTCCCTGCAGTGGCCATGTTACGGGAAGATGTGTGCTTCAGCATGATCTGACGCGAACCAATTTGGACTGTCCGCGAGCAACCGTCTGTCAGATAAACAACCCTGGTGGGCACTTGCGTAGAAAGCCCCAGCAGGTTCGCCGCATAGGCCCCGGAAGGTTGCAAGCGCGTGGCGTCTCGACTTGCCAAGGCATTTGCGATGTCATCGGTCGATGGTTGCAGAATACCAAACTGAGGATCCGTTTTCGGATAGTCATAAAGCCCTCGGGACAGTTGTCGGATAAAACCGTTTTTGCGATGCCGCATCAGCGCGATATCTATTGCTCGGCGGGTCCCAAGATCCGCAAAACTGTCAGGCGTAAAAACCCAGCCTCGACCACGGGAACGAATCCGACGAAGGATCTTGTGATCGGCACTATTCGCGTGCTTACCCATAATGGAACTCTAATTTATGAAAGATAATCAGTTATATTTTTCTTTCATTATTTTAGCATGTTTCAATCAACTATTAATATCTTAATGAGAAAATTCTATGGCTGTGAACAATAGTTTTGACCCGCACGTCCGTCTTGCGACAAAGCGGTTTGATCGTTGAATTGGCGATGTCCATTCCAGGCGCAGCGGCACGACCCATTTTTCAATCGTCGATGCCAAGGGCAATGCCCTGTCGCTGACTTCGAGCATAGAAGGGCCTTTCGGCTCCCACCAGATGGTTCGGGGGTTTATGCTCAACAATCAGCTCACCGACTTTTCGTTTATTCCCGAAAGGGATGGCAACCTCGTAGCAAACCGTGTGGAACCTGGAAAAAGGCCTCGAAGCTCGATGTCTCCGACCATAGTATTCGACACAGATGGGAACTTGCGGCTTATCGTAGGCTCACCGGGCGGCAGTCGAATTATCGGCTACGTGGCAAAGACACTCGTCGCGGTGCTCGATTGGGGCTTGCCGCTTCAAT
Organism: Arenicellales bacterium; assembly: GCA_965214615.1. GTDB lineage: Bacteria > Pseudomonadota > Gammaproteobacteria > Arenicellales > JAJDZL01 > CBDAUN01. The sequence continues at coordinate 2,181,785 of OZ243952.1, forward strand.
CAGCCATCGATTTGCCGAATCTTGTCAATCGAAACGGCGCAACCGAATTGGAACGAGAGACCGGCACAGGGAAGCTTCAATCGCAACTCGAGAGCCTTGGCCATGAAGTCAGCCTACGCGCGATGACGAGCGGAATATACGGCATTGAACTGATACGCGGAGTGCTGCATGGCGGCGGCGCGAAGGTGTAACGGAAGACAAAAGCGCTTGCACAGCGAAGAAGCACGACCCTTCCAAAATCGCACCAGAACCTGCACACATGCCGAAAAACTAAAGACTCTAGAAACGCCTGCAGCTAAGGTTTCTGGTTCATTTTGCAAATCAATTCCGCGATATGCAATAGTGAATGTCAAAATTAGGTATTTTCGAAATGAATCGTGTATTATCGTCTTTTCTGTTTGAGGTGTTTGCCACCCATTGATCCGAATAACGGTGGCAATTTAAACGGGAAGTTTGGTGAGCGAAGCCATTGACTAGGATCGGCTTCGCAATTCCAACGCTGCCCCCGCAACGGTAATCAGCTTCATTGCTGCGAGTCCGGAACCGCCCTCTGACAGGCCATGAAATACTGTTTTAGCGGAGGGCTTTAACGTGGCAGTCAAGATTACCGCCTCCAAATCCCTCTTGCGCAGTTCTCGCTCGCTTTCTCTAGAGGGGTCAGACTCCGATGTGCTCACCTGCAAGAGCTTCCGAAGTGATACATTCGGCCGCATCGCCTTGGTCTGCCTTGCATTCGGCTTGCTCGGATTTTCTCAGGAATAACAGCATTGCCGTTTCAACGCACGCGACTTTGTCGTCAGGTGCAAATTCCGCGTGCTTGCTCGCGCTCCTGATTCTAATGCCGAACATCGCTTCGGCGGCAACCATCTCAGCGGTTGTCTCTGCGCGCAACGCTGCCGCTGTCGCAACTGGCAGCCATAAGTTTTTGCAAGACCATGCGGAGCATCATCTGAAACTCAAGACAACTGATCAATTTGTCGAAATGTCCCAGACGCAGCAGAAACAATGGCTTGAATCGGCGGACCTGGTTTTCGCAGGAGGAGTGTTCGGAGCCGCCGGAGAAAACCTGCTCGCAACACTGCGCCAAAACCTGCTGCGCAACTTCATCGCAGTTCACTCTGATCGTCGGCTGGTCAATTCATCCGTGCTGCACGGGCAACGTATTCTTTCGGATGCAAAACTCGACCAACTGATGCAGGATCCTGCTGTCGATGAGGACACGCAAGCCTGGATTTCGGACATGCTGCAACAGCATAGCGCACATAAGTCCTGGCTCCTCGCCCGATTGTTCTGGAGCGGGCGAGGCACAGAAAACATGGCAGGACTGTTTGCTCACCTGGCGTCATTGGCCGGCGATAGCATCTTCGTTCCATCTCCAACCCCGTCCGCTCCATTGCGCACCTACTATCGCCAAACAACCGGTCATGCATCCAGGTTCGCCGAGTTGGCAAGCCAAAGCGCAAAGCGCTGGGTCGTAATACTCGACTACGAAACTGGCGACAAACTGGGATCGTCGGAATTGCTTGATGACCTTTGCGACCAAATTAGGACGGATGGCACGGAATGCATCTCTCTGCTGGCGACCTGGGGAGATGCCAGCGTGGCGGCAATACGGATGCTTGACCAGAACATATCCAAGATTGCCCTTATTGTTTCGCTGCAGAACTTTGTCATAGGCGGCGGCGAAGGTCGGGCTGAAGTCAATGCTGCACTCAGCGAACTGGACGTGCCAGTACTGAAAGGCATCCGACTCAGCGATCGTACCGAACAGGTCTGGCGGCTATCAGAGGACGGAGTCCCATGGGACAGCGTGCACTATCGAATTGCCATGTCAGAGATTCAAGGAGTTGCAGAGCCAACGATACTGTCCGTCAGTACCGCTCCAAAAATTGATGAGCTGACCGGAATCCGAATCACACAGCAAAAACCAGTCGTCGATCAAGTCGAAAGGCTTGCTCGAAGAGTAAAAAACTGGATTGCATTGCAAGAACTGCCCAATGCGGACAAAAAGATCGCAGTAATCTACTACAACCACCCTCCCGGCCGGCATAACATCGGCGCAGACAACCTGAACGTGCCATCAACTGTTTTTCATCTATTGAACTCATTGAAAGACGAAGGATATGACGTTGGCCAATTGCCGGATACCGAAGAGCAGTTGCTGGATATCCTGCAGGATCGCGCAGTCAATCTTCCGGAAGACGGCGAAGCCTTGTCCGACATGTCCCGGCGGGTGGTGGGCATTTCGCCTGGCAAGTATCAGCGCTGGTATGAGTCGATGCCGGCCGCGCTGCGTCAAGAGCTGGAAAACGGCCCGCTCGGCTACCTCAATGCGGTCTTGCGGCAAACAAGCGGCGCTGCATGGGACGATAGCGGTCAAGCCGCGGAATCGCTTCGCACGCGGGTCATCGAGGACTTGCGTCACATTGTGGACGGCGCCGACCATCCTGCACGACTTCGGGTACTCAATCTATTGGATCAACTCGAACAAGCATACGCATCGCAAGATATTGACTGGGAGTTGTCGCAAAGTCTGATTGAAGCGATCGCAGGGAGCGGAATTGAAGGTCTGCGCGGCTGGGGGCCTGCACCGGGACAAGTTATGGTTCATGACGGTTCGCTGGTCATTCCCGGTGTGCAGTTCGGTAACGTATTTGTCGGCCCGCAACCGCCTCGCGGATGGGAGCTGAACGAAGAACTGCTGCATGCCAATCTTTCGTTTCCGCCACCGCATCAGTATCTGGCTTTCTATCTGTGGCTGCAAAACGAGTTTGAAGCCGACGCGCTGGTGCACTTGGGACGCCATTCGACTTACGAGTTCTTGCCGCGGCACAGGGCGGGCCTTGGCGCGCAAGACTATCCCACAGCGGTACTGGGAGATTTGCCGAGCATCTACCCCTACATCGTTGACGGCGTCGGAGAAGGCATTCAGGCAAAGCGACGCGGTTTCGCCGTCATGGTCGACCACCTCACACCGCCGCTGGACAGCACGGACTTGTACGATCGGCTCCTGGAACTAAGGCAACTGGTCGAAAGCTACGAGTCAGCCTCGCACGGCAACAGCGCATTGCGATCGCGAACCGTAGGCGAGATCAAGAAATTGGTTGAAGAATTGAATTTAGCCGAAGAGATGCTCGAAGCCATGGCCGGAGAATTGTCGGTCCGAGGCATCACGCAGTTCGATCAGATCGATGACGAGCTGCTGGTTCATGAGGTCGGGCACTATCTGACCAAATTACAGGAACAGTTCATGCCACTGGGTCTGCATACATTCGGCAGCAACTGGTCTGATGAGGCGGTGGAGGTCATGATCCGATCCATGACAAAAAGCTCAAATCCTCATGACATGGACCAAGCGACAAACATCTCGCCTGACGATGCCGCAGATTGGCGCGAGCTTCTGCGAATTTCGCCAGCATCCGAAATCAGCGCCCTGCTGGCCGGACTTAGGGGGAGCTACGTCAAGCCTGGCAAAGGCAACGATCCCATAAGAACCCCGGAAGTGCTGCCGACCGGGCGCAATTTCTTTGCGCTCGACGGAAGCTTGATACCCTCGCCTGTCGGCTACCAGCTCGGAGTTGAAATGGCTGCGTCTGCCAGACTTATGAGAGCTGAAGACACTCAGGCGAACGCCCTGGTTCTTTGGGCATCCGACACGGTACGTGACGAAGGCGCAATGATCGCTTTCGGCTTCGACATGCTAGGGGTCAAGCCAATTTGGAACAGCCGAGGCATATTCAAGGGACTCGAACGCTTGAATTTGGACGGAGCACTGGACGCAGATCGTCCGCGCGCACGGCACGACATGGTGTTTACCACTTCCGGGTTGTTTCGCGATCTGTATGGCGCGCAGCTTGTCTGGTTGCAGCGCGCTGTATTGATGGCACTGGATGCATCTGCAATCCTAATTCAGCAGAACTATCCGGCATTGACAGCCGCATTGAATCATGCGCTTGCGCCTCTTGGCGAGTTGCGCAATCCGGGCTCAGAGTCGCTCTTGCACAATCACGTCGCCGCGCGGTGGGTGGACGATGCGCGTGAAGCGCTTGCAGGGGGCGCAGCGCCGTTGATGGCTGGAAAGGAGTCTGCGTACCGGGTTTTCGGCGCTCCTCCGGGAGCCTACGGCGCAGGTGTCAATCGTGTGATTGAGCGCTCGGGAAGCTGGGAGCAGCGCCAGGAAGTCGCGCAAGTGTATTTGAACCGGATGGGACACGTTTACGGCGAAAGCCAATCAGGCGAACCGCGGCAGGAAATTTTCCGGCAACGCCTCAAAAGCGTATCAAATGCCTATCTTGGCAGATCAAGCAACTTATACGGGGTACTGGATAACAATGATTCATTCGACTATCTTGGCGGCTTGAGTCTGGCTATTGAAACACAGCGCGGCGAAGCCCCGCACAGTCATATCGTTTCGCATGCTGGCGGAAGCAATTATGCCATCGAGCCCTTGCGCCTTGCCATACTGCGCGAGTTGCGCGGCCAACACTTAAATCCTCAATGGCTTGAGCCTTTAATGGATGAAGGCTATGCCGGGGCCCGCACCATGGGCAGCGAGTTTCTGGAATACCTATGGGGATGGCAGGTAACCAATCCGGGCATAGTCAAATCCTGGGTCTGGGATGAAGTGAAAAGCGTATACATCGACGACCGTCTGGAACTGGGACTTGACGAATTTCTGGAAGACAGACATAACGCCCACGTTCTCGCCAACATGCTGGCAATCATGCTGGTATCGGCTCAGAAGGAGTTCTGGGAAGCAAGCGCGGAAACGATCGCCGAGCTTGCGGACAAGTTTGCAGATTTAATTCTCGCCAACGGCTTGCCGGGCAGCGGCCACACCACCCCGTCGCATCCGCTCTACGACTGGCTTGAAGACTATGTTTCAGACGAAAAGTACCTGCAATTACGCGAAAAAGTGACTGCCGCCCAGATCGTCTATCAGGTTGACAAGGGGCCGCAAGAAATATCTGAAGTCGTACTGCAAAACGAGCAAGTCGATACATCTGTGCCGCAACAGCAATCAGCGCAACCCGAACCCGAAAACGCAAGTGAACCGACGCAATTGCAACTGCCAACGCTTCCCATCCTGCTTGCCGCCTGCATAGTGCTGATCTGCATCGGCTGGTTCATCGGCACTGTAAGTGTGAGGCGCAGGCATTCTCGGAAGGTGATCAATGTTTAGCGGCTACACAATCGGATTTCTTCACTTTGTTGTCGGCTGGCTGCTTCAGCCGGTTATTTGGGCGCTTATGGCGGTCACGGTCTGGGCACTTGTAGAACTCGGGATACTTCTTGCAGAATATTTTCGGACGCTGAAAGTGCTGCGCTTGGACGCAGATCACGCATTTGTCGAGCATCTGGCTAAGCGCCGAATTGACCACTGCGACTTTCTGGCGAGAATCGCGCCAATGCTGGGCCTGATGGGAACCCTGATCCCTCTCGGCCCCGGCCTGGCCGCATTGGGCGAGGGAGAGCTTACGATTCTTTCAACCGCAGTCAGCGTCGCATTCGACACAACTGTACTGGGGTTGCTTGTGGGAATTAGCGGATTCGTCATGGGCAGACTTCGGCGGCGGTGGTACGACGAACTGCTCACCGAACTGGAAGCTGGGCAAAGCGAGCGCAAGACATGAATCGGCGCTGGGACCGCGGGCGTTTTTCTGGAGCAGATGATGAATCTCACGGCCCGCTGGCCAATCTGCTCGACCTTATGCTGGTCTTCGCATGCGGACTGATTGTGGCACTGGTGGCGATGAGTTCTCAGTTGCAAGATTATTTTACTGTCGCACCGCAAGAAATTCACAGAGGTCAGGAACTGCCTGAATTGCCGCAAAGCGGCGAGCGCGGAGGCGCAGGAATGGTTCCTGTCGGACAAGTCTATCAGGATCCTGAAACCGGAAAGCTAATTCTATTGCGAGAATGATATGCAACAAGCGTATTCGATCATTCATTCGACAGGGCTAGGTTTTTTAGGCAGTCGATACCTGCGAAGTTCTCCCAGTCTCATTCAAAACTGCAAACTCAAAACTGAATCTATGGCACCAGTCTGTCTTACATCTAAATTGGAGGAAATATGAACAAATTCATTCTATGTCTCGTTGCTTTTGCACTTTCGCTTCCCGCAGCGCTAGCGCAGCAAGTAGAAAATGAAAGCGATCAACCGGAAGTCGTCGTCACTGCTACGCGCATAGCGACTCCGCTTCGCGATACCATAGCAACAACTGAAGTCATCACTGCGCAAGAAATTGAACGAACCAAGCCCCGAGATCTCGGGACTCTGCTGTCAAGAAAAAGCGGCTTGAGCTTCCGCGATAGCGGTGGCAAAGGCTCGAGAGGAGGAATTTTTGTACGCGGAACAGACGAGAAGCATCTTCTTGTTTTAATCGATGGCATGCGGACCGCGAGCGCCACACTTGGCCTAACAGCAATTGAGCGAATTCCGCTCGAAATCATCGAACGCATCGAAATCGTCAAAGGCCCAATGTCCAGTGTCTATGGCGCTGACGCCGTTGGCGGAGTGATTCAGATATTCACCAAGAAGCCGCATCAGGCTGGCACCTACGGCTCCGTCAAAACCTCGGTCGGTTCGAATCGTGAACGCAAGTACACCGCTCAAGCCGGATTCGGGGAAGATCAAGTCAGTATGTTTGTTTCTGCAACTAAAGAGTCGACTGATGGAATTGATCGAACAAAATACAAAGGCGGAGGAAACGAGGACAAGGACGGATTCAAGCGCAGTTCTGGAAATCTTTCGCTGACCACTTTCTTACAGGACGATCTAGAATTGAATCTGACTCACTTTCGTAGCGTTTCAGTGCTGGACTACGACAACATCTCAACGAGTTCATCGGAAAGCCGTGGACGTGAGCACAAGGGCAGAAATTGGCACCAACGCTTCGAATTGAGTACTACATCGGCTAGGATAGACTACGATCATTCATCAGACTTGAACTTTTCGGCGATCATCGGAACCGCCACAGACAACCGCCAGGATTTGAAACCTGATCATCCTACGAATGATTCCCGCCGCACCCACTTCAAGACTCGCAAATCGGACTACTCGCTTCAAGCAAACTGGATTGCGTCTTCGAGAGATCAGGTGTCAGTCGGCGCCGAATATCAGCAGGACAAAGTTGATTCAACTGACACCTACGCAAATGATGAACGTACGAATAAAGGATACTTCGCACTCTGGCAACACCAACGAGAACGGTCTGCAACAGTAGCCAATGTGCGGCACGAAAGAAACGACACCTACGCATCGGAGACGAATTACAACATTCAGCAATCCTTCGATATTTCCGATACCTACCAAATTGCGGCAAATTACGGCACAGCTTTCCAAGCCCCGAGCCTCAATGAATTGTTCTATGAGGAAGATTTCTTTCGCGGCGATCCGGACTTGAAGCCGGAAGAAAGCAAGTCAACTGAGGTTTCGTTGCGATCACAGCACGACGATTTGCACTGGAAATTAAGCCTATATCACACGACAATAGAAAATTTGATCGTCTGGAAAGGGTTTCCGTCCTCGCCCGTCAATGTCGACGAGGTAACTTTGAAGGGCGTAGAAATCGAATTGACTAAGGAGTGGAATGATAATATCTTCAACTTCAGCGGAGACTATCTCGAAGCATACGACGACAAAACCGGTAATTTCCTTGACGATCGGGCACGCGGTTCGGCTTCGATTGAACTTGGCAGGCAGATCGGAAAAATCTTTGTTGGCGCTAATGCATTCTACGAGCATTCTCGATTTGACCGTGGGAGCAATTTAGGAAATTATGCGATCTACGGGATAAACGCGGAATACAAATTTTCAGATAACTTGATCATCTCAGGGCATATCGATAACTTATTCGACAAGGACTACACGACAAATCTCGCCAGCGACGACAATCCCTATAAAAATGAAGGAAGGACGTTCGAGATTTCAATGGAATACAGATTTTGATCCTGTCGCGCTATCGCCGGCTCGGATATCCGAGCCGGTTCGGCAAAATTTCAATGGAGAACTTTAGCAAATGAATGACACCAGTATCAACGAACGTCACAAGCTGAAAATGCAGAAGCAAAAGGATAAGGTTGATGCCAGTGTGAAAAGAGCGACAACCGAACGCGGTGTATTCGTTTTTTTGACCGGCAACGGGAAAGGCAAGAGCAGTTCCGCATTCGGCATGGTTCTAAGGGCGCTCGGCTACGGACAAAAAGTCGGCGTAGTGCAGTTTATCAAAGGGAACCGGCCGACCGGCGAGTCGCTGTTTCTAAGCAACCTCCATCCCGAGGTCGAACATTATCAGATGGGCACCGGATTTACCTGGGAAACTCAGGATCGAGAACGCGACATCGCTGCCGCGTTAAAGACATGGGATGTTGCATCAAAAATGCTGTCTGATTCTGCCTACGACCTTGTTGTGCTGGATGAACTGACCTACATGCTCGGCTACAAATATCTTGAACAGTCCATTGTGCTCGACGCCATCGCCAAGCGACCTGCCGAACAGAGCGTCGTCGTAACCGGGCGCGGCGGAGGCTCAGGGCTGCGAGACATCGCTGATACGGTTTCCGAAGTCAAGGAAATCAAGCATGCTTTCAAGTCCGGCATCAAGGCACGACCCGGCATTGACCTATAGATGCAAACATGGCGGCTCAGTCAAGCGTACAATGAACTGACGAAGTGCTCGGACATGCCGACCGGACAGACTGCAAGCGTCCGAATCTATCAATCGTCCGCGTTCAGCGATACCTCCAAGCCCTAGCGAACCCATAGATTTCCAATGCGACTAATGGTGCCAAGATCGTGCTTTGCACTGCTGATCGTATTGTCAGGCGCAGCAGCCATTGCAGGGCTGCTGATCGGCCCCGTGCAAATTTCTCCGATGGTTCTGCTAGACATGCTGAACTCGGAGCCGACGCAATCGCGCAATCAGATGATCATGCAATCGATTCGCCTGCCGCGCATGCTGCTTAGTTTCCTCATCGGAGCCTTACTGGCAAGCTGCGGCGCGGTTCTGCAGGGACTTTTCCGAAACTCCTTGGCCGACCCCTCCTTGATCGGCGTGTCCGCCGGCGCATCGGCCGGAGCAAGCTTTGTCATTGTGTTCGGCGCCCTGCTCTTTCCGGCATCGGCCCTCGGGCTGCCAGCGGTATCGATCGGAGCCTTCGTTGGAGGATTGCTTGCCGCGTGGATTGTCTATCGCTTGGCCAATAGCAGCGAAGGCACCTCAGTTGCCACAATGCTGCTTGCAGGAATCGCAATCAGCGCCCTAGCCGGTGCGCTGAATCAACTGTTCAGCTTCTTGGCAGACAACGACATGCTCCGGCGCATCAGCCTGTGGCAGATGGGTCATCTGGAAACTGCAGATTGGCAGCAAGTCGGTCTTTGCGCCGCTATCTGCGCAGCACTGATGTTCGTTCTGCCAAGGGAAAGCCGGGCACTGAATGCAATGCTGCTTGGCGAGTCCGAAGCACGGCATCTAGGCATCGGAGTCGAATGGCTGAAGCGCCGACTGATCATCTACACATCGCTCGGTGTCGGAGTGGCCGTATCGACAGCAGGAACAATTGCCTTTGTGGGGCTCGTTGTGCCTCATCTGATACGTCTTCTGATTGGCCCCGATCACAGAAATCTGATACCGGCGTCCGCATTGCTCGGCGGGATGCTGCTCGTATCCGCCGACGCAATCGCACGAGTCGCTGTCGCTCCGGCCGAACTCCCGGTCGGCGTGGTAACCGCGATATTGGGGGTTCCGTTCTTTATCTCGATCCTGATACGCCAGCGACGCAATACCTATGCTTAGCATTCAGTCAGCATCGCTCACTAGCGGCAGCATTGTTCGCGTAGACAATCTAAGTCTGACATGCGCGCCTGGCACGATTACCGCATTGGTGGGACCCAACGGTGCGGGAAAAACCAGCGTCCTCAAGCTTCTCAGCGGCGAATTGAAAGCCGATTCCGGCGAACTGCTGCTCAATCGGCGCCATCTTTTCGAGTGGAAACCGCTTCAGCGGGCTCGAATGCTGGCTTTTCTGCCGCAGCATTCTACATTGAATTTTCCCTTCACTGTAGAAGAGGTCGTGCTGATGGGCAGAATTCCATACGACACCGGTATCGCCAAAGACCGGGAAATAGTGCGCCAGACACTGAAAGCGGTTGACGGATGGCATCTTGCACAACGCAACTACACCCAGCTGTCCGGCGGTGAGAAGCAACGCGTGCAACTCGCGCGTGTGCTCGCGCAGGTCTGGCAGCCCGCTGTAGTTGACGACACTGAGCATCATCGGGTTTTGCTGCTCGACGAACCGTCGTCGTCTCTCGATATCTCTCACCAGCAGCTGCTGCTGGATATCGTTAGAAGCATGGCTCGGCAAAACGTTGCAGTCGTCATGGTAGTGCACGACCTCAACATCGCCTTGAACTGTGCGGACCGGCTCGCTCTTATTTCCGACGGTCGGCTGGCATCGCAAGGCTCGCCCGAGGAAATTGCGAACAGCAGCATTCTGCGGGACGTGTTGGGTGTCGACCTTCAGTTCATCCCGCATCCAGTCACCCGAAAGCCTGTGGCAATCCTGCAATAGTGCAATGGCTGACTGCGCACAAATTGAACTGATTCTCGGAGGCGCGCGCTCCGGAAAAAGCCGGCTCGCCGAACAACGCGCTGTCGAAAGCGGTATGAACGTGGTCTACGTCGCTACGGCTACGGGAGACGATGATGAAATGATCGCCCGGATTGAGCAACACAAGCGACGCAGAGACAAAATATCCGGTGACAGACGATGGTCGTTAATTGAACAGCCAGTTCACCTTGCCGAAGCGCTGCAGTCGATTCATGGGAATGATACATGCGTCCTAGTCGACTGCCTGACGCTGTGGCTTAGCAACTGTCTGCAATCGCAGTGCTGGGAATTACAGCGCAGCGAATTGTTCTCAGTGCTGCCAAAATTGTCCGGCAAGATCATTTTCGTCAGCAACGAGGTCGGGCTCGGCATTGTTCCACTGGGAAGCATTACCCGTAAGTTTGTTGACGAAAGCGGGCTGTTGCATCAGGAGTTGGCCAACTGCTGCGACAGCGTCACCTTAACCGTTGCGGGCATGCCTTTGGAACTGAAAACCTATAGCAATTGCGAATCGTACAATCAACCGCCTGGGACAGAAAGATGAACTGGTGGACTAACCCGGTCGCACGAATCTGCAATGAAAGCCGCGCCCAGGCGGCGCAGCGACAACTGAATCTCACCAAGCCTCCAGGATCACTGGGACAGTTGGAGCAGGTGGCGATCTCGTTCGCAGGCTGGCAATCTACCGTCATGCCGTCGCTGAGTCAAATATCCGTGCGTGTTTTCGCGGGCGATCACGGTGTCACAGAACAAGGCGTGTCTGCGTTTCCAAGCGCGGTGACTGGCGAAATGGTGCGTAATTTCGCAGCCGGAGGCGCTGCAATTTGCGTCCTGTCGAGAATTCACAATGCCGATTTCCTGGTTGTAAATGTAGGCACAGCCATTCCGCTGGAAGACCTCCCCAATGTCGTCAACGTGCAACTCGCCAATGGAACTGACAACTTTTGCAAAACTGCCGCGATGAGCGCTGGTACCCTGCGGGCGGCATTGCAAACAGGACGAGACTATGCACCCGCAAAAGCGGATTTATTTATCGGCGGAGAGATGGGGATTGGCAACACAACGTCGGCAAGTGCGATCTTTTCCGCTTTGCTTCACGCTCCTGTCGACCGGATGACCGGACGAGGAACAGGAATTGACGACGCAGGACTTAGCCGCAAGGAAGAATCCATTCGCGCTGCGCTTGAATTGCATCGAGATCGTATTTCCAGCGGTGTGCTGGGCACTCTTGAAAGTGTTGGAGGGCTGGAAATTGCAGCGCTTGCCGGAGCCTATGTCGCGTGCGCTCAACGCGGAATCCCATGTCTGGTCGACGGGTTTATCTCGACAGCCGCCGCTCTTTGCGCGATTGAGCTCAATCCGGCAGTCCGTGAATGGCTTTTGTTCGCTCACCTGTCGGACGAAGCAGGTCATCGCCACGCTCTTGAGCTGATAAACGCTCCGCCTTTGATCAGCATCGGCATGAGACTGGGCGAAGGTACCGGTGCGGCAGTCGTTTGCTCAGTCCTGAAATGCGCACTGAAACTGCATAGCGAAATGGCAACCTTTGAACAGGCCAGTGTCAGCAGCAATTCATCATAAGCCGACTCGTCATACCACGATAGATCTCCTGCGACATGGGATGGTCGCGGGAGGCGGCGAAATCCTATGCGGCTCAACGGATGCCGCGTTGCTTCCAGAAGGCATGAAGCAAATGAAAGCGGCCTTGCGGCCATGGAAAGGCTGGACTGCTGTAGTCAGTTCTCCATTGAGGCGCTGTCTTGAATTCGCGGACTGGTTCAGCTCAAATCAAGGTATTGCGCTGCAGGTCGATCACAATTGGCGTGAAATGGATTTCGGAACTTGGGACGGCAAATATTTCAAGGAGTTGTTCGCCTCGCATTACAGTGAGATGCACCAATTCTATGCGAACCCGGAACTGGTTACCCCGCCGCATGGCGAGTCCGTACTCGCGTTTCGCGCCAGAGTCGTAAACGCACTCAGCGAAACACTTCAATCTCATCGCGGCGGGCATGTGCTCGTCGTTCAGCACGGCGGTACGACACGAATGCTGCTTGCCCATATTTTGAATTTGCCGATTGCAAGTGCGATGCAAGCTGCAGTTCCATACGCATGCTTCACCCGCATTCGAATTTGCAGCGATGACTTTGAAACCTTGCCTGCATTGATTGCGCACTGTCTTTCACCCGGCACCGGGCAGATCGGGACTGATCCTTGAACTGTCTTGTATCTCTCAAAGCCGCTGTGCAGTTTCTGACCAGCATTCCGACAGGATCGACCGATAGCCTGCGAAATGCCAGGAAGCACGAAATGCTTATGTGGTTTCCGGCAGTCGGCATAGGAATCGGCTCTGCACTAATGCTTTGCGGATGGGCATTGCAGTCGCTTCCTCCGTTCTTGCAAGCGTCCTTGCTGGTGGTTATGTGGATACTGATTACGGGAGGACTGCATTTGGACGGTCTGGCTGACTGTGCAGATGCCTGGGTCGGAGGACTAGGCAGCCGGTCCAGAACCCTCGAAATCATGAAAGACCCGCGATCGGGCACGTTTGCCGTCATTGCAATCGTGCTCGCAGTGATCGTAAAAATTGCTGCGTTGACAGCATTTCAAGACTGGACTGTGCTGCTTATTGCACCTTTCGCGGCTAGGCTGGCGATATTGCCTGCATTCTTGTGGCTTCCATATGCGAGAGAGACAGGACTGGGTAAGGACTTGCAGCAATCGCTAGGAAAGTCAGAGAGAAAGGTTGCCGTAATCATCATCCTCGCCGGTCTAATTGTGCCATTGGCGATCGTATCTTTTTGGCTGTGGATTGTGCTTTTGTCCGCCGTTGCCGTCATCTTCTTCGCATGGCGCATAGCAATGACTCGCAGACTGCAAGGATTCACAGGCGACTGCATCGGAGTACTGGTGGAATTGGTGGAAGTGTCTGTTTTGTTGGCTGCTGTCATGTTCGAGTATTCGAGTTGACCGCACTATACTTAATTCTTGCAGCGCTGGTTTTGGACGAGTTGCTCGGTGAGCCGAAACAGCTTCACCCTCTGGTCTTGTTTGGCGCCTTGGCCGAAAAACTGGAGCGGCTCAGTGGAGGCGCCGTCTTCCGCTGGATTTCTCCGGTTCATCGCGGAATCCTGTGCTGGGCAGTACTTGTTGTCCCGCCTGCCGTAATTTTGTGGCTATTTCTTGATTGGCTGCCTGGGTACTGGCAACCCTTCGCGGAGTGTCTCGTTCTGTATTTCACACTCGGCTGGAAGAGCATGCGGCAACATGCCATGCAAGTGTACCGACACCTGGAACGTCGCGACACTGTATCGGCCAGAAACAGCGTCAGTCGCATCGTGAGTCGAGAAACCGACAAGCTGGACGAGTGCGGCATAGCCAAGGGCGCAGTAGAGGCGGTTGTTGAAAATGGCACCGACTGCGCGCTATCTCCGATTTTCTGGTTTCTGATACTTGGCGCACCTGGAGCTCTCATGTTTCGGCTTGTCAATACCTTGGATGCGATGTGGGGCAACAGAACCGAGCGCTACATCGAATTCGGACGCGCATCGGCAAAAATTGATGATGCGATGAATTTTATTCCCGCCCGGTTCACAGCCGTCGCTTACGCTTTGAGCGGAAAATTTGCCCAGTCAATTCATTGCATCAAAAATCAAAAGGCAGTATCTGAAGGACCGAATGCCGGACTTGTAATGGCCGCCGGGGGCGGCGCGCTCGGCATTGAACTTGGCGGACCAGTAACTTATGACGGGAACATCGATCATCGTCCGGTGCTTGGCACCGGACGCGAAGTCGAATCGCGCGATATCATTCGCTCAATACGACTTGTGTGGCGTTCAATGGGCATATGGGGCCTAGCCATTGCGGCAATTTTGCTCGCGCTGAATTCTAAGGACTTATACTTTTCGCTTTAATCAGAATTCATGAACAAACGAACGGTAATTTCGTGTGACGCTCAAAATTGCTCCCTATATCACGCTTTGCTTGATTTTCACCTCCGCTCACGGTGGTCCGGTCGCTGTCGTCGACGATAGCAACCACACAATCGTCTTAGAACAACCTGCGCAACGCATAATTACTCTCGCCCCTCATCTCACTGAACAGGTTTTCACGGCCGGAGGCGGGGACCGAATTGTCGCGACAGTCAGTTACAGCAACTTTCCGGCGGAAGCAGAGAAACTGCCGACAATCGGCAGCTACAAAAAGATCAGTTTCGAAATGGTGGTTGCTTTGAATCCTGACTTGATTCTCGCGTTTGGAGGCAATGGGTGGGAAATTATCAACCGATTGAGAGATTTGAATTACACAGTCTATGTAGACGAGCCTCGCGAACCGGAAGATGTCGCATCAACTCTGACCAGACTTGGAAAGCTACTGGGTACAGACAGCACCACAGAACAAGCCACTCGCAAGTTCAACGATCGCCTGAGTCAATTGAGAAACCGCTTCGCGAGCAAGGAGACAGTAAGCGTGTTCTATGAAGTTTGGAACAAGCCACTTATCACAATCAATGGAAAGCACTTGATTTCCAGTGTGATTCGCATGTGCGGTGGCAGAAATATATTTTCTGATTCATTGCCTATGGCTCCAAGGATAAGCATTGAATCGGTCATTAGTCGCGACCCCGATGTCATTGTAGCAAGCGGACACGGAGAACAAAGACCTGACTGGCTAGATGAATGGCTGCAGTGGCCATCCTTGACTGCGGTGCGGCACAGTCGCCTCTACTACGTGCCTCCCGACATTCTGCAACGCCACACGGTCAGAATTCTCGATGGCGCGGAACTGATGTGCAAATATCTGGACATCGCCCGAAAATCCTCGACTTAACCGAGTATCTGAAAGAAGCGGAGGCAATCGCCACATAACGCTCCATTCAATGACCTCAATCTTGTAGGTCTAACGGATACGGAATCTGGATTGACTCGGCAATAGACACTTGTAAGCTCGATATTTCAAGCGGACTGCAAGCCTCCCGGAAATACCGAGACCGGTTGCATTGTTCTTTCTACGGTCTACGTTACACAAATCCTTCGGTCTGGCCCATACAGTTCCAGAAAGATTATTTCAATGCGTTGCTGGATTTGGATCAGGTATAGAACCTCCGTACGCAATGGTGTGCACGGCGGCATCGCATTAGATTGCATCGACATCACCTCATGTACAGCCTGGAAACAGAAACCGTGTTTTCAGGTGCGCCTATCCAATGAGACTACCGCCTTCAAATTCACACGCCTGCCCAAATGCTGGAGCATCGCGCTAGAGAGTATGTTGCGCGTTTTCAGGCAGTAGGTGAAATCCTAGAAAATTTTTCATTTCGGAAAAGAAAAGTTGTTATTGACGCTGGCGCGCGTGTGGCCGCGCATGGCGGGCGAGCCGTACAGGGAGTTGCGCGCTGCGGCGCTGAGATATTTGCGGCGCTATCACGACGACTCTATAATCGAGGCGATTGTGCAACAAATTGGAAAAGACTCGGAGGGTTGCGAGATGATGAATGAATGGCCAAGCGTTGAGGAAATGGTTCGGCGAGACGGCATTGAAATTGGTATCGAGCAGGGCAGGTCGCAGGGCATCGAGCAAGGCAGATCGCAGGGTATCGAGTCGGTAGCGGAAAGAATGCTGCAAGAAGGGGTCAGGGAGGATTCGATTCGCAAATACACCGGTCTTAGCGAGGAGAAGATTACGCACCTGAAGAATGGGCGGAACGACTCTTGAATTGAGTGTCACTGAAACGACACAAGGGGGTACGCCGGCTCAAAAGGCGCGCTGCCGCCAAAAGAAGGCAGTTTGGTACTTTCCGATGACACCGCAGGGACTGTTAGACCGCCTCGTCGCACTCGCCCGGCAGTAGCGCCGTGCCCATTGGCGCTTGCTGCGGATTCGGCCAACGGCTGCCGAATTCCATCAATTCAGGCGTTCGCACCGCGACGCCGAGCGAGTTGAAATTAATTCAATCGAACCGAGATTGAATTAATTGTTGCCCTGCTCCGCCCAGGGCTCCATCATTGCAGCATCGGCACAGATGCGAACCGCACAAGCGGCCGTCTGGCGCGAAACCGGCTGTTGCACTGAAACAAGGAGGCCTGATGGTCAAGGCAAGCGAACCCTCTTCGCCAATCGGGGATGTAAACGATCACGACTGGATGGGCGGCATGATCGCGCAGTGCGCAGCGTGCCAGTCGGAGCTGGCCCTGCTGGCGTTTTCCAGACGATTCGGCAAGCTGCTCGATCCGGAGTCGGTGCAGCGCATTCCGACGAAGCATTATTCGATCGAACACGGCAAGCGCGACGCCGATGCCGTGTTCAAAGCGAAGTTGGCCGGAACCGAACACGCGGTGCGGATTCTCATCGAGTACAAATCGGACGTGAATGTCCGCGAGCTGATCGCTCAGCATTTGCGCTATCAGGCCGGACTCTACCGGGACAGCTTCGTTCCGGTGGTGAATGTGCTGATCAGCAATGACACGTCGCGCCGGTTTCACGTCGCGCCGGGGATGCGCGAGTGGCTTGACGGGGTGACGCCGGCGTTCTGGGACGAGTGCGCGCCGCATGTGATGAACTTCACAGTGCGGGTTGTGGATTTGACCGACGCCGGAATGCGAAGGCGCATAGACGAGTCGGGCTACAGATCGGCGTTTGCGCTGCTGGCGCTGGGCACCGGGCTCGATACGATAGACAAGGACATGGTGAAAATGCTGGCTCGCGTGTGGCCGCGCATGGCGGGCGAGCCGTACAGGGAGTTGCGCGCTGCGGCGCTAAGATATTTGCGGCGCTATCACGACGACTCTATAATCGAGGCGATTGTGCAACAAATTGGAAAAGATTCGGAGGGCTACGAGATGATGAATGAATTGCTAAGCGTTGAGGAAATGGTTCGGCGAGACGGTATTGAAATTGGTATCGAGCAGGGCAGATCGCAAGGTATCGAGTCGGTAGCGGAAAGAATGCTGCAAGAAGGGGTCAGGGAGGATTCGATTCGCAAATACACCGGTCTTAGCGAGGAGAAGATTACGCACCTGAAGAATGGGCGGAACGACTCTTGAATTGAGTGTCTCTGAAACGACACAAGGGGACCCGCCGGCTCGAAAGGGGCGATGCCGCCCCGACGGAGGCAACATGCAGCATTTCCATGACGATGCAGAGGGCTGTTCAGACCATCTCGTCGAATTAACCCTGCAGTAGCGCCAAGCTCATTGGCATACCCTCTAGGCCAAGATCGATCAGCTATTTGCCGACTGATTGGCTGGTATTTCCCGCCGAGATGTAATCAGATGCTGCCTGCGTGCACAAAAATTGTGCAATATGAGCCTGGAAATTTCGGTGTTTACAGTGTAAACACCCCTTTCTTGCATCATTTTTGTGCATGACCGCCCAATGAGACCGATTTGACCCCGGCAATGTCCGTAAAATTCGAGGTTCTGTCATAATTCGAAAGCCCTGGCATTTTGCAGTATTCGTATCGCAGCGCATGCCGCTCCATATCCGTTGTCAATGTTCACCGCAACCAGCCCTGGAGAACAGCTTGATAGTATCGTATTCAATGCGGATTTCCCTCCCTTGGACACCCCATAGCCGACAGAAGTCGGAATCGCGATAACCACCGCGGGTATCAGCCCTGCAACGACCCCAGGCAACGCCGCATCCATTCCGGCAGCGACAATGACAACTCGAAATTCACGCAGCCGTTTTTCGATTGACAATATCCGCCACAATCCGGCTACTCCTGAATCGTGAAATTCTTCAGACCCAGTTCCATGGTATTCCAGCGTTCGCGCTGCTTCGCGCGCAACGCCAACGTCCGATGAACCCGCCGTAACTATTGCGACCTGAGGCTCTAAATATGGAGTGCGGTCGCAACCGACAAGTCCGGTTCGGGAAGACTGTTCGTAGTCAACCATTTGAACTGTATTGCTATCGAGTTGAGACAGCTGATCTTGCGCAAGCCGTGTCAGCAGCAAAGTGCGTCCGTGCTCAACTGCGCCGTTAATGATGCGCTGAATTTGATCAACCGATTTAAATTCGCAAAATATCGCCTCATCAAGTCCGATTCGATCCGTTCGGCCGGTGTCAAGCTGCAAATCCGTCGAATCCGTCATACCTTGACTCCAACAAACGCACTGCCCATGCTGTACGTACAGAACGCTACCGGCAAGCCTCTATGGGGCTCAGCCAGAAGCGGCCGTATCTCCCAGCTCAACTGCGCACTCATAGCCTGTGTCAGTTGCCGGTGAATGTGTTCGTCAAGCTCGATCTGAACTTGACCTTGACGAATTCTGCAACGTACAACAGCATTGGACCCTAAGCGCCCGCGAATATGATTCTCAGCGCGGTCTATTCCAATCAGCGTGCCTGACTCAATCCTGATTCCTGTCTCCACACGGCTCGACAAGCACGGAGATGCCGGCAATTCCGACAAATCCTCGCTTCCTATATGCCGCGCAATCTCACGAATTTCGGATTTTGCGATATTAGCCTCCACATAGGGATGTCTTACTCCATGATCGCGCGCCGCAATCAGTCCAGGCCGAAAGTCCTCGATGTCGTCAGCATTCGTCCCGGAAACGATTTGCTCGCCCGCAAACACGCCGGCGACGGTCTCGTATAGATTGGACTTGCAGTAAAAGCATCGATTTACGGGATTTTCGAGATATCTTCCGTCTTCGAATTCACCGGCATCGGTAATCGTCAAATCCCAATTCTCCTTTGCTGCGTATCGTTTCACACGCTCGGTAGCAGCCTGCGGCACGGCAGGAGATACGGCGTGAAACATGCGCGCTGCCACTCCCGGGTACCGCGCAGCCACAATGGCAAGCGTCATGCTGTCAACTCCGCCGCTTACAGCCAATACGCAGTTCTCGAGTGAACCGAAAATACGATGCAGTTCATCGATGTGACGCAGCACCGCGCTGCTGCATCCTTGCACTGAATCGCGACTCATCATTCCTCCGTAGATTCGCCATCCCTTAGTGCATCACGCTCGAACGACTGCTCAATCCGCTGCTTCAATGACTTTCGCGATGCATAGTCTCCCAAGCCGGCGACATCGTCCGCCTCAACTTTGGCGGTACGATCCCCGGTCGGCCGGTCAACGCACTTGACAGTTACGCTACTGTCACTGTCTGCCACCGGATAAACCGCTTGCGATCGCGTCAGGCACCGACGTTCGACGAAGTGGCGGCGCACGCCGATTGTCGCCGTTTCCGAAAGGCAGGCCGCCATCACACGGTCGGAACCCTCGGCAGTGCTCAGAACCCGGACGTGGATGCTCACCCTGCCCTTTTTGCCGAATGCCGGAAATTGAAGCACATCCAGAACTGTATCGATTGCTCTTATGCGCTCGACTCCGATGCTCAAATCTTCCGGCGAATGATCATCAATGTCAAACTCGATCACCGCTATGCGCTCGTTTGCGACGGGTGGCTCGATTTCCTGATACCTGACCAGCCGAAGCACGTTGCTTATGCCAGGCATCGTACGCACGCCGAACCCGATTCCGACGCCGGAAAGAGTCATAGGAGGCATTGCCGAGGCGAAATCGGGATTCAAGAATTTCAGTATTGCAGCCCCGGTAGGCGTTACCCGCTCCCCTTGACGGCCATCATTGTGGAACGGATAGCCGCGCAGCAGTTCTGCTACTGCCGGCACCGGAACGGGCAGTTCTCCGTGCTGAGTGGAAACCAGTCCGCTTCCGCAAGGCAGCGGATCGCACGACCAGCTTCGAACAGGCGTTGAATGAATTAAGAATGCCGCGCCAACAATATCGGCAATCGAGTCTGCTGCGCCTACTTCATGCAGATGAATCTCATCAATCGGCACATCGTGCACGGTCGATTCGGCTACGGCGAGGCTCAACAGAATTTGACAGGCGGTCTCTCGCACTGCAGGATCAAGACCGGATTGACTCAGCTCACGTTGCAACTGCGAATGCGGCGCGTGCGTTCGCTCGCCTTCGTGCGGATCGCGGAATGTAACCCTGCGTCCTTTCAGATTTAAATCGCTATGCTTGTCGAAAGAGGGCTGCAAAGAAGCCAAGTTCGGCACAGAAGCAATCGCAGATATGCATGGCGTCCACAGTTGAGGCCACAAATCCAGAACTGCAGCGAGAAACATGTCGCCGGCAATGCCGCCTACCGGATTGATGTGCACGTGCATGGCAACGACTTCCTACCGGTTGAAACCTGACCTGTGGGCCCAACCGGTCATCCTTGCTTCCAGCCACGCCATGACCGCATACATGCCAATCCCTTCGACAGCGAGCGCAATCAGACAGGCAAATACCAGCGGAACTTCGAAATTCGCCTGGGCGGTCAGCATCATGTGCCCAATTCCTGAATTTGCGGCAATGGTTTCAGACAGCACAGACCCGATGAACGCCAGGGTGATTGCAACCTTCAAGGCGCCAAAGAAATAGGGAAGAGATCTTGGAATGCCGACTTTCACCATGACATCCATTTTCTTTGCCCCCAGCGCCCTCAGCACGTCTTCCATTTCCGGTTCGATAGTCGCAAGCCCAGTAGCCACATTGACCACAATGGGAAAGAACGAAATCAAAAACGCCGTCAGCACGGCAGGCAGCCAGCCTGCGCCAAACCAAAGCACCAGAATTGGAACGACAGCAATCTTGGGTATCGAATTGAATCCGATCATCAGCGGATACAGGCCGGCATAGATCCGCTTGTCCCACCCGATGAACAGCCCGAGCATCAGGCCAAACGCTATTGCCAATGCAAAGCCGAACAGCGTAGTCCAAAGCGTTTGGATTGAATTGCTCCACAGCGCGCCCGAAAATTCATACATGGCATATGCGATCTGCGAAGGCGTCGGCAAAATGTAATATGGGATGCCAAACAGCCTTACACCGAGCTCCCAAATTGCAAACATCCCAAATGTGCAAATCCAGGGGGCCGCCTTGACCCAGTCTATGCGTCCGCGATCAGCAGAATCGGTGTTCATGGCAGAATTTCGAATCGGGCAGGCTCTTGGGATTTGCAGCGCAAAGGCACGCGCGTCTCAGTTGCGCGCCTGCGCAATGTAGCCTCTAAGTTCATGCGTCAGATCCGCGAACTGCGGTTCGTAGGTCACTTCAATCGGTCGCGGCCGCGGCAAAGGAATGTCCTTGCTCACGATAATCTGTCCCGGTCTTGCGCTCATGACATGCACAGTGTCAGAAAGAAAAACCGCTTCCCTGAGGTCGTGAGTGACAAGGATGGCTGTAAATTTCTTTCGGTCGTACAGATCCCGAATCACGCACCAAAGCTCTTCGCGCGTAAACGCATCCAATGCGGCAAACGGCTCATCCAGCAGGAGCAGGCGCGGTTCGTGAATCAGCGCACGGCATAGCGCCGCCCTTTGCTGCATGCCGCCGGACAGCTGCCACGGATACTGGTCTCCCGCTCCGGCAAGCCCGACAGAAGCCAGCAATTCATCCGCCATGGCCCGATAGCGCTTGCGATTTGAACGAATTTTTCTGCGATGCGGTTCCACTACCTCCATCGGCAGAAGAACGTTGTCGCGCGTCGTGCGCCACGGCAGCATTACCGGATTCTGGAACGCCATCCCGGCGATAGAGACAGGCCCGTCAACCTTGCCGCCATCGACTCTAACGCTGCCTGAGCTCGGAAAATTCAAACCGGTGGCAAGCTTCATCAAGGTTGACTTGCCGCAGCCGGACGGGCCGACTACTGCGACAAACGCCCCCTGCTCCACCTGAAGCTCAAGGTGCTCTACGGCGAGCGTGTCCTGACTGCCGCTGCGCCCTGAGTAGCGCAGCGCGACATCGCTTAATTCAACAAATCCCGCCAACGAAACTAAGGGACCATTCTTTCCGAAGCCGATGGCAGAAAACTGGCGTCGAATATTTCGTGCACACGCGGCCTTGCCGTGAAATCATAGGTATCGGCAATCTGGTCAATCGAGCGCTGAAGCCGTTGCAAGTCGACGCCGCCCAGCCCGTTGCTCCTGACTTCGTCTGTCACAATATTCTGCATCAAGGCCATTTCCAAACGCTCAAGCTCAACTTCCTTGCGCGCCACATCGTTGTGATTCAGGACATGCTCGACTGCACTGGCAGGGTCATTGATTGTTTGCTGAAAGCCTTTGATGGTGGCTCTGACAAAACCCTTTACAGCATCAGGATTCTCTTCGGCGAACTCCGGATTGACAATGATGACGTTTCCATACAAATCGAGTCCGTGCTCGCGCATCAATATGACCGAAATGTCGCTTTCGGGCACTCCGTTCGCCTTAAGATTGATAAACGAAGAGAACGAGTATCCTGTAATTGCGTCGACCTTGCCTTGCGCAAGCATGGGCTCACGCACGGGAAAACCGACGTTTTCGATCGCCACCGACCCTGCGTCTATGCCATTCGCCTTGACGAACGCCTTCCACTGCGCGTATGCTCCGTCCGGAGCAGGTGCGCCAAGCGTCTTGCCCTCCAAGTCCTTCGGCATGCTGACTCCGAGTGACTTGCGACCGACAATCGCAAAAGGCGGCGCGTTGTAGATCATGAAAATCGCCTTGACCGGCAGGTCCGGATTCTTGTCGCGAAACTTGATCAGGGAATTGATGTCGGCATTGCCCATGTCATAAGTGCCTGATGCCACTCTGGGAATCGCATCCAGGGATCCCTTGCCTGTGTCCATTTGAACTTCCAGCCCCTCTTGCTTATACAGTCCTGCGTCCCAGGCAAGAAGAAGAGGTGCAGCCGGACCTTCCCATTTCCAATCGTTGGCGAATTTTATTGAAACATCCGCATTGGCCGAGCCGAACATGAGAGTGGCGGCGATTGAGATAAAAATTCTTCGCATAAGCATTTCCATTACCTTCATTTGAATCGATACACAAGAACCAGTCTGAAATTGGATTGTAAACTATTGGCACCCGTACCATTGCCCTGCAACACGCGCAGCGGGCTTCGAAGAATCTGCTGCGCAGCATGCCTCGCACACGCAGGCGCAAATTCGGTCTACCTGTGCCAACTCATCCAAAACGCATTCCTTAGCGGCATCCTTCAAGCGCTTCGGAAATAGACAGCACACTTCGCGAGTCTCTGCCTGACCGGTGCGATAGGGCCTTTGCCCGAAACCGTTCATCAGCCGTCACAAAGAACGTCCCTGCTCCAGTGCCAATGCCAAGTACACGCAATCGTAAGCCGAATAATTCAGCTGAATCTCCGCATTGACCGCCGATTGAGCCAGATGCCTGACGGGAAGAATCTCAACCGTTGAAGCCGCAAGCACCTGTGCTGCAAACCTCGCCTCATCCTCTGTCAATTGTTCGAGCCGCACTTTCCTATGAATGACATTGGTGCATTCACAAATCATCAACGTCCTTCGCGAACGAGTTGTTCCGACCGAGTATGGGTGCGGTTCTTGGTCAGTTCGCGAAATTTTTCCGCTAGTTCAAGGAAGTCGAAACTGGATTCGGAGGCTGATGCCTGGTTCAAAATTTCACGATGCTCGGCTTCGGTTGAACGGCCATTGCGAGTCGCGCGAAGTCGGAGTCTGGCAACAATTTCATCGTCAAGGTTTCGGACAATAAGACTTTTGGCCACAACTAGACCTCAATAATGATTGCATTGATATCAATTATAGCATTCTACCCATAATATTCAGCCGGTTCGCAGGCTCGGTTCACAGTACGAACCCGACAAGTAACGGTTACCGCAAAGTCCGTACATCACGACAGTTTCTCGTTCGCGCAGTCAAACTGCGACTGACCGTCCATCAACGCTTGGATGGCTTTCGGGCATCAGCGAATGCCGTACCGGGCGCACATCGGCCGCGGCGGTCCGCAAATCCCAGTAAAATTCTTATCATTCGTAATTGGTGCAGTGTCCATTCGGTGACGAAATGCTAAATCGATTCGGAACAATATGGATTTGCGCGATTGCCTGAATTACAATCGCCGGCATGCTTCCAGTATCGACCTACGCGCATGCACGCTCTTCGCGTGACAGCGCTGAATTCGACTCGCCCATACTTGCTGAGTGCGGCAAGACAGCCAGCAGGCATAATAGAGCGAGTTCAGAAGACACTGCCGCCTGGCGCTATGCGTCAGGAATCCGGAGTTTTCGCCAACAAATCGGCTCATCTGGGCCGGCGGGGCTGACCATCTCACAGGACAGGACATGAAGTCGCACAAGACAATCAAAAAAATCTTAGTCGCCAATCGCAGCGAAATCGCGATTCGCGTCTTTCGCGCAGCCACCGAGCTGGGCATACGCACCGTCGGCGTATACGCAGAACAGGACAAGTTTTCCCTGCATAGATTCAAGGCCGACGAAAGCTACTGCATCGGCGTCGGAATGGGACCGATTCAGGCTTACGGCGCAATCGACGAAATTCTCGATGTCGCGCGAAACACCAAATCAGAAGCGATTCATCCCGGATACGGGTTCCTTTCCGAAAATCCGGACTTTGCGCAAGCTTGCGAAGACGAAGGAATAAAATTCATCGGCCCTCCGCCGCAAGTCATGCGCAAGCTCGGCAACAAGGTGTCCGCTCGAAACCAGGCCCGAAAAGCGAACGTTCCCGTGCTGCCCGCCACCGGACCGTTGCCGGACGATGACCGGCAGATCTCGGAGTTGGCCGCCGGTATCGGTTATCCGCTCATGCTCAAGGCATCCTGGGGCGGCGGCGGCCGGGGCATGAGAGTCATCGAATCAGCCGGCGATCTTCTGCATTCGGTCGACCTCGGACGCCGCGAGACCGAGGCAGCATTCGGCAGCTCGGAGGTGTATCTTGAAAAGCTGATCCGCAAGGCACGGCATATCGAAGTGCAGCTGCTCGGCGATTCCTATGGCAATATTGTTCATCTGTTCGAACGCGACTGCTCCATTCAACGCCGAAACCAGAAGATTATCGAACGAGCACCGGCGCTGTTCCTGACAGATCAGCAGCGGACCGAGCTTTGCAATTCGGCGGTGCGTCTGGCCAATTCGGTCGACTATGTGAACGCAGGGACCGCCGAGTTCCTGTTTGATGACGATTCCGGCAAGTGCTACTTCATCGAAGTGAATCCCAGAATTCAAGTCGAACATACGGTTACCGAGGAAATTACCGGCATCGACATTGTCAAGGCGCAGATATGTATCGCCGCCGGTGCCGAAATCGGCAAAGTCGAACAATCGGGCGTGCCCGCACAAAGCGACATTGCCACCAACGGCTACGCACTGCAATGCCGGGTCACAACCGAAAACCCGGAAGAAAATTTCATCCCGGACTACGGACGCATTTCAGCCTACCGTGGAGCCGCCGGATTCGGAATTCGCCTTGACGGGGGCACCGCCTACTCGGGCGCAGTCATAACCCGGTACTACGACAGCCTCCTCGAGAAAGTGACCGCATGGGCTCCGAGCGCGGACGAGGCCGTGAACCGCATGATCAGGGCTCTAAGGGAATTTAGAATCAGAGGCATTGCAACAAATCTTCACTTCCTGGAAAATCTCCTCGGCCACGAAAAGTTCCTGAATGGATCCTACACCACGCGCTTCGTCGACGAAACACCGGAACTGCTGAACATTCCCAAGCGCAGAGACCGCGCCACCCGTCTGCTCAACTACATCGCAGACGTTACAGTCAACGGCAACTTGGAGGTACTTGACCGACCGCGGCCTGCCGCATTTGTCGAGCCCAGAGTCCCCGCTCTCGTCGCACGGCAGCCGGCTTCGGGCACGCGCCAGCTGCTCGACGAGCTCGGACCCGAACGGTTCGCCAAATGGATGCAGGATCAGCAAGCGGCCCTGATCACCGATACGACGTTTCGCGATGCGCATCAGTCGCTGCTGGCGACCCGGTTCAGGACTTACGATCTAGCGCGGTGCGCAGACGCCTACGCGGTCAATCTGCCGAGCCTGTTCAGTCTTGAATGCTGGGGCGGCGCAACTTTCGATGTCGCAATGAGATTCCTGAAAGAGTGTCCCTGGGAGCGCCTGCGCGTCCTACGACAACAGGTCCCGAATATTCTGCTGCAAATGCTGCTGCGCGGTGCCAACGGCGTCGGCTATAAGAACTACCCTGACAATGTGGTTCGAGAATTCATCTATCAAAGCGCCGAATCCGGAATCGATCTTTTTCGCGTCTTCGACTGCCTGAACTGGGTTGACAATATGAAAGTCGCCATGGACGCCGTACTTGAAACCGGCAAGCTGCTGGAAGGGGCGATCTGCTACAGCGGCGACATACTCAATCCCGAACGCAGCAAGTACACGCTTCAGTACTACGAAGACATGGCAGTCAGGATGCAGGATATGGGCATCCATATCCTTTGCATCAAGGACATGGCCGGATTGCTGACACCGGCGAGTGCAAGCCTGCTGGTCGGCAGACTCAAGGAACGAACCGGACTTGCGCTGCATTTTCACACTCACGACACCAGCGGCATTGCTGCCGCCAGCGTCATAGCTGCTGTGCAAGCCGGCGCAGACGCCGTCGATCTTGCAATGGACTCGGTTTCCGGCACCACTTCGCAGCCCAATCTGGGATCGGTTGTCAGGGCGCTGAGAGGCAGCAGCCACGATACCGGAATCGACGCCCAGAGGATCTTGGAAATCTCAGAATACTGGGAGGCGGTAAGGAAGCTGTATGCCGCTTTCGAAAGCGATGTGCGCTTCGGCGCATCCGAGGTATACCTGCATGAAATGCCTGGCGGGCAGTTCACCAATCTAAAAGAGCAGGCTCGCGCGATGGGACTGGAATCGCGCTGGCATGAAGTGGCTGAAACCTACGCCGTGGTCAACGACATGTTCGGCGATGTGATCAAGGTGACACCGACATCGAAAATGATCGGCGACATGGCGCTGTTCATGGTCAGTTCGGGAATCAGCCGATCCGATGTCGAACACCCTGAGCGCGAAGTGGCATTCCCCGATTCCGTCAAGTCCTATTTCGCCGGTGAGCTCGGTCAGCCGTACGGCGGCTTTCCGCCTGCGCTCCAGGCCAAGGTCTTGCAGGGCAAGCCGCCAATTGCCAGCAGGCCGGGCGAGAATCTGCCAGCAGCCGACTTGAAGCAACTCAGGAAACAGGCCGCATCCGAAGCAGGCGGGGAACTGAGCAGCGAAGAGTTTCAGTCGTATCTGATGTACCCCGCCGTATTCCTGGACTATTGCAGCCACCGGCGCCAGTATGGACCGATGCACGTTTTGCCGACTCATACATATTTCTACGGCATGGCGCCCGAACAGGAAATTGCGGTCGACCTGGAACCAGGCAAGACTCTCGTTATCCGCTGTCAGGCGATCGGCGAAACCGACGCCGATGGCAATGTGCGCATCTTCTTTGAGCTAAATGGCCAGCCGAGAACCATAAAAGTGCCCAATCGCAAATTCGCAAGCAAAGTCGAACAGCGCCGCAAGGGAGAAGACGAAAACCCGGATCATGTAAATTCGCCGATGCCGGGAATGATTTCGTCCGTGAACGTCGCAGTAGGGCAGTCCATTGAAGCGGGCGACGTCCTGCTGACGATCGAGGCCATGAAAATGGAAACCGCGATTCGTGCAGAACAAAGCGCACACGTCGCATCCTTGCTCGTCGCAGTCGGCGACAATGTCGATGCCAAGGACTTGCTGGTCGAACTCGAATCGTCGAACTCCGAATAGGGCCCACCGTCATTCATCCGCCCGGGCACCGGCGCGCAGGCTGCAATTCGGCGAATTCGATTCCGAGCCTTGCTGAACGCAGTTGCGCACCCTGCAAATGAGTAAAATACTCAAATCGCGCACGACAGCGGAACAGATTCCGCTGTAACCGTATCGAGCGTGCAAAAGAGGCAGCCCTTCAGGTGCTGCGTGAAATGGACAATACTGAGCAACCGGACCAAGGCAGATGACATACCAAAGTTTGCAGCACCGCAATAACTGGAGTTTTCCAACTTTACTTAGATTCGGCCAAGGCCGCATCGACGAAACCGCACAGGCATGCATGGATGCCGGAATAAGAAGACCGCTCATCGTTGCAGATCCTTTCCTGACGTCCTCGTCCGCCTATCAGCAAATTTTGCAGCTCTGCCGCACGCAGCTTGAACACAGCGATACGTTCAGCGACCTGCAAGGCAATCCTGTCGAAGCCAACGTGACAGGCGGCGTAGACATCTACAAAAGCGGCCAGCACGACGGCGTCATCGCCTTCGGAGGCGGCAGTGCGCTCGATGTCGGCAAGGCGATCGCCCTGATGTCCGGACAATCGCGCCCCATTTGGGACTTCGAAGACCGCGAAGACTGGCATACGCGCGCAGACGAAAGCGGCATCGCGCCGGTTGTCGCAATTCCAACGACTTCGGGAACCGGCTCGGAAGTCGGCAGAGCCTCGGTCATCACCGATGCGGCAGACGACACAAAGAAAATCATCTTTCACCCGAAAATGATGCCGGCGTGCGTGATCCTGGACCCTGAAGTCACTGTCGGACTGCCAAGCGGGCTAACCGCCGGCGTGGGCATGGACGCGCTTTCGCACAATCTGGAAGCCTATTGCAGTCCGGTGTTCCATCCCTTTGCGCAGGGCATCGCAACCGAAGGCATCCGACTGGTGAAGGACTGGCTGGCGGCTGCGTGCCGCGATGGCTCGGATATTCAGGCGCGCGCGCAGATGCAGGTCGCCTCGTCGATGGGCGCTACGGCGTTCCAGAAAGGACTTGGCGCAATGCACAGCCTCAGCCATCCGTGCAGCTCGATTCTCGGCGCACACCACGGCACGACCAACGCCGTAGTCATGCCCTACGTTCTGGAATTCAACATGGAGAGCATCGAAGACAAGCTTGCCACGCTTGCGCATTTTCTTGACCTGCCTTCGCCAAGTGCAGAATCTGTCGTTCGATGGGTCGTCGAGCTTCGCAAGCAAATCGGCATCCCCGAGACGCTCGCCGAACTTGGCGTTGAATCGACCCACATCGACACGTTTTCGCAAATGGCAATGATCGATCCCTCCACCGCTACCAATCCGGTCCCAATGTCAGTCGGCAAGTTCGCGCAACTGTACGAGAATTGCGTCAATGGAACACTGTCAGTCCGCTGACGTTCGGGTGAACAGCGGCGCTGGCGCACTGCCCTGCCCCGATGGCGACCTTTGGGTGTACGGCTATGGCTCACTGATGTGGGACCCCGGTTTCGCTCATGCCGAATCTCTGCCTGCGCGCATCTACGGCTATCACCGGGCGCTGTGCATCCGATCAACGCGCTACCGCGGCACCGACGCTGTTCCGGGCCTGGTGTTCGGACTCGATTGCGGCGGGTCGTGCGTCGGAATGGGCTTCCGGGTTCCCGACCGTCACCGAACCGAAGCGCTCGAATACCTTGAGAGCCGCGAGATGCCGCATCGGGTCTACAATCCGTGCATCAAATCCATTGTGCTTCAGGACGGACGAACTGTTGATGCATTGACCTTCGTCGTCAAGCGCCAGCATCCAAGATACATACGGAATTTGACCCCAATTCAGACTGCGACAATCATTTCAAGCGCATCAGGAGAAAGAGGTCCGAATCTTGAATACGTTCGCGCTTCTGTCGAGAAATTGGCAACTATCGGAATCCGCGATCCATCCCTATCTCGAATTTGCGAACTCGCACTCGGTACCGCCAAGCGCATTGGCGATCCGTGTCAGCCGACTTGACGTGCATGCGGGCTTGGCACATTGAGAATGATTAAATAAAACGATATCAATATGTTATGAATTTTATTCAATTCTAAGTATATAATCGGAGATTCTTTCGACAGGACTCGATCACGACTAATGCGATGACTATGCAACAGGTAACTTTCTCAAAGCGAAACACCGGACAGTACGCGCATTGAACATTTCATACAGACCTGCAAAAAAGTCGTTTCTGACCGTTTCTGCGCTTGTGGCAGTAGCGATTGTCGTTTTTGTGCCCGGGATCTTTCGATGGCATGATCCGGAAAGTGTCGCATCCAGCGAAGCCGGCCCGATTCTTGCCGCCCAGATTCATCACAGCCAGACATCCAAGGCCGTTGTTCAGCTCGTCAATTCGTTTCATTACAGGAATCGTCCGCTTGACAACGAATTCTCCTCTGAAATCCTCAATGAGTATTTAAACGCGCTTGATCCCAATCACAGCTATTTTCGCTCGACCGATATCCAGCAGTTCAATTCTTATCGTTTCTACATGGACGATTTCCTGCGTTCCGGGAAACTCGATACAATTTTTGAAATCTTCAAAGTATTCAAGACGCGGGTTGCCGAACGCGCATCGTTCGCCAAGACGCTGCTTGAAGGCAGCTTCGATTTCGGACTCGACGAGGAATTGCCACTAGACGGATCACAGGTCGACTGGCCGTTCAACCAGGCCGAGCATGACAGCCTTTGGAGACGGATTGTCAAGAACGAGTTCCTTAAACTGAAGCTCGCAGGTACCGAGGATAACGAAATCACAGAGACACTCAAGCAGCGCTACGAGCGCTACAGCCAGGTCATTTCGCTGACAAACTCGAATGACGTATTCGAGACTTTTGTCAATTCGTACTTGCGTTCGATTGAGCCTCATTCGGAATACTTCTCACCTCATAGCTCGAAAAATCTGGCCATAAGCCTGACATCTCAAATCGAAGGCATCGGCGCAATGCTGCGTCTGGACAACGACCACACAATCATTCATTCGGTGATTCCCGGCGGCCCGGCAGCCCGCAGCAATGACATTCATCCTGGCGACACCATCGTTGCGGTCAGTCAGGACGAAGGGCAGGGATTTGTGGACATCGTCGGCTGGCGGCTGAATGATGTCGTCGATGAAATCCGGGGGCCGCGCGGCACTTCCATCATACTGAAGATCATTCCGGAGGATTCGTTGCCGGATGCCAAGCCGGAAGTCGTGACTCTGGTTCGAGACAAGGTGAAAATCGAAGATCAGATCGCAAAAAAGTCGGCGGTTGAAATTTCTACGGATCACGAAATACTGCGAATCGGAATCATAAGCCTGCCGTCGTTCTACTCGGGGCTAGCCGTTGACGGCGAGAGCCGTTCGAATCAAGATTCAGTGTCATCGTCCAAGGATGTCAAGCGAATCCTCGAAGAATTAATCGACCGCCACGTCGACGGGGTCATACTTGATCTGCGCGGCAATGGCGGGGGTGCGCTGCAGGAAGCTGTGAAAGTAACCGGGCTGTTTATCAAGTCGGGCCCGATTGTTCAAGTTCGAACGACTACAAGCGATGCCGAAGTGATCAGGGACGAAGATTCCCGGATTGTCTACGACGGGCCACTGGTGGTGCTCGTCGACAGGCGCAGCGCTTCGGCGTCTGAAATTGTCGCAGCAGCGATCAAGGACTACAGGCGCGGAATCGTCGTCGGAGAAACAACCTTCGGAAAAGGAGGCATTCAGACCGTGTGGCCGCTAAGCGAGGTCACCAAGCTGGACGAATCAGGCAATGTCAAGCTGACCACCGCGCAGTATTACCGAATTGACGGGCCGAGCACGCAGCACGTCGGCGTAGCACCGGACATCCTATATCCTACAAACGATTTCGTGAAATATACGGGAGAGCGAGCCTTGGATCACGCGTTGCCGGAAAGCGTCATCGCGCCAACCGATATTCGGCAATGGCGAGATGCCGACCTTGTTGATGCGGTTCGTCCGGCAATTCGAAGACTGCACCAGGTGCGTGCAGGGGCCAACCCTATTTTTACCTATCTGGCCAACGAAGAGCAGATATTGAGGGAGCGCTCCAAGGAGACCGAAGTCAGCCTTAATGAATCACGCAGACGAGAATCGCAGCAGGAATTCAAGGACCGCCTGCTGGTCAATGTCAATCAGCTGCGCCAAGCGCTGGGCTTGGAATCTGTCGATGAGTTCCACGACGACGCCTTTCCGCGCGATGT
Organism: Arenicellales bacterium; assembly: GCA_965214615.1. Classification (GTDB taxonomy): domain Bacteria; phylum Pseudomonadota; class Gammaproteobacteria; order Arenicellales; family JAJDZL01; genus CBDAUN01. The sequence continues at coordinate 2,214,227 of OZ243952.1, forward strand.
GGCGGGAGATCCATTTTTGGACGAATCACTGAACATCATTGCCGACCTGATCACGGAAACCCGGGCCATGGCATCTTCAAATCAATTCAGCACAGGCGCACGGTCCTCGTGATCCGGTCGTCCGCTGACCGAATCAGCACCAGCCAATGAAAACAATCCAATGACCTATTCCAGCTGGGCGACGAAGATTCTGAACGAAAGCGGCATCACGACGCTGATGAAGGACTTGTCCACGACCGATCAATCGGTGCATATGCTGGGCGGTGGGAATCCGGCGCGCATTCCGGGCATCGAAGAGTATTTCCGTGAGCAAATGGCTGCGGTAATGGCCGAGCCGAGGAGCTTTGAGACGCTTGTCGGCAATTACGCTGGTCCGCAGGGTTCGCGTCAATTCATCAGCGCGCTAGCCGACCTGTTCCGTGCCCGCTATGGCTGGGATATCGGGTCACAGCACATTGCCATAACCAATGGCAGTCAAACAGCATTCAGCCTACTGTTCAGAATGCTGGCAGGCGCCTATCCTGACGGCGGCGCAAAACGCGTGCTTTTGCCCATATGTCCCGAGTACATCGGCTACAGCGATACGGGAGAGCCGAATCCTTTGCTTGTATCGCAACGGCCTAAGATTGTGCCGATTTCGGAACATTTGTTCAAGTATCAAATCGATTTCGACAATCTTGATGTCGGACCTGGTATCAGCGCGATGTGCGTGTCGCGGCCGACCAATCCGACGGGTAATATGCTCACCGGCATCGAAATTCAGTCGCTGGCGGCGCTTGCAAGGGAATGCGGCATTCCTCTGATCATAGACGGCGCCTACGGATTGCCGTTTCCAGGCATTGTGTATGCAGACACGCAGCCGTACTGGGACGACAGCGTGATCCTAGTGCTCAGTCTTTCGAAACTCGGACTGCCCGGCGTTCGCACCGGCATCGTCGTTGCGGACCCGCAAATTATCGATTCGCTGACCTGCGTCAATGCAGTGACCGCGCTTGCCACGTGCGACTTCGGAGCCACGCTGGCATGCGAATCGGTCAGAAGCGGGGATATCCTGAATCTTAGCCGCAACATCATTCAGCCCTACTACCGCGAAGCTGCGCAACGCATGATCAATCTTGTCGAAGACCACTTCGACGGACTGCCATACATGCTACACAGCGTGGAGGGCGCATTCTTTGTGTGGCTATGGTTTCCGGATTTGCCGATTTCGAGTTCGGAGCTTTATGCGAGAATCAAGTCGAGCGGAACGATCGTGGTACCTGGAAGCCATTTCTTTCCCGGACTGAAGGACGATGGCTGGCGGCACCGGCACGAGTGCATCCGGGTCAGCTACGCCGGCGAACCGGATACTGTGGAAGCGGGAGTCCGCACGATCGCGCGCGAAGTCAAGCGGGCGTACAGCGCAATTCAGGCGCGCGCAAGCTCCTTCGCATAGAACGGCGCGTCGGAACCTTGCAGGCATGAGTGCTTAGCAGCCGACCATTCGACGAGCACCTCGAAAAGGCGCTGCTGAATAGGCGACTCGGATGCGTTGTATTCCGGATGCCACTGTACTGAGATCAGTTTCGGGTACAGCTTCGATTCGATCGCTTCGATGACGCCATCCGGCGACCACCCGACCGCCTGAAAGTCCCGCGCTACATCCCTGACGCATTGATGATGGTACGAGGAGCACTCGAATTCGTGCTCGCCGAGCAGATTGGCAAGCGTTGAATTCGGATCAAGCGAGACCGGGTGGCGGGTTTTTGTGCGGCGTTTGATGTCCTGACTCCTATGCTTGACTGAATCGCCGAAGGCATCCGGCAGGTGTTCGTGCAGCGTGCCGCCGAACATCACATTGACGATCTGTATCCCGCGGCAGATTGCCAAAGTGGGCAGCGACTGCTCAGCAGCAAGCTTGGTCAGATGCAATTCGCATTCGTCCCGCTTCTGATTGACGTAGGCAACCATTTCATGTTCGTCACCCCCGTACGCCGAGGGATGAATGTCGCCGCCGCCTGAAAGGACGAGTCCGTCGAGCCTGGCGATTAGCTCGCCCGGTTCGGACACCGGGTCGGAGGCCAGAACTACCGGAATGCCGCCAGCGTTGGCAATCGCGTCAAGATACGCGGCCGGCGAAATGAATCGATCCTTGTGATTTCTCGGGTATGAAGTAACTCCGATGAGTGGTTTAGCCATTCGGTTTGCCTAATTCGAGGTAGTGTTGCCAAATCAATTGTATGCTTTGTGTCAAGGATTCGGGCTGCTCTTTCATCCACCGGCTCAGCTGTTCAGGGCTGAACCACCTTCCGTCCACCGCCTCGCTCCGGTCAATGCGGACCGGGCCGCTGTCGCGAATCCTGTAGACCCAGCAGAATTCGTATCCGGTCGTTGTATCAGCCTGCAGCTTGAACAGCCTTGTCGGTATTGCACGCAACCGGATGCCGAGCTCTTCGGAGGTTTCGCGAACAATAGCGCTGTCATATGATTCGCCCGCTTCCAGATGTCCTGCAACCGATGAATCCCATAGACCCGGATTGCAGTCTTTTTGCGGCGATCGCAATTGCAGGAACACGCGCCCGCTGGAATCAAAGACAAGTCCGTGAACTGAGCGATGGTAGAGCCTGCGACGATGCACTACGGAACGCGGCAATCGGCCAATCACTTGGTCATGTCGATTGACAACGTCGAAAATTTCTTCCGTTTGCATGACTGGATTTTATGCCGCCGCAACAAAAAAGGCCAAAACGTCGCCGAAACGAAATCCTGGCCTTTGGCATTTGGTAGCGGGGGTAGGATTCGAACCTACGGCCTTCGGGTTATGAGCCCGACGAGCTGCCAGACTGCTCCACCCCGCAACGATATTTGAAAAGCGCATTGTATGTAATCCGTCCCATGTTTGCAAGACGGAAACGAATATATTTTTTCGAATTGAAACCCGATGGGACGAAATTGTCCGTTCCAGGATGGCACAGCGCCATCATTTGCTTGCGGCTCCGGATTTAGGCCGAAAAGGCGATGCAGCCACGTGGAATGGGAACTCGAAGTAAATCCAAGGCAAGCAGATCACGTATCTTGCACCGCTTGCGATGCACGGCACGGGCCGGAGCCTGCCGATTCGATGACGATCGGCGAATTCAGTTCGAATTCGACAGTGTTCTCATCCGGATTGCTTCGATCGATCACGAAATAGTATTGCCCTTGGTCGAGAGTCAGCAAGAAATGATGCCACACGCCGCGCCGATAATTCACCCCTTGCGAGCCGTCGGTTACGAAGAAGCGCAATTGTTCCAGCTCAGGCGCCTCGGATGCAGGAGCGACAATGATCAGAAACCGGCTGTCCCCTCCGGGAAGAAATGCCTGGCTGGACGAAGGATGCCGTTCCAGCCGTTCGACGGCAAATGGAAATGCAACAGGCCTGGCTCTGAAAATGCTTATCGAAGGCGTGCCGCCATCAATGACATCCAGTTGTGCCAAATGCTCAAACCGGTCCGCATATCCGTAATTGACGGTGCGAAACGGCCTGCCTGCAACGCTGATTACGTCGCCGAAGGGTCGGAATCCCTCTTGCGTTAATGGTTCAATTTCCATCCAAGATCATGAGAGTGTGCCAAATATGCGAAGTCGCCCCACACCTCCGTCAGGATGCATCTCCAAGGCGACATGGGATACGGGACCGATGTCGCGCACCTCGTCTCCGTATCTGTGCAGGAAGTCGGACTGCATCTTGGTCTCGGGCAGAAGGCATTTCCATAGAGATTTATCCCTAACCAGTTCCTCTGCATTCGCATCAGGCGCCATCACGCCCATCACCGCGCATCGGGCGGGGTAATTGCCTTTGAAATGCAGCGTATCGATGTGAATCCCTTGCACACGTCCGGGGTGTCCGAGCCTCAATGCCGCCCAGTCGTATCCGGGGCCGCGCCGGCGCCGCGTCTCCCATCCGTCTCCCATGTTGGCCGCGCGGTCCGGGGCAAGCAGATTCTGGGCGCTACCGAAATGCATATCGCTGCACGCCACGGCAACGCCGCCGTTTTCAGCCGCGGCCAGATCAACAGATTCGTCGCGGGCAATCGCAGTCCAGTCCTTGAAAACCGTGCCGTACGCGCGCAGCCGGGCTACACCGCCGTCGGGATAGATGTGCAAGCGCAGATGATTCCATATTTGCCGCGAGGCGATCTCAAAGGTGTTATGCGAATCCCCCTTCAATTGGGTTTTTTCAACAATTTCGTGCCATTGGGTCGATTCGTCTGGCGGCCCGTGCGAGTCGCATGCCTCTACCGATGCGGCTTCCGGATAGTTGCCCGTAAAGTGGCTCGTATCCACGATCAGTCTTTCGAGAGCGCCGCGGCATATTCGAACAGTACAGTAGTCATGGCCTTCGGTGCGCCTTCGCCTTGACTCCCAGCCGTCCATCCACTTGCCGCGGTCGGTAAATTTGCCCTCGATAAATACAGGGGGCTCAGGCTTGATCAGGGACGACGCTTCTGCGAAAAAGTCGTCTGTGGACATAAGAACCTTCGCTCCAAGGCGCGGTTGCGCCAAGTCCACATGGTCAGAGAGAATTATCAATTTTGCTCACGCCTCATGTTCCGCAGTGCCATGCGGATAGAAATTGCCGATCCAATGTTCAGCGATATCGATGCGTCGGCATAGCCACACGCTCGAGTGGGATTTGACGTATTCCAAAAAGCGATTCAATCCGGCAATTCTTCCTGGACGTCCGACAAGCCTGCAATGCAATCCGACCGACATCATCTTTGGTCGGTCAGCCCCCTCTTCGTATAGTACATCGAAAGCATCTTTCAAGTAGGTATAGAACTGTTCGCCTGTATGAAACCCCTGGGCTGTGGCAAATCGCATGTCATTGGCATCGAGGGTATAGGGGATCACCAGATGAGGCTTTTCGGGTCCATTCACCCAGAAAGGCAGATCGTCGCTGTAGTCGTCCGAATCGTAGACGAATCCGCCCTCTTCCATGACGAGGCGTCGCGTGTTCGGGCTGGTGCGTCCGGTATACCACCCGAGCGGGCGCTGTCCGACAGCGGATTCAATCGCCCGGATGGCCAGACCGATATGCTCGCGCTCGGTGTGCTCGTCAATGTACTGATAATCGATCCACCGATAGCCGTGGCTGCAGATTTCGTGTCCTGACGCCGCCATTGTCTCGATCAGTCCGGGATTGCGCTCGACAGCCATTCCAACCGCGTATATTGTCAGCGGCACCTGATGGTTCCGAAACAGCCGCAGCACTCTCCAGGCTCCGGCTCGCGAACCGTATTCGTATATCGATTCCATGCTCATGTGACGAGTGGACTCACGCGCATCGGCACCGATAATTTCCGACAGAAATGCTTCCGAAGCCCTGTCGCCGTGCAAGATGCAGTTCTCTGCGCCTTCCTCGTAGTTCAGCACAAATTGAACAGCGATGCGTGCGCCGCCGGGCCAGCGCGCATGCGGAGGCGTGGCGCCGTATCCGATCAAGTCTCTAGGGTAGTCGTCGTGACTCATTAGATTTCCGCTTTCAGTTCCTCACAGTCAACAATACGACAAATATGAGGGCCGATGGTTCATAATTCCGATAATACCGCTGCTCATCCATCCGGGAATCTTCAATACCGATGAAAATACTCTTGATCAACCCGAACACGACGGATCTCGTTACTCGGCGCGCGGTCGCTGCGGCCTGCGCCTCAGCATCGGGAGGCACCATCATCGAAGGCGTCACAGGATACTTCGGCGCACCGATTATAAACAGCCTGACCGATAACGCCATCGGCACTTACTGCGCCATTGAGCTTGCTGCGCAGCACGCAGGCGGATATGACGCAGTCGTGCTTGCAGTTTCATTTGACTCAGGACTGCTTGAATTGCGGGAAATGCTGTCGATTCCGGTCGCCGGGATGAGTGAATCGGCGATGCGCCGCGCCTGCGAGGCAGGCGAAAAATTCTCCCTCATCTCCTTCGGCGAGAGAACCAAGCCGCTGTATCGGCAACTGGCCAGCCGCTACGGCATGGGCGACCGTCTTGCCAGCGTTCGATGCATCGAAACATTGTCTGCAGAGCAAATGGCCGATACCGATTTTCTGGTTGAGCGCGTGAGCGTTGAACTGGAACGTGCGGAATCTGAAGACGGGGCGCAGGCAGGCATACTTTCGGCCACTGTGTTTGCCGGACTTGCAGATCGGTTTGCGGTAGGCATCCCGGTTATCGACGGCATCGCCGCAGCGATCGCCGACATCGAAGCTGATGATGGCGGCACCAGTTTGCTCACAAGCTGCGGTTATCCGCAAGCCAAGCGCATGTCAGGCGTATCCGACGCTTTACGCAATGCCTATCTTGATTTTCCGGATGACTGACGCAAGGCCAGTCGGAACAAATCGCCTATTCCTAGAAAATTACCGGCTGTCGCCGAGCGGCGGGCTAGAATAGTCCGTTGACCGCCTGCAGGCACATGGACAGGATGCCGCCGACCCAAGGCAAAATTGCCAGCAATCCGATCGCGTTGATCGAAATCAGCATTTTCGATTCCGGCACCGCATTGAACGGAGCATAAGTCTGCGGCGCGGAATCGAAGTAGATCACCTTGATAACCCTGAGGTAGTAGAACGCCCCCACAACGGCGAATATCACCGCCACCACGGCAACCCACACCAATTCGGCGTCAACCAATGCCTGAATGACAGCAAACTTCGCATAAAAGCCCACTGTAGGCGGTACTCCGGCAAGGGAAAACATCAGCAAAAGCATCAGCAGCGCCATCCACGGATTGCGGGCATTGAGACCGCGATAGTCTTCGATCATGTCACACTCGCGGCCCTGGCTTGCGAACAGCACGATCATGCCGAATGCTCCCAGGCTCATGACGGAATAGACCAGGACATAGAACAGCGCCGCGGCATATCCTTCATGGCTTGCTGACAAAATTCCGAGCAGCAGGAATCCCATGTGTGCAATCGTGGAATACGCCAGCATGCGCTTGATGTTGGACTGCACGATCGCAGTCACATTGCCGACTATGATTGACAGCAGGGCAATGATGATGAACATGTCCTGCCAAATGTCGCTCAGGTGGTCGAGTCCGCCTATCAGAAGGCGCATCAGCATTGCAAATGCCGCTATTTTCGGCGCAGCTCCCAGATACAAGGTCGTGCTCGTCGGCGCTCCATGGTAGACATCGGGCACCCACATGTGGAACGGCGCGGCACCTAGCTTGAACGCCAGCGCGACAATCACGAAGACCAAGGCGAATATGAGGGCGACATTGTCTGCCGACATGGTCCGTACCGCATCCTGGATCGCCGCAATTTCCAGCGTTCCGGTCAAACCGTAGAGAATTGACATGCCGTAGAGCAGGCACCCGGAGGCGATTGCTCCGAGAACGAAATATTTCATGGAAGCTTCGGTGGCTTCCGACGAATCCCTTTGGAATGCGACCATCGCATAGAGGCAGAGCGACATCAGCTCAAGGCCCATATAGATCACCAGCAGATGGCCAGCTGAAGCCATGACCATCATCCCCAGGACACCGAACAGCCCGAGCACGTAGTACTCGCATTGCCCTATTGAGCGATCGTTCGCGTAGGTCCTGGAATAGACGAATACAATCAGGGTCAGCAGGCACACGGCAGTCTTGATCAGACTGGACAGCGAATCCTCGATAAACATTCCGTTCAGCGCGACCGATGCCGGTTCGCCGATTCCTGCCGATGCAACGAGTCCCGCAACCGCAAGCGCCAGCAGCGACACATAGTAGGAAATGGAAAATCGCTTCAATCCGGTTTGATCGACAATCAAGACACCGCAAGCGGCAAGGCTGATGACAATCTCAGGAATCAGGCTGTGGTAGGGAATATCTGGCGTCATAAAACTGTGCAGCCGCCAAGCATGGCGGCAAAATTCGGACTGGGAAGGACGGTGATTAGATCAGAACTTCGCCATAGTATAAAAAGCATCGAAATTTTGGTGAACGCACATGCATGGCCAACCGTGCATATTCAGATTCAGCGTCCATCCGCTTAGACAAGGCTGTATTTTAACCGATATATTCGAACCGAAACATGCTGTCCTCGTCAGCTTGTCAGCATATCAGGCAACCGAATTGCGACCCTCTGGAACATCTAAAGCCACACGATCAATCGATTCGACCGCCGTAGGGAATGCACAGCCGATCACATGAATCGCTTGCAGCCGATATGATGCGCAAGGCGTTTTCCCGTTTCCGGCCACACTATCGCGATTTCGGGGACTGAAATATAGCAACCGCGTCTGGAAATACTGTGCTATATTGATGCGCCGGGGTTGATTCATAAGCCATTTTGATATACTCTATGCGCTTTTATAATGATGCCATGCTCGTTGCGGCTTGCATGGCTGTTTGGTTTTGAACAAAGCAAAAGATGAAAACTATTTCTGCCAAGTCCGGCGATGTTTCACGCAGCTGGTTTCTTGTTGATGCAACGGACAAAGTGCTGGGGCGGCTTGCATCGCAAATCGCCATACGCTTGCGCGGCAAGCATAAGCCGATCTACACCCCCCACGTCGACACCGGCGACTACGTGGTCATTGTGAATGCGGAAAAAGTGCTGCTGACCGGCAACAAGGAACGATCAAAAGTCTATCACCGGCATTCAGGCCGTCCCGGCGGACTCAAGACTGTCAAAGTGGCCGAGATGCGCGAGCAGCATCCCGAACGAATCATCGAAAATGCCGTCAGAGGGATGATGCCTAAAGGCCCGCTTGGCAGGTCGATGATGACAAAGTTGAAGGTATACGCCGGCGACAAGCAGCCGCATCAGGCGCAGAAGCTTCAGAAACTGGATATTTGAGGAAACGCACGATGGCAGATGCGCAACAAGTCTACTATGGCACAGGACGCAGGAAGTCTTCAACGGCGCGCGTCCACCTGAAAATCGGCAACGGCAGAATTACTGCCAATGGACGGCCTATTGAAGAATATTTCGGACGCGAAACGGCACGGATGGTGATTCGCCAGCCTCTTGAATCGCTAGGCATGCTTCAAATGCTCGATGTCAAGGCGACGGTCAGAGGCGGAGGGCCGAGCGGTCAGGCCGGCGCAATTCAGCTTGGAATCGCCCGGGCCCTGCTCAAGTACGACGAAGCAAACCGTTCGACGCTGCGCAAGGGCGGCTTCCTCACCCGCGATGCAAGAGAGGTTGAACGCAAGAAGGTCGGGCTTCACAAGGCGCGCAAACGACCTCAATACTCGAAACGTTAGGCTAAATTCAGCCTGGCGGTTCCCGGTCATTCAAGGTCAGTTGGGGAATCGTCTAACGGTAGGACAGCGGACTCTGACTCCGCCAGTCCAGGTTCAAATCCTGGTTCCCCAGCCAGACACTCCAATTGTGCCCGGCACGTCTTGGCGACAAGTACGTGCCAGTTGCACATCGCAAGCCGCACTGTCAGCCGACGCCGGCAACTTGGCTTGCCGGTTCGCGCGGATCATTGCCAAGTCTGCGAACAGAGAGCCTGAGTCAGATTTGACTCGATCAGTCAGCCGATAGGCTCCGGCTCAACTTTCAAGCCATCGGCGGCATTGGTCAATGGCGTAATGACAAGCAAATCGCCGTCGGCAATCTCGGAACTCCGTGCAACAATCCGCATCTCGCCTTCGCTGTTCATCTGTCCGTGACGCTCGATCTTCACCGATCGCAACCGGTCGCCCTCAACCTTGAACACCCGGTCGACACCATAGACCGATTGAAACGGAATAGCGATGGCCTGTTCAACCGGATGAAGCGATAACTCGACGGTGAGCGTTCGTCCCAGTTCAGGAAATCTGTTTGCATCTACCACCCGGATGAAAGCGCCGACCCCGCCGCCACTGGCGGTTTCCACCTTTCCCGCAAGCCTGTCAAATTCAAGATAAACCTTCTCCCCATCCACTTCGGCAACAGCCGGCAACTGCGAGGGTGAGTCGCGAAAACGAGGCATATACTGACTTGGAATCAGAGTTTCGACTTCAACTGCCGTGTGGTCGAACATTTCCACGACCGCGGTTCCGTTGCTCACCCGGTTTCCGACGGCGACATGCACCGAGGAAATTCGTCCGGTAAATGGCGCGGCAATCACGGATTCGGAATAATCTCGCCGCGCGTTGTCAAGCGATGACTGAATGCGAGCCAAATCCGCCTGCATCCTTTGCACTCTGGCATCGAAGCCCCGTATCGCGGCACGGCGTACAGTGACAGCTAGATCGTTGCTCTGCACATCGGACTGCGCCCGCTCGTAGCGCGACTGCGTGTCGAGAATTCGGCCCTTCAGATTCTCAATGCGCGACATGATCCGCTTTGAAAGATCAAGCAGCCTCAGTTCATGCAAGAGAAGCTTCCGGTCGGTTTCACGGCGCTCTATCTCGTGATCGATTTCAGCTTGAACGCGGGCCTTGTCAGCTTCAAGCTGAGCCACGCGGGTCCTTATGTTTCTCGGATTGAACTCAACAAGCGGATCGCCTTGACTTACATAGTCACCAGGCCGAACATGCACCGCCAGGACTTGTGCAGATACGATTGAACTGATCTTTGCGACACCGGAGGTGACGACCTCGCCGAACAATTCGATCGTAGGCGTGATGGTCTCTTTTTTCACCGCATGCACCTGAACCGGCCAAATACGCTCGCCGGCGCCGGATCTTCCAACATCCGCCTCTTCGACGTCTAGTAGAAAAAAACCGGCAACACCGGCTAGAACGACCCCTGCCGGCAGCGCAAAGCGAATCAAGCGAGACACAGAATCCATCAATCAGGAGCTTCCGGCGCTCAGGTCAGGCGCAATGTCAATCATCCGATTCATTCATCCTGCCACTTATGCACTGACCTTCCGCAAATACTGATCAAAATCATGGCAATGGTGCACATATGAACTGCGCATCCCGCCGAATCCCCGCCTCCTCTCGTGTAGATCTCACATTGCACAAAGGGAGGCGGGTTCTTGACTCAAGCCACTTCGATGCGCATTAGGCTCGGGCCCTGTCAAGCGAACTTGATTCCGTTTTTAGACATTGGCAAATGCGTTACCCGCGGCCCGTCAACGGCTATGGCATTCGCAAGTGCCGGAGCAGCGGGCGGCAAGCCGGGTTCGCCTACTCCTGTCGGAGCCTCGGCCGATGGCATGACGTGAACATCGATCTGTCCAATGTCGCCTATCCGCAGAGGCGGGTAGCCTGGAAAATTCCGCTCCACCGCCGCGCCCTGATTGAACGTAATCTCATTGCGCATCGCATGGCCCAGTCCGTAGCCTATCCCGCCTTCCATCTGAGCCTTGACGACATCGGGATTGATTGCCAGGCCGCAGTCCACGGCACAGGTGACCTTTTCCACGTGCACAGCTCCGTCGGAATTGCGGGATATCTCTACGACTTCGGCGACATAGGAACTGAACGACTTATGCGCAGCAATACCTCGCGAGCGATCCGGTGCGACAGGGCTGTCCCAGCCCGACTGCCTGGCCGCCATCTGCAGTACTGCCGCAAGGCGCTGCTGGTCCGGAGTGCCGTCAGACAGATATTCCAGCCGAAATTCAAGCGGATCCCGTCCAGCCGCCTCGGCCGCCATATCCATCATGGACTCCATCACAAATCCGGTATGACTGTGTCCGACAGATCGCCACCAAACCACCGAAATTGGCGACTCCAAGTCTGTCAGTCCGACAAACTGTCCCGGTAGCGAATAAGGCGTGTCGGACACGCCTTCTACAGAGGACATGTCAACGCCGTCCTGAACCAGAAAGGGTTCAAATGGAGTGCCTTTGAATATTGGCTTGCAGGCAATTCTATGGTCCCAGGCGACAATCTTTCCGGAATCGTCGATTCCGACCCGAACCTTGTGCGCAACAGCCGGACGATAGGCGCCGCCTGAAACATCATCCTCGCGAGACCAGACAAGCTTGACAGGCCGGTCGCGGTCCGACAGGGCAAAGGCCATAGCCGCTTCAACCTGATAGTCCGAGCCCGGGGTAGATCTGCGTCCGAATGAACCGCCTGCATACACGGTGTTGATCTTGATCTTTTCCAGCGGCAGCTGCAGTACAGCCGCCAGGGCGTGATGCACGCCGGTTGGATTTTGACAGCCGTCATGCAAAATGACACCGTCCGCTGTCGGTTCAATTGTGCAAGTCAGCGGCTCCATCGGAGCATGGCAAAGAAACGGAAGGAAAAACTCCGCCTCGACAACCTGCGCAGCGCTTTCAACAAGACCGGCGGTCTGATCCATATCGGAATCGGGCGTTGCAACAAGCTGCGGCGGAGCATTTACCGCCGCCAGCAAGTCGGCCTTGATTTCATCGTGGCTGCGAACTTCAGCAGCGGCATTGTCCCACTCGACAGCAATTGCGTCGCGCGATCGAAAGGCTGACCATGTATCGCTTGCGTAAACAACGACTCCGTCGCCCGTCGGGATTGGCACCGCTTTGATGAAGCCGGGCACACTTGACGCCGGCGCCGCGTTCACAGCTGCCACCTTGCCGCCAAATCTGGGACTGCGCTTGACAACAGCAACAATCTGCCCGTCAAGATGAACGTCCATGGCGTAATGCGCCGTGCCCGAGACCTTCGGCTGATTATCGCGACGCGAAATCGAAGTATTTCCGATCAGGTTGAATTGATCAGCTGTTTTCAGCGCAGGATCTTCCGGCGCCTCCATCGCTGCTGCGACTGCGACAAAGTGCGAAATCGGAGCGCTTCGGCCGCTGCCAGAAATCATTCCGTTGGAAAGGGCCAACATTGAAGAATCCACACCCCATTGCTGCGCCGCTGCGCTGATCAGCATCTCGCGTACTGCGGCACCTGCCTTTCGGTACTGCATATACGAATTTGCAAGGGAGGTGGAACCGCCCGTCGTTTGAATCCGGTAGAAAAGATTCGCATAAAGATCAGCGTCCGACGGAGCAAACTCAACGGCGATGTCATCAAGTTCCATATTCAGTTCCTCGGCAATCAAGGTCGGAAGCCCTGTAGCCGTTCCCTGCCCCGTCTCGAAGTGCTTGACGATCGCTGTGACCTGACCGTCCGGATCAATCTTGACAAATGGCGTAAAGCCGCCGCTCTGTGCCGGCATCGATGCCAGCGAGCCGCGCGCGGAAAAACCGACGACCAGCGCACTCGCCGCAGTTGCCGATGCCGCCTTAAGAAAATCTCGGCGCGTAACGTTCGCAGTCATCAGCTTGCCTCCTTTAGAATCTCGGAAGCACGCTGAATCGCAGAGCGTATCCTCTGATAAGTGGCGCACCGGCATACATTGCCTGCCATGTAGGCGTCGATTTCTTCGACGCTCGGGCTTGAGTTGCCTGCAAGGAGCCCCGCAGCCGACATGATTTGTCCCGACTGGCAATAGCCGCATTGAACAACGTTCAGCTCGGCCCATGCCTGCTGAACGGCTCTTTCGGCATCAGTATCGATCCCCTCTATCGTTGTAATATCAACGCCTTCGACTGTATTTATGAAAGTAACACATGATCGAACTGGAGTGCCATTAACATGAACAGTGCACGCACCGCACGATGCCACGCCGCAGCCGTATTTTGTTCCGGTAAGCTTCAAGTCGTCGCGCAGCACCCATAGCAAAGGCTTTGCCTCAGCAGTCTCTACTTCGACCGGTTGTCCGTTTAACGTGAAATTAGTCTGCATTTTTCCTCCGTGAAATTGACTTGCTAAACATCCAAATTCTCATTCGGCCATCCCTGAAATTGAATGGAGCCACTGAACATGGCCGCACATCGGGCGGATCGGCATAGGCACGAATCTGCCAATGAATTGACATTCATCGTAGACATTGAGACAGTCCGGCCCAGACCACGTTCGCCGCTGCACCGCCACACTGTCATTGTACAGAAATTCACTGCGCCGTTTCTCTAGAGAATATAATTTTCACAGTCATTCCTATCGGCAGTTGCAAAAATTCAACTGCCCGATACAGGCTCCAAGCAATGAATACTCAATTGATCGAATTTCAGGAAAAACTTGGCACTGCGCCAGACCCCGAAGAAAAAGATCAATTCGGCTTCACCCACCTGCATTGGGCGGTCATCGACCGCAATTCGGACGCTGTGCGGCATCTTGTGCAATCCGGCGCCGATGCGAACAGCATAGCATCAGGACACTTCGGAGGCTTTGCAGAGCCGACTGGATGCTTCGAGCAACGAAGCAAGCGCTTTGCCCTCGATTTCGACACCGCGGCATACTGGCAGGTGCGAGAGCTTACGCCGTTGCACATTGCCTCCAGCCTTGATTCTGTCGAGATCATGAAACTGCTGTTTGAACACGGCGCGATATTCGATGCGGCGGGTTATCGAGGCCTGTCGCCTGTACATTGCGCACTGTGCTCCGGTTCGGAAAAAGCCTTGCACGCATTGCTGCGCAACGGCTTCAATCCTGACGATAAAGACGAACATTCCCGTACCATGCTTCATTGGATCGCCATGGACCAGGCAGACAGCCGCGTCGGCATACTGCTTGGCGGGCAGATTTCAGGATTCGGTCTGAAAATCAACGACCCCGTACTTGCAGTTCGCCAAATGCTGGAACACGGCGCCGATGTGACAGCGCGCGACGAACGCGGCAACACCCCTCTTCATCTTGCATCCGCTACGGACATGAACGAGGTTGCGCATTTGTTCGTGCAACACGGCGCCGATGTAAACTTTCAGAATTACTCCGGCGCCACCGCGCTTCATCTTGCGGCATGGTTCAATTCTCCAAAGACCGCGCGCATGCTGATCAAATGTGGCGCTCGGGTGAATTGTGCCGATACCGCAGGCAACACTCCATTGCATATCGCAACAACAGATGATGCGCTCGATGTTCACGATATCAAGATGCCGGACGGGACATGCTGCAGCCGTCGCGGCAAGAATACGGTGCTCGAACTCCTTGTCAAAAACGGTGCGGATGCGCACGCCGAGAACGCAGCTGGAAACACACCGATCAGCATTGCCAAATCCAAGCGAATGTCTAGCGATACTTTCAATTTCCTGAATCTCAATTCCTAGGCATGACTGAGTTGCGCACCATCCCGGCGCGGCACGGAACAGCCGTACAAGTCGCCCGAGGTTCCCGCCTTAAGGTGATCAACACCCACGGCAATCAGGTTGTCGATACCTGGCTGTTCAATTCCGATGATATTGCTGAATTTCAATCAAGCGAGCATACCCGCGCCAACCTGATGCGGCTGCAGATCAAAGTCGGTGACTCGCTTTATTCAAACCGGCGCCGGCCGATTGTGCAGATAGTTGAAGATGTCGGCGCAGGGGTTCACGATCTACTGGTAGCGGCTTGCGACCAATACCGCTACAGGCAGCTTGGCTGCACTGAGCATCACCGCAACTGCGCTGACAATCTTGTCGAAGCCATGAGGGAATCGGGCCATGAAATTTCCGAAGTGCCAAGTCCGATTAACCTGTTCATGAACATTCCCTGGACGGAAGCAGGCATTCTTGAGTGGGGCACACCGGTCGCCAATCCCGGCGACTACATCGTGCTTGAAGCGCTTATGGACTGCATAGCCGTGCTGTCGGCCTGTCCGCAGGACATTTTGCCGGTCAACGGGCACAATCCTGTCGATGCCCACTTTCAGGTCTGCTGAATTCGGACGCGCGGACCGTCAGCCGATCTGCAGTTCGTCTGTCACTTGGGACAGGTTCAATTTGGATAAAATATCTTCCGTTGCGGCAAGTTGACGGATTCGCTGCGCCTTGACATCCTTTCATCTATTTCGCGGAACAATCGCCCATGAAATCCTCAAACACCAGCGACGCAACAAAAGTCGTTCATCTTGGACGCGACATCAAGGCAAGCGCCGGATTTGTCAATCTCCCCGTCTACCACGGCTCAACGGTGCTGTATGATTCTCTAGATCATCTTAAGCGTACATCTTCCGACAGGACGCCGGGCACTGTCACCTACGGACGACGAGGAACTCCGGCAAGTTTCGCGCTCGAAAACGCAGTCGCCGAATTGGAAGGCGCCCACGGGGCGATTACCACCGCTTCGGGCCTTGCAGCAATCACAGGAGCGTTGCTGGCCTTCTTGAAATGCGATGATCACATTCTGGTCGCCGACAGCGTCTATCAGCCTACTCGAAAGTTCTGCGACTCAGTTCTGAAGCGATTCGGCGTTTCGTCCACCTATTACGATCCGCTGATCGGAGCAGGCATCGAAAAACTGATTCAACCGAACACGAAGGTGATCTTTACAGAATCTCCCGGATCACATACCTTCGAAATTCAAGACCTGCCTGCGATTGCGCGCGTCGCACGACAGCGCGGCGTAGTCACAATCGTGGACAATACGTGGGGCACGCCGATTTACCTTAAGCCGTTCGATCTCGGCATTGATGTCTCGGTACATGCGGCAACCAAATACATCACAGGACATGCGGACGCAATGCTGGGAATTATTTGCGCAAACGAGCGTTGCCTTGCGAAGGTGCGAGAAAGCGTTTTCGCAATGGGTGAATGCGCCGGACCGGATACGATATTCCTGGCTTTGCGCGGATTGCGTACATTGACGACGCGACTGCGCCAGCATCAGGACTCGGGCTTGCGCGTCGCCCGCTGGCTCGGCGGGCAGCCTGAGATACAGCGCGTCATCCATCCTGCCCTGCCCGAAGATCCGGGTCACTATTTATGGAAACGGGATTTCCGCGGATCATGCGGCTTATTCGGCTTCATACTTTCCGCACCGAGCGAAGCAGCCGCAAGTGAGTTTCTGGATGCGCTGACCTTGTTTGGCATGGGGTATAGCTGGGGAGGCTACGAGAGTCTTTTGATTCCTACCGCTCCAGAGCAATCGCGCACCGCGACGAACTGGCAGTGCGACGGATATCCCATGCGGATTCACGTTGGACTCGAGGATGCAGACGATTTGATTGCAGACCTCGAAAACGGATTGAATGCATTGCGCGCCTTTAGCGGCTAGCATATGTCTACCGACACCATCGCACAACAAGTGAGCAATTTGCTCGGCAGACGCAACTCGCTTGAATTGGCGACATCGTCGCCTGACGGCAAGCCGCTTGCCAGCTATGCCCCTTTCGTGCGTCTTGACGGACCGGAAATTTGCGTTTTTCTCAGTTCGCTTGCCCAGCACACGGACAACATTGCAGCAAACCCCAGAGTCTCGGCAATGATTGTCGAGGATGAAGCCGGCTGCAGCAATATATTCGCTCGGGAACGGCTTATTCTCGATTGCAAGACAAGGCGACTCGAACGCAACAGCGACGAATGGAACTATTGGCTGAAGCCGTATCAGGAAAAGTTCGGCTCAATCACCGATACCCTGGTACAGCTGGCCGACTTTAGCTTGCACCTGCTCGTGCCTGTTCAAGGCACCTACGTTAAGGGGTTCGGTCAGGCATTTCGCCTAACCGGAAGCGACTTGAGCGAAATCAGGCATATCACCAACCCCGCCAGGGAAGCTAAGGAAAGGCCAGAGCCGTCATCGGCTGACTGAAAATACCGACACAAGTTTTAGCTTCAACGATTGAGCCGGCACTGCAAACCGAAATTTCGCATTTTCCGCCGAGCCATGAGTTGCAGGTAAAATAATCGAGCGTCAAACGAATTGCACAATTGCTGGCGCAAGAGTAATTTTGCACCCGATATGAGGAGGAACTCTTTGTGATTGTCGAACAAATTTGGACTGCAAACAGCTACAGGAACTTCAACTACCTGATCGGATGTTCTGAAACCGGAGAAGCTCTGGCGATCGACCCTCTTGACTACGGCAAATGCCTGGACAAGGCAAAGCAACTGGGCTGGGACATTACAGCTGTACTGAACACCCATGAGCACGGAGACCACACCGGCGGCAACAGCGCGATGATAGCAGCAACCGGTGCAACGCTGATCGCCCATAAGAATGCAAGGAACAAGATTCGCGGAATCGATCGAGGAGTCGGCGCCGACGACGAAATCTGCTTCGGCTCCGTCGAATTGCGCGTACTCGACACGCCAGGACATACCATGAGCCATGTCTGCCTTGTGTCACACACAGACCCGCCCGCCTTGTTTTGCGGTGACACGCTATTCAATGCCGGCGCAGGCAATTGCCATAATGGCGGACACCCGAACGAACTGTATGACACGTTTGCAAATCAACTCGACACGCTCGCAGGTACGACAAGAATCTACCCAGGCCACGACTACATCGCGAACAATCTGGAATTCACGCTTGATCGCGAACCGGACAATTCAGCAGCCGCGAAACTGCTGCAAGACATTCAAAGTCAGGATCCCGATGACGCTCTGATCACAACTCTCGATATGGAACGTGAGGTCAATACGTTCTTCCGCCTCAGCAACCCGACGGTCATTGACCGGCTGCGCAAAGATTTCCCGGATTTGCCGGACAATCCTGATCGACGAGCAGTATTTCTAAAACTCCGAGAACTAAGGAATCACTGGTAGATGAAAAAGGCGGTCGGACTTACGTACAAATTCGCCGGAAAGTAAGATTTATACGCGCTCCATTTGCCTTAGCGGATTTAGGAAGCGCATGCCTCCAGAATTGCTGAGTATCGCCGGCCATAACCAGCGCCGAACCATGGGTAAGCACAATCTGCCAGCGATTATGCCTGTCTTGCCTGTGCTTCAAAAGGAAGCGTCTCGATTCCCCGAGGCTGATTGAAGCAATCACAGGCTGCGAACCGAGTTCGCGCTCGTTGTCCTGATGCCAGCCCATGCTGTCTTGCCCGTTTCGATAATAATTCAGCAGGACGCTATTGAATTGCGCGCCTGAAAGCGCGTTCAATCGATCACGAAGACCGGCCAGCACAGGCGTCCACGGCCGAGGGTAATTGGTCAGCCCGGAATAGGAGTAGATTGCGTCGCTGTCGCCGTGCCAGGCCGCAAGTCTCGGAGACAGCACCGTGCGCGAACCCATCCGAATCTCCGGCTGACTCCAGCCGGTCTGCGCCGCAAGGGAATCAAACATGCGCCCTGCTTCGGCAAGGTCGAGAAAACCGGCATTCCAATAGATTTGGGCATCGTCCAGTTCGATGGCTTCGAACTTCCCGCGAACCAGTCTTTCACCGAGTTCGGTCATCGCCATTCATCCAGGATTCAGGTGCGCCCGACTCGCGATAAATGTACCGAACGGCAAGAACGCCGGGGAAATCATAAAAGCCGACCGATGCGCTAGATCGAATCCGCCGAGGAATTCCAAGCAGACGGGCTTCGAGAACGCCGACCGCCTTTTCGACCTTGGCGCACCCGGGGGCTGACCTTGGCAAACACTGTTGTCGAATCAACGCGCACGTGCCTGCCATGCGAATCGAGAATCGAATCGAATCGGTCCCAGCCTTCGCACATTCCGACAATTAAGAGACACCCCGCCTCGTCCAGCATTTCAACAATCAACTGCAGCAGTGTCTCACTCAGGTCACTGCTTCCGACAATGGCCAAATTCGCCTTATGGTGCGCCACATCCTGAAGAAACGCAACAGAATCCTGACGATGAATAGCGACGCGCAAATCATTTTCCAGCGCTTTCTCGCACTCCTGGCGCGGCAAGTCGGGAGGAAGGCTCACCACGAGACGCGAGAGCATATCCATGCTGTCGACAACTGCGGACTGAACAGGCAATGCCTCGGCTCCAATCGACAAGATCAGGCCCAGCGGCTTCATCGAAGTGATTACACTGACAAGCTTGCTGTGATCATGCATCGCCGCTTCCTAGCGCAAGAAATTGGAAAAATCAGTTCAACTGATGTGAAAGCCACGTGAATTTATAGTGTGGCGACTCAATAAATCCCTTATAATACGGCGAATTGTCGAGGCCATATAGAAAATGATAACCAATACTGATCTGGAAGCACATCTCCGCGAACACGGCGTCATGCCCACACCGCAGCGCTTGCGGATTGCAAGGGTCATACTGGTTAAATCAAACCATATGTCGGCCGAGGAGATCTATCGCAACGTAAACGGTCCTTGGCCGCCCGTATCGCGAGCCACTGTCTACAACACGCTCGGACTGTTTGTCGAAAAAGGGCTGCTCAAAGAGATTCCCGGCGATGCTTCCCAGGTTTTCTACGAATCAGAAATGACCCCTCCTCTCAGCGACTCTCAGGCCGGCGAAAGCTCCTGATCTGCCTTCAATCGGATTCAAGCGGACAGCAACCCGCGCAAAAGAAACAATTTCCCTGTAGCCGGAGATATCCTGCGCCACGGATTTTCACACCGGCAGCGCTGAAACGAATTTCAGCAGCTTGCCTGCCCTTGAGCAGTCGGCTAACTCGCCCGATCGACGAACAAAGCCTCGTCGGCCTATCCAAGCGCCGACTTGTGAAATTCAATATGTTCCTGAATATAGCTGGCAATGAAATAGTAGCTGTGGTCATATCCGGGATGAATTCTCAGATTCAGCGCCTGTCCGTGCTCCGCGCACGCCGCCTGCAACAGTTGCGGTTTTAGCTGCTCGTCCAGGAAGCCGTCCGCCCCGCCCTGGTCGACGAGAATTTCTCCGCTTTTGCATCCGCTCTTGATCAGTTCGACTGCATCATACTGATTCCACTGCGACACATCGTCACCCAAATAGCCTGACAGCGCCTTTTGCCCCCACGGGCACCGCCGAGGCGCGCAAATCGGGGAAAACGCCGAGATGGAACGGAACAGCTGCGAATTCTTCAAGCCCACAGTCAATGCGCCGTGGCCACCCATAGAGTGCCCGGTGATCCCTTGGCGTCCGGCGTCGACCGGAAAGTTGGCAACGACCAGATTCTGCAGTTCCGAAGTGATGTAGGAATACATCCTGTAGTTCCGGCTCCACGGCGAACGGGTGGCATCCAGATAGAATCCTGCGCCTGTGCCGAAATCATAGCTATCGTCTTCCCCTTCGACGTTCGCGCCTCGCGGACTGGTGTCTGGCGCCACAATAACCATTGCGTTTTCTGATGCAAACCTCTGAACACCGGATTTGACGGTGAAGTTCTCCTCCGTGCAGGTCAGTCCGGACAGAAACCACAAAGCCGCCTTGACATTGCCGTCCCCTTCGGGCGGAAGGTAGACGGCGAACCGCATCGCAGTTCCGGTTGCTTGCGAATCATGGCTGCAGATCAGCTGAACGCCGCCGAAGCAGCGGTGCTCCGCGACAACCTCGAATGACGCGCTCACGCGTATTCGACCACGCTGCGAATCGACTTTCCGGCATGCATCAGATCAAATGCCTGATTGATATCGCCGAGAGGCATCTTGTGCGTGATCATGTCATCGATATTGATTTTTCCATCCATATACCAATCGACAATCTTCGGTACATCGGTTCTGCCCCGTGCGCCGCCAAATGCGGTGCCGCGCCAAACCCGGCCGGTGACCAACTGAAACGGTCGTGTGCTGATTTCCTGCCCTGAGCCGGCGACGCCGATAATGACACTTTCTCCCCAGCCCTTGTGGCAGCATTCGAGAGCGGCCCGCATGAGATCGACGTTGCCGACACATTCGAAGCTGAAATCGGCTCCTCCGTTCGTCAGCGCGACCAGATAGTCAACCAGGTCGCCTTCGACTTCCTTCGGATTGACAAAATGGGTGGCTCCGAACTTTTCGCCCAATGCCTTGCGAGCAGGATTGATGTCTACGCCCACGATCATGTTCGCGCCGACCATCCGTGCGCCCTGAATCACATTCAGGCCGATGCCGCCTAGACCGAACACGACGACATTGTCGCCCGCCTGCACCTTGGCGGTATTGATGACCGCGCCGATGCCTGTGGTCACTCCGCAGCCGATGTAGCAGACCTTGTCAAACGGCGCATCCTGTCTGATCTTCGCAACGGCGATTTCCGGCAGGACGGTAAAATTCGAAAACGTGGATGTCCCCATGTAGTGATAGATGGTGTCGTTTCCGCGTGAAAATCGACTCGTTCCATCCGGCATGAGGCCCTGGCCCTGCGTTGAGCGAATCGCCTGACACAGGTTTGTTTTACCGCTAGTACAGTAATCGCACTGACGGCACTCTGGAGTGTAAAGCGGAATGACGTGATCGCCCTGGCGAACACTGGTAACGCCTTCGCCGACATCCACAACGACACCGGCACCTTCGTGGCCCAATATCGCTGGGAACAAACCCTCCGGGTCTGCCCCGGACAGCGTGAACTCATCAGTATGGCAAATTCCAGTCGCCTTGATTTCCACCAGCACTTCACCGGCTTTCGGGCCTTCAAGATTCACTGTTTCGATTTCGAGCGGTTTGCCTGCTTCGTAGGCGACGGCTGCTTTCGTTTCCACGTTTGGACCTCTTTGATGTTGTGTTTGAATTTCTCTCCGATTGGTCGAACAGCCCAATCTCATTGCGCACAGTTGCAGATTTTCCAGTCCCTTGATCCTTATGGAGCAAGAGACTATCCGTTGAAAAAATGATAACCGAATTCTATTGTTCCGCGCCAGATTACATCAGACCAGCCCGTAGTGGTCCGCCGCAACTTGAAGTATGCCTGCCCTTCATTCCGCCGCGCGGATTCACATCATCCGGTCGATCCAAATTGATTCGCCAAGGCGCGATTGCTTTTCAATAAAAATTATTACATTCAGCTTTAATTTATATATATTATCTATATGGTTTTATGTTATTTTTATATCTTATACGTATATTCATCGAACCATTCCAACGCCCAGCGCGGCGGATTAGTCCAACTGCGACGACCGACTTTGTTCCAACCGTCACCACCCGGATGGCCATTGTTCTCACAGTATTTTAGAAAACGATCGTGTGGGTAAATGTAATAGCCATCCCTAGAACTGCCAGAGATAAAGGATATGTATATATCGCTTCCGCAGTACTTCTCATCGAGAGACAATCGCCCTTTGAGCTGCACCTTGAGAAAAGTCTTGTTATCGACATGGATGGCAAGGAAATCCGCCCCTAGCCAATCATCGGACAGACGCATGCAGTTGAATCCATAATCAGCAAGCCGCGCGGCAAACTTCGAATAGTTGCAGTTCTCCTTTTGACGCGCACTCAATTCCTCGTAAGGTACTTTTGTAAAAGTATGTTGCGTCGTCATCTGTGTCTGATACCAATGACATTGCTAGCCGAATGCATTACTTGCTCACACTCGCAGGATCTTACCGGGATTCATAATGTTTGAAGGATCGATGGCCTTTTTGATCTCCCGCATCACGCTGACGGCCTCCCCGTGTTCTGCGATCAGAAAGTCCAGTTTCCCGTGTCCGATGCCATGCTCGCCAGTGCATGTGCCATCCATTTCAAGCGCGCGCATCACCATTCGCTCATGCAGCGCCTGCGCCCGCTCGACTTCCTCGGTGTCCGAGGGATCGACAAGGAGAACAAGATGAAAATTTCCATCTCCCACATGGCCGACGATTGGCGCGATCAAATCAGACTCCTCAATATCCTGCTTGGTTTCGGCAATGCACTGCGCAAGCCTGGAAATCGGCACACAGACATCGGTAGCAAAAATTCGCGCATTCGGACGCATGGCTATTGCCGCATAGGCTGCGTCGTGGCGCGCCTGCCACAGCCTGTTTCTGTCTTCGGCCTGCCTGGCCCATTCGAAGTTGCCTCCGCCATATTCTTCGACAATCATCCTGACCGTCTCCACCTGCTCCCTGACGGAATCCTCAGTACCGTGAAACTCTAAAAACAGCGTCGTGCGCTCCGGATAACTGGTCTTTGAATACCGATTGATGCATTCCATCATCTTGTCATCCTGAAGCTCAATTCGCGCTATCGGAATTCCAATCTGAATGGTCTCAATGACCGAACGAACCGCATTATCCAGATCCGGAAACGCCACGATGGCAGCCGATATTTTTTCCGGTATGCCGTAAATTCGCAATGTCAACTCCGTGATCACGCCAAGCGTCCCTTCCGATCCCACGAACAGGCGCGTCAAATCATACCCGGCTGCCGATTTTCTTGACCGTCTGGAAGTCTTAATCACACGACCATCAGCCAAAACCGCGGTCAGGGCAAGCACATTTTCACGCATCGTGCCATATCTGACGGCATTGGTCCCGGAAGCCCGCGTAGCGGCCATTCCGCCAAGGGAGGCATCCGCACCCGGGTCAATCGGGAAAAACAGTCCGGAATCGTTAATGTACCGATTCAATTGCTTGCGCGTCACGCCAGGCTGGATTACAACGTCCAGATCATCGGCGTTTACTTCGAGCACGTCGTTCATTTCTGCCATGTTAAAGCAAATCCCTCCATGCAGCGCTGCAACGCTTCCTTCCAGGCTGGTACCCGTGCCATACGGGATTACCGGGGTTCCATGACGGGCGCAGACTTTGACAGCTTCGGAAACTTCGTCTGTCGATTTCGGGGTAAAGACCGCATCGGGCGGAACAGACTCATGGAATGACTCGTCTTTGCCAAATTGCTCCCGGACGCTTTCGGACGTGCTGACCCGGTCTGAAAACATTGCGAGCAACTCGGCTATTGTCTCCGAGCTTCGCTGCGGTTTTTGCTGTAGTACTGCCATTGCATCCTCCGCTCTGCGCGATAGTTACGCAGATCTAACTTGTTTACTCAATTAGCCGCCCTGTCCCGAAGCGATTCCTGCCGCACTGCGGCAGCGGCCTTGACAATTCGGGCGGGTCAATCAAACGCGACTCTTATTCTGTCGCGAATTTTGTAATACGCTGCCGCCGCCCCGTAGCCCAGGCAGTTGACAAATTTGCTCGAAGCGAACATTCGATGCTGCAATTCGGCAAAGGCATTGAATCGATCCTGCTCGCCGCATATGGCTTCGGCAATTATCTTGCCTGCAATACCTGTCAATGCCACTCCATGCCCGGAAAACCCTTGCGCATAGTATACCTGCTGACGTTTCGATCCGATTGCAGGCAGTCTTGAATAGGTGATTGCAATCCGTCCTCCCCAGCAATAATCAATTCGCGCATCGCTCAATTCGGGATACAGGGATACCATTCTAGGGCGAACCTTTGCTTCGATTTGCGATTCGTCAAGTTCGGTTAAATGCGACTCGCCGGCTCCGAACAGCATGCGCCGGTCCGCTGACAGGCGGTAGTAGTCCAGATCTGCGCGCGAGTCATGGACCGCGACATCGTCTGCATTGATCGTCCTTGCAAGCTCTTCGTCCAGTGGCTCCGTGGCGATGATATAGCTGTAGATCGGCAGGACAAGTCTTGCGATTGCGCTGTCCAATGCGTCAAGGTAGCCGTTGCAGGCAATAACCAGAATCGAAGCCCGCACGCTGGCGCCACCCGACGTGTGAACGATCATGCTGTCGGACTGATTGCTGAACGATGTCGCTGCGGTTTGTTCATAGATTCGCCCGCCGCCTTGCGTGAACGCTGCCGCCAGGCCGATTGCGTAGTTCAAGGGGTGAATATGCGCCGCATCGGTATCAAGCTTTCCGCCGCGATAGCCCCGCTGTCCCAGGATGCTCTGGATTTGCCGACGATCAACGTAGTGGATCGAATCGCACAGATAACGGCTCTGAAGATGTTCGACCTGCTTCTCGTAGGCGCGCGCATCGCTCGATGTCACAGCGACTCCGAGCACCCCGGGCTTGTAGTCGCAGTCTATTGCATGGCGGTCAATGCGATTGCGCACTTCAGCCTTGGCCTCCTCGCACATATCCCAGAGCAGCTTAGCCCGCGCCCAGCCGTATTCACGTTCGATTTCAAACTGAGACTGATTCAATCCAGTGCCAACCTGTCCGCCGTTTCTTCCTGATGCCCCCCATGCGGTTCGACGCGATTCAAGTACGACGACATCGCAGCCTCGTTCTGCAAGATTCAAGGCGGTTGACAATCCCGTAAACCCGCCGCCGATCACACATACGTCGCAATCGATTGATTCATCGAGCGAGGGATGGCTTGTCAAGCCCTTTGCGGTTGCAGAGTAGTAGGATCTGACGTGCTCGGACATCGGCTAACGACCTTTGAGCGAATTGGTCCTGCCTACAGATACCATTGATACTCGCGGTCTGATATCTTTTGATGAAATTCGGCCATTTCTCCGCGTTTCAATTCATAGTAGAGCTTGAAATACTCATCCGTAAGGTATTGTCTTGCAAAGCTTGATTCGGCAAAACGATCCAGCGCATCCGGCCAGTTCAACGGCCACGTTCTATCGACATTGCCGCTTTCGTTGACTAGGCTGCTCGGTGCTCCGGGGTCGATTCGATTCTCAATCCCATGGTGAACTCCTGCCAATATCGCAGCCAAAACCAGATAGGGATTGGCATCGGCGCCCGAGACGCGATGCTCCAGTCGACGCGCCTTGTCATCTCCCCCCGGTATTCGTACTGCCAGTGAGCGATTATTGACACCCCACGACGGATTAACAGGAACGAAGATGTCCGGCACAAACCGCCGGTAGGCATTGATGTTGGCCGCAAATATTGCGAGCATGTCGGGAATCGTCTGCACCAGTCCGCCGATGGCGTAGCGCAGCATGTCGCTGCCGAGGCTGGTTTGTCCTGCGAAGACATTGTTGCCGGAACTGTCAGACAGGCTCATATGCACATGCATACCGCTGCCGGCGTGGTCCTTGAATGGCTTGGACATGAAGGTGGCGCGCATGTTGTGCTTTTTCGCCGATTCTTCAATGACTCTTTTCAGCAAAACGCAATGGTCAGCTGCAGCAAGCGGATCATCCACATGCCTAAGGTTGATTTCGTACTGCGATGGCGCGAATTCGCTGGTCATTACCGAAGCGGGAATTTGCTGGACTTCGCAGGCGGCGCGGACGCTCTCAAGAAATTCAAACCGTTCATCAAGATCTTCCAGGGAATACACCTGAATTTCATCTTCAACAGCCAAAGACGATCCTTGGTTCGGAATCCTAGGCGCACCGTTTGCGGCCAGTTTGGAATCCGCAAGATAGAACTCAAGCTCGAATGCGATGTTTGCCGTCAAGCCCAGCGAATTGAATGTGTCGACTACGCGGCCGGCAACGTTTCTCGGGTCGGTTCCGCAAAGGTTTCCAGCATCGTCGTAGAGTCGTGTGAGCACCTGCGCTGTAGGAATATCATACCAGGGCACGATGTGGGTGCGCTGCGGTATCGGAAACAATGTCCCATCCGGATCTCCGTCGTCAAACCCGCGCCCGCATGGATCCGAACTGCTGCCATCGACATTGAGCAAATAGGTGCTCTCGGGAATCTGCACTCCCGACGTATAGACTTTTTCGGCGTCTGCGATCGGTATTCTCTTTCCACGGATTCGGGCGCAACTGTCTGCTGTGATGACATCCAGATAGCGGACCTGCGGATGCATCTTCATCAAACTGTGAAACTCCATTTCCGGAGCTGATTCAGGACTTGCGTTCATCGGATTGCTGTGCGCCTGCACGCACTCTTGATTTTTTTCAGATATGAATTGATGCTCGGCGAAGAGGATTATCTTACGACCATGGTAGGGGAATTATCGCATGCCCGGACAATTTTGGCATACAACTGCCTTCAAGGCAGTGCATATTGACGTCATTGCGGACGCCGTTCTCGAAACTGCCTTCAAACGCATTTCACGGTTGGACAAATATGAATGGAATCGATGGGCATTCTTTCCAAATGGCCTCGAATCAGTAGATGCGTTTGAGGAGTTTTCCGTCCTAGGCAAAGCCCTGCGGGCAAAACGGGCGAGACTTGGAATCAGATTCTGCAAGCTACGTCGGCAAATGTATCGACGTTTGATACGGCCTGAAGCAGACCGGGAAGCGCCTTATCACACCAAGGTCATGCAGTGCCGCCGATCCCTCAAGGCCTTCGAGAACAAGCATGTTGTTGCCGACTGACAAACTCCCTGTTGACAACTCTGCCTGTTCAATACCTGTAGACGCCGCATCCGAATATGAAGCCTTCGTGCCGAACCACCCAGGAAAGCTTGTCTATGGACTCGCCAGGGACAGTCGTCTGCGATCCGTAATTCACCCAGGCACCTGATGGACTTACTCCGTCGAGTATCGCATTGCCGATGTTCAGCCCGTTCGGGTCTATGAGCAGGCGTACGTCCGTCCCGACTATTGAAGGAACCCCCGCGTGAGCCACTATTGTGGCATCATTCGCGCTCAAGACAAAAATATACAGATCCTTGTGTTTGAACTTCGGTGCAGGATTTTCGTTAAAGCGTTCGAAAGCAGATTCAGCCCCTTCGGAATCAAACAACTCAATCGCCTGAGATACCATCAACTGGGCCTCATGGAGCGAACCGCGTTCATCCTCGTCCTCTGCAGCGACAGCGACTGCGGCAAACAATAACATCGCGACGGTGGACGTCAATCGGAAAATAGACAATTCTTGCATTGAACACATACTCTGCGATTTTCGATGGCACTTCAAATCTGTAATGTCAAACTTTGAATCAAAACGTATTTTTCTGATCGCTGTCAGCTGATCGGCGATTCCACTTGCGGACTTGTGCTGCAGATTTCTAAAATCCGCCAACATGCCTGACCTTGATGCGAAGACTTGTACTCCGGTCAGCGAAGGAACAGTCACGAACGAATACCGCAGCAGTTATTCGGAATCTCGCTCTTCAACGATTAATCTGAGCTGTTCTTCATCCAGGTCAAAATATTTTCGGACAAATCGTTCGTCGACCCCGTCTTGCAGCATACGTTTCGCTAAATCGTGCCTTGCTTCCTGACGGCCTTCCTGCCAACCTTCCTGCCAACCTTCCTGCCTGAGTCGCTCTATGCTACTCAATGCCATTTCTGCCATCTTGCTTTCTCCTGTTTCATGCAGTTCAAGTTGCGTCCATCACTCATTTTTAGGGGCTCATGGTGGCTCTCCAGATTTCCAAACTCTGCCGCCCGAATTTCGTCATATTCGACTTATCTGAGCAACTTGCCTTTCGAATCAGCATGAACCGCAAAGCGTTCTTTCAGCCGGCCGCTTGAGTCAACTCCATGTCGAGTCGATAATGCGTGGCGGGAAACTCAATTCGGACAAAATTTGATGCGCAAAGTTGCCAACGCTCTCGAGCGCTAAATCGATACGCTGCAATTTGACACACTCGCACGCGAGCCAATAAACTTACGATCTTGTCAGATTCGTCTTGTAGGCTTGCGCTGCAGATTTCTAAAATCCGCCAACATGCCTGACCTTGATGCGAAGACTTGCACCCCGGTCAACGAAGGAACAGTCAAGAACGAATACCGCAGCAGTTATTCGGAATCTCGCTCTTCAACGATTAATCTGAGCTGTTCTTCATCCAGGTCAAAATATTTTCGGACAAATCGTTCGTCGACCCCGTCTTGCAGCATACGTTTCGCTAAATCGTGCCTTGCTTCCTGACGGCCTTCCTGCCAACCTTCCTGCCAACCTTCCTGCCTGAGTCGCTCTATGCTACTCAATGCCATTTCTGCCATCTTGCTTTCTCCTGTTTCATGCAGTTCAAGTTGCGTCCACCACTCCATTGTAAGACGCTCATGGTGGTATTTCAAATAGTCGACAACAGGCACCCATATCTGGCCGATCTCCGCTTCGCTAAACAGGCTGCTCTTGCGAATCAGATTCAAACCTATCTCACGGTCGATCTCACCGTACACCACCCCCATCGCATACAGTCCCGCCGCAACCGGCGCATCCGACTCCAGCAACCTTTGCTGCACCTTGGAATCCTGCAAATTCACGACAATCGCATCAAACTGGTTGACATTGGCTCCGTATGTGCGCCAGAACACTTCGCCCGGGTCTTCAAGCCAGTCTCGAAACCTCATCGTGCTCCCGCCTCGCCATGTGGCGCCGTTGTTGACGATCAGTGTGACCACAGGCTCGCGGCTGAGCGCATACAGCCCGCTCTGATATCGAAGCACCTGTCGAAAAATGTCGCCGTAGCGTATCGTGCTCTTGTGCTCTACGAGAAAGCGAAATCTTACCGCCGCTGAAGATGCAGACGACTTCAACGGCACCCGGATCACCGCGTCGGCGTCCTGCAATGACTTGTTCGGCGCCTTGCTTCGAGTCACCTGAAGCTCGGCGCGATCCGCGTCGATTACGGACCATTGCTCTTCGCTCAAGGTCAAGCGCAACGCCTCGATTGCGCCGCGCGTGGACGAAATCACCTGGCTGAACATCCAGTCGTGGTCGTGTCTCTCGGAATCTTTATTCTTATCTTTCGGGTCTGCCATGCTGCGCTCCTTTTCTATTGCCAATACATTCCTCACCCGCATCCAGCAGCTCGCCGACCGCGATTGAATGTCGCAATATTAACACGAGACCGAGGTGACCTCAAATGCTGCATAACAACTATTTTCGCGGTGCCAACTGCGCTGCCGAGTGCGGCTTGCAGCAGCGAGCCTTTACATGAACGACGTGCACATCCGCGATTCGAATAGCGAATATCAACACGGTTCCGGCTGACTGGTGCCGATTCGGCGGCCGTGTCAAGAACCTATGCGTATGCAACGCATGTTCGAACTGATCAACATGCGCCCATGGCGTTTGTCTTATGCGCTGAAAGCCAATGCTAAGATTAGGGGCACCGCTTCGCTTACAACACCAATCTTGACACTCCAAGACTTGCCATCATTTAAATTGGTGCGCAACCGTGTTTAAGTATAATTCTGCAAACCGCAGCAAATGACAGCGAAAATGACATTCGTGCTCTGTGACCGCCTGCCATGTTCGCGTTCAGTAGCGTCGGCAAGCAATGCACAGCAAGCATAGCCACTAAAACCACCACATTTTGCATTCAATCGGAGACATCGACATGACCCTATCCGTAGGAGACAGGATTCCTAGCGTCACTTTGCATATCCTTGGCGACAATGGACCGAGCGCCGTAACCACAGAAGAAATATTTAAAGGAAAAAAGGTGGTTCTGTTCGCTCTGCCAGGAGCGTTCACCCCGACATGCACCAAGGCCCACCTGCCAGGGTACGTTGTCAAGGCGGACGAGTTCTTCGAAAAAGGAGTCGATACCATCGCCTGCCTGTCGGTAAACGACCCTTTCGTCATGAACGCCTGGAGCGAGCAGCAAAACGCTGAAAAACTCCTCATGCTCGCAGACGGAAACGCGAACTTTACTCAAGCAGTCGGCCTATCCCTGGATCTGTCCGCTGCAGGACTCGGCATTCGCGCAGGCCGCTATGCGATGATCGTAGAAGACGGAGTCGTCAAAGCACTGAATGTTGAAGAAAAAACCGAACTCAAAGTCAGCGACGCAGACACCGTGCTCGCCCTGCTGTAAAACCGGGCGCGCAGATCAATTCAGATTGCGCCTCGCTGGTCGGCGCGTGCGCCGATCACCTGCACAGTTCGCGCAGCAGTGACCGACCCGATGCGCATGCACTCCGGAATCGGCTTGCCGCGCGTCATTGCATACAGGAAACCGCCGGCGTAGGCATCGCCCGCGCCTGTGGTATCCACTGCCGTCTTCACCTTGACTGCGCTGCACGAATACTCCTCGCCATTGACCACGGCAATCGACCCTTGCGCTCCGCAGGTAATCACACAAAGGTCAACGCGGTCTCTGAGGGCTTCTACGGATTCCGCCAAGGTCGCAGATTGGTAGAGATTTGCCGCTTCATCCTCATTTGCGATGACGATATCCGCATGCGTTTCAACAAAATGCTGCAGCGCCGGACGGTGACGGTCAACTAGCAGCGCATCTGAAAGCGTAACCGCTATCCGCGTGCCGCTTGCGCGCGCATCGCCCGCCACATCCCCTATCAACTCTACTGAATGCGGAGAATCCCACAAGTAGCCCTCGATCAGCACCGCAGACGCCTCGCGCAACGACGGTGCATCAAGGTCGTCCCGAGTCAATCGGGTCGTCGCGCCAAGATAGGTGCAAAACGTCCTTTGAGCGTCAGGAGTCACGAAAATGTAGCTTTGAGCTGTCGGAACGCCGGATTGCAGCCTTGGCGTCCTGTATGCCACCGACGCGTCGCCTAGATCTTCTGCAAACTTGTCTCCAAGCGCGTCATCGGCCACCTTTCCGATGAACTGACAGCGTGCCCCCAGTTCGGCGCAGCAAAACATCGTGTTTGCAACGGACCCTCCGGAAACACGTTCGACGCGGCGATACTCTGATTGCAGTCTTGCAGCTTCATCTGGCTCGATCAATGTCATCGAGCCGGGAACCAGCCCCATGGCGGCGAACGCGTCATCATCGATCAGCGCGATGCAATCGACAATGGCGTTGCCGATCCCCAGAATCTCTATCGATTCGCTGCTCAAGACCGGTTGGCGCTTTGCATCATCGAATGGAGCAAAACATTGGCGCCTGCCTGAGCCGCTTCAAATGAAGTGTTTTCCACTTCGCTATGACTGATGCCGTCGTCGCAAGGGATAAAAATCATCGCTACTGGCGACACCTGGGCGATGTAAACCGAGTCATGCGCCGCTCCGCTGACCATGACTTTGCGGGTCGGAGTCGCCGAGATAACCGATACGGCGCAATTCTTCGCCGATTGTAATCCCGTCGTGATCGGCGCGGCTGTGCCCGTATTCAAGATCGAATGCTCCTGCGCATACCGCCGAACCGACTGCCGCCGGCGCAAAGCGAGAACCCTCTTCATTGGTCCACACTACAAGCTCAACCGGCAATGCGGTGGAGATGTCGTGATCATTGAGCGTGCGAATGACCTCCAGCGCCGCTAAAACGCCGTAGGCGCCATCGAACTTCACTCCTGTCGGCTCGGTGTCCAAATGGCTACCCGACGCAACCGGTCTGGCGTTCTGATCAGACCCGGGACGGCGAAAATACATGTTTCCCATCGAGTCCACTGTGAGCGAGCAGCCTTCCGCTTCGCACCACCGCGTCAGCAGTTCGCAGCCCTGCCTGTCTAAATCGGTCAGCGCGAGACGGCATACTCCGCCCTTTTCGGTCGCGCCGATTTGAGCCATGTCCATGAGCGAACGCCAAAGCCGTTCGCCATTTACTCGAATTTGTGAAAATTCAGACACAATCAATACTTCCCTGATCTAATGAATGGTGTGTTTCTGAATGCGCAACCTGTCAATTCCATGGTCTTCTATTTCGTCCCAATACTGTTCCAGAAGTTCAGTGAACAACTGCCTGATCATCGCGTCCTCTAACTCGGCGTCCTTCTTTATCGCCATATCCAGTTGTTCTCGTGCATCTCGTTCCGCCAACCGCCATGGCAGCAAATCCCAAAATGCTGTCTCTCTGAGTCCTGAAAACACTACATCCTCCGGAAGCGACTCCATGCATTCGGGCATTGGAATATAGCTGGACGACTCTTCATCATAGTCGATCAAATTGTCGAATTCCATGTCGCTCGCGTGCGAATATATTTTCTGGCACAGCCAAAACATACTATGCAGTTTCCCATTCAATTCGTCGCCGGCCCCAATGTCATCGGAACTATAGTCGTCGTCGCGAAAATCTGAACCTAGGAATACGGCAATATCAACAAGAATCGCCATATCAAGCAAAATGCGAAATTCCTTTCTGCTAAAGACAAAACTCATTTTACTAACTCCGGTTTAGTGTCCGACAACAATGGATCTGCATACTCGTGCGCGCAGCAAATCCGACCCTGAATGCGAATCTCACCGATAGCAGGCACATCGTTCGACCGCATTGACTTCGCGAACCGCGCGGCAGCGTATGCGATCACTCGTTTTCCTTTTCGTATTTCGCATAGTACGCACCGAACAGCTTGCGGTGACGAACGATATTCATAGTGATTGTGATCAGCCCTGCGCCTACCAGAATTCCGCTGATGGGCTCGCTGAACAATGCAAAAATGTTGTAGTCCAGCAAAACCATGGCACGCGAAAAGGTGTCTTCGCCGATTTGACCGAGTATCACCCCCATCACCAGTCCGGGAATCGAATAGTCGTATCGCCGCATCAGGTATCCGACTATGCCCGCAACAAACATGGTGTAGACATCGAGAATGTTGCTGCGCAAGGCGAAGGCGCCAATCGTAGCAAAAACCAAAATGGTCGGAGCCAGTACTTGAAACGGAATCCGCAACAGATTGACGATGCCCTTGGCTTCGATGACGCCGACAAACAAAATTGCCAGACTCGCCCAGAACATGGATGCGAAAAGAACCCAGACCAGGTCTTTCGCTTCAATCATGATTAACGGACCCACATCCATATCATGCAGATTGAACACGGCGATCATCATCGCAGTAAGCGCGCCGCCGGGAAGTCCGAGTGCCAGAAGCGGGATCATCGCCGCTCCCGTAGCGGCGTTGTTCGCTGTCTCCGGGGCGACTACGCCTTCGGGCTCGCCCTTGCCGAACCGCTCCGGGTGCTTGGACCATCTAACCGCCTCGTTGTAGGACATGAACGCCGCGAGCGTTGCGCCGATACCTGGCAGCACGCCGCTGAAAAATCCGATTAGCGCAGATCGGACAACGACGAATTTCATTTTCCAGAACTCGGCGAAACTCGGGTATGACACAGACACCTTAGGTGCCTCATATTCTCCTCGCGCCAACTTCAAGCCTTGTACAAAGACTTCTGAAACCGCAAAAAATCCAAGGATCAGAGGTATGAAGTGAAATCCTCCATGCAAGTACAGCGTGCCGAAATTAAATCGGGGAATGCCGCCGACCGGATCACTTCCTACCGCTCCGATGAGCAAGCCGGCAAGCAGAGACAGCCAGCCTCGCGCAATTGAATTGGTACCGATTCCAGCGACCACCGCCAGTCCGAAAAACACCAGGGCGAAAATTTCCACAGGACCGAAATTGCGTACCGCAAAATTAGCGACAGGACCTGTGAACGCCATCATCGCAATCGCAGCCAGAGTGCCGCCGAACGCCGAGCATGTCACCGCATATCCGATTGCCTTGCCCGACAGCCCCTGGCGGGTCATCGGGTAGCCGTCAAAGGCGGTTGGAGCGTTCTCCACCGATCCGGGTATATTGAACAGGATCGCCGTCACTGCGCCGCCGTACACCCCCGCCACGTAGATGACGCCGTACAGCATGATGGCATGGGTCGAAGACATGTATGCCGTAAACGGCAGCAATACTGCGGCAAGCGTCAGCAGACTCAATCCTGGAACTGCGCCAAACACCAGCCCGCCGACCAGTCCGACAACGAATATCAGAATGCCGATCGGATCGGTAAACAGCTGCTGGGTTCCGAATAGAAAATCTGCGAACATCAGGTCAGCCACCCCAGTATGAATCCGTTAATTTGATTGAACACTCCGGCACCGGGAGGCAAATAGGTAAATATCAGCTTGACAAAGACAAGGACCAGCCCTGCGTAGATGCAAACGGTCAGGATAATCAGCGAACGCAATCGCCGCACCCCCATCAATGCCATGTACACGAACAGAAACACCGGAGTAATCAGGAGAAACCCGAGTTTATGCATCAAATAGGTGTAGAGCACCGGCGTCACAAAAATCAGGACAATGCGAACTCTCGTCCTTGTGTCTAGATGCTCGGCCGGCTGCTCATCGGCATCCTCGCGCTCGGCTGCGGGTCGCGCAGGCTGGCGAAAAAACTCCGAATAGATGATCCATGCCACAGATACGAACATGCCAAGCAGAATCGCCCGCGGCCAGTACGCCGGGCCAAAATCGTAAACCGGCAGCGGACCATCGAAGCCGAAAGTCATCGCATAGGCTCCGCCGGCGACAAACAGCCACGCGAGAACCTCGATCACCAAGGGACGCCTGTGCGGATCCCGCAGGCGGGCGACAAGCCTATCCATCAGATGATTGCGTTTGAATATGAAAAAACCGTCAACGGCACGCCGGACGCTTGCCGTCAACGGTTCATTTCTATTTCAGGCTGGCCGGAGGCTACAAGCCTTCGCGGACATCCATGCCCAATTCGCGGAACGCGTTTGCGTATGCCGGAACCGACTCTGCCAGGATTTTCGCCGTATCTTCCCGGCTGCGGAACGAATCGACTATGTCAAGGCTCTTGCGTTTGACGAAAGCCTGATGCTCTTCGGAACGATAGGCTTCGGCAAATACTTCGGCCAGATATTCGACGATTTCAGGCGGCGTCCCCTTTTTCGCGAACATGCCGCGGAATCGCAGCAGCGGCTCCCAGTTGATCCCATAGTCTCCGAAAGACTTGGTGTCCGGAAAATTTTCAAACCGGGTTGGCCAAAGTGCCAGGATCGGCTTCAAATTTCCCGCTTCAACGTATTTGGAAACGTCGCCCGGCTGCTCCATCAGGATGTCAAGCTGTCCGCCGATTACTGCGCCGAAACGCTCGGCAGACTTGCCTGTCAGAACCTGCTTGACCTTGATGCCGAAGTGATTTTCGATAACCGCCATGGACACCAGTTCCAGCGGAATATTGATGTTGGACGCCGTCAGCAAATCCGGTTCCTGCTTGGCATATGCGATCAGCTTGTCGAAATCCGGAACCCCGTCGGTTTGGAAACGCTCATCGTCACCGTTGATGAACAGCATCGTCGGCGCGACATTCATGATCACCAGGGACTCCACATCTTCGATCGGATTGATGTCAATGCGGCCTTCGACGTAGCGCGAAGACAATGTATCGATATGCTGAAGCAGCGTATAGCCGTCTGCAGGGGCTTGCAGAAATTCAGGCAGGCAGTTCAATCCGCCGCCGCCTGTAATATTGATTTTGTTTATTTTTGCTCCCATAATCTCGGCCGCAGGCCCGACAATGGCATCCACAGCCTGATCGGAGCCTCCGCCCTTCCCATAGCAGCAAATCACAGTTATGGGGCGTTCAGGGTAGCCTCCCGGCCCGGCTGCGCCAGCCGACATCGATGCGAACGCACCAAACACGGCCATACTCGCCGAAACAACGGCAAGGACAATTTTACTGATTGAATTTTTCATGCATCTCACTCCCATGAAGTTATATTGTTGCGGCAATTTTATACGAACGATTGCGCAGTGTTTGCAAATTCATCGGTTAGTTTCGCACCGCACTCCCTGTTGGCACTTCCCATCGGCGTTCAAAACCTGAATCGACAACTGCTTCGGTCCTGATTCGGCTCGCGATTCTGCGCTATGACCGGCCGATATCGCAGCCGAACACGAAACCGACGCCGCGGTCTGTTCTGACTAGGCAAGGTCCGGATTCTGTCCATGCGCATCACTCGTCTGTGCCAGAGACTCGGTATGGCCATCCACCGCCAGAGCCTGACCACTGATACGCGCACCGCGTTGCGAGCAAACGAACAGCACCATTTGCGCGATATCGTCCACTTCGACGAATTGCCGCAGCGACACTTGACGCTCGAACTGGCGGCGCACATCGTCCGGCTCAAGCCTGCGGGTCCTGGCCTCGGCCTGGATCACCTGATCCATGCGCGGACCGGATACAGACCCGGGGCAGATAGCGTTTACACGGATGCCGAAACTTCCCAGTTCCATCGCCATGGACTTGGTCAGCCCTATGACTCCCCACTTTGCCGCCGCATACGGCGTGCGCAAGGGAAAGCCGAACTGTCCCGCAGTGGAAGAAAGATTGACGATGGACCCGCTTCTTGCGCTCTTCATTAGCGGGATCGCCTTTTTCGACCACAGAAACGTACTGACCAGATTGATCCGCAGCGTCTCGTTGAAATCGTCCGCACTCAACTGTTCGAGAGGACCGTTTGGACCGGCGACTCCGGCGTTGTTGACCAGCACATCAAGACGTCCGTCCATGCTAGAGGCGATGGTGTCGAACACCGCATCGACATCCTTTTCGCTCCCTGCATCCGCCAAATAGGCTGTAATCGAATGGCTTGAAGCATTGACCTGCCCGACCCTGGCAGGATCAATATCACACACATGCACCGAATCGCCCTGCTTTTCGAACGCTTTTGCAATGGCAAATCCAATACCCGATGCGCCGCCGGTAATCAGTACATTCATAGCTCAATCCAATCTAAAGGTCCAGCACCAGACAACGCTCGTGCGCGGCGGCGCGCGAAGCGCAAAGTGCCAGATGACCGCAATCAATCCAATCCATGGCGCCAGCGTCCGGATGCGCCGTGTCGCCGTGAAAAAACCGCACTCGGCACCGGCCGCAGGAGCCGTCGGCACACTCATAGTCTGCCGGATACCCGTTTGCATTCAGCGCATCGATGATCGTCTGATTCGCTCCGACGCTGATTCTTTTGCGCCGACGCGAAAGCACCACGTCAAACTCGCTGCCAGAAGGTCCGCGAACAGCGTCTGTCACAATGGAAGCTTGGCGCATCGGAGCGTGCACTTTAGAAAATTCGCTGCAAAAATCCACAAACCGTCGTGGGCCGCAAACATGCACCTGAACATCGCTACCACGATCAGCCGTCGCCTCGGACCAGGCCGCATCCAAACAAGCTAAGTCCTGTAGATGAAAGGCTCCACCGTGGCGATCGAAGCCGGCAGGCGATTGGCGCATAGGCACATTGAGGGGTTCGTCGCTGCAAATGCCCGCCAATTCCTGAACGTGCGGCAATTCAACGCCGGTTTCACCCTGTTGGCTGTCGAAAAAGCAATGTACCTCGAACCTGGCGCCGACGCTCTTGAAATGCCTGCATAGGGAAAGAGCCGAAGCCATTCCGAAACCGCAAGCGAAAATGAGGTGCGCACTTGCTGCGTCATCCAATGCCATTTGGCACTTCGGACGGGTTGACTGCACAGTTGCCCCGGCGGTCAAACGATTGCGAATCCGGTCGGCCTCCTCCAATTCATAGCTGTCGAGCCAGACGCTGACGGCGTATGCGCGATCATCAGTCCGGTCACCTGTCATCCAGCACGAAATCTTTCGTCCGTCATCGGCAATCAGCAGGTCGATATGTGATCCTGACTGAAACGCAGGAAGGATCGATCCTTGCTCGCCGTACAGCTTCAAGCCGATCACTTCAGGCGCCAAATCCACGCACTCACCTACGGTGAGCTCCATTCGTTCGGCGCCATCGAAAGGCAGTATCTCCAAGCCGTCTTCAAGCATCAGGCGCTCTACCCGGCGATCCTCAATCACATGCGTCTGAAGAATTTCATCAATATCCTCAGTCGTCTCGCAGCGGTACCAGACCCCTTCGGGATAGATCACCATGGCCGGACCGAGCTCGCACCTTTCCAGGCACCCGGACATATTGACGCGGATGTCGTTCAGCTTCAATTGCCGGGCGCGGGATTTCATGTAGTTTCTAAGTTCAGCCGAACCTCGCGCGCTGCAACAGCCCCTGGGATGCTTGCTTTCTCGTTCATTGACGCAGCAGAAAATGTGCTTACGGTAATGCATGTCGTCGAATTATTGCAATTTCAAGATTTGTCCATACTCCCGACTTCGGGCGCCGAATCCGGCTTTTCATCGAGCCTTGGCCTAGTGATCGTGCCGCACAGACGGCCGGCAGCGCAAGTATTGATTCGGGTATGGCATATCATAGCCGAGCGCGTCAGCGGCATGCCATGCCCATCTCGGATCATAGAGCATGCCTCTTGCCAGCGCGACGACATCGGCAGCCCCCGAGGCAATGATGCTTTCAGCCTGATCCGGCTCGGTGATCATGCCGACTGCGATGGTTGGGATCCCGGTGCGTTCGCGCAGTTCCCTGGACAGACCCACCTGATAGCCTGGGCCGGTCCGGATTGCCTGATGCGGCACCAGTCCGCCACTTGACACATCGAGCCAGTCACACCCCAGAGCCTTGAGGTGAGTCGCAAACTCTGCAGTGTCGTCCATCGTCAGCCCTCCGGGAGCCCAGTCGATGGCGGAAACGCGCACGCCGACAGGATAATCATGATTGAACTCGGCCCTTATCGCTTCGAATACTTCAAGCGGGAATCGCATCCGGCCTTTTCGAGATCCGCCGTACTCGTCGGTTCGCTGATTCGTAAGCGGCGACAGGAATTGGTGCAGCAGGTATCCGTGCGCGGCGTGCATCTCGATCGCCTCGAAGCCTATGCGGCTCGCGCGGGCCGCCGATCTTGCGAATGACCGGACCAGATTGCGAATTTCCTGTACGCTCAGTTCCCTCGGCGTCAGCGAGTCCTTCGAATAGGGAATCGCAGAAGGAGCCACAGGCTGCCATCCTCCGTCTGATTGCATGACCGGATGGCGCCCCTGCCATGGCGGCGCCGTCGAAGCCTTGCGCCCGGCATGCGCCAGCTGAATGCCGATCGGGACGGGACCGATTCTCGAGCAGAACCGGCGCAGTTCGGTAAGCGCATTTTCGCAGTCATCGCTATACAGGCCGACGCAGAACGGACTGATTCGGCCAATCGGCTCCACATTGGTCATCTCGATCACCAAAAGACCTGCTCCTCCCAGAGCAAATTGGCCCAGGTGCGCACGATGCCAATCCGAAACGCAGCCGTCGGTCGAAGAGTATTGGCACATCGGCGAAACCATGACGCGGTTCGGCATCGTAAGCTGACGGAATTGAATTGGACGAAATAGCGCGGGAGTTCCGTTATCCATGCAATCTCCTGTTGTGGCTGCCGAGTAAAGTCTTAAAATGTGTCATCTGCCGAACGAGGCATATTCTATAAACCATCTTTGCCCCATTCAGCGGCGCGAGAGGCTCCTGTTCATGCCAGAGCGAAATACCATATCCGAATATTTGAGATTTGCGAACCTCGTAGCCGACCGCGCACGCCCGATCGCGCTGAGCGGGTTTCGCTCCGGCTGCGATGTCTCATACAAGGCGGACCGCACGGTCGTCACTGAAAAAGACATAGAGATTGAAACTGTTGTTCGGGCAATGGTCGCAGAAACCTACCCCGATCACGGAATTATCGGCGAGGAATTCGAGCCGTTGCAAGCCGATTCGCCCTATGTGTGGGTTGTGGACCCGATCGACGGCACCGAAGCCTATGCCTACGGACTGCCCACTTTCGGCATTTTGCTCTGCCTGGCCCGGGACGGGGTTCCCGTGGCCAGTGTCATCGACCTGCCCGCACTTGGCGAACGCTGGTGCGGAGCAACAGGTCTGCCGACAACGTGGCAGGGGGATCCTTGCCGTTCAAAATCTACAGGATCGCTGGATTCTGCGATAGTATTTGCATCTTCAATCGATATGTTCAACCAAGCGGAGAAGCGCGTTTTCGACAGGGTATCTCAGATTGCACGGCACAGACGATTCGGAATCGACTGCTATGCCTACGGCATGCTCGCCTGCGGCTATGCCGACGTTGTCATGGAGGCGGCGATGAAGACCGTAGACTACATGGCACTGGCTCCGGTGGTAGCCGGGTCCGGCGGCGTGATCACCGACTGGCAAGGTCGGGCGCTGACACTTGAGTCGCAAGGCACAGTGCTGGCGGTGTCAAATCCGGCGCTGCACGAGCAGTGCCTTGCTGCGATTCGCGAGACGAAGCAGCAGATACAGACCGATCAGAGATCTCCGGGAACACCGTAGGACGGCGCGTCTTCAGGCGAAAGCGCGCGCAGCAGGTAGTCTCTCATTTGGGGATTGAAATCCTCCCAGAGCTTTCTCAAGGCACCAACGGCGTCGGCATCGTGCCAGTCGACGCGCAAGTCGACCTCCGGCCACGAATACCGACTGGCAACCAGCAGCGCCGCCGAATGGACATCGCCTTGCTCGCCGCCGGCCGCGATGCCGGCTTCAAGCGCACCCAGAAGCGACTCTGCCAGATGCTGATTCTTGCTCCGGCTTTCAAAGGCGCGGACCATCGCGGATGGAACGTCGGTATTCGCAAGAAGGTTTCCGCCGGCGGCGCAGCAATCTCCGACCGCTACGGCATGGGTTCCAAGGGTCAGGCTGCCGGTAAGGTGGCCAATATTGCCGGCAGCGTCGATTGCCACAATCTGGCGGTATTGAATGTACTGCTTTGACTGTGCAAGTTCGTCAATCGCTGCAGCCGGTGTCTTGCCCTCGCCTATTGCATCGAGGATCGCGTTGCCAAGAGACGGATCGGTAATGTTCTGAGTGGCAACCGCGCCCACCCCGGCACGGACCCACGGGCATCTGCTGCCCACCGCTATGCTCGACGTCGTAATGGCTATGCCGACGCGATGGGCATTTTTGTCGCATGCGACAATGGAGAATGTCATTGGCCCGTTCCCGTCCTGGCCGAAGGCTGGCCCTGTACTTGAAAAAAGGAATCTTCGCTGTACGGCGTGCGAATTTCTATGGATGTCGACTTGAGCCGGGCGACCGGGCTCGGCTTGCCGCGCACGATCATCCCTGAATACGGCGACGGTACCGCCGGAGGCAGAAGTTCAAAGCAGTCGGCTGCGTTGTAGTCGCAGATCAGCAGGCGTCGCGGCCTGGTATCGCGATTGCTCTCAGACCCGTGCACCATCCACGTATGGATAAAGCACACGTCACCGCGGTTTGCTTCAATTGGCACTTCGGTGCGCCTGAATTGAGGATAGAAGGACGGATCAATCTGGCCGGTAAACTTGCCGTTCTGGCAGTGCGTATACGGGGTTCTGTGCGAACCGGGAACGACCTTCAGGCAGCCGTTCGACAGCGTGGCATCATCCAGCATCAACAGTACGGCAAGCATGTCGTCGTTGGTATGCGGGTCATAGGCATGATCCTGATGGTAATGAACGACGGCGTCCATGCCGGGCAGCTTGATATTCAGCTTGCAGTGGTGGAACTTGATGTCAGGCCCGAGCAACTGGGCAGCCATGTCGGTGATGGGACTGTCCCAGAGTGCGTCTCGGTAGGGCTGGGAAATATCGGCCGGATTGGCAACGCGGCGAAGCTTGGGGGAATTGGACGTATGTCCGACTTCCAGATCGAACCTGGCCTTGCCGTCCATCGTTGAACCATAGTTCGATTGATGCTTGCGGCTGTCTTGAATCCATTCGTCCAACTGCCTGTCCATTGCCTGCATCAAGGCTTCGCTGATACCGGATGGCGCTACAGCGTAGCCGTGCTCCCAAAAGTGATTGATTTTCTGTTTGCTAAGCATCTTGCAATGAATTTGTCCGCAATCGGTATTTAAACTTGATTCTGCAATTGTCGAGTTTCGGCACAATTATACAAACGGTGCGATGTGTGGCTTCTGACGAATTTGGCAAGCAGCAAATCTCATTACGGCATCCGCATTTTCTGTTTTGGCAAACGATCGTCAACTCGGTTTTGTTGAGAGTGCGGCGGTTTCGGATTCCGCAGTCGCGGGTTTTGCGGAGCAGGATAAGCACTGCCGTAATGGCCTGGTTTTCCTAAAATCTGACCGTTGCGTCCGCGACGCTCTACGAACGGCATGCATCACTGACGCGGCCAGTGTTATATCCCGCGTCTTCATCCGGGAGACGAGATTCAGAAAAATCATTCCGTCAGAGAATTAATTTTCAATTGACGCTGCCGTGCGGGGCGACGATCATCGATCGACACTTGACAGCGCCCGGTGCACACTTAAAGCCGCCGCGGCCATGATTGCACGGAATTCGATGATCGAGGCTATGATGAAAAACGATCCGACCTATAGCAACTTTTTTTCGTATCGGACATTTTTCGAAGACTTTCTTCGCTATGTCTATCGCGACGAGGGAGATCTTGAGGATAAATTTGATCTGTCTACGCTGCGCCAGGCAACCGCCGAGCACGTAACGCCCGAATTCAGGAAACGCTGTTCGGATACTGTTTGGGTGTGCGATCTGACCTCATCGGGCGTGACAGTGTGCTTTTGTGTCGAGTTTCAGACCAATTGCGATTTGCACATGCCGGTGCGCATGGCAGGCTATAGCGCGATGCTGCTGGGATCTTTGACCAAGGAAGCAAAGGGCGAAGTCTTAAGGCGGGCATGCCCGCCAGTGGCTCTTGTGGTAATCTTTCATGGACCGGGACGCTGGAATGTGGCTGCAGATGTTCGCGACACGTTCGCCGAGACCGGCATCAAGGCGATTCAGTCGCGGCTTGTGTCGGCTCCGTATGAGTTGATCGACGAGCGCGAGAAGGCGGCCGGAAGCTTGGACACGCGGTTGCTGTATCCGGCGCTGCTGCGGATGATCTACAGCGAAGATATTGTTCAAGTTGTCGATGCATGGCGCGCGGTGCGCAGGCGTCTTGTCGGCCAAGGGCATGGCGAATTGCGCAATCAGTTCGTAAAATTGATACAAAATGTGGTGTCCCCGAAATTCAAGGGGATGACGATAATGGACGAGGAGGACTCGATGAGCACAGTAGAAGAGCGGTTTGCCGAATCGTTTGATAAGGGTTTGCTTAAATTCAAGCGGGAAAGCATGCAGGAAGGCATAGAGAAAGGCAAGAAGGAAG
Organism: Arenicellales bacterium; assembly: GCA_965214615.1. Taxonomy (GTDB): domain Bacteria; phylum Pseudomonadota; class Gammaproteobacteria; order Arenicellales; family JAJDZL01; genus CBDAUN01. The sequence continues at coordinate 2,258,259 of OZ243952.1, forward strand.
CAATGCGGTCTGTTCTGCAGAATCAGTTGGAGTATAAGTTCGGCATGGTGCCCGAGGCGGCGCGCGAGCGCATTGAATCTGCCGACTGCGGTCAGTTGCAACGCTGGGCGGTCCGGGTGATACAGGCTGCGGAGATCGACCACGTTTTTGCCGACTGATTCGCCGGACTTCCCCGCCGAGGCAAGTTGCAAATATTTCCGCGTGCACAAAAATTGTGCACAATTCGCTTGAAAAATCGAGTGTTTACACTGTAAACACCCAAAAGTTGCACAATTTTTGTGCATGGCTGTCCAATGAGAGGCCATCGCGTTGGAGTATATTGTCGAAACTTCACCGTCGATGTGCCGCCAGAGCAGGCGCAGCGTCGCATAATCAATATGCAAATCCTCCGATGAGCGCACAGCACATGAAAGTCCTTGCCAACGGAATAGCAATTCACTGCGAAATCTCAGGAACCGCCGACGGGGCAACCGTCGCGATGAGCCATTCGCTCGGATCAAGCGGGATCATGTGGGAACCGCAACTTCAGGAACTGGAGCGAAATTATCGCGTGCTGCGCATCGATACGCGAGGTCACGGAAACACTTCCGCGCCCGTCGGTCCCTATTCGCTTGATCAGCTAATTGACGACGCAACAGCGGTCCTGGACGACCTTGAACTCGATTCAGTACACTGGGTCGGACTGTCGATGGGCGGAATGATCGGGCAAGGCCTCGCGCTAAAGGCCCCGAACCGACTGCGCAGCCTGGCGCTTTGCAATACCATGTCTGTCATCCGCGAAGAGGCGAAGAGCGCATGGAGGCAGCGAATAAGCACAGGCGAGCAGTTCGGAATGAACAGCCTGGCTGATTTTGCAATGGAGCGCTGGTTTACCGAAAGCTACCGCCAATCGGGAGCAATGCGATACCGTCAAATTCGCGACCAGTTTATCCGCACTTCGCTAGACGGCTATCTGGGCTGCTGCCACGCGATCTACAAAATGGACTACATCGATGAACTCTCGAGAATACAAATTCCCACACACATCATCGCCGGCGCACAGGATCTCGCTACGCCCGTATCAGAATCCATCGCCATGCATGATCGCATAAGCGGATCCACCTTGGAAATCATACCTGGCGCCGCGCATCTGTCGAACGTCGAACAGGCGCAAATCTTCAATACCTCGCTAACCGCATTCTTGGATCGGATATGAAGGCGGATTGACCCCGTCCGCCGAATTATCGGCCTGACCGTCAGGCAGCATCCTGGGCAATTAATTCAAGCGCCCTTCGATTCGACCAGGACCATACAGTTTTTATCGCTTTTTCAATATGTTCCCAGCGATATTTATCATGTTCCTTTAGACTCAGGCGAACTTCCCGGACATCGTCGAGACAAAGCGAAAACATGTGCTCAACGTTGTAGGGCATGCCCGGAGGATAGCGATGCCGGACGCTCGGCAGGATTTCAAACTTGAATGTCCGGTTCCAATCGCGAATATCCGAAACCGCGGCGTCGATGCCGGTCTCTTCGCGCAACTCGCGCACCGCAGCATGAATCGGCGAAGATTCATCCCACTTCATGCTACCGGTAACCGACTGCCAGAACTGAAACGGCGCCACGCGCCTGAGCATCAGCGCATCGCCCTTGCCGGTGTGCACTGCAACCAGAATGGATTCCGGGCGCTTGTAGTTCAAGTTACCTTGCCGGAGAATCGCCCGGGCATCGCGCACAGAGTGTCCGCTCAAGTGCGGACCGTATTTTTCGCCGTCGGCTTAAGCCGCAGTTCAAGTTCGTCCAACTGCCCCGTCCCGATCTCATTGGGCGCCTGAGTCAGTGCGCAATAGGCCCGCTGAGTCTTGGGAAATGCGATTACATCGCGAATCGACTCCTCTTTCGAAAGCAGCGCCGCAATTCGATCGATTCCGAACGCGATTCCACCATGCGGCGGCGCACCGGCTTGCAGAGCCTCAAGCAGGAATCCGAATTTCGCATCGATTTCCTCTTCCGTCAAGTTCAGTACTTCGAACACTTTGCGCTGCACATCGAAACGATGATTTCTGATTGATCCGCCGCCGATTTCGATTCCGTTCAGGACCAGGTCGTAGGCCCGGGATTTCACAGCACCGGGATCGGTCGCGAGCTGTTCAAGCTGTTCCGGGTCCGGCGACGTAAACGGATGATGAGTCGCATGCCAGCGACCTTCGCCGGCGTCGTACTCGACAAGCGGAAAATCGACAATCCAAATCAACTCCCACCCGTCGCGCAAAAGATTCATATCCGCTGCGATTGCGTCTCGCAACGCTCCGAGCGACGCATTGACCACTGTTTCGCTGTCGGCACCGAAAAATATCAGATCTCCCGACTCGCTTGCAGTTGAATTCAGAATCGCATCTATCGCCGCAGGCGACAGAAATTTCAAGATTGGCGACTGCAGGCCGTCAACTCCCCCTGAACGGTCATTGACCTTGATGTAGGCTAGCCCCTTGGCGCCGTAGTTCGATACCAATGCTGTATATTCGTCAATATTCAAGCGCGTCAGCGTGGCGCCGCCCGGCACCCGCAGCGCTGCGACTCGTCCGCCTTTGAGGTTTGCCGCGCGACGGAACACCTGAAACTCCTCATTGCACATCACATCGGTCAATTCGGTCAGCTCCAGCGGATTACGCATATCCGGGCGGTCGGTTCCAAACCGCCGCATCGCCTCTGCGTAGCTCATGCGGGGAAATTCTTGCGGAACCTTGGCGTCAGCCAGCTTGCTGAATATTCGCCCGAACATCCGCTCCATCAAATCGATGACATCGGATTCGGCAACGAAGGCCATCTCGACGTCCAGCTGGGTAAACTCCGGCTGGCGGTCGGCCCGAAGATCCTCATCCCGAAAGCAGCGGACAATCTGGTAGTAGCGTTCGAAGCCGGATATGACAAGCAGTTGCTTGAACATCTGAGGCGACTGGGGCAGCGCGTAGAAGGCGCCCGGATGCACCCGGCTCGGAACAACGTAGTCCCGCGCCCCTTCGGGGGTAGATCGGGTAAGCATCGGTGTTTCGATGTCCAGGAATTCGTTTTCTTCGAGAAAATTGCGAATTTCGCGTACCAGCCTATGCCGCAGCCGGATGTTTCGCTGCATTCTGCTCTTTCTAAGATCAATGTACCTATACTTGAGCCGCAACGCCTCGTTTACATCCTCGTCATCCGGCTGGAATGGCAGATTGCGCGCTTCGTTCAGCAGATTGATCCGGCTGGCTACGACTTCCACCTTGCCGGTTGAAAGCCCGGGGTTTTCCGTTCCCTCGGGGCGGATTCGCACAAACCCTTCGACCGACACTACGTATTCCGAGCGCAGAGCTTCGGCAATCGGGAAGTCATCCAGTTCATCAGGGTCGGCAACAACTTGAACGATGCCGCTGCAATCGCGCAAATCGACAAATACGATTCCGCCATGGTCGCGGCGGCTGTTGACCCAGCCGCAAAGACGCACAGTCTCGCCGACCACGGATTCGCCAACGTGCGTACACGCATGGCTTCGCATACTGTTCATGAAAATACGATTCGGTCCAAGTGGAGAAGCAACCGGCTATGCGGCCGAATTCGAAACCGAGTCTGCACTCGATGTCTTGCCGTCCGAAGACTTGGCGTCGGATTTCGGCTTATCCTTCACCTTTGAATCCGATTCGGCCTTGGACTTGTCATCGCCTGAGTCCTTCTTGGACTTGTCCTTGTCCTTGTCCTTGTTCTTGAAGTCCGTTTCATACCAGCCAGTGCCCTTTAGGTGAAAAGCGGCCGCGGTAAGCTTTAGCCGCAACTGCGGCTGTTCGCAGCGCGGGCACTCAACTTGCGGCGCTTCGCTAATTCCCTGCAGCCTTTCGAACTCGTGCGCGCAGTATTGACACTGATATTCGTAAATCGGCATTGTTCAGCTATTGACGGATGATGATCACAGAACACATATGAGACTCATTGGCAATAATTCAACTGCGCAAACGAAGAATTTGCCGCTACTGACCGCCGACAGCCATGCGCTCGAGCAAAATCGAACCGGTTCTGACCGAACGGCGCGGGTCGACGTCGCTGCCGATCGCAGCCATCGAAAGAAACATGTCCCGCAGATTGCCGGCAATCGTGATCTGATCCACAGGGTACTGAAGTTCCCCGTTCTCAACCCAGAACCCGCCAACGCCGCGAGAATAGTCTCCGGTAACGATGTTGATGCCGAATCCGATAAACTCGGTAACCAGCAGCCCTGTACCCATCTCGCCGAGCAGTTCGTCGAGACTCTTCGATCCGCCGTCCGCGGTGAGATTGAAAACGCCGCCTGCGTTGCCTGTAGTGCTCAGGCCCAGCTTCCTCGCCGAGTACGAATTGAGCACATAGCCTTGCAAAACTCCGTCTTCGACGATATTTCGCGCTTCGGTCGCCACGCCTTCGGCATCGAATGCCGCACTTGCAGCCCCGCGCCTGATGTGCGGCTGCTCGTGAATCCGTACCCAATCGGGAAAAATTTGCTTGCCGGCGCAGTCAAGCAGGAACGATGTCTTTCGATACAGGTTGCCGCCGCGAATCGCATCAACAAAATGCCGCAGCAGACTCGCTGCAATCGGTGCCTCGAATAGAACCGGCACCTCGCACGTCTTGATGCTTCTGGCATCCAGGCGCCGCACAGTACGTTGCGCGGCGGTGAGACCGACATGTTCCGGAGAATCCATCTGCGCGACATCGCGCACTGCGCTGTACCAGTAGTCGCGCTGCATGCCGCCGCCGGACTGCCCAATCACGGTGCACGATATCGAATGCATGCTCGCGGATTCGGTCTCAAGAAATCCGTCGCTGTTGCCCAATGCGGCATGCCGCATCGATGTTGAAACACCGGCGCCGTCGGAATTTATGATCCTGGCATCGTGATTTCTGGCCGTATCCTCGCATCGCAATGCGATGTCCAGCGCCTTGTCACGATCAAGTTCCCAGGGGACGCTCAGCTCGAGATCGGGTAATTCACGCGCCAGCCGGTCTGGTTCGGGAAGGCCGCTGCAAGGGTCTTGCGCTGTCAGCCGGGCAATCGAGCATGCGGCATCGACCGTATCGCGTATGGCCTGGCGATCAAAATCCGAAGTCGATGCAGAGCCGGAGCACTGCCCGATGTAGACGTTTACAGACAGTTCCTTTTCGTTATGGTGCTCGACGGTTTCAACCTCGCCAAGACGGACGTTCATCTGATAGGCGTGGGAGCGATGGGCGCCGGCCGACGCGGATGTAGCACCGCTTCGGGCCGCACACTCAAGGGACTCGGCAACGATCGACTTCAATTCGGCGTCTTTGTCTGACACCGAGTCGCGAACAGCAGCAAACACAGCGTCTAGACCTTTGCGCCGCCGACGGTGATGCCGTCGATCCGCATAGTCGGCTGCCCCACGCCGACGGGCACGCTTTGGCCATCCTTTCCGCAGGTTCCTACACCGGAATCCAGCTTCAGGTTGTCTGCGACCATCGATACCCGAGTCATCGTGTCGGGGCCGTTTCCGATCAGCGTCGCGCCTTTCAGCGGCTGCGTCACTTTGCCGTTTTCAATCCGGTATGCTTCGCTTGCCGAAAACGAGAACTTGCCGGAAGTGATATCAACCGACCCGCCGAGAAAATTAGCCGCGTAAATCCCGCTGCCGACCGATTCGATGATCTCGTCGTGGGTGTGGTTGCCCGCGAGCATGTAGGTATTGGTCATCCGGGTCAGCGGGGTGTGCGCATAGGATTCTCGGCGCCCGTTTCCGGTCGGCTGATGCCCCATCAGGCGGGCATTTGTCAAATCCTGCATGTAGCCTTTCAGAATGCCATTTTCAATCAGCGTCGTGCACTGGGTCTGAGTGCCTTCGTCATCAATATTCAGCGAACCTCTGCGATTCGCAATAGTGCCGTCATCGACTATTGTGCATAATTCGGAAGCAACCTTCTCACCGACCCGCCCGGAATAGGCCGAAAGCCCTTTTCGATTGAAATCTCCTTCCAAGCCGTGTCCGACCGCCTCATGAAGCAGGATGCCCGGCCATCCGGGGCCCAGGACAACCGTCATCGTACCCGCCGGCGTATCGACCGAATCCAAATTCACAATTGCCTGTCTCGCCGCTTCGCGCGCATAGTCCGATGCGCGATCCGATTCGGTTAGAAATTCGTAGGTAGAGCGCGAACCGCCGCCAGCCGACCCGGATTCGCGCCGGCCGCCTTGTTCGGCAATTGCCGAAACATTCATCCTGATCAGCGGTCTGACATCTGCGCAAATCACCCCGTCGAGCCGTGCGATCAGAACAATTTCGTATTTTCCGCTCAGACTGACCACGACTTCCTTGATCCGGGCGTCGTAGCTTCTCGCCTCGTGCTCCACTTTGTGCATCAGCGCAATCTTGTCGCCATCCGACATGCTGCGAAGCGGGTCGTCAGGACGGTACAGGACTGGCGTGCTGTCAACCTGACGGACAGATTTCAAATGCTTGTCCGAACCGATGCCCTGGGCGATTCCGCGTGCCGAGCGCGCTGCATCATTCAGTGCCGGCAAGGTCAGATCGTCGGAAAACGCGAAGCCTGTCTTGTCATCGCTGACCGCGCGAAGCCCTACGCCCTGATCAATTCCGTAGGATCCGGTTTTGACGATACCCTCTTCCAGCGACCAGCTCTCAGCGCGCAGATACTGAAAATATACGTCTGCATGATCGATGCTGCGACCGCCGAGGTGCCCCAGCAGACGGCTGAGTTCGCTTTCGCCGACTCCGGCAGGATCAAGCAGTGTTTTCTTGGCGGCCTCTAGATATGCGGTACTCATTGAAATCAGCTTTCCTGGATGTGTGCGGCGGCAAATTTACAAGGTCTGCGACTGCCGCTAGCGAACCAATCGATTCGAAATGTCATGTCGGCGGGTATTTTAACGCAAAGTGATGAATCGGATTGATGCGCGAGTGTTTCCGTCGGACGACAGCATTGCGCCAATCATTCGAAACGGCCTGCAGTTAACGCATCCTGCAAGCGCCGAGCCCAAGTCGCCGCCCCTTTCGGCCCCAGTGAACAAGATGTCTGTCTTGAAAACATCCGACGGGCGCCGATTCCTCTGTCCGGCGTGCTCTTCACAGTCTAATCCGAGTCATAAGGGCTTCGCAATTCGGTGTATATTTGCGGTTCGTCGCTCGTCTTTGCATGCTCTATCGCTTGCTTTCACCATCCAATTCGCCGCAGTTCAAATATGTTCCTTGATTCAAAGCCTCGACAGCCAAGTCAGCTTGCATCCATTTTGGAGGATACCGCTAAAATGGACTTTGATATGCCGTCCGACATCCATACCGGCAGCCTTCTGCGCTTCTTGTCAACAGGCGTAACGGATGGTCAAATTCTGGAACTGGGCACCGGCACTGGCATTTCTACTTGTTGGATTCTGGACGGCATGGACAATGAGACGACTCTCATTAGTGTCGATAATGATCCAGTTGTCCAACGTATCGCAAAGATCCATCTGGAAAAAGATCCGAGAGTCAATTTTGTTCTTGATGATGGCGAAGCAAGACTAAAGGAGTTTGCAGATTGCTCGATTGATCTAATGTTCGCAGATACCTGGCCTGGAAAATTCGTGCAACTCGACCTGGCGCTCTCGAAGCTGCGCATAGGAGGGGTCTATATTATTGACGATTTACTTCCTCAGGCAAATTGGCCAGAAAATCATCAATCCAATGTCGACGATTTGATCGCAAATCTGGAGTCAAAGCGATTCCTGGAAACCATCACACTGAATTGGTCTAGCGGCTTATTGCTTGCGAGACGAAAAGTAATTTGTTAAATATGAGGATCTAATGCCTTGACTTTCATGGCATTTATGGGTTTTCATCAAATTTTGCAAAGAGCGATTACCTTGTCTTCGTCCCTGGCGATGAATACGAGGGAAGAACTCGCTCATCCGACAAAATATTCGAAAGGTGTTCTATGGGCACAACCGCTAACAGGATCGCGAGAAAGTTTATCTCGTCAAGAAATTGGAAAACTCTTGATCCGAAAAGTTGAAAAATAGGCATGGGGTTGGTTCGCGATGCCAAATTCGATGGCAACGATCCGGCATCGTACAGCAAATTTTCGAAATTTGACCAATGCCACACCCACTATATCGCCGGAGAGAATTTCGCAAGGTATGCGTGCGAATCAATTGCGGAAGCGAACGAGGCGAAAAATTTGTCAATGTCATCTGCAATGCTGAAGACGAATATCTGCAAAGCGGGTCGCCAATGAGTCCGCTGACCAGGAACTATTACACGATGCGGTCATTTTCCAATGTCCGATTCGGAAGCAGCCTTTGAAGCATAGCGCTCACTACAATCTGATGAAGTGCGCCCCGAGCCCGAACCCTTGGAACGAATACATCTTGCTCGCACACGTCAACTATCAGTATGACGCGATCTTCCTGACTGGAATTCCTGACATCAGGCAAAGTCTTCCCCATGACAAGACGTAATACGAGGCAATGCCCGCCCGTACCAATTCGCGCCGCCCCTTCGACCGCGCTTCAATGCCCATCGATCACTGTCAGACGGCGACGATTGACGCATCCTGCAAACGCCGCACGCAATTCACCGGCTCTTTCGGCATTCAATTCAGACACCACGACACCGTCGCCCTGAGCGCGGCTTGCCAGAACTGTCCCCCAGGGGTCGACAATCATCGTATGTCCGTAGGTGCGGCGACCTCCTGGGTGCTCGCCATATTGGGCCGGCGCCACCACATACGCAAAGTTTTCGATTGCCCGTGCGCGAAGCAGAACCTCCCAGTGACGGCTCCCCGTGGTGTGCGAAAAAGCCGAGGGAACTACGAACCAGCTGGCGTCGAGATTGGCCAGCCGGCGATACAGTTCAGGAAAGCGCACATCATAGCAAATCGATAGCCCGACCTTCCCTGCCGGCGTATCCGCAACCTGCACACTGTCTCCGGGCTCGGTATAGCTTGATTCGAAATAGCGTTCGTCGGCGCTCAAAGACACGTCAAACAGGTGAATCTTGTCATATCGGGCGACTCTGCGCCCGCGATCGTCATGAACAAAGCAGGTGTTTCTGACAGCTGAGGAGGTGCCGGCAGCAGTAAATATCCCCGCGGAAATGATCCACATACCGTGTTCGGCCGCCAGGCGCTGCAACGCAAGCTCGACGGGTCCGGCCCGGTCCCCGGGCTCGCATTCGCTCAGCCGCTGATCACGGTCCCGCGGCATAAGGGCAAAGCACTCGGGCAGAACGGAAACTTTTGCGCCGGACTGCTTCGCCTGGCCGATCAGTGCTGCGGCCTTTTCCAGATTCAGGGACATGGTGTCGCCTGCGCTCATTTGAATGGCGGCAACGCGCGTCAAGACGGCACTCTTGAAAACACAACCAGAATCTGAATGGAATCCGGCTCGCCGGATGCCGGTTCAACCGAAATGTCGGCACCCGGAACACCAAGGCCGATCAAGGTATTGCGGACTTCAATCGCCCAGTTGTTTCCCGCATCTCCGCCCGGATAGCGGATAATCAGTCTCGCATCAGCAGATTCGCCGAATTCATTGACCGCCCGGCGCAGCTGGGGAATGCTCAGTACCGCTTCGATCGAAACCGGCTGCGGCCATTCGTAGCGAAAAACACGCGCCTCAAAGTCCGCCGAAGCAATCCAGGGCGCGAACAGGCCTAGCCCAATGGCGAATTTCCTGAACACTCTCATTTCGATGCGCTATTGCGAAGATGCCACAGGAATCGGCTCCACCGCTACATCGCTCCAAGGGCCTTTGATCGAATAGCGGGTCGTCGCAATTTCCTTTTGCAGCGCTTCATCCTTCGATGTGCGCTTTTGCAGCAGGTATGCCAGAACACCGGCCGGAAGACCTGCGATTGTCGTAATCAGAGTCGGAATTGCCGAGGTGATCTTCGGTTCAACAAATGCAATCAGGTCGTGGGTCTCATTCTCCCAGTCAGAGGTTCCCGCTATGACCATGTCTGCACCTTCCCCGGCTACAGTCATCTTATCCACTGTGATCAACCCTGAATCCACCGTTGCCGCGCCTCTGATCTTTTCGAACTGGTAGCCACTCTTGAAAGTATCACCGAAATCAACCGTCAGTCTTCGCAGCAAGCTTCCGAATTCAAACAGGCCAAGCACCTTTGCCCCGGCAGAATTCGATTTCAGAAATGCTCCGTCGTCAGCCCTGAAACTTGCGTTCCCGAACGTATCGGCAGCGGACCAGTTCGTCAAGGCGTCGTTCCACGAGAGCGTCGCCTCTAGACTCGCCGTACCCTGGGAGATCAAATCCTTGTAGCCGAGTTCTTCCATGGCCTGCCCGAAGTCATCGGATTTGAACCTGATGCTCAGCTGTGTTCGCTGATGGTCTTCCAGTGAATCCCAGTTTCCGGTCAGGCCGATGTTCAGCGCACCGGCATCGAAACTGGAACTGTGAATCTTCCAGCCGTCCTCGGAAGGTTTGCCGGCGAGCCGCGCCTTGCCAAGATTGTATTTTCCGAAAACCAGGTCATCGCAGGCGAAAATGATCGCAGGAAGGGATCTGGGATCGACCGGAGCGGCTGATTTTTCCCCTGCGGCCTCCGGAAGATGGCATTTCGACATGCTGACGATCAGTTCCGGCTGCTCATCCTCGGCTCCTTCATGATTTCGATACTCCATCACGCCCGCAATCTGGTCGCCGCTTAAATTCATTCGCCATCCGCTGTCTGTCGCAGCGTAGCTCACCTCAACCTGCTGCACCGGACGCTGTCTTGACAGCACCAGGGTGCCGGTCGTGGCGTTGAGCTGCTTTAGATTTTCCAGGCCAAATGCGTTTTCGCGATCGGCCTTTGGAGAGTTGCCGATTTTCATCCACCCGTCTAGATCAATAGTCGGCGCAATTACATTCAAAGCGATGCCGCCGTCTGGCACAGGTGGTTGCTTTGCCCCGAGACCGGCAGCGCCCTGGGTAATTTCCCACCTGCCGGACTCTTTGGAGAATGCCAGCGAGGCGCCTAGAAGCGAATCCACTTGAATGTCGACTTCCTGATAGACGGGGCTGGTTCGCCGCACATCAATGACAGTCATCCAGATTTCTTCGGACTGCTTGGCAAGCGGCGCAGGCAGTTGAGCTTCGACGCCGATCAAATTGCTCGACAAATGGGCCTCGAACTCCCCCTTGCGAACTTCATAGCTGGCCTTGTAGGAACCCGAACCGCCAAGGTGCGCGGGAATTGCAGGTCCGAGCACAGGTCCGAGCTGCGAGGGATCGACATCGCCGTACGAGGTACCGGTGATTTCCCATTGACCCGGAGCGCTTGTTCCGGTAAAGGCAACTTCCGAACGGCCGCCGAACGCCGAAGCTGTCAGTGCACCACTCAGGATTCCGTATCGGCCGAATTTCATCACTCCGCGCAAATCGGACAGGGTCGCTCCGTTGCTCAAAATCGCGGACGCGCCATTCAGATCGATCGAGCCGTCCACGGCAAACTCGCGCGCTCTTCGCATCGGCACGACAAATTTCGCTGACGCGGACACTTCGCCGTCACCGTCTCGAATCAATGACAGCTTGCCGGGAATCGCACTGCCTTCAGCGCCGAAAAGCGCTATGGCCTTATCGACCGGAACTTGCATGGATCCGGTCAGGATCATATCCGGCTCCGGAACCAGTATGTCCTCGATTACCGCATGTACATCCTTTGCGGCTTGGCCGTACACGGTTCCTTGAGCCAGCCGGGCTTCGAATTTTCTTTCGAGAAGCTCAAATGCTCCGGATCCATTTTCAACGGGAGGTAGTTTGTCACTGTATGCGAAATTCAAATTCACGAACTCGCCGGCGGCTTCTATCTCAAGGTCTGCTAGGCTGCGCAAATTATCAACCCTGATCGTTGCCTTGGCTTGCGGAACCCAAAGCGATTCAAGATTCTTTGACATGTAGAGGTGAAATTTTGGCGGAAACGACTGCTGATACTGCCGCAGCAGCGAGACAAAATCCAAGCCCTGCAATTGAATTTCGGCATCCAAGGCGCCGCTTTCGCCGGCAGATGCGCCAGGCGTCCAGGCACCGCTTGCAGCGATGGCGGCAACCGCAACACCGGGCATTCCGGCAGCCAGGTCCGGATCTTGCGCCGTCGCATCCCAGCTCGCACCGATGAGCTTGCTGTCTTGCCAATTCGCGCGCAGCTTCGCATTCACCACGGTTCTAACGTCAGCAAGCGGAACGCGCGGAATGTTGGCGAATTTCAGCCATGCCAGATCCAATTGCGCAATATCCACATTCAATTGCGTTGCAGAATCGCGTCCGCCACGAGCCTCGGCAACGTCCAATTCAAATTCCACCGTCGACTCGTTGTATAGCGTCGTAGCGGCTCGGCCTAAAATGGCATAGCCATCAGGTGTCGGCATGCTGTTCAGTTCAAAAGCGGCATTGACCGAAACCGTCGTATCCGACAAGTCCCAGTCGATATCCATCCGGCCTTGGTCAACCGACAGATTCTCAATTCGCGCCAGAGCCGAAACAAAGCCGACAGGAAGCCCCTGATTGCGCTGCGTCTGGCTCCGCTCCGCGGCCTGCCTTACGGCGCCGCTTATGCGGGGTTGCGAAATTCTGAGCCGCTCAATGCGCCATGCGCCTGAAAGCGCGGCGCTGACCGCGGCCCGAACCTCGACATCCTCGGCCTCGGCATGCAAAGTGTGCTGTTCGTTGTCGTGAGTCAGCGACAGCCTCTTCGCTGTGAGTGTCGGCGCAGAAGTGAACAAGTCAACACCGATGCGCTCAACCGACACTTGGTAATCGGTTGCATCATTGATCCAGCCGACGATATAGGGTGCGAACACGTTGATGTTCGACAGCGCGATCAAGGCGATTACGACCAATGCCGCAAACAGGCCGATCAGCGCCGCAATCACCCTGACAGGCCATTTGATATACCACAATGCCATAATGCAGGTCCTTTGCTATCACATCTGACGGAACGTGTATTGATTCATTCGTTTGCGGCTGGCCAAAAGACACCCTGATACGCCTAGTACCAGAATTCGCCGCTCCAACCGCTACTGCCGGGTATTTGCGACTTTGAACCGCCGTACGCTGCGTCGTATGACGGCGCAGCCACTCCGATGCTTCGCAACAGCGCCAAGGTTCTGTCCATAGGCATTCCTACCACAGTGCTGTAGCTTCCATCCAAACGATCGACAAAACCGGCGGCGGCACCCTGAATGGCGTACGCCCCGGCCCGGCCGACATATTCGCCCGTATCCAAAAACATGTCAATTTCCCGTTTAGACAGCGTCCTGAACCTAACGTTGCTGCATTGCGCGTCAACGGTTTCGGTTTCCGCGCACCGCACCGCAACGGCGCTGTGCACCTGATGCACGCATCCGGAAAGCGCGCCCAGCATTCGAATTGCATCGTCCCGGTCCTGCGGCTTGCCGTACACCGCATCATCCATCGCCACGCAGGTGTCGGCGCCGAGAACAGCGGAGTTTTCGGCATGCGCTGCAGTCAAGTCGGCTCCGCGGCGCGCCTTTTCAATGGCGAGCCGGCGGACATATCGCGCAGGACTTTCGTGCTCGCACCAGCACTCGTCGATATCCGGTGAAACCGCTACGAACTTAAGCTTCAGGTCTTTGAGAAACCGGATTCTCTGCGGCGAACTCGACGCCAGATACAGTCGGGGAGCCATGTGCAGCAGTTCCAACCTGAAACCCCAGTGCCAGTCTTAAGCGAACCCAGGCGCAATCAGTGCGATTCGCCGGCACTTCCGGAAACCGCGACGTCCTTGAGTGACGGTTTCCAATGATTTTCCAAGTCGTAGAATTCACGCGTCTCACGAAGCATGATATGAACGAGAACGTCATTGTAATCCAAAAGCACCCATTGACCGTGCTGTTCGCCCTCGACACCGAGCGGACGGATGCCTTTGTCGCGCACCGAATCGACGATGGTTTTCAAAATAGCGCGGACATGGCGATTGGAGGTGCCTGTCACCACGACCATGTAGTCCGTGATATCGGTCATTTCCCGTACATCAAGCACTGCGGTGTCGACACCTTTAGCGTCATCGACCGATTCCACGACAAACTGCAGCAACGCGTTCGATTTCAATTGCCCATCACCTCCTGATCAACGGTAGAGCCGGTGTTCGGCGATATAGCCGGATACGGCATCGGGAACCAGCCCGGAACCCGCCTGTCCGGCCGCAAACATTTTTCGAATCCGGGTCGAGGAAATATCCATCGGCACTGTTTCAATGTGGCAAATCGCACCGCTGATGCGCTTGCAAATGTGCAGCGGGCTGTCGCATGTCAAGCGCCGGTAGCGGGCGGTCGAAGCTGGCATTAGGCGGCTGCCGAATCGATTGACCACGATGATGTTGGCCAGACGCAGCACCTCGGCCCGCCAATACCAGCGATGGAACAGGGCGAACGCATCTGCGCCAAGTATCAGGCACAGCGGCCTGAAGCGGTATTCGCGACGAAACTGGCGCAGCGTCGGCACCATGTACGACTTTCCGGGACGGCGCAATTCGCGGTCGTCGGCGACAAACCCCGGGATATCGGCAATCGCGAGGGCAACCATGTTCAAGCGATGCGTCGCATCGGTTCTCGGCGCACGGCGGTGGCCGGGCCTGGCGCTGGGGATATAGCGGACTTCGCGAATGCCTGTCTGTCTGCACACATCCAGTATCGGCTGAATGTGACCATAGTGAATCGGGTCGAAAGTGCCGCCGTAAATGCCGAGCGCATTCATGCAGAAACGAAGCCGCCATGGCGCAAAGCCGCGATGCGCCTCTTTGATCGGCACCAGCGGGAGGGCGAAATGACCATCGATGCAGAACCGGACACGGCCGGATGCCAATGCCTATTCCCTGACAGTACCATCGCCGTAGACCACGTATTTTTGTATCGTCAAGCCCTCGAGTCCCACCGGGCCCCGGGCATGGAGCTTGTTTGTACTGATGCCGATTTCAGCACCCAGTCCGTATTCATAGCCGTCAGAAAACCGGGTCGACGCGTTGACCATGACCGAACTGGAATCGACCTCGTTCACGAAGCGCTGAGCGCTTGAAATGCTTTCCGTGACGATGCTGTCGGTATGCGCAGAGCCATAGCGCTCAATGTGGTCGATCGCCTGATCCAGATCATCGACGACGCGAACAGCAAGTATCGGCGCAAGGTATTCGGCGTACCAGTCGGATTCGGACGCTGGCGCAATATCCGAATCGAACTCGCACGCTGCGGCGCAGCCGCGTAGCTCGACGCCGGCATCCTTGAACCGGGGAATAATCGCAGCAAGAAATTCAGACGCTGCGGGACGTGCGACCAGCAGGGTCTCCATCGCATTGCACACTCCGTAGCGATGCGTCTTGGCGTTAAACGCCACGCGCACCGCCTTTTCAAGATCCGCGTCCGTGTCGACATACACGTGGCATACGCCGTCCAAATGCTTGATCACCGGCACTTTGGCGTGCTCGGAAATTGTTTCGATCAATCCTTTTCCGCCTCGGGGAATGATGACATCGACCAGATCGTCCAGCGCAATCAATTCCCGGATCGCAGCCCGGTCCGTGGTTTCGATCAGCTGCAGGCCGTGCTCCGGCAGTCCTGCATCGCGCAACCCCTCGCGCAGGCATTCGGCAATCGCGCAATTGGAGTGGAACGCTTCGGATCCTCCGCGCAAAATGACACAATTGCCTGACTTGATGCACAGCGCGCCGGCATCGGCCGTCACATTGGGACGCGATTCGTAGATGAACCCGACAACGCCGATCGGCACGCGCATACGCCCCACCCGGATGCCGGAAGGGCGCTGGCGCATTTCGGTGACTTCGCCGACCGGGTCCGGCAAGGCGGCGGTTTGGCGCAATCCGTCTATCATTGTCGCGATTCGCTCATCGGTCAATTCCAGCCGGTCGATCATGGCATCTGCCAGGCCTGACTGCCGGGCTTTCTCCAAGTCCAGCCGATTGGCGCGCCTAAGCGATGCGCGGCGCGCATCCAGCAAGTCCGCAGCCCGGATGAGAGCGCCATTGCGTGCCTCGCCCGGCGCGCTGCCCATGCCTCTTGCGGCATGGCGCGCCTCGCGCGCGGCGGATTGCACATAGGTGCCGATATCCAATGCTGTTTGCGCCTGTATGTTCATTTCACTAAGTTCCGATTTGCGGCACTCCGCATATCTGCAGAGCGATTCGTTCCAATTCGTTCCAGATGTCGCCGCCTGATGCAGTACTTTGCCCTTTGAGAATCCGGTCTGCCCGGGCGATTCGGCCGACAATTCTCTCAGAGCCGGCCAAGCCATGGCGCCGAACAGCCTTTTCAACAGAATTGTGCTTGCTTTTCCAGACTCCCATCTGCTCCATTGCGCCGCGCACAGAGTTGCCGGATGCGACCTTTTCTGCGCAAGCGCAAATCGTACGAACTTCTCTGGCAAAGACCCATAATATCAAAATGGGATCTTGCCCTTCGTTTCTCAACGAGCGCAGCAGGCGCAATGCGCGTGCGCCCTGCCCGGCCACGCACGCATCGCCCAGCGCATAGATGCTGAACTGCCCTTGATCCGCGACCACGAGTTCAATTTGCGAGGCGCTCAGCACTTCGCCGCCATAGCCCATCGCGATTTTTTGCATCTCATTTGCTGCAGCGAGCATATTTCCTTCAAACAGATACGCCAGCCGGTCCACCGCTTCGCGTTCAAAGCGTATGTTCCTTCGCTCCAGCACATTTCTTATCCAATCGCGAAACTGGTTGGGAAACAGGGGGCGATTGTCCACGGCAACGGCTCCGGCGCGCCAAGCCTTATACCATTTTGTCCGCGCCACGGTCGTGTCGACTGCGCCGGGAAGCAGCATCACGACTGTGTCCGGATCAGCTACCTGCATGCATTGCACCAGCGCTTCAGAACCGGCAGTGCCGATGCGATCGGTCAGCAGGCGGATTTCAATAATCTTTTTTTGCGAAAACATCGACAGCGACATCATGTGCTGATTCAGAATCGACCAGTCAAAATCCTTCTCCACGGCGAGCGCTATTCGCTCTTCGTAGCCGGCCTTGCGCGCAGCTGCGCGAATCAGGTCGGCGCTCCGCTCTGACAGGAACGATTCCTTGCCGTAGATGAAGTAGCGGGGATCGATCTGCGTTTCGAGTCGCGGAGCCAGCGCCTGACGAGACAAATCCATTACTCGTCAATCACTGCGCCGGCGGATTCACCCGGTTGATGAATTTGGTGAGCCTTTCAGCCACCTGGCGCACCGCCTGGCGCCTAAGCTCTTCGCGCTGGCGGGCACTTTTCGTATCGCTCTCCAATTCGCCAAGCTGAAGGTCGGTTTCGTCAATGGTCAATTCAATCGCACCGCGTTCGGCCTCCGAGTCCCTGTCCTCGCCTCGAAATGAAAACTTCAGCGTATAGGTCTTAGATCTGTACTTGATCGATCCGGTGGCGTCGGGAGTCAGTTCATCGAGGTTGAAACCCTCTTCGCCGACGCTCACTCGCCAGTCGTATTCGGCGGCAGCGATCTTGTACCCGGATTCACGCAGCGCAACCGAAAGAAGGTAGGACAGCTTCGGGTCACTGCTTTGCGTCTTGATTAAATGGTCGCCCGGAACTATCGAAGATTCCTGAGTTCCTCGCAAATGGTAATTGCATCCGATAAGTGCGAACGCAAGCACCGCCGATGTGATGAGTTGAATTGTGCGCATAGTCCGATTCTAGACAACGATATTGATAAGTTTACCTTGAACAAAGATGACTCGCTGCACCTTTTTACCGCCGACATGGCGTGCCACCCTCGAGTCGCTCAGCGCCGAGTCGAGCACCGAGTCCCTACCTGCGTCTGCCGACACCTCGATTTGCGCGCGCAACTTGCCGTTGACTTGCACCGGAATCGCGATCTGCTCGCGCTGCAGTGCCGATTCGTCAATTTTGGGCCATGGGGCATCGATTACCGCCCCGGGCATGCCAGCGCGCAGCCATAATTCGTGGCAGATATGAGGAACAATGGGAGCGAGCACTCTGATCAATATCGAAATTGCCTCGATCAATGCCTCGGCTCCGCGATCGACGGCCTTGAGCGCTTCGCCGCTTCGGGTCACGCTATTGACCAGTTCCATGCACGCGGCGATCGCCGTATTGTAGTGATGACGCTCGAAATCGTGGCACACCCGAGACAGCGCAGAATGGGTCAGATGGCGAAAATCCGAGACACCCTCGCCCACCTGCCCGTCGTTCCAGTCGAGGTCCTCAATTTCGCATCCGGCGCCTGCGGTCACTTCTCGAACCGCCGGCGCGTGCGCATTGACCGCATTCCATAGCCGGTTGAGAAACCGGCGGGCGCCCGCTATCGCTTCATCGCTCCATTCAAGCGAATTTTCTGGCGGTGCTGCGAACAGGATGAACAGCCGCACCGTGTCGGCGCCATAGGCGTCGATCATGGTTTGCGGGTCGACCACGTTACCGACTGATTTCGACATTTTCGAACCGTCCTTGAGCACCATGCCCTGGGTCAGCAGGTTGGTAAACGGCTCGTCTGAATCGATCAGCCCGGCATCGCGCATCAGCTTGTGGTAGAGCCGCGCGTAGAGCAGGTGCAGCACCGCATGCTCTATGCCACCAATGTATTGGTCCACGGGCAGCCAGTAGTTGGCGCGCTCATCCACTTTCGCATCCGCACCGGGGCAGCAGAACCGTGCGAAATACCACGACGATTCGACAAAGGTATCGAATGTATCGACTTCCCTTCGTCCAGGCTCGCCGGTTCCCGGCACCGAAACCCTGAGAAATTGCTCGTCTTCGCGTATCGGCGACTTGACCCCTTGAAACTCCACGTCTTCGGGCAGCACGACCGGAAGATCCTCATCCGGCACCGGATGGGGATCGCCGGCGGCATCGTAGACCACGGGAATCGGGCAGCCCCAGTAGCGCTGGCGGGATACGCCCCAGTCGCGCAGGCGGTAGTTGGTAGTACGCATTCCGTTCGCATGCTCGGCCAGATAGTCGGCGGTTGCTTTGAAGCATCCTTCAAAGTCCAGGCCATCAAACATGTCCGAGTTGCATGAAACGGTGTCGAGCTTGCTCTCGTAGGCGCCCTGAGTCAAGTCGGCGTCGCCCTTGGCCGGGCGCACGACCTGCCTGATATCGATGCCGTACTTGCTGGCGAACTCCCAGTCTCGCTGATCGTGCCCGGGAACTGCCATGATCGCGCCGGTCCCATAGGTGATCAGAACAAAATTAGCTATAAAAATGGGAATCCGCTCGCCGGTCACAGGATGAATCGCCTTAACCGGCAGCTCGCACCCCTTTTTTTCCATCGTTTCGAGCGCCGCTTCGGAGGTGTTGGTCTTCCTGCACTGTTCGACAAACTGGGCAATCCTATCCGATTGCGCTGCAAAATGCTGCGCCAGCGGATACTCTGCTGCGACCGCTGCATAGGTGATCCCCATAAGCGTATCGGGGCGAGTCGTATAGACTCGCAGCGGCGGATGCCCGTTCTCGACTTCGATATCGAACTCGACCCCTTGCGATCGCCCGATCCAGTTGCGCTGCATGGTCTTGACCGAATCGGGCCAGCCTGGCAGCCGGTCGAGCTCATCGAGCAGTTCTTCGGCATAGGCTGTGATCCGAATGAACCATTGCGGTATTTCCCGCCGCTCCACCATGGCGCCGGAACGCCACCCTCTTCCTTCGCTGTCAACCTGCTCGTTCGCCAGCACGGTCTGCTCTACCGGGTCCCAGTTCACCACCGACATTTTACGGTAGGCGAGCCCCTTTTTGATCAAGCGGGTAAAGAACCACTGCTCCCATCGATAGTAGTCCGGACGGCATGTCGCGAGCTCGCGAGACCAGTCGTAGGCAAAGCCCAGGCGCTTGAGCTGGCGGGTCATGCCTGCGATATTGCGGTAGGTCCAGTCGGCGGCGGGAACCTGATTTTGAATGGCGGCATTTTCGGCGGGAAGGCCGAATGCATCCCAGCCCATGGGCTGCAGCACGTTCTTGCCCAGCATTCTCTGGTATCGGCTCATTGCATCGCCGATCGCGTAGTTGCGCACGTGCCCCATATGCAGCGCGCCGGACGGATACGGAAACATGGACAGACAGTAGAACTTGTCCTTTGCCGGATCTTCGACGACACGGAAACTTGAGTTGCGTTCCCAATAGTCTTGCGCCGCTGATTCGACTGCCTCGGGTTGATAGCGATCATTCATAAGGTCAGGTATTTTACTTGAAGGCTTGAGCCAAGTTGACTTTAGCATTTGAATCAAATTTCAAAGTGCCGGCGACAATTGAGCATCGGAGACTGGCCGATCGACTGCGCGTGGCGCGTGCGGGGACTGTTTGCGTACAGCTCGCGCACTCCGGAGCGGCCATATTCATGGGTCGCCGGCTTCGGGCCGGCATTTCAGATTTGCAGGATTCTTCAAAGGCCTGCCAATTTCGAAAACTAAGCCGGAGTAGCTGCGCGTTTACACAGAATCAGTATTTACTAAATATACTGAGTAAAATATATCAACATAATGAGTAATTCGATTAAAACTGCGGCGAATTGCACGATCTATATGCGGCCTGTCGGCGCTGGTCTGTTAAAGCGCTTGCGCGAGCCCCGGCGATTCCTCCAAGTAATCACTGGCCCTCGCCAAGTCGGAAAGACGACACTGGCAACCCAGGTTGCCGAGAAGTCAGGATTGCCGTACAACCACGTCACAGCAGATGTTCCGGGTCTGCGAAGCTTGCAGTGGATTGCTCAACAATGGGAAACTGCCAGAAATCTGGCTGAAAGCTCTGCCGATGCCAAGTCTTTGCTCATTGTTGACGAGATTCAGAAGATTCCAGACTGGTCGGAAATGGTGAAGTTGCAATGGGACCAGGATACGCGCGACGGCTGCCAGGTCGAAGTGATAGTTCTTGGTTCGACATCGCTGGCGATTCAGAAGGGGCTGACAGAAAGCCTTGCCGGACGCTTTGAGTTGACGCGTTTGCCCCATTGGAGCTTCGCTGAGATGCAAGATGTCTTTAATTACAGTGTTGAGGAGTACCTGTTTTACGGCGGCTATCCGGGTGCCGCATCTTTGATTGGCGATCATCAGCGCTGGTCCGACTACATTCGCTACTCACTGATTGAACCCATTATCAATCGAGACATTCTGCTGCTGACCCGGGTGGACAAGCCGGCATTATTGCGCCGCCTGTTCGATTTAGGATGCCGGTGCTCCGGACAAATTCTTTCCTATAACAAAATGCTGGGGCAACTTCAGGATGCCGGCAATACAACGACACTCGCGCACTACCTTGATCTGCTTTCCCAGGCAGGAATGCTGACCGGTCTGCAGAAATATTCCGGCCATGTCGCACGCCAGCGAGGGTCCAGTCCCAAATTTCAGGTACTAAACACCGCATTGTTGACCGTTGAATGCGGGCGGACTATGCGTGAGGCGCTAATCGATTCTCAATTCAAAGGACAACTGGTTGAGTCCGCTGTCGGCGCTTACTTGGCAAATGCGGCCAGCATCGGTCAGATTGGAGTTTCCTATTGGCGTCAAAACAATCGGGAAGTCGATTTTGTAGTCGAAAGGGGAACACAATTGTATGCGATCGAAGTTAAGAGCGGTCGTTCTAGCAATGAACTGCCCGGCATCGCTTTGTTTTCCAAGTCATTCAATCCGAAGCGAGTCTTACTGATCGGCGAATCCGGCATCAGCGTTGATGATTTTCTTTCGCGACCGGTCGAACACTGGTTTTCGTAGTTTCGCCGGATCAAAGCGCTTGGGCATTCTTTATTCGTGCTTTTTTGTCGCTATTGCATTGGGAGGCAAGACAAATTTGGTCTTTAGGACTTAAGCGGCGCGCTACACGAATGATGTTCCCTGTGTGATTGATTCGCGGCAGATGGCCGGGTTGGGTACTCATGTTATTTTCCACGAGAAAATAACAAATGTGCTGCACGTTGCAGATCAACGAAATCGTTTTTCATCGGTTGAAATTGAACTATAGCAACTTATGGAATTAGCGGTGATAGGAAAATGAATCAGTCTTGAACAATTCGTTCAAATGATCGTTAGAATTGTCAGCTTTGCAGCAAGCGCAACACACAGCAACACAAAAAAACAGCAGTCTCCCAGAGAAATATCTATTCTTAAGCTCTAGCTATTTCTGCCGAAGATGCAACTTCTACGCAATGACCGCCTTAGAACTGCAAACAAAGCGTATCAGCATGTCGAAACGCGTTTCGGCGCTGTGCCTTCAAGAAACGGAACCGTGCGCACTTCCAGGCATCGCGGGCTTGCGCGCAATCCGGTTTTCAGGTCGATTTGAACAGTTTCAACCGGCGACTGCGCCCCCGATTTCAGCGTCTGAAGATTCAAGCGCTTCATGACAGAACCCCATATGCGCATGGCGCCGGCGGAGCCGGTCAGTCCTGTCGTCTTGTTGTCATCGCGCCCCACCCAGACTACGGCGAGATAATTACCTGCAAATCCGGCGAACCAGCTGTCGCGATAGTTGTTTGTCGTGCCTGTCTTTCCTGCCAGCTGCAGACCCGGGGCAAACTGCCTCGACAGCGCTGCGCCAGTGCCGCTGGCAACAGCTTCCTTCATTGCCGACACGGCGAGAAACACTGCATCTCTGGAAGCGACCTGAACCGCATCGGTCGGGGCTGGCCTAAATAGCGATCCGGCATCCCTGGATGTGGCCGATATTGTTTGCAAATCAATACGGTAGCCGTAGTTGGCCAATGCCTGATAGGCCTGAGCCACCTGCATCGGCGTCAGTTCCACCGAGCCGAGCAGCATGGAAGGATAAGCCTGCACCGAAGCCAATGCGCCGAAATCCTTGAGCCGCCTTGCGACATTGGACACTCCGATGCTCAGGCCGAAACGCGCAGCGGCCACATTGTATGAATTTGCGAGCGCCTCGAGTATCGTCACGTCGCCATGATTCTTTCCATCGTAGTTTTTCGGCGACCAGTCGGTTCCGTCGTCAAGGCGATGCGTCAACGGCGCATCGGAAATCAAAGTCGCCAGTGTCCGGCTTGAATCAAGCTCGAAACCTGTCAGATACACCAACGGCTTAATCAGCGAGCCAATCGGACGTCTTGCCAAAGTGGCCCGGTTGAACCCGCCGGCAATCGACTTGCGCCCGCCCGCCATCGCAAGAACCTCGCCGTTGTCCGGGCGTACAACGATCGCAACGCCTTGAAGGCTGTCCTTGGGCAGACTTCGCTCGGATTCCAGCGCTGCAAGCTCTTCGCGCAATGCACTTTCGGCAGCGCGCTGGATCACGATATCCATGGTCGTATACACCGAGAATCTCTTGCGCGCTGCCAGGGTGGACGAAACTTCGCGATCCAGCTTCGACGACACCTCTCCAAGAAATGCCGCGAATTCCCGGCCCTCGCGCGGCGCTGCGGCCGGCCGCGCAATGCGCAGCGGCGCGCTGCGGTACTTATCGTAGTCCGTCTGGCCAATCAGTTGCTCCGCGAGCATGGCCTGAAGCACTACCTGACGGCGTTCAAGCGCCTGTTCCGGGTTGCGGCGCGGATTCAAGGCGGACGGCGCCTTGATCATTCCGACCAGCAATGCGATTTCATCGACGCTTAACTCTGTAACCGGCCTGCCGAAATAGAAATGGCTTGCAAGGCCGAATCCATGCACGGCGCGATTCCCGTCCTGACCCAGAAATACCTCGTTGCAATACATTTCGAGAATCTGGTGCTTTTCGAATCGCAGCTCCAAGAATAGCGCCATCACGATCTCCAGCAACTTGCGGCGATAGGTGCGTTCCGGCATCTCATAGACGTTCTTGATCAACTGCTGCGACAAGGTGCTGCCGCCCTGGACGATCCGTCCCGCTCTGATATTGACCCACAGCGAGCGCAGAATGCCGCGAAAATCGATGCCGATGTGCCGGTCGAAACTCTTGTCTTCCACCGCGACCAGTGCGGCAAGAAGCAGTTTCGGCATCTCTTCGAGCTTGGTCACAATGCGATCCTCGTGCTGCGCATTCGACAGGCTGCCGAGCAAGTGCGGGGTCAGACGCAGCGTCTGAATCGATGCCCCGCTTGTCTCGTCCAGGATCTGGGAAACCTGCAAGCCTGAGAACGTCAGCCTCACAGGCCGCGATCTCTGCGGGCCGTCCCAGAAATCGAACGGCCGCGAAAAAAGAACCAGCGCCCCGTCATCGACTGCGTATTCCCCGGTGGCGGCGGCCTGAAAGGTACGTCGGTAGCCCAGCGCATCGAGACGCCGTGTCAGTTGCTGAGATGTCACAGCCAGCCCGGGATGCAACTCGAACGGACGGCTGTACACGTGGATGGGAAGATCCCACAGAAGGTTCCCGAATTTGGTCCGTACCGTGGTGTCGAGCCACACCATTGCACCGCCGGCGCCGATCAATACGGCGACAACCGCCCAGATAGAGAAGTTTCGGATAATTCGGAGCACCACGAGCCGCAATCCGGCCCGTCGCCCCGTACTGTCGATGCGCGCCATTAGGTCCGCTCAGATCCAATTCACCGGTTTCTCAGTTCGGCCGCGCAACTCCAGCAGATTTCAAAATTCGCAGGATTGGCTTCGCCGCATTCGTCGCATTGCGACTCGCGCCCGGAGTCGGTGTGCTGCTCGTGCGCTGCTAAAGCCGAGGCAGCGGCCTGCTCATCGCACGCACGATCGAGCCAGACTTCGGGCCATGTGTGAGTAAACGGCAACTCGCCCACAGCGCCGTCGGCATATTCGTTGAACACATGCGCCTTGATGCCGATAGAGCGGATTCTATTGCACACAAGATACGCGTCTGCCAGGCTCGCAGCCACATAGAACCGCTTCAATTTCAATAGTCCGTGTATTTTCTCGAGTCTCCGCGCACCAGGTGTGCCGGATACTTCTTCTCGTTCAAGGTCAATTTTCGATGACCTGCGGCAAGCAGGTCGATGTCGAGTTGCTGCGCAATCCGCACCAGATAGACCAGAACGTCCGCCAATTCCTGCTCAACCTCGGCCAGCTTGGAACTGTCTAGCGATTCGCTTTGCTCCTGGGTCAGCCACTGAAAGTGCTCGACCAGTTCGCCGGCTTCGACAATCATCGCCATGGCAAGATTCTTCGGCGAGTGAAATTGCGCCCAATCCCGCTCTTCAACGAATTCATTGACCCGCCGGGAAAATCGTTCGAATTCGTCTACTGAAGACATGGACGGAAATCACGATTCATAAAGATGCTCGCGGGTCCACGGCACGGTGTTGTCCTTGCCGCGCGAGAAAACCATTTGAAACAGCTGAAGAGAGCCGACGCGAAAGGCGGCAATGGAGCCGGTCAGGTACATGCGCCATGCGCGCGCGAAGCGTTCGTCGAACATCTGCACAACCGCCGATTCCGCCTGATCGAAGCGGTCGAGCCAGTGACGCAGCGTCAAAGCGTAGTGCAGCCTAAGGTTCTCAATGTCCAGCACAGAAAAATCGTGCGGTTCGACGATGTTCATCATCTCGCGAATTGTCGGAGGATAGGCGCCGGGGAAAATTCGCTTTTCGATCCACGCGTTCATCAGATCCGGCTTGTTGCGCCCGATCGAATGCACCAGCGCCCGCCCATTGTCAATCAGGCATCGCTGGATGACATCGCCGAGCTGCCTGTAGTGCATTTTTCCCACATGCTCGAGCATCCCGACAGAGACGAATGCGTCAAAATCGCCCGAAATGTTGCGGTAATCGTCTTCGACATACTCGATCTGATCGTTCAAGCCCTCCCTGTTTGCGCGCTCCACGGCATAGGCGATCTGTTCGTGAGAAATGTTGTAGGATTTGACTTTGACACCGTAATTCCTCGCCATGTAGACGGCGAGAGATCCCCACCCGCAACCGGCCTCAACCACGGTCTGGCCGGGCCTAAGCTGCAGCTTTCGGCACACGTGCTCCATTTTTGCCGCCTGGGCCTGCTCAATCGTCAGATCCTGGCTCGGAAAATATGCGCAGGTATACTGCATCTCCTCGTCCAGCCATAGCCTGTAGAAATCGTTGCCAAGATCATAATGGTGATGGATGTTGGATTTCGAATCGCTCAAGGTGTTGCCGCGCGCCTTGCGGGCAAAAATTTTCGACACCAGGCCGAGCAGATTCGAGGTGTCCATTTTGCGCTCCTTGGCCAAGTAGGCCTCGCATAGAAATTCCTCCAAATCGCCTTCGATGTCGATGCTGCCGTCGCTGTACCCGTCGCCAAATCCTATATCCTGCTGCGTCACCAGACGGCGCAAGGCAGAGCGGTTGTTAAATCGAAGCGCCGGCAAAGACGTATCCTTCGCACCGTAGACCTGTTCGCCGTTCCACAGAAAAATTCTGAACCGCGGGCTGCCCGCCTCCTTGGCGATGCTGCTGATTACAAACCGGTCCAAGCCGGACGGCTCGGACGACTTTGCCCCTGCATCGCGAGCAAGCGGCTTCATCGACAACGCTGATTCCTTATGTTCGCTTCTCATCGAATACCTGTAATTTAATTATCGAAATTCAATTCTAAAACAATGTTCCCTGAACAGGCGTCCCGGGTTTTTTGCGAAAAAGACCGGTGTCAAGACATGGCGGCTCAAGGTTCAGCCCGTTTTTCTTTGCTGCCGCCCGAAATCGCTGCCCGAACATCTGCGCAATAGGACCCGACCCGCTGAATCGCCGATGAAACTGCGAATCGTTGTCTGCGCCGTCTCGCGACTGACGCATCAGACTTTGCACGCGGGCGACTTTGAGCGGGTAGTGCTGTTCGAGCCATTCGTAGAACAAGTCCTTGACTTCCAGAGGCAGACGCAGCAGGATCCAGTTCGCACCGACCGCACCTGCGTGCCTGCCCTGTGCCACTACCGCCTCCAGTTCGTGATCGTTCAGACCCAGGATCACCGGCGCAAGCAATATTGTAATTGGAATCCCGGCTTCTGACAGCCGCCGTATCGCTTCGATGCGGCGATGAGGGGCGCTGGCCCGCGGTTCCATCCGCTGTGCGAGCCGATTGTCGAGCGTTGTGACCGACACCGACACCGATACCAGATTATGCGAGGCAAGCTCGCCTAGGACATCAAGGTCGCGCACGATCAAGTGCGATTTGGTCGTAATTGTCACCGGATGGCGATGCTCTAAAAATACTTCGAGCAACTGACGCGTGAGCGCATAGGTCTTTTCGATCGGCTGATACGGATCGGTATTGGTCCCAAGCGCTATCGTCGCACATGCGTAGGATTTGCGAGAAATTTCGCGGCGCAGCAATTGCGCGGCGTCCGGCTTGACCAGCAGCCGTGTCTCGAAATCAAGCCCCGGCGAATAGCCAAGATAGCTGTGCGTCGGACGCGCATAGCAGTATGTGCATCCGTGCTCGCAGCCGCGATACATGTTTATCGACCGGTCAAAATGCAGATCCGGCGACTCGTTGCTTGAAATAATCGACCTGGAAGCATCAACCTCGACCGTGGTGCGCGTCCGAGGCGGCAGGGATTCCTGAGTCCAGCCGTCCTGCGCCGGGACGCGCCTTAGGCGCTCGTAGCGACCTTCGCGGTTGGATGCCGCGCCGCGGCCCTTGATCGGTCTGATGGTCGACTCCATCTACGCGTCCTCGGGAATCGCCTTGGGCCAGGCGATAAGCACCGCTTGGACAAGCGTTGCAAGCGGGATCGCGAAAAATATGCCCCAAATGCCCCAAATGCCGCCAAAGAACAAAATAGCCACAATGATTGCGACCGGGTGCAAATTGACAACTTCTGAAAAAATCAGCGGCACCAGCACGTTGGCATCAAGGATCTGAATAATGAAATAGGCGCCTACCAGATACGCGAATTCCGGCGTGTAGCCCCACTGGAAAAATGCAACCAGGACCACCGGTATGGTGACGATTGCCGCGCCGACAAACGGGATCAGCACCGACAGACCGACAATGACGCTGAGCAGCAGCGAATATTGCAGCCCGAACAAGGTGAACGTCACCAGCGTAACGCTGCCGACAATCAGGATTTCCCAGAACTTGCCGCGAATATAGTTGGACATCTGGCGATCCACATTCTCCCACACCGCCTGAGTCAGGCCGTGATCCTTTGCAGGCATGAAACTCCTGAGCCACTCGGTCAGCATGTGCTTGTCCTTGAGAAAGAAAAACACAAGAATCGGCACAAGAATCAGATACACGACAAGCGTGATGATTCCAACCACCGAAGAGGCCGACCAGGACAGCACGTTCTGTCCGAGTTCCGCCACCAGCACGCCGATCACTTCAATCAACTGCCGAACCTGCTCTTCGGACACTACGTCGGGATAGCTTTGCGGCAACTGCAGCAAAGCGGATTGCCATTCGGAAATCCAGTTGGGCACTTGCGATGCGAACTGCACCGCCTGAGCACTGACCAGCGGCATCACGCCGAAAACCAGTCCTAGAAACAGAATCAGGAACAGTATCATGGTGACAAGCGCCGCAGCAAGGCGCGGAATCTTCAACATTACGAAATACCGCACGCCGCCTTCGAGGACGTAGGCAATCACCAGCGCCGCAATGACCGGCTTGATCAGCGCGCCTGCAAAGACAACCAGCGAAAAGCCGACTATCAGCACAATCCCCAGAATGATAATCTGAGGATTATTCAGCTGACGCCGAAACCAGTTCAGAACCGTCTGCATGACTGTTGCCTTGGCACGGCGATTCTACAGGGGAGCCGACTTATGCATCCACCACCTCGCATTCGTAGGTCACTTCGGCGGTGGAAGCCAGCATTGCGGTTGCAGAACAGTACTTTTCGATCGAAAGTTCGATCGCACGCCTGGCCTGCTTGCCTGTAATGCCGATTCCGGTGATTCGGTATTTCAGATGAATGCCGGTAAACACCTTCGGCACCTGCTCGGAGCGTTGCGCGTCCATCTCGATAGTCAAGGCCGACGGCTCCTTTCTCTGCTTGCGCAGGATTTGCATCACATCGTAGGCGGTGCACCCGCCCATGCCGAGCAGCACCGCTTCCATCGGCCGCATGCCGGAGTTCTGTCCGCCCGATTCCGGAGCGCCGTCGAGCGTCAGCCGATGCCCGGTTCCTGAGCGGGCCTCGAAGCGCACTGCGCTTGAATATTCGACGATGCCTTTCATTGCAATAGCGCTTCGCCGCGCATGCGACTGCCGGAAATATCCGGCGATGCGGCAAACAAACCCTGCAGCATTGCGCCCGGATCGGCGCTGCGCATGAACGCCTCTCCGACAAGAAAGCAGCTGATTCCCGCTGCCGCCAGCCGTTCCACGTCCTCGCGGGCGCGTATGCCGCTTTCAGACACGACAACGCGGCCCTGAGGAATGTCGCGCACCAGCTGCAGCGAAGTTTCTATGCTCGTCTCGAAAGTGTGCAAATTTCGATTGTTGATGCCAATCATGCCAGACGGCAATTCAAGCGCCAGTTCCAGTTCCGGGCGCGAATGAGTCTCGATCAGCACGTCGAGTCCGAGTTCGTCCGCAAGGGCGGCAAGGTCATGCAGCTGCGAGCGCTGCAGCATCGACACGATCAGCAGCAGGCAGTCGGCGCCATTCGCCCGGGTTTCATAGACTTGGATCGGATCGACAATGAAGTCCTTTCTCAGTATCGGAAGCGCGCACGCCTGCCTTGCGGCGTGAAGGTCAGACATGCTGCCGTGAAAGTGCCTGGCATCGGTCAGCACCGATATGCAGGTCGCGCCGCCGGCTTCGTAGCTTTGCGCGATGCTGGAGACCTGATAGTCTTCGCGCATCACTCCCTTGCTCGGGGAAGCCTTTTTCGATTCTGCGATGACCGCAGGCCCGCCCTTGGCGATCCTGGAACGGATGCGCGCTTCGAATCCGCGCGCCGGGGGCGATTGGGCGATTCGCCTTTCAAATTCGCCCTGCTTTGACGACGCCCTGATATCAGCAACTTCTCGCTGCTTATCGCGCGCAATCGCTGCAAGAATGTCGCTGGAACCGCTCATATCATACCGATCGGGTATGCCTGATATATTGTTCGAACTTGTCCATCGCCGCACCGCTTCGGAGCGCTGCGCGCGCCAGTTCCACTCCCTGTGAAATGTCGTCGGCGATGCCGGAAACGTAAATCGCCGCACCGCCGTTCACCGCCGTGATATCTGCCGCAGCCGACGGTTCGCCGCGAAAAACCGAGCGGATGACTTCCAGGCTCTGCCCGGGGTCGTCCACCACCAAATTCTCAGGATGCGCCGCGCCGATTCCGTAGTCTTCGGGGCGGATCGAATAGGTTCGAATCCGATTGTCTTTCAATTCGGCAGCCCAGGTCGGCGCACCAATGCTGATTTCATCCATTCCGTCCTCGGAATGCACCACAAGGACATGTTCGCAGCCCAGCTGCTTCATGACCTGTGCAAGCGGTTCGACCAGATCGCGGCTGAACACGCCCATCAGTTCGCGCTTGACCAGCGCAGGATTCGTCAGCGGGCCGAGAGCGTTGAAAATTGTCCTGACCCCGAGTTCCCGTCGTGCGCCGATGGCATGCTTCATGGCTGTATGATGGGCAGGAGCGAGCATGAACCCGAATCCGGTTTCGCCAACGCACTGTGCAATCTGCTCCGGCGTCAGGTCGATGCGCGCGCCGGCGTGTTCAAGCAGGTCCGCGCTACCGCACTTGCTCGAAGCTGCTCGATTTCCATGCTTGGCAACCGAGGCGCCCGCCGCTGCCGCGACAAAGGCCGATGCGGTTGAAACGTTGAACGACGAGGACCCGTCTCCGCCGGTTCCAACCACGTCCAGCAGGTTCGGCACAGAAATCTCGACCTTGTCGACCAACTCCCTCATTACTGTCGCCGCTGCCGCGATCTCCTCGATCGATTCGCCCTTGGTGCGAAGCCCGATCAAAAAACCGCCGATCTGGGCCGCAGTCAGCTGTCCGGTCATAATCTGGCGCATGATCGCCAGCATCTGGTCGGCGCTGAGGCTTTGCCCTGCGCAGATGGTCTTCAATGCATCCTGAATTTTCATGGTCGATGGCGTACGTTGGAAATTAGCCGGTAATCCCGTTCTGATTCAAAAAATTACGCAGCAGATCGTGTCCAACGGGAGTGAGAAACGACTCTGGATGGAATTGTAACCCACTGACCGGGTACTCCCGGTGCCTTATGCCCATGACAGTGCCGTCGTCGGTCCATGCGGTCACTTCGAGGCAATCGGGAAGACTGTCGCGCCTGGCGATCAAGGAGTGATACCGGGTTGCCTGAAACGGATTTTCCAGACCGTCCAGGATGCCGGCGCCGCAGTGGCGAATGGTCGACACCTTGCCGTGCATCACGGTGTCGGCGCGCACAATGTCGGCGCCGAAGGCGTGGCAAATGCTCTGATGTCCGAGACAGATGCCCAATATCGGACACGCCGATGCGAAGTGACCGACCGCGTCGACTGAAATGCCGGCCTCGGTCGGCGTGCAGGGGCCGGGAGAAATGACAATCCCTTGCGGGCCGAGACGTTCAATGCCCTCAAGGTCGATCTGATCGTTGCGCACGACTTTGGATTCGCAGCCAAGCTCGCCCAGATACTGGACCAGATTGTAGGTAAACGAATCGTAATTATCGATCATCAGCAGCATCGGGCAATTCCTGTCATTCGGCGAAGGCGGCGCAACACGACGTCATGCATTGCACTGGCCGGTTTGCACGCAGCTTCGTGTTCCGCCTTGGGCATATTTGCATTGTTTCCGGTCAATTATAGTCACCGCGCGCGCTGCATGCGCCAGCCGAATCGATGCCTACAATTTTCGGCCATCCGATTCCATGTAGCGCTGAATTCGATCCAGCGTCGTTTTGATATTGGAAATCTCATACAGAATTTCGCCGCTGACATTTTCCTTGGTGCTCAGTTCCTGCTCGTGCTGAGCCTTGTGCAGGTTGTTGATCACCACGGCGATAAACATATTGATCACGATGAACGCGGCAATCACGACAAAGCTGATGAAATACAGCCAGGCCGCTGGATGCAACTCCATGGCTGTGTACATCACGTCGGTCCAGTCTTCCAGAGTGAGTATCCGGAACAAGGTGATCAGCGATATGCCGAGCGAGTTCCAGTGGAACGGATCGTGGGCATGAAACAGGTGATATCCGG
This sequence comes from Arenicellales bacterium, assembly GCA_965214615.1. Classification (GTDB taxonomy): domain Bacteria; phylum Pseudomonadota; class Gammaproteobacteria; order Arenicellales; family JAJDZL01; genus CBDAUN01. The sequence continues at coordinate 2,290,269 of OZ243952.1, forward strand.
CAATCGCATAAATATAGAACACGATCGCAAGCAGCATGATGACGTTGCCCAGTCCGGGCAGCGAGCGAATCAGCGTCACAACGATCAGGCGCAGCTCCGGCATCGCGGTAATCAGCCGGAATACGCGCAGCAGCCGGATTGTGCGGGCGATGAGCGCGAATTCCCCGGTCTGGGGAATCAGTGACAGAACGACGATCGAAAAGTCGAAAAGATTCCAGCCGTCGCCGAAATAGCGGCCGAATCTCGGCGCCACCGCGATAATCTTCAACACCGCCTCGACGACGAATACGATCAGGACAAACTTATTGAAGCTCAGCAGCACATGCCCGTATCTTTCCATCAGGTAGGGGTAGGTTTCTAGCCCCAGCGCGATCGCATTGAGCACGATCACAGCAATGATCGTGCGCTCGAACCACGGATGGGTCGTAAGTCTCAGGCACAGTTGCCGCATGTCCGATTCCGCCAGGTATTCAGGCCGTCCGGCCTATCCGGACATCGCCACCGCGCTGAGCAAAGCGCGCGCCTTGTCCAGTGTTTCCTGCCATTCGCGGCTAGGCACCGAATCGGCGACGATTCCGGCACCCGCCTGCACATAGACGCGTCCGCCAGACAGCACCGCGGTACGGATCGCGATCGCGGTATCGAGATTGCCGTTCCAGCCGATGTAGCCGACAGCCCCGGAATAAATGCCGCGCTTGGACGGTTCCAGTTCGTCGATGATCTGCATTGCTCTGACTTTCGGCGCGCCGCTTACCGTGCCCGCAGGCAGCGCGGCGCGCAGCACATCGATCGCGTCCAACCCCTCAGCCAGCTCGCCGGTGACATTGGAGACAATGTGCATGACATGCGAGTAGTGCTCGATCTTCATGATTTCGTTCACGCGAACGGTACCCGTCGTTGACACTCGGCCGACGTCGTTGCGCCCCAGATCCACCAGCATCACATGCTCGGCGCGCTCCTTTTCGTCGGCAAGCAGTTCCTGTGCGATCTTCTCGTCGTGCTCTTCGTCCTTACCGCGGGGCCGGGTACCGGCAAGCGGGCGCACCGTGACCAGCCCGTCTTCGCAGCGCACCAGAATTTCCGGCGACGACCCGACGACGCAGTAGCCGTCCATGTTCAAATAATACATATACGGCGACGGATTCAAGGTGCGAAGCGCACGGTACAAATCGATGGAATCTCCGGAAAATTCAGCGGAAAGGCGCTGCGATAGCACGACCTGGAACACATCGCCGGCAAGGATGTATTCGCGGGCGCGCTCGACGGCCGCCATGAACTGCTCCTTTCCGAATGCCGATTCGAACTGCGACTCATTCGGCTCGCGACCCAGCAGCAGGGCCGGCCTTGACCGATTCGGCCGGGTCAGCTTTTCCACGAATTCGCCGAGACGGCGATTGCCGACCTGCCAGGCGTCGGGGGCATTGGCGTCAACGCACACGACAATAAACAGCCTGCCGGAAAGATTGTCGAAAATGACCACCTCGTCGGACACCAGAAGGCAGATATCGGGCGCATCGATTGTCGCCTGATGCGGGCATTCGCCGAGCACCGGTTCAACGTAGCGCACAGCATCGTAGCCGAAATAGCCCACGAGTCCGCCGGTAAACCTGGGCAGTCCGGGCATGTCCGGGATCCGGTATCGCTGGCGGAACGCCTGAATGTCGGCAAGCGGGTCTTCGCTGGTCCATTGCTCGACCACGGTCGCGTCGCGAATGACCTTGAATTCGTAGCCGCGCACTTCGATGCGCGTTGAGCTCGGCAGTCCGATGATCGAATACCTGCCCCACTTCTCTCCACCCTGAACCGACTCGAACAGGTAGGTGTAGGGTTCCCGGGCAAGCTGATAGTAAGTGCTCAGCGGGGTATCGAAGTCCGCCAGAACCTGCCTGACGAATGGAATGTGGCTGTAGCCTTGTTCCCTTAATTCATTGAATTGTGATTCGCTTAGCATTGCAGCACCACGGGCAGCCAATAGGATTTACGGCTGTACATATCGGTTCGGTTCGGCAATATGCAAGTGCGCGGCGACCGGTTCAGCAGCCGCAGGAGTCCGGCGGGGAGCCTTGGACAAGCCGGCGCATTTGCCGTATGGTCGACGCGTAGTCGCTGGAATTGAAAATAGCTGATCCGGCGACAAAGGCATCGGCCCCTGCAGCCCTGATTTCGGCGATATTGCCTAAGGTGACGCCGCCGTCAACCTCGATTCGCACAGGATTCGGAGCGGATGCGACCAATTTCGCCGCATCCTTGATCTTGTCTAGCACGTAGGGGATGAATTTCTGCCCTCCGAACCCGGGATTCACCGACATCAGCAATAGCAGGTCGATGCAGTGAACGAGGTCTTCGATTTGCGAAAGCGGCGTCGCCGGGTTGAGTGCGAGGCCTGCGGTGCAGCCGGATTCGCGAATCTGGCCGATCGCGCGGTCCAGATGCACTTCGGCTTCCGGATGAATCGTGATATGAGTCGCTCCGGCCCGGGCAAACTCATCGATCAGCCGACCGGTCGGACGGACCATCAGATGAACGTCGATCGGCGCTTCGACTCCGTAATCTCTGAGCGCCTTGCACACCATCGGGCCGAAAGTCAGATTTGGCACGAAGTGATTGTCCATGACGTCGAAATGAATCCAGTCGGCGCCGGCGTCGAGCACGGCGCGCACGTCGTCGCCGAGCCGGGCAAAATCGGCTGAAAGTATGGAAGGCGCGATTATCGGTGTCGCTGGCATCACAGTTTCGGTCCCCTTGTCATCGGCTTGAGGTCATGGCTATGACATGGCCGTCGCGCAGCACGGACAGCGCCAAACGGCGCGATTGGTCCTGCAAGACCGCTTCGAGTTCGCTGACGCTCTCGACACGCTTGCGGTTGACTTCAACAATGACGTCCTTTTCGCGCAAGCCAAGATTCCAGGCGGGACTGTACGGATCTATGACTTCAACGCGGATACCGGACACCTCGCCGGCGTGATTCCTGAACTCGGCCCCGGCAAATCGCCGATGGAACTCGCCGCCGGAAACATTGTGAAAGCCGCGAGGCAGAATCGTGCCCTGTCCGTCATGGGAATCGCCGTCGCGAAGGTAGCGCACGCGCGCCGCATCGCCCGCCCTGATCAAAGCGATCACACTGCGCAAATGGGCGCCGTCGGCAATTTCAATTCCATTGACATGGGTCAGCACGTCGCCTTGAACCAGTCCCACCTCTGACGCCGCAGAGCCTTCGACAACCGAACTGATGACCACGCCTTTGGCAGACACAACCCCAAGGGCATTGGCCAGCGCCGGGGTGAGTTCCTGAAACCGCACGCCGAGCAATCCGCGTTCAACTTTACCGTGCTCGGCAATCTGGCGCACCACGCTGTATGCGGCATTGATCGGTATCGCAAATCCGATTCCCACATTTCCGCCGCCCGGGGCGTAAATCGCGGTATTGATTCCGACCAGTTCGCCTGCCAGATTGACCAGCGGGCCACCCGAATTGCCCGGATTGATCGCGGCATCGGTCTGAATGAAGTTTTCGTACTTGTCCATGCCGAGTCCATGGCGCCCGAGTGCGCTGACAATGCCTGAAGTGACGGTGGCGCGCAATCCGAACGGACTGCCAAGCGCGAGAACGAAATCGCCGACTCTCAGTTCATCCGAATCGCCCACGGGAACCTCTGTCAGGCGATCGGCGTCGACTTGCAGCAGCGCCAGATCCATTTCGGTGTCCTTGCCAAGCACCTCGGGGCGAATGGTGCGGCCGTCAGACAGTGTCACAATAATATTCTTATTCACAAGAACATGAGCATTGGTAATGATATAGCCTCGCTCTGCGTCGATGATGACGCCGGAGCCGAGTGCTCTGCCATGTGGCTGCTCGCGGGGCGGCCGGCGGCGCAATTCCGGGATATTGAAGTAGCGGAACAGATTTTCAAAATCCTCCCAGTCCTGCGTGTCTTGGAAGATATCGTTGGATCTGCGCCCGGATATGTTGACAACGCCGTGTTCGACGCGCTCGACGACATCGGCCAGCGTAGGCAGTCGCTCGCCGTCGACTGCGGCAGGCAAGGCGGCGACGGCCTGGGCGCAAGCCAGCGCCAGCGCAAAGCAAAGCGACGCCGCAATAGGCAGCTCGCGGCCCCGTCGCAAGGGGCGATTGCGCAGGCAATCAGCAGTGTTCATGTGCGTCCGGCGAGCCCGGCCCGAAGGGACCTATAGCAAATAAGACAAGAATTCCGAATCCAGAGTGACGAAATGCGTCGCATCACGTAGTGACGGTTTATACATAACGCACCGGATTTAATCAAATTGGAGTTTCGCGCCAGAAAGCGAATCGACGCGCAAGGCAGGCCTGCGGCGGCGAAAAGGCTGGCAGGCGGTCGCAAATTCGGAGCGGTCAAAACCCGCGGCGGCAGTCCTGAACGCCCTTGTGCCACCTTTTTCCAGACTTGATTCCCTCGGCAAATCAAGGCTGAACTAGGCCGGTTCAAACGCCCACTCGCGCCAGCCCCGGTGCGACGGGAAATACAGCCCAAGGCGAATCGGGCGGCGGTCAATCTGCGAAACCAGTTCCCCGTATTGCTGCAGCTGATCGCTGTAGCGCTTGCGCTCCTCGTCCAGAAACTTCTCGACATCTCCATCGGTATAGCCGGTCTTGTAGTCTACGATCCAGCGCGTATCGGCATCATCGACGAACGAACGGTCGAGTATGAAGTTCCTAAAGTCGCCATCGCTTGCGGCGGTAAGACGCCATTCCGAATGCGCTTGGCGATGATTGCCGCTGAGCAGCCAGCGAGCCCGTTCGTCATCAAGCACATTTTTCAGCAGATCTGCGACCCGGCCGGCGGCCTGATCAACTCTGTCGCTTTCGACTCCCAGCATCCTCAGCCTCATTTTCCACTGCGGCTGTTCCCGGCGCAGCATTTCCCCGCTCCATTGCTCAATGCCTCGGACAGAAATTTTCTGCAACCATTCATGCACCACGATTCCGACCCAGCGTGCGACATCTCCCGCCCAGTCAAAGTCAATCTCATCGCGGCTGTGCGGCGATTCCATGCCTTTGCTCGCGAACTCGAGCGACGGGTGCGGCGCAGGCGGCTTCCAATCCGCAGGAAGCCGGACCAGGGCAGGTTCTTGGATGACCACATTCTCGACTAGGTCAGATTCCTGAGGCTCTTTGCCTGCCATTTGAACGCTTACGGGAATGAAAGGAGCCATTTCATACAAGATTTTGGCTTCGATGAACGGCTTCCAGAATTTTTCAAGAACAGATCCCTTTGGCGGCATTCGCCCCTGCACGTTATCCCGCAGCTTCTGAGTTACCGTCCCATAAAGGTAGAGTTCGTCCTTAGCGCGCGTGCAGGCCACATAAGCCAGCCGCACCAACTCCTGCTCGTCCTTGCTCCTGCGCAGGCTCTTGACATATTCGTAGATTGCGTTCTTCTGCTCGGAGTGCAAATCCGCAACCGGCGACAGCAGCAGCGAAGCGGATTCGCCGTAGGGTTCTTCCCAGACAATCAGCGGCCTGTCACTGTGCCGACCGACGCGTTCGAGTCCGGGAATGAAGACTGCATCAAATTCCAGACCCTTGGCGCCATGAATCGTCATCACGTGTACGCGGGCTTTTTCCGGATCTGCATCGGGAACCGCATAAAGGTCGGCGAGAAACGTTTCGAACCGGTCAAGGAACCGCACGCCTGTGCCATCGGAATGCGACTCGATCAAGTCCAGAACAATCCCCGCATTGACGACATCCGCCCCGGTCACGCACGCCGGGCCGCCAAGCAGGGTCCAGGTATCTTCGACCAATTGCCTGAAGTCCAGCCGCCCGCGGGCTTCGAATGCCTGCCTGACAATTGTTCGCACGCGGGCGACCCTCATCTGCCCGGGCTCAGACAGTTCGGCGAAGCGCTGTCCGTCATTCATTGACTCCCAGATGCAATCGCCCTCGGCGATAGTCAGCATGTCGGCCAACTCGATCCCGCACCACGGTGCGCGCAAAATCGCCAGCCATGACGCGCGATCCCCAAGATCGCTTAGCGCCCGTGTCAGCGACAGCACATCCTGAACCGCCTGCCTGTCCTTCAGGCTTTCCAGATCGCTGCCGTAATACTCAATACCCGCCTGCTCGAGCAGAGGACGGATTTGTGCAAAACCGCTTCTTTGACGCAGTAGAATCAAAGCCTTGGCGCCTTGCGGGGCTCGCGCCAGAAAACTGCGAATGTCTCTGACCAGATACCCGGCGGAATTGACTCGCGCCTCCTTCCTGTAATCTGCGGGCGTTCCCGGATCATTTCTTCCGTCGCTGTGCCGTTGAACGTTCAGCCGCATATGAACCTTTTCGCCCTCTTCGCCAGGCCTGCGCGACTGGCTCCCGGAGTACTTTACAGACCCCGTATCGGCTTCGTTTGTCTGCGGAAACGCCGTTTTGAACACCTTGTTGAACCAGTCGACGAGGCTTTCGTTCGAACGGAAATTCTCATGCAGGATCAACGGTTCAAGAGGCACCGAACCCAGTCCTTTTTCGAGCGCATGAAGATAGACTCCGACTTCGGCTTCCCTGAAACGGTAGATGGACTGCATCGGATCTCCGACCACGAACAATGTGCGCCCGTCTTGCGGCTGCCAGCCCCCCGTCAGGCGATGCAGCAGTTCTTCCTGTGAACGCGAAGTGTCCTGAAACTCATCAACCAGCATATGCTTGATGCGGTAGTCCAGCACGAGATTCAGATCGGTCGGCGCCTGCGGCGTGCCGAGCGCGAGCGCGGCCTGGCGTGCAACCTCGATGAAGTCAACAGCCCCCTGCCGTCGAAATTCCAAATGCAACTGGGCAACCAGATACGGAAGAAGATCAAGTATTGCTTTCAGACTCTCCCAATCCGCATCGTCGTATTCGGGATTCGGCATCAATCGCATTCGGTGCAGCGGGGCGTGCAGTTCGCGCTGTTCGCGCAGTATCGCCAGAACACGTCCGAAACGTTCCTTCTTATCCCTAAAATCAGACGGAAACCCGATTCGCTTGTCGACCGCGCCCCTCACATCGCCTTGTTGAGTCATCATGAATTCGGCAGCGCCGCGCCACGCAGCCACGGCGCCGGCGCAATTGGCGTCATCGCTGCGCGAAAGTCCGTGCTGCACGATCGCATCCAGCGACTCCTTCAGTTCGTTGTTGTTCGACACCACAAGATTGCTCAGCGCGAATTCGGCAAGCCGTTCGATTTCGACAAGCAATTCTTCAGAAAACCGGTCTATGAGCCAGTCAATCTGCCTTTTGATTGAGCGCAGCAGGCTCTGTTCGAGAACGTCGCGCGCCTCCAAGCCCATGTCCTGAATCCACTTGACGCACTTTAGCCACTGGTCGCGGTTGCCGAGCATCTGGATGAAAACTTCTTCAACCTTGTACGGAGTATTGTCGAATTTTTTCAATACCAGCTTCATCGATTCATGAATCGCCGGATCGTCGATCTCCTTCAAAAGAATGGTATTTTGCGCTGCAACCCGGTACATTTCGGCGAGCTTTTCCCGTACAGCAACCTGGGGCGCCATGCCGAAACGCGAAGCCCACGGCATGTAGCGCACAACTTTCGCACAGAGCGCATCAATCGTCATGATCTGCAAGCGAGAGGGCTGGCGCTCCAAGTCCCAGCCTCTTTGCTCGGAGCGTGCGCGCACTCTCGCAAGCGCCGCGTTGGCAATATCCGAATTCAGATCAACATTGGCATTCGGATCAAGGGCGTTGAGGATCCGGCTGCGCATTTCGTGGGTCGCCTTGTTGGTAAACGTGACGGCGAGAATCTCCTCGGGCTCGTCAACCGTTTCGAGCAGACAGATGTACCGGCTGATCAGCAGCGATGTCTTGCCGGAACCGGCAGGCGCCTGGACAATGAACGACGTATGCACATCAAGCGCGCGCAGGCGCGCCTCGCTGTCTGATAGCACGCGGCCGCTCATTGCATATCCTGGCGTTCGTCTTCAGCCATTTCGCCGATACGGCACACCGGGGCTGCCGCGCAGTAGTCGCAAGCCCCTACCAGCGGATTCAGGCTCGCAATGCCGCGCTGGTACTCACGCGCCAAAAATTCAAGCTTTACAAACGATTGCCGCAGAAATTGATCAATGCCGTCAGGAGGATCGATCTGCCTGTATTTGACCGCTTCGCTACTTACCGCCTCATACGCCATCCCGCTCACCTGATGTCCCTGCTCGGCCAGCGCGTACGCATAGACCAGCAGTTGGGCCTCCCTGATTCGGCTATCGCCGATCAACCTTTCAATTTGACGATCGGCGGACTTGTAGTCGATGATCAGATGGCCCATGAGGGATTTGTCCAGGCGGTCGACCCGGCCCCGGATCGGCATCCCCGCAATTTCCGTGCTGACTTCGAATTCCGTATCATGCACCTCGAATCTGTCTTCATAGAAGCGTTCGCATTCATGCAGCCGCCACTTCAACGCGATCGCGACGAGTCGTTGAACTTCATTTTCGAGCACATCCGAACTGACAGGGCGCAAGCGGAGATCGTTGGCGTCGAACAGCAGCTTTCGCACAATGGTTTCCGAATCATGACGGAATCGTTCCCTGTCGACACTCGAATTTTTCGTGTCGAGCCTGATGCTGAAATCTCGCCATTCGCCCTGGAGCAGTTCATGCAGCATCTGATGCATCACGCTGCCGCGCTCCAGCGCCGTAAATCCCGGAGCGCCTTGATCGACGGAGTCGGACCTGACTTTCAGACGATGCTCGGCAAATGCCTTGAACGGGCAGTTCGACTGATCAGACAGCACCCGGATGCCGCTTCGAACCGACTCAGGGTCGGCCACCGAAGGTCCGCGCCAGTCGCGGAACTGTTCTAGCGCGCCGCCCGATTCGGCAATCGTGCGCTGATAGCCATGATGCATATCCGAAGACGAAAGTCCAATGTCGCCGGCAGGCCGGCCGGCGAGCAGTGCGCTTGGATCATGCGAGCGCTCGCCATCGGTTCTGGCGAAACTCAGCACCGCTTGGTTCGAAGAACTGATCAGCGCGCCGAGTTCGCGCTCAACGCATTCGCGCATCAAGGCAGGCGATGCCATCGGAATATTGAGCTGCTTTTGAATGGAAATCGGTACAAACGGATTCGGCTGCGGCGCCCCGGGAACCGTATCGTTGTTCATGCCCATAATCCAAAGGTGGGTGAAGCGCTGTCCGACAAGCGCCTTGGGGCCGCCGATTTGAATCGGCACCTGCACGGCCCGCGGCTGAAAATCCATACTGACCGAAACCCGCCTCAGCTTGGCGAGCGCCTCGCCGACATGAAACTTCCTGCCCATGAATCCCAATTCTGCGAGCTTTTCAATAATATTGCCCCACTGCTGATGGGCGAGCACTTCATCAGAGCCAAAAATCCGCCCGCTGCGGGATTTCGACTGGAAGCATGCCATCCATTGGGTGAAGAATCTTGCCCAGAATGACATCTCCGCCGCATCGGGAGCCTTGGAGTAAAGCGAGAGGGCATCCGAAAGCACACTGTGCAGCTGTCGAAGCTGCCCCTTGCGGGCGCGGCCGATTAATTTCAGGACGTCCTCGATCCCTGCCCATTGTCCGCAGCGGCTTCTCAGCTCGGCGGCCAGGCCGGCGCGACCGGCGCTTTCCGTATCCCAGCCTTTGATCCGGTCCGACGTGATCACGGCGCAAAGGGTGTCGGTTTCAACCTGCGGGCTGATCAGGGCGACCAGATTAAGGGCATCGGCCACCAGAGGCATCCTGGAAAGCCGGTCGCCCAGCGTGATGTGAAATGCAAATCTCTGAGGCTGGCGGTCGGTCAGCAGATCGCCCGGATTGGTGCAGGCGGAAAAATTTCGCCTGATGCGCGACTGCAATGCGCGAAGATTCGGCACCGCGATGCCAACGGCATGGTTTTCGGGATCTTGCTCGATCACTTCCCGGGCCCAGAGGGCGCAGGCCGCGATTTCCTGGTCCGCTGTATCAAAATCGGCGCGCACAAATTCAGCAGCATCAAGGTCGGCACTTTGCTGGACCACCACCTCAACCTGAATTCGATGCGCCTGCAACGCCCTGACCAGCCGCTCCTGATGAGGCGTCAGCGGACAGAATTCGGCCAGAACGACCTTGTCGCACCCGAACTCGTCCGCAATGGTTCCGGCGAATCTTGCAATGTAGCCGGGAACCGATTCAGTGTCGATCAGATTTTCGGATTCAAGATGCCGGCAATACGCCTGGCGCCATGCCAGAAAATTCCGTACATCCTCGCTGAATTCGGTTGCCATCGATTCCGGATCAATTTCGTAGCCGCACATCATCCGGTATGCCTGCTGCGCCGTCGACGCGGTCGAGTTCACGTGCCAAAGGAGATATTCAAAGCCGTCCTTGCCAATCCGCCTGACGTGCTCGGATATGCACTTTTCCCAAATCGCTTCAGTCTGAAGCGCCGTAAGGAGCTGAGGAAGGGGTTCCCCGGCGACTTGTTCCAGCGATGTCCACAGATGGCGCAGCCAGCCGATCCAAGTGTAGATTTCCGGCGAATCCCAGCACCGCTTTGCGCCATCGGCCTGGATGCGGTTGAAATGATCGGTCGCGAGGTGCCGGAGCCGTTCGGTGGCGGCGACGACGACAAATCCCTGATCAGCAAGCTGCGCGCAGCGCTCGACAGTGTTTTGCGAAGCCTTGTCTGCGAATTGACCGCTATCCATCGGATTCAAACCGCCGCGTCCGCATCAGCGACTGACCGATGATTCGAATTAGATTGAGACAGCCAGTCCGAAGCGGTTTCGCAAACCAGTTCGCAGAGCATTTCGATGTGGGACGGCGAGTCGTTCAGGCACGGGATGTAGCTCAGCGACTCCCCTCCCTGTTCGATGAACATTTCCCTGTAGGTCATGGCAACCTCTTCCAGGGTTTCCAGGCAGTCGGCGGAAAAGCCCGGGCAGATCGCATCGATCCTGGCAATGCCGTCGCTGACGGACTGCTTCAGCACATCCTCGGTATACGGCTGCAGCCACTGTTTCGGGCCAAAGCGCGATTGAAACGCCAGCGCCCAGTCCTGATCGGCGAGATCCAGCCGTTTTGCCAGGGCGCGAGCCGTTGCGCGGCACTCTGTCGGATACGGGTCGCCCTTTTCGGCATATTCGACAGGGATGCCGTGAAACGACATCAGCAGGCGCTGCGCACGGCCGTGTTCGCGCCAATAGGCGCGAACTGATTCCGCGAGGCTGTCAATGTAGGACTCCCTGGTTGCGTAGCTGTTCAGAAACCGAATCGAAGGCACGTAGCGGCGCGTCGCCATTGCCTTGCCGACAGCATCGAATACGGAACCGGTTGTGGTACTCGAATATTGCGGGTACATGGGGATCACGACGATCCGCCGCACCCCCTGGGCGGTCAGCCCGTCGAGCGCATCGGCGACGGACGGGGCGCCGTAGCTCATTGCGTGGCACACGATGCATGACCCGGCCAGACGCTGCTGCAGCGCTTGCGCCTGCCGTACCGCGTTGACGATCAGCGGCGACCCTTCGGCAGACCATATTTCCCTGTACGCAGCAGCGCTTTTTGCCGGACGAAACGGCAATATGGCGCAGTTGAGCACCAGCCACCACAGAAGTCTTGGCGCTTCGACAACGCGCGCGTCCGATAGAAACTGACGCAGAAATCGGCGCACCGACGGCACATCCGGCGCGTCCGGGGTGCCAAGATTGACCAGGACAACGCCGACCGAACTGTTCTCGATGTCCGCCCGGAAGTTGTCTGCGAACATAGCCGCCATCAAAAGCCGCCGCTATTGGACAGACGTAGCTGGAGCACGGGCATGCAGCCTGCCGAATTCTACCATGCGGCGGATCGATCGCTCCGCGCGCTTTCGAATTGCCTCGTTGATTTCGATTTCATTGCCGCCGGTGCCAAGTACGCGCTCGAGTCGGTCCAGGTCGTTCATCTTCATCCACGGACAATGCGCACAGCTTTCGCATGTGGCGCCTTCGCCGGCGGTCGGCGCGACAAGAAAGGTCTTGTCGGGCAGCTGGCTGCGCATTCTGTGCAGTATGCCCTCCTCGGTCGCAACGATGAATGTACCGGCATCCAGATCGGACGCCGCCTGAATAATTTGCGAAGTCGACCCCACTACATCGGCCAAGGCGATTACGCTGGCGGGCGACTCTGGGTGCACCAGCACCCTGGCATCCGGATAGCGGGACTTCAGGCCGTGCAGAACCTCTGCCTTGAATTCTTCGTGCACGATGCATGCGCCATCCCACATCACCATGTCCGCGGCCGATTCGCGACGGATGTAGTCGCCTAGATACTTGTCCGGAGCCCACAGAATCTTCTCACCCTGTGCGTGAAGATGGTTCACCAGTTTCAATCCGATAGACGAGGTCACCACCCAGTCTGCCCGGGCCTTGACCGCAGCGCTGGTATTCGCGTAGACCACTACGGTTCGATCGGGATGCTCATCGCAGAATCTTGCAAACGGCTCCGCCGGACAACCAAGATCCAAGGAGCATTCGGCATCCGTTTCGACGACCAGGACTGTCTTTTCCGGACTGAGTATCTTGGCGGTCTCTCCCATGAAGCGAACTCCGGCAACGACAACTGTCGATGCGGGATGCTCAAAGCCGAAGCGGGCCATTTCAAGCGAATCGGCGACACAGCCTCCGGTGTGCTCAGCAAGATCCTGCAAGTCGCTGTCGACATAGTAATGTGCAACAAGAACCGCGTCGCGCTTGCGCAGTAGCTTGGAAATTCTCTCGAACGCCTGACTCCTTTTTCCGGGCGACGTCGACAAGCCGCAGGAACTGCGCGCCTGACGCGCTGCCTCGTAAATTGCCGAATCGATTGCCGACTGCGTATTTTCGTTTGCTTCCAATGCCATAGCGTATCTCCCGTTCAACGACGCCGGCGCGTCTCAAATACCGGCTCACTTGCGTCCGCCTTGTAGTGTAATAGGTTTTGCCGTTCGTAGTAAAATGATTTGTGAATTGCCGATTTGCTTGCAGCTGCACATCGGTTCGCGTCCGTCGCCCCGGACCCGTATCACTTCCCGGGGGAGCCGGCATTCAAAAATAGCAGTTCAAGCTGCCAACAGTTTCGCAAGAGCACGATATGCCAACCGATTCCGCATCAATCGAAAATTCCGAGCCTCGCGCGTCGGTCAGGACCGGCGTCAAGCTTCGAGGCATGGAAAAACTCGACAGAATTCCGATCAAAATTGAGCCCCAGGCCCGCGAGGATCTGCTCAGAAAGCCACCTTGGATCCGGGTCAAGTTTCCCGGCACCCCCGAGGTAAAGCGGCTTAAGAAGACCCTTCGGGACAATCGACTGCACACCGTTTGCGAAGAGGCTTCGTGCCCCAATCTCGGGGAGTGCTTCACACGCGGCACCGCGACGTTCATGATCCTCGGCGACATCTGTACGCGCCGGTGCCCTTTTTGCGACGTGGCTCACGGCAGGCCGAATCAGCCGGACTCCGAAGAACCGCTGCATCTGGCCCAAACGGTTCGCCAGATGCGCCTGCGCTATGCAGTGATCACATCGGTGGACCGAGACGATCTCAGAGACGGCGGCGCCGGTCATTTCGCTCAATGCATCGCAAAGCTGCGCGAAGTCACCCCTAAGACCGCGGTTGAAATCCTGACTCCGGACTTTCGCGCCCGCATGGACCGGGCGCTGGAGGAACTTAAGCAGTCGCCGCCGGACGTGTTCAGCCACAATCTGGAAACCGTCCCGCGCCTGTACAGGAAGGTGCGTCCCGGCTCCGACTATCAGCATTCTCTGACTCTGCTGCAGCGGTTCAGGCAGGACAATCCGGAAGTGCCGACCAAGTCCGGGATCATGCTGGGCATCGGCGAGACTCATGAAGAGACGGTAGAGGTGATGAGGGATATGCGCAGCTACGGGGTGGAAATTGTGACCCTGGGCCAGTACCTTCAGCCGAGCCGGTTTCATCTTCGCGTAGAACGCTATGTGCCGCCGGCCGAATTTGATGAATTAAGACACATCGGAGAAAGTCTCGGCTTTTCGCACGTGGCGTCGGGGCCGCTGGTACGCTCTTCATACCGGGCCGACGAACACGCCCCGGGCGCACTGAAAATATAAGTCCGGCGATTCGGATCACCTTGATTTTCTGCTCGGCAATCCATCGAATTGAATTGTGTATAATCGCCCCTATGAGAAATCGCTTCAAGTACTGGCGACCGAGGCGTCCGGTATTTGAAGCTTTTTTATCGATTATCATTTCTAAACCATGGAGGATTCGAAAGAATGAAACCCATTATTAAATCTCTGAGTATCGCCGGTGCTGTACTGGGGCTGGCAATTGCCGGAACCGCTCAAGCCGGAATGCTTGATGACGTTCGTTCCAAAGGCCATATGCAATGCGGCATCAATACCGGATTGGCCGGATTCGCATTTGCCGACGACCAGGGCAACTGGCAAGGCTTCGACGTTGCGCTGTGCAAGGCGGTAGGTGCCGCAGTGTTCGGCGATGGGAACGCGGTGAAATACACCAACCTGACCGGCAAGACCCGCTTTGAAGCACTCAAGGCAGGCGAAGTCGACATGCTGTCGCGCAACACGACCTGGACCTACAGTCGCGATGTCGATCTGAAGCTCACGTTTCTTGGCGTGAACTACTACGACGGACAAGGATTCATTGTTCCGGCGTCGCTTGGCGTTTCGAGCGCTACAGAGCTGGATGGCGCTTCGGTATGCATTCAGACAGGAACGACCACCGAGCTCAATCTGGCAGACTATTTCCGTGCCAACAACATGAGCTACGAGCCGGTTCCGATTGAGACCAACGAAGAGGCACGCAACAACTACCTTGCAGGTCGATGCGACGTCTACACGACTGACCGTTCCGGACTTGCAGCCACGCGCGTTTCGCTTGATGACCCGGATGCCCACGTGGTGCTGCCCGAAGTCATCTCCAAAGAGCCGCTCGGGCCTGTCGTTGCTCACGGTGACGACGAGTGGGCGGACATCGTCCGCTGGGCCTTGAACGTTCTGGTCATTGCCGAAGAAAAAGGCGTCACTCAGGCCAACGTTCGCGAATTGGCATCCGAAACCCAGAATGATGCTGAACTGAACCGCATGTTCGGCACTGAAGGCGAATACGGAGCCATGCTTGGACTGGACGCCGACTGGGTTGTCAATGTTATTGCCGCAGTCGGAAACTACGGCGAGATATTCGAGCGCTATCTTGGCGTTAACACGGACATCGGTCTGCCGCGCGGACTGAATGCCCTATATACTGACGGCGGGCTGATCTACTCGCCGCCGTATCGGTAGAAATTGCAATCAGGCAGTGCGCGCAACAATGCGCACTGCCTGAGCATTTCAACCGACACAGTTTTTCAGTAAGGGAGAAAGGAGGAGAACTGAGGTTTGGCACAAGCTGCAACCAGCACCCGTGATTCCGGCAACTGGCTGACCAACATATGGACTGACCAGAAGAATCGCCAGATGCTCACGCAGGCGATCGTTCTTGTGGTCATCTTCTCCCTGCTCGGGTATTTCATACGCAATACGCTCGTCAATCTCGAGGCGCTCGGCAGAGAAGCCGGATACGGATTTCTGTTCACGCCTGCGAACTACGACATCAATCAGCACCTTATCGAATATTCGTCGCGCAGCACGCATCTTCGCGCCACGGTCGTAGGGCTCATCAATACTGGCCTGGTCGCATTAAGCGGCATTGTTCTGGCGACTTTCATCGGCTTTGTTTTCGGCATTTTGCGCCTTTCAAAGAATTGGCTCGTCAACAGGATGGCGTACCTGTTTGTAGAGTTCAACCGAAACGTTCCGGTCCTGCTTTGGATTCTGCTGTGGCACGGCGTGATCGTTCACAATCTGCCGCATCCCAAGCAGGCAATTCAATTTTCAGAAAACGTCTATTTGAGCAATCGCGGTTTTTTCGTGCCCAAGCCGTTGCTGGAACCTCAGTTCTGGTGGGTGGCCGCAGCTTTGGTCATCGCAATTGCAGGTGCGGTATATTTTGCAAAATATGCGCGCGGCGTACAGGAGGCGACAGGTCGTCGCTACCCGGTTGCGACAGTGAACCTGTCACTGATCGTGATCATCCCGGTCATCGCTTTCTTTATTGCCGGAACCCCGGCGACGCTAAGCTTTCCGGAATTGCAGCGATTCAACTTCGAAGGCGGGCTGGTACTGTCGCCCGAGTTCATCGCGCTCACGTTCGCGTTGTCAGTCTATACCGGGGCATTTATCGCTGAAATCGTACGTGCCGGAATCCTGGCTATCAGCCACGGCCAGACCGAGGCATCGTTCGCGCTGGGCGTTAAATCCAACTGGACTATGCGGCTGGTGATTCTGCCGCAGGCGCTGCGGGTGATCATTCCGCCGCTGATCAGCCAGTATCTGAACCTGACCAAGAACTCCTCACTTGCGATTGCTGTCGGCTATATGGACATCGTCGCCACAATCGGAGGAATCTCGCTGAACCAGACTGGACGCGCATTGGAATGCATGTCCATCGTGCTGGCAATATATCTTTGCATATCCTTGGGGATATCCGCATTGATGAATCTTTACAACAAGCGAATCGCGCTTGTCGAGCGCTAGGCCGCCTACGATGCACAATACGCAACCGCAGCAATACGATCCCGGGCATCACCCGACGTTGCCGCCGCCCAGGTCCGAAGTCGGCCTAGTGGGCTGGATGCGCTCGAACCTGTTTTCGAGTCCGCTGAATGTCATCCTGACTATGGCCTCGATTTACCTTCTGTACCTCATCGTGCCCAATGTGTTCAGCTGGGCATTTCTGGATGCAGTGTTCACGGGTGCCGAGCACCGCAACGAGTGCCGCGCCCAGGGCGACGGAGCGTGCTGGACAGTTGTGGCGATACGGATGGAGCAATTCCTCTATGGTTTTTATCCCGAGCATTTGAGATGGCGCGTCAATCTGGCATTCGTGCTGCTGTTCGTCGCTTTGGCACCGGTGCTGTACGACCGCACGCCGATGCGCAAGCAGATGATGTGGTTTTCTCTGGCCTATCCGGTCATTGCATTCCTTTTGATTTGGGGCGGACTCGGCCTCGAAGCTGTCGAATCCGCCAAGATCGGCGGCTTTACCCTGACCGTCCTGATCGGGGTCACAGGAATCGTAGTTTCCCTGCCTATCGGCATTGTCCTTTCTCTCGGAAGGCAGTCGTCGATGCCGCTCGTACGGGTGTTGAGCATCTGGTATATCGAATTTTTTCGCGGGGTGCCGCTGATCACGCTGCTGTTCGTCGCGTCCACGCTGCTGAATTACTTTATGCCGCCGGGCACCTATTTCGACCTGCTTTTGCGGGTCATTATCATGGTGATCCTGTTTTCGTCAGCCTATATCGCGGAAGTGATCAGAGGCGGTCTCGCTGCAATTCCCAAAGGCCAGTACGAAGCGGCCGACGCGCTAGGGCTGAACTATCCCAAGTCGATGCGCTTGATTATCTTGCCGCAGGCACTGAAGATTTCAATTCCAGGCATCGTCAATACGTTCATTGGTCTTTACAAGGACACCACGCTCGTGGTGATTGTCGGGCTTCTCGACCCGCTCGGCATCACCAGGGCGACGCTTGCTGATTCAAAATGGCAAGGACTATCGACCGAGCTCTACATTTTTATTGCGGTCGGATTTTTCATATCGTGTTTTGCGATGTCCCGCTACTCCATGTATTTGGAGCGAAAACTTGAAACAGGACATCGGAACTAATCGAGGACTACACTCATGAACGCAGTCGAACAGCAAAACTCCGGCGACGGCAAGGCGATCGAAATTCGCGAGATGCACAAGTGGTACGGCGAGTTTCATGTACTGAAGAATATCAATCTGTCGGTTGAACGCAAAGAGCGGATTGTCATTTGCGGCCCGTCGGGTTCGGGCAAGTCCACCTTGATTCGCTGCATCAACCGGCTCGAGGAGCACCAACGGGGCGACATTGTTGTCGACGGCATCGCGCTGACGAACAATTTGAAGAACATTGCTGAAATTCGCAAGGAAGTCGGCATGGTGTTTCAGCACTTTAATCTGTTCCCTCACCTGACTGTGCTCGAAAATTGCACCTTGGCGCCGATTTGGGTGCGAAAGATGCCCAAGGTCGAAGCTGAGCAGGTTGCGATGAAGTATCTGGAGCGGGTCCGGATTCCGGATCAGGCATCAAAATTTCCAGGACAGCTGTCCGGCGGACAGCAGCAGCGTGTCGCGATTGCCCGAAGCCTGTGCATGAGCCCGAAAATCATGCTATTCGACGAGCCGACGTCGGCGCTTGATCCGGAGATGATCAAGGAGGTTCTCGAAGTCATGATTCAGCTCGCCGAAGACGGTATGACGATGCTGGTTGTCAGCCATGAGATGGGGTTCGCAAAGACTGTGGCCGATCGGGTGATATTCATGGATGGCGGTGAAATCATCGAGCAGAATCCGCCAGAAGAGTTTTTCGAAAATCCTCAAAACGACAGGACGAAGCTGTTCCTCAGCCAAATTCTGCACCACTGATGGTGCATGCGGCCGAGGGCGCCGGCCTGCTGTCGCGTCACCGCCCGCTGTGCCTTACCGCTGTCTAGCCGATAGCGCCGCCTGTTGCCGGTCGCGGGCTCCGATGAGCCGACCGGGAACATCCAATTTGTATCTGCGCATATTCCTTATGTCCGCATGAGCGCTTCGTCACTGAATCGAAACGAGTGGAAGACCGTGTCTGTTATTGGCGCGGCGCACTTTTATTCGCATTTTTTCTTTACCGCGATTCCGCTGGCGTTTCCGTTGATGCGCGATGTTTATTCCGTGGGCTACACGGAGCTCGGAATCGGATTCGCGGTATTCAGCGCAGCGACCTTGCTGCTTCAAGCACCGGTAGGATTTCTCGTCGACCGCTACGGGGCGACTCGGTTTCTGCTCGCAGGCCTGCTGCTGGAGTCCGTAGTGCTGGTCATGCTCGGCGTGTTTCAGACCTACGAAGCCTATCTTGTATTGATGGCGCTGGCGGGCGCTGCGAATTCGGTATATCACCCGAGCGACTATTCGGTGCTGACCCGGTGCGTGCGTCGCAAGCGGCTTGGCAAAGCCTTTTCGATCCATACGTTCTGCGGCCAAGCCGGGTCAGTGACGAGTCCGGTTGTGATTGTCCTGATCAGCGCCGGCGTTGACTGGTTCTATGCGTTCATGATTTGCGGCGCCGCCGGAATTGCGATCGCTGCAGCAGTTGCGGCGAACGCGAATCAACTTGGCTCAGGCAGCGAAGAAATTTCAGACGCCAGACCGTCGGTTGAGCAAAAGCGAGGCTGGCGGCTGCTGCTCAGCGCCCCGGTGATTCTTGGCTGGCTGTTTTTTCTCGGATACGCAATGAGCAGTACCGGACTGTATGACTTTGCGGTTTCGGCGTTCACCGAAATCTACGATGCTCCGATTGCTGCGGCGGGATTTGTAATCTGGATATTTCTGCTGGCTGACGCGCTGGGAATTCTTGCTGCTGGATTTTTGGCCCATCGATGGGACCGGCAGGAACTGGTCGTCGCCAACTGCTTTGGCGGCGTGGCAATGTGCATGCTTTTAATCACGCTCGTGCCGATGCCGCTCATGGTGCTTTCCATACCGATGGCGGTTGCCGGTTTCTTTTACGGATTTATTGCGCCATCGCGCGACATCATCATCAGTTCGCTTGCGTCGCAGGGTGACATGGGAAAAGTGTTCGGCGTGGTTACAACAGGATTCAACGCCGGGGGCATTCTGGGTCCGCCGATGTTCGGCCTGCTGCTTGACCTGGGCAATCCCTATTCGATTTTCTGGGGCGCCGGGATTATCTGCGTATTGACGATCCTCACCCTGTTAAACCCGAGTTCAAAGAAACAGCAGCAGCCAACACAGACAACGGTCTAGATGTCGCCTGACCGCTCTACCTGCAATCTGTCAAGACATTGCTGTCAATCTTGCAGTGCCCCGCACACTAAAATAAGCAGTTTCAAATCGCTCTGCCTTGATTGATTTCGGAATTGTCAGGCAGACTCACTAACTTGCGCCCCCGCAATCCTATCAGCCGCGGCACAGACTGACTTGAAGTTGAATGTTCAACGTTCGAACTGAATCCCAATCGCATGTTTGCTCGTGTTCAATTGAGAATCCGGCAACTCATTGGATGGTGTTGCAAGTCGCTACATATGAATTTCCAATACAAATTCTCGCTGGATTTCTCCGAGTCGTCTCATTTGGCAAAACCCAACTGCGCAAATCGTGCATACCGGGGTTAGAGCAAGGACCATCGCGAGTGTCCAATCAGCACTGTTCGTTTCCCGGCGATCACTGACAGCCTGCACTCGCTATAGCCGCCTGGAATGCGCTAGCACGTTGTGCTGACAATCGAAAATTGAAGTCGGTCCTGAGCACCGCTGTGCGTCGTGCTATACTTATAAATCGATCGGATGCACGAATCGGCCGCTCATCAAGCACCAGGATGGAAGACAACCAGATGAACCAAGATGTCACAACGCATCTTGTCGAAAGACTTGAAGATTACATAGGCGACCAGGATAAAAATCCTCCGCCGTACTACGCTGGGCGCAAAGACATACTTGCGGATATCGAAGATGCGTGCGCGCAAGCGTGGAACCGGCATATGTCAGACAAACCGCAGCGTAAAGCAACGACCCGACTGATCTACGGTGCTCCCGGCGCCGGCAAGACTTCGACGCTGATGCATCTGTTTCATCGCTGGGGTAACAAAGAGCATGTCACTTTGGGGAGCGACGCAAGTGTGCGCACAACACCAGTGCCGAAGATCGCCTATTTTCAAGGCGGCCCGATCAGCTTGGACCCGCAATACTTTGTGGAGACAATTGCCGACCTAGTCAAGTCTGGCGCCAGCGCCAAGCTGCTTTCGACGGTAAGCGAGACGAAGCACAGCGAGGGCAGTTTTGGGGCGTGGATCGCCCGCATCGGCTTCAGCCGCACCTCGCAGATCCAGCATCGGTTGCCTCATGCCGGCCTTGCAAAGGTAGCCAAGTTACTATCGAAGGAAAAGTGGAGTGCTCCGGTGGTGATCGGCATCGACGAGGCGCAGAATATGTCAGGCGGCAAGGATTCGTTTCTGGGCGGACTGCTTCAGGAGTTGCACGACAACAACTACGAGTTGCCGCTGATTCTGGTTCTGGGCGGCCTGTCGGACTCAAGGCAGCAGGCTGGAAATATGGGGCTGACCCGACTTTCTGTCGACAACGTGCACTCGCTGGACCGGTTCACCGGTGCCGAGGTTCAAGAACTCAAAGGAGGCTTTTGCCGCGAGTTCAAGCTGGATGTCAGTTCGCGCGAGGCTGAGTTTGACAGGATGCTTGCAGCCTGCGACGGCTGGCCGTCGCATCTGACCAACGCCCTTCGCTCGTTCTGCGAGGTGTTTATCGAAAACGGGTGCGCCATCGGCAAGGTGGATTTTGTGTCGGTCGAGGCGAAAAGCGTCAAGCGCCGGAACAAATACCACGCCGCCCGAATGAGCAATGCGATGAAGTATTCGTGCTCTTTGCTGGCGGATGTGATGCGGCAGATTGACGGAGAGCAGCATTTAGGCGAAGTGCATCGCATCATTGGAAAGCGCGCGAAGGCGGGCGAGTCTTCCGAGGACTTGACGGACCAACTTCCTGACGGGATGACGCCGGCGCAGTACTACGACAACTTGACGCATCACGGTGCGCTTCAAGAGCGCGGCAGCGGAATCGTGGAGTGTCCGATTCCGAGTTTCAGGCGTTATATTATCGATACCTATTCAAGCGATGCGGCCGAAACGAGGCGTAGCACATTTGAATTTGATGCAGACAGCCGGCACGAGCGCTCGCTGCCACCGGAGCGTTCGGCCGGGTTTTTGCATTAGACTTGGCCATCCGGGAGCCAGCGAAGTGGTACGCGAGGTATGGAGTCAACGGTTTCGGCGCACGACACTGGCCGAATCAGGCACTGCGAGGCATACTATGCGGGCATGCTCTGCATATGGCAATTCGCCCGGTCCGCTCGGACATTCGAGTTGAGCACGCATCGAGCCACAAGCGGACGAAACTTTCAGTGCCGCATGCGCAATAAAATCCTCTGCATTTCGACATGAGTTCCGTTTCACGAATCTAGAAGCGCAGCACTCCTTCATGTAGCGCTTGCACAACGCTCTGTTTTCTTTGGTTGGAACAAATGTCGCCTATAGCCGGCAACCGCTACAGCAGTTTTCCTCATTTGAGATTTCGATTCACAACAGCGATTTGGCATGGTATGGACGCAAAAGCCGTCAATTGTTGAATTCCACCATCCCGAAACTCATGCCCTGACTGTCCTGCACAACAGCGTAGGCGCCTATTGCCGGTTCGTGGTGCGGACCGTAGATTGCCCGCCCACCCATCTTGGTCACTCTCGCCAGGCACTCATCAATATCTGTGACGCAAAAGTAGATCAACCAAAGGAACACTCCTTCGGTCGGCGAACTTTCAGTCTGCATCCCGCAGACCAGCTGAGCTGCGTGAGACAGCATCCAGTAGTCGACACCGTCCTTGGCGACTTTCTGCGAATGCCAGCCAAACACGCTTTGATAGAAATCGCATGCCTGCTCGGCGCGGTCGGTAATCAGTTCGAACCATGCGATTGATCCGGGTCGCTTCATCACGCCGGCGCCGGCATCGGAAAAAGGTTCCCACAAAACCATGCTGGAGCCAACACTGTCGCGAACAATTGCCATACTGCCCTTATCGAGGATGTCCATCTGAGGCATCACTACGGTGCCGCCAGCACCGGGAATTCGATCCAGCGTATCCGCAACACTCTCTACCAGCAGATGCGGATGCCAGGCATCAACAATGTTTTCGGACTGCCCGTCCCATTGCGGAGCGATACCTGCCACCGGTTGCTCCTGACGCACATCGGACGTGAGAAACGCATGAGAATAGACTGTGCGGCCTTCATGCTTGATGTCGCCGTAGTGCCAGCCGAATAATTCAGCGTAGAATTCCTTAGCGCCTGCCACATCGGCAACCGATATATCCGCCCATCGAAATTCATTGAAGGGCAGTTGGGTCTCAGCGATTTTCTTCACCTGGCTGTCTTGAAAATGTGTCAATCCGGCTCGAGGAACTCGACCCAGTGCTTGATTGGAATGTCCGACTTGGTCTGCATGTGCATCAGGCATCCGATATTGGCCGTAGCAATTGCTTGCGGGGAATCCTCCGACAAGTCTCTCAGCTTGTTGTCAAGAAGCTGCTGAGAAATTTCGGGCTGAAGAATGGAATATGTCCCGGCCGAGCCGCAGCAAAGATGCATGTTCGACACCCGGGTGGTTTCGAATCCGGCCCGAAGAAGAATCTGCTCTACTTTTGCGGAAACCTTCTGCCCGTGGTGCAAGGTGCATGGTGCATGAAAAGCAATCCGTTTCGGCGTCTTGCGATTCACCGACTGGCTGTAATCCACCTCAAGCTCAGACAGGTCCAGAGCAAGCGATGAGATCACCTGCGCCTTTTCGGCATAATCAGGATCGCCTCGAAGCAAAGTGCCGTAATCCTTGATGGTGATGCCGCAACCGCTGGCGGTAGAGACAACCGCCTCGGCTCCGCTTTCAATTTGCGGCCACCAGGCGTCGATATTGCGACGAATCATATCTAGACCGGCATCGTGGTCTCCTGTATGCAATCCTACAGCGCCGCAGCACCCGTCGTCGACTTTCACCACAGAAATAGAGCCTTTGTCCAAATAGCGCGCCGCTGCACTGTTAATCCGCGGCTTTACCACTCTTTGCACACATCCTTGATGCAGGATAACTTTCCTTGGATGACGTGCAGCCGGCCAGGCCGTTCCGCGTTCACAGGGCGGGATCTGCATGCGAAGTTTGCGCGGCATCATGGGACGAAGAATCCATGAAAACTCCATCGCAAATCGCACGAGAAAAGTTCTTGGCACGAAAAAGCATAGCGCTTTGCGCATGATGCGATCAAGCATCGGACGGTCTACCCGCTCGTCAACGATTCTTCTGCCGACATCGAGCAGCGCAGCGTATTGCACTCCCGAGGGGCATGTGGTTTCGCAGGAACGACAGGTCAGACATCGGTCCAGATGACGCTGTGTTGTGCGCGTCGGCTCAGCCCCTTCGAGTGTCTGCTTGATCAGGTAGATTCGGCCTCTAGGGCTGTCCAGTTCATTGCCGAGCAGCAGATAGGTAGGACAGGTGGCCATGCAGAATCCGCAGTGCACGCATTTGCCGAGAATAGATTCGGCAAGCCTGCCGTCGTCAGTGTCACGAACAAAGTCGGCCAGATCGGTCTTCATGGCAATCCCAGATAATTAGCTGCAATGATGGCATACTCAAATGTCAGCATAGAGAATGCCTGGATTGAAAATACCGGCAGGATCGAATGACTGTTTCAGCCGTTCATGAATCTTTGCGATGGGTGAACTTAGCTTTGCAAACCGATCCGTGTCATGGCTTTGCGAGCGGAATATGCATGCGTGCCCGCCCAAACGCTGCACCGCTGCCTGAACCTGCTCGAATTCGAGCGATGTGAATCCCCAGCGGAGCGCTCCGGCCCAATCCGTAATCCAGTGACCCGGAATATCCAGGACCGGTGCGTCTGAAGGCATAGAAATTCGCCACAGCGGGCCCGATTCGGTAAAAAAATTCAGTTCATGCTCTTTCAGTCTTTGCCAGTAATCGTTGTCTGCCTCTTCAAATTCCGATGCCAGTTCCTTGCTTGCCGATTCGACGCCACGCGCTGTTCCGGACAGACGCACTCGAAGCACCTGGCGATCATGACTCCCTGCAGAAAGCGGAATGGGCAGCGCACTAAGCCGAACCATCTCGTTCAACGCGTCCTGAGCATCCATCGACAGCTGATAGGTCTGTTCGGCTTCCGGATTCGGCAGCACCTTCAAAGACACCTCCAAAATGACACCGAGGGTGCCGAGTGCGCCGGTCATCAGGCGCGAAACATCGTAGCCGGCAACATTTTTCATTACTTGTCCGCCAAACGAAACAACCTCGCCTTTGTTGTTCATAATCTTGATGCCGAGAACAAAATCTCTGGCCGATCCGGAAAACGGCCTCCTCGGTCCGGAAAAGCCGCAAGCAATCGTACCGCCGATTGTCGCATCCGGTCCGAACCATGGCGGTTCGAATGCAAGCATCTGGCCGGCCGCGCCCAAGGTGTCTTGAATTTCTGCAAGCGGCGTTCCGCACCGCGCCGTGACTACAAGTTCGGAAGGTTCGTATGATACGATCCCGCGATGTCCGGATACGTCCAGCACATCGCCGGCAATTGGTCGACCGTAAAAGTCTTTGCTTCCGGAGCCTCGAATCCGCAACGGCTGCGAGCGCTGCGCAGCATCGCGTACAGACTCGGACAAGCGTAACTCGGAATCAATTGCCAATTGAACGGTCACGAATTCCCCATCTTCAATGCAGCAGCGGCTAAAATCGCGGAATATCGCTATGCGGCAGATTCCCGTGATGCACATGCATCGCGTTAAACTCGGCGCATCTGGCAAGAGTCGGCACGGCTTTTCCGGGATTTAGAATACCCTTCGGATCCCAGGCGTCCTTGACCCGATGAAACAGGGTCAGACTTGCATCATCAAACTGCGCGCACATCGGAGTCAGCTTTTCTATTCCAACACCGTGCTCACCGGTTATGGTGCCTCCTGCATCCACGCACAGTTCAAGAACCTTGCGGCCCATTTCCTCGGTCCTTTCCAGTTCTCCCTCGCGACTTGCGTCGTATAGGATCAGCGGGTGCAGATTTCCATCTCCGGCATGGAATACGTTGGCTACCCGAAGTTCGTACTGGTCGGATAATTCGCTGATTTTCCGCAGAACCCTTCCGAGTTGGCGGCGCGGGATTGTACCGTCTATGCAGTAGTAGTCCGGAGATATCCGGCCAGCCGCCGGGAAGGCCGATTTTCTGCCCGACCAGAAACGCATGCGCGACTGCTCGTCGTGGGAAACCTGCATCTCAATCACGCCGGCGTCATTGAGAACCTTTTTGACAGTTGCAATCTGATCCGCCACCTCCTGCTCAAGACCGTCAAGTTCGCAAAGCAGAATTGCCGCTGCATCGATCACATATCCGGCGTGTACAAATTCTTCCACGGCGCGGATTGCCGGGTTGTCCATCATTTCCAGCCCGGCCGGAATAATGCCCGATGCGATGATATCGGCAACGGCCTGCCCTGCCCGTTCGACATCGTCAAACGCCGCCATGATCACCTGGGCGGTTGGCGGCGTCGGCAAAAGCTTGACTACCACTTCGACGATTACGGCAAGCATGCCTTCCGAACCGGTCATCAGTGCCAGCAAGTCGTAGCCTGGGGCGTCAAGCGCCTGGCTTCCGACCGTGATCAGATCACCATCCGCCGTGATCAGTTTGAGCTGCAGAATATTGTGCACCGTCAAGCCGTATTTCAGGCAGTGCACGCCTCCGGAATTTTCAGCGACGTTGCCGCCTATCGAGCAAGCGATCTGCGATGACGGGTCCGGAGCATAGTAGAGATTGAGATGCTTGACCGCTTCGGTTATCGCCAGATTGGTCACGCCAGGCTGCACGTGCGCGGTTCTTGCTGCGGCATTGATCTTGAGTATTCGGTTCATGCGCGTCAAACTGAGCAGAACTCCATCCCGATGCGGCAGAGCGCCGCCTGACAGTCCGGTTCCCGCGCCGCGTGACACGACCGGCACGGAATGCTCGGCGCAAATTCGGACAACCGCTTGAACTTCCTCGGTATTTGCAGGCAAGGCCACTGCCATCGGCAGTTGGCGGTATGCGGTAAGTCCGTCGCATTCGAAAGGACGCTTTGCCTCTTCGCTGACCAGCAGGGACTCTTCGGACAGAACGGAACGCAGCGCACGTATTACATCGACTGACGCCGTTTGAGCCGTGTCATTTGACATATCGAAAACCTGCGATGCCTTTCAGTGACAGCGTGTTTTGTACCAATTTACCGAACATCAATTGTAATGGATTGCGTCCACGGAGCCCTTTGATATCCAGGATATTACCCAGAAAGCATCGCATCGAGAATGTCCGCAGCCTTGCGCCTGCCGTCTGCGGCCTGCATATGGGCACTTACACTCGCCAAGCGAGCGTGCATGTCTGCATCCGTCAAAAGCATATTGAGCGCCGATATCAACTGCTCATCCGACCAATCCGACCGATGCATTTTCAATCCATGTCCGGTTTCGTGCACACGGGTTGAATTGTCGTGTCCGTCCCAGACATACGGCATGATCAAAGCCGGCTTTCCAAAGTAGAGACACTCGTTGAAGCTGTTGTTTCCGCCGTGGTGGATTACCGCATCCGCCTTGCTGATAACCGAAGGCTGCGGATACCACGGTTGAAGATGGACATTGCCGGGACACTCGTCGTAGTCGCCCAAGTAGTCTCCAACGTTGACCAATGATCGATACGGCAGTCCGCCCAGTACTTTGATCAGCCTTTTGAGCAATGCCGTGTCGCCTGATCCGAGAGTGCCGAAACTCAGATAAATGAGCGGCGCGTCATTGCATGAATCAAACTGCGGGATTTCGTAGTCCTCCTCAACCCTGACGCATCCTTCAAGATATTGAAAGCGGGCCGGGTCGAGCGGGTTGCGGCGTTTAAATTGCAACGGTTCGGGATAGAGCAGCAGATTCATGTAAGGCGAAGGCTCGAAAAACTCGCCTAGCGGATACGGTTGTTCTGAGCATGATTCAAGAAAACGGTTGAAATCTTCGTGCACCGGTCGAATCATTTCGTTGAACTTGTTGCGATACGCTTCAAAGCAGGCAAAGTCGTCAGCGCCGCAACCGGAAAGATGAGGCGGTATGTGCGGGTCTGAAATCTCATTTTCACTGCACGATATGATGCGGACCCATGGCACGCCATAGCGCTTGATCGCGGGAAACAGAATGACATTGTCCACGCAAACGATGTCCGGCTTCAATTCAGCCAGAACATGCGGCAGGTCCTTTTCCGCCCATTTTGCGGTATCCACAATCGCTTCCCAGCACTCCTTGACATAGTTGTCAATCTGTTCGTACGGGGTCTTGTCAAAATTCGGAATATGCCCGTTGATGAAGTCCTGCCAGTATTGCGCCATCTCATCAGGGTCCATCGGCTCAGACAGGTTTACTGTACGTTCTTCGAATCCATAGTCGGCGAACACGCCGGAAAATCCAGGATCGGTAAGAAACACGCATCGGTGACCGAGATCTGCGCATGCCTGCGCGATGCCTACCGAATTAAGTGCGGGTCCGAATGCGCCTTCCGGAAAAAATGCTACTGTCTTTTGTTCAGCCATGGAATGTACTCCAATTGATTCAAATCCTTGAGAGAGATTATTTCAAAATTTAACAGCCGTCAAACTACAACAATCGTGCTCGGCAACTGCGCTTTGGATATTTTTCATTAGGTCCGGGCCTGCTGTCACAGTGCCAGACTAAATTGCTATCCTGAGAGTTTGAATTGATGAGATTGCAGAGTCATCACAACCGACAATATAGCCGATGTTTGCCGAAATCGTATCGATGCGGTCAAAAAACATAATCCATGTGCACCTGAGACTTTGCCATTGACTCGGAGGTGCAAACGTCGAGAAGTCGCCCGCCCTGTAGTTCGTTTGGCAACAACCCTTTGTGCCGGAGGCTGAACAATGTTCATTACAGGTCATTGAACATCGTTCGCAAAAGACCAGGGTGCAATCGGAATTGCCTTGACTTGCAGACTTACTGTGCTGATCTTTTGCCCCATTTCACTTTTGGCAGTCTAAGGATTTGGAAAATGATTCAGTTCAACAACAGTTACTTAATCAGATATTATTCAACTGTTACATCAATTACGATCTTGGCATTCTTCTCGCTTCCAACCACCGACGGCCGCGCAAGACCTGCCCTTGAGCCAGTTGGCTAAAACAAACGCGTCCAGTCACTAAGAGGCAATCCCTGTGCCATAATTCCGCAAACCTCGGTAATCGCTCATGCCCTGCATACGATGCGCAGGCGCGAGCGGAATCAGGTCGACGCATTCGATAAAATTCAAGTTTTCGGCGGTACAATATACAACCGGTCGGATAGGCGACCGATCCACCGAACTGGAGCTTTCTCGTCAATCACTTACCAAAGGTCGATCTTTATGAAGCCGGAACGCTGGAAAGACTCAGCCAACAAGCTGTTTCTCCGCCAAGTGGGGTTTACCGCCCCGCCCCATGACTTTGACGCTGCACCAAGCGATTTTCTGCGCATGTGTCCGGACAGTGTCGGTGCACACGGGCGCATGATGCACTTGCCGGGCTATGTGCATGAACTGTCGCAGCGCGCCGACCATTTCGAACTCTTGGAAGAGTTCGTCCATTGCATGTCGAACAATGGGGCGGACGTATGCGGACAGGTGGGGACCAACTGGGTGCACTGCAGAAACACAACCCCCGACGAGATTCGTCAATTCTGTCAGCGCATCGGTGACCGGTACGAAACACCGCTGCACATGGCCGGCTATTGCGTAGTCGAGGCGCTGCGCGAAATCGGAGCCGAACGCATCGCGCTCAATTCGGTGTACTACTGGCCCGACTGGAGGGATGGATATGCAAGGTTTCTCAGACAGGCCGGATTCGATGTCGCCTATGTCGGGAACTTTGTCGATCAGGGGTTTTTCGAAAATCAAAAACAAGTCAACGACTGCGTCTGGATATTCGACGAGCAGCTGGCTGAACGCTCCATGGCACTTGTTCGCGACCAGGTCAGGGATGCGGATGCCATCGTTGTCAACGGGATGCCCAATTTCCGGCGCGCCGACGGTTTGCCTCAGCGCATGGTGTCAGTGACCCGGGATCTGGAATCTGCCGTCGAAAAAACCATCATTTCGTCGGATACGGCTCTTTACTGGCGCATCCTGCGCACAATCGACATCTCGCCTCTAGGCGTCCACGGGCAGTTGCTGGCCTCCTTGCAGTAATACTCATGCACAACATTCTGGTTCTTTGGGCTTTGCCCAGATCAACATCCACGGCTTTTGAGTGGATGATGCGCATGCGCGGAGACTTCGCCTGTTTCCACGAACCGTTTGGCGAAGCCTGGTACCGCGGCGAAGACGCACGCTGGCCGCGAAGACCGCCGAATCAGCCGCCGGTGCAGGGACTGAACTTCAACAGCGTCTGGCAAATGCTAAGCGATGCCTCGCGCCGGGGACCGGTGTTTGTCAAAGATTTCGCACATTACGCGCAACACCTTTGGAACAGCGATTTCCTCAGCCGATTCAAGCACAGCTTTCTGATTCGCGACCCTGCCAAAGTAGTCAGTTCCATGTATCGTCACTGGCCCGAGTTCCTTGAACAGGAAATAGGCTTTGCCGAGCAAAGAGACCTGTTCGACCGGCTCTGCGACCGTGACGGCGATACACCGCCGGTAATCGACAGCGATGACCTGCTGGAAGATCCGGCCGCAATGGTCAAGGCCTACTGCGCAGCGACGCAGATCGAATTCATCGAAGATGCATTGACTTGGGAACCCGGCGACCGCAGCGAAGTCAGCTGGTACGATGGCGGTTCATGGCACGAGAATCTGCGCAATTCCTCCGGACTGCAGCCGCAGCCGAGACGGCAGGCAAGGATCGCCGAAGATCCGCCGTGGATTCGCGCCATTCATGACTCGGTGCTGCCGCACTACAGACATCTGCATCAATTCAGACTGCAAGCAAGCTAACAGAAAGTGCCAAGAATTCTCGCACTCTGGGCAACGCCCCGCTCCACGTCGACTGCATTCGAATGGGCCATCGACAACCGCGGAGACATGACTTGCCTCCACGAACCGTATAACGAGGCATACTATCTCGGCAAAGACCGGAGAAATGATCGATATTTCGCCGCTGATCCGGAATTGAAGGTCGATTCAAAACTGAGTTTCTCCGGCGTGCATGCGCACCTGCTGCAAATTGCAAGCGACCGGCAGGTGTTCATAAAGGATTTCGCCTATTCCATCATGCATATCGCCGACGACGCGTTTCTTGATGCATTCCGACACACTTTTCTTATTCGGGATCCGAAGAAAGTCATCACGTCGCTGCACGCCCGATGGCCCGACATCGCTTTGGACGAAGTCGGCTTTGAGGATTTGCACACCCTCTATCAGCGAGTAGCCGACAGGACGGGGGAGCCGCCGGTTGTCCTGGATTCTGACGAATTGCTGGACGATCCGGAAGCCGGAATGAAAGCGTATTGCCAAGCTGTAGGAATCAGGCATATCGCCGCTTCCACGCAATGGCAAGATCAAGCGGTTCGCGACAAAGGCAGTTCACCCACTTGGAGCACCTACGCCTACGACTTTCATGATCAGCTTCGTGCCAGTGTCAAGCTTTCGCGGCAAAAGAGAAACTACCCTACTCTGAACTCAAACCCGGACATGCAGCGCCTGTATGCAGCGAGCCGTCCGCACTACGATTCGCTCTACGAAAAACGCCTGCGTTTCTGATCCGTCAACCCGTAGTGGACTTCAAATTTGGCAGCTTCGAGCCCAATTCAGGCAGCAGCAGTGAACCATCGTATCCGTTCAGTTGTAAAGCGAAACAAGATATCGTTTCGAGCATGCAGGAAAATAGCAGGAAATTCAACCATGGCTGCGAACATGATCGATTGGCGGGCATTTCATTCGACCAACTGCACAGCCGCAACCCATGCACAGGTGTTCTAGTCGCAAGATCAACAGGCAGCACCCGAGACAGTCCGGCATAGAAGGTGCGAAGGATCGTTGATTGCCGAAGTGCGCAAATGCTGGCATCTTTTTGTGCGATATTGCCGGTACTCGAATATTTGATATTCCTTGAGTCTGCCAATCGCACGGAATGTTAAAATCTGAACCTGCTTGGCCCGATTCGCACGCTCCCTGCTGATTTCGAAATCGCAAGATCTAAATCAACCGAAAACGCAAAGCTCTGGGCGCCAGACCCGAGCCATGAGCAAAATGAAGCCGGGCATGAGTCTGAACGACCACTTCGCAGCCAATTTCAATCAACACGACTCAAAAGAATTTTGCAGCAATGAATCGCGCCACTGCCATATCCGCAGCCGCCGCTATCGCAATACTTGCAGGAGGAGCCGGCTACCTTTGGTACGAGGGCAACCCCGCGTCTACTCTCGACGATGCCGTCTTGACAGCGCAAGAGGAAGTCTTGCCGGTCAGAACACAGCCAATTGCGCTGCAAAGCCATACGCCAGAATTGCAGTTGCTCGGGCGCGTCGTTTCATCTTCCCAAGCAAGAATGTCCTCAATTCTTGATGCCGGCGTTGTCCGGGTGAATGTTGTCGAAGGACAGCGTGTGAATGAAGGCGATGCGCTGGTCGAACTCGACCCGCGCAACATCGAAACCCAAGTCAGTCAGTTGCGAGCCGATGCGCAGCGAATCAAGGCGCTCGTGCACGATGAGCACCTAAGGCTGAAAACAGATTCCGAGGAACTGGCTCATGTTGAAAAACTGCTGCAAGTCGCAATCGAGTCGCGAAAGCGCATCGAACTGCTCCGGTCGAAGAAAATTACCCAGTTCGCGGAATATCAGACAGCGCTGCTTGCCGAAGAACGCGCCCGTCTTGCCGTCACCCGCCGCAAATCCTCCATTCGCGAACACAACACCCGAATGGCGCAACTGCAAGCCGATTCCCGGCGCATTGCCGTTTCGCTCGAAAACGCCATCGCAGACCTTGAAGACACCGTAATCAATTCGCCGTTTTCAGGACGCATCACCGCTGTCCATGTCGCTGAAGGCGGACGGGTTCGAACCGGCAGCCCGGTATTGGACATGTACGACGATTCAGCTGTGGAAATTCAGAGCCTGATTCCGACGCGCTACCTGCCTGCTGTTCGAAGCCGAAATTCCGGCGGTCCCGAACCTGACGCCGTGGCAACTATCGACGGAGTTCGGCTTGAACTGAAAATCGACCGGTTTGCCGCAGTGGTCACACCAGGGCGCGGCGGCATTGATGCCTACTTTCGAATCATGGGCGGCGATTTTTATCCGGTACTCGGACGGACCGTCGACATCAATCTGACACTAGCGCCGCTTGATGACACAATTGCAGTACCGCGAAACGCGATCTACAGCCATGACCGAATCTACAAGATTGCGGACGGACGATTGAAATCGGCTTTGATTTCACGCCATGGACAATTCGACATGGACGGCGCCACCTATGTCATCGCCACCAGCGACCAGATCCGGTCAGACGAACTGATCGTCACTTCGAGACTCGCCGATCCGGTTGACGGCATCAAGGTTCAGGTGCTGCCCGATTAGTCGAGTCGATATATGCCGGCGGCTCACCTTCCAGCAAAGCTACGCCCGCAACTCGATGGCAATCGGCTTGTGGTCTGATCCGTCAGCTTCGCTGTAGATTTGCGCACATTTGATCCGGCTCGCCAAAGACGTGCTCACAAAGCAGTAATCCATTCGCACGTCTTCACCGCGTCGCTCCGCCGTCGCTCCGCTTAATTCCCGATTGCCAGACCAGACCCACGAATCCACGAATCCAGTCGGATTGACCACCCTGCCGCCGTAATCCGACTTCGGGCCGACAATTCGGTCATACTCGGTCGAATCCGGAGAAAAATTAAAGTCGCCCATCAATATGGCTTCGGGCGGCAGCGGACAATTCCCGCCTTGCGAAGCAAAATCCGTCCCCTCGGGATCGCCGGCAATCGGCGCTCCTTCCAAAACGGCGCTATGATGCAGTTGCACAATTCTGTCCACCTGCTGCAGCCGTTCTTCGGCGCTGATGTGGGTCAAGTGTATCGAATAGACCCGAATTGCGAGATCCCCGCACTGAATCACGCCTTCTACCGCGGTCCGCTGAATGCTCAATGGTCCAATCGAACCGTACTTGGGCAGAAAATGAACGCGCGACGCCAGGACCGGCGTCTTTGAAAGAAGCATATTGCCGAATTGCTGACGGCGATGCACGATGGTTCCGTCCGCAAGCGCTTGGTCGGCGTCAATATCGACACCGGCGCCATACACCCAGTGATAGCCCTTCAATCTAGCGGCAATCTCGTGGACCTGATCGGTGTACCCGGTGCGGGGAAAATAGCGCTCAACCTCTTGCAAGGCTATGACATCGGCACCGCGAACCGTGTCAGCGATCCTGCCATAGTCGACTATGCCGTCCAGTCCGCGCCCGAATTGAATGTTGTAGGAAACGAATTTCATTGCAAAGTTCCAGCCTGCCTAGGATATCGCGCTCTCTCGGTTCGGCGGTCGCGAAATGATGCAAGACAGGACAGTGCCGGTGCCGCACGGGGCCCGCATTCAAATTCCAATATTCGGGTCGAAAGAACGCAACCGCCGCATTGCCAAGCCAGATCCGCAATTAAGACTTGAATCACTTCCATAATCCGCTCCGACGTAATCAATCGGAATTCACGCAGAAGCAGTGCGACGATTCTCCAATAGCCTGTCAAGCCAGTCCGGATCCATTTCCGGTACCGAACTGAGCAGCAGTTCGGTATATTCGTGATGCGGGGGAGAAAAGACCTCGTCCCGATCGCCGCTTTCGACAATTCGTCCTTTGAGCATGACAACAATCTCGTCTGCGATCGCCTTCACAGTTGCAAGGTCGTGCGTAATGAACAAATATGTAATGTTCAACTCTACCTGCAATCGGTGCAAAAGCTTGAGAATCTCTTCGGCGACCAGCTGGTCTAGCGCGGATGTGACTTCGTCGCATATGATCACTTCGGGACTTGCGGCAAGTGCCCGTGCAATGCATACCCGCTGCTTCTGCCCGCCTGAGAGCTCCGGCGTAAAGCGGTCGACATAGCTGGACGGCAATTCGATCATCTCCAGCAGTTCCTTAACCCGGGTGTCGCGCTGAGCCCCTGTCATATTGAAATAAAAGCCGAGCGGACGGCCTATGACTTCACCTACCTTCTGGCGCGGATTCAAGGCGACATCAGGCATCTGATAAATCATTTGAAGATTTCTCAGCTGATCTTTCGTCCGATCCTTGTACGACCCTGGCAACGGCTCCCCGTCATATTTCACTTCACCGCGCATCGGCGGCAGCAGACCCGTAATCGCCCGTGCCAAAGTGCTTTTGCCGCTTCCGGACTCGCCCACGATTGCTATGGTCCGTCCCGGGTGCACATCAAGATTGATGTCATCAAGCACCTTCACACCATCCCCATAGGCCGCATGCAAGTCGCGCACTGCAATGAGCGCAGTGTCGTCGGCTTGGATGTCCGAAGAGTCCTTGCGGAACGTTCGCACAGCCATCAATTCTCTCGTGTACTGCTTTGTCGGCGCTTCAAGAATATCCCGTGTCCGACCTTGCTCTACAAGGTCGCCATGACGCAGCACCATGATGCGGTCCGCCAACTGCACCACCACTGCAAGATCATGCGTAATGTAGATCGCCGCCGTATTGAACTGGGTGACCACATCCTTGATGGCTGCAAGCACTTCGATCTGCGTTGTGACATCCAAGGCAGTAGTGGGCTCGTCAAAAACGATCAGGTCAGGCTCGCACGACATCGCCATTGCAACCATGGCCCGCTGCAGCTGTCCACCGGAAACCTGATGCGGGAAACGGCCTCCGATATGTTCGGGATTCGGCAATTCCAGACGTGCGTAGATCGCTCTGGCATTGTTTGCGGCCTGCTGGAATTTCATCACGCCGTGCTGTACCGGAGTTTCGGCGTACTGATCGAGCAGTCGATGCGCCGGATTGAATGACGCTGCGGCGCTTTGCGCGACGTAGGACATTCTCACTCCCCTGATATCGCGAAGCTGATCGGACGTCTGCTCGTGTATCGCAATGCCGTCAAAATCGATCGTGCCGCCGACAATCCTGCATCCCGGGCGCGTGTATCCCATTGCCGCGATGCCTATCGTCGACTTGCCTGCGCCGGACTCTCCGATCAGGCCGAGCACCTCTCCCCGGTCAAGGTCGAGATCAACGCCGTCTACAATCGGTTTCCATGTATCGTCTGCGAATCCGTCGATTCTCAGTCCGCGCATCGTCAGCAGCCGGTCGCTCATCAATACTCCTCGCGCAAGCCCGCAGTCTTTCTCAAGAACCAGTCGACAACCAGATTGACCGCTATCGTCAAAACCGCAATAGCCGTCGCCGGCACAAGGGGCGTAAATATGCCATACGTGATCGCTACGCCGTTTTCTCGGACCATGGCGCCCCAATCGGCTGAGGGAGGCTGAATCCCGATGCCGAGAAAGCTCAGCGAACTGATAAACAGGAACACAAAGCAGAATCTGAGTCCGAATTCCGCCAGCAGCGGAGTCAGGGTATTGGGGAGAACCTCGCGGCGCATGATCCAGGCCAGCCCTTCGCCGCGCAGCCTTGCAACCTCGACGTACTCCATCACATTGATGTCCATCGCCAGTGCGCGGGCAATCCGGTACACCCGGGTCGAATCAAGTATGGCAATCACGAACACCATCACCGGAATCGAGGTGCCGAAGATCGAAAGCACGATCAACGCAAAAAACAAGGTAGGAAAAGCCATGATGATGTCGACAACCCTGCTGAGCAGCAAATCGACCCAGCCACCGACTACGGCAGCGAAAAATCCGGCTGCCATGCCCATGGCAAACGCTAGGAATGTGATGCCAAGGGCCAGAGCGATCGTGTTGCGGGCGCCATACAGCACACGGCTGTATAAATCCCGCCCCAGCTGGTCAAGCCCCAGAAACGTGCCGCTTTCCGCCGGCGTAGCCCACGGAACCGGTTGCACGACTTCGCTCTCGCCAAAGGGGGCTAGAATGGGTGCAAACAATGCGGCAAACGCATAAACCGCAATAACGACGATTCCGATGTGGGCCGGCAGTCCCGCACGTTTCAGCGAATTGAAGAAACGACGCACGGTCCAATTTCTCCTAGCGCGGATGCCTCATGCGCGGATTGCTGACAATTGAAAGAATATCAGCGAGCATATTCAGGAATATGTATGTCGAGCCAAAGATCAAAATGCATGCCTGCACGATCGGCAAATCGCGCGCAGTCACCGAATCGACCATCAACTGTCCGAGACCGGGATAGATGAACACCACCTCGACCACCACCACGCCTACCACCAGATACGCCAGATTCAATACGATTACATTGATAATCGGAGACAGCGCGTTGGGAAGTGCGTGATGAATGATGATCCGCGAACGGGTCAGTCCCTTGAGGTTCGCCATCTCGATATACGGACTCTGCATCAGATTGATGATGGCCGCACGGGTCATCCGCATCATGTGCGCCACGATCACCAAAGTCAGGGTCGCAATGGGCAGCATCGACGAGTAGAATTTCTCCACCGCCGACATCGAATCTGAAATGCTGGATATGGCTGGAAATATTTGCCAATTTACAGCGAAAAGAGCGACCAGGATATAGCCAATGAAGAACTCCGGAAGAGATATCGCCCCCAGAGTCGTCGTAGAGATAATCTTGTCGAGCAACGATTCGCGGTACAGCGCTGCAAGAATGCCGAGAAACAGTGCCAGCGGCACAGCCACCAGCGCCGACATTGCGGCCAAGTACAGCGTATTGCCAAGACGGGTGGCCATCAAATCCGCGACAGGGCGCGAATTGGCCAGCGAAATTCCCATGTCGCCCTGAACGAACCCGCTAAGCCACTCCCAGTATCGGACCAGAATCGGTCGGTCCAGGCCCAGTTGACTGCGTATCGCGGCAACGGTTTCAGGGGTTGCAGCCTGGCCAAGGCGCTGCTCGGCAAAATCGCCGGGCAGCGCTTCAACCGCTAAGGATATCAGCAGCGTAATGACGATCAGCGTGACTAGGCCGAACGCTGTTCTGCGTGCAATAAGCCCGAATAATCCCATCAAGCAGAGATTCTTCGATCACCAATTGAACGGATACGCGCGATTGCTGTTCGCTAGGCAAAACTCCAGCGTTCGACCGCCTTCATTCCATCAAGCTCCCAATTTGAGCCGATCGTTTCCGGCAGCGCGATCGAATCCGAAACGCCCATCAGGTCGGCTGCAAACAGAGGCACGACGGTACCGCCTTCCTCCCAGTGCAAACGCTGCATTTCCCAATACATGTCCTTGCGCTTGGCTTCGTCAACCTCAGCACGGGCAGCGACCAGCAACTCCTGGAATCTGGCATTGTTCCAGTTGTTGTCGTTCCATGCGCCGCCGTGCTCGTAGGCGATGGTCCACATCCAATCCTGTGTCGGACGACCTGACCAGTAGCACATGCTCCAATTCTTGGTCTGCCAGACATCTTTCCAGTAGCCGTCATTCGACTCGCGAATCACATTGACGGCGATTCCTGCCTTCGCGGCGTGCTCGCGAACTAGAACTGCGGCATCGACGGCGCCGTCAAAAGCGGCATCGGCGGCGGACAGTTCGACAGAAAGTCCAGACATTCCGGCTTCCTTGAGCAAAAATGCAGCCTGATCCGGATCATATTCGCGCTGCGGCAATTCGTTGTTATAGAACTGCTGATTGACCCCAATCGGCAGATCATTGCCGACTCGGCCATGGCCGCCAAGAACGGTTGCCAGCAAGGCTTCCCGATCAATCGCCAGACGCAGCGCCTGCCTGACTTTCACATTGTCATATGGCGGATTGTTGACCAGCATCGGAATTGAATAGTGCTTGGTTCCGACAATCTTTTGAACCGATACCCCAGGCGCCTTGTCCAGCAGCAGCGCTGTCCTTTGATTCACCCGGTTGGTGGCGTCAACCTGCCCCGTCTTTAATGCATTGTCGCGGGCCGCGGCATCGGGGATCACCGTTATCGTAACGCCGTCGAAATACGGCAACCCTTCTTTGAAGTAGTTCGGATTCCGCTCTGTCTCACTGCGAACACCAGGCTCGTAGGACACCAGCTTCATCGGTCCTGTACCTATGCCGGACTCCCATCCATCAGTCGGAAAGATTGATGCGTGGTAGTCGCTCAGAATCCATGGAAAATCCGCATTGCCGGCCTTCAGCGTAAAGTGGATCGTGTAATCGCCGTCCGCCTTCATTGATTCGATCTGCCTCATCTGGTCGGCAATCGCAGAAGTGGAATCTTCCCGTATATGGTGCTGGTACGAACTGATCACATCAGCCGCGGTCATGGTCTTTCCGTTATGGAACTCCACGTCCTTGCGCAACTCAACAACCCAGTCTACGGCATCGCTGGTGTCCCATGACTCTGCAAGCTCGCCAGCCAGAGAGCCGTCTGGGCGGACTTCTGTCAGATAATTGCGAAGCTGGTATTCCAGACAAATTGGCACCGAATCAAGATGCGTTCCCGGATCCAGCGAATCCGACGTGGCTCCGCCGCCCATGCCAAGTTTCAATATGCCGCCGCGCTTGCGCTCCATGCCGTAGGCCAGCCCGGAAAACATCATTCCGGGAGCCGCGACTGCTGCACCCATGGCCGCCGAACGCGCAAGAAATTCCCTGCGGCTGATGCTTCCTGTTCTAAACGCTCTTTCGATTTCGTGCATTGTCTTCATAAATTCGTCTCCGATAATTAATTTTCTTTTCCGGGATGCCGTTGGCAGTCAACCGTGCTGAGATTCCCGAGTTCTGCAGAAAGGAAGTACAGGCTTTGGCCAATCTGTTTCGATTATCCGGCCTCGACTTTCATCAGCAGGCCAGCCTTATGCGGCCCGTCTATTTGCATTTGAGTATAACACAAGACAGAATGCTCAATTCTCGATACCAAACTTCCGCGCAAGCGCGAAGTCAATGATTCAAGGCATCCTGCCGGCTCAGCTGCAGCCGTCAATCAGCTGGTGTCAAGTCACCGATACCTCAATCTCGGCAACACCTTCGATACCGCCGGTGATGCGATCGCCTCGGTCAATCGGACCGACGCCGGCGGGCGTGCCCGTATAGATCAGGTCGCCGGCTGCGACAGTGAACAGTTTCGACAGTTCGGCGATAATCTCCGGCACCGACCAGATCAGCTGACTCAAGTCTCCGCTCTGACGGGTTTCTCCGTTGACATCCAGCCAAATCCGTCCGCTGTCCGGGTGCCCGATCGCAGCGGCCGGCACAATATTACTGATCGGCGCAGAGTGGTCGAACGATTTTCCGGCCTCCCACGGACGTCCCTGCTTTTTCATCGCCTGCTGCAAGTCGCGCCGGGTCATGTCGATGCCGGCGGCGTAGCCGTAGACGTGATCAAGCGCGCCGTCGGCATCCAGGTCCGTACCGCCTGAAGCCATGGCGACGACCAGTTCAATTTCGTAGTGCACATTGCTTGAAAGCGACGGGTAGCGAAACGCCGAACCGCTCGGCAGCAGGGCATCGGAGGGCTTTTGGAAGAAAAACGGCTTCTCGCGGTTCGGGTCGTGCCCCATTTCCCGGGCATGCTCGGCGTAGTTTCTTCCGACCAGATAAATTCTTCGTACCGGGAACGTTGACGGCGACCCTTCGACCGCGACCGCTGGCCGCCCTGCATCTGATATTACGTAGCTCATTTGCTCCTACTCCTTTCTAATCAATATTATGTCTTTACGAAAGCGCGATTCAACCAGCACCGACCGTGCAATCTCCCAGGTCGCAAGCTGCAAGCCCGCAGACACGCCAGCGTCATTGCGCGATGCTGCCCAGCCGCAGCAGCAAGCGCTAGGCAACCCTGGTTCGCTGCAGCATGTCCTCGTTCAACTCGAACCCGAGTCCGGGCAGATCGCTCAGCACTACATGTCCCTTGCCGTCATAGCGGACCGGTTCGGCGAGCATGAAATCGCGCACCGGCACGTCCCACTCGGGCGGATCGTACGAGTATTCAAGATACGGCGGCAGACCGGTTCCGGCAACCAGATGCGCATTGGCCAGAAAGCCGATGCCGTTGCCCCAGGCATGAGGATTGAACATAATTCCAGCATCGGCGGCATCGGCGGCAATTTTCGCCAGGCCGGTGATGCCTCCGAAATACGCGCAATCGGTCTGCAGCACATCAACGCAGCCGCTTGTGATCATATGACGCAGTTCGTAATACTCGGTATTCATCTCGCCGCTGGCGATACGCGGAAATCCCTCGATTTCCCGCAAGCGCTTCAAACCGTCGAAATCGCCGCGATGCAAGGGCTCTTCGACCCAGTAGATGTCCAAATCGACAATTTCCTCGATCGCAGCGCGCGCATCGTCGAACGTCCAACAGGCAGAATCGTCCCACGGCATTCGCCACGCCTGATTCGCATCGACCATGATGCGCATATCATCGCCCACTGCCTTTCGAACCGCCTGCAAGGCTTCGGCGTCCTTGCCCGCAGGACGTCTGCCGATGCGAAGCTTGATCGCTTCGAAGCCATTGTCGCGGAGCATGCATGCCTGTTCGGCAAGCCGGTCCGGCTGGCGCACGGTTCCGGTGGAACCGTAAACCGGAATCCGAGGCCGGTCTCCGCCGAGCAATCGGTACACCGGCATGTTCTCCACCTTGCCTTTTAGGTCCCAAAGCGCGATGTCAAGCGGCCAGCAGCGACTCGCGAATAGCGAAATGCTGTCCAGTGCGCGATTGTGCCGCTCAAGGTCGAAAGGGTCGTGGCCGATGAATACGTCCTTAAAGCGCTCAAATCCGATCATGGCATCGCCCGAGCCGATGCCGACTTCACCGCTGTCGGCTGTCACCCGGACAATCGTCGCTTCAAGGTGGGTCAAGGGCTTGGGGTCCCAAGACGATGGAAATGGCACGTCAAGCGGCATTCGGTGCCTGGTTACGGTAATGTCCTGAATCTTCATAATCTGACGCTATCGATTTGCGCACGGGCGAACCGGCGGAACCCGCGCGAATCCTGCGCAAGCCGCAAGCTTTGCCGCGAACTGCCGACCGTAGCCGGTTCAGCAAGGACGTCAAACAGCATGCATCAATGCTGCGCCAGCCACTTCCGAGCGCTTTGGTTGCTTGTTCGGATGCGCATTGTACAGCCAGAGCATGATGCCATGGCGCCGTATTGCCGTGCTGCCCGGACTCGGTCGGCGAGCAGCCCCGTCAGCTTGCATCAATTGCCTTGGCGGTCCGAAATTGCAATTGCAGCACCAGGCTTGAAACCGCACTGTCGCGCAAGCGGAGCACCGACATCATGAATCCGTCCGCCGGCGCCGGGTATATACTGATTCGCTCAGAACGCAGCAATCACCGCAACTCAACAG
Source organism: Arenicellales bacterium (assembly GCA_965214615.1). GTDB lineage: Bacteria > Pseudomonadota > Gammaproteobacteria > Arenicellales > JAJDZL01 > CBDAUN01. The sequence continues at coordinate 2,332,308 of OZ243952.1, forward strand.
GATCAGAAGATGACTTCAGTCAACCGTCAATGGGTTCTGCAATCGCACCCGGCCGGCATGCCGTCATTGGACAACTGGACAATGAAGGAATCGAAAATCGGCGTACCGTCTGAAAATCAGGTTCTCGCCCGCGCCCTGTATCTTTCAGTAGACCCCTACATGCGGGGCAGGATCAGTGCGAAAAAAGGCTATGCCAAGGGCGTCGGCACCGGGGATTTGATGGTCGGAGGCGCCGTAGCCGAAATCATTCAATCGCATCACGCCGACTTCAAGGAGGGCGACATCGTAGAAACGATGCAGTTCGGCTGGCAGGAATATGCGGTCCTCGATTCCGCGGGCCTGACCAAGGTCGACACCCGGGTCGGTCCGCCGCATGCCTGGCTGAGCTATCTGGGAATGCCAGGGGTAACTGCCTGGTGTGCGCTGAATCTGGTCGGAAAGATGAAGCCCGGCGACACAGTTGTCGTTTCCGCCGCTTCCGGAGCAGTCGGCCAGGTCGCAGGTGCACTGATCAAGGCTGCCGGCTGCCGCGGCGTGGCGATCGCAAGTTCCCAGGAAAAGCTGAATTGGTGCCGCCAGATCGGCTACGAAGTCGGAATCAACTACCGCGAATCCGCCGATCTGACTGCCGATCTGGCGACCGCATGCGACAGCGGCATCAATATCTTCTTCGACAATACCGCCGGCGCAATACACGACGCAGCAATGCGCAATCTTGCGATCGGCGCCAGAATCATCATAGTCGGCACAGTCAGTCTTTCCGGCACATTCGATCAGCCGGACATGGGAGAGCGGTTTCTGCGCCAGGTGCTCGTTTCAAGGGCAACGATGACCGGATTTCTGGTTTTCGACCACCTGGACCGCTACGGACAGGCGCGCGAGGAACTCGCAGCCCTCGCCGATGCGGGCAATCTGAAATTCAACACGGATTTCATGAATGGCATTGAATCGATGCCGGCGGCATTTCTTCGCCTGATGCATTCGCAAAATTTCGGCAAGCAGCTGGTGCGTACGCAATTCGCCCGCGGCTTGCGCGAATAGGCGGCGTGGCGAATACTCCCGTGAAGCGCCTTTCCATCATCGGCGCCGGACGCGTCGGAAAAACTCTGGGAAGATTGTTTCACGTCCACTCGTGCTTTGCCATCGAAGACATCGTCAACGCCGACCTGGCCAATGCGAACAACGCGGCCGCATTCATCGGCGCGGGCTCGGCACTTGGGGAGATCGAGCGGATGAAGCATGTTGAGGCAATACTCGTTTCAACCCCGGACGACCAGATTCAAAGCTGCGCCCGCGCGCTCGCCAAGTCCGTAGACATTGCCGATACGACTGTGTTTCACGTGAGCGGCTCGCAGCCGTCGACGTTGCTGGAAGATGTGCGGATCCAAGGCGCATCTGTTGCAAGCGTACACCCCCTGATAAGCGTTCCGGACCCGCAATCGGCAATCAATCGCTTTGCCGGCACCTGCTGCTCTATCGAAGGAGGCCGTCGCGCTGTGAATATGCTTCGCCCCGCCTTCGAATCAATCGGCGCAACGCTGATTCAGATCGACCCGGAACATAAGATTTCCTACCACGCCGGAGCGGTATTCGTATCGAATTTCATCGTCTCGCTAGTCGATATCGGCCAGCGCCTTGTGTCCCAGTCCGGCATTGACAGCAATCAGGCGCAAGCGGCACTTCTCTCATTGGCCGAAGGGAGTCTCAGACAGGCATTCGAATCAGACCCGCCAAGCGCGCTTACCGGTCCAATCGCCAGAGGCGATGCCAACGTGGTGCGCCAGCATCTGCAATCGATCACAGACGACGGCATTCGATCCGTCTACCGCCAGCTTGCGCTCGCCACACTTGACGTGGCCCGGCGCAAGGACGCGGCATCGCGCGAGTCGCTTGATGAGATTGCCGAACTGCTCCAATCAGACATCCGATCGAATTGACGGGAGTCAAAAGTCGGTCACAACGCCGCCTTCGGCAATCCTTTTGTCAACAAACTCATCCAGTCTGCCGCGCAAATCGGGATCCAGATAGGGCGGCTCGTATTCGGCCAGCAACCGCTTATACATGCGGTTGGCATGCTCTATGGTCTGAGGGCTACCCGCCTCCGACCAGGTCTCGAAATTTCTCCAGTCCGAAAGCAAAGGCTCATAGAATGCGCTCCGATACCGGCTCTGGGTATGCTGCGTGCCGAAAAAATGACCCCCATGTCCTGCCTCCTCCATCGCCTCAATTCCGATTTCCTCGTCGCTGACCCTGATCGGCTTCATATACTGCGCGACCATCTGCAGCAAGTCTGCGTCCAGGACGAACTTTTCAAACGACGCGGTCAGCCCACCCTCCAGCCATCCCGCGCTGTGCAGCAGCACATGCGCGTGGCCATTGACTGCGCCCCACAGCGAGAACACCGATTCATATGCGGACTGCGCATCAACGCAGTTTGAAGCATTGGTATTCGAGGATCGAAACGGCAGCGAATAGCGCCTCGCCATCTGGCCGCTCGCCAAAGCCGCCTTCATGTATTCGGGAGTGCCGAACGCCGGAGCTCCGGAGCGCATGTCGACATTCGAGGTAAAGCCGCCGTAGACGAATGGCGCACCCGCACGGGCTGTCTGCGAAATGGCAAGGCCTGCAAGAACCTCCGCGTTCTGCTGAACCAGCGCCCCGGCAAGCGTCACCGGCGCCATGGCGCCGGACAATGTGAACGGCGTGAGAACGACGACCTGATTGCGCCGCGACATGTCAATGATCCCTCGTGCCATGTTTGCATCAAACCGCAGCGGGGAATTTGAGTTGACCACCGTCAGCAGGCTCGGTTCGCGGTCCAGCTGGTCGTCGTCGATTCCTCTTGCGCACTTGACAATCTGAAGGGCATCAGCAATCTGCCGGCGCCCGAGCGAGTAGGCGTGAAACACCTTGTCGGTAAGAATGACAAAATCCCGCAGGCATTCCAGATGCCGAACCGAGACATGAACGTCCACCGGCTCTACCGGATAGCCGCCGCAAAGATGAATGATGTTCAACCGCTGCGCAAGGCGAAGAAATTTGCGGTAGTCGCGCTGATTGCCGGTTCTCCTGCCTTCGTCCATGTCTGATGCATGGGGCGGACTGCCGACAGTGGCAAAATTGATGCGCCGGCTGCCGAATTCCAGATTGTTCTCCGGATTGCGCGCGTGCACCGTAAACGTGGGCCGCGCCGTTGCGATGCTCTGCTCGACGAATCCGCGGTCAATGGCAATCTGATTGTCGCCGCGCCGGGTCCCACCTCCAGATTTGACGAGCATTTCACATGTCTCGGGATCCAGAATCTCAACTCCGAGCCGCTCGAGGACATTCAGCGACGCAGCATGAATCTGCTCCACCTCTTCGGCGCAAAGCGCTTCAATCGGCGCGAATCGGTTGATCACCGGCTCGCGCGGCATCTGAACGACTTTGGGCTGCTCCATGCTTGCGCCGGAGTTTCGGCCCGAGCGTCTTCTCATTGACGCGGTCTCCTAGGAAGATTCAGCGGACGCCAGCGACGCCGGCCTGACAAAATGCAGCACTATCGCGCCAATCGCGAACAAGACAATCACCGACAGGATCGAAACACGATTCCCAAATGCTACCGCCGACACGCCGACAAGTACTGGCCCCATGACCGCGGCAGCCTTGCCGATCATGTTGAAGATGCCGAAATACTGTCCGGCTTGATCCTGCGGAATCAGCTGGGCGTAAAGCGACCGGCTCAGCGCCTGCACTCCGCCCTGCACGAGCCCGACCATGACCGCAAGGATGTAGAATTCCGCGCCCGACGTTATGAAGTAGGCCCATACCGTGACAAGGATGTACATGGCAATGCCGCAATAGATGCCCGGCCTAGGGCCGAAGCGCTGTCCGATCCAGCCAAATGCAAGCGCAGCAGGAAACCCGACAAACTGAACCACCAAAAGCGCGCCGATCAGATCGTCGCGGTTCAAGCCGATAGCAAGTCCGTAGTCGACCGCCATTCGAAAGACTGTTCCGACGCCGTCGATGTAAAACCAGTACGCAAGCAAAAACAGCACAACCGTCCGCCTGCCGGCTATCAGTCTCAAAGTGTCAAATATGTCGCGCAAGCTGCTGGAAATTACACCCGCTCCAGATTCGGCACGGACCGCCGGTTCGTCGACGAAAACAAGTATCGGAATGGAAAAAGCCGCCCACCACAGCGCAACCGAGACAAAGCTGATGCGAAGTGCATGCGATGCATCTTCGAATCCGAACAATTCCGGATTCAGCACCATCAGAACATTGACCAGAAACAGGATCCCGCCACCAAGATATCCGAGCGCAAAGCCTGCGCACGACGTCATGTGAATGCGCTCCCTGGTCGGAGCGACAACCATCAGCAGCGCATCATAGAATACGTTTCCGCCGGCAAACCCGACAGACCCCAGTACAAAGAGCGTAAGCGCAAACAGCCAGTCGCCTTGACCCACGAGGTAGAGGCCGGCGGTCGAAAGAACACCGAGGAATGCGAACATTGCCAGAAACTTCTTCTTCGCTCCGGCGCGGTCGGCAATCGCTCCGAGAACCGGGCCGATCAATATGATCAGCAAGCTGGTTACCGAAGTTGCAATTCCGAGCCGAAACGTCGTCGATGCAGGGTCTTCGCCCGCTGACCAGTACTGGCGAAAAAATATTGGGAAAAAGCCCGCGACCACCGTAGTTGCAAAGGCCGAGTTCGCCCAGTCGTACAACGCCCACGAAAACGTCTGGCGCTCGAACAAGGCGCGCAACTTCATCTGCGCGGCCTTTTGCAGCCGCAGGCGGCGAACTCAATATTGATTGTACCGGACATTTTTGATATTCTTCAACGTGTTCTGGAATAATTCTGCTCAAATCTCACCGATTCAAATTTGCTACAAATACGATGGGCTCGTCCGCATGAAATTTCATCCTTTACCGCGCTTTGCAGCATTTTGCGCAGCTATTCCGCTGTTTCTCCTTTCAATAACCACGCATGCGGCTTCCGATGGCGAATTTTCGTTCATCCTGAACACGTACTCGTTCCTCGTCTGGGGCGCTCTGGTGATGTGGATGTGCGCCGGTTTCACGATGCTTGAAGCCGGGTCTGTAAGAACGAAAAACGCATCGGTTATCTGCCTGAAAAACATCGGCCTATTCGCAATCGCGGGACTGGCATATTATATCGTCGGATACAACATCATGTATGTCGATGTTGGCAGTTTTATCGGCTCAATCACCCCGTTTTATTCCTCCAGTGCGGAGGAACTGGCCTTGATCGCGGGCGATGAGGATGCCGCAGAGTCTGTGGCAAGCCTCGGCTATGCCACAATGTCCGACTGGTTCTTCCAAATGGTGTTTGTCGCGACAACTGCGTCAATTGTCTCCGGAACCATTGCCGAGCGTATCAAGCTTTGGTCATTCTTCCTATTCATTCTCGCCCTGACTGCCGTCATCTATCCGATCGTCGGCGCCTGGACCTGGGGAGGAGGATGGCTAAGCGAAATGGGATTTCAGGATTTCGCAGGATCCACAATCGTCCACTCGACTGGCGGCTGGGCAGCCCTTGCCGGCGCGATCGTAGTCGGCGCAAGAGCGAACAAGTTCAGAAAGGACGGCACTGTCAAGCCCACGCCTCCATCGAATGTACCGGCGGTCACCTTGGGGGTGTTCATCCTTTGGCTCGGATGGTTCGGATTCAACGGCGGTTCGGTGCTGGCGCTCGGCAGCGCGGCCGATGCGGTTACGATGAGCATCGTCATTGTCAACACCACCCTTGCTGCGGCAGCGGGCGTGATGGTGGCCATGAGCGTTTCGCGGCCCCTGCTCGGACGCGTCGACCTGCTCAGCGTCCTTAACGGCGCAATCGCGGGCCTGGTCGCAATTACTGCAGGTCCGGACATCACCAGCCACCTGTGGGCGATCATTATCGGCGGCATCGGCGGCCTGGTGTGCACGGTGGGTGTGAAATTGATGGAAACGTGGAAAGTTGACGATGTCGTCGGAGCAGTTCCAGCCCATCTTTTCGCAGGAATCTGGGGGACGCTGGCAGTCTGCATCGTAGGCGGCGGCGATTTCGTAGTACAATTGACCGGAATTCTAGCAGTAGGGGCGTTTGTCTTTACACTGTCGCTGGGACTGTGGCTGATTCTCGCTAAAACGCTTGGCGCAAGAGTTTCGGAGCAGGTAGAGGCTTTGGGGCAGGATGTCGCAGAGTTAAAAATCGAGGCATATCCGGAATTCATGATCATGCCAGATGACGACTAACGTGTTAGAATACGCGTCACAGCTTAACCTAATCAAATTGAGTAAAGAGACAAAGCAGGTTCAATTTCAATGGAACTTAAGACACAATACGACAGTGACATTCTAATCGTAACTCCAGCAGGACGGATCGACGGTAGCAACGCGTTTGACTTTCAAACAGCCATTGATTCTGCAATGGCAGACCACAACGCTGCCGTTATTATGGATTTGAGCGAGTTAACCTACATCAGCAGTGCCGGCTTGCGCGTGATTTTGCTACTCGCCAAGAAATTGAAGGGACAAAATTCAAGCCTTGCTCTCTGCTCTCTCGCCAGTTCGATTATGGATGTGTTTGAAATCAGCGGCTTTGGAAAGATTATTCCAATACACAGTTCACGGTCAGATGCCGTGTCATCGCTGAGTTCAGGCTAGACGCTTGGCTTCGGCTTCGATTGAACGCCGAAATCTTTCAGGCAGTTCTCGCAACGCCCGTTGCGCTCGCGGCTGGCACCTCAGTCCGGAGTATTTGAACCTCCATCCGGCTCGTTGAGATATTCGACGCGCGCCACTTCGAACCTATCGGAACTTGTCAAGGTGATTCTCGCAATCACGCCGTTCGGGTAGTGGGCGGCATTCTTGCAATTGACGCGCTCCAAAAGAACCCGCGCAACGCCGCGGCTGCTGACAAGCAAAGGCCACTGCGTACATAGCGGCAGCAAATCCTGATACGCCTCGTTAATACGGGCCGCGAAATCTGATCTGCTTTCGCCCCCAGGCGGAGTTTTACCGGAAATCAGCAGATTGTTCGTCAGCTGCGAACACTGATCGTTCCAATCCCCAAGCTTTCGCTCGGTAAAACTGGGCAGAATCTTCAACGGCAGACTCAAATGTTCGCCGATCAACAGCGCCGTTTCTGTCGCGCGCCTTAGCGGCGATGCCACGATCAGACTCGGCCCTGTCTCAAGGCGGCGCAGTACCCGAGCTGCCGAAATCGCCTGATCGCACCCGAAATCGGTCAACTGAGGATCTCGGTCGCCCCCGGAACTGATATTGGCCGCATTGGCCACAGTCTGGCCATGGCGCATAAAGTAGAAACCTGCGGCAGGTTCACGCATTCGGAAACAGAAACCTTCTCGGCTGATCGGCAACAGCGAATGTCTGATGCCTTTCGAATGTGCCGCGATCGTTTCGCCAGCACACGATCTTGCGTGTCAGTTGAAGAAACGAAAGTGACGGAGTGTGACCGGCTTGTTCGACATGAATAACAGATAAGTCATCGCAGGTATCAAGCATGCGCGCAATGGTGTCGTTCGAAGTCGCATCGCTTAGCATTCCATGGACCAAGAGAACCGGACAGCGCAATTTTGACCACTCATGCCAAAGATCGAGGCTTTGCCTGGATTCGGCGCGATAGGCCAGCATCGCGCGAAGATCGTGACGGTAGACCCGTCCCTGCTCTTCGTCGGACCAGCGTGTCTTGCAGTGCGCATTGCGCAGCAGTGCCGCATCCGAAGCCGGTCCGGCATGTTTCGCTGCGGCGCCGGTTCGGCGAAACATTTCAGCCGGCGAGCCGAACTTGTAATGCCTTGCGACAGCAGTGGCTCTGCGCCGCCGGCGTTTCGCCGGTATGTACGGACCGCTGTCGTTGATAATGAGCGAGACTACCGATTGAGGCATCTCGGCGGCAAAGCGGATCGCGGCTGCGGCGCCAAGCGACGAACCCAGAATTGTGCAGCAATCGATCCCTAGATGATTCATGAATTGCTTCAGCTGGTCGACATAGGCATCTAGAGAATAATCAGTGAGTTCGGCAAGCCATCCGCTACAACCGCGCCCTGCCAGATCCAAGGCGTACAGCCTCAGTTCCGGCTTTGCGTCCAATGCAAGAAAATCAAAGCGCTGCTTTACATTGGTCAGCCCTCCGATTGCAATCACCGGTTCGCCGCTTCCGCCGGCATCGGAATACGAAAGCCGAACCGCGTACGGCTTGCCAACGCCAAATTCGGAATCTTGAAGATGCAGCGGGTGCTCGTATTCGAAGCTTTGCGCCTCGGGCCAGCCAATTTGCGCATTGCTCTTTTCGACGGCATCGATTAGACGATCGTAGTGCATCCAGTTCAGTTCCTGCACCGACTCGACGTCCAATTCGGCAAAGCACGATCTGAGCATTTTGTCTGCGCGGTAAGCCGATGAAGACGATTCATCCATAATTCAGGTCTGCCGGCTTACTCGGGGTTTTGCGCACCATTTCAGCTATTGCGTAGCGGAAAAAACCAAAGTGATTTGATTGCGATTGCCGAGTCGTTCATATTTGTAATCGCTTACAAGAGACTTGACGAAAAAGACCCCGAGTCCTCCGACCTTGCGTTCGTCCAGCGATAGATCGACTTGCGCTTCGGGCGCTTGTTCAAAAGGGTTGTACGGCGCACTCTTATCTTCAAGCACGACAGTGAGCTGATCATTTTGCTCAGTCAGCACGACATGGATATCGTCTACCGGGTAGCCCTTGCCATAGCCGTAGCTGACTACGTTGGTGATCAGTTCGTCAAGTACGAGATTGAGGCTGTACGCCCAGTTCGAAGGCCAATTGCGCGCTTCGCTGTGCTGTTCGATCAGATCTGCAATTCGCCCAAGCTCCTTAAGGTCACTCTCAAGCGTGATCTCCAGAACAGCAGATTCCTTGTCATCGTCGGCTTGCTCGACGGTCTGTTCACTGGTGCGCTTGAAATTCAGCACCACGCAGGTAATGTCGTCAAACTGATCGGCTCCGCCGACGTGCCGATTGACCTGGGCGACAATTTCGTCGACATCCTTCTGAGCCGACTCGTTGTCCAGTTTCGACGCCAGTTCCACCAATCGCTCCAGCCTGTAAGGCTCACCTGTAGAATTGAATGCTTCGGTTATTCCATCGGTAAAGAACGTCATGCGAGATCCCGGTTTCAGCTGAAATTGGATTTCGCTGTAATCAAGACTTGGAAACATGGCCAGAACAAATTCATTCTCCGACTCCAGAACATCGACTTGTCCGTCGCGGTAGTGCACAGGAGCGTCATGTCCGGCGGATGCATAGGTAAATACGCCAGTCGATTCATCCAGCACCCCGTAAAGCATTGTCAGGAATAGCTGTTCGTCGTTGTTCTCCTCGAGAAAATCATTCATGGTCTCCAAGACTTTTGCCGGCGAATCCACATACAGGACAGTGCCACGAAGCAGGGTTCGGGCCATTGCCATGAACAGCGCTGCCGCCACGCCCTTGCCTGATACGTCCGCCACTGCAATCCCGATGCGCCGTTCATCCAGTCTGAAGTAGTCGAAGAAATCGCCTCCGACTTCCTTGGCCGCAAACATCGAGCCTGCGAGATCCACGGTTTCGGAAACATTGAACGGTTCCGGCAGCAGGGACAGCTGTACCCGGGTCGCAATATCCAGTTCCTGTCGCAATGCGATCAGCGCTTCGCGCGTCGCTATTGCTTCACGCAACTTCTGATGCTGGTTCTGAATTCGGCTTGACATGCTTTGGAACGCGGTCGCCATCAGCGCCAGGCCATCGGAATCGCGGGCTGCGCCGTCGCTCTCGGATTCTTGTGCCAGACTGGTGATTTCGCGTCGAATCTTGCTGCCTTTCTGAATAATTTGATCCAACCGCTGCAATTCGTCGATCACAGCCTCGCGCTCCTCGCCATCCAGCGTGCCCGCCAGACTGGTCATTTCGCGCTGAATGAAGCGTTCCTGACGCGACCGCTGACGCTCTCTGGAACGGCGCAATCGGACCAATGTCAGCAGACTTGAACGAAAACGGTCGACCGCATCGACGATTGTGCCGACCTCGTCGCGGCTGAAGACATGTTCGATCTGAACATTCAAATCTCCTTCAGACAGTGCGTTCAGAACTTTGACGCCCTTGGCCAGCGGCGAGAATGCGCGCGACATGTACACGTTTAGACCAATCAGCACGGCCAGCACGAAAATGACGATTGAAACAATCGTAATTTGGCTGATGCGTTTCTGCTGCAAGGCGAGCCCGGTTACATCCTTGATGATGACTAAGCGCCCCACAAGACCGCCAAGGTTGGATATCTCAGGCAGCACGACTGCAGAAAAGAAACGCTCTTCAAATTCGAAATTCTGCAACACGCCGATATCGATCAGCCGAACCTGATCACCGTAGGTCTGCCATGGCGCACCATCTGATGCGGCAAGCAATCGGCCACGGCGATTGACTACGGAGACCGATGCCTGAGTGAGATTTTCCATCTCCTCGATGGCTTCGACGATATCGATGGCATAGACTCCCATCCCGGCGGCCTTGCCGGATTCGGTAATCAATGGGAATGCGAGAACCACCGCCGTATTGCGGTCCCTGTCGTTGCCCACCCCGGAAATTTCGTAATCGAACTCAATGGCATCCATCGCGACGCCTTCGCGAATGACGGAACTTTGAAAAATTGCCGGATGTGAAGAATAGGCGATCGTCCCGTCCGAAAAGATCGCATCGAAGCGATCCGCAATTCCGCCTTGCATGATCTTTGCTGCGATTTCGATGCCGAAGGTGCGAATTGATTCGCTGTCGCCGCTTTCCAAAGCGTTGATGAAGGGAACGTTTGCCTCGACCAGCGCCTTGCCGTCAGTCATGCGCTGGATCAGTTCTCCTTTCACTTTATCCCAAAGATTCTGCTGATCGAAAATAGTCGCTTTCGCGTACTCGATCTGTGCCAGCTCTTCGCGCTTGTTGGTGGCAAACAGAATGGAAATGCAGACGATCGCAAAAGCGATTGTGACAAAGAAACTGATTCGTGTTCGCAGCAGCATCGCCGGATCAGTCCGCAGTATGCTCTTGGCAGCCTGCCCTGATGCCGATCGCGGCTGACAGCGTCTTCGTCAATCGTCGGCTGTTGCAGCGCATCACAGGCTATTGGCTGGTGGTGTAATTGAAATCCGCAATCGGAATCATGCTCATCGGAGGGAACAGTCCCAATTCGTGCACGACATCGTTGTTGATCCAAAGCTTAAATCGCGAAAGGCGCGCGACCGGCAAATCTTCCGGACTAATGCCGTCGATCAGAATACGTTCAGCCTGAACTCCGGCCAGCTTGCCCAATGTGTGATAGTCCGTCACCAGTCCAAACATTGCCCGATGATTCTTCAACGGCGCCTGGGTGGATGCGAATGTCGGCAATCCGACTTCGATTGCGGTCGAAGTATACACTTTGCCATGTCTCGTCAGAAAGGAGTCCGGCCCCATATAAAGCAGTTCCGCACCTTCGTTCTTGGCCTGACGGATGAGATCGGCAAGAACTTCCGGATTCGGCTTGTCTTCATCGTTAAGCGGAATTGGCAGCACCAGCAAATCCAAGTCCATCTTTTGCGCCGCCTCAGTGAGCTGTGCAACGTTGGTTCTTGAATTTCCCGATGTGCTGTCGTAGATCACAGCGATCTTTTGAAACGGGCGGTAGGCCTGAATCGTATTGAGCTGGCTCTCGATCGCTGCCAAAAAGGCGACCCCGGTTACGTTTCGGCCAGGGTTCTCGTATGATTCCACAATATTGGTGACCTGCGGATAGGCCACCAGCACAAAGAGGCCGGGAATATCCCTGATGAACTGCTCCGGATCATCCGCAGCCGCCCGCCCTACAATGCTTGTCGTGGTTCCGGTTCCCCACGTATAGACCAGATCCGGCCGGGCCTGGCGGATCTCTTCGATGATTCCCGGGGCATTGCCGCGGTCCAGATTCAAGTTGCGAACCGTGAATTCGTAGGGGATGCCGCGCTGATCAAGGTAATCGCGAAAGCCGTCTTCCACTTCGGTTTCTCCGCGCCAGACAACGCCGAATATTCTGTAGGGATCCGCATCGGCACCCTTGGCAGGCTCCTGGGCATGGGCACCGGTCGCCAGACCTAGGCCAATCGCTAGAAGCGACGCAAGCATCCATGCCAGTGCTCTTATGCTATTGCTCACGAACAGCCTCGCCCGGGCTCTCGCCGGGGTCCGTCGCGAACCGGCTGCCGCTGCGCAGAGTGACGGCATAGACCACCGTCAGCACAAGCATGATCACGCCGATCGCTATCATTGCGTTGCGATAGCCGAAATTGCTGCTTAGCGCAACAACGAGCATCGGTCCGATTACCATTCCGCTTCGCTCGAAAACCCGGTAGGTACTCAGGATTGCACCCCTGCCTGCCAGCATGCGGTGCTCCATGGCAACAATTTGCACAATTGAGTGCTGTGACGAGAACGCCAGGGAGTGCCCCAGCCCCAAGCAGATGATTGCTGCAAGTACAGCCACGGTGGGCCCGCCGACATAGACATCTGCAAGTCCGACGAGGAACCCCAGTCCGGAAATCAAGCCTGACGCAATGACCATGAACTCATAGCTCTGCCTGCGATCTGCAATCCGTGCCGCCAGCTTCGTAAATGCGATGGTCACAAGTCCGTACAGCATCATCATACGCCCGATCGCAGACTGGGAGTGCTCAAGCTGGTTCAGGTAAAGCGGGACCAGGTAGAACAGAAATCCTGCCATCACCATCTTATTGGGGATCGAGGCCAGAAACACCAGTCCGAAAAAACGCCTGTTGGACAGGAGAACTCTCAAGTCACCGCCTCCGAGCATGAGCTTTTTGTGACGCGCATGTTCAACCCCATTGGAATCAGGCCCGATACTCTTGAAAATCCGCAGCACCATAAGTCCGGAAATCAAGGCAAGGAACGCGGAAATCAAGAACGTCGCCTCGTAGCCGATACGGTCGGCGATGATGCCGCCAATCGGCGGTCCGCAAATCACTCCGACAAATACCGCTCCGACGAAAATCGCTGAGTTTCGCGCCCGGTTGCGGTCACCGGAGTGCTGTGCAACCCAGGCCTCCGATGCTGTAAAAATCAAGCCGTAGCCGACTCCCGTCAGCACCCGCCAGGCAACCAGATCAAAATACGCCTGGGTAAAAAACGTGCCGACAAAACCCGCAAATGCAATCGCAATCCCGGAAAGAAAGACATTTCGGGCGCCGTAGCGGTCAGTCAATCCTCCTCCCAGCGGCGTAACCGCCATTGCGGCGAGCATGCATAGCGTAATAGGCAGACCGACGTACCACTCATGTGACACCATCGAATCAATCGGCACATGACGCGACACGAAAAGCGGCAGAAACGACCGTGAAAGCTCTTCGGCGAATATGAACAGAAACAGAGGAACTCTGATCTTGCTGGCATAATTGGACATCAGCGTCACATCTCCAGAGAAAATGTAGACACGATCCAATCTGGTCTTGACCTGCTCAATCCTGCTCGCAACTGCCTCTTTCAGCTGTATTGTCTTAAGTTCCTGAACTTCAAATACAAAATCGGCGTAGTGACGCTCAAGTTCCAGCAATAGGCGATTCATTGAGGTGATCACGCGGCTGACTTCGTCGCGGGCGTTCATTGCAATGCGGCTAGAGAACACGCCCTTGGCTCCGGCGCTGAGCACTGTTTCGATGTTCGCGATCGGCTCAAAGTAGTAGGCGCCCATAAAAAACACGATGAACTCAAGCGCGATAAGGCATAGAATCGCAACAACGATAATCAGTTCAAAGAATATCTCGGTGAACTGATTTCGCACATGCTCGCTGCTGACTCCTACAAAAAGGTGGATCTCATCGCCTTCGAAGGTATAGATTGGAAACGAGCCTGCGACGTAGCCGAGCATTTCGGTGGTAAAGTTCTCGTCTCTGTTCGGGGCCGAGGCAATGACCTGCTGAAGATCCGTATTGCCGATCCCGCTTGTAAACATCGCATTGCCGGCGGGGCCGACAAGCGCCAGAAACTCGATATCCGCGTTGTCTTCGAGGAACTTGCCGAGATATTCGTCGACGCCGACCAGCGCGCTGTAGTTGATTCCCAAATCGACGATGGCGTAGGTTATCTGGCCTGCGACCGATTCTCCGATCAGATGCGCCTTGCGATACAGCTGGGAATCAAGTTCGGCTTCAAATCCCGTCAATGCGTATCGCGCTATCGCAATCTGACCGGCAAGCAATACAACCACGGCAAGAACAACGAGCTTGAACAGCAATGTGCGCTTATCTGCCACATTCGAGTCTTCGGAATACGGAGGCAGCAGTCGGGATTTGCCCGGTATCTGGCTCATACCGCCGCCTCTTCGTCTAATTTTCGAATCTCCTCGGTTGCCGAGCCGAGGTCTTCATGGGCACGAAGCACCGCTTTGGAAAACCCTGGAAACGCGTCGTGCTCAATCTGATCCAGCCGGGCTTGATCAATCTCGCGATGGTTCTCGGCGATATCGTCTATCGCCATGCCCATATAATAAAGATCGCGAGTCGAGCGCCGCAGCAACAAGGCGACGCCGATCACGCTGAGCACGATCATTGCCAGCACTACGATGCCGCCAAAATACAAAAGACGCTGAGTCTGGTTCGCAATACTGGAATCAAGAAATTCTCTTGAAAACCTTAGGACGAGCGACCCCACATCCTGGCTCAGGTTGTTGCGGATCGGCACGCCGACCAGGCCTGCATCGATTTGCAGGCGCGACCACCAGTCCTTGCCGCGATTTTCCCGCCACGTTTCAACTGTCTGTTCTGAAACCAGATCTCCGACAAGGCTGATGTCGGAACTGAACAAGACAGTTCCTGATTCGTCGAACACTTCCATCGACAGAATATCCCGGTCTTCGCGCAAGTATTCTTCGAGTTCTTCGGACACGCCTTCAAGGTCGTTAAGCGCAAGTCCGAGGTCCATTCGAACCTCGATCCGATCGCGAATATCGCCGACAACGAACTGAAACCGCGAATTCAGCAAATCCGCCAGAGTGGTTTCGAACTTTTGAATGCTGAGTACTCCGGTGGTCACTACGCCGACCACCAAAATCACGGCCATAGCCACCGCAACACGAATTGCGAGCCCAAATCTCATCGACAGTGCTTTGCGCCTGTTTTCATGCGCCACTCGGTCAGCGGGTTTCAGGAAAATTACACGTGGGACAACTAGTCAATCAACGCCCGGACTTTTTTTACGCACACGTTTGCGGCGAAGATTGCATTTTTATTAGTGCAGGTCGGTATTTTACTACCTTTTTACTGGAATTTGTACCGGTTTCGCGCGCAAAATCTCCAAGTCTTTGAGAAATGCCGGCCAATTGCATCAAATTGTTCCAAAATGAATCGATCCAACGAGTCGTTCAGATCAGGACTCAGATGCCTGAAATTAAATTTGCGCCGAAAAAGATCTTACTCATGCCCGATGATTTCATTTCGCACAATTGACAGAAAATGGCGATGCCGAGGCATGGCTCAACAAAATAAGACGGCTATCGCAAAGTCAGCAGCGCATTTTTCGCCCTGCAGGGTCGTACGGCGGTTCGGCCAGAATTCGCGCAGGACATCCTTTGCCGACAATATCGACAGACATTTGCCCAGGATTCATTGCAGCATGGCGATCGACATAGGCAAAGCCCAGTGATTTTCTGACGCTGTGTCCGTATCCGCCCGAGGTGATGAATCCGACACATTGTTCGTCGTTCCACACCGGTTCGAACCCGGCGGGATCGGCATCGTCGCTTTCAATCTCGAGCAGCACCAGCAGCCTGTCCGGCGGACAATCGCGTTCAGCGAGCGCATTGCCCCTGCCGATGAAATCCGCCTTGTCGAACGCGATGAACCGATCCAGTCCCGACATTCCCGGCGTATACGCCGAAGTGTATTCCAGCGACCAGGCACCATAGCCCTTTTCCAGGCGCAGACTGCTCATCGCCCGGAATCCGAACTGCCGAAGGCCAAGGTCGCTGCCCGCATCCGCAATCGCACTGTACAGCGCACGATGCTGCGCACTCGGCACGTTGATCTCGTATCCAAGCTCGCCGGTCACCGAAACGCGCGCTGCAAGCGTCTCGCAGTATCCGATTTCAATCGGCCGGCAATTCATGAAACCGAAGCTGTCATTCGACACATCCGCCCCGGTCACCCGCTGCAGCAGTTCGCGCGAACGCGGGCCACAGATCGAAACGCCGCTCCAAAGGTCCGAAATATTT
Source organism: Arenicellales bacterium (assembly GCA_965214615.1). Taxonomy (GTDB): domain Bacteria; phylum Pseudomonadota; class Gammaproteobacteria; order Arenicellales; family JAJDZL01; genus CBDAUN01. The sequence goes on from OZ243952.1 coordinate 2,348,558, forward strand.
CTAATGGACACGCCGTGGCGCGGAGCCTGATCATGGAACCAGCGCATATGCCACGCCTGCAGATAGTACGAGCCCATCAGCCAAAACCGGTCTTGCGACAACCGCATGACGGTCAAATCCCCCTTCAGGCGCCCGGAAGGGCTCAGCATCGGCGCGAGCCGCAAGCCGCCCACACGAGGCAACTTGCAGGCGAGTAGCGAATCAAGCCAGATGCTGGCCCCGGGGCCGCTGACTTCGTAGCGCGAGAAACCGGTGATATCGACCATGCCGACGGCATTGCGAACCGCATTTGATTCGGCAGCCACGTAGTCGAACGCATTGGATCGACGCAAAGTCGGATCTTCGACAAATTTCGGATTGCCCGGCACAAAATAAAGCGGCACTTCAAGTCCCCACAGGCACCCGAACTTCGCGCCACCGGCTTCCATCACATCATGCGCAGGCGAGTGCTTCAACGGTCGCCCCGCCGGCAGTTCCTCGTTCGGATAGGTCATCACGAAGCGGCGCGAATAAAACTGCCGGGTCGTATCACGCACATAGCGGTCACCGCTGGCAAACGACCCGTAGCGTGCCACATCCATGCCGAAAACATCAGCTTGCGGTTCGCCGTCGACCATCCACTGCGCCAGCGCGAGTCCGACACCGCCGCCTTGGCTGAAACCGGCCATCACGCCGCAAGCCACCCAGAAATTGCGCAATCCGGGAACCGGGCCGACTAGGGGATTTCCGTCCGGGGTGAATGTGAATGCGCCATTGACCCACCTGCGGATGCCGACATCTGCCAGCACGGGAAATCGTTCAAATCCGATTCCCAGCTGTGGCGCAATGCGGTCCAGTTCTTCGGGAATCAGCTCCATGCCGTAGTCCCACGGCGCCCCTTCGACATGCCAGTGCTTCGGATTCAGCTCATACACGCCGAGCAAAATACCGCTGCGCTCCTGCCGCAAGTAGGTATAGCCATCCAGATCCAGCACCGCAGGAATCGGTTCATCGCGCTGAGCAAGAAGCGGGACTTCCTCGGTCACCAGATAATGATGCTGCATCGGTACCACCGGCAAGTTCACCCCGGCCATGCGTCCTACTTTCCGGGCCCAGAGTCCGCCGGCGTTCACCACGTGTTCGGCGACGACAGTTCCATGCTCGGTGACCGCCTCCCACGAACCGTCGGGCCGCGGATTGAGTTCAAGCACAGGATTTCGAAGAATCACTTCGGCGCCGAGCTTCTGAGCCGCCTTGACATAGGCAACCGTGGCTCCATGAGGGTCCAAATGGCCCTCATTGACATCGTACAGCCCCCCGTACAGGCCGCAGGTATCGGCAATGGGGCACATCTGCGCAATCTCGTCAACTGTGACCAGACGGATATCCAGCCCCATGGCGACGAATATTGAATGCATGTGCTGCAAATACTCCCAGCGACTTGCATTTGAGGCGAGCGCCACGCTTCCTGTGATATGAATGCCGACATCCTGTCCGCTTTCGCGCTGAATCTGCTCGTACAGCTGAATGGTATAGGCCTGAAGGGCCGATATGTTCAGATCGTTGTTCAGCGGGTGAAATCCGGCTGCCGCGTGCCATGTCGACCCGGCGGTGAGTTCCTTGCGCTCGATCAGCGCGATGTCCGTCCATCCTTGCTTTACAATGTGATACAGCACACTGGCGCCGACAACGCCGCCGCCGATCACCAATGCTTGATAATGTTGCTTCATGACTTTCAGATTCTCCGCATCCGTAAGCATCATCGATGTTCAATCTGTACGGAATCATACCCTAAAGCACCGTGCCGGCAACGGATACGATCATGAGAATTGTCAGCCTTACCTGTTCTAATACCGAAATCGTCTGCGCGCTCGGATGCTCTGAAATGCTGGCAGGCGTAGACAGCCACTCGGATTACCCCTCCGAAGTCGTACAACGCCTGCCGAGAGTCGGTCCGGATCTTGGAATCCGGATCGAGCAGGTGGCGGAACTGAAGCCGGACCTGGTTCTGGCATCGCTGACCGTGCCCGGACACGAGAAAATTGTCGCTTCGCTTGAGTCCGCAGGACTGCCCTACCTGGCCCCCGAACCGGTCAGCCTTTGCGACGTGTATTCGGATATTTTGCAAATTGGCGACGCATTGAATGTGCGCCGGCGGGCGCAACGGGTTGTCGAGGACATGAAGCAGGCGCTTGCGCAATCTGCGGCATGCCGAAACCGACCGAGCCTGCTCATACAGTGGTGGCCCAAGCCGGTCATTGCCCCGGGCAGACGATCGTGGGTTGACGATATGATCAGGCTCGCCGGCCTGTCCAATCCCCTGGGCGATCGGGATGTGAAAAGCGCGCCGCTAAGCGACGACGAAGTCGCCGCGATGAACCCTGACGCAGTAGCGATTTCCTGGTGCGGAGTACGCTACGAGAAATACCGCAAGAAGGTGGTTTTGCGCAATCCGGCCTTTGCGAAGACTGCATTTGTTCAAAACCGATCGGTCTACCGCATCAGCGAAGCCTATCTCGGCCGTCCTTCGCCGCGGCTTGTCGAAGGCTATCGACAGCTGCGCCATATTGCGTCCGAACTGGCGCATTAGCTCAATTCCGGCAATTCGACCTGTAGGAAATGGTGCAGCGCTGAATAAAAATGGTATGCGTCTACAATTCCGGCAGTTTCACGGATCGAATGCATTGCAAACTGGGCGACCCCGGCATCCAGCGTCCGAATTCCCAATTCGGCCGCGGTGATCGGACCAATCGTCGAACCGCAGGGCATGTCGTTGCGCGAAACAAAGGTCTGATACGGCACGCCGACCGAATCACAGAGCCTGATGAAAAGAGCGGCTGTTTCGCCTGTGGTCGCATATCGCTGATTCGAATTCCTCTTAATCGCAATGCCGCCATTGAGTTCGGGCGCATGCTGAAGGTCGTGCTTGCCCGGGTAGTTCGGATGAATGCCATGCGCGCCATCTGCCGATATCAGCATTGACTTTCGCATAATCCGGGCATCGCGCCCGACCGTTCGTTCGATGACCGAAGACAGAAACGGACTTTGAGCGCCCGCATCCGATACGCTGCCAACCTCTTCGTGGTCATTGCAGATCAGCATGGCCCATTGGTCGTCCGAAGCATTGCACAGGGCGAGTGCGCCGGCATAGCAACTCAGCAGATTGTCAATCCGGGCGCTTGAAACAAATTCTCCGTCTATGCCAGTCTGCCTGGCGGGCGCCACATCGTACAGGTTCAAGTCGAAATCCAAAATTTTCTCCATGTCCGGCGCATTTCTACGGCAGGCATCCTCGAGCACAGGCACAAGTGCGCCGCTGCCCAGCTGCACCGACGACGGCGAAGCAAAGACAGGGTTGAGATTTTTCTGCGTATCGATCGACTGGCGCGTATTCGCTTGCCGGTCAAGATGAATCGCGATGCTCGGTATGACTGCGACTGGCCCGGCCAGATCGATCAGGCAATGCCGCAAATTGCCCTGATTGTCGGCGTAGTAGACTCTTCCGGCGACAGACAGGTCGCGATCAAACCACGTTCTAAGCAATGCTGAACCGTACACTTCGACGCTGACCGCGCCATAGCCGGACTTGGGCAGATCGGGATTCGGGTTCAGCTTAAGGCAGGGGCTGTCGGTATGCGCTCCGACGATGCGCAGACCCGAAGATTCAGCGCCGCGACGTCCGGCCCTGAACGCAGCAATCGATGAGCCATTGCGTACAGCGTAGTATGCGCCTCCGGGCTCGATGTCCCAGTTCTCGGTTTCCGACAGGCGCCTGAACCCCCGGGCATCAAACATCGCCGCCAAATTCTCGACAGCATGATAGGGCGTCGGGGACTGTTGAAGAAATTGCAACAGCGAGCGGCTGTATTTTTCGGGCAACATCGCTACTGCCCCGTGTCGTCCTGGCGTTCCGGTTCTAGCGAAGCGAAATCGAACAAGTCCCGATCGGCCAGCTGCGACGGCGCAACATTTTGCACGCTTCGAAATATATTTTCGCTGCGCCCGGGGTGGTGTTGCTCCCATTCGCGCAGCATTCGCTTGATTCGCACTCGCTGCAGATTCTCCTGCGAACCGCAAAGATTGCATGGAATGATCGGGTATTTGCGCCATTGCGCGAATCTGGCGATATCGGATTCCTTGCAATACGCCAGCGGACGAATCACGACATTGCGCCCATCGTCGCTTTTCAGCTTCGGCGGCATCGCCTTGAGCTTGCCGCCATGAAACATGTTCAAGAACAGGGTTTCTACGATGTCGTCGCGGTGATGTCCCAAAGCTATTTTGGTGAAATTGTGATCGACCGCATAGCGGTACAGAATCCCGCGCCTGAGCCTGGAGCAAAGCCCGCACATCGTTTTTCCGGGTTCGATTACGGAAGTGACGATGCTGTACGTATCTTCGCTGAGGATTCGGTAGTCCACTTCGAGGGATTCGAAATAGTCCGGAAGTACATTTTCCGGGAAGCCGGGCTGTTTTTGATCCAGATTGACCGCTGTAATTTCAAACCGGACCGGCGCACGCTTTTGCAAATCCAGCAATATATCCAGCATGGTGTAGGAATCCTTGCCGCCCGATACGCAAACCATGATACGGTCGCCATCTAGGATCATGTTGAAATCGACAATCGCCTTGCCTGCATCGCGCGTAATCCGCTTGCGCAGCTTGTTGAAATCGTAAGTCTCCTTTCGGAAGTCCTGCCGGGTTGGAAAATCGTCTAAGATGGCGTAACTGCTCATATGCCGGTTTCTGCGCACAGATAGAGTTGAGTGAATTAGCGAGTTTGCCGAGTACGGCAAGCCATTGCATCGGGATTCATCTACTCCATTGTATTCACCTCGGTCAATCTTGCAAAGCCAACCTCCGCATTCGGCAATTTCGGCTCTTGCCCGAACGGGACGGACAAGCCAATGACTCATTGTTTGGCATCGTACCGACAATGTCAAAACAGACAATACAAGGTCGACGGAGCATGATTTGTAAAATAGTGCCTGCATCCAGCCGGAAATGACTTTGTGCGATTTGTCGTTGACCGCAACAGTCGAAGAAATAGCCTCAGTCAGGATTTACGGCCTGCAGGTGTAGTAACATGGCTTCAAGCAACCCTATGTTCAATCGATTCAATTCAATCTTCTTGCATTGCCATTGACGGGCCGCAAGCCATGGACCAACTCCGACTTCCCATTGGAATTCAATACTTCCGGGCGATACGGGAGCGCAACTACTACTACGTCGACAAGACTGCGCTGATCCGTAAACTCGTCGACCAGGGCGAGCATTACTTCCTATCGCGTCCGCGGCGATTCGGAAAGAGTCTGCTTCTAGACACGATCAAGTCCTTGTTCGAAGGTCGCGAGGAGCTGTTCCAAGGCCTGGATATTCACCAGCACTGGGACTGGTCGGTCAATCATCCGGTGATGCGCCTGAGCTTTGACGGGAAGTACAACGAACCCGGAGATATTGAGCGCAGCGTCCTCAGGCAATTATCAATCATCGAGCGAAACGCCGGTCTGGATCCAGGTTCGGACTTGGATGCCGGCCCCGAGCGACTGCAGGATTTGCTGGACCGATTGCATCACGGCACTGGCCGGCAGGTTGTGGTACTGGTGGACGAGTATGACAAGCCGATACTGGATGTGCTGGAAGATTCGAAGCAGGCGACCGAAAACCGCGACTATCTCAGAGGACTCTACGGCATTATCAAGGGCAGCGCCGAGCATGTGCGGTTCGTATTCGTCACCGGGGTGAGCATGTTCACGAAGGTGAACCTGTTCTCGGGTTTCAACAACCTGACAGACATTACCGTGGATCCGCAGTTTGCGACGATTTGCGGCTATACCGATTCCGATCTGGACTCGGCATTCGCTCCGGAGCTGCCCGGACTTGACCGTAGCGAGATCAGAAGATGGTACAACGGCTACCATTGGCGGGGCAAGGAGAAGGTCTACAATCCTTTCGACATCCTGCTGCTGTTTCGTTCCCGGGAATTCCAGGCGCATTGGTTCGAAACTGGCTCGCCGACGTTTCTGTATCGGATGCTGGTGGAACAGAAGGTCAATCCGATGGAACTTGAAAGGCGAATTGTAGGCAAGACGCTGGTATCTAAGTTCGATGTCGGCGACATCGGCATCGAGGCCCTGATGTTCCAGACCGGGTACTTGACGATTGCAGACGAGGTCTGGGACGGGATGGAGACGCTGTATACGCTGGACTATCCGAATTTCGAGGTATCGTGGAGCCTGAATCGCGGTCTTTTGGAGCATGTGACGCGCTGGGGATCCAAAGCGATGACACGTGGTCGGGAGTTGGCAGACTTGCTTGCGGCGAACGACTTTGACGGATTCGGCGCACAGCTTCAAGCGTATTTGTCAGGGATGCCGCACCAGTGGCATGACGCCAGCGAGGTCGAGCGCTACGAGGCGCACTATGCGGGGATGCTGTATATGGCGCTGCGCTCGATTGGCGTAGACATTCGGGTCGAGGACGCATCAAGCCACGGGCGTGCTGATCTGGTGGCGCTTCACGGCTCTCAGGTGTTCGTGCTTGAGTTCAAGATGGCAGGGGGCGAAAGCGCAGCGGCCGCGGCATTGGACGAGGCGATGGCGCAGATCAAAGAGCGCGGCTATGCGGACAAGTACCGGGACCGGAACGAGCCGATTCGCCTGATCGGACTGGCATTCGGCAGCGCAGAACGAAACCTTTTCGAAATGAAAGTCGAAAAAGCCTGACTTGCATAAGCGTCGGTGCCAAGCAGAAATAATGCATCATCGGTTCGGCGATTGTAAAATTCGAACCCGGCGCCTCATTTACAGATGAGGCTTGAATCACCTTTGGTTGCCAGCGCCCTTGCCTGGCAGTCGGAAAAGCCGCATTGACGGCTGCAAATAGTATTAATCTGAACAGTTCAAGCTGCGCTTCAATGCGCAGCGATGCAATCGAGGTAGACGTGCCCAGCAAAATCGTACTCGCATATTCCGGCGGACTTGACACATCAATCATCCTGCGCTGGCTGCAAAACACCTACCAGTGCGACGTTGTCGCATTCGCTGCCGATATCGGCCAATACGAAGACCTCGGCCCCATTGCCGACAAGGCAAGAATGCTCGGCGCAACCGATGTCTTCGTTGAAGATCTCGTCGAGGAATTCGCATCGCACTACGTGTTTCCGATGTTTCGGGCCAACGCCCTGTATGAAGGCGAATACCTGCTCGGCACTTCGATCGCCCGCCCGCTCATAGCAGCGGCAATGATCGATATCGCCAAGCGCACCGGAGCAGACGCAATCGCACATGGCGCGACCGGAAAGGGCAACGATCAAATTCGGTTCGAATTGAGCGCATACGCACTGATGCCGGACGTTCAAGTCATCGCGCCATGGCGCGAGTGGGACCTGATGTCGCGCGAAGCCCTCGTGCAATACGCCGACCGCGAAGGCATTCCCGTCGACAAGCGCGCCGGCGGCAAGGCCGACTATTCGATGGATGCCAACCTGCTGCATATCTCATACGAGGGCGGCGAATTGGAAGACCCCTGGAACGAACCGCCTGACGGAATGTGGCGATGGACCCGAAATCCGTGCGACGCGCCGGATGAGCCGCAGAATATCGAGATCGACTTCGAATCCGGCGACGCTGTCGCTGTCGACGGCGAAAAAGGAACTCCGGCTCAAATTCTGCACCGTCTCAACGAACTTGGGTCCGCCCACGGGGTCGGACGCATCGATCTGGTCGAAAACCGATACATCGGCATGAAATCCCGAGGCTGCTACGAAACGCCGGGCGGCACGATCCTGCATCGGGCGCATCGGGCAATAGAGTCCATCACACTCGACCGGGAGGCGGCGCACCTGAAAGATGATCTGATGCCGCGGTATGCGCGCCTTGTCTACAACGGATACTGGTTCTGTCCGGAGCGTTCAGCGCTGCAGACGATGATCGACGAAACGCAAAGGCGCGTCAACGGCACCGTGCGTCTTCAACTCTACAAGGGCAGCGTCGCCGTGACCGGCAGACGCTCGGAAAAGGATTCGCTATACAGCGAATCAATCGCATCGTTCGACGACGAAAGCGGCGCATACACCCAGGCAGACGCCGAGGGGTTCATCAAGTTGAACGCATTGAGGCTGCGAGTCGGCGCCGCGCGGCATCCGAAACCCTGAATTCGTTTTCGCTGACCATTGCACAATGGAGTTGGCTTTGAAACAGCAACCGCCGCAAACCCTGCGCACAGCGGTCATCATTCCGGTATACAACGAACCGCCGCAAGTGTCGGCCAGGCTGCATCGGCTGGCAAATATGAACGGAGTGGACGCTCTGATACTCTCCGACGCCAGCACCAGCGCCTCAGCAACCGAAACGCTTCAGGACATCTGCAGCAACTCGTCTGTCAAGGCCCAGCTGCTGCACTCCGGAACGCCGCAGCGGGCCGCGCAGATGAACGCCGGCGCACAGCGCGCCGATGCAGACGTACTGTGGTTTGTCCATGCAGACACGACCGCACCCCCGGATGCCGTGCAGCAAATCCATCAGGCAATCGCCGCAGGTCATCGCTGGGGACGCTTCGATGTGGAATTCGACAATTCCAGGCCAGTCATGAAACTCGTCGCCTGGCTGATGAACAGCCGGTCGGCGCTCAGCGGGATTTGCACCGGAGATCAGGCGATGTTCGTCGAGCGCCGACTGTTCGAGTCCGCCGGCGGATTTCCCGGCATTTCGCTGATGGAGGATGTCGCGCTGTCAAAACAGTTGAAGCGAATCCAGCGGCCGGCGCGAATCCGCTCGAGAGTCCGCACCTCGGCGCGACGATGGGAAGCCAACGGCTATCTGCAGACCATCGTACTGATGTGGCTGCTGCGGCTGCTGTTCGCACTGGGTGTTCCGCCGGCAGCGCTGCACCGGATGTACGGTCAGGTTCGCACATGAGCGCGCCGCTTCTAATCCTGTTTGCAAAGAAGCCGATACCCGGATTTGCAAAGACGCGGCTGCATCCCCATTGCTCCTATGAAGCGGCTGCGCAGATCGCGCTCGCCATGATCGAGCACGCCGCGCAGGTTGCCAAAGCCGGATGGCCCGGCCCGATCCGGCTGCTTGTCAGCCCCGATGACCGGCACAGTGCGCTTCGCAGCATCGCCGCGGCCGCCGGGATTGAGACGCAAAGCCAGTCTCCCGGCGATCTGGGATTCAAGATGGAAACGGCGATTCAAGACGGCCTGGCAAGCGGAGCGCCAGTCGGACTCATGGGCTGCGATATTCCCGGCATCACCGCTGATCAGCTCGGCTGCGCCTACAGGCAGCTGCACGACGGCGCCAATGTGCTCGGACCATCGGCAGACGGCGGCTTTTACTTTATCGGAACACAGCGCTGCCCGGCAGGATTGCTGCAGGAAATGCGCTGGAGCACGCCGGATGTTGCGGACAACCTGATCAGTCGCGCGAAGTTATACGGACTTCGATTCGAATTTATCTTAGAATGTCTGCAAGACGTGGACACTTGGGACGACTTGCAATGTGTTGCCGGCCAGCATCCTGGACTCGGGAGATTTGTGGAACGCAATTCTTCATCGCATGAGCCAGCCGATCCGATATCCGCCTGAGCGAGAGTGATCAATGTCCTCCTACAGCGAATATCCCAGGATCGGCAGCGACGTTCGGCCGGAATCTGCATACGAACCCGAATTAGGCATTCGCAACTACCACCCCCGATACTGGGGGAAATGGCTGATCGTTGGCGCCCTGTTCGTCGTCAGCCGACTGCCGAGAAGCGTAATTCTAAAGATCGGCGCGGCGACCGGCCGGCTGTTCTATCTGTTTAACAAGAAACGCCGCGCCTATACGCTGACCAATCTGGAGATTTGCTTCCCGCATTGGCCGGTGGAAAAGCGCAACCAGCTGGTTCACGACCATTTCCGTCTCTACGGGCAGGCAATCGTGGACCTTGGCATGCTGTGGCATGCCAGGGAAAAGACCCTCAGACAGATTGTCGACATTTCAGGAATTGAACATTGGTACGACGCCGTATCGCAAAATCGCGCGGTCATCATCGTAACGCCGCACATGATCGCCACCGATATGGCGGGCGCCATGCTGGCCTGCCATTTTCCGATTTGCGCACTGATGAAGCAAATGCGCGACCCGCTGCTGAATCACTACGTCGTCAAAGGCCGTACAAGATTCGGTTTTCAGCTGTTTCGACGCGATCAGGGAATACGAAAATTGATCACAGGACTAAGGAACGGGACCGCCTGCCTCTACATCCCCGATCAGGACTTCGGCGGCAAAGCCTCCTTGTTCGTACCCTTTTTCGCAACACGCGCAGCGACTCTGACCACGCTTGGACGCATCTCGAACATTGTCGATGCGGTAGTGCTTCCGCTTTTCGCCTACCTGGACCCGGACACCGGACTGTACCGGGTGTCAATAGACAAGCCTCTCGAAAACTTTCCGATCAACGACGAATATGCCGATGCGCGAACCATGAACGCACTTTTCGAAGAGATAATCCGGCGTGCTCCAGAGCAATATATGTGGACCTTGCGCTGGTTCAAGACTCGGCCTGACAATGAGCCGATACCGTACTGAACCGACTTTCGCAGAACTTGTCAGCGGAACTCTTGCTACGCTGGCATGGCGATGCGCCAGCACTTTGCCGACCCGCTTGCGATGGAGCACCGGGCGCATTCTCGGACTTGGGCTGTATGCGATTGCGGCCAAGCGAAGATTTGTCGTTCAGCGCAATCTGGAGCTGTGCTTTCCCAAGTTCGATTCAGACTACCGCAAACGCCTGACGATCGAATGCTTTCGTCAGTTCGGCTGCGGAATCCTGAGCTGGGGTTTCGCAATTTTCGCCCGCTCGTCGAAAATCAACAAGGAAGTGAACTGGCGCGGAAAAGAGACGCTAGACGCCCTGCTTGCCGACAAGGTCTCCGTCATACTCCTTTGCCCGCATTTTGTTTCCGCAATGGTGGCAATGCGCGCGCTTGCCGAACATGCGCCAATGGTTGCAATGTATGACGCACCGGTTCACCCCGTATTCAATCTTGGCTACAAGATCGCATTCGAAGATTTCGAAACGCCCCACAAGCAACTCAATGCGCTCTACCGCAGGAAGTCCGCCCACCCGGTCACCATGCTGCACTTTAGGCACTCGCCCAAGGCGGTGCTAAAGGCGCTGGATCAGGCAAAGCCGTTTTTCTATCTGCCCGACCAAAATGCCAAAATCAAGTCGCAGCGCGTATTCGCGCCGTTTTTCGGCATTCAGGCGGCAACCTACAGTTCGCTGACGAGATTCGCAAATTTTCGAAATTCACGCATTGTGATGTGCTGCCCGCTTCAGCTTCCCAAGAATCGCGGCTACGACCTGCACCTCACCCTGCTGCCGGAGGGATTCGTCACAGGCGACGCACAGCTCGATGCCGAACGGATGAACGAAGCCATCGAAAAGCTGGTTCAGGAAGTGCCCGAACAGTATTTCTGGCTCCATCGGCGATTCAAGTCCCGTCCGCCGGGAGACGAAAAGATCTACCCGAAAAAATGACCGTGCGAGCAGCGCGGCAGCGTCAATCGCGCCAATAGCTGGTCGTCAGCAAAACCAGCAAAGTAGCCAGTTCCAGTCTCCCGAGCAACATCGCAAAGGCAAGCACCCACTTGGAAGGAGCATTCAAGTCCGCATAGCTCACCGCTGCCTTGCCCAGAGCCGGGCCGAGATTATTAAGGCAGGCGGTTACCGTCGAATAGGCAGTCACCATGTCGTTGCCGCACGCCAGCAGCACCAGGGCGAGCACGACGAAACTGAGCACATACAGCGCAAAAAAGCCCCACACTGCGCTAACCACCGCATCCGGAACGACCGCCTTGTTCATCCTGATCGGCACAATCGCATCCGGATGGATGAGCTTGATGGTTTCCCGGTGCCCTTGCTTGAACAGCAGCACCACGCGCATAATCTTCAACCCGCCGGCAGTTGACCCGGCGCAGCCGCCCATAATGCTGAGCAGCAGCAGCATCGCGGGAAGAAACAAGGGCCAGTGGGAAAAGTTCGTCGTCGTAAAGCCTGTCGTGGTCGCAGTTGACACCACTTGGAAAACCCCGTGCGAAACCGCAACATCAGCAGTCACATAGGTACCGGTGGCGAGCAGTGCGATCGGCACAATCACTGCGCCGAGGCCGATGATCGACAAGTACGTCCTGACTTCGACATCGCGCAGATAGCCCGCCAGGGTGCGGCCGCGCCATGCAAGAAAATGAAGCGCGAAATTCATGCCCGAAAGAACCATGAAGATAATCGCGACCATATTGATCAGGCCGCTGTCAAAATGCTGGAAACTCAGGTCGTGGGTCGAAAAGCCTCCGATTGCTATGGTGGAAAAGCTATGCGTGATCGCATCGAAAACGCTCATCCCCGCATACAGGTAGCCCAGCGCGCACAGCACCGTGAGCCCGAGATAGATGTACCACAGGGCTTTTGCGGTTTCGGTGATTCTCGGGGTCAGCTTGGCGTACTTCATCGGACCCGGAATTTCCGCACGGAACAGCTGCATGCCGCCGATGCCGAGCATAGGCAGCACCGCAACAGCCAGCACAATGATCCCCATCCCGCCGAACCACTGCATTTGCTGGCGGTAGTACTTGATCGACATGGGCAGGTGGTCAATACCGGTCAGAACCGTGGCACCAGTGGTGGTCAGGCCGGACATCGATTCGAAAAAGGCATCGGTCACAGCAATCTTCGGCTCGGACGACAGCAGAAACGGCAGCGCGCCGATCGTCGCAAACGTCACCCAGAATCCGGCAACAGCCAGAAATCCCTCGCGCAATCCGAGCGGCTTGCGGTAGTTTCGAACCGGTGCCCAGAAAATCAAGGCAACCACCAGGGTGATGACCACCGAGAGCACAAAAACGACAAATTCACCGTCTTCGGCAAAGTATGCGATTGCGGCCGGCGGAATCAGCGTAAAACTGTACAAGGCGGTCAGAATGCCGAGTATCTTTAGGACTTGCTGATAGCGCATGGGACTGCAGCGAGGCGCGACGGGTTTCGCCTAACGGGCGCGGCTCCTAGGTGTAGCCGATATCAACCGCGAACAGCCGTTCAACCTGGGCGATCTGCTTGCGGTCCTTGTCCAGAACGAACAAGACAATATGGTCGTCTTCCTGAATTTCGATGTCATGATGCGCGATGAGCACCTGATCGCCCCGCAAAATGGCCCCGACCGTCGTGCCATGGGGCAGATCGATTTCATCGATCGTGCGCCCGACCACATGCGATGTCTTGCGGGCAATCGCCTCGATCGCCTCGGCTGCGCCGCGATGCAGGGAATGAATCGCCTCCATGCGCCCCCGCCCGCGCACATAGCGCAGCAACTCGCTGATCGTCACCAGGTTGGGCGACACGACAACATCGATGTTGTTCTGCGTGGTTTCAAGCAACTCTGCATAGGCGGTGTTATTGATCAGCGCCATGGTTCGCTTGGCACCAAGCTTTTTCGCCATCATTGACGACAGGATGTTGGCCTCGTCATGGTTGGTCACGGCGCAATACACTTCCGTATGCTCGATGTTCGCCTGCTCCATGATTTCCATTTCCGCCGCGTTGCCCTGAAGCACCAGGCAATCCGGCAATTCGGCTGCGGCGCGGTGCGCGGTCTCGCGATTGATCTCGATCAGCTTGACGATATAGCCTCGGTCGGCGAGCTCTTTCGCCAGTCGAACCCCGACATTGCCCGCACCGACCAGAACGATCCGCTTGCCGTATGATTCATCGACCGGACGCAGTTCGCTGATGACTTCGCTGATATGCTCGCGCGCAGCAATGAAGAACACCTTGTCATTGACCTGAATCACCGTATCGGCATGAGGCACAATCGGCGCATCGTCCCGATAGATCGCCGCAACCCGGGTGTCCACATTCGGCATATGCTGGCGCAGTTCCCTGATTTCGTGCCCCACCAGGGCACCGCCTTCCAATGCGCGGATTGCCGCCAGCTGGATTCTGCCGTTGGCAAATTCCACAAACTGAGTCGCCCACGGATACTCGATCAGCCTCAGGAACTGATCGGTCACCAGCTTCTCCGGGCTGATCATGCGGTCAATCGAAATATGATCCCTGGAGAAATACTGCTGGTGCGCCAGATACTCCAGATTGCGCAGCCGGGCGATTTTTGTCGGCTGCACCGCATCGCGGTATTCGAGAATCGCACTGATCAGCTCGCAGACAACGATATTCGTGTCATCCCTGTCGGTGACCGCCAATACCAGCTCGACATCGTCAATTCCGGAATCCATCAGCACCGACGGGTCGGCGGCGTTGCCATGAATCGTATTGATGTCGAGACGGTCCCGGATTCGGCGCAGCGGCTCTTCGTCAGAATCCACAAGGGTTATGTCGTTGCCTTCGCGGGACAATTCCCTGGCAACGTTCCGGCCGACGGTGCCGGCACCGAAAATCGCTACTCTCACTTGTCCGCCGTCTCGCCAGATCCTGGCGTAATGTCAATTTTGTATTTTTTCAATTTCCGGTACAAATTGGTCCGGTCCATTCCTGTGCGCTGCTGCATTTCCTTATAGCTCGAACAGTTCCTTAGGTTGTGAATCAGGTAATCGCGCTCGAATTGCTCCCGGGCCTCGCGAATCGGAACGTCAAAACGTTCAAACTTCGCCCCGTCCGCTTGCGGAGGCTGGTATTCAGGCACATGGAATTCGACAAGAAAAGGATTCAGGTCGGCTGTCGAAATGACATCGTTGGTTGCATTGATCAGCGCCTGTCGGATCACGTTCTGAAGCTCCTCGACATTTCCCGACCATGAATGGTTGCGCAACCGATTGAGCGCCGAAGTCGAAATCCGCTTGTAAGGCAGTCCTTCCGCCTGGCTCAGGTGGTCTGTGAAATACCCGACCAGCTCCGGAATGTCCTCAGGACGCTTGCGCAGCGGAGGCAGTTCAATGACGGTGTCACGCAGGCGGTGAAACAGGTCGGAGCGGAAGTAGGCGTCGCTGACCGCTGCGGTGATTCCGGGAATCGATGTGACAATCATCCGCGCCAGCCCTTCGCCCGGAGCTGCGGCCAAGTGCTCGTCCACGCGGTTAAGGAGGCTGATCAGGCGCAATTGAAGCTGGCTGTTGAATCCGTGAATATCAGAAACCAGCACCGTAGCTTCCGCGCCGAGACCGATCATCTGCTCCAGCATTTCATCGATGCCGGTGTCGCCGGGCACATCGAGCATGACAAAATTCGCCGGCTGCTTGCCGCCTTGCAAATGAACCAGATTCGCAACAAACTTCTTGCCGGCTCCAGGCTCGCCGACAATCATCAGGTTGTTGGAGAATTTAGCGACATTCTTGATCTGCCGGTTGACCTGCTGAATCGATTCGCTCGAGCCGATCAGCTTGGACTTGGCCACCTCCTTGCGTCCGATATTGAAAGCCACCTTGCGACTTTCGACCGCATTTCTAATGGCAACCAGCAGCCGCCCCATTGAAACCGGCTTTTCCAGATAGTCGTAGGCGCCGTACAGCGTCGCCTCGACCGCGGTTTCAACCGTGCCATGGCCTGACATCATGATCACCGGAGTTTCCAGCCCTGCCTCGCGCCACTCCTTGAGCAGGCTGACGCCGTCGTCGCCGGGCATCCAGATGTCGAGCAGGATGGCATTGAATTGCGACAGGCGAACGGCGCTGCGCGCGGCGTCGGCATCGTGGACGGTGCTGACCTGATAGCCTTCGTCGGTCAGAATTTCCTTGACAACTTCCCGGATATCCGGCTCGTCGTCCACAACCAGGATTTTAGTTGCGCCTTCCTGCATGGTCATATACCTGCGCCTGTGGTTCCAATTTCAAAAGAGCCTGCCTTGTCGTTTTTGCCGGCGGTGCTGTGGGAGCTTAGGCGAATTATAATTTCAGCGCCGCCGTGCTCGGAATTGCGCGCTTCGACCGTGCCGCCGTGCTCGGTGACAATCCGTTGCACGATCGCCAGCCCCAGCCCGGTGCCTTTCTCCTTGGTGGTCGCATACGGCTCGAACACCTTGTTCAGAATGGACGGGTCGAATCCGGGGCCGTTATCGTTGAACCTGATTTCGACAAAATCAGCCGGAGCACGCCTTGTGCGTATCCCGATTCTGGCATCCGATACGTCGCGCATTGCGTGGCTGGAGTTAATGATCAGGTTGTTCAGCACTTGAACCATGCGATCCGGGTCTGCATGAATCCGGCCCACATCCTCGCCCAGGTCGACATCGATGACCGTGTCCTTGTCACCTGAATTATGCAATTCCGCAATGTCGCGCACCACATCGTTCAGCTGAATCAGCGTCGGATTGAGCTGGGTGATCTTCGCATAGTCGCGAAATTCATCAACAATAGTCCGCATCGAGTGCAGCTGCCTGAATATCGCACTGAAAGCACGCTCGACCGAAGGCCGCGTCTCCTGCGGCAGGGCATCCAGCGTTTTCATGTGGATCCGCTCCACTGAAAGCTGAATCGGCGTCAGCGGATTGCATACCTCATGGGCGAACCGCTGCGACACCTCGCCCCAGGCCGACACTCTTTGCGCCTTGACCAGCAGGCTGATGTCTTCGATCACCAGCACAAATCTGCCGAAACCTTCGTCAGCTTCCGGCAGCCGGGTCACCGAACAGGTCCACGACAAGCGTCCCACATTAGAGTGGATTGACAGCGTACTGTTCCATTCCATTTTTCCGGCCGCCGCGCCATCGGTAATGAATGTGCAAAGCGGCATCAGCATCGGAACCGCCTCGGTCAGTTCATCCAGAGTCTTGCCCTCGATTTCGACCCTGCGCAGTTTCAAGATTTCCTCGGCCGCCAGATTCACGTCAATAACGCGATTGTGCGCATCAATGAGAACCACCCCGGTCGACAGGTGCCGCAACACAGTCTCAAGGTAGGTGCGCTGCTCCTCCGCCCTCGCCTGGCTCTTTTGCACCCGGTCATGGGCCGACTTGATCTCGTTTGTCATGTCGTTAAAGGAGTTGACCAGCACTCCGATATCGTCAGACGACTCCACAACCAGCTGCTTTTCGTAGTTGCCTCCGGCTACTGCCCGGGTACCTTCGGACAGCGTCTTGATCGGACGCACCAGGCGCTGGGAAAACACGATCGCAATCCAGATCGACAGCATCAGGAGAAACATTGCGACGAACGTCAGCGCCAGCACCAGATTGAATCTCAGCGAATCGACAAGATACAGAAAACCCGAATACTCCTGCCGGGCGGACTCGATGCTTTCGCCCAGCTCGCGGTAGCTGGCCGGCAGCGTGGTCAATGCCTGCAGATAGAAATGCTCTACGGTACCTTGGATGGGAAACTTCATCAGCAGCCGCCACTGCAGCGCACCGTCGTCGGAAACCACAGGCCGCCACACCGGCTCGCCGATAGCGACCTGGCTGAGCATCGTCTCGTCGATGCGCGGAACCCGCAGCGTATCGAGCTGTATGTCGCTAGCGACTATGGCGCTTGCCGGACTCTCGTACTCGCGAAAATACACGATCTCGGTCAAGTCGCGGGCCTCGCGGACAGCATTGATCAGCCGGGCGATTGAATCCGGGTCCGCCAACACCGCGAGTTCGGACCCCAATTCGTCCAGCGCATAGACGCTGCTGTCCTTCCAGGCATCAACCGATACCGTGCCGAGCTGTACAGCGTCCTGCAACGCCTTGTCGATTCGGATGTTGATTGAGCCGTCTACGCTTCTGTTCAGTGCGAAATAGGAGAAAAAATAAAACAGGATGATCGATACAAGCATCAGCAGCGCATAGCCGCGGATCATTCGAATGGTCAGCCCCGTGCCGGGCTCTTTCAGACGCAAGCGCCTGTAGAGGCGGTATCCGTAGACGATCAGCAATCCCGCCAGCACGATGACGCCGGATACGTTCACCAGAAACAGCATCGGCAAATGCGGCTCGAGCGCCGGATTCTGCAATGTCGCCGCCACCAGCCCGAATATCGCCGCGCTCAGCGTCGCCACCAGAAAAACGGAGGCTATCGAATACTTGTCCCGAATAATTTTCATTTGACCTTAAAATCGACCCACCCGCTCAGAAGCCGCCAATCGGCATCGAAAAACGATCTCATGCGCAAGGCGCCGGGCAATTTCGCGCGATCCAGCGCAACCCGGATCGAGGCACGCATGCCGTCGACCGCTTCGGTCGCGATGCCGTCCAGATCCACCCTGTAAAGCCGGGTGCCCCCGAGTGCTGCAACTGCGTCGCGGTAGCGGCCGTAGGCGCCTGAAATCGTCCTGTCGTACGACTCGACCACATAGGTTACCGGAAATGTGCGATAGCGTATCTGCTCGGCGAACAGGCGATCGGCGATGCGCTTGTCCCACATCGCATCGCGCTGGCGGTAGACCCTGATCTGAGTCGTAATCGTCATGGGAATTCCCGATTCAAGCGCCTCGATGACCTGATCGGTAAATTCGAAACTGACATTTGCAGTAATCAGCAGTGCGCCATTGCGAAACTCCGACGCCACATCGTTTACTGCAAACGCAATCGCCGGCCCTGGAATCACCGTCAGCGTCATCAGACATAGTCCGCATGCCGCCTTTGCCATCACTGCAGCGCCCCGGTTCAATGCCGATCCTGCGCATCGGCGCGTGCGAGTCTGGCATAGAAAAAGCCATCGCTGTCATGCCTTCCGGGAATGCGCTGCCTGCCGTCGCCCGCGGCTTCGCCGACTGACTCGGGCAGGGGTTCGGCAATGCAGTCGCCTGCATTGCTGCGGCGAAACCGCTCGATGACTTGCTGATTCTCCAGCGGGGATATTGAACACGTCGCGTACACAAGCTTTCCTCCCGGCTTGAGCGTCGGCCACAGCGCCTCGAGGATCGCGCTTTGGCGGTTAGCCATGGCTTCGAGATCGCCGGCTCGCCGGTGATGCTTGATATCGGGATGACGCCGGATCACGCCGAGCCCGGAACACGGCGCATCAATCAGTATGCGGTCAAATCCGACACCGTCCCACCAGGCATGCGGCTGAGCCGCATCCGCGCACACAAGCGTCGCGCTGTGTCCCGTTCTGCCTAGATTTTCTTCAATTTGCACGCATCGACTTTCATCGGAGTCCACGGCAACCACCTCCCTTACCTGCGGGTGCTGCTCGAGAACCTGCACGGTTTTCCCGCCTGGCGCAGCGCAGGCATCAAGCACCCTGTGCCCCTCGCCTACTTCGAGAAGCGGCACGGCGAGCTGCGATGCGGAATCCTGCACAGACGACCATCCGTCGGCGAACATCGGCAAATTTCCGATGTCCTCGCGCCGGCTCAGCCGCACGCCCCACGGCGAAACCGGGTCCCGGCACGCCTCGATCCCGGAATCGGCAAGCATTCGCAAGTACTCGTCCGTGCTGCACACGTTGCGGTTCACCCGCAAAACAGTCTGCGCCTTGGCGTTATTTGCCTCAAGAATCGCTTTCCAGTCATTTGGCCACTCTGTACGGATTAGTTCAATCATCCACTGCGGATGCGAGTAGAGTGCCGCGTCCGACAGAGCATCTGATGAATATTCTAACCGATTCGCTGCAAATCGGCGCAGCGAGGCGTTCACCACGCCGGCGGCCCAGCGCCTGTGGATCAGCGCTGCAGCTTCTACCGTCGATGAAACGCCTGCGTAGTCGGGCACGCGCATGAATTCGATTTGATACAGCCCGGTCAGCAGCAGGCAGTGCAAATCTCGATCCTTGCCCTTAAACGGCTTGCGCAGCAGCCGGCGCGAGTATTCGTCCAAACGCCAATACCAGCGCAGAACGCCATTGATCAGTTCTGCAGCAAAGCTGCGGTCTCTTGCAGGCAGCCGGACCAGACCCTCGTCAAGCGCCCTGTCCAGTGCGACACCGCGAAAGACAATTGCGGATATGGCTCGCGCTGCGATCGCGCGCGACTGAGCTGCCGTATCACCTGTCACAGGAAAAACCGCGCGGCCTACGAAGCCTGCGGCTGCGACATCATTCGCATTCCGGGCGATATCGGACTGCCGGCAAGATAGCTTGCAGCGGGCATGCTCTTTTTTCCTTCACGCTGAATCCGCAATATGCTGATGCACCCTTGGCCGGCGGCAACGACGATCCCTTCAGGGTCCGCCTTGACAACGGTCCCCGGCTCGGCGGCGCACACAGTTTCCGGGCCGAGCCTGGCGCTATCGATGAAAATCAGCGCCGGTCCGAGCCAGGTTCTCGCCCGCGGCCACGGGACGAAGGCCCGAATCTTGCGCTCTATCTGACGGGCGCTCTGACTCCAGTCGATAAATGCTTCGGATGCGACGAGCTTTCTAGCATAGCTTGCACCGGCCTGAGTCTGAGAAACAGGCGCCGCGGTGCCGCCGATGATCGAGGGCAGTTGACGCATCAATTCCTGAGCGCCCCGCACTGCAAGGCGATGCTGCAGCGACTGCGCGGTATCGTCATCGCGAATCGGTTCCTGGGCCCGGGAATACACCGCGCCTTCGTCAAGCCCCCTGCTCATCTGCATAATCGAGACGCCGGTTACCGGATCACCGGCTTCGATGGCGCGCGCTACCGGCGCTGCGCCGCGCCAGCGCGGCAGCAACGACGCATGAATGTTGACGCACCCCAGATCAGGCACTTCAAGCAAATTCGGCGGCAGCACGATTCCGTATGCCGCAACGACGATCAGCCGGGGCCTTAGCCGGGCAACGGCATCGACAGCCTCAGGCAAGAGCCTTTCGAATTGCAGGACTTCAAGGCCGAGTTCGCGGGCGCATGACTTCACCGGCGACTCGGCAGTCCTTCGTCCCCGGCCGCGGCGGCGGTCCGGCTGAGTCAGAACAGCGACAAGATCAATGCTGCCGCATTCGTCGAGCGCCCGAAGGCCCGGCAGGGCGAATTCCGGCGTACCGGCAAACACCGTTCGAGTGTGCGTGGCTGCTGTCATTTGCGGGACACTGGGAGTCCCCGGCGCAGCCGCTACACGGCGGCAGTGGCGGCCGATCGGGCTTTGGCACGCTTGCGGGTTCGCGCCCGCTTTTCGAACTGGCGCTTGACCCGGTGCTGCTTCAGCCGCGACAGATAGTCCGCAAACAGCTTGCCGTTAAGGTGGTCGAGTTCATGCTGGACGCAGGCTGCAAACAGCCCGTGCACCTCCTTTTCATATTCTTCGCCGTCAAGGCCGAGCGCTTTGAAGCGCACCCATTCGCTGCGACTGACCTCGTCAAAATAGCCGGGGAACGAAAGACAGCCTTCTTCGACGATCTGCTGTCCGCCGCGATCAACAATTTGCGGATTGATCAGCACATTCAAGTCATCGCGATTCTCGGAAAGATCAATGACCACGATATTTTTGGGGATTCCGACCTGAATCGATGCCAATCCGATTCCGGGCGCGGCATACATGGTCTGCGCCATATCGTCCACGCAGCGGCGAATTTGATCATCGACCTCAATCACAGGTTCGGCAATCTTCCTCAGGCGAGGGTCCGGGTAAATCAATATGTCTAGAATCGCCATTTCGGGTTGTTTCCGTAAAAAATTAAAAATATCGCTTGCACTGCGAACTGCGACAACATATTTTAATAGCATTGCGGGCAATGTTGCAAAGTTGCACTGCCAGCAGGGCAAATGGCTTAAAACTGTCTTGTGTCATGCCGCCTGCGCCGGTCATGCTATATTGTGCCGCGTCAATGGGGCCGATGGCAGAGCCGCCTAAGCGGCGCCACGCCCGCCTGAATGACTCATGATTAACGTTTGGATTGAATTTCTGCAATGCATAATCTCCTAGTTGTCGAATCGCCTGCAAAATCCAAGACGGTGGCGCGCTATCTGAAAGGCGCGTCGTCGGACACCTACACCATTTTAGCCACCGGCGGCCACATCTACGATGTTGAGAGCAAGCCGGACCAGGTGGACATAGAAAACGGATTCCGAATGAACTACCGTGTCATTCCGAATAAGAAAAAGTTCATCGACGCCATTGCAAAGGCGATGAAGCAAAGCGATTCGCTCTATCTTGCGACCGACCCTGACCGCGAAGGCGAAGCAATTTCCCAGCATGTCTATCAGGAACTGACAAAGCGCAAGGCGCTGCAAGGAAAGCCCGTGCACCGGGTTGTGTTCTACGAAGTGACCAAGGGTGCAGTACAGGACGCGTTGAACAGTCCTCGGGAGATTTCCGCCGATCTGGTCGCCGCGCAGCATGCGCGCGCAGCGCTCGACTATCTGGTCGGTTTCAATCTTTCGCCCGTGCTTTGGCGTAAAATCAGTCAGAAAAGCCGCAGCGCCGGGCGGGTGCAAAGTCCGGCGCTGCGCATGATTGTCGAACGGCAGCGCGAAATTGACGCCTTTCGTCCTCAGGAATACTGGTCAGTTGAAGCGGATCTGTTCGAAAAGTCTCAATTTCAAGCCAAGCTCACACATTTCGACGGCTCAAGGCTCAAGGAAAAGGAAATTGGGCAGGGCGCGACAGCAAATGACATCGTCATTCGCATCGAGCAGGCGATGGACAAGGCCAATGCCACGCAGCGCGAACTCAAAGTTGAGAAAGTCGAGCGAAAAACCGCGCGACGCTCCCCGCCGCCGCCCTTTACCACATCGACACTGGTCCAGGCTGCGTCGAGCCGGCTTCGCATGTCGGCCCGCGATGTCATGAGTGCCGCCCAGCAGCTGTATGAAGGCGTTTCGATCGATGGCCAGCACACCGGACTGGTGACCTACATCCGCACCGATTCGGTCACCGTGGCGGCTTCCGCGCTGGCCCGGATTCGCGACTATGTCGGCAAGACATACGGCGGCGACAGGATGCCGGCCCAGCCTCGGCAATACCGCACCAAGTCGCGCAATGCGCAAGAGGCGCATGAAGCGATCAGGCCGACGGATGTATTTGCGACTCCGCAAAAAATCAGGTCCCAGCTGACCGACCAGCAATTCCGGCTGTATGACATGATCTGGAAACGCACGGTCGCCGGACAGATGATCGATGCGACCTACGATCAGGTATCAGTCCGGCTCGGAGTCGAATCGCATTTGTTTTCAGCGACCGGTTCGACCCTGAAGGATCCCGGATATCTGACTGTCTACGGCGAATCATCAAGTCCTGGCGGCAATCGAGACGACGGCGGCGAGCAAAGTGCGACCGGCGCCAAGGACCGTGCGCTGCCGCCGCTCGAACAGGGACAGATGGTCAAAGTTGAAAAGGTTCGCGCCGAGCAGCACTTCACAAAGCCGCCGCCGCGATTCAATCAGGGCTCGCTGGTGCGCGAACTCGAGAACGCCGGAATCGGCCGACCGTCGACCTATGCATCTATCATCGCCAAATTGCAGGAACGCGGCTATGCGGAACTGAAGGACCGGAATTTTCATGCCACGCATCTGGGCTGCGTCGTCAATGACTATCTGGTTGAGCACTTCAGCCAGTACGTCGATTACAACTTCACAGCGAATCTGGAGGAAAGGCTCGACGATGTCGCCCAAGGCGACAAAAAGGGCGACGACGTGCTCAGCGAATTCTGGGGCGACTTCGATCCCGTTGTTGAAGAAGCGCTCAGCAGCGGTCCGAAATACGCGCGCAAGATCGGCATCGACGAAAACACAGGGCGCGATGTGCAAATCAAGTACGGAAAGTTCGGCGCGTATATTCAGATCGGCACCCGCGAAGACGAGCAAACGCCCGAATTCCGGAATCTTCCGCCGCAATTCGATCCTGGTGTTGCAACCTTTGAAGATGTGGCGCATGTCATAAACGCCAAGCCTGTCTCAAAAGAGCTGGAAGGCATGCCGGAAGGCATGACTGTGATCGCAAAAACAGGTCCGCACGGACCCTATCTGGCGGTATCGAAGGAAGACGGCACCAAGTTCAATGTGGATTTGCAGGACCGGGATCCGGAATCGATTACGACACAGGATGCGCTGGAGCTGATCCAGAATCCCCAGAAAGGTCGAATGCGCAACGTGATCCTCGAGTTCGAAGGTCTCCGCGTGTTGAAAGGACGCTACGGACCCTATGTCACCGACGGCAAGGTCAATGCGACGGTGCCTAAGAAAATCGATCCCGAATCCTTGACCGAGGAGGCGTGCCGGGAACTGATCGAGAAAAAGAAAGCCTTTGTGACCAAGACCAGAAAGGTGCTGCGGGAGTTTGACGGCCTGCAAATTCTCGACGGACGCTACGGACCCTATGTCACCGACGGCAAGATTAACGCCTCGCTGCCGAAAGGCGCCGACCCTGAAAGGATCGACCCTGAAACGTGCAAGGAGCTTCTTGCCAGCAAGGCATCCGCACCGCAGAAGCGTCGACGCAGCACCGCAAAAAAACGATAGGTCCGATGCGTTGACGTTGCCGCCGGCCTCAAGGCAGCGCCGCATCGCGATCCGGATCAATGATCGCTGCCGCAACATTCGCAACCGGTCTTTGCAAGCCATCGAATCTGCGCCTTGCTGCGTGGGCAGGTCGCCCGGTTCGCCGGTTCCGGCGAGTCACTGCCGGAACCGGCAGCCGGACTGGCCGCTTCGAGCCGGGCCGGACGCCGGCTTCATATAGCATTGCGCAGTCTCACGCAGCGAACGAAAACCTGCGCCAATGAAGAAAATCGGATTCCGCGGCACCCCTTCAGGCTCGGGCTGGAAAGACATTCTGGCCACGGAACATCGTCAGTCGCTCGCCCTATTGTGCGTATCGGTATGGCTGCATGCGTCGATGTTGACTGCGATGTCGACAATGGTGCCGAAGATCGTCGAGGATGTCGGCGGAATCGCCCTGATTCCCTGGAGTTTTGCGCTGTATGACATTGGCTCGATCGTAGTCGGCGCAGGCAGCGGGCTGCTGGCCTACCGCTACCAGCTACGTTCGCCATTGAGCTTCGCCGCGCTGCTGTTTGCCGTGGGCAGCACCATCTGCGCACTGGCCGACTCCATGACGGTGCTGATTCTCGGCCGGCTGCTCCAGGGACTCGGCGGAGGAGGCTTGATCGCCTTGACATTCATCGGCATCGGCGCATTGTTTCCGGGCCGGCTGATGCCCAGAGCCATGGCCGCAGTGTCAGCGATCTGGGGAACTGCAGCCTTTCTCGGACCGCTGATCGGGGCGACGTTTGTGCAACTGCTCTCGTGGCGGTCGGCGTTCGGATACTTCGCCGTTCTCGCTGCGCTCCTTGCAGTGTGGCTTCGAAAGGGCGTTTCCGCACAGGAACCCCGACGCGCTTCCGCTGAGAAGCATCGGTTCCCGATTCGCAGGATTGCGATTCTGTCCGCCGGCGTCGTGCTTATCGCTGCCGGAGGCATCGATGTTTCCGTGGTCAAGACCACGGCCGCGGTTGCAGCGGGAATTGCACTTTTGACGGTGTTTCTCAAGCTGGATGCCTCAAGGCAGGAAGACAGGCTGCTGCCGGCAAGGCCGATCGGATTTGGCACCCGGGTCAGCGCAGGACTGACCATGATTTTGTGCTTTACCATGGGCACCATGGCAATCACCGTATACGGGCCGCTGCTGATCATCAGCCTTTACCAGGTGTCTTTTCTGAATGCCGGCTACATTGTGGCCTGCGTCGCGGTTGGCTGGAGCATGGGGGCAATCGCCATGTCGGGTGTACCCGAGTCCCTTGATGCCCGCGTCATTCTGACAGGGATGACATTGCTTACGCTGAGCATTGCGGGCTTTTTCTTCGCAATGGCGACCGGACCGATGGTCGTGCTGGCCCTGCTCGCCTTGATGGAGGGTGCGGGCTACGGGATGGCCTGGGCGAGCGTGCTGCGCCGCATGCTGCTGCTGGCCGACAGGCAGGACCGTGAGCGCGTCTCCGCTGCGATACCCACCATTCAGAGACTGGGCTATGCGCTAGGCGCCGCCTGGATCGGTATCATCGCAAATGCAAAAGGCCTGGACATTGACGCTCCCAGGGAAGCAACCGAATCCGTCGCCAAGTGGATCTTCGGCGCCTGCATTCCCATGGCGGCGCTCGGCTTGCTTGCAACGGCAAGATTCGTGCGCCGCAGCGACTGAGGACACAGAACCGGCCGGCTGTGCCGGGAATCTGTCAAATTCAAGCGATTCACGCCAGCGCGCCCTGCCGCGTACCGCACCGGTCAGCTATTCCATAGTCATCGCGCACTGCGCCGGCATTCACTACGTTTGTGGGACTTTGACGGTAATGACATCGGTATCGAAATACTGCTGATGACGCACCGAAGACGCATAGTGCTTGAGAATGCGCAGCGAAAACTCCTTTTCCAAAGAAGACTCGGTCATCTGTTCGCCGATCAGCGCGAGGCGATCCTGAAAATTTTCATCGCCGTAGGTCGAGACAAATTCTAGCACCGAATCAGAGCCGTCCTTGTTCACAGTGATCAGCAACCGCCTTGCCTGACCCTGTCCGCCTTGCCCGCCGTGCTCGGCGATCAGAAGCAAAACCTCTTCTGAAACGATCTGCAGCCGATTGAGCATCGCTTCGCTCCATCCGAATCGCGATGCGTTGCTGGCGAAGAATCCTCCGATTTTCGGCAAGCTATTGGGCTCGAGAACGGTCTCCAGCCGCACCGCGCGCTTCTTGGTCAATTCGGTAAACATGGTGAGCGCGATAGCGACCATGCCGCCGGTTGTCATGCCGTTCTGAAGCAGTCCTCCGGCGAAATCAGTCAACAGCTCGGGAAAGATCCAATTATTCTGGAACCCGACTCCGGCCCAGAACGCGGTCCCTGCGATGATCGCCTTGCGATAGCTGACGCCGTCTTGAATGAGCACCTTCATTCCAACGACGAACAGCATGGCCAGTATCACGGTGGCATAGGCGGCAATCACCGGACCGGGTATCGCAATAATGAGCGCCGCAAATTTTGGCGAGAACGCGACGACGACAAAAAAGCAGCCAAGAAACACGCCGATGATGCGCGAAGCGACCCCGGTAAGTTCGGTGACCGACACGCTTGAAGAGTACGTGGTGTTCGGCACCGTGCCGGCCAGCCCCGAAAGCAGGTTCCCCAGCCCGTCTGCGGCAACTGCTCCTTGCACTGCGCGAAAGTCAATCGCCCTGTTCTCTCGCCAGGACACCCGCTGGATTGCGACACTGTCGCCAATCGTTTCAATTGCGCCGATCAGGGTGACGAATATGAATCCCGGAAGCAGCGTCCAGAACAGAGGACCGAAATCAAGGTCGAAACCGCCCCACGACCCGTCTGGAAGTCCGATCCATTTGGCACTTGCAACCAATTCCACATCATAGATGCCGAACATCAGTCCGGCAACTGTCCCCGCAAAAACCCCGACGACAAGCGCCCAAAGCCGCATCATGCCTTCGGCCTTCAGCGAGATCACCAAGATAAATACAAGCGAGATCACAATGCACAGCGGCCCGGCATAGGTCGATGCACCTTCAGGCACATCGTCCATCATGTCAAAGATAATCGGCATCACCGTAACCGGGATCAGCATGATTACGGTTCCTGAAACGGTCGAAGTGAAAATTTTTCTGAACCACGAAAGCCGTTCCGAAAGAACAAACTGAAACAGCGACGAAACCAGTACCAAGGTCGCCAGCATCCCGGGGCCGCCCTTTGCCAATGCCGTAGCGCAAATCGCGATGAACGCACCCGAAGTTCCCATGGCGAGCACGTAGCCGGCGCCAATTCTCCCGACCCGCACGGCTTGAATCACAGTGGTAATTCCGCTGATCGCCAATGCGGCAAAGACTGCCCAATTCAAAAACGACTCACTCCCGCCGCCTGCTTGAACAACAATCATCGGAGTGATGATGATTCCGCCGATCGTCAGAACCGCAAGCTGAGCTCCGAGACCGATTGCTATGGGCAGCGGCGGCTTCTCATTGACCTGATAGCGAATGGCCGTAGTGCCGTCAGTTTCAGTTTCCATGCCTATTCCTC
The DNA here is from genome assembly GCA_965214615.1 of Arenicellales bacterium. GTDB lineage: Bacteria > Pseudomonadota > Gammaproteobacteria > Arenicellales > JAJDZL01 > CBDAUN01. The sequence continues at coordinate 2,376,361 of OZ243952.1, forward strand.
AGTTCTGGCTACGTTCTTCAATGTTGATTTCAATCGCAGCCGGATGCCATTCGCTGCAGAAAAGACAAATTTCGGGATTCAGTCCGAGGCTTCGGCACCTTCGGCAGACAAATTCAGTTCGCGAACCCATTTCCTGACTTTTTTCAGCGAAGCGCGCTGCATCGGTTTGCCATCAACCGGGTTCAGCACCGGATATGCGGCATCCCTGGTAATGATCAGCACATCCACTTCGATATCGGATCGCAGAAATTTCGCTACCGGCACGAATTCGATCCTGCCTCTGGGTGCCCTGACCCGCTTGTCAATCAGCCGATAGCGAATCTGCGCATCATCGAGCGCAGCACACACTTCTTCGGCGTCAGACGCGAATGCGTGAATTTCAACTGGCCGCGAGTCGGTGACGGCTCCCGACAGCGCTGCGCCTGTCAGCACGGGAGACTGATCCCGAATCACTTCCATCACCTCCAGCGCAATTGCGAGATGCTCGTGCCAAAGGCGACTGGTCTTAGTGCCGTCAAACAGCCTTAGACGGCTTGCCAGTTCAACTTCGATTTCAGAATTCGCGGGCAGACTCCTTTCGGTGCCGATGCTGAGCCTTGCGCATGCCTTTTCCTTGGCACGCTGAAAATCGCGAACACCGTCGTCCGCCATAATGCGTGCAGCTTCATAGATGATGGCATGACGCGATTTGCCCGCATCCGGCGGCGCAGAATTCATGTGTTCAACCTGATGTAAGCAGATCAAAAGACTTCTTCGACGGAGTCTTCCGTGTCCGGCGATGTGATGTCTGATCCCGCTACTCCTTCGATAAAGCCTTCGAAGTGCGCACGAGGCTCAGTGCCGGCAACGAACACTTCTTCCAGACTGTCGGGATGATCCTCGGACACGACTTCTCCGGTTTCCGGATGCACCGCGAGTGTGACGATGTTGTCAGGGGCTACGACGGGCGATTCAGGCACGCCTTGAAGCGCTGTACCCATAAAGTCGACCCAGATCGGCAAGGCGGCGCGCGATCCGGCCTCATGATTTCCGAGATCGTCGGGCTGATCGAATCCGACCCACGCAGTCGCAACCAGATGATCGTTGAATCCCGAAAACCACGCGTCTTCGAAGTTGTTCGTGGTTCCAGTCTTGCCTGCCAGATCGGAGCGGTTCAGAGCAAGTGCCTTTCTTGCGGTACCCGAGCGCACCACTGCCCGGAGCATGCTGTTCATGATGTATGCATTCGCACTGGGGATGGCGCGCGGCGCAATCGCGCTCAATTCCAATTCCGACTCTTCGTCAATCGCCTGAAAGTCGCGGTCGACGACGCTCAGGCAGTATTCGCACACCCGGCTCCTGCGTCCGTACATGATCGGCTTTCCGTCCCGGTCCTTGACGACATCAATGATGTAGGGCTCGATCGCATGCCCGCCGTTGGCAAAGACAGCGTAGCCTGAGGCAACGCTTAGCGGCGTCACCTCCGCAGTGCCGAGCGCGATTGACAATCCGTCCGGAAGCGCTTCCTCGTCAAAGCCGAATTTGGTGAGATAACTCTTAGTAAATTCGGCGCCCATGCTGCGCACCAGCCGTACTGAAACAAGATTCAGCGACAGGCTCAAGGCTTTGCGAAGACGCGTCGGGCCGAAAAATTTGCCGCTGTAGTTCTCCGGACGCCATACGAGTTCGCTCGATTCGTCCTCCACCACGACAGGAGCGCCGCTGACCAGGCTCGAAGCCGAGTAGCCGCTTTCCAGCGCTGCCGAATAGACAAACGGCTTGACATTCGATCCGAGTTGACGCTTGGCCTGCGACACCCGGTTGAATTTGCCGGCATAGTAGTCGAATCCGCCCTGCATCGCCCTGATTGCGCCGTCGCCGGGGCTGACTGCCACCAGGGCGCCTTCGATTTCAGGCCATTGGGAAAAGCGCCAGCCATCTTCGGCCGGACGAATGTAGACCACATCGCCCCCGCGCACGACATCCGCCGGACGGCTCGGAGCCTTGCCCATGCTGCGCGAACTGATATGCGGCCTTGCCCACTGCATGGACTCCCAGGGAATCGTAACAGTTCCGGCCTGTTCTGTAAGCGCCCTGGCCTCGTGCTCGCCGACTTCAAGCACCAGCGCGGGAATAAGTTCGCCGCTTGACGGCACCTCGCGCAATACGACCTGCCTGGCCTCGTCGGATTCGACTGCGGCCAAATCAACGTAGTGCACGGCGCCACGGTAGCCGTGACGCATGTCATAGGCGAACAGGCCCTCGCGCAGGCTCCTTGCCGCTGCGACCTGGTCGTTGGACCAGACCGTGGAGTAGACCTGATAGCCGTCTTCGTATACCCGCTGCCCGAATTTGTCGAACATCTCGCTGCGTATCTGCTCTGCAACATACGGCGCATCCAGTTCAACTTCGGCGATATGATTCTCGGCGCTCAGTTCAGCGGCAACAGCCTGATCAAACTCTTCCTGAGTCACATAATCCAGCTGCAGCATCCGGTCAAGCACGTAGTTGCGCCTCTCGCGCGCGGCTTGCGGGTCGGTCAACGGGTTCACTTGCGAAGGCGACTTCGGCAGCGCGGCCAGCATCGCGACCTGTTCGAGCGAAAGGTCGGAAAGCGGCTTGGCGTAGTAGGTGCGCGCAGCAGCGGCAAAACCGTAGGACCGGTGCCCGAGAAAAATCTTATTGACGTAGAGTTCGAGAATCTGGTCCTTGCTGAGCAGGCGTTCCAGCTGAAAGGCGAGCAGCGCCTCCTTGGCCTTTCTGATGTAGGTTCGATCCCGGGTCAGAAAATAGTTCCGCGCAACCTGCATCGTGATTGTGCTGGCGCCCTGCTCAATGGCCCTGGCCCTGATATTGACGAACATCGCGCGGATGATGCCCACGAAATCAACCCCGGTATGGGTGTAGAACCGATCGTCTTCAGCCGCAAGAATTGCGTTTTTCAAAGTCTCGGGCGTTTCATCGATGGTTACGGGAATGCGCCGCTCATCGCCGTATTCCGCCATCAGCAAGCCGTCTGCGGAATAGATCCGCAACGGGACTTTCAGATTCAAGTCATCGATCGATTCAATCTGCGGCAGTTCCGGCAGCAGCGAAATCGCCCAAAGAGTCATTCCGGCAGCGCCGAGCAGGCTGATTGTGATCAGCAGCAGGAAGAATCGGCCGGCAAGTCGAAATATCATACGTAAAAGCGCGCTCAGCGCAGAGCATCCCTTGTGTCCGGAAGGTATTATATATAGCGAAGTCTACGGCCCGCCGGCAAAAAAGGCCGAAGCGGGCAAAGCGTTGCCGCAGACGGCAAATCCGTTTCTTCGAATCAGGCAGGTTCTGCACATTGTATAAAGCCCGATACAGGCACTCGGACCCCGCGGTTTTTCTGGTCGGCCCGATGGGGTCGGGAAAATCAACCATCGGACGGATGCTGGCCCAAAATCTGCATGCCGATTTCATCGACATCGATCGACAAATCGAGCAGCGTTCGAGTTTATCGATTTCTGAAATATTTCAATCGTATGGAGAAGATTTCTTTCGCACTGCCGAAGCCGAGTTGATAAAAAGCCTTGGCACGCAGACAGGCATAGTGATCGCCACCGGAGGCGGTGCGATCGTCAGGCACGAAAACCGGGTGAATATGAGAAATGGAACCGTCGTCTATCTGCAAACGTCTGTCGCGCAGCAGTATGAGCGCATCAGGCGCAGCTCCCATCGTCCGCTGCTCAAGGCAGACGACCCGGTTGCAGTCTTGACAGACCTTCTATCCTCTAGGGACCCGCTGTACCGGGACGAAGCGGATTTCATTGTGTCTACCGACACGCTGTCCGCCTCTGAAGTGGCCGGCAGGATTGAACAAATGCTGATGAGAATATGAAAACCGTCAATGTCGATCTAGGCGTGCGCAGCTATCCGATCCACATCGGAAGCGGCCTGCTGACCGATACAGGCCTGTATGCGCCGCACATCAAGGGCTCCGATGCTGTGATCGTCACCAGTGAATCGGTGGCGCCGCTTTATTTGCACAAGGTCGAATCGGCGGTGCAGGATCTGGCGCAAGTCATCCGCTGCGTGCTGCCCGACGGAGAGCAGAACAAGACTCTGGCAACAGTGGAGCGAATCATCGACGACATGATCGGCGTTCCATGCAGCAGGCATACGACCGTCATCGCACTCGGCGGCGGCGTAGTCGGCGATATCACCGGATTTGCTGCCGCCTGCTATCAGCGCGGCGTTCCGCTGATCCAGGTTCCGACAACCTTGCTTGCCCAGGTCGATTCCTCGGTCGGCGGAAAGACCGGAGTCAACCATCGCCTGGGCAAGAATATGATCGGTGCTTTCAAGCAGCCCCGGTGCGTCATCGCCGATTCCGACACGCTGGAAACCCTGCCCGCGCGAGAAGTGCGCGCAGGAGTCGCCGAAATCATCAAGTATGGCGCGATCCGCGACACCTCGCTGTTCGACTGGCTCGAAACCGGCATCGAGGATCTGATTAATCTGGATCAGCAAAGCGTTGCGCACGCTGTGGAACGTTCCTGCATCAACAAGGCTGAAGTCGTGGCACTGGATGAATTGGAATCCGGAATGCGCGCGATATTGAACTTCGGACATACGTTCGGGCATGCGATTGAGACTGCGACGCGCTACGGGCAATGGCTTCACGGCGAGGCGATTGCAACCGGCATGATCATGGCTGCCGACTTTTCAAATCGAATGGGCCTGCTCGGCTCAGACGATGTCGATCGCATCGATTCGGTGGTCCGCCGGGCCGGGCTGCCGAGTTCGCCGCCACGCGGCATCAGCCCGGAATCGTTTGTTGAACTGATGCAAGTGGACAAGAAGGTGATTCATCATGCCATCCGCATCATCGCACTGACAGAAATTGGAAACGCCGTGATCGTTGGCGAGGATCATATGGATGCATTGCGCGACACCTTGAGAGCGAGGCTGTCGCCGGCGTAATCGGGCATGCAACTGCCAAATCCTTGCCGATAAGCCCTATCGCTCGACACTGCGGCGATGGCCGGGCATTTCGCTTTGAACTCGCACATGAAATTGCGCTGCAACGCACAATACGGCTATACTGAATGGTTCGCGTGCCTCAAAACACGAATTTTAGGCACGATGGCTGCGTGCGAGTTGACGGCGCACTGAATCAAGGTCGCCTTTGGGCGGCTATGTCGTGTACACGCCTGGCGCAGCGCAGATTCATTCGGGAATTCGACAGTGACAAGACAGCTTCAAGATCTCGGCCTGTATCGACCGCAATTCGAAAAGGACGGATGCGGATTCGGGCTCATTGCCCACATGGACGGCCATCCGAGCCATTGGATGGTCGAAACGGCAGTTCAGTCGCTGACCAATCTCACACACAGGGGCGCGATTGCCGCAGATGGAAAAACCGGCGACGGCTGCGGAATCCTGCTGCGGACGCCGGACTCGTTCTACCGGCAGATCGCCGACGAACTTGGATTCAAGCTGCCTCGAAAATACGCCGTCGGCATGGTGTTTCTGAATCGCGACCCGCAAAAGGCGCAGCGCAGCAGATCCATACTGGAACGCGAACTGAAGCGGCGCGGGATGGAGGTCGCCGGATGGCGCGTGGTGCCGGTCGATCCGAACGCGCTGGGAGAGTCCGCGCTTGAAACGCAACCGCAGATCGAGCAAATCTTCATAGCGTCGGAGTCCGATCTGCAGACAAGTCAGTTCGAACGCCGGCTCTATGCTGCGAGAAGGGTGGCGGAAAAGAGAATCCAAGGCCGCGACAGCGAGTTCTATGTCTGCAGCCTGTCTTCCCTTGTTGTGGTCTACAAGGGGCTATTCATGCCGAGCAACCTGTCGGCATTCTATCCCGAAATCTGCGACCCCAGGCTCGAGTCGTCGCTTGCGGTATTTCATCAGCGGTTTTCCACCAACACTGCCCCAAAATGGCACCTTGCCCAGCCTTTTAGATTTCTCGCACACAACGGCGAAATCAACACGGTGCACGGAAATCGCAACTGGGCTCTGGCGCGCGGGCCGCGCTTTACGGATTCGCTTTACGAAAACGTAGACGAGTTGCTGCCATTGGTGGACTTTAAGTCTTCCGACTCGGCGAGTCTCGACAACATGCTTGAATTTCTGATCAACGGCGGCATGGACATATTCCGGGCCATGCGGATCCTGGTACCGCCCGCCTGGCAGAATGTCGACATCCTCGACCCGGATCTGCGTGCGTTTCATTCGTATTGCTCCATGCATACCGAAGCCTGGGACGGTCCCGCCGGCATCGTGCTCACAGACGGCCGGCATGCAGCTTGCGTGATGGACCGCAACGGACTTCGACCGGCCCGCTACATCGTATCTTCGGATCGCTACATCACATTGTCAACCGAAGTCGGCATGTATGACTACGACGAGCGGGAAATCATTGCAAAGGGACGGCTCAAGCCCGGAGAGATGATCGCCGCCGATACCAGGACAGGAGAGTTGCTGCTGCCTGATCAGATCGACGAGCAACTGATGCGGCGCCAGCCCTACAAGCGGTGGCTGCGGAACCGGGAAATCCGGATCTACACCAAGTTGCTCAACGACATCAACGTCAGCGCGAAGCTGAATCCGTTCCAGCTGGCAATCTACAAGAAGATGTTTCTGCTCTCTCACGAAGAGCAGGAGCAGGTCATACGCGTGCTGTCGGAAGCCGGGCAGGAAGCGGTCGCCTCGATGGGCGACGACACGCCGCTGCCAGTCATGTCGACCAGGATCAGGTCGCTGTACGATTATTTCCGCCAGCAGTTCGCACAGGTCACCAACCCGCCCATCGATCCGTTGCGCGAGACCATCGTCATGTCGCTGGAAACGGTACTGGGCAAGACATTCGGCCAATTCGAAGAAACCCCCGAACATGCTGAACGACTGGTCATCGGGTCTCCGGTGCTTTCAGGCCGGCGCTTCTACGCGCTGAAGGAACAGACAAACCGCGCGTTCGAGAGCCGCACCTTCGATCTGCAGTACTCGCCCGACGAAGGGCTTCGCAATGCGATTGTCCGAGTCTGCGAGGAAGTTGTTGCAGCAGTGCGCGACGAGAACATCACCGTGGTAATCCTATCGGACCGCGATATTGGCTCCGAAACACTGCCCATCCATGCCCTGCTTGCCACCGGTGCCGTGCATCACCGCCTGATCGAAGAAGGTCTGCGATGCGATGCCAACATCATCGTGGAAACCGCAACTGCCCGCGACCCACATCACTTCGCCGTGCTCATCGGCCAGGGCGCAACTGCGGTATACCCGTATCTTGCGTACGCAACGCTGCTCAGCCTGGCGGATGCAGGCACATTCGGAAGCGAGACGATTCCGCTTTTGCGCAGCTACCGGGCCGGGATTGCAAAGGGACTGTTGAAAATCATGTCCAAAATGGGGATCGCAACGATATCCAGCTACCGCGGCGCGCAGCTGTTTGAAGCTGTAGGGCTGCATAGCGAAGTGATCGACTTGTGCTTTGCCGGCACCGTTTCCCGGATCGAAGGCACCAAGTTCGAAGACCTTGAGGCAGATCAGATGCAATTGGCCGAATCTGCGTGGGACCCGCGCCAGCCGATTCGCCATGGGGGCTTGCTGAAATTCACCACCGAAGGCGAGTATCACGCCTACCATCCCGATGTGGTTCATGCCTTGCATGCGGCGGTCGCGACCGGCGATGTTGAGAAGTACCGGGAATTCGCCGATTCAGTGAACGGCAGAGACCCGATCGTGCTGCGCGATCTTTTGAAGCTCAACTCCAAACGCAAGCCGGTACCGCTGTCCGAAGTGGAGCCGGCCGAAGCGATATTCCCGCGATTCGACAGCGCGGCAATGTCGCTCGGCGCGCTATCGCCCGAAGCGCATGAAACGCTCGCCGAGGCGATGAATACGATTGGCGGGCGATCCAACTCCGGCGAAGGCGGCGAAGACCCCAGGCGTCACGGTACGATTCGAAGCTCCAAGATCAAGCAGGTTGCATCCGGACGCTTCGGAGTCACGCCGCATTATCTGGTCAATGCCGAAGTGCTTCAGATCAAGATCGCCCAGGGCGCAAAGCCCGGTGAAGGCGGACAGCTTCCGGGCGACAAGGTCAGCGAAATGATTGCAGAGCTTCGCTATTCGCGTCCCGGGGTAGCGCTGATATCTCCTCCGCCCCATCATGACATCTACTCCATCGAGGACCTGGCGCAGTTGATTTTCGATCTCAAGCAGGTCAATCCCGACGCCCTGGTCTCAGTTAAGCTGGTATCCGAAGCAGGCGTCGGCACCATCGCCGCAGGCGTGGCAAAGGCGTATGCGGATCTCATTACGATCGCCGGCTACGACGGCGGTACCGGCGCAAGTCCTGTCACTTCGGTCAAATATGCCGGCAGCCCCTGGGAACTCGGCCTTGTCGAGACGCAGCAAACCCTTCGCAGGAACGATTTGCGCCACAAAGTGCGCCTGCAGGTCGACGGCGGACTGAAAACCGGACTCGACGTTGTCAAGGCCGCGATCCTGGGCGCCGACTCGTTCGGCTTCGGCACTGCGCCGATGCTTGCAATGGGCTGCAAGTATCTGCGCGTTTGCCACTTGAACAATTGCGCAACCGGCGTAGCGACTCAGAACGTGCTGCTCAGGGAACGCCACTTTGCAGGCTCTGTTGAACGGGTGGTGCGGTATTTCCGATTTGTCGCCGAAGAAGTCAGGGAATTGCTTGCCTTAATCGGAGCGCGCAGCCTTGAAGAGATTATCGGTCATCCGGAATTCCTTAAGATTTCCGAAGGTGCTACCAAGCGTCAGCAGCAGCTGGATCTGAGTCCGTTGCTTTCGGTTTCGGGCGTTTCCAGGGACGTTCCCAGACGCAGCATCATCGATCGCAACGAACCCTGGGACAAGGGCGAACTCGCAGAGCGGATGGTCGCTGACGCGATGGCGTGCAAAAAGGGCAGTCCAAGGGAATTCGAGTATCAGATTTCAAATACCAATCGCTCGATCGGAGCGCGGCTTTCCGGTGAAATCGCAAAGCGATTCGGCAGCGCGGGCATCACCGATGCGCCGATCACAATGCGCTTTGAAGGGACGGCGGGACAAAGCTTCGGCGCGTGGAACGCGCCCGGACTGCACCTGTACCTGCAAGGAGACGCAAACGACTATGTCGGCAAAGGCATGGCCGGCGGCAAGATCGTGCTGCAGCCTGCATCGCGAAGCGTGCTGGATTCGCGAACCTCTCCGATTGCAGGAAACACGTGCCTGTACGGCGCCACCGGCGGTAAATTCTTTGCCGCAGGAACTGCCGGAGAGCGCTTTGCGGTGCGCAATTCCGGAGCGATCGCCGTGCTCGAAGGATGCGGCGATCACGGGTGCGAATACATGACCGGCGGCGCTGTGCTGTGCCTGGGCGGAACCGGATTGAATTTCGGCGCAGGCATGACCGGCGGAATCGCCTTCGTGCTCGATCTGGAACGCAATTTTGTCGACTGCTACAACCACGAACTGATCGACATCCATCGCCTGACGCATGAAGACATGGAACCTCACCTGCACTATATGCACGAACTGATTGCCGAATACGTTGACGAGACCGGCAGCGCCTGGGGCGCAGACGTATACGAAGATTTCCTCGAACTTGCCGGACGCTTCTGGCTCGTCAAGCCGAAAGCTTCGGACATCAAGACTTTGATGGAGACATTGCGCGAAGCCGCCTAGGCATCCGCAACCGACAGCGATGAAAAACAACTTTCAATTCGTCGACCTGCCGCGTCAGGAGCCGGACAAGCATCCGGCGCAGCAGCGGGTTCTCCATTGGAATGAGATCATTCGCCACTACGAGCCGAAAACCGCTTCGGCCCAGGCCGCCCGATGCATCGCCTGCGGCAATCCCTACTGCGAATGGAAATGTCCGGTGCACAATCATATTCCGGACTGGCTCAACCTGATTCGCGAAGGCCGCCTGTTCGAGGCTGCGGAGCTGTCTCATCAGACCAATTCGCTTCCGGAAATATGCGGCAGAATCTGTCCGCAGGACAGACTGTGCGAAGGCGCCTGCACAATGAATGACGACTTCGGGGCGGTCACTATCGGATCGTTGGAGAAGTACATTTCCGACGAGGCGTTCGATAAGGGCTGGACGCCGGACCTTTCGAATGTCGCCGATACGGGGATGAAGGTGGCCGTAGTCGGGGCCGGTCCTGCGGGGCTGGCATGCGCGGACGTGCTTGTGCGTCACGGAGTCGGTGCGACAGTCTACGACCGCTATCCTCAGGTCGGCGGACTTTTGACCTACGGCATACCGCCGTTCAAGCTCGAAAAGCAGATTGTCCACAGACGGCGCGCGGTATTGGAACAAATGGGGGTGCAATTCGTGCTGGGCACCGAAGTCGGTACCGACATCGGCCTGGACGAACTGCTTGGCAAATACGATGCCGTGTTTCTCGGCATGGGGACCTACACCTATATGAAAGGCGGCTTTCCGGGAGAAGACAGCAGCCAGGTCTATGAGGCCCTGCCCTACCTGATCGGCAACATCAATCACGTCGAATACGGCACCGAAGACCCTGACTGGACCTATGTCAGCATGGAGGGACGGAACGTGGTCGTACTCGGCGGCGGCGATACGGCCATGGATTGCGTGCGCACTGCAGTCCGACAGCGGGCCGACAGCGTGACGTGCGTCTACCGGCGCGACGAAGCGAATATGCCGGGTTCGATGCGCGAAGTCTGGCATGCAAAGGAGGAAGGCGTGAAATTTCTCTGGAATCGCCAGCCTTTGGAAATAGCCGGAAACGGCGCCATTGAGTCGATCCGCGTTGTTGAAACCCGGCTTGGCCCCGCGGATGATCGCGGAAGAAAGCAGCCTGAACCGATACCTGGCAGCGAGCAGTCGATACCCTGCGACAGCGTGATCATCGCTTTCGGATTTCGTCCCAGCCCCTCTGACTGGTTCGCCGAGCATGGCATTGAAGTTGATCCGTTTTCCCGCGTTGTCGCCGCACATGACAGCGAATTTGCGTTCCAGACGAGCAACCCGAAAGTATTTTCCGGCGGCGACATGGTGCGTGGGTCGGATCTCGTTGTGACTGCTGTTTTTGAGGGACGCGAAGCTGCGCACGGCATCATGCGCTACATCGGAGCGTAAATTGCCGCCGCCCGCACATTCTTCGCCGAACCGGACCGCCGCCCGCGAGCGGCTGATTGTCGCGCTTGATGTCGATTCACCGGACAAGGCGCTCGAACTTGCCGACCAACTCGCCGAAGATGTCGTGTTTTTCAAAATCGGACTGGAGCTTTTCTGTCAGGGATCGGGAATCGGCCTGATTCGAAAGCTGGCCGACCGCGGCTGCAACATATTTGCCGACTTCAAGCTGCACGATGTTCCGGCCACGGTTGAGCGCGCTGCAAGGCAGCTGAACGGGCTTGGCATCGATTTTCTCACTGTTCATGCCGAAGTTCCGGTCATGCAGGCCGCCGCCCAGGCGGCACAGGACTTCAGGGTACTTGCCGTGACGGTGCTGACGAGCATGAGTCAGTCCGATCTGACTTCGGCCGGGATTTCGACCCCATTGAACGAATTGGTGCTGAAGCGAGCCGAAAATGCCCGAATGTGCGGCTGTGCCGGTGTGATCGCCTCAGGTCATGAAGCGGCGGCGCTAAGAAAACAATTTGCCGACGAATTCGTGGTGGTGACTCCAGGTATACGCAATGCCGGCGAAGGTGCTCACGATCAAAAGCGCTCAGTCGGCGTCAGGGAAGCGTTCCGCCTTGGCGCAGACTATATCGTAGTGGGACGACCGATCCGCGATGCACACGACCCGGCGGCGGCGGCCAAGGCGATCATTCGGGAAATCGATCAGGTATTTGCAGCATGAGCGGCAATTCAAGATTTCTTCGCGCTCTTCGGCGCGAGGCGGTTGACCGCACGCCAATCTGGATCATGCGTCAAGCCGGCCGCTACTTGCCCGAATACCGCCAAACACGCGCCAAGGCCGGAGATTTTCTCACCTTGTGCCGTACTCCGGAACTGGCCTGCGAAGTGACGCTGCAGCCTTTGATGCGGTTCGACCTGGATGCTGCAATCATTTTTTCCGACATTCTTGTCATTCCGGATGCCATGGGTCTCGGGCTGAGGCTGGTCGAATCGGTCGGGCCTGAATTTAAGCACCCTGTCCGCAGTGCCGAGCAAATTCGCAAACTTCCAATTCCGGATCCGGACACCGATTTGCGCTACGTGCTCGATGCGGTGCGAATCACGTCTGAGACGCTGGGAGAATCATTTCCGCTGATCGGGTTTTCCGGAAGCCCGTGGACACTGGCCGTATATATGATCGAAGGCCGCTCGAAAACCGACTTTTCGACGGTCAGGAAATTCGCCGCGCACCAGCCACAGGCAATGCATGAGTTGCTGGAAAAGCTGGCGCAAAGCATTTGCGCCTATCTGGCAGCCAAAGCGAACGCCGGAGCCAAGGCGCTGATGATCTTCGATACCTGGGGCGGCATCCTGAACACCGAGGAATATGAACAATTCTCGCTGCAATACATGGCGCGCATCGTGGCCGACCTTCGGTCCGCCGTGCCGGATGTGCCGGTCGTTTTGTTCACCAAGGGCGGCGGACAATGGCTAGAGTCGATTGCGGCAACGGGGTGCCAGGGAGTCGGTCTGGACTGGACCGTAGATATTGGCGAAGCGCGCCAGCGGGTTGGAAGCAAGGTTGCGCTTCAAGGCAATCTCGATCCTGGATTCATGAGTTCTGACGAAGATACTATCCGTCGGGAGGCGGCGCGTATTTTGCAGTCATTCGGCAAGGGCAGCGGACACATCTTCAACCTTGGACACGGGATCAGGCCGGATGCCGACCCCGGCTTGGTATCCGTTCTAGTCGACGAAGTGCATCGGCAAAGCGCCAAGTATCACACTGGAGATGATTGATCGCCAGATGCATCCTCTGACATGATTCCAGCATTTATGTTTGCTCTGTCCCGTGTCATAGCCGTTGCTTAGCGGATTGACCGATTCAGAATTGACCCAGAACGATTCGCTTTTTTTGCCGAGCGATTCTCGTTAAAGACACTTCCCAACACCAATGGAAACGCAATTGTTGTGTCAATGCGGGAATTTAATCAATGCTATACTCTTGATTAATTTTCTTGAAACTAGCGTCCCGATTCGGCGATCGCCAGTTTTTCGGGATTGACACCAATAACTCACATAACATCTAAATTGAAGGAGAATTCAATGAGAAAATCACTCATGTTTATAGCGGCAGCGGCTCTGGCAGTTGTCAGCACGCCGCAAGCGATGGCTGAAACTCAGTTCGTCAGCATCGGCACAGGCGGCGTGACAGGCGTCTACTATCCGACAGGCGGCGCAATCTGCCGTCTCGTGAACAAGGATCGCAAAGAGCACGGAATTCGCTGCTCGGCCGAGTCAACCGGCGGGTCAATCTACAACATCAACACCATTCGCGCAGGCGAACTCGAGTTCGGTGTTGCGCAGTCGGACTGGCAGTATCACGCCTATCACGGCACTTCGAAATTCGAAGACCAAGGTGCCTTCGAAGATCTGCGCGCCGTATTCTCGGTGCACCCGGAACCGGTCACAATCATTGCCCACGATGACAGCGGAATTCAAAACATCACCGACCTGAAGGGATCTCGATTGAACATCGGCAACCCCGGGTCTGGAACGCGCGGCACCTGGGAAGTCATCGAAGCGGCACTCGGCTGGGATCGCGGCGATCTGAAACTGGCTGCCGAAATGAAATCTGCTGAAACCGGGCAAGCCGTATGCGATCGCAAGATCGATGCGTATTTCTGGCTCGTCGGACATCCGTCAGCGCTGACTCAGGAGTCGCTTTCGACCTGTCCTTCGCATCTTGTGAACGCCACCGGCGATGCGATCGACAAGCTTGTCTCGGATAATTCGTACTATCGAGTAGCGACGATTCCGGCAGGAATGTACAACAACGATCAAGACATCACGACCTTCGGCGTTGGCGCCACGTTCGTGTCCAGCGCTCAGGTTCCGGCCGATGTCGTATACGTTATCGTCAAGGCTGTCTTCGACAATATCGATCAGTTCAAGAAGCTGCATCCGGCATTCGCCAACCTCAATCCTGAAGAAATGATTACCGACTCCTTGTCAGCTCCGCTGCACGAGGGAGCGGCTCGTTACTACAAGGAACAGGGCTGGATGTAAATCCCGTTCGAATGAGCGAGGCGGCTTCCTGGCCGTCTCGCTTCATTTTGCCCCGTAAACCCACTCACCCGACCCGCACCTTGGAATAATGAAGAAAAAAGATACGCCATCTGCCGAAGAGCTAGTCGCCAAGGCTGATACCGGTTCCCGCATGCCAGACGGCTGGCAGGGAAAAATGATTTTAACTGTTGCGTTTGTCTGGGCGCTGTTTCAGATCTACATCGCCTCGAACATTCCGTTCTTTTTGACTGACGTAACCGGATTCTCGCTTATTGTGACGAATTCCAATGCGCGGCTGATTCATTTGGCGTTTGCCCTGTTTCTCGCAACGATGTCATTTCCGCTTCTGAAATCCTCTTCGACCTCGAAAATTCCATGGTTCGACTGGCTTCTGGCATTTCTCGGCGTCGCCGCCTGCCTGTATATCGTCGTACTCAGGAACGAAATCGCCGTTCGCGCAGGACTGCCGACAACCGGAGACCTGATTGCGTCGACGGTCGGCATGGCTGTTTTGGCCATTACCGTTTTCAGGGCGCTCGGGCTACCGCTTCTGATCGTCGCCAGCGTCTTCGTTTTCTATGTATTTTTCGGCGATGCCCAATGGCTGCCGGACACTGTCCAATGGAAAGGCGCCTCATACGGCAAAGCCATGTGGCACTACTGGATGCAGAATGAAGGCGTATTCGGCGTAGCTCTCGGGGTTTCGGCATCGCTGATCTTCCTGTTCGTGCTGTTTGGCTCAATTCTTGAAAAGGCCGGCGCAGGAAACTACTTCATCAAGGTGGCATTTGCGCTACTAGGCCACCTGCGCGGCGGACCTGCGAAAGCAGCAGTCATGGCATCGGCGCTTAGCGGACTGTATTCGGGATCGTCTATTGCGAATACGGTAACCACGGGAACATTCACGATTCCCTTGATGAAGCGAACCGGCCTGCCGGCAGAAAAAGCCGGCGCAGTCGAAGTCGCCTCATCGACGAACGGGCAGCTTACGCCGCCAGTCATGGGGGCCGCGGCATTCCTGATTGCCGAATTTACCGGCATCAGCTACACGGAAATCATCAAGCACGCACTGGTTCCGGCGCTGGTGTCATACATCGCGCTGGTCTACATCGTTCATCTTGAAGCGCTGAAGCTGAATATGAAGGGACTGCCGAAGCCACCCTCTTCGCTGACTTTCATGTCAAAATTGATCGGATTTCTTGGTGGATTCATCGGTATCGCACTGCTTGGAATGGCGGTGTATTTCGGTCTCGGATGGGTAAAAACGGCATTTCCCGACAATGCATTCATGATCGTCATCATCCTGTGCTCGGCGATCTATCTATTTCTGCTGTGGCTTGCGTCGAAGCAGGAAGATCTGGTTGTCGACGATCCTGACGCACCAATACTGGAGTTGCCGCGTGCCGGCGTAACCGCAATTTGCGGACTCTACTACGTGCTCCCCATTGTGATTCTCATCTGGTGCATTGTCATCGAACGGCTGTCGCCGGCTTTTTCGGCGTTCTGGGCGATGATTGCAATGACCATTGTGACGTTTACCCAGCATTCATTGAAGTCGATGTTTCGGGGCTCGGGCAATCTGTCCGCAGGATTAAGGCGCGGATTCAATGAATGGCGCGAGGGCATGATCGCCGGCTCGTCAAACATGGTGGCGATCGCTGTCGCAACTGGCGCAGCAGGCATCATCGTAGGAACAATCTCACTGACCGGCGCACATCAGATCGTAGGCGAATTCGTCGAATTCCTGTCCGGAGGCAGCCTGATCCTTATGCTGCTGCTGGTTGCATTGATGAGTCTGATTCTGGGCATGGGTCTGCCGACAACGGCCAACTACATTGTCGTATCGTCGCTGATGGCGCCTGTCATTCTGCTGCTCGGAGCGCAAAACGGCCTGATCGTTCCGGTCATCGCCGTGCATCTGTTTGTATTCTATTTCGGAATACTTGCCGACGATACTCCGCCTGTGGGCCTTGCGGCCTTCGCGGCGGCAGCAATTTCAAAGGGCGATCCGATCAAAACCGGCATTCAAGGGTTCGCGTACGATATTCGAACGGCCCTTCTGCCGTTTCTTTTCATCTTCAACACGGACCTGCTGCTCATTAACGTATCGCCGGGGCGGGCAATTTTCGTTTTCATTGTCGCGGTGATCGCAATGATGCTGTTCGCTTCAGCCACGCAGGGATGGTTGCTGACCAGAAACAAGATCTGGGAATCCATCGTGCTGCTGCTGGTCGCATTTACGCTGTTTCGTCCCGGGTACTGGCTTGACCAGGTTCAGCCTCCGTTCAATCATCTGCAATCTGACAAGATCTACGAGGTGGTCGGTGACATACCTCCAGACGGTGTCATCACCGTAGTGGTCAGCGGTCCCGACTATGACACAGGGGAGACGTTGAGTACAACGATTCTGGTTCCTCTGGGCAACGTTGAGGAAGCAGCTGAAAGACTCAGCGCCGCCGGGCTGATCGTGGTGCAAGAAGACGGGCAAGTGCGCGTCGAAGAGCCCTATCCGGGCACTACGCTGTTCGAAAAGATCGGGGATATGTTTGACTACTATGCAGATGATCCGGTCAAGCTTGAGTACATCCGCCAGCCTACAGAGCGTATGCCGAAAGAAGTGTTCTATCTGCCAGCAGTCGTTGTACTCGGTTTTGTCCTGCTGGTTCAGCAGCGCCGAAGACGGCGCGTCGAAGCGCAGTAGGCCGTTTGCAAGGATTCTTTATCGCTGTCGTGCAGCACAAGATTGAGATCATTGATTCCTGTTGGACTTGACTGACTACATCCGTCGGCTCGGCAGGCTCGGCGAGATGCCGCGCGCGACCGTCAATGAAGTCTCAACACCGATTGAGCACCTTTCGCAGCTCGGCAAGCGCTTCAGGCATCCGCACCTGTATGTCAAGCGCGACGACAGTAACGGCCTTTCGTTCGGCGGCAACAAGGTACGCCAGCTTGAATACTATTTTGGCGATGCGCTGGCATGCGGCGCCGATACGGTTTTAATCACAGGGGCTGTGCAATCGAACTTCGCACGCTTGACAGCTGCTTTTTCTGCAAAACTCGGTCTTCAGTGCCATATTCAGCACGAAGACCGCGTGCCGGATGTCGAAGATACCTACCTGACATCAGGCAATGTGCTTCTGGAGAAAATGCTCGGAGCCCATTTGCATCATTATGACGAGGGCGAAGATGAATTCGGCGCCGACCGGGCGCTGCGTAAAATCGCAGCGACCCTGGAGCAAAGCGGACGCAAGCCTTACGTCATACCGCTTGCACCAGGCCACCCGCCCTATGGCGCAGTGGGCTACGTTCTCGCAGCAGCGGAAATTCTAAAGCAGATTGAATCCCTTGGAATCCGGATTACCGAGATGACTGTCGCCTCGGGCAGTGGAAATACGCACGCCGGATTGCTATTCGGACTGCGGGCGCTGGATTCGCCAATCCAGGTAATCGGCGCATGCGTAAGGCGCGCCAAGACACTTCAATTCGACCGTATCCGCAGCCGTTGTGTAGAAATCGCCGACTTGCTTGAAATGGATTCGCCGGTTACCGATTCTGACATCGTACTGACGGACAGACATTTGGCGCCTTGCTATGGAAAAGCCTCAGGCGAAGTGCTTGAGGCGATTTCGGTCGCCGCCGAGACTGAGGCGCTAATGGTTGACCCGACCTATTCGGGGAAAGCGATGGCGACTTTTTTGGACCGAACCGGTCAAGCGGATACCGGCTTGATGTTCATACATACCGGAGGCACGCCGGGACTGTTCGCGTACAAGAATGAAATAACCGAGTACCTGCAACCGAAACCAGCGTAACTGACGGACCGGAACAATTCCCGCATCTTGCGGCCATGGCGCCAGGTTCATATCAAAGTGGCTGAGTCAACCAAATTGGCTCTGAATTAGTCATTATTTTCGCGCCTGTTCAGGGTGCGCGGTGTAGAGCTACAATCCGGGACATGCGGTTGAAAATCATTCTACGCCTTGTCCAGCAATTCCTCCAACTTTGCCTGCTCGCCGGGGTGCATTTCAATGCTCTGTTTCGGATACGGAAATTTCATCGACACAACCTCCTTACGAAATTCCTTCAGTGCATCAACCCTCAATTTGTACAGTTGCTGGTGAAGCGGCTTCAAATCCCTGAATGCATGCGCGTGACGCGGCGGATTCGGATCTTCGCCGCATATATCCGACATGAACAGAAAGATTACATCGCCGGCATTGCCGGATCCCAGCGAAAACGTGACAATCGAAGTCTTTTCGTTCAGCACCTTCAATGCCTCTTCGGCAACGCATTCTATTTCAACTGCGAAGCACCCGGCTGATTCATAGCGCTTGAACGTCCGATATATCCTCATGGCCTCATCCGCCGTTCGCCCGAATGCGCGAAGTCCGCCGCACCAGGTGCTTAGCGAAGGGATCAGTCCCATATGCGCCTGGACTGGAATGCACTCTTTCGCAAGCATTTCGACGATGTCATAGCTGCGATTGGTGAAATACATATCTGCGCCTCGCTCCATGCAATCGATGGCTGCACGCAATATCTCGTCCGCGGTAGCATACTGTCCCCAATTCATCGCAGTGCCCATGAAATGTGTCGGAGCAATGTCGCGAGCCAATTCAAGCTGATCGTCCCAAACCGTCAATGTGTCAATGCCTGCGTCAACGCAAGCGCGTATCTCCTCAGCATTCGCCGGATTGCACATGCTCAGCCGCTTGCCCGACCCCTTCAGTGCCTGCAGGTCTGAAACAGTGTAGTTTCGAATTGCCGGCTCGCGGCCAAATGTATAGATGTTTCTCATTATTCGCTCCGATGTCGCTTAATGTCTGTGCAGTTGCACGTCAGTCAGTCCGCAAGGTCCGACTCGGCGCCCATAAATTTATCGTAAATCGGCGTGCTTCCCGATCAAGTCCTCTGTCAAATTCGTACAGCAAATACTTAAAAAGGCTGAGAAATGACCTGCCCTACTGCTGTTTGACAAGTTCCAGCCCGACAATTGCAAAGAAGTCGCTTTCGGAGAGAATTTGTATTTCCGCACCGTTGTCAATCATCGCTTCCGCCTTGCGGTGCTTGCTAGTTTTGCTGTATCCATTCAACCGGGAGCTATCGCAAGTGCCTACCACAAGCATCGTAGTCCTTTTTGTAACGCTATTGGCGACATCGCATCCAGCTTCTGCCGCCTTATCTGCCGCCACATTTTGCGTGACTGAAAGTTTGCCAGTGAAGACGATGCTTTCACCGGATAGATCTCCTTCGGCGTTGCCCGTACGCTGCAATGACACTTTTGAACTAGAAGACGACCGCGACGATGCTGTAAAGCATCGGTGCCAGTCTTCCAAGTCCATTTCAGCTACGGCGCATGCTTGGAGCACAATTTCCGCTGCCGCCCTGGCATCTTCCAACGCGTCGTGATGTCGAAACGAGATGCCCAGATCTGCCGCAACATTCTTAAGTCCATAGCCGCGCCGGCTGTATTTTTCCGGCCATGCTCTACGCACAATCTTTGTGCTGTCCAGCCATGTCACCTGAAGCGGTACAAGGTCATATCTGGGCATGGCGCGTTCAAATGCCACACGGTCGAACGGTGAGTGGCTAATAAGAAATGAACCATGCAATCGCTTGTGCAACTCGCTGCAAACATCCGGAAGCGTAGGACTATTTCGCACATCAGATTCGTCCAAGCCATGAACCGAAACATTCCAAGAATCAAACCAATCCTCCGGATTTACCAAAGATTGCCATGTATCGACAATTTTGCCGTCTCGAACTTGGACGATGCCAATCTGACAGATGCTCGCTCGATCCGCATTGGCCGTTTCAACATCAATCGTGTTGAATGTCAGCGATTTTGATGTCATCATTTCATCTGCACCTTTTGAGTTGGCGACTCATTTGCCAAGTTCCATTGTAATCTCTGATTTCCAATGAAGTCCTTTTGTTGAAACAGAATACGCGGGACTGAGAGGCAATTGTTTGTCGATCACGAAGGAACACCTAACCGGCTTGTCGTTCATATTTTTCGTTCTATGAACATCTAAAGTTATCATGGTGGCAAATTTCACAGACAGTTTGGTGCTAACACCGATTCGACACTCAATTAGACGTTAATCTATTAACGCCTAATTGCCTTGTCGTTAATATTTTTGAAATTATTAACGTCTAAAGTTGTCAAGATGGTGATTTTTGCAATTGATTTGGTGACGGTCACAACCACCGATTCGCCTCAGTTAGACGTTAATCTATTAACGCCTAATCACCTTGTCGTCAATATTTTCAAAATTATTAATATCAAAATATCCAGCAAGATGGAATTCGATCAAGATCAAGCCGTTACTTACCACTACGGAAAATTTCCACCTGCTGAATTGGATTACTCAAAGCTGGTCAAGCCATTAATTGAAGCGACTGATGCTCTCGCCCGCTATGACCAAATGTCAAAAGGACTGCACGATAGCGAAATTGTGCTGGCACCTCTCCGAGATCAGGAAGCAATTACTTCATCACGAATCGAGGGAACAATCAGCACCATGGATGAAATCCTCAGATATGCTGCAGACAATGAACTCGTCAGCGCCGAAAAGTCCCTCGCAAGACAAGACATCATCGAAACTTTCCTTTATCGTCGGGCATTGCTGAACGTACAAAATGCGATTAAAGACGGCTATACAATTTCAGGATCACTGCTGAAACAGGCACACGCAGTTTTGCTCTCCTTCGGGCGCGGGACATCCAAATCTCCCGGCCAATATAAAACCAGCCAAAACTATCTTGCCGACATCCAAACGAAGGAGATACTATTTGCTCCGATCAGTCCGGAACAATTGAACGACGGGCTCGAAACGCTCTTTGAGTATCTCAATGGCAGTTCTCATCCCGTTTTGATCAAAACTGCGCTTGCGCATGTAGAATTCGAAGCCTTGCATCCATTCACGGATGGCAATGGTCGGATCGGTCGCATGCTGATTACGCTATTGCTTTGGAATTCAAGAACAATCTCCACCCCGCACTTCTATGTCAGTAGAGTGCTGGAGGAAAATCGAGATCAATACATTGACACAATGCGTAACGTATCAGCTAACGGCGACTGGGAATCATGGTGCATCTTTTTTCTCGAAGTAGTCCGTAAGCAGGCAAACCAGAATCTCGAAGTCGCAGAGAACATCAGCGGTCTGTACGAAGAAATGAAAGGGGCGTTTACAGACTGCCTTTCATCAAAGTGGAGCATTAACGCCTTAGACTTTATATTCAAACATCCGGTCTATAGAAACAAGCAGTTTCTTTCTGATGCAGGCATACCTTCCGTGACGGCTGCCAGAATCACTCGAATACTTCTCAAAGAAAATCTGATTGTAAGAATTGAAGAAGCCTCTGGTAGCAAGTCAGCTCTGTACAGCTTTGAACCTTTGTTAAAACTGGTCCGGGTCTAGTCTGCACTCGGGCAACTAAGAGTTGGTCGAACACGATTGATGACGAAGTGACCGAGCAAAAACTTCATTTCCGTCACAAAGAAATTCAACCTTTGGAAGACTTTCGAAAGAAAACCCTCACCCCGAGCAAATCAAGGATCATCAGCGTCGCGCCTATCGTAATCGCCGAATCGGCAACATTGAATGTGTAGAAATGCCACCCCGCAAAATGCACATCAATAAAGTCGACAACATGGCCGCGGCTGATTCGATCAATCAAATTCCCGACTGCACCGCTAAAAATTAGGCAAATTGCCAGCGCTGTCTGACTTCGGCCTGGCCGCAATGACCAAAATGTCCAGCCGAGCGCGAACAGAATCACAATCGACAGAACTGTAAACACAAAATTTGGCTGCAGGCCCGAATTGCTAAGAAAGCCGAATGCCGCACCCTTATTGAACACCAAGGTCAGATTAAAAAAGCCCGTCACGCTCACCGGTTCGTACGGCAACAGCGACCGCAAGACCACCAGTTTCGACATCTGATCGGCCAGGACAATGCACCCTGCCGCTATCAGATACAAAGCGGTCAGAGATCGTTTCGGGGACTCGGAATCCGACATCGGCGCAGTCCCTGCCACGAAAGACGTTCAGCTCAGCCGCTCAATGCGCATGCATCAGGCGAACTGCCTTTGCTCGCCATCGCCGGCTATGTTCTCAACGCAGCGCAGACAGATTTGCGGGTAGTCCGGATTGGAATCGACATCCGCTGTCTGGTGCCAGCAACGGACGCACTTTTGATTTTCTGACGCACGGACTTTCAAGCGAACCCCGGACAATTCTGTCGATACTGTGTCGTCGGGCGCAGCCTTAAGATCCTCAATCCGGCAGCTGGAAGTGATCATCGCAAACTTCAACTCATCTCCCAGCCTGGCCAGCGTGTCGTTCCAATCATTGTCTGCATAGATCACCACTTCTGCTTCAAGCGAAGAACCCACATCTCCTTTATCCCGCAATGCTTCGATTTCACGGTTCACCTCGGTGCGAACCTTGATGACCCGGTCCCAGAAATCTTCATCGACGCGGCGCTCCTTGGGCCAGCCGTCATACCATTGTGACAAAAGGACCGACTTATCCCGGTCTCCGGGAAGAAACTTCCACAGCTCCTCTGCAGTGAAACTCAAGATCGGGGTCAGCCATCGCGTCAAAGCTTCGAGAATGTGATGCATGGCTGTTTGCGCCGACTTGCGCCCGCGGCTGTCGCGCGGCATCGTATAAAGCCGATCCTTGATGATGTCCAAATAGAATCCGCCCATCTCAACAATGCAGAACTGATGGATTTTCTGGCAAATCACGTGAAACGTGTAGTCGTCGTAGCACTGAACGATCTCATCTTGCAGCGCACGGGCGGTCGCAACCGCCCATTGATCCAGTTCGAGCATGTCCTCCCATTCCAATTGCTGAGACGGATCAAATCCATGCAGATTCCCGACCAGAAAACGCGCTGTGTTGCGGATTCTCCTATACGAATCGGAAGTACGCTTGAGAATCTCCTGCGAAATGCTCATTTCCGCTTCATATTCCGTTGCACACACCCACAGCCTGAGCACGTCGGCGCCGAGCGTATTGATCACCTTGTCCGGCTCGATGATATTTCCCACGGACTTGGACATCTTCCTGCCGTCGCCGTCAACCGTAAAGCCATGTGTCAATACCGAATCGTACGGCGCCTTTCCAGTGATCGCCACACTGACCAGAAGACTCGATTGAAACCAGCCCCGATGCTGATCCGATCCCTCCAGATACATCCCCGCGGGATTGGTCATGCCCTCGCGATGGTTGAGCACGCTGTAGTGTGTTGATCCGGAGTCGAACCACACATCGACCACATCGGTAACCTTTTCGTAGTCACCGGCATCATCTCCGATAAAAACTGTGTCATCCAAGTCGAACCAGGCATCGATTCCATGCTGCTCGATCTTCTCGGCTGCGATCTCCATCACCTCAAGTGTTCGCGGATGCAGTTCGCCGGTTTCCTTGTGGATAAACAAGGTAATCGGCGTTCCCCAGACGCGCTGGCGAGAAAGACACCAATCAGGACGATTGCGCACCATGCCGTCCATGCGCGCCTCGCCCCAGGTCGGCACCCACTGGACCTTCTTGACCGCATCGAGCGCAGTGCTGCGCAAATTCTTGCCGTCCATGCTGATAAACCACTGCGGTGTAGCGCGGTAGAGAATCGGAGACTTGTGCCGCCAGCAGTGCGCATAGCTGTGCTCGATTGTCGCCGAGCAAAGCAGCACCCCGCGCTCATCAAGCAACTCGATGATCTTGCCAACCGCTTCATTGACCCGAAGTCCGCCCACATCGTCCGTATCCGGCAAAAAGGCTCCGTCCGGCCCTACAGGATTGGCAATTTCCAGACCATGCGCCTTGCCGAGCGCAAAATCTTCGTGACCGTGGCCCGGAGCAATATGCACAAGTCCGGTACCTGCTTCCAGCGTCACGTGATCGCTAAGAATTACGGGCACCTCCTTTTCGGATCCAAGCATCGGGTGCTGGAACCTTAAACCCTGCAACTTCTCGCCGTCTGCCCTGGCAACAATGCTCAGTGTTCCGATTCCGAACCGCTTTGCACATGATTCGACCAGATCTTCGGCAAGAATCACATATTCAATCCCGTCTTTTGATTCCCATCGAACCAGCGCATAGACCAATTCGGCATTGACTGCAACGCCGCGATTGGCGGGCAAAGTCCACGGCGTCGTTGTCCAGATCACAGCGCTGACCGGTACGGTCTCGTCCGTTGACAGCGAGAATGCGGAGAACACCGAATCGCGATGCGGTGAAACCAGTCGGACATCGACCGTTCTCGACTTTTTGTCCATGTACTCGACTTCCGCTTCTGCAAGCGCGGACCTGCAGTCAGCGCACCAGTAGACCGTCATGAGATCGTGCAGCAAATGGCCGTTGGCAACAATTTCCTTCAAGGCGCGGACGGTGTTCGCCTCGGTGTGATAGTTCATCGTCAAGTACGGATTGAACCAGTCGCCGATCACCCCCATGCGCCTGAATCCTACACGCTGATTCTCAATCTGCTTGGCCGCGAACGCACGGCATGCGGCCCGGAATGCTTTCGGATCTTCACGGTACGCCGTCCGGCCAAGTTTCTTTTCCACTTGATGCTCAATCGGCAACCCGTGGCAGTCCCAGCCGGGCAAGTACGGAGAATCGTAGCCGCTCATCGTCTTGGACTTGACAATGACGTCCTTGAGAATCTTATTCACCGCATGCCCGATGTGCAATGCGCCATTGGCATAAGGCGGTCCGTCATGCAGAACAAACTTGTCTCGCCCGCGGCGAGCCTCGCGCAACATGCCGTTGATGTCAGTCTCGTCCCAGAATGCGAGTGTGGCAGGTTCGCGCTGCGCCAAATTTCCGCGCATCGGAAAATCGGTTTTCGGAAGATTGATTGTGTCTTTGTAATTTGCCATCGTGCTTGATGATGCCTGTCAGTTACAGTGCGGCCGTGCGCAACCTGCGGTTAATGTATCGATTCGCTCTTTGATTGTCCGTTAGTGCGCTCAGCAGCGCTCAAAAGTCCCAGTATCCATTCAACGTTGCCGTTCAGTCAAGAAGCCAGTAGCGACTGTTCGCTGCCGAAGTACTCGCGCGTATCGGCAATATCGCGATGAATGTGCTCTATCATCGTTTCGATCGATGAAAATTGCATTTCGTCACGAAGCTTCTTGAGAAACCGCACCCGGATCCGTTTCCCATACAAATCTCCGTCGAAATCGATCAGATGCGCTTCTAGAACCATATGCTTGCCGCCAATCGTGGGGCGGTTCCCCAGACTCACAGCCGCCGGGAGCCCCTGGCCATCGCGAATGCCATCGACTTCGGCGATAAATACCCCGGTCATGGGCGGATTCTGAAATGCCGGCACGATATTCGCAGTCGCAAAGCCCCATTGCCTAGCGTTTCCGTCGCCGCGAACCACGCGCCCCGAGATCGAGTAGTCGCGGCCGAGAAGCAGCGCTGCCTGCGACAGCCTGCCCGCATTGAGCAATTCACGCACCCGCGTGCTGCTGACGCGATTGCGGCCGATCAAAAATGACTCGGTCATATTGACGTCAATATCGTATTTCGCGCCCTCGGCGCGAAGCATATCGAAATTGCCGCGACGATTTCGCCCGAATCGGAAATCATCGCCCACGACAATATGCCGAACCCCGAGCTTTTCTACCAGCAATTCGGAGATGAACTCTTCGGGCTCCGTATTCGCCAAGTTGTGATCAAAGCGCAAGCAGCATACCCGATCAACGCCCAGTTCCGTCATCGCTTCAACCTTCTCGCGCACCGTCATCAGACGAGGCGGCGCCCTGTCGGGAACGAAGAATTCCATCGGATGCGGCTCAAAGGTGATGATCGCAACGGGCAGACCCAGTTTCGCACCGGTCACGGCCAGCGACCGAATAACCTTGTGATGCCCTAAATGGATCCCGTCGTAATTTCCGACCGAAGCGACGCAGCCCCAATGGCGCGGACGAATGTTGTGCGCTCCGCGAATGAATTCCATAACGCTTGACTATGACAATGGAATGGTTTGAAGAAGTTTGCAAGAAAGTCCGCTGTCGCGCGGCAAGACCGGCGAGGAATTCGATTCACGCCCAGTCAGGACGATTTTGCTCAATTATTTCGTCGACCGGCTGGCGCGTGGCAAACCCGCCCGTGTATTCGTGGTAGTGCGACACCTTCAATTCCGGATACTTCCAGCACAAGTAGCCGTCGCCGGTATCAAAATCAACCAGCCACAAGCCTTTGACGATCACGCCGAGTCGCTCCATCTTTGAAATCCACTTCTTGACAATTTGTTCGTAGCGCGCCTCCACACTTGCAATTCTCGAATCGTTGGGAAGCAAATTCTGTATCTCGCGCTGCACAATCTGCAACTGCCGGTAGGACTCCGCAGTGATTCGCTGGATCAAAGGCAATGCCTCATTGGCTTCAACAAGCGTAAAGTATCGCGTATCGCCTGGCGATACGATCTGTATCAATTTCTCAGCAGCACTCATTTCCGTACTAGCTGGCGTATGCGTATTCCGAACAGCAGCAGACAAGTTGCGTATATTGCAATGCCCGCGAAGATTCTTATCGCCAAATGCATTGCACGCTCAAAAATGCTGTATTCAAACCAAAGCGAACTGTCAGGCACTGACCACAGCAATGCCGCACACATTATAAGGGAACCACCTGCGACCCGGCACAAAAACACCGGCCAGCCAGGCAGCGGGGAATAGGCCCGCTGCCTGATCAGCAGCACAAGCAGGATTCCTGCATTCAGATACGCCGCCAGCGAAGTAGCGAGCGCCAGTCCGACATGCTCGAACTGAAATACCAGTACTGCCGCCAGCACGGCGTTGGCGATCATCGCAATGATTCCGGCATTGACAGGTGTCTTGGTGTTGTTGCGTGCGAAGAATCCGGGAGAAAGAACGCGCACAGCCATCAAACCGGTCAATCCGGCTGCAAACGCCACAAGTGCGCGCGCCGACATCGTCACATCCAAATTCGTGAACGCACCGTAGAAGAACAGAGTCGTCATCATCGGCTCGGCCAAGGCGATCAGGCCGGCTGTCGACGGCAAGGCGACAATGAGACACCATCGCATTCCCCAGTCGAGCAAGGCTGAAAATTCTTCGGGCGACGACTCGGCGTGCACTTTCGACAACCGCGGCAGAATAACCGTACCGAGCGCCACGCCGAAAACGCCAAGCGGAAACTCCATAAGCCGGTCCGAGTAGTACAGCCACGACACGCTTCCGGTGACTAGAAAGGAAGCGATGAACGTATTGACGATCAAATTAAGCTGAGCGACCGAGGTACCGAAGATTGCCGGCATCATCAGGCGCCACACTTCTCGCGCCCCCTTGCGCGATTCGTCGTCGTGCCGCAGTGCAAGACGCGGAACAGGCATGACGCCGACTTTGGTGAGAAAGGGAATTTGAAACAGCAATTGAACGACCCCGGCCGCTAGGACGCCGATCGAAAGCGCAATCGCAGCGTTGTCGACAATGCCGGTGACCCACAGGGCCGCAGCGATCAACGAAAGATTCAGCAGCACGGGAGTCGCCGCCGGTGCCGCAAAATAGCCCCAGGTATTCAGGATCGCCGCGCTCAGCGCGACCAGGCAAATGAAGAACAAATAGGGGAACGTCAGGCGCAGCGCATCAACAGTCAATTGATACTTTGCAGGGTCGGCACGAAATCCGGGCGCTAGAAACGACACCAGGGCGGGCGCGGCGAGAACGCCGGCGACGACAATCAGCGCCAGTACGAGCGCCAGCCTACCGGTGACAAGATCGACAAATCCGCGCACCTCCTGAGGAGGTCTTGAAACTCTCTGCTGGGTATAGACAGGGACAAACGCCGCTGAAAACGCGCCTTCACCGAAAATTCTGCGAAAGAAATTCGGAATCCTGAACGCGACAAAGAAAGCATCGGCAACGAATGTGCTCCCGACCAGATTGGCGAAAATGACGTCTCGAATCAGACCTGTGACTCGCGACAGCGCAGTCATTGATCCGGCGGATGCTGTCGATTTCAGCAACCCACGAGAACCGGATGCTGGCCGGCTTGCTGATTTTTCGTCCACCGCGTTAAATAGTCAGAAGTTGGAATCGCAACAATAGCAGGAATGATATTCGCCCCGGCATGTCCGCAACCGATTCAGCGGCACCTAGTGTCGACATCGAATCCGGGCAGCGTGGTCCGACGCTACGAATTTACCAATTTATTGCCTGTGAATTTCATTTTCAATTAAAATTGCCATTCCTGCGACTAATTTCAAAGTCTGCAGAATCGTTGCACAAACTTGTCACGCTTATTGACATTGTGCCCGAATGATGAGATATTCCTGCATTTTTCACTGATACAGACACAAGGACACAACTGCTTTGGCCAATTCACCTCAAGCGCGCAAGCGTGCGCGACAAAACACGACACAGCGCAGCCGCAACATGAGCGAGCGCGCCGCTGTCCGCACTTACATCAAGAAATTCTACAAGGCGCTGGAATCCAGCGACGTGGCCGCTTCTCAGGAAGCCTACCGAGTCGCCTGTTCGAAAATAGATCGAAGCGCCAGAAAGGGATTGCAGCATCGGAACAAGGCGGCACGATTGAAAAGCCGCATGAATGTCCGCCTAAAGGAACTGGCGACAGCGAGTTAGCGCGCCGCCGGCAGAGCGTACGGAGCCTCGATCCCAGGTCAGTTCCCGCCGTATATCAGATTCGGCAGCCACAGCACCAACTGCGGGAAGGCCATGATCACGGCCAATCCTATCACCTGCAGTCCCATGAACTGCATCATGCCGAGATAAATGTCCTTAAGGTCCCATTCAGGGACCACTCCCTTGAGAAAGTACGCCGATAAGGCCACAGGTGGGGATAGCCACGCGGTTTGCAGATTTACCGCTACCAAAATGGCGAACCACACCAAGTTGAATTCCAGCTGATTGACGAGCGGAATCAGGATCGGCACAATGATCAACACGATCGGAACCCATTCCAGCGGCCAGCCGAGCAGAAAGATGACTGCCATAATGATGATCAGAATCACGTAGCGGTTCACGTCAAGATCGAGCAAGAATTCGGTCAGCATCGTTGGCGTGCCAAGGCGCGAGAACACCGCGCCGAAGAAGTTCGAAGCCGCAACCAGCAACATGATCAATGCGGTAATTTCAAGCGTCTTGATTAGCGCGTTGAAGAACTTTTTCCAAGTCAGGCGGCGATAGGCGATGGTCAGCAGCAAGGCGCCGAACGCTCCGCATGCCGCTCCCTCTGTCGGCGTAGCAAGACCGAACATGATGCTGCCAAGCGCGGAAAACACCAGAAGCGCGGGTGGTACCAAGCCGAAAAAGAACTCTCTGGCGACCACTTTCAGATTCTTGGCCCGCTCGCTTTCCGGCAGCGCGGGACCCAGATTCGGATTGATCCAGCATCGGATCAACGAATAGGATGTATACATCAAAGCCAGCATCATGCCGGGAATCACCGCTCCTGCAAACAGATCGGTAACCGGAATCTCCATCACCGGCCCCATGACGACCAGCATGATGCTCGGCGGAATAAGAATTCCCAGCGTGCCACCTGCAGTAATCGTGCCGGCCGCAAGCTTTACATCGTATTTGGACCGGTTCATGGTCTTGGCGGCCATGATCCCTAGAATTGTGACCGATGCACCTACAATGCCCGTTGCGGCGGCAAATATCGTAGAAACGAAAAGAACCGCGATGTACAGCGCGCCCCGAACGCGGGAAAGCATAAGCTGTACAGCACTAAACAGCCGCTCCATCAATCCGGCGGCCTCCATCATGATGCCCATGAATATGAACAATGGCACCGCTGCAAGGGTTTGCTCCATCATGACGGAATAAAACTGAAAAGTCATCAAGTAGAAGACGACTTCTCCGAACCCGATGTAGCCGAATACGAAGCCTAGGAAAATAAGCGTGAACGAAATCGGAAATCCGACGAATATCGCGAACAACATGACCGCGATAAGAATGAAGCCTAGAATTTCAGGACTCATTCGTTTGGCCACCTGCCCCGGGTCGCTGCGTAATAGCTTTTAAGCAGTTCCGAGACTCCTTGAACTAGGAGGAAGAAGACACCGACCGGTAAAGCGGTCTTGATGGGCGCCACATACGGCATCCATGCCGTGTCCATGCCTTTTTCCCCTCGCACCCAGGAAACCCCCGCAAAATCCAAGGAGGTCCACAGGAAAACGAGCATTCCGGGGAAATACAGCAGCACATACAGCAGTGCGTCTACCGTGCCTTGCGTCTTTGTAGAGAAATTACGGTAGATAAAGTCCGCCCTGATATGTATGCCTTTGGACAGGGCGTAGCCGGCACCTAGCATGAACAGAGCACCGTATAGCATACGGCTTACATCGTAGACCCACATGGTAGGAGCGATGAATACGTAGCGCATTACGACTTCGTAGACCATCGCAAGGAAAATGGGGACAACCAAAAGACAAACGATACGACCGATCCAGAGACTGAATGTATCGATCCAGGTGATTGTCAACGCCATCCAGCGCGGCATATCATCCGGCAACTGACCGGGGTCACCGGAACGGCGCTCGGCAATCAGTTCATCGGTGATGTCTGTTACTTCTGGAGCTTGTTCAGACACCGGACTACTCCATAGTCACTATTGTTATTTCACATCCGCCGCGATAACGGCGAGATGCATCTTCGTTTTACCGCCGAAGGCGGCGCGCGCCTAGTATTGCACTAAGACGCGCGCTGTCTCTCGATAAAAAATTTCCTTTGCTACTGCTTCTGCTTGGCGTATGCCTGGCCGAGGTTCGCATTGGTTGTTTGGGCGCCTGCCCAGAACGGTACAGCGATGTCAGCAAATTCTTTCATTGAATTCCACACTTCATCAAAGAACTCATTCTCTTCCCTGTACTTGTTCATGCTGTTATGCACCGCGTTCATGTACTCGGTGAAGTAGTCAGCAGGCGTGTCGTGAAGGATGACTCCATGATTTTCAGTCAGGTCCTTAAGCGCCTTGCCGTTCTCATAGATCCTGTAGGCCATCGACTGCATCAGCGAAGCGTCAGCAGACACTTCCATGGCCGACTGCGAATGAGGCGACAAGCTGTTCCATACATCGCCGTTGATGTATACGTCAGCGTTGACGACAACCTGGTGAAGTCCTTGCAGGTAGTAGTTTTTCAGGACTTTCTGAAATCCGAACACTGAGTCAGGCTTCGGGCAACACCATTCGGCCGCATCGATCGTGCCATTTTCCAAGGCTGGAAGAATATCTCCGCCACCCATGGCAACTGCTGCGATTCCGATGTCCTTATAGGTCTGGCCGGGGATGCCCGGAGGAGTTCTGAACTTGTACTTGCGAAAGTCTTCCATGCTTGTGATCGGATCTTTGAACCACCCGAGAGCTTCCGGACCGACCGGTTGCAGCATCAAGCCTTTAATGTTCATACCCATTTCGGTCCACAAACGATCATACAAATCCTTGCCTCCGCCAAACATGTACCACGAAATCCACGCGATATTGTCGATGCCGAGCCCGGCACCTGCAGTCGGAGAACCGAATAGCGTTGCTGCCGGATGATAGCCGGACCAGTAGTGCGTCCAGGCGAAGCCGCCTTCGATCAGTCCCTTATCCACGGCCTCAAGTGTCTGCTTGACTCCGACAACCGCACCGGCAGGCAAAATTTCGAACGTCACTTCGCCGTTGGTCAGCGTCGTTACGTTATCGCCAAATTGCCTAAGCATGACGGTTTCATCTGCCGTTACCGGAATAACGGACTGAATCTTAATGTTTGTTGCGGCTTGTGCGAGTCCCGGAACAGCAATTGCCGCACCGAGCGCCAAAGTCGCAGTAATTAATTTAAACCTTTTCATATAACCTCCAAAATAACAGGCCTTCAAACCGCCAAATAGAATTCGTTTAAATCGAAACCTGCACGGCTTGACGCATGTTGTTAACAAATTTGAGTATAGGCGCAATATATCACAATGCGACTTGCAATATGGATATTCGCTTGTGGTTTGGGCGAATTCGGCAACAGTCACCGTATTCTGAAATCGGTCAAATCTCGCATGCTCGATTGCCCGGTTTTGCGGCTTGACAAGGGGGGGGTACAGTTAACCTAGTCTGCACATAAAGAGGCATTTTCACTTGAGCACAGCATAAACACAGAAATTATTCAGATGATTTCAGGACTTATTGCCAAGTGTGTTGTCACAGTTTAACGAAAATGCTTGCCGTTTAGTTAATACAAATCGAGGGTGTTGCTTTGAAATTACGACTCATGTATAGAACACTTGTAATGTTTATGTTGCTAACGTTCGTTTTTGCTCCTGGACTTTCATATGGCGATGTATCGAAAGAAAATATACGCGCCGTTCAACAAGTTTTGAAGGGTTGCGGATTCAACCCGGGGGCGCTTGACGGAATTTGGGGCAACAAGACAACGGCAGCGGCAAAATCATATTTACGGGCGCATGGCAGCAAGCCATCGGATGAGGGATACAACTACTTGATGGCGCAAGTTGACTTCTACCGCGTGGGCGATGACGGACCTTGCCCGCCAGCTAGGAGCAATCAAGCCGCCGAAAGCGAAAGCGGGCCGGCAGACAAAGCCGGAAGCGTAGAACCCGATCAAGCGGAAGAAAGCGAAGTCGGAGGGGAAGGAGCGGCCTATGCAGAACTAACCGAATTGCTTGATGGCAAGAAGACAGACCCGGACCGAGACAGGTATGGAGACCCTTTGGCTGAACTTCAGATTGTCGAGGAAGATAAATCGCTACTTATCCGTGAACAGCAAATTTGCAACGGCGGCGGCTGTATTTGGCATTTCCCTTTATCCGAACTGAAAGCGATATATTTGGAGGAACTCGATAGGGGGCCGGAGGGTGCCTCCGTGTTTGGCTTTCTTTGCAGAGACGAAACAGAATGCGGCCAGCTAGCGGATTACGGTCCAGGAGAAAGAGACGCCTTTGACGATAAAATCCATTACGAGGCCGTAGCTTCAGGTCGTGAATCCGTTAAATCCTATACCTGGGAAGACCGCAATACAACCGGCTGGGATATCGTGCATTATTACCATAATGAGCGGCATGGACATAAACCAATGTTTACGCGAGAAGAAGAAAAAAGGATTGTTGCTGCATTGGATAAATTCCACAAAAACATCAACCAATCCACCGGCCAATCGGCCAAGTGCTACAACTGGGTTAATTTAGGCACTTTTCACTTGGGAACATGGGTTAACGGCAACGGTCACAGGACAGAATCGCTAACGGCCGGACTCAGTACCAAGATATGGAATGATGATGAACTATGGGATGACTACCAGACAATACGCAAGCACTGCGTGGATTCGGCAAATTTTGCGATGGATAGCGCGGTTTCAGCAATGGTGGTAGTCGGTCGCAAGGCAAAGGATGTGGAGGACGAAAAAATCCGGATCAGGAATTTCTACAAGGCGAACCTCGATATGTGTCAAGCGGAATTTGATAAGCGATACGACAAATACGCAAACAAATTTTGCAATTGAACCTGCGTGCGACAGGTAGTAAATGTAAATGATGTAGAAAATGCTCGGAAAAACTAGAAATTTTTTTTCTAAATGGATGCCCTTATTTGCCTTTGTTGTTTCAATTGTAGTAGGGATTGTAACAATTGCAGATCAGACTATAGTCGCGCAAAGTGAACGAAAATTTTCCGACCTCGATAAATTGGATGATATTGTCATCGAGATTGGAAGAGCAAATGCAACAGCCGTTGCCCTGATGACTGGTCATAACAATTTAAGTGCCGCACGCCAGATGAATTCGATCAAATTCCCATTGGTGGCAAGTGCAATGAATATCATCGAAAGGCGTCGCGAAGCAGTCACTGCAGATGTTCTTCTCGTCCTAGCTGGCGAATTGATTCAAATTCAGAACTATGAGGTCGCACACGATTATGCCACCTTGGCTCGCAAATTAGCACAAATCGAGGATACTCGTATTGAGGCCACGCGTATAATGGCTGTTACCGCAATGGGAAAGTGCGGTAAATATGATTGTCAAGAAGCGCATGAACTCTTCAAAACCGCTCTTGAATCTGCCAAGCGTGTAGATAACCATAATAGATTCTGGCTCATCTCAAATTCGCTGAGGGACTGGGCAATTCAGGCAATTTTCTTTGCAAAATGCGACGAAGCAAGCGAAATTCTTGGGCGTTTCGCCTCAGAAATACCACTTCCAATTGGTCGTGCACCCGCACGACTTGGCTTCCATGCAGTTCTTGAAAGTGCCGATTTTGTTGATATTTGCGATCGGAAAACAATTGAATCACACATAGATGGAGAATATTTCAAAGAGTTAACTAAGAATGTTTTCTCCTATAGCGATAGCCCTTAAGCAGAACAAGTGTTGAGAACTACATGGAGCGAGTGCAAGTCAATTCAAGGCGCGCACCATTGTTATATTTCAGGTTCAATCATTTCATATGACCAGAGTTAACTTCGGAAAGTGATCAATGGCATTTGCTTGCCAGAATTCAATTGAGTGACGGCACAGCAGCGTTCAAGCTATTGAAAAAAATCATTAAATGGCTTAGAAAAAAATATAGCCATCCGCTCTTAACATTCCTTTCGCAATATACGACAATAGCATTGCCGGTTTATTGCATACTTAGTCGCTCCTGAATAAAACGATATTTTGTCGATTTTCGAGCCGATGAATGTCAAGTTGTCGCCATCTGAGACGGTCTTACACAGCGTTCAACGCACCAAAACCGTAATTGGCACCTGAAAGCCACCGTTTTTGGTGAATAATCCACCGAAAAACTGAGCGACAAAAAAACGGACACACCTGTCCCTCAAACGTTTCAGGATCAACCGCAGATTGTGTCCCGCACAGCTGAGCAGCACATTGATGCTGTCGCCTTCAGTGCCTTTCAGATGGTTGCGTCCCAGCCAGCCATCATGTTTCAGATGACTCATGATCGGCTCAATCGCCTGGCGGCGTTTCAGACATCTGCGGATGCGTGCCGTCACCCCGCGCTTTTGTCCCGAGATGTAAACCGCACTGTCGGTTTCATAATGACCGCGATAGCCGCGATCCACAAACACCTCCTCAATGCGCTGTCCAATGAGCACACGTACCTGGTCCAAGGCTTGTTTCAAGGTGTGACCATCATACCGGTTGCCCGGCAACGCCAGGCCACCCACCACGAAGTTGCTGCGGTTGGTCACCGCGATGGAGACCTTGACCCCAAACTC
This sequence comes from Arenicellales bacterium, assembly GCA_965214615.1. Classification (GTDB taxonomy): domain Bacteria; phylum Pseudomonadota; class Gammaproteobacteria; order Arenicellales; family JAJDZL01; genus CBDAUN01. The sequence goes on from OZ243952.1 coordinate 2,411,725, forward strand.
GTAGCGCTTGTGCGCCTTACCCTTGCTGATGCACTCCACCTCCGGTGCATGGAGACTGTAAAGCTTGTTGGAACTGTCCTTTTTTTGTGCCACCAAGCGTCTGGCCAGACCCAGTTCATCGGCAAACACCGACTGCAACTGTGCATCGGTGGCAATCTTGCGTTCAATGTCGCGCACCACCCGGCCAAGATAGGTGTGCAGCTTGCGAATCTGGCGACGCATTCGCTTGTATTGCCGGGCATGGGCATAACGGTTGGCCTGAAACAAATGCCTTGGACCCGCACGCGCATCACTTTGACGCCACTGCACACCGTGTTGATGACACAGTCGCACCAAGCGTTGACGGGAACGATTCAGCAACTTAGTGTCGGTCGGAAAACTCACCGCTTTTTCCTGCACCGTGGTGTCCACTGTCACCCGCTTTAAATGCGACTCTCGAACCGCACCGCTTGAAACTCCGGCTGCAATCGTCTGTTGCAACAGCCATTGACAGCCTTGTTCCCCAATACGCTGACGATAACGCGTCAAAGAACTCGGGTCAATCGGCCATTGGGTTTGAAAATAACTCTCACCACAAAAGTACTGCCAGTACGGATTCTCCAGCCAACGCTCCACCAACAGTTCATCAGACATCTGATAGACGTGTTTTAAATACAGCAAACCCACCATCAGTCGGGTGGGTTTTCCAGGACAGCCTTTGTCGGCATGATACAACTGACCGAAACGCGCATCGAACACGTGCCAGTCGATCAAAGCCGACAGGCGCACCAACTCATGGGCCATGTTGATCTGGTTGTCAAGGCGGTTGCGGAACAGTTCAGCCTGATCTTGATCTTGGGGTGGTTGAGGCTTCATTTTTACCCTTCAAATTGCCAGATAATGATGCTCAATTATACCATTTCTGGCAATTACAGAACAAACAAAACAGCAACATTATTCATTATTAACAATGATATATCACTGAATTATTGTTTATTCAGGGACGACTACTTATGGGGGGGGGGCATGGACGAGAGCATCAGGAAACTGAAGACGACGACATTTTTCGGTCGGCGCCTGACGCGCTGGCAGCTGCAGGAGGTCAGTCAGACGGTCGAGATGTTTCTAAGCCTAAACCGCAAGGAGCTGTCGCAGACGATATGCGAGCACTTGAATTGGCGCATCGATCTGGCGCCAACGCCGAAGGCTTCGTGCCGTCAGATGCACGAGGCGCTCGAAAGCAAGAGGATCTGGGAGCTGCCAGCCAAGGGTCCGGGGTATGCCCGGGCGCGCCGGCCGCTTGAATGGACATCGCATACCGAGAGCTGAAACGCCAGATCCACCTGATCGCGATCGTATTCGGCATTGAAGAACGGAACCTGCTTAAACTCAAAGCAGAACTGGCCTGAGCGCGCCAGCCAATACAAACGCCAAGGTTCTTCAATCCTGGCTTGCAGTTCGGGAATATTGAAGCAAGCCGAATCACACGCCGCCGCAATTCATCGTACGAATGCCGAGTCAGCCGATCTATTCGACAAGCACCATGTTGTCCCGATGAATCAACTCGCGTTCGCCGACATAGCCCAGCAATTCCTCAATCCGACCGGTGTGGCATCCCTTCAAGCGATTGGCCTCGGAAGAATTATAGTTTGACAGGCCCTTGGCAATCTCGTCGTGCCGGCCATTGCAGCAGACAACCAGATCTCCGCGATCAAAGTGCCCGATTACCTCCTTGACACCGACCGGCAGCAGGCTGCGCCCGTACTGGGTTAGCGCCTGCACCGCTCCGTCGTCCAGCACAAGCGTTCCGGATTCGCGCAACTGGCCTGCCAGCCAGCGCTTGCGCGCCGCCATCTTTCCATGCCGAGGCGTCAGCAAGGTTCCGGTAAACTCATTGCTCCGAATATCGTGCAACTGCGATTCGTTCAGGCCCGACGCAATTACGGTCGCAGTACCTGATCGCGCAGCACGCCGCGCAGCCTCGACCTTGGTACGCATGCCGCCTCGCCCGTACGCGGTTCCCGGACCCGCCATCGCGCGAAGCGATTCATCCATCGAGTCGGCTGTCCGTATAATCGGGGCGTCCGGGTCTGCCCTGGGATCGCGCCGGTATAGTCCGTCCTGATCAGTCAGGATCACCAGCAGTTCGGCGTCGACGATGTTCGCCACCAACCCGGCCAGCGTGTCGTTGTCGCCCAGTCGGATTTCGTCGGTCACCACGGTATCGTTTTCATTGACGATCGGAATGATCCCCAGTTCAAGCAAGGTTCGCAGCGTATTGCGCGCATTCAGATAGCGCCCTCGGTTCGAAAGGTCCGCGTTGGTGAGCAGAACTTGCGCAGTACGGAAGCCGCGGCGTTCAAAAGCCGACTCATAATGGCTGACCAGCCCCATCTGCCCGACCGATGCCGCAGCCTGCAGCAGGTGCACTTCATGCGGGCGGCGCTTCCATCCCAGACGCTTAAGCCCCTCGACAATGGAACCTGACGACACAATGACAAATTCACAGCCCTGACGCTTGAGTTCGGAGATGTGCCCTGCCCACGCCTCAATGCGCTCGACATTGATTCCCGCATCAACATCGGTAATCAGGGAACTGCCGATCTTGACAACCCATCTTGAGGCGGCAGAGCAATCGAAGCTAGCCGCCATGGCTATGCCCGGATGATTCGGCCTTGCACGACTCGTACCACTGCATCGCTTCGCCGGCAAGGCGCTTGCAGCCTTTTCCGGTAATTGCCGATATCATGAACTGCCTGCCCTTCCAGTCCAATCGCTCGCGCAATTCGTCGCAGCGGGCAGCGGCTTGCTCGTCAGGCAGCAGGTCAGTCTTATTCATTACAAGCCAGCGCGGCGTCTCGGTCAGCTTCGAATCGAACTGGGCCATTTCCCGTTCGATCGTCCGCACCGAATCGGCAACCGTGCGAATATCGTCGTGTTCTGCAATATCGACGATGTGAAACAGCAACCGCGTGTGACGCAGGTGCTTTAGAAACTGAATGCCCAGCCCGGAACCCTCCGATGCACCTTCGATCAATCCGGGAATGTCGGCAATCACGTAGCTTCTGCCCTGGTCGAACGAGACGACGCCCAGATGCGGCTTCAACGTTGTAAACGGATAGGGAGCAGTCTTCGGGCGCGCCTTCGTTACACTGCGGATGAAAGTCGACTTGCCGCAGTTCGGAAGTCCGACAAGACCCACATCGGCAAGCAACTGCAACTCAAGGCGCAAATTGCGCGCCTCTCCGGCAGTTCCGGGCGTCGTGCGCCGCGGCGACCGGTTGGTGCTGGACTTGAATCGGGCATTGCCGACGCCGGCGACACCGCCTCTTGCGACCATGGTGCGGCAATCCGCTGTAGTGACATCGCAAATCAGTTCGCGGGTGTCTGCATCGTAGATGAGGGTGCCGACCGGAATTCTGACTTCAAGGTCCGCACCGTCGCGGCCGGTACAGTTGCGCCCTTCGCCCGGACGGCCGTTTTCGGCCCTATGACTCCTTGCGTAGTAGAAATCGACGAGCGTATTCAGATGCGGGTCAGCCGACAGATAGACGTGCCCGCCCCTGCCGCCGTCTCCGCCGTCAGGCCCGCCTCTCGGCACGAACTTTTCACGGCGAAACGACAGGCAGCCTCGACCGCCCTTGCCTGCTTCGACTTCAATATAGGCTTCGTCAACGAACATGGCTGGAACCGGACGCCTGTGTCGCCGGTCCTACGATGGGAATGCCGGCCCGCAAAGGCCGGGATGACTAGGCGGAAACGACCGAAACGGTCTTTTTTCGCAACGGACCCTTGACCTCGAACGTCACCTGCCCTTCGGAAGTGGCAAAAAGCGTATAGTCCTTGCCCATGCCGACGTTCTCGCCCGGATGAAACTTGCTCCCGCGCTGACGGACGATGATGTTGCCGGCTCTGACTGTCTCGCCGCCATATCGCTTGACACCGAGTCGCTTGGAAATCGAGTCACGGCCGTTTCTGGAGCTACCGCCTGCTTTTTTGTGTGCCATTTCAGTTACCTAGGATGATTCTTGCGCTGCCGCCCGCTCGTTCTCAATGTCTTCGGAAGGCTGCGTATCAGCCGCCTGATGCTCTTGAACATCGTCTGCACCCGCGTCGGAATCATCGACAGACTCAACGGCAGGCGTCATCTCAAGCACTTCCTCGCCGAATTGCGTAATCTGCAATTCCGTGTAATCCTGACGATGACCCTGGGTCCGTCGATAGTTTTTGCGGCGCTTCATCTTGATGACGCGGATCTTGTCGCCGCGTCCGTGGTCGGTCACCTTGGCCCGAACTTCGAAATCTTCAACCCGAGGTGTGCCGATCAAAATATTTTCCGGCTTGGAAACCAGCAGGACATTGTCCAACTGAACATCGGAGCCTACTTCGGCTTTCAGACGTTCGACGCGAATCTTCTCGCCCAGAGCGACACGATGCTGCTTTCCGCCTGTTTCAACAATTGCGTACATGACAAGATTAGTTAGCTGTTACGATCAAAAAGGGTTCGCAATTATATTTCAATTACGAAAGGGAGGAATATACTTGCAAATGGGAATTTCGTCAAAGAGTTTTGCAATTTTTTTGCCGAACAGTCCATTGTCAATGCACCGAAGCGCGTCCATCAATTCTTCAACGCGTTTGCGTTATATCATACGCCCGCAAGTCGATTTCAGAAAATAATCATCGCCGACTGCAAACTGTGTACAAACTACCTCGAACGGAACCGGATTCTTGACCGTCAATGTCATATCGATAAAGTGGGGCACGCTCTACGGCCCGGAATATGTCAATCGACTGCAATCCAGCGTTGTGCGGCACCTGTCCATGCCGCATCGGTTCGTGTGCTTTACAGACGACACGCAGGGTCTGGATTCGAAAATCGAAACCTATCCGTTGCCGCAGATCACGATTCCCGATGTGCCGACCCGTTCAAGCAACTGGAGAAAGCTCGGACTCTACCGTGCGGGAGTCGGCGACCTGCACGGAACATGCCTGTACTTGGATCTTGATGTCGTCATCGTCAATTCGATCGACAGCTTTTTCGAATTTGAGCCGGGACAGTTTTGCGCCGTGCGCGAATGGGTTCAGACGCATCGCAAAGTCATCGCCCGGCGCCCGGGCGAATACAATACTTCGGTATTTCGATTCGAAGCCGGCACCACGCAGAAGATTGTCGACCGGTTTCAGAGTCAGGGAGAACGGGTTCTAAGCGAGTTTCGGCGCGAACAGCAATTTGTCACCCATACGGTCAAAGACCGGATCCGGGCGTGGCCGGGCGAATGGGTTGCAAGTTTCAAGCGGCAATGCCTGCCGGTGTTTCCCTTGAATCTGATCAAGCCGCCTGCACTGCCGGCGAATGCCAGGATCGTGGCGTTTCACGGCAATCCCAATCCCGATCAGGCAGCTGCCGGCTACCGCGACGGCCCGTGGCACCGCAAATGCATGGCCACTCCATGGGTCAGCCAAAACTGGCGCTGACGGTAAACCCATGACTGTCAATATCGTATGCATGAAGTGGGGCACCCTGTATGGGGCGCATTACGTCAACAAACTGCTCCATAGCGTTCGTCGCAATCTGCGCAAAGACTTCCGGTTCGTGTGCTTTACCGACGACTCGCAAGGCATTGAGCCGGAGGCAGAATGCCATCCGATCCCCGAAGTGCGATTCTCAGATGCAGAAACAGACCGACGATGGCTTAAGCTAGGTGTGTTCAGATCCGATATCGCCGATCTTAGCGGCCCTTGCCTGTTTCTCGACCTGGATGTCGTAATCGTCGGGCCAATCGATGAATTGTTCGAATATGAACCACGCGCGTTTTGTATCAGTCATGACTGGTGGATGCCGCACAAGCATCTTATCGCGCAACTGACCAATCGGCCGAAAATCGGAAATACCTCGGTATTCCGCTTTGAAGCCGGGTCCATGGAATTCGCGCTGAACAACTTCGAGAGCAATTCGGACGAATTGATGCGTCAATTTATTCTCGAGCAGGCGTATATCACTCATGCGGCAGGCAATAGGATTAGATGGTGGCCGCAAAAGTGGATCAGCAGCTTTCGACGGCACTGTCGACCGGTATTTCCGCTGAACCTGTTCACCCCGCCTTCAGTTCCGCGCGGAACCCGCATTGTCGCTTTTCACGGATTGCCTAAGCTTGATCAGGCAGAAGCGGGCTACGCGAGCAAATACCCGCACAAAATATGCAGACCCAGTCCGTGGGTTTCAGAGCACTGGAGATAGCTGCCCGATCAATTCGGCAAATTTTCCAGAGCATGCGCTTGCAGCCAGCAGTGTGCGTTTCGATTGATGCGCGAGTGTTCTGATATCGTTGCGCACACTCTGGACTGGCGGACGAGAAGTTGCCGCAGGAGAACCGGAGACTGATCAATCCGATCAATCAATCGCTGTCAGCATCGAGTTGTGCGCGCTCTGCCAGTTCGCGGATAAGCGGCTCAGAAACATGAATCGTTTTGTCGAATTCGATCCGTTTTATCAGGGGCAAGTCGTTCCAGCCGGTGTTCAGACCCAGAAAGTGATAAAAGAACAATTCGTCGGGCGGCGCGTGACACGCATCAATCCGCACCTTGGGAAGCCGGTCGCCGATCACCTTGCCAAGCAATTCCCTGAGAATCTTCCTGAACAAAAATACCGCTCTGTGCAAGGCGCTGTAACGCATTGAAAATTCCTTGTTTTTTTCGGACGCCGTTCGATGCGTGGCGTTGTAGCCGATCTTGTCAAAGTGATAGATGTATTTCATGCGGCCGATTTCATTCCATGATTCGCCGGTAAGCGAATAGCCGGCATTCTTGAACCGATAGGGAAAATCAACCAGCCTTGGGAGCCTCTCGCGGCGGCTGTCAGAGATATTCGGAACCAGGCGCTGCGAAAAGGCGACTGCGCCCAGGGGAGAATCGCCGAGCCGGCTCGACAGATAGTGAACAAGACTGCCGCTGCTGCGCTTGACCAGGTATTCGTCAATATCGAGATTCACGCAATACGATCCTCGCACCGGAAACGCCAATCGAGTGTGATTCAAGGAACCTTGCTGCGCGTATTCGTGCGGCGGCACTCCGTAGCGGTACGGCCAATCTACAAATACGATTGCCGCATCGCCTTCCAGTTCCGGCAGCCGGTCGACAAGCGCATCCCTGTCGGTGCTGCCATTGTCGTACAGAATGAGTCGTTGAACGCCATGCAGTCGCACATGCCATTGCAGCCAATCCTTGATCCACTCGAACGGATTTTCCTTCTGCAGTGTCGACATGGTAAGCTTAAGGTGCGCGTGGTTTCGCAATTCGGCTTCAACCGCGGTCCAATTTAAATCGACAGTGGCCGAAAACGTGCTAAATCGAAATTCGACCGCTGCACCGCTGATCACGTCCTCGGGCATATCCTCGGTCTCTAGAAAGGCGACCCGCTCGATCTCGACCAGCCGGTAGTTCAGGCGCTTGCCGTTCACCCGTATCTGCATCGGCATCAGTTCGCGCTTTAAGTTGAACCACAACGGTCCGACAGCTCGCAGTTGGCGCGAATGAGGATCCTTGAATACATCGTAGAATAGTGTTCTGGTATCGATCCGCTTTTTTTCTTGCTCCGTAAACGGGGTTTCCGGAACAATTTGCCTGACGACTTCGGTGCTGTCAGGAACCCGAATTGGATTGGGCCGGTATATGAACATGAGGCAGTCCGCCCGCGAATCGCCTTAGCCAAACGCAAAAAGGCGCGTTGACCCGCCTGAACCCGACAGAATCAATTGGCGTGTCACGTCAATTCGACGAGTACAGGGCGCGGATCTGCACAAGAAACAGGTTGTTTCCGCCGAAGCCCGGGTGCCGAACGCTGACGTGCTTCAATTCGCCGCTATGGCGATTCACAACAGCTGCGGCATCATTGCCCAGAGACACCAGATGCCGAGGCTTCAGCAAGCGGACCAGTTCGGACAGCATCTGTTCTCCGACTCTTCTTTCGTGCGCGCGATGCGCGCGGTTGGTGAACGGTTTGCCTGGCAAGTGGGGATGAAACGGAAACACGTTCCAAAGAAAAACGTTTGAGTCGATTCCCGAAAGCGCCTTCCATACGACTGCGGCAGTGCGTTCCGTGATGCGTGCGCCTTTGACCGGATTGATGATCCGAATGCCCCAGCGCGCACCATGGCGCTCAAGGTTCACATCATCCGTCAGCGCCAATCCTGTGCGTCGCCCGCCCCTGTATCCAAGATCGCGACCAATCCAAATGGCATCAACTTCGGCACTGCAGGCAGCGTCTAGAGTTCCAAGCAAGGCTTTGCGACGCAAATTCGGAGCATTGGCCACATCGTGGACGTCGCAAATGTCACGATACGGATTGAAAACGCTTTCGAACTGCACTCGGCGCAGTGCCGCGACAAACTCGGCTGGAGTCATCGGATCAATCTCCTGATCAAACCTGGTTTCAGGCTGAAATAAGCGAATCGGAAAGTTTTCATGGGAACCAAGACGTTTCCCCGTCAAACCATTATCATAATGCAATACTCGCCAGCGATGCCAGAATCGGCTTCGTCCAAACGCCGCCGATTCTGCTCTTTGGAACCTATTGAACGAACACCCGCATCCGTGCGTACCGAAAGGCAATGATTTCAGATATTCGATCCGCATGATGATCTTTCGGTATCAGTTACAATTTTCGCATGGCAGAATTACAATTCTATAGGCCCAGTCCCGTAGCGGTTCCCGAAAACTCACCTCTGCGGCGACGGTTTCCGAACTACGACGATGTTGACCCGCAATTTCGACATAGATTCGATGCCCGCACGATCTTCTATGACGTGTTTTTCGACAGCGAAGCCAACAGGCTGATAGGCATCGGCCCGGCTCTGATGAACCTGAGAAAATATTTCTTTCGGATGGCCTTGTATGTCGACGGCAATCGAATCAAGTGGAAGCTCAGGACGATCAAGCAATTGATCTTCTTTCAATCCGAGCCGCTTCCGCAACTGCCAAATTCGAAGATATCGGTCGAATTCCGATTCAAGGAGTTTAGCCTGACGCTGAATCTTGATGCGTCAATCGCGGACATCTCCAATCCGGATGACCCGTACCACTTCACAGTGTCGACCTTGCAAAAGGACAATGAGGGCATATGGATCGCAGATTGGATCACCTGGCACTGCCGGGCGCACGGGATTGAGCGCATCGTGCTTTACGACAATGGAAGCGGCAACCGGGACGAAGTAGTCGCACTGATGTCGAATCTTGATCTGGATGTCCGCATTATCTTGGTCGACTGGAACTTTCCGTTCGGAAACAGGCCAAGCAAAACCTGTCAATTGGGATCCTTGAATCATTGCCGCCTGCGCTTTCCGATACACGAGGGCTATTGCATCAACAACGATATTGACGAGTATCTGTTCATTTCGCAGGGAAGCCTGCTTGAGTTTGTTCAAGGAAAATTAAGGCGCCCCGCCCCCGGAGCTGTGATGTACAGGTCCATCACCATCCCGAACATTCCTCAGACGCAGTCGGATCCATCGGTTCCAAGACCCTCAGACTACAAGTATCGGCTCCTGCCAAACAAGCGAGAAACATCGAAGCGCCGGCCTCGGCACTTTCCTACCCCCAAGTACATCTACAGCTTTGACGACATCGGCTACAACGGCGTGCACACGACGGATTCGATAAAGAACGCAGCGTTTGCCAAGCGGTATCCGATCAGGCATATTGCAAAGTTCCTAATCAGAAAGGTGATTCGAGAATCCTATAAGCCGATCGCACGCTGGGTCGGGTCCAACTACACCCGTCCGCGTATCGATGCGGTCTACGCGCCGCCGTCAGAAATCTGCTTTCTTCATTTTCAGGGACTTCGTACCGATTGGCGATCAGGAAACGGGCAGCAAAGGACGGGCCGGCAAGAATTCGATCCTAGCCGGCTTGCCGTCGAACCTCGAATTGTAAAAATTGCCGAATTGATCGGGGACCGCGCCAGCACCGCGTCCGCAGTCGGCGATTCGGACGACTAAGCCGGTCGCACGCTGTCAATTTTTGTACAAGTCGAGTGTCGATCAAGTCGACTATCATATTCCTGAAAGACATGCCAGAGAAGATATCGAAGCAATAAAGCAATAATCGCAAACAGAGCAGTGCGGCGATGCTAGAGACCATTCGTTCCAAATTCAGAAAAGAACCTGCATACAACAGTCCGTTTTCGGAATTTGTTCGAAACGCAAGTTCTCGTGAAAAGAAAAAAGTTTTCGAACAGGTGATGCGGGCGGCAATCGAAGAGCAGCGCAAAGTCATGGAGCGCGCAGAGAAAGAATATGCTGCTAAAACCGCCAAACGAAAGGTTTCTGATCCGGGATCATAGCTGTTTAACGCGGTTCGCGGAACGAACCAATCAAGATTCCGCCAGCAGTCGCGGAAGATTCAAGTTGCCTGTTGCAAGCAGGCTGTGGCGGCAAGCAAGATTCAAACGGCGATTGACAGTTCACCCGCAGCCTGAAGTCACGCAAGCTGCCAGTTCGTGCGCATTCGCCACCTCGCAGTCAGGGTTCGCCTCCCGCAGCCACTCGACACAATGCCATCCCCAGGTCACCGCCACTGTCCGGCATCCGGCCAGCTTTCCCTGTTCGACATCGCTGACCGTGTCGCCGATCATCCATGCTTTGGATACGTCCGATTGGTGGATTTCAACAATATCCTGAATGCGTTCCGCCTTGGTGGAGCGCAGTTCTCCCCCAGCCACATGGCGAAAGCAGCCAATCAGGCCGAAATGGCTCAGCACCGCCCGAATCACATGGCTCGGAGTGGCAGATACGATTCCAACCACGCTGTGCCGGCTTAGATCCCGGATCACCTCAGGAATATGCGGAAACAGCGTCATGTCCTCTACCCGGGTCAGCAGATATTCGTCGAGATATACAAGAAACTGTTCATACTCATCTTGTTCGACCTGAACAATGTCGGCTATTGCCTGGCCCGACATCTGGCGCAGGTTCCGAAGCGCCCGAGCGGCAAAACATGCTCGCCGCCCTAGCCTTCGAGCTGCCGCATTGACCGCATCGACGAACAAGTCCAGGGAGTCGACAATGACGCCATCGTAGTCGAAAAGCACAATCGGTGCGGCCGATTCGGAACGGTCCACAGTCAATGCCCCTCATCTCGCGCATATACTCGTTCGCCCATGCTCCACGTTTCCCTGACGTTTTGCGCCGTACCCATCATCGCATAGATAAACAGCAACTCTTCAATGTCCCTTGCACAGTTCACACGGCGTTTCATCTGCACCGAATCCCCGCCATCGAGAATCACAAAATCAGCCTCCTTGCCGACCTCGAAGCTACCGACATGACGATCGATGCCGATCCCCCGGGCGCCGCCAAGCGTGGCAAGATAGAACAGCTGTACGCCGTCGAGATGCTCGCCTCCAAGCTTTGCGGTGCCGTACATCGCGTTCATGGTCTGCAGCATCGAAAAACTGGTGCCGCCGCCAATATCCGTTCCCAGGCTTGAAGCTACATTGAATTGCGCCAGCCGAACCGGCCTGGCCAGCCCGCTGCCGAGAAACGCATTGGAAGTCGGACACAGCACCGCTGCCGCACCGGCATCGGCCATGCGCCCGCACTCCGAGTCGCTCAAATGTACACAGTGTGCGAATATCGAATGCTCCGTCACCATGCCGTAGGTTTCATACACATTCAGATAGTCGCCGGCATCAGGATACATGCCCAGAACCCAGGCAATTTCCTCTTCGGTCTCCGCCAGGTGCGTGTGAAACAGCATTCCGGGATACTCTTCGATCAGCCGACCGCACACCCGCATCTGCTCATGGGTCGAAGTACAGGCGAATCTGAGCACCAGGGCGTAGGTCTGGCGGCCCGCACCATGCCACTCGCGAATGAGAGAACCGGTGTCGCTGTAGCCGCAATCGGCACCGTCGAGCAAGCCGGCTGGCGCGTTCTTGTCCATCAGAACCTTACCAGCAACCATGCGCAGATTTCTGGCATGCGCAGACTCGAAAAATCGCTGCGCCGATGTCTTGTGAACTGTCGGATAGACTAGCGCGCTGGTGGTGCCGTTTCGCACCAACTCGTCAAGAAACTCCTCGGCAACTTCGTCCGCATATCCGGCATCGGAAAATCGAAGCTCTTCCGGAAACGTATGGTTCTCCAGCCATTGAAGTAGTTCAGGCGCAGGACTGGCAGGGATCCGTGTCTGGGCGTAGTGAATATGGGCATCGACAAAGCCCGGACAGATGAGACACCCCGGATATTCGCGAACCGGAATCGACGCCAGGGCCAGTTCGGAAAACTGCTCGAACCCCATGACGTGCGCAACTCTTCCATCTGCGACGACCAGTACGCCGTCTTCGAGGTATTGCCAGGCAGACCGGCCTTGTGCCGGGGCGTCAGTGGCAAAGAAAATTGCACCTCGTACCGCGAACTCTGACATTGTCTGGCCTTAAGGCTCCAAAACGCCCTGAAAATCGATTCATGTACACTAGTCGGGGGCGTCCGGAACCGAACACCCCCGCAGATTTAAGCTGCCCGGATCAGGCAAATTAGTTCGGCACCGACCCGTCGACACCCTGGACATAGTAGCCCATGCCCAGCAACTCGCCGTCAGACATCACTTCGCCTTCCTTGACCACCAAATTGCCTTCCTGATCGTGGATTGGTCCGGTAAAGGGATGCAGCGTTCCATCTCGAATCGCCGCCTCAGTGGCCTGCGCATCGGCAACCACTTCCGCCGGAAGCGCTTTCGCGTTATAGTCGCTCATGGTTACCATGCCGGCTGCAATGCCGCCCCAGGTATCGGTCGACTCCCAGGTGCCATCCAGAACATCCTGCGTACGTCGCACAGTGTAGACAGCCCAGTTGTTCACAATCGAGGTCAGCTGGGCATTCGGGCCGAAGGGGCTCATGTCAGACGCCTGACCGAACGCATAGATGCCGCGTTCTTCGGCAACCTGCATCGCCGCCGGAGAGTCGGTATGCTGCGTGAGCACATCTGCGCCCTGGTCGATCAGAGCCTTGGCAGCGTCGCTTTCCTTGCCCGGATCAAACCAGGTGCTGACCCACACGACCTTGACTTTCGCATCCGGATTGACGCTGCGCAACCCCAGTGAGAATGAATTGATCCCCCGGATTACTTCGGGAATCGGAAACGATGCGATATAGCCGACAACATTCGACTTTGTAACCGCTCCGGCAATCCTGCCGATGATATAGCGTCCCTCGTAGAATCGGGCTGAATAAGTGCTGACGTTGTCTGCCCGCTTGTAGCCTGTGGCATGTTCAAAATGGACATCCGGAAAAAGCTCCGCTACCGCATTCGTCGGGTCCATGTAGCCGAACGAGGTGGTAAAGATCAGATTGTGACCGTCTGCCGCCAGGGTGCGGATGACCCGTTCTGCATCCTGTCCTTCCGGCACTGATTCGACGTAGGTTGTCTGAACCTTTTCGCCGAACTCCCTTTCCACAGCCAATCGGCTTTCGTTATGCTGATAATTCCAGCCATGGTCTCCGATCGGCCCTACGTATACGAAACCGATCTTCAAGGGATCGTCGGCCGAAGCGGCGGCGCCGATTGCGCACGATAGGACCGCAGCCGCAGCTGTACTAAAGATACGTCGCATAATTTTTCTCCTGCTTTGCTCTTAAATTCTTGAAATTGCCGCCCGCACCATAATGACGGGCGCGCGATGGCAAATCGAGTTGCCGCCCGTAGCCAGTGCCAACCCGCCTGCCTTATCGGAACAAGTATATCCGACAAGAATCCGTGCCGACTCCGCAATGCGAAAGCCGGCCGGCCTGATCTGATCAGGGCGGCAGAAAATTTGCCGCTGCACAGTCCGAACGGGCGACATGGACTGTCAATTGTTCGGGTGAAAAGTCTGGCCGATGCATGCCGGCGCACTGAGCTTTACGCGGGCAGCATCGCGTGATATGAGCACAAGTATCGCAATCGTCACCAAATACGGAAGCATCGACAGAATCTGCGCCGGAATCTGCACCCCGAAGCCCTGAAGGTGCAGCTGAAAGATTGTCACCGCGCCGAACAGGTATGCGCCAATAACCACCCGGCCCGGCTTCCACGTCGCGAACACCACCAGCGCCAGCGCAATCCATCCGCGTCCAGCCGTCATGTTCTCAATCCACATCGGCGTATACGAAAGCGACAGGAATGCTCCGCCGAGACCGCTCATCGCTCCGCCAAAGCTGATCGCAAGAAATCTGATGCGCACCACCGAGTATCCGATCGAATGGGCCGCATCGTGAGATTCGCCGACGGCCCGAAGAATTAGACCGGCGCGCGTGCGAAACAGAAACCAATGAACCCCCGCAGCCATGAACAGCGACAGATAGACCAGCAAATCGTGCGAAAACAGCAAGGGTCCGACCAGCGGAATATCGCCGATTGCAGGAAGGTTCAGCGACGGCAGCTTGTCAACCGGCTGACCGACAAACGGAATGCCGATCAGAGCGCTCAGGCCGATGCCGAACAGTGTCAAAGCAAGTCCCGAGGCAACCTGATTGGCAAGAAAGAAAAGAACCAGCAGCGAAAAAAGCATGGAAAGCAGAACTCCCGCCAAGGCTCCCGCCACTACGCCCAGAACCCAGGACCCGGTCACCAGCACCGTGACAAATCCGCTCACAGCGCCCACCAGCATCATACCTTCGACTCCGAGGTTCAGCACCCCCGACTTTTCTGTGACCAGTTCGCCTGTGGCCGCAAACAAGAGCGGTGTCGCCGCGCTGACGACGGTAAGCAGAATCAATTCAACAGTTCCCAGCATTCTATTGCGCACTCCCTTCGACTGCACTTTGGCGCGAACGCCATTGCACCTTGTAGTTGATCAGGACATCGGTCGCGAGCAAATAGAACAGCAGCATGCCCTGGAACACTCCCGCGATTCCCCTAGGCAGCCCGAGACGAATCTGAACCGAGTCTGCGCCGAGGTAGGATAGCGCCAGAACAATGCTGGCAATCAGGACCCCGACCGGATGGAGACGTCCGACAAACGCGACAATAATCGCAGTGAATCCGTAACCCGGCGAAATGATGGGCTGCAGCTGCCCGATCAAGCCGGACACTTCTATGATCCCGGCAAGACCGGCCAGCGCACCGGTGCCAAGCATCGTGATCCACACGACACGCGCATGGTTGATCCCGCTGTACTTGGCAGCGCCGGGTGCCAGGCCGGCAACGCGAACCTGAAATCCGATGAGCATTTTAGAAAGCACGACCCAGCCGCCCGCAACAACGACAAGCGCTGCAAAGACACCCGCATGCATCCGGGTTCCGGACAAGATTTTCGGAATCGACCCTGCATCCGGAAAATCCACGCTTTCTGGAAAATTGAATCCTTGCGGATCCTTCCAAGGTCCGTGTACCAAAGTGCTCAACAGCAAAATAGCGACATAGACCAGCATCAGGCTGGTCAGGATTTCATTGGTGTTGTACCGGGTCTTCAAAAATGCCGGAATCGCGGCCCAGGCCATGCCGCCAAGCATCCCTAGAATCAGAATCGCAGGCAGCAGCAGCAGGTTCTCGGAGTGAGGGTTGTAGACAACCAGTATGCTGCCGGCAACCGCACCCAGAGTCAGCTGTCCCTCGGCTCCGATATTCCAGACATTCGCCCTGAATCCGATGGAAAGTCCAACGGCGATAATTGCCATGGGAGCGGCTTTGACCATAAGCTCGGCGATGCCGTAGCGGTCTTTTAGCGGGCTGATGAAAAACGCAATCAGCGTGTCAACGGGCGGATATCCGAGCAGCTTGAACAGCAGGCCGCCGGTGACAATGCTCAGTGCGAAAGCCAGCAGCGGCGTCAGCCAGACCCACAGTTGCGAGTGAGTCGTTCTCGGTATCAGCCTGATCATGATTCGTGCCGGCTCCTAGTTCAGCCGGGACCCGCCCATCAGCAGTCCAATTTTCTCAGCATCAAGCTCTGTCACCGAGTACGCTTTCGACAGTGTTCCGGCGAACATTACGGCGATTCGCTGGCAAAGAGCAAGCAGCTCGTCAAGATCCTGGGAAATAATCACCACCGCAGTTCCATTGGCAGCCAGATCCATCAGCGCCTGATGAATCGCCTGCTGAGATCCCGCATCAACGCCCCAGGTCGGCTGCGCAGCGAGCATCACACTCGGATACTGGGTGATTTCGCGTCCCATCAGGAACTTTTGCAAATTGCCGCCCGACAGGCTGGCAGCATCGACATGCACTCCCGCATGCCTTACATCAAAACGCTCGCAGATGGTCTGGGCATATTCTCGCGCATTGGCATAATTGAGCCAAGGCCCGCGAACAAGCTGATTGCGTTCATGGCCGCCTAGGAACACGTTTTCGATCAAGGACATCTTTGCGACCGCGCCGTGGCCAAGCCTTTCCTCGGGAACAATGGCCATGCCCAGTCTGCGCCGGGCGCGGATGCCAAGTCTTGCGCAATTCGTCCCGCACAATTCAATCGTATCGTCCGATTCGCAAAGCTCCTCGCCTGACAGCATCGCCATCAATTCTGCCTGACCGTTGCCTGCAACTCCGGCAATGCCGAATATTTCGCCGGCGTGGACTTCAATATTCACATCCTTGAGCGCAATATCGCGCTCGTCCGCCGCCTCATGGGAAAGTCCGCTGACGCGCATCACTCTTTCCCCGAATGAGCGCCCGCCGCCGGCAGCAATGGACAGGCTGCCTCCGATCATCTTTTCGGCAAGGCTCCTGGAATCTTCGCGCGCCGGATCGCACTGGGCCACCACCTTTCCGTGACGAAGAACCGTCGCCTGGTCGCAAAGCGCCAGAATCTCCTCAAGCTTATGGCTGATATACAGTATTGCGCATTGCTCTTGCGCGAGCTTTCGAAGCACTTCAAACAGCTTGTCCGCTTCCTGAGGAGTCAGTACCGACGTCGGCTCGTCCATGATAAGCAGCTTGGGCGACTGCAAAAGACAGCGCACAATCTCAACGCGCTGGCGCTCGCCGACCGAAAGCGAAAAGACATCCCGCCTCGGATCAAGACCGAGACCGTAGTTCTCCGACACCCGGACGATCTCGTCTTCCAGGTCCTTGCCGGTCAGCCCGGGCGGAAGCGCCAACTGGATGTTGTCGCGCACACTCATCGCCTCAAACAGCGAAAAATGCTGAAACACCATGCCGATGCCCATCTCGCGCGCTTGCGCCGGACTGCCCACGGCAACCGGCGAGCCATTCCATTCGACCGATCCCGAATCGGCCGAATAGTAGCCGTAGATAATCTTTACCAAAGTGCTCTTGCCTGCACCGTTTTCACCCAGCAGAGCATGTATTTCTCCTTCTCGGATCGACAAATCGACGGACTGATTCGCGATCACGCCCGGAAACGCCTTGGTGATGCCGCGCAGGCGAATCAGGGGCTCGGCGTCAAATGAGCGATCAGCCATGCTGCAATTCCCCGTCCGGCGCAAGGACTTCGCCGAATCGCGCCCGCACTTCTAGCAGCTGCGCTGCGGTCGATGCGGCAATCACGGACGGATGCTTTCCGCGTACGCCTGCCAGGCCGATGGGGCAGTTCAGCTGCTTGAGCGAAAATGCATCGATCCCGGCCTGCGTGAGCCGCTGCTCGAAGCGCCGACGCTTGGTCGATGATCCAATAAGCCCGAGCCAGGCGAATTGGCGCCGCTGCAGAATTCGGCAGACCAGATCAAAATCCAGCGCATGGCTGTGCGTCATGACGACGCAAACGGTATCGGATCTGATTTCGTCCACCAGCGCGACCGGGTCCTCCACGAGACGCACCGCCGTGTTGATTGGAACATCTGACACAAACATGTCGCTTCGGCTGTCGACCCACTGAATCTGAAACGGCAGATCTGCAAGCGCCTTGACGAGCGCCTGGCCGATATGCCCGGCCCCGAACAGCATGACCCGGGTCGGCCTGTCGTCAATCCGCGTCACAAACCACTCCTCGCTGCGATTCCTTACGAGCATCGATGCAGGCTCGAATCTGCGATTCAGAATATCGACGGATTCGGCTATCGCCCGGGCGGGCAGCCGACGGGAGCACTTTGAATCAAACAGCTGACTCGAGGCGGGCAGATCACCGGTAATCGGCGTCAGCAGATAGTGCATCGCCCTTCCGCTCTCGGGTATCGCAAAGTCGGCAAACTGCTGCGCCGAGCGACCGTCGAAGCGCTCGAAGTGGAGTCTGACTGCCCCGCCGCAGCACTGGCTCAGCACGTCGCCAAGACCCACGAACTTATCATGCCTGGCCCCGAGTTCGCTGTCGCCGAGCATGCTTCGGGCCTCCTCGATAGCCGCAAATTCAAGATTCCCGCCGCCGACGCTGTCAAACGATGTCTCGTGCGTGACAACCATCCTTGCACCGACTTCGCGCGGCGACGACCCGGCAACTTCAATGATCGTCACGATCACAAACGGCTGACGGGATTTTGCGACCTGTACCGCTTTAATCAGCCAGTCCATTTCTAGCGTCGACCCGCCTGCAGCGCCCGAATCGCGGACAGAACTCTCTCTGGAGTCGCCGGCGCATCGAGCTGCGGCCAGTCTCGATAGTCCGCAACACTGCAGATTGCATCGCCTATCGCGCTGAAAACCGATATCCCCAGCATCAGCGGAGGCTCGCCGACCGCCTTGGAGCGGTAGATTGTGGGTTCAATATTTCGTCCATGTTTCCAAATATGCACATTCCAGCGCGCTGGTACATCGATTGAAGTCGGTATTTTATAGGTAGACGGGGCATGAGTTGCGAGCGAACCGCGCTCATCCCACCAAAGCTCCTCGCTGGTGAGCCAGCCGAAGCCCTGTACAAATCCGCCTTCGATCTGGCCCTGGTCGATTGCCGGATTAAGGGAGCGCCCCACGTCGTGGAGAATATCCACCTGAAGCAGCCGCGTTTCGCCGGTGAGACAGTCTACGGCGACTTCGCTGACCGCAGCGCCGCATCCGAAGTAGTAGAACGGCCGTCCGGACATCGCTTTTCGGTCCCAGTGTATTTTCGGGGTTCCGTAGTATCCGGTAGCAGAAAGCGGGACCCTCTGACGGTGCGCGATGCGGGCCAATTCGGCAAAGCTCAGCACCTTCGATCCGGCAAACACCTGCCCGTCGGAAAAAACCACCTCTGCGGCCGGTACGTCGCAGGCATGCGCCGCGGCGGCGGCAAGCCGGCGCCTGATCTTGCGCACAGCATCGCGCACAGCCATGCCGTTGATGTCAGAACCCGACGAAGCGGCGGTCGCCGAGGTATTGGGCACTCTTGAGGTATTGGTTTCGGCCATCTTGATCGACTCGAGCGGCACCGAAAACTCTTCGGCGACCACTTGTGCAACCTTGACGAAAAGCCCCTGCCCCATCTCGGTGCCGCCGTGATTCAGATGGATGCTGCCGTCGGTGTAGACGTGCACCAGCGCACTGGCCTGATTGTAATGCGTCATGGTGAACGATATTCCGAATTTCACCGGAGTCATCGCGATACCGCGTCGAATGACTTCGCTGGCGGCATTCCATTCCCGGATCTGCCTGCGGCGCTCATCATAGCGCGCGCTGGCGTGCAATTCGCGAACCAGCCTGCGCACCGGAAAGTCGCTCACCTTCATGGAATACGGAGCGATATTGCGCGACCGCGCGCCGTAGAAATTGACCCGCCTTACCCGAAGCGGATCCTTGCCGCGGTGCGCTGCGATACGGTCGATGACTGTTTCTATGCACAGCATTGCCTGAGGTGCGCCAAAGCCCCGGAATGCGGTATTTGACACCGTGTTCGTCTTGCATCGATACGAAACCGCTGCGATATTCTCCAAGTAGTAGCAGTTGTCGATGTGCAGCAATGCGCGGTCGTTGATCGGACCGCTCAAGTCTGCCGAATACCCGCACCGCGACGCCATTTTCACCTTAAGAGCCTGGATTACGCCCGCGTCATCGAATCCCGCCTCGTAGTCGAATACAAAATCGTGACGCTTTCCGGTTGCGATCATATCGGTATCGCGATCCAGCCTGAGCTTGGCCGCCCGGCCGGTCCTCAATGCTGCGACCGCCGCGATGCAGGCCCACTGCGATGCCTGGCTCTCCTTGCCGCCGAACGCCCCGCCCATGCGGCGCACTTCGACGGTGACCGAATGCAAGGCCTTGCCGGTCACGGAGGCGACCAGATGCTGGACCTCGGACGGATGCTGCGTCGAACTGTAGACCAGCAGGTCTCCAGCCTCTCGCGGCACGACCATGGACACCTGCCCTTCCAGATAGAAGTGATCCTGTCCGCCGGCGCGCACACTGCCGCTGATGCGATGCGGCGCAGCCTGCAAGGCGCCTTCGGCGTCGCCCCTGGTCAGCCGGGCGGTATCCAGAACAAGCGATTGGCGGTCCATGGCCGCTTCAATGGTCAGCACAGGCTCTTGCGGCTCATATTCGATTCGGGCCAGCTTGCAGGCATCACGCGCCTGCGCTTCGGTCTCTGCGACGACTGCAAAGATCACCTGACCCAGGAACTGCACTGTTCCGTCAGCAAACACCGGGTCATCGCCCAGCGACGGGCTGCAATCATTGACTCCCGGCACACAACCGGCATGCAGCACATCAACGACGCCCGAGGCGCCCAGCACTTCGCGATAGTCTGCAGAAACGACACGCGCGCAGGCATGTTCGGATAGACCGACCGCGATATGCAGCAGGTCGTGCGGCTGCGCCAGGTCGTCGACATATTGCGCCTCGCCCGACACATGCAAATGCGCGCTGTCGTGCGGCAGCGGCTGTCGCACAGCGCAGGTTCGTGTTCGGGCCCGTTCAAGCATATTGCCTGTCCCAGACACTGATTGCGCAGCGCCCGCTTAAGTCGTAGTAGAAGCGGAGCAGCAGGTTTTGCGCCACCTGCATCCGATAGGATGAACTTGCGCGGAAATCGGTAATCGGGTCAAAGTCATCCTTCAAAATCTCCATCGCCCGGCGAAACGTCGATTCTTCGAAGCGCTTTCCGCAAAGGAATCGCTCGCATTGCAGCGCTCGGCGCGGCGTAGCGGCCATGCCGCCGTAGGCGATTCGGACCTTTCCAAGGGTTCCGCCGCTGACGCTGGCTGCAAATGCGCCGCAAACTGCGGATATGTCCTGATGGTAGCGCTTGGATATCTTGTAGGCTCGAAGTTCCACGCCTTCGATCGGCAAAGGCACATCGATTCGTCTGATAAATTCGCCGCGGCGCAAATCCTGACTGCCGTAGTCGAGAAAAAAATCTTCGACCGGCAAAGACCGCTCGCCTTGAAGCGACGCAATCTGCAAAGTCGATCCGGCAGCAATCAAGGCGGGGATGCTGTCTCCGATCGGCGACCCGTTCGCCACATTGCCTCCGATGGTCGCAGAATTGCGAATTTGCTCCGAGCCGAATCGGCGAAAAAATTCATCCAGCGATGGATAGGCGTCTGTCAAATGGGGCATCGCATCGCAAATCGAGGCTGCAGCGCCGATCTGCACGACACCATCTGCCTGACAGATCTTGCGCAATGAATCGATGCCGCCGACATAGACGAGCGAATCGAGCTTGCGTCGCTGCTTGGTCACCCACAGGCCGACATCGGTCGCGCCTGCAACAATGCGGGCATTCGGATCGTCATGCAGAATCTGCGCAAGCTGCCCGCACGTACGCGGCGCGCAGAACGTCTGACCGTCAATCCGGGTGCTGATTGCGGACTCGCGGTCGATGCTCCTAAGTTTTGCAATCGACTCGCTGCGCCTGTGATCGAACTCATCGGCAGCAACGCTGCCAAGCGTCTTTTGCGCAGCACGCACGATCGGCGCATAGCCGGTGCAGCGACACAGGTTTCCCGCAAGCGCATCATCTACGGTTTCGCGGCTCGGCGAACGCCTTGCGCGCGACATCGCAAAAAGCGACATCACGAACCCTGGCGTGCAAAAACCGCACTGCGAGCCATGCTCATCAACCATCGCCTGCTGCACAGCATGGAGGCTGCCGTCGCTTTGACGCAGATGCTCGACCGTGATCAACTGCCTGCCGTGGAGTGCGGGAACGAACATAATGCACGAATTGACTGCGCTGTACCGAATCTCGTCACCTGCCAGATCTCCAATTACAACCGTGCACGCGCCGCAGTCTCCCTCGGCGCAGCCTTCCTTGGTGCCGGTCATGCGCTCGACGCCGCGAAGATATTCAAGCACGGTCTGCGTCGGCGCAATGCTGTCGAGATTTCGGCGCTCGTGGCCGAGCACGAATTCGATGGCTCCAGTGGTTTCCATCAACTGCCGCGGTAGGTGGAATAGCCGTAGGGAGAAACCAGGAGCGGCACGTGGTAGTGCTGCTCCGGCGACGCAACGCCGAAGCGGATGACGATTTCATCGAGAAACGGCGGGTGCGGCAAGTCGACGCCCATCGACCTGAAGTAGTCGGCAGCGCCAAAGACGATTTCATACACGCCCGCCTTGAATTGATCGTCCTGCAGGACCGGCGCATCCAACCGGCCGTCCTCATTGGTCGCCATGCTCGCGAGCAATTCGCGCTGCGCACCGCAACGGTAGAGATCGACGCGAATGCCCTTCGCCGGACAACCGTGCGTCAGATCGAGTATATGTGATGTCAGCCTGCCCATGAATTCCTGCCTGATGTGCCTATCATACTACTGCGAAGCGCGGTTCTGCACAAACTGCTCATACCATTGGGCCACATAGGCCCTTTCGCGTTCCGACATTCCGCTCAAGTTGGCGATCGGCATGGTGCGGGTTACCGCGGTAGCCGTGTAGATTCTCTCAGCATTGCTTCGGATCTGATCATCGGTATCCAGCACCAGTCCGGCCGGCGGCGAAGCAAATCCGGTTTGAACCGGATTTGCCGAATGGCAGGTTGTGCATCTTAAGCTGACGATCTGGCGCAGACCGTCAAAATCCGCCCTGTCATCGGAGACTTGCGCTGTTGGCACAGGACGCGGAAGCGTTGCGGCTGCCAGCGCAATCAGCAGCCCGGCACCGGCGGCAATCAGCCACCATTTGCTGCCGCGAAGATGGCGAACGTTGAAGTAGTGGCGTATCAGTATGCCCGCGATCGCGATAACGATCAGATTCAGCCAGTTCCATGCGCCGGCATAAGTCATCGGGGCATGGCCCGAGATCATGATGAACAGAACCGGCAAGGTAAAATAATTGTTGTGCCGCGAGCGGGTCAATGCGGCGGCACCCTTGCCCGGGTCAGGCTCGGCGCCTGATTCCATCGCCTGGACGAGCGAGCGCTGTGACGGGATGATCACCGCCATGACGTTCAAGACCATGATCGTGCCGATCGCGGCGCCGACGTGCATAAAGGCCCCCCGACCGCTGAACAGCTGGCACAGAACGAATGCCAGCAGGCAGAAATAGGCGAATACGATCAGCGCAACCAGCCGCTGGCGCCCGCCAATCGGGGAGCGGCACAAAAGATCGTAGGCAATCCAGGACACGGCGATGGATGCCACTCCGATCAAAGAGGCAGCAAGCGGAGAAAGATCCGCGACCGACGGATCGACAAGATAGACGCGTGCATCGACATAGTACAGCAGCGTCAGAAGTGCCAGCCCGGTAAACCATGTCGCGTAGGCTTCCCATTTGAACCAATGCAAGACAGGCGGCAGCTGGTCGGGGGCGACGCGAAACTTTTGCACGTGGTAGAAACCGCCGCCATGAATCGCCCAAAGGTCGCCTTCAAGCGGCGATTCGCCGGATGCATCGCGCTCCAGGCGATTCTCAAGCCAGTTGAAGTAAAATGAAGCGCCAATCCATGCGATGCCGACTATCAGATGACTGAAGCGCAGAATCAGTGAAATCCATTCATTGACATGTGATGCGATCATATGCGACTGTCCTTGGCATTTATCGAATGCGACCCGAACTCCAATTTCGGATCAACCAATTGCGGCATTGCAGCGGATTCGGCTGCAAAGCACTCATTTTAAGGATTCAGTGAACGCAATGGGAAATTTTTTTCTTGACTTAAGAGATCGCATGCATCGCGATCCGGACAAGATCTTTCTTGACTGCGGCGATGGCGGCACAATTTCCTATGCAGATGCCGATCGCATATCGGCAAAACTCGCCAACAAGCTGGGATCGCTGGGCATTGCCGCAGGCGACAGGCTAACGGTGCAAGTCAAGAAAAGCAAGGAAGCTGTGTTTCTTTATCTGGCCTGTCTGCGCTCTGGAATTATCTGCCATCCGCTGAACACGGCATACGTGCAAGCAGAACTTGAGCATTTCCTGCTCGACGCCGAACCGGCGGCCCTGCTCTGCGCCCCGGAATCCGAGCGTGCGTATCAGTCGCTCGCGAGTCGCTGCGGGGTGCGCCATGTGCTGACTCTGGATCAAGGCGCAGGCGGTACGCTGATGCACGATCTGGAAGAATTCAGTTCCAACCACCCGGTGGTTGAGCGTCGCGACGATCACACTGCTGTATTGCTCTACACCTCGGGAACAACAGGAAAGCCCAAGGGCGCCATGATCACGCACGGCAATCTTCGCTCCAATGCTCTGAGTCTTTGCCAGGTATGGGGCTGGAGAGCTGACGATGTGCTGATTCACATTCTGCCGCTTTTTCACGTGCACGGACTGTTTGTCGCAATGCATTGCCCGATGCTCAACGGATCTCGAATTATTTTCCGTCAACGCTTCAGTCCCGAGGAAACTGTCAATCTGATCCCGCAGGCCACAGTGCTGATGGGTGTTCCCACGGTGTATTCTCGGATTGTGCAAGAGCCTGGGCTGACACGCGGCGTTTGCCACGATTTCCGATTGTTCATTTCCGGTTCTGCGCCGCTTAGGCCGGAGACATTCCATGAATTCGAAGCCCGCACCGGCCACCGGATTCTTGAGCGCTACGGCATGTCGGAGGCGGGTATGATCAGTTCCAATCCACTTTACGGGGAGCGCATTGCGGGCACGGTCGGCTACGCCTTGCCCGATGTGCATCTCAGGGTGCGCAGCCAAGATGGTTCAATTGCGCCGCCGCTTGAAACCGGCGTGCTTGAAATATCCGGCCCGAATGTGTTTGCCGGCTACTGGAGGAATGACGCTGCAAGCCGCAAGGCATTTTGCGACGATGGATTTCTTGTTACCGGCGATTTGGCCACTCTTTCCGACACAGGCGTACTGTCGATCGTCGGGCGCGAAACGGATCTGATCATCTCGGCTGGATTCAACATCTATCCGCGCGAGGTGGAACTTGCGCTGAATCGGATACCGGGCATTGCCGAGTCAACGGTGTTCGGAGTTCCGCATCCTGACCTGGGCGAAGCAGCGGCAGCCGCGGTTATCGCCGAATCTCCATGCGAAATCGATCCGGCTGAAATTCAAGAAGCGCTGCGGGCGAATCTTTCGTCGTTCAAGCTTCCCCGTCACATTGCACAAGTCAGCGAGTTTCCCAGAAACGCGATGGGCAAAATTGAGAAAAAGCGCTTGCGCGAGCAATTTCGCGACATATTTGCAGCTCCCAAAGCCACTTTGCGTAAAAATGGGAATTGAAGGTCGGTCGCCAGTCGTGTCTTATGATGCGGTGGCGAAATCAAACTCGGGCGCACCGGGTCAAATCGCTACGCGGCTCGCAGTCTTGCCTGCATCACGCAAAATTTCATAGCATCCTCCAATTCCAGGACTTGTCCTGACACAATTACACTTCGACCAGATGCTCGGAAAGGAAATTGCCGCGAAGAGGCCAAATTCAATTCAACCATTCGCAGCAACCGACAACTCCGGTAATTTTTTAGTGCGGCACGCTAAATTCGTATCCGAGCGAATCTTGGTTTCGGCATCACCGGTCCGTCGGTGTTGAAACTGCATATGCCTGAGACCGCCAATGCGTGAGACATCGAGAACCGATAAATCACCCGATACGGTCCCGGTTGCGCAGGTTCAGGATGAAATGATTGAACCTCCCAGCGGCACGGCAAGACAAGCCTAATGCACAGTCCCGGCCGAACGCTCCGGTGGCAGCGAGCGCTCGTGCCGGCTGTCTGCATCAAATTTAAATGTGCTACGCCTCGTTTCGGCCGCATCGTTTGAATAGGTTTCGATAATATAACGCCTGAAACTCGGAATCGGACACTCCACGATTCCGCTGCCGCGCTCTTGCAGCGCACCGTGATGCGTCAAGTTGTCGTAGTACTGCGCCGACGTCATCCCGTCAGGAAGTTGGTCCGTCAAGTACTCGGAAGACTCGCCCGCCTTCGCGCGCTTTCCAATGATGCGATGCACCTCGCCTAAATGCTGCTCTCCGTCAATCTGCCGCATCACATCCGCCAGCAAAGAGCACGAATACTTCATCGCATTGCTCATTCGGGCGGCGTAGTATTTGTTCCGGCGCTTGACGCTTTTCGCCTCGACCGACACAAAATCCACCTTGCCGATGGCGCACCCGCTTTCGATAAACACCTCGCAGAACGAGCGAAGGGCGTTGGTCAGATGCGACGGCCAGCCGTCGCAGGCTGCAAGCATCCTGTCAAACTCAGCCTCGCGCGAACTGACATCCAGCTTGAACTCGCGGCAAAAGCCTGCTTTGAGTTCCTGAACCTCGGCGGCGGTGAACCGATCCAGCGAATGGACGTTGTCGACGGACAACCGGGTCAGCCCCATATTTCCAGCCTGCTGCCTTGAGTCCGACAATCCGCCCAGAACCAGAATCAGCGGCAACTCGTAGTTGTTGTCGTGCAACTCCTGAAGCAGTCCGCCCAGAAACGAATCCTTGCCGCCTGACATATTCTGCGCCTCGTCGATGCCGATCACCACCGGAGCACTCCACTTTTCCTTCGATAGTAACTTGGCTACCTTTGCAAGGCCGGCATGAGGCAACCGATGCTGGATCTGCGAGGTGCGGCTGAAGCCGATGCGGGCGATCCACGCCCCAAAACTGCTCTCGCTGTGTCTCGTCTCGCTTACCGGAGAAATTAGCCTGGCGCCGGCGCCAGGCTTGACCTGGTCGATAATTTCCTTCAGAAAATATTGCGGGCTCATGCTGATCGGACCGCCTTGAAAATAGGCGATTTTCGGCACAGGCGTCGTGCGCGCACTTGCGTCGCCCGCCAAAGTGACATGCTCTTTGTTACCCCAGCGATGAAACAGATGCATCAGCGTCGAAGTCTTGCCGGCGCCGGGTGCGCCGTAGATCAGTCGTGTCGCCGCCTTAAGCTGCGGCCTGCACGAACTGTACAGTTCCCAGCTCAGCGCGCATGCATTTTCGATATCCGCAAGTATGTCTTTGCGACCGGCGTAGTACCGCGGAGGATTCTTGTCCTGACTCGCTATGTAATGTTCAAGCCTGTCGACAAGATCCCTTTTGGCATCTTTGTTCATCCGATAACTCCGTATCCGGCTGTTTCAAGTCAGTCGATTCAGCCTCCGACCGATCTTAGAGTATAGCACCGCGCAGGACTGGACCAAAAAATCTCCCAATGACAAATGAGTCCGATCAGCCTGCCGAATCGGGGTTACCGCAGGAAGGGGAAATTCGAGGCCAAGGAAGTGGCATACCACATGCCGATCACATTTAATTTACTCACGTTTCGGAGTTCATTCATTCTGTATTATCCGATCGACTAGCCTTGATCGAGTCGTCGACCACCGACACGCAACGCTCGCGGGCGCATTTTTGCCATTCAATACTCCACTAGGAACACCTATACACCATCTTCGATTCGGCTAGCCCCAAAACATGTCACTGATGCTCGGACCAAAGCCAATATATTTATGAATGCTCCGTTTCAGTACTGGTGTCATTCCTTATCACCTGACTATCAACGTTGAACTTAATCATTCAGATAACACCGTATCGAAGACTTAGGGTTGGTTGTTTTCGAGTTGCTACGGCATCTGGCGTATCTTTGCTGCCCGCGCGAACTACATCTGCCTATCTGCCTGCGACCATCCGAAATTCGAATAACAATTGGCAATTCGAAAAATTTCATTGAATCGAATGCCATCACATCTACGGCGTCCTTTGCGTTCATCATGTGGGGCCTAAACCATTTCTTTGAAATGTATGGCAGAATACGAAAGAACATCCAATTCGGGCTCTATGTGCCAAAGCAACATTGAGATTCGAGTCACTGCTTTACGCTGACACTAATCCAAATATTGAAATCCGGCACCAAAATCTGATGCAGTCAGCAGCAAAACTGCCGGAACTAATCAAACGAAAACTGCGAATTGCCCCGGTCACCGCTCCCGACCCGCTTTGATCTGCCCCCATCGCGTGGCAATTCGTGCGCCAATTGAGGCAAACGGCTCCGGCGGCAGCTTTTGCGGCGGCGGCTTTTGCAAAACAACGTCCAAGGAATCGGAAGCTCGCCCGCAAGCAAGTTCGGCGATCAGCTTGCCGTGAAGCGTGCCGTGCGAAGCGCCAAGCCCATTCTGGCAGCATGCTGAATACAGTCCCGATTCCAGCTCGCCGAAAGCCGGAGCGGAATTGCGGCTAAGACAAAGCAGACCGCCCCACCGGTATTCCATCTTGACGTGCGCAAGCTGCGGAAACCGCCGCTTGAATGATCTGTCGTGCACTCTTGCCGCCTGCCTCACCCCGCCATCACCTACCGAGCGGCTCGGAGCCCATGCGACCCCGTTTCTAATCAGGATCCTGTCTCCGCCGGCACCTGATATTCTCCGCACTGTGGAGCCGAGGGCGTCAGCCGGGGTAAAGCCCCAGGATGGTTCGCCGCCAAGCACACCGACTTCTTCGGCAGACAGGCACCGGGTCATTGATGCATAAAGGTAGATATGCATCAGCCTACGGCGGAAATAGCCAAAACTTTCGATGTGTCCGTTTACTGCCAATATGACGCAGTCAGCATTGACATATCCTTTCGGCGTGCTGAGTTGCCAGGAATCGCCGCGCCTGACAGCGCCGGTAACCGGCGTGTGCGCAAAGATGTCGGCGCCGCGATGCTTCACGGCCCTCGCGAAGTCATTGAAATACAGTCCAGGCTTGATCAGCGCGCTGCCCGACGTCGCCAATCCGCCCGCATAGTAGCGGCTGCCGGATATTTCATACATCTGCTTTTCGTCGAGCAACTCGTACGGCTCGCCAAGATGATCAAGGTGCCTGGAATACTGCTCGTTGTGCCTCAGTCCCGCGGCACTTGCAGCCGCATTGATCTTGCCGTGCAAGCCGAAAGCCTCGCTCGACATGGCGGATTCGCGCGCAACGCGCTGCGCGAACCCGATCGCTTCGCGGTTCAGTTGAATCTGCCGCAGATCGGCCTCGAGCGCGCCGACATAGTCCTTGCTTCCAAGGTTGTGGGGCAAATCGATCATGAAGCCTGAGTTGCGGCCGCAAGGCCCATCACAAAGACCGCGTGCTTCAAGGACTGCAATCTTGCTAGACGGCTCGAGCTGTTTCAGCCGCATCGCAGCCGCAAGGCCTGCAAACCCTGCTCCGACAACCGCGAAATCTGCGCCAATGTCCTTTTCAAGCGGCGGATAGGTCTGTCCGCCGCCCGCCAGGATCTTCCATACAGGCGGCCCGGGGTCGTACGGCAGTGCTGTCGTTTTCATCGCTGATCCGGAGACTTCAACCGCGAGACGGGACGCGGCAAGCCTGCCTGAGCCGGAATGTTCAATGCGTCACGCACCTTTGCAGGCGATCAGTGCGTCCAGTTGAGCTCGCTCATCGCAGGAATTTCCCTTTCACGGCGGGCGATATAGTCCAGCACAGCTTCATGCACCCCCTCATCCATCGGCGGAAGCTCGTAGGAATCAAGCAGAGCTTTTGCAGTTTGCAAGGCGCGCTCAGTGATGCTTTGCGAACCATCGGACAGCCATTGCTCATAGGTGCTGTTGTCGAACATCTGAGGCATGAAGAACGCACTTTGGAAATTCGACAAGGTATGCGCATGACCCAGATAGTGCCCACCTGGACCGATATCGCCGACTGCAGAGACAGCCTCACCAAAATCTTCCCAGTCAACACCCTGGGCCATGCGGTAGCCCATCGCGCACTGTTCTGCGTCGACGATAAACTTTGCCGTCGAGCAATGCATCCCGGCTTCGTTCCAGCCGGTCGAATGCCAGACAAAGTTCGCGCCGGAGAGCAATGCCGCCATCAAGGTTGTGGCGCTTTCGTATCCGGCCTGGGCATCCAGGGTCTTCGAACCGCCAAGCAGGCTCGAGGTGCGCCACGGCACGTTGTAATAACGCGCCATCTGACCGATCATAAAATTCATCAGGCTGATTTCGGGCGTACCGGCCATTGGAGCGCCGGACGACATCGAAACCGTCGACAGGTAGTGCCCGTAGATCGCAGGACAGCCCTTGCGGACAACCTGCGTATAGGCAAGCGCCGAAAGCGCTTCAGCGTTAAGCTGAGCAACGGCCGCAGCTGTCGATGCAGGCGTGTTCGCACCACCAAGGACAAACGGCGAACACAGTATCGGCTGATTGCGCTTGCAAAATTCTCGCAACGCGCCCAGCATGGTCTCGTCCCATACCAGAGGCGAATTGCCGTTGCAGTTTCCAGTAATCACCGCGTGGGACTGCATAAACTCCTCGCCGAACACGATTGCGCACATATCCAGCACATCGGAAGCGTTTTTCGGCGAAGTCGTCATTCCCATGACCGTCTTGTCGGAATACCGCATCGACGAATACGCAATCCTCAGATGACGGTGGGCGACCGGATGGTCCATCGGCTCGACAATGTGATGCGATGTCGAATGAAGAGCCGGCATCAATTGCGCCAGCTTGTGGAACATTGCAAGATCATCCAGCGTCGGCGCTCGTCTTCGGTCTTCAAGGTCGCGCAAATATGGCGCACCCGCCATCGGAACGAAAATCGTCGAACGCCCTCCGATGCGCACGGTTTTTTCCGGGTCCCGGGCATGCAGGGTGATCTGCGGCGGAATGGTGGACATCAGTTCGCGAACCAGCGCCCGATCAAGATGGACGCAAGACTCATCGCGGACATCGGCGCCGACGGCTTTCCAGTCGAGAATCGCCTGCGGGTCGCGAAAGACCACGCCGACGTTCTCCAGAATATCCAAGGAGGCAGAATCGATCCGTTCCACTTGCTCGGCCGTCATCGGCTCAGTCAGGGGCAGCCGGCCGACAAGCGCCGGCAGCATCGGCTCAATGAGATTGCTCCGATCGGTTCTTCTTCGTTCTCGGCCGCCGCGACGCTGGCTCAGTTCTTCGGAACCGAGTCGGTCGTTCATCCGACGCTCTCTCCCGGAGCGGAATCGGACAAATCAATCCAGATGGTCTTTAGCTCGGTGTACTGATCGTGGGCATGGATGCCGTTGTCGCGGCCGCCGAAGCCCGACTGCTTATAGCCGCCGAACGGAGTCGAAATGTCTCCTTCGCCGTAACAGTTCACAGTGACGGTTCCGGCTCTGATGGCTTTGGCGGCGCGCAGCGCTTTCTTTGCATTTGCCGTAAATACGCTCGCGGTCAGTCCGTATTCGGTCTCATTCGCCAGATTGATCGCCTCGTCAAAGGAAGCCACGGTCAGCACAGACAGAACCGGGCCAAATATTTCTTCTCGGGCCAGCACGTCATCCGTCCGCACTTGATCGAAAATCGTCGGCTCGACGAAATTTCCGCTCACCGTGCCTCCGACAACGGTCTCGGCGCTGTGAGCGCCTTCGGCCAGATAGGCGGAAACCTTCTTGCAATGCCCGTCGTCAATGAGCGCGCCCAGATGGTTCGACGGATCGAGAGGATCACCGGTCTTGAAGTCCCGGGTTCGTGCGACAATGCGCTCCATCAATGGCTGCTTCACATCCCGGTGCACAATCAGGCGGGAATTGGCAGAGCAATTCTCTCCCATATTCCAGAACGCCGCATTCACAATGTGACCGGCAACCAGGTCGAGGTCTTCGGCATCATCCAGCACGATAGCCGGATTTTTGCCGCCGCATTCAAGCACAACCTTCTTTAGGTTGCTGTCGGCCGCGTAGCGCAAAAACTGCTTTCCGGTTTCGGTCGATCCGGTAAAGCTCACCATGTCGACATCGCTATGCAGGCCAAGCGGCGCGCCAACCGTCGGCCCGTCACCGGGCAACACCTGCAATACGCCGCGGGGCAGCCCGGCCTCCATGGCAAGTTCTGCGACCCGAAGCGCGGTCAGCGATGTCTGCTCGGCCGGCTTGACAATGACCGAGCAGCCAGCAGCAAGAGCGGGACCGATCTTCCAAGCCATCATTAGAAGCGGAAAATTCCACGGCAGAACCGCCGCGACAATGCCAACCGGCTCGCGCACGATCATCGCGATCGCATTGTCTCCGCCCGGGGCGGTCAGATCGTAAATCTTGTCAATGGCCTCGGCGTGCCATTTGATCGTTTCAATCGTCTCAGGGATATCGATCGTCTCGCAATCGCGAATCGGCTTGCCGCTGTCAAGGCTTTCCAGCACGGCAAGTTCGCGGCGATTTCTTGTCAGCAGCTTGCACAGCCGGATCAGCACGTGCTTGCGTTCAGTCGGATGCAGCATGCACCACCGACCCTGATCGAATGCTTCACGGGCCTTTTCTACTGCCAAATCTACATCCTGTCCATCGCAGGACGCGATTTCGCAGATCACTTCGCCGGTAGCAGGGTTTGCGGTTTTCAGCAAGGGACCGTTTCCAGACCGGAACTTGCCATCGATGAACGCCGATCTTGGAA
Source organism: Arenicellales bacterium (assembly GCA_965214615.1). GTDB lineage: Bacteria > Pseudomonadota > Gammaproteobacteria > Arenicellales > JAJDZL01 > CBDAUN01. The sequence goes on from OZ243952.1 coordinate 2,444,284, forward strand.
AGTCAATGCTTTCGGCTATGGCGCTGTATTCGGCCCAGGTCAACAAATCGTTCATTTCATTTCCCGTTCGATTGCCGCATCCATGGTGCGGACGACTTCAGCCAATGCGCGCTTTTCGTCCTTATTGAGGGGCTGAAGCGGCTTTCGCGGAGGCCCCGCATCAATTCCGCGCAGCGTCAACCCATGCTTGATGCACTGTACAAACTTACCGCCCTGCTCGAGTATGCGCATCAGTGGCAGCATTGCAGACATGATCTTCCTGCCCTTGACGAAGTCTCCTTCGACAGCGCAGGTCCGATATAGCGCGATATGCGCCTCAGGTGCAAAATTCGAGCCTGCGCAGACCCACGAACGCGCACCCCAGGCAAAAAATTCAAGCGCCTGGTCATCCATACCGCAAGACAGCTGGATATGGGGGTAGTCCCGGGCCAGCATATGCAGGCGGTTGATATCTCCGGAACTTTCCTTGATGGCGCAGAAATTGGGGTTGCGGCCAAGCCGGTCCAGCGTGTCTTCATCCATGTTGACACTCATGCGGCCCGGATAATTGTAGAGAATGACCGGCAAATTGGCGGCGCGTTCAACGGCCAGGCAATGCAAGGCAATTTCGCGGCCGGTGGGGCAGGCGTACGGCGGCGTGGTGACCAAAAGGGCATCAGCGCCGGCCTGCTTGGCATGATGCGCAAAAAATACGCTGTCTTCGGTACGGATTGCACCGGTTCCCACGATCAACGGCAATCTGCCGTCAATCGCCTGTTTAGCAAATGCCATCATCTCGACACGCTCGTCAGCGCTCTGGGCGTAGTATTCGCCCGTGGTTCCGGCAACGATGATGCCGTCTACGCCGGCGTCGATCAGAAATTCAACGGCATCGGCGTAAGCATCCCAGTCGATCGAAAAGTCTTTTTTGTACGGAGTGATGACCGGGGTGTAGATGCCTTCAAAGTTCATCGGAGAACCCAACCTGCATTAACACGAAATCCGCAGGGAAAGCTTGACTTCGCTTTCCCTGCGGACCGAGATTGTTATCGGCAAAGCCGGAATGATTGCTACATTCCTGCGTTCTTGCCTGCCTCTACCCAGCTATTGAAGGTGTCCTGGTTGGCGGCAATCCACTCATTGATATGGCGCTCGATATCTTCCACGGAATCTTCACCGGCACGCATCTTGTTGTTTTGAGCGGACACGTCATTGATGTCCAGTTTCGCCATTTCAAAAACGGCCTTTGCAGCCGGATTGGCAGCCAGGAAGTTGTTATTTGCGACGATGCGCAACGTATTGACTTCGAAGCCATGATCCTTTCCGTTGAACATCGTATCGGCTTCGCGACCGTCCGGAAGCGAGGAATAAGGCACTGCAATCCACTCGACATTGTCCCCTGGCACCAAGACGCCGGAGACCCAGTACGGAGTCCAAGTGTAATAGATGATCGATTCGCCAGCCTGCTCGCGCGCCACGGATTCGGCAATAATCGCGTCATAGGCACCCTGGTTGTGGGTGATTGTGTCGCGCAAGCCAAACTCGGTCAAGTGATGCTCGATGACTCTTTCGCAGCCCCATCCGGGAGCACAGCCGGCCAAGTCGGCGGTTCCGTTGCCATCGGCGTCAAAGCGCTTGGCAATTTCCGGGTCCTTAAGGTCGCCGATATTCTGAACCCCTGCCGCATAGGAGGCAGAGTCAACCAGATAGCCTTGCAATGCGCCTTCGATGAAGCTGCCTACCTTGGACATTTTCGCATCGCCGCCGGACTCTTCAAAGAAAGCCGCATGCAGCGGGTCCCAATGGACTGTAGTAAAGTCGCCATCACCGGTTCCAAGTGCCAGATGGATGGTCTGATATTCCACTTCCTGCGGATCTTTGATCTCATATCCCAGTTCCATCAGCGCCCGGTAGACGATTCCGTTCTGGAATTTCTCTTCCAGTACCGTGCCCTCGATCGGCTGGACGCTGACGCCTTTTCCAGGCATCATCGAATCTGCAAAACCTGTCGATGTAACACCGAGCAAGCCTAAAGCGATCACAGGGACAGACAATAGCTTATTGAATGATTTCATATCTCTTTCCTTACAAAATTAAAAAAATTGCGATCGATGCAAATGCGCAACGCATAGCCCGGCTTCGGTTCGAATGCAAGCACTACGCACGCACTGAAACAGCATCAGATGCAGCGCCCACAATAGCGTACCATTGCAGAGCAACCGTATCGCTACGTTTTTTGAGCGCACAACGCATGAAGAACTCTTCAGCATATTGCGCAATAGTATAAATTGGGATTAGGCTGAATGACTGACAATTTGTGATTTTCGAGTGAGATGCACAGTTTTCGGTCGCTGCGGACTGCAGTTTCGAACCACGGCAAGCGGCAGTGATAAGGAAAATGAAATGTAGCGACTCGGACGAATCGGGAACTGTCCGCCCCGATGGCGCCAATTGATTCGCTGCTGCCGAGGGAGTCCGCCGCTTTGCCTTGCAGTGCGATTTGATAGGTTGTCAGAGGGACGCAGAACCGAATTTAACGACCCTTGCAACCTGAAGGCCTTCCGATTGAATCAAATAGCGCAGCCACTGTCTGCGGCAGCATTGCCGCCCTCGATCGAATTGGGACGTTATCGCACTCACAGAGATTTTCCGATGATCACTCCATTCATTGATTTTCGGCAGCATTGCGGTGTGCTTCTTCGCTTCGCAGTTTCTGTTCAGTGTACGCTGATTACGCGTCCGCACCATGAAAATCCTAACGCGCATGCGCTGACCTCGCCTGCCTAGGATCTGCGTCCGGTGCAATGGTGATGCGCCGCTTGATCCAACCCGATCCCTTTCAGGCACTTTATCATGGCCGGCCATCGTCGAACCTCATACGGATGCCAGCCTCACCGACTCGGCAGAGGCCTGGCACTGCAACTACCCGTCAATCACCGGCGTTCGCGTGCCAGACGACGGTATGGCACGCCGTGCCTTTGCCAATTTCGGCGACAGCGCGATTCTTAGTCAACGGCAAAAGCCAGGCAAAACGCTCGCACCAGCCAGATCGCATGCGATGCCGGAAGGACGGAATGCCTCTCTCCGATACCGGCCGCGGACTTCATGCTTCGGCGACAATCCCGATTCGTCAGGTTCTCCAGGCTCATCTGCCATCAGACAATTCGCAAGCCGGATTTTCGAGACTCAACACTGCTGCAATGGCTTTGAAGCACTGAAGTAACCCCAAATGCGCGCAACACGCAGAGGCAACGCATGGCCCGGTCGGAAAAAATTACGTCATTTCAAGACGTCGAACGAGTACAGAATGACAATGACTCGCGGATCGAGGACAGAAAAAGGATCGTCGAGGATAGGGAGAGGATCTCCGAGGACAGAAAGAAAAGCATCGAGGACATACAAAAGATTGACAGGTTGATTCAAGCAAGCGTCGAAGAGAGAAACAGGATCGTCGAGGACAGAAAGAAAAGCATCGAGGACATCAAAAAGATAGACAATCTGATTCAGGCGAGCATCGAGGACTGAAAGGCGATCGCAGAGATGCGAAAAGAGAATGCTGAACGCAACAAGGTGATCGACGAGCGCAGCAAGGCGGTCGACGACAAATTGGACAAGGTGTCAAAGGGTCTCGGCGACATCGGCCACAGTCGCGGCAGGTTCATGGAGCACCTGGCGCTTCCTACGATCAAGCAGATCGTCAAGGACGAATTAAGTGCTGAATTTCGCGGAAAGCTGGGGGCAAAGCAAAATCTGAAGGCAAGAGGTTTCGAGTTCGACGCCTTTGCGGTGCGCAGAGAAGATACTGAAGAGATTTTCGTATTCGAGATCAAGCTTACGTTCGGCGGGGAAACCGTGAAGCAGATCGCCAAATCGATAAGCGCATTTCGCCAGCATTATCCGGAGCATGAGCACACCCCGGTGTATCCGTTTCTGGTCGCCGCGGTGGTGGATCCCGAATATGAGCACGAGATTTGGGAAGCGGGCATCACGCTGATCGGATTCAGCGAAGGGGTGCTGTGCCGCACCGAGCCGCCCAAGGGATTCTCGCCGAAGTATGATTACGGCATGGACCACGGCAAGGGGCAGGCGCGAGGCCGGATGGTTCAGCCGCAGTATTACCTGGAGCAATCGCGGCGTGTTGCGCTGCGCATCGATTCTCACTGATTCAGCGCCTGGGCGATGCGCCTGAATTCACCAGCCGCCATCCTACCACTAATGGCGCCATTGTCACATGGCGCCATTTGGCGCAAAGTTTATCGCCGCCGGCGGCGGCAACTCCAGCATGGATCGCAAACGCGGTCTGCAAGATTCATGGCGATTCGCACTGCCGGCTGGCAGTCTGCGATTTGATCAAGACATCTGTGATTTGAAATCGCTACCCGCGCGCACCTGAACAGGCGGGCAAGCAAACGCAATGAAATGGGTATTCGGGGAAAGAATCGCGCAATACGCGCATTCGAACGCTATTCGAGCATAGCCTGCTTCGGATTCTTGCCGATTGCCCGCATGAAAAGTCCCACAGGTCCGCCCTGCCACCAATGCCGATGTCCCCTTTGCCTGCCGGATCGTCCCAATCCCTGAGTAATCCGGTCCAGAACAATTGCGAGTACGACAATGCCGAAGCCACCGACGATGGCCTTTCCGGCATCAAGTCTGCCCATTGCACGCAGGACTTCGTTTCCAAGCCCTTTCACAGCGATCAAGGAGGCAATCACCACCACCGACAAAGCCATCATGATCGTCTGATTCAATCCCGCCATGATCGAGGGCGTAGCGAGCGGAAGCTCGACTTTGAATAGAATCTGCTTGGGCGAGGAGCCGAATGCGCGTGCGGCTTCCACTACGCTTGCATTCACCTGCCGGATTCCAAGCGAAGTCAGGCGGATGATCGGCGGCAGCGCAAATACCACCGTGACGATGACGCCTGAAACGTTGCCGATGCCGATGAGCATCACCACAGGCACGAGATAGACGAATGCCGGGATTGTCTGCATGGTGTCAAGCACAGGTCGGATCGCCAATTCGAACCGGTCGTTCTTTCCTGCCAGCAGTCCGAGCGGCAGTCCCAACATAACGCAAATCACGACGGACGTCGCCACCACTGCAAGGGTCGTCATCGCCAGACTCCATGCGTTCGGGTCGCTTAGACCCAGGCACAGGAGGCATATGGCCACGAATCCCGCAACTTTCGCTCCGGACGACTGCCAGGCAAGCAAGCCGAGAATGGCAAGCATGACCATGGGCGGAATGCCCTGCATCACGCTTTCGACGCCGACAATGACGTCGTTGACGAACCACTTGATCGGCTGCACGACGTCGCGATTCTCCGCCGCCCACGCCTTAATTCCATCGGCCCAGTCGGCGATGCCGAGATCAACGGCCTTGAACGGATTCAGAATACTTATGCTTTTTTCGTCTGCCATGAATTTGTAGCCTGCCGTAATGTGTACCGATCTGCCTAGTCTTCCGTCTTGCCCTGAATTCCTCGTAGCAGGGCGCGCTTGGTCACGACGCCGACGAATTCGTCATTATTGACAACGATGATCGGGTGTTCGGTTTCGATGGACATGTCGACAAGGTTGTCCAGACTGTCCTGCGGACTGGCTTGCGGCCAGCCGTCGTTCTTCAGTTCGCCGTGTTTGTCTTCATATTCGGAAATCGGCTGCATGACTTTGTGCGCTGTGACGAGCTGAAGCTTTGAGATTCCTGCTACAAAGTCGGCAACGTAGTCATCCACCGGCTCGGTTACGATCTCCTCGGGAGTGCCGACCTGAACCAGTGCGCCATCTTTCATGATCGCAATGCGGTCGCCGATACGGATTGCCTCGTCAAGGTCGTGGGTGATGAACAGGGTCGTCTTGCCCATTTCCTCGGCGAGCATGAGAAACTGGTCTTGCAATTGACGGCGGATCAGCGGATCAAGCGCGGAAAACGGCTCGTCCATTAAAAGAATTTTCGGATCGGCGGCAATTGCGCGCGCCAGTCCGACCCGCTGCTGCATCCCGCCGGACAGCTCATCCGGATATCGATCTTCCCATCCGTCAAGGTCGACAGTCCTGATCGCCTCGTCGGCCGTCTCGTAGCGCTGATCACGGTCTATGCCGCGCACTTCCAAGGCAAAAGCCACATTGTCGCGAACTGTTCGATGCGGCATGAGCGCCATGTTCTGAAACACCATGCCGATTTTTGTGGATCTGAGTTCCCTGAGTTCAGTAGAGCCGAGTTGATTGACGTCCTGACCTTCTATAAGCACTTCGCCGGACGTGGGGTCAATCAGGCGATTGACGTGTCGAATCAATGTGGACTTGCCCGAACCGGACAGTCCCATGATGCAGAACACCTCGCCTTCGCTGACTGAAAAGCTCGCATCCTGAACACCCACCACGCAGTGGAACCTTTCGAGAATTTCAGTTTTCGACAGCCCTTCGGCCTGGATCGCCTTCATCGCGTCGTCAGCGCGGGTGCCAAAGACTTTCCACAGATTGCGGCATTCGATTACAGGTCTTGCATCGCTGGAAGTCGTTGGAGGATCAATTGCCATCAGAATATGTTTCGAATAGTAATGCCATCTAAAGTATTGCCACGGGGCAAATCTGCCGCGACCCGGGATTGAATCCAGCGAATCGCGAAATCAAAACGCGTCCGCGGCCACTTGCGCTCAGTATATACAGAAAATATAGTGTGGAAGAATAAATTTTCCGTATCAGGAAGTCGAATTTCTAGCGCCAGTTGCATATTTTTACCTAATATGACCCCATCGCGCCTCGGTGAGGCGCTGCGATTGACGCGTGTATTTCGGCACCGGCATCGGGCGCATTCGTCCGGCATGCTGAATTCGCGCGGCGCCTATCTCAATCAAATCGGGCATTGCGTTTACTGGGACTTTGCAGATTCATTTGCGGCGTGCTCCATGTCTCTTGCCAGAGCATCCATCAATTGAGACGAACCGCCGAGCGACCAGCCGCCATCCACCGGAATCACCGCACCGGTCAGGTAACTCGCCAGAGGCGAGGCCAGAAAAATTGCCGCATTACCGATATCGGAAGTGGTGCCAAGCCTGCTAAGCGGCACCGAATCGGCTACCGCATCCATCAGTTCGGGAGTCGGTGCCAGGCGATTCATTCCCTCGGTATTTTCAATTGGACCGGGCACGATCGAATTGACCCGGATGCCCTGTTCTCCCCATTCCATTGCCAGCGTGCGTGTGAGCATGTCGACGCCGGCCTTGGCAGCGCATACATGAGACTGCAGCCGCATCGGTACAAAAGCCTGAGGAGCGGATATATTGATCACGGAAGCGCCCGGTTTCGCCAAATGCGCATAGGCGCTGCGCAATACGTGGTAGGTGCCCAGCAAATCGATGTTAACCACTGCGGCAAAGCCGTTCGGCGACATATCTGCGGCACGGGCGGGAAAGTTTCCGGCGGCACCGGAAATAACGACATCGAATGATCCGAAGCGTTGCGCGAAGTTCGCAAGTGCAGTCTCGATGCGTTCGCAGTCCCGGACATCCGCGCTAAATCCAGCTGCCTGGCAGCCTAGGACTGTCAGACGGTCAACCGCGGCATTTACTTTTTCCGGGTCGCGGCTGATTAAGCCGAGATTCGCGCCAGCGGCAGCGAATTGTTCGGCAACACCCAGATTGATACCGCTGGTGCCCCCGGCGACAATGACTGTCTTGCCGGAAAAACTCAGACGTTCATCCATGCTGCCAGGAGATAGCCGCTCTTGCATGGGAACGCGGGTAACAATTCAGACGACACAGGTACGGGACGCTTGGCGCCACTGGCACCTGAACAAGGCGGGAGAATAATCGATGCAGCCGCTAGTCGGAGGGTTCTGGCGTCATGGCCACCAGCGCCATGTAGATCACGGACATCGCAACACCCCAAATCGCGGCATTGAGCAGGATTTCGTTCCGAAACGTGTCAAAGCTCGATAGGATCAGGCATGCGATTATTGAAACAATGCCGAGTAGGTATTTCATTTTCTCGTCTCCGAACAATGCGTTGTGTGCGCAAAGAGGCATTCAGGACGCTCAATTGCCGTCCTCGCCGACTAAACCGCGGCATGATGCTGAACGCAAGCGCAATAATACTTCAATCAGTGCGGCACATTGTCGGTTTTGTCTTGACTGACCGGCGCAAAATCAAATAGGGGAAGACATTCAAATTAAGAAGTGCTGGAATCTGAACACCACAGCTGCAAGCTGTTCAGATTGGTTGAAGAATCCAGTCTGGTTTCTTTCTTAGCTGGAGATACCCGCCAATTGATTTATGCAGTCTCGGGCACGTTCGGCAGCGTTAATTTTTTCGTTGCAGCCATGAAGCCTTGTCGGAATCGACGCTATGGGGTATCGCCGGCAACAGGCGCCGATGAGGCGAATCAGGAACCAAAGCACAGGCACGTTTCAGCGACACTTCGATTCGGGTGAGACGGCAAATTGGCCCATCACCGTAACCGTTACTACCACCCTTGTGCTGCGCCTACGCCGTCAGCCGGTCTGCAGGCCGTTTTACCAACGGCCGCCAATCGTCAGCATGATGCCGCTTTCAGGTCGTTCGCCCTCATTTTCGGCATAGTCTGCCACGATCTCCAGCGACAACTCATCATTCCTCCGGCGCACCGGGATGAATTGCCAGCCTAGCTGATACTCGCGTGATGATTCACCGAGCACATAGCTGAAATTGGGCTTGGCGATAACCGGACGACCGTTCATTGCGTATCCGTATGCCGCGGTAAAGCGCCATTGACTCTCAATTGCGTCATCGGTTTCGCCAGTCGGCACCCCGTTATCGAGTAACGCTTCAACGCCAACAGTTGCGCCATTATCCAATTCGTAGCCGATCGTCGATGAGAATCCGCGTTGCGTTGAAGGCTTCGAATCGTAGACAAGTTGCGCCGAGTAGCTCCAGGTTTCAAAATCTTCGTCTTCGTGCGTTATGAGACTGCGGCCCTCGACTGCGAACTCAAGACCATCACCGGGCATCGACCATGCAAGCCCGCCTCCGAATTCAATTCCGAATCCAGTTTCGGCATCGCCGCCGTCATAGCGGCCGCCCAGTTCAAATGTCGGATTGAGCGTCACACCGCTATCGATTTGCAATCTCCACCCGCCTTCTATTCCCGCACGCAGTCGAGTTACCTCGGCTTCCTCGGCAGCAATGCCTTGCGCACTGTCACTGGCGGTGCGATTCCAGAATGCATCAGAAGCGAAATCAAGACTGAAACCGTTGCCTTTTTCTGCTTCAATCAATTTGCCGCGGACACCTGCGGCCACCATGGACCAGTCCATATCGGTGGTTAGCGCATCGTCGTCTTTGGCCCCGATAGACAAATCCCCCTCGCCGTAGCCGACAGCACCCCATATTGTGATTCGCTCGGATATTGCTTCCGAGGCCCACGGCACCAGGGCTGTAATGCTTGATGACACTGTTCCGGCAGTACCGTTGTCATATTCGATGTCCCCATCGCCTTCGGAATGGGAGAGAATCACGCCAATGCGCGAATCTTCGGACGACCAATCTGCGCCGATCATTCCGGTAATGACTTCACCGCTCAGTGAGACGGTCCCTTCCTTGCTATCAAATCCAGATTTAACTCCCCTCGCCCACATCGACGTATATTCGCCATCGCCGTGCTCCTCGGTTAAAGAGAATGAAGAACTGGTCAGTACGTCTATCCAGCTCATAGACTTTGATTCCCTGCCGGTATCGGCACAGTGGCCGTTCAATACTCTTTCGTGCCTATGCCGCGCTTGCGACCACGTGCCATTGCCGCACGTATCGCTCGCATGACCGAGAATCCCGCCATGATCTGCAGCGCTGTCTGAAAAAGCAATCCCGGCAAACGTCCCTTCAATTCCCTGTGTGCCGTCATGCTGAATTCGCGAGCCAATGCCGTCGATCACCTGCTCGGTAATTGTACGGCCGAACCGAGCCATCCACTCTTTGGTCGCTGTCTGAACATCTAAAATCGTTCCTGTCGCAGAACCACGATCCAGTCTTGTGTTTCTTGGGCTTGACAACTCCACACTGAACATTTCGGGAGGTTCACTGACAGCATCGTTCATTGCGAAAACTTGAACCATTTTCCTGTCCTCGCCTTCACTGAACTCAATCGTCCCCGATACTTCTTCATAGTCGAGATTCGGCGTAGCTGTTTGCGGAAGGGTGTTCCACGTGATCGCCACATTCCCTGTAGAGGGTGCAGACAGCTCAACTGTAAATTCAAGAAATTCACCTTCGTCCGCTTCTGCATCCAAGATAGTCATGGCGGGACCAGAGTCTTGCACAGATACTTGTACCGAATCTGCAGTCACCGAGGCATAGGAACCTGTACCTGCTACCGAGTGAGTTATCACAGCCTCTGCATCAGCGATATCATCATCCAGCTGCGGGACAACAGTCACCGTCTGCTCGCGGCTCCAGTTCTGCTCGGTAAAGGTTAAGGTGGCGGCGGGACCCGGTGTGCCGCCCGATGCATTGACCGCAACTGCAGACGGCAAATTGCTGGTCGCCGTAATCGTCACACTGGTGCCTGGGTCAGGCGCCTTTGTCAGCACCAAGGTATATTCGCCGGCTGCCCCGCCTTCGACAAGCGCCATCGAAGTCTTAGAGACATCTACGCCAGCCACCGGACGGGCGCCGTCTATCAAAGCCAATACTCCTAATTGCACGCCTAATGAATTGGTCGAATCGTCAAGAATCAGGACGATGGATTCATCGATCTCCGCTACATCGTCTGCCAGTGCCTTGACCTTGAATTTGATCCTGCCATTGACCGGGGTTAGCGAATGATTTACGGCCAGTTCAGCATCATTGCCACTTAGCAATTTGAAGTCTGAACCCAGCGAAGCACTAGACGCCTGACCAATCCTGAGTTTTAAACTGCTGTAGGCCGACTCGATACCGGACACCGTGTAAGCTAAAGTCTCGTCTTCGTAGATCGTGTCAAGTTCGGGCGTAATGGTAAAGTCATCATCAATAATATTTCCCGTAGCAACTGTTGCACCCTGCACCGATGACAAATTCGCATTCGACGGCTGAATTAAAGTTACGACGATTGTCTCTAGTCCTTCGTCAATCGTATCACCCTTTATTGGAATCGCGATGGTTGCGGTCTTCGTCCCTGGCGCGATTGACACCATCAATTGTGCCGGCTCCACATAGTCCGACGCCGCGCTTGCTGTACCGCTGAGCTGGTAATTCACAACGACCTCATTGACACTGACTGCATCCACCGAAACTTCAAATGTCATCTCCGTCGTTGTCTGAGGATCATCGCCTTCGCGCACTGACACTACATCGCCAACAGAAACCGACGGCGCCTCATCGTTGTCTGTGATCGTCCCGGTACCGTCAATAGTTGACGCTGCGCCGAGGAACCCGGCATTGGCAGGGTTCGATAGCCGAAGGACTATTGTTTCATCTGATTCGTCGTTGCTGTCGGGTTTGACGGTGACTGTAATTTTCTTGGATTCTTCTCCGGGAGCGAATGTCAATTGACCTGAAGCGAACTGCTCGTAATCGGTACCCGCCGATGCAGTTCCCGTGCCGGTGTCGGCGAAATCAACAGTGACCGTGCTGCTGCTTTGCGGAGCAAGTGTCACTGTAAATTCCAATGACTTGGCATCTTCGCCGTCACCCTCTTCCACTTGCGGATTGTCAATAGAGATCATTGGCGACCCGTCATCGTCATCCACAGTGATATCCACGTTGTCAGCGCTCACATCTTCGTAGTCGGTATTCGCAGCACTGACTGTATGGGTGATCGTAGTCACTCGCTTGTCCTCGGCGTTATCGACACTGTCTTGCACCGCCGTCACGATCACGGTCTGCGGTAAAAGCCAGTTGCTGGCAGTGAACTGAACACTGTTTTTGTCCACTGTCGCTACATTCGTATTGCTGCTCGCGATATTCACCGCTACGGTGCCCGTGGGCTGGCTTTCGAGCTCAATGGTATATTGAGCCTGATTTTCCTTAGTGTTTTGAGTCCCGGCGTCATCGGCTTCGGACAGCTTAATGGCCGACTTTGAAATACTCACGCCTCGAACATCGTCGTCTTCGATCGTCAATGTCTTCGGAGACGGGCTATTGAGGCCGTTTCCGCCGCTGGCTACGGCCGAGACGGTGATTGTCTTGTCATCCGAGTCCACCTTGTTGTCAATCGAGGCAATCGTTACCGTGCCGGTGCTCGCTCGGCTGCCGGCTGCTATCGTCAGCGTGCTGCCTGCCAATTGGAAGTCGCTGCTCGTTGCCGGTGAATTCGCAGCTGCGCTCACCGTCAGGCTCACTTGCTGGCTCGATGCTCCGCTCATTGTCGCAGTCACGGTCGATACGCCGCTGGTCAAGCCTCCGTTTTCCTTGACTTTCAGGGGTGTCAATACCAGTGAGACAACCGGCGCACCATCGTCGTCGTTGACAGTCACCGCTATGCTTGGAACTGAAGTAATTGTCGAATAGTCAGTACCGGTCGCACTCATGGTGTGCGTGATCTGCGTTGTTCGAGAATTGCCGGTATTGTCAATTTGATCTGCGACTGCCTGTACTGTTATCGTTCGCGCCCGATTCCAATTGCTTGCAGTGAACGTGACGCTGTTTTCGTCAATCGTTGCCACATTCGTATCAACAACCTTCAAGTTAATTGTGACAGAGCCGCCGGACGGTTCGCTGTCGAGTACGATTGTGTACGTGCTCTGATGTTCCAAGGCGCCGGAAGTTCCGGCGTTATCGGCCTCATCGATAACTATCGGATCTGCGGCAACGCTGACTCCGCGCTCGTCGTCATCTTCAATGGTCAGTGTCAGACCGGCAGGGTTCAACACGCCGCCGCCGTTCGCCGCGCCAGACACCGCCACAGTCGCGTTCGGCGCATCCACGTCATTGTCGGCAGCGGTGATTGTCACTGTACCCGTACTGGTCGTAGTGCCGGCTGCAAATGTCAAAGTGGTTCCGCTTTGCGTCACAGGTGCGCCATCGGGAACAGAAACGACCACCTCCACTGCCGCACTGGCCTTGCCGGACAATGTTGCAGTGACCGTACTGGCGTTGTCACTTCCGCTCTCGTCGATTGAATTTGCACTCAAATTCAAGGTGACCGTCGGAACGCCCTCGTCATCCGCGATGGTCAGCATCCGATCCGACGGGTCCGACACACCGCCTCCGGTCGCGGTGCCGGATACCGTCACAGACTTGTTCGGCGCATCCACATCATTGTCAACCGCCGCAATCGTCACCGCACCCGTACTGGCCGTGAAGCCAGCTGCAATCGTCAATGTTTTGTTCGTGCTCAACGTGAAATCCGACGACGAAGTATCGGTCCCGGCTGCCGCTGCCACCTCGACTGTAACAGCCTCGTGCGACTCGCCCGAAAGGGTCGCAGTCACCGTGCTCGAATTACTGCTGCCGGATTCGTTTATGGTTGTTGGATCGAGGATCAGCGCAACAGTCGGCGTTGTCTCATCATCTGTAATTGTCAGTGTCTGATCCGACGGATCGGATACCCCGCCTCCGGTCGCCGTAGCGGACACCGTCACAGACTTGTCCGGCGCATCCACATCATTGTCAACCGCTGCAATCGTCACCACACCCGTACTGGCCGTGGTGTCGGCTGCAATCGTCAATGTCTTGTTCGCGCTCAACGTGAAATCCGACGACGATGTATTGGTCCCTGCTGCCGCTGCCACAGTCACTGTCACTGCAGCGCTCGATTTACCCGAAAGGGTCGCGGTCACCGTACTTGTGCCACTGGTCGCGCCGCCGTTCTCGTCAATTGACGCGGGCGTCAGTTTCAGCGTTACCGCGGGCGTACCGTCGTCATCGTTGACAGTGACATCGACATTGCCGACCGTCTCAGCCGAATAGTCGGTGCCGCCGGCGCTGACCGTGTGCGTGATTTGCGTAGTCCTTTTGTTATTCGCGTTGTCGATGTCATCGTCAATCGCCGTAACCGTCACTGTCCGCTCCGATTCCCAGTTGCTCGCAGTGAATGCCAGGCTTGCCGGACTGACCGTGGCGATCGTGTTGGCGTCGCTTGACAGATTAATCGTCACCGTGCCGCCTGTCGGCTCGCTGTCGAGCACCACCGTATAAGTGTCCTGATGCTCGGAAGAACCCCCGTCGGCCTCTTCGACCGTGACTGCGCTCTTTGACACCGTCACACCGCGCTGATCATCGTCGGTGATCGTCAGCGTCTCACTGTCCGGTGCAGCAATGCCGTTGCCGCCGGTCGCCGTTGCCGATACCGTAAAGGTCTTGTTTGCGGCATCGATGTCGTTGTCCACCGCAGCAATCGTCACCGTCCCTGTACTGTCTCTGGAACCCGCCGCTATCGTCAGCGTCGTGCCGCTTTGCGTAATGTCGGCAGCCGCCGCCGAGCCAACCGGCGCAGCTGAAACCGTCAAAGTCACCGCCTCGCTCGACTCCCCGCCCATGGTCGCCGTTACCGTGGTCGTGCCAGTGCTTGATCCGCCATCCTCTTCAATCGACGCTGGTGTGAGCACCAGGCTGACCGTCGGCGTGCCGTCGTCATCGTTGACAGTGACATCGACGCTGTCGACTGTCTCATCCGAATAGTCGGTGCCACTGGCGCTAACCATGTGCGTGATTTGCGTAGTCCTTTCGTTGTCGGTGTTGTCGACGTCGTCGTCAACCGCCGTCACCGTCACTGTCTGCTCATCATCCCAGTTGCTCGCAGTGAATGCCAGGCTTGCCGGACTGACCGTGGCGATCGTGTTGGCGTCGCTTGACAGATTAATCGTCACCGTGCCGCCTGTCGGCTCGCTGTCGAGCACCACCGTATAGGTGTCCTGATGCTCTGAAGCGTCCCCGTCGGCCTCTTCGACCGTGACTGCGCTCTTTGACACCGTCACACCGCGCTCATCATCGTCGGTAATCGTCAGCGTCTGATTGGCCGGGTCGGCAATGTCGTTGCCTCCGGTCGCCGTAGCCGACACCGTGAAGGTCTTGTTTGCGGCATCGATATCGTTGTCCACCGCCGCAATCGTCACCGTCCCTGTACTGGCTCTGTAACCCGCTGCTATCGTCAACGTCGTACCGCTTTGCGTAAGGTCAGAAGCCGACGCAGAGCCATCCGGCGCAGTTGAAACCGTCAAAGTCACCGCCTCGCTCGACTCCCCGCCCATGGTCGCCGTTACCGTGGTCGTGCCAGTGCTTGATCCGCCATCCTCTTCAATCGACGCTGGTGTGAGCACCAGCCTGACCACCGGCGTGCCGTCGTCATCGTTGACAGTGACATCGACGCTATCGACTGTCTCAGACGAATAGTCGGTGCCACCGGCGCTAACTGTGTGCGTGATTTGCGTAGTCCTTTCGTTGTCGGTGTTGTCGACGTTGTCGTCAACCGCCGTCACCGTCACTGTCTGCTCATCATCCCAGTTGCTCGCAGTGAATGCCAGGCTTGCCGGACTGACCGTGGCGATCGTGTTGGCGCCGCTTGCCGGATTGATGGTTACCGTGCCGCCTGTCGGCTCGCTGTCGAGCACCACCGTATAGGTGTCCTGATGCTCGGACGCGCCCCCGTCGGCCTCTTCGACCGTGACTGCGCTCTTTGACACCGTCACCCCGCGCTCATCATCGTCGATGATTGTCAGCGTCTGATTGGCCGGGTCGGCGATATCGTTGCCTCCGGTCGCCGTAGCCGACACCGTGAAGGTCTTGTTTGCGGCATCGATATCGTTGTCCACCGCCGCAATCGTCACCGTCTCGGTACTGCTTGTCGAACCAGCAGCGATCGTCAATGTCGTCCCGGTCTGCGTAAAGTCTGCGGCCACCGCAGGTGACACTGCTGTCGTGCTCACAGTCAATGTGACATCCTGGCTGGAAACACCGTCGAGACTTGCGGTGATCGACGTCGATCCGCCATCCTCGCTGATTGAATCGTCTGAATCCGTTATGGCCAGACTCAGCGTAGGCTTATCGTTGTTATCGGTTATCGTAATCGTTGCAGCGGCAACGGTATCTATCGACGACAGGCTTCCTTCAACAGTGACCGTTTCGTCCGGCTCATCCACGCTGTCGACGGTAGGCGTCAGCGTGAAAGTCCCGCTAACGCTTGCCTTGCCTGCAGGCAGCGTCAAAGTGACATCGGTAGCGCTATAGTCAGTGCCCTCGGTCGCAGAATCGTCCGTCGAGTTGCCGATGGTTATAGAGACTGTCTTGTCGTCAGCGAAACGGGTGTCACCGTCAATTTCCGCAGTCACTGTGACCGTGGTCGCCCCGGCATTTTCGGCAAGTTCAGTTTGCTCTCCGTCAGTGGCAGAGTCCGTGTCAACGGATAGTGTCAGGGCATCCGGCGCAGCATCATCGTCAGTGACCGTCACAGTCACACCTAAAGCTGTCTCGCCGTTGTAGTCGGTATTGGTCGCGGCGACCGAATGCGCGATGCTTGCAGTGCGCTCGCCGCCGGTATTGTCGATGTTGTCATCGACCGCAGTCACTTTCACCGACTTTGCGGTTTTCCAGTCGCTTGGGCCGAAAGAAAGACTTGCGGCACTGACGGTGGCAACCGAATTGTGCTCATTGTTGATGTTGACGGTCACTGCACCTGTCGGCTGACTGTTCAGTTTGACTTCGTAGCTTTTCTCATTCTCAGAAACGGCGGCCGTGTCCGGATTGTCGACTTCGTCCACTGTCAGCGCAACCGGAGTCACGATGATCCCTCGTTCATCATCGTCAGTAATTGTCAACGTCTGATCATCGGGATCGTCGATGTCGTTGCCGCCGCTTGCCGTCGCTGAAATCGTAAATTCCTTGTTCGCGGTATCGATGTCGTTGTTCACTGATTCGATAGTCACCGGATCGCTCTGTATAGTGCCGGCCGCGATGGTCAGCGAATTGCCGCTTAGAGTCAGGTCGCCTGCCGCCGCGCCTGCACTTGGCGAAACCGACAAGGAAAGCGTTATGTCTTCGCTTGATTTTCCTGTAAGACTGGCCGTAATGGTGGTTGAACCGCCACTTTCGCTGATGCTGGCGTCGGCCAGGCTCATACTGACTGTCGGCAGGACCTCGTCGTCATTCACTGTCACCGCGACGCTGCCTGCTGTTTCATGTTCGTAGTCTGTGTCGTCGGCATCGACCGTGTGCGTGATTGTGGTGGCACGTGAACCGCCGGTGTTGTCGATGTTGTCGTCGATGCCGGTCACAGTTACTGTTTGCGCTACATTCCAGGTGGTATCGGTGAAATTGAGGCTTACCGGGCTGACCGTTGCAATCGTTGTCGCCTCACTTTCTACCTCGATGGTTACCGCGCCGCCGGATGGCTCACTTGTAAGCATTACCGTGTAGGTCGCTTCATTCTCCTTAGCCGACGAGGTCAGCGCGTCATCCACTTCCGCCACCGAAACCCCAGCACTCGCTGCCGAAACGACTACGCCACGCGCATCTTCATCGGCAATCGTCAGCGTCTGGCTGTTCGGGTCCGACACGCCGCCCCCGGTCGTCGTGCCCGATACCGTCACCTCCTTATCCGCTGCATCCACCTCGTTGTTCACAGCAGCGACTGTGACTGTTCCGGTGCTGGCGGTCTGGCCGGCAGCAATGGTCAGCGTTGTGTTGGCACTAAGCGTGAAATCCGAACTCACCGCACCCTCGCCGGCAGCCGCAGCGACCTCAATTGTGATAGCCTGGCTTGACTTGGACGACAATGCAGCCGTCACGGTACTTGTAGTGCCCTGACCGCTTTCGTTGATCGTGGTCGGGCTTAGCGATAGCGTCGCTGTCGGCGTGGCGTCATTGTCCTCGATGGTGATGGAGGTGCCCGTAATTTCAACACCGGCCAACTGGCCCTCGACACTCAGTTGCTCGTTTGGCTCATCAAGGTCGTCGTCGCTTACTGTAAAGGCAAATGTCGTGCTGGCACTGCCCATCTCCGCCGGAATCGTAATATTGAAGTTCGAAACCGAGTAGTCGGCGGGGTTCGTTGCGCCGTCGCCTTCCTTGCCGAACGTAATTGCGACTGTCTGCGAAGTAGCAAAGCGAATGTCTCCGACAATGGCAACCGTAGCCCTCATGGTTGGACTTCCGGCACCTTCTCCGACTGTTCCCTGAACACCGTCGTCACGGATGCTGGTATCAACCGTCACCGTCATCTCAGTCGGCGTTTCATCAACATCGGCAACCTCGATATCGACACTGGCAGCCGTCACCTTCACGTAGTCCGGCTCAGTGGAGCGCACTGTGTGGGAGATAATCGCCGTTCGCTCATCGTCGGTGTTGTCGATGTCATCATCCACCGCAGTTACTGTGATCTCCTGCGCCGTGTCCCAATCGTCCTTATCGAACGTGATGCGCGCCGGCAGCACAGTTGCGACCGTTGTGTCATCGCTTCCAATGTCTATGGTCACTGTGCCGATCGGTTCAGAATCCAATTCAATTTCATAGATCTTCTTGTTTTCCGTAGCCGCCGTATCGCCGTCATCGGCTTCATCAATTTCGATCTTGGTTGCCGATATCGAAACCCCGCTCACATCATCGTCGGTAATCTCCAATTTCTCTGCAACCGGATCTTCAACGTGGAGTCTCATGTCTAAGCTTGCGGTTGTGGCTGTCGCTGAAACAGTCAATTCCTTATTCGGAGTGTCAATATCGTTATCCACCGCGGTGATGGATACTGTTTCGGTGCTCGCAAGCGAACCCGCTGCAATCGTCAGCGTGGTATTGGAGCTCAATGTGAAATCGCCTGCTACGGCCGGATCAACAGGCGTAACCGCGACCACCAGCGATATGTTTGCGCCTGAAGCTCTGTCCAGGCTTGCGGTCACCGTCGTCGACCCTGCGTTCTCACCGATTGCCGATGCGCCTAGAACCAAAGAAACGGTTGGCGTTCCTTCGTCGTCGATGATCGTGATCGTATCCTCTACGATATTGAGTGACGGCGTGTCCAGACCGGTTCCGTCAACAGTGATCCTCTCGTTAGTTTCATCGACAGTGTCGTTGATCGGTGTCAGATTGAATCGCTTGGAGGCACTTTCGGCACCGGCAGGAATTGTGATGACAACGCCGGAAATCGTGTTGTAGTCAGTTCCTTCTGAAGCGGTGTCACCTGATTTGCCGACTGAGACGTCAATTCTCTGTGCGTCAGCAAAACGAGAACTACCGACAACTTTTGCGGTGACTTCGACTTCGGTCTGGCCGGCCGGTTCCCTGATCCTGCGTTGCTTGCCCGAACTGGTGACATTGGTGTCGACCTCGAGCTTTATCCTTCTTGGCGTTGCATCGTCATCGTTGACAGTGACACTGACGTCGTCAATTGTCTCACCCGCATAGTCTGTGCCGTCGGCACTTACTGCATGGGAAATCTTGGTCGTTTTTCGATCGTCGGTATTGTCAATGTTGTCATTCTTGCTGGTCACAGTGAACGCCTGGGGTTGGTTCCAGTTGCCACTTGTAAACGTATGCATAACCGGTGTAACCACTGCCGCGGTCTCGTCTTCATTCGTCAAGCTCACTTTCACGGCGCCGGTAGGCTCGGAATCGAGGACGATGACGTAGATTCTCTCGTGTTCGTCAATAGTCGTCGAAGGGTTGTCGACTTCGTCCAAAACCAGCGTTGTTGAAGAGATAGTGATGCCCCGCGTGTCCTCATCCTGTACGGTCAATGTCAACGACTCAGGGCTGCCGACCCCGTGACCGCCGGTTGCCGATGCAGACACCGTAAACTCCTTGTCGTCTGTATCGATATCATTGTCAACTGCCGAAATCGTGATCGAATTTGAATTTGTCGAGTTTGCGGGGATATTCAACATCGTGCCGGACAGGGTCAAATCGTTCTTCGATGCCCCACTTGAAGCCCTTACCGTCACCGACAGGGTTAGAGCCTCGCTCGACACGCCGCTAAGGCTCGCTGCCAGTTGCGATGAACCACCGTTCTCGCTGATGCTGCCATTCGTCAGGCTTAGCGTCACTGTCGGCGTGTCTTCATTATCAAGAATTTTGACCGATGCATCGGTTACCGTGACCCCGGCAAGCGTTCCTTTGACACTGAGAACTTCGTCGACCTCGTCAATCGCATCGTCAGTCGGCGTCAAAGTGAATGACTCGGTAGCGCTCGCGGCACCTGCCGGGATAACAATTTCAAAATCCGCCACGTTTGCATAGTCTGTCGTCTCAGCAGCAGTATCGCCGCTATTGCCGACCTTGACCGCGACTGTCTCGCTTGTTGCAAAGCGTGTTGAACTGGTAATCGTCGCAGTGACATCTACCGTGGTTGCGGTTGCGCCCTCATTGATGCTGATCTGGCTGGCGTCGGCGCCCGAATTTGCGGATACGGTGATTTTCACCGCAGTTGGCTCCACGTCGTCGTCATTGACTGTGACGTTGACAGGGTCGGCTGATTCGTCCTTGTAGTCGGTGTCGGCGGCACTCACCGAGTTCGTGATGGTCGTGGTGCGACTGTTACCGGCGTTGTCGATGATGTCATCAACCGCGGTTACGACTACCGACTTTTCCGTACTCCAATCTGAAGTGTCGAATGTGAGGCTGCTCGGAAGAACTGTTGCCACCTCGGAGTCTGCGCTCTGCGTATTGATGGTGACGGTGCCGCCTGACGGCTCGGAATTCAGACGGATCTTGTATGTTTTTTGGTGTTCGGCGGTGTTCTTCGTGCCTGCATTGTCCTTTTCCTCCATCGTAACGGTCGTTGGCGTCACGGTAATGCCCCGGGTGTCATCATCAGTGATGGTCAGTGGCAGCGACCCAGGATTTGCGACCCCGTGGCCGCCTTGCGCTGTTGCAGAAATCGTCAACTGCTTATTCGCGGCATCGACGTTATTGTTAACGGCGGTCACCGAGACCTGGCCGGAACTTGATATTCCACCTGCCGCTATGGTCAGCGTCGTTGTTTCGCTCAAGGTAAAATCTCCGACAACCGCAGGAGATACCGGTGTTGCAGCCACTGTCAGGGTCACATCCTCACTTGACGTGCCGCTCAAATTAGCCATCACTCGGGAAGACCCGCCGTTTTCGGCGATGGAGTTCGTCGAAAGGCTCAGCGTTACCGTCGGAGTGGCGTCGTTGTCTGTGATGGTGACAGCTGCCGGCGTAACAGAAACCCGTGACAGCGTTCCTTCTATGCTGATCGTCTCATCGATTTCATCGGTCGTGTCATTGGTCGGAGTCAGATTAAAAGACTCGGTCTTACTGGCGGCGCCCGCCGGAATTTTAATGATGAACCTGTCCACATTGGCGTAGTCGGTGCCTTCGGTCGCACTGTCACTGGATTTTCCCACGTCGACTGAAACATCCGTTTCGGTCGCAAAACGGGTTCGGCTCGTAATGGTTGCCGTGACCGCAATCGCCGTCTGTCCCGCAGCCTCACCAACCGAACTGACATCGACCGTCAATTTCATTGCGGTCGGTGGCACATCGTCGTCGTCAACGGTTACAGCAATACTATCAGCTTTTACATTCTCATAGTCGGTGCTTACTGCAATCACCTCGTGGGTAATCGTTGTTGTTCGTTCTTCATCCGTATTGTCGATATCGTCGTTGACCGAGGTAATCGTCACATCGCGTTCGACATTCCAAGTCGAATTGCTGAAAAACAGAGAATCCGGAGAGACCGTAGCGACTGTTTTGTCATTACTAGCGATGTTGATCCTAACGGACCCGCCGGTCGGCTCACTTGTCAGCACTACGTTGTATATTTTCTCGTTTTCCTTGCTGTCAGTCTGTGAAGCGTCCTCTTCTTTCAGGTCGCCAGCCGCGTCAATCGAAATATCCACGCCGCGCTCGTCGTCGTCGGTGATTGTCAATATTTTCGACGAAGGCGCACTGACGCCGTTGCCGCCGCTTGCCGCGGCGGAAACTGTGACTTGCTTGTTCGCAGCATCAATATCATTGTCGATCGACGTAATCTGTACTGTTTCTGTGCTATCGGTTCCGCCTGCTGCAATGGTCAATATTTTGTTGTCAGTCAATGAGAAATCGCTGACCGATGCTCCAGTTCCAGTTTCAGGTACCGCCGCAACTGTAAGTTCCACGTCTTCGCTGGACTTGCCGCTCAGCGTCGCCGTGACCGTGGTTGTTTGGCCGTTCTCAGTTATAGTCGCAGCCGATAAATCCAGCGTCAATGTCGGCTTGCTTTCGTCGTCGTTAATCGTCACGGACGTCCCGGTAACGGTTACATCGGCCAAAGTTCCTTCAACACTGAATTGCTCGCTCAGTTCGTGAAGATCATTGTCCTCAATCGTCAAGACAGTTTGACCGCTTGCGCTCGGCAAGCCCACTGGGATTGTGATATCCATGTCGACAATTGTGTAATCCGAACCCTCTGTCGCACTATCTGCCGCCTTGCCGAACGAAACCGCGACCGTCTTGGGAACCGCAAATCGGGTATCGCCGGTGATCTTGGCAGTCACTCTGATGGTCGGCGTGACCCCGGGGCCTTCTGTCACGGCAGTCTGATTCCCGCCAGCGGATAAATTGGTATCCACCTCGATGGTCATCGCTGTCGGCGGATCGTCATCGTCTTCAACCGTGACTTCTACACGAGGCACTACCAGACCTTCATAGTCCGTGCCGGCACTCAGGGTATGGGTAATGTTGGCGATTCGCTTGTTATCGATGTTGTCAATATTGTCTGCTTTTGAGGTCACCGTGACGGTGCGCGCATTATTCCAGTTGCTGTTTGGAGCAATTGTGATACTGGTCGGACTGACTGTCGCTACTGACTCGTCACTGCTTTTCAGATTGACCGTCACCGTGCCCGTCGGTCGGCTGGTCAGATTGATTGTGTAGGTGCCCTCGTTCTCGGTTGTCGAGCTTGTCAAGCCGTCATCTTCTTCATCCAAATCAAATTCTGTTTTGGACACCATTACGCCGCGCACATCGTCGTTGACGATTTTCAGTTCCGCACTCGCCGGGGCTGCCACGCCGTTACCGCCGCTTGCCGTTGCCGAGACCGTAATTTTCTTGTCCGCGTCATGAATCTCATTGTCGACAGCGGTAATAGTGACCGTCCCTGTGCTATTCAGCGAATGCGCTGCAATCGTCAGAGTCTTGTTCGCGGTTATATTGAAAGCACCGGAATCCCCGTCATGCTCAGGTGACGCTGAAATTGCCAGCGTCACCGCCTGAGATGAAGTTCCGTTCATGCTCGCCGTGACGGTTGAACTTCCGCTGGTCGCACCTCCGTTTTCGTCGATGCTGGTCTCAGATAGTGTCAGCGATACAACCGGAGTGCCTTCATCATCATTCACAGTCACGGCAATATCGCTCGCCGGTACCGCCGAATAGTCGGTGCCTGTAGCGTTGACCGTATGGGTAATGGTGGTTTCTCTCTTATCTCCGTCGTTGTCGTCAGGGTCATCAACTGCGGTGATTGTTACAGTTTGCGGATCATCCCAGTCATCCGCATCGAACGTAAGGCTCGTCGCAGAGACTGTGGCAATGGTTGTATCGTCACTCGCCACATTGATTGTGACTTCTCCGGTCGGTTCGCTGAGCAGTACTACCTCGTAGGTTTTTTGGTGTTCCTTGTCGGTGTTATCCTGAGTATCCGGGATATCCGCTTCATTCACAGTGACGCTTGATTCGGAGATGCGAATACCGCGCTCATCGTCATCTTCAATGGTCAAATCTACGTTTGCAGGATTGTCAACGTCATTGCCGCCCTCGGCGTTCGCAGAAACTGTGACGGTCTTGTTGTCCGTATCGATATCGTTGTCTACCGTGGCAATTGTTACCGTTCCGGTACTGTCCGTCGTGCCTGCGGCAATGGTGAGCGTCACATTCTCACTGAGCGTGAAATCATCATTGGATGCGCGTGTACCGGCCGCAGCAGCAACAGTCAGTGTCACATCCTCGCTGGACTTGCCGGTCAAATCGGCAGTTACGGTTACAGATTCGTCGGCTTCGGTGACATTGGATTTCGACAATTTCAATCGAACTGTCGGTTTCGTTTCATTGTCTTGAATCGTAATGGTTGTGCCGGCAACCGTGATCCCGTCCAGGCTGCCTTCAATACTGAACGTCTCGGAGTCCGGTTCGTCCAGGTCGTCGTCCACCACAGTCAAGGTGAAGTTTTCACTGGCACTTGCATCCCCTCTAGGGAGCTTGATGTTAAAATCTGCCGCGGTATAGTCTGCGGTCGCGGTCGCACTATCGCCATCGGCACCGAACGTAACCGCTACTGTCTTGTCATCGTCGAACCGAGTTTCGCCGTCAATGGCAACCGTCAGCCTTACGCTTGCGCTGCCGACATTTTCAGCCACTGTGTTCTGAATTCCGGATGAGTTCGTATTGGTGTCGACCGTGATCGTCATCGCTGTCGGTTCGTCGTCGTCGTCTTCAACCGTGACTTTGATTTTTTCAGCAGTAACGCCGACATAGTCGTTGTCCTCTCCTTGTGCGCTCAGGGTGTGGGTAATGTTCGTTGTTCGCTTGTCTTCGTCGTTATCAATGTCGTCGTCCACCGCTGAGATGGTTACCGTCTGCGGCTCATCCCAGGTTGAAGTAGAAAATGTGAGAGTCTTTTCGTCCACTGTTGCTACAGATTCGCTTTCGCTTGCAACCGTAATTGATACACTCCCTATCGCCGGTTGACTGTTCAGCCGGACTGTGTAGCTTTTCTCATTGTCGGTGATGCCGTCATTTTCATCGGCATCGGTTTCTCTCAGTGGCACTTCGGATTCGGAGATAGTCACGCCGCGCTCGTCGTCATCTTCAACGGTGAGCGTCTTGTCGTCAGGACTCACCACATCAATGCCGCCGCTCGCCGCGGCCGATACCTTGAATGTCTTATCTAGCGCATCGATTTGATTTGCCTGCGCGGTAATCGTCACCTCTTCCGTACTGGCTTTTGCGCCTGCAGCAATCGTCAATGTCGTGTTGCTGCTTAAAGCGATATCAGATGCAGCCGCCGGCGATACATGCGTGGCACTTACTTCCAACGTTACGGCCTCACTGGCAGTGCCACTCATGCTAGCGGTCACAGTCGAAAGACCGGAGTCTGCACCGCCGTCTTCAGTAATTTTTTCGGGCGATAGAATTAGAGTGACTTCCGGGGTGTCCTCGTTGTCATCAATCGTGAAAGTGGCCGGAGATATCGTTATTGCTGAAAGACCGTCAATCGTGCCGTTCACGCTGAGTGTTTCGTCACGCTCGTATATTTCGTCATCCTTAAGCGTGAGTTCGAATTCCCCTTCTATCGAATCAGTGCCCGCAAGAAGTACGATGTCGAATTCCGCTACTGCGGCATAATCATCAGTTACGGTTGCAGGGTAGGTTTTCCCAGGCCCGACGTCGATTGTTATGGCTTGATTTTCAGCAAATCGAGTTGCTCCGGAAATTGTCGCTGTGACTGTAACTTCAACTTCACCTGAATCTTCCACAGCCGAGGTCTGCGCACCTGCAGCCGCGGAAACATCTATAGCCAGATTGATGACGCTCGGAGCGGCGTCTTCGTCGTTGACTGTCACCTCGATGTTATCAATCGTAAGGTCTGCGTAATCGGTACCTGAACCGTCGATTGTGTGGGATATTTCTGTCGTTCGCTTGTCTTCGGGGTTGTCGATATTGTCGTCCACCGCGGAGACTGTGATCGTCCTCGACTGATTCCAGTTCGATGGCGTGAACGTAATGCTGGTCGGGGTAACCGTCGCAACCGACGCAACCGACGTTTCTGAACTTTTTAGATTGACAGTTACATCACCCGTCGGTTCGCTGTCGAGTACGATTGTGTATTCATTCTGGGTGCTTTCCACCGAGTTAGTATCAGGGTCGTCCGATTCCCATATCTCAATCTTGGATCCAGCGGACAGGGTTACACCACGAGTATCGTCATCTTCAATTATGAGTGTTACGGATTCTTCTGGGTCTTCAACATCGTGGCCGCCGCTCGCTGTTGCCGAAACAGAAACTTTCTTGTTCTCTGCATCGATTTCATTGTTCACGGCAGTAATCGTAACTGTCTCTGTACTGGCCGTTGCACCCGCTGCTATCGTCAGTGTCTTTGCATCACTCAGTGTGAAATCAGAATTCACTGCCGGCGCAAGCGCGGCTGCTTTGACCGTAAGTTCAACCGTCTCGCTTGCTTCGCCGCTCAATGTGGCTTCCACGTTGGTTGATCCGCCGTTCTCACCGATACTTGCATCCGTCAAGCTCAGGGTAACTGTCGGTTTTGGCTCATCGTCGCCTATCGTTATCGTTGCAGGCGTAAAGGTCACGCCATCAAGCTTTCCCGTTACACTGATTGTCTCGTCCAATTCGTAAATATCGTCGTCGGACAACTTCAGAGTAAACGGTTCGGTAAAACTTTTTTCCCCTGCCGGTATTTTGAGATCGAAATCTGGCACGGAAGTGTAGTCTTCGCCCTCAGTCGAGGAGTCGCTTGGGATGTCGCCGACAGAAATTACGACAGTCTTGTCGGTAGAAAACCGTGTCGGGCTAGTGATTTCGGCGGTGACATTGACCGATAAATCTCCATCGCCTTCATCAACTTCGTCCTGATCGCCTTGCGTGTCGGTATCGGTGTCTACCGTAATCGTGATTGCGTTCGGCGCAGGGTCATCATCGTTGATTGTGCCGGTTGCCTGGCTCGTTTCAATCGCAGGTGCCGGAAGCCCGTCTAATGCTCTCGGGGCGGCCAGCGTCACCAGAAAAGTTTCGTTTTCTTCGTCAAGAATGTCTTGCGAAGAGGCGACGGAAAAATTCTGGTCTGTCACCCCTTCACCAAACGTAAGAGTCGCACTATTTGCGGTGTAATCTTTATCTGCGATGGCGTGATTTGCACCTGTGTCGTCCTTAGTCTGTGCTCGAACTGAAATCCTATTGCCTGTTGCGCCTGTTCTTTTGACCTTGAAAGCAAGATTGGTCCCTTCTGTTGCCGTAGCAGCTTCGATCGAAAATTTTGGTTGCGTCTCATCATCCTTGATAGTGAATTGAAGTGGTTTATGACCGTCTGGGCCGTCTGCTGCTTTTAATCCATCGTTAAACGTACTTGTGCCGAAATTTAAATCAATTTTGAATGTTTCGTCGCGTTCCCACAAATCATCGTCTTCTGGGGAGATCGTTACTGTGCAGACATACTTTGCTGGGCTGCCTTCTTCTGCGCATTCAGACCCGTCAACTTTATCTGGTGCAAAAAAATCATCTGGTTTTCCTCCCTTTGCTGGATTGACAGGCGTATATTTCAGTGCAAAGCTCGGCTGTCCCTCGTCCAGATCAACCGTAAACGGCGCATTTTCGGAACTTGTAACCGGACCATTCGGCGGTCTCGCCAATTCAATTTCGAATGTAAGCTTCGCATCCGAATCCTCGTCAATCTCGCTACTGCTAAGGTTCCGCAATTTCACCGGAGTTTTGTTGACATCAATCATGACGACTTCGAATCGGTTGCGGTCCCCTCTTTCGTAGTTGGAATCCAATTTTGATTCATCGATTTCGATTGCGAGTAGTTCGTAGTGGCGCTCGTCTATGCCATCACTTTTTATCTTTAGGGTGGCTGTTCCGGATGTCTGTCCCGCACTTATGGTGATAGCAGCGGGCAGATCAAAGTCAGCCGAGTCTACTGTCGTCGATGGAAACCCAATTGGTTTCAGTGGAATCGTCAAGTCCTGGGCAGGTGCGGTACCTCTGAGTGTCGCGGTGATGGTTGTGCTTCCGCCTTCGGTTATTTTAGTTCGAGTCGAAGGAAATACACTGCCGGTGAGAGGAAAATATTGAATGGGAGCTATTCCATGAAGGTACACAATTGCGGCTTTATCGGTTGGCTTCCCATCGTCATCCTGAATCGTAAACGACCTCGTAGCTGTAGTAGATTCGAGACCGGAACCGCTCTCAACATTAAATAATATGGGTTTGTTCTTACCAACATGAGCACGGAACGTCAGTGCAAACTGTTCATCAGGCTCAGGAGTATCGTCGTCGATAATTCCCTTTAGGGACCCCGTTGCGGAACTTGTATTCGCCGGAAATGCAAGTCTTTCCGATTCATCAGTGAGTTCAAGCTCGTCCTTGTCGATATCGATCTTTGATGATGTACCACCGCGGCCAGATGCCACTGTAGCCGTCCTATGATCCGAATCATACAAAGTCCATCCAATCGTAAAATCATGTGGGACAGTATTGTCCAAATCAAAGGTAACCTGCTTATTGTTGTTCCCTTTCGTTTCTGGAATTCCGATGGGGGATGAAGGGGTGATGGTTATAGTGCGTTGCTGCTTTTCATAAATCTCGAGATCTTTTATCTCGTGTCTTTCGTTGACAGTTATCTTCAACCCTAAATACTCGGTCGCTTCATAGGTACTGTCTCCACGTATCATAATTTCGATTGACTGAGAATCAGTGTCGTTCGCGGCAAAACTCAAAGTGCCACTTACAGGCATGTAATCATCACCCGACGTCGCCTGCGGTGAAGTCGTAGAATTTATTGTTTCGTACTTTATATCCAGAGGTTCGGAAAGTTCGGAAGGACTTCCTTTACGCTTGAATGTAAATTTCGCCGGATAGCCTTCGCCGAAACGAAAGCCGGAACTAGGTGTTTCTTGCGAGGCACCTTGATCAATAAGCCCGAGGCATCGAACCTCCAAAATGTCACCAAATAAATCCCCAAAACCAGGGCAAGGGACACCATCATTGGCTTTTGCCGGCACAAATATTCCAATCAAGACCAGAACTAGGCCTAGTACGGCCTGAGCTTTCCAGTACTCGAATAATGAAAGCGGAAAATTGGGGTGGAGGACGTAGCTTGGCGGTTGAACTGGCAGCGAGAACCCTGAATTCTTGCCACTCATTCCACCCCCCCCCTCATATCAAGGTGGGAATGAATCCGTAGTGCGTATCCTTGAATATCAAAGCGACGGGAATTGCGATGGCAGTTCCGTCTTAACCAATCAAACACCAGAATATTTCCTAAATATAATAAATATATGATAGATATCTTATATTGCACAATAGATTGCGCCTATTTTAACAAATTTGCAATCAGAATCCATCCAATTCATTCAGTCTAGAAAATTAGACTTGAATGAATGGCAAAGGCCGAGTTGGGCAACTCTCAATGAGTCATCCTGGACGTTGAATCGCAAACTGAATTGTTAGGTAGTATTGCAGCTATTCTCGTCCAGCAAATGAAGCGCTAAAGTGAGGGGTGCCGATAAATAGAGAACACCACCAAGCGCTTAGAGAAGGTTGAGTTGGAGATAGGATTGGTTCGCGTGCAGTTTTTGCAAATACCATGGTCATATAATTGTTCTACATCTACGAAATTGTCAAAATACGTTTCGGTTACTTGGTAATGTCAGCACAATGACTGCTTCGACAAGAATCGAAAGCTGAAAAACGGATGCGGACACCTCAAGAGCAATACGCGTCAGACGTTATGAGCAGTTCTCAGACGAGTGTGTATGGTGCGCATATGCCGAACCAGCGAAACTGAGCATTTCATTGAAAAAACTTCCATCGTTGTGGGAAGTTTGCACCTTGGACCAAGGCATGAGGATCCGCGAATATCTGCTGCGAGTCAGTTTCATCCTGACTCTTCCTATCACATCTGCAAATTGTTCCATGGTTTCTCAAACCCCGCCGCACCTTGCAAAGATCGACGTCAGTCGCACTAGAATCCGTGTCATGATGTTCAACCGCTGCACCACCTAGACGATGCAATTATGATCAATCACCTTGTCCAAATCCAACCGGAACCGGTGAAAGGAATAAATTTATATTTCAGTCGTAATTATAACATCATGAGATTTTTTTTCGAATGTCCATTTTTCGACGAGGTGCCTCAGATTTCGGCGTCAACCCAATGAACGCATCGGGTTGCTACTCATTTTCTTGCTATCCTTCGATAGTGTCGGATACTTTCAAAATGCCCCTATATTGCGACACAGCCTATGGATGCCGAATTAATCTGAACTTCATTGACCAAATGTAATTCCGGTTGCACCCTATATCGTTAAATGAAACATTTACCGTCGATTTGTCGAGTTAAAACTGTGATTGCACTGAATATACGTGTGTTCGGATCCACGCCGAGCAAAACCATAGCCTTGGCTTGCACTGGCGTCATTTGCACCACCACCGGCACCGTCGCGTCAATCCTTCCAGGCAGCAAATCCTCATTGAACGTCAAGGTCGACAATTCGTCGAGCACCATAGCAAAGTTGTGCACCGGATAGTCGTCTTTTGGTCTTTTTTGTCACCGCCCTTTCCATTGCCCGGTCCGATACCTGCACCTTGGCCACCGCTGAGACTCGGCACGCAAGCACCGAGTCGTGTTCGTCTTCGAATAACACCGGCGCAAACCTTGCGCGCATGTGCCGTTCGAGTGTTGCCGCCGGTCGGACGTATTTCCGCAGCGATTGTTAAGCGCAATCTAATTCAGGTGACCCAGAGTCAACGCCGCGAGGCCGGCTGCGTTTGCAAGTGGAGCGTTTGCGAGGGTATCAAGAACCTGAGCGATATCGCCACAGTCGAATTCGGTTTAGCGACCGTCCGCTTGCTGTCGATACGCGGCGTTCAAAAAAGTCGGCAAATGCCAATTGCTGCCTAACCCTACTCCTACGCTAATCTACCCAGGTCTGGAATTGGGAGAAAGTTCGCAGAATTCGGTTCATAGACACACACGTACCGAGATGGCGCAGCCGACTGCCCGAAGACTTGGCGAACCAATGTGGTTCTGCCAATTTGGAGCGGACAGGTTGCGATCGTCAACCACCGATGAATCTCCCGCAGGCGGTCGACTGGCGTGGATATCTGACCTCGTGCATAGGATGCCATAGCAGCAATCCAATGTATTGAGCGAATTTACTCGAAACATTTCATCACTCGACGAAATCGATGGCCGCAGAGATTCGAGGCGCAACCTGGCTGGTTCTTGCTGCGCCGGGAGGTTTCCTTACAGGCAGGCGTACGTACGGCGAACGTAATTCGAGTAATCATTCGACTCTGACGCGGCGCGCTCACAGATGACCTGATCCCAACCTCCGTTGACACGGAATGGAAGCATGGGATCGAGGATGCTCGTCGGTCTGCAAAATACAATCCGGATGGTATTCACCGCGATACCTGCGAACAATTGAATGAAGCGCGAATTTGAACTGCTTCGGCCATTTCGGTTATTATTTTTTCATTCTGGTCAGGAAATTAGCGACTCATTCCCAGTATCGCAACTGAACGCGAGCAGCGCTCCGCGATCCGAACAGAGCAACCGGTTGCTCAGAAACACCTAAACCCACAGAATCAGAGACATCACGTTCACATTCAATTGAAATTCGTAAATCACCGCAATGAATTTTGACGCCGCCAATGGACGGATCCTGGATCTGTCTCACGAGCAAAGCACTGCCCGCTTGGACCGGCAAGTGACCGATGCCCGCGCGTGGCTCGGCAGCGACATTGCCCCATCCGAATGCCTGATCAGCATCAGCGACGCGGTACGCACCGAAATACTCGCCATGGCAGACGCAATGCGCGCCAATCCGCTTCCGACCGTGCTGAGGCGCGCGTCACAGTTTGAAATGCCGAATATTCTCGAGCTTATGCGCGATGTTCGAAACCGTCTCAACAAGCCGCCGCACATCGCCGTGATCGACGCTATGCCGCTGGATGACCTGGAAACCGACCAGGCGATTGACGCCTACTGGGTTCTGGGCCAGGCCATCGGACGCAATGTCGCGCAAAAGTGGGACGGAACAATGGTCTACCACGTACGCGACACCGGCACTCCGTGGCAATACGGGGTACGCGGCTCCTACACCGCGGTCGAACTGCTGTTTCACAATGACAACGCTTTCGGAATCGCCTTGCCGCACTACGTCGGCCTGCTGTGCCTGCAGCCGGCAAAGCAAGGCGGGATGAGTCGATTCTGCAGCCTCCACACGATCCACAACCGAATGCTTCGGCAATATCCGGCCGAACTGGGTCGATTGTACGAACCGGTTCTGTGGGACAGGCAGGCCGAACATCCCCAAAACGATCCGGTGGCAGCCAGTGCCCCGGTGTTCTCCTACACCGGCAGCCGACTCAGAACCCGGGCCAATCCGAGCCTGATCTTCAACGGTTACAAGGTCGCGGGCATTGAAATGGATCCGGCAACGTCGGATGCCGTCGACGCGCTGAAAGAAGTTTCTGAAGACCCGGAACTGTGGTTTGAAATGCCGATCGAGCGCGGCCACATGCAGTACATCAACAATATCGACATCGCCCACTACCGAAGCGAATTTGTCGATTTTCCAGATCCTGGAAAAAAGCGGCATCTGGTACGAACCTGGCACCGCGATACGGGACAAGTCACCTACAACGGATAGGATTCAATCCTTACATCAAACCACAGCTAACTCGGGGGCTTGATTTTGTATCAGTTTGAGATTTTCTGTGCATTCATTCCTCGGAACATGATTAACGCCGGGGTGAACAAGGCAAGCGCCTCCCACAATTTTCGAGTTCCCGGCAAAGGCTGACTTTTTTTCGACCCGAGCCCGGCGACACTCGCAAGGTCGATGACAAAGGTGCGGATCGTCGGATCCGGCTTCGGCGGCCCCCGGGAACCGCGAATGCCGCGATAGTGTAAATACCGATACTGTTCTTCGACCTGATCGGCTCCCACCACATCCCTTGCCAAGACGCCCGGATTGCTGTGGGCCATGTAATTCAGATCATGGATGTGACAAGCGGTGACCGCATCGAACACCAGGTATTTGTGTAAATAATCGGCATGGTCGAATTGGCGCGAACCGACGCTCGTGCCGTTTTTCAATACGCTGAACAGGTCTCAATGTGCCATCGCAACTCATACCAGCGCACCACCTTGAGCGCCTGGACGGCATCGGCCCCGCCATCGGTTGTCAGCAACAGCCAGTGCAGTGGCTCGGCATCCCTGGGCGGTTCGATCTCGTCTAAACGCTCACCGCAAGCATGCGCACCGGCGATTTGTCCTTTTCATTAACCGGAGCCTGCAATCCGGCAGGCGGGGAAAACTCACTGACACGCCCGGCAACGCCGGCGCGGGCCGTCGGCAGCGAAAACCCTGCCTTGTCTGCAAGCCCTGCCAGCGCCTTTCGCGCCGAACTTATCGCAGGACGCCCCTTGCGGTTATGCTGTTCGTCTAGCTCGCACAGCAGACGGGCAAGATCGCCGCGCGTTGTCGACGGCTTCGATAACTCCTCCATCACCTGCGTGACAGTCTCGGCACTGAAATGGCGCATTCCAATTTGCATGCCGATATGATGGCATAATCATTTTCCGAAGTGAACTATGGCCATATGAACGGTTTGTAAGCGTCTTTGAAGATGTCTATGCCGTAACTGATAAGCGTACACCCAACGCATGCATCAACCGGTGGATGGTGTGCCATTTGGGTTGTACCTGACCATTAATCACTTTGTAGAGACTCTCGCGGTTCAGCCTAGCTGCTTGAGCCACCTGAGCGACACCCTTACGCTTGACGGCATGACCTAAGGCCACGACAAAGACAGCAGGGTCATCGTCCTCGTAGGCATCAGTCAGATATTGAGATAGATCATCGTCGACTAGTAAATGATCAAAGGGATTATAGTCCGTCAGCTTAGTCATGGTCTCAAACCTCCAATTCGCTCAATATTCGATGCGCGCGGGCAATATCGCGTGATTGACTGGACTTATCACCAGCGCACAACAAAATGAGAAGGTCGCTATCACGTATCGAAAAGTATATCCGGTAACCTGGCCCTGCGAATACTCTCATTTCACTCACGCCCTGCCCCACTGGCTTGGTGTCGCCAAGATTTCCGGCAACTGCTCGGTCCAATCGTTGAGCGATAGCCCTCGCAGCCTGGCGGTCGCGGACCCGAGATAGCCAGCGATTGAAGTCATCGGTGGTAACTACGTGATAGCGCATACGCGCATTGTAGCTCATGAGCTACACGGAGACAAGGCAACTTACGTATAAACATCAAGCCCCGAGTTAACTGTGGTTTGATGAAAGGATTGCAACCTGTCCGGGCATTGATCCGGTGGTTGGATGCCGCCAGCCTGATGTGCATATCCTCGGCTTCGCCGTTGACCTCGGCGATTGCCGCGACAAATTCGCAGGACATTCCGGTGATTGCAGTTTCCGCAATCGATCTTTGCACGGGCCTGCGTATCACATGCCGACAATATTTCGCGTCTGACTGAAGGGAACGTAAATAAATTACCCTTCCAATGGAATTGATGGTGTTATAAATGGCGAGACAGAAAAGTTACACAAAGAAATCTTTTACGCAAATAGCAAGCAACACTAAATAAGGATGTTGCTGTCTTTACGAAAGGACCGGAAAGGGAAGTTCGCTCATTGAATCGGTATTTCAAAAATAGGCAGATGATTTAGTTTATTTATTTTATTCATAGACTTAAATTAATTATTTAATTTATTACCTGATATTAAGTGTCAAATCTTGGAACAGGAGGGCGGATATTGTAACGCTCAGCGTAAAGTTGGAATATGTGGAACCCGAAGTAAGCAGAACCCTGCTGGTGCCATATGATTTGACACTAGACGACTTGCACGACACTTTGCAACGTGCCTTCGGTTGGGACAATAGTCACCCATGGCTGTTCGAACTTGCAAGACAATCTAGAAGACAGGTTGTTCCCGAATGGCTATTCGAAGATGACGAAGTATGCGAAACTACCGTCCGTGACACCATGTCCGCACTTTGATGTATTTGTACGACTTCGGAGACAAATAGGAGCACCGCAAACGTATCGGAAGAAAGGCAAAGGCCAAGCGAGGTCAGCTGTATCCTCAGTTGGTCGAAAGGAAGGGAAGGACGCCGCCGGAGGACGTCGGCGGACCTCCGGGCTACGCACATTTTTTGAAATCACTCGGCAGGGACCACTATCCAAAACGCGGGGTTTATGTGCAGTGGTATCAAGCAAAGTTTGACCGTTTCGATACGAAAGAGGAAAACTAAAACAGAACGTTTTGTCGTGGGCTGATTTCTTGTCCGGAAGTTTTGAAGACGAATGACATTTCCGCAACCGGATATCAGCACGGACAGGACGACGGATGCCGCAACAGATGCAAAAAGAGTTTCAAAGATTTCAGTCAAGGGCAGTCATTTGCAGCATGCATGTTGCAATGCAAATTCATTGTAACAGGGCAGTACTAGGTTTCGCGACGTTCATCAATTTCCATTCGCAGCCGCTATGCAAGCCACAATGAATTCCACGAATCCGCACCACCGCATGGACGCGGGGCCTGAATCGCTATTGGCCCGGCTGAATCAACTCTCAACCCGCGACGATTCGCGATTCGGCACCTTCGATGAAGACGGAATTGTCCACTTCGCAGGCGAATTCTGGACTGCGCAGCAACGCCAAGGCAACCGCATCCATGAAATCAGCTACCGTGCGTGCTTCAAGCCGCAACTGCCTGAATTTTTCATCAATCGCCTCACCGAACCGGGAGACATCGTCTATGACCCGTTCATGGGCAGGGGAACAACTCCCGTCGAGGCTGCGCTTCAAGGGCGTGTCCCTTATGGCAGCGACATCAACCCGCTCAGCAAGGCACTCGCAGAACCGCGAATCAACCCTCCTTCGCTCAAGGCCGCGATGAAACGGCTCGAGCAAATTCCGTGGAGCAGTTTTCGCCGATACGAGCATCGGGATCTCCTAGCCTTCTACCACCCGACAACACTGGCTCAAATCGAGGGACTGCGCAACTGGCTCGCCGAACGCGAATCGTCAGACCGAATGGATCAGGCGGACCGGTGGATTCGGATGGTCGCGATCAATCGGCTGACGGGACACTCTCCCGGCTTTTTCTCGGTCTACACAATGCCGCCAAATCAGGCAGTCACCGTAGAGCGCCAACGGCTGATCAACCAGCGCCGCGGGCAGACGCCGAGTCTTCGGGATGTGCCTGCCATTATTGCAAAAAAGTCCAAAGCCCTGCTCAAAGACGAAGCACCGCAGACACGCGACTGCCTGCTGCTCACCTGCGAGTCCGACAAGACATTCCAAATTCCGCCGGATTCGGTCACCCTGACAGTGACGTCGCCTCCATTTTTGAAAGTCGTCAATTATGAGACGGACAACTGGCTGCGATGCTGGTTCCTGGGCGTCGACTCCAGACAGGTCGCGATTGCAAGCTACTCCAGTCTCAATTCGTGGCAAGCATTCATCGCGCGCACGCTCAATGAGCTATACCGGATTACCCGCCCAGGCGGGCACGTCGCATTCGAAGTCGGCGAAGTTCAAAAGGGCACGGTCAAATTGGAAAAAAATGTGGTCGCAGCAGCAGCCGATACAGGATTCAAGATCGAGTGCATCATCATCAATCAGCAAAATTTCACCAAGACATCCAACTGCTGGGGCATTGCCAACAACACCTCGGGCACCAACAGCAACCGGATCGTCGTGCTGCGCAAAGAGCCATGACAAAACTGAGCGTCAATCTAAATAAAATTGCACTGCTGCGCAATTCGCGAGGTGCGAATTATCCGAAAGTTCTTGATTTTGCCGAACTGTGCGCACGCTGCGGCGCCCACGGCGTTACGGTACATCCTCGTCCCGACCAGCGCCACGCCACATATCAGGACGTCCGCGATCTTGCACAATTCAGGGACAGGCACCCTGAAATCGAACTCAATGTGGAAGGCTACCCCGCTGCGGATTTCATTGCCGCAGTAATCGCGGCAAAACCCGATCAATGCACCCTGGTGCCCGATGATCCTGATCAGGTGACATCGGATCACGGATGGGATACGAGGACGCGCAGCGACTATCTGGCCAAAATCATTGAAGACCTGCGGGCAAGCGGAATTCGAAGCAGTATCTTTCTGGACCCTGATCCGGAACTGATCGAATCAGCCGCAGGCACCGGCGCGGACCGGATCGAACTGTATACCGAAGCCTACGCCAAGGCATACGGAACCGAAGATGAAGAGCGCACGTTCGAACTCTACCGCAAAACAGCGGAAAAAGCCCTTGAACACGGACTCGGACTCAACGCCGGACATGATCTGAATCAGTTGAATCTCGCCAAATTCCTGACTATTCCGGGCATACTCGAAGTATCGATCGGACACGCATTGACTGTCGAGGCCCTGCTCGACGGCTATGAGTCAACGATTCGGGCCTATGTCCGAATTGTAAATTGTGCCTGACAGCGACTTCAGGCACCTAAGGCGATTACTTTCTGATATTGCTCGCCGAGACCTTCGATGCCAAGGCGCATTTCATCGCCGGGCTTGAGAAACATTTGCGGCTTCAAGCCCATGCCGACCCCCGAAGGCGTTCCGGTAATCACCAGGTCGCCGGGTTCCAGAGTCATGTGGCAACTGACGTAGCTGACTAGGTGCGCCACCGAAAAAATCATGTCATCGGTGCGGCCTTCCTGCAGCCGCCGACCGTTGACTTCAAGCCACACAGACAGATTCTGAGGATCGGCCACCTCGTCGGCGGTCACCAGATACGGTCCAAACGGACAAAACGTATCGGCGCTCTTGCCTTTCGTCCACTGTCCCGTGCCTTCAATCTGAAAGGCGCGTTCTGACACATCATTGACCACGCAGTAGCCCGCCACATAGTCAAGCGCGTCTGATTCGTCCACGTACTGCGCCCTGGTGCCGATCACCACGCCAAGCTCTACCTCCCAGTCCAACTTGGTGCTGCCGCGCGGCTGAACCACATCGTCATCAGGCCCGCAAATCGACGTGGTAGCCTTCATGAATATGATCGGCTCCGCCGGTATGGCAAGGCCGGCCTCCTTGGCATGATCCCTGTAGTTCAGTCCGATGCCGACAACCTTGCCAACACCGGATACGGGCGGTCCGATGCGCTGAATATTCGCCTGCGCGACAAGCGGCAGCGAATCGACATCTACCCTGGCCAGCGAGGCCAATGCGTCCGGCGACATCGTTGCCGCGCCGATGTCGGCAACATAGGCCGACAGGTCGCGAACTTGGGAATTCGAATCAAGTACTCCGGGCTTTTCGTTACCCGCACTACCGTAGCGAAGCAGTTTCATATTGCAGAATCCTTAGTTGACTGATTGATACGCCTGGCGCATTCTCGACGCCTGAAAGAGGACGGCATTATAGACGCTGCGACACGCCTCGGCTATGCTGCGTTGCAGGTTTTTTCAAATGGCCTGAAAAAACTGAATGACGAGTATCACCC
The DNA here is from genome assembly GCA_965214615.1 of Arenicellales bacterium. Taxonomy (GTDB): domain Bacteria; phylum Pseudomonadota; class Gammaproteobacteria; order Arenicellales; family JAJDZL01; genus CBDAUN01. The sequence goes on from OZ243952.1 coordinate 2,482,371, forward strand.
CGACCACAAAGAGCGCTCCCTTTATGATTCTGCGATATCGTTCCGACTCGATACGATCGCGGAATCGCTTGCCCGCCAAAAGCGCCAGGCCGGATACCGCAGCCAGCGGCACAGTCGCTGCCGCTATGTGCCAGTCATAGATGCCCGCGGTGCTGAACACCCCGACCTGGGTGGCTTTTCCAGTCAGAAAGAACAAGTTGAACACCGGCACCATGGTGGCTCTCGACCATCCCATTTCGAGTGCATAGATGATCATAATGGGCACCATGGTGTTGGTTGCTCCTGCCGATATTCCTGCGACAAGACCGAACCCGGCACCTGAGCTGCGCCTGAAGCGGTGGAGAAAGCCGAACACCGCTCTTTGCGAACGGTCAACCGCAAGATACAGGAACACGAGCACCGCGAGCAGCAATTTGAACGGACCGGGATCGTTGACGGCGATCAGATAGGATCCGGCAATTCCGCCGATTGCGACCCAGACCGCAACAGACCAGAACTTGCCGATGCTGCTTCTCCAGTCGCTGCCGCTGAAAATGCTGATCACATTGACCACGATGGTCGGAAGCAGCGTGATCAGAATTGCTGTTCTGACATCGACAAATATCGAAAGCAGTGGCGTTGAAATGAGCGGAAAGCCCAATCCCAGTGCGCCGTGGACGACAGCAGCAGCAATCAGAATGGATGCGAAAAGAGCTAGATCAAGTGCCGTTGCCGCATCTAGCATCAGTGCAGAATACTTTCATCCTTAAGGTCTGGAACGTCTTGAGAGTCGGCAGCCCTTTGCCGCTTGAAAGCGGTAAATTTCCGACTCAGCGGTTCCAGGGATTCATCGGCATCGGAGGGCTGGCGCATCACCTGCCCCTGGCCGACGCCCTGGTAGTCGAATCCGGCTTCCAGCATGTCTTGCGCCTCATACATGTTGTGCAAATCTACAAGGACCGGACTTGCGAGCATGCGCATCAGATCCGGCAGTGACAGCTGCCCGTATTCAGGCCAAGCAGTGGCAATCACCGCTGCGGCGCATCCGTCCGCCGCCGCATACGGACTGTCGTGGTAGTCGACATCGCTAAGCTGCAGGCGCGCAGCGGGAACTCCTTTCGGATCGTGCGCGTGAATTTTCGCTCCGTGACGCTGAAGCTCCCGGATAATCGCCACGCTCGAACTGTCGCGCAAGTCATCGGTATTCGGCTTGAATGTCAAGCCGAATACGGCTATTTTCCTGCCCTCGACAGAACCGCCGCAGGCACGAATGACACGATGCGCCATGCGGATCTTGCGCTGGGAGTTGATGTCAGTGACCGTTTCAATGATCCGAAGCGGCGAACCGGCGCTCTTGGCCGTGTGAATCAGCGCCAGCGTATCTTTCGGGAAGCAAAGCCCGCCGTAGCCGGGTCCGGGGCGCAAATACAAATTCCCGATTCGCTCGTCCAGGCCGATGCCATGGGCGAGTGCGCGAATGTCGACCCCGGTCTGCTCGCAAAGATCCGCCACTTCATTGATAAAGGTGATTTTCGTCGCAAGATACGCGTTTGCAGCGTATTTGATGAGCTCGGCTGTCTCCAGATTGGTGTAAAGCACCGGTACGCCGCTTAGCGAAAGCGGGAGATAAAGCTCGGCGAGAATTTCCTGCGCGCGCTCCGACTCTACCCCCACAACGACGCGGCTGGGATTCATAAAGTCCTTGACCGCCGTGCCCTCGGCAAGAAACTCGGGATTGGAAACGACGTCAAATTTTTTCTGCGGCAAAAGCGAACGCATCAGGTCCGCCACTTTTGCCCCAGTACCGACCGGCACGGTGGACTTGGTTACCACAACCGCATAATCGTCAATCTGGGCCGATACCTGGCGCACTACTTCAAAAACATCTGAAAGATCGGCGGCGCCGGTCTTTTCATCCGCCGGAGTATTGACGCAGATGAATATCACCTTGGACTGCCTGACCGCAAAACCGATGTCCGAAGTAAAGTGCAGCCGTCCGGTTTCGATATTGCGCGTCAGAAGATCAGAAAGGTTTTCTTCGAATATCGGAGATTCTCCGCGCCTGAGCACTTCAAGGCGCCGTTCATCCTTGTCGACGCAAATCGTTTCCACGCCCAATTCGGCGAAGCACGCGCCTGTGACAAGGCCGACATAGCCGCTGCCGATTATTGCAATTTTCATGGATTCAAGTTCAATGGCAAAGGTGTTGCGATTAAGAACATTATAGGCGCGCATTGAGCACTTACGCCTGCGAACAAGCGGCATTGACTTTCGACGGAGCCTCTATCATCGGTCAATGCGTCAAATTTCGCGCTGGCCGGTCGAATTGAATCCCATGCGGTGCCGATTTGCATGGTTCGAGGTTAGAATAGGAACATTTGATGAAACGACCGCCTGGACGGACTTGCCATGAACGAACAATCCCGAATCTACTCGGTTAACGAATTAAATCAGGAAGCTAGAGACAATCTTGAATCCAAGTTCAGCAATATTTCCGTCGAGGGCGAAGTATCTAGATCAATTCTCGCCAACTCCGGTCACATCTACTTCAACCTCAAAGACGAACACGCCCAAATCGCATGCGCATTTTTTCGCAGCAGCGCATACCGTTCCAAGCACAAGCCTAAAGACGGCGAAAAGATCATCGCAACAGGAAACCTTTCGATCTATCCCCAGCGAGGGAACTACCAGCTCATTGTCAGAATGGTTGAACTTGCCGGTACAGGAAACCTATGGATGAAATTCGGCGAGCTGCAGGAACGGCTCAGAAAGCTTGGATATTTTGACGAGGCGAGGAAAACGCCGGTTCCTCAGTGCCCGAAGCGAGTGGGCATCATCACCTCGCCGGACGGAGCTGCTGTTCAAGACATCATTCGAGCGTTTTCAAGACGCTTTCCATCCATTGAGCTTATTGTATATCCGACCCTAGTTCAAGGCGATCTCGCGGCAAAGCAAATCGCTAAAATGGTACACATTGCGAACGAGCGCAAGGAAGTCGACGCAATTATTATGAGCCGCGGGGGCGGCTCGATTGAAGATCTATGGCCATTCAATGAGGAAGTTGTCGCCGAGGCGATCAAAAACAGCAAACTTCCAGTCGTGACCGGCGTCGGACATCAGACCGATACCACCATTGCGGATCTTGTCGCTGACGCGCGTGCGGCGACTCCGACCGCGGCGGCCGAGCTTCTCAGCACCCCTGCGATGGGCGACGTGATTCGTCAATTGCAAACTGCCGAACACAGGCTGGACAGTGCCGTATCGAACAGACTGGGCAATCTTGGACAAAGGGTCGACTACGCCGAAAAGGGGCTGGTGCACCCGAAGCAGAAAATTGCCAATCTCGATGCGAGATTCGAACACGCCGCCCAAAGCCTCACGTCGCGGATACTCGAACAGCTTCGCACCAATGCCGACCAATGTCGGGCATTGCATCAGGCGCTTGGCGCCGCATCGCCGGTCAAACCCATCGATTCTCGGCGCATGGTGACGGAGAATTTTCAGAACGTTATTCAGCTGCAAGCCGCAAATCGATTGAAGGAGTTTCGCGCTGGCTTGTCATCGCTGCAGTCCAGGATCGAGTCTACAAATCCCGATGCAACTCTTAAGCGCGGATACGCGATTGTCCGAAGCAAATCTGATGACAGAATTCTGCGCAATACCGAATCGGTTGCCAAAGGACATAAGATCACCGCTCAGTTGCATTCCGGAGTTCTGCACTGCGACGTTGAAAAAGTTGCAGACCGCTAAAATTCGAACTACCTTTTGGAAACCCTATCGGCAAGTCAAACCCCCTCGGCTATAGAATGCCGGTTCTATGGGTTTGCCGTATTTGCCTGATCAAATGTTCATCGACACCGGCTTCATCGGCAAATGACTCCCATTGCGCTACTGCGCTTTGAACCTGATCGATAATTTGCTCGGCGCGACCGCGCTTCATGGAAGCGTGCTTCGCACAAGCTTTGAAATCATCCAGCTGAAAGTTGTCGCGTTTACCGTTCAGAGTCATTTGATGTGCATTCGTCCAAGCGCCTTCAGAATTGAAACTGTAGGTCAGATCGTAAGCCGGCGCAAGTCTCCAATTTCCCCCGCGATCCATAAGGAAGGCAATATTCTTGACGTGATCATCCTGATTTCGGGCGATGACGTTGAAAGACATTCTTCGAAACTGCTCTTCAACCGAATCCATCGATTTTTCCAAGTCTCGGATTGTCGCGAGACACTGCTCGTAGGAATAGACGCCAGGCATTCTGTAATCGTAATGGCTTATCGCGCCCAACGTCTGCATGTGAAGTTTTCGTCCGCTCCCAGTCCGATCGAATCGCCTCGTCATAAAATGGCTTCGTCCGTTTTCCTTGAGCAACCGACTTTCCATCATGTCAATACCGGCGGCTTGCGCCATTTTGTAATAGCCAAATTCAATCAGCCCGTAGCCGGTCGAAGCGCTGAAATGCACATCGTTGAAACCACCTGAGACGCCATCGAATTTCAAAAGCCAATAGGAAAATCCATCTTCAGCGTCCGCCTGCCCCGACCTCACTTCATTGGTTTCCGGATTCCACGCGATGACCGCTTTCGCTCTGGCGCCGCCCGCTGATGTTCCAACTCGCAGAATTTCCTCCATGACGCGATTCTCCCTGCCTGACGATAGTGACATGCAAAAATTGTGCCGGTCTGACAATATTTTTTCCGCCAGAGCTACGAGTTCGCCGACTTCGACAATTTGCGACCACGTTGCACTGGGACCGATAACTGGAAGATATTCGATTGCCCCCATCCCTCGAGCGCCAACATAGCAAAGCCGTTCGACCGGATTGAAAGACTCTGCGCTTCGCCCCTGCATCGCTAGCCACGCATCAATCAGCGCATTTCCGAAATCATCCGGCAAGGAATCCGCCACCAGGCCAGGTAATCCGTGAAATGTGTCTCTGGGCAATGCAGGAAACGAGTAAATCCGCCGGGCAAGAGGCATGGTTAGCGGAGCCACCTCGATCGAGCTGTCAGCGAATCCCGGATCGTATTCGAACGACGCAACATTTGCCGCTGCATTCCAACTCACAGCGCCTACCGTTTTCCTCCACAGGCGCACTTCGGCGACAGTCATCAGTCATCTCCCCATGACCAGGGTTTCGGAACTGCGCGCTTCCTTATCCCGGATGACGCTCTGCGGCGGGTCCTGCCCTGCATTTTGAGCTGTTGCATCGGGCTTATCTCCGATTCAGGCAGCAATGCTCCGAAGTTTTCCGCCAAGCCGAGTGTGCGAAAGACTCGAATCAGGCTTACCAATTGAACCGACCCGCCGGATTCAATGCGCGCCAAAGTGCGCAATGAAATTCCAGACTCTTTCGCAACTTCGGCCTGAGTTCTATTTTGATTGAGTCGGGACCGCGCAATTCTGCGCGCCAATTCATTCATGATTGAATCGTCTGATGAGTTTTGGGTTATATTCATAATATGTCATTTATTAATTTTTACTATGATTTAATCTTCTTATAATGCCATATATTGCGTTTAAAACAATTCACGAAAAAGATTTTTTCTGTTCGACGTAGGTCCGATCTGTCTCATCGACTAATTCTGCAAGCGGTCAGTCACTAACAAAATGGATGCCCTTCAGAGGGTTTAAACGGCATCACAATGTGCCGGATCGAATTGAACCGGTCGAGAAAGTAAATCATAAGGAGTATCCAGATGAATCATATTCAAGAAATCCACAAGGCAGGTGTGGACTTGGCGAAGAACGTGATTCAGGTATTTACGGTTGACGATAAAGGCAAGGCGGTATGAATCGTCGTTTGTCGAGAACCAAGGCGCAAGGGGTTTTCTCAAAGAGTTTGAACAGGTAAATTCGAGGTTGCCTTGAAAGGTGTATCCATAGATATCTCAAGGGCACTGAAGGCGGACAGCATGAACGTGCTGCTGAACTGTGCCGAACGCAACCTGCGGCTGACCTGAAACGTTTGAGAAACAGTCGTGCGCGAATATTATGTCGCTCAGTATTTCGCTGGACCATTCACCAAAACGGGGGCTCTCAGGTGCCATTTACGGTTTTAGCGCGTTGCCCGTTGCGTAAGGCCGTCTGAGCTTCCGACAGCTTGACATTCATCAGTTCGAAAATCGACAGATTATCGTTTTATTCAGAGGCGACTAGACTGGTATCGCCTTTGCTACTTGTCCTGGTGTGGCGTTTTCGTAATTGGACTCAAGGAATTTCTTTCTAAGTCCAAGGATTGACTACCTTGGCACCGGTATTTACAAACTCGCTTTCGTTGCGTGTAACTATCACACAACCACATCGAATAGCTGTTCCAGCGAGCATTGCGTCCGGAAGATGGCCATCGAACGGTTCACCCCGTCGACGTTTTTCCTCCATGATGCGGGCGCAAATTTCAGCATCGGCAACAGTCCAGTCAAAAATCCGATCTTCAAAGACATCAGCGACTAATCTCTGAAAGCGTTCAGCAATATCGTTACGGCGCTTTCCAGAATCCAATTGGCCGATGCCATTGAGGATTTCCCAGACAGTTATTACGGCAAGACCAATCCCTGCCGGAGTAATTTCATCAAGAAAATTGGCAACCCGAGGTTCCGGGTTCGGGCGCATCATCTCGGAGAGAATATTTGTGTCGAGTAGCCAGGACGTAGGCGCTGTCATGTTCCACCCTTGTCGGAAAGCGAAACAGGTTTATAGCCATAGCGTCCAGAAAGTGGCAATTCAACTCCATGTTCCTGCCCGAAATATCGTCGGAAGGCTTCTGACGGCTTTGTATGTGCCTCCGAACGCTTACGCGTATCGTGGATCAAACGGCGAACAAACTCTTCCATTGAGAGACCTCTATGCGCCGCTTCCTGCTTGATCCATGATTTATCGCTCGGATTGATGTTTCGAACAAGTATGGCAGAACTCATTGGAATACTCCTTGTTCAGTTGACTGTGGAATTCAGAATGATCTACAGAATGACATAGTGATAGCAAAATCAATAGATACAATTATTGACCTTGCTCCAAGAACCTGTACAGGGAATATTACGACCGAAAATGCCCGTGTCGGGGGCAAGTCGGCGCGATTCGGGGCAATTTCGCCAGGAATTAGGGCAAGTTCACTGAACCTAAGACATTCGCATCCGCTCAACAACAGTCAATTGCGACACAGTTTTTTGTCATTGAGCAATTTTTGATGACTTTCACTGAAATGTGAAGTTTTAAAAGTCGAGTAGATTTTTCCCCGAGGCTTCGTGATCAAATCAGGAAATTGAAAATCAGCATGAAGTTCAATATCAAGATTAGAGTCACCGCTTCGCGCCGACATTAATCTTGATATTGGTGAAATAGCGCTTATCTGCTGTAGACAGGGCTCACCAATCGCGGGCGGTAAAATGCATTTAATGTTTCGCTCAAATTGGAAAACTTCAACTCAAATTCGAGACGGCTGAGCAGTTTGGGCGATTAATCATTAAGGCAATATTACGCGCTTCAATTTGGCGACCAAATTGCATGAACAACGCGCCAGCCATCGGGGACATCGAAATCGCTGGTCGTAGGCGTATCGCGACAAAGGCGTCTAATCGACCCAATTCCATTGATTCGTCAATCTGGAACCAAACCGTCGCCTAGCGTTTCTTCTCGTACGGGTTGCTGGAGCTTCGGAACACGACTCTCACTGAAACATAGGACAAGCCATAGTGGGACTCGATAAATCCCTCCAAATACCGCTTGTAGTGTTTCGGCACGCTGCCGACATTGTTGCCATGAATCACAACGACCGGCGGGCTGCGCCCCCCTTGATGCGCATACTTGAGCTTGACCGGACGGTTTCTCGACCTCGGCGGCGGGTGCTCTGAAATCGCACGCCGCAGCACTTCGTTCAATTTACCTGTCGTCATTTCGACGATTGCCGACTCGTAGGCACTGACTACCGCCTTGACGAGCCGCGTCAGGCCAGTCCGCTTCAAGCCGGACGCATAGATCCAGCCATCCCGTACAAACGACAGGCGCTTGCCCAGCGACCGGTCCAATGTGTCGCGCTGATACTGACCCTTGACCAGATCGCGCTTGTTCACCACCACCAGCAGAGGTCGGCCGGCGCGCTGAATCAGTCCGGCAAGTGTCGCATCCTGATCCGTAGCGCCTTCGGATGCATCAAGCACCAGAATTGCCACATGAGCCGCATCAATTGAACGCATAGACTTGATCACCGACAGCACCTCGAGAGATTCTTCGACTTTCGAACGCCGCCGCACGCCTGCGGTATCGATGAATCTGAATCGCTTCCCGCTATGCGCCAAAGGCACCATCACACTGTCACGGGTCGTTCCCGGAGTATCGCTGACAATCAGCCTCTCGTCCTCGGCAATTGCATTGATCAATGTGGACTTGCCGACATTCGGCCGGCCGAGAACAGCCACTTTCGGGCCAGGGTCCTGCCACAGCGGATCCGTGTCGTCCGGCAAAGTCTCCGCGATCGACTTGAACATGGCGTGCACACCGTTGCCGCGACGCGCGGAAATCGCTACCGCTTCACCGAATCTCAAGGACTGAAAATCAGCAGACGCGATCGCAAGATCAAGCCCCTCGGTCTTGTTGATGGCAACAGTGACTGGAAGATTGGCCTTGCCAAGCAGATCGGCAATGTCCTGGTCCGCAACCGTCAGACCCTCTATCGCATCGACAATCAGAACCACATGATCGGTTTCGTCCAATACGGTTTCGACCTGGCGCCTGACCAGGCCTGAAATCCAATCCCTGTCTTCGCCGATGCCTCCCGTATCGACAATCAGAATTTCCCGGCCGTCGATTCGAGCTATGCCGTAAAGGCGATCGCGCGTCACACCGGGCGTGTCGTCGACGAGCGCATCGCGCGAATCAGTGAGGCGATTGAACAGCGTGGACTTGCCGACATTGGGACGGCCGATGATGCTGACGACGGGCAACATTGAAATTCTCGCTGGCAGGTTCGCAGCGCTTGGACGCTGAATTACCGCAAAGGGTTCCGCCCGGATGAGCGGGAAGCGTCCTATTTGGCCACGGCTATGGAATAGGCGCGCAATTCGCCAGAGCGGAAGGCGGCATGCAAAACTTCGCCCTGGGAATAGAGCCCTTCGGAAATGACCCTTTTTCTGGTGTTCAAACGACCGACAAACTCGCCCGAGTCCACGGAAATGACGTGCATCACGCCTAGATTGTCGGCCGCGACAAGGTAATTGCCAACCTGCGCCATGGCTGCAATGCCCCTATGAAGCAGCGCCGGCTGACTCCAAATCTGTTCGCCGCTGAGCCGGTCGACAGCAAATATTTCACTGTTGCCGCCTACTGCGAAAATGTGCAGGGAACCTCCGGCAATGCGATTGCCAATCGGCTTGGTTGCCGACCAAAGCCGCTGCAAGTTACGCAAGTCATAGGCAACCAGACTGTCCGGCAAGGCGGCGGCGTACAAGGTATGGCCAATGATGATCGAACTGGTGTTCGCATTTTCCAATCGCTCGACATCGCCAAGGCGCCGGGCGCCTGTCGAAATTTTCCAGTTTGTGATTCCCACATCGGCATCAAAACCGACGACTTGCCCGCTTGCGTTGCCGACCACGATGCTATCGCCGTAGGTATGCAAAGGGGCGGTAGAGCGAAGGGTGAAGTTCGGCTGATCAAATTCTCCCGCCCAGAGCTGTTCGCCGGTGGCAGCATCCAATCCGACAAGGCTACCGTCAATCGAGCGAATGAATACGCCCCCGCGAAACACGACAGGCGTGCCGATTACCACACGGCCGAGAGGATGTCTCCACAGCTCGGCTCCGCTGTCAGGAGAACGGCCGACGACATCGCCGGACTCTGTCACGACTGCGAGCAGATTTTCCGACGCGCCGACAGCTGCCGACAGGGCTTCACCGGTTTCGACCGACCAGATGCGGCTTCCGCTGCCCGAATCGAGCGCCGATAGCCGTCCGTTCAAAGTCGCCGCATAAATGCGGCCATCAGCAAAGGCAGGCTGCAGAGTGCTGAGATTGTTTTCGAAACTGTGCCCGCTGTCAAGCTCCCACTGCTCGCTCAATACGACGCTTTGCTCAAACTTTTCCAGCTTGGCCGGCTCCGGCGGCTTGTACTTGCCCCCGCCGCAGGCTGAGACTGCAATGCACGCGACGGCGGCAAGGCAGAGCCTACGAATTGTTCGAATCTTGTACACGTGTGTCATTCATTTTCAATGTAAGCAGACTTCTGTACGGCGAGCCCGGCTCAATCGTTTCAAGACTGCGCTCATATTCGGAATGCGCCTCGGAAAAACGCTGCAGCCCGCGCAATGCGTCGCCACGCAATTCGCGATAGTGAGATTCAAAGCCGCTCATGTCGCCAATGTCCAGCACTTTCAGCGCTCCTTCATAGTCGTTTTCGGCGTTCATCAGCCGGGCAAGACGAATCCGCGCGGCATGCACGCTTGAATCCTCCGAGGCATTGTCGATCACCCACCGAAGAGCCTCGTACGCCTGATCGATTTCGCCCATTTCGTAATGAATCCGTGCGCGCAGCAAAACCGTCTGGCCCGCGTACGCAGTATCGGGGAACTCATCAACCAGCTGCTGAGCCAGCTCGTTGGCAGCCAGAAAGTTCTCATCGACCATCTCAAGCGTAATCTGCTCGTACAAATCGGATGCCGCCTCGGCCTTGCCGGTCTGATACGAGTTCCATCCGTTAAAACCGATGACTGCGGTCAGGCCAAGTGAAACTCCGCCGATCAATGTCCAGCGGTACTCCTTCCACCAATCTTTAATTTGATCTAGTCGTTCGTCTTCCAAAACTAGTCCGACTCTCTGTTGTGTTCAAATAATGTCAGGCCTCAGGCCTGATCTCGCTGCAATTCACCGGAAACCGATGCGACTATTGCGTCCAGGCTGACACTGATCTGCTCGTAGGTTGACAGGTTTTTCAGCAAAGCCGAGTGCGCCTTGACTTCCGAATCGCCGATTATAATGGCAATGCGCGCTCCAGAGCGGTCGGCCTGCTTGAGCTGGCTTGCGAGCTTGCCGCCGCCGCAGTTCAGGGTCACGCCGATCCCGGCCCGGCGCAGGCGCTCTGCCGCTTGCATCCCGACTTTTTCAGCCTCGTCGCCCAGCATGGCGAGATACGCCCGCCTGGAACGCTCCGACTCGTCGCGGCTCTGCGAGCAAACCTCGACCAGCCTTTCGATGCCGCATGCGAATCCGGCGCCAGGCACCGCACCGCCGCCGAGATGCCGAACCAGTCCGTCGTATCTGCCGCCCGCGCAAACCGCGTTCTGCGCACCGAGCCCCTGGCCGGCAATCCACTCGAAAACCGTACCCGAATAGTAGTCCAGGCCCCGCACCAGACGCGGATTGACGCTGTAGGCAATACCCAGATCGTCAAGCATGGCCTGCAGTTTTTCGAAGTGACTTCGCGATTGCTCGCCCAGATACTCCGCCAAGGTCGGCGCGCCTGCGATCAGATCCTGCAAATCCGGATTCTTGCTGTCTAGAATTCTCAGCGGATTCCTTGTCAGCCTGCGAAGACTGTCGGAATCGAGGCTGTCGCGGTAGCGCTCAAAATAGTCCACCAGCGCAGTTCGATACTGCGCCCGCGATTCGGCTTCGCCGAGCGAATTGATCTGAAGCTCTACGGAACCGGCAATGTTCAGCTGCCGCCACAGCGCCTGGCCGACCAGCATGAGCTCGGCATCGATGTCCGGCCCGGTCCAGCCGAACGCTTCGATGCCATATTGATGGAACTGGCGGAATCGGCCCTTTTGCGGGCGTTCATAGCGAAACATGGGACCCATATACCAAAGACGCGCTTTCGAATTGTGGAACAGGCCATGCTGGATGCCCGCGCGCACGCAGCTCGCTGTCGCTTCCGGTCGCAGCGTGATTGACTCGCCGCTGTTGTCGGCGAAGGTGTACATCTCCTTTTCGACAATGTCCGTCGCTTCGCCGATCGAGCGCTTGAACAATTCTGTGCGTTCCAAAAGCGGCAGACGAATTTCAAGGTAGCCGTACAGATCTGAAACACGTCGTATCGCACGCTCGACATCCTGCCAAAGCGCCACGGCGTCGGGCAGAAGATCAGGCATCCCGCGCACCGACTGAATGTGGCCTCCCACTAGCCCTGCCCCGCCAAAGATGCGGCCTGCGCAGTCTGCGCCGTGCGCTGCTGGCGAAGAAGCTTTTCATTGAACCTGATCGAACGCCTGGTCCTGTCCTCGAACTTGCCCGCCAGCTGTCCGCATGCTGCGTCGACATCATCGCCTCGGGTTTTTCGCGTAATAGTCATCACTCCGGCATTCAGCAGCACGGTTCTGAAACGGTCGATCACATCCCGGCTGCTGCGGCGATAAGCCAATCCCCTTACCGGGTTATAGGGAATCAGATTCACCTTCGCCGGAACATCCTCCAGCTGCCGCACCAGCTGCCGCGCATGATCCAGGCTGTCATTGACGCCGGCGAGCATGATGTATTCGAAAGTCACGCGGGCACGGTGATTGTCCATCACATAGCGGCGGCAGGCGTCAAGCAGTTCGCGGATCGGGTACTTCCTATTCAAAGGCACAAGCCGGTCTCGCAGTTCGTCGTTCGGTGCATGCAGCGACACCGCCAGACTCACCGGACAATCGGTGCGCAAACGGTCGATTGCCGGAACCACGCCCGCAGTACTCAGGGTAACGCGGCGTTTCGAGAATCCGTAGCTGCAGTCATCAAGCATCAGATTGAGCGCCGGCACCACCTGGTCGTAGTTCATCAGCGGCTCGCCCATGCCCATCAGGACAATGTTGGTGATCGCCTGATCGGACGAAGTATCGGCGGCAAGCAAATTTCGCGCCAGAAATACCTGCCCGATAATCTCCGCCGCGTCTAGATTCCGATTAAAGCCGTGGTGTCCGGTCGCGCAGAACGAGCACGTCAGCGAGCATCCGACCTGCGAAGAGACGCACAGCGTTCCCCGAGGGGGCTCAGGAATGAAAACGGTTTCAATGCAATTTCCGTCATGCAGCGAAAAAAGCCATTTTCTCGTTCCGTCGAATGACTTGGATTCGCTTGCGACTGCGGGCAGGTCGCACACTGCCGATTCGCTTAGATGCGCACGCAGCACCTTGCTCAAATCCGTCATCGCATCAAAGCGCATGACGCTTCGCTGATGAATCCACTTCATCAGCTGATCGGCACGGAATGACGGTTCGCCCAGGTCGGCGAAGTACGCCTTCAGTCCTTCGCGGTCGAGATTGAACAGGTTTTGCTTCAATTGTGATCCGTGCGCTGCAACGCGAATTCTAGTTCCGGCTGTGTATCTGATCGGCGGAAAAGAAAAATGCAATTTCAGATTTCGCAGTCTCCGGGGCGTCGGATCCGTGAACACTGTTTCGTTCGACGTTTTCGGCAAAATCGGCCCTGATCGTGCCGTCTGCGGCATCGGCCGGATTGGTGGCGCCCATGATTTCACGGTTTTTCGCGATGGCCCCCTCGCCTTCGAGCACCTGAACCACGATCGGCCCCGACTGCATGTAGGACACGAGGCTGGCGAAAAACGGACGATCCTTGTGGACCGCATAGAAACCCTGCGCCTGCTCAAGGCTCAGATGCAGCATCCGGCACGCGACAATGGACAGCCCGCCGGCTTCAAAGCGTCGATTGATATCGCCGATAAGATCGCGGCCTACGGCATCAGGTTTGATAATGGACAAGGTCTGTTCTATAGCCATTGGGCATTCCCTAAACAATGAATTGGTGAATATTGCGGGCTGCGGCAGCAAATTGCCGCAGCCATGAATAACTTCGACGCCTCAGCGGGCATTTTACGGAACTTGCCGGACAATGTTGTAATTGAGCGCAAGCGCCTTTAGGACACCGTCTCGCCGCAAAGACCGTCCTGCTCAAATCCGGTAACGCGCACACGGCACCATGCGGCGCCTGCGTCCAATCGGTCCGCAGGAACATAAACCGGCAGGTAATTCGCCATTCTAGTGCGCACAAGCGCTGATTCGCGGGCACAGCGGCTCTCGACCAAGGCGTCGCAGGTGCGCCCGACGTAGCGCGTCAGCACGTCTTTTCGCACTTGCTCTCCTACCCGTCTCAATCGTGCCGCGCGCGATTTTCGCACCGCCGCAGGCACCTGATTCGGAATCCGCGCCGCCGGCGTTCCCGACCGCTGCGAATAGGCGAAAACGTGCGGATAGGCGATTTGGAGTTCTCGCACAGCTGTCACCGTCTGTTCAAAGTCCGATTCCGTTTCCGTCGGGAATCCGGTCATGATGTCCGCCGACAGAACCAGATCCGGCAGCGATTCGCGCAAGATCGCAACCGCCCGATATGCGTCTTCCTTCGTATATCGCCGCTTCATCCGCTTCAGGATGATCGGCGCGGCGCTTTGCAGCGACAGATGGATATGCGGGCAGATGTTGCCGTTTTCGCGGAACACCTCGATCAGGTCTTCGCCGATATGCGCCGGGTCAATCGAACTGAGGCGGATGCGAAGATCGCGGTGCCGCTGCGCAATGTGCCCCGCAAGGGCCGCCAGTGAGATTTGACTGGTGCCGCCGGCATTCAAATCCATGCCGTATGCCCCGAGATCGATTCCGCAAAGGACGATCTCCCTAAAACCCCGGTTCGCGAACGATTCAATCTGGCGATTGATCGCGGTCGGCAGAATGGACCGGCTCGGGCCGCGCGCCTTGTGAATGATGCAAAACGTACAGCCATTGTCGCAGCCCTGCTGAATTTGCACGAACGCCCGGCTTCTCGACTCAAACCCGACGGGAATCTCGCCAGGCAATGCGCCATCGGGACTGGGCGCCATCACATCGGGACCATCCGCCGCCTTTTTCCGGCCTGCGATCAGATCCGGTATTTCAAGCTTTCTCGATCCGGGAACGACAAGATCGACTCCGGGCAGCTGCGCGCACTCGTCGGGCTGCATTTCGGCGTAGCAGCCGGTCACTACGATCAGCGAACCCGGATGATTGCGAACCGCCTTGCGGATCGTCTGGCGCGACTGGCGGTCCGCTTCGCGCGTTACAGTGCAGGTGTTGATGACGCAAACGCCATCAGCGCCTTCAGGCGATTTGCCTCGCATGCGGTAGGCGATTTGCTCGGATTCGTACAGATTGACTTTGCAGCCAAGCGTTTCTACTGCGACGTTCATGGCTTATTGGCAAACAGGCAATCGGAAAAAACGAAGACAAGACCGGCCGGCGTGGCGGTACGGACAGGAGAACCCGTTCGCACCCCGGCCGGCACCAATTCTGCTAGTGTACGGTGAAGCTCTCGCCGCAGCCGCACTCTGCGCTGGCATTGGGGTTGACGAAAATGAACGCTTCGCCGAGTTCGTCCGTCTTCAGATCGATGGTGGTTCCATCGACCAGGCTCAGGCTGTCCTCATCAACGACAATCCGGATGCCGCGACTTTGGAACACGTGGTCGCCCGGTTCAGCCTGGTCGACGAAATCAAGTACATAGGCAAAGCCGGAGCAACCGGTCTTGCGTACGCCGAAGCGAATATCCCTGTCCTGTCCCTCGTGCAGGCGCCTTCGAATTCGCGCCGCAGCAGGCTTTGTGAGTGTTACAGACATTGGCAGTATTTCAATATTGCAGGTTAAAGGGCATCCATTACCCTATATGTATGTTCCCAATTATAAGCATTCAAGCGGCCAGGTCGAACTTTCGTTCATGCCAGGGTCAAAATCCGCCCCGGTCACACCGGTTCGCATTGCCAGATAATTTGCTCGACCAGCTTCCGGTCCGAATAGTCCAGCTCGAATCTGCCCGCCGCAGAAGTATTTTCAATCGCATATTCGAACCTGCCGACCCCATGAGTCGCAAGCACGCCTGCAAGCCGCAGCATCCAGGCATAGGCATCTGCATCCGACTCGCCTCGAATCAGATGAAGCGCGCTGCGGGACGGAGCCACTGCAAGCCATGTCGCAGTGAACTCGCCGTGATCTGCCGTCAGGGTCATCTTGCGAACGAAAGAGCCATCCTGCACGCGCCGGTGCGAAATCAGCATAAATACGGTGGCGCCGCAACTGAATATGAAATACGGCTCGTGTTCTGACTCCGGGCGCGGCGCGCCTGCCGTACACATCACCGAATGCCCGTAGGTTAGAGCGATGCATCGTTCCGAACGAAGCGGGTCAGGACCGAATTGATCGGTCGCCTCGCCGCCCGCCCCTTCGCCGGACATCTGCAAGGCAACCGCAGCGACCGCTATAGAATAGGCGAAACGCCGTCGATTCATGAAAATACCGTCAATTGCGCAATCCGATGATTCCCCACCCCGGAAGCCTGATCGCCAAATCAAGGGGATCGATTCCGAAATGGGCGCCGCCAAGGTTGAATTCAATGCCTTCGGCGACTGCGACCGTCACCCCGATAACGCCCAGCACCGATATCTGATAGCCGGTGCCGCTCGGAGCGCGTGCAAAAAACTGCGTCGCCCCCAGCCAGTCCTTGCCGATGGATGTCGGGGGCAGATCAGCCCGCAGCTCGGGCACTTTGCGAGCAATCCAGGCAACGAACGTATTGCTGTTCGGCCCCGGCCATACGCGATACTGCTCCGCATACGGGTAGTCAAGAGCCGCCCGATGAATCCTCCCTATCAGCGCTTCAGCCTCGGGTCCCCGCAAATCCGACAGCACTGCCGGGCGATTGCCGTACCAATGCCTGTCGGGAGTGTCTTTTTCGATCGACAATACGGGGCGGCCGTAGTACGCACGCCAGCCGATGACCTGGTAGACCGTATATTCATTGGCATTTGCAGGCTTGACCGAGACCCATGAATGCACGGCGAAAGCCCCTCGCCAACCCCAGGCGCGCGCCGCATAGACCTGCGCCACAGCACCCGGGTGGTGCTCCGGGTGCGGGGCGATTCCGGCGGACCCGGTGGCCGCTTCGTACCAGCGCTTGCCCAAGGCACCCTCAGTAAACGACAGAACTGCCGGACCGGACAGCAGGATCAATAATGCGATGCCAATCCATAGGGACAGACGCTTCAACTTCGTTCACCGTCATCTGACAGGCGCTTGCGCGACGAAGCCGGACGCGGGGTCAAAATAGCCGTGAACACTCCGCGCATGATGTTGACCTCCTCGTCAGTCATATTCGAACGGACGAAAATTCGGCGAATCTTGCGCAGCAGCGACTCTCGCGGGCCCTCGGCGATAAATCCGGTTTGCCGCGCAACCTGCTCGAGATGGTCGAAAAAGCCCGCCATTTCGGCACTGGTCGCCGGCCGCGCCGCTTCGGGCGCCGATGCCTCAGGCGCCAGCGGGGACCGGCCTGAGTCCAGCGCCGCCTTTCGCAGTTCATAAAGCATGATCAGCGCAGCACCTGCAAGATTGATCGACGGCGACCGCGGGTCGACCGGAATCCGCACTAGAACCGTGCATCGGTCGACATCCTGATTGGAAAGGCCGGTGCGCTCCGGGCCGAACAGCAACGCTGCGTTGCGGCCCGCCGCATCGGCCGCGGCAACCGCCTGCATCGACGCTTCCGGGGTCTGGGAAGGCCAGCGCACGGTGCGGGTTCTTGCACTCGTTCCAACGACAATCTCGCAATCGCCGATTGCTTGTTCCAGCGTGTCGCATACCCGGGCATCGCGCAGAATCTGCTCGTTGCCGGCAGACCGGGCAAATGCCTCCTCGTTCAAGAACTCGACGGGCCGCACGAGTTCGAGATGATGCAGCCCCATGTTGCCCATCGCGCGCGCAACGGCGCCGATATTCCCCGGATGAGAGGTATCGATGAGGACGACACGTACCGCCACGGCAGAATAATCGCTACACGGCCTATTGAAGTATGAACGGATTCGGCAGTTCCTTCGCCGTCGACAGCCACACGCTCTTGACCTGCAGGTAGTCGCGTATTGCGGCAATTCCGCTTTCGCGGCCGAGTCCGCTGCGCTTCATGCCGCCGAACGGCATCATGTAGCTGAACGCCCTGTAGGTATTGACCCATACGGTTCCGGCCTTGAGCGCCTTGGTAAAGCGCATGGCTCTTCGAATGTCCTGAGTCCATACGCCGGCGGCAAGCCCGTACACCACATCGTTGGCGATGCGGACCGCTTCGTCCTCGTCTTCAAAGGCGATCACTGACAGCACCGGACCGAACACCTCCTCCTGGGCGATGCGCATGTCGTTGGTTACGCCGGTAAATATGGTCGGCTCGACGAACTGGTCTCCGCCGCCATCGACCACGCACGGATTGCCGCCGAAGACGCACTGCGCCCCTTCGCTCTTTGCGATATCGATATACGACATCACCTTGTCATACTGCTGGCGCGTAGTGATGGGCCCGACATGGGTATTCGCGTCCATGGGATCGCCGACTCTGGCGTTTTTTGCAAGATCAAGCAGGCGCTCGAGAAATTCATCATGCACGCTTCGCTGCAGCAGCAGCCGCGAACCCGCGACACAGGTCTGCCCGGCCGCGGCAAAGATGCCTGAAACAACACCTTTGGCGGCCATGTCCATGTCGGCATCCTCAAAAACGATATTCGGCGATTTCCCGCCCAGTTCAAGCGACACGTGCTTAATGTCCCTGGCAGCGCTTTCGTAAATTTTTGCACCGGATGCGTCCGAGCCGGTAAATGTGATCTTCGCCACGTCCTTGTGCGCAACAAGCGCAGCACCGGTATCGGCACCGAATCCTGTAACGACATTGAACACGCCGTCGGGAAATCCGGCATCCTTGACCAGCTGCGCGTATTCCAGCGTGCTGGCTGACGCGAATTCCGACGGCTTGACCACCACTGTGTTGCCTGCCGCAAGCGCCGGAGCGCACTTCCAGGCGACAAACAGCAAAGGCGAATTCCAGGCCGTAATCGCGGCGACCACGCCGAGCGGCTCATAGGTGGTATAGGAAAACGCGTCTTTCTTATCGACCGGCATGATAGAGCCTTCAATCTTGTCTGCCAGACCGCCGAAATAGTACCACCATTCCGGGTGGTACTTCATTTGCGCGCTCATCTCCGAAAGCAGCTTGCCATTGTCGCGAACCTCCAGTTCGGCAAGCCGGTCGGCGTTCTGCGCAACCAGGTCGCCGAGCCGCCGCATGAGCTTGCCTCTGGCGCTTGCAGTCATTTCGGACCAGGCCGGATCATTCAGCGCCCTAGAAGCGGCTTCGACCGCCCGGTCGACATCGACGGGCGAGCCCTTGGGGATGCGCGCCCACGGCCTTGAGGAATACGGATCGGCCGATTCGAACCATTCGCCGCTTTCCGGGTCGACGTACTGTCCGTCAATAAACAATTGATATGTCTTCATGTTTGGATACTATTGAATTGATTTAAATGACTTTTAGGGCTCACAGCGAACCGTCAGCCGGAGTGAAACGCAAAACCGCCTTGCGTCGCTTCGTGTTAGAATGCCCTACCGCAAATGCACAAGACACCTGCCTATGCGCCACCTGCGGCAAACCCGCGGCAGTGCCGCTGCTTCGAACACCGACGCTGTAAGCCGCTTGGACGTCAGAGCGTGTCGCAATTTCGCCCAATTTCGTCGCATATTAAGAATTTGGCGCAAGGTGCAGACATTATAAGAGTCAGGAATCACGTGCATGCGCCTATTTCGACACTGACAGCCTCAAACCGGACCACAAGCCATTGCATCCACTACTGAACATAGCCGTGAAGGCGGCCCGCCAAGCCGGCAAGACCATCATTCAGAACTCCTACCGGGTGGAACGCGTGGGTTTCTACGAAAAGGGCAAGCACGACTACGTCTCGGACATTGACCGATACGCCGAAAGCGAAATCGTAGATGCGGTGCGCAAGGCGTATCCGGAGCACTCAATACTTGCCGAAGAAGGCACCCGGTACCAGGGCAACGATTACGAGTGGATCATCGATCCGCTCGACGGAACGACCAACTACCTACACGGGGTGCCGCAATTTGCGGTCTCCATCGCGATCCGCTACGCCGGCAAGCTTCAGCACGCAGTCGTACTCGACCCTGTGCTCGGAGAGCTTTTCACCGCATCTCGAGGCGACGGGGCCTACCTGAACGAAAAGCGCATTCGCGCCAGCAAGGCAAAGAATCTAAGCGACTGCCTGATCGGAACCGGGTTTCCTTTTCGAGAGAACGACAACATAGACGAATGGATCGCAGTGTTCCGCGAGCTGGCGCCCAGGACTTCGGGCATCCGGCGTCCGGGTTCGGCGGCGATCGATCTGGCCTATGTCGCCGCAGGCCGCTACGACGGCTTCTGGGAATCGGGCCTGAAAATCTGGGACATGGCCGCCGGCGCCCTGCTGGTTGAAGAGGCAGGCGGGATGGTGACCGATTTCAATCGCGACGCCGGCTATCTCGATTCGGGGCGGATCATCGCTGCAAATCCCGAAATCTACAACGATCTGTACCAGATCATACACAACAGCGCCGGCAAGACCGGAAAGTCCCCAGACAGATAGAATGGCACGCGGCCCGAAAGGCAGGCAAACGCCGATGATGCAGCAGTACTGGAGCATCAAGGCTGACTATCCCGATACGCTCCTGTTCTATCGCATGGGCGACTTCTACGAACTGTTCTACGAAGACGCCGAAAAGGCTTCGAAATTGCTCGACATCACCCTGACCAGCCGCAACAAGTCCGATGCGAACCAGATTCTGATGGCCGGCGTCCCGGCCCACAGCGTCAACCACTACATTGCAAAGCTGGTCAACCAGTCAATCCCTGTAGCCATTTGCGATCAGGTCGGCGACCCGAAAACGTCCAAGGGCCCTGTCGAGCGCAAAGTGACCCGTGTTCTGACACCGGGCACCCTCACCGATGACAGTCTGCTTGATGCGCGATCGGAAAACCTGCTCGCGGCCGTGCAGACCCGGCGCGATGCGCGCGCCATTGCCCAATTGGAGCTTTCGAGCGGAAGATTCTCGGCGCGCGTTCTCAGCGACAGCGAATCCGTCGAGTCTGAATTGGCGCGCATCGGCGCAGCGGAGATTCTTGTCGCCGACAACGATGATATCGATATCGGAGGCGCCCGGATACAGCAGGTGCCGGATTGGTACTTCAGCTACGAGCGCGCGGCACAGATTCTCAAGTCCCAGTTCCGGGTTCCGGACGTATCTGTTTTCGATGGCGACCGCTACCCGGCTGCGACCTCTGTTGCCGGCGCCTTGCTGCAATACGCCAAGGATGTCTACGCATCGGATTTTCCGCACATACGAAGCTTGCGGATCGAGAAGCCGGAATACTATCTGATTCTTGACCACCACAGCTGGCGCAACCTTGAAATCGAATCGACGCTTGGCGGCGAATCCAAGGGCGCCCTGCTGTCGCTGTTTGATCAATGCGCAACTGCGATGGGGGCGAGGCAGCTTCGAAGATGGTTTCGCAATCCCGTACGCAACCGCGACGAGATTGAGCGGCGGCATCAGATTATCGGACATTTCTGCGACAGCGCCCTGCATCAGCGTGCCAAGGCAGGTCTTCGGGAAATCTCCGATCTGGAACGCATCGTTTCGCGCATCGCCACCAAGTCGGCAACTCCGATTGATCTGGCAGCGCTTCGAAACTCTTTGGAAGCCCTGCCTGAACTGATGTCCGCCATAGTGCCGGACAACTGCGGCGCACTTGCCGAACTATGCGCCATGATCGATCCGCTGCCGGACACATCGGATCTGATCAGGCGCTCAATTCGCGATGAGCCGGCCGCCGGACTGCGCGACGGAGGCGTGATCCGCGAAGGATACGATGCCGAACTGGATGAACTGATCAGGCTGCGCGACGGATCCGACGCCGCACTTTCGCAGATGGAGGCGCGCGAGCAGGAGCGCACCGGGATCAGGAACCTTCGAATCCTGTACAACCGCGTATACGGCTATTCCATCGAAGTATCGCGCCTTGCCGCCGATCAGGTTCCCCAGGACTACATCCGGCGTCAGACGCTGAAGAACAAGGAACGCTACGCGACTGCCGAGCTTCGCGAGTTTGAAAGCCGCATTCTCAGCGCGCGCGAGCGCGCGGTCGCCAAGGAGCGCGCCCTGTTCGACGAATTGCTTGAACAGCTTCTGGCGCAAGTTCCAGGCATTCAGCAGACAGCCCAGGCGCTGGCGCAGATCGATGTCCTGAGCAACTTCGCAGAACGCGCATCCAGTCTGATTCTGAACCGCCCGACACTGACAGAAAAACCCGGCATCTTTATTGAAGACGGACGTCACCCGGTCGTAGAGAGCGTGCCGAATCAGCAATTCGTACCGAACTCGGCGCGATTGCCGCACGAGCGCAGACTGATGATGATCACGGGACCGAACATGGGCGGCAAGAGCACCTACATGAGACAGACTGCGCTGATCGCATATCTGGCCCATGTCGGGTCCTACGTCCCCGCCAAGGAAGCGACCATCGGCCCGCTGGACCGCATCTTCACCCGCATCGGCGCATCGGACGACCTGGCCAGCGGCAGATCGACATTCATGGTGGAAATGACGGAGATGGCGACGATCCTGCATGCCGCCACTGATAGCAGCCTGGTTCTGGTCGATGAAATCGGCCGGGGCACCAGCACATTTGACGGGCTGGCCCTGGCCTGGGCGTGCGCTGTGAATCTGGCTCGCAAAGTGCAGGCATATACCCTGTTTTCGACCCACTACTTCGAACTCACCGCACTGGCCGACATCATTCCGGGCACCCGCAATGTGCATCTGGACGCGGTCGAATACGACGGTGACATCGTGTTTCTCTACGAAGTGAAAGAGGGCGCTGCCCGGCAAAGCTACGGATTGCAGGTGGCGCGCCTGGCAGGCGTTCCCGAGGACGTCATCCGCGACGCAATGGTCAAGCTTGACGAACTGACACAGTCGGCCGATGCCCGGCAATCCGTAGCCAAGCCCCGTCCCCTGCAGCTGTCGCTGTTCAGCCAGCCCGACGCAGCCGATTCCCGGGTTGCGGAAAAATTGAATAAAGCGCAGCCGGATGAGATGACGCCCCGCGAAGCGCTTGATTTTATCTACGAACTCAAGGCGCTCGGCGATCAAGGCTGAAGTCCGCCTGATCTCGGTTCGTATCAGCTAAATTCAGCCGGCGCGCCGGCGGCACGGATTCAGCCTGATTGGAAACTTGTGCCGAATTGCTTTTTCGACTTCCCGGTCAAGATGGTCCGGCACCGGCTGATCAAGAATCTCGCGGGTCTTGCGGCGTGCGATTTCAAGTAGATCGGGTGCGCCCTTTTGGTGCCATTCCTGCGGCGTGTTCCGGTCCGACAGATCGGGATAGTAGTAATCGGTCTGCATGCGGTCGATCGTCTGGCTATGTCCGAGAAAATGACCCGGTCCGTTCAGGCACACATCGCGGATCACATCGAACGACAAGGTATCCGAATTGACTTCGATGCCTCTGGTCGCACGAAGAATTCCGCCGATCATATCATTGTCTAGCACGAAGCTCTCAAGCGAGCAGGCAAGCAACGATCCGTACATGCCTGCAGCTTCGTAAATCAGGTTTGCCCCGGCCAGGGCGCTGAGCAACTCGGTGCAGCCCTTTTCATAGCCCGCCTGAAAGTCCGGCACCTTAGAATCGGTCATACCTGCCGAAACAGCGCACGGAATCCCGTAGTACTGCGCCATCTGGGCGCAGCCGGCCATAAGCAGCCCTTCCTCGGCGCTACCTCCCGACATCGCACCGGTTCTGAGATCGGATACGAACGGCAAGGCTCCGAACAAGGCCGGATGCCCGGGGCTGAGCTGATTGACATAGACCAGGCCCGACACCACTTCGGCAGTCTGCAGCGCAATCGCCCCGGCCAATGGCGCCGGACTCGTCGCCCCGGCCTGTCCGGCGGAAACCAGCTTCAGCGGCGTGCCGGTTGCGGCAGCGCATTCGATCACGCCGAGCGCTTCGCGGGCGAATGTCAGCGGCGGGACAACAAAGCATGTCGACACGCACATGAAGGGCCGGTCGCGCCATGCGTCATCGCTTCCGGCAATCATGCGCATCATTTCAACACCTTCTGACATGTGCGCAGCATCGACAAAACTGGTTCCAATGTGCTTGGACGTACCGGCGATGCAGGCAAACGCCGTATTCAGGTCCATTTCCCGCGGGTCTTGAAGATCGCAAGGCACGCATGTGCGCTGGAACATGTGGATGTTGGACAGTGCGTTAGCCAGCCTCGCCATATCATACAGGTCTGCCAAAGTCGAAGGACGGACCTCTCGAGTCGCCGAATCGACGATGCTGACCGCTGCGCCGGAGGTGCCCAGATGAATGCGCGTCTCAGTCGGATCGATGTCGCACTCCGGATCCAGCGCGTAAAGCTGAAACGACTTGCCCGCCCGCTGCAACGACTCCTCGACAAGCCTTTCGGGCATCAGCAGCCGTCCGGCGCTGTCAAGCCTGCCGCCCGCTTTGACAATCGTATCGATGCAGCGCTGCGACGCGCCTTGCATGCCCACAGTCTCGAGAATCCGGATCACCGTCTCGTGAATGCGCTCGACATCACTTTGATTGAACGGCCTGTAGTGTCCGCCTGAAACTCCGGGCCAAATCGCAGGCGACGGGCCGCTGCCGGCTCCGTCCTGGCGCGCCGCCAGTCGGATTGCGCGCGCATTTCCTCTTCGGCGATGGCGGCTCATAGACGCACCTGAGTCTGAAGACCGGGACATGAACAAGCCTATCCGGGTCGGGCAAAAAATTCCTGGCACAGCGCAAGGAAACGAGCGGCCGGGTCGGAAAGAACGGCATTGGCAAGATGCGCGGCGACAATCCGGCTCGGTTCGGCCGATGCGTCAAGAGCACGGGTAACGAGCGCACGCCCGTCGTAGGTCATCGGCGAAGCCGGCTTGGTTGCGAGCAAGGTGAAGCCAAGACCGTGTCCGACCATGCCGCGCACCATCTCAAAGCTCGACGAGCGGAATGCGATGTTCGGCTCGACTCCGGCATCTTCAAAAATTGCGGTGAAATAGCTCCTGCTCGGCGATGCATCCAGCAATACCATGGGATATCCGGCCAGATCACGGGGAGTCAGCGAAGGCTTGCCGGAAAGCGGATGGCCTTCGGCCAGCAGGACAAACGGCTTTAGCCGGGTCAGCGGGCAAAGGACCAAGTCATTCGGAAGATCGATGTCGTAAACCAGCGCGATTTCAATCTCTCCGGCATGCAGGGATTCGAGCACCCTGCGATGATCGCCCTCTACGAGATTGATCCGGCCCGGCGAATCGCCGGTCTTGATTTTCCGGATCAGCGACGGTAGAAAATACGGCCCGAACGTATAAAAGCAGCCGACAGACAGTGTTTCCCCTTCATCTGCTGCATCCGATTCAAGCACGGGTGCGCGATCGATCCGGGTCGTCACTCCGTAGGCCCGGTTGGCATAGATCAGCGGCGACCCTCCCTGAGCCACAAAAATATCGGTTACTTCGCCCAAAAACACATGGTGCGTCCCCACCAGACTCGACGACATGAGCTCACAATCGAAACAGACCAGAGGATCGACGACCCGAGGTGCGCCCGACGGCATCGCGGTCCAATTCGCACATTCGAACCTGTCCTTTGCGGCACCTTTGAGACGTCCTGCAAACGCATCCGAAATGTAGGTCTGATCGTCACGAAGCACGTTGACGCAAAAGACCTGGTTGTCTATTATTTTCTGCGCAGTCGAACTGAGATGATGGACGCAGGCCAGCAGTGTCGGCTTCGGCGTGTCGGCCGATACCGAGGACATCGCAGACACTGTCACTCCCGCACGGCCGGCCACGCCGTCGGTGGTGACGATGTTTACCGTGCAGGCAGCATGGCTCATGCCTTCCAGAAATCTGCTTCGAAGATCGGAACTCGATTGAGTCGGCATTGTCGACTTTCCCATGCTATTAGGATTGAACCATGTCGGTCATTGTCTAGTGTGCCATAATTTACCGTCGCATACGCAGGCAATTGACGCGTCGCCGCCCTGAAATTCGGCAAACGCGCCTTGAACGGAAGCGATCGCCTTGAATCGGCGCCGTCTGCGTAGCAAGAGGATTGGTCTGCGGTCTCTGAACAACCCGGCACAAACAGAATTTCGCGCAACATTCATCCTTGAATTACAATAGTCGCTTCACATTTGAACCAACTCAATCCGTTGCCAATCTGAAGATATGACATTTGTTGTTACAGAATCGTGTATCAAGTGCAAGTACACGGACTGCGTGGAGGTGTGTCCGGTGGACTGCTTTCACGAAGGTCCCAATATGCTCGTAATCGACCCCGAAGAGTGCATCGACTGCAGTCTTTGCGAACCCGAGTGTCCGGTTACCGCAATCTATGCGGACGACGACTTGCCGCAGGAACAGGAAGAGTTCCTTGAACTGAATGCCGAATTGAGCCTGGAGTGGCCTGTCATATCGGTCATAAAGCCCGGCCCTGCGGATGCGGCGCAGTGGGAGGACGTCAAGGAAAAGCGTCACCTGCTCGAGCGCTGACTCTCAAGCCGACACCAAGCCGAGGGCCCGCCTGACCATGTCTGAATTCCTCCCCCGCCAAGCCGCCGATACGCTATGGGGCCTGTGGCAGGCCGGCGCAACCATCGACCAGCTTTCGCCTAGCTGCCGGCCGCAAAGCGCCGATCAGGGCCGCGCCGCGCAGTCTCATTATTCCGAACTCGCGGACAGTCCTGTCAGCGGCTGGAAGATTGCGGCGACAAGCGAAGGCGGGCAAATGCACATAGGAGTATCAGGACCGCTGGAAGGGCCGTATTTGCAGCAAAAGACCCATGCTTCGGGAGTGCGCCTTTCAATGCGCGGCAATCATATGGCCGTCGCCGAAGCAGAATTCGCCTTTGTACTTGGCAGCGACATTCCGGTTAGAAACGAGCCGTACCAGTGGCATGAGCTTGCAGAGGCTGTCGAGCATCTTCGACCCAGTCTTGAATTGCCTGATTCGCGATTCTTTGATTTCAAGGCGGCAGGCGAAGCGAACCTGCTGGCAGACTGCGCGTGCGCACGCGATTGCGTGCTCGGCGAACCTGCCGGGCAGGACTGGAAGAAATTCGAACTGAACGAGAGCATCGTCAAGCTGCATATCAATGGCGAAATTGTCACCGAAGGCACCGGATCGGACGCCTTGGGAGACCCGAGAACCGCCTTTGCCTGGCTGGCAAGCAGATTGTCAGCACGAGG
Source organism: Arenicellales bacterium (assembly GCA_965214615.1). Taxonomy (GTDB): domain Bacteria; phylum Pseudomonadota; class Gammaproteobacteria; order Arenicellales; family JAJDZL01; genus CBDAUN01. The sequence goes on from OZ243952.1 coordinate 2,509,427, forward strand.
CATCGTGCTCAAGCGCGGGCAGTTTGTGACCACCGGAGTATGCGGCAAGCCTATGCCTATCGCCCCGGGAGACCATGTCGTTGCAGATCTTGGTCGTTTCGGCCGCTGCGAGGCCTACCTTTCGGAATAGGCTGTCGAACCGGACTCGGCAAGCGTCACATATTTGACACCGCCGCCAGACTTGACTGATTCGACGAGACAGCACCGGTCCACCCGCCAGACGATCGGATCAATTCGCGCATCGATTCGCTTGCGCACCTTGCGCGCGAGCGTCACATGCGGGGTAAATTCCTGACGGCCCTTGCCCGTATGAGTTTGCGAAATTCGGTTACGAACCTGATGTGCGAGCGCATCGAGTTGCGGATTTGGTGCTGCACAACCTGCCCACGCGACACGGCTTCGGGTGAAAAAGCCGATTCTGTCCAATTTCAATTCAAACGGATCAAAGTCAATTGAACCGACAGAGGCGGCAATGCGCTGGCATTGTGAATTCGGCACCTCGCCAATGAAATGCAGCGTGATGTGAAATTTCTCCGGTGTCGTGCAGCGTCCGATCTGTTCAAGTTCGAACTCGGCCTGCTGCCGCTTCAAGGCGTCGCGAACGTTGCCGCTTGACCACAAAGCGACAAACAATCTGCGAAATTCGAAGGTGCGGACGCTAGCCAAATTCGTCTACAAACCGAATGATGCATTTGAGCGCATGCGCAACGGTCTGACTGCGCACTGATTCGCGGTCCCCTTCGAATCGTTCATCAAACGCCGCAGCATTGCCCGCCGAATCTGCCAGACCGAACCAGACCGAACCGACCGGCTTTTTCTCGCTGCCTCCGTCGGGACCCGCAATGCCGGTCACCGATACGGCGACATCGCCGTTGCTGCCGGCGACGGCGCCGGCAGCCATTTCCAACGCCACCTGCGTACTCGCCGCTCCGCATTCGGCCAGGGTATCGGCCTTTACTCCGAGAAGGTCCTGCTTGGCTTCGTTGCTGTAGGTCACGAACCCGCGCTCAAACCATTCGGAACTCCCCGGAATGTCGGTTATGGCTGCTGCGATACCGCCGCCGGTGCACGATTCAGCGGTTGCAAGCTTCATTTTGCGCTGTACAAGCCGTTTGCCAACGGTTTGCGCAAGCCCGTAGTGCTCTGAGTTCATCGTGTCTATAGTGTCTGGATTGGATTCGGCGTTCGCAAAGCAGGCCATGCAATTCTGTCTTGTCCCAGCCATGACACCGCGCCATCGCAGTGCATCCTGCAAACTTAAGGGAATACGAACCCGATGTCCGATTGGCTTTGAGTATAGCATGGCGCAGTTCAACCCTGCGGTCAGAGAATTTCAAGGCCTAGGCGAAATTGATGGTTTCAATTGTCGCGCGGTGTCATTTTGCATGGCAGGGCATTTGCACACTCGTGCATCCTTTACGCTTTCAGTCCACAATCCGGTTGCAAACCCGCCCCGTGTTCATTACGCTTCGAGATGCCCGGTCACAGCATCAATGTGACAATTGCTGACCGCAAACCGCGCAACGCAGAACATTGAAAATTGCTGAAATCATATCGCCACTGCAAGAACGTGCCGTGCAAACAGGCAAATTTTGCGGTGCAACCTGCGCGTACAATGTTCTTTCGACGACGGATGGAACACAGTTGCAACAACCCCTGTTCATACACGATGCAAGGGGTGTTCCTATGGTTTAATTTGTTTCGTTAGAGCACACTTCAAGCCAATTTACTTCGCACGACTTCATTTCAGCGGTTCGCCAGACCCAATCGGAGCATGATGACAAGCAAGATCAGAAACTATTCAATCTTGGGCCTGTTGGCCCTCGCTGCCGCGACCGTTTCCTTGACAGTATTTTTCATATTCAACGAACGCGACAGCACAAAAACCTATCCGCAGGAAAATGCGCTTGCGATCCCCACACTGATTGACAGCCGCGAAGCCGGCAATAATATCGAACTGATCATTCAAGATGGCGGCCACGAATTTTTTTCCGGTGTGAGGAGTGTCACAAAGGGTTTCAGCCAGACCTATCTCGGGCCGACGATTCGCCTATATCAAGGTGAAACGACACGTATCAGCTTTAGAAATCAAATCGATGAACCGACCACCGTTCACGGCCATGGCTTGCATGTAGAAGGTATGGTCGATGGCGGGCCTCAGAGCAAAATCCTGCCCGGCCAAACCAAAGTTGTCGACTTGCCTATCGCGCAGGAAGCCAGCACGAACTGGTATCACCCTCACTTGCATAAAAAGACCGCTGAACATGTCCACGCCGGGTTGGCAGGACTCTATCTGATCGAAGACGAAAATTCACAAACCCTGCCCCTGCCCAAGGAATATGGAATCAACGATATTCCGCTGGTGGTTCAAGATCGCACATTCGTTGACCAGAAAATGCAGCCGTATTCGCTAACAAATGATCAAATCATGGACGGATTGCGACAAGAGACCTTGGTGGTCAACGGAACCATCAACGCGCATCACACTGTACCGGCCGGCTGGGTACGTCTACGACTGCTCAATGGCTCGAATGCGCGTTTCTATCGCTTCTTTTTTGCTGGCGATAAGCCTTTCTACAAAATTGCCACAGAAGGCGGATTTTTAAACCGACCGGTGGCCGTTGCGCAGCTCATCATGTCTCCCGGGGAGCGCAATGAGATCATGATTGATCTTGCAGGTCACCCCTCAGCGAGCCTGATGGCAAAGTTTTTGCCAGCTGACCCAGGAGGCATTGACTTGCAGGCAGTGGAAAATCCGACCGAGTTTGGAGAATTTTTCAGTGCATTGCTTCCGCAAAGCAACCCTGTTCAACGTGTGGTTGAACTGCGGGTCGACCCGGCGCTTCCTGCGCAGCAAGGCACGCTTCCAGATCAGTTGAACGACATCGAATTCTACGGCCGGGATGATAGGCAGGCTGCTGTAAAGCGAGCAATTACACTCGATATGGATATGGCCGATGACAGCGGTCCGATCAACGAGCAAAATATGCTCAGCATCAACGGTCAGCCTATGGACATGAATGTGATCAATGATCGCGTAGCTCGAGGCAATCTTGAGTTGTGGACAATAACGGCTGAAATGATGCCTCATCCGTTCCACGTTCATGGAGTTTCCTTTCAGATACTGACCCTCAATGGGCAACCGCCTGCCGAGGAAGATAGAGGCTGGAAGGATACTGTCATTGTGACCGAAGAGCCGACCGAGATAATAATGCGCTTCAACCATGCAGCCACAGACGAATTTCCCTATATGTTCCATTGCCATATCCTGGAACACGAGGATGCCGGAATGATGGGTCAGTTCACCGTCAAGGATTAACCATGCCATATGCGCAAGTGAGTGCCGCAAGGCAGTGCCCTGATGGACTCGGCACTTGACAAGCTTGCCCGTTCATCGCCGGCCGGGTGAATCCTTAAATGGGTCCTCCTCAAAAACAGCGGATTTGACAGGAAGCGTTAAATCGCTTCGCCAAGGTCATCGGCGATTGCACGAAAGCAGATATCGGTACAGTTCAAGGGCAAGCCGTTCGCGGTTCCTGTCCAGCCAGTTCAGATCGTACGAGGTCAGTTCGATAATCCGGCACGGCTCGTCGGTAATCACGGAGTCCGGCTTGTCGCCATCCATTGCCGCCGGCCAAAGCGCATCCCCGGGACCGAACTGATCCAGCCGCACGCCCGCCGCATTGTAGGCCGACGCCCGGCCGGAAATGATCAACTGCAGGGTCTCGTGTGCGGATGCGGATTTCGCCAAAGCCTCGCCGGTCTCGCAGCGGCGCGAATCGAACAGGCTTTGAAGCATGTCCATCAGGCTTTCAAACCGCGATTGGCGCTCCAAGTGGCGTTCCAGGTCGTCAGAGACAAGGTCCAGCAGCGAATGCCGGTATTCGTCGGCGGTGTCCGCCTCTTTGCGCCACAAGGCAATCGTGATGTCTTCGCAGCGTTCCAGGGCAAACTCCAAGTCCGGTTCGATCACAAGCAAATCAAACTCAGCCGGCGGCAGATTTCGCTGCAGTCCCCGCCTTAGCTGCTCCGGCAGCGCGGACAGAGCCAGCAAGACATTGGCCTTGCCAGCCTTTTGCATAAATCTGCACAGCGCATCTACCGCGGAAAAGTCAAATCCGGAAACATTGCTAAAATCGAGAATCAGGCAATCCGGGCGCAAGGCGCCGTCCACGAGCCGTCTCAATCGGTCAATGAGAACCGATACGCTGCCGAAAAATATGTAGCCGTGCAACTCGCAGGCAAGCACCCTCTCGCCTCTGTCAGACAGGATGGCGCGGTCGGTCACAGGGCGAATCCTGCTGCTTCGGCGATCGCGCATGGTAAATTTCGACTTGACCGCATCTGCGCGGCTAAGGCGCACTGCGAAGAAAACCAGAGTAGCCGCCATCCCGATGCCGACACCTTCAAAAAGCCCGAAGACGACAATTATGAAAAAGATCAGCACGATGATTCCATAGTCTGACCAGGGCATCCTTGCGCGCGTTCTCACCAAGCCTTGATCCAGCATGCCGACACCTGCAAAGACCAGGATGCCGCCGACCAGCGAAACCGGAATCAGTTCCAGCATCCCGTCTCCGAAGAACAGGGCGGCGCCGATGACGCCGGCTGCGACAATTCCAGTTATTTGCGTTTGCGCGCCGAGTAGCTTGCTGCGCATCGAGGCGGGCACGATCAGGCTTGCCGGCATAGCGCCGCCCACGCCGGCGACCACGCTCGCAAGCCCTGTAGCCTTGAATTCGCGGTTCCAGTCGAGTTCCTGATTGGCGGCGATTTCGAGCCCCGCGATATTCATGATGACGCAGATGAGCGAAACGAGCACTACCATCCCTATGGCTGGCATCTGCGCTCCGATCGCAGTCCAATCGATATGCGCCAGGTCGACAGGCAATATGGACGGCCACAGGCCTTCTTGGGTCGCGCTGGAAAGCAGCAGTCCCGCCGCCCTTGCCTCGCTCCCGGAGATGTCCAGCAGCGACAAGGCGTAATGGAATGCGACGATCGCCGCCACGCCGCTCACCGGCAGGATGTACGGATTGTTCCAGCGCCTCAGCGCAGCATACAAGGCAATGCCGTAGACGGTCCCGGGACCCCAGTTCCAAAACACCGAAGAGTCAAATTGGGCACGAATCGCCCGCCAGTCGAAGTCTGCGCCCATCATAGAGAGCGCCGCAATGCACACCGCGCCCCCGATTCCGGCAACGAAGCCGGCAGCTACCGGATAGGGGATGAAGCGTACCAGATTGGACAGCCGGAAATGTCCGATCGCCAAGCAGCACACTGCGACCGCGACCGCTGCCATTATCAATGCGACAACCGTAGTTACAAACAGGGAATGTCCTTCGGCATCCATCGAAAATCCGACTGCCGCCATCACTATCACAAGCGCGGGTGACAAGCCGGCAATCGCACCGCGGTAGCCGCTAGAGACGGCGATGATCAGGCAGGCGGCGAAATTGCCGAACAGTATCAGGCCGATTCCCTGGGTCGAATACCCTGCAAGCGGCCCGGAAAAAATGAGGCTGGCAAAGGCGATTTGAGCGACTAGAAGGCCGAGGCCGGAAGAAATCCCTACAAACAGCGCCGCTATGGCTTTTTCAGGAAGCATATGTCAATAGTCTATCGGCGATCCATGATTCAGCAGGTGCGCAAAGCACGCGCCGGTCAGCATGCCGCAAACCATTCTAATGCAAATTGATCGATATTCCTTGCAATGTATCGGCTGACCGGTCAAGTCGCCCAGGCAGCGCCATCAGCTATTGGGGAACAAAGGCAAGCCGCTCTTAAACTCTTCGTTGCTGCGAACAATCTCGCCGCCGAATACCGATTCAGTCTGCGGCACTTCGAAATGTTCGCCGTACGCCTCTACCGCGAATCGCGAAACCAGATTGGTGTGAAAGATGTCGCGCACAAACTCGACGAACGACGCGTGTTCCAGATCGTTGACAGCCTGAGCGAACCTTTCGTGTTCGTCAAACTCGAAATCACGGTTGTCAATCGCCCGCCAGTATCGTTCCGTACGCTCCCTGAGCGTTTGATCACGCTCAAGAATTCGACTGACAAAACCCGCCTGATGCTGCTTGAATTCCTGCTCCGGCATGCGTTCCACCGACTCGTGAAAGGTAAATAGGAACTCTGCCACGGCAGCATGCAGATGTTCGGGCTCGGCATCCGGAGACTGAATCACGAAAATCAGCCCGGGCACATCCAGAATTCGCATATTCGAGGCATAGACCACGTAGCCGAGCTGCTGGCGCGTTCTAAGTTCGGAGAAAAACGGCGAGCGGATAATCTGAGACAGCAGCGCGTACTTCGCCCTGTCCGGCATCGAGCTTCCGGCGCCTTGAAAATAGACAGCGACAGCCGTGTCCTCGTGCTCGACCGGCAATCGCTTGACAAACGGCCCGGCACGCGGAAGCATCACAACCTGCGATTTGCTCACATCGATGCTCCGCAGGGAATCTGCCAGTGCATTTTCAACCAGCGCTCCCCTGCCGATGGAATCCTGCTCGGAAATGTTGCCGTGGGAAACTGCAACAATCTGTATCCGGTCAAAGAACTCGTCAGCAAACAGCTTCAAATCATCCAGAGTAATGCTCCTGAGCGCCTGCAAGGATTCCTCGTCGGTCCAGTAGGGACTCAGCAGAATTTCGTGAACTTCGGAAATTGCCAGGCTCGACGCGCTGTCCATGGCGAAGTTTTCGATCTCCCGTATCGCTTCAATGCGATGCCGCTCGAACTTTGCCTGGTCAAATTCGGGATTGCCGAGCACATCAAGCACGCGCTGAAGCAAGGCTTCCTGATTGTCGCTGTATCCGGATAACTTGACGGATATGCCGCGTGAATGCGGATAGAGCTCGTAGCCCAGACCGGCCAGCAAGGCAGGATAGGCGAACTCGTTCAACTGGTCATTGAGCAAGTCCGTAAACAGCGACAGAAGGACCGAATGTGTCGCATCGCGCCTGCCGGCAGGCGAGCGGATACTGAAGTAGAAGTTTGCGCGCGGCACGTCAAACGACGTGTCGGTCTGATGCCAGAGCCTGAATCCGTCGCTCGAGCGTACGAGTTTTGGAAGTGACGGCTCGGTCGCATCGATCAGATCGAACTGCTCCGGAATGAACCGGTTCGGCTCCGGCAATTGCATCGCGATGTCGGCGTCGGAGGACCGCCACTTGGCGGCAACGGAATCGGATACGTCAGAAAGCGAATACTGCGCCTCGATGATCGGGGAAACCGAGTCCGTCTCCACATCCGGAGAGGTAATGATGTAAAGCGCGTTGTCTGCAGTCAGCTTCGCCAGCAGGCGCTCTATGAGTTCAGGAGCATATTCCTCTTGCACATACAGCGCCCGCAAGATCCTGTCCACCGGGTAGTTGGGCATAATGTCGGCCAAAAAGGTGGCATATTGTCGCGGGTGCGACGGCTCTAGGAATCTAAAGTCAAATTCTGCGAGCGCTTTCTGTTCGTCAAAGCGCCACCTTTGTATTTCATTGCGGCGCGCCAAGTGGATGTATTCGAAAACGCTGTCCACAACCGCTTCCCAATCAGACAAGCCGGAATCGGTCAGGTGAATGACGATGTTGTAGGTCGCGCTGCCGTACGAACTTAGTCCTCTCGAGGCATACAATCCCAGTGCCAGGCCGCGACCCTTTAAATGGGAAAGCAGGCTGCCCCGGCCCTCGTGGCCGATCAGATTCGAAATATAGTCGTCCGGCTGCTCGCGCCAGTAGGGCTTGAGGTCGAAAATCGGGAAAATGATGCGCAGCGTCGGATCATTTTCTTCGGTCTTGACTTTCAATATCGCTGGAAGCGTCTCGGGTTCGAACATCGGTTCGTCGGTTTGCGGCTTGACCGCATCACTGTCTTTTACGTCTGAAAAATACTTCGTCGCCCATTGCTGGAGTTCATCCAGCGATTGCGGGCCGATGAGCACCAGGCTCATAAGGTTCGCGCTGTAATACTCATTGAAAAAGTTTCTTAGATCCTGCGTTACATCGCCGCTCAGCGACTCGCGGTTGCCTGCGATGAATTTTGATGCCGGATGTTCCGGATTGAACAGCGTTTTCATCGCCGACCAGCGCATTCCGGAATCGCTCTGCTTGCGTATGACGAATTCAGCGTGAACGGCCTCGCGCTCGCGCTCTACGAACTCCTTTGACAGCAGAGGGTCGATGAAAAACCGCGCAAACCGGTCAAGAACCTGCTCAAACGCCTGAGGATCAACTGTGAAGTTGTAGTTGGTACGCTCAATCGAGGTATAGGCATTGGAATCTCCGCCGTTCTTATTGACCACTGCGCGATACTCGTCAACGACGGGATACCTCTCGGTACCGATGAACAGCATGTGTTCGAGAAAATGGGCGATTCCAGGTCGGTGCTCGTAATCGTCGCCGCCGCCGATCTGAACACTGAGCGATGCTGCCGCCACATCGGACTGGGTGTCGGAGATGACCAGTACGTTCATTCGATTTTCCAGAGCGAACGCGCGATACTCGCGATGGTCATTGGGGCTCTTTATTATGTCGGCATGTGCCGACATGCCGAGGAAGAAGACAAGAACCAGAATGAAGGAATTACGGACTATTGATCGCATGCGCGCTGCATCACCTTGACGGAAAACTACGGATTGAAGAATTAGACACCGGGGCCAATCGATAGTTCTTGCTAACAAGTGAATAGGATCTTATTACTCATGCTGAAGCACGAGTCGATAAGAACCTATTCATTAGAAGTCGGAATATCGGAATGCTCTTGGTTGAATTGGAATCAACATGAAAGTAAGGTCGGCGTGCCGCTAACGGAAAAACGATCAACCAAGATAAAATTTCATTCCTTTTGCCAGGGATCAGTCGCAAATCGTGACGCACCGGCAGCAAGTACAGGATGGTCAATTCGAGAAAATTACGTTTCCCACCACGATTGACGCCCGTGACTCATGAATTATGCAAAGAAACCTGCCATCGAGGTTTCAAGGGCATTACTTTTTTGCGCTCGAATCCTGTGGTCGAGTAACGGCACTTTTCATATTGGGCGGAGGGGGCGGAGGGGGCAAATTGGATGTCGACTTCGATTGATAACCGCGATAAAGCTTCTGCTTTGTGCGCCTTGGATTTTCAGACTTCATGACTTGGCTCCTTCTTGTGTGACTTCACTCGGCCAAAATTCTACCGTCTTTACCTGTCCAGTTGCAAATAAAATTCCTTCTGCGCCTGTTTCTTTCCATTCTGCGGTTCGCGAATCAAATTTGGCCACCTTCTCAAGATAGATGTCCCTTTCTGACGGATCTGATGAAATAAATGCATCCGAACCTATAAATCCCGCTACCTCCGAGCCATCTACCAAGGTAACCAGAACCCACTGATCTCCTACATTGCTAAATTTCCAATCCCAAGCGGTTGGTATCGGGTGAACAGGGTTTAAGGGGGTCTTGAGAAAAAATTCAGGAGCGCGCCCCCACAAAGCTGCCAGAAATACTCCAATGATGGCGGGGATTACAAACAGCCAACCAATCCATATCCAAGAACTTAGATTTGACAGGCCCAATTTTGGTTGATAATCAACGAGCGGAAGAGTCAGTGCGAGGTAAATGGCCGACACAATAAGATAAGAAAGAAATCTTTCCGACGGTGGAGGCAAACGTCCAGTCGTTAACTGTGACCGAACAAAAATTATCATCGCTCCCGGTACAAAGAATACCAAGTAAACAGCTGGGGCTGTGCTCGCTATGGTGGGCATGTCTGACATTTATTTAACTCCACAATCAAATCAATTCCGCATACGGGATCATCTGGGTGAAGATGGCCTCTGATCCATATCCAAATTCCACTTACACAGAACAATTCCCGATCTGCAATGGTGTGAAAATATTCTCGAACCTAATGAGCTCAAACCAGTAATTTCCGAAACCAGCGAAGATCGTGTTACTTAGCACATACGACAATCGAGACTGTCTCCAAAGCGTACAAAAGAATCGCACCTGGCTCATTGGCAAAAGGTGCGAATACTATGATTGGCGTCCCCAGGGGGATTCGAACCCCCGTCGCCAGCGTGAAAGGCTGGTGTCCTGGACCTGGCTAGACGATGGGGACGTCTATTGCAAAGAGCAACGCATTTTACTGTATTTCAAATCGAATTTGCGGAAAATTATTTGCAAACGAGATGTCCTAGAAAACTGCGACCAAAGCAATGGAGAAAGAAGCAAACATTGATGGCTGGCGTTGACCGACAGCACGAAGCCTGCAATGGCATCTTCTACGAGAATGAGTTTCGCGTCATCGCCATTATCATTTCGAATTAGAATGATTTCGTTGCCGCACCATGCCAAATTTCTCGAGAAAGTTGCGTTGAAGCGTTAAAATGGGAATCAGGAAGGGTTGAATTGGCTTATTGAAATCTCCTGCGTAGTCCACTCGATTCGAACGGTGATTCTACTGAAATTCGGTCGGTCGGGCATCCGTTCGATACTCCGAATTTCTTGCTACGAAAATTCACTTGAACTCTTTCAAATTGAACTGCGTTCAAATTTCTGCCTGCAGAATCCAGGCAAAAGCGCATCGAAAAATGTTAGTTGGCATTGCTTATTTTGAAGCAGGAGGTTGTCGTACGCTATAAGCAAGCCACACGGCAACTGTCAGGCACATAAGAATCGAAAATTGGGGACCGAAGCGCAGCTCCAGTTTTCCACCATTGGCGAGAATCGATCAAGTTGACACTTCACGGAGGATCTTATGACAACATCTGGACGAACATACACCATGGGTCGAAGCGAACATGAAACGCTACGACTGATCAACCAGGCCCGGCTTTACGAAAACATCACTATTCGATTCTTTAACGCGGCAGGGATCGGCAACGGCATGAAAGTACTCGACATCGGGTCGGGTGCCGGAGATGTCGCAATGGCTGCAGCCGCACTTGTCGGCAGAGACGGCCACGTAGTTGGCGTCGATATGAATCCCGACATATTGAACAGTGCACAAGCAAGAGTCGAATCGAGCGGTTATTCAAACATTGAGTTTCGCGCCGGAAATATTGACGAAATCAAACTCGAAGATGACTTCGATGCAGTCGTCGGCCGTCTGGTGCTTATGTACCTCAAACAGCCTGAGGCAACCTTGAAACATGTGGCAAGCTGTGTGAAGCCGGGCGGCATAGTCGCTTTTCAGGAGGCGGAACTGGAAATCTACCGGTCAATGAAGCATGAGGACACTCCCGTTGCGAACCAGTTGATAGACTGGTGCCTTGCGGTGTTCCAGGGTACTGGCGCAAATATCGGAATGGGCTTCGACACTCATCAGACATTTGTCAATGCAGGGCTGCCAGCGCCTGAACTGCATTTCGAAGCGCCTATGGGGTGCTCGGAATCCTGGATCGGAATTGACTATATCGCAGCAGGTTTCAAAAGTTTGCTACCGGCTATCGTCAACTTGAACATAGCGACCGCTGAACAGATTGATGTCGATACCCTGGCAGATCGGCTGCGGGCGGAAATTGCTGCAAGCAAGCGGCCGCTGATTCTGCCTCCGCATGTGCTGGCTCACACGGCATTGCCAAATTGAGCATAAATTGCCCGAAAATCGGAACTGTCGCTTAGATTGACCGGTCGCGGTGCCTATGATCCTATCGATTGCCTGCATCCAGAAAATCGTATGAAGTTAATCCGGATCATTTGATCTCCATTGCAGGGCAATTTGCGCTGATGCATACTTCACAAATGCAGGCGAAACTCACATTCAAGAATCGATCGACGTTGCAAACGGCCGCGACAGCCGAAGTCGGGCACACCAATTCCTTTAATATTGCGGCGAAAAAGACCGAATCGTACTGACGCCGCTTCGACCTGACCGCGCAGACCCGCCGCAAGCGTTATTTCATATTTGTATCAAACACACTTTCAATGCTGGAAGCACTCAGAGCACGATCGAACCAGTCGTCCAACTGTTGCTCGTCGGCTTCGGCAATGATCCGGTCGTAGACAGACGGCACTTGGCCAAAACGTTTGATCAAGTATCGCCGCATGGCTTTCTCCAAGCCCTGCCTCATGCCTCGCTCTAAGCCCTGCCTCATGCCTTGCTCTACGCCCTGCTCTCTGACATTGATCCACATGTCATGCACATCCTGTTTCAATTGTTTCATTGATCTGACCTCCCGGTTCGAGTCAATTACCCGTTTCGCCGTCTCGTTCGCCAATTCCTGATACGCCTCAGACTCCTCGTCCGCATTCTCCTGAATGAATTGCACCGCTTCGATCAACTTCTCATCAGCTTCATCGTGATGGCGCAGCAACATGAGCGCTCCGGCAAAATCGTCCGGATGCGCCTCATCCCGCTTCAGCAGTTCGACTTCCTCAACGACTACGTAGCGGTGACTCGGCTGATACTGTGCAATCTCCTCGCTGCCAGGTTCGAACATCGCCTCTATCGCGGTCGGCACGTTCCACCTGTGCTCGCCAGTATACAGTACCACCGAAATCACGGTCGGCATCCGGCCTTTGCCGAAACCGGCCTTGCCGCGCACCTTCCACAGCGCCTCATACTGCAGTCCCGCGTAGGTGAGCATCCGAAACGGCATGCCCGGATCGACCCGGGACTGGAACTCGAAGTGAAAGAACACCACCAGCGTGTGATTGTCGCCCCGGTAGTCAACCACCCAGGCCGAATCGCCGAAACGCTGCACCAGATTTCTGCTCACCCAGTCCGACGGTATGCGACGCAAAGTGGACAGGTCGAGAGCGGCGAGAAGCTCAGGCGAAACGACGTATCGCAGATACGAAGCGACTGCTCTTGGGTCGGTGTTGAATACGCGCTTGATCGCGGAATCGGATTTCATGGAATCTCCTTTTGCGAGGTGCCGTTGTGCATAGTCGAACTGAGGATGACCGCCTCAGGCGGATTGGATTGCCCGGGGGACATTGATGCACTCAGACTCTGAAATCGGCAGCACGTCGTCAGATACGTATGTTGACGTATTGTTATAAAAGAAAAAACTCTCGTCAGGTTGCAACATGCAGCACACGAATTCGAAACGGGTTCACAATGGCGCCTGACGCCTTGTCCGTCAACCGAAAAGAGCCTTGGAATGAGTTATAGCGATAACTCCCCGGACTGAATCACTCCGGTCCTGCAAGACAAGCCGAGAGCCAATTGACACCCTTTTTTCGCTTGCTGCGGTTTTGATGCGGTTCGTAAATTGTGTCGTTTGAATATAGTAACCGGTCAGTGGCTCACAGGATGACCCTGTTAGATATTTTTTGTTCAATCAAGCGGATTGCTTGCCGCAACACAAACAAATACGCGCCGGCCTGGATCAGACGACTGACGCTAGGGGCGAAATTGACAGTCCAGTGCGTGCCGCGGTAGAAAATCACACCTGGCCGAGTACACCCGCCACGCTGAGCTATGCGCAAAAGCTATGGAAAAAATTTTGTATGATCATCCATCAGACGGACAGAGGCATGGCCTCGGGTCCGGGATGCGCAGTACGCCACGCGATGCGGGCGGGGAACCGGAAATGGAGATGTTTTCGTCGATACGCTACAACTTGACGGGACCACAATTGAGCATCGATGCAACCCGCAAGACTCTCCGTGCGGCTGAAAATGACGAATATGAACCCAGAAACTTGAGGTAAGCATTTCCTTAACCCGTGATGCGCTCTCTATGCGAGCGAGATGAGTCATCTTGCCATTATGCTGGAAGGATGCACTGCGACGCAGTTCTAAAGAGCCACAAATCATGCAGCCGGAGTGTCGGGTAGACAGTTGATCACTCTTTTCCAGTCCCGATGTGCCGATTTGAGCCAGATATGCTTGATCGGCAGTGCGTATTCGTTGTGGACATCGAGCTTGCCGCGGCCCTGAGTCTGGCCGGCTCTGATCCAGTTTGTCGTCTGATAGCAGGTTCCGGCACATCTTGGAATATCACGGAATGTTTCAAGCAGGACCGGACGAATCGCGTAGCGTTGGTGCCAATGGTCGGGCAGGCTTCGCTCCCAGCGCGCAAGGAAGTGCTTCAAACCATGTTGCTGCCACCACGATCCGCTATAGCCGCTACTCAACTGGAGCGACAGTTGTTGGGCAGGTTTCGCACCTGTACGAGAAAAGCACCTTTCCACGGCACACGAAGTGTCGCATTGTATCTGCTCTGCAAGACGAAGTATGGATGTCGCCAGCCGAATGATTTGTACGAACTTGAGGCGCCATGCCATGCAAAGTCTTTGAACAGGCGATAATCAAAATCCAAAATAATTGCCACGAAAATGTACGCGGCGGCCGCTTCGCCTGTCGGCCTCGCCATACAGCATATTTGGAAACAAACCGGCATTCCCTATTCGTCAGTTCTACCATTTGATACTGAACTGGAATTCAATGCTGTATTCCGGTTCCACGTCATAGCTTTCCTTCCTGGAATATTTCAGACTGTAGGTATGATTGGAACTGCCGATCCTGGCTCCCGGTGCAAATGTCCCGCCCAGAGTCAACTCACGGGACGTCTGCGACCAGCCGTACCCCAGTTCCGCCTTGTACCCGGCCCCGCCATCAAGCAGATAGCCGCCGTATGCCGCCTGCAGATTCCAGTTTGCATCCGCAGACGCTGTTGCTTCGCCTGTTTCCGCAATCGGTCCGCTGCCGAACAGGGACTCCATGCCGCCGGACGTTGGCGAACCGACCACCTGACTGAGCGAGACAGTCAGTCCCTGCTCATTTTTGCTCGTCAGGTCATACGCGACCGAAACCGAATATCCCCGGCTTTGGAATGAACTGTCGTCGTGATCGACCACGCCCCGACCCTGGAACTCAGCCTTCAAGCCCTTACTTTCATCGTGCCATGCAACGCCCAGTCCGGCTTCGGTGCCCCACCCGGTTTCGGCATCGCCGCTGTCATGGCGCGCCCCAAGCTCAAAGGTCGATGTCAGAATCGAACCGCTGCCAAGCTGCATCTCGTGTTCGGCCTCCAGCCCCAGCCGTATCCTCGCCACACTGCCTTGAGCGCCCTTAAGGCCTGCAATCGCCTTCGACGTCGTCCGGGTCCAAAGCACGTCGGACTTGGCTGACAATTTGAACCCGCGCCCGTCCTGCGGCTCAATCAACTCGTCAGTGATCCCGCCTGCCAGCATCTGCCAATCAATGTCCGTCTCGAGCGTCTCACCGTCGGACGGCTTCAGTTGAAGGTCTCCGCCGCCGATTCCCAGCAACCCCCATGCCGTGCGGGTCTCATCAATCCGGATGTGCGCATAGGGCACCACCGCGGTCAACGTCGTCGTGACATCCCCGTTCGTGCCGCCTTCCACCGTGTATCCGCCTTCGCCCTCGCTCAATGCCACGGCCGCACCGGCAAGCCAGTCGTTTTGCAAATGCGCAAAATCAAGACCGATGAAGCCTGTCGTGACTTTGCCGTCGATCGAAATTCCCGAGTCGGCGCCACTGAAACTCGTTTCCGAGAACCTTCCCCACAGCGAGTAGGACCCGTCGTCCTTAATGTAGGCATCCTCATTCCAGGTGAATTCGCTTTGCATCACCGCTTCGCGCAAGGTCATTCTGCGCGGCTCATCCTGCGTTTCGTCCTCTTCGAAAATTGAATCCTGATCGTGATATTGATCATGGCCGAACCGATCCATTCCGGCCGGCGGCTCATAGCGGCTGCCGCTTTCGCCTTCAACCGCCGCTCCCGCCACCTTGCTTTGCAATCCGGGCGTGCGCGGCGCCTCAAATCGATTCGATACCGCCTCTGCCACCTGCTCGGCAACCGCCCGACCGAACCTTGCCAGCCATGCCTGAGGCATCGCATCGGTATTGACAATGGTTCCTGTCGCACTGGCGCGCAGCAGGTTCGTCGACGCCCTGAACAGCCTGAGCGTCATCGTCTCGCTGCCTTCGTCGTGCGCATCATCAAGCACAGGCACCCTGATCGTTTTGACCGTCTCGCCGGGAGCGAAATGCAGCCTGCCGGACATCTGCTCGTAGTCCAGGCCCGCCCTTGCAGTGCCATCCCGGGTCTCATACAGCGCATACACATCGAAATTGTGCTGATTGCGCTTGAGCGATACAGTGAATTCAAGCGCTGCGCCAGGACCTTCCGTGACCCGGGCATCCTCGACATGAAGTCCCCAGGTTCGCGCAAGCTCGTTCAGATAGCGTCCGGTCAGCGCGCGTCCTATTTTGCCCGCCACCTGCTGACTTTCCCATTCAAGCGCGTCCCAGCTCCTGCACCACGGACTTGCCGCATCCGCTACGTTTCCTGCGCCGACCGCTATCCGCCGCTTTCGGCAATCAAGGGAATTCCACCAGTCCGGCAAGGTCCAGTAATCGCCGTGACCTGTGACTTCACGGGCTGCCGCATCTGCAAGCCGGCGAACGTCAACTGCAAGATCCGAATACGATACTGAAACCGCAGCCACACGCTCCTGATAGGCCTGAGAGCCCAAGCCCTCTCCATAAAGAGCCCGAACCCGACCCGAATTGCCAAGTTCCGGCCACCAATCCTTCACCCGATCATTGTCCATGATCCAAATCCCGGCCCGATACGCCGGGGGCGGCGCCTTGTCATACACGCCCTGAGGCGAGCTCCAGACAAGAACCGTCAGTTCGCTCGGACCCTGGGACCTGCTGTCTTCATTGACCTCGATGTTCAGCTCAGCTTCGCGCTGTCCTGCGGCGATGACTACCGAAGGCGAGTAAAACGTCGAATCAATTTTTTTCGAACCCAATTCAGTCGGACCTATTTCATCTCCCTCCGAATCCAAATGCAGCCTACGAACATCCGGCGACGTAAGCGACGGTCCGAAGGTGAATCTACAGCAATCCCTCGAGTCGGCATACACCATGAGATAGACGGTCATATCCGACTCCGGAGCCTTGGATGCAACCACCTTCAGTCCAATGGTCCCGCCCTCGGTCACCCGGTCCGGAGCTTTCAGCGACACTGTGATATCCGCAGGCGGCGGCGGATCATCGTTCAAAACCGTCATGCTCGCGATTTCTGTTCCCGTTCCAGCTTCGCGATCATAGGCGTCGTCTTCGAGAATATAGACGTAGATGGGGCTGGGTCTGCTGTGCACATCATCTTCCCTGCTATGGACTTGGAATTTTACCGAACTGCTGTTTGCGGGAATGGTCACGGTCCGTTCGCCTTCCTCGCCGTCCTTGAGCAGCCGGCTCCAGTTGCCGCCGGAATAGTCGACCCTGATCCGCACCGGCACATCGACGGCGGGCACGGGGTCCGCCGTAAGCGTGAACGTCGCCGATTCACCTTCCTTTACTGTGCCGCCTCCGCTGATCCGCACCGTGGAGACTCCGATGACTTTCGACTCCAGCGGCGTTGGAACCGCCGAAGCGGCCGCATATTTCGGATCGGCGCTGACAATCGTGACGGTAATCTGAAATTCGCCATCACTGATTCCGTGCACCGTTACCGTTCTCGCCTCATTCCAGTTCTCCGGCGTAAATGCCAGAGTCACACTTGCACCTCTGGGACTGGCGCTAAGCTGCGCAATAGTCGGATCGCTGCTCGTCAAAGTTACCGTTGTGTCGTGAGTCGGTTGAGAGTTCAGTTTGACTTTGAACGTCGTCGTCCGGTCTTCACGCAAGCTGACATTTTGCGGGTCGATATTCACACCGGCGTCGTCGTCATCGGTAATATTGAAGGCCGATGTTCCGGATTCCGACGCGCCTCCGTCAAGATTGGTGCCCGAATTGCCATCCAGATCCGCAAGCCCGACCGTCACTGTCTCGGAGGAACCCTCGTCAATGCGGTCCGCACCCGCACTGAGGGTGACGGTCGCTGTCGCCGATGAACCCGGACCGCCGGTAAATTTCACCGTCGGCGGCTTGGTCGCAGGATTATCGCTTGCCAGATTCTCATAGGAAACCCCTGTCGGCACGACACCCGGCGCAGACAGCGCATAGTCTGCGCCAAAGGACGCAGTGCCGCCGAATGTCAGTGAAGCACCCAGTTCCTCACCCTGAACCAATGCGCGTCCCAGCCTCACCGTAATGATCCTGCTGCCGCCGGACTCGGAAATGTCACCCGACGGTGCCGACAGCGTCACCGTCGTCGCATCGTTGTCGGTGATCGTAATGCTGTGACTGTCCGTGCCGCCTAGCGTCGCATCGGCGCCGGCGGTCAGGTCCACCGTGAAGGATTCCTCGGGCTCGTCGCCGCTGTCATCGGTGAGGCTGACGGTCACATCCTTGCTCGTGTCGCCGGCGGCGAATGTCAGATCCGTGGCGGCAATCGCGGTAAAGTCACTGCCCCCGGCGGCCGTGCCGTCGGTCGTCGCGTAGCTCACCGTGGCGGCAACCAGGGTGGTGCCGGTCTTTTCAACAGTCAAGGTCACCGTGCCGTCGTCCTCGTCGGCGTCCGTGGAGGCTGCCGAAAACGCAAAACTCGGCGTGTCGGCCGCATCGGTGATGGTGCCGACGGCCGAACCCGCGGTACTGCTCAGATTGAAGTGGCTGGCTCTGTCGAGGGTCAGGGTAAAGTAGTGGTCTCCCTCGTAGGTGCTGTCGTCGGTCGTCGAAATGCTGACGGTGCCGCTGCGCGCGCCCTGGGCGATGCTCAGCATCGCGTTCTGCGCCGCCGCCGTATAGTCGGCGCTGGTCGCCACCCGGTGGCTGGCGTCGGCATTGTTGCCCCGGCCGTCGGAGGTCGAGTAGTCGACCGTCACGCCGCCGCTCGGCGCAACCTCCGGCAGCGTCACCGTGAACACCACAGCGCTGCCCTCGGCCGCACTCGCGGCCGCGACGCTGATCATGGCGTCGTCATCGATAATCGTTATCGAGGCCGAACCGGTGGTCGTGATGCCGCCCGATAGCCCGGTCGACGAGGGCCGACGGTCATTCGTGCCGTCGTTGGTGCCGTAGGCAATCGCAACGGTGCGGGCCATTTCGTCGTTGTTGTCGACCGCGGTCACGGTGAGCGTTGCAATCCGCGCCCCTGCGCCCGAAAGCTTCACGGCCGGGTTCTGGGCGTTGTGCGGCGCCGTCGTGTCGAGGGTCGCGCCCGTGCCTCCACCCTTGAGCGCAAGCGTGTAATGCGTCGCCACTGTCGCGCCGGTCACCGTCAGCGGCACCGTCACGCTCTCGCCTGCAACCAGCGTCCGGCCGAGCGTGATGGTCACGTCCACCGTGCCGCCATTCTCGGCGATGACGCCCGAACCCGATCGCGCAAGCGTCACCGTCGTCGCGTCGTCGTCGGTCACCGTGACGCTGACATCTCCCGCGTCGGCGATGACGTAGTTGGGATCGGTCGAGCTTGCAGCGTGGCCGATGATCACGGCGCGGGCGCCGGGATTGTCGATGGCATCATCCGTACCGGTCACGGTGACGGTCTGCGGGGTACTCCAGATTCCGTTGCCGGACGGCGTGAAGGTCAGCGTCTTCGCGGTGCCCGCGGTGCCGCTGTCGACATTGACCTTCGCGCCCGTACCGGCGGTCACGGTCAACGTCACATTTTCGATCGGCTCGGTGTCGAGCACCACCGTATAGGTATCCGAATCGCTGCCGTCCTCGTTCACGGCGGTGCCGCCCGTCTCGGTGATCGTCACCCCCGCGGTGTCGTTGTCGGTGACCGTCACACCCACGCTGCCGGCGTCGGCGATCTCGTAATTGGCGTCGGTCGAACTCGTCGAGTGGCCGATGAGCACGGTGCGCGCGTCGCCCGCGTTGTCAATCTCGTCCTCCGTACCGGTCACGGTGATGGTCTGGGCAACATTCCAGTCCGAGGTCGTGAAGGTGAGCGTCTGGCTACCTGCGACGCTGCCGCCGGACTTGTTCACCCGGGCACCCGCGCCCGCAGTGACCGTCACGGTCACGCTGTGGGCGGGCTCGTTCAGCAACTCAATGTCGTAGCTGTCGGTAGTGCCGGCGCCGTCTTCGCTCACCGTGGTACTGCCGCCCGACTCCGTGAACCTGAGGCCGTACGGCGTGTCGTCGTCCCTGATGACGTGGGTCGCCGGGTTGCCGACATCCGAGATCTCGAAGGTCGTCGGCAGGGCGGCCGACGCACTCTCCCTGAGCGTAACAATCACCTTCTCGTCGTTTTCGATATCGGTTTCGCCGAACACCCGAATCCTGTACGTGTGACTGTGCACGTTCCGGGCGAAGGTGACCGTGCCCTGCGCGCCCACGCAACCGGCGGCGGCGCCCGTGCCGAAGGTTGTCACCGTACCGGTGCCGTCGATGTCGATGATGCGGTAGTCCTCGCCGGCCGCCTGCGTGCCGTTGGCGTCAAGGCCCGCATCGCCCGAAAGGCACAGGCTGTACGACACCTCCGGGCTGCCGGCGGGCTTGGCAACCACTACGTCTATGTCGCGGGTGCCCGAATCGCCCTCGTCGCCCGACAGCGAAGCCAGCGACAGCGTGAGCGCGTGCCTGTCATCGTTTGTCACGGTCACGGCAACGCCGGGAATGTCCGGCGATTGCGGCGTGTAACGACTGCCGTCGCCGTTGTCGGCCGAAGCGATTTCGTGGGTGATGGTCGCAGTGCGGTCCGGCGAGTTGACCACATCGTCGTCCTGGGCCTCGAGGGTGACGGTCTGTGCGACATTCCAGTTCGACGGCGTGAAGGTCAGGTTCTCGGTGCCGGTGTAGGCGCTCGCCGCGTCCGGACCGTCGAGTCTCACCGCCGTGTCGTCGTCGGACGTCACGGTGATGACCACATCGGACAGGGGCTCGGTGTCGAGCACCACCGTGTAGGTGCCGGTGGCGCCGTCTTCGGCCAGCGTGCGTGCCGCTTGCGACACCGTCACCCCCGCCGTGTCGTCGTCGGTCACCGAGACGATCACGTCGCCGGCGTCGGCGTTGTTGAAATCGTCGTCGTCGGAACCGGTCGCATGGCTGACGGTGATCAGGCGCCGATCGTCCGCGTTGTCAATATCGTCGTTCCGGCCAGTCACGGTGACGGTCTGCCAGACATTCCAGGCACCTTCGCCGCCCGGTGTGAAGGTGAGCGTCTCACTGGCGCCAGCGCCTCCCCCGGCCCTGTTCACCAAAACACCCGGTTCGGCGCTCACCGTGACGGTCACGTCGTGGGCGGGCCGGGTCCAAAGCCGGATGGCGTAGCTGTCGGTAGCGGTCCCGTCCTCGCTCACGGAGATCGAACCGCCCGACTGCATGACCTGAATGCTTCCCGAGGGCGCGTCGTCGTCGGCGACCGTCACCGTCACGGAGGCGATCGACGGAGTGTCCGGCGTGTAGCGCCCGCCGTCTCCCTTTCCGGTCCTGATCTCGTGGGTTACGGTGGCCGTTCGCCCGCCGGGGCGCGGGAAATTGTCGTCCTCGCCCCTGAGCGTGACCGTTTGCGTCGCGCTCCAGTTCGACGGCGTGAAAGTCAGGCTCTCCGAATCGGTATAGGCGGTCGCCGCGTCCGGCCCGTCAAGCGTCACCGCCGTGCGGTCATCGGAAGTGACGGTGACAGCCACGTCGGACAGCGGCTCGGATTCAAGCCGCACCGTGTAGGTGGCGGTGCCGCCGTTTTCCGCCACCTGGCGCGAGGTTTCCGACACGGTCACTGCGGCGGTGTCATCGTCGCCGACGGACACCGACACCTTGCCGGCGTTAGTAATAGTGTAGCTGTTGTCGCCGGAACTGGCCGAGTGAGCGATCACCGCGGCGCGCGCGTCGCCCGCATTGTCGATGTCGTCATTGACGCCGGAGACCGTGACGGTCTGCGCCGTACTCCAAAGGTTGCCCCCGGTCGGGCTGAAGGTCAGGGTCTGGACAGCCCCGGCAGTGCCGCCGGATTGGTTCACCCGGGCGCCGGCGCCGGCGGTCACCGTGACCGTCACGTCGCTTGCCGGACGGGTATTCAGTACCACGGTGTAGGTGTCGGCGGTGCCGTCCTCGCCGACCGCGGTGCCGCCATCGGTTTCCACAATGCTGACACCGGCGCCGGGCGCGGTGTCGTTGTCGGTCACGGTCACGGTCACCGGATCGATCGCGATGCCGTGGTAGGGATTGCCGGTGTCGGCGACGACGGCGCTGTGGACCAGGCTCACGCTTTCGCTCACCGTGTCGGCATCTTCGAGAGCGCTCACCGTCACAGTCTGCGCCGTACTCCAGATGCCGGTGCCGGAACCGGTAAAGGTCAGTGTGGCGCTCGCGCCCGCTGTGGCGCCCGGCGCCTGCACGGTCAGGGCATCCTGATGCGAGGCGGGCACGCTCACTGTCACCGTCACGTCCTCGACCGGATCGGTATTGAGCACCACGGTGTAGGTGCCGGCCGCACCGCCTTCGGTGACACTCAGGCCGCGCGCCGAGAGCGTCACGCCGTCGCCGCCGAGATGGTTGTCGTTGTCGACGATGTAGACGTCCATAACGTCCCTGAGCTCATAGGGCGCAAAGCCCTCCGGTTCGTGGTACGGCCTGAGCTCGATCCGCACCCGTTCGACACTTTCTCTTTCCGTATCGTCGATCAGTTCGAAAGCGACCGTTGCCGAGGTTTCGCCCGCCTCGATCGTCGCATATTCAGGCCACTCGAAAGCCGGCCTGTAGTCCTCTCCCGAAGTCGTGCTTCCCGGAGACCCCACCGTGTCCGGACCGATGGACTCGGGGCGGACATCGTCGCTATAGGACAACCTGAATGTCGAATCGCGCAGCAGTGCCCGCGACTGGCTGACCTTCAGCCTGACGCCCTGCGCCCCCTCGGGCACGTGCACGCG
Source organism: Arenicellales bacterium (assembly GCA_965214615.1). Taxonomy (GTDB): domain Bacteria; phylum Pseudomonadota; class Gammaproteobacteria; order Arenicellales; family JAJDZL01; genus CBDAUN01. The sequence goes on from OZ243952.1 coordinate 2,532,083, forward strand.
GCGGTCGGCATCGGCAAAGCTCATCAGATGCTCGTCGTCGACCACGGTGACATCGAAGCTGTTGTCGACCGGGTGGCGGGCCAGATCGGTCACGGTGGTGCGCCGCTGTGCGGCCAGCGCGGCATTGCCGGCGACGGCGACGGTGACGTCCTCGCGCTGCGGCGTTTCAAGCCTGCGGTCGTCCGGTCCAAGTTCAAGCGTCGCGGTCCGGGACCCGGCGCCGGAAAAGACCACGACGGGACCGAGCGTCCTCCTGTTCCTGAGCTGTACGCCGGTGTTGAGCGTTTCGCCGTGCGTCAATGCGAGCGCTGCAAAGTCGTCGGCCTCCACCCCGGTGCCGGAAATCACCAGCGGCACATCGACACGCTCGGCGGCTCCGAGCGCCCGGCTCAGGGAAACGGTGAATTCGATCGTGCCGCCTTCGATGTCATTGTCACTCGTGCCCTCTTCGACAACCGCCGCGCCAGTACGGCGGATCGACACCTCGATGTCGTAGTCGTCGTCCACGATCGTGCCCCTTGCAACCAGCGCATTGCCGCCCGCCGGAAAGACCGCCGCCGCCGGGTCGGAAAACACCAGCGCCACCGTTTCGTCGTCCTCGGCAAGATCGTCGGCAATCACGTCAACCGTCACGGTCATGCGGGTCACGCCCGGCGAAAAGGTGAGCGTGCCGCCAGACACCGCCGCGTAGTCGGTTCCGGACGCGGCGGTATCGTCATCGTCCGAACTTGCGTAGCCGACCGTCACCGGGTCGGCGCTCGCGGCGCTCAAAGTGACGGTGAAGGTCAGCCCGGACGTGCCGCTGTCGCCCTCTGCCACATTTGCGCCGGTCACCGAAAGTACCGGCTTGCCGGTGTCGTTGTCGTGGATCACGCCTCTGGCGACGATTCTGCTCCGGGCGTCCGCGAACACCGCGTTGGCCGGATCGGACAGATAAAGCGCCACCGTTTCGTCGCTCTCGACATCCAGATCGCCGATCACCTTCACCATCAGCGTCTTGCTGATCACGCCTGGCTCAAAGGTCAGGGTGCCGGCCGTCACCGCCGCGTAGTCGACCCCGCGCGTGGCACTGCCGCCGCCGGCCGAATCCCCGTAGTCAACCGTAACCGTGTCGCCGCTCGGCGCACTCAGACTGACAGTGAAGGTCAGCCCGGCCGTATCGCTGTCGCCCTCGTCGACTCGTCCGCCCGTCATCGACAGTACCGGCCCGGGACCGTCGTCGTCGACGATCACGCCCGTGGCGATCAGGCTGTCACCGCCATCGGCGAAGACCGCATTCACAGGATCCAGCAGCTTCAGCGCCAGGGTCTCGTCGCCTTCGGCAAGGATGTCCCCGACCACGGGCACCGTGAGGCTTTTGCCGGTCTCGCCCGGTGCGAAGCTGATCGTGGCGACCCCGGCGCACACGCAGTCGGTCTCCCCGGTGTCGCCGTCGGCGTGCGACACTGCGGCGCGCACCGTCACCGTGCGCTCGCTCGCGGGACTGAGCGTCAGGGTGAAAACCAGATCCGCCGTGCCGCTGTCGCCCTCGGCGACCCGTCCACCCGTCATCGACAGCACCGGCTCGCGATCGGCCACGTCCACCGTCACGGCGGCCGCCGTGACTCCCGCGTAGTTGCCGCTCGCGTTCACCGCATGGGTGACGGTGACGGTGCGCCTGCGGCCCGGATTCTCGCCCGCATCCGGCACGCCCGTCACAGTGACGGTCCGGGCATTGTCCCAGTCCGAGGACGTGAACACAAGACTCGCCGGACTCACCGCAACCGCACCGGCGACGCCGTTCGGCGTGACCGTCACCGTGCCGTCGGGCGGCGCATTAAGGCGCACCCGGTAGGTCGCCCTGTGCTCGTGCACCGAAGCGGTATTCGGATCATCCGCCTCGCGCACCGCAACGCGCACGGGCGTCACGGTGATGCCCGCGGTGTCGTTGTCCTCCACCGCCACCGTGGCAAAGTCCGGATCGGCCTTGAAGTAGGCGCCTGCAACATCGGGATCGCCCAGCGTCGCCGTGACACCGCCGCCACCGGCCATGGCACTGTTGTCCACGGTCGGGATGGACAGCGACGCGGACGCTCGGTTAGCGGCAATCGTCACCGGATGGCTGCGTTCATCGTTTGTGTCAATCGTGTCAACCGCACCCGCCTCGGACACGTTCACGTTCACCGAAAGGGCGTCGGACGTGACCGCGTTGCGCGTGATCGTGAACACGGCGGGTTCGCCCTCGAACACCGACGGGGCATCGGAACTGATACTCACCGTCGGTTCGTTGTCGGTGATGCGCACCGTGGCGCGGGCCTGCGCATAGCCTGCCGGCAGGGCGTCCTGCTGAACAAGCACGGTCAGAAATTCGGTATTTTCGACAAGACTGTCATCCACAATCGGAATTTCAAGATCGATCGACGTCTCGCCCTTTTCGATGGTGGCAAATTGCGGAAAGACCCAGGCCTCCCCGTAATCCTGCCCGGACGTCGCAGTACCGTCCTCGAAACCGAGATTGACATTCACGTCCCAGTCCATGGCACGTGAAAGCCCGAGGGTGACCGTCGCCGCACCTGCGCCCTCGGACACGGCATAGGTGTTTTCGGAAAACGTCACCAGATGCTCGTCGTCCACCACGGTGACATCGAATTCACCGGCGCCGGGCGCCGGCGTGAGTGTCTCGCCGCCCAGGTTGGTATTGGGATCGGCCGCCAGCGTGGCCGCATCCGCGACCGCCACCGTCAGCGTCTCCTCGGCAGGTGTTTCAAGCTGCCTGTCGATCGCATCGAATTTCAGCGTTGCGACCCGGGCGCCGGCGCCTGCGAAGATCACCGTAGGCCGCACGGTGCCGGCGCGCTGCAGGCGGACCCCGGTGTTCAGGCCCGCTCCGGCGACCGGCGCCAGGTCGCTGAAATCGCCCGCCCTGACGCCTTCGCCGGAAAGCGTCAGTTCGATGTCGGCGCGCTCGCCCCCGACCAGCGGCCGCGACAGACTCACCGAAAAGGCGATCCCGCAACCCTCCCGGCTATCGCCGGGCGTGCACTCGGTGATCCGCGCTTCGCCGGTGCGCACGATCGACACATACACGGCGTCGGCCTCGTCATCGGCGAGAACCACGTTCACGTCGTCCATTGCAATGCCCGGAATATAGCGGCTGCCGTCGCCGTGGGCCGCAGAGCCGATCGTGTGGGTGACCGTGGCGGTGCGCGCGCTGCGGTTGACAATGTTGTCGTCCTGGCCTTCGAGGGTGACGGTCTGCGCCACGTTCCAGTTCGACGGCGTAAAGATCAGACCCTCGGTGCCGGTGTAGGCGCTCGCCGGATCCGGACCGTCAAGTTTCACCAGGGTGACGTCATCGGAGGTGACGGTGATCACCACGTCCGACAGGGGCCTTGACGCAAGTTCCACGGTGTAGGCGGCAGTGCCGCTGTTCTCGCCCACCGTGAGCCGGGTCGGGGATATCACCGCCCCGGCGGCAAGGTAATCGATGACCGTGACGCCCAGGGTGCCGGCATCGGCCTGCCGATAGCTGCCGTCGGCGGAATCCGTCGCATGTGCGATATCAACAGTGCGCCGGGTGTTCTCGTTGTCGATCAGATCGTTCGCCGCCGATACCGTGACGGTTTGCGGGATGCTCCAAAGGCTTCTGCCGCCGGGCGTAAACGTCAGGGTCACCGTTTCACCGAACCCGGCACTGCCCGCGCCAGCCACCCGAAGACCTTCGCCCGCAGTCACCGTCACCGTCACATCGTCGGTCGGCGCGGTGTTCAGAACGATCCGGTAGTGGTCCTTCGCAGCCGTCCCGTCATGCTCCCGGACAACGGTCTCGCCGCCGGTCTCGATGAAGGTGATGCCCGGTTGCGGGGCTGCGCCATCGGCGACTACCGAGACCGCCACCGGATCGATCACCGTGTTCGCCGGATACGCCGCGGTGGGCGCGGTCACGGTGTGGGAGATGGTGGCCGAACCTGTCCGCCTGCCGGTCACCGTCACGATTTGCGCTGTGCGCCAGTCGCCGGAGGTGAAGGTCAGTGCGCCGCTGACAACGGCATCGGCGACAGTATCGCTCGCCGGCGTCACTTCCAGCGTGCCTCCCGGATCGCTCTTGAGCGACAGGGTGTAGCCGGCCCTGCCGCCGCCTTCGAACACCGACAGGCCGGCAGCCGAAACCCGGACGCCGTGACCGGCGTCGGCGGCAGTGACCGTCACGTCGGCGATCCGGATCCGGTGATACGGATTGCCGCTGTCCGAAGCCACCGCCGCCGCGTGCGACACGATGACCGTCTCGTTCGCCGCATCGCCGTCGTTCACGGCGCGCACCGTCACGGTCTGCGCCACGTTCCAGTTGCCGGAGGTGAAGATGACAATGTCCTGATTGCCCGGCGTGCGGCTGTCGGTATCGACCTTCACGGCGCTGTCGTCGTTCGAGGTCACGGTCACCGCGACCCCGGCGCCGGGGTCGGAATCGAGAACCAGCGTATAGGTCCTTTCGGCATCGCCTGCGTGCAATTCGGTAAGCGCAAGATTCGCGGCCGATACCGTCACGCCCTGTGAACCGTCGACCGCTGTCGGCGTCGCTACCGCCGCCGCGGCACTGCCGTTGCCGGCGGCATTGACCGCCCGCAGCTCGAAAGTGTACCGGGTGCCGTTGGTCAGTCCGGTCACCGTCACCAAAGTCTCGTCGCCCGCACTGTTTCCGTTATCGACACCGTCTGCGACATCGGTCCAGCCCGACGTGACACCCGAACCCGCCTGACGGCGGTACTGGTACTTCTGCACCGCCGCGGTTCCGGCGCTGGCGGCCGGAGCCGACCACGAAAGCGTGACCTGCGTGTTGCCGGCGGTCGCGGTGAACCCAACCGGCGCGCCAAGCGCCACGGTGTAGTTCACACTGGCCTGCGTCGCTGCGGTGCTGGCGTTGCCGGCCAGGTCGGCTGCTGCTTCGGCAGCCACGTCGACCGTCACCGGCGTGCCGTTGACGTCCGGCGTGATCGTCGCGGTCCAGACCGTTCCGGCGGTATCGGCCGCAAAGCCGGACACCGCGGCGTTGGTGACCGCGATGTCGCCTGAATCAAACCCGGTCACCTCCTCGTTGAAGGTGAACGTCGCGGTGACCGCGCCTGCGATCGTCCCGTCCGTTGCGGGGATCGCGATCGTCACCTTCGGCGCTGTATTGTCGACGACAAAGTCATCGTCATTGGTACGCGTGGGCACCGGATTCGGGGCAAGATCGTTGCCGTTCGCATCGTCTATGTCGTGGTCGGCGTCGAAGCTCAGCGTCACGGTCGCATCAAGACTCGCCAGGTTGCCGCCCGAGGCTTCGACATCGTAGGCGTTCGTGCCCGACACCTGCGACACTGTCAGCGTGGCGGTCGTGCCGTCAACCTCGAAGTCCGCCGCGCCCACGTTCACCACCGCTTCGCTGAACGTCACCCGCCAGGTCAGTTCGTCGGCGTTGGTCGGCGAACCCGTCGGCGATTGCCTCGCGATCGAGGTCACCTGCGGCGCGGTCGTGTCAACATCGTCATCGGTGACCGCAACCCCGACCGTTGCGGTCCTGCTGTCGTAGCCGCCGCCCGAAGCGCCGAGGGTAAGGGTCGCCGCATCGTTATCGCCGTCATCGTCCTGAGCCGCCGATACCGTCACCGTCTGTTCCGCACTCCACAGATTGCTGCCGCCGGCGTTGAAGGTGAGTGACGCCGGAGCCGCCGTCACGTCCGAATTGTCCGAGGCGACAGAAACCGTCACTGCGCCCGACGGCTCTGTCGCCAGCCTGACCGTAAAGCTGCCGCTCGAGCCTTCGCCTACGGTCAGATTGGCCGGCGAAACCACCAGGTTCGCGGCAGCGGCGACCGTCACCGCCACGGCATCAATGTCCATGGCGACCGGATACGCCGTCGTGGCTCCCGTCACGGCGTGGCTGATCGTCGCCGAACCGACCCCCCTGCCGGTCACCGTCACCGTCTGCGGATTCCTCCAGTTGCTGTCGTTGAACCTCACAGGGCTGCCGACCTGCGCCTTTGCAGTGTCGCTCGAGGTCGGCGTGACCGTCACCGTACCGCCGGGCGCGCTGTTGAGCACGATCGAGTACTCGGCCGTGTCGTTATTCGCATGCACCGACAGGGCGGACTCCGACACCGTCACCCCGTGTCCCGCGTCGGTGACGGTCACCGACACGTCGCCGATCGAAATCCCATGATAGGGGTTGCCGGAGTCCGTAGACACCGTCGCATCATGGGAAACGGCCACCGTCTCGCCCATCGCATCGGCGTCGTTGACCGCGCGCACCGTCACCGTCTGCGGATCGTCCCAGGTGCCCGAACCGCCGTGGGTGAACGTCAGCGAACCCTGATCGCCCGCTGCGTTCGCATCGGCGTCCACCAGGACCGCCGTAGTGTCGGCCGAGGTCACCGTCACCTCCACGTCGGCCCCCGGATCGGTTCCGAGCACCAGGGTATAGGTCCTCTCGGCGTCGGTGGCGTGCAACTCGGTCAGCGCAAGACTCGCCGTCGAGACCGAAACCCTGTCGGGATCCACGATGCCGAACCCGGCCAGACTGTCGGTTTCGCTCGTACCGCCGTCAAGTCCCGTAGCCGCGAGCGTGCCCAAATCGATATCGACGGTCTCCGCTGTGCTTTCGACGACGCTGTCGGCCGCCGCCGTCAGAGTGATGGCGGCCACGGTCGCGGTCGCACCGCCGAGCGCACCGGTGAATGTCACCGTTGCGGTTCCGCCGCTGTTCAGATTGGCGTAGGCGACTCCGTGCGCGGCGGTGCCCGTCAGCGTGTAGTCGGTGCCGCGGGTCGCCGTGCCGGAGAAGCTCAGCGGCACCTCCAGACTCTCGCCTGCAACCAGCCCGCGGCCCAACGTCACGGTCAGATCCTTGCCCGAACCCTCGTCCAGGTCGCCCGCCGCTCCCGCAAGCGTCACCGTCGTCGGATCGTCATCGGTGATCGTGATGCCGGTGTCGGCAAACGTCACACCCGTCAGCGTGCCCTTGAAGCTGATCGTCTCCGCCGGCTCGTCAAGCGTGTCATCGGCCGGCGTCAGCGCAAACTGCGCATGGCCGCTCTGCTGACCGGCATTGATCGTGATCGTCCGGTCGGCAATCCGCGCATAGTCGGCTACCCCGGTGGCGCTGTCGCCTTCTTCGCCAACCTTTACCGTCACCATTTTGGCCGAATCGAAACGCGCCGCACCGTCAATCGTCGCCGTCACCCGGACCATCGTGACCCCGCCGCCCTCGGCCACACTGCCCTGCACTCCGTCGGTCCCCGTGTCGGCATCCACTGTCAGCGTCATCGCCGACGGGACATCCCTGTCCCTGTCGACAACGGTGAACAGCGCGCCGCCATGTCCCGAATGGGTCTTGATGCCGCCGCCGACATTGGTCAGCCTGGCCCAGCCGGACGGCCGGAAGCTCACCGTAACCCTCGCATCCGCTTTGTCATTGGGGCTGCGCTCGGCCCTTGCGGTCAGCTTCATCGTGGCGGTTTGCGGCGTCCCGGCGCCGCCCTTGAACTCGACCGCATAGTTGGCCGCGTTCGGCGGCGTGCGCTGGCCCGCCAGTTCCGAACTGTCCGGACCGAAAAGACGCACACCCGATCCCAGTTCATGGGTGTCCGAATCAAGCGCGCCAATGTCCGCTCCGGGTGCGTGCACCACCACGTCGCGGCGGCCCAGCGCGCCGGACAGAAAGTCTCTCGCTCTGGTCGCAAGGCGCAGCGGCACCGTCACCTTCTCGCCCTCGACCAGCGCCCGAGACAGCGACGCCGTCAGCTCGGCGGTTTTATCCAAATTGCCCTCGATCATCGAACCTGAGCCGCGGATCGTTACGATGGTCGGCTCGTTGTCGGCCACCGCGACGGTGGCCGAACTTGCGCCCGTCACCCGGTAGCCGGTGCCGGCGGCGGCCGTCACCGTCAGCTCGCCATCGGGCGTATCGCCCGCCACATCGATGGTTGGCACCTCGATCTGCGCGCTGCCGGTGGTCGGCACCGCGACCGTGCCCGTCGCAGCCGTCGCATAGCCGCCGGTGCCCGACACCTGGTAGGAAACCGTCACCGGCGAACTGAACGAGGCGGGCAGCCGCACCGTGAAGCTCGCCGTCGCGCCTTCGGTCACCTTCGCGGTCGAAGCCTCGATCAGTACCTCGGGAGTCTCGTCGTCAAGAACCGCAACGCTCGCCCGAGCCGTCCCGGCGTCCACCTTGTAGCCGCCGCCCGGCTCCAGGGTGACTGAGATCGATCCGGGACCTTCCTCCGCGGCGTCGTCAACGGTTTCGACCGCGTAGGTCGCCTCGGTCCGCCCCGCGACCAGGGTGACCTGCCCGGCGCCGGTCTGTCCGCCCTTCGCGTAATCGCCCTGCTGGGCAACCGTCAGCGAAACAGCCAGATCGCGCGCCGGCGCAAAGTCGGCGCTGACCGTGAACCCGGCGTCGACGCCTTCGACCACCTCGGCCGCAGCAGCACCGATACTCACCGTCGGCTCGGCCCCGTCGATGGCGACCTTCGCGCGCACACGGGCGGCATCAATGCCGTAGCCGGCGCCCGGGAGCACCAGCGCCTGCACCCAGCCGGCGGTTTCATGGACGTCGATGTCGGATGTCGCGATCGGCAGATCCACGCTCGTGGCACCGTCCTTCAGCACAACCGTGTACTCCCGTATCGCGGTCGCAGTCACATAATCGCCGCCTTGCGTGATCCTGACCTTCAATGTCAGATCGTTGTCCACCGGGACATCGGACCCGAGCGTGAACACTGCGGTCTCGCCCTCGCGCACCGCCTCGGGCGCCTCGACGCCGACCTTCACCGGATCGGCATCGGCAATCTCGACCTTCGTCTCGCCGACCGCGCCGACCTTCGCGTGCGCGCCGGCCGTCAGAACCAGGGTGAAATGCTCGCCGATGTCATTGACGCCGTCGTCCACGGCCCGCACCGCAAGGCGCTGGCGGGACGCCCCGTCCGGCTCGAAGGTCAGCGTGCCGCTCGCACCGGCGTAGTCGCCGGACCCGGCCGTGTCGCCGTCGCCGCCCGGCGCGTAGCTCAGCGTCGCAGGCACCAGCGAGGTCGCGGTGCCGCCGAGCGCGACGCTGACCAGAATCTCATCGCCCTCGGTCACACGGTGCAGCGCACTTAGAAACCCGAACTCGGGCGTGTCGGCCGCATCGTCGATGGTGCCTGTCGCACGCGAATGCGTGCCGTGCAGTCGCCCGTGCGTGGTCGACGTCAGCCGCACCTCGAAGCGGTGGTCCGACTCGTACACATTGTCGTCGACCGTCGGTACCGAAATCGTGCCGGACGACTGACCTTGCGCAATCGTGACCGTCCCGCCGCGCGGCCCCCGGAAATCATCGGGCGCCGTCGCCCGCGAATACGCCGGCCCGCCGGTGCCGTCCGAAACGGCGTAGCCCACCATCACGCCGCCCTCGGGCGCCGGATTCGGCAGCGTCACCGCAAACCCGAGCGCCTCGCCCTCGGGCGCCGAAGCGTCCGAGACTGCGACAAAGGCGTCGTTGTCACGCAGCGTCAGAATCACCGAACTGCTGACACTGGAAGCCGCGACCGTTCCGGTCAACTGCGTTGCAAGATTCGAATCCGACAGATTGCCCAGTGCGACCGTGAAGGCGTCGTCGGTGGTGTTGCCGTCGTCAATGCCGGTCGCACCGATGAGCACCCCGGCCACCTGCTCGGTGCCCGCACCGCCGGTGAAACGCACCTTCGGCGACGTGGTACCGGCATCGTGCAGCGTCACCCCCGTGCCGCTCGCCGAGCGCACCTCGATGTGCGCCTGCGACTGACCCGGCAGCGACAGCCCGGCCGAGGTTGAAAACGCAAGCGGAACCTCGACAATCTCGCCCGCCTCAAGATCCCGCTCCAGCGTCACCGTCAGCGTGACAGAGTCCGTCGAACTTTGCTCGAGCATCGAAACATCACCGCCGCCGGTCAGCGCAACCGTGAACGGATTGTCGTCGTCGAACACCGTCAGCGTCGCCTCATTGGCGCCGGCGGCCGCGGCAACCGCCTCGTTGACATTCGTCCCAAGCGCCGGATCGGCTAGGTTGCCCAGGGCGACCGTGAACACATCGTCGCCGGTATCGCCGTCGTCCACGGCCGTCGCCGCGATCACCACCTCGGCCACCTGCACGGTGCCCGCGCCGCCGGTGAAAAGCACCTTCGGCGACGCCGTCGCCGCATCGCGCAGCGTCACCCCTGTGCCGGTCGCCGTCACCGCAATGTGCGCCTGCGCCGCGCCCGGAAGCGCCACGCCGCTGGTCGAGGCGAACGCCAGCGGAACCTCGACCATCTCGCCCGCCGCAAGAGCGCGCTCCAGCGTCACCGTGACAGACGCCGTGTCACCGGGCAGTTGTTCGACCAGACTCAAATCGCTGCCGCCTGACAGCGACACCTCGAGCGCATCCTGACTGTCTGCCACCGTCAGTCTCACCGAAGGGCTTCGTCCGGCCGCTGTCAGACCGCCCGACACCGTCGTCCCGAGCGCCGCCGCGGTCAGGTCGCCGAGCCCGACCGTGAACGAATCGTCGGTCAGATTGGCATCGCCATGGCCCGTGGCGGCCATCTCGACGATCGCGATCTGCTCGACACCCGCGCCGCCGGTAAAACGCACCTTCGGAACCGCCGTCGCCGCATCGCGCAGCGTCACCCCTGTGCCGCTTGCCGTCACCGCGATGTGCGGCTGCACCGCGCCCGGAAGCGCCACCCCGTCGTCCGATGCAAATGCCAGCGGCACCTCCGCCACCTCGCCGGCCGCCAGATCGCGCCCGAGCGCCACCGTCACCTGCGCGGTGTCGCCCGGCGTCTGCTCGCGCAGACTCAGATCCGTGCCGGGCGTCAGCGACACCTCGGTCGCAATGTTGTCGACCACTGCAACGCGCGCCGACGCTCCGCCGTAGCGACCGGCAAGCGTCGCGGTCACCGCGCCGTCCGGTCGGTCCCGCACGAAGGTCTCGGTGTCCGCGCTGATTCGCGCACTGCCCCCGGCCGGCACAATGACCCTGCGGGTGAGGAACTGACCGGCCGCAACCGCGCCGCCGAGCGTCACCTCGACCGCCACGGCGCCGCCGAGCGCGTTGGCCGCGCTCAGCGCAAATGCGGCCGCTTCGCCCCCGGTCACGCTCGCCGACACCGGCACGACAGTGAAATTCGCCCCGCCGATGCGCGCCGGCGCCGCTTCGACCGTCACCCCTATCAGGGCGACGCGCGTACCGTTGTAGTTCGTGTCCGTCGAGGACACCTCGTGGCGAATCGTCGCGCGCCCGGGCGACAGCCCCGACACCTCGATCGCCTTTTCCGTGTTCCATTCGTTCGGCCGGAATGTGACCGCCGCGCCGGCCCGGAGCACCGCGCCGCTGTCAGTCACCCGCGGCGTGACAGTCACCTCATCGTCCGGGCGGCTCTTCAGCTTCACCTCGTACTCGGCCGTGCCGCCTTCGGACACCTTCAGCGCGCGGGTCGATGCAGTCACCCCGTGCCCGGCATCGCGCAGGGAAACTGTCACATCCGGCACGCTTGAAACGCCCGTGTAGCCGCTCACCGCATGGGTGATGGTGACGTTATTGCCATCGATATCCGCGTCCGGCAGAGCGGTGACACGGACCTCCTGCATCTTGCTCCAAATCGTATCGCCGCTCGAAGTGAAGGTCAGCTGCGCCGGTTCGACCCCCACCCTGGCGGCATCGCCGGAGGTGATGTCCACCGTCACCGCCTGGCCCGGGTCGCTTAAAAGCCACACGTAGTAGCGCCCCGCGCCGTTTTCCTTCACCTCTACGTAGGTCGGGACGACCTTCACCCCGGGCTGTGCGGCGACCACCGCCTTGTCACGCACCAGGATGAGCGCCGGGGCGCCCCCGGCGACCGTGCCCGAAGTCCCCGTACCCGTCGCACGGTCCAGATTGCTGACGGGCGCGCCCATCCACAGCGTGAGCGCTTCGCGGCCCTCTGCAACGCCGTCCTCGCGCGCCTCAAATTCCAGCGCGGCGACCGTGACCGCGGCATCGTCGGATCCGGTGAACACCACCGCAGGCTGCGCGGCGCTGTACGGCGCCGTCGTGTTCAGCGATACGCCGCTGTTGGCAGCGCCCGAATCAAGCGCAAGCGCGTAGTCGCCGGCGACCACGCCGGTGCCGGCCACCGTCAGCGGAACCGTCACCGTCTCGCCGGACCCAAGCCCGCGGCCCAGGGTCACCGTCACACCCGTGCCGTCGCCCTCGACCAGATCGTCCCCGCCGTCCAGCGCGAAAGTCACCTGCGTCGGATTCGCGTCGATGACCGTCACCTCCGCCTCATCGCCCTTTGCGAGCCCGGCGGGAAAGCCGCTGCCAAAGCCGATCGTCAGCTCCTTATCGGACTCATCGGAATCGTCAGGCCGCGCAAACAGCGTGAAGGTCTGCGCATAGCCGGGCGCCCGGAACACGAACTGCGCCGGCAACCCGAGCGGAAAGTCGTCCGAATCCACGCCCGACACCGACAGCAGATCCTTCGTATCGACAACCACCCGCTGCGTCGCGCCTGTCAGGCTCAGCCTAAGTTCGATCGATTCGCCTTCGGCAATCGTATCGTCGGACACCGAAAGGTTCAGCACCGGCGCGACCGGCGCCACTGCCGCCGTCACCGTCACCGCAACCGGATCGATCGAAAGATCCGTGCCGTAGCCGCCGCCGGCCGCGTAGGTCACCGCATGGGACACATTCACCGGGCCGCCGGCTGCGTCTCCCGAAAGCGCCACCGTCTGCGCCTCGCTCCAGTTGTCGGCATCGAAGACCGCCCACTTGGCACGGGTGCCGGCAATCGAGACGATCTCGACCACCTCCTCGTCGGCGCTCGTCGGCGTCACCGCAACCGTGCCGAGCGGCCGGCTTGTCAGACGCAGCGTGTATTCGGTCTGGACGCCGACTTCGACCGAGGCCGACGCCACGCCGACTGCGACCCCGGCGGTGTCGTCGTCGGTGATCGCAAAACTCACCGAACCCGAGCCCGTCGCGCCTTCGATCGGATCCCCGAGCTCCACCGTCACCGTCTCCGAGACCCCCTCGTCAACCTCGTCGGCAACCGTCTCGATCAAAAACGACGCGCTTTGCGCATTGCCCGCGCCTCCGGCGAACGTCACCGACGCCTCCCCGGACGCCAGATTCGCGAAGGTCACCCCGTTCGCAGTCCCGCCCTGTGCGACGAAGGCGCTGACCGCGTAGTCGACGCCGTGATCCGCATCGCCGCCGAACTCGACAGGCACCCTGATGCTCTCGCCGTCGCCCAGCGCGCGACTCAGCTCCACCGTCGCCACCTTGGCGCTGCCGTCCTCGGCAAGATCGCCCGGCGGGGCCGACAGGGTCACCGCAACATCGCCCGCTGCGCCGACCGTCACCGCAACCGGGGCAATGTCCATGGCGACCGGATACGCCGTCGTGGCTCCCGTCACGGCGTGGCTGATCGTCGCCGAACCGACCCCCCTGCCGGTCACCGTCACCGTCTGCGGATTCCTCCAGTTGCTGTCGTTGAACCTCACAGGGCTGCCGACCTGCGCCTTTGCAGTGTCGCTCGAGGTCGGCGTGACCGTCACCGTACCGCCGGGCGCGCTGTTGAGCACGATCGAGTACTCGGCCGTGTCGTTATTCGCATGCACCGACAGGGCGGACTCCGACACCGTCACCCCGTGTCCCGCGTCGGTGACGGTCACCGACACGTCGCCGATCGAAATCCCATGATAGGGGTTGCCGGAGTCCGTAGACACCGTCGCATCATGGGAAACGGCCACCGTCTCGCCCATCGCATCGGCGTCGTTGACCGCGCGCACCGTCACCGTCTGCGGATCGTCCCAGGTGCCCGAACCGCCGTGGGTGAACGTCAGCGAACCCTGATCGCCCGCTGCGTTCGCATCGGCGTCCACCAGGACCGCCGTAGTGTCGGCCGAGGTCACCGTCACCTCCACGTCGGCCCCCGGATCGGTTCCGAGCACCAGGGTATAGGTCCTCTCGGCGTCGGTGGCGTGCAACTCGGTCAGCGCAAGACTCGCCGTCGAGACCGAAACCCTGTCGGGATCCACGATGCCGAACCCGGCCAGACTGTCGGTTTCGCTCGTACCGCCGTCAAGTCCCGTAGCCGCGAGCGTGCCCAAATCGATATCGACGGTCTCCGCTGTGCTTTCGACGACGCTGTCGACCGCCGCCGTCAGAGTGATGGCGGCCACGGTCGCGGTCGCACCGCCGAGCGCACCGGTGAATGTCACCGTTGCGGTTCCGCCGCTGTTCAGATTGGCGTAGGCGACTCCGTGCGCGGCGGTGCCCGTCAGCGTGTAGTCGGTGCCGCGGGTCGCCGTGCCGGAGAAGCTCAGCGGCACCTCCAGACTCTCGCCTGCAACCAGCCCGCGGCCCAACGTCACGGTCAGATCCTTGCCCGAACCCTCGTCCAGGTCGCCCGCCGCTCCCGCAAGCGTCACCGTCGTCGGATCGTCATCGGTGATCGTGATGCCGGTGTCGGCAAACGTCACACCCGTCAGCGTGCCCTTGAAGCTGATCGTCTCCGCCGGCTCGTCAAGCGTGTCATCGGTCGGCATCAGCGTAAACTCCACATGGCCGCTCGTCCGACCGGCAGTGATCGGGATCGTCTGGTCGGCAATATCCTCGTAGTCCGTTCCCTCGGTGGCGCTGTCGCCCGAATTGCCGACCGTTACAGTCACCGATTGGTCCGTAGTGAATTGCTTCGCTCCGTCAATCGTCGCCGTCACCCGAACCATCTTGGCCCCGCCGTCCTCGGCCACCGATCCCTGGACGCCGTTGGCCGCCGTATCGGCATCCACGGTCAGCGTCATCGCCGCCGGAGCCGACCTGTCCCTGTCGACGACGATGAACAGCGCGCTGTTATGTCCCGAATCGGCCACGATGCCGCCGCCGACATTGGTCAGCGCGGCCGAACCCAGCGACCGGAAGCTCACCGTGACCTTCGCATCCGCTTTGTCATTGGGGCTGCGCTCGGCTCTTGCGGTCAGTTTCAGCGTGGCGGTTCGCGGCGTCCCGGCGCCGCCCTTGAACTCGACCGCATAGTTGGCCGAGTTTGGCGGCGTGCGCTGGCCCGCCAGTTTCGAACTGCTCGGACCGAAAAGACGCACACCCAATCCCAGTTCATGTGTGTCGGAATCAAGCGCGGCAATGTCCGCTCCAGCCGCGTGCACCACCACGTCGCGGCGGTTCAGCGGACCGGACAGAAAGTCTCTCGCCCTAGTCGCAAAGCGCAGCGGCACCGTCACCTTCTCGCCTTCGCCCAGCGCCCGCGACAGCGTCACCGTCAGCTCGCCCGTTTTCGCCGCATTGCCCTCGATCATCGAACCTGAGCCGCGGACCGATACCATGGTCGCTTCGGTGTCCTCCACCTCAATGGTGCTTGCGCTTTCGTCCGTCACCATGTAACCCGTACCATCAGCCGGCGTTACCGTCAATTCTCCATCGGGCGTATCCCCAGCGACCTTGTGGGTTTGCACCTGGATCTGCGCGCTGCCGCCGGGCTGCACCACGACCGTGCCCGATGTGTCTGTCACATACCCGCCTGTACCAGTCACCCCGTAGGAAACCGTCACCGGTGCCAGAGCTGCTTCGAGCAGCCGTACCGTAAACGTAGCGACTTGTCCCTCAGTCACCTTGGTCTTCGCCGCTTCAATGCTTACCGCAGGGGTTTCATCGTCGATCAGGCTGATGCCCGCATCGGCGAATGTCACACCGGTCAGTGTGCCTTTCACGCTGATCGTCTCGGTCGCTTCATTGAGTGCATCGTCCGTCGGTGTTAGTGTGAATTCCACAAAACCGCTCACCGCGCCCGCCTTGATGGTGATCGTTTGATCTGCAACATCGGCATAGTCGGTTGTTTCCGTCGCCGAATCGGCAGCCTGGCCAATCTCTACGTTCACCTGCTGATCCGAGTCAAACCGAGTCCTGCCCGTGATCGTCGCCGTCACCCGAACTGTCCTCGCACCGCTGTCTTCGGAAATACCGCTTTGAACACCGCTGGCGGCTGTATCGGCATCCACGGCAAGGGCGATGGCCGATGGCGCCTCATCATCATCCTGGATTGTGATGACGGCGTCGGTGAAGGTTACGCCGCCCAACTCGCCCTTGATACTGATAGACTCAGCGCCTTCGTTCAGCACATCGTCGTGCGGCTGCAATGTGAAATCGACAAAGCCGCTTGCGGCACCGGCGCTGATCGTAAAAAACTTGTCCGATACGTTTGTATAGTCAGTCCCTTTTGCCGCACTATCTTGCGCATTGCCGACTGTCACCTTCAACTGTTGATCAGAATCGAATGTGCCTGCGCCATCAATTGCGGCTGTCACGCGAACTGTCTTTGGACCGCCGTTTTCGGCAACGGTTTGCGTATCCGTCTCAAGCGTTATGGCCAAGGGCGAACCGTCATTGTCGACAACCGGCATCGTCGCTGCTGCATCCTCGGCGCTGATTGTGTAACCGGCACCTCCCTTCAGACTCACTTGGATCGCCCCCGGATCTTCCGGCGTGTTGTCATCGTGGGTTTCGACCGCATAGGTCGCCTGGGTCTGCCCTGCGCCCAGGGTGACCTGCTTGGTGCCGGTCTGTCCGGCTGCCGCGTAATCTCCCTGCTGCCCAATCATCAGCGAAATACCCAGATCGCGCACAGGCGCAAAGTCGGCACGGACCGTGAATTCGGCATCGTTGCCTTCAACCACCCGGGCCGCCGCGGCACTGATGCCTACCGACGGCTCGGTCCCGTCGATGACGACCGTCGCGAGCACACGACCCGTATCAATGTCATAGCCGTCGCCCGGGAGCAGCGTCGCCCGCACCGAACCGTCGGTTTCATGGGTCTCGATGTCGGATGTTCCGATCGACAGCGACACACTCCGGGTGCCGCCCCTGAGCACAACTTCGTACTCCCGTATCGCGGTCTGAGTCACATAAGTGCCGCTTTGCGTGACCTCGACCTTCAATTTAAGATCGTTGTCCACCGCGGCATCGGAACCCAGCGTGAACACCACGGTCTCGCCCTCGCGCACCTTGTCGGGCGCCTCGACGCCGACCGTCACCGGATCGGCATCGGTAATCCCGACCTTCGTCTTGTAGACCGTGCCGACCTTTGCGTGCCCGCCGGCCGTCAGAACCAGGGTGAAGTGCTCGCCGATGTCATTGACGCCGTCGGCCACGGCCCGCACCGTAAAACGCTGCCGGGTCGCCCCACCCGGCTCAAACGTCAGCGTACCGCTTGCGCCGTCGTAGTCGCCAGCCCCGGCCGTGTCGCCGTCGCCGGCCGCCGCGTAGCTCAAAGTCGCAGGCACCAGCGAGGTCGTACTGCCGCCTTGCGCGACGCTTACAAGAATCGCCTCGCCCTCCGTCACACGGTGCTGCGCACTTAGAAATCCGAACTCGGGTTTGTCGGCGGCATCGTCTATGGTGCCTGTCGCACGGTAGTGCGTGCTGTGCATCCGCCCGTGCGTGGTCGACGTCAGGCGCACCTCAAGGCGGTGGTCCGACTCGTAGACATTGTCGTCGACCGTCGGTACCGAAATCGTGCCGGACGACTGACCTTGCGCAATCGTGACCGTCCCACCGCGCGGCCCCCGGAAATCATCGGGCGCCGTCGCCCGCGAATGCGCCGGCCCGCCGGTGCCGTCCGAAACGGCGTAGCCCACCGTCACGCCGCCCTCGGGAGCCGGATTCGGCAGCGTCACCGCAAACCCGAGCACTTCGCCCTCGGCCGCCGAAGCGTCCGAGACTGCGACGAAGGCGTCGTTGTCACGCAGCGTCAGAATCACCGAGCTGCTGACACTGGAAGCCGCGACCGTTCCGGTCAACTGCGTTGCAAGATTCGAATCCGACAGATTGCCCAGTGCGACCGTGAAGGCGTCGTCGGTGGTATTGCCGTCGTCAATGCCGGTCGCACCGATGAGCACCCCGGCCACCTGCTCGGTGCCCGCACCGCCGGTAAAACGCACCTTCGGCGACGTGGTACCGGCATCGTGCAGCGTCACGCCCGTGCCGCTCGCCGAGCGCACCTCGATGTGCGCCTGCGACTGACCCGGCAGCGACAGCCCGGCCGAGGTTGAAAACGCAAGCGGAACCTCGACAATCTCGCCCGCCGCAAGATCCCGCTCCAGCGTCACGGTCAGCGTGACAGAGTCCGTCGAACTTTGCTCGAGCATCGAAACATCGGCGCCGCCGGTCAGCGCAACCGTGAACGGATTGTCGTCGTCGAACAGCGTCAGCGTCGCAAGATTGCTGCCTGCCGCCGTGGTCACCACTTCGCTTAAACTCGTTGCCAGCGTCGTATCAGCAAGATCGCCAAGTCCAACCGTGAATACATCGTCTGTCTGATCGCCGTCGTCCCGGCTGGTCGCGGCAATCTGAACCGTTGCAACCTGTTCAGTGCCTGCTCCACCGTTAAAGCGCACCTTCGGCACAGCTGTTGTCGCATCGTGCAATGAAACACCGGTTCCTGTTGCCGATACCACGGCAATATGCGGCTGCGCAGCACCTGGCAACGCTACGCCGGTGGTTGACGCGAATGCCAGCGGAACCACCACAATCTCACCAACTGCAAGGTCACGCTCAAGTGTTACGGCAACCAATGCGATGTCGCTCGTCAACTGTTCCACCACACTTAGATCAGTACCGCCCGTCAGTGAGACCTCAAACGCATCCTGATTATCTACCACCGTCAACCTCACTGAAGGGCTTCGTCCGGCCGTCGTCAGACCACCCGACACTGTCGTAGCAAGCGCAGTGTCGGCGAGATCGCCGAACCCGATCGTGAACGTATCGTTTGTCAGGTTGTTATCACGGTTTGCTGTAGCGGCAATCTGAACCCTAGCGCTGCGTTCAGTGTCCGCACCACCGGTAAAACGCACCTTCGGGATGACAGTGTTTGCATCGTGCAGAGTCACTCCAGTACCGCTCACAGACACCGCAGCAACGTGCGGCTGCGCTGCGCCCGGAAGCGCCACGCCGTCGTTTGATGCAAAGGCCAGCGGCACATCCACCACCTCGCCGGCCGCAAGGTCCCGCCCGAGCGTCACCGTCACCTGCGCCGTGTCGCCCGGCGTCTGCTCGCGCAGACTCAGATCCGTGCCAGGCGTCAGCGACACCTCAGTCGCAATGTTGTCGACCACTGCAACTCTCGCACTGGCGCCGCCGTAGCGCGCCGCCAAGGTCGCCGTCACCGCGCCGTCCGGACGGTCCTGGCCGAAGGTCTCCGTGTTCACGCTGAAATCCGCACTGCCCCCGGCCGGCACAACGATCCTGCGGGTGAGGAACTGACCGGCCGCCACCGCGGCGCCGACATCGCCGATCACCACCTCGACCGCCACGGCGCCGCCGAGTGCGTTGGCCGCGCGCACCGTAAATGCGACCGCTTCGCCCCCGACCACGCGCGCCGACACCGGCGCGACAGTGAAATCCGCCCCGCTGATGCGCGCCGGCGCCGCTTCGACCGTCACCCCGATCAGAGCAACACGCGTACCACCGTAGTCCGTGTCCGTCGAGGAGACCTCGTGGATCACCGTCGCGCGCCCGGGCGACAGCCCCGACACCTCGATCGCCTTTTCCGTGTTCCATTCGTTCGGCTGGAATGTGACCGCCGCGCCGGCCCGGAGCACCGCGCCGCTGTCGGTCACCTGCGGCGTGAGGGTCACCGCGGCTGCCGGGCGGCTCTTCAAACGCAGCCTGTACTCGGCCGTGCCGCCTTCGGACACCTTCAGCGCGCGGGTCGATGCAATCACCCCGTGCCCGGCATCGCGCAGGGAAACTGTCACATTCCGCACGCTTGAAACGCCTGTGTAGCCGCTCACCGCATGGGTGATAATGACGTTATTGCCATCAATATCCGCGTCAGGCAGAGCGGTGACCCGGACCTCCTGCGTCTTGCTCCAGACGGTGTCTCCGCCCGAAGTGAAGGTCAGCTGTGCCGGTTCGACCCGTACCCTGGCGGCATCGCCGGAGGTGATGTCCACCGTCACCGCCTGGTCCGGATCGGTATTGAGCCATATGAAGTAACGTCCCGGGGCACCATTTTCCTTCACGCTCATCTCAATTGGACCGACATTAACGCAAGGGGCGGCACGAGCACACACACTGGAGGAGCCCGGCCCGACAGGGTCGGGCTCCTTCAGCATAAAAACTATCGTGCCGCTTTTCTCGATCGTACCTGAAGCACCCGTACCCGTTTCTCGGTCCAAGTTGCTGCTTAACGTGCCCATGCCAAGTTCCAACAACTCAGTGGGCTCCGCACTATCTTCATCATCCAAAACATGCAGGTCCAGTGTCGCTTTGATCACCTCGGCATTGTCTGCACCGGCAAACACCACCGCCGGCTGAGCAGCACTGTAAGGCGCAGCCGCATCAAGCGAAACGCCACTGCTGCTGTCAGCGGTATTCAGCGTAATCGAATAGTCGGAAGCCGTTACGTTGGTTCCGCTTACCATCAGAGGAACCGTCACCATCTCATCGACATCCAGATCGCGGCCTAAGGTTACCGCCACAGTTGTCTTTTCACCTTCGGTCAGTTGAGGAATGACATTTTCACCTTCTTCTAAAAGCGATAAGGTCACCGCAGTCGGATTCTGGTCTATGACCTTTATTGTTACCTCTGTGCCCTTGTCAAGTTTCGCAGGAAAGCCGCTGCCAAAACCGATGGTCATGGTTTTGTTCTTTTCATCGACATCGTCAGCGAGAATATAAATCGGATACGATATGTATTTGTCTCCCGCTGGGAACGAGATGTAGCTCGGCAATTCCAGACGGTAACCCGAAGCGTTCACGCCCGACACTGACAGCAGATTCGAAGTGGGCACCCGCACCGGATGTGGCGCACCGGTCAGGAAAAACCCAAAATCGGCACTCTTTAGTGGATCCGATCCGAGCGACTGATCCAGTTGACCTTCAAGCCTTTGTTCCCTGTTAATCGACAGGTTAAGCACCGGCTTGGCTGGTACAGTTGCCGCTACAGAACCGATTGAAAGATCTTTACCGTAGCGGCTGTCGTTCGCATGCATTATCACATGCGTCACAGTCGTTGTACCAGCGTCGATGCCGGTCAGCGTAATTGTCTGCGGTGTTTGCCAATTGTCTTGATCGAAAGCAACATAACGGCTGCCGCTGATGTTGCCTAGGATATTAACTACATGCGGATTACTGCTCGTTGCCCTGATCACCACTCGTTGCGCCGGTTGACTCGTCAAACGCAGCGTATAGTTCATCTCATCACCGCTATGAATCGTCACACTGCTTTCACTAACCGTCACCCCTGCTTCGTCGTCATCGACTATTTCAATTCGACTGGATCCCTTGGACTGCGGGATCACTGCACCGCTGCTGCCATATCCGCCCGAGCGATCAAGATTAGTACTGATCGACCCTAACGTCACGGTCAACTCCTCTGAAGAGCCCTCATCGACTTCGTCATCAACCGCTGCCACAGTCACGACTGCGCGTTCGCCGATATTGGAGAACACATTGTCCCCTGCAAACACTAACGCCGGCTCGGCTTCGCTGTATGGTGCTGCAATACTAAGCGAAATACCATCGGTGGATTGTTGCGACAAACTGAATTGATAGTCTGAAGCACTAATCCCTTGTCCTGAAACCTTCAGCGGCACCAACACCCGTTCACCGACTATCAATTCGCGAGACAACTGCACTTCAAGACCCGCTTGAGCGCCTTCGTTTATCGCGCCGTCCGGCAATATCCTTGAAATACTAACCTCTGTCGGATCATCGTCAACCACCGTAACGAGTCTTTTCACCGCGTTCAAAGAACTGTATTGTGAATCGCTCGATGTCACCGAATGTTGAATCTCAACCCGACGGAACGAATTATTGTCGACTCGATCGTCTACCGCATGCACCGTTACTTTTTGTTTTACAGACCAGTTGATCGGGGTGAACGTCAGAGTCTTTGAGGCGCCCGGTGTGCTTGAACCCGCTGTGCTGACTCTCACCCCTGCACCAGCGCGAATTGTCACTGTCACATCGTGCGTCGGTTTAGAGTTCAATTCCACATCGTAAGAATCATCGGTTCCGTCTTCACCAACTATGGTTGAGCTGTCACTTTCGGTTATCAAGATGGCTGCATCGGAATCCTCGATAATAAAATCCGCAATATTGTCCGTTTCCTCGACACCTCCATTCAAGCCGACGGAATTGATATTTGTAAAGCCAATCTGGAGCGTTTCAGCCGTCGTTTCAACAACTTGATCATTGGATGTCTGAAGAGTCAAGGTCGCCAAATTGGAGGTTTCGCCACTACCTGCGCCGGTGAACGT
Organism: Arenicellales bacterium; assembly: GCA_965214615.1. Classification (GTDB taxonomy): domain Bacteria; phylum Pseudomonadota; class Gammaproteobacteria; order Arenicellales; family JAJDZL01; genus CBDAUN01. Next base: position 2,554,355 of record OZ243952.1, read on the forward strand.
TATCGTCACTGCACCAGTTGTCAAATTCGTGTAACCGACCCCTTGTGCCGCTTTGCCGCTTAACGTATAGTCTTCACCGCGCGTCGCAGTACCACCGAAAGTCAAGGGCACTGCAAGAGACTCGCCGTCAATCAGCCCGCGGTTCAATGTCACGGTCAGGTTCTTGCTTGAACCTTCTATGAGATTACCGGGCGCACCAGCAAGCACTACCGTCGTCGGGTCGTTATCGGTAATCATTCCAGTACTTGTGCCTGCACCCTGTGCGGTGGATACAGCAGCGTTGGTCGGCACACCGAGAGTCACCACAACGGTTTCGTCCGGCTCATCTACAGCATCACCTTTGACAGGAATATTGAGTGTCGCAGTAGACTGTTCGGCAGCGATGGAAACTGACAGTTGATTCGGGCTTTCATAGTCGCTGCCGGTCGACGCCGAACCCGACAGTTCGTAGGGCACCGTAATATCTCGCCCGCTTGTGTTCGACAGCATCAGTGTAAACGCAAGGTTTGTGGTCGCCATCGGATCGTCGCCCTCGGCAATCGCGAGAGCATCGTCAATAGAAACTGTGGGAGCGTCATCGTCATCGGTGATAGTGCCGGTGCCGTCCAAAGTGGTTCCGCCGCCTGTGAGCGTCGCACCCACCGGCTTGGAAAACTTAAGTTCTACAGTCTCGTCGGGTTCATCAAGCCCATCGCCGAGGACCGTAATATCGATGTGCTTTTCAGTCTCGCCTATTGCAAATGTGAGGGTTCCGGAAGAAAGTGCGCTATAGTCCGCGCCAGCACTCGCAGTACCACCTGAAAGATCGGCATAATCGATCGTTACTGATCGAGAACTCGCCAGAGTGAGCGTCACCGTAAAACGCAGCGTCGCCGTCTCACCGCTCGCACCTTCAGTAACGCTTGGGGTATTAACGGACAGAACCGGTAAAGCAGTGTTTTCGGTGATGGCGAAACTCGCCGTACCCGAACCCGAAGCACCACCATCAAGATTGGATCCGGAGGTCGAATCAAGGGTTCCAAGCGTGACGATGACTGTTTCCGAAGCTCCTTCGTCGACAAGGTCAGCGGTTGCTGTCAGGATAAGGGTTGTGCTCAGTGCGGCTGATTCAACGCCGGTAAAGGTAACTGTCGGTGGACTGGCTGTATGATCTGAACTGGTCAGGTTCGAATACGACACTCCGGTCGGCACCGGGTCCGGTGCGCCGATCGTGTAATCGGAACCAAACTGTGCTACGCCCTTGAAACTCAGCGGTACGGCAACAGACTCATCGCCGATGAGCATACGTCCCAAAGAGATAGTGAGCGTTTTAGTTCCGCCGGCCTCGGCAATGTCCCCGGAAGGGGCTTGGAGTGTAACTTGAGTCGCATCATTGTCAGTGATCGCAATACTGTGACTGGTTGTACTGCCAAGTTGAGCGTGAGCGCCGGCGGTGATACCCACGGTAAACGTTTCAGTCAGTTCATCAGTCGTATCATCTGTGAGGCTGACAGTAATGTCCTTGCTTGTGTCGTCTTTGGCAAAAACGAGGTCCGTGCTCGCAATTTGAGTGAAATCACTGCCTCCTGTTGCAGTACCGTCGACGGATGCATAACTGACCGTCGCATCCACCAAAGTCGTACCTGTCTTATCGACTGTCAGCGTCACTGTGCCGTCGCTTTCATCGGCGGCGGTCGAAGCAGCTGAAAAATCAAATTTCGGCGCGTCATCGGAATCACCGATTGTTCCCGTAGCCGCCCCCTCGGACTCGCTGATAATGAAGTGGTCAGTGCTTTCAAGGGTAAGCGTGAAGTGGTGATCCCCTTCGTAGACGTCGTCATTGGCTGTGGCAATAGTCACGCTGCCAGAGCTTAGTCCCTCAGCAATGTCGAGTGTCGCCTCGCTGGCTGCGGTATAGTCGGCACTGGTCGCAACCTGATACGACTCGTCGGTCGACTCCCCCCGGCCATCCGATGTCGAGTAGACGACAGACACACCACCGGCGGGTGCTGACTTCGGCAGCGTGACAGTGAAAGTGACAGCACTGCCTTCTTCAGCGCGTGCATCGGTGACAGCAATTGCGGCATCATTGTCGATGATCGGTACGGAAGCGGAACCGATAGGGCTGTATCCGCTCGAAACTCCCATCGTGCCATACGCAAACTTCACAGTACGCTCGATTTGGTCTTCATTATCAACCGCAGTGAGCATCAGTTCAGCGGCTTGCGCACCCTCTCCCGCAAATACCACCGCAGGATTCTGAGCGCTGTGCGGTGCCGAGGTATCAAGGGTTACGTCCGTGTCATCGTCGTTCATCAAACCAAGGGTGTAGTGCGACGTCGCTGTCGCACCGGAAACCACAAGTGGTATGCTGACGCGTTCTTCAGCAATCAATGGTCGCTCAAGGGTAACCGAAATCTCTGCTGTGCCGCCAGCCTCAGGAATTCCACCGGATCCGTCGCGGGCAAGCTTCACTTCGGTCATGTCATTGTCCGAAATCACGATGCTGTGACTCGATGGGCTGCCAAGCTGCGCGTGGGCACCTGCGGTGAGATCCACGGTAAACGATTCTACCGGTTCATCGGTTGTATCATCGGCAATGCTGATTGTGATGGACTTGCTTGTGTCGTCCTTGGCGAAAACAAGGTCGGTGCTCTCGATCGCTGTAAAATCACCGCTGCCTCCCGTTGCGGTTCCATCGACTGTAGCGTAACTGACCGTTGAATCCAGCAGTGTCGTGCCGGTCTTGTCGACAGTAAGCATTACACTGCCACCATCCTCGGCGATGGTCGTCGATGATGCGGAAAATGCAAAGCCAGGTGCATCATCTGCATCGGTGATCGTGCCAATGGCAATCGGGTTCGCACTCAAACGGCCGAAGTTTGTCGAATCTAGTTTCAGTCGAAAATAATGATCTCCTTCGTAAGTGTCATCATCCTTTGTTGCAATGCTCACAGTACCGCTGCGAGAACCTTTTTTAATTGTTATAGATGGTCCCCGAACTGCTTCGTAGTCAGTTCCGGTCGCTTGTTGGTGCGGCGCGTCGGCTGCGTTTCCGCGCCCGGACAAGGTTTCATAAAAGACAACTGCATCACTAAGCGTTGGCACTTGCGGAAGCGTAATCGTGAATACCACCGGATCGCCTTCCGCTGCAACAGCGCCGGTCACTATGATCCCGAAATCGTCGTCGACAATCTTCACGGAGACGGACCCACTCGTACTGATGCCGCCAGACAATCCTGTAGGAGTCGGTTCCCGAGAGCCTGTCCCATATTTGACGTTCAGTGTACGGTCGACTACGTCGTCGTTGTCAACCGCGGTAAAGGTAAGCGTCGCTGTGCGTGCGCCTGCGCCCGATAACATTACAGCCGGATTCTCCGCGTCGTGCGGACTTTGTGTATCGAGCGTGACACCGGTGCCGCCATCTTTCAGTGCATAGGTGTAATGGGTTGTTACCGTTGCACCTGTCACCACAAGCGGCACTGTCACACTTTCACCTGCGGTCAGCGCCCTGCCTAGCGTCACAGTCACACCCACCGTGCCGCCGTCCTCATCAATACCACCGACACCAGTGCGTGCGAGGGTAACGGTCGTGGCGTCATCGTCCTGAACCGCAACCTTCGCCGACGATGCGGCGCCGACCGTGTAACCGGTGGCTGAATCCACGGTCGCAACAACTTCACCGTCCGGTTCGTCAAGAGCATCTGCAACAGTGCTGATATTAAACGTCGCTGTCCCTGCGCTGTCTCCCGAAGCCGGGATGATCACCTGCATTGAGCCTGTCTCCGCATTCGCAACATATTTGCCGGTCTCACTTACCGTAAGGTTTACGGTAAGCCTTGCAGACGGAGTCGGTATTGCAGTCACCGTAAAAGCCGCTGACATCGCTTCGGTAATCAGTGATGCAACAGAGGCAATGGTGACATTTGGATGGTTCGGGTTATCGTTATCCTGAATACGAACGAACCAGTACGGATCACCCGATACGGTACCATCCTGTTGTGTTGCTGAATCGATGACAGCTTTGGTGGAATCGAGATCTGAAATCCGAAACATGAACACTTCTGTTGACTCAACACTGCTGTCGTCGGTTACTGTAAAAGATATGGTCTTGGATTGTTCACCAGGTGTAAACGTCACAGACTGCGAGGCTAAGGAAAGATCATCGGCAATTGATGCTGCGCTTGTGCCTTGCGGACAGGCTACGGTGTCAGGGCAAAGCTGTACTGCCGCAATATCGATCGAGATTGTTTCGCTGGCAGAGTAGCTCAAATCCAGTTCAATTGCGCCGGGTTCACCTTCGGTGACGGTTGGAGCGCTTACCTTCAGTTTTGGCACGATCGTTTCGGTAATGTCATTGACCGCAACATCGAATCTGTTCATTGCATCACTTGCATGGGGGTCGGCACCACCGCCGACATTGGTGCCGAGCGTGTTGACATCGAAAGCCGTATTCGTACCGAGTGCGATCTCAAAGGTCTCCAGGTTCGCTGAGCCTCCCTCTGCGGTGTTGTCAATCTTTGCCCCTAACACCAGAGTCGCAGTCTCGGCTCCAGCATTTTCAAAGCGCACCACCGGTGACGAAGTATTGGTGCTTAAAAGGCTAACCCCTGTGTTCAGACTCATACCGGATTTTTTCGCTATGAACCAGTCCGCTGTTGTGACGCCCGCACCCCCGATATCAAGCGGCACTTCAATAATCTCGCCTGCTGCCAGCGCCCGGGACAGCGTGACCGTAAACTCAGCCGTCTGACCCTCATCAATGGCACCGGAACCTGTTCTCGTAAGACTCACAACCGTCGAATCATCGTCAGTAATGGTTGCACTGCCATCCAAGGTGACACCGCCGCCGGTGAACGTTGCATTGACTGGCGATGAAAGCTGCACGGCTACGGTCTCGTTCGTCGCTTCATCAACGTCATCGCCAACGACGGTGATGTCGATGTGCTGAGTCGTCTCGCCCGCAGCAAAAGTCAGGGTGCCGGCAGTCAATGCGGTATAGTCGACCCCTTGGGTTGCCGTGCCAGTCGATATCTCAGCATAGTCGACAGACACTTCTTTTCCGCTACGAGGTTTGAGATTCACAGCGAGCCGTAAGGTAGAGGTGGCACCATTGGCACCTTCGATAACGCTCGAGTCATCAAAAGACAGCACCGGCAAATCATCATTGTCTGTAATCAAAAAGCCTACCGTGCCTAAACCGGTAGCACCGCCGTCGAGGTTCGTGCCTGAATTCGCATCCAGGGTGGCTAAACTTATTGTCACCGACTCTCGCACTTCGTCCGCAGAGTCATCGGTAGATTGGATGCCAAGTGATGCACGCCGCGAAGCGTCAGCCACGCCGGTAAAAACGATGGTCGGCGGCTGGTTCACAAGGTCAGTACTCTTTAGATTCTTAAACGAAACACCAGTGGGGGGATCTACCGCCACGCCCGCAAAGGTGTAATCCAGGACCAAGGTGTAATCCGTGCCGAAGGCGGCATCACCTGAAAAATCGAGCGGCACCTCAAGCGTTTCATCACCGGTGAGTGCACGACTCAGTTCGATTGTAAAAGACGTTCTTCCGCCACTTGTGCTTCCTTTCTCAGTGATTGTGGCTCCAACCGGGGATGAAAGCGTTACCCCGATTGCATCATTGTCAGTAATCTGAATACTGTGACGCGCTGTGCTGCCAAGTTTGGCGTGTTCGTCTGCGGTAATTTCTACGGCGAACGACTCTGTCGGTTCATCGTCAACATCATCAGTGACAGTTACAGTGACATCCTTGCTCGTATCGTCCTTGCCGAAAACAAACTCTGTACTCTTGATCAAAGTGAAATCACTAGCGCCCGTCGCAGTTCCGTCAACGGTGGAGTAGCTCAGTCTCGCATCAAGCAACGTGGTGCCAGTCTTTTCGATGGTGAGCGTCAACGTACCATCATCTTCGGCTGCAGAGGTAGAGGCTGTCGAAAATTCAAAACTCGGCACATCATCCTCATCGGTAATGGTGCCAACCGCGATTTTCGCGTTTTCACTCAAATCAAATGTGACAGCGGGGATGGTATCCTTCAAGTATGCCCCGGCGAGTTTCAGTCGAAAATAATGATCTCCTTCGTAAGTGTCATCATCCTTTGTTGCAATGTTCACTGTACCGCTGCGAGAACCTTCTTTAATTATTAAAATTGCTCCCTCATCCCCAACTGCTTCGTAGTCAGTTCCGGTCGCTTGTTGGTGCGGCGCGTCGGCTGCGTTTCCGCGCCCGGACAAGGTCGAATAAACAACATTTGTATCAGCCGTATTCACTTCCGGAAGTGTAATCGTGAATACCACCGGATCGCCTTCCGCTGCAGCAGCGCCGGTCACTGAGACCCCCATATCGTCGTCGACAATCTTCACGGAGACGGACCCACTCGTACTGATGCCGCCAGATAATCCTGTAGAAGTCGGTATACGAGGGCTTGTCCCATATTTAACATTCAGTGTACGGTCGACTTGGACGTCGTTGTCGACCGCGGTAAAAGTAAGTGTCGCTGTGCGTGCGCCTGCGCCCGAGAACACTACAGCCGGATTCTGAGCACTGTGAGGATTCTGTGTGTCAAGAGTCACGCCCGTGCTGCCAGTTTCAAGGACGTATGTGTAGTGAGTTGTTACCGTCGCACCTGATACTGCAAGCGGCACTGTCACACTTTCACCTGCGGTCAGCGCCCTGCCTAGCGTCACAGTCACACCCACCGTGCCGCCGTCCTCATCAATACCACCGACACCAGTGCGTGCGAGGGTAACGGTCGTGGCGTCATCGTCCTGAACCACAACCTTCGCCGACGATGCGGCGCCGACCGTGTAACCGGTGCCTGAATCCACAGTCGCAACAACTTCACCATCCAGTTCATCAACTGCGTCAGCAACTGTGCTGACATTCAGCGTCGCGGCGCCCGCGTTTTGACTGGAAGCAGACGGTATGATCACTTGTTTGGAACCGATTCCCCCGGCCGCAGCGACATTGCCACTTTCAGTGACGGCGACATCTACAGTAAGACTTACCGTCGGTGCAGGCGTTGCTGTCACTTGGAAACTCGCGTCCGTCCCCTCTGTCACCGGCGATGTGCCAGGAGCAATGGTGATGTTCGGATTCGCCGGGTTGTCATTGTCCAGAATAACGAAATTCCAATAACGATGATGCACTGAATCATCAGGCGGTGTACTCGGATCGATCTCAACTTTTCTAAAATCAAGAACCTTCCATTGCTCTAGGAAAAACATCTCAGTCGATTCAATTGAATTGTCATCGATCGTCGTAATGGTGGTCACCTGTTGCTTCGTCTCACCAGGGGCAAACTCGACTCGAATTTGTGAATGTGGCACTGTAAAGTCAGTGCCAAATGTTGCTCTTTTCGTACCCGGTGGACAAGGAGGGTTCGCAGGTGTACCGCATATTGCAATTGCAAATGTAAACCCTATTAGCCTATCCGCTGGTCGACTTAAAGTCAGTTCAATAGTGCCGCTTTCACCCTCGGTGACGGTTGGGACATCAACCTTAAGTGTCGGCAAGACCGTCCCTGTGATGTCGTTCACTATGACTTCAAAACTGTTCATCGCAGCACTTGCGTGCGGGTCGGCGCCGCGAATCACATTTGTGCCTAGCGCAGGGTCGTCGAATTCTGCGTTCGAACCGAGCGCAATCTCGAACGTCTCCTTATTCGCTCCTCCGCCCTCTGCCTTATTGTCGACTTTCGACCACAGCACAATCGCCGCAGAGTGCGCTTGCGCCCCCTCAAATCGCACCACTGGCGTCGAAGATGATCTACCTGAAATGCTGACACCTGTATTTAGATCCGTACCTGATTTGGGCAGCAAAAACCAGTCGGACGTAGTCACGCCAGTGCCGCCGATGTCGAGCGGCACATCGACAATCTCACCTGCTGCTAACGCTCGTGCCAGTGTGACTGTAAACTCAGTTGACTGACCCTCGTCAATAACCCCTGAGCCTGTCCGCGCCAGACTTGCAAACATCGGGTCTGTGTCCGTGATGGTGCCGGTTCCTTCAAGGAAGCTGACATCGCCATTGAGAGTCGCATTGACAGCGGATGAAAGCTGAACTGTCACGGTCTCGTCCACCACTTCGTTTATTCCGTCATCCAATACGGTGATGTCGATGTTTTGGGTCGTTTCACCTGCGTCAAAAGTCAGCGTGCCAGCAGTCAGCGCTCTATAGTCAACTCCCTGCGTTGCCGTACCACCGGAAATCTCAGCATAATCCACGGTCACTTGCCGACCGCTAATCGGCGCGAGCGTGACCGTGTATCGCAATGTCGAAGTTGCGCCGTTTGTACCTTCGACAACGCTCGGATCATCGATGGACAGCACCGGTCCATCATCGTCGTCTAAAATTGCGAATATCACCCTCCCTGAACCGACCGCACCGCCGGCGAGATTCGTGCCCGAGTTCGCATCCAAAGTACCCAAAGCTATTGTTACCGACTCGCTCGCTTCGTCGGTAGTGTCGTCAGCAGCTAAAATAGCGAGCGTTGCACGCCGCGCGGCTCCATCCACACCGGAAAAGACGATGGTCGGCGGCTGAATTACAATGTCGGTGCTTGATAGATTCTTGTAGGAGACACCTTTGGGATTCGGCAGATTCTCATCGGTAAACAGGTAATTCGTATCCAATCTGTAATCAATACCGAAGGTTGCGTCGCCTCCGAAAGCAAGCGGAACCTCGAGCGTTTCATCGCCTGTAAGTGCACGGCTAAGCTCGACTGTAAAAGTAGTTCTTCCCGTAGGGGAACTTTCTAGTTCCGCGATTGTGCCTCCAACCGGAGACGAAATCCCAACCTCAGTGGGATCGCTGTCGGTAAGCTCAATACTGTGGCTGGTCGTGGCGCCAAGCTTGGCGTGAGCATCAGCGCCAAGATCCACGGAAAACGCTTCCGCCGGTTCATCATCATTGTCATCAGTGAGTGTGACAATGATGTTCTTGCTCACATCATCCTTACCGAAAATAAACTCCGTCTTCGCAATTGCAACAAAATCACCGCCGCCTATCGCAGTACCATCAACGGTGGTATAGCTGAGCGTCGCATCCACCAATGTAGTGCCGGTCCTGGCAACGCTAAGCGTCACCGTACCGTCATCTTCGGCCGCAGTGGTAGAGGATGTCGAAAATTCAAAACTCGGCACATCATCCTCATCGGTAATGGTGCCAACCGCGGAACTCGCGCTTGAGTTCAAGCTGAAGGGGTTCGCGCTGGCAAGTGTCAAGGTAAGATAATGATCACTCTCGTAGGTTTGGTCATCGCTCGTCGCAATGCTCACGGTGCCGCTTTTTTCACCTTCGGCAATAGTGAGCGTCGCACCGCTTGCCGCCGTATAGTCTGCTGAGCTGGTTGCAACCTGATGGGCCGCGTCTGTCGAGCGTCCGCGTCCGTCTGATGTCGAATAGACGATATCTACACCTCCGCTCGGTGCGGCTTGCGGAAGAGTCACGGTGAATTCCACCGCATCGCCTTCCGGCGCGCTGGCATCGATCACACTGACCCCGCCATCGTCGTCGACAATGGGCACGGATACAGAACCACCCGCGCTGATGCCACCCGAAAGCCCTGATGAGGATGGTTCATTTTGTGAACTCCCGGTCCCGAATGCGATGAGCAAAGTGCGATCTGTCTGGTCATTATCATTGACAGCGGTGAATGTGAACTTTGCCTGTTTCGCACCTGCGCCTGCGAAATTCACTATCGGATTGTCGTTGTCAAATTGAGCATCCGTCTCAAGAGTCACACCCGTACCGCCTTCGAACACGTAAGTGTAGTGGGTTGTGTATGTCGCGCCCGTAAACACGACCGGTGCTCTCACACTTTCTCCAGCGACCAGTTGTCTTCCAAGCGTCACAGTGATATCCACCGTACCGCCGTCTTCGACAATGCCACCTGAACCTGAACGCGCAAGCGTCACGGTGGTGGCATCGTCGTCCTCAACTTCAACCGTCGCCGTCGCCGGCGCACCCACCGTGTAGCCGCTGCCAGAATCGACAGTCGCAACGACACTTCCGGTAAGCTCGTCGGCTGTATCGGCATCCGTGCTGACGGTCAGTACTGCTGTGCCCTGGTTCTGACTCCCCGCAGCGGGTATGACTACCTGTTTGGAGCCGACTTCACCAGACGCGGCAACACTGCCGATTTCACTGACGGTGACAGCTACAGTTCGGTTTGCCGTCGGCGCAGGTGTTGCAGTTACCTGGAAACTGGCATTTGTGCCTTCCGTCACCGGCGATGTGCCAGGGGCAATGGTGATATTCGGGTTCGCCGGATTATCATTGTCCAGAATATAAAGATACCAGTAATGATGCTCCAATGATGCATCGGGCAATGTGCTCGGATCGATCGTAAGTCCTTTGTCAGCAGGATCATCAGTTAGCGTAATGTAGAAGACCTCTGTCAATTCGACACTACTGTCATCTGTCGTCGTAAATGAAAAGGACTTTTTCGTCTCCCCGGGAGCGAACACAACAGTGGACGGAATCTGCGTAAATTGAATATCTTTACGACGTATCGCACTTACGGTGCCTGACGGACAAGAGGGCACTGCACTGATACCGCATTGCTGCACTCGAAAATTCAGTGTTATTTGCTCATTCACAACCCGGTTCAAAGTCAGTTCAATAGTGCCGCCCTCGCCTTCGGTAACGGTCGGAACTTCAACTTTCAGTATCGGCAAAGCCGGCCCTGCGGTGTCGTTCACCACGACCTCGAAACTGTTCATCAAAGCGCTTGTGTGAGGAGCAGCGCCGCGCTTTACGTTCGTGCCTAATGCAGGATCACCGAATTCAGTGTTCGAACCTAGTGCAACCTTGAAAGTCTCCTGATTCGCTTCTGCGCCCTCAGCAGTGTTGTCGGCATTTGCCCCGAAAATCAATGTCGCAATCTTGGCCCCTGCGTTTTCAAAACGTAACACCGGTTTCGAAGTATTCGTGCCTATAAGGCTGACACCCCTGTTTAGAACCGCACCTGGTTTCTTGATAAGAAACCAGTCCGCTGTAGTCACGCTCGTGCCACCGATATCAAGTGGCACATCAACTATCTCATCTGCAACCAGCGCCCGGGACAACGTTACCGTGAGATCTACCGCCTGACCCTCGTCAATAGACCCTGACCCCGTCCGCGCCAAACTAACCTCCACCGGGTCATGGATGATGGTACCGGTTCCGTCGACGGTAACGCCGCCACCATTTAAAGACGCATTCACCGCAGATGAAAGCTGAACTTTCACAGTTTCATCCATGAGTTCATGTTGGCCATCATAAAGCACTGTAATGTCAATGTATTTGGTCGTTTCGCCCGCTGTAAAAGTCAGCGTGCCACCAGTCAGCGCTCTATAGTCAACTCCCTGCGTTGCCGTACCACCGGAAATTTCAGCATAATTCACAGACACTTGCCGAGAGCTGGCAGCGGAGAGATCTACTGTGAACCGTAAGGTCGAAGTAGTCCCGCTCACACCCTCGCCAACGCTCGGAGCGTCGATGGACAGTACCCGTTCGTCGTTATCTTGAATTGCGAAACTCACCATGCCTGATCCGGTCGCACCACCGGCGAGGCTGACGTCTGAATTTACAATCAAAGTACCTAAACCTATGGTCACCGACTCTTGCGCTTCGTCAACGGAATCGTCGATTGCCTTAAGGCCAAGATTCGCATGCTTCGTTGCTCCAGCCACACCGGAAAAAACGATGGTCGGCGGCTGGTTCACAAGATCAGTACTCGCAAGATTCTTGTAACGCACTCCTTTTGGAAGCGTAGTGACTCCATTAAACGCGTAATCAATGGTCAAGCTGTAGTCTTTGCCGAAGACAGCATCGCCTCCAATATCAAGGGGCACCTCGATCGTTTCGTCACCTGTCAGAGCTCGACCAAGCTCGACTGTGAAAGTTGTTCTTCCGCTTGTGACGCTCCCGTCTTCGATAATCGTAGCTTCAACTTGGGACGAAAGAGTTACCCCAATCGCATCGTTGTCAGTAATCTCAATGGCGTGACTGGCAGTGCTGCCAAGTTTGGCGTGTTCGCCTGCGGTGATATCCACGGTGAACGATTCTGACAGTTCATCGTCAGCATCATCGGTTAGCGTCACGGTGATATCCTTGCTCGCATCGTCCTTGCCGAAAACAAGGTCTGTACTCTTGATCAAAGTAAAATCACTGCCGCCTATCGCAGTGCCGTCGACGGTGCTATAGCTGAGCGTCGCATCCACCAATGTAGTGCCGGTCCTGTCAACGCTAAGCGTCACCGTACCGTCATCTTCGGCCGCAGTGGTAGAGGATGTCGAAAATTCAAAACTCGGCACATCATCCTCATCGGTAATGGTGCCAACCGCGGAACTCGCGCTTGAGTTCAAGCTGAAGGGGTTCGCGCTGGCAAGTGTCAAGGTAAGATAATGATCACTCTCGTAGGTTTGGTCATCGCTCGTCGCAATGCTCACAGTGCCGCTTTTTTCACCTTCGGCAATAGTGAGCGTCGCACTGCTCGCCGCAGTATAGTCCGCACCGGTTGCAACCTGATGGGCTGCGTCTGTCGACTGGCTGCGTCCGTCCGATGTCGAATAGACGATGTCCACACCCCCGACTGGCGCGGCCCCCGGAAGAGTCACGGTGAATTCCACCGCATCGCCTTCCGGCGCGCTCGCGGCGGTCACGCCCACCCCCGCATCGTCGTCTAAAATGGGCACGGAAACAGATCTACCCGTGCTGATGCCACCCGAAAGCCCTGACGAGGATGGTCCGAATTGCACTCCCCCTGTCCCAAACCTGACAAGCAGCGTGCGCTCTGTCTGGTCATTGTTATTGACAGCGGTGAATGTGAACTTTGCCTGTTTCGCACCTGCGCCTGTGAAATTCACTTTCGGCCTGTCGTCTGTAAATGCAAATCCACCCGTCTCAAGAGTCACACCCGTACCGCCTTCGAACACGTAAGTGTAGTGGGTTTCGTGTGTCGGCCCCTCAAACACGACCGGTGCGCTCACACTTTCTCCAGCGACCAGTGGTCTTCCAAGCGTTACGGTGACATCCACCGTACCGCCGTCTTCGGCAATGCCCCCTGAACCTGAACGCGCAAGTGTCACGGTGGTGGCATCGTTGTCTTGAACTTCAACCGTCGCCGAAGCGGGTTTGCCCACCGTATAGCCGTTTCCTGATTCCACGGTCGCAACGATAGTTCCATCGAGTTCATCAACTTTGTCGCCATCCGTGCTGACAGTCAGCGTCGCTGTGCCCGCGTTTTGGCTGGTTGCAGACGGTATGATCACCTGTTTGGAACCGATACCGCCAGCGGCAGTAAAATTACCCGCCTCGCTGACCGCAACATCTACAGTGAGATTTGCCGTCGGTGCAGGCGTTGCTGTCACTTGGAAACTCGCGTCCGTCCCCTCGGTCACCGGCGATGTGCCAGAAGAAATCGTAATGTTGGGATTCGCCGGGTTGTCATTGTCCAAGATGAAGACGTGCCAGTAGAGCAAGTCCAATGAATGATCAGGCGGTGTACTCGGATCGATCGCAATTCCCTTGGAACTCGGAACATCGATTAGTGTGAAATTAAAAACCTCAGTCGTTTCAACTAAACTGTCTTCGAGCGCCGTAAAGGAGGCCGACTTTTGTGTTTCTCCACGGGCGAATGTAATGTCGAAATTAGCTGTTCTTGTCGGCGTCACAATGTCGTCGAGATAATGCACAGCTTTCGTGTCTGGCGGGCAAGGCGGATCATGTATAGAACCACAAATGGTTACTCTAAAACGCAGTGATATCGGGTCAACCGCTGCACGGCTTAAGGTCAGTTCAATAGTGCCATCGTCGCCTTCGGTGACAGTTGGAACCTCAACTTTAAGTTGCGGCAAAACCGAACCTGTGATGTCGTTCACTGTGACATCGAAACTGTTCATCGAAGCGCTTGCGTGAGGAGCAGCGCCTCTCACTACATTCGTGCCTAATGTAGGATCACTGAATGCAGTGGTCGAACCGAGTGCAATCTCGAAGGTCTCCCGATTCGCTCCGTTGCCTTCTGCCGTATTGTCGACTTGCGCCCACAATACCAGGATCGCAGACTGCGCTGCGGCATCTTCAAAACGCACAACCGGTGTCGAAGTGCTGCTGCCCGAAAGACTGACACCAGTGTTAATCGTCGCCCCGAGTTTTTCCCTCACGATCCAGTCGGCCGTAGTCACGCCAGTGCCGCCGATGTCGAGCGGCACATCGACAATCTCACCTGCGGTCAGCTCTCGTGCCAGTGATACTGTGAACTCTATCGACTGACCCTCATCGATAGCCCCTGAGTCAGTGCGCGACAGGCTCGCCACCACCGGGTCTGCGTCCGTTATGGTGCCGGTTGCATCAAGAGTGACACTGCCACCTTTAAGAGTTGCATTCACAGGAGATGAAAGCCGGACTTTGACTGTCTCGTCAACGACTTCGTTTATTCCGTCATTCAGGACGGTGATGTCAATGTATTGGGTCGTACTGTTCGCGCCAAAGGTCAGCGTGCCTGCAGTCAGTGCACTATAGTCAACTCCCTGAGTTGCTGTGCCACCGGAAATCTCAGCATAATCGACAGTCACCTCCTTGCCACTTCGCGGCGCAAGCGTGACTGTGAACCGCAATGTCGAAGCGGTACCGTTGGTACCTTCGACAACACTCGGATCATCGATGGACAGCACCGGTTCATTATCGTCGTCTGTAATTGAGAAGGCCACGGTGCCTGAACCGGCAGCTCCGCCACTTAGATTCGTACCTGAATTGGCATCCAGAGTGCCCAAACCCAGTGTCACCGACTCGTCCGTCTCGTCGAACCTGTCGTTGACTGCTCGAATAGAAAGTGTTGCACGCCGCAAAGCTCCGGCTACACCGGTAAAAACAACGGTCGGCGGCTGCTTCTCAATGTCAGTACTGGAAAGATTCTTGTAGCTGACTCCCTTAGGGATGAGGTCATCTGCCCCAAATGTGTAATTGGTACTTAATATGTAATCTGTGAGAAATTCGGCAGCCCCTCCAAATATGAGTGGCACCTCCAGCGTTTCATCGCCTTCGAGCGCACGGCCAAGCTCGACTGTGAAATTCGTTCTTCCACCACTTGTACCTCCCATCTCGGTAATTGCGGTTCCAACCGGAGACGTAAGCGTCACCTCGGTCGCATCGCTGTCGGCAAGCTCAATACTGTGACGGGTCGTGGTGCCAAGCTTGGCGTGAGCGCCAGCGCCAAGATCCACGGAAAACGCTTCCGCCTGTTCATCATCATTGTCATCAGTGAGTGTCACAGTGATGTTCTTACTCACATCATCCTTGCCGAAGATGAAGCTCGTCTTTGTAACCGCAGTAAAATCACTGCCGCCGATCGCAGTGCCGTCGACGGTGGTATAGCTGAGCGTCGCATCCACCAATGTAGTACCGGCCCTGTCAACGCCAATCGTCACCGTACCGTCACCTTCGGCCGCAGTGGTAGAGGATGTCGAAAATTCAAAACTCGGCACATCATCCTCATCGGTAATGGTGCCAATCGCAGAACTTGCACTTGAGTTCAAGCTGAAGTGGTCCGTGCTCTTAAGGGTCAGGGTAAGATAATGATCACTCTCGTAGGTATGGTCATCCGTCGTCGCAATGCTCACAGTGCCGCTTTTTTCACCTTCGGCAATAGTGAGCGTCGCACTGCTCGCCGCAGTATAGTCCGCACCGGTTGCAACCTGATGGGCTGCGTCTGTCGACTGGCTGCGTCCGTCCGATGTCGAATAGACGATGTCCACACCCCCGACTGGCGCGGCCCCCGGAAGAGTCACGGTGAATTCCACCGCATCGCCTTCCGGCGCGCTCGCGGCGGTCACGCCCACCCCCGCATCGTCGTCTAAAATGGGCACGGAAACAGATCTACCCGTGCTGATGCCACCCGAAAGCCCTGACGAGGATGGTCCGAATTGCACTCCCCCTGTCCCAAACCTGACAAGCAGCGTGCGCTCTGTCTGGTCATTGTTATTGACAGCGGTGAATGTGAACTTTGCCTGTTTCGCACCTGCGCCTGTGAAATTCACTTTCGGCCTGTCGTCTGTAAATGCAAATCCACCCGTCTCAAGAGTCACACCCGTACCGCCTTCGAACACGTAAGTGTAGTGGGTTTCGTGTGTCGGCCCCTCAAACACGACCGGTGCGCTCACACTTTCTCCAGCGACCAGTGGTCTTCCAAGCGTTACGGTGACATCCACCGTACCGCCGTCTTCGGCAATACCCCCTGAACCTGAACGCGCAAGTGTCACGGTGGTGGCATCGTTGTCTTGAACTTCAACCGTCGCCGAAGCGGGTTTGCCCACCGTATAGCCGTTTCCTGATTCCACGGTCGCAACGATAGCACCATCGAGTTCATCAACTTTGTCGCCATCCGTGCTGACAGTCAGCGTCGCTGTGCCCGCGTTTTGGCTGGTTGCAGACGGTATGATCACCTGTTTGGAACCGATACCGCCAGCGGCAGTAAAATTACCCGCCTCGCTGACCGCAACATCTACAGTGAGATTTGCCGTCGGTGCAGGCGTTGCTGTCACTTGGAAACTCGCGTCCGTCCCCTCGGTCACCGGCGATGTGCCAGAAGAAATCGTAATGTTGGGATTCGCCGGGTTGTCATTGTCCAAGATGAAGACGTGCCAATAAGGATAACGCACTGATTCATCAGGCAGTGTATTCGGATCGATCTCTATTCTATTCGCACCTTTATCACCGTATAGCACCAAGTAAAAAATCTCAGTCGATTCGACTGAACTGTCATCGGTCGTCGTAAAGACGATTGACTGTTTCGTCTCGCCGGCGGCAAACATGACGTATTGGTACGCTTCTCCTGATTGCATGGAAAAGTCAACGTCAAGTGTTGCAGATTCCGTGCCCGGCGGGCAAGGAGGATCTCCAGGGTGAGTGCATACTGATGCACTCATTCCAAGGTTTAATTCCGTGCCCAACGGTCGGCTTAAGGTCAGTTCAATAGCGCCGCTATCACCCTCGATGACGGTTGGGACATCAATCCTAAGTGTCGGTTTGACCGACCCTGTGATGTCGTTAACCACTACTTCGAAACTGTTCATCGCAGCACTTTCATGGGGATAGGCACCGCTGTTAACGTTAGTGCCAAGTGTGTTGGCATCGAAAGCCGCTTTCGAACCCAGTGCGATTTCAAAGGTCTCCTGATTCGCTCCGCCGCCCTCTGCGGTATTGTCAATCTTTGCTCCTATCAACAATGTCGCAATTTCAGCTTCCGCACCTTCAAAACGCACAACCGGTGTCGAAGTGCCTGTGTTGGAAAGACTGACACCGGCATTAACCGCCATCCCGGATTTCTCTACCAGCCACCAGTCTGCCGTGGTCACGCCTGTGCCGTCGATTTTCAGTGGCACATCAATGATCTCACCTGCAATCAACTCCCGTGCCAACGTTACCGTAAACTCAGCCGTCTGACCTTCGTCAATGGCACCTGAGTCAGTGCGCGCCATAGAAACCTTCACCGGATTAGGATCCTCAATGGCTCCAGTCCCATCGAGAGTGACACCGCCACCGCTGAAAGTTGCATTCATTGGGGATGAAAGCTGAATTTTCACTGTTTCGTTAACGGGTTCACTTTGGACATCATTAAGCACTGCGATGTCGATGTGCTTGGTCGTTTCGCCTGCAGTAAAAGTCAGTGTTCCAGCATTCAGTGGTTGATAATCAACTCCCCGAGTTGCCGTGCCGCCTGATATCTCAGCATAATTGACTGTCACTTTTCTGCCGCTTTTTGGCGCGAGCGTCACCGTGAACTGTAAAGATTCTCCCTCGGCCCCAATCGGGGCATCAATGGACAGCACCGGCAAATCATCGTTGTCTCGAATCGCGAAGTCTACGGTGCCCGAACCTGACGCGCCACCTATAAGGTTCGTGCCCGAATTCGCATCCAAAGTACCCAAGCCAACTTTCACAGACTCCTGCCCCTCGTCGACAGAGTCGTCGATCGATCTGATGACGAGCGTCGTATCCCGCGCTGCTTGCGCGACTGCAGTAAAAACAATGGTCGGCGGACGTTTTACAGGGTCATTGCTCGAAAGATTCCTGTAGGAAACACCTTTGGGATTGTTTATGTTCCCCCCTCCTACCAGGTAATCCCTGTCCAACCTGTAATCCACTCCAAAGGTGGCATCACCTGAAAAGTTAAGTGGCACCTCGAGCGTTTCATCACCTGCAAGTGCGCGGCCAAGCTCGACTGTAAATACCGTGCTTCCGTCCTCGGTGATTGTGGCCCCAACCGGGGATGAAAGCGTCACCTCAATCGCATCGTTGTCAGTAATCTCAATGGAGTGACTGGCAGTGCTGCCAAGCCTGGCGTGTTCGCCTGCGGTGATATCTACGGTGAACGATTCTATCGGTTCATCGTCAGCATCATCGGTTAGAGCGACGGTGATCTCCTTGCTCGTATCGTCCTTGCCTATAACGAGGTCAGTACTCTTGATCACGGTGAAGTCACTGCCGCCCGTCGCGGTTCCGTCAACGGTGATATAGTTGACCGTCGCATCTACCAGAGTGGTACCGGTCTTTTCGACGGTGAGCGTCACCGTACCATCATCTTCGTCTGCAGAGGTAGAGGCTGTCGAAAATTCAAAACTTGGCACATCATCTTCATCGGTAATGGTGCCAATGACTGAATGCACTTCGTTTATATTGAATTCACCCGGGATGTTGAGACTGTTGAGCGTCAACCTAAAATAATGATCGCTCTCGTAGGTCTGATCATCTGTCGTCGCAATGCTTATGGTACCGCTTTTGTCACCTTCAGCAATAGTGAGCATCGCAAAGCGCGCCTGACTATAGTCTGAACTTGTCGCAACCTGATGGGGCGCATGCGGCCGTCTGGACAAATCCGATGCCGTATAGTAGATGTCCACACCCCCGCTTGGCGCAGCCCGCGGAAGTGTCACAGTGAATTCCACCGCGTCGCCCTCCGGCGCGCTGGCATCGGTTACGCTGACCGACTTATCATCATCCAAAATCTGTATTGCAGCCGAACCGGTCGCGCTAATACCGCCCGATAGTCCAGTCGAAGAAGGTGCCCGGGTGCCTTTTCCGTAGGCAATGTTCAACGTGCGTTCCGTCCGGTCGCTGTTATCAACTGCAGTGAATCTCAGTGTCGCGGTCTTTGCACCCGAACTTGAAAAGATTACAGCCGGTTTCTGGGCACTGTGCGGGCTTTGCGTATTGAGCGTGACACCGGTGCTGCCATCTATCAATGCATAGGTGTAATGTGTGGTTGCCGTTGCACCGGTCACCACAAGCGGAACCGTCGCACTTTCACCTTCGACCAATTGCCTTCCAAGGGTCACAGTTACATCTGCCGTACCGCCGTCCTCGGCAACCGCGCCTGAACCTGGACGCGCAAGTGTCACAGTTGTAGCATCATCGTCTTCAACTTCAACTGTCGCCGACGATACCGAGCCCACCGTATAGCCATTTCCCGAATCCACGGTCGCGACGACAGTACTATCCGGTTCATCCACAGCATCAGCAACCGTGCTGACACGCAGGGTCCCCGTTCCCGCGTTTTGGCTGCCAGCAACCGGTATGATTACCTGTTTGGATCCGATTCCAGAAGCCGCAGTGACGCTGCCGCTCTCGCCGACTATGACATCTACAGTGAGGTTTGACGCCGGTGCAGGTGTTGCAGTCACTGTGAAACTCGCGTCCGTCCCCTCCGTCGCAGGTGACGTGCCAGGGGCGATTGTGATATTCGGGTTCGCCGGATTGTCATTGTCCAGAATAAAGGCGCTCCAGTGAAGAAGACGTGCCGAATCATCAGGCGGCGTACTCGGATCGATCGTAATTTGTTTTTCCCCAGGATCACTTCTTAGCGAGAAGTTGAAAACCTCAGTCGATTCGACTTCATTGTCCTCGGTCGCCGTAAAGGAAACCGACTTTTTTGTTTCTCCGGGAGCGAAAACGGCATCGAATCTAGTTTGCCCATTCTGCAACCTGTAATCGTTGACTTGATGAGCAGATTTCGTGCCTGGTGGACAAGGTGGAGTATTTAAAAAATCACAAGCATACAGATTAAATTCGAGTTCTTTTTCTGTACTCGCTGCCGGGGTCAAAGTTATCTCAATAGTTCCGCGCTCACCTTCGGTGACAGTTGGAACCTCAACTTTGAGTTTCCGCAAAGCCGAACCTGTGATGTCGTTCACTGTGACATCGAAACTGTTCATCGAAGCGCTTGCGTGAGGAGCCGCGCCGCTCATTACGTTCGTGCCTAATGTAGGTTCACCGAATGCAGTGGTCGAACCGAGTGCAATCTCGAAGGTCTCCCGATTCGCTCCGTTGCCTTCTGCCGTATTGTCGACTTGCGCCCACAATACCAGGATCGCAGACTGCGCTGCGGCATCTTCAAAACGCACAACCGGTGTCGAAGTGCTGCTGCCCGAAAGATTGACACCAGTGTTAATCGTCGCTCCGTGTTTTTCCCCCACGACCCAGTCAGCCGTGGTCACGCCAGTGCCGCCGATGTCGAGCGGTACATCGACAATCTCACCTGCGGTCAGCTCTCGTGCCAGTGTTACTTTGAACTCAATCGACTGACCCTCATCGATAGCACCTGAGCCTGTGCGCGACAGGCTCACCACCACCGGGTCTGCGTCCGTTATGGTGCCGGTTGCGCCAAGAGTGACACTGCCACCGTCAAGAGTTGCATTCACAGGAGATGAAAGCCGGACTTTCACTGTCTCGTCAACGACTTCGTTTATTCCGTCATTCAGGACGGTGATGTCAATGTATTGGGTCGTTTCACCTGCGCCAAAGGTCAGTGTGCCTGCAGTCAGTGCACTATAGTCAACTCCCTGAGTTGCTGTGCCACCGGAAATCTCAGCATAATCGACAGTCACCTTCTTGCTACTTCGCGGCGCAAGCGTGACTGTGAACCGCAATGTCGAAGCGGTACCGTTGGTACCTTCGACAACACTCGGATCATCGATGGACAGCACCGGTTCATTATCGTCGTCTGTAATTGAGAAGGCCACGGTGCCTGAACCGGCAGCGCCGCCACCGAGATTCGTACCTGAATCGGCATCCAGAGTGCCCAAACCCAGTGTCACCGACTCGTCTACCTCGTCGATCCTGTCGTTGACTGCTTGAATTGAAAGTGTTGCACGCCCCAAAGCTCCAGCTACGCTGGTAAAAACAATGGTCGGTGGCTGCTTCGCGATGTCAGCACTCGAAAGATTCTTGTAGCTGACTCCTTTAGGGATGACTGTGTCAAACGTGTAATCAGTACTTAATCGGTAATCTGTGAGGAATTCGGCAGCCCCTCCAAATATGAGTGGCACCTCCAGCATTTCATCGCCTTTAAGCACACGGCCAAGCTCGACTGTGAAATTCGTTCTTCCACGATTTGTACCGCCTCTCTCGGTAATTGCGGTTCCAACCGGAGACGAAAGCGTGACCTCGGTCGCATCGCTGTCAACAAGCTCAATACTGTGGCTGGTCGTGGTGCCAAGCTTGGCGTGAGCATCAGCGCCAAGATCCACGGAAAACGCTTCCACCAGTTCATCATCATTGTCATCAGTGAGTGTGACAATGATGTTCTTACTCACATCATCCTTGCCGAAAACGAAGCTCGTCATCGTAGTCGCA
Organism: Arenicellales bacterium; assembly: GCA_965214615.1. Classification (GTDB taxonomy): domain Bacteria; phylum Pseudomonadota; class Gammaproteobacteria; order Arenicellales; family JAJDZL01; genus CBDAUN01. The sequence continues at coordinate 2,575,959 of OZ243952.1, forward strand.
GTAAAATCACTGCCGCCTATCGCAGTACCGTCAACGGTGGTATAGCTGAGCGTCGCATCCACCAATGTAGTACCGGTCTTGGCAACGCTAAGCGTCACCGTACCGTCATCTTCGGCTACAGTGGTAGAAGATGTCGAAAATTCAAAACTTGGCACATCATCTGCATCGGTAATGGTGCCAATGGCTGAACGCGCGCTTGAGTTCAAGCTGAAGTGGGTCGTGCTATCGAGTGTCAAGGTAAGATAATGATCACTCTCGTAGGTTTGGTCATTGGTCGTCGCAATGCTCACGGTACCGCTTCGCTGACCTTGGGCGATGGTCAGTGTCGCATTGCTAGCCGCTGTATAGTCTGCACTGGTTGCAACCTGATAAGCCGCATCTGTCGGGTGGCTGCGCCCATCCGATGTCGAATAGACGATGTCCACACCCCCGCTTGGCGCGGCCCCCGGAAGCGTCACAGTGAATTCCACCGCATTGCCCTCTGGCGCGCTGGCGGCGGTCACACTGATACCGGCATCATCGTCCAAAATCGGTATGGCAACCGAACCGGTGGCGTTGATTCCGCCCGACAACCCTGACGAAGAAGGCGCCCGGGCGCTTGTTCCGTAGGCAATGTTCAGCGTGCGAGCCATCTGGTCGCTGTTGTCAACCGCAGTAAATGTCAGTGTCGCAGTCCTTCCACCTGAACTTGAAAAAATTAAAGCCGGATGCTGGGCGCTGTGCGGGCTTTGCGTATTGAGCGTGACACCGGTGCTGCCATCTGTTAATCCATAGGTGTAATGTGTGGTTGCCGTTGCACCGGTCACCGCAAGCGGAACTGTCACACTTTCTCCGTCAGCCAATTGTCTTCCAAGCGTCACGGTCACATCTGCCGTGCCACCGTCCTCGGCTATACCCCCTGAACCTGAACGCGCAAGTGTCACGGTGGTGGCATCGTTGTCTTGAACTTCAACCGTCGCCGAAGGGGGTTCGACCACCGTATAGCCGCTTCCTGATTCCACGGTCGCGACGATTGCGCCATCGAGTTCATCAACTTTGTCGCCATCCGTGCTGACAGTCAGCGTCGCTGTGCCCGCGTTTTGGCTGGTTGCAGACGGTATGATCACCTGTTTCGACCGGATGCCACCAGCGGGTGTAAAATTTCCTACCTCGCTGACCGCGACATCTACAGTGAGGTTTGCCGTTGGCGCAGGCGTTGCTGTCACTTGGAAACTCGCATCCGTCCCCTCGGTCACCGGCGACGTGCCAGAAGAAATCGTAATGTAGGGATTCGCCGGGTTATCATTGTCCAGGATAGCAACATGCCAAAAACGCCAAGGCCTTTCAGCATCATCCGGTGTAATCGCATAATCAGGCGGTGTACTCGGATGGATCTCTATTTTATTCGAATGTTCAGGGTATTGCAGTATGGCAATATATTCAGTCGATTCGACTAAACTGTCATCGGTCGTCGTAAAGGTGAATGACTGCTTCGTCTCGCCGGCGGCAAACATGACGAATTGGTACGATTGGTCATATTCTGATATGATGGAATAGTCAGCGCCATATGATGCAGGTTTCGTACCCGGCGGGCAAGGAGTGTATGAGCCGCAAGATGATCCATCAAATCCAAATATAGTTAGCTCGTCAAACGATCGACTTAAAGTCATTTCAACAGTGCCGCTCCCGCCTTCGATAACAACGGCCGGGACATCAACCCTAAGTGTCCGCTTGACCGACCCCGTGATGTCGTTCACCACGACCTCGAAACTGTTCATCGAAGCGCTTGCGTGAGGAGCAGCGCCGCGCTTTACGTTCGTACCGAATGCAGGATTACCGAATGCAGTGTTCGATCCGAGTGCAACCTTGAAAGTCTCCAGAGTCGTTCCTGCGCCCTCAGCGGTGTTGTCGACATTTGCCTCGAGAATCAATGTCGCAATCTTGGCTCCTGCGTTTTTAAAACGTATCACCGGTGTCGAAGTGTTCGTGCTTGAGAGGCTGACACCACTGTTTAATGTCGCACCTGCTTTCTTGCTAAGATTCCAGTCCGCGGTGGTCACGCCCGTGCCACCGATATCAAGTGGCACATCAACTATCTCATCTGCAACCAACACCCGGGACAACGTTACCGTGAGCTCTACCGTCTGACCCTCATCTATAGCCCCTGACCCTGACCGCGCCAAACTAACCTCGACCGGGTCATGGATGATGGTACCGGTTCCGTCAACGGTAACGCCGCCACCATTTAAAGATGCATTCACCGGAGATGAAAGCTGAACTTTCACAGTTTCATCCATGAGTTCATGTTGGCCATCATTAAGCACTGTAATGTCAATGTATTTGGTCGTTTCGCCCGCTGCAAAAGTCAGTGTGCCCGCAGTCAGCGCTCTATAGTCAACTCCTTGCGTTGCCGTTCCACCTGAAGTCTCAGCATAATCCACGGTCACTTGCCGAGAGCTGGCAGCGGAGAGCTCTACCGTGAACCGTAAAGTCGAAGTAGTCCCGCTCACACCTTCGCCAACGCTCGGAGCGTCGATGGACAGTACCCGCCCGTCATCATCTTCAATTGCGAAGCTCACCATGCCTGATCCGGCGGCACCGCCGGCGAGGCTGACGTCTGAATTCACAATCAAAGTACCTAAACCGATGGTCACCGACTCTTGCGCTTCGTCGACGGAGTCGTCAATTGCCTTAAGGCCAAGTATCGCAAGCTTCGATGCTCCAGCCACACCGGAAAAAACGATGGTCGGCGGCTGGTTCACAAGATCAGTACTCGCAAGATTCTTGTAACGCACTCCTTTTGGAAGCGAAGTGAATCCTTTAAACGCGTAATCAACGGTCAAGCTGTAGTCTTCGCCGAAGACAGCATCGCCTCCAATATCAAGGGGCACCTCGATCGTTTCGTCACCTGTCAGTGCGTGGCTAAGCTCGACTGTAAACGTCGTCCTTCCGCCTGTAGTGCTTCCGTCCTCGGTGATTGTGACCCCCGGGGACGAAAGCGTTACCCCAACCGGATCGTTGTCAGTAATCTCAATGGCGTGACTGGCCATGCTGCCAAGCTTGGCGTGTTCGCCCGCGGTGATATCTACGGTGAACGATTCTGTCGGTTCATCGTCAGCATCATCGGTTATAGCCACAGTGATATCCTTGCTCGTATCGTTCTTGCCGAAAACAAGGTCTGTACTCTTGATCAAAGTGAAATCACTACCGCCCGTCGCGGTTCCGTCAACGGTGATATAGCTGACCGTCGCATCAAGCGGCGTGGCACCGGTCTTTTCGACGGTAAGTGTCAACGTACCATCATCTTCTGCTGCATTGGTAGAGCTTGTCGAAAATTCAAAACTTGGCGCATCATCGTCATCGGTAATGGTACCAGTGGCTGAATTCGCATTTTGGTTTAAGCTGAAGTGATTCGTACTGTTGAGCGTCAACGTAAAATAATGATCGCTCTCGTAGATCTGATCATCTGTCGTTGCAATGCTCACGGTACCGCTTTGCTCACCTTGGGCGATGGTCAGTGTCGCCCCGCTTGCTGTCGTATAGTCTGAACTAGTCGCACTCTGATAGACCGGGTCTTGCGACTGTGCGCGCCCATCCGATGTCGAATAGACGATGTCTACACCCCCGCTTGGCGCAGCCTGCGGCAGCGTCACAGTGAATTCCACCGCATTGCCTTCTGGCGCGCTGGCGTCGGTCACGCCGACCCCCGCATCATTGTCCAAGATCGATATGGCAACCGAACCGGTGGTGCTGATACCGCCCGATAGCCCAGTCCAAGAAGGTGCCCGGGTGCCTGTTCCTAAGGCAATGTTTAGCGTGCGTGCCGTCTGGTCGGCGTTATCAACTGCAGTGAATCTCAGTGTCGCGGTCTTTGCACCTGAACTTGAAAAGATTACAGCCGGATTCTGAGCACCGTGCGGGCTTTGCGTATCGAGTGTGATACCGGTGCTGCCATCTGTCAATACATAGGTGTAATGCGTGGTTGCCGTTGCACCTGTCACCGCAAGAGGAACCGTCACACTTTCACCTGCAACCAAATGCCTTCCAAGCGTCACGGTCACATCTGCCGTACCGCCGGCCTCGGCGACCGCACCTGAACCTGAACGCGCAAGTGTCACAGTTGTAGCATCATCGTCTTCAACTTCAACTATCGCCGACGATGCCGTACCCACCGTATAGCCATTTCCCGAATCCACAGTCGCGACAACAGTACCATCCGGTTCATCCACAGCATCAGCAACCGTGCCGACACTCAGGGTCCCGGTTCCCGCGTTCTGACCTGCAGCCGGTATGACGACCTGTTTGGATCCGATTCCAGAAGCCGCAGTGACATTGCCGCTCTCGCCGACTATGACATCTACAATGAGGTTTGACGCCGGTGCAGGTGCTGCAGTCACTGTGAAGATCGCATTCGTCCCCTCCGTCACAGGTGACGTGCCAGGGGCGATTGTGATATTCGGGTTCGCCGGGTTGTCATTGTCCAGGATAAAGCCGCTCCAGTGAAAAAGACGTCCCGAACCATCAGACGGCGTACTCGGATCGATCGTAATTTGTTGACTATCAGGATGATCTTTTAGTGCGAAGTTAAAAACCTCGGTCAATTCGACTTCATTGTCCTCGGTCGTTGTAAAGGAAATCGATTTTTTTGTTTCTCCAGAAGCGAAGACAGCATCGTATTTATTCATCCCACCTTGTAGCGTGAAATCGTTGATTTGATGCGCAGAATTTGTGCCTGGTGGACAAGGTCTATGTATGGCATCACAAGCGTATAGAATAAATTCGATTGTTTTTGCTACACTTGCTGCTGGGGTCAAAGTCAACTCAATAGTTCCGCTCTCACCTTCGGTGACAGTCGGCACAACAACGCTGAGCGTTCGTTTCTTGATTTCATTATCTGTAATTGCGAAACTTAAGGAGCCGGATCCTGACGCACCACCACCGAGATTCGTACCCGAATTCGCATCCAAAGTACCCAAACCAACTATCACCGATTCGTGCCCCTCGTTTTTTACAGAGTCATCGATAGATCTGATGGCGAGTGTCGTATCCCTCGATGCTTGCGCGACTGCAGTAAAAACAATGGTCGGCGGGCGTTTTACAGGGTCATTGCTCGAAAGATTCCTGTAGGAAACACCATTGGGATCTTTTATGTTCCCCCCTCCTACCAGGTAATCCCTGTCCAATTTGTAATCCACTCCAAAGGTAGCATCACCTGAAAAGTTAAGTGGCACCTCAAGCGTTTCATCACCTGCAAGTGCGCGGCCAAGCTGAACTGTAAATATCGCGCTTCCGTCCTCGGCGATTGCGGCCCCAACCGAGGATGAAAGCGTTACCTCAATCGCATCGTTATCAGCAATCTCAATGGCGTGACTGGTAGTGCTGCCAAGCCTGGCGTGTTCACCTGCGGCGATATCTACGTTGAACGATTCTGTCGGTTCATCGTCAGCGTCATCGTTTAGAGTCACGGTGATATTCTTGCTCGCATCGCGCTTGCCGAAAACAAGGTCGGTACTCTTGACCAAAGTGAAATCACTGCCGCTCGTCGCGGATCCGTCAACGGTGATATAGCTAACCGTCGCATCAAGCAGCGTGGCACCGATCTTCTTGATGGTGAGCGTCACCGTTCCATCATCTTCGGCTGCAGAGGTAGAGGTTGTCGAAAATTCAAAACTTGGCGCATCATCGTCATCGGTAATGGTGCCAGTGGCTGAATTCGCTCTTTGGTTTAGGGAGAATCGACTCGTTCTGTCAAGCGTCAACGTAAAATAATGATCGCTCTCGTAGATCTGATCATCTGTCGTTGCAATGCTCACGGTACCGCTTCGCTGACCTTGGGCGATGGTCAGTGTCGCACTGCTCGCTGCTGTATAGTCTGCACTGGTTGCAACCTGATAAGCCGCATCTGTCGACTGTCCGCGGCCATTTGATGTCGAATAGACGATGTCCACACCCCCGATTGGCGCAGCCTGCGGCAGTGTCACAGTGAATTCCACCGCGTCGCCCTCCGGCGCGCTGGCGTCGGTCACGCTGACCCCCGCATCATTGTCCAAGATCGATATGGCAACCGAACCGGTGGCGCTGATACCGCCCGATAGCCCAGTCGAAGAAGGTACCCGGGCACCTGTTCCATAGGCAATGTTCAGCGTGCGTGCCGTCCGGTCGCTGTTATCAACTGCAGTGAATCTCAGTGTCGCGGTCTTTGCACCTGAACTTGAAAAGATGACAGCCGGTTTCTGGGCGCTGTGCGGGCTTTGCGTATTGAGCGTGACACCTGTGCTGCCATCTGTCAATACATAGGTGTAATGTGTGGTTGCCGTTGCACCTGTCACCGCAAGCGGAACTGTCACACTTTCACCTGCAACCAATTGTCTTCCAAGCGTCACAGTTACATCCGCCGTTCCGCCGTCCTCGGCAACCGCACCTGAACCTGAACGCGCAAGTGTCACAGTTGTAGCATCATCGTCTTGAACTTCAACTGTCGCCGACGATGCCGTACCCACCGTATAGCCACTGCCTGAGTCCACGGTCGCATGGATAGCACCATCCGGCTCATCCACAAAATCATCAACTGTGCTGATAATCAGCGTCGCAGTGCCCGCGTTGTGGCCGCCTGCCACTGGTATGATTACCTGTTTGGATCTGATCCGTGCTTTAGCGAAATTGCCGGTCTCACTGACTTTCACATCTACAGTAAGATTTGTCTCAGGCGCAGGAGTTGCGGTCACCGTGAAGCTCGTATTTGCCCCTTCCGTCACAGATGACATGCCAGGGGCAATAGTGATGTTCGGGTTCGCCGGGTTATCGACGTCCAAGATAAAGGCGTTCCAGTGAAGAAGACGTCCAGAATCATCAGGCGGCGTACTGGGATCGATCGAAACTCCCTTGTCGTCAGGATTATTTCTCAACCTGACGTTAAAAACCTCGGTCGTTTCGACTAAATTGTCGAGGACCGTGGCAATGGAAAACGACTTTTCTGTTTCTCCAGGAGCGAAGACAGCATCGAACACAGTATTACCACTGCCCTGTAGCCCGTAATCGTTGCCTAAATGCGCAGATTTCGTGCCTGGTGGACAAGGCGGAGTATTTAAGGCATCACAAGGGTATAAACCAAAATTGAGTGTTATTTGTTCACTCGCTGCCGGGCTCAATGTTATTTTAATTGTGCCGCTCTCACCTTCGGTGATAGTCGGCACTTCAACTTTGAGCATTCGCTTCGTGATGTCATTGACGGTGACATTGAAACTGTTCCTGGCAGCGCTTGTGTGGGGGACAGCACCGCCTGCAACATTGGACTCAAGTGCATCTGCATTAAATGCCGAATTCGAACCGAGCGAAACCTTGAAGGTTTCTGAATCCGCTCCGCTGCCCTCTGCGGTGTTGTCAACCAGAGTCTCCAATACCAGCGTCGCGGTCCACGCTCCCGCCCCCTTGAAACGCACAGTTGGAGACGAGGTGTCGGTGCCGAAAATAGTAATTCCTGTGTTGAAACTTAAACCTGTTTTTTTGCTCACGGACCAATCAGCCGTAGTCACGCCTGTTCCGCCGATTTCTAGCGGCACATCTATGATCTCACCTGCGACCAACGCCCGAACCAGCTTTACTGTGAATTCAACCGTCTGACCCTCATCGATGGTGCCTGAACCTGTTCGCGCAAGGCTCACCAAAGTCGGATCATTATCAGTAATGGTGCCTGTGGCTTCAAGGGTGTCACCTCCGCCTTTGAAAGTCGCATTGACTAAATTTGAAAGCTGTATTGCCACAGTCTCTTCGGTGGGGTCGTCGATGGCATCATCGACAACAGTGATATCAATAAATTTGGTCGTCTCACCCACAGCAAAAGTCAGTGTTCCGGCGCTTAGTGCTTCGTAGTCTTGTCCCTGAGTCGCCGTATCGCCGGCAGTCTCAGAAAAATCGACGGTCACTGCCTCAGCGGCCGTCCCCGCGAGTGTCACCTTAAACTGCATGTTGCCATCCTCGGTAACGCTCGGGTCGTCAATGGACAGCACCGGCAATGCATCGTTGTCTCTTATTGTGAAACCTATCTCACCCGAACCGATTGCCCCGCCATCAAGGTTCGTACCCGAATTCCCATCCAAAGTGCCCAAACCCACTGTGATCGATTCAGTCGACTCAATAAGCAGGTCGTTTTGGATCCACAAAAGCAGAACCGCGCGCTGTGACGCATTCGCCACGCCCGAAAATTTCACGGTTGGCGGTTTGTTCTTGTGGTCTGCGCTGTCAAGATTCATGAAGCTAACACCCGTATAGGACGATTCGGATAGACTAAGCGTATAGTCGAGACCGAACGTGGCATCACCTCCAAAAACAAGCGGTACAGCCAATGTCTCATCGCCGGTGAGCGCACGGTTGAGTTCTATCGTCACGGCAAAGCTTCTTTCCGCTTCCCGCGGTGAGGAGCCATTAAATCTGGATGAGAGCGTTACCTTGGTTGCATCGTTGTCGGTAATCTCGATGCTTTGACTGGACAGGTTGCCAAGCTTGGCGTGTTCACCTTCGCTGATGTCTACAGTGAACGATTCTGCCGGTTCATCATCGTCATCATCCGCTACAGTCACGGTAATATCCTTGCTCGTATCGTCCTTGCCGAAAACAAGGTCTGCACTCCTGATTAAAGTGAAATCGTTACCGCTGCCGCCCGTCGCGGTTCCATCAACGGTGATATAGCTCAGTGTCGCATCAAGCAGCGTTGTGCCAGTCTTTTGCACAGTGAGTGTCGCCGTACCATCACCTTCGTCTACAGCGCTGGAAGATGTCGAAAATTCAAAACTTGGCACATCACCTTCATCGGTAATGGTACCAATGGCTGAATTCGCACTTTGGTTTAAGCTGAAGTGATTCGTGCTGTCGAGCGTCAACGTAAAATAATGATCACTCTCATAGGTTTGGTCATTGGTCGTCGCAATACTCACGGTGCCGCTTCGCTGACCTTGGGCGATGGTCAGTGTCGCCCCACTTGCTGTCGTATAGTCTGAACCACTCGCACTCTGATAGACCGCGTCTGTCGACTCGCCGCGTCCATCCGATGTCGAATAGACGATGTCCACACCCCCGCCTGGCGCATCCTGCGGAAGTAATACAGTGAATTCCACCGCATTGCCCTCTGACGCGCTTGCGTCAGTCACGCCGATGCCAGCCTCATCGTCGACGATGGGTATGGTGAGCGATCCAGTCGCGCTAATACCACCGGAAAGCCCAATCGAAGACGGCGCTCGGGCGCCTGTTCCGTAGGCAATGTTCAACGTGCGGGCTGTCTGATCGTTGTTGTCAACTGCAGTAAATCTCAGTGTCGCGGCCTTCGCACCGGCATCTGAAAAAATGACAGCCGGAATCTGCATACTGTGCGGGTTCTGCGTATTGAGCGTGACGCCGGTACTGCCATCTGTCAATACATAGGTGTAATGTGTGGCTACCGTTGCACCTGTCACCGCAAGCGGAACTGTCACACTCTCACCGTCGACCAATTCTCTGCCAAGCGTCACGGTTACATCCACCGTTCCACCGTCCTCGAAAATGCCGCCTGACCCAGTACGCGCAAGTGTCACGGTTGTCACATCGTCATCCAAAACATCAACTGTCGCCGAGGTTGATGTTCCCAGCGTATATCCGGTACCGGAGTCCAGGGTCGCAAGGATAGCGCTATTGAGTTCGTCGACCGTGTCAGCTATCGTGCTGATGGTCAGTGTCGCGGTTCCCTCGTTCTGGCTGCCTGCAGCCGGGACAGTCACCTGTCTCGAACCGACACCATCACTGGCAGCAACATTGCCAGACTCGCTGACAGAAACATTGACAGTGAGATCTGTCGCCGGCGCAGGTGCCGCTGTCACTGTGAAACCCGCGCCCGTCCCTTCCGTCACAGGTGACGTGCGAGGGGCAATGGTGATGTTTGGGTTGTTCGGGTTGTCATTATCCAAAATACGGGCGAGCCAGTACGCTTCTGTCCCATAGGTACCGCCGCTTGTTGGATAAAAACCGTAAGGCGGTGTATTTGAATCTAAAGTGGCTTCACCGGGAAAGAGCAAACGCAAAGAGATAATAAAAACCTCAGTTGGCTCAACCTCGCTGTCATCGGTTGTCGTGAACGCAAACGTCTTGCTCGTCTCGCCCGGGGCGAAAATTAAGGGGCGGGGAGGATAAGATGGCAACTGGAAGTCCTCAAATGATGCTGTACCGACATCTGGCGGGCAGTCATTCGAATCGGGCCCGGTGCAATTGAGCCTGCCAATGAAGAGACCGATTTCGATACTTCGGCTTGCTGGTTGGCTTAAAGTGAGCTTGACTGCACTGCTTTCACCCTCAACAACAGTTGGAGCCTCAACCTTGAGCGTCGGAACAGGCGCTACGGCATCATTTACCTGTAAGTCGAAGCTGTGCAGTGCAGCATCTGCGTTGCGTCTGGCGCCGCCGCTGACATCCGTACGGCGAGAATCCGAGTCGAATTCCGTGTCTGAACCAAGGTTAAGCGTGAATATTTCGGCACCCGCGTCGCCGCCTTCTGCAACATTGTCGATGCTCGTCTGAAGCAAAAGGGTTGCAGTTCTGGCACCCGAACCTTTAAAACGTACCACCTGGTTTCTTTCATCATAAGCAACTGCGGGCAAGTTGACTCCCAAGTTAATACTCGAACCAGACTTCTTGGACATAGACAAATCGTGCCACCAAAGTCTACCGCCACCATTGATGCGCAGCGGCACATCAATAATCTCACCTGCGACCAACTCTCGAGACAGCGTTATTGTAAATTCGATTGACTCACCTTCATCGATGGCGCCCGAACCCACACGTGCGAGGCTCACCACCGTGGGATCATCGTCAAAGATCTCGACTGTTGCAGAAGCAACACTGCCAGTTGTGTAACCGGTGCCAGGATCTACATTCGCAATGATGGAGATCCCATGGGGTTTGTCCACCTCGTCGGTCGTCGTGCCAACGGCAAACGACGCTGTTCCTGCGCTGTTCCCCGATGCCGGAATGGTCACCTGCCTGGCTCCGGCTTCGCCGTTTACGGCACCGCCGCCGATATCGTTCACCGTGATATCCACTGTGACATTGGAATTTGGCGTCGGTGTCGCTGTCACTGTAAATGTCGCAGCCGTCCCTTCAGACACAGGTGACTTGCCAGCGGCAATGCTGATGTTCGGGTTCGCCGGGTTGTCATTGTCATGGATGTCGACATGCCAGTGAGGAATGCCGTTGTAGGTGCCATCGGAGGGCGTAGTGGAATCGATAACCGCTTCGTTTGACTCAAGGTCAAATATTCGAAACCAAAATCTCTCAGTCGATTCAATCGCGTTGTCGTCAATTACGCTAAACGAGATCGTCTTCGATGTCTGACCGGGGGCAAAACTCAGCGACACACCAGAAGTGAAGGCACCGGAAAAATCCTGAAAGCTTGCCGCATTCGAACCTTGGATGGTCGAAGCCCACACTGTAATGCCGATTGGTACGGTTGCCGCCTCACTCAAAGTGAGCTCAATGGTACCGGTCTCACCCTCGGCGATGGCCGGGATCTTAACGCTGAGCGTGGGTACAGCTGATGCAACATCGTTGACCGTAACATCGAAGCGATTCATCGAGGCACTCGCATTTGGCTTGGCCCCGCCACCGACATTCGTGCCAAGCGTGTTCGCACCAAACGCCGTGTCTGATCCAAGTGCAATTGTGAAATTTTCCGCACCGGCTTCACCGCCTTCCGATAGATGGTCGAATCGCGCCTCGAGCACCAAGGTTGCGGTTTTTGCTTTCACGCCTTCGAAACGCACCAATGGAATCGATGTGTTCGCAGCGGAAAGGCTGACACCGGTATTAAGACCCGAACCAGACTTTGCTGAAAGTCTCCAGTCGGACACAGTCACGCCCGAACCGCCGATATCGAGCGGAACATCGATAATCTCGCCTGCAATCAGCTCGCGCGCCGCGGTTACGGTGAACTCGACTGTTTCACCCTCTTTAATCGTACCTGTGCCTACCCGAGCGAGACTCACCACCGTGGGATCACCATCTACAATCTCGACCGTCGCCGAGGACGCAGTACCCACCGTGTAGCCTGTGCCTGACTTTAGATCTGCGGTAACAGCACCACTGATACTGCCAGTGGACTCGTCCACTGCGTCCGCAGCGGTTCCAATAGCCAGTGTTGCCGTACCGGCATTGGCCCCGGTTGCGGGGATGACCACCTGTTTCGATCCGGTTTGGCCGCTTGCAGCGACATTTTCAACATCGCTGACGCTCAGATTCACGGTGATATTTGCCGCCGGTGCAGGCGTAGCTGTCACCGTAAAGGATGCGTCCGTCTCCTCCGTTACAGGCGATGCGCCAGGGGCAATAGTAATGCTCGGATTTGCCGGATTATCATTGTCATGAATGCGGACATACCAGTACGGATTGGATCCGATTGTAAAGCCGTCAGCCGGTGTGTTCGAATCGATTGTCGCTTCGGTGGAATCCAGAGACCCTATCAAAAATTCGAAAATCTCTGTCGTTTCAGCCGCGTTGTCAGCGGTGGTCGCGAATGAAAGAGATTTGGTTATCTCGGCCGGTGCAAACGTTAGATTGACGGGTATTCGGGAAAAATTACTGGTAAAGTCCGAGTCATACTGCGCGGCTTCAGTACCTGTTGGGCAAGGCGGTATGGAAGCAGATGTACAAAGAGATTTGACGGCTACAACTTCAAATGGAATTGATTTTTCTGCCGGTCGGCTCAAGGTGAGCACAATGGTTCCGCTGTCACCCTCGATCACCGTCGGAATGTCGACCTTGAGTTTCGGCACGGCCAACCCTTTGATGTCATTGACCTTAATGTCAAAACGGTTCTTCGAAAGTGTCGAATTCGGGTCAGCGCCACCGTCAACATTGGTCCCGAGCGTATTTGCATCGAATGCCGCATTCGAACCAAGTGCAATCTCGTAGGTCTCCAGATTCGCTCCACCGCCCTCTGCGGTGTTGTCAACTTTAGCCCCTAATAACAACGTTGCAGTTTGCGCTCCCGCGCCCGAAAATCGCACAACTGATGACGAAGTGTTGGCCGCTGGCAGACTGACACCTGTGTTTAGGCCCATTGCGGGATTCTCACCCACAAACCAGTCAGCGGCAGTTACGCCTGTACCGCCGATTTCGAGTGGCACATCGATAATCTCACCTGCAAGCAGGGTACGGGACAACGTTACCGTGAACTCAACTGTCTGACCCTCATCCATGGCACCTGAGCCTGTTCTCGCCAGAGTTGCAATCGTCGGATCAGCATCAGTAATGGTGCCGGTGCCATCCAGGGTAGCTCCGCCGCCGGTTAATTTTGCATTGACTGGGTTTGAAAGCTGCACCGCTACAGTCTCATCCGCGGTCTCGTCAATGTCATCGTCGAAAACAGTGATGTCGATGTGCTGAGTCGTCTCACCCGCACTAAAGGTCAGTGTTCCGGCAGTCAGCGGTTTATAGTCAACTCCTTGGGTTGCCGTTCCACCGGAAATCCCGGCATAATCGACGGTCACTTCCTTGCCGCCCACCGGGGCAAGTGTGACCGTGTACCGCAATGTCGAAGTAGCGCCGTTTGTACCTTCGGCAACACTGGGAGCATCGATGGACAGCGCCGGTTCATCATCGTTGTCAACAATTGAAAAGGTCACAGTGCCTGAACCGGCGGCGCCGCCATCAAGGTTCGTGCCTGAATTGGCATCCAGGGTGGCTAAATCTATTGTCACCGACTCGAGTTCTTCGTCGGATGAGTCGTCAATTGCACGAAGGCCGAGTATCCCAAGCTTCGAAGTTAGAGGCAAGTTGGTAAAGATGATGGTCGGCGGTTTGTTGACAGGATCATCACTCGCAAGATTCTTGAAGAAAACAACTGGGGAATCACTTGAACCCGAGCTTGCGAAGTTGTAATCCGTGGTCAATTCGTAATCACGGCCGAAGACAGCATCACCTGAAAAGACCAGTGGTATCTCAAGCGCTTCATCACCTGTAAGTACACGGCTAAGCTCGACTGTAAAATTCGTTCTTCCGCCACTTGTGCCTCCCAGCTCGGTAATTGTGGCTCCAACCGGAGACGAAAGCGTCACCTCAATCGGATCGTTGTCAGTAATCTCAATGCTGTGACTAGACAGGTTGCCAAGTTTGGCGTGTTCGTCTGCAGTGATATCTACGGTGAACGATTCTGCCAGTTCATCGTCAGCATCATCAGTAACAGTTACAGTGACATCCTTGCTCGTATCGTCTTTAAGGAAAATAAGGTCTGTACTCTTGATCAAAGTGAAATCACTATCGCCCGTCGCAGTTCCGTCAACGGTTTTATAGCTGAGCTGAGCATAGAGTAGCGTGGTACCGGTCTTTTCGACGGTGAGCGTCAACGTACCATCATCTTCGGCTGCGACGGCAGAGGATGTCGAAAATTCAAAACTTGGCACATCATCCTCATCGTTAATGGTGCCAATGGCTGATTTCGCACTTTGGTTTATGCTGAAGTGATTGGTACTGTTGAGTGTCAACGTAAAATAATGATCGCTCTCGTAGATCTGATCACCTGTCGTCGCAATGCTCACGGTTCCGCTTCGCTGGCCTTGGGCGATGGTGAGCGTCGCACTACTCGCCGCCGTATAGTCTGAACTTGTCGCAACCTGATAGGCCGCGTCTGTCGACTCGCCGCGTCCGTCCGATGTCGAATAGACAATGTCCACACCCCCGCCTGGCGCTGCCTGCGGAAGCGTCACAGTGAATTCCACCGCATTGCCCTCTTGTGCGCCTGCGTCGGTCACACTGATGCCGGCATCATCATTCAAAATCGGTATGGCAGCCGAACCGGTGGCATTGATACCGCCCGACAACCCTGACGAAGAAGGCGCCCGGGCGCTTGTTCCGTAGGCAATGTTCAGCGTGCGAGCCATCTGGTCGCTGTTGTCAACCGCAGTGAATGTCAGTGTCGCGGTCCTTGCACCTGAACTTGAGAAAATCACTGCCGGATTCTGGGCGTTGTGCGGGCTTTGCGTATTGAGCGTGACACCGGTGCTGCCATCTGTCAATACATAGGTGTAGTGTGTGGTTGCCGTTGCACCGGTCACCGCAAGCGGAACCGTCACACTTTCCCCCGCAACCAATTGCCTTCCAAGCGTCACTGTCACATCTGCCGTACCGCCGTCCTCGGCAACCGCACCTGAACCTGAACGCGCAAGCATCACAGTTGTGGCATTGTAGTCCTGAACTTCAATGGTCGCCGACGATGTCGCAGTAGCTACCGTATAGCCACTGCCTGAGTTCACGGTCGCGAGGATAGCACCATCCGGCTCATCCACAGCATCGGCAACTGTGCTGACAATCAGTGTCGCAGTGCCTGCATTGCTGCGACCAGCTGCGGGGACGGTCACTTGCTTGGAACCGATTCCACCGGCCGCAGTGACATTGCCACTTTCACCGACTGTGACACCGACAGTAAGATTTGTCGTCGGCGCAGGCGTTGCCGTCACTTGAAATCTCGCATCCGCCCCCTCCGTTACAGGTGAAGCGATAGGGGAAATGGTAATGTTGGGATTCGCCGGGTTGTCATTGTCCAGGATGCGGGCTTGCCAGTGATCACGCACATCCGTAACATCTGGCGGCGTACTGGGATCGAACGCAACTCCCTTAGAATTGAAGAGATCTATCCAAAGGTCAAAAACCTCAGTCGGTTCGACTGCACTGTCATCGGTGGTCGTAAAGGAGAGTGACTTTTTCGTCTCACCAGGAGCAAACTTGATATGAAACTCGTTGGGAAACCTGGCGTTAATCTGGCTTGGTTCTGGTTGCATGGTAAAGTCAACATCGGGTGTCGCAGGTTTCGTACCCGCTGGACACGGGGCTGTGGTACTAATACCGCAAACCCTTACATTGACTATGGGTGCGATTTGCTTATCCATTGGTCGATTTAAAGTAAATTCAATAGCACCGCTGTCACCCTCGGTGACAGTTGGAACCTCAACTTTCAGCAACGGCAAGGCAGATCTGTCGTTAACCGTCACATCGAAGCTGTTCAATTCACCAGCCGTGTTCGGGTCTGCACCGCCGCCGACATTGGTGCCAAGTTTGGAATCATCAAATGCAGTGTTCGCACCGAGTGCAATCGTGTAAGTCTCCTGATTCGTTCCGCCGCCCTCCGCATGATCGTCGTGTTTCGCCTCCAAAGTCAGCGTCGCAGTCTTAGCTCCGACACCCTCAAAACGCACCACTGGCGTAGAAGTGGTTTCCCCGTATAGTGTGACACCGGTATTGAGACTCGCGCCAGCCTTCTTGGACAAACCCCAGTCGGCCGGTGTCACACCCGCACCGCCAATGTCGAGTGGCACATCAATAATGTCACCGAAAATCAGCGTCCGGGCGAGTGTTACCGTGAACCCAACCGTCTCGCCCTCATTAATGGCGCCTGAGTCTGTTCGCGCAAGGCTCACCAAGGTCGGATTACCGTCACTGATTGTGCCTGTGCTGTCCAAAGTTACACCGCCACCTGTCAATGTTGCATTGACCGCAGATGAAAGTCGCACTGCTACAGTCTCGTCGATGCTTTCGTCAACGGAATCATCGAGGACGGTAATATCGATGTATTTGATCGTCTCGCCCGCGGCAAAAGTCAGTGTTCCGGCGCTAAGCGCTTCGTAGTCGACTCCCTGAGTCGCCGTGCCGCCTGAAATTTCGGCGTAGTCGACAGTAACGCTGCGAGTACTGGCGGGCGTGAGAGTCACCGCAAATCGTAAACTCGCATTACCGCTATCGGCGCCCTCAACAACACTTGGCGAATCAATGGATAGCGTTGGGTAGTCGTCGTCTGTAATTTCGAAGATCACCGTACCTGAACCGGTTGCGCCGCCGTCGAGGTCCGTGCCCGAACTCGCATTGAGAGTTCCCAGACTGACCGTTAACGATTCTGAATCCTCCTCGACAGTATCTTCGATGGGTTCGAGGGCTAGAGAAGCAAGACGTAAGGCACCTGCCACGCCGGTAAAGACAATAGTCGGCGGCTTATTGACATGATCGGTGCTGGTAAGATTCAAGAATTGAACACCTTTGGGAATCACACTCCCGGAATGCTCTGTAATTTCGGTGCTAAGGGCGTAATCGATACCAAAATCGGCATCACCTCCAAAAGCAAGCGGCACAGCGAGCGTCTCGTCATCCCTGAGAGTGCGACCTAACTCGACTGAAAAAGTGGCTAGTTGACGAGGAGCCGACTCACCGAAGGACTTATTAGCTGCAGACAGTATCGTGACCTGAGTCGCATCGTTGTCCGTAATTTCGATTGTGCGGCTGGATGTGCTCCCTAGGCGAGCGTGAGTGCCTGCGATCAGATCCACGGTGAACGTTTCTGTCGGCTCATCATCAGCGTCATCACTGAGACTCACAGTGATGTCCTTGCTGGAATCATCCTTGCCAAAAACAAGGTCTGCACGCTTGATGGCGGTGAAGTCAATATCCGACGTTGCGGTTGCGGCGACCGTAGTATAGCTAAGCGTTGCATCCACCAGCGTTGTGCCAGTCTTTTGCACAGTGAGTGTCGCCGTACCATCACCTTCGTCTACAGCGCTGGAAGATGTCGAAAATTCAAAACTTGGCACATCACCTTCATCGGTAATGGTACCAATGGCTGAATTCGCACTTTGGTTTAAGCTGAAGTGATTGGTGCTGTCGAGCGTCAACGTAAAAAAATGATCACTCTCGTAGGTCTGATCATCTGTAGTCGCTATACTCACGGTGCCGCTTCGCTGACCTTGAGCGATGGTCAGTGTTGCCTCGCTTGCCGCCGTATAATCTGAACTTGTCGCAACCTGATAGGCCGCATCTGTCGACTCGCCGCGACCGTCCGATGTCGAATAGACAATATCCACACCCCCGCCTGGCGCCGCCTGCGGCAGTGTCACGGTGAACTCCACCGCACTGCCCTCCGGCACGCGGGCACCGGTCACACTGATTCCGGCATCGTCGTCGACAATGGGCACGGAGACGGATCCGTGCGTACTGACACCATCAGAACCCCTCGAAAATAAAGGTGCCCGGGAACCGGTCCCAAAATTTATGACAATCGTGCGGGCACTTTGGTCGTTATTATCAACTGCGCTAAACGTTAGCGTTGCAGTGCGTGCATCAGCACCTGAGAACCTCACTGCCGGATCTTGACTGCTGTGCAGGCCGCTCGTTTCAAGATACACGCCGGTGTCATCTTCACTGAGGATATAGCTGTAGTGGGTTGTCACCGATGCACCCGTTACTGTAAGCGGCACCGTCACACTTTCCCCCGCAACCAGTGCTCTGCCAAGCGAGACAGTCACATCAGCCATGCCACCGTCCTCGGCAATGCCACCTGAACCTGTACGCGTGAGTGTGATAGTTGTTGGATCGTCGTCGTCAACCTCAACTGCAGCCAAGGATGCTGCACTGACCGTATAGCCGGCACCCGAATGCAAACGAGCGGTAATGGTGCTAGTGGACTCGTCCACTGTATCAGCAACGGTGCTGACAGTTAATTTCGCGGTGCCTGCATTCAGGCTGCCCGAAGCCGGAATTTGCACCTGCTTCGAGCCGGTCGAACTATTTGCTGCGACATTGCCGGTTTCGCTCACCGTGAGATTCACGGTAGTATTTACACTAGGTGCCGGTGTTGCAGTCACTGTGAAAGCCGCATTCGTCCCCTCGGTCACCGGTGATGCGTCAGGAGTGATGGTGATGTTCGGGTTCGCCGGGTTGTCATTGTCCAGAATGCGAACATGCCAATAAAAATCAATATCCGAAAAGTCAGGCGGGGTGCTCGGGTCGATCGTAGCTTCCAAGTTGTTGGGCATGCCCATGAAAAATAGGAAAACCTCTGTCGATTCAATCGCATTGTCATCAATCGTTGTTAAGGGGATCGACTTTTTCACCTGACCCGGCTCAAACCTCAGCGTGAAAGTCGATGGTACACCGACAAAGTCGATGTCCAATTCCGCACGTTCAGTACCCGTCGGACACGGAGGGCTGTCAAAAAGATTGCAAACCCAGAAAATATAATTGATCGTAACAGGCTTGGTCGATGCTCGGCTTAGGGTGAGATCAATCGTACCTTGGTCCCCTTCGGTGACGACCGGCACATCAACCCTGAGCGTCGGTGGAATTATCGCGGCATCATTGACCGTGACATCGAAGCTGTTCCTAGCACCACTTGAATGCGGGTCAGCACCGCCATCGACATTGGTGCCAAGCGTGCTTGCATCGAACGCTGAATTCGAACCAAGTGAGATCTCGAATATCTCCTGATTCGCCGAGCCGCCTTCTGCAGTATTGTCAATCTGTGGCTCCAAAACCAGTGTCGCAGTCTCGGATCCAGCATTCGCAAAACGCACTACCGGCGATAAGGAGTTCTCGCCGGAAACAGTAACACCGGTGTTAAACCCCGTACCGGACTTCGCAACCAGCGACCATTCGGACGCGGTTACGCCCGTACCGCCGATCGTGAGCGGAACATCAATGATCTCATCTGCGATCAACGACCGGGACAGCGTTACTGTAAATTCAATCGTCTCGCCTTCGTCAATAGCCCCGGATCCTACGCGAGCAAGACTCACCACCGTGGGAGTGTCGTCTTTCATCTCGACTTTCGCCGATGATAAAGTGCCCACTGTATAGCCGGTGCCTAAATCAACAGTCGCAACAATAGCACCTGCTTGACCAGGCAACTCGTCCAGCGAGTCGGCGACAGTGCCAACACTGAGTTGCGCGCTACCTGCGTTAAGACCAGACGCTGGAATGACTACCGACTTTGACCCGGTTTGGCCACTGGCCGCAGAGTTACCGACATCACTTACAGTAATATCCACCGTGAGGTTCGCTGTTGGCACCGGTGTCGCGGTGACCGTGAAAATCGCAGGCGATCCCTCCGCCACCGACGTGCCGGGAGCGATGGTGACATTCGGGTTCGCCGGATTGTCGTTGTCCAAAATTCGAATGAACCAGTAGGATTCAGCCGAAACAGTGCCGTCGGGCGGTGTCGTCGAATCAATTGCCGCTTCGGTAGAATTCAGATTGGCAAGGCGAAACACAATGACTTCAGTCGACTCAATTTCGCTGTCATCAACCGTTGTAAGCGAGTATGTCTTGAACTTCTCGCCCGGGGCGAACGTCACAGTGGTTGATGACTGAGGCGCATCAGTAGAATAATCCGAGGAATCGCTCGCGTCTTTGGCACCCTGTGGACAGGGGATGCCTACAGAGCACCGGCTTGTTGAAAGATCTATGGAAATCGACTGACTTGCCGCCCGGCTCAATGTAAGATCAATGGTGCCGTTCCCACCCTCGGTGACAGTTGGGACCTCGACCTTGAGCGTCGGTGTCGCCGACCCTATGATGTCATTGACCGCGATGTCGAAACTGTTCATTGCGTCAGTCGTATGCGGATCAGCGCCACCACCGACATTGGTACCCAGCGTGCCTGCGTCGAACGCTGCATTCGAACCAAGTGCAATCTCGTAGGTCTCCAGATTCGTTCCACCGCCCTCGGCAGTGTTATCAATCCTTGCTCCCAATACCAGCGTCGCAATTTCGGCTGCTCCATTTTCAAATCGCACCACAGGTGAGGAAGTGCCGGTGCCAAGTAGGCTGACACCTGTATTTAGGCCAGTGCCGGGTTTGCGACCTAGAAACCAGTCGCCCGCGGTTACGCCTGTACCACCGATGTTCAGCGGCACATCGATAATCTCGGCGGCAATCAGTGCACGGGACAGCGTTACCGTAAACTCAGCCGTCTGCCCCTCGTCAATGGCACCCGAGTCTATTCGCGCAAGACTCACCACTGTCGGGTCGTTGTCAGTTATAGCGCCGGTGCCGGCAAGTGTGACACCACCGCCGGCAAATGTTGCATTGACTGCATTTGAAAGCCGGACTTTCATCGTCTTGGTGATTGACTCATCAAGGGCATTGCTGTCAAGAACCATTACATCAATATGTTGTGTTGTCTCACCTGAAGCAAAAGTCAAGGTTCCGGAAGTCAGCGCTGTGTAGTCGACTCCTTGAGTAGCTGTACCACCGGTAATCTCAGCATAATCGGCAGTCACCTCCTTGCCACTCGCCGGCGTGAGCGTTGCCGTGAACCGCAAAGTGTTTCCTTCACCGGCACTCGGTGAATCAATGGACAGCGCCGGTTCATCATCGTTGTCTGTTATTGAGAAGGCCACGGTGCCTGAACCGGTCGCGCCGCCGCCGAGATTCGTACCTGAATTCGCATCCAGAGTGCCCATACCCAGTGTCACCGACTCGTCTGTCTCGTCGAACCTGTCGTTGACAGCTCGTATTGAAAGCGTTGCACGCCGCGAAGCTCCAACCGGGCCGGTAAATACAATGGTCGGCGGCAGGTTTACAATGTCAGCACTCGAAAGATTCTTGTAGCTGACTCCCTTAGGGATGAAGTCATCTGCCCCACGTGTGTAATTGGTACTTAATATGTAATCTGTGAGAAATTCGGCAGCCCCTCCAAATATGAGTGGCACCTCCAGCGTTTCATCGCCTTCGAGCGCACGGCCAAGCTCGACTGTGAAATTCGCTCTTCCGCCACTTGTGCCTCCCATCTCGGTAATTGCGGTTCCAACCGGAGACGTAAGCGTTACCTCGGTCGCATCGCTGTCGGCAAGCTCAATACTGTGGCTGGTCGTGGTGCCAAGCTTGGCGTGAGCATCAGCGCCAAGATCCACGGAAAACGCTTCCGCCGGTTCATCATCATTGTCATCAGTGAGTGTGACAATGATGTTCTTGCTCACATCATCCTTACCGAAAATAAACTCCGTCTTCGCAATTGCAACAAAATCACCGCCGCCTATCGCAGTACCATCAACGGTGGTATAGCTGAGCGTCGCATCCACCAATGTAGTGCCGGTCCTGGCAACGCTAAGCGTCACCGTACCGTCATCTTCGGCCGCAGTGGTAGAGGATGTCGAAAATTCAAAACTCGGCACATCATCCTCATCGGTAATGGTGCCAACCGCGGAACTCGCGCTTGAGTTCAAGCTGAAGGGGTTCGCGCTGGCAAGTGTCAAGGTAAGATAATGATCACTCTCGTAGGTTTGGTCATCGCTCGTCGCAATGCTCACGGTGCCGCTTTTTTCACCTTCGGCAATAGTGAGCGTCGCACTGCTCGCCGCCGTATAGTCTGCTGCGCCGGTTGCAACCTGATGGGCCGCGTCTGCCGACTGTCCGCGTCCGTCCGATGTCGAATAGACGATGTCCACACCCCCGCTTGGCGCGGCTTGCGGAAGAGTCACGGTGAATTCCACCGCATCGCCTTCCGGCGCGCTCGCGTCGGTCACGCCCACCCCCGCATCGTCGTCTAAAATGGGCACGGACACAGACCTACCCGGGCTGATGCCACCCGAAAGCCCTGACGAGGATGGTCCGAATTGCACTCCCCCTGTCCCAAACCTGACAAGCAGCGTGCGCTCTGTCTGGTCATTGTTATTGACAGCGGTGAATGTGAACTTTGCCTGTTTCGCTCCTGCGCCTGTGAAATTCACTACCGGATTGTCGGCGAAAAATGGAAATTCATCCGTATAAAGAGTCACACCCGTACCGCCTTCGAATACGTAAGTGTAGTGGGTTGCGTGTGTCGCGCCCGTAAACACGACCGGTGCTCTCACACTTTCTCCAGCGACCAGTGGTCTTCCAAGCGTTACGGTGACATCCACCGTACCGCCGTCTTCAGCAATGCCCCCTGAACCTGAACGCGCAAGTGTCACGGTTGTGGCATCGTTGTCTTGAACTTCAACCGTCGCCGAAGGGGGTTTGCCCACCGTATAGCCGCTTCCTGAGTCTACCGTCGCGACGATAGCGCCATCGAGTTCATCAACTTTGTCATCATCCGTACTGACAGTCAGCGTCGCTGTGCCCGCGTTTTGGCTGGTTGCAGACGGTATGGTCACCTGTTTGGAACCGATACCGCCAGCGGCAGTAAAACTACCCGCCTCGCTGACCGCGACATCTACAGTGAGATTTGCCGTCGGTGCCGGCGTTGCTGTCACTTGGAAACTCGCGTCCGTCCCCTCGGTCACCGGCGATGTGCCAGAAGAAATGGCAATGTTGGGATTCGCCGGGTTGTCATTGTCCAGGATAGCAGCATGCCAATGAGGATAATCCACTGAATCATCAGGCAGTGTACTCGGATCGATCTCAATTTCGTTCGCATTAAAATCACCGAATAGCAAAAGGTAAAAGATCTCAGTCGATTCGACTGAACTGTCATCGGTCGTCGTATAGGGGATTGACTTTTTCGTCTCACCGGGGGCAAACCCGACTAGAAGTGGCGGATACCTTGCTTGCACGGAAAAGTCAACGTCAAGCGATGCAGGTTTCCTACCCGGTGGACAAGGAGAGGTATAACTTGTACCGCATTCATCAATTCCAAAATTAAACACTAGTCTCTTATCCGCCGGTCGACTCAAAGTCAGTTCAATAGCGCCGCTTTCACCCTCGGTGACGGTTGGGATATCAATCCTAAGTGTCGGCTTGACCGACCCTGTGATGTCGTTCACTACGACTTCGAAACTGTTCATCGCAGCACTTGCGTGCGGATCGGCACCGCCGAGAACGTTAGTGCCAAGCGTATTGGCATCGAAATCTGCATTCGACCCCAGTGCGATCTCAAAGGTCTCCTGATTCGCTCCGCCACCCTCTGCGGTATTGTCAATCTTAGCCCCTATCAACAATGTCGCAATTTGCGCTCCCGCACCTTCAAAACGTAGAACCGGCGTCATAGTGCCTGTGTTGGAAAGACTGACACCGGTATTAATCGCCATTCCGGATTTCGTTACCAGGGACCAGTCTGCCGTTGTCACACCTGTGCCGCCGATTTTCAGTGGCACATCGATAATCTCACCCGCAATCAACGTCCGGGCCAGCGTTACCGTGAATTCAAATGCCTTGCCCTCATCAATGGCCCCTGAGCCTGTTCGCGCAAGACTCACCACTGTCGGGTCGTTGTCAGCAATGGTTCCTGTGCCATCGAGCGTATTGCCGCCGCCCATAAGACTTGCATTGACTGCATTTGAAAGCTGAACTTTCATCGTCTTGCCGATTGACTCGTCAATGGTATTGCTGTCAAGAACCGCTACATCAATATGCTGTGTCGTCTGCCCTGGAGTAAAAGTCAAAGTTCCGGCTGTCAACGCAGTGTAGTCCACTGCTTGAGTTGCTGTACCACCAGCAATCTCAGCATAATCGACAGTAACTTCCTTGCCACTCATCGGCGTGAGCGTTACCGTGAACCGCAAGGTGCCGCCCTCGGCAGCACTCGGGGCATCGATGGACAGTACCGGCGAACCACTCCAGTCGTTGATTGTAAGGCCTACAGTGCCTGAACCGGTCGCACCGCCGCCGAGATTTGTACCGGATTTCTCGTCCAAAGTGCCTAACTCAACTGTCAGTGACTCATCGTTTTCATCGATATCATCAAATCGGATATTGATAACAATCGAAGCGCTGCGCACCGCGTTGTCCTCACCTGAAAAAACAATGGTTGGCGGATTGTCCGTAAGGTTTGTGCTCCCAAGATTCATAAAGCGAACACCCGGGATTTTTGAACCGAATGCCGAAACCCAATAATCCGCGCCAAACGTCGCAGCGCCTCCAAAAACAAGCGGTACAGCCAATGTCTCATCGCCTGTGAGCGCACGGTTAAGTTCTATGGTTACAGCATAGTTTCGATCGGTTTCCCCCGTGTTGATGCCATCAAATCTCGATGAGAGCGTCACCTCGGTCGCATCGTTGTCGGTAATCTCGATGCTGTGACTGACTGTGCTGCCAAGCTGACTGTGGGCATCTGCACTGAGCACCGCGCCAAACGCCTGAACCGGTTCATCTGCCGTATCATCGACAAGGCTTACTGTGATATCTTTGCTCACATCGTCCTTGCCAAATACGAGTTTCGCATCTTTGATTGCAATAAAATCGCTGCCGCCTGTTGCAGTATTGTCGACCGTGGTAAAGTTAAGCGTCGAATCTAGCAGTGTGGTACCGGTCTTCTCAACGGTCAGCGTCAGCGTCCCATCACCTTCGCTCGCAGTGGTAGAGGCTGTCGAAAATTCAAAACTTGGCACATCATCTTCATCGGTAATGGTGCCAATCGCAGAACTCGCACTTGGATCAATGCTGAAGTGATTGGTGCTGTCGAGCGTCAACTTAAAATAATGGTCACTCTCGTAGGCTTGGTCATCCGTCGTCGCAATACTCACGGTGCCGCTTCGCTGGCCTTGGGCGATGGCGAGTGTTGCCCCGCTTGCCGCCGTATAGTCTGAACTTGTCGCAACCTGATAGTCCGCATCTGTCGACTGCGCGCGCCCATCTGAAGTCGAGTAGACGATGTCCACACCGCCGCTTGGCGCTGCCTGCGGAAGCGTCACAGTGAATTCCACCGCATTACCCTCTGCAGCGCTGGCGGCCGCCAGGCTGATTCCGGCATCATCATCGACAATCGGTATCGCTATCGAACCGGCAGCGTTGATACCGCCAGAAAGTCCGGTTGAAGATGGTGCTCGGATACCTGTCCCGTAGGCAATGTTCAATACGCGGGAAGTCTGGTCGTTATTGTCAACCGCAGTGAATCTCACTGTCGCGGTTTTCGCGCCGGCACCTGAGAAAATCACCGCCAAATTCTGGCTACTGTGCGGGAGCTTCGTGTCATGAGCCACACCCGAACCACCATCTGTGAGCACATAGGTGTAATGTCTCCGCACCGTTGCACCCGTCACTGAAAGAGGAACCGTCACACTTTCACCGTCGACCAATTCTCTGCCAAGCGTCACGGTTACATCCACCGTACCTCCGTCCTCAGCAACCCCACCTGAGCCTGAACGAGCGAGCGTCACGGTTGTCGCATCGTCATCCAAAACATCAACCGTCGCCGAGGATGATGTTCCCGGCGTATATCCGGAACCGGAGTCCAGGGTTGCAAGGATAGCGCCATTGCGTTCATCGACTGTGTCATCTATCGTGCTGACGGTCAGTGTCGCGGTTCCCTCGTTCTGGCTGCCTGCAGCCGGGATAGTCACCTGTTTCGAACCGACATCATTGCTGTCAGCAATATTGCCAGTCTCGCTGACGGAAATATCTAAAGTGAGATCTGTCGCCGGCGCAGGTGCCGCTGTCACTGTGAAACCCGCGGCCGTCCCTTCCGTCACAGGGGACGTGCCAGGGGCAATAGTGATGTTTGGATTCGCCGGGTTGTCATTGTCCAAAATACGGATGAACCAGTAAGCATTTACATCGGCGGAACCGCCACTAAATGCATAAAAGCCGGCAGGCGGTGTTTTTGAATCTATTGTGGCTTCAGTAGGATGGAGATCAAGCATAGAAATATGAAAAATCTCAGTTGACTCAACCGTGCTGTCATCGCTCGTTGTGAACGCGAACGTCTTGCTCGTTTCACCCGGGTCAAACGTATATAGGGTTGTGGTGCGTGGAAAAGATGACGAATTGTAGTCCCCAGGCCGCCTAGCTGTACCGACATCTGGCGGGCAGATTTCCTCTGAAAATCTATCGCAGTCAATCGAGCCAACATAGACTCTGAAACTGATACTTCGGCTTGATGGTCGGCTTAAAATGAGCTTGATTGCACCACTGTCACCCTCAATAACAGTTGGAGCCTCAACCTTGAGCGTCGGAACAGGCACAACGGCATCATTGACCTGTAAGTCGAAGCTGTGCATTGCAGCATCTGCGTTGCGTCTGGCCCCGCCGCCGACATTCGTACGGCGAGAATTCGCGTCGAATGCCATGTCTGAACCAAGGTTAAGCGTGAATGTTTCACCACCCGCGTCGCCGCCTTCTGCAACATTGTCGATTCTCGTCTGAAGTAAAAGGGTTGCAGTTCTGGCACCCGAACCTGCAAAACGTACCACCCGGGTTCTTTCACTAAAATGAACTTCAGGCAAATTGACTCCCGAGTTAATACTCGAACCAGACTTTCTTGAAACAGACAAATCGCGCCACCATCCACTACCGCCGCCATTGATGCGCAACGGCACATCAATAATCTCACCTGCGACCAACTCTCGAGACAGCGTCACTGTAAACTCAACCGCCTCGCCTTCGTCGATAGCGCCCGACCCCACCCGTGCGAGACTCACCACCGTCGGTTCATCGTCGGTGATCTCGGCGATCGCAGAAGTCGAACTGCCCGTTTTGTAGCCGGAGCCGGAATTCACAGTCGCAACGATGGCGGTGCCTTTGGGGTTGTCCATCTCGTCGTTCGCCGTGCCGACAGTAAAAGAGGCTGTGCCGGCGCTGTTTCCCGATGCCGGAATGGTCACCTGCCTGGCTCCGGTTTGGCCGCTTGCAGCACCGCCGCCAATATCGCTCACCGTGACATTTACAGTGATATTGGCACTTGGCGTCGGTGTCGCTGTCACCGTGAACCTTGCACCTGTTCCCTCGGCAGGAGCAGCACCGGCAGCGATCGCGATGCTCGGGTTCGCCGGGTTGTCGTTGTCGTGAATGCGAACAAACCAATAAGCTTCAGATACCGTGGTTCCATCAGCTGGCGTACCCGCATCGAAGACAAGGTCCTTAGTTGAATTAAGCAAGTCCAGGACAAACAGGAAAGCCTCAGTTGACTCATTGCTGTTGTCGTCAGTCGTCGCAAAGGAAATGGTCTTGACTGTCTCCCCGGGTGTAAAAGTTATTGACCCTGATGAAAAAGACAAGTCACTTGCTGTGGACGCCGCGTTCGTGCCCTGGGGACACGGAATGCTCGTTGTGCACTGACTTGCAGAGTAGTTGACAACGATTGACTGATTTACTGTATGACTCAGCGCAATGGCTATCGTGCCGCTTTCGCCTTCGATAACGGCCGGAACATTAACTTTAAGCTTCGGTACAGCCGATGCTGCGGTGATGTCGTTGACCACAATGTCGAAACTGCTCATTGCAGCAACCGGATTCGGGACAGCACCGCCATCCACATTGGTCCCAAGCGCACCTGCACTGAACGCTGCCTTTGTGCCGAGCGCAACATCAATGGTTTCCAGATTCGTTCCGCCGCCCTCTGCAATGTTGTCAATCGGCGTCCCTAACACCAGTGTCGCAACTTTGGCGCGCGCACCGCTAAAACGCACGACCGGAGTCGAAGTGCCGGTGCCGGAAAGACTGACACCCGTGTTGAGACTTGCACCGGCCTTTCCCAGCAAAAACCAGTCGGCAGTAGTCACGCCCGCACCGCCAATGTCGAGTGGCACGTCGACAATCTCGCTTGCAATCAGTTCTCGAACCAGTGTTACCGTGAATTCAATTTTCTGACCCTCGTCAATGGCACCTGAGCCTGTTCGCGCCAGACTCACTACTGTCGGATTAACGTCAATGATGGTGCCCATGCTGTTGAGAGTGATACCACCGCCTTCCAACGTTGCATTGTCTGCAGATAACAGCTGCACAGTTACAGTTTCATCCATGGATTCGTCACTGTTATCGTCTAAAACAGTGATACTGATGTTTCGCGTCGTTTCACCCGCAGGAAAAATCAACGTACCGGCGGGCAATTCATCGTAGTCAACTCCCGATGTTGCCGTACCGCCTGAAATCTCAGCATAATCGACGCTCACATCCTTTTCGCTTTGCGGTGTCAGCGTTACCGTGAACTGTAATTTGTTGCCCTCGGTGGTACTCGGGGCGTCAATCGACAGCACCGGCAAATCATCGTTGTCTTCAATTGGGAAGTCTACCAGGCCAGAACCTGTCACACCTCCATCGAGGTTCATCGCCAAACTTGCATCAATGGCACCCAGTCCAACTATCACCGATTCCAGGTCCGTCTCATCAACGGCATCGTCGATGCTCTTGACGGTCAGCACTGCGCGCCGCGAAGCATTGGCCGCACCGGAAAATGAGACGGTCGGCGGTTCATTGACAAGGTCAGTGCTATCAAGATTGGTGTATGAAACACCGCTCAGCGCGACTCCCGACAGTGTGTAATCGCTGCCTAGGCTGGCATCTCCCCAAACAACAAGCGGTACAGAAAGTTTCTCATCGCCTGTAAGCGCACGGTTCAAATCGATTATGAGAGTCGTTTCACCGTCTTCGGCGATTGCGCTTTCAGCCGCAGATGAAAGCCTCACTCGAGTTGCATCATTGTCCGCAATCTCAATACTGTGACTAGATGCGGTGTCAAGTCGGGCACCGGCAGTCGCAATGAGGTCTACGGTAAACGCTTCTGTCATCTCATCGGCAGCATCATCGCGGAGTGTCACAGTCAGTTCCTTGCTCGTGTCGTCCTTGCCGAATACGAGATCTGTACTCTTGATCACAGTGTAGTCACTGCCGCCGGTCGCAGTTGCGTCGAAGGTGGCATAGCTTAATGACGCATCAAGCAGTGTGGTACCGGTTTTCTCGACAGTAAGTGTCACTGTGCCATCACCTTCGTTCGCAGCGGTAGAGGGTGTCGAAAAACCAAATCTCGGCAAATCTTGTTCATCGGTGATGGTGCCAATTGCAGTATTCGCACTGAGATTCAAGCTGAAGTGATTCGTACTGTCGAGCGTCAGCGTAAAATAATGATCACTCTCGTAGGTTTGATCATCTGTCGTTGCGATGCTTACGGTACCGCTTCGCTGACCTTGGGCGATCGTGAGCGTCTCGCTGCTTGCCGAAGTGTAGTCCGCAGTGGTCGCCACCTGATGGGACGCGTCACTTTGCTCCCCGCGTCCGTTCGATGTCGAATAATCGATGCCCACACCCCCGCTTGGTGCCGCCTGCGGAAGCGTCACAGCAAACTCCACCGCATTGCCCTCTGCCGCCTGTGCGCCGGTTACGCTGATCATGTTTTCATCGTCAATAATCGGCACAGCAACAGAACCGGTTGTGGTGAGTCCACCGGAAAGTCCAGATGAGAAAGGAGCACGAACACCAGTCCCGTAGTCGACACTTAACGTGCGAGCCGTCTGGTCGCTGTTGTCAACACCAGTAAACCTCAATATCGCACCCCTGGCACCGACACCAGAAAATATCACCGCAGGATTCTGCGTGTTGTGAGGTGACAAAGCGCTGAGCGAAATAGAATCACTGTCATCGGTCAGAGCGTAAGTGTAGTGCGTGCCCACTGTTGCACCGGTCACCACAAGCGGAACTGTCACACTTTCACCTGCTGCCAATTGTCTTCCAAGCGTTACGGCAACATCCACAGTACCGCCGTCCTCAGAAATACCAGCCGAACCTTCCCGAGCGAGCATCACTGTCGTAGAATCGTCGTCTTCTACCTCAACCGTCGCTGAAGCCACAGCGCCCACTCTATATCTGTTACCAGGTTTTATGCTCGCGACAATCCTACCGGTGGGCTCGTCTACTGTGTCTGCAGTAGTGACAGTCAGTGTTGCCGTACTTGCATGGCCCGTTGATGCCGGTACACTCACCGACTGTGAACCAATTTGTTTGCTGGCAGCGCCAGTGATAACCTCACTTATCGCTACGTTCACGTCAATGCCTGCCGCAGGCGCCGGGACTGCGGTCACAATGAAGGTGGCGTCTGTCCCCTCCGTAACTGGTGAATCACCAGGAGCGATGGTGACGTTTGGGTTGGCCGTGCTGTCATTGTC
Organism: Arenicellales bacterium; assembly: GCA_965214615.1. Lineage (GTDB taxonomy): Bacteria > Pseudomonadota > Gammaproteobacteria > Arenicellales > JAJDZL01 > CBDAUN01. The sequence goes on from OZ243952.1 coordinate 2,606,501, forward strand.
CACAATACGTACATACCAGTAAGCATCTGCGCCAGCAGAGTTTCTGCCTTTGCTCACGTCAGGCAGAGTTGACAAATCGATAGCAGCCTTGGAAGGATCAAGGGAATTGAGCGCAAAGTAAAAGACCTCGGTCAACTCCACGTCACTATCGTCACTCGTCGTGTAAAGCAAAGATTTGTATGTCTCACCGGGGGCGAATGTCAAACTGATTGAGGATTGAGAAAAATCGGTGGAGAAATCTTCACCCAGCTTTGCTTTTCCCGTGTCCTCTGGACACCGGGGAGCCAATGCATCCGAGCATACGAGACTCCTGACAAAAAATTGAACAGGATCGCTCACCGGATGACTTAAAACGAGTTCAATTACCCCTTTTTCACCTTCGGTGACGGCTGGAACCTTAACCTTTAGCGTCGGCGCGGACGAAGTGGCGGTGGTGTCGTTCACCTTGATTTCGAAACTGTTCATCGCAGCGCTCGCGTGCGGGTCGGCTCCGCCCCCAACATTGGTGCCAAGCACCTGTGCATCAAACGCCAAGTTCGAACCGAGCGAAACCTCCAAGGTTTCAGCACCCGCACCATCACCTTCTGCGAGATTGTCAGCTGGCACCCCTAGCACCAGGGTGGCAGTCTTGGTACCCTCACCTCTGAGACGCACCATCGGCGTCGAAGTGTTTATGCCCGAGAGACGAACACCGGAATTCAGACCTGTACCAGGCTTGTCAGAAAGACCCCAATCGTCGGTGGTTATTCCCATACCGCCAATAAGCAGCGGAACATCAATAATCTCACCGCCAACCAAAGCTCGAGACAAATCTATAGTAAACTCGACAGACTGTCCTTCGTCGACAGCACCTGATCCTACACGATTGAGGCTTACCACCGTGGGATCCTCGTCGTTAACGGCGACCGAAGCCGAGGACGACGTACCCACTATATAGCCGGCGCCTGCATCTAGAGTCGCAACAATATCGGGAGTGGCGCCAGTGGAGTAGTCTGTGCCATCGATGGTAGGGACGGTAAATGTCGCTGTTGTCGAACCCGCTAAAATAGACGACTGCCTCGAACGGGTCCCACCGCGGAGGGCATCGCTCGCCGTAAGATCCACAGTGAAGCTCGCAGTCGGCGCTGGCGTCGCGGTCACGGTGAAGGTCGCGGGCAATCCTTCTGCAACCGCAGAGTCGTTTGAAGCGATCGTAACGATAGGATTCGCTGAATTGTCGTTATCTTGTATGTAAACATTCCATAGAGGCCTTTGAGGCTGAATAAAGGTGTTGAAACTGTCAGGCGGCGTAGCGGAATCAATGGTGAATGGGCCAGCAAGTTCGAACACGAAAACCTCTGTCGGTTCGCTTACATTGTCGTCGGTGATCGTGAACGGGACAGTCTTGGTCGTAACGCCTCGATTGAACACAAGCGTTCGATCTTGGAGGGAAAACGAATAGTCGTTGGACGAAGCAGTAGTGGTACCGGAAATATCAACAACCGCAACAAGTCCTACCAACTGCTCTTCCGGAGGGTGACTCAGAGTAAATTTGAGGGTGCCGCTGTCACCTTCGGTAAATGTCGGGTATTCTACCTTGAGTGTCGGCACGCCAACTGCTGCAACATCGTTTACCTTGACTTCAAAGCGGTGCATTGCGGGATTTGGATGCGGATTCGCACCACCACCGACATTGGTGCCCAGCGTGTTCGAGCCAAACGCCTCGCTAGAACCGAGCGCGAGCGCAAAAGTCTCAAAGTTCGACCCATTACCCTCCGCAGTGTAGTCACGTTTTGCTGTGAGTATCAGTGTCGCGGACTTGGCACCCGCTCCGGTGAAAATTACCACTGGAGTTGAACTTAGAAGACGCGATAAACTGACGCCTTTATTGAGTTTGGCATCAGAGTGTTTAGAAAGATTCCAATCGGCAGGCACTACCCCCGCGCCGCCGATCTCCAGCGGTACATGGACAATCTCACCAGCCTTCAGTGCTCGACCCAGCGTTACCTTGAATTCAACCGCCTCACCCTCGTCAATGGGACCAAAACCTGTCCGTGCGAGACTGACGACCGTAGGGTCACCGTCTTCAATCTCAACTGACGCGGAAATCGATTTTGCAATCGTGTAGCCGGTTCCCGAATCCACGGTCGCGACGATGGTGCCGACGGTACCAGTGGGGTCGTCTACTCCGTCAGACGTACGGACGCTGAATGTCGCTGTATTCGCTGCCGCCGGAAACAACACCTGCTTCGATCCGATCTCTGCGCTCGGCGCTCCATTGCCGGTCCCACTGACCATCATATTTACGTTAAAACTGTCTGCTGGAGTTGGCGTCGCAGTCAACGTAAAGGTCGCAGGGGATCCCTCTGTTACTGACGATGTGCCAGGAGCTATGGTGATATTTGGGTTTTTCGGGTTATCGTTGTCCAAAATACGGACATACCAGTAAGCTTCTACATCACCGGACCCGCCGCCACTTGTTGACAAAAAGCCGTAAGGCGGTGTTTTTGGATCTATTGTGGCTTCACTGGGGTGGAGACCCTGCAAACCGATCAAAAAAACTTCAGTGGACTCAACCGTGCTGTCATCGGTCGTCGTGAACGCAAACGTCTTGCTCGTTTCACCCGGGGCAAACGTATAACTGGTTGTGGTTACTGGAAAAGATGCCGACTTGTAGTCCGCAGACCATGTAGCTTCATCGACACCTGGCGGGCAGACAGACGATGAGATTTGACTGCAACCAGCCCCGACAAAAAAGAGTCTGATATCGATACTTTGGCTTACTGGTCGGCTTAAAGTGAACTTGATTGTACCGCTGTCACCCTCAACAACAGTTGGAGCCTCGACTTTGAGCGTCGGAACAGGCAATACGAAGTCATTGACCTGTAACTCGAAGCTGTGCATTGCAGCATCCGTGTTGCGCCTGGCACCACCGCCGACATTGGTAAGGCGAGAATTCGCGTCGAATGCCGTGTCTGAACCAAGGATAAGCGTGAATGTTTCGCCACCCGCGTCGCCGCCTTCTGCAACATAGTCAATGTTCGTCTGCAGCAAAAGGGTTGCAGTTCTGGCTCCAGAATCTCTAAAACGCACCACCTTCGTTCTTTCAAAAACAGAAACTTCGGGCAAAGTGACTCCCGAGTTGATACTCGAACCAGACTTCTTGGAAACAGACCAATCGCGCGACCAATTACTACCGCCGCCATTGATGCGCAACGGCACATCAATAATCTCACCTGCGACCAACTCTCGAGACAGTGTCACTGTAAACTCAGCCGTCTCACCTTCGGTGACAGCGCCCGAACCCACGCGTGCGAGGCTCACCACTGTGGGATCATCGTCGGTGATCTCAACCGTAGCCGAGGACGATGTACCCACTGTATAACCGGTTCCTGAATTCAAGGTCGCAACGACAGTACCACTGCTCCCTTTAGGCTTATCCACATCGTCTTGCACTGTCCCGATGGTAAATGTCGCCGAACCCGCATTGTTCCCTGATGCTGGAATGGTCACTTGTCTCAAGATAGACTGATTGGTACCCTGGCTGCCTTCCCCAACGTTCACTTTGAGGTTTGATGTCGGCACTGGTGTAGCAGTCACCGTGAAGGACGCTGAAGCCCCCTCTGATACCGATGCGGAATCGGCGGCAATGGTAACTGTCGACGAAGCCGACGCATTTGATGTATTTGCGAGTACTGCGAGAAGTACCGCCAATACCACAAATTGCAGGAATTTATGCATGCCCCAATTTGCGGGGGAGGGGGGGGGGTGACGAGGAAGGAGTAAAACGCCCCACATTCATAACGATTTGGACGATCAGTCCGACGACATCGTTCAAAGCGCGCAGGTTTGGCCAATACCGCCTTTCAGAACGAAGAAACTCAATGCCGGTGATTGATCCGTTATGATCTGTATTATCCGCCTGTGCGTTGAGATTGCGATTCGTAAATGCACAATTGCATCCTGCCTCAATGCTGATCCCAAATACTCTGGCCTGTGCTTTTGTGCTGATCGTAACCATCACTGGATTCTTCACCGAGAGTCTTTTGACTCTCCAACTTAAGGTAGTACGAAAGCAATCGACTTACCGATTGCGAAATATAGTAATTATGTTGAAATATTGTTGAGCAATCTTATTAAAGTGACAAAATCACCCCACACCCCAATTGACGGGATTAGTTAAACCTGAGTTTGGCCATTTGTCGTAAAAACGTTGCCGGGCGGACAAGCCACTCCGTAAAGATTAGCTACCTCTATGGCGTATTCTGACAATGGCGATATGACGCGAACATTTTATAGCGGGCGGGGAGAATTGCCAACCGCTTTTCATGAAATATTTATTACCTTTCCATATTCAAAAATCGACTCACGCAAGCATGATTATGCGCAACGGCACCTTACAAAAAGGAGATTCCATGAAATTTGACTTCGCAATCAAGCACGTATTCAACACCGACCCAAGAGCAGTCGCTTCGTATCTGCGATACGTCGTTTCGCCTGAGCTTCTCGCCGCTCTCGAACTGCCCACCTTGCGTCGCGTACCGTCGGACTGGGTGAGCACGAATCTGGTGCAGCGCTTCGGCCTGGGTGGTCGACTACCGGGGCGACAGTCACACGCTGGTGGTGTTCTTTCATTTCGAGTTCCAGTCCCGGATCGATCCGGGCATGCCGTTTCAGATGCTCACTTACGCGGGACTGCAGTATGAGGCGCTGTGGAAGGTGCGCGGCAAGACCGATTTCGGCAAAGGCCTGATGCCGACCGTGATTGAGACGATGTTAGAACCTGGCAGCGAGGAGATTGCAAGGTATCGGCCAAGTCACCGCTACGTCGTCGTTGAAGAGGTCGAACTGCTCAAGCGCGGCGAGGCGCACCCGGGCGATTTTGCCGGAGCGCTCATGTTGCTGCGCCATCACGATGAAGCTGATGAGAAGTTGATCGAAGCGGTGCAATTCATCCAGGAGAATGCGGACGAAGAGTCTGAGGCATATCAGGAATTGGCGAACGAGACGGCGAAGCGGATAATTGACTCCAACCGGGAGGTCAGATCAATGAAACAATTGAAACAGGATGTGCATGACATGCGGAGCAATGTACCAATCCACAGTACAGGAGAAATGCGGGTTAGGTGAATTGGGGGAAGACCCTGACTTGTATCTGTTGCGTTATAGAGCGATTTGCTCAAGAGGCTGGATACCGCCAATGTTGACACTTGTAGCCGCTACGTCATAGGTATTTTGCAAATTGAGCCAAAACTGTGGCGTTGATCCGAAAAAACGAGACAGACGCACTGCGGTGTCGACGGTGATCGGCGAAGTCTCCTTAACTATTCGCTCAATTCTACTACGCGGCACTCCTATTCGTTTGGCAAGATCGCCTGCGCTCATCTCTAGCGGCATAAGAAATTCACACTTCAATATTTCTCCTGGATGACTAGTTTGTTTCAACACAACCAGAACCTCGTCCTCAGTGGTAATCAATTATTTCAACGTCTTCTGGACCTTGATCTGTCCAAACGAAACAAATTCTCCACTGATCATTGATGCGAATGAATGGTGGAGCCAGACGGGATCGAACCGACGACCTCTACAATGCCATTGTAGCGCTCTCCCAACTGAGCTATGGCCCCAAATCGCTGCGCGTGACCGATGCCTGCGGCATCGGCGGCTATTGTACTAAGCCTGCGAAAACCTGCGGATATTTTTCGCAGCGCCATTATAAGTCAGTTTCAAATTCCTGTTCCCAACCAGATTCCGCCCTCCACAACACGACTCGGCCGGACCGCTGAATGCAATGTCAATCGCCCGCTTTGTCCGCAATCCACTCAATTGCACAATCAAGCCGCCGCTTCGACACGTCCGCTCCAATCAGCTTGATTGTCACATCGATCCCCGGGGAAACAGTCCCTCCCGTCAAAGCGACCCGCGCAGGCTGGGCGATCGCGCCGAATTTCACCCCGTTGCTTTCGACAATTTCGCTCAAGACCGCATGAATGCCGTCCTTGCCCCACTCATCGATCCGGTCAAGACTGTCGCGCAACTGTGTCAATAGCGAAGCGGCTTCGGCGGTCAGATGCTTGCGCGCCGCAGACTCGTCGTATTCGCCGATGTCCTGAAAAAAATACCGGCTCTGGTCGACCAGTTCGCCGATTGTCTTGGAACGCGTCTTTTGAACTTCGACAACCTCGGCCAAATCCGGACCCGAAGATTCCGTATCGATTCCCCGGGAGGCGAACGCCGCCTGTGCCGCTCCGGCAAGCCGATCCGCATCCGCAGACATGATGTGCTGATGGTTGATCCACTCGAGCTTTTTCTCATCAAGCGACGCAGGCGATCGGTGTATGCGGCCCGCATCGAACAACTCGATCAACTCATCGACACTGAATATTTCCTTATCGCCATGAGACCAGCCCAGGCGGGCCAAGTAATTCAGCATCGCTTCGGGCAAATATCCCCGGTCGCGATATTCCAGCACACTGGGCGGATTGTCCCGCTTGGAAATCTTCTTGCCCTGAGACGATAGAATCATCGGAACATGCCCGAAGCGCGGGGACTGCGCACCGAATGCCCGATACAGGTTGATCTGACGAGGCGTATTGTTCAAATGATCATCGCCGCGCAGCACATGGGTGATACCCATGCCCAACTCGTCAACTACAACCGAAAAGTTGTACGTCGGCGATCCGTCGGAGCGGATGATGATCAAGTCATCCAATTCGCTGTTGCTATAGGTGACGCTGCCTTGCACAAGGTCGTCAACCACCACATCGCCTTGCAGCGGATTCTTGAATCTGATCACCGTGCTCCCATCTTCGGCCGGCTGAATTCCGCGGTCCCGGCAACGGCGGTCGTATCTTGGCTTCGCACCTTGGCGCTCCATTGTCTTTCTCAGCTCGTCCAGTCGCTCCCGGGTACATTCGCAATAGTAGGCGTCGCCCTGCTCGACAAGCTTGCGCGCCTCAAGCCGGTATGCCGCCCCGCGCTCGGACTGGAACATCGGCGGCTCATCCGGCACCATCCCGAGCCAGTCAAGGGTTTCAAGGATTAGCGAAGTGAACTCATCGGACGAGCGCACACGATCGGTATCCTCGATTCGAAGCAGGAATTTTCCGCCCTGCTTGCGTGCGAACAGCCAGGAAAAAAGCGCGGTGCGCACCGATCCGATATGGATCACGCCAGTCGGGCTCGGAGCGAATCGGGTCACAACAGACATTGCGGCAACTTAAGGAATTGGTGATAAGGGCTTATGAATACTTGCGAAAACGCAATCTATCGCGCGGCGGCCGATACTTTGCATTCAAGCGCCTCGACGATGTCGTGATGATACGCCTTTTCATCAAATCTGCACAGCTCCTGAAGCCCTGTCGGGCTGGTAACGTTGATTTCAATCAGCTTTCCGCCGATTACGTCGATTCCAGCATAAAAGATTCCCTGATCGCTCAGACCCTGCCTGATTCTGCGGCAGATGGCATGATCGACCTCGTCCAATTCAGAACGGACCGCAACTCCGCCCTGATCCAGATTATTCAACTCCCTGCCCTCGGCATGCACACGCAAGATTGCTCCGACCGGCTCGCCGTCGAGCAAATGGATGCGCTTGTCTCCATGCGCCGCAGCGCTAAGATACTCCTGGGCAATCACCCAATGCCTTCCGTTGCTGGTGATCTGATCAATCATCGATTCGTCATCGCCGGATCCGTAAAACACGATGCCCTCGCCGCCGTGACCGTCAACAGGCTTAAGCGTCAAGCGGCCGCGAGATGCTTCAAAGCGCAAAATTTCCTCCTTGCTCCGCGTCACCAGGGTGGCCGGGGAGATGTCGGGATAGCAAAGCGCTGCAAGCTTTTCATTCCAGTTTCTTATCCCTTCCGGACGGTTGACGATAACCGTGGTGCCGCCAATCAGATCCAGCAGCAATGTCGCGTACAGATAGCTGCGATCAACAGGCGGATCCGTGCGAACAACGATCGCATTCATCCCGGAAAGCACGGCACGTTCTTCGGTCAATACTGAAAATGGATGCTCCGGAGAATCATGCACGGCAACGCTCTGGACATGCGCGGATACCACGCCGTCAATCACCTGCATCGAGTTTTGATTAAAATAGAATACTTTGTGACCGCGCTGATAAGCGGCAAGCATCAGATAATAGGACGTATCCTTGTATGCTTTTACGGACTCCAAGGGGTCCATCAGAAATGCGAGATTCATTGCGCAGCAGCCCGACACAGTCAAATTGGACAAATTTTATACCAAACAACGTCAGCCAGTGACTTGTCAAGCCAACTCGAAGATGCGTACCTGATCGCCCGTCCTCGCGCAGCCACAATCGAAAACCGGAGCCCAAACGTGACATCCGCCACCAATTTCATTCGCCAGAAAATCGATGAGGACATCGCCTGCAACAAGCATGGCGGCCAAGTCGTGACTCGGTTTCCGCCGGAGCCGAACGGCTATCTGCATATCGGCCACGCCAAATCCATCTGCCTGAATTTCGGGATTGCGAAAGACTACGGCGGCCGGTGTAACTTCAGATTCGATGACACGAATCCGGGCAAGGAAAATATCGACTATGTGAACTCGATCATCGAGGATGTCCGCTGGCTCGGCTACGGAAAAGATGAGCCGCTGCATGCATCCGGCTATTTTGAACGGCTTTACGGCTTTGCCGTCGAATTGATCGAAAACGGCACCGCCTACGTGGACAGCCTGACGCCCGAGCAAATGCGGCAATACCGCGGAACCCTGACCGAGCCAGGCGTCGACAGCCCCTACCGGAACCGTTCGGCCGAGGAGAATCTCGATCTGTTCCGACGCATGCGCAGCGGCGAATTTGCCGACAACGAGCACGTGTTGCGCGCAAAAATCGACATGAGCTCGGGAAATATCAACATGCGCGATCCGGTCATCTACCGCATCCGGCATCTGGCGCATCCGATAACCGGCACAAAATGGTGCATCTATCCGATGTACGACTTCGCCCATGCGCTGTCCGACGCAATCGAAGGCGTAACCCATTCGCTGTGCACTATGGAATTCGAGGATCATCGCCCCTTGTACGACTGGTGCATCGACAATGTCAGCGCCCCAAGCAAACCGGAACAGACTGAATTTTCCCGCCTGTCGCTCGAATACACAGTGCTCAGCAAGCGGCTTCTGACCCGACTCGTCGAGGACAAGCTGGTCGACGGCTGGGACGACCCGCGCATGCCCACGATCTCCGGCCTGCGCAACCGCGGCTATACGCCGAATTCGATTCGCGAATTCTGCAGCCTGATCGGCATCACAAAGAAATTCAACGAAGTCGAAATGCCGGTTCTGGAAAATACAATACGCCAGGAACTCGACCGCGATGCCCCGCGCACGATGGCCGTAATGCATCCGATACGCGTCGTCATTGAGAATTTTCCAGACGAACAAGTCGACTGGCTCGAAGCTCAGAACCATCCGAAGCGCCCCGAAGCCGGAACCCGCACGATTCCCTTCAGCAAGGAAATATACATTGACGCCGACGATTTCAGGCTTGAGCCGGAAAAGAATTTTTTCCGTCTCGCACCCGGCGTCGAAGTAAGACTTCGCTACGCCTATCTGATTACATGCGTAGAAGCGGTGACCGACGAAACCGGAAGCGCAGTCGTAGAGCTTAGGTGCCGCTACGACCCGCAAAGCCGCGGCGGCGTGGCTCCGGACGGGCGAAAGGTCAAAGGCACGATACACTGGGTCGACGCAAGGCATAGCGCGCCGGCGCACATACACCTGTATGAACACCTGTTCACCGTCGCCAACCCGGGCGCGCAGAAGGATCGCGAATTCCGGGAACTGATCAATCCGCACTCTCACGTCGTAAACATCAATGCGCGCGTCGAACCGGACGCAGCGAACGCGCCCGAATTGAGCCGATTCCAATTTGAACGAAACGGCTACTACTATCTGCGCCGAGCGGGCGGCAACGGCAAGCCGGCCGAATTCGTCCGCACCGTCTCTTTGCGGGATTCGCGCGGCAAGGCCGCTAGGCGCCAATCCGGCTGAGCATGAATCGGGGCGGATCCTGTGAAACTTAGAACATCGGAGCCGTGGATGCCGGCCGACGAGTACGGACATTCGCTGCGCGGACTGACGATCAATCTGCTGGTCAGCGACATGGAGGACGCGCTGCAATTCCAGACTCGGGTTATCGAGGCATCGATCGTCTATTCGGATCCCGATTTCGCCGTCCTCGGCGGATACGGCAGCGAGTGGATGCTGCATGCGGATCATGCCTATGACGGCAATGTCCTATACGGATTCGTCAAAAATGCAGAGGCCCGCGGAATCGGAATCGAGTTGCGGCTGCACGGATGCGATCCGGATCAGGCTGCAATGCGGGCGCGGAATCATGGATTCATCGTCATCGCAGATGCCGCGGACAAGCCGCACGGACTCCGGGAAAGCTACATCGCCGACAACGACGGATATATCTGGGTCCCTGACGTTCCGACGCAGACCCGTAGCGTAAACCCATCTGAACAACCTTAAGCGCCTGAAGCAGCAAGCTGTGATAGAATCCTGCGCCTACCCAACTGAGCGACTGCACCTGTGGAATATTTAGCCCAATACGCTGTTTTCTTCGCAAAAGCACTGACTGTTTTTGCGTTTGTTGTCATTCCCATACTTTTGATCGGGGCGATCTCGTCACGCCAGCGCGAACACCAGAAGGAACACCTCGAGGTCAATCACCTCAATCAGCGATACGAGGCGATGTCCAACTCGATCCAGTCCATTCAAATGCCGAAAAAGCAGTTCAAGGAGCAGCAGAAAAAGCACAAGAAGGAGCAAAAGAAAAAGCACAAGCAAGCCTCGGCAGACCAAGCCGACCGAAAGCGGGTCTGCATGCTGAACTTCGAAGGGGATGTCCAGGCATCGCAAATCGACAAGATGCGCGAGGAAATCACCGCGATACTCACGCTTGACGACAAGCCGGACGAGGTGGTGATCAAGATTGAAAGCATGGGCGGCGCCGTGCATGCGTACGGGCTGGCCGCATCGCAGCTGGCGCGCATCAAGGACAAGGGCATCGCGCTGACAGTCGCAGTGGACAAGGTGGCGGCCAGCGGCGGCTATCTGATGGCCTGCGTCGCCGACAAAATCATCGCCGCACCATTCGCTGTGCTCGGATCTGTCGGCGTACTGGCGCAGATCCCCAACTTTCACCGCGCACTCAAGGAGCATAACGTCGACTATCACGAATTTACCGCCGGCGAGTACAAGCGCACCGTAAGCATGTTTGCCGAACCGACCGAAAAGGGCAAGGCAAAGCTGAAGGAAGACATCGAGCAGGTGCACGATCTTTTCAAGGATTTTGTCAAATCGTACCGGCCGCAGATTGATCTGGATAAGGTCGCTACAGGCGAGCATTGGCACGGGACCAAGGCGATCGAATTGAATCTCGTCGACGAATTGCGCACCAGCGACGACTATCTGCTCGAGTCAAGTTCCGACGCCGATATCTACGAAATCAAGTTCGTGCGCAAGCAGAGTTTTGCAGAACGCCTGAAGCCGTCTGTAGAGGGCGCGTTGCGGCTGCTGGCCGGACGGCACTCGAATTCTATCAATCCCATGGGCAGAATCTAGACGTACCAAAGTGATTTATGCGCTTGACAATGGCGAGCCGCAGTACGGTGAAAACGTATTTGTAGCGCCGTCGGCAACCGTGATCGGAGACGTCGTGCTCGGAAACGATGTTGGCGTATGGTTCGGCGCGGTCATTCGCGGCGACAACGACAGGATTACAGTCGCAGACGGTTCCAATATCCAGGATTGCTGCGTACTGCATACGGACCCCGGCATACCGCTCGAAATTGAATCGAATGTCACCGTCGGACACAAGGCCATGCTTCACGGATGCCGCATCGGCGCGGGCAGCCTGATCGGAATCAATGCAGTCATCCTCAATCATGCAACGATCGGACGCAACTGCCTGATCGGCGCGAACGCCCTGATCAGCGAAGGAAAGAACATACCGGACCACAGCGTGGTCGTCGGTTCGCCAGGTCGCGTGGTCCGTCAGCTAAGCGAAAAGGAAATGCAAATGTTCGACCGGTTCAACAAATCGTACATCGACAAGATCGCACGCTACAAGAACAGCCTGAGGAGCGTTTCGAATGTCTGACAAGGCAAACAGGGAAATGAACGTTATCGAAGTCGCCGCACCTGGCGGACCGCAGGCGCTGTCAATCGGCAAGCGGCCCATTCCCCGGCCTCAGCCCGGAGAAGTGCTGATCAAGGTCGCCGCAAGCGGGCTGAACCGGGCCGATGCGATGCAAAGAAACGGCAACTATCCGCCCCCTCCCGGAGCATCCGACCTGCTCGGGCTCGAGGTTTCGGGCACCGTCGCCGAGGTAGCGCAGGATGTCAGCGGATTGAAAATCGGCGATCGGGTTTGCGCGCTGATTGCCGGCGGCGGCTACGCGCAGTACTGCACCGCTCCCGCATCGTCGTGCCTGCCGGTTCCGGACTCGGTCAGCATCATCGATGCCGGCGCGATACCTGAGACATTCTTCACCGTTTGGGCCAACATCTTCATGCTCGGCAGACTCGCGCAAGGCGAATCGTGCCTTATCCATGGAGGCGCAAGCGGAATAGGGACTACCGGCATTCAGCTGGCGCGCGCCTTCGGCGCACGGGTATTCGCAACAGCCGGAAGCGACGACAAGTGCACACGATGCGTTGAGCTTGGCGCCGATGACGCAATCAACTACAAATCATCCGACTTCGTCGAAAAAATACGCGAAGCGACAGACGGACGCGGGGTGGATGTCATACTGGATATCGTTGCCGGAGAATACATGGCCCGCAATATCAAGTGTCTGGCGAAGTTCGGCCGGCTCGTGATCATTGCCACGCAAGGCGGATTCAAGGCTCAGATCAACGCCTTGCCAATCATGACCAGACGCCTGACGATTACCGGATCCACATTGCGGCCTCGGCCGCTCGATGACAAGGCGCAAATCGCCCGCCAATTGCACGAAAAAGTTTGGCCGCTTCTGGAACAGGGAGTGCTCGGCCCGGTAGTCGATACCGTGTATCCGTTCGAACAGGCCCGGCAGGCCCACGGGCATCTGGATTCGGGCGACTACGTCGGAAAGATCGTGCTGCGCCACGACTGATCGCACTGCGGCATCGCTCCCCTACAACCACACCGGATCGCGCTGCGATAGTCCCGCTTTGCTAAAGATATTCAACGAACCTGCTCCTGCGTCACGGTGGTGCGACCGCCATCGCGCACTGAATCACTCGATCGGCTACGTGCCGACGATGGGTTCGCTGCACGACGGACACCTGTCATTGCTGCGGCGCTCGATCGAGGAGAACGACGTCACTTGCGCCAGCATCTTCGTCAACCCGCTTCAATTCAATAGCGCGCGCGACTACCAGATTTATCCGCGAGAACTTGAATCAGACTACGAAATTCTCAGACAGGCAGGATGCGACATGGTGTTCGGCGGAAACATGTCGAACATGTTCGAACGCTCGGAATTCACCGGAGAAATCAAGATGCTCAGGCCGGGACCCTACGCAAAGGGGCTGGAAGGAGAATTCCGCCCGGGACACCTCCAAGGGGTATGTACCGTGGTCGATCGCCTGTTTCGCATCGTCGGAAAATGCCGAGCCTATTTCGGCGAAAAAGACTATCAGCAGCTGCTGGTGGTTCGCGATCTGGCGGAACGCATCGGATACCCTCAGGTCGTCGGCTGCAAGTGCGTGCGAGACCCGGACGGACTCGCTCTTTCTTCGAGAAACAGTCTGCTTAGCCGCAGACAGCACAAAACCGCGCTGTGCATCAGCCGCGCGCTGTCTGCCGTCAAAGACACCTGGGAGCGCGGAGAGCGCGACGCATCTGTACTGCAGAGCGTCATGCTCGCCAAACTTGACAAGCCCGGCGTCAAAGTGGACTACGCCGAACTGCGCGACCCGGAAAGCTGGCTGGACGCTCCTTGCGAACACTTAGAGCGCGCGGTCGCCCTGATCGCGGCCTATGTCGGCGATGTGCGGCTAATAGACAACTTGAGGCTGGACGCCGATTAGTCAGTTGTCCTCGCTTCCGCGTCTGAAGTGGAATTGCGCTCCGTCGCGAATCGCCTGCGGCCAGCGGGCGGTGATCGTTTTCATCCGGGTATAGAATCGCACTCCTTCCGGTCCATGCATGTAGTGGTCGCCGAACAGCGACCGCTTCCAGCCGCCGAAACTGTGGAACGCGACAGGTACCGGTATCGGCACATTGACTCCGACCATGCCGATTCTGGCATTCGTCGTGAACCGCTGGGCCAGTCCGCCGTCGCGGGTAAAAATGGCAGCGCCATTGCCATACTCGTGCTCGTTGACCATCTGCTCGGCAGCCTCGTAGCTGTCAGCCCTGACAACGCACAGCACCGGTCCGAAAATTTCGTCCTGATAGATCTTCATATCCGGCGTGACATGATCAAACAGGCAGCCACCGAGAAATGCGCCCTGTTCATGGCCTTCCAATGAGAATCCCCGACCGTCGACGACAAGCTGCGCTCCCTCCTCGACTCCCAGATCAACGTAGGATCTGACCTTGGTGCAATGTTCGGGAGTGACAAGCGGTCCCATTTCCGCATCGGGATCCGTATACGGCCCCACGCTCAGCTCGCGCACCCGCGGCGTCAATCGTGCGACCACTTCATCCGCTGTTTCATCGCCGACTGCGACAACCACGGAGATGGCCATGCAGCGCTCCCCGGCCGAGCCGTATCCTGCACCGATGGCTGCATCAGCAACCTGGTCCATATCGGCATCCGGCATGACCACCATGTGATTCTTGGCGCCGCACAGAGCCTGGACGCGCTTGCCGCATCCGGTACCCGTCTTGTAGATGTACTCTCCGACCGCGGTTGAACCGACAAAGCTGATCGCATCCACTTTCGGATGGGTCAGCAAGGCGTCTACCGCAACCTTGTCGCCGATGACTACGTTCAATACTCCGTCCGGCAGACCCGCCTGCTTCATGAACTCTGCAAGCAGCAGCGGACACGACGGGTCCTTCTCCGACGGCTTGAGTACGAACGTATTTCCGCATGCAATTGCAACCGGAAACATCCACATCGGCACCATCGCCGGAAAGTTAAAAGGGGTAATGCCTGCGCAAACACCGACCGGCTGACGCACAGAATACATTTCAACGCCTCGGGCCACTCTTTCGGACATCTCGCCCTTGAGCATTTGCGGTATGCCGCATGCGAATTCCACGATTTCAAGTCCGCGGCCGATGGATCCTTTTGCATCGGGAATCGTCTTGCCGTGCTCCTCGGATACCGCTTCTGCCAACACATCGATGTTTTCGCGGACGATCGCTCTGAAATCGAACAGAACTTGCGCCCGCGCCGCTGGCGGCACGGCGGCCCACCCCGGCAAGGCGTAGGCGGCGACTTCGACCGCCGCATTGACCTCCTGGACCGATGCATACGGAACCTGCTTGGTCACGATGCCTAGCGCAGGGTTGTAGATATCACCGTATCTGCCGCTCGCGCCCTCGACGCGCTGACCGTTAATGAAATGATGCAGGGTTTGATTTACTTGTGCGTCCATGTCCTGTCACTGTGGTTTGTTTGACTGTGGCGAAAGTATACCAAACAGCGACGCGATTCAGTGGACGCCGACGATTCATCGACCCGCACGAACAATCCTCGCACCGACATCAAAGGCCCAGCCCGCTGACAGCAATGTCCGTTCAGGCAATGCCGCTTACCGTTCTTGGCAGACGGCAAAGGCACTGCCCGCCCCAGACACTCCTACGCTTCGATCAGCGGGCATGCCGCTTTTGCAATATAGTTTCTAATATATTGCACTGCAGTAATCAATTTAAAAGCAATTTTCTATTGATGTCCATTCTCATCTATCGCTAATTATGTGTCGTTTAAGCAATATCTAGATCACTTTATTTTTCGCGAATGATCAGAAACCCGAAAAAATGTCTTGCAACATCGCAGATCCGTTGCGAATGATTCGGACAAGACTCAGGTACAGTTTAACTTTATGATATTGCGTGTTCTTTTTCCGACATCGCAATCCAAGCGGGCAGTCCGTAGAGACAATCCGACCAGAATTCCGCCACAGTTCGCTGCAGCGCGACCGGGTTGGAACCAATCGAACTTGATGCGCAATGCGCCTGCCTCGCAAGAATCTGCAAGAAAATTCCGGACATGCAAGCATCGCATGATAATTTTTGATTTGATGCTATATCTTTTGCATTGCACAATGTTGCGCATAGGATAAAATACGAAGCCAGAAGCATGGTAATGGGTGCTAATCATCCATAGATTCGTGCCAGCAATTGAACCCGTTCATAGGAGGATGCCAAATGAAATCATTTATCAAATTATTCGTTGCGGCCATATTGACGGCATCATGGGTCAGCGCTGCAGCAGATGAAATGTCTGCAGCCGGCGAACCCGTCATCGGAGAGGAGGAAGCAGTACTGACTATTGCGCCTAATGTGCCGCCGCCGATCACCCGGGATCACGCGACCAAGGTCATCGTGAATCTTGAGACTCGGGAATTGCGCGGACGCCTTGCCGACGGAGTCGAATATACTTTTTGGACATTTGGCGGCGTTGTGCCGGGGAAGTTCATCCGGATCCGCGAAGGCGATCTTGTTGAATTCCACCTTCACAATCACCCGGACAGCCGCATGCCGCACAACATCGACCTTCATGCTGTGACCGGACCGGGCGGAGGCGCTACATCCTCATTTACCGCTCCCGGCCATTCTTCAACCTTCTCATTCAAGGCTCTAAATCCAGGGCTGTATGTGTATCACTGCGCGACAGCTCCGGTGGGAATGCATGTGGCAAACGGCATGTACGGCCTGATTCTTGTGGAACCCAAAGACGGATATCCGCCGGTTGACCGGGAATACTACGTCATGCAGAGCGAGTTCTACACCAAGGGAAGCAACGGTGAACGCGGCTATCAGCCGTTCAGCATGGAAAAGGCCATTGCAGAAGATGCCGACTATGTCGTGTTCAACGGTTCGGTGGGCGCGCTGACCGGCGACAACGCGATGACGGCAAAGACCGGGGAGACTGTGCGGCTGTATGTCGGAAACGGCGGCCCGAACCTTGTCTCGTCATTTCATGTAATCGGCGAAGTGTTTGACAAGGTGTACATCGAGGGCGGCGATCTTGTGAATCGCAATGTGCAATCAACCCTGGTTCCTGCCGGAGGTTCTACGATCGTCGACATGGAAATGCAGGTGCCGGGACGAATTATTCTGGTTGACCATTCGATCTTCCGGGCATTCAACAAGGGCGCTCTGGGCATGATTGAAGTCGCAGCAAATGAGGAAGCGATGCCGCAGGAGCTTTCGACAATAGTCTATTCGGGCAAGACTTCCGATGACATCTACCGACCCGAAGGCGGGGCGATTCTCGATCTTCAAGAAGAGCAGACCCGTCGCACGGCATCAACCCAGATGGACCAGATTGAGTTTGGCAAGCAAGTGTACAACCAGGTTTGCGCTGCATGCCATCAGCCTGACGGAACGGGCATCGGTACCGTGTTTCCGCCACTGGCCAATTCGGACTGGCTCATCGATGCGGCAGATCAGGCTATCGCGGCTGTTATCCATGGACTGTCTGGAAAGATCACCGTCAATGGCGTTGACTACAGTGGCGTAATGCCTGCGATGACCAGCCTGTCTGACGAAGATGTGGCAAACGTACTGACCTACGTCTACAACACGTGGGGCAACCCGGGCGGCCGTATCAATGTAAGCGACGTGGCAGCGGTCAGAGGGCACTAGACTGATTCGTCATGCGCTAATTCTTCTTGCGGCGGCTGCATTCAATGCCCATGCCGAGCAGCCGCCGCAGGGGATGATCGAAGTGCCGGAGGGACGCTACGAACCTCTGTACTCCAGCAGCGACGCCGATTTGGCAGGCGAAGAAAACGCCACCGAAGTCGTCGCGCGGTTTTTTCTGGATGAGCGGGCAGTCACAAACGCGCAGTATCTGGATTTCGTCGAACACAATCCTAAATGGCGGCGATCCGATGTGCCCGGACTGTTCGCCGACGACAGCTATTTGTCACACTGGAACAGCGACGGGGAACTTGGCGGCCCGACGCTTGCCGAACTTCCGGTGGTCAATGTGTCCTGGTTCGCCGGAACCGCCTACTGCCGCTGGAAGGGCAAGCAGCTGCCTACTGTAGCGCAATGGGAACGCGCCGCTTCTGCGAGCGAAACAATGGACAACGCCCGCAACGACGCGGAATTCTCTCAACGCATTCTAGACTGGTATGCCTCGCCGGCCGATCAGCCGCTGGCCGAACGCGCGAAGAAAACCACCTATCGCAATCTGTACGGCGCATGGGACATGCATGGTCTTATCTGGGAATGGACACGCGACTTCAACACTGCGATCGTCACCGGCGAATCGCGCGGAGATTCGGGACTGCAGCGCCAGCTTTTCTGCGCAAGCGGGTCGATCGGCGCAGCCGATGCCAGAGACTACGCTTCGTTCATGCGGTTCGCGTTTCGCTCAAGCCTTGAAGGAAACTATGCGGTCGGGTCTCTAGGGTTTCGCTGCGCGATGATGCCGACAGGCAATTCATCGGACGGCAATTGATTCCGGCCCGTATTCGGCACGGGCGATTCATGAGTGCGCCATCTCTTGTGCTCCGAGCGAAAGCCGAACTGCGCCCTGCCGTGCAGGCTTATTCAGTCAGCATGCCGCGTATCGCGGCGGCAGAATTCTCAGGGGGAAGGCCCAGACCGTTTTGCTGATGCGCGGGTACTCCCTTGGAATCGAGAACAAAGATGACGTTCGAGTGTGCAAAGTCGCCATTGGCAAGCGGCTTTATACGAATTCCCAGAGCGACTGCCAGTTCCAATTCGGAGCCTTGATCTTTGGGGGCGTAGAAGTCCCATTGACCGATTTCCTTGTCCATGCGGTATAGATTGAGCTGTTCCGGCTTGTCTCTGGCGTAGTCCATGGAAAACAGTGTGAATTGCACATCGCGCGCTTCGTTGCCCAGTTCCCGCTCGATATTCAGCATATCGTTGACGATCAACGGACATGCGTGATCGCATGCGGTGTAGATCATTGCGCCCACGGTGGGCTTTCCGGCAAGCGCTGCAGACAGAGTCTTTGGCTGGCCGTCATGATTGAGCCATAGCGAATCCAAGTGAAATACGGAGTATTCGGATATCGCATCGGCGGCCAACTGACCGTGACCGCTGTGGTCGCCATGCCCGCCAAGTTCCACTTCGGATTGGCCTGTCGCCGCAACACTCCAGCCGGCACTGAGCAGCAATGAGAAAAAATACGGAGTTAATCGATTCATCAAGCATTCACTCTTTCTTGCCCAGGCAGAACTTGTCATATGATTTAACGCATGGCAATGGCCAGTCCGAGGCACACGAAGCGAGTATCTGCAACCACTGTGGCTGGATCTCAGTTGCCTTCTAGTTGGCTTTTCAGTTCCGAAATCGAATTGCAACTCAGTCCGGTGTATCGGGCGACTGTCTCGTCTTCGACACCGTCGCGGAGCATGTTCGCCGCAGCCTCTATTCGACCTTGTTCTCTACCTTCCGCTCTACCTTCCGCTCTACCTTCCGCTCTACCTTCCGCCCTACCTTCCGCCCTACCTTCCGCCCTACCTTCCTCTCGACCTTGCTCTATCAAATCCTTGTCTGATTCCAGCAATACGAACAATTCGTTTTTCCTATTCATACGACTCGTGCCTAGATTCACTGAAAATCGCGAGTCAAACTGTATTGAGGTCGCGACGGCATCCATGCCGAATTGATCCGGGACACTTCACGGGGCATTTCGAGCGCGCGTCGGATTTGGCGTGTAGCAATTGGAACCGTGAGCCTAAGGCACGAACTCAACGACGTCGAACGGCTGTCAGGCGCCGTTAAGCTTGCGCTTCAGATTCGAAATCGTCTTCGAAGCAAGCCCTGTGTATCGGGCGACTGTCTCGTCTTCGACACCGTCGCGGAGCATGTTCGCCGCAGCCTCGTTCAAACCCTCTGCTCGTCCCTCTACTCGTCCTTCCTGTATCAAATCCTTATCTGATTCCAACAATGCGGGCATAATTCTCTTCTCCTTTTCGACGACTCGCGTCTCTATATCAATCAGTCTATCCCAATTATAGTCAGACCGCATTTTCAAAATGTAGCGCATCACAGCACGCATGAGCCACGTGCGATCATCGTTTTCGAGCTTCAGACTGCGAGTTACAATGCCGGCAACTACGTCATCGGTCAAATCCCAGATTCGTTGCAAAATGCAAATTACGATTCCAATCGGCAAATTGTACGCCCGACGTTGCATTGCTTCGTCGTGCACATTCAAAAGCAAGCTGCAAAAATGAAACTTCATCAATTTGCCGCCAAGCTCGTCGGCTAACGCCGATGGCGGCCCTTCTACTGTTTCAAAATATTCCAGCGGCCGATTCCACTGACGCTCGACTCCGTTGTACAGCACTACCGCTAAAATCCACGCGTCCGGATGCTGGCGACGAACCTCGCGCAAGTAGCCGGAAAGCTGGAGCAAAGTATTGCTGTCACGCACAGACTTGTGCTCGACAACAACTACCAGTTCGCGCGACTCGTCTAGCGGAACGCTGCGTACTGAGCCGATCACATCAGCGACCTGCTCTGCTCCCCGCCTGTCGAAGCGCGAAGTTGGCATCGTTTTAACCGCGTCAAGATCAAGTTCGCGCAATGAAGCCTCGGAAAGAAAGACGCGCAGCAAATGCTTGAAATATTTGCTTTGTCCGAAAACATCGCGAATCAACTTGTCATGCGGCTTGCTGCCTGACTCGGCCTGGGCATGTGTGACTTCAACCATCTTGCTGCCCTCTAAGCCGACGGAGCCGGAACCAAGCAAAATTTACTGTGCCGTGCGCAACCTTTCGTCGATGACAGACTAACACCCGTCATAACTTCAATGCCATCACGTTCCGCTTTCCGCGACCGATCGTCATGTCTTTAGTCATTCGCATAAGCAATGTCTATCGACTGTGTCTCGGATTTCGGCAACACCCGCATAACTCCCAGCCCCGATTGGCAGCCAGCGACGCAGCGCCTCGGTCAATCCAAAGCGCTTTGCAGATAGCCAAGAATCTCGTCGACGTGATTTCGCTCCGAAATAAGCGGAGGCGCAACCAGCAGTGCATCGCCTGTCGCTTTGACGTGCATTCCTGCATGAAACAGTTTTTTCTGCATTTCAAGACCGGCATTGCCCGCTGGGCCGTTCGGCTTCAGGTCGATTCCTGCAAGCAGGCCGTACCCGCGGATATCCGTAACTTGCGAACAGTCCTGCAAGGAATACATCGCATCCAGGAAATAGTCCGAAAGCGCCGCTGCGCGGTCAAACAGATTTTCCTTCTCGTAGATGTCCAAAGTTGCCAGCCCGGCCGCACACGCCGCAGGATGGCCCGAATAGGTGTAGCCATGAAAAAATTCGACGCCGTTGCCTTCGGATTGATCGACGATGGTGTCGTAGACATCGTCCGACACCGCAACAGCACCCATCGGCTGCGCGGCATTGGTCAAAGCCTTGGCCATCGTAATCATGTCGGGCACGACTTCGAAGCTTTGCGACGCGAACGGCTTGCCTGTCCGGCCAAAGCCGCAAATCACCTCGTCAAAAATCAGCAGGATGCCATGCTCGTCGCATATTTCACGCAACCGGGCCAAATACCCTTTCGGAGGCACGAGGCAGCCGGTGGAGCCTGCGATCGGCTCGACGATGCACGCCGCAATCGTATCGGCACCAAAATTCTGCACAGCCCGCTGCAGGTCATCGGCAAGGTAGGCTCCGGTTTCAGGCTGGCCGCGGACGAATCGGTTTTCGGGCAGCCAGGTGTGGCGCATGTGCGAAACTCCCGCCATGCCCAGACCGAATACATTCCGATTCTTGACCATTCCGCTCAGTGCAGTGCCGCCCATGTTCACGCCGTGATAGGCGCGCTCACGCGATACGAAGCGCTGACGCCCTCCTTCCTTGCGCGCATGGTGATACGCCAACGCAATCTTGATGACCGTCTCAACCGCTTCAGAACCGGAATTCACAAAAAAGACCCGGTCGAGTCCTTCGGGCGTGATTTTTGCCAGACGGCTTGCAAAATTGAACGAATGCTCATGGCCAAGCTGGAAAGGGGCCGTATAGGCGAGTTCAAGCAGTTGCCGGTGTACGGCATCGGCAATTTCCTTGCGGCTGTGACCTGCGGCGCAGCAGAACAGCCCTGACGAACCGTCGAGAATCCGCCTGCCTTCGGGTGAAAAAAGATAGACTCCCTCGCCTCGTGCGACCAGACGGGGATCGGATTTAAAATCACGGTTGCCGGTAAACGGCATCCAATGATTGGAAAGTATTTCTGAAGCGTATCGCATGGGTGAATCGGCCTTGAACCCGATGATTGAAGATCATTGAATGGTGCTTGTAAAATTCCCTGCCTCTATGCCGGCGGAAATGCGGATGCCGCGAGCCCGAGCATCACCCCGGATCGCATGGCAGCCGATGTTCTTATTGTAGGATAATTTTGGATTGTGTTTCTTTCGGGATTGCGGAAAGACCGCTGAATCGACGCTGGTGATGCATGCAAATTCGACTTTGCGCGGCGATGCCGGATCAACTGGTCTACGCGTGCCATTGCAAATGCGATACGAATCACCGACCGGCAAAAACCGTAAGTATAATGGCACGCTCGCGAAACATTCTGCGACACAATTTTTCCGCTATTGAAAGCATTTATTGACAAGGAGGCATCATGAAAATCGGAGTTCCAAAGGAATCCAAAATTGAAGAATACCGCGTCGGGCTGGTGCCCGGATGCGTTCGCGAACTGGTTGAACGGGGACATGAGGTCGCCGTCGAGACCAATGCAGGAATCGGACTGCACGCAACCGACGACCAGTATCGCTCTGCCGGAGCCTCGATCGTCGAATCCGCCTGTGATGTATTTTCCAGCGCCGATATGATCATCAAGGTGAAAGAGCCTCTCGCGCATGAACGCAAATTGCTGCACGAAGGGCAAATTCTTTTCACCTATCTGCATCTGGCCCCGGATGCCGAGCAGACCCGCGACCTCGTCGACAGCGGAGCGGTCTGCATTGCCTACGAAACCGTCACCTCAGGCAAGGGCACGCTGCCATTGCTGGCTCCGATGTCAAAAGTCGCCGGGCGAATGGCCGTGCAGGAAGGCGCATGGTGCCTGGAACGCACGCACGGAGGACGGGGCATGCTGCTTGGCGGCGTTCCGGGAGTCGATCCGGCAAAGGTCGTGATCATCGGCGGCGGGGTTGTCGGCACCCACGCAACACATATCGCCGTAGGCATGGGAGCCGATGTATGGGTGCTGGATAAGAGCACCGATGTACTGGAAAACCATTGGAGACAGTTCGGCCGGTCCACAAACGCCGTCTTTTCAACCCGCGAATCGCTCGAAACGCACCTGCAGGACGCAGACCTGGTGATCGGAGCGGTTCTGGTTCCAGGCGCACAGGCGCCGCGCGTGGTGAGTAAGGACATGATCGGCCACATGCGGCCGGGTTCGGTCATCGTCGATGTCGCCATCGATCAAGGCGGATGCTTTGACACCTCGCGCCCCACCACGCACTCCGAGCCGACCTATGAAGTCGACGGCGTCGTGCACTACTGCGTCACCAATATGCCCGGCGCAGTGCCCCGAACATCGACCCATGCGCTGAACAACGTCGTGCTTCCCTACGCCATCGAACTGGCGGACAAAGGCTATCGGCAGGCGCTGAATGACAATGACCACCTGCGCGAAGGCCTGAATGTGCACAAGGGAAAAGTTACCTACAGGCAAGTCGCAGAAAACCTAAACTACGACTACTGTCCGGCGTCCGAAGCCATCAATGCACACTAGCGGACGCCGAAAGCAGACACATTTGATATTTTCACCCATTCAATCAAGAGTTCAATTATGCCTTTAATGACTTCAAGCGAATCATTCGTCGAGACACTAGTGTCATACGGCGTTACCGATGTCTTCGGCATCGTCGGGTCGGCCTATATGGATGCGCTCGACATCTTTCCCGCCGCAGGCATCCGGTTCATACCGACCGTGCATGAGCAGGGATCTGCGCATATGGCCGACGGATTTGCCCGGGTAAGCGGCCGCCACGGCGTATGCATCGCGCAAAACGGCCCGGGAATCACAAACTTCGTCACCGCAATCGCAGCCGCCTACTGGGCGCACTCGCCTGTTGTGGCGATCACGCCCGAAACCGGAAGCGGCACCATGGGACTCGGCGGATTCCAGGAAACCGAGCAGCTGCCCATCTTTTCCAAGATCACCAAGTATCAGGCGCACGTCAGCGGGCCCCAGCGGATGGCGGAATTTACCGCCCGCTGCTTCGATCTGGCCATGTCTGAACGAGGCCCGACGCAACTGAATATTCCGCGGGACTACTTCTACGGCGATGTCAATATCGACGTTCCCAACCCGCAGGTCATCGAACGCGGTGCCGGAGGCGGCAACTCACTCGCAGACGCGGCACGGCTTCTGGCAGACGCGGAGTTTCCAGTAATTCTGGCCGGCGGCGGCGTAATCATGGCCAACGCTGTCGATTCATGCGTCGAACTGGCCGAATACCTGTCTGCGCCCGTAGTCAACAGCTACCTGCACAACGATTCATTCCCGGCCCGTCACCCGCTGTGGGCCGGCCCGCTGGGCTATCAGGGATCGAAAGCCGGCATGAGGCTGATCTCCAAAGCCGATGTAGTACTGGCGCTCGGCACCAGGCTGGGGCCGTTCGGCACGCTGCCGCAGCACGGGATGGACTACTGGCCCAAGGATGCCAAAATCATCCAGGTCGATGTCGATCATCAGAAAATCGGACTTGTAAAGAAGATCTCGGTCGGCATATGCGGCGATGCAGGCGAATCGTCGCGCGCCATCTTGGAACAGCTGAAAAACCGCGAACATATCGCCTGCCTGCAGAACAGGGATTCCAGGCTGAAGGAAATCGCCGGGGAAAAGGCGAACTGGGAGTCCGAACTGAACGACTGGACTGAGGAGCGCGACGAGTGGAGCCAGTCGATGTGCGCAGAGGACGAAGGCATGCTGCACCCGCGCCAGGTGCTCCGTGAACTCGAAAGGGCGACGCCTTCGAATGCTGCAATCTCTACCGACATCGGCAACATCTGCTCGGTCTCCAACAGCTATCTGAGGTTCGACAGGCCGCGCAGCTTTTTCGCCGCGATGAGCTTCGGAAACTGCGGATATGCCTTTCCCGTCATCATGGGTGTCAAGGTTGCGGCGCCGGACCGCCCGGCAATCGCCTATGTCGGCGACGGTGCCTGGGCCATGAGCATGGGAGAGATTCTCACCTGCGTGCGCGAGCAGATTCCGGTGACCCCTGTCGTATTCAACAACCGTCAGTGGGGAGCCGAGAAGAAGAATCAGGTCGATTTCTACGGCCGCAGATTCGAAGGCGTGAATCTTGACAATCCAAGCTGGGCCAAGATTGCACAGTCCATGGGAGCCGAAGGCATAATCGTCGACAAGCTTGACATGGTGGGCGATGCGTTGCGCGAAGCGTGCGCAGCACAGCGCGAAGGCAAGACGACGGTGGTCGAGGTGATGTGCACCCGTGAACTGGGCGACCCGTTCCGCCGCGATGCGCTGAGCGCACCGGTCCGCCACCTTGAAAAATACAAGCAGTACGTCTAGAACGTTCCTGGCTTGGGCTCTAAAGGTCTACACGCCCGCACTGTCGTATTTGCAGAAGCGGCGGACGAGCGAATGCTCCGTGCCGCCGCTATTGCTCAATCTGCCCATGGCGTAGCGCCAATCCTGACCGGCGCCGAAGCCGACATTCTCGCCGTCGCGGCGGCGCATAGCCTGGATGTCGGCAACCTTGAAATCTGCGACCCGGCAAAAGACTCCCGAATCGGCGAACTGATCGAGGTCGCAGCAAGCGGTCCCCGGAAACTGAGCCCGGCAATCGCAGCGCGCATGCTGCGAAAACCGCTGATGTACAGCGCCTGCCTGGTTCGTGCGCAGCGCGCTCAGGCGATGGTCGCCGGAGCGTCAGTGCCGACAGCAAAGGTGCTGGAGGCAGGACTCATAATGATCGGCGCGCAGCAGGGCATAGGCACGCCGTCAAGCTACTTCGCGATGCATTTGCCCGCCAACGGCAATGCACAAAGGCGCACAGTCCTTTTTGCCGACTGCGCAGTCAATGTGAATCCAACCGCCGAGCAACTCGCAGACATCGCTATTTCGACAGCCCGCAATGCACGGCACATCCTTGAATCACAGCCGCGCGTGGCAATGCTCTCGTTCTCATCCAGAGGCAGCGCGCGCCACGAACTTGTCAGCAAAGTCGTCGAAGCAACTGCCATCGTCGCCGAACGTGACCCGAACCTTCTGATTGACGGCGAGCTTCAATTCGACGCAGCCTTCGACCCCAGGGTCGCCGAACTGAAACTTGGCGGACAAGGGGAACAGGCGGTCGCAGGCTGCGCCAATGTGTTCATATTTCCGGATTTGAACTCTGGAAACATCGGCTACAAGATTGCGCAATATCTAGCCGGCGCCAAGGCGATCGGGCCTGTACTGCAAGGATTCGCTCACCCGGTCAGCGACTTGTCGCGCGGCGCTACGGTCGACGATATCGTTGAAACCACCAAGCTGCTGCTTGCCGCATCCGGCCCGTAGGGACATCCGGCTCGGCGCGACTCACCTTTCGTCAATGGGAACGTAGTCGCGCGGCGGCGGTCCGTTGTAGACGGTCAGGGGCCGAATCAGAATATTGGCTTCGAGCTGTTCGATGATCTGGCTGAACCAGCCCGGGGTGCGCCCTATTGCAAATATGGGCACGAACAAGTCTTCCGGAATGCCGTGCAGGTGATAGACGACGCCGGAATAGAAGTCGACATTGACGTTCACGCCGTGACGCGCATAGGGCTTCATCGCTTCGACCAGCGCCTGAAGAATCTCATACCAGTGAGGCTGGCCCATTTCGATCGACAGTTTCTGCACCCCCTCCTTCATATGCCGGGCGCGCGGGTCTTCTGCGCGATAGACGCGGTGGCCGAACCCCATCACCGCTTCGCGGTTGGCGCGCTTGGTTTTGACGTATTCGGCCGCATTCTCCGGCTTGCCGACTTCCTGCGCCATTTTCATGACATTTTCAGCGGCACCGCCGTGGGCGGGACCCGAAAGAGCGGCAATCGCCGCGGTCATGGATGCGTAGACGTTCGCATCGGTGCCGGTAACCACCCTTGCAGTAAATGAAGAAGCATTCGATCCGTGCTCGGCATGCAGTATCAGGTCCTTGTCAAACAGCTGCGCCGCATCCTGACTTGGCGCCTCGCCCTTTAAAAGGTACAGGAAATGGGCGGCATGGCTCAGATCGGCTGACGGGCTGACAGGATCCCTGCCATTTCGAATGTTGTCATGCGCCGCGACGATCATCGGCACCTTCGACGTCAGTCGAATTGCCGCGTCGACAACCGCATCGGCACGGCTGTCGTCCGGATTGTCCTCCAATGCGCCCAATGCGGAAACGCAGGTGCGCAGCACTTCCATCGGGTGCGCGTGCCTGACTGCTCCGATGATGTCGATGATTTGATCAGGCAGCATTCTCTCCTGCCTGAGGCGTTCGTCGAAACGGCTCAGCTGCTCGCGGTCAGGGAGACCGCCATGCAGCAGCAGGTATGCCGTCTCTTCGAAATTCGAATGCGCGGCAAGATCGTGGATCGAGTATCCACGATAGCGCAAATCTCCGGCACGTCCGTCAATGGATGAAACGGCCGAGCGGGCGAAATACACTCCCTTGAGGCCGCGATGCAGTTCGGTCTTGGTTACTTCTTTCATGCGTATTCAATGTTCGATTGTTGTAGAAAATGTACCCTGCGCTACCGCCATTCAGAGTGCTGCGGCAATTCGTCGCCAATGTCGTACCAGTCGGGCTTGTGGCTGACCCAGATGTGGCCGTTCGCCTTGAACCCCAGATCGCCGTCAAGCGCGCCGATACGTAGAATTACATCGTCCGGATCGCGGTCGCATCGAGCAAATACATGAGTGCCGCAATTGCTGCAAAAATAGCGTGTTTTCCCTGGCGATGATTGATACTTGGACAGGACATCCTGACCCTGGATCACTGTGAAGCCGGATTCGGCAGTCAAGGCGCTCGAACCGTATGCTGTTGCGTGCACCTTTCGGCACGTGCGGCAATGGCAGTGATGAAAACGGCGTATCGGCGCGAGGACTTCGAAGCCGACCGCTTTGCACAAGCAAGTGCCTGTATGCATATCGTATTCCCTCCGGGTTGACTGGATTGCGGGCTAATCGTCGAAAACAACCGTGACCCGACGGTTCTTGCGCCCTTTCTTTTCTATCTTTTCGATTCGCACCGGCCCGATTTCGGACGAATCAGCGACATGCGTCCCGCCGCATGGCTGCAAGTCGATCCCCTTGAAATGCACCAGGCGCACCATGCCGGCGCCCCGCGGCGGCTGAACCGCCATGGTCCTGACAAGCTTCGGATTGGCGTCGAGCTCCTCATCGGAAATCCACCGGATGTCGCAGGCGCTTCGCTTGAGCACCAGCCGGTTCAAAGACTGCTCCAGCTGACGCTTGTCGACCGTCTGTTCCATGTCAAAGTCCAATCTGCCCCGGTCGGGATAGATCTGTCCTCCGGTCACCTGGGCCGGAATCAGCGCGCACAGCAGGTGCAGGCAGCTGTGCATTCGCATCAGGCGATGCCGGCGGTCCCAGTCAATTTCAAGATGGAGGCCGGCAGCGGGTTCGGGCAGCGGCGACTCGGCGCTGCAATAATGAAGGATCTCGCCGGTATCGCGGCTGCGCCTGGTATCGACTATGTCGATTTGCTCGCCGTTGCTCAATGTCGCCCAGCCCTGATCTCCCGGCTGACCGCCGCCTGTCGGATAAAACACCGTTCGGCTCGCTGCAAAGGCATGCGATTGCGGATCTGCAGCTGAGACAACCGCGGTGCATGCTCTGGCATACGGGTCGGATTGAAACAGTTCCTTTGCCACGAACCTGATTCCTTGAACACTAGGCTTTCGGCCGTACAGACTTCGGATCGTACATGGGGCGCAGCGATGCGCGGGCCGCATATCTTTCGCCTGCCACTTCGATCTCGAATGATCCGGACTCGATAAGCTGGGAAGTGACGCCGTCGCCGCAATTGACGTATCCGAGCGCAACGCTGGCGCCGAGCGTGTATCCGTACATGGCCGATGTAGTGCGTCCGACAAACTGTCCGTCGCGGTAGATCGGCTCCTCGTGATAAAGCAAGGGCTCGGGATTTTCAAGCGCAAACTGGACAAGCCGCCTGGTCTGCGGCTTTTCGCGCTGGGCCGCCAGCGCATCGCGTCCGATAAATCCGCCGGGCTTGTCCCAGGCAACCGCGAATGCCAGTCCTGCCTGAAGCGGCGTATCTTCGTCGGATATGTCGTGGCCCCAGTGCCGGAATGCCTTTTCGATGCGAAGGGAATTCAGCGCATGGTAGCCGCAATGCTTCAGTCCGTACTGCGCTCCCGCCTGGATGATTTCATCATACACGTGCTGCGCGAACTCGCTGGGCATATACAGTTCCCAGCCCAGTTCGCCGACGTAGGTAATGCGCGACGCGCGAACCTGGGCATATCCGGCTTCGATTTCCTTTGAAGTCAGAAACGGAAACGCCCTGTTGGACAGGTCTGCCGATGTGACCTGCGACAGCAGGTCGCGCGAGCGCGGCCCCATGATGGAAAGCACCGAGTAGCTCGAGGTGACGTCGGTGGTTACGACTCGCAAGTCCTGGGCGAGATTGCGCCGCAGCCAGTCATGGTCGCGCACCTGGGCGGCCGCCGACGTCACAATCAGATACTGATCCTGTGCCAGACGCTTGACCGTCAGATCCGCTTCAATGCCTCCCCGGTCATTGAGCCACTGGGTGTACACCACGCGGTCTACATCGACCGATACGTCGTTGGCGCATATCCGATTCAGAAACACTTCGGCATCGGCGCCTTGGACGAGGATTTTTGCGAACGAGGTAAGATCGAAAATGCCGACCCCGTTTCGCACCGCTTCGTGCTCGGCGCGCGCGTATTCAAACCAGTTCTGGCGGCCATAGCTGTATCGGTATTGCGGCTCGACTCCCTGGGGTGCATACCAGTTCGGCCGCTCCCAGCCGCAGGTCTCGCCAAAGCATGCTCCGTGGTGCGCGAGTCGGTCGTGCAATGGCGACTTTCTCACGTTGCGGGCGGTCTCGACCTGCCGAAACGGCCAGTGCATCGCATAGAGCAGGCCAAGGGTCTCGGAAATTCTGTCGCACAGGTATCTGCTGTTGTTCTGGAACGGATGGACTCTGCGAATATCCACATCCCAGTAGTCGAGCAGCGGGCGGTCGCTGGTAATCCATTCGGCGATCACTTTTCCGGCTCCGCCGGACGACTGGACTCCGATCGAATTGAAACCGGCGGCCACATAGAAGCCTTTCAGTGAGGGAGATTCTCCCAGATAGTACCGATCGTCCGGGGTGAAGCTCTCAGGGCCGCAGAAGAAGGTGTGGATGCCGACATCCGCCAGAGACGGAATCCGGTGCAGCGCGTTGTTGAGAGCATCTTCGAACTGGTCCCAGTCTTCCGGAAGCTGATCGAAGCAGAAGTCTTCGGGTATTCCCTGCATGCCCCACGGCTTGGCCTTTGGCTCGAAAGCGCCGACCAGCAGCTTGCCTGCATCTTCCTTGTAATAGGTAAATCCGTTCGGGTCGCGCATCGAAGGCAGCTGCGGTGCAAGTCCGGGGATGGGCTCGGTGACGACGTAATAGTGCTCCGCAGCATGCAAAGGCACTTCGACGCCGCACATCAGGCCGATTTCGCGCGCCCACATGCCACCGCAATTGACCACAAACCGGGCCTGAATATCGCCCATTTCGGTTCTCACGCCTGTCACTGCTCGTCCGCGGGTCGATATGCCGGTGACTTTTACATTTTCGAATATTCTTGCGCCGCGCTGGCGGGCGCCTTTGGCATAGGCCTGAACCATATCCAAAGGGTTAATCTGGCCATCCTTTGGAACGAACACGCACCCGACGAGATCGTCGATGTTCAGAATCGGGTATTTTTCCAGAGCCTCCTGCGGCGTGATGACATTGGCTTCAACACCGAAGGATCTTGCCATCGATGCCGTTCGCTTGAGCTCCTCAAACCGTTCGGCATCCGACGCCACCGCAAGCGAGCCATTCTGCCTGTAGCCGGTGTTCTGACCAGTTTCCTCCTCGAGCACGGCGAGCAGCTCTGCGGTGTATTGCGCCAGTCTGGAAAGGTTGTAGCTCGAGCGCAGCTGTCCGACGAGGCCGGCGGCATGCCAGGTTGTCCCGCACCCCAGTTCGCGGCGCTCCAAAAGGACGATATCGTCCCATCCGAGCTTGGCCAAATGGTAAAGAACGCTTGTTCCGACGGCTCCGCCGCCGATTACTACGACATCCGCTTTTGACGGGAGTGATTCTTGCATAGCCGAAAATCTATTGTCTTTGTCCGTAATGCGGCTGATATCAGCGAACAGCCCGGCGGCTCAGGCCCAATCCTGACACGAAGCGCCGCAGTCGGCGCCGGCCGATCGACACCGAAACTGACATGCAGTTTGCGCGGACGCATAGCCGCACTGACGATACCATTGTGCAATTCAGATTGTAATACGACGCCAATAATAACAACACATCAGGCGGACGGATCAATAAAATGTGCGATTTCCCCCGGTCAGGCTGACCTGCCTTGTCGAAAATGCCATTGAGAAGGTCAAGCAGGAGCATTTTTTGAGAATATGCCGCATTCAACTTGTAATTTCCTTGGTCGAGGCAATAAATTGACAGCAAGCAAATGTATCTGCAGTTGGCTGTGCGCGCAGCGCGTGATGCGATCACTCCAAGCGCCTTTTCGCACAAGCAGCGGTCCAATAGCAAGAAACGGCTTGCCGCATGGACTGCAGATGGCACAATGGAAGCAATCGACAACACATCGCAGCACCAATGACCATGAAAACAAGTATTGACGACTATCGCCGCGTAGCGGAAGCGATCGGCTATATCGACAGGAACTTCGCCCAGCAGCCCTCGCTAAAGCAGATCGCAGATCATGCCGGGATCAGCGAGTTCCATTTCCAGCGCCTGTTCAAGCGCTGGGCAGGAATAACGCCGAAACGGTTCGTGCAATGCCTGACCGCCCAGCATGCCGGAGCATTGCTGCGCAAGAACCTGCCCGTTCTTGACGCATCCATCGATGCCGGGCTGTCGAGCACCAGTCGCCTGCACGAACTGTTTGTCAATGTCTATGCGATGACTCCGGATGAATATCGCGGCTACGGCAAGTCATTGACCATTCGCTACGGATGCCATGAGACTCCGTTCGGATTCTGCCTGATCGGACTGACGCAGCGCGGCATTTGCTGGATGAGTTTCTCCGACACCCGTGATCAGGCGGGAGTGCTTCGCAGCGAGTGGAAAGGAGCAGAACTTGTCGAATCCATCGCGGACACAGCCCCGGTCATCGAGCAGGTCTTTTTTCAGTCGAATTCCGATATCGAACCTGTATCGCTGCACCTTAAGGGCACGAATCTTCAAATCCGGGTATGGGAGGCGCTTTTGAAAATTCCGTTCGGCGAAGTCTATTCCTACACCGATGTGGCACGATCGATTGAACGCCCGGACGCGGTGCGCGCTGTAGCGTCAGCCATCGGCCGAAATCCGGTCTCGTATATCGTTCCATGCCACAGAGTGATCCGCCAGTGCGGCGCATTGGGCGGCTACGAGTGGGGAATCACCCGGAAGCAGGCGATGCTGGTCTGGGAGCAGGGCAAAGCCGGGCCATTGCAATCGCACGACGAACGCTGATTCGCACGGCACTTGGAATTACAGCGGCGGCCAAGGCGATGATGCCTGGCCTATTTGATCAATTCGAGGTCGCGATCTTGCGCAACTGCGCAATGAAAAAATCTACTTCCTCTTCCGTATTGTAGTAGTGCACGGGACTGCGGCTGATCGCATCGACGCCCCAGTCATCCAGGTCGAGCAATGCGTTCGGACGCGGACAAAGGCCGATTTGGACCCCTTTTTTACGCAGCGTCATCTGCAGCTTGCCGGCGCCAATGGCATCAAGTGTAAATGTAACTATGCCGCAGCATTCCTTGCCCTTGTCACGAACAGTGACGCCTGGGATTTCTGACAGCGACTGGCGCATCTTCTCGGCCAGAAACCGAATTCGCGAATAAATGTCATGCATGCCCCAGGACAATGCGTAGTCGACCGCAACACCCAGGCCGATCCGGTTGGCGGTGCTCGATTCCCATGTCTCGTAGCGCGTCGCGCCGGGCTTTAATTCATATGAGCCTGCATCAGTCCACGTCGCCGCCCTAAGGTCCAGCATCGCCGGCGGAAACTTGTCCATCGCGGACTCGCGCATATACAAGAACCCGGTGCCGCGCGGAGCGCGCAGGTACTTGCGTCCGGTTCCGGATAGCGCGTCGCATCCGATCTCGTCAACATTCAATGGCATCTGGCCGACGGATTGACAGGCATCGACAAGATAGGGTATGCCGTAGTCGCGCACGATTTCGCCAATTTCCTTGATCGGAGTTACCAGTCCGTTGTGGGTTGGCACGTGGGTGATTGAAACGAGTTTGACCCGGTGGCTGATCATGCGCTCCAGCGATCTCAGGCTCAGCTGCCCGTCGGAATTGTCGGGCACGATTTTCACTTCGACACCGCTTCGCCTAGCGACCTGCATGTAGGCGATCATGTTCGATGCGTAATCCGAGTACGACGTTAGAATCTGATCACCTTCCTTGAACGTTTGCGCAATTCCGTAGAATGCGGCGTTCCATGCCGTAGTCGCGCTGTCGACCAGTGCGATTTCCGATTCGCGGCATTTGAGCATTCGGGCCAGCGCACAATAGGTATTGGCGATCTTGGATTCGGCCATCTCTTCAGCCTCGTAGCCTCCATGCAGCAGCTCCAGTTCCTGATGCTCGCGTATTGCATCCATCACCGCAAGCGGCATTAGGCTGGCGCCTGAGTGATGCAAATGAATTACGCTCAGGCAGCCTGGAGTCTCGCGCCGCGCCTTGCCTACGTCTATAGTCATATTTCCCTACACTTTTCCGTAATATCCGATCAAAGTCCTGCGTCAGATTCCTGTAGCTTCAGCGCATCGCGACCACTGCGATCGCCAGTCGAACTGCGTCTATGGGTTCGAAATTTTCAGACCGCATTTAAAGCACAAGAGACTTGCGAAACTACGCACCTCACCGGCATCGAATGAAAGAACCATATTATCAGCAAACAGCGGTTCTCGGTTGACGTTTTTAGAAGTCTACCTGGCATGTTCCGATAAAATTTCACGCAGCTTGGCCGCTACGGCGTCCGGCCGATGGCTCACCATCGAGACATGGCCGAGACCTGGAATTTCGTGGAACACGCCGTTCGGTGCCAGGTCAGCGACTTTCTTGCACATCGACGGCGCAGTCTGGACGTCTTCGGAAAATCCGATGACGTGAAACGGAACAGGACAGGTCGTCAACTCCTGGCGGCAGTCAAAATTCAGGCAGGCTTCCCATTGGTCGATCAGGTCCTTGGGTTTGCGATTGGCAAATCTGGCGGTATAGATGGACTTGATCTGATCCCACAGTCGAGGGTCATGCAGTGCCTTTGCAGGGAATGCGAACGGCGCGT
Source organism: Arenicellales bacterium (assembly GCA_965214615.1). Classification (GTDB taxonomy): domain Bacteria; phylum Pseudomonadota; class Gammaproteobacteria; order Arenicellales; family JAJDZL01; genus CBDAUN01. The sequence goes on from OZ243952.1 coordinate 2,641,200, forward strand.
AGTGCGGTGCGAGAAAGTCTACAGGCAAGCTGATGCCGGCCTTGCGCATGTCTATTTCGGCCTGCATCCAGTCCCGGGTGAAACCTTCGATGTATGCCGCCGTACCCATGGGTATCGCGAGGCGCACTTTTTCGGGGTAGTCGATTGCCGCCTGCTGCGTCACCAGTCCTCCAAGCGAAAGGCCGGAAACCACCGAGCTTCCATCGCAAAATGCATCGATCACGGCTGCGCAGTCGCGGGCGAAATCCTTGATGGTCCACGGTGCGCCAGGCGACATCGTCTGCCCTGCGCCGCGCGGATCGTACGAGATGCAGCGAAAGGAGTCCGACAGCCTGGAAAATTGCTGGGAATATGCTTCCGCCGTCTGGTCGCCGCCCGGTATGAACACCACGTCGGGACCGCTGCCTTCGATCACAACGCGCATGGTTACCTCGCCCGCTGTCAGGGTAAGACTCTCGGCACTGTCATTGAATTTCGGAAACGCGTTCATTTGACGGATTGGTTCCAATACCCGGTACGGGAGCGATGTAAATTCAAATGTTAACAATTTATTGTACTGAAGATACGGAACCTCGCAAACGATGCCGCGCCGTTTGATTCGCGGCTCGTCAATGGAGTAGAATGAAACCATGGCAATCGCAAAGACGCATGAGACAATGAGCAGACCACAATCAAATCAAGCCAAATCCGCTTCACCGCGGGCGACCTATCAGGATGTGCTGGACGCGCCTGCCCACAAAGTTGCGGAAGTGGTTGACGGAACGCTTTACACCCACTCCAGGCCTGCCTCGCCGCACGCTTTCGCCTACTCCGGGCTTGGCAGCATTCTCAGTGCATGCTTTCAATACGGCCGCGGCGGCCCCGGCGGATGGTGGATCATCAACGAACCCGAACTTCATCTGGGCGAGGACATCGTGGTACCAGACATTGCGGGCTGGCGGCGCGAGCGAATGCCTGAGTTTCCGAATACAGCTTACTTCACGCTGGCACCGGACTGGCTGTGCGAGGTGCTGTCGCCCTCGACGCGCAATTTCGATCTCGGTGCGAAGCGCGAGGTCTACGCCCGCGAGGGCGTTAGCTTTCTGTGGCTGGTAGATCCGATTGCCCGATCTGTAGAGGTATTCCAGCTGCGCGGTACCGAGTGGGTGCTGATCGACACGGCATTTGGAGACACTCAAGTTTCGCTGCCTCCGTTCGAGGCAATCGAATTTGGTCTTGGAGACTTGTGGCCACCGCATTCGGTACATAGGGAAACGCCCAGCGCCTCCAAAGCCGAAACCGAAATGACTGCAGCATAGAGTCGGAAGCGCACGCTTCGTCTTCCGCAACCGCGAGGTGCCGCCGCTCCGTTGATCGTCAGGCATGGAATCGCATCGCTGCAGCCAGGCGGTCCGGCACCCGGCAATTTCCCAGAATCCGATTCTATCGGATGCAAGAATCTGTTGCCCTTATGGCGGGACAGGATCATTGGACGGCAGCGATTCAGTGTCAAAACTCATATTCATGACAGCGGCACCTGCGATTTTTTCGAATGCTTCGTGCTATATTCGTTTGTCACTCGATTGAACTTTACGACGAAATCGTTCCAAATCCCAATGACCGGGATTCCGTAAATCATCCATTATTCATTGCGTTAACACACACCTCACGGACACATCATGCAACCGAATTGGTATTCCGCATCGCTTTTCGACCGACTCAAGAACCACAGCAGCGACCAATGGTCCGCCTACTGCAATCATGAATTTGTCAACCGCGTTGGCGACGGCTCACTGCCAATCGAGTCGTTTCGCTACTATCTCGTGCAGGACTACCTGTTTCTGATTCATTTTTCCCGCGCCTGGGCCCTGCTCGCATATAAGTCCGACAGCGTCGCCGACATGCAGTGGGCATCGCAGATACTTCACGCCACGCTGAATACTGAAATGTCCTTGCATGTTGAATTTTCCGCCCGCTACGGCGTCACTCAGGATCAGATGGAGGCGGCCGAGGAGGCTCAGCCGAACCTATCCTACACGCGGTTCGTCCTAGACCGGGGTTCGGCCGGCGACATTCTTGACCTTTATGTCGCATTGCTGCCCTGCACAGTCGGCTACGCCGAAATCGGTAATCGGCTCAATCGCGACTGCCAGCAGTTCGTCGAAGGCAATCCCTACCGTGAATGGATCGAAATGTACAGTTCCGAAGACTATCAGCAACTGGCTCTCAAGTCGATCAGCGTGCTGGAACGACTGAGCAGGGAACGGGGCGGCATGGCACGGTTCGACTCTTTGGCGGAAACATTCAGGAAAGCCACTGTTCTTGAAACAGGCTTCTGGCAAATGTGCTGCCTGGTGCCCGGTGTCGAGCTCTAATATCGGTTGTACGCGGCGTGCCGAAATGATCTGCTCCGGCTGGGCATTTTCAGCAATTTGCCGCAACGCAATGAATCTGCGACGGAAATGACCGGTCAGATGCAGGCTCGTCCGGCAACAGAAATCTGCAGTTCGCCAGCTGCCCTCAAGACCGAAGCGAATGCGCGTCACGCTCGAATCCGATGACGCAAGACTTGCCGCCCTGTCCGACATCTGAAGCGAGGCATAGGGCACCGCCGCGGTCAGCGAGGCCTCGACCTTGCCGCCGCCTTCTCGCAGCGCTCCGCGGCAAAGACCCTCGATCACCTGCGATGCGGTGCCTGTACCGGCTTGGCAGATCTGCGATGCCGCGCGCGGGCTCGCGCCCGCATCGCGGTAGCCGCCCTTGGCGTCTGTCAGCATCAGCGCCATGCCGGCCAGCCACCTGTCGCGGGCGTAGTCGACGCCCGCCATCGACGAATTCGAATGAATTCATGCCACCACGAAAACTGTCAATTTGTACAGATCATAGGGAAATCGCCTGCCCTCGCAGGTAGAATGTCATCCAAAAGCGAATCTACTTGGAATTGAAACTCAAGGATCGGGATTGGCGAGATGTGTTCCGTAATTCAGGAGCAAGCTTCTCCAATTTACCGCGCGAATGCCATCCTTTGAAATGAATTCCTGAAGATCGGATTGGTGAACTTGATATGCATCGCAATCAGGATATTTTGACTTGAAATATCTCAGGTTCCTGGAAATGCCATTGAAATTGAGCTTGCACTCTATCGCGCAAACAGGCTGCCTGTTTTCCGTGATGACCAAATCGACCTCCCGTCCGTCAATATCTCGAAAGTAGACCAAGTCAACGTCGCGCCCCTGCCAGTCCTGAAGGAAGTGAACCCACTTTAAAGCATGACTTGCGACTAGATTTTCAAATCTTGCGCCTTCATTCTCCACTTCCGCCCAATTGTAGTGGTAGTGCTTTTGCTCCTTCTTTACAGCTCTGATCTTCGGGGAACCCAGCGGCGAAAGCCTGAATATCGAGTACATTCGTTCAAATATGTCCAGCCACTTGGAGACGGTTTTGTGTGCGCAGCTCAAATCTTCACGAAGCGCGTTGATTGACAAGGGACTTGCGACCAACTGCGGCAGGCGCAGGAGCAGCACTTCCATGGACGATAACTTTTGCGTCAGTTCCAAATCCCTGACGTCTTCATAGATCACCCTGCTTCGGTATTCGCGCTTCCAGCGCCGTGCCTGCTGATCCGAACCTGACAGAAATGGCTCCGGGAATCCGCCCAGCTTCAGCAGGCTTTCAAAATCGGCTTTCGTGCGAATGCCGAGTTCGTCAACAGTTAGCGGATGCAATCGAAAATAATGATAGCGACCCTGCAGCGAATCACCGGAATGACTGTAGTAGTCAAGTCTCGCGCTGCCGGTAATGAGGATTTTCTTGTCGTTGCGAACTTTATCGCATAACCCCTTGATGTAGGTCCGCCAGTTTCCGAATTTATGAATCTCATCGTAGATTACGAATGATTCGACCGGATATCTTTCTCGCAGGATGAACTCTCGGTCCTCCAAATCACCCCAATTCAAATATCGACGTCCATCGGGCGCGATATTGAGTGAAAGAGTTGTCTTTCCAACTTGTCGAGGACCTCCGATAAACACCATTTTTCGTGCAAGGTCTTCGATAATGCAGGGTTCCAAGTAGCGTCGCATATGGCAATCCTACACAATTTTTTATTATCGATCAAAAATACACGCGATTATTTTGGATACCTATAAAAATTATTGGCTCTTGTGCAAGTCAGAGTAAATCTTATGATTACTCAACTTCAAGCCAGACAAAATAGGTAAAAAACGCCAGCGAATGACGGACCGCTTCACAAATCCCGCCTACAGCGCAAGTCTCCCGCACCGATACGGCTAGCAGGATCAAACTTATCGGGGCTCCACTTGTAAGTTAATCGCCGAATCTAACGGCGATAATTTCACAAATCTGGTGATTGATCAGAAGTTGAGGCGTTGAATGGATGCCTAGCCGCCGCTGCAGAAACTTGTCGATGTACCACCGCTTCGCGGCAACACTGACGTCAATATTGAATTGCATGCGCAAAGTGATGAACACTTCCCAATGAGAATTGCTGAAAGTCCTGCATATCCGGCAAAGCGCCGCATTGCGCATGCTATAATCATTGCATCATCTTGACGGGGTGTCTCGTATAGCCGAGGCTGAGAATTTGGCGCAAGCCAACTCGTTGAACCTGATCCGGGTCATACCGGCGTAGGGAATCAGGATGCAGTGCTGATCGGCTAGTTGCCAATTCGCTCTCGGATCACCCTCCCCGTCCCGAGAACCATGCAATGCGCCGATATGACAAGTAGCACCAATCTCACCAGATTCAGCCGGGCCGACATTCGTTCAGAAATCGACGTGCGCGGCAAGGCGCCCAGTGTTCACTGCATCGTCAATCAGGCCGCAGTGCAAGTCACCGCAAATGTCCTGCTCGCAATCGGAGCCGAGCCATCCATGACGGATGATCCGGCCGAGACGGAGTTTTTCCTCGTGTCCGCCGACGCGCTCAGTGTCAATCTGGGGATGCTTTCGGATCAAAAGCGCCGGTCAATCAACGCGGCAGCAAGATTTGCCGCCCGCAATCAGATACCGTGGGTTCTGGATCCGGCGCTGATCAACCGATCAAAGCCGCGCGCCCATTTTTGCCATCAGCTGCTGCACTATGAGCCTACTGTGCTTCGGGCAAACCAATTCGAAATTGATACTTTGTGCAAGCTGCTCAATCAATCGATCGAATCCGTAAGCGATCACTACGGCACGATTGTCGTTGTCACCGGCAAACGCAACCGGATCATCTTCGCCGGCAAGTCTTTCGAAGTGTCCGCCGGCCACCCCTGGATGCGGCAAGTCACAGGGATGGGCTGCGCGCTATCAGCAATGATCGCGGCGTACGTGTGCGCCGGCGAAAATTCAATTGCCTCAATCGAAGAGGCATTGGAAATCTATGCATTTGCGGGATCTGCCGCCGCAGAGCACAGCAGCGGGCCGGGCACTTTCACCGCATCGCTGCTGGATTGGCTTTTCTGGCTGCACGGAACTGCGCCGGAGCCCGTGAAACGCACCGGCCATTCAGATTCCGAACCGAATTGATCCAATGTTTGATCCTTCACTGTACTTGGTCGTCAATCCGCTGCAATGCGCCAATGCCGATCCGCTGCAAACAGCGTTGGAAGCGGTTGACGGCGGCGTGACCGCGGTTCAACTGAGAAACAAGCCGGCCATGGGCGCTCGACACTTCGAAGCGCTTGTCGACGCGGCCGTTTCAAAATTGAAAGCCCAGGATATCCCGGTCATCGTAAACGACGATGTCGAACTGGCCCGGCGATGCGCCGCGCAAGGCGTCCATCTCGGGCAATCGGATCTGCCGGCTCCGCAAGCCCGTCAAATGCTTGGCGAAGCCGCCTTAATCGGCATCACAGTGCGATCGGCACAAGATGTCCACCGCACTTCGATTGACGATGTCGACTATGTCAGCGTCGGAGGCGTATTCGCCACGCGCAGCAAATCCGATGCCGGTTCGCCAATCGGAACCGGCATGCTAGGCGAACTTGTCGCACTCATCCGCAGCCGCAATTCAAACGTGCCGGTGATTGCCATCAGCGGCATCAATTCAGCCAACATTGAACAAGTCCTAGCCACTGGCATTTCGGGAATCGCCGCGGTTTCAGCAATCTGCCAGGCAGCTTCGCCTAAGGATGCGGCATCGCAATTGCGCCGGCGCATCGACGAATACCGACGAAACGCAGGAGCACAAAGTTGAATTACCCCATCGCACTGACTATCGCCGGTTCCGACAGCGGCGGCGGCGCAGGAATACAGGCCGACCTGAAAACCTTCTCCGCTCTTGAAGTCTACGGCGCAAGCGTCATCACCGCTTTGACCGCGCAGAACACGCTCGGCGTTACCAGTGTCTTCGACACGGACCCGGGCTTTATCGGCGAGCAAATCGACGCCGTTTGCTCCGACCTGGCAGTCGACGCTGTAAAGATCGGCATGCTGCATCGCGTGCCGGTCATCGAATCCGTGGCGGCGGCACTGGAAAGGCACGACATAGGACACATCGTCCTCGATCCTGTCATGATTGCCAAAAGCGGCGACCCGCTGCTGCACGACGACGCGGTCGATGCCTTGAAAGAATGCCTGATCCCCAAAGCGTCGATCATTACCCCGAACATTCCCGAAGCGGCTCGGCTGCTGCGCATGCGTACCGACCGTGTCGAAGCATCCATGGAATCGGCCACCGAGCGGCTGCTTTCGCTCGGAAGCGGCTCGGTGCTGCTCAAGGGAGGCCACCAATCCTCGGCGCAAAGCATCGACTATTTTTTCGACGGCAACCGGACAGATCAACTTGCAAGCCCCCGCATTGACACGGGAAATACGCACGGAACCGGCTGCACCCTTTCATCGGCAATTTGTGCATTTCTCGCGCGGCGATTCGGCATGAAATCCGCGGTCGCATCGGCCAAGGACTACATTTCAGACGCGATCGCAGCCGCCGATCAGATCGATATCGGCAGCGGACACGGACCCGTTCATCACTTTCATCGCCTATGGCAAGGACAGCAACGCTATGAAACGACGTAATTTTCTAAAATCCGGCTCGGCAGGTGCTGTCGCCGCACTGGCCGCCCCGGCTGTGCACTCTGACAGCACGTTTGAACTTCGCATGATCCTGTCGTGGATCAAGAACAGCCCTGGCACCGGAGCTGCTGCTCAGCGGCTGGCCGAACGCATCGAACTGATGAGCGGCGGCAGAATCAAAATCAAGATCTTCGGGGTCGGCGAAATCGTCGGCGCCTTCGATGTGCTCGACGCGGTCGGAAACGGCGTGGCTGAACTCGGTCACACGGCATCTTTTTTCTGGCAAGGCAAGATTCCGGCCAGCGCACTGTATACCGCGGCGCCTTTCGGCCTGACTGCGGTAGAGCACATGTCATGGATCTACCACGACGACGGCGGCGCGCTTTGGGACGAACTTTACGCGCCGCTCGGCGTCAAGCCGCTGCTGGCATCCAATACCAGCGTCGGCATGGGGGGATGGTTCAAAAAGGAGATTCGCTCGCTCGACGATATTGCCGGCTTGAAGTATCGCATGCCGGGACTTGGAGGCGATGTCATGAGAAGACTCGGCGCCGTGCCGGTTTCCATCGCACCGCCCGAAATAGCCAACTCCCTTCAATCGGGAGTCGTAGATGCAGCCGAGTGGCTCGGGCCATGGGCTGATCTGGCCAAAGGCTTCTACAAGTTCGCACCATACTACTACGGTCCCGGTTTTCATGAACCCAACGGGGCAGCCGAACTGCTGGTCAACGCCGACATCTGGTCGGCTCTGCCTGACGACTTGCGCGCGGTCATCGACAATGCATGCATCGCCGAACACGCCTACAGCCTTGCTCAGATCGAGTGGGCCAATCCGACCGCATTGGCGAAGCTTGAGGCGCAGCACGGGGTTCATGTCCGCGTGTTTCCGGACAGCATCCTTGGCGCCGCACGCAAAGCGGTTGACGATGTATTCGACGATTTGGCCCAAAAGGACGAAATCACAGCGCGAATTGTCGGATCCTACCGTTCCGCAAGAGACCGCTCCGTTGACTGGAGCAACTCAAGCCTGCTGCCATTTCTAAAGGCGCGCGCCTCGTCGCCGGTTTCGTAGCGCTATTTTCCATGACAGCCCTGTCCGTTCAGTTGAATGCCTCGTTTGACAGCGTACAGGTGTTCGACGATTTTCGCCTGAACCTTGCGCCAGGCAAAATCACCTGCCTACTCGGCAAGAGCGGCTCGGGCAAATCGACCCTGCTTCGGTTCATTGCAGGATTGCTGGCACCGGATGTCGCAAATGGCGAGGTGCGCACAGGAGACAGTGCGCCGATCGCCGACCGGATCGCCTGGATGGCGCAGCAGGATCTTCTGCTTCCGTGGAAAACCGTGCTGGAAAATGTCATCCTGGGGGCGCGTCTTCGCAAAGAGCCGCTCGGGCCTGCCCGCAGCAAAGCCCGCTCGCTGCTTGCCGACGTAGACCTGGATGGTGCGCAGGATCTCTACCCGCATCAGCTTTCCGGCGGCATGCGCCAGCGCGCCGCATTGGCTCGCACCCTGATCGAGGAGCGGCCGGTGAACCTGCTAGACGAGCCATTCTCGTCGCTGGACGCGAGTACGCGCTATCAGCTGCAGGCACTCGCCTGCCGGCTTCTAGCGCATACGACAACACTGCTGGTGACCCACGACCCGATGGAGGCGCTGCGCGTCGCGGATCGAATCTATGTGCTGCATGGTCAGCCGGCCCAGGTGCTTCAGGCTCTCGATCCGCCAGGGGTCACGCCGCGCGATCCGGTGCAGGCGCGATTCGGCGAGTCCTACACGCAGCTCATGCACCAGCTCAGCCACCCGCAATTCGTCTGACATGGGATACCGGCTAGTCGTCATTTGCGCCGGCCTGATCGCAGTCTGGCAATGCGTGGTCTGGCTGACACAGTCTCCGCCCTATATTCTGCCGGAACCCTATCTGGTTCTTACGGCACTGATTGCCAACTTTGAGCTGATCATGTTTCACGCCGCAGTGACGGTCGCTGAGATCGTGATGGGCCTTGCCTTAGGGTGCATATTCGGATTGGTCAGCGCAATGGTGATTTTTCAGTATCGGAAAGTCCGCGGCTGGCTGCTGCCGGTGCTCGTCGCTTCGCAGGCGGTGCCTGTATTTGCCATTGCACCGGTTCTGATGCTCTGGCTCGGCTACGGCATGGCATCCAAGGTGGCCATGGCAACATTGATCATTTATTTTCCGGTGACTGCGGCGCTGTATGACGGGCTGCGATCAACCGAGCAGGGATGGATCGACATGGCCGTTATCATGGGCGCCTCCCGCCGATCGGCGCTGAAGCACATTCGCCTTCCGGCCGCACTGCCGTCGCTGGCTTCAGGTCTGCGAATCGCAGCCGCTGTCGCTCCGATTGGCGCAGTAGTCGGAGAATGGGTCGGCTCAAGCACCGGACTTGGCTACCTGATGCTTCACGCAAATGCCCGAACCGAAGTTGATCTGATGTTTGCCGCCTTGCTGACGCTGGCTGCGGCCGCAGTGATTCTGTATTTCTCCATCGACTTTGCGATGAAGAAAATCGTTTTTTGGAACCCCAGCCACAACTGACACAGGACAAGTACTCATGAGAATTATTTATGCCATTGCCGTTGCGCTCGCGATATTCACGGCCGTCCCGGCGCATGCCGCGCAAAAAATCGTCGTCGCACTTGAATGGTATGTCAATCCGGATCATGGTCCGCTCATCATTGCCGAGCAGCAGGGCTACTTCGCCGAGGCGGGCCTGGAAGTCGAGCTGATCGCTCCCGCCAATCCGACCGATCCGCCGAAGCTGGCAGCTGCCGGGGAGGCGGACATTGCGCTGTACTACCAGCCGCAGCTGCACCTGCTGGTCGAAAGCGGATTGCCTATTGTGCGCGTAGGAACCCTGATCGCGACACCATTGAATTGCATCGTGGTGCGCGAGGACTCCGAGATATTCGGGATTGGCGACCTGGAAGGGAAAAAGATCGGATTTTCAGTTGCCGGCTTCGAAGACATTCTGCTTGAAGCCGCACTGGAGAATTATTCGGTGCCACCATCCAGTATTGAAATGATCAATGTCAACTTCTCTCTTTCGCCATCGCTGATGTCGGGGCAGGTTGACGCGGTCATTGGCGCATACCGCAATTTTGAATTGCACCAGATGGATCTGAACAACGTGCCCGGCCGCGCATTCTATCTTGAGGAGATCGGCATCCCGGCATATGACGAACTGATCTACATCGTCAATACCGACTCGGTGCAGCGTCCAGAGATAAGAAAGTTCATTGATGCGACCGAACGCGCGGTCCAATTTATTGTGAACCATCCGGATCGCGGCTGGCAGGACTTCGTCGAATACGATCCGAAATTGGATAACGAATTGAATCGCCGGGCGTGGTATGACACGATACCCAGATTCGCGCTTAGGCCCGGTGCGCTGGACGCCGCACGCTATGACGCGTTCGCGGCATTCCTTCATGAGCGCGGACTGCTCGGGCAAATCGCGCCTGTCGGAAACTACGCCGTCGAATTGCCTTCGGCGCACTAGGCGCGCAAGCTACTGCAATGCGATGGTGTCGGTGACTTCGTGCTCGACACCGGCTTGCTCGACCACCAGAGTGACTTTCGCATTCAAGGTCTCGGACCCTGTCAGTTCGCCGGATTGAATTTTCTCGCGCACCGCCTGTTCGATTGCCCGTTGCGACTGGATGCCGACCTTTTTCAGGAATTTGCGGATCTGGAGGTTGAATTCATCTTCGTTCATGCGCACACCTTGGGTTTCGGTTGTTGATTCAGACTGCAGCAGAGCCTGTTTCAGGATGCAACAGATGCCGTAAATTATTCGTCACTCGGCAATTGTACTTGGGGTTGGGAAGAAGCGACCTGTTAGTTTCAATCGTTTCATGCGTCCACTCCTTACTCCGAAGAATGTTTACGCCGTTCAATCGGCATGCAAAGTGGAGTACGACAATACTGCGCCGATACTGAGTGCTGCGCAACCGAATGCTGCTCATGGGAGTCGACGAGCACGGCGTCAAGCGCCTAGTGGTGATCGAAGACGGCATGCGCGAATCGATCGAGATCTTCAAGGCGCCGGTCTGGAGTGGAAAAGGTCGTTCGAGGCGGCAGCTGCGAATCTACGCGCGCCGCCCGGATGAAATCATCGGTGACGCTACAAACCCTGCGAAACAAGGCCGAGACGGTTGCGTTCGGGTAAAAAACGTGAAAATGCCGTTTTGACGTGCCAGGCAGCGAGAACTGAGTCAAATCTTGCGCGATTTGCGCAAAATCCGCCGCGATTGGTATCATTGCGCCCGAAATCAGCCTCCGGCAAACCGTAATAATACGAAAATTAACGATTCGGCAATGTTGGTGAGAAATGCGGGCTAATTGATGACATCGATGACCGCACAGATCCTGGCGAGACAGTAAGCGCCATATTAAACGGCACCTCTTCGCTTCGCGCGAGCACAAAGTAGCGGAGAATGAAGCTGGAATCCTTAGCCAAGCGAGTAATGATATCCAAAGGCTATCTGTTGCAATTTGTGAATCGTCGTAAACCGGGCACTCTGGGAATCTATCGTCGCATATCGATTTCTCCGGATTTCGCAATGGATGATTTGGCCGACTGATCGAAATTACGGTGATGGTATTATGCCTTCAGTATTTTCGGTCGCATCGAATCGACATACTAAAAACACACTTCACGGGCTTATACGAAGTCTAGAAAATCGTGCCGAGACAGATTTAGATTCGATACCGGACACCTACTCCAACGGTCCGTTCCTATGGTTGCAGTGAAATGACTAAAGAAAAAATACACAGCATCTGGAATCCAGACATTGGAGTGACTGATCTTGCCGACAATCTATATGGTTTTAAGTCACCTGAACTAAAGGGGATACGGTCGATTTGGAAGAATCAGCAGGAAACACTCAAGAACACGGCACAGCTAGAGGAGTTTGTAGAAAGAGGGTCTCGAGAGTGGGCAATAGAAACAGGAATCATTGAAAATCTATACGACATTGACCGCGGAATAACGCAAACATTGATTGAACACGGGTTTCAGGCGGATATTCCCAGATTTGATTCAAATGGAACGCCTAAGGAATATGTTCTGCGATTACTGCGAGACCAAAAAGAAGCATTGGACGGCGTGTTCGATTTTGTAAAGGGCAGCCGCAATCTTTCGACCTCATACATCAAGGAACTGCACGCCATACTTTTGAAAAGTCAGGAAACAACCGAGGCTTTAGATTCACTGGGAAAAAGCACCGACGTGAGTTTGATCAAAGGTGATTGGAAGCGGCAGCCCAACCATCCGACGCGGGGAGAAGTCACATATCAATATTGTCCGCCGGAACAAGTTTCAAGCGAAATGGACCGGTTAATGAAAATCCATTCCGATCATATCTCGAATGATGTTGAAAGCGTAGTCATGGCAGCATGGCTTCATCACCGATTTACACAGATTCACCCTTTTCAAGATGGCAACGGGCGAGTTGCCAGATCATTGGCCTCACTGGTATTTATCCAAGATGGGCTTTTCCCGCTTGTCGTGCATAGAGACTATAGGAAGAAGTACCTCGATGCCCTTGAAATCGCTGATGCCAATGACTTGATGCCGTTGATAAAGCTGTTTATTATTCTGCAGACCGCCCAATTCAGGAAAGCCGCCTACATTTCAGAGGGGCTCTTGGCTGAAGACGATATTACAAGGGTCTTGGATCGTCTCGACGAAAAAGCCAGGCAAATTCGCGAACAACAATCGGAAGAATTCAAAAAGGTGTTTTTTCTCGCAAACGCATTGGAAAATAATATTCTAGACCGCCTAGAAGAAATCCGAGCCCGCATTTATGACCCTCTGGAGCAAATTGCTGGTAACGCATCGGTATTCGTGAACCGTTCAGATGAATCCAACGACTACTATTTTCGACACGAAATCATCAAGAATGCGAATGAATATTTGCACTATTTCGCCGACACATCCGAGTATCGCTCCTGGGTATCGATTAACATGAGATGGTCTACGCGCAACGCGCGGCTCGTTTTTACGCTGCATGGGCTTGGCAAACCATTCAACGGAAGTTTGATCTGCTCTCCATTCCTAGAGTTTAGAGATAAGGATGACGAAGAAATTCAGACGACATTTGTTCCGATTGCGGAAGAAGGGTTTGTCTTCTTCTATACAGAGGAACAAATCGAACTCCTAACTCGGTTTGATGTTTGGCGCGACAATGTGCTAAAGGTTGCTGTCGCAGAGCTAACCCTGAATCTATAGACTATCAAGTGTGTCTGATTCACAGATTTTGAACAAAGCACCGCCAATTCCTGCCGACTGCTTTGATCCGAGATCGGGGCTCGTACCGATCGCGGATGCCGAGCGCATCATTTTGGACAGCGTCGCTGCTTCATCACGCACCGAAGTCGTTCAGCTATCCGATTGCCTCAACCGGGTATTGGCCCGCCCGGCACATGCGGCAATCGATGTTCCGCCGCATGCCAACGCCGCAATGGACGGCTTTGCCTTGGCCGGCAAGTCCCTGCCTTCGCAAGGCGTCAGGCATTTCAAGATTGCCGGCACTGCGTACGCAGGCAAGCCGTGGACCTCGCCCTGCCCCGAAGGACAGACAGTCCGCGTAATGACCGGAGCCGTCATGCCTGACGGCACCGACACCGTAGTCATTCAGGAGGATGTAGCCGTAAGTGACGGTACGGCCGTCATTGGCAGCGGTCGGCAACCGCATCAAAATGTGCGTCATGCCGGCGAAGATCTGCGGTTCGGCTCAGTGGCGCTGGATGCAGGGACGCGGCTGGGTCCGGCCGACCTGGGCGTTCTGGCATCATTAGGTGCCGGCCGGGTCGAAGTCTTCCGTCAGCCGGTCGCAGCAGTATTTTCAACCGGCGACGAACTCAGAACGGCAGGAGAACCGCTTGACAAAGGGCAAATCTACGATAGCAACCGCTATGTGCTGCTTGCGCTGCTGCAGCAATCAGGGATCAAGACGCTGGACCTCGGAGTCATTCCCGACAATCCGGAACAAACGCGGCTCGCACTGGAACAGGCAAGCAAGTCCGCAGATGTGATCATTAGCTCCGGAGGCGTTTCAACCGGCAGTGCGGACTATGTGATCAATACCCTGCGGGAACTGGGAGATCTGAATCTTTGGAGAATCGCGATCCGACCGGGCCGCCCGCTCGCGTTCGGACGAATCGGCGACGCGATTTTTTTCGGCCTGCCGGGAAATCCCGTCGCAGTGATGGTCACCTTCTATCGTCTTGTACAGCCTTCGCTGCGTAAATTGCGAGGAGAAGCCGAACTCGACCCGCCTCCTACAATGCAGGCGCGCGCAGCGACGCGCTTTCGCAAGAAGCCAAATCGCGCAGAAGTCTACCGTGCGATACTTACTGAGGACGAAGACGGCAATGCGACCGTTGCAAGCACCGGCCAGCAAGGTTCGGGACTGCTGAGCAGCATGTCCCGGGCCAATTGCTTTGTACTCCTGGACGACGAAGAACAAACCGCAGAACCGGGCGATATGGTAAAGGTCCAGCTGTTCGAAGGGATTTTCTAAAGGCGCATAATCTGCAACGGCAAAGCACCGCAGCCGCAGCGCGATGCCGACTCGGGTGCGACTGTCATCAAAAGCGGATGCGATTTTAATTTGAACTGAATAAGCCCAATGCTGTATTTTAGGCTGTATGTTCCTGTAAGCAGTCGAACCGCGACTTGGAGCCAATGCGAAAATCGCCGCTGCCGATCATTCGGCGGGTGGCGGGTTTTTGCCAATGACGGACCCGCAACAAGGGAGGAGTTATGAAAACAATAAAGCAATCGGCAATCGATCCGATGAATCGCAATATATCGCGACGTAATTTTATCAAAACCACAGGCGCAGCCGGTCTGGCCGGCGCTGTGCCAGGGCTGTTTGTCGGTTCATCAGCGTTCGCTGCAACCCCGACGCACGGCGGACATCTGCGTGTCGCAACGGTGCAGGGGTCGTCAACCGATGCACTGGACCCGATTCGTCTCACAAGCGGACATTCGAATTTCATGTTCTCCACATTCCACAACGCGCTGACCGAAGTGGCGCCCGACGGACAGCTTGTTCCTCTGGTTGCCGAGTCATACGAGGCTGGTGCCGATCCTTCCGAATGGGTCTTCAAGCTGCGCCAGGATGTCACGTTCCACAATGGCAAGTCAGTGACCGCGGACGATGTCATCGTCTCGCTCAACCGCCACAGAGGCGATGATTCGGAATCGTCGATGAAGTCGTTCATGAACGAAGTCGTATCGATCACCAAGGATGGCGACAAGGTCGTGAAATTCAAGTTAAAGAGCGCCAGTGTCGACTTCCCGGTCGTTCTCAGCGCGAGCGTCCTATCCATTCTGCCGTCCAAGGACGGCGAGATCGCAGCCTTCGATGTCGGCTGCGGCGCCTACACGCTGGAAGAATTCGAACCGGGGCAGTACTCGCGATATGCGCGCAACCCGAACGACTTCCGGTCAGATCGCGGCTTTGCCGACACCGCCGAGATTATTACCATTGCCGATGCCGCTGCGCGCCAGAACGCTCTCGTAACCGGAGCGGTCGACGTAATCGGAGACGTGAACGCGACGACAGCCGGTCTGCTAGGGCGGGATAGCGAAATCGAAATTCTCGACATCACCAGTACGCAGCACTACACGTTCCCGATGCGCACGGATCTTGCGCCATTTGACAACAATGACGTGCGCATGGCTCTGAAGTTGTCGATTGACCGGGATATCGTACTTGATACGATTTTGAGCGGCTACGGCAGCCTGGGCAACGATCATCCGATCTCGCCGGCCAACCGCTACCACAATCATGAACTCGAGCAGCGGGTCTATGATCCGGAAAAAGCCAAATGGCATCTCAAGCAGGCTGGAATGAGCAATCTGAAATTGGAGTTGAGTGTTTCAGACAGCCTTTATGCAGGATGCGTCGATACCGCGGTGCTATTCAGCGAGCATGCCAAGGCATCGGGCATTGAATTGGTGCCCAAGCAGGTTCCGGATGACGGATACTGGTCCGATGTCTGGCTCAAGCATCCTTGGTGCGCAAGCTACTGGAGCGGGCGTCCCACGGAAGACTGGATGTTCACCCAGGGCTACTCGGCAGAATCGAACTGGAATGAAAGCTACTGGAAGAACGAACAGTTCAACCAGCTTCTGGTGGCAGCCCGGGCGGAACTGGACAGTGACAAGCGTCGGCAAATGTACTGGGAGATGCAGGCACTCACCCGCGACGACTGCGGATCTGTGATCCATGCGTTCGCCAATCATATTTCTGCCCACAGATCCTCGGTCGGCGTACCCGACCAGGTGGCGGGCAACTGGGAATTCGACGGCTACAAGCTGATCGAACGCTGGTGGATCAATAGCTAGCGCATCGTTGCCCGACCGAAGGCCATGAGTCCGGCGGTATGCGAATTACGCCGGACTCGTTTTGACCTTTCATTTGAAACTGCTATATTGGGGGTGCAACGGCATTCGGTCGATTATCCGACCGGCTTCGGCTACCCCGATTTTTTACCGACGGCAAATGCAACTGCGCTATGACCTTGGAATGGCCAGACATTTGTGCATCAACCAAATTTGAGAGGACTGATTAGAATGAATAACCATCGCCCATTTGATTTTTCAAACTCCGATGTATCGCGACGAAGATTCCTGAAGGCTTCCGGAGCCCTGGGAATTGCCGGCGCCGCGCCGAATCTGCTCATCGGATCGTCAGCGCTGGCAGCGACTCCGGTCACAGGCGGCCATCTGCGCATCGCGATGCCCCACGGCTCCTCGACCGATTCGCAAGATCCGATCCGCCTGATCAGCGGCCATACGATCATGATGTTCTATTCGATTCACAGCACTTTGACGGAAGTGGCACCGAACGGTCAGCTGGTTCCTTTGCTGGCCGAATCCTACGAAGCCGGAATGGATCCTACGGAATGGATATTCAAACTGCGTTCAGGCGTGACTTTTCAAAATGGCAAGAGCGTGACCGCAGATGACGTGATTGCGTCGATCAACCGCCACCGCGGGGAAGATTCGGAATCTTCCATGAAGGCATTCATCCAGGATGTCGACTCCATCACCAAGGACGGCGACCTGGTGGTTAAATTCAAGCTGAAAAACGCCAGCGTCGACTTTCCGGTCGTTCTCAGTGACGCAGTCCTGTCTATTCTGCCATCAAAGGACGGAAAAGTTGAGACATTCGGTGTCGGCTGCGGCGCCTATGCACTGACTGAATTCGAGCCTGGGCAGTATTCGAAATACGAGCGCAACCCGAACTACTATATGTCGGACCGCGGATTCGTCGATTCTGCCGAATTGCTCACCATTGCGGACTCGACAGCGCGCCAGAATGCGCTGGTGACAGGTCAGGTTGATTTTATCGGCGATGTCGATCCTGCAACTGCCGAACTGCTGGGGCGCAACGGTAATATTCAGATTCTCAATGTCCCGAGCACCCAGCACTACACCTTCCCCATGCGCACCGATCTGGCTCCGTTTGACAATAACGATGTGCGAATGGCCTTGAAGCTTTCGATTGACCGCGAAGCGGTGCTGGACACGATTCTGAGCGGATACGGCAGCCTTGGAAACGACCATCCGATTTCACCGGCCAACCGCTACTACCATTCCGAACTTGAACAGCGGGTCTACGATCCGGAAAAAGCCAAATGGCATCTCAAGCAGGCGGGAATGAGCGACTTGAAGGTCAAGTTGAGCGCATCGGACAGCCTGTATAAGGGCTGCGTCGATACCGTCGTGCTGTTCAGCGAGCATGCCAAGGCTTCCGGCGTCGAATTGATACCGAATCAGGTTCCCGATGACGGCTACTGGTCCGATGTCTGGCTCAAGCATCCGTGGTGTTCAAGCTACTGGAGCGGCAGGCCCACCGAGGACTGGATGTTCACTCAGGGCTATTCGGCAACATCCAACTGGAATGAATCCTATTGGAAGAATGACCGCTTCAATGAACTGCTCGTGGCAGCAAGATCTGAACTGAATGACGACACGCGCCGGCAGATGTACTGGGACATGCAGGAAATCTGCCGCAACGACTGCGGATCGGTGATTCACGCCTTTGCGAATCACGTTTCAGGACACACAGACAATCTGGGTGTGCCTGACCAAGTGGCCGGAAACTGGGATTACGACGGCTACAAGATGATCGAGCGCTGGTGGATCAAAGGCTAATTCGCTTGCGCTAAGCGCCATGCAATCTCAAAGTCCGGCAAAATATCGTCTTTTGCCGGACTTTTCTTTTTTCAAAATTGACTATTCAAGGAACAAGACGGCAGTCCCCGCGCGAACAGAAAGCGCGGCGAAGGGCCAAATCGCGCTGGCAGCATTCGAAAAGAATCCAGAACCTGTCGCTTGAACTGGTCGATTCGCCATGCGCCGCGCGCATCCACGAAGCGGTTAAGACGATCCTTTGGACCGTGGGAGTAATTGTCGATCATGCAGACACTCGCAAGAATCTAATCCGCAATCACGGCTGCCTGGAAGCCGATCGCGGATACATTCGCATTCCGCCGGATCTGGTAGAGCAGTCTCTCGCCACTGTGCCGGACAAAATCATACTCTATGATCTTGACGGCAACATAAAGGTCGACACGAGCAGCAAGATCTCGAGCTATTGCCCGGGTCACAACTGCGTGCGGATTCTTGATCACCGCACCGGCCAGTTGCGCCCATGCCTGCTTGACGACGTCCGTGAAACCGCCCGGCTCTGCGAGCAGCTCCCCAACATTGACATGGTCTGCTCCCTAGGCTATCCAAGCGAAGTGCCAGCAGAAGACGAAGCGGTCGAAACAACCAGGGCGATGTACGAAAACAGCACCAAGCCGGCCGCATTGCTCGCTCACGACGAACACATACAGCAGCGGATGATGTCGGTCATTGCCGACCGAGCCGGCGGCTGGAACCGGCTTGCAGAAAAGCCTGTGTCTATTGAACTGATGGGACCGGTCTCACCGCTGCAGCTGCCGGACGAACTGTGCGCAAGACTGATTAATTGTGCGCGGTGGCGGGTGCCTGTGGTGTGCTATCCGGCGACGTTTCCAGGCATGTCATGCCCGATTTCGATCGCCGGTGCCATTGCGCAGTCCTCGGCCGAAGCCATCGCTGGAATCGTGGTGCACCAGATAACGGAGCCCGGCGCTCCGGTGCTCAGCGGTTCGGCGATTCTTCCGATGGATCTGCGCCAGGCGAATCTGGCCTACGGATCGCCGGAATACATGCTTTCGAGCCTTGGAGCCAGCGACTACTTCCGGCATGCCGGAATCCCGTCGTGGATTGGCGCCGGGTGTTCGGATTCACACCAGTTCGATGCTCAGGCGGCTGCAGAGATCGGAGCGAATCTGGCCATTGCCGCAATGGCCGGAACGCCATTCGTCCACAACCTCGGCTTTCTGTCCGGCGGACGTACCGGCTCGCTCGAAATGCTTACGCTGTGCGATGAAATGATCGGCTGGAGTGCGAAAATGGCCGGTGGGATCGCATTCAACTCTGAAACCATCGCAGTCGAGGTGATTCAGCGCGCGGCGACATCCAATGAATTTCTCACCGACCCGCACACCCAGGACAGATATCTGACCGAAAACTGGTACCCGTCACTGTCTGAACGATCCGATGCCGAAGCGTGGCTGGAGTCGGGAGGACTGGATATGCAGCAGCGAATACGCCAGCGGATCGCCGAACTGATCGGCTAATTCCTGTATCATCTGAATCCACCGAATTCGCGGCAAATCCTTGCAAAGCTACCGGGTCGGCACCTTTTCGTGACACACATTCTAACAATGATCGCAAAGCGCGTCCTGCTCGGCCTGCTGACGCTGTTCGCAGTGACGCTGGTCATATTCCTTGCCATATCGCTTCTGCCAGGCGACGCCGCCGAAGCAATTCTCGGACAGTCGGCCACACCGGAGACTGTCGCGGCTCTTCGCACAAAACTTGGCCTCGACCTGCCAGCCCACATTCGCTATTTCACCTGGCTGGGCAATATTGTGCAAGGAGATTTCGGCACTTCGATCGGAAACGGACGTGAAATCAACGAAGTGCTCGGTACCCGGTTCTACAACACGATATTTCTCGCAACCTTTGCCGCGTGCATCGCGGTGCCGTTTGCGTTGATTCTGGGGATTCTTGCAGCGCTTTACCGCAACAGCTATTACGACCGCTCAGTCAACGTGGTCACCCTGTCATCGATTTCGACACCTGAATTTTTTGTCGCCTACATCCTGTTGCTGCTCATATCGGTCAAGGCCGGCTGGCTGCCGAGCCTGGCCAATGTCAGAGTGGATACGCCGTTTACCGAGCATCTGGAAAAGACGCTGCTGCCTGCAATTGTCCTGACGCTCGTGTCGATGGCCCACATGATGCGCATGACGCGCGCTGCGATCATCAATCTTCTATCGCACGAGTATATCGAGATGGCGTCGCTGAAAGGTATGAAGAAATTCCGCGTGATCACGCGCCATGCCCTGCCCAACGCCTGGGCGCCGATCGTCAACGTGGTTGTGCTGAATCTGGCCTACCTTGTCGTCGGTGTGATCGTGGTCGAGGTGGTGTTTGTCTACCCCGGTCTCGGGCAATTTCTCGTCGACGCCGTTCAGCGGCGGGACATGCCGGTCGTTCAGGCATGCTGCCTGATATTTGCCGCGACCTATATCCTGCTGAATCTGGTCGCCGATGTGCTTTCAATACTGACCAATCCGCGGCTGCTGCATCCGAAATAGGTCTGCTGCCATGTATTCGCTGCAAGCCCGATCGAAATCCGTATCCGGAATGTCCATCGCCTTAAAGGCGCTTGGCGAGGCCCCGCTGAGCGCCAAATTCGGCGTGCTGGTAATCGTAACTTATATTTTTGTCGCGCTTTTTGCTCCATGGATCGCTCCTTACGGCGAATCGGAAATCGTCGCCCGGAAATTTCAGCCATGGGACGACAGCTTTCTGCTTGGAACCGACCATCTCGGACGCGACATGCTGACACGGATCATCTATGGAGCGCGAAACACCGTCGGAATCGCATTGCTCACGACGATTCTGGCATTTCTGCTAGGCGGCATCACCGGCATACTGGCCGCTGTGCTCGGCGGCTGGCTGGATCAGCTCATGAGCCGGATTGTCGATGTGTTCATGGCGATCCCTGCGCTGATCTTCGCCATGCTGCTGCTCTCGATATTCGGCACATCGATTGTCAATCTGATCGTCATTATGAGCGTGCTTGACTCCACCCGTATTTTTCGCATCGCCCGGGCTGTAAGCCTGAACGTAGTTGTCATGGACTTCATCGAGGCTGCGAGGCTGAGAGGTGAAAAGCTGCCCTGGATCACCATTCAGGAAATACTTCCGAACATATCGGCGCCGCTGGCCGCTGAATTCGGTCTGAGGTTCTGCTTTGTGTTTCTTACCATCAGCGCCCTGAGCTTTCTGGGGCTGGGCATTCAGCCCCCGATTGCGGACTGGGGATCGATGGTTCGCCAGACAGCGATTTTGATTACGTTCGACGACTACACGCCGCTGATCCCGGCGGCAGCGATTGCGTTGCTCACGGTGGCGGTCAATTTTGTCATTGACTGGTTCTTGCACAAGACTTCCGGGTTGAAAGACGATGTCTGAGTCGGAACAGTACCTGCTCGAGATCAGCAACCTTCAGATTGAAGGGTTCAGCGACGACCGCTGGCACCAGATTGTCAAGGGAGTCGATTTGACTTTGGAGCGCGGCGAAGTGCTTGGGCTGATCGGCGAATCCGGAGCCGGAAAATCGACCATCGGCATCGCAGCGATGGGATACTGCAAGGCCGGATGCAGAATCAAGCCGGGCAGCAGCATAC
The DNA here is from genome assembly GCA_965214615.1 of Arenicellales bacterium. Taxonomy (GTDB): domain Bacteria; phylum Pseudomonadota; class Gammaproteobacteria; order Arenicellales; family JAJDZL01; genus CBDAUN01. The sequence continues at coordinate 2,663,041 of OZ243952.1, forward strand.
GCTTCGACGGCTTGGATCTGACCGCGGCAACCGAGGAAGAAAGAAGACGTTTGCGCGGTTCTCGCATCGCCTATGTGGCGCAAAGCGCAGCGGCCTCGTTCAATCCGGCGCACAAGCTGATCGATCAGTTCAGCGAGTGCGTGGTCCAGCATGGAGTGGGAAGTCGCGAAGACGCCTATGCCGACGCGAAGGATTTGTATGCAAAAATCAAGATGCCCGACCCGGACATGATCGGCTTTCGCTATCCTCATCAGGTTTCCGGAGGTCAATTGCAGCGCGCAATGACTGCGATGGCATTGTCGTGCCGTCCGGATCTGATCATATTTGACGAACCGACGACGGCGCTTGATGTCACGACCCAGATCGAGGTCCTGGCCACCATCCGCAACATCGTGGAGCACTTCAACACTTCGGCGATCTATATCTCCCACGATCTGGCCGTGGTGGCGCAAATGGCAGACAAGATCATCGTGCTGCGTTACGGTGAACTTGTCGAAGAGGCTGAAACCCGCACCATGCTCGCCGATCCGCAGCAGGACTATACGAAGTCGCTCTGGGCTGTCAGAACCTTTCAAAAGCATGAGAAAGCACGTTCCGGCGATGCACAGGCCCTGATTCATGTCGAACAAGTGAGTGCCAAGTATCCGGGCACGTCGAGCGAAGTCCTCACTGGCGTGGACTTCGAGATTCGCAAAGGCGAAACCGTCGCCGTTGTCGGCGAATCGGGCAGCGGCAAGAGTACTGCCGCGCGCGTGATTACAGGTCTGCTCGCACCGATCCAGGGCCAGGTTGTATTTAATGGCGAACCCCTGCCTCCTGATCACCTCAACCGGTCCCGGGCGCAGTTGAAGAACATCCAGATGATCTATCAAATGGCTGACACCGCAATCAACCCGCGCCATAGAATCCGCAAGATTGTCGGCCGGCCGCTGAGTTTCTACCTTGGGTTGGAGGGAGACGAAAAGCAGCGCCGGCTGGACGAACTGATGAATATGATCGAAATGGATCCGAAGCAATATCTTGATCGGTATCCGGCGGAATTGTCGGGCGGTCAGAAACAGAGAATCTGCATTGCCCGCGCACTGGCGGCTGATCCGCTATTCATCATTTGCGACGAAGTGACATCCGCGCTGGATCAGCTTGTCGCAGAGGGCATTTTGCGCCTGCTCGACAGCTTGCAGCAGGAATTGGGCCTGGCCTACATGTTCATCACGCATGATCTGGCAACGGTAAGGGCAATTTCGGATCGCGTTGTCGTAATGCTGCAGGGACGCATTGTCGAGCAAGGTCCGAAATCAGAAGTGCTGAACCCGCCACATCATGAGTACACCGAGTTGCTGCTGTCATCGGTGCCGGAAATGAATCCCGACTGGATGGACGCAATCATGGCGAAGCGCCAGGGGCGCGGCGGCATTCGCGCTGCGGGAAACTGAGCAAGACAGGCGGCAGAATCCCTTACTGATCATCGTCGGCCGGATCGCCGACACGGCTGATGCCCAGGGCATTGATATAGCGCACCCAGTAGGCAAAGCATGCAGTCGCCTGCACGGCCTCGAGAATCTGCGTATCCGTAATGCCGGCGCTGCGCAATCCCGCGATGTCCTGCTCGCTCATGGATTCCGGGGTGCGGGACAGCTTTGCGCCAAACCCCAGCAAGGCCGCCTGCGCGGGCGTGAACAGGCTGCGGTCGGAAAAATTGTCCCCCTCGACAGCATGAAGCATTGCGCGGGCGCGACTCTCGTCACCGAGTCGCGCACAGAACTGTCTGCCGTGATAGTGGGTCGCGTATTCGCAATCGGCAATGATCGCGACCTGGGTTGCGAGCAGTTCGAGAAACCAAGCTTCGGTTTGATTGGTCTCGCCGTGCAGAATTTCGCGGTAGTGCCGATCTGCGGAAATCAGCGGCCCTGGCTGCAGTGACGACGCGAGATAAAGGTTGTAGGCTCTGCCATGGATGACCTCCAGCTGCCGGTAAATCTCCCGCGAATCCGGCGTGGCCTGTTCAGGGTCGATCATTTCAATCCAGCAAGGTGCCGATTCGTCTTGCATAGCTGACCTTCTATTGTTCATTCAGATGAAATACATCAACTTGCCGGATAATTGCCGGTACATATGAGTCAATCAGTCCCGTTCAACTTTCATGGTCATTAATTTCCGGGTTTCGGCACTGAACACCGCCCCAATCAAGAAAATCTCGTCAGTGCCTTGGCGGTACTTCTGCGCATATTCCCTCTCGCGAATCTGACGAATCGCGTCTTTCGCCGTGTGATCCACATCCTGACCTTGGGCGACCATCTTCAGTTCGAACACGAACACCTGTGCGCCGAGCAGTGCGAATGGTTTGAAAATTCGCGATTCCGATAGGGAACTTAAGGCGATTCATGGATAGACTTGGAGGATTGGCGTTAGATCAATTGTACAACACCGAAAACAGTAGGCACCGAATAAGCCGATGAATGTCGCCAAGATCAAGCGCCAATGGCATCGGCAGGCCGGTTTCCCGACGCATAGCGAGGCAATGCACATCAACATTTTGCGCTGCATACGGATCCCGACTTCATTGAATTCGACACCGGCACCAACGATTTGATCCGGCAAGCGTCACGTGCGTCGTATTGATAGACCTGAAATTATGCGGCGCACAACCAAAAATTATTCTAAACTACAAGGATTCGGCAGCGATACGCTGGCCGAATGGTTGCATGTTTTTGTTGCGTGATGGAGGAGCAATCATGGGATACAAGACAATCAAGACAACACGTCGTTCGCCGTATCTGGGCGCATTTGTGGAAGGAGTCGACCTAGGCCGAGCGCTAACCGAGGAAGTCGTTTCAGAGATCAGGTCGGCTTTGCTTGAATTCGGTGTACTGTTCTTTAGAAAGCAGAATGTATCAGAATCTGCGCATATCAGACTGGGTTCGTACTTCGGCAAGCTCGACGAACCGCACCCGGTTTTTGATTACAATCAGGACGATCCGCGCCTGACCATTATCGAATCAAAGGGGCGGCCGGCTGATTCCGAGCATTACTGGCACACGGACGTCACCTATCAGGAAGCCCCGTCCATGGGGTCCATCCTGATTGCCAGAAAAATTCCCGATTATGGCGGTGATACGCTGTTTGCCAGCATGTATGCCGCATATGACCATCTGTCTGCGCCGATCCAGATAATGCTTGAATCGCTGACAGCGCAACATTCATTTGAACGGGGCTGGGGAGCTACCTTTCGATTGCGTAGTGACGGCGAGGACCGAATGCATGAGATGAGAAAGGCTTTTCCGCTGATGACGCATCCTTGTCTTCGAACGCATCCGGAGACCGGTAGAACGGCACTTTATGTCAACGAATACTATACCCAGCGCATCAATGAACTGAATGAACCGGAAAGCGAAGGCTTGCTCAAACTGCTGTTTCACCAGTCGCAACTGCCTGAGTTTCAAGTCCGGCATCAGTGGCAAGTCGGCGATGTGGCCTTCTGGGATAATCGCTGCACCCAGCACTATGCGTCTCACGACTACGGTGCGACGCACAGGCTCATGAACCGGGTGACGATTGTCGGAGACAGACCGTATTTCAAGAAACAGGCACGACAGGGACAGGCATTAGCTGCTTAGTCCGAAAGCAGGATATAAGTCAGATTCATTGATCGCAGCATTGGTGTTCGAGCCGGCATGCGCATGACGCTTTGATCGGCACGTCGGCTCGTGCCATAGCAAGGTTCAAGCGAGACCGGAATATCCTAGCTTCGCGCTTTTTCCCCTGGCGTTCGAGACACTCGACCAGACCATGGAGGCTCCACAGGTTTTCAACGCGATGCGAGGTACTGACCAGAGTGTCTGATATTCCCAGATCATCTTCGTAAACCTGACGGGCCTGGTCGACTCGACCTTGCTCAAGCAGCAAGGCGCCTAATGCGTGTCGCGCGGGTTGCATCCATCCCCAGGGTTCGTCGTATTTCAGGTTATCGTCAAGGTGCACGGCATTTTGCAAGTGATCAAATGCCGTCTCGTAGTTGCCCTTTCGGTATTCGAGTTCACCGCTTAGCATTTGGTCGGCGATTTTTAAAACGTCTCGGCAGGTATTGTTGAAAAGATAGCGCGTCGGTTGGACTTTCTCCCAGGCAGCGCGGAATCGTCTTTGTCCGGCTGTTGCCGCTTCAATGTCACCTTTGACTGCGTATGCGACCGCTTGCGCGTAAAGCCAGACTGCGGTGGTCATTGAGTACAGACTGGGGTTATCGGGCAGCGGGTGATCAATAATGTCCTGCCAGCGACCGAATCGGATCAACACATGCGCCTTAACGCCGACATAGCCTTCCGCCCAGTCGGCCATTGCGGGATTTTCGATTTGCAGCAGCGCCTCGGGAATATTCCGGATCAGTTGCCCGGACTCTTCCAACGCCGTATGAAACTGCCCTAGAAACATCGCGGCGTATATTTTCAAATGCTGATTGTGTACTCGCGAAAGCGCCTGAAAGGTCAGAGGATCTTCATGTTCTAGATATTTGCGATCGGCCCTTATCGCACGGTTATTTGCGAGAATGGCTTCGTGATAGTGCCCGCAGCGAACGTCGATATGGGACGGCATATGGCACAAATGGCCTGAATCCGGCACCAGCGCGCGCAGTTGATCGCTGGCGCGCAATGCCCGTTCCGGAAACGGAGACATCTCCATCACATGGATATACAGGTGCAAAATTCCGGGATGCGGCGTTCTTCCGTCATTCTCAATCCGCGCCATCGCCTGCTCCAGCACGTCGATGGCTTCCTCTGTTGACGCCCCTTGCGCTGGCTGTCCGGACCGCAGTTCCCAAAGGGCCCAAGGAGTTCGCGTCATCAGCGCTTCTGCAAACAGCGCGCAAACATGATCATTTTCGCGGTGTGATTCATAGACGCTTCGCATCTGATCGGCATATTCGTCATTCCAGCGACAAAATTCGCTCGGTTCGACCTTGGTCGGCGATTGATAGCGGGCCTGCAATGCCTCGATCATCATGGATTCCCAATCCGCTGCAAACGGCAATTTACGCTTTGCTTCACGGGAGTACTGGTAGGTTTGATGCAATTTTTCCGCAAGCTCGTCCGTTTGCATCCTGTCCCACGGCTTGTTGTAGTAGATGCCGGAGGAATACGCCTTTCCCCAATAGGCCATCGCACAATCTGGATTCAGAGTAGCAGATTGGGTAAAACACCGAAATGCCATTTCCAGATCAAAGCAGTATATCCACATCAAGCCGCGGTTCAGCCAGGTTCGCGATTCACTGCAGCCTGCACTAATTTCGTTGAAGTAGCTACCGAGATCGTACGGGTGATGCATCAGGTAACATTCTCCCTATTCTCAAATGTGATGGATGGATCAACTGGTTCCATTTCCTGAATTTTACACCACTCTTCCAGTACTAAAATCTTTGGAGTTTGACCCGGAAATCCTGCGCCTATTTAAGCAGGCTCACCAATATTGAGATTAGAGTCACCGCTTCGCAGCAACACTAATCTTATAAAATTGCCCTCGAACCTTCGGTGTCTTATACCCATAAAGCGAGTATGTGCAAAGTTTGCGCTGAACTGCGTCACTTAATTTGATGAACACACAAACATGAAGAATTCCGCTCAAGTTGCCGTGATTGGCGGAGGAGTTGTCGGCTGCTCTGTCGCCTACCACCTGGCCAAACATGGCTGGACCGATGTCGTCATCATAGAACGCCAGGAACTGACATCCGGATCCAGCTGGCATGCAGCCGGCGGACTGTTCGCGCTAACCCGCCCCGATCCCGTAGCGCGTATCCACAAATACACGTTCGACATCTACCGCGAACTCGAGCGCGAAAGCGGCCAGTCCTGCGGATTCCACCTAACCGGAGGAATCAACATCTGCCGCACTCCCGAGGAGATAGAAAGCAACCAGATGCTGCAAAGCGCATGTCGAAGGCTCGGAATTGAAAGCCACTTTCTTTCCGCCGAAGAAGCCCGCAGCAAGGCGCCGATCCTCGACACAAAGGATGTGATTGCCTGCCTCTGGGAGGATGACGGCGGGCACGTCGATCCCGCATCCGCAACTCAGGCGTTCGCGGCGGCCGCAAGGCAACTCGGTGTGGAAATCTACCGGCACACCCCTGTAGTCAAAACGGTCAGGACATCACAGGGCACTTGGCAGGTCGGTACAGATCATGGCGACATCGAAGCCGAATTCGTGGTCAACGCAGCAGGTCTCTGGGGCCGGGAGGTCGGCAGACTGGCCGGAATCGAACTTCCGCTTATGCCGGTGGAGCATCACTACCTGGTCACCGAAAGCATCCCCGAAATCGAACAGTTGGACTTCGAACTGCCCCAGATCAACGACAACGAAACGGGTTGCTATGCACGTCAGGAAGGCCAGGGACTGCTGCTCGGAGCCTACGAAAAAACCTGCACCCATTGGGCCGAAGATGCAACGCCGCAAGACTTCGGGCATGAACTGCTGCCAAACGATCTCACCCGAATGGAATGGAATTTCCGTCAGGCCGTCGACATCATGCCATGCCTGTCCAGCACCGGAGTCAAGCGGGTTATCAACGGCCCCATGATTTTCTCGCCGGATCTGGGACCGCTGCTCGGACCACACCCCGGCCTGACCAACTACTTTTGCGCAAACGGCGTCATGTCGGGATTCAATCAGGGCGCCGGCGTCGGCAAGGCGCTCGCCGAATGGATCATTCAGGGAGAACCGGAATTCGACATTTTCTGCTGGGATGTCGCCCGTTTCGGAGACTGGGCTTCCAAGGACTACGTCAAGGCATCCACACGGTATTTCTACGAAAACCGATCGGAAAAAATCTATCCCTACGAAGAATTCGAAGCCGGACGCCCAATCCGCAAGCCCCCGGTCTACGACCGGCTCAAGACCGCCGGCGGGGTATTCGGAATGTCATTCGGCCTCGAGCACCCTAACTGGTTCTCACCCGGCACAGCCGATGTGCGCGATTCAAGGACCTACAGGCAGCCGAATTGGTGGCAGCCCGTTATCGACGAAGGCAAGCGGATTCGAAACGAGCTGGGCCTGATGGAATTTTCGGCAATGTCGAAATTTGAAGTGAGCGGCCCGAATGCCGAAAGCTGGCTGAACCACGTACTGGCGAACCGAATGCCGAAACTCGGCCGCATGACTCTGTCGCCCATGCTTTCAGCCCGCGGACGGCCGATCGGAGACTTTTCAATTTCCCGCATCGCAGACGATAAGTTTTTCCTTTTGAGCGCAGACTATATGCAACTCGCCCACCTAAGGCACTTGCAGCAATTCCTCCCCCGCAAAGGCGTCACACTGAAAAATCTTTCCCGCCAGTACAGCGGCGTGCACATCGCAGGACCGCAGGCCCAGTCCCTGATCGCCCGGCTGGCCGCAAACGATATAGACACCCCGAACTTTCCATTCATGCAGGCAGCCGCCTTGTCGATTGCCGACATCCCGGATGTAATCACGCTTCGGGTATCATTCTCCGGTGAAACCGGCTACGAAATGTACTTGCCCTGCCCGCATCAGCAAAAACTGTTCGATACCTTGCTCAAGGAAGGGCAAAATCTCGGCATCGGCCTCGTCGGCACGCGATGCCTGATGCATACGCGGCTCGAAAAGAGCTTTCCGGCATGGGGACTTGAACTTTCGCCGGACTATACAATCGCAGAATCAGAACTGGAGCGCTTCGTGAATCTGGAAAAAGAAAGCTTCTGCGGCATGGGCGCCGTACTGAACAGCCCGCCGCCTCGGGAAAAATTCGTCACCTTGACCGTGGATGCCGGAGACTGCGCAGTCTGGGGCGACGAAGCAATCTTTGTCGACTCAAATCCGGTCGGCTACGTCACATCAGGAGGATTCGGGCCGAAAAGCGAACGCCATATCGCCCTGGGATACGTCGACATCGCCGCATACTCGATACGCGCGCAGTACAGCGTAGAAATTCTTGGACAGCTTCGTGATGCGCAACTTCACCTGCAGCCGATTTATGACCCGTCCGGCAGCAGAATGCGACTGTAGCCGCACACTGCATTAAGGAGAGCTTGAATGTCCCGACGTCGACCGAGAACCCGAACAGGCCGTCAGACAAGCACCGCCAAGCCGTTCGTGCAGCGGCCGTTTCAAACCGTGCGCAATCCCTACAAGCCGATGGAGATCGTGTCCGAGGATCAGCTTGAGCATATTCACCAGGCAAGCCTGAAGATTCTTCGCGATATCGGAATCGAGGTAAAAAGCAAGGTTGCATTGCAATTTCTGACCGATGCAAGAGCCGATGTCGACAAGGATTCCGGATGCGTACGATTCGATCCCGATCTGATCGAGGAACTCATTGCCGGGTTGCCGCAGGAATTCACCATTCACGCCAGAAATCCCGACAAGACCGTCACAATGGGCGGCAACTCGATCGTGTTTGCAACTGTTTGCGGCCCGGTCTTTGTCAATGACCTGGACCGTGGACGGCGAGCAGGCACCAAGGCGGATATGGAAGACTTCGTGCGAATATCCGGCTCCTTGAACGTGTTCCACCAGGATGGCGGCAGCGGCGTAGAGCCTTTGGACCTGCCGCCCGAAACCCGCCACCTCGACATGATGTATGCCCAGATCACCTTGACCGACAAGAGCTGGCAGCCGAACTGGATGAACACGGGCCGCCGGGCGCGCGACTGTCTGGAGATGGCAAAAATCGCAATGCAGACCGACGACGAGGGCCTTAGCCGCAATCCGGCCATTGTCGGAGGCATCAATACCAATTCGCCGCTGCTGCTCGATGACGGGCAAGCTGACGGCATGCGCGAGTTCGCCGCGGCCGGCCAGCCGGTACATATCACGCCCTTTACCCTGGCCGGTGCCATGGCCCCGGCGACAGTGGCCGGAGCAGTCACACTGCAAAATGCCGAAGCGCTCGGCTGCATCGCGCTGACTCAGGCCGCCGCACCCGGCTCTCCGACGTTCTACGGCAACTTCACTTCCAATGTCGACATGAAAACCGGATCTCCGGCATTCGGCACACCCGAATATGCGCAGGCCGTCATCATATCCGGACAGCTCGCACGCCGCTACAAGCTCCCGCTGCGCTCATCAAATACCACCGCTTCGAACTGCGTCGACCTGCAAGCGGCCTACGAAAGCGACATATCGATCAACGCTTGCATGCAGGCCCACGTCAATTTCGTCATGCACGCCGGCGGATGGCTCGAAGGCGGCCTGACCTGCTCATTCGAAAAATTAATTCTCGATGCCGAACTGCTCCAGCTGCACTCGGCCTTCTACGACCCGATCGAAATTGACGAGGCATCCATTGGCCTTGATGCGATCGTCGAGGCCGGTCCTGGCGGCCACTTCTTCGGCACAGCACATACGCTCGAACGATACAAGACGGCTTTTTACGAGCCAATCCTGTCAGACTGGCGAAATTTCGAGACATGGCGCGACAGCGGCAGCGTGACGGCAACGCAAAGAGCCAACGCAATCTGGAAGCAAATTCTGCGCGAATACGAGCCTCCGCACCTCGACGCTGCCGTAACGGAACAGCTTCAGGCATACATGGCGACGCGCAAGGAGCAAATCAAAGCCGAAGCCGCCTAGCTCATGCCTTGCGCCAAATCCAATCAGTTCTCCATTGACCTGGCTGACGGCATCGACAATCTGCTGCGCCGGTGCGCCCGGGTCGAACAAGGCCAAAGGCTGCTTATCATTGGCGAATCGGGCAAGGACACCTACTTCGACAGCGAATTGTGCGTCGATCTGAAACAGGCCGCCGATGAACTGGGGGCAATCACTACGCTGGTGTATGCGGAACCGGTCGCCGAAATCTCCTGCGCCGCCAAATCCTTGATGCAGAAAATGGTCGACGCGGATGCAGTCATTTTCCTGTCCAGACTCGGAGATCAGACCCGATTCCTGACCTCTCCCGGACCGGATCGAAAAATCTCCTGCTACACAGTCACCAGGCGTCACATGGGATCGCCGTTTGCCGCAATAGATCACGAAAGAATGACGCAAATGCTGCACCTGCTGGAAAGCCGCATCCGCGATGCCGCACACTACCGGATCGCTGCGCCTTGCGGTACCGATCTTTGCGGTGAAATCGGACGAGACGGCACGGATTCGCCGACTACGAAATTTCACGTCGAACTGTTTCCTGCAATGACGTTCGAACCGATCAATTGCCGCAATCTGTCGGGAAACCTGACAATCTCGAGATTTATCACATCGTCGTCCACCCGGGCGTACGAAAACAGCGCGCTCATCATCGAATCCCCCGTCGCCGCAAGGGTGAAGGATTCCGTAATTGCCGACCTCGACGGCGACTCCGAGACGGTCAAGACAATCGACCGGCAGCTCAAGCGCGTCGCCGAACTCAGCCAGGGAGACCCGTACGCCCTGCACTCTTGGCATACGGGCATCAATCCGGGAACCTTCTTCGAGGGCGACCCCCTTGCAGACCTTGAACGCTGGGGCACCGTCGCATACGGGTCGCCACGCTATACCCATATCCATGGAGCAGGGATCAATCCCGGAGATGCGGCATTCCACATCTTTGACGCTACCATCTGGATGGATGACGCAATGTATTGGCACGAAGGCTGTTTCGTGTTTCTCGATACGCCTGAAGTCCAATCGCTTTTTACAGCCGGGGAGCGCCAAATCATCAATACCCGATATCGTCTCAATATCGGAATATAGACCATCATCTAAATCGGAACGTCCTGTTCAGCAAATCCGGATGTCGCTCGCCGCACAAGGGATGCACGCCGCAAACCGCCAGCCATTTTCAATTCGATTTAAGCCGTCCTTATGCGATTTGCCTCCAATCGAACCCACACGCGGAATTCCCGCGTATCCGGCATGCCATCGTGCAAATTTCAGGGCAAAGGAATTCATTGACAATCTTTCTGTACTCATGTACAAATACCAATGTAAATCAAATTCAGGCATCTGCTGCCACTGTTGAAAATATGGCTGATAAACAACCTCCAAATACAGGCGAACGAAGCCAATTCATGGGATATTTGCAACTTATCCTGATCATTGTCGTAATCGGCGCTGCGATATTCTTCGCCAGGGCTCCGGACCGAATCGAACGCGATGCCGGAATCGATCCGGCAATTGAAAGTTCGAGGCCCTATGCGGTCGAAGTGATGCCGCAGCCGCAAATGCAAAACTTCTCTGTACCGATCAGGCTCACCGGCAACGTGTCGTTTGAAGAGCGCGTAGAAATTGTCTCCGAAGCGCGCGGAAAAATTGTCTGGGTTTCAGAAAAGTTCAGAGGCGGCGAAACCATAGCCGCGAACGACGTCATTGTCAGGATTGATCCCGAAGGCTACCGTCTGAGAGTTAAAGCGGCCCAGGCCCGGCTGCGCCTTGCAAAGGCAAAGCTCGCATCGATCGCTTCATCTGACCAGGGCTATGAACAAGCAGCGGCACGGGCCGACTTGGCCGAAGCGAAACTGGCAATGGCGCAGAGGCGCCTTGCGCAAACCGAAGTGTCCCTGCCTTACGAATTCCGCGTCATACGGGCTGACGCCGCAGTCGGCGACCTGGCGGGACCGCCTGAATACGTCGGCCGCGACGGCGCCTTGCTTGGCGCAGGCTATCGTCCTGAACTGCTGCAGATCGGAGCGCCCGTCGAGCCTCATCTGCTGGACAATCTGGACCCCCTGGCAGGCCGTCCCGCAACCGCTACCATTGAAAACGTCACCTACGATGTAACACTGGAGCGCGTACTGCCGGTAGTCGCTAGAGAATCGCGCATGACCCGGTCATTTTTCAAATTCGATCAGAGCCAAATCGCTGGGAACAGGCCGCTGCCCGGAATGTTTGCAGAAATTTCCTTCGAAGGCGAGGAATATCGCGACGCTTTCGCGCTTCCGCTGGCGGCGATGCAATCAAGCACCATGGTCTGGGTCGTTGCAAATGGCACCGTGCAAAGTCGCTACCCACAAGCGCTGGCACTGACCGACACAGCTTGGATTGTCAAGCCGTTCGACGTGGCGGACGGACTCGTTGTGGGCGCGCATCCGAACTTATATGAAGGGGCGCCGGTCACAGCAGCCGAAATCAACTGATCGGATTGCGAGTGCCTGAGCAGCATTCCAGTACGGACATGATGAAGCAGGCGGAACGTTAAATGCATCGCGGATACTTTTTCAATTTTGAACGGCCGGGCACGGAACTGCGCAATACGGGCGGGAATCGGATGAGCAGGCGCAATTTTTTCGGCAGACGAATTCATGAATAAGGGATTGATCGCCTACTTTGCGCAGAACCGCACGGCAGCCAAGCTGCTTACGCTGTTTGTCCTCGTCAGCGGAACAATCGCAGCGGTCCAGTTGCCTGTTCAGCTGTATCCGCAGATCGATCTGCGCCGGATCACGGTGATCGTGCCTTTTCCGGGAGCAACGCCGAAAGAGGTTGAACAGGACATCAATCGCCGGGTAGAGGAAAGCATCATCGGGCTTTCTGGGGTTGAACGCGTCGTCACCAACGCCACCGCCAATACCGGCGTCATCACTATCCGACTGACTCCGTTCGCCGACGAAGACGCCGTACTCAGCAGTGTCGAAAACGCAGTCGACTCCATCGACAGGTTTCCTCCGCCGAAAGCTGAGCGACCGACCATCCAGATCGAGAAACTCAAGCTTGAGGTCTTGACCCTCAGCGTTTCTTCCGAAACCGCATCGGAACATGAATTGAGAAGCGTTGCCGAGGATATCCAGAACGACCTTCTGAATTTGAAGTCTGTTTCTCATGTGGACCTCGAGGGCGTTCGAGACCGGGAGATCGCAATCGAACTCGACGAAGAGCAACTGCGCCGCAATGACTTGACGTTCAGCCAGATCGCTCGGAAAATCAAGCGCAACTCGGCAAACCTGACGTTTGGCGAGCTGAAAACCGAAAGCGGCACCATCGTCCTGTCCTCAAATGAAAAGCGCAGCGCAGGCGACGAGTACCGCGACATTCCCCTGATTACGGATCCGAACGGCTCGCTTATCACGCTAGGCGACGTGGCAGTCATCAGAGATGCATTCTCGGATCAGGATGTCGTATCGAGGCTGAACGGCAAGCCGGCGATCTTCGTGAGAGTGGGCTACGACGAGGATCAGTCCATCACAGAAATCGCCGAACGGGTGAGACAGTGGCTGGGAAGCAAGATTTTTCCAGCACACATTGACGTTGAAGTATGGAACGATAAAGCCGCTCCCTCGCTCGAACGGGTACGGGAAATCATCTCAAGCGGACTGTTCGGGCTGGTGCTCGTCTTTTTATGCCTGATCGCTGTTTTCGATCTTCGCGTAGCGACCTGGATCACCGTTGGCATTCCAATTTCCTTTATCGGCGCGTTTCTGTTTTTTGACATCGCAGCACTGACGTTGAATGTCGGCACGATTTTCGCATTCTTCCTGCTGGTGGGCATCGTCGTCGATGATGCCGTAGTCGTCGGCGAAAGCATCGCCGCAGAGCGCCAGCGCGGCAAGAACGCCTTGGACGCGGCGATTTCCGGGACCAAGGCGGTTGCCGCTCCCATTACAATCGGCGTCATCACAACCCTGCTGGCGTTCACCCCGCTTTTGTTCGTCACCTCGGAACGGTTTCAAATTTTCAAAGTCATTCCCGTAGTCGGATTCTTCGTACTGCTGGTATCCTTGATCGAAGCATTTCTGATTCTTCCGGCCCATCTGTCCCACGAAAAGCCGTGGAGCCTTGCTCCGCTTAGAAACATTCAGGAGCGCACCAGCAGCTGGCTGGACAGCTTGCGCGACAAGGTGGTCTCGCCGATTGTCATCTGGTCTACCAATCACATCATATTGACGCCGGTTATCGGTCTGATCATCGTCGTGGCAGCCTGCCTGCTTCTAACGACGGGAGCCGTGCGAATCATTATCGGCGACCAGCTTAGAAACGTATCCGACAGCATTCTGGCTGAAATCACCCACACGGCAGGCACACCTTTCGACGCGACTTTGGCGGCGGCGGAAAAATTCGCCGAGGCGGCGGAACAAGCCAATGAAGAACTCGGCGGCAATGCGGTCAAGTCAATCAGCCTGATTGCCGGCCTTCCCTCGACAAAGATCAAGACAACTGGCGATTTTGTCCGGAGCTCGGCCGCGAATCAGGCGGCTGTCAGAGTGCACCTCAACGATCAGGACGTCCGCGATGTCTCGGTTCCGCTGTTTGAACGCACCTGGCGACACAAGATTGAAAATATATCCTCTTTTCAACGCGTTGAATTTCAATCAGCAAGAACCCTCACCCGGCCCAGCATCTCCTACTCGCTGCTGTTCAATGATCGCAAGATCCTGCAGTCCGCGGTTGCCGACTTCAAGGCCATGCTGTCGAAAGAGCCCGGCATCTATGACCTGAACGACAACATGTCGCTTGGCAATCGTCAGTTTGAAATCGAATTGACTGACGCAGGCAAGCTGGCCGGGCTGACACTGACGAGCCTTGGCGCACAGCTCAGAGCGAATTACCATGGTCTGGAGGTGCAGCGCATTCAAAGAGGACATGACGAAATCAAGGTAATGCTTCGATACCCCGAGCATCAGAGACAGAATTTGAGCGATTTGGCAAACGTACGGATTCGAATCGGCAACGGTCGCGAAATGCCGCTGCCAGTCGCAGCAAGAATTACAGAAAAGCGCGAATTGTCGAAACTGACACGAATCAACGGCGAGGTAGCCGCCTTGATCAACGGCTACGCGGACGAAACGGTTGCCACTCCGATCCAGATCAGAAGAAAGATCAATGAGACGCATATTCCCAAATTGCTCAGGGAATATCCCGGATTGACCATCGACATTGACGGAAGCGCACGCGAGGAAGCATCCATGATCAAGGTGCTGGCTGTCATGACTCCGCTCGTATTGCTCGCGATGTACGTACTGGTGGCAACGTTTCTTCGAAGTTACTGGAAGCCGCTTGTCGTCGTTTTCGGATTCCCCGTGGCTTTCGCCGGCGCCGTAGCCAGCCACCTGATACTGGGCTGGGATTTCACCGGCATGTCCATGATGGGAATCATCGCAGTGCTCGGCGTCATCGTCAATGATGCCTTGGTACTGCTCGACCGCTACAACAAGATACGCAGGGCGGATGTCAATTTGCCTGCTATCGCCATCGCATCGGCTGCGATGCATCACCGGTTTAGAGCGGTCTTCCTCACAAGCCTGACCACAGTACTGGGGCTCTCGCCGCTGCTGTATGTGCGTAGCGAAGAGCTTCTAAGCTTCATACCATTCGTAGTCAGCATGCTGGGCGGTCTCATATTTGCCAGTCTTTTCACGCTGTTCATGCTGCCGGCGCTGGTGATGCTGATCGAAGGCCGCAGGGAATAGCCGCCGCAGACCCCTGATTGCCTGCCGACATTCCGGCAGGCACCGATGGTCCGAAGCAGGCGAATCGAGCAGCGGTTCGGGAACTCGGATTGGCTGCGCGGTCAGACTCGCGGATTGACCCGCCCGTGCGATTGCACTCAGTCTGACGCGGTTCTTGCGCCGAATTGCTGAACGATTCGATCGAAAAAGAAATTCATAATCTTGTCAACCGATTGCTCCACCGTCAGCCCTTCGGTATCAATCCGCAAATCGGGGCTATCAGGCGCCTCGAAGGGTGAATCAATGCCGGTAAACATTTCCAATTCGCCGCGAAGCGCCGTTGCATAAAGTCCTTTCGGGTCGCGTGACCGACATGTTTCGACCGAAGCGTCAATAAAGGTCTCCACGAAGTTTTCGCGGCGCAAAATCCGACGTGCGGCTTCACGGTCCGAATTGAACGGTGAAATCAGAGACACGATGACCGTGATTCCCGAATCTGCGATAATTTTGGATATCTCGGCAACTCGACGGATATTTTCTGCGCGGTCATCGCGGTCAAAGCCAAGATCATTGCACAGCCCGCGGCGAACTTCGTCTCCGTCCAGTATGCAGGCAGCGATTTTGTGGCTCCTCAGTTCACGCGCCAGATGCGTCGCTATGGTGGTCTTGCCCGCGCCAGACAGTCCTGTAAACCAAAATACTGTGGACTTGTCGCCGATGAAGTCGGCGCTTGCGGAATTCTCCGAGGCGGCCGAATTGGTGTGTTCCAGTTTCACTGTCTGATTGTTCCCGATGGCAGACGCAAAAAGTCAATATTTTACTGCCATGGCCTTGGAACTGAATTGATATTTTTGCACCGATTAAGACGCGCCGCAAGAGACGAAATGTCCTGCGCTAGGCACGGTCATCACTTCAAGGCACTCCGTCTTTATCCGGCTGTGCGGGTGCGTCGATACAGCCACAGCAGCAGCAATATGATCAGCGGGCCGGATGCCAGATTGACCGCCAGGACTACAGTGCGCAGCAATTGGACGCTTTCGCGCACTTGAAGGCGCAATTCACGCATTTGCGACCGCAGTGGAAGAGCCTGAATCTGCAGCTCGGCAATCTGACGCGAAACACCTTCAGGCAACTCGGCAGCCGAGGCCGCACCGGATTCGACGATCAGTTGCTCAATGCGCTGCTCAATGTCGAAGACGCGGCGTCCCAGCTCGGACTGGCTCTGCTGAACCGATTCGCCAGCTTCAGAGACAATCTCGGCAACCCGTGTAAATCGTCGATTCACTTCATCGCGAAGCCTGATTTCGTCAAGCCGGTAGCTGCCGGTGAGATATTCCACCAAGTTCAGGAACCACTGACGGTTTCCATTGATCGGTACAGCTGCAGCATTGCCATCGACGTGACGCACTTGTGCGGAAAACTGATCATGGATCCAATCGGCATCGGCAATCGCAATCAGCGTGCCCGGTTTTTCATGCGCCGGATCGGTGCGATCGTCAAACGCACTGCCGATACCGCCCTGCACCGCTGCCGCGACAACCCGGCTGGCCGAATCACTTTCGAATCGGTATGCCAGTTCCTCTATGCCAAGTCTCGAAAAAACTTTCTTGTCCAATTCGCCGCTTCCCGGACCCGTAATCAGCAAGGGCCGGGCAAACGACCCGGAGTCCAGTTCGAATGACCCCGGTTCGGCAAGAAGCAGATCTCGCTGCTGTCCGGCAACCGGGTGATCGAGACTCGCACCGTCGACCCCGAATCGGATCCAGAAAGGATACGCAATCGAAGCGCCGCCGCGCGTGGTCACCGGCATGCCCGTGTCGCGGTTGCCGACGACGACATGATCCATGTAGCGGATTCCATAATGGGCCAGCAAGTCAGACACATCGTTGATCTCGCTCGATATCGAAGTATTGACCGCATTGCCCGCAAGATCCAGCCGGCTGAACGGGTCCAGCATAGCAATGACGTTGCCTCCGTTGATCAGGAAATCATCAATCTGGCGCAGCAGCGACGCTCGCATGACCTTTGCGTTAAACAGCACCAGCAAATCGAGATCATGCGCCAATTCATCGGTAAAAAACGGCATCGCGGCAACATCGTACGATTTGCGCAACTGCGAAAGAATGCTCAGGCCCTCGGCACCCGCGATCGCAGATCGGGGCTGAATGGCCGGACCCAGCAAGCCGACCCTAGGCACCTGCGGCGCTGCAAACGACGCCAGAATCACGGCGATATCGTATTCAATGAACCGGCTTCGCGACAGGTCGAAATACGGAATCACGCCGGTTTGGCCGCCCTGTTCAAAGGCGGCCCCGAAATAGAAATGCGCACCGCTAGACAGCGTAATCCTCTGCACTCCCCGCTCCAGCGCCTCCAGTTCCAGTTCGGTATCAAGACTGGGCGTCACGCTTTCAATGTCAAGCCTGCCGCCGGAGCGGGATTCGAGGATTGACAGGAACGACTCGACACGGCGGGCATGACTGCGGATGCTCACCGGCATGGATTCCTGATCTGCGCTGTAGTAGAGCGTCACCGCCGTATCAGAGGGCAGCGCATCGAGAATCTGCCGAGTGACCTGACTGATCGTGAATTCCTTGTGTTCAGTGACATCGAGGAACATTGATGCTGATTGAAGGGTCCACGCGAGCGGAACAATCGTCAAGCCAATGGCGGCGAGCACGATCAATGACCGCAGCGACACTTTTCGATGCACGCGATAGGATGCCAGCGCGAATGAGGCGATCAGAAACGCCGCCGTCGTCGCAGCAAAATAGGCCAGTGCCGCATACTCAAGACGCCCGGACAGGCATTCGCCGATCCAGTACATGGGACTCAATTGCTGAATGACCTGGATCACATAGGCCGGAACAATGCCCTGTGCCGTATCGGCAGTGACCTCCCATCCTCCTGCGGTCAGCACAAACAGAGTCACCGTGCCGAGGACGAACGAACTGGCCTGCTCGCGCGCTGCTACCGAACAAAGAAGCGCAATCGCGAAAAAGTTCCACAGCAAAAGCGCGCCGGCCAGATAGCTCGAAATGACAACGCCGGCGTCCAGATCCCCCAGATAGGCCAGCGTCGCCGGAAACGGCGCCGTCAGAACCAGAAACACAAGCAAGACAATTGCACCTGCCGCAAACTTGCCCAAAACGATGCTGGCCAGGCCCAGCGGCAATGTCTGCATCAATTCCATATTCCGGCTCTGAGTTTCGGACGGCCAGGCACGCATCGCAAGTGCCGGCACAAACACCAGAGCCAGCCAAGGCAAGTATTCGAACATGACGCGAACGCTGGAATGATCGGAGTTGAACACATCCGCCACAAGCCACAAGCCGGCTTGAAGGGTAATCACGAAGCCGCCAAGAAAAATCCACGAAAGCGGCGAGCTAAGGCAGCTCGTCAACTCGTGTTCCGCAACGCACCAGACCCTGCTTGCCAAAGGGGCGGCAGTTGCTTTCGGCACGCTCATGCGTCGGCGACAGCCTGCCGGTATCGGGAGAATATTCTGCCGTTGCCGTCAAGCAAATCGACCGTGGGGGAGTCTTCAAGAACCAGGCCGTCAGAAATAATAATGGCATGGCCGCATAGTTCTTCGACTTCTTCGAGAATGTGGGTGGAGACAAGAATTGTTTTGCGCTCTGCCAAATTGGCGATTGCCGTTCGAAGGCTTTGCTTTTGCAGCGGGTCCAGGCCGTCGGTGGGTTCATCCAGGATTAAAATCGACGGGTCGTGAACCAGCGCCTGCGCAAGCCATGCGCGCTGGCGCCAGCCCTTTGACAGGCTGCCAAGCGTGCGATGCATCACCGGCGACATATCCACATGCGCGAAAACACGTTCAACAGCTTCGCTGCGCCGCTTTCGCCCCAGCCGCGACTGGGCGGCGAATTTCAGAAACTCCAAGACGGTCAACTCCTGGAATCCATGTGCAGATTCCGGCACATAGCCGATTTTGGATTGAATCGGCAAGCGCGCATCGCGCATGTCTTCGCCGTCGACGCGGATCGTGCCGGCATATGCGCCATAGTACCCGGCGAGACAGCGCATCGCTGTCGACTTGCCGGCGCCGTTGGGGCCCAGCAGGCCGGCTACAGTGCCGCACTGCAATGTAAAACTGACATCCCGCAATGCAACCGCAGGACCGAATCGCATGCTTAGATTTTGAACTTCAATAGACACGGCATCAATTTGCGACTGCCCAGGCAGCGCCGTTGCTCCCGCGCAGTCCAGTCCTGGACCCTGAGTGCGCCGTCAGGCTATGCGAGATACCCGGCCACAATAAAGACAAGGATGCTGAATCCGGTCAGACCGTATCCCAGCCAGAGCAGCACCCGTCCGAGCGCGCTCTTGCCTGACTTGCCCATTATGATACTGCCGGCGGTTGCCATGATCGCGCCGACAATCGCTGCGGTGATGAAAACTGGACGCTGGGCGACCAATTCGAGCAGGTTCCAGAATCCCATAGATAAAAATCTTCGCAAAGCGCAGCACGCTGCAGCAGCGGCGATCAGCCGGATTGCGAGGACAGCGCGCTGACCAGGTCGCCCTGAGTCGAGGCGCCGAAACTCTTTTTCGCCTCATCGTGCAGAATCTCAAGCGCCTGGCGCTTGTATTCGTAGACCTCGGGCAGAGTAAGCATGTGAAAATCCCGCGGTCGCGGAAGGCTGATGTCGATTATGTCCCGAACAGTCGTGGGCGTATTGGACAGCACGACAATCTGGTCGGCAAGGAAAATCGCCTCGTCCAGCTCCGACGTGACAAAGATATGCGTGCGCTGGGAGTCCTCGTACAGCTTCAGAAAGAATTCCTGCATCAGTTGCCGCGTCATCGCGTCGAGGCCGCGGAACGGCTCATCCATGATCATCAGCTCGGGCTGGTTGATCATGGCGCGGGCAAGCTCGGCACGGCGCTGCATTCCACCGGAAAGCTGCAGCGGATACTTGTCGGCGAACTCGGTAAGGCCGACAATGCCAAGCAGTTCGTGGGCGCGCCTGCGCAGTTCGCGGCCTTTAAGGTCGCCGCGCAGCTTGGGGCCGAAAATGACATTCTGGTATGTCGTCAGCCAAGGCAGCAGGGTTGTTTCCTGAAACACCACCATGCGCTCATGCACCGGACCGGCGATAGCTTTGCCGCCAACACTGATCTTGCCCGAATCGGGACGCTCGTAGCCGGCAACCAGATTGACCAGCGTCGTCTTACCGCAGCCTGACGGGCCGACCAGCGCAGTCAATGTGCCGGGCTGCACCACAAGACTGAAGTTTTCAATGATCTGATGCCGGTCCCACGCTTCGCCGTAGGACTTGCTCACACCGCTTATTTCAACAGTTACTGCATCCACTGCCATACTCCTAGAACAGACGCCGCCAAGGCATGGAGATTTCTCCGATCTTGCGAATCGCGCTGCTCGACAGGTAGCCCGCAATACCGATACTGATCATTCCCACGACGATCTGCTCCAAAGAGCCGCCCATGTAGGAATTCCAGATGAAAAAGCCCAGACCGCCGCCGGCCTGAGTGCCGCCGCCGGATATCATTTCCGCTGCGAGCACGACTTCCCAGGTAATTCCCATTCCCACTGCGGCGCCGGTGAAAATCGACGGCAATGTTCCGGGAAGAACAATCTTGAAAAACAGGTGACGCTGCGTGGCGCCCATGGACTGAGCGGCCCTGAGATAATTGATATCGATGCTTCGCGCACCGCCGACCACGTTGATCACGATCGTAAAGAAGGCGCCGAGGAATGTCACGAACGCAATGGACATTTCATTCGTCGGCCAGAAAATCAGCGAAGCCGGCACCCACGCCAGAGGCGGTATCGGGCGCAGCACTTCGAATGGCGCAAAGAACACGGATCGAAAATAGCGGTTGACCGCCAGCGCGAGCCCGAACGGAATCCCGATCAGCTGCGCCGCAATGAATCCTTGAAACACGCGCCAGAAGCTCAAATACCAGCTCTCCCAGTATCCTCGCTTGAAAATCACATCGCCCCAGGCGACCAGAACATCGGCCGGCGGCGGGACCAGGCCGATCCACGGCAGCTGGTATCCGAACCATTCGTCCCATCGCGCGCCGATCTCCCACAGAACGATGAACAGCAGAATCGCCGCCACTCCGCGCCATAGCTTGGTATTCGCCCTGACTTTCTGCTTGAACGAAGTCCGATAAAGCGCATCCATCTTGGTTGCGCGGCTGTCAGGGGCGGATGACGAAGCGCCTTGACTGTCCGTTTGCTCACTCATTGGATCCACCTCGTATCAAGCCAGCTCGCGCTCGCCCGCTTCAAATGCCTTTTGCGCTTCTTCATGGACTGCGTCGTTCGCCTCGTCGACCAGTTCGCGGAATTCCTCCGAAGACAGCACGTGATAATCCCGCGGCCGCGGAATGTCCACATTGAGAATAATCTTGGTCTTCGCCGGCCGGGTCGTCATCACAACAACCTTGTCGCCGAGAAAGATCGCTTCTTCCAGATCATGCGTGATAAAGAAAATGGTCACCTTGGTGCGATCATACATTTCAAGCAGCGCTTCGTGCATGATCGACTTGGTCAGCGCATCCATCGCCCGATAGGGCTCATCGAGAAGCAGTACGCTTGGCGAATTGATCAGCGCCCGCACAATCTCGGCCCTTCGCGCCATTCCTGACGACACTTCGCCAGGGAATTTCTTTACGAAGGAACCAAGACCCGCTTCATGCAGCATTTCCCCTGCCTTTTCCCGAGCCTGAGCCGGCTTCAGGACTCCTTGCACAATCGGACCGTAGGCGACGTTGTCGAGCAGAGATTTCCATGGAAACAGCGCACCATTTTGAAAAACCACGACACGGTCGGCACCTTGCTGCGCCAGCGGCCTGGATTCGTCGCAAAGCAATTCGCCATCAAGATGAATCGAACCGAAGGTTATGGAATGAAAGCCGGCGATCGCATTCAAAAGTGTCGTCTTGCCGCAGCCAGACGGACCGACAACCATGCACACTTCGCCCGCAGCGATGTCAAGCGAGCAGTCATCGACTGCCATCACATTCACTCCGCTCGGATCGTAGATCTTCGTGACGTTGCGAATGTCCAGGCGTCCCTTTGGCGCACCGTTCGAACTCATGCTACCGGTTCTCCAGGGCCAGTGCGCGGGTACGCCACTGCATCAATCGGTTGCCGGCCATGCGGACCAGGGCGGATGTGCCCCAGCCTACGAAACCCAGTGTCAGCATCCCGATCACCATCGGAATGGTCACATTGTTCATGAACGCATCGACAATGAGGTAGCCGAGCCCCCAGTCCCCTGAAACCATCTCGGCCGCAACCAGCGAAAACCAGGCGACGCCGATGCTGATCTGCAATCCTGTAAAGATAAATGGCAGCGCACCGGGGACGACCACATGGAAGAATACGTGCCTAGGCTTCGAACCGAGGCATCCAGCCGCTCGGAAATACGCCTCATCAATGGAATCGACGCCCAGCAGCGTGTTCAGCGTGGTCACGAACAGCGAGGCCAGAGTCGCGAGAAAGATGACCGGCGTTTCAAACCCCTTGAACATCAAAATTGACAGCGGCACCCAGGCGAGAATTGGAATTGGGCGGAATGTTTCAAGAATTGGAAACAGGTATTCGCGAACCTTCTTCGACCAGCCCATGAACAATCCAAGCGGAACGCCGACGCCGGTCGCAATGCAGAATGCAAAAAACACCCGCCGGCAACTGACGTATATGTGCTCGTAGAATTCTGCGGTGAAGAACGAAATGCCTAGAAACGGCTCGACGGATGTCAGTTCCACGATGACGCGCCAGGGGCCGGGCATTTTCTCAAACCTCGGCAAATTCCAGACTTCGGAAAACAGCTCCCAGGTGCCGAGCCACAATACGATCCCGAACGCCATCAGATACGGCACCGGAGATCTAAGCCGCTTGGCCAGCTTCAATCGAAGAATGCGGGCCTTGCTGTATTGAGGCGCAGAATTTTCTTTGTCGTTCACGCTAATTCCAAAAAAGATAAAACAACTATCGGGGTTTCATGTGAATGCGCCTGCCGTCGTGTTGCGCGAATTTCAACGCCGGCATAAGGCAATTACGCCGGCGTTGATTCAGCGCTTCAAGCCGAAGGCATGCGCCTGATTAGAAAGTATAGCCGCAACTTGCGATCAGCCCGACCTTTCCATGCAATTGATCACTGCAAACGGAGCGGTCAAGCCACGTCCTTCGACAACCTTGCGGGCAAACGAGTCATCCACTCCGCCTTCGCGAATGGAGTCTGCCGCAGCCGGCTTCTTCGGCAGGCTGTACAGGAACGCGGTTGCGCGATCAAGAAGCTGCTGGACTTTCGGAGTGATATACATGTTCAGCTCATTTTTAACTGCGCCTCCGCCTTGGGACTCGGGCGAGCAGCCGTGTGCGGCACTCCAAAGATGCTCGCGGTCGACCTTTTCGGTCTGATCGTCCGCCAATTCGGCTACGCGGTCATAGTTCGCCGGATCAGACATGAACAGCTGAGCGTCCATTTCCGCTTCCATCCAGCCTGCAACCGCATCCGGGCGCTGATCGACCAAATCGCCAAGCATCGTCATGAACGCACCGTCAAGGGCATCGAAGTCTTCACCGCTCGCCGCTCGGCGCGCGATTCCGGACATTGCAATCTTCGAGGCAGTCGGCTCCCAAATGGCCGCCGCATCAAGTTTGCCGGCGCGGAAGTTCGTCGTGATCACTTCGATGTTCTGATTCAGGTAGCGCTCAGGCTCGATTCCGGCTTTCTGAAATGCCAGCCGAGCGAAACGGTCCGTGCACGCGCCGTGGGGTGCAGACGTAATCTTTCCGTCCATCCACGCAACCGCTTCCGCACCGTTGGCGAACTCGGGAGCGTCGTTGCGCACGAGAAAGATATTGCACTGCTGCTTGGAAATTCCCAGCGAAGCCATGATCCGAATGTCCGTGCCGCCGCGCTCTTTCAAATTGCGAAACGTCGCCGCGATTGCAGGCATATCGCCCATGTATCCGATGTGCTGTTTCTCGCCGGTCATCGCGTTGACAATGACAGACCCCTGAAGGCCGATCTGAAATTCGACGCTCGACCCTTCGGGCAGGTATTTCTTCCACAGCTCCAGCCCGTTGTTGACAACACCCGACCAGGACTCGGTGTAATAAGGCTGATAGCCGACCACAAGATCGATCGCCTCTCCCTCGTTGCCGAAATCGACGTCGGACTGCGCGACTTGCGCCGCCATAGCCATCGCTGCGCCGGCGCACAGCGCAACACTGTATTTTCTCATTCTATTCATTGAACTCACTCTCTCTTTCTGCAAAATATGCCGGACGCAAACCGTCGCGGCGTGAACCAAATAGTAAACTACTGGAATCGTGTCGGCGCAATAGAAAATTCACATCAGTCAATTTGCACCGCCTATATTCAATTTTCAGGCGAACTTGTCATAGCGGATCTTTGACGCCGGGATCTTTTTCTGCGTCACCAGCATCTTCAGCGACGCATCCACCGCCGGAGGCGGTCCTGCGACAAACACGGTCGAGGTGTCCGACAAGTCCGGCAGTCGCTTGTGCGCCACTTCATGCAAGTAGCCTTTTTCGAATTCGATATTCTTGAAATTCGCCTTCATGCGTCCTTCGTCGCTGTCGTCGACGAGTGCCACGCATACGCTTAGATTACTCCATTGGGCGCTCAGACTGTCGAGCAGCGAAGCGAAGAAAATATCGCGCATGCTGTTCAGTCCGAACACCAGGCGCATTCTGGCATCGCGCAGGTGTCCGGCATGGACTGCCCAGTCGAGAATTGCCATGATGCCGGCGATGCCGGTGCCTCCGGCCAGAGCGGCGATTTCCGTTTCGCCTTCAGGCAAGGCCACGGCGCGTCCCATCGGGCCAAATCCGGCGAGCCGGGCACCGTCGCGCACGTGTTCAAACAGCCAGTTCGTGAATGAACCGTCGCTCACGCGCTTTACCACAAACTTCAAGGCGCCGCTATCGCGGTCATATCCGCTGGTCATCGAGTACGCCCGGTAGCCGGGTATGCCGGGATGCTCGAGGGCGACGAATTGTCCCGGCAAATATTCGATGTCCGCATCGATCGCAAGTTCGAACTCGGTCACGTCGGCGTTCAAAAAGCGCTGATTGCGAATTTCACCGGAAAAGTATTGCGGAACCGGCAGCGGTATCGGAAATCTCGGCGCCGCGCGGACACGGATATGCACATCGTCCGTCAAGGCTGCGCTTTGGCACAGCAGGTGCTCACGGCGTTGCGGCTTGACATATCGCAGGCCCGGCGCCTTTGGCCAGGCAAGATCCAACTCCCCGCTTTCCAGCACTGCCTTGCATGTGCCGCAAGTCCCGGTCCCGCATTCGTAGGGAAGCGGCAATCCGTGCCGCAGTCCGCAATACAGCAGCCGTTCTCCCGCAAACGGCTCTACGGTTCTCGTCTTTTCACCGCGATGAAGGACAACAGCCATCAAGTGCGCATGCCGTGTGATTCAAAAATCGTCATCTTCATCGTCTTCGAATTCGTATTCCAATTCCTCTTCGATGAATGCGTACAGGCGGTCGCCGTCGACTTTGGTCTGATATTGAAGCAAGGGCTTTTCGGCAGGATCCAGCACTTCGCCTGTTCGCATGTTCCAAGACCAAAGATGCTTCGAGCATGTCAGGCGGTCGCCGTCGCAAATTCCGGAATCCGCGAGCGGCTCCTCCATATGCGGGCAAACCGGCGGGAATGCACGGAACTGGTCGCCCAGATTGGCGATCAGAATTTCAATGCCATCGACTTCGAACTCCTTTAGCTTGCCGCTTTTGACAGCGTCGGCCGCGCAGACTTCTTTCCAGCTCATATCGTTGCGACCAAAAGCGCCTGGAGCCCGCCTAGAGCGGGTAATGGCAACCTTTCTGCAGATTGCGCGTATCGAGCTTGAACTCGCGGCGCGTGAATTTAATCCCGTCTCCGTTCAAACGGAACTGGTCCTGGTAGGTGCCCGCGACGTACAGCTCGGTACTTCCGGAGGTCATATGCGACATGCTGCCATCCCAGTGCGTCATGTAGACCGCGACGGAGGTTGTCGCTGTCGCCGTACCTTGGGATTCGTCAATCTCGACGTCATACACCACAGCATGGCGGCGAAGCGGCGAACGGTCGCTGTTGTGTTTCGGAAGCATGGAGACCAGCGATTCGATTTCAGACTTGGAACCGCTGAGGTAGATCATGTCCTTGCGGACTTCCGGAGAAAACGCGGTGATCAGATATTCGAAATCCTCTTCGCACATGTCCAGCCAATCGTCCCAGCGGTATTCATTCTTGTACAGGCACGACCGGTAGATCATCCGGTCAATCGTCTGACGGGTTTCTAAACTGTCCATACTCTATGGTTCCCTAATGAATTTTTGCACGGTGTACGGTCAACTGCTTCGCAGCGCGCATGCGGCTAGGAAACAGCGTGCAGTTGTTCCGAGCGTTCCTGAGGGAACGGAAGTTCCGGATTGCTCGGATTGCGATTCAGGTAGCGTCCCCACTCTTCGTAGTAGTGGCGCATGCCGTTCTCGTCGTGAATCGTCTGATTCTCGTGCCGGCCATGCAGGATTCTGCGCGAGTCGGCGCCGTGCTGCATCGCCACGGTCTGGCCGGTGACTGCGAGAAGATCCTCATGCAGGTTGCGGCCGAACGGCCCCCAGATCGAATTGTGGTGCCGTATGCGCTCCTGGCGCTGCTCGGGGGTGTCGCTTTTCAGCCCCAGTCCCCGGAACTCGATCATCAGCTTATCCGGCCCCAGCGGAGTCATCAGGTCGCAGCGCAGCGCGGATCCGCGAAGATTGAAATTAACGCCGGGGAACATATCGATCATGTACCAATGATTGGGCGGCAGGTGCGGAAACGAAAGATTGCCGCGATCGTCAAATCCTTCGTAATTGTCGTACTTCACTTCAAACGTTCCCACTGTGACGTGCCCGTTCGGGTAGCCGGTGTTGGGCCGTGCAAAATAGGCGTCATTGAAGCCTGTAATGCGGTTGTGGTAGTGCAGGTAGTCGTGGTAGAACTCCGAGTTGGTGTCATGCCACAGCTTGTAGTTGGTGTTTACGATGGCCTTGTGATAGTGGAATATCTCCAACGGCTCCTCGTTGAGCGACGCGCTTAGACAATCGAAAGCGTGACCGCCCCACTCGGCTACCGACATCTCCATGCCGTCATCCAGGCAGACCCAGACGAATCCGCCGAAATGAACTTCGCATTTCAGCTCCCGCAACGATGCGCAATCCTTGGAGAAACGGTCCTGATAGCCTTCCTTCTCGCGAGAGATATACACGCAGCGCCCTTTCATGTCGAACTGCCAGGCATGAAACATGCAGGTCATCCGTTTCGGCGTTCCCGAAGGCGTTCCGCGCTTGTAGCTGCCCGAGGGACGCAGTTCAATCGTATTGCTGCGATGCGGGCATACGTTCAGGAATGCGCGAACCCTATTGTCCTTGGCACGCGTGAGAATGATCGGTTCGCGCGCAATTGAAAGCGTGCGGAAATCATAGGGGTTAGGCAGTTCGGACTCATGGCATACCGGAATCCAGACCTTTTTCCAGATTTTTTCTATTTCTTCCTCGAAAATGTCGGGGTCGGAATAGATGCGGCTGTCCACCCATTCGCCGTCTGCAAGCGGCGGACGCGCCTGCCATTGCTCCCTGTTGCGTGTTCCGTTATTCATAGCTCTACTCCTTTATCAATGCAGTTAGCAATTGCGTGCGCCTACTTCGAGGCGCTCCAATTGGTCAGACTCTCAAATTTCTCACGCTCCTGATCAGACATGTAGACAGTATGCTCCGGACCCGGGTAGATGCGCTCGCGAACTTCGTCCCGATAGCGTGTGAACACGTCTTCCATGATTGGGATCAGGTCGGTATAGATCTTCGAATGGCGCGGCGTATGCTCCTCGTACAGGTGAAACAGGTCGGAGGTAATGATGTGAACGCCGTGCGCCTTGTTGCCGGCGCCCAGGCTGATGACCGGAATCGGCAGCGTTTCGGTCAGATACTGGCAAAGCTCCTCACTCGTCACCTCGCACAGCAGTGAAAAGCATCCTGCATCAACCATTGCATGGGCGTCGTCGATCAGTTCCATGGCCCGGTCGGCTGTCTTGCCCTGGGCGAAGAATCCGCCCAGCTGCGGCATGCGCATCGGCGTGATGCCGATATGTCCCTGTACCGGAATTCCGGCCTTGACGATGGCCTCGATATTTTTCGCATGGTGCCGGTTGCCTTCGCATTTCATCACTTCGGCATTGGCCTCGTGCACGAAGCGCCCCGCATTCTCCACAGCCTGATCAGGCGATACGTGAAAGCTCCAGTACGGCATATCGACCATCCTCAATCCGTACTGGCTGCCCCGGTCAATCGCTTTGGCCATCATCATGACCTCGTCGAACGTCACAGTGACGGTGCTGGAGTGGCCGAATAGGATCATGCCTCCGGTATCGGACACGCACAGGATGTCGATGCCCAGCCGGTCTGCGATGACGGCACTTCGATAATCGTAGATTGCCATTTGAACGATTTGGTCATCGTTCGCCATTTTGCGCTTCAGTGCGTTGATCGTAACTTTACGACGCGGTTTTGAATCAGTGCTCATGAGTCATTTCTCTTTTTTGCTGTGATGTCTCCGAACGAATGCCAACTTTCAGCGCATCCATTGATTAGTGGTGCAATAGATTATGTTCGCCAGAATATGCCAGTCAACCAGTTTGTACTTATGAGTCGATAGGCAATGTCTCACATTGGCCGGTGCAGCGAGGCGCACGCTGCCATTTCGAAGTCAACGACAACCAGCCGAGCTGTCATTGAAAGTGCAGTGCGAGTTTGCGTGCGCAATGGCGACGCTCACCTTCGGGACAAAAAAGTCCAGGAACACGGGCCCTTGGAGTCTCGCCGCATCCGGAGCATTGGCATGCTGCATAGCATCGGCTTTGAGCCTGCGAGGCGGATATTCACAATCGAACGCAGGACGGATCAATTGCGCAGGCAGGCAATGGTCGAATTCTCGGCTTGAGGACGTGCAGAGGAAATCCGCGCGTCAGCAGATGCCGGTGCACGATCGTGCACCGCAAACTTGGCTCACTTACTCCCGATCAACTTAATGAACTCTGTTATTCCGAGCGCATCGATATCTGTGGCTAGTGGGAATCTTTCTTCACCCGGATAGATCACGTATTTCTCGGTTGCCCCGACATCCTTGCACCCTTCGTAAAATCCTCTGGAAACTTTCGGCGCTGTTGAGAATTTGATTTCAACGGCGCATGTTCGGCTGTTCGGCAACTCAAGTATCAAGTCGATTTCCGCTCCTGCTCTGGTGCGGTAATAGCTGAACTTCCAATGATCGCGCAATTCGCGGAGTATGTTCTCCACTACGAACGCCTCCCAGCTTGCCCCTCTGACTGAGTGACCTCGCAGGTCGTCAATGTTCCTTATAGTCAGGAACCAATGCGCCAGCCCGGAATCTCGCAGATACATTTTCGGGGTCTTGATCAAGCGTTTTCTTGCGTTTCCATGCCATGCGGGAAGCATTCGAACCACAAAAGCCGAAACCAGGCTGTTCAGATAGCTTTTTATTGTGTTGTAGCTCACCCCTAGGCTTGATCCAAGCCGAGAAAAGTTCAGTTGCTGCGAATTTTCCCAAGCCAGCATTGACCAGAATACTCGTGTCGTGGTGGACGGAATCGATATGCCCATTTGCGGAATATCACGCTCAACGTATGAATGGATAAAGTCGGATCTCCAGTTCCAGCTGCGCGAGTCCGAGTGCGCCGTAAAACTCTTGGGGAATCCGCCTCTCAGCCACAGCGATTGAAGATCCGATTCGCCGGATTTGTTATCTTCGAGTTCAAGTATCGAAAACGGATTGATTTCGATAAACCGAATTCGACCAGCCAAAGTTTCCGAGGACTGACGAAGCAGGTCCCAGGAAGTCGAGCCAAGAATCAAAAACTGCGACGTCTGCTCCCCGTCACGAATTCTGGAATCGATAATGCTGCGAAGGAGCGGAAACAGGTTGGGCTTGCGCTGTACCTCGTCAATGATTAGCAGTTTGCCGCGGCACGATTCCAAATACGGTTCCGGATCGTCAATCTTCGCAAGATCCGAAACTCGTTCAAGATCAAGATAGACTGCCGGCTTTTCGATTCTTTTTGACACGTTCAGCGCAAGAGTTGTCTTTCCGACCTGGCGTGCGCCGAGCAGAGCGGCGGCGGGCATTTCGTCCAACGCGGCAATGATTTGATTCTCGATTTTAATTCTGCTGAACATCATTGCTTATTATAAGTATGATTTATAATTAGCAATGATGTTTTTTATACGCATAATGTTTTCCTGTTGAGATGTGACGGCTGAAATCGACCGGCACAATGAACAGGAATTCATTTCCGGCGGCGGATTGGAATTTTCTTCTCCGAGTCAGTTCGGCGAACTGCCGGCGAGTTGTCAGGCATTTCCAGAAAATTCTCCTCCTTAGGGACTCATTTGCTAGCCCAATACAATCCGATTGCGCATTTTTAGCGCGAATTCGTGCGGCTCGCATCCCCTGGCTACCCGGACTCCGGCTTCTCAGGCTCCCGACTCCGGCGAATGCGGGACTTATCCGGAGATTGCGGTGCCTATCCGGAAATTTGGCCGCAGCGTTCCACTTACAGCCTCGGTTATTCAAGTCGAATGCCCGAACCTTGAAGTCGCGAGTCGCATTACAATACTCCGTTTTCTCAAGTCGGTTTGAATTTTCCACTGCATTGCCCTGATTGTTGCTTACGCTATAAAAAGTCATCCCGCAACCCGAGTTGCCGGGCGTATGGAATCCGCATGGCGCGTTCACGGACATGAAGCTTGGGCGGAGGCGAGGACTTGAACAGGTATTGCATGTTATCGCTGATGCCCGCCGCGCAAGCGGTTGATGTACCAAACAGCAGGGATCGCGCGAACCGCAACAGGACGAATTGGCAGCAAAGCACATCATATTCTCGCTGTTCTTGAACTGGTCAGATGCTGGCAGTGGCTTGGCGATATGGATTCTTCGCGCTTTCAGGTATCATCAATTGAATTGAATTGAATTGCTTACGAGTGAAGCTGGACCAGAACTTCGAAGTATAATTTTTTGACATTGGCGCCGTCAGGGTTCCAGCCAGACACATAGGCAGGCTTCAAACGATGTTCATTCGACAACTTCAATATTTGCTTGCGCTCGAACGCGAAGGTCACTTCGGGCGCGCTGCGGATACATGCCATGTGGCTCAGCCCAGCCTGTCGAGCGCGATCAAGAGTCTTGAAGAAGAACTTGACGTGCCGATCATTGTGCGCACGCACAAATTCGTTGGCTTCACTGACGAAGGCCGCGAAGTGCTCAAGTGGGCGCGCAAGCTGCTTGCCAACCGCAGTGCGATGCTCGATGAGTTGGCGATTCTCAAAGAGCCCCGGCTCGGCACGGTGCGCATTGGCGCAATGCCGATGAGTTCGCCTGTACTTCCCGCGCTTGTCAATCTTTTCACAGCAAAGCATCCGGGAATCAAATCGAACATACAGATTGTCGGCCGCGACCAGCTTGAATCCGGACTGATGAACTTTGATTTCGACGTAGGAATCACCTATGTCGATGATCCGGTTCCCGAGTATCTGAACTACAAGATTCTATACAAGGAGCGGTTCAGCCTGCTGGTGCCGGACAACGGGTGGTTTGAGAATCAAATCGAAGTCAGCTGGAAAGCGGCGGCTTCGGTGCCGCTTTGTCTATTGACCGCGCCGATGCGCGAAAGGCAGATTGTTGACGACATGTTCCGCGAATCGCGGATTCAGCCGGAAGTGGTTCTAGAGTCCAACTCGATATTCCAGTTGGCGTTTCATGTCATGAAGTCGGAGATGGCAACCATCATTCCCAATTGCTTCATCAAGGCGAATCAGGCGTTTTCGGGCACCCGCGTGCTACCGCTTTGCAATCCGGAGGTTTTTCTGGACATCGGCATTTTTTGGAATCGCATTGAACCGGCACGGCCGATGACCAAGGCCATGATCAGTGCGATCGAAGATTTCACAAAGCAGCAAGACGGTCTGGAGGATTTGGTGCTTGGCGAAAAGTGGCCGGCCGAGTTGACACCGTCATCCAAGCAAGGCACCGCCGCGCACTGAAGCCGGAAGGCTGCCTTAAGAAGGCGATCGATCACCCGCTACAAATTCGACCGCCAATGCGTCTTGCTATGCCATAGTGCGAGAATCATCTGGGTTGCGGTTCAACCGGCGAGAAATCGAGGTGCCGTTCCTCGCCGATAGATTTGTGCCTATCAAAAAACGCCTGGAATTATCAAGAATTTTTTTTCGGCTAATAGATACGAAATTGAGCAGGTGATGATCTTAAATTTTTGATCTATTGATTTCCTGCAGGTACTTTTTCCAGTTTTTTGGCATGATGCGCATTATTGGAACCTGCAGTCGTTCATCTGATCGCATTCTGCACAGTTTTCGATTCAGCGAGCCGACAGCGGCAACTGGACGGAAGCTGTCGTCTGCGACACGGTCGGATGTTCATTGCGCTTGACGCAATCACCGAGTGCCAGTCGTTGCGGACGTGACGATCAACGAACGGCTTTATCGTCGACGCGTTCGGAGCTTGCGTTAAAAAGACGAACTTGCGCCGAGGCTCCGGTGCAAGAATTCTAATGCACAGTCCCCGCCGGATGCGCCGGCGGCAGCCTGCGCTCGCGACGGTGGCTCTCATCGGTATCAGGCGCGTCAGGTTCAGGAGATTCGACCGCCGGCCTCGAATAGGTCTCAAGTATGAATCGCCTGAAACTCGGTATCGGACACTCGACCGTGCCGTTGTCGCGCTCTTGCAGCGCTCCATGATGCGTCAAGTCCTCGTAGAACTCCCTCGCCGTCATCCCGTCATGCAACTGATCCCTTAAATCCTCGGAACCCTCGCCTGCCTTCGCACAGCTTGCAACGATATTCATCACTTCTCCTCGCTGCCGAGGCCCGTCAATCCGGCGCATCACATCCGCGAGCAGGTAGTTCGAGAATCCCATTGCCTTGCTTATGCGGTAGTTGTAGTATTGATGCCGTTCGGCCATGCTGATCCGTTCGACCTCGGCGAAGTCGACCCGGGAAATATCGCAGTCGCGGTCTAAGAACACCTTGCAGAATGCGTACAGGCCATTGGTCAGGTGCGAAGGCCAGCCGTCGCAGGCCGCGAGCATCGCATCAAGCTCGGCCTCGCGCGAACTGATATCCAGTTCGAATGTCGCGCAGAACCCCTGTTTCAGCTCTGCAACCTCTTCGGCGTCGAACCGGTCAAGCGAATGTACGCAATGTCTTGAAAGTCGCGTCAGTCCCAGTTCGCCGGCCCGCCTGATCGAGTCGGACAGACCGCCCAGCACCAGGGTGATCGGCGCATCGTACTGACCGGCATGCAGTTCCTGGAACAGCTTGCCTGCAAAGCAGTCGCGCGTTTGCACAAGATTCTGCGTCTCGTCAACTGCGATCACCAAAGGACGAGTCCACTGCTCAGGCGGCACCGCTTTCAATACCGTCGCAAGCGAGGCAGCCGGCACAGGCGAGTGCGTTGTCGTCTCGGTTTCGCCTTTTGCTTGTGCAACAACGAATTTCACTCCTGTGCCTATCCGTTGTGTGCTGCTGGCAGCGTCTAACAAGGTGTCGCCGACACCCGGCGCAAGCAGGTTCGCCAACTCCTCGCAAAATGTATTCGGATCATCCAGAGGGGAGCCGGATTCCAGCAGATACACCAGAGGTACAGGCTGAGGGCGTACAGCTCCGTTTTTATCCGGCGTGGCATACGATTCGGGTTTGCCCTCCCAGCAGTCTCTGAGATAGTTCAGCGTCGAGGTCTTGCCGGCACCGGGAGCGCCGTAGATCACCCGGGTCGCCGCCTTGCGCTGGCGTCCTTTGGCGATGTGCCGCTCCCAGCTTTGTGCGCATGCATCTTCGATATCCGACAGCACCTTTTTCCGTCCCGCGAAATAAGGCGGCGAATTCTTGTCGCCATCATCGATAAATTCTTCGAGAAGGGCGACACGTTCGGATTTGCTCAGTTCATTCATCGGGCATGCTCTCAATTCTTCAATCTCAATGCCGTTAATCTTGATAGAAGTATAGCATGATGCGGGATTGCTTCGTGCTGAATTGGCAATCTGCGATCACAAGCCGAGACATGACTCTGCATCGCAGGACTTCAATCTTCGCACGGTGAATCAAACGCCACAACTTGCCGTGACACGTGCTCAAATCCCCATCGGTCAGAGTGACAAGAGTATCTCTGTATCCGGCATTGACAACTCGGCAGCCGGAACAAGTTTCTCACCGCGATTTCCGAATCAACTCAATTCGGGCTTGCGGACGGAATCTGGCGGCGCCCGATGGCGCGGCGGAACTGATACCTCATATCCCTCTCGGATCCACTCAATTGGAGGAGACGCACATTTCTTCGATATGGCACTGAAATGCGAGGTTAAATTGATAAACAGAGGGTCAGGTATGTTCATTTCTACTTTGAACTAAGCCTTATTGCGGCAATTTCAATAATTTTGGAAAGTCGAATACATTCACTCGACTGCCGGATCTAATGGCTAAGCGAATCCGTACAAGTCGTGATTTTCGATTGTTCAAGTCTACCTTGAAATTTTCTGCCTCCGCATCACCATTTGTGCAAGCGCGTCGCACTTGCCTTAAAACAGCGATCGATTGGTCGACCGAGTTGCAAAGGAGCGCTTCGCCGAGTCACTGCGCCTGTTGTGTGGGACATCTGTGCCAATCTATATCGACACGCTCCAGCGCATCAGCCTATGCAGGCGGCACCGCACCCAAGCGCTCAACCTAGCCAATCTTTTGTCTATAATTTGCGCAATCCAATTCCGGTTCATGCACGCTGTAATCACGCTAATGCACAAACAAAGTGCATGAATTGTTTATTTCATTCGAGACTGGGGCTCAACTTCTGAAAATGCTGGCAAAAACAGACGACCGCGCGATATTGACCGACGCAGCTTACGCAGTTCGGCAAAGCGATTTAGACGCATACCGGCAAAACGGCGCAGTCTTGCTGAAATCTGTTTTCAGCCAGGCTTGGATCCATGCGCTGCGCGAATCCGCGGACAAGGCTTTGAGCCAGTCGGAAAACTACTTCCGGCGCCAGCGGGTGTGGGAATACGACGACACCTGCCGCGAGTACTGCCTCAATACATCCGCGCCTGCCATTGCCGCAGCACTCATGAACTGCGTCAAGGTCAACCTGCTCTATGATCAGGTGTTTACCAAGAACGCCGGAAATCCGGCAACTCCGTGGCACAACGACCTGCCCTACTGGCCGGTGCGCAACGGCCGGGCGGCGACCGTCTGGCTGGCGCTCGATCCGATCGGCCTTAATTCCGGTCCGCTTGAATTTATTGCCGGATCGCATTCGTGGAACCAGATGTACCAGCCCTTTACTACGGTCAATGACGGCAGCGTCGAGGCCGACTACAAGGGGGCGGAAAATCAATTCGTACCGATGCCTGATTTCGACGTCGAGCGCGACAGGCACACAGTCCTGTGCTGGGAGATGCAAGCCGGAGATGTCCTGGTATTCGACGCGATGATTGTGCACGGAGCAAGAAATAATTCGTCCTCCGCGGTGCGAAGAGGATACGCTGTACGTTACACCTGCGACAGCATGACATACCACAGAGGCGCCGAAGTGAACCCTAGAATAACCAATCCAAACCTGCTCGACGGCCAACCGCTTGACAGCGACCAGTACCCGGCAATCCGCTTTCGGAGTTGACCCGTCGCGCGCTGCAATGCAATTTTGATCACGCGGATGCGCACTGGCCAGATCAATATCCCTATGCCGGTTGTGTTGACAATGCACGATCCCGAACCGCGCTGCCGGGCGCCGCTGCCATGACTTGCGGACAAGCGCTCATGCACCTGCTCGCCAAATACGGCGTATCAATCGTATTCGGCATTCCAGGCGAACATACCCTCGAGCTATACCGCGGAATCGAGTCGAACAATATCCGGGCGGTAACGCCGCGCAATGAGCAAGGCGCAAGCTTCATGGCTGACGGATACGCCAGAGCCTCGCGCCGGCCCGGAGTATGCACCCTGATCACAGGGCCCGGAGTGACCAATGCGACAACCGGAATCGGCCAGGCCTACGCCGATTCGGTGCCGATGCTCGTGATTTCAAGCGCAAACGACCGGCCATCGCTCGGCAAGGGGTGGGGCAGACTGCACGAGACGTCCGACTTGTGCGCAATCACCCGGCCTTTGACCGAATTCAGCGCCATGGTTCATCACCCGGACGAACTGCCGGAACTTATCGCCAAGGCGTTCACCGTCTTTTGCTCCCAGCGACCTCGTCCGGTGCACATCGCGATCCCCATCGATGTCATGGAAATGCCGGTTGTTGACCAATGGGACCCATGCACGCCTTCAGCGTTGCCGACTCCGGCGGAATCCTCGATCAATTCGGCCGTCGATATGCTCGTCAAGGCAGACCGGCCGATCATCGCTGTCGGCGGCGGCGCGCAGCATGCACCCAAACAAGTGACGCTGCTTGCCGAACTGCTCAGCGCCGCTGTCGTATCGTCTAATGCGGGCAAAGGCATCGTCGCCGATTCCCATCCGCTCAGCCTGGGCGGAGGCGTCATCAGCCCGGCTGTGCAGCGCTATCTCGCGCAAGCCGATGTCGTACTGGCAATCGGTACCGAACTTGGCGAAGCAGACAGCTTTATCTACGACCTGCCAGTCAACGGAAAGGTGGTGCGGGTCGATATCGACCCGCAACGGTTCAACGACGCATTCCCTGCAGCGGCAGCGGTTCTCGGAGACGCCAAGAGGGCCTGCGAAATGATGATCGCCAGCCTTGAAGACGGATCGGCCAATGAGGACAAGCAAGATATCGCTGCTGAACTGAATGCGGTGCGCAAGCAGCAGCAAAGGGAGTACACAGCCGTAGAGCGCCAGCATATCGTCGTTCTGGATCTGATGCGCAGCCTACTCCCGGATGACGCAGTCATCATGGGCGACATTGCACAAGTCGTGTATACCGGAACGGCTGCAATGAAAACCGAGCTTCCCGGAACCTGGTTCTACCCTGCTGGATTCGGGACTCTGGGATGCGCGGTGCCCGGCGCAATTGGGGCGAAACTGGCCAAGCCGGAAACCGCAGTTGTCGCGCTGGTCGGAGACGGAGGCTTGATGTTTACCATCAACGAAGTCGCCACCGCTGTGGAGGAAAATCTGAGCATTCCGATCATCATCTGGCACAATCACAGCTACGCGATGATTCGCGACGGCATGACCAAGCGAGGAATCCCGGAAATAGGCGTCAATCCCAAAGCACCGGATTTCGTGAAGATGGCCGAAGCCTTCGGCTGTCCAGGCACGTCGGTCCATTGCCGCGACTCATTCGCTCATGCCCTGACGCAGGCCCTCGGACATCCGGGACCGTCGATCATCGTCGTGCACGAAGACGACGATTGGCTCATCTGCGAATAGGCATCAAGCCTCGCCGCAGTGTCGGAGAACAAAGCCGACCGGCAACCCGATTCAAGCGGATGACGACGATTTTCCGTGCTCGATCCGAATGATTGCAAGTCCGCACGCAATCACGACAGCAGCACCGACAAGCATAAGCGCGGTCGGCACTTCCGCAAAAAAATACCACCCCAGAAACAGCGCCCACAATATTGTCACGTATTCAAACGGCGCGATAACATGAATCGGGGCGAATTGGCTCGCCTGTACAATGCACAGCTGCGCAATCAGGGACACGGCGGCGAGCCCGAATAGCAAAACCCAGTCGAAGCCGACAGGCGTGACCCATTGGCTGGGCATGATCAGACCTGTAAGGCAAAAGAACGTCGCTCCGGCGTAGAATACCATCAGGCCGGTTGTCTCGGTGGTCGTCATCTTGCGCGTCTGGACGAACAGCATCGCGAACATCAATGCGGCAAAAAGCGCCGCGGCTGTACCGATCCAGTCGACCGAATCGGACACAGGCTGAATGACGAGTATCACTCCGACAAATCCGAAACCTGCAACAGCAAATTGCTTCGCACCGGCACGCTCCTTGAGAAGGATTCCAGAAAGCCCGATGGCGAAAAGCGGCGACGACAGGGCGATGGCAGTCGCCTGAGCCAGATCGATTCGCGTCAGCGCATAGTAATAGGAAAGAAATGCGAGCAGGTTAAAAGTCACACGCTTTGCGTGATCCAGCGGCCGGGCAGTGCGGAATGCCGCCGTCCCGTTTCTGAAAAACAGGATGCAGGCCAAGGATGCGACGATGACTGCGCTTCGCACGAACAGTATCTGAAAAAGCGAATAATGTCCCGTCAAATGCTTGATCAGGGAGTCCTGCCACGAGAACAGGCTCATGGCCCCCAACGCGAACAAAACGCCTGCCAGAGGCCGGTTCCGGCGAAGATGATGGACCGCGGACGTCATTCACCGGGCAGCCGTAAAGCCGCGCTTCGCCGAACTGCGCGGATATGGCACACGGCTCTCGCCCGTTGCGGGCGTTGTGCCGTATCTTAGAACCTGTCGCGACATTCGGTCAGCGATTGCAAATGGCCCCGCACCCGAAGACCCGAATTCGGATCACGCGACGGGCTTGGGAAATGATGCGCCACAATTCGAATTTCAACGGACTCATGTCTCGGGCCGAGGATCGGCGTTCAACTCGTCGCGCAAGCCGCGTGCGACAGCCAACTGCTCTTCGCCAAGCTCCGTATACTGGGCGTGGCTGGCATCCCTGAATACATCGACCGCGCACTGAATCGCCTCGACCGCCTGCAGCGCGACGCCGGCATCGCCGGTCATTTCTGCAAGTTCGCGCCGTGCGACTCCAAGATTCGCCATCGCCATCGCCCAGGTCATCGGCGTATCTTCGCGAACACACTCGCTGAGCGCACTCTCGTACGATTCGGTCGCTTCGCGCATGATCTTCGGATCCAGTTCGCGCTGCGCGAGCTTTTGCAGCGCAGCGCCAAGGTTATTGCACGTCATCGCCCATTCGCCCGGATATCGATCCCGGCTGCGCTCGGACAATGCACTTCTGTAGGCGGCAGCCGACTGCATCAGGGTGCGCGGGCCTTTTCGATGCTCGCCCAGCGCACGCAGCGCTGTACCGAGATTGTCCATCGTCGCGGCCCAGTGCTGCGGCGCACTGGCGCGGGTCCACACGCGCAGCACCCCCTTGTAGGCGTCTACCGCCCGCTTCATGGCCTTCGTGTCGTTTTCCTTGCGTCCGAGCAATTGCAGCACAGCCGCCAGATTATTCGTTGTCGACGCCCACTCGCGGGGATCGGAATGCTCGCTGAACCGGGTGAGCGCCAGTTCGAACGCCTGGGCCGAGCGCTTCAGAAGCTCATCGTCCGCCTGACGTCGTCCGAGCACTCCCAACGCATTGCCCAGACTGTTCTGGGCTGCGGCCCATTGCGACGAAGCAGCTTTCGGATCGAACAGGTCGCAGGCCTGGCTCAAGGACGCAATCGCATCTTCCAGATAGCGCGTCCCCCTGCGGCGCTGCCCGATCATGCCAAGCACTTCGCCGAGCAGTCTGAGACCTTGGAACTGCCAGTCCACGGACCCGTTCGCGCGAGCAAGCGGAATCACTCGGCCGGTCAGCCGTTCAGCTGCAATCTCCAGGGCCGAGTCGTCACCGAACCACCGCCCGCAATCGCCAAGCGCGAGCGCTTCGCCATAGGCCGAACGCCACTTCAGTTCCAGGGGCGCATCCTGGATATTGCCGCATTCCGAGTAGATCCGGGCCGCTTCGCGATAGCTCAGCCGCGACGCTTCAAGTAGCGCCCGGCATTCCTGAACTGCCGCGGTCCCGGACAACTGATCATCGGCGGCGGCAGTCATCCGGTCGACAAGATCCACCAGCGTGTCAAACGAATCGAACCGCCCGGATTCGATTGCAAGCAGCAATTCATCGGCAGGTATGGCGAGCGGATGGCCCGTTTCATGACGCGCGCGCACTTCGCCGAGCGCATCGCGAAGACTCGCGAGCCGAAACAGGCAGGTCTTTTGCAGATCGTGGCACTGCACCGGATCGACCTGGCATTCTTCGATACGCGCTGCGACCGGTTCAATGACGCGCGGCGATATGCAAAGCTCAGCCGCGAGCGATTCCATATCCGAGCCGGACATTCCGGCAGATTCGGCACTGCTCATTGATTCACACTGATTCGGAATAATGCAGAATACCCGTTGCCGCCAGGCACATTGCGGCGGATCGCGGCCGCAGCGCCATGCCCTGCAAGCCAGTGCCGCGGGCACCGATGCGGGAAATGACGACCGCTGCCGCGGTCGCCATCATTTGTCACCGGCGCCGGATGCAAAACCGCAAAGCCTGCATCTTTGCGCCGCCCGGTCAGTCGACGATGTGATACACCGGCGCCTTTTCCAGTTCCCATTCGCCGGATTCGGGATCGCGGCGCGAGACGGTCAGCGCATGCCAGTTGTCGTCATCCAGCTTCATGAAGTCGCCGCGATAGTAGTAGCCCGGCCAGCGCGTCTCCTCTCGGAACAGCGTATGCTGAACCACGGATTCAGACGCAATCGTGCGGTGCTTCAACTCCCACGCCCGCTGCAGCTGATGCAGGTCTTCAGCGCCGATGTGGTCAAGGTCTTCCTGCAATGTCTGAAGCAGGTCCCAGCCCCGGCGAAGCATCGGCTCGTTGGTCATGTAGTTGTTGCTGATTCCGCCTGCATATTCGTCCATGATCTTTTCCAGACGCTGCAGGCCGTGAATGGGCAGAATGTAGTGCGGCGAGACAGTGCCGCCGACGATTTCATTGCGGCCGATCTTGTAGTTTTCCAGCGGCCTGTAAATGATCTTTTTCAGATCCTCGTACTGCTTCTCGGAAACCTTCACCTTGTCGTTGGCATGATCGCGGATGAACTTCACCGCAGCCTTCGCCGCAAGACGTCCCTCGGTGAATGAGCCGGACGAGAATGCGTGCGCCGTGCCGCCTAGCGCGTCGCCCGCGCCAAACAGTCCGTCCACAGTCATCATTCTGTTGTATCCCCAGTAGTATTCGTCCGGAGACACATCCTCAGGCCCGCTCGCCCAGGCGCCGGAGCATGTCGCGTGCGAACCCATCACGTAGGGCTCCGACGTGGTCAGTTCGGGATTGACGTATTTCGGGTCGATATCCTGGGAAGCCCAGACCACCGCCTGGCCCACCGTCATGCCAAGGAAATTCTCCCAGCCGATGATCTCCTTGTGCGGATCCTGAAATGCCTCCTTGGTCACCATATGGATGGGTCCGCGTCCCGCCTTCATCTCTTCGATGAATGCGTGATTGCGCAGGCACGTCGGCGTCGGATGATGATCAATGTACTCGCCTACCAGATTCTTGGTGTGCTCGTACCAGGTGGACTCGTATTCCTGGCCGTACGCGTTCTGAGTATAGGTTTTCAAGTGCAGGAAGTACGCCCCGACCGGACCGTAGCCATCCTTGAATCGGCAAAGAACAATGCGGTTCTCCATCTGCGTCATTTTTGCGCCGACCATGATCGGAAGCGCATACGCCGATGCCGAGCTCCAGGGCGCATACCATGTGCGGCCCATGCCTTCTCCGACCGAGCGCGGCTTAAAGATATGCGACGCACCGCCGGCGCCTACGATGACCGCCTTGGCGCGGAACACGTAGTAATCCCCGGTGCGGACATTGAAACCCACCGCGCCGCCAATGCGGTTGGGCTGGTTTTCGTCCATCAGAAGATGAGTCACCATGATGCGGTTGTAAATCTCGTCTGCCGATTTTTTCGCAGCTTCAGCCACGATCGGCTTGTAGCTTTCTCCGTGGATCATGATCTGCCACTTTCCTTCGCGCTGATAGCGTCCGGTCTTCGGATCGCGCATCAGCGGCAGACCCCATTCCTCGAACTTGTGCACAGTGGAGTCCACGTGGCGCGCCATATCGTAGGCGAGATCCTCGCGCACCATGCCCATCAGGTCGTTGCGCGCGTAGCGGACATGGTCTTCGGGCTGATTCTCATCCCACTGCATGCCCATGTAGCAATTGATCGCGTAAAGCCCCTGCGCAACTGCGCCGGATCGGTCAATATTCGCCTTTTCGGCAACAACGACCTTAAGATCGCGGCCCCAGTAGCGCGATTCATAGGCAGCGCCAGTGCCGCCCATGCCGCCGCCGACGACAAGAATGTCGCAGTCGACAAATACAGTCTTGATGCGCATCAGTAATAGACTCCCTGCTTAAATTTTGCCTTGTCGATCGTCGGCAAGCCGATTTCTATGTTCAAGGCATCCGGCTCGTAGCAAAGCAGCTGATTGTCGAGCGCTTCGGCGCTGGGAACCTCAAGATCTGCCAGCTTCGGGATTTTCTCGCCCCAGGGCTGCGTCGTAATCGGAGAGACAAAGTTCTTCTCGCGCCCATCCCGGAACTTGATTCGCCACGATATGGTGCCCTTTTCTTCCTCGCGCAGCACCCGGACGCTGTGGCCGAGCGGCGCGAAATCGGCATAGCCGCGCGCGTCGATCGCGTTCTGCGGGCATGCCTTGATACACGAATAGCACTCCCAGCACATGTTGGGCTCGATATTTACCGCACGCCGATAGGTCTTATCGATGTGCATGATGTCCGAAGGACAGATGTCTACGCAATGGCCGCAGCCATCGCAACGGGTCATATATACAAATGTTGGCATATTGAATAACT
This sequence comes from Arenicellales bacterium, assembly GCA_965214615.1. Lineage (GTDB taxonomy): Bacteria > Pseudomonadota > Gammaproteobacteria > Arenicellales > JAJDZL01 > CBDAUN01. The sequence goes on from OZ243952.1 coordinate 2,706,021, forward strand.
GTCGGATTAGTTGGTATTGATCAGTTCACCGGGCTTGATAGTACGCACGAATGCGCGCTCAGTAGTTGCGCGGCAGGGACCGCTTGATTCCCAGCCCGAATTTCTCGGGCGCATCGGCGGGCTCGGGCAAATTGCTTCTTGATCCGTCGGCATCGGAAATGCGCTTTTGGAACGCCGCTGCCGGCTTAAAGAACATATGCGCGAACTTGGACCAGGGGACGCCGCCGAACAGCGTCAATGCGGCAGCGATGAATAGGACAAAAAACAGCCAGGCAAGGAAATTCGCGCCAACCGCAAGAAAGAACGACCACACGAGCGCAAACGTCATACACGCCACCAGCGACACGACGAACAAATCCGCCGGAATGAATCGAAACTGTGATTGGCCCTCCGCCGTGACATCCGCACGAATGAAAAACCAGAACCAGTAGCCGCCGCCGCAGACCATCAACGCACCCAGATGCCAGATCAGCGGGTGCAGTACCGGGGTTTGCGACGCGGGGTCGCTGTAGCCGAAAATCATCGTGCACGTCGCCAGCACGAAAAGTATGAAGCCGTACATCGTCAGCAGATGGGCGACTCTGCGGCGAGGATTGCAGAATTCGCCGGAAGCCAGCACATCGTGAACGGCTGCCGTCACCGCGATTCCGACCGTCTCGGCAGCGCCGACGCGGCGCGTGCTCCCCGATTTGGCCGCCTTCATGTTGTCAAAGAAATATCGGGCGCTCTTTTTGTGAATGACATCAAAGATCGTTCCAGCAATCACCAGCAGGAACATGACCACCACGAAAGTCTTCATCGCAGCCGGCGGGATCGTTGTTGCGATCTCGTTAAAGGGGTTAGTCGTTATCATGAGTCAAGCATGCTCTCGTTTCTTTAGTTGAAGAAATCCGCATTCTAACGGAATATATTATTAGTTTAACGTAAGTAACCAATCAGTTCGTCAATTTCGGCAGTCAGTGCCAATCAGTCCTAAGGGGAGCGCTTCTGCTCCGGTGCCGGGCGAAGTCGCCTCGCTTGCGCCAAACATGAACTGCGCTATGCGATCAGCACAGTGGACCCTTGAGTCTTTCTCGCCTCCAAATCCCTATGCGCCTGCACAGCGTCGGACAAGGCGTAGCGCTGATTCACGTTGATCTTCACGGTGCCCGATTCCACATGCGAGCAAAGTTCCTCGGTCATCGAGACCAGGGCATCGCGCTTCGCCGTGTAGGTCATCAGGGTCGGCCGCGTAATGTACAGCGATCCCTTTTCGCGCAAAATGCCCGGATTGAATGCCTCGACTTCGCCGGACGCCTGTCCGAAGCTCACCAGCAGGCCTCTCGGAGCGAGGCAGTCCAGAGACTTGAAAAAAGTTGTGGCGCCTACCGAGTCATAGGCTACGGGGACTCCGGCGCCATCGGTGATTTCGCGAACCCGTTCGACAAAGTCTTCGCGGGTATACACGACGGGATGGTCGCAGCCGTGCTCGCGCGCAATCTGCGCCTTTTCGTCGGTACCGACAGTGCCGATGACGGTCGCGCCGAGTGCCTTGGCCCACTGGCAGGCGATGAGCCCGACTCCGCCGGCCGCCGCATGAAACAAGATGGTGTCGCCCGGCTTGACCTGGAAGCACTGGCGAAGCAGGTACTGCGTCGTCAATCCTTGAAGCATCATCGATGCTGCGGTCTCGTCTGAAATTGCATCCGGCATCTTGACCAGGCGATGCGCGGGCATGACGCGCCAGTCCGAATACGCGCCGAGAGGCGGATTGGCGTATGCCACCCGGTCGCCGACTTGCAAGTCCGCTACGCCAGTGCCGAGCGACTCGACGATTCCGGCTCCCTCAAGCCCGTTGACAAAGGGACTGGTCGGTGCGGGATAGATGCCTTGACGAAAGTAGACGTCGATATAGTTCAGGCCGACCGCTGTCTGACGCAGCAGAACTTCGCCTTCGCCCGGAGTACCGGGATCGTAGTCTTCCCATTTCATCACTTCCGGCGCGCCGGTTTGGTAAATCTTCATTGCCTTGGGCATTTGCTTCTCCAATCAATCAATAAAAAATGCGGGCTAATGGGTCGCCCTGGGTTTTCGCGCGTCGCGAATTCGCTCATAGGCGGCACGGATTTCCTTGGTCTTTTCCGTCGCCATCTCAATCATTTCATCCGGCAAGCCTTTTGACACCAGCTTATCAGGATGGTACCGGCTCATCATGCGCCGGTAGGCGCGGCGGACTTCATTGTCATCCGCTTCGCTTTCGATTTCAAGAATCTTGTAGTCGTCGTGCAAGGACGGCTGGCCGGAGCCTCTGGAAACGCGCTCGTGCTCGAACACCTGTTCAAACTCGGCCTCGCTGAATCTGAGCCGCGACGCAATAAAGCGCAGCGAGGCCTCTTCGGCTTCGCTGATGCTGCCGTCTGCCAATGCGGCATGTACTTGAAACGAAAGGAATGCGCGAAGCAGATTCCGTGTGCGCTTGCACTCATCGTAGAACTGATCGACAACCTGGTCGACCGGAAAATCAGGATCCTTGCCCTGATTGAACAGCTTGATCGCAGTTTCGCGCTGACCCGGCTGCAAATTCATGTGATTCATTACGGCATTGACGTACTCGATTTCATCGCGAGTAACGTGGCCGTCGGCCTTCGCGATATGCCCGAGTACGGTAAAGGTGGCGACAAAGAACGACGTCTGGCGCCGTTCCTGCTTGGATCCGAAACTATAGTCGCCCTGGGTCGAGTCGCGTTTTTTCGTCACAGAACTGCCAAGCACTGCTCCGAGCACGGCGCCAATCGGCCCAAACGCGAATGAACCGAGCACTCCGCCGAGTATTGCTCCCCACCAAGCCATAGAAGTATTAAATTAGATTTTCCGATTATTTCCAGCGATTGCCAGCCGCAGTCGTTTCCGGGCAGATCAAGCACGCATGCGGACGAGAATCACACTGCCCGAATACCCCGGGCCGATCCAATACAAAGTTGGGATTATACTCGCGCAATTTATTTGCGATGCACCGTTGCGCAAGGATTTTCATACACACTTATTGGGAGCAAGCGCTCGCTTGGAGACATAAATTTGATCTGGACCGAATTTTCGATGTCGATGGCGCATGTTGATACGAACACGGGCTGCATCACAGTCAAACAGTACCGGTATCGGGAACACAGCATCCGTACCAACGAGGTGGCTGCGCGGACTTCAAAGCCGTGCACGCAAAGCGGGCGAGACGTGTTAACCAAGCTGTGCCGCGATTTTGGATTCACATACTGACCGGGCCGCCGAGAATGCACTCGCTTTCGGAGTGACCGCGCGCTGGTAAGATAATCGCCCCGACGTAGCGGCGACAATCAAGGGCAGTCGTCACGGCGGTTGCGCTGAACACGGAAATGCCAAAGTCATGTACATGTGCAGGATCCTTGATGTTGCCGGCGAAGAAGGCTGTCGCGGAAAGATCTGGGCCCGATATCTGTGGTGGTTTCTTTCGGGCCGCACACCGGTCGTTCGATGCTCTGACAATCTGAAGTGTCGCGGCTTTGCCGCCTCGCTGGCAAGTGAACCGAACTTGGCGATTCAACACTGACTGCAGTCCCGGATCGGGCAGACCGGCAAGGCCAATCGCATGTGTTTGCTATCGAGCACGCCTCGTACTCGACTATTCAAACTCGCCGCCAGTCCTTCTCGCCGCGCCAATGCGCGACAAGCCCTGCCCTGCTCCGCTCAGCCCATCGGCGCAAGTTCAATTCAATTCCCGTGCAATCGCATCGATTGCATCCAGTTCATCCAAAGAGAAATCCATATTGAGAAAGTCCGGCCAGGATGACAGGGACGCCACAACCAGATCACTCGACCTGTCCACATAGATCATCTGTCCGAATACGCCTGACGCCTTGATTTTTCCGCGATCGACATCGCGAATCCAGAACTGGTTCTTGTAGGCGCCGCGCGGCCAGGCGTCGGCCCAGTAGGATCGGGCAAATGCCGCACAGTCGCCCTCGCTGAACGTCTCGCGCACCCAGCTTTGCGGAACAATCTGCCGGTCCGGCCCGCGGCCGTCGCGAAGATAGAGCAACCCTACTCTGGCATAGTCTCGAAGCGCCGCGTTGAATCCGCCGTCTGCAAGGGCATATCCGCTTCGGTCTACGGTGTAGCATGCGTCAAACTCCGCGCCCATAGGCTGCCACAGCAATTCGCTGACCAATTCCGCGAGACGCCGACCGGTTGCCCGCTGCATGACCCACGCCATGACATCGGACTCGATCGAACGGTAGTCAAAAAATCCGCCATGCCCTGTCTCCTTGACCAGCTTGAGCGGAATGTCCAGCACACTCGACGGCGAATTGGCACGCGAAGGCTTCCATCCGGATGCATAGTCGACAAGCGCTATATCCGAATCCGGATCGCTGTAATTCTCGTTGAACCGGACTCCGCTTCGCATGTCCATGATCTGGCGAAGGTTCGCATCGCCATACCCGCTGCCATCAAGTTCGGGAATCAGTCGCGACAGCGGAGCATCGCGATCAATGACGCCTTGATGGATCAGAATTCCGCATACGGTCCCCGTAATTGATTTTGCGACCGACTGCGAAAGATGCAAAGTCGACGGACACATGTCATTGAAATACCGCTGGTAGACGATCCGCCCGCCATGAATGACTACGAATCCGTCCGTATAGGTTTGCTCAAGGACTTCGAGGACGGTGCGGCGCTTGCCGTTTCTAGGATGAACGACTTTAAGTTCATCAAGATCGCAATCGTCCTGCGCAAGATGCCAAACGGGGCCTGCGCCCCGGGGTACCGCGGCCGTCGGCAGGATTTCGCGGATGTGCTGAAACGACCAGCGGTTGTAAGGCGCGCGATCCCAGTTATCCAGATTGATTCGCTTGTCTTCAGGCGGCGGGAATCCGACCATGATTCCCATCTCCCGGGCTGTCTTTGGACGTGTCTGCATCAATTCAATTCCATCGTAGATCAATTCGCAATTTACAAGATTCGGTCACTTCAGACCGCGTTCCATGCATGGCAGGCACCGGACCAATTCACCGGACCGCCGGACATGCGCCAGTCGCAGCGTCACGCCCATTCGCGAATCTATCCGGTCCGGCGCATGGTGCGCAGCGCCTGGCCGACGATTGCTGCAAGAACGATCGCGCCTCCGATCAGCGTCAATTGCCCCGGCATCTCCCTGACCACCAGCCAAACCCAGATCGGTCCCAGTACGACTTCCGTAAGCGACAAAAGCGTAATTTCGGCAGCCGGCAAATATTTCGACCCATTGACAAATATGATGAGCCCGATGCCGACCTGAAATATGCCCATGGTCGCGCACATCAGCCAGTCGTTCAGCACAATGTCAAAGGTTCCCCGGGTGATCAGTATCATGCTCCCGGATACAGCCAGTGCACAAAAGCCTGCCCAGAAAACGGCAGGTATAAGATCGGTATTCCTTCCCCACCGAAGCAGCACCGCGAACATTGCGAAGCCGGTGGCGGCAAGCAGGCCCATGACCGATCCGAACAGCGTCCCAAGCTGAACCCCTTCGAACACCATGACCCCGACGCCGGCAGTTGCGATCAGTATGAACCACCATGTCGAGTGCGGCACACGCTCCTTGAGCAGCCACCAGCCAAGAATCGCGGCGATAAATGCAGATGTCGAAAGCAGAAACAGCGCATTGGCGACCGTAGTATGGGTCAGGGCGAATATCCAGCTGCAAAACGCCAGTCCAAGCACCGAGCCTGCAACAACCGCCAGCCAGCCGCCGGATTTAAAGGTATGCGCAACTTTGCCGCGACGAAAGACAACGATGTAGGTCAGCAGAAACGCCGACAGAGTCAGCGAGCGATGGAAAAGGATAGTCCACTCGGTTGCAAATTCAATCAGCCGCACTGCCAATCCGGCGATGCTCCAGAACACGCCGGCGGTAAGTACTAAAAAAACACCCTTCGACCGGTTTGAGTATGCGTATAGGTCGCTTTGAACTGCCATTCGGCGGCACCCGCGTCTGGGTAAACATCAACACTGGGCCGGCATGCCCATCGAACGCGGCCGACCTTGAATGCCGATCAACTAATCAAAGCAATATCGTATACGATATTGATCAAATCGTGATGATGCAAAACGCTCCGTCCAGCCAGCTTGCGGACCGTCGGAAATCGTCAGAACCAAGGCAGGAATTCAAATGGAAAAGCTTGACCGATCAGACCAGGAGTGGAAGTCTCTGCTCTCCCCCGACGAATACCAGGTTCTGCGAAGAGAAGGGACCGAGCGGCCTTTCAGCAGCGCATTGAACAAGAACGACCAGCAGGGAGTCTACGAATGTCGCGGCTGCGGGTTGCCGCTTTTTGAATCAGCTGCCAAATTCGACAGCGGAACCGGCTGGCCGAGCTTTCACACGGCGATCGAAGGCAACCTGGAAACCAAGACTGACTTTAAACTGATTCTTCCGCGCACCGAATACCATTGCGCACGCTGCGGCAGCCATCACGGCCATATCTTCAACGACGGGCCGCGGCCGAGCGGAAAGCGGTTTTGCAGCAATGGCGTCGCATTGAGGTTTGTTCCGAATGAAACCGCTGAATGAATCATCCGACGGTAGCTGAAAAACGGGCGGGCTTCGGTGCGCAGGCCCTTTGCCTGAAAGTTCGCACCGGCTACTAGGCCCGATGCACACGACTCAGAGCCTAGACGGCGGAATGCTCCATAGGCTGCTTTCGATCGCAGCGCTATTGTTCCTCGGCGTGCTCTGGGGCGGCTTGATGAGTGCCGTTAAATTCGTCACCCAGACCGGATTCCCAACCTACAACTATGTGTTCTGGTCGCTTGCAATCGCCGCTTCGGGGCTGGTTGCGATGAATTTTGCAAAGAACCGCAAGCTCCCGCCCCGTCACCTTAGATTCTATTTCATCGCCGGACTGGCATCTTTCGCGGTTCCGCAAGCAGTGATGTATCTGGTACTGGAGCACGTTCCGGCCGGTACCATGGGCCTGATGCTCGCCACGACCCCGATCATCACCTATGTCATATCAATGTCGATGCGCGTTGAAAGATACCACGGCATGAAAGTAGCCGGCGTGCTGATGGGGTTCGCCGGTGCGGCACTGATTATTGTTCCCAATGCCGCAGGCGGCTTTTCAGGATCGCTGGGCATATCTGTCGCAGCGCTGTTTCCGCCTGCGTGCTACGCGTTCTACGCTTCGTTTGTGGCGCGCTACCGCCCGCCGCGGCTCGGGGCTCTGGAAATGTCAACAGGCATGGTCATCATGGCGGCAGCCACAGTCAGCTGCATCCTTGCGGCGACCGAGCCTTTTGTGCCCTTATGGCAGGCATCGGGGATTCAGATTACCCTTGTGGTCTATCACGGAACCGTGACCGCTGTTTCGTTCACAATTTTCAACGCCCTGGTCAAAAACAACGGCGCATTGTTTGCGAGCATGTCGACGTATTTCGTGACACTGTTCGGATTTGTGTTCGGAATCCTGATACACGATGAATCGATGTCGCTGTTTCTGATTGCCGCCTCGCTGCTCATTCTCGGCGGGCTTGGCTTTATTCAGCGCGGCCGGCATGTAGGCGGATAGAAAGGCGTCTGTCAACCCTGCCGACTGTCTAGCTGCGCCGCCGTCGTGCACCGATTTCAACCTGCAAAGGCGCGTTCTGCCTGACAAGACCTCAGGCCGTAATCAACGTACCGACGCCGCCGTCGGTGAATACCTCCAGCAGCACCGAATGCTCGACCCGGCCGTCAACAATATGTACAGCGTTGACGCCCGCCTGCAGCGCATGCAATGCGCACCGGATCTTCGGCAGCATTCCCGAAGAGATGATTCCGCTATCGATCAATTCCTGAACATCGGCTGACGACAGCTTCGATATCAGGCGGCCATCCCCGTCCAGCACCCCCTCGGTGTTGGTGACGATAATCAGCTTTTCCGCAGTACACGCCTCGGCGACGCCGCCAGCGACGGTATCGGCGTTGATGTTGTAGCTGTGCCCATGCGCATCGTAGCCGACAGGCGCCACAACCGGAATCGAATCGTTGCCATTGTCGATGCGCATCAGCGAAACATCGATCTCATCGACATTGCCGACATACCCGACATCCACACGCTCTCCCGAGTCCGGATCGGTTTCGGCCAGGTCCAGCTTGGAGGCATGAATGAATCTGCGCCCCATTGAACGGCCAGCAGGCATGAACGCATTTCCCCCGTTTTCGACAATCAGCTGCACGAGTTCTGCGTTGACGACATTGACCAGCACGTCTTCGACGATTTTCATAGTCTCGCCGTCAGTCACCCTCAGCCCCTGAATAAATCTGCTTGTGCGGCCTGCGGCAGCAATGGAACTGCTGATCTGAGGCCCCGCGCCGTGCACAACCACAGGATGCATGCCGACACTTTTCAAGAAAATCATGTCGCGCACAAAACTGCGTTTCAGACCGTCATCGATCATTGCATTGCCGCCATATTTGACCACAATCGTCTCGTTCTTGAATCGCTGTATATAAGGCAGCGCTTCAACCATGATTTTCGCCGTCATGCGTGCCTGTGCCTGATCGATAACCATGTCTTAAGTTCCACAATGAATGGATTGAAGCAAAAATGCAAAGATAGCAGATGAATTATAAACCGGCACAGTCCATACACTGGCAGAGCAAACCGGCTGGCAGCGCAAAATGCTTGTGCGCTTCGCCTTGCATGCCGAACGCCCGCATCGTGTCAGCTCTTCCCTGTCTGCGCAGAAATTTCGGAGGTCCCAATATAAGAATGGCGTGCCGCGGTTTGATGCGGCACGCCAAGGAGGACATGAGGTATGACAATCGGCTCCGATCAAGAGCTATTGAACGGATACCTCGATCGTTCGGGGCTGCGCGGATTCCACTTTTGGAATCTCAACATGCAGTACGCCGTCCTTGTATTTGGCCTCGATTTTCGCCTGGTCGGCGATGTCGCTCAACTTCAGCGAGCGAACCAATTTGCCCTGAAAGCGCTCGCGACGAATAAATCGCCCGCTGCTTTGCTCGACATTGTCCGAGCTCTCGGCAGAAATGGTCAACACGCCGTCCTCGATCGAAACGCTGAGATTGTCCTTGGGAATTCCAGGCAAATCCGCAGACACGTGATACGCTTTTTGGGTTTCTGCGATATCCAGCGCAAGGTACGGATTGCTTTGCCGCGCCTGGCCGCCAATGCGGTCGATTTCATTCCACAGGCTATTCCAGCGAGGCGACATGCCGCTCCAAACCGAAGGGCTCCATTGCTTAGAATGTATTAGCTGGTTCATTTTGCATACCTTGTAAAAATTAATTTCCAGTTCATCTGCTGACGTCTCATAACGCCGCTTCGATACTAAGAATAGGTATGTTTTTAAAAAATTCAACCCCGTGCGGCTCACTGCCTGCACGGGGTTGACGGTATCGCAAATGCGCCAGCGGAAAACGGCGCATTACAGAATGAATCGAGACAACTCCTGATCTTCAACCAGTCCCCTGAGTTCGCTTTCGACATAGTCGCCGTCTATATCCAACGCATCGCCGCTTCGGTCGGATGCTTCGAATGAAATCGATTCGAGCAATCGCTCCATGACTGTATGCAGCCGTCTGGCGCCAATGTTCTCCGTCGCCTCGTTGACGCTCCAGGCGAATTTTGCGATGTTCTCCACACCTGACTTGCGAAACCTGAGCTGCATCCCTTCAGTCTTCATCAACTCCATGTACTGCTCGGTCAGCGAGGCATCCGTTTCTGTCAGAATTCGAACGAAGTCTTCGGTCGTCAGCGCCGCAAGCTCTACACGTATCGGCAGCCGCCCTTGCAATTCGGGAATCAAATCCGACGGCTTCGACATCTGAAACGCGCCTGATGCGATAAACAGAATATGATCAGTCTTCACCATCCCGTGGCGCGTTGAAACCGTAGACCCTTCAACCAGGGGGAGCAGGTCACGCTGCACGCCTTCGCGCGACACATCGGCGCCATGCAGATTTTCGCGGCTCGTAATCTTGTCCATCTCGTCGAGAAACACGATGCCGTTCTCCTCGACGCTCTCGATCGCCTGAAGCTTGATTTCCTCCTCATCGAGCATGCGGCCGGCCTCCTCGTCGGTCAGCAGCTTCAACGCCTGCTTCACCGAAACCTTGCGGGTCCGAGTCTTGCGATTGCCCATGGATTCCAGCATATTCTGCAATTGGCTGGTCATGTCCTCCATTCCCGGCGGGCCGAATATCTCGACGCCGACCGAGGAGTTCAACTCCACTTCGATCTCCTTGTCGTCAAGGTCTCCGTTTCGCAGCCTGGAGCGAAACTTGTGCCTTGCCGCGTTGTCATTCTTGGAGTTATCCGACTCGATCGCATCGATATCGAATGAACCCTCGCCGTCCATGCCGACAACCTTGGACGAAGCCCTCGAGGGCACCAGGATCTCCAGCACCCGTTCTTCAGCAATGCCTTCGGCGCGCGACTTGACTCGTTCAAACTTTTCTTCGCGCGTCATCTTGATCGCCATGTCCGTCAGATCGCGAATGATGGAATCCACTTCACGTCCGACATAGCCGACTTCTGTGAACTTGGTCGCTTCAACCTTGATAAAGGGAGCATTTGCCAGCTTCGCCAGACGTCGCGCGATTTCGGTCTTGCCCACTCCGGTCGGACCAATCATCAGAATGTTCTTCGGAGTAATCTCTGTACGCAGATCCTCGTCTGCCACATTCATGCGCCGCCAGCGATTGCGCAATGCAATCGCGACTGCGCGCTTTGCATCATCCTGGCCGATAATGTACTTGTCCAGTTCCTGAACAATTTCTCGGGGTGTCATTTCCGACACTCGTTCCTAGGCCTCCAATTCCTCGATAACTAGATTATGATTGGTATAGACGCAGATTTGCGCCGCGATGCCCAGGCTGCGCTCGACAATGTCACGCGCTCCCAGGTCGGTTGCGTCCATCAACGCCATGGCTGCCGCCTTGGCATACGCTCCGCCCGAACCGATTGCAAGCAGTCCGTCTTCGGGCTCGATGACATCTCCGTTTCCGGAAATCAGCAGAGAAGATTCGCGATTGCATACGATCAGCAGCGCTTCAAGCCGGCGCAGATAGCGGTCGGTGCGCCAGTCCTTGGCAAGCTCGACCGCGCTTCGCACCAGATTGCCCTGATACTCCTCAAGCTTTCCGCGAAAACGCTCAAACAAGGTGAACGCATCCGCCGTGCCGCCGGCGAATCCGACGAGCACCTCATCGCCGTACATCTTTCGAATCTTGTTCGCATTCGACTTCATGACCGTATCGCCAAGCGAAACCTGGCCGTCGGCGCCGAGCGCAACGCGTCCGTTGCGTCGTATCGAAACAACAGTGGTGGCGCGAATAGCCGGCCTTGAGGGATTTGCGCAGGTCACTTTGCTTCAGCGCACAATGCGCAGCTGAGGCTTGCCGCGTGGAACTTGCTCGGCCTCCACGGCAGGTTCGTCCTGGTCAAGATGCTCGACTGCGTCAGAATAGCCGGTTTCGGCAAACGTGATTCCCTGGCGGGTCTCTGCGCTGAACAGGCTGAGCACCGCGTCCATGGGAACGTCCACCTGATGCACAGTTCCGGAGAATCTGGCGTTGAACAGGATCCATTCATTGGAAATCTCAAGACCCTGCACGGCCTGGTCATGGATGTTGAGCACAATCCGGCCTTCCGAGACATACTGGATCGGCACGTTGACGTTCGAGCAATTTGCATCAACCAGAACCTGAGGAGTGAATCCGTTGTCCATCGCCCATTCCCGTACGGCACGTATCAGGTAGGGTTTCATGGGAATCTGAGGCTGGGCTGTCTTGTCCAATTTCGGCCTGCGACGTCTATTTGTTGAAATTCGAAATCAATTCATATCACGTTCGACAGAACTGAGGCTCCGTCGAAATGATTCTCGCGACAATACCCGCCGAACATAGGCGGTTACCGCCTTAGTCTGCGTAGGCAGCTCGATTCCATAATACGCAAGGCGCCACAAAACCGGCATCACAAAGCAATCAGCAAGGCTGAACTCCTCGCCGAGCAAATAGTCCTGCTGCGCGAGAAGCGGCGACATCGATGCCAGATCCTGGCGTATCGCATTGCGAAGCGCCACCTTCGGCTTTTCGCGGCGCAAATCAAGCTGGCGCAGCTCGTCGAGCCATTCGCGCCTGAATCTGTAGATCAGCATGCGCACGCGCCCGCGTCCCACCGGGTCGGGCGGCATAAGCGGCGGATGCGGCAGCCGGTCGTCCAGATATTCCGCTACGATGGGCGCGCCATAGAGCACAAGCTCACGGTCCGCAAGCGTCGGACTCTCGCCGTAGGGATTCAACTCTCCCAGAACCGCGGGATTCTCGACCAGGTTGACGAACTCGACATCGCAGTCCACCTGCTTTTCGTGGATCACGATGCGACAGGCATGTCCTTCAATGCACGACTCCGACGAATACAGCGTCATGATTGCATTTCGACTTGGAATCGGGTCCATCGCTAGCGAGTGATCGGTTTAATTCGTGAGCGAAACAGCAAGCGTCCGCGCACAGAACATCAACATATGGGTATGGCTGGCACGCATTTCAAGTGGACTAGTGAATATCTTTCCAAAATTCCTTTTTCAGCAAGTAGGAAATACACACGAACGCCGCCATGAACAGCAATACGAATATGCCGATGTTATAGCGCACCAGTTTTGCCGGCTCAGCAGCGTAGACCAGAAAATTGGTAATGTCGCGCACAGAGCTGTCAAATTCCTCGCGCTGCGATGACCTTTGCAGTCCGTAGAGCACATGCGGCATCGCGACATCCTTGAACAGTTCGTTGTTCCAGCCGGTGTACGATGCCTCGTCGACGTAGAACTGACGCAAGAAAGTATAGATCCACTCGGGACTGCGCGAGCGCGCTGTCAGGCTCAGGTCGGGCGGCGCGGTTCCGAACCAGGTCTTGGCATCCTCTTCGGACATGTTGATCTTCATCAGGTCGCCGGGCTTTTGAGAAGGCTGGAGAAAGTTCGCCCGCAGCACCTCTTCGGAAATCTGCAGATCTTCGGCCATTGTGCCGTAGCGCAAGAATTTGACGCTGTGACACGAAAGGCAGTAGTTGGCAAACAGCGCCGCTCCGCGTTGCAGCGAAGCGCGGTCGTCCAGGTTCACGTGAACGGAATCCAAGTTCTCGTTGCCCCCGCCGGCGGCGGAAACGATTCCTGCGTAGAAAAGCAGGGTTGCAGCAATGATTCCTGTCTTCATTTGAATGTCACCCGGTCTGGAACAGGTTTCACGCGGTCAAGCTTGGTGTAGATCGGCATAAGCAGAAAGAAGGCGAAATACAGAAAGTAGCACAGTTGCGCCCATCTGACATTACTCATCCAGAACAGATCAACCGCCTGGGGATTCTTGGTTCCAAGATACCCGAGCAAAATGAAAGTCACGACAAACACGGTAAGCGCCGACTTGAACATCCAGCCCCTGTACCGTATCGACTTGACCGGCGAACGGTCGAGCCACGGAAGCAGGAAGAACATGAAGATCGCCACACCCATCGACAACACACCCCACAGCTTGGCATCAATGCCGAACAGCGGATACGTCACCGCGCGCAGGATCGAATAGTACGGCGTCAAGTACCAAAGCGGAATGATATCCGGAGGCGTCTGCAACGGGTTTGCCGGCTCAAAATTCGCACGCTCGAGGAACCATCCCGACATTTCCGGCATGATGAACACGATGGCGAAAAATATGAACATGAACACCGCCACGCCGAAAATATCTTTCACCGTATAGTAGGGATGAAACGGAATTCCGTCCAGCGGACGTCCGTGCTCGTCCTTTTTCTTCTTGATCTCGATGCCGTCGGGATTGTTGGACCCGGTCTTGTGAAGCGCAACCATGTGGACAAACACCAGGCCGCAAAGAACCAATGGCACCAAAATGACGTGAAACGCGAAAAATCGCGTAAGCGTGGCATCGGACACGACAAAGTCGCCGCGAATCCACTCGGCAAGCGGCTCGCCTATGAATGGAATTGCTCCGAAAAGCGAAATGATGACCTGCGCGCCCCAAAACGACATGTTGCCCCACGGCAGCAGGTATCCGAAAAATGCCTCGGCCATCAGCACCAGATAGATCACCATGCCGACGATCCAAAGCAGTTCCCGAGGCCGTCGATACGACCCGTACAGCAAGCCGCGGAACATGTGCAGATAGATGACGACGAAGAACATTGATGCGCCGGTTGAATGCAGGTAGCGCATGAGCCAGCCCCAGGAGACATCGCGCATGATGTATTCGACCGAGTCGAAAGCCAACTCGGCATCCGGCTTGTAGAACATGGTCAGAAATATGCCGGTTACGATCTGCAGCACCAGCACCACAAGCGCCAGCGAACCGAAAAAGTACCAGAAGTTGAAGTTCTTCGGAGCGTAGTATTTTGCGACGTGCTCGTCCCATGTCTTTGTCATGGGATAGCGTTCATCGATCCATGCCCTCAATTTCATCACGACAGTTCTCCTTCGGATGTATCGACACCGATTTCGATTCGCGAATCCGCTAAGAAGCGATGCGGCGGAACTTCCAGGTTGGTCGGTGCGGGGACACCCTTGTAAACGCGCCCTGCCAGATCGAACTTCGAGCCGTGGCACGGGCAGAAAAAGCCGCCCGGCCATTCGGCATCCAGACCGCCGGGCTCGAACCGGTCCAGCGGCGAGCATCCCAGATGGGTGCAGATGCCGACCAGAACCAGTACTTCCGGATTAATCGAGCGAAATTCATTGCGCGCATAACCCGGTTGCTGGGCATCGGCCGATTCAGGGTCCGCAAGCTGGTCGACCTGATCCAGCGTTGCCAGCATTTCCTTGGTGCGCTTGACAATCCAGACCGGCTTGCCGCGCCACTCGACCTTGAGCAGCTTTCCAGGCTCAAGCCGGCTGATATCGACTTGCACGGGTGCGCCGGCCGCCTTGGCCCGTGCACTAGGCGTCATGCTTGCTACAAAAGGAACAACCGCTACGGCTGCGCCGGCTGCACCTACTCCGGTAGTCACTCCGGTTAGAAATCGACGTCGCTCCCGATCGACGTTTTCGTCAGGCATTTTTACCCCCAGACAGGACAAACTTCAAAATAACAAATTCCGGCGATTTATTCCGTCTCGCCATATCGACTGCCGCATGCCGGAATATAGGACAGCAAGCGATTATAACAGATGAGTAAAGATTCAATTTTTGAACTCTCAACAAAAGAAAAAGTCTTGTAATATCAACTCTTTGTCAATACCTCCGAGCACCCGGAATCAAGCGTCGGATCGCATTGGCAACGATACAAGACCGGTAATCATATTACCGCATTGCGTTGCGATTCGCAATCCCGTTTTGCTATGCGCCGGTGTGCGGCGGAAGGTCGCGCAACCACCGCAGGGATAGTGCAATTTCAACGGATCTCATTCAATGTGCATTGCAGGCGGCATCCGAATTGCCGACCCTTGATGTCCAGGGCGAATTCGAGACTTCGACGGAATGAAGGACAGCTGGTTTCTTTCGGCCCATAGAGTCGGATTGGCAGAGAACCTCGGGCAACCGGTGACTGCGATGATCAGGCGACAGCGGCGATTTTGCCGGCCTCGCATACAGGCATGTCAGGCGAAAGGAAGGGCTGAAACCTCGCCTGCACGGACAACACCGTCTTGGCTGTGAACAGCCACAGGCTGTCCCGCATCCCAGAATTCCCTGTCGATCAGCGACAGACCGACATTTCGCTTCAAACGCGGCGACCAAATGGCACTCGTGATCCGGCCAACCGGTCTTGCGCCTAATTTGACCTGCCAGGGTTCGGTGCAGGGAGGACAAGGTTTGCCATCGAAAACAACGCCGCGGATCTTGCGGTGCACACCTTCGGCGGACACTTTCTGCATGGCTGCACCGCCAAGACAGTCGAGCGCGCCGTCCAAGTCGCAGAACCTTCCCAATCCTACTTCCCAAGGATTGTTCTCGCGTGTCATATCGTTTCCGTATGACAAAAGTCCCCCCTCAATGCGATCAATCAGATTGGGGTAGCCGGGCGCAATGCCATACGGCTGTCCGGCCTGCCACACAGCGTCCCATAAAGAGGCGCCCAGACTCGCGCCATTTAAGTAAATCTCGAAGCCGCCCTGGCGGGAATAACCAGAACGTGCAATCAATTGCCGCGTACCGGCAAAGTCGATCCAGCCGAACTTGAAAAATCCGATGTCGCGGACATGTCCGCCGAACCGATCGCAAAGCAAGTCCTCGGCTTTCGGTCCCTGCACGGCCAAGGGCGACACGTCCGGTTCGTCAACTGCCACGTCAAGCCCGCGACCGAGCGCAAGCCCCTTGGCAAATAAAAGCAGATCCGAATCCGCAACCGACAGCCAGAACCGGTCATGCGCCAGTTTCAGCAGAATCGGGTCATTGATCAGGCCGCCCGCTTCGTCTGTAACCGGAGCATAGAGACAATCGCCGACCTTGGCACGAGAGATGTCGCGCGGGGTCATCCACTGAACCAGCCTCGCCGCATCACGGCCCGAGACCTGCACCTGACGCTGGCAGGAGACGTCCCAGACCTGTACGTGCTCGCGAAGGTGCCAGTAATCCTCTTCGACCGAACGGCCGTACGAGACAGGCAAAAGCATATGGTTGACCACCGAAAAGCGCGTGACACCGGCAGACTCGGCACAGGCCGTGTACGGGGTACGGCGCAGTCGACGGGAAAACCTAAGTCCGTCAGCCACGCTCGGTGGAGCTCCACAGTGAGTAGCCGTGGGGCGAGACGATTACAGGAATGTGATAGCGTCCATCCGGGTCGGGCATGGCAAATCGCACGACAATCTCGTCCATGATGCGTGTGCCATGGGCGCCCTGGACCCTGCCCTGCCAATACGCGCCAGTCTGAAAGACCAACTCGTACGTAGCCGCCGGATCGGGCGCAGCAACCTCCTGCAACAGGCGCCCGCCGTCATCCATTGCCGTGTCAAACACGGTCCGGCCCGTAGTCAGATTGACCAGCCGCACCGCAATGCCGCCGGCGTGGCTGCCGTCGACGCCGCTGAGTGCGTGCGAGGACACCGTCGCCATTATTCAATCGACGCCTTGTCGCGCTTGTCCGATGTTGCCGCGACGATGGGAGAGATGACACCGCGGCATTTTACGTTCACGCACGCCGTCTTGCCTGACTCCATCGCGCGCCTCAATGCGGGTCCAAGCTGAGCGCGCGTGTCTACCAGTTCGCCGTGCCCGCCAAGCCCCTCGAACATGGTATGAAACGGAATGTCTCGAAAATCGGTGGCAAAGTGAGTACCGCTGGCGAACAGGCGCTCCTGCTGCTGACTGATGCAGTCGAGTCCGCCGTTGTTGTCGATCACCACGGTAATCGGAAGCCCTTCCTGGAACGCAGCCTCGATTGACAGCCCGCCCGACAAGAAAGCCCCGTCTCCGGAAACCACCACGACGTTGCGATCCGGATGCGCAGCCTTGGCCGCAATGCCGAAACTGACCCCTACCCCCAGCAGCGAATAGTTGCCGGGGTGCATGATCCCGCCGAGCTTCTTCCCGCGCCATCCGGCCATGTTGACTGCGATTTCATTCCAAAAATGCGTATTGCCGCCATCAAAGACCAGCCAGTCGCCGTCGTCCATTGCGGTCTGCACATCGAGACCCAGCTGCAGGGGGTGCATTTTTCCGCCCTCGGCCTCATCCTGAGCGGCTTGCGCTGCAAGATGCGCCTCCCACTCGGCGACCCATGCTGCGCGGCGCTCCCTTTGAAGATCGAACCAAGGCGTCCAGGTGCGGCCGATTCCGCTCAGCGCGTCCAGAAACGCGCCCGGATCGGACAGCAGCACCTCGTCGGCAGCGTAATTGCTGTCCAGTTCCTGCGCCGAACCGTTGACGCAAATAAGCGTGGTTTCCTTGCGAAAAAACGGCGGGTTGCCGAAATTCATCTGATTGTCGAGCCTGCCGCCCACCATCACGACGACATCGGCCTCGTGGATGGCGTCTTTCGATGGGTGATACTGGTGGAAATCGGCAAGTCCCATGTAGGCTTCACAGCCCTCGCCCAGAAGCTTGGCGTGATACGGCACATTGAACACCGGCATGCGCAAACTGCGCCCCATCGCTTCCAGCGCGTCTTCGGCGCCCGACCACCAGATCCCGTGTCCGCCGATAACGATCGGGCGTTCAGCCGCCAGGATGAGACCAAGCAGACGATCGAGTTCGGACGGGTCCGGCCAGGCGCGCGGCACAGGGCGGGCGCTGTGCGCCCAGGGCCGCTCGTCGCAGCCCGAATCCGCATCAAACGACGAAAACATGATGTCAACCGGCAGACTGATGTGCACCGGCCCCGGATAGCCGGTTGTCGCCGCCTGCCATGCCCGGTTGACGAATTCACGGATTCTCCCGCCCTCGGTGACCTGGACGGAATACTTCACCAGCGGTGCGGCGATTGCCACATCATCGATTTCCTTGAAACCGCCCGCACCTTGGCGCTTGAGCGTCGACGACCCGGTGACAAAGATCACTGGCGAGCGCTCGCCGCCTGCTTCAAGCATCGCGGGCACGGCATTTGCAAAGCCTTCGGGCCCGACTAGGCAGACCGCGGGCCTGCGGGTGATCCGCGCATGCGCGTCAGCCAGATGTCCTGCAACCTGCTCGTGCGGACAGTTGATGACCGGAATCCCGCATTCCATGAGTCCTTCGAGCGCCGGATTGCAGAAACCGCCTGCCAGAGTGAATACGCGGTCCACTCCTTTTTCCTTCAGCGCACGGGCCAGCAAGGCGCCGCCGCGAATTCGGTTGTCGCAGGTCATGTCTAGATCGTTATCCCTTTAGCTTTTTGCCGCTATTTTAAACGGCTGCGGCAGGTTCATCGCACCTTCGCCGCTGTCGCAGCCCGGTTCGAACACGACATCAGCCCCAAGCCCCGCTACCGAGTCGACGCCAAGCTGGGCGATTGCAGCGTCGATGTCCCTTATATAGCAATCCAGAAGTGTCGACAGGCCGGTTTGTGCGCCAGCGCCTAAGGCAAATAGAACCGGACGTCCAAGCATCACGAAGTCAGCACCGAGGGCCAGCGCCTTGACTACGTCCTCGCCGCTGCGAACGCCGCTGTCAAACACCAACGGCATATCGGGGCCAAGGGCTTCGCGAATCGGCGGCACAAGATCGACGGCCGCCGGAACACTGTCCAGCTGCCGGCCGCCGTGATTTGACACGTAGACGGCATCGGCGCCCGCATCCCGGATACGAACCGCATCCTGGGCGCAGGTGATTCCCTTGACAATGAGGTTTCCTTTCCACGCTGTCCGCAATTTATCCAGAAAATTCCAATCCGCGCCTGCCCGGCTGGCATCGCGGACAAAGCTGTCGCCTGTGCCGATATTTTTCGGAGAAGGAATCCCTGCCGCGAGGGTCGACAGCGACCAGCGGGGATGAGTCGCAAAATCCAGAAAGGACTTCACAGTCAGCCGAAAAGGCACATTGAATCCGTTGCGCTGATCGCGAACCCGCCGCGACACCTGCGGCACATCGACGGTCAGCACCAAGGTGCCGTAGCCGGCATCTTGTGCGCGGCGGGCGACGGCCAGAGACGACTCTTCCGACGACCCGTAGTACAGTTGAAACCATGCGCATTCTCCAGCCCACTTGCGCATGTCTTCAAGCGGGCTCGACGCGGCAGAAGAGACGCAGACGGGAATTGCAAGCCGTGCAGCCGTCTCGGCGAGGATTCGATCCGCGCCCGGACACGCCAGATTGCACATTCCCATGGGCGCAATTCCGAACGGAGCACCGAATGTGCTCCCCAAAAGCTCGGTCTCGAGACTTCGGGAAGCGACATTCTCCATGACGCGCGGCTGCAGGCAGATTTCATCAAACCGCGCCTCGTTGCGCCGTGCTCCGACCTCCCGTCCAGCGGCGCCGTCGATGAAATCGAACACCAGGCGCGGCAGGCGGCGTTTCGCCAAGCGGCGCGCGTCCTCGGTTGAAAATAATCTGCCGCCCGTCAACAGTTTCATGCCTGCTTCCTATGAATGATCCAAGCCATGCACTGTCGATTCTTTCGGAACAGACCGAATGCCAGCACGCTGTCATGAGCCGGCTGCCTGCGAGTGAACCGAAAATAATGCAAAGGATTCATGGTGGAATTTGCGTTGTATGGCTCTATGAATTGCAATTCCGGAAATTAACCGCATCGAACCATCGTTTCCTATGGGAATTATAGTATTCCAGTGGTATCCGTTGTTCCGGTCATTGCACGTCCAGTTTGCGCGGCATTGGCGCTTGCCGAGCCACTCGGACGAATCGGCGAACTGTCTGCCCCGATGGCACCCATTGATTCGCTGCTGCCGAGGAAATCCGCCGCTTTGCCTTGCAGTGTGATTTAAAGTCGCTACCCGCCTATCCTGAATGGGCGGGCAAGCAGTTGCCTTGCCAGCCAAATTCCTTTCCGCAACCGCACAGCTTCGGTTCCGGCTTCGGCCGTCCGGAAACAGTCAAAAAGTCGAAGGATCACAAAAATTCAATGAAAATCTGCCACCCTACTTGCGGCACGCTTAAAAACTGGACAAAACTGCGTTACTTTTGATATAAATGCCGTTGATGCGCAGGGGCGGGATATTACAGGCATAAATTCTGCCTCGCAAGCTCAATAGCACCATCAAAGGAGAATTTAATTTAAGATGAAGTACAAAGCAAAACTAAATTATCGCAAGTCTCGGCGATTGTTGGCTGGGATGCTGTCATTGACCGTAATTAGCGCAACGCTCGCTTCAGGAGTAACCTTTGCAGGAAACCAATTCGAAGCAACAGAGGGCGACGCCGTCGAATTTGACATCAAGAAACCGAACGAAAATGGAACTAACGGTCCGTTCGCCAACGCACTTCGCTATCAATATACGACTAAGAACGGCAAAGCCAAGGCAGGCAAGGACTATACTGCGACCAAAGGAACTGTTAAATTTGTCTACGGTACCGGTTCCAATACGAACGCAACAATCAGTGTAGAGACCCTGGAAGACGATCACGATGAAGGGGACGGAGAGAGATTCCGGTTGGTACTGACTAACCCGCAAGTGTATACACAAGCGAAAGGTTGGCATTCTATTCGGGTAGTTCCTCAGAAAATCAGACTCCTTGGAAAAATTCTCGAACCCTAAACCGCTCTCGCCTGTGTTCAACATACGCGGTAAGCGATTTCAATTCTTCAGCTTCTTAGTCGAATTGCAGACTGCCAGCCGGCGGTGACCTTTGCGACAAATGACGCCCTGCGCCAGTAGCGGCTTAGATGGCGGCTACTGAAATCAGGCGCGTCACCTAGGCGCAGGATCAGTGAACATAGCAGCGCGGCGCGATTGCTCAAAGCAATACTGCGGCAAAACCATCCGGCTTGGTCACCAAGAAATGAAATATATGCAAAATTGAGCATTTTGCGTACAATTGTGTTTTCTGCATAAACCATCCTACATTTGCGAAAAGGAGTTAACTTCAAATGAGCAATCAAGGCAAATGCCCCGTCAAGCACGCAGCGGGCGGCGGCACTTCCAATCAGGACTGGTGGCCGAACCAGTTGAAACTGGACATTTTGCGCCAGCACTCTTCAGACAGCAACCCCATGGGAGCCGACTTTAATTACGCCGAAGCATTCAAGAATCTGGACCTCGACGCCTTACAGCAGGACCTGACCGACGTCATGACGGACTCGAAGGACTGGTGGCCGGCCGACTACGGACATTACGGTCCCTTTTTCATTCGCATGTCCTGGCACGCCGCCGGCACCTACCGCACAGCCGACGGACGCGGCGGCGGAGGCAGCGGAAACCAGCGTTTTGCGCCGCTCAACAGTTGGCCCGATAACGTCAACCTGGACAAGGCGCGACGCCTGCTGTGGCCGGTCAAGCAGAAATACGGCTCCAGCATCTCCTGGGCCGACCTGCTCATCCTGGCGGGCAACGTCGCCCTGGAGTCGATGGGCTTTAAGACTTTCGGCTTCGGCGGCGGCCGCCAAGACATCTGGGAGCCCGAAAAGGACATTTACTGGGGCAGCGAGCAGACTTGGCTTGACGATGAGCGCTATAGCGGCGAACGCGATCTGGAAAACCCGCTGGCAGCAGTCCAGATGGGACTGATCTACGTCAACCCGGAAGGACCGAACGGCAATCCCGACCCGGTGGCCTCAGGCGTAGACGTTCGCGAAACATTCGCACGCATGGGCATGAATGATGAAGAAACCGTCGCGCTGACCGCCGGCGGCCACACGTTTGGAAAATGCCACGGCGCCGGCAACCCCGAGCTGGTCGGACCCGAACCCGAAGCCGCCTCGATCGAGGAGCAGGGCCTGGGCTGGAAGTCCAGCCACGGCAGCGGCATGGGAGCCGATCAAATCGGCAGCGGGCTCGAAGGCGCCTGGACGCCGACACCGACACAATGGGACAACTCCTATCTCGACATGCTGTTCGGAAACGAATGGGAGCTGACCACAAGTCCGGCCGGAGCCACCCAATGGAAGCCGGTCGAAACGACCGACGGTAATCAGGCGCCCGCGCCGGACGATGCGTCAAGCAAAGTGCCGATCATGATGACCACGGCCGACATGTCAATGCGTGAAGACCCGATTTTTGCACCTATCGCACGGCGATTCCGCGAAAATCCGGACGAATTTGCGGACGCGTTCGCACGCGCCTGGTTCAAGCTCACGCACCGCGACATGGGGCCGCGCGCACGCTATCTCGGAGCCGAAGTGCCGAACGAGGACCTCATCTGGCAGGATCCTATTCCTCAGGCCGGTCACGCGCTCATTGACGATGCCGATGCCGCCGCGCTGAAAAAGCAGATTCTCGGCAGCGGACTTGGCGTTTCCGAACTGGTCGCAGCGGCCTGGGCGTCAGCGGCCACCTTCCGCGGATCCGACTATCGCGGCGGCGCAAACGGCGGACGCGTTCGTCTGGCACCGCAAAACGGCTGGCAAGTCAATGACCCGCAGCAACTGGCAAAGGTGCTTTCAGCGCTTGAGGCGATTCAGTCCAGCTTCAACGCGTCAAGCAGCGCCGGCAAGCAGGTATCGATGGCAGATCTGGTGGTTCTAGGCGGTTGCGCAGCGATCGAAAAAGCGGCAAGCGATGCCGGAATCAGCATTGACGTGCCGTTCACACCCGGACGCACGGATGCATCGCAGGAGCAGACCGACGAAGAATCCTTCGCAGTTCTGGAGCCTGCAGCCGACGGATTCCGCAACTACCTCAAGGCGAACTACACTGTGACGCCTGAGCAGATGCTGGTTGACAGGGCGCAGCTTCTGACCTTGAGCGTTGCACAGATGACGGTGCTGGTCGGAGGCATGAGGGCGCTCGGCGCGAACTGCGGCGGATCGACCCACGGCGTCTTCACAGATCGGCCCGGAACCCTGAGCAACGACTTTTTTGTGAATCTGCTGGACATGGGCACCGAATGGACTCCGGGTTCAGACGATTCGGGCGTCTATCAGGGAACCGATCGAAAAACCGGCGCAGCGAAATGGACCGCCACCCGCGTAGATCTGATATTCGGTTCCAACAGCGAGCTTCGCGCTGTCGCCGAGGTTTACGCGACCGCCGAATCCGAGGCAAAATTTGTCGCCGACTTCGTCGCGGCATGGAACAAGGTCATGAACCTTGACCGCTTCGACCTAGGCTAGGGTTAAGATCAGGCGGGGCGGCGCCGATTCGCAGGACGCGTCAATGCCGCCCCGCCGCAACCCGGCCAACAACCTGTAAATCACACGCCCCGATCAAATGTCTCAAGACGCAGAGCAACCAAGAATCGCCTTCGAAACCGCGCTTCAGGAGCTCGAACAGATCGCAAAGCGCATGGAACAGGGTGATCAGACGCTCGAGCAGTCGCTAAAGGATTTTGAACGGGGAATGAAGCTCTCGCGCGAGTGCCAGAAGCAGCTAAAAGCTGCCGAGCAGCAGGTCAAGATTCTTATTCAGAAAGGCGAAGCAGACGCAGTCGAACCTTTCGAACAAGAGTCCGCAGGTTGAACAAATTTGAAACAGACTGGCACGATCTACGAGCCAGAACCGAAAAGGTGCTGCACTCCATCCTACCCGGGGCCGATGCGCCGCCGGCCCGCCTGCATGAGGCGATGCGGTACGCCACGCTGAACGGCGGAAAGCGTATTCGCGCAGTGCTGGTCTACACGACGGGAAGAATTTTCGGCACCGAACTGGATCACTTGGACAGCGCGGCTGCCGCAATTGAATTGATTCATGCCTATTCGCTGGTTCATGACGATTTGCCGGCAATGGACGACGACGATATGCGCCGCGGAAAGCCGTCATGCCACAAGGCGTACGGCGAAGCGACCGCGACGCTGACCGGCGATGCCTTGCAAACCCTGGCATTTCAGGCACTGTCGGAAGATGCCAGCGGGCTTAGTGCCGAACGTCGCACACGCATGATCGCTGCGCTTGCAGTCGCGGCAGGTTCGTCAGGAATGGCCGGCGGGCAGGAAATGGACATCGCGATGACCGACGGCAACGCACCAGGATACGATTTTGACACCATGCACCTGCTAAAGACCGCGGCACTGATCAACGCCTCGGTTCAGCTCGGCGCCATCGCTAGCGGCAAGGCCGGAGACGAATCCCTGGAGCCGCTTGGTCGGTACGGCAGGAACATCGGTCTGGCCTTTCAATGCGTCGATGACGCGCTGGACGGAGAAAATTCGGATATCAGTTCAAAACACAAAGCGCTGCATCTGCGCGACCTGGCGCTTGATGCACTCGATGAACTCAACACCGATGCTGCAGGCTTGCGACGCATTGCCGAATTCGTCGTGAACCGCACGCATTAGCAACCTAAGAGATCTGGAGACGTGGGCGATTCGAACCAAAAACCGAAATCAGGCATTGACTCGAAACAGTATCCGCTGCTGTCGAAGATTGATACGCCGGCCGATTTGCGGGCATTGGACCGTGCGCAAGTGCCGGCGGTTGCCGAAGAACTGCGCGAATACCTGATCGATGTCATATCCAGAACCGGCGGGCATCTGGCAGCCGGGCTGGGAACCGTAGAGCTTACGGTCGCGCTGCACTACGTGTACAACACGCCCCACGACCGCATCGTGTGGGACATCGGCCACCAGGCCTACCCGCACAAGATTCTAACCGGCCGTCGCGACAGGCTGCACACCATACGTCAGCCGGGCGGACTCAGCGGATTTCTCTCGCGAGAGGAAAGCGAGTTCGATACCTTCGGAGCCGGTCACTCGAGCACATCGATTTCAGCGGCTCTGGGCATGTCTGTCGCCAATTCGCTGCAAGATCAGAATCGCAACGTCGTCGCTGTCATAGGCGATGGCGCGATGACCGCCGGGCTGGCCTACGAAGCGCTGAACAACGCCGGCGGATCGGCGGCCGACATGCTGGTCATCCTGAACGACAATGAAATGTCGATTTCGCCGAATGTCGGAGCGCTGACCAATTATCTGGCACGGCTGCTGTCTGGCAAGGCGTTTATGAGCATACGCGAAGGCAGCAAGGTGGTGCTGGGAACGGTGCCGCCGGTAAGGAGCCTCACCGAACGGTTCGAGGCCCACGCCAAGGGCATGCTGCTGCCGAGCACCTGGTTCGAAGAACTGGGCTTTTACTACATAGGGCCGATCGACGGCCACAATGTTTCTGTTCTGCTTTCCACCTTGCAAAACCTGAAGATGCAAAGCGGTCCCCGGTTTTTGCATATCGCCACTCAAAAAGGCAAGGGATTCGATCAGGCCGAAGCGGACCCGCTGGTCTATCACGGCGTGTCTCCTTTCAACCCGCAAACCGGAAAGCTGGAAAAAAAGTCCTCGGGACTGACCTACACCAAGGTGTTCGGCGAATGGCTGTGCGACATGGCCGCCGCGGATTCTAGACTGGTGGGAATTACGCCGGCGATGCGCGAAGGATCGGGCCTGGTCGAGTTTCAAAAGCAGTTTCCCGACCGGTATTTCGATGTCGGCATCGCCGAGCAGCATTCAGTGACCTTTGCAGCCGGCCTCGCATGCGAAGGCATGAAGCCCGTCGTCGCAATCTACTCGACATTTCTGCAGCGCGCCTACGATCAGGTCATCCACGATGTCAGCGTGCAGAATCTGGACGTCATGTTTGCCATCGACCGCGCCGGCTATGTCGGCGGAGACGGAGCCACGCACGCCGGAGCGTACGACTATTCGTACCTGCGATGCCTTCCGCACATGGTAGTCATGGCTGCGAGCAGCGAGAAAGAGTGCCGCAACATGCTGTACACCGCCTATATGCATACAGGTCCGAGCGCGGTGCGGTATCCGCGCGGCACCGGGCCGGGGACGCAGCCTGAAATGGCCATGCAGCTTCTCGAAATCGGAAAGGCAAACATCGAGCGCCAAGGCGAAGCGACGGCCATTCTGGCGTTCGGCTCCATGCTGGCACCGGCGATTGATGCGGGCGATACGCTAAACGCCACGGTGGTCAATATGCGGTTTGTAAAGCCGATTGACGAAAAACTGATCAAGGAACTGGCAGCGACGCACAGCCTCATTGTCACCATCGAAGAGAACACGGCGGCCGGCGGCGCCGGCTCGGCAGTCAACGAAGTACTTGCCGCAAGCGGCCCGGGGCCGCAGATTATCAACCTCGGACTGCCCGACCGGCATCTGGCGCACGGCAAGCCCGAATCAGTTTTGGCGCAATGCGGATTGGACAGTGAATCTATTGTAAAGCGTGTACAATCTGCTATGGATTCGAATCATTTGAATTCTGGGTAGCATAGCAATGAATCTTCCGAAACTGATCCCGGTCGCAGAAAGTCCGTTCGAGCCGGTTATACCGGACATTCAGGCCAAGCCTGACACGCGCCAATTGGCCATCGACCAGGTGGGCATCCGCTCGATCCGTCATCCGGTGAAGGTCCGGGACCGAAGCAATGGCGAACAATACACCATTGCCATATTCAACATGTACGTCGGACTGCCTCACAATTTCAAGGGCACGCACATGTCGCGATTCATTGAAGTGCTGAACAGTCATGAAAGCGTCATATCGGTCCAGTCATTCAAAGACATCGTGCGCGAAGTTGCCGACCGTCTTGATTCGAACACCAGCCGGATCGAAATGACATTTCCATATTTCATGGAAAAGGCTGCGCCGATTACCGGTGTAAAAAGTGTCGTCGACTACGAGGCAACGCTGTTTGGCGAATTGAAGGCCAGCGGCGAAATGCAAATCACGACGCGAGTCGTCGTGCCGGTGACCAGCCTTTGTCCGTGCTCCAAGGAAATTTCCGACTACGGCGCCCACAACCAAAGATCGCACGTCACGATCACGGCTACGACAGACGCGTTCGTCTGGATGGAAGAACTGATCGAACTGGCCGAATCGAAGGCAAGCTCCCAGCTCTACGGGCTTCTCAAGCGCCCTGATGAAAAGTTTGTCACCGAGCAGGCGTATGACAATCCTAAATTCGTAGAAGACATCGTCAGGGACATTGCCGGCGTACTGAATGAGGACGACCGGATTGTAGCCTACGCAGTGGAATCGGAAAACTTCGAATCAATTCACAATCACTCGGCCTATGCGCGTATTTCCAAGTCGAAGGTGCCGGAAAAACAGTTCGAGATTGTGAGCTGACACCTTCTGCTTCACGCACGCGGCCATCCTTTAAAACCGGTTCAATCGCTCGTTTGTGGATGCGCGCACAGATACGGAGCTTGCCCGGCTGCTTAACAGAATCCGACCCGAGTCGGTTTTGATTGTCGCGCCGGAGGTTCCGGCAACGGTAGCCGAGTATGCGGTCGGCAAATCGCGCGATACGGTGACCCACATCGTGTATTCGAACCTTGCAGATTGTTTCGCAGCTCTACGGCGATACGATTTCGCCCTTGTTTGCGGGACATTGGAACACATGGGCAGAACCGAAGCCCGGCAATTGGTCGGCCGGTTGCGCGACATGCATGCCAAGCTGCTGTGGGTCAGTGTGCCGGAGTGCGGCGCAGACGACAAATTCAGCCGGGGCGATGCAATCGCACAAGGCATGCGCGCCGTCCATTGCTCTGAATCGGGCGGAGCGGTGGCGAATCTGCATGAATTCAGTCTGCAGTTCTACAAGCCGGCGCCCAAGTGGCTCAATTCGGATAACTGGGCAAATCCGGATCAGTGGGATAAGCGCCGGTGGTAGATGACTTGCACAAACCATGCACACTTTGGAATCTCTGACGAACCATGAAAGCTTCTAACTATCTGCTTGCAACAGCCAAGGAAACACCCGCCGGCGTCGAAATCGTCAGTCATCGGCTGATGCTGCGAGCCGGCATGATTCGCCAGCTCGCATCAGGGATATACAGCTGGCTTCCGACGGGGTTGAGGGTTTTGGGGAAAGTCGAAAACATCGTCCGCCAGGAGATGAACCGCTCAGGCGCCCAGGAAGTTCTGATGCCCAGCGTGCAGCCCGGGGAAATATGGCGCGAATCCGGGCGATGGGATCACTTCGGACCTGAACTTCTGCGGTTCAAGGATCGCCATGATCGGGATTTCTGCCTAGGACCGACACACGAGGAAGTGATAACGACGCTGATCAGCAACGAAGTGCGCAGCTACCGGCAGCTGCCGGCAAACTTCTATCAGATCCAGTGGAAGTTTCGCGATGAGATTCGTCCGCGATTCGGTGTGATGCGGTGCCGCGAATTTCTTATGAAGGACGCCTACTCGTTCGACATTGACCGCGCGGGCATGGAGCGCGCCTATGTTCAGATGTACGATGCCTATGAACGCATTTTTCAACGCCTCGGATTGGATTTTGTCGCTGTTGAAGCCGACTCCGGTGCGATCGGCGGCAGCGTCTCCCATGAATTCCACGTCATCGCCGATTCCGGCGAAGACGGAATCGGGGTCAACAACAAGGCCGGATTTGCTTCCAACATCGAACTGATCGGCCTGCCCGAGCCGAACGGGCCGCGACAAGGGCCTCGCGAGCAAATGCAGGCCGTCGACACACCTGGCGTGCACACAATCGCCGAATTGTGCGAATCGTTGTCGGTGCCGCCGGAAAAAACACTGAAAACCCTTATCGTGCGCGGCAACGAATCGCCGGTGGCTATCGTCGTGCGCGGCGACAACGAACTCAATACGCTCAAGGCCGAGAAAATTCCGGAAATCGCAAAGCCGCTTCAAATGGAATCGGCTGCCGCAATCGCAAGCGCCGTCGGTGTCGAGCCAGGTTCAATCGGACCGGTCGGCCTGAATATGAAAGTCTATGCCGACCATGATGCGGCGATGCTGATCGACTTTGTCTGCGGCGCGAATCAGGACGCAAAGCATTACACCGGCGCCAATTGGGGCAGAGATTGCCCCGAACCGATCGCGATGGATTTAAGGCAGGCTGCCGACGGCGACCCATGCCCTGGAGCGCCGGGCGAAACGATCCGTGTCAAGCGCGGTATCGAAGTCGGTCACGTATTTCAGCTTGGCACCAAGTACAGCGAGGCATTCAGCGCGACATGCCTTGACTCAGGCGGTCGCAACGGGGTTATGTGGATGGGGTGCTACGGAGTCGGCGTGTCAAGAATAGTCGCCGCCGCAGTCGAGCAGAATCACGACGAATCCGGCATCATTTGGCCTCAGCCGATCGCTCCGTTCGACGTGAGCGTGGTGCCGATCAACTATCGCCAGTCAGATCGGGTGCGCGAAGCTGCCGACCGGATTCACGATGAGCTCGCGCGACAGGGCGTCGAGGCACTGCTGGACGACCGCGATGAGAGGCCCGGTGTTAAATTTGCCGACATGGATCTGATCGGCATTCCCCATCGGCTGGTTGTTTCCGAGCGCGGCATCGCCGCCGAAACCGTGGAATACAAGCGTAGAGCCGACACCGAAGTCGAACAGTTGCCGCTAAGCTGCGCCGCAGACGAAGTCGTGAGCCGCATGACGCGCGATTAAACGAACTATCCGATCGTAAAGTCATCCGGCGGCTGATCCGAACCCGGTCTGCTTTCGACATTGGAAACCGTCGATTGAGGCGACCCGGTCCACAGCCAGCGTTCCAGTTCTTCGATTCTTTCAGCATCTCCGCAAGCGAGCACTTCGACGGTTCCGTCGTCGCGGTTGCACGCCCATCCGGTCAGATTCAGCTGCTGCGCGCGTTCACGCGTACAGACGCGGTACCACACACCCTGAACCTGGCCAGACACGATAAATTTCTTCGCAATAGTCACAATCGAATCCTTTCCGGTTGATCAAAGAGGGGACGAGCGCGGCAGTACGAGCTATGTCTCGCTGTCCGAAATAAACAGGTAGTCGCCGATTCGATTCGTCTTCAGCTCCAGGAGTCTTTCGTAGACAATTATGTTCGAAAGAACCTTTTTCACGTATCGGCGGGTTTCCGTAAAGGGAATGGCTTCCACCCATTGCCGGGCATCTTTCGCCGGAGACGATGCGCGCCACCTGGCCATGTTCCTAGGCCCGGCATTGTAGCCGCACAGTGCAAATATCACATTGCCGTCCGTTCGGTTGAGCAAGCCTTTCAAATAGCCCGCGCCGAGTCTTACGTTCAGTTGCGGACTGCTCAGACTGCGGGTGGTCGGCGCTTTCAGCTTCTGGCGCTTTGCCTCCGCCCGGGCGGTGCTGGGAATCAGCTGCATCAGCCCTATTGCACCGGCCCCGGAACGGATGTCGGGTACGAACAGGCTTTCTTGCCGCATAATTCCGAAAATCCACGGCATCGGAACTGCGTGACGGGACGCCTCGCGACGGACTGACTGGATGAACGGGCGCGGAAACAGCAACTCTACAGCTTCCGCATCCGCAAAATCGGTCTTGCGATAGGCGCGTATTGCACCGTCGTGCCACCCCCAATGATGAAAAAGATGCGCCAGATTTCTCCAAAAATCAGGCGTGCGTTCAGAGCCGAGGGCGTTGAGTTCGCGTCTGGCAGAATACGGCTTTCGCAGAGCCAGAAATTCCCGGATGCGATGAATCCCCGGCTCATCAAGCGCGTTGAAATACTCAAATATCGACGTCGTCGCAGCAAATGTCAATTCAGTGTATTCGACTCCGATCGCGTCGGCGGATAAAAACCCGTAGTAGTCGCTTCGCTTCGAAAGCGAGGACCAGATCGAGCGGGCTTCGTCTGCTTTGCCAAGGGCGTGCAGCGACTTGGCACGCCAGTACTGCCAGACAGGACGCTGCGCGATTTCGTCATCCATGGAGTCGAGAACCTTGATCAAAGCTTGCCAATCCTGCTGCAATAGCACCGAGCGCGCCCACCACTCGATGCTGGTCTTGTCGTGGGTCGACCGGGGCAGACCCTCGAACAGCCCGATGGCAAGCGCATCGTGCCTCGTAGCAAGGCTGACCGCAATGGCGCGTTCTATATCGGCAGCTTCTTCGGCAGACATGGCGGCGAGAGTCTTGACCGATTTCCACACCTTGACCGCCGAACGCGGGTCCTTGATCCGGATGCGATTGATGCCGTAGCGAATCAAATCACGCCCCTGAGCCGAGCCGGACCACGATTTGGCATTGGCAACGACAACAGTGCGCGGATTGCGATGCACTTCGGATAAGCGCGATGCCCACGCAGCCATACCTTTCGACCGAAGAAGCCCCGTCAGGTACTTATTCATGGACGAAGCGCCGCGGGCCGATGTCAACAGCAGCCGTTCCCAGACGAGCTGATCGGAAATCAAGCCGGATTTCAGCGCAAGACCAAAAACCGTATCGCAGTTCTTGTGCTGCGACCTCTTAACCAGCCACAGAGGCCGTATCGCCTCCAGCGCCGCTTCGCTGCGTCTGGCGTGATACAGCGCTTCGGCGTACCTGCACCGAATCGAAACCGGCCTTGCATCGGCAAAGTGACTGATAATCGCAGTCCAGTTGCGCGAGCTATGCAGCTGTTTCATCCACCAGCTTAGAAAATAGGACGGGATGGGTATCTGCCCTTCCTTCATTATTCTCGACACTTCGCCGTAGCGCGCCTTGGCGCCCATCGCCTTTAATTCTCTAAGCTTCAAATAGGGGTACAGGGGATAGTCCTTGAGCTTGGACTTAAGTTTGCGCCAATTGCTCAGCTTGCCTCGACTGAGCTGCTGCTCGGCTTGAAGGTAGTACTGCCGAAGTTCGGTCTGCTCCGTAAGCGCCAATGCCGAATCGGACGAAGCCGAAACTGCGGCAAGAAGCAGTGCAGCCGCCGGCAACACCCGCCGCAAGCGGCCTGCCCGTGCACCCGGGGCGATGATCATGGATCGCCGGGACAGTGCCCGGCAAGCGGAGCACTAAGAACAGAAGACGGTTCCGAAACGATTGGAAAGACCGGGCGGGTCGAGTCTGCCCGCAACACTGCGCCGATTTCCAAATGAAAATCCCACACGGTTCTCTTTTTCATTGAAAATCCATATTTAGATAGAAATATCGACTTGGCAGTCAGCGATCAAGTGATACGGAATGCGCGTTGCGAACGCAACGCCGGGCGCAAGAGTCATCGCTTGCGTATCGGAGAGCTGCGGCAAGTACGGTCACAGCATTGCCGGCCAGTTCGACCGGCAATGCTATGTCGTTCCAGATGGAATGCCGATTATTGCGATATGACGCAAAAGCACCAATGCAATCAAGCCCGAGTAAACCCTCAAACCAAACAGGTTTGACGCGGAGAACTACATCGACATGGCACGATAGTCCAAATCGCTGTCTTCCACTGCTCCGACCGACCATGCGCCGCGATTTCTTGCGTGCTCGATCGCCTTGTCGATATCGGTGCGCATCAGATCGCGCGGGATATTCAATTCCTGATTCGGGAAAATTAAGTCGGCATCCTCAATGTCCTTGTTGCGGCCGTAGATCAAAGGCCAGCGAAAAGGATCGTTGTAAATGCCTGGCGACCCCGAAATGCTCCACAAGCTGTCGCCTGATTCGACAATATATACATCGTCGCTGGCCATCATCGGCTCAGGTTCAGGCTCCATGACCTCTTCTACGACTGGCGGCTCTACTTCGGCAACCGGCTCCGCCTTTGGGGCGCACGCACCGACGGCCAAAGCCAAAACGGCAAGAATTGCAATTTTAAATTCCAAAGAAATGTTTTTCAGCGGGCTATGCATTGGGCTCCTCGTAACTTTTTAATTCGATTTAACGCTATTTGGCTATTATGCTTAGAAGGTTATGGCGCATATTATAGCAGTCATGCAAGCGATAATTGTAATTCTCCAACACCGGATTCAACCTGTCTGGCACTGAAATTCGATAATATCGGCAATTCCTTTGCCGGTGGCGCAAAATTCGCCTCGCTCCACCCGGGCGAGCCCGTCTCCCTAGACATTCGACGCACTTGCCAAATTCCCGATTCGACGCTCACAAAAGCACGTCTCGGGTTTGCATCGAGTGCGGCTTCCAGGCGTCATCGGGCGGTGCAAGGGCGATGGATTCGGACAATTCCCTTAGAAATCTCTTGCGGGCGACCGGAACCGCGCCGAGACCGATCAGATGCTCGGTCGGCAACTGGCAGTCGATCATCGGAAAACCCCATCGCCTGAGCAAGGCGACAAGATAGAACAGCGCCGCTTTCGACCCGTCCGCCCGGGCGCTGAACATGCTCTCTCCGCAGAACATTCGGCCAAGGCCGACACCGTACAGCCCGCCTGCCAGCCTGCCGTCAAGCCAGGCCTCGACGGAATGCGCGAAACCGCGTCGATGCAGCGCGCAGTAGGCGCGAAGCATTTCATCTGTAATCCAGCTCCCGGAACGCCTGTCGCCGCAATCGACGGTCTGGCACTGGCGGATCACCTTTTCGAAGCAGGTATTCACTGAAACCGAGAATCCCTTGTTGCGCAGATTCTTCTTCAGACTTCTGGAAACACGGAAGCTATCGACATACAGGACATATCTGGGATCCGGCGTCCACCACTGTATCTGCCAGCCTTCGCTGTACCATGGAAAAATGCCTTGAGCATAGGCATTGATCAGCCGGTCGGTCGACAGATCGCCGCCGATGGCAATCAGGCCGTCGGGGTTTGCCAGCTCCGGCGGAGGGAACGGCTCAAGATCACTGCCAATCTTATCCAGCATCGCCTTCTCGGATCAGTTGCGCCGGTATGCCGAATTAGCGTTCAGTTCGTCACAGTACTTGCGATACTCATTGCTTTCGGCACTGACAAAATCGGCAATCGCCGGAGTGAACTGGCCATGGCGCAGCAAGTGTCCCGAGCGGCCGAGCCTTGCAAGAAAGCCGCGTTGCAGCTTGTGCTCTCCGCGAGTGCCTGCATCGTATGTCTCAATGCCGCGCTCGATGCAGTATTCGATCGCGCTGTAATAGCAGGTTTCAAAGTGCAAGTTGGGATAATCCCCGTTCGAGCCCCAGTAGCGGCCGTAGAGTGCGCTTGTTCCGCGCAGACAAAACGAGGCTGCGATGTAGCGTCCGTTGCGCGATGCAAGAAACATCACCAGGCTTTCCGGCATTGTCTCGCCCAGCATCTTAAAAAAATCAACTGTCAGGTATTTGAACGAGCAGTACTTGCTGATCGTGCTGTTATAGAAGCTCTCGAACACGTTCCAGTGCTCCGGTGTCAGCGCATCGCCCTGCGCCACTTCGATTTCAATGCCCTGCTCCGCCACGGATCTGCGTTCTGCTCTGATTTTCTTGCGCTTTCTGGAAGACAGAGTGCTAAGAAAGTCATCCATGGTTTCGTAGCCTCTGTTGGTCCATACGAATTGAATCGTTCCCGCCCGGCTCATGTAGCCGCTGGCGTCCAGTTCGTCGAATTCATCGTCGGTGACAAAGAGCCAGTGCACCGAGTTGATGCCCTGAGACTTGACCAGATCGCGGCCGAACTGCATCAGAACGCGGCGTGACAGCGGTTCATCCGTTCCGGGCGCAGTAAGTATCTTCGGTCCCATCAGCGGCGTAAACGGCGTCTGCAACACGACTTTCGGATAGTAATCGACGCCGTAACGTTCATAGTGCCGCGCCCAGGCCCAGTCAAAAATAAACTCACCGTAGGAATGATACTTGACGTACATCGGAGCCACAGCAATCGGCGCCGAACCCGAATCTGCGTCGTTTCGTAATACAATGTGTTGCGGCATCCACCCTGTCGACTTCGATACGCAGGCTGTCTGTTCAAGCGCGTTGAGGAATTCGTGGCGCAAGAAAGGAAAATCGGCCGGGACGAGCCTGTTCCACTCGCCAAGCGGCAGTGCATTGACAGAATCGATTATCTCCAGCGAATGCGCTGAGTTCGAGCCGTTGGCCGGATGCGAGCCGGAATTTGATGTATTCATGTAGGTCAAGTATATAGCGATGAATTGCGATTTTCGCGTCGCAATTGCCCAGTTGAATCTGGTGGTGGGCGATTTGCCGGGCAACGTGCGCAAGATCATTGATGCCGCACGCAGCGCGCAGCGCGAGAACGGCTGCCGCTTTGTCGTGTATCCGGAACTGTCGATTTGCGGATATCCGCCTGAAGATCTCCTGTTTCGTGAGGACTTTGTGCGTGATTGCGGCGCCGCGCTGAATGAAGTCGTCGAGGCGACCGAATCCGCATTGGATTCGCAGATCACCTTGATTGTCGGGCACCCTGAGGGCGAGCCGGGCGCACTGTTTAACGCGGCTTCGGCGATACGCGGCGGCGCCGTCGTGGGCACCTATCGCAAACACCATCTGCCAAACTACGGCGTCTTCGACGAGCGGCGGTATTTTCTTTCAGGAACCCGTCCGTGCGTAATCGATTTTGACGGGGTGCCGATCGGAATCACCATTTGCGAAGACATCTGGTCAGACGGTCCGATTGAAAACGCGGTCGCTGCCGGCGCCAAGCTGATCTTCAACCTCAACGGATCCCCGTTCAATGTCGACAAGCCGGCCTACCGGGAATCTGAAATCGTCGGAAAGCGCAGCCGCGCCAATGCGGTGCCGATCGTCTACGCCAATCTGGTCGGCGGGCAGGACGAACTGGTGTTCGACGGAGGGTCGTTCGCCACGGATTCGGCAGGTTCGGTCGCGGTGCGTCTGCCGGTTTTCGAGCAATGCGTACGGACTGTCCGGTTTTTCGGAGACGGGAAGATCGAGCCTCAAGGCGAGCCTCACCAGGAAGTCGAACTGCCTGTGATCCGAAGCTATGCGCAGATTCATCAAGTGCCCGGCGCTGAAGATTCAGGCGACCCATGCGAGCGGGCGCGGCTTCTTTCAGGAATCTACGGCGCCATCAGGCTCGGCGTTGCGGACTATATCAGCAAAAACGGCTTTGATGGCGCGGTGGTGGGCGTATCAGGCGGCATAGACTCGGCATTGACGCTCGCAATTGTCGCCGATGCCCTCGGCCCTGAGCGGGTGCAGGCGATTTCGATGCCCTCGCGGCACACGCATCCGATGAGCATCGAAGATGCGGTGGGCGAAGCCGATGCGCTTGGCGTTCCGTGTTCGATTATTCCTATCGACCCGATTTGCGAGGCGGTATTCGGCCAGCTGGCCGAGGAGTTCCAAGGACTCGAGGCCGATGTGACAGAGGAAAACATCCAGGCGCGCTGCCGGGGCATGATTCTGATGGCGATTTCCAACAAGAAGGGCAAAATCGTCATTACCACGGGGAACAAGAGCGAAGTCGCGGTCGGCTACGCGACACTGTACGGCGACATGGCGGGCGGCTACAGCGCGATCAAGGATGTACCCAAGATGCTGGTGTACGAACTGGCCGAATATCGCAATGTCGTCGGCGGCGAAGCGATTCCGCACCGGGTACTGACTCGGGCGCCGACTGCGGAGCTGGCCGAAGGACAGCGCGATGACGATTCATTGCCGCCGTATCATGTGCTGGACGGGATATTGAAAGCCTATGTCGAACAGGACCGCTCGATTGACGATATCATCGGCATCGGGTTTGACGCTGAAACAGTCAGGCACGTTGCCCGGCTTGTCAAGCGCAACGAATACAAAAGGAAGCAGGCTGCGCCCGGCGTGCGGATATCGCTCAAGGCATTCGGACGCGATCGGCGGTATCCGATTACCCACAGGTATTAGCGGAACAGCCCGAAGACAAAATCGCGCTCGGTCCTTTCGATCAGATCCTTGTCGAGCACTTCGTCTTCTGCCTGGAGATATCGGCTTTCCGGGAAATTGTATGCAAGCACCCGCCGCGAGTCATCCGCCAGTTCATCGAGCTGAAGCTGACGGTAGGAATAGACCAGTATGGCCAGAGCCAGTTCTGCCACAGGAGAGTTCGGATAATTGTCGAGTACCGACTTGCAGCGGTTGATCGCGCCTACGTAGGCTTTCTTGTGCATGTAGTATCTGGCAATCCTGATGTCGTTGCGAGCGAATACATTGATCAGATCGATCATTTTCTGCCGCGCAGGCTCGGCATATTCGCTAAACGGAAAGCGCTCGACGATTTCGCGAAACGAATCCAGCGCATCGCGCGCGGAAGCGGCGGCGTGATCGCTGAATGTCTCCTGATCCTTGAACAGCCTTTCGCCCCACTTAGGCGCATTAATCGGCAAGTTCGCCAGCCCGCCGAGGTAGTATGCGTAGTCGATGTGGGTATGGTTCGGATGCAATTCGATAAAATTGTCTATTTCAGCGAGCGCCTTTTCCGGTTCGCCAAGCTTGTAGTAGGCGTAGGCGATTTCCAGCTGTCCCTGAGTCGTAAAGTCGCCGTAGGGGTAGACTGTTTCGAGTTCGGTGTAGCGTTCCACAGCCACTTCATAATTGCTTCGGCTCAAGGCATTGAACGCCGATTCGTACAACTCGCGCTCGCTCTTGACAGCTTCTTCCTTGTTGCCGCCGCAGCCTGCAAGAATTACAGCGGCTGCCGCACAGACTAGGCTGATGTGGATGATTTTACGCACGGACTATCGGATCATTGAAAGGGTATTGTCGGCTGAAGGTCGCATTTTATAGCAATTTGCCGGGCAGCCGGATGAAATAATCCGTATACGCGGTGATTTTTAAAGTGCGAAACGGATAATATGGATTTGCAACTGAACGCTTGCGCACCCCCGCTGCATGGACAGCCCGATGAGATTATGACTCACAATCGCCTTAGCGACGGAGCAATTCGGTGAATTCGATTCAAGTCCAAATTCCTCAGGAGCTGGAAGGAAGCCGGCTCGACAAGGCTCTGGCCTCCCTGCTTGGCGACTATTCGCGCACTACGATTCAGTCGTGGATCGCTGAGCGGCGGGTTCGAATTGACGGCGAACCGGCGCAGCGGCGCCAAGCCGTATCGGGCGGCGAGCACATTGAAATCGACGTACCCGAAACACCGCATCGACATTTTGAGGCACAGAATATCCCGCTTGAAGTCGTGTATCAGGATGAAAGTATCATTGTGGTCAACAAGCCCGCAGGCCTGGTGGTTCATCCGGGCGCCGGTCAGCCGGACGGCACCATGCTCAACGCCTTGCTGCATCACGACGGCGCGCTGGCAGGGCTGGCGCGTGCAGGCATCGTGCACCGCCTTGACAAAAACACCTCCGGACTGCTTGTCGTGGCGCGGACCGAGGCAGCGCGCCTGAACTTGATCGGACAGCTTAAGGACCGCTCAGTCGAACGCGACTATCTGGCGATCGTAGAGGGCGTGCCGATTTCCGGCGGGACCATTGATGCACCGATTGGCAGGCATCCGAAACACCGCACGCACATGGCGGTCGGACACGGCAGGTCAGCGGTCAGCCACTTTCGAATCGTAAAGCGATTCCGCAAGCATGCGCTGGTGCGGATCAGCCTTGACACCGGGCGAACGCATCAGATCAGAGTCCACTTGCGCCATGCAGGATACCCGTTGGCGGGGGATCCGGATTACGGATCGCGCCCGCGCATTCCGAAAGGCGCCGACCCGGCGTTGGCCGATATGCTGAGAAGTTTTCGGCGTCAGGCGCTGCACGCCGAGTCGCTCGGCTTCAATCACCCGGTCGATGGCGAGCCAAGGCACTGGCACAAAGGGCTTCCGAGAGACATGCGCGATCTGATTCTTGCGTTGAAAGCGGATGTCGACAAAGCGGCGCAATGAAGGGATGTCAGCGGTCAGGATGGTTTGCGATGTTCGGCGAGCCGGTTTGCTACGCCGATTAAGAGAACAATATCAATCAAGAAATCAAACTCATGACCTCGGACTGACAGTTGCGATCAGCCTGTTGAGGAAACTTGAAAATTCCTTCAACCCTAATTTTTTTGCCACCAAAAGCAAGGCTACTGCCTCGAGTATGCCAATTACGAGCGGCCCGCCGAACGTTTGCATTGACGGAAAGGTAAAAATGTCGATGAAGATAACGAAAACAAGAATAGCAATAAATTGAAACTCCTT
The DNA here is from genome assembly GCA_965214615.1 of Arenicellales bacterium. Classification (GTDB taxonomy): domain Bacteria; phylum Pseudomonadota; class Gammaproteobacteria; order Arenicellales; family JAJDZL01; genus CBDAUN01. The sequence continues at coordinate 2,745,259 of OZ243952.1, forward strand.
ATTCCGTGTCTTTTCTCTCTCAAGCGAATCTTCCAATTCCTTAATTTCTTCATGGAGATAAAAAGTTTCTTCCCAGAATAGATCTTCGCCGTGATCATCCACTGTCATTTACTCTGAGATTCACCTTGTCTGCGTTTTGCCAACTCTACCCGCTTGTGATACTCATTGAGTATATCGACATTTGGAATAACAATATTTCGAGCGCCGGGTTTGTAGTTCTTTTCCCATGCACCGTAGTTACAATGCGTGATTGCTATGAGCCGTGAGCCAGAAAAACCTCCAACAAGGCCGTATGCACGTTTTAAAGTTCGCGATTCTGGACTGTCGACATCCAACGATGCAAACGCATTGAAAATATTCTGAACTTTTTCCGATCCATAAACTTTGGCATGATGGTATAGATCGGGATGCACAGGACCTAAATACCACGCTTGAAAATTACCCTCGACAAGCACAGATTCCTGTTCTCCCAAGTGCAGCATATGGGCGATGTAAATGATTTTTTGTAATTCGAGATTGGTTTTTGACCAATCTGAAATATCACCAATGAATTTGGCGGCGGAGAGTACAGAAACTGACATGGCACTCGGATAGTTCGATCGCGAATATGTCTAATTATCTCACTTTTCCATTGCCTGTTTATAACTATCTTTCAATGCCTCTACACGCATGATTTGGATTCACGCTCCGCGGCGGCATTGTAAATTTTTTCAAGCAACATTCGACGATCGCTGTGTTCTTGTTACACCGATTGTGCCTGGGAGGTGAATTTTGTCGAGGGGTGACGCAAGAATCCTCGACTGTTCTCCCGTTTTCGACGAAATGAGGCTACGGCGCGACGTTTCGAGACATCATTGAAGGAAGACTGCACTGTTGCAGACGCAAAGGCCGGCCGCCTTGAATCAGGTTCGGCAGTTTGTTCGGCGCCGCGACACCCGGGACACCTGATTGCAAGTGGCGGCATTCGTATCTGCCTGCGGCATCGGCACATTCGACGAAGCCGTTGCGTCTCGATTTCCGCAATGGCAAAGCGCACACTTCGATGCGAGTCAGTGCAAGAAGCAATGAAATCGATTCGCGGCAAAGATACTGAAAATATGATCCGCCAGTCAGTTCGGTTCGTACTGGTCGCCGAGTTCGCTTTCGCTGTAGGTGACCAGGCTGAATAGCGGTATCGGCGCCAATGCATTCCTAGCGCCGAGGTCTGTCAATTCAATGATCACGGCACATTCGACGACAATGCCGCCAAGCCGGGAAACAAGCCCCGCCGCCGCATTGAGCGTGCCTCCCGTCGCGGCCAGATCGTCAATGACCAGAATTCTGTCCGACGGCTTCAGCGCGTCGCAATGAATCTCCAGTCCGTCTTCGCTGTACTCGGTCGAAATCTTCGTCGACACGCACTGGGCAGGCAGCTTACCAGGCTTGCGAATCGGAATCAGCGGCAGGCACATCAAATACGCGAGCGTCGAACCGAATATGAATCCGCGCGAATCAACCGCGACGATGCCGTGAAGCTGCGAATACTGATAGCGCTGATAAAGCCGGTCGACCGCAAACCTTGCGGCAACCGGATTGTTCAGCAATGTCGTAATATCCCGGAACCTGACGCCTTCAACCGGAAAGTCGACGACCGTTCGTATGGCGGACTTTAAGTCCATCGGTCTGAACCAGTCGAATTGCTCAGCCTGCAGGCCGGTCCGTCGAATCTGCTTCTGCGGTCCTCATACGCCCAGCACATCTATGGTCGCAGCACGAAGTATCGCGCAGAGCCGGTCGATTTCATCGTCTTCGATCACAATCGGCGGAGCCAGGCAGAACACGTCGCCCCGGACTCTGCTGAACAGGCCGCGGTCGATGGCGGCGCTGAGAATCCTGTCGCCCGTCTTGTCGGCTGCGTCGAACGCCTCCTTGGTCGACTTGTCCTTGACGTACTCGACCGCGCACATCAGGCCAAGGCCGCGGATATCGCCGACATGCGGGTGATCCGACAAGGCGTTCCTAAGACTGCCGAGCAGCAAATCGCCTTTTTCCTGGGCTTGAGCCGGAAAGTCCTCGCGCTGAATCAAATCGATCTGGGCCAATGCGATCGCACTGCCGACCGGGTGCGCACTGTAGGTGTAGGCATGCATAAACGGCTCGCTTGTATTGTCCATCGCATCGGCGATCGCGTCGCTGATGCCGATGCCGCCGAACGGGAAATAGCCCGAAGTGATCGCCTTGGCGAACTGAACGATATCCGGCTCCACACCCCAATGCTCAAGCGCAAACATTTTTCCGGTACGGCCGAACCCGGTAATGACTTCATCGGCGACCAAAAGCACGTCGTACTTGTCGCAAATCTCTCGTATGCGCGGAAAGTAGTCGTCCTGAGGAGGAATCACGCCGCCTGATCCTTGAACCGGTTCGGCGATAAACATCGCAACCGTTTCAGGGCCTTCGGCAAGAATCGCCGCTTCGAGCTCATTCGCCGCGGCCACACCCTGGCTGACGCTGGCGTCGGACGACTCGTACCGGTACGGATAAGGCGACGGAATGAATGAGAATCCTGGAATCCTAGGTTCAAACATCGGCCAGTATGCCGGAATTCCGGTTGCGCACATGGCTGCGAATGTCACACCGTGATAGCCGAGCATTCTCGAAATGACCTTGGTCTTTTGCGGCTGGCCGCGAAGCTTCCAGTAATAGCGAGAAAGCTTGATCGAGCTATCTGTTGCCTCTCCGCCGCCCGATGTCAGATAGAACCGGTTGATTTGCGGATAGGCGATCTCGGCCAGCTTTGATCCGAGCTCGATTGCCGCGGTGTTGGAACTTCCGACATAACCCGAAGCATATGCAAGCTGGGACATTTGCCGCGTGGCGGCATCGATCAGCGGCTGCGCACCGTGACCGGAAGTATTGTTCCAGAGCCCGGCAAGTCCGTCTATGTACTCCTTGCCTTCGCTGTCGATCAGGATCGCGCCATGCCCGCCGGTCCAGATCTTGGCGTTATCGTGACCGCCGCGCACGTGCAGCGGATGAATCAGATGCTCGGTATCTAAAGCGAGCATAGCGGTATTGGATTGAGCCACAGTCTCCTCCTGTATCAGTTTCCAGGCTCGCGGCCTGTTGTTCAAAAGGCGCTTCGGCCTCGTTCGAAGCCGAAACGCGCTAATCTGCTTGCAATGTCGGTATCATTCTATCGCAACAGTGACTTCGGCGACAGGGCCGCTCCAGCCGTGGATTTCAGGATTCAACGCCGATCCTTCGCCGCCTTGTATTCCGGCGTGTCGCATCACACTGCCTTCGGCGTCGATGCCAGAAATGCCTGTTGCCTCGGCCAGCGCGCTACCCCCGGGATCGGCTGGAATGCCCGGCGTTCCAGGTGCGCCTCCGCCGGTGATCGCCTCGTCGTTTGCCTCAGTTCCCGAATCAATGGCATACAGGCTCTGCGTCCCATCGCGCAGCACGACATTGTCCAATGCAACAAAGCCGTCGTTGGTGGGAAGCATCATCGCTATCAGCGACATTCGCGTGTGGTCCTTGTCCAGCCTGAAGGTCACCGACTGGCCAGGTCCAAGCAATCCTTCAGCCGGGTCCTCAATGATCTGCCCGCCTTCAAATGCAGCTGCCATCGCCAGGAACGCCCCGCCCTCTGCAACCGCCTGCACCTGATCAGACGCCGCAGCGCCGAATTCAAACATGTTCGAATCGCGGTCTCCGTGCCCGACTGCGAGAATCGGAGTCAGATAAATCGAGGTCGTCACATTGGTCACCGTCACCTCGACAGAGTCGCCGAATCGGCCGGTCATCTTGGTGTAGGCGGATTTTACCTTGTCGGTCATCCGGTCATATGTGGCACAGCCGCCTATGCCAATGCCGGCGATAGCAATCAATGCGAATGCGAGGCTTCTTTTCATTGGGGGTTCCTCAAATTTCTGTATCTATTGCAAGCACGCGCAAAGGCGCGCGCTTGGGAATCAATATATCACGACGCACCTGCCTGCATGAATCAACCCAAGGCACGCACTAGCGATTCGGTCTGAAATGGTGTACCGGAATGCACCCTTGCCATTTCTCGCACCATTGGCTAAAATGGGCTTTATCTATTTGTTTTTACTGGCTCCATGGCAATCACCGCGTCAGACAACCACTTCCGGGAGGGCATTCGCACAGAAAGAAGAATTTAACGTAAGGGGGTTGAAAATTGCTGACACTGCTCTGTCCAGCAGGCATGGCTGATACAGGGGCAAGTTGCAGTTGTGCAGGCCCATCATTGAAAAGTTTTAAGTCCCGCCCAGCGGTGAAACTACAATATTGACTCCGCCGCGCGAAACAAGACCGGTTTCTGCGACGCAAATTGACATGGGGTTGCAAATCCATGCATCGGCGGTCCAGCATCCTTTTATTATTACTCGATATCTTGCTGTTATTGAATCTTCACTATCCGAGCGACAAGGGTTTCATGCCCTCACAGGCACAGATGCATTGTTGAATTGCGTTCTCACCTGTAGCGGCAATGTACGGACATATGCGCTGGCTTTCCAGTTGGTGCCAGACAGAAACATCGAGGCGAAGGCCAGACATTACATAGAGCAGGTTGCCATCCGGATCATTTTGGCCTGATTCCGTATATTTGCATACAATATTGAGGTTAACTCGCGCCAATGCGCTGCCGTATTTGCCATGGGAAGAGCAGCAACCGAACATAGATTGACGTCGACGGACGGATTGAACAGGCCGGCGATTTGCGCCGACCAATTGGCGCAATTTAATGCCGACGGATATCTGGTCGTCCGCAATCTATGCGATCGCAGGACTTTGCGCAGCGCCGAGCAGAGCGTTCGGGAATCGCTCGATCCTCCGATTGCACCGGTCGAATATGAAGCCGATCTTCAATATCCAGGATCTCCGAGCGAACGAAGAGCGCCTGGAGGCGATACCGTGCGCAGGCTGCTCAACGCGTTCGCACGCGATTCGGTATTCCGACAGTGGGGCATGAATCCGAAGATCGTACGCTGCGTGCGAGAGATGCTGGCCGCCGGATCCGTCAGGCTGAGCCAGAACCATCACAATTGCATCATGACCAAGCACCCCGGCTACGGAAGCTCGACCGGCTGGCATCAGGACATTCGCTACTGGACCTTCGATCGGCCGGAACTGATAACCGTGTGGCTCGCCCTGGGCGACGAAACCGAAGACAACGGCGCGCTCAGGGTGATTCCGGGCTCTCATCGAATGCAACTGGACCGCGGCCTGTTCGACGCAGCTCTTTTTCTGAGAGATGACCTGCCCGAAAATCAGAATTTGCTGAACACCGCCCGCACCGTTGCCTTGAACGCCGGCGATGTGCTTTTCTTTCACTGCAGGCTGATCCATTCGGCAGGACGCAACTTCACCGACTCAATCAAATTTTCGGTCGTCTTTACCTACCGGGCTGATGACAATCGACCGATCGACGACACGAGGTCCGCCCGGCATCCCGATGTTCTGCTGCCGGAAAACAGATCATGAAGTACTCGGCGCTTGCACTTTACCCGATGATGGGCGTCATTGTCTACAGCATGTGGCAGCGGGTGCGGGGCTACACCCTGGAGGATATCGTGGAAGCCTCGGCGCAAGAGCATCATGCCTTGACAGATTTGTTTTACGATCATCCCGAAGGCGGCACTGCCGCGCAATACGACACGTGGATGCAGCAGGCCGGACAGCGGCGCGATTGAGATGGCCGTTACAATCAATACGTTTATTGAACGCAAGCGCCAAGGCGAAAAATTCGCCTGCGTCACGGCATACGGATACTGCGAAGCGGTGGCTGCGAGCGAAGCCGGGGTCGAACTGCTGCTGATCGGAGACTCTCTGGGCATGGTCATCCAGGGACACGACAGCAGTCTGCCGGTTACGGTGGAGGATGTCGCCTACCACGTGCGCTGCGTGCGCAACGGCAACCGCGGCGCGCTGATGATGGCCGACCTTCCGTTCATGAGCTACTATTCGCAGAACGCGGCATTGGAAAACGCCGCCCTGCTGATGCGCGAAGGCGCGCATCTGGTGAAACTTGAAGGGGGCGCCTGGCTGGCCGATTCCACCCGCCTGCTGGTCGAAAGAGGCGTACCGGTGTGTGCGCACATGGGGTTGACACCGCAGTCGGTGAACCATCTGGGGGGCTACAGGGTACAGGGCAGAGATCCGATCAAGGCGCAGACCATGATCGACGAAGCGCTGCTGCTCGAAGACGCCGGCGCAAGCTTCGTGCTGCTCGAATGTGTTCCGGCATCGCTCGGCAAGGCGATTTCCGATGCATTGACCGTGCCGGTGATCGGCATTGGCGCAGGACCCGATACGGACGGCCAGATTATCGTGCTGCACGATCTGCTCGGGCTTTACCCGGGCAAGCCGGCGAAATTTGTAAAGAATTTTCTGACCGATGCGACAGACATCCAGGACGCACTTCGCACCTATGCCGAGAGCGTCAAGAAAGGCACTTTTCCGGCCCCTGAACACTGCTACGACTAAAACGCAAAACCGGACGGGGCCGGGAACTTTGGCTTGCCGCAGCGACTCTAATTTGAACAGTACGCTACAGGCGCCTCGGGCGTCGGCAAAGACTCAGCATAACAAAGGGACAACCGCATGATTTTTGGACTGAAGAAACGAACGGCCATTCCGGACGCCGCGTCTGCGCTGCCGGGACGGCAAACGCCCATGCAAACCTCTGACAGGCATTTTGTCAGCGGACGGCCGCTGCATCCGCCGTATCCGCAAGGGACGCAGCTTGCAATGTTCGGTGCCGGATGCTTCTGGGGCGTTGAGCGCAAATTCTACAATTGCGAAGGCGTGCATATCACCGCAGCCGGCTACGCCGCGGGGCACACGCCCCACCCCACCTACCGCGAAGTGTGTACCGGCCGCACCGGTCACAACGAAGTCGTGCGGGTGGTATACTTTCCGGCCGAGGTGTCCTATCAGCAATTGCTGAGGATTTTCTGGGAGTGCCATGACCCGACTCAGGGCATGCGCCAAGGCAATGATGTCGGAACGCAGTACCGCTCCGGAATTTATCCCTACGGCGACTCTCAGCACAAGCAGGCGCAGCAGGCGCTGAGCGATTACCGCGCACAGCTCAAGCGGCACGGCTACACGGATGTGACAACCGAGATTGTCGCAGCCCCTGAATTCTATTTTGCAGAGCCGGAGCATCAGCAGTATCTGGCCAAGAATCCGTGGGGCTATTGCGGGCTCGGCGGTACCGGCGTGTGCTACGAAATGAAAGACGAAATCGCCGCGTAGACTCGTCATTGGCAACGGAGGCGGATGACAAGGCACGTCGCGCCATGCAGCGCTTCGGCATCGCACTGCAAGTGCAGATTACAGGAGATATGAGATGGTTGATCGAAGAACAGCTTTGAAGGCAATCGGCGGGGTTCCGCTCGCCTCGGTTGCAGGGGAAATCGCGCTTGCGGCTGCCGAATCATCGGATGTAGCCATCCCGACCCGGCTGCACGATTCTGTCGGCGGCTATCTGGCGCAGCCGGGAGCCGACGCAGCGCCTGCGGTCGTGCTGATCCACGAATGGTGGGGCCTGAACGATCAGATACGAAAGGCAGCGCAGCGATTTGCCGATGAAGGGTTCCTCGCCCTGGCAGTCGATCTTTATCAGGGCCAGGTCGCACAGACTCCGGACCAGGCGCGCGCGCTAACGCAAAGTGTCGACACCGAACAGGCGCTCGCCACCTTGTCTGCCTGGATTCAGTGGCTGCGCGAACATCCGGGCAGTACAGGCAAGGTCGGCACAGTCGGGTGGTGCTTCGGCGGCGGCTGGTCACTGAACGCCTCGATCGCGACCCCGGTTGACGCAACCGTGATCTACTACGGACGCTGCGCCAAAAGCGCCGAGGAAACCAGAAACCTTCACGGACCTGTGATGGGCCATTTTGCAACCCGCGACAAATGGATCAATCAGGAAATGGTTGCCGGATTTGAAATGGCAATGGATGCTTCGGGCAAGCCCTATCAGAATTTCTGGTACGAAGCAGATCACGCATTTGCCAATCCGACCAGCGTGCGGCACGACGCCCAGGACGCAATGCTTGCGTGGTCGCGGACGCTGGAATTTTTTCGCACCCATCTTTCATGAAGGTTTTCTGAACGCATCACGCGCCTCATGTGGAGTACGTCCAAGGCGGCAAGTCCGCAGCAACTGACCGGCGAGTCCGATCTCGACGAACTGCGCCAGGTACCGCAGTATCTGTCGCGTCAGATTGTCGGCCAGAACCACCTGATCAACTGTCTGCTCATTGCCGTTATCGGAGACGGGCATCTGCTGCTGGAAGGATTTCCGGGGCTCGCCAAGACGCGTTCGGTCAAGCAGCTGGCGAAATGCGTGAAAGGCGAATTTCACCGGGTGCAGTTTACTCCCGATCTGCTGCCGGCCGACCTGACCGGCACAGACATTTTCCGACCCGAAACAGGCTCATTCGAATTTCGTTCGGGACCGCTGTTCCATGAGATCGTGCTTGCAGACGAAATCAACCGCGCACCGGCGAAAGTGCAGTCTGCGCTGCTTGAGGCGATGGAGGAGCGTCAAATCACCGTAGGACTCAAGACCTATCCTTTGCCGAAGCTGTTCATGGTCATGGCAACGCAGAATCCAATCGAGCACGAAGGAACGTACCCGCTGCCCGAGGCGCAGCGCGACAGGTTTCTCATGCAGGTTCGCATCGACTATCCCGACCGGAGTTGCGAGCGCGAGATACTGCAGATCGCACGGGCGGAGGCGACATCCGGGAACCCAGGCGAACAGCACGATCCCGCGCCTCAGGTCGACTACAGCACCATTGCCGCCGCCCGCAGGCAGATCTATGCGCTTCACATGGCTCCGGCGGTCGAGCAATACATCATCGAACTGGTGTGTGCGAGCCGCGACTGCTCGGAGCTGGATCCGCAGCTGCACCGATGGATCGAAGTCGGCGCGAGCCCGCGCGGATCGATCGCCTTGGATATTTGCGCCCGCGCGAGCGCCTGGCTCGACGGACGCGACTACGTATCGCCAGCCGACGTTCAGTCGGTTGCGCCGGACGTGCTGCGCCATCGAATTGTGCTTTCCTACGAGGCTGATGCCGACGGCGCAGGGGTCGACGAAGCCGTGCGGCGCCTGATCTCGATCGTGGCGGTGCCCTAGCAGGGCATCCTCCCGGCATGCTGCAAGGTGTCGATGTCGCTACTGAGGACCTGATTCGCCTGCGCGGGCGAGCGCGAAGGATCACTCTGCGCGGACTGCAAGCGAACCTGATGCCCGGCGCCCGGCGTTCCGCAGTCTTCGGCCGCGGCATGGACTATGAGGAATCCAGAAGGTATGCCGCCGGTGACGATGCCCGTCTCATCGACTGGCGAGTAACCGCCCGGACCCGGACAGCGCATACCAAGGTTTTCCGCGAAGACAGGCAGCGGGCCGTGTTCATTGTGGCAGACTTGACCGAATCAATGCGATTCGGCACCAAAACGGCCTTTAAGTCGGTGGTCGCCGCAGAAGCCGCAGCATTGCTGGCATGGGCGGCGCATGATCAAGGAGACCATGTAGCAATCGTGCCTGTCACCGGAGCCGTGCTGGCCCCGGTTCGCCCGACACGGCGCACCGATGGATTGCACCGGCAGCTGGACGCCTTGGCCAAAGCAGTCAGTGCCGAGCCCGACAGCCGCTTGCAGCTGACCGTCGCCGATGCCGCCGAAGTGATCGACAAAAGAGCCAGAACCGGAGACCTGGCTGTGTTTCTAAGTGACTTCTTTGCGGTTTCGAGTGCCCGTCAGTCGCAATTCAGCCTGCTCAAGCGCCGCCTTGAGCTTATCGGATGCTGGATTGTTGACAGCACCGAGCGCGTCGCCTTGCCGCCCGGCTCATACCCGATCAGCGACGGCAGGCAGTTTTCCACTTTGCAGCTCTACTCCAGGGCTCAGACTGCGCGGCTGCAGAATCTGCTGACCGAGCGCTGCGAGCAGACTCGGCGCATGCTGCGTACGGCCGGAATGCCTGCAATCCGCCTGCAGCCCGGTGACGATCCGGCAGCGGCAATCGCAGCTGCGCTGCAGCGTTCAAGACGGCTGGGCACTGTGCGCAGGCAAGCGAAATGAACGGGACACCGGACATTCTGGCCGGATTGCGCGACATCGTTGCGCCTGCGCCTCCGCCCGTGTGGCCACCTGCGCCGGGGTGGTGGCTGATCGGCTGCAGCGCAGCTGCTATTGCGCTGCTTGTCTGGATGCGGGCGAAAAAACGCCTCGCAAGATCGGCCAGGACGGCCGCCCTGAAACAGTTTTCGCGCATTGCGGCCCTGCCTGCGCAGCCTGCCATTGCCGAGCTTTCAACACTGATGCGGCGCGCAGCGATGACGAAGTTCCCCCGAACCGATGTCGCCGCGCTGACGGGCCGCGACTGGCTCGAATTTCTTGATCAAAGCGGCGCAACAGACCAGTTCTGCAACGGACCGGGACGGATACTGGCATCCGCGCCGTATCAGAATCAGGTCGCCGAGCAATGCGATGGCGCAATCGCGCTGTGCCGTCAATGGATTGTGCGCGTTCTTTAGCCGAATCGGACCGATGCTGAAATTCGAATGGATCTGGATGTTTCTGGCGCTGCCGCTCGCGCTGCTTGTTCGGCTGGCGATGCCCGAATTCGAGTCTAGGCCGATGTCGCTCAGAATCCCCCACTTCAGTTCAGTGCGCGATGTCTCCGGATCGAGCACGTCGCTGCCGTCTGCAGTCGCGCTGGCTATGCTGGCGGCGTGGATTTTTCTGGTAGCAGCTGCCGCGCGTCCTGTCTGGATCGAGCACTCCGATGACATTGTCGCAACCGGCCGCGACATGATTCTGGCGATAGACGCTTCGGGAAGCATGAAGCACACCGATTTCGCGTACGGGCAAAATTCCCGATTTGAAGCAGTGCAGGAGATTGCCGGAGATTTCCTAAGAAACAGGCGCGGCGACCGGATTGGCCTGATCATATTTGGAACCCGTCCCTACCTTCATGCGCCGCTTACGTTCGATACGGAAACCGTGGCTCAGTTTCTTCACGAAACCCAGGTCGGCTTCGCCGGGCAGCGGACCGCGATCGGCGACACCGTCGGCCTGGCGGTGAAAGTGCTGCGCACACGCCCGCAAAGCAGCCGCGTTTTGGTTCTTCTGACCGACGGCGAGAACACCGATGGACAGATCAGTCCTCGCCAGGCGGCGCAGCTGGCACGAGAATCTGAGGTGCGAATCTATGCAATCGGCATCGGCGACGAGTTGATTTCAAAGACAAATCCCTTGGGCCAGCGCCGCGTCAGTTCGCTTGAGCATTTTGCCGAAATGACCGAAGGCGCCTATTTTCATGCTTCGGATCCTGATTCGCTGCGCCGGGTATACGAATTGATCGACGAGTTCGAGGCCATTGATGTCGAGGACCGGCGCTTTCTGAATTCAATGGAGCTGTATCCCTGGCCCCTGGCGATTGCGGTCGCACTGTTTGCGCTGGCAATGTCGCTTCGCTGGATGCCCCGACTTGTCTCCGGCGACGCCAAGACGAAAGTTGCGCACGATGCCTTTGATTGAAGACATCGTCTTTCTGCGTCCGTGGTGGCTGCTCGCGATCCCCGCTGGGCTCGCGGGTCTGTTGCTCATCAGGCCGCGCGAAACCGGCAAATGGATGCGGGTATGCGACCCGAAATTGCTTGCGCACCTGCTGGTCGGAGAGTCAAACATGGCGCGCCGCCATAGCCGCCTGCTGATCGCATCCGGCTGGACACTGGCATGCATTGCGCTGGCCGGACCGGCATGGGACACCGAGGATGTGCCGCTATACGGCAAATCCCATGCCGTGGTGATCGCGATATCGCTTTCGGCCTCCATGAATTCGCCCGATCTGCCTCCGTCGCGTCTCGATCGCGCGCGATTCGCGGCTATCGATCTGATCGAAAGCAATCCGCAGATTGCTGCCGGGCTGGTGGTTTTTGCAGGAGACGTGTTTGATGTCGCGCCGGTTTCCGAAGACGCCAAGACTGTGATTCACCTGCTGCACGCGCTTGACACCGGCGTGGTACCGGTTCAGGGGCGCGCCGCAAGCCTGGCCTTGAAACGAGCCGGTACGCTGCTGTCAAATTCCGGAATCGGATCCGGCGATGTGGTCATTTTTACCGACAGCGTCGACGATGCCGCATTCGAACAGGCGGCAGCGCTAAGGCAGGCGGGCTACCGTCTGTCAGTCGCAGCGGCCGGCACTGAAGCGGGAGCGCCGATTCCGACTGCCGGCGGCGGTTTCGCGACCGATATCGATCAGAACATCATTCTGGCCCCTACGAATCTGGCCCGGCTGGAAGAATTGGCGGATGCCGGCGGCGGCACTTTTCGGTCCTTGACCCATGAAAAGCTTAATCTGAGCGTGTCGGCAGATCATCTTTCGCCCGGCAAGCCGGATCTGCGCGACTCCAATCGCCTATCTACGACGCAATGGAAGGACCGCGGCGTATGGCTGCTCCTCGCGGTGGTACCGCTGGCAGCGCTGATCTTCAGGCGCGGGTGGCTGTTTGCTGCGTGCCTTTGGATTCTTTTTCCCATGAACGACAGCTACGCGTTCGATTGGACCGGCCTGTGGAAAAGAAGCGATCAGCAGGCCTCCGAAGCCTATGAGCGCGGCAGCTTCACCGAGGCGGCAGCTGTCGCTCCGAGCGGAATCTGGCGGGGCGCGGCATTGTACAGAGATGGGATCTACGGCGCCGCTGCAGCCGAATTCAGCAAGAACAGCACCGCTGCCGGCCATTACAACCAAGGCAATGCCCTGGCCAAGGCTGGTGATCTTCCAGGCGCGGTTGAGCAGTACGAAGCCGCATTGAGAATCAATCCCGATTTTGAAGATGCGCAGTTCAACCGGGAACTGGTACTTAAGGCGATGCAAAGCCAGCAGGGCATGCAGGGCGAGCCGCAGCGCGGCGATTCAAACCAGGACAATGCCGGCGATGCCGCTCATCCGGCCGACGACCCTCAGGAACAGGGCCGTACAGGCGAAACTATGACAGCGCCGCAATACAGTGCATCCGGCTCCAACACGGAACAGACCCGGACGGACGAGGATTCGGGCATTGCCGAGGATGGCGAAAAATTCGATCAAGCCTCCGCAGCGACCTTCACGGAAGTTGAAATTGCGGACGAAGAGATGGCTCAGACCATGGATCAATGGCTGAGACAGATTCCGGACGACCCCGGCGGACTGCTTCGTCGCAAGTTTCTCTACCAGAGCCATTTTCGCAATAGGTCGGCGGCCGGCCAGCACTAGGCGCCATGGGAGGAAAATGAATTTTCTGAACCGCATGGCAGCTGTGACGGCTGCTGTTAGTACGGCAATATTCCAGGTTCCGGCACACTCGTCGGAAGTGCAGGCGCAATTGAGCCGGGATTCGATATTTCTAGAGGAGTCTGTCGACCTGATTCTGCGTGTCGAAGACGCGCCCGCCTCATCCGAGGGCCCGGAGCTGGCACCGCTTGCACAGGATTTTCACATCTTGAACCGTTCGGTGCAGACGCAAATAACGCTGCGCGATTCCAAGCAGCAGGCCACGCGTATCTGGACTATAGAGATTCAGCCGAAACGCCTTGGTCAGCTCACTGTCCCGCCGATCGTTGTCGACGGTCGAAGCAGCGCTCCGCTGAATGTCGAGGTGCTTGAATTTCGGTCGCCGAGCTCGGTTCTAGGAGAGGACGTCCATCTGGAAGTACTCGCCGATCAGACCGCGCCCTATGTTCAATCCCAGATCACTGTCAAGGTCCGCCTGTATCTGGGCGAGCGCCTAGAGTCCGGCGAATTGACCGATCCTCAGGCGCACAATGCGGTGGTTCAGCGCCTGGGCCAGGACCGCAACTTTACTGTTCATCGCAACGGACGGGACTATCAGGTGGTCGAGCGCACTTTTGCCGTGTTTCCCGAACTGAGCGGCGATCTGACGCTTTCGCAGATTCAATTCACCGGTGTCATCCTGGTTGTCGATCAATATGGCGCAGTGCGCAATCTGCGCAAGCATATCACCGCGAAACCGCTCAGTTTGCAAGTCAGACCGAAGCCGAGAAGTTTTTCGGGAACGACCTGGCTGCCTGCAAAGGATCTGAGAATTACCGATTCGTGGAGTTCGTCAATGCCGGACTTTTCAGCGGGCAAGCCCGAAAATAGGCAGATTTCGATCATTGCCGACGGCGTACGGGCGATCCAGATTCCCAGTGCGGAGTACGCCGAAAACGATACGGTGCGGATTTACGGCAGTCAGCCGAAACTGAATACGGCCGAGCGCAACGACCGGATCATCGGCGAGATGGCCGAGGATTTCGTGATCGTTCCGCAGCAAATCGACACGCTGAATATTCCTGCATTCCGGATCGTGTGGTGGGACATAGACGAAGACCGCGAGAAGGTGGCCGAACTGCCTGGCGCCCAGATTGCGCTGCAAGGCTCCGGAGTGTCTATTGCCGACCAGCCGAAAACTCCAACCGAATCGTCAGCACTGCCGGCGACCGTCGTCTCAGGCAGTACCGAGCCGGAGGTCGGCGGCAACATCTGGAAGCCGCTCAGCGGTGCGCTTGCAGCGCTTTGGGCAGCGACGCTGTGCGCCGTGTTCGCACACAGGCGGCGAAGCCGGCGACATCGCCCGCAGGTTCAAATTGATCAGGAGCAGGTGCAAAGGTTTTCACGCGTGCGCAGCGACGTGCGACGTGCGTGCGAAAACGGCGATGCAGCCGCCTCGGCAAAGGCGCTGATCGCATGGGGGAAGATGCTCTGGCCCGAGCGGCCTCCTGTGAATCTGATTGCTTTGGCGCAAAGGGCGCCTTCGAGCGCATTGCGCGAACAATTGCGCGAACTGGATCGAAGCCTGTATGCAAAATTGCCGGATGACTGGTCGGGCATCGAGCTTTGGGAAGAAATTTGCCGCTTGAACTTGCGCGTCGAGCGCCAATTCGAACATGCCCGGCCAGGGTTTTTCGAAAAGCGACGAAGCCGGCTGGCGACGCTGTGGCCGCAAGGAGGTTCTTCAACTCAGTGACTCTGCAGCCGGGGACGGAGCTTTCTTGTCAGAAACAGCTGCGCGGCTGCAAACACGCAGAATGCGATCAGCGTCCATCCGGGGATGCTGATACCCATCGCAGTCCACACTGTCTCGGCACACTCGCCGGTGCCTTCGAAGACGATACCGAGCGCATCGATGAGCGAATTGTTTTCAAAAATAAACCCTATTCCCGGCAGACATTCGGGGATTTTGTCTTCCGGAAGGTTTTGCAGGTAGACGTGTCTTGCTGCGATCGCCGCACCGAATACGGCGCAGGCGGACACCAGATAGCAGTATGCCTTTCGTGCGCCGCCTGCCGGGTTGTGCAATGCAGCACCAAGACTTGCGAGTCCGACCGCGATCACCGCAATCCTTTGCACCACGCACAGCGGACAAGGGTCCAGCCACAGAACGTATTGCATGTAAAGAGCTATCGCTGTCAATGCGGCGCAACAGGCAAATGTGCCGAGATGAACGGCGCGAAACAGATTCATTGTCGAATGTCCCTATACGATAATCGTCGATTACAGGTCTCGCACTCTCGATTGAATGCCACTTCATTGTCCTGATTGATATTTTCCAGACATCAGGCCGGCGCCAGCTACGCAAGTTCGCGAATGAAGTCGATGTCGATAAGCGCAAGTACTCGCCAAAGCTCAAATCGACATGCACGAATCAATCACTCCCAGCACCTGCCGCAACCTGCCATTCTACTGTGCGGCGATCTCAATTCCAATTCAATGAACAGTGCGAGTGTGAAGGTGGAATCGCTGCGACAGAAAACAAACAAGGTACAGAATATTACAGTCCAAAGAAGGCAAATTGAACTTATTTTGAATCATTTCGACCCGATCCGAAGTCCATTCGTCACAATGTTCATCCGCATTTCATTCAAATGTATCACTTAACTGAATTACCCGCCAACATTTGGGGAATTAGTCCGGTGGCTCGAACAATCGGCGAAGCGCCGATGCATCATCCAACGCCAGCACTTGGACTATAATCGGAACAACCCGCAAGCCGTATTCCTCATATACCGCTTCACTTGGACAAAGAGGTTGCTTCGCAAAACCGTGGCTTACAGTTACAACGCTTCGGAGATTGAAATTCTCACCGGGCTGGAACCGGTTCGCCGGCGTCCCGGCATGTATACCCAGACCGAGCGGCCCAACCACCTGGCCCAGGAAGTAATCGACAACAGCGTCGACGAAGTCATTGCCGGACACGCCAGCGAAATTCACGTCATTCTGCATGAAGACTCTTCGCTCAGCGTATCTGACAATGGACGCGGCATGCCGGTCGACCTTCATCACGAAGAACAGCTGCCCGGCATCGAGGTGATCATGACGCGCCTGCATGCAGGCGCAAAGTTCTCATCGCGAACCTACATGCAATCCGGCGGACTGCACGGTGTGGGCGTGTCGGTCGTCAACGCGCTGTCGCACAAACTGGAAGTCTACGTCAAGCGAAGCGGCGCCATTCACTTCATGGAATTCGCCGACGGTGAAACGGTCGGCGGATTACAGCGCCGGGGGCAAGTCGCAAAAAACGACACCGGTACGCATGTTCGTTTCTGGCCGAACGGGCAGTTCTTCGATTCAGTCGAATTCGACGTTGCCGACCTCAAGCGGCTGCTGCTGGCCAAAGCGGTGCTTTGCTCCGGCCTGAGAATCAGCTTCACCGATGAATGTACACCGGGCAACAGCGAGAGCTGGGTGTTTGAAGACGGACTGGGCGACTATCTGATCAATCAGCTCGAAGATACCGAACGCATCCCTGCAGAACCGATCATCATCCACAAGGCCGAGGACGACTCGCAAGTGGACTGGGTCGTAGTCTGGACAGCCGAACCGGGCAAGACCAATGTCACTGAAAGCTACGTCAATCTCATACCGACCGGCTTCGGCGGCACCCACGTCAACGGTTTGAGAACCGGCATGGCGGATGCGATGAGGGAGTTTTGCGAGTTCCGAAATTTGCAGCCCCGGGGGCTTCGCATATCAGCTGAAGACGTATGGCGGCACTGCAATTACGTGCTTTCCGTGCGCATGGCGAATCCGCAGTTCACCGGCCAGACAAAGGGGCGCCTGACATCGCGCGAAATCGGCAGAACAGTCAGTGCGCTTGCCAAGGACGCATTCAGCCTGTGGCTGAATCAGCATGTACACGATGCCGAGCAGATTGCAGGCATCTGCATTGAGAACGCCCGGGCACGGCAGCGTTCAAGCCAGCAGACGGCGCGTCGCAAAATCGGCAGCGGGCCGGCCCTGCCCGGCAAGCTGGTCGACTGCGCAAGCGGGTCTGCCGATCTCACCGAGCTGTTTCTCGTCGAGGGCGATTCGGCAGGCGGCAGCGCAAAGCAGGCGCGCAATCGGGAATTTCAGGCGATTCTTCCGCTTCGCGGCAAGATTACAAACACTTGGGAATCGCGGACCGACCAGGTTCTTTCGTCGAAGGAAATTCACGATATCGCAGTGGCAATCGGCGTTGATCCTGGGACTAGCGACACCTCGGGCCTGCGCTACGGAAAAATCTGCATCCTTGCCGATGCAGACCCCGACGGCGCCCACATCGCGACACTCCTATGCGCCTTGTTTCTCAGGCACTTTCGCGCTCTGGTCGAGGCTCGGCATATATACATCGCAATGCCGCCGCTTTACCGAGTCGATGTCGGAAAGCAAGTGTATTACGCGCTAGACGACAGCGAACTCGATGATCTGTCGCAAAGAATTCGCAAGGAAAAGTCGAATGCGAATATCTCGGTGCAGCGATTCAAGGGCCTGGGCGAAATGAATCCGTCGCAGCTGAGGGAGACAACGATGAGTCCGGATTCGCGCAGACTGGTTCAACTGCGCTTAGAGAGCGGCGACGATTCCAGCAAAACAATGGACATGCTTTTGGCGAAAAAGAACGCTTCAAAGAGGCGCGACTGGCTGTCCCAGGACGGAAACCGCGCACAAATCTAGCCGCTTTTGTTCCGCCTGCACACTTCAACCAGAATAGCAAAAGTGTCCGACTCCACCCAGCTTACGCTTAGCCTGTTTACTGACAGCAACTGCGAATTCCAGCCTTTGGCGCAGTTCGCCCGCGAGGCATACTTGAATTATTCGATGTATGTCATCCTCGACCGGGCGCTGCCTCACATTTCCGACGGCTTGAAGCCGGTTCAGCGGCGCATCATCTACGCCATGTCCGAACTTGGTCTGACGCCAACAGCCAAATTCAAAAAGTCCGCACGCACCGTGGGCGATGTCATCGGCAAGTTCCATCCGCATGGAGATGCCGCCGCCTATGAAGCGATGGTGCTGATGGCCCAGCCGTTTTCGTTTCGGTATCCCATCATTGACGGACAAGGGAACTGGGGCTCTTCAGACGATCCGAAATCGTTTGCAGCGATGCGCTATACCGAATGCCGCTTCACGCCCTATTCTCAAGTACTGCTTGCCGAACTGGCCCAGGGCACTGCCGAGTGGGTACCCAATTTCGACGGAACCCTCAATGAGCCGAGGCATCTTCCCGCTCGACTGCCCAATGTGCTGCTCAACGGCGCATCAGGTATCGCAGTCGGGATGGCGACCAGCATTCCGCCACACAACGTGGGCGAAGTCGCACAGGCCTGCGTCATGGCAATCCGGAATCCGCGCATCACGGTCGAAGAGCTGTGCGAATCGATACCGGCACCCGACTATCCGGGCGGGGCCGACATCATTACGCCGAAGCAAGACCTGCTTGAAATGTACAAAACCGGTACCGGGTCTATCCGTCAGCGCGCCTCGTGGTCGAAACAGGACAAATACATTGTCATAAGCACCTTGCCGCATCAGGTATCCGGATCGAGAATCATAGAGCAGATTGCAACGCAGATGATCTCGAAAAAGCTCCCCATGGTGGCAGACGTGCGCGATGAATCCGATGAGGACAACCCGGTTCATATCGCCATTGAGCTTCGCAGCAAGCGCGTCGATGCCGACCTTTTGATGGGGCATCTTTTTGCCACGACAGACTTGGAAAAAAGTCAGCAGGCCAATTTGAACATGATTGGAATGGATGGGCGGCCCGCAGTCTACAATTTGAAAATGCTGCTGCAATCGTGGCTCGAATTCCGCGGCGAAACAGTTCGAAAGAGAATGCAAAGCCGCTACGACGCCGTCATCGACCGGCTGCATATCCTGGACGGCATGACGATCGTTTTTCTCAATCTCGACGAAGTCATTCACATTGTCCGCACCGAAGACGATCCAAAATCAGAACTGATGCATCGCTTCAGCCTTAGCGAAACCCAGGCCGACGCCACATTGGCGATTCGCTTGCGCCAGTTGGCAAAGCTTGAGGAAATCAAGATCCGCGAAGAACAGTTCGCCTTGCGCAAGGAGCGAGACGATATTTCCGGCATTCTCGAATCGAAACGGCGATTCAACAAATTAATACGTGATGAGATTGAGGTCGAAGCAGAGAAATTTGCCGATCCGCGTCGCTGCAAGATTCTCGCAGGCGCAGGCGTCGCACGGGCATTCAGCGCCGAGGAATTGACGCCTTCAGAGCCGATTACAGTGATTTTGTCGACAATGGGCTGGGTACGGGCTGCAAAAGGGCATGAAATCAATCCCGACTCCCTGAACTACCGCGAAAGCGACGACTGCCTGGTTTCGGTCAAAGGCAAATCCAACGATCAACTGCTCTGCATGGATTCGCAGGGACGTGTCTATTGCGTGCCGACGGCAAATCTGCCTTCGGCGAGAACACTGGGCGAACCTTTATCCAGCATGGTGGCGGCTCCGTCAGGCACCGTGGAGTTTACCGGCATCGCCTTGACCGACCCGGAGCACTACCTGCTGTCTGCGTCGGACGACGGCAAGGGATTTGTCACTCAGGCAGGCGACGCGATGACCCGGAATCGCAGCGGCAAGTCGCTTTTGAGGGTTTCAGGATCAAGCCGACCGATGCCGATGTGCAACTTCGTCAGTCTCGACGACCTGATTCTGGTCGTCACAAGTGCGGGGTATGCGCTGGTTTATGAAGTGAGCGCAATATCGATTCTTCCCAATGGCGGCGCCGGCGTTCAACTGATCCGGATTCCGACCAAGGCGCGCGAAGCCGGCGAATGCATCGCCTACATCAAAGTCTTTTCAAAAAACGAGAAAGTCAGAATATCCAGCGGCAAGCGGCACATGGTCATGAGAAAAAAGGATTTCGAGCGCTACAGCGGAGAACGGACATCAAGGGGCACCCTGCTGCCGCGAGGATTTCGCAAAATTCAGCGCGTTGATATCGAATCCTGATCGCGGCTCACAGCTTCAATTCGACGGACCGGTGGCACTTGGCAAACGATGCGGTTTTCGAAACTTTTGCGAGGCAATAAAGGGAATAGATCCGGTTAAAGGGAAAGGCTTAAATAAGAACTATTTGTTTTTGTTGATTAAAATTTAATCTGCCCCCATTTTCAAGGGTTACGCTTAAATAAGATTAGGCCCAAACCGGCAAATAGCGAGCAAACTTGCGGGAAGCGCCGTAACGACTGTCAGGTTTAATCAGACCCTCTTCTACTGTTACCGATATCATCTGGGAAACAATAGTGCTTTTGCTTTCAGCCAGCCCAAAACGCTTTCGCAGTGACTGGTTGGTCATAGGCTCCGACATGACCCACTTCAATGCACAATGCTGATAGCATGCCCTAACCCGCTCGTCTAAGGTCATTTGGTCAAATCCCCTAGGACCAAAAATTGTGACTATGGTGCACTTGTATCCGGCTCGAAAATCTGGGGCTGGCAATTGAAATGCTTCCACCTCGTGCATAACCCTGTCGACACCGCTGCCTTTTTCCTCGCATATCCGCATCATTCGCATAATTTTGGCCATATCCTCGTTTCGAGAACGGTAACCGTCGATAAATCGTTCTACTGGAACATTGGGGTCTCCCGGATTTGAAATTTCCACCCGGTCTGTATAAATCTCAACCATCATTGATGTGCCTCTTACTGTCAAATCCTGATGGATGAGTGCATTCGCTACCAGTTCGCGAATAGCGATTTCGGGAATCAGTTTTACTTCTCTTCGGATTGCCTCTTCAACAATCTCATTCTGAGGCAGTTGCGACATTACAAAATGAACTAGTTCACGAAATCCAACCGCATAACCCTTGACTCCGGTTTGGTCAAGTCGGGTTTCAAGTTTTGATGTCCCAGTATAGGCCACCACTCTTGGAGCTTTGCGAGCCAAGTCAGGAAAATCCTCTAGTCGTCTAGCCAGCAGCAATGCACCTAGTCGACGGACTGAGTAACTTGAGATGCGACGGTCAATCAGACGATCATTAATCAGCCTCTCAATTACGCCAGTCTGTTCCGTAGGATAAGGCAGTTCAAGCAATTCAAAATATGTCTGCGTATCCAAAAGTTCTACGATCTCTTGGGCACTCAGTCCAGTCTTTGATGGATTTTCTAGCCAGTTAGGTGCACCTTCCGAAAAAATACTGCGCAATTGGTCTTCGCTCATCGGACGTAATGTCTGGCCGACACGCATCATATAAACTCCATCTAGATGATACGCTGTGCCTCGGGGTCGAGATGGAATATGGAAGACTAGCACACGACCATCCGGATGATTAACTTCTTCGATATTTACCCGAAAACCAATTTTCTGAAAAATCTTCTCCTCCATTTCCACAACGTTATGAAATGCTTTCGTTCCAACCACCGGTCTCGGTGGTTGGTCAGCAATTCCTAGCAAAAGGTGACCACCACCATCATTAGCGATCGCCACACAATATTTGAACAGCTTTGAGTTATCGAACTGAGCTTTCGCCTCTTTGAATTCCAAAGATCTATTCTCAGAATAGCTTTGACGCCAAATCTCTATATCTTTCGATGTTGTTACCATGGGATGCAATATTTTGTCTGTGGATATTCCTTGCAAGTCAACTTCGATTTTATGCTAAGGAGCAAAATCTTGAAAATCATCGAGTGTAATTGTTGCCATAAATTCAAACAAGCTACGCTGTAAAATCCGACGTCTCCATCCTCTACCTTATGCGTTTACTCCGTCAGGCTCCATCACCACTCGTCACACAAGTAAATTATTCTGTACCGCGTTTGACACAGAAGTTTTACGATTTGATTTGGTGTACATTTCCTTGCCTTGATATTTTCTGGACAAAGCAAAATAAGCCGCAATCCCCCTTTTGTTCCTCGATAAGCAACAGGATCAATTCAAAGTATGTGTATGTAAATTTCCCCAAGTGAAAGGCTTATGCCGCTCTGTCTTGGTTCACGTGCGATATGCCCCGCAGGCAGCTTAAAGAGTATTCCAGATTCAATTCGAAGGAAACGGGATGCTTGCCAAGCAGTCCAGTTTTGCTGTAATTTTGCGGGTCGAAGAAGGAGAAAGAATCCGATTAAAAGGGAAAGGCTTAAATAACAACTATTTGTTATTGTTAGTAATATTTTTGTCAGCCCCCATTTTTAAGGGTTACGCTTAAATAAGATTACGCCTACACTAGTTTTCTGAAGCAGTCGCGACATTACAAATTGAAATTTGAATTAAGCCTCGATTTGAGAAGTCAACCCCACCAATCAATTTTTGCGTGTCTTCCGTAAGGAAATGGAATAGGTTCATCGATTATGTCTTCGTCAGATACTTGGGCAAGATCATCCAAGCCCAAGCACACCCATGCCATGCGCTTTCTTTGATAATTTCATCTATTTGCTCCAAGAATCTATTGCCAGGTATTTTTTACTGGATTTTTTCATGCTTCTCTCTTTCACATTACCCTCCTCATACCATGATATTTTGTATGGATGAACCCTCTATAATCCGCTCTCAGTGCGGAATCGATTGCTAATCCATGATAGTTCCTAATCAATGCATTTGGTGTCTCATTCGCACCAAAAATCAACCATCTCCAACTTGATTTCGTCACCTTGCAGTTCATTCATCGAAATGCCGCGTCCATAAGCAACTGTTTCCGCCAGGCTTCGCGCGCAAGTCCGATCTACAGTGCAGCTACGCATACCGCTCCAATCGAAACAGTAGCTAAAATGGAGGATAAAAACCACAATTCAAGGCGCTCAATTCATCCCTGAATGTTTGAATTATTTCATTCAGTCCGTCGTCGGAATCAGATTCGAACCTGAAAACCACTTCTGGCGCCGTATTCGACGCGCGCAACAATCCGAAACCGTGATCGAAATCAATCCGCACGCCATCCATATAGTTCATCTGTCCGTCGAGACAGTCCACTTGCGTTTTAAACGACTCGACCAGATTTTCCGGATCAAAATAATTGACCCGGATCTCCGGCGTGCTGAACATCTGCGGCAAAGTGCTGAAGATTTCTCCGACGGGGCGCGAATCGCCGGCTAAAAGCTCGCACAGCCGTGCAGCTGCATAGATGCCATCGTCAAAGCCCGGCCAGCGGTCGGCAAAAAAGAAATGACCGCTCATCTCCCCGCCGAATATCGCGCCGCACTCGGCAAGTTTCGACTTCATCAAAGAGTGTCCGGTCTTCCACATTGTCGGCGTGCCGCCCGCCTTGACAATCTCGTTGCTGAGCGCGCGCGTGCACTTGACATCAAACACAATTTCCCTGCTGTTCGGGTCACGGCTCAAAATGTCTTTCGCAAACAGAATCATCAGCCGGTCCGGCATAATCACCTGACCGTCAGGGCCTACTGCAACCATCCGGTCCGCATCGCCGTCAACAGCAAAACCGAGATCGGCACCCTCATCCTGAACCGCCTTGATCAGGTCTTGCAAGTTTTCCATGCGTGTCGGATCGGCTTCGTGATTGGGGAAGGTGCCATCCACTTCGCAATACAGCTCTGTCACTTCGCAGCCAATGCGCCGCAGCAGTTTCGGAGCCACCGAGCCGCCAATGCCGTTGGCGCAGTCGATCACGACGCGAAGCGGTCGTGCCAAGTGTATGTCTTCGGCAATAGATTCGACATAGTCGTCGACAATTGACATCTCGCGCAGACGCCCGCGGCCCTCGACATAGTGCTGCATGACAATGCGCTGGCGCAGCTTCTGAATGTTCGCACCGAATAGCGAATGCCCTGCCAGCATCATTTTGACACCGTTGTATTCGCCCGGATTGTGACTCGCCGTCACAATCATTCCGGTTCCGGTGCCAAAATGGTGAGTTGCAAAATACAATACCGGTGTCGGCACCATGCCGATGTCGATCACATCGACCCCGGTCGACAGCAAACCGTCAATCAATGCCGAACGTAGCGCCGGGCTGGACAGCCGGGCATCGCTGGCGACGCAGATCTCGTTGCAATTCTTGATCTGCATGACAGTGCCGAACGCCAGTCCGATCTCCCGCATCAGTTCTTCGTTCAGCGATTCAGCGAAGATCCCCCGGATGTCGTACATCTTGAACACATCCTGAGGAATCAGAGTTTCGCGATCAATTTCAGCGGCCATAACAGTCAGTTCATCTTGTGAATTGCCCGAAGCTCCACAGCCAGGGCGGCTTCGTGAACAGCTTCGCTCAATGTGGGATGCGCGTGGATGGTGCGCGCCAAATCTTCCGAACTGGCATGATATTCCATCGCAACAACAGCCTCGCCGATCAATTCCGAAGCATGCGGTCCAATGATGTGCACTCCCAGAATTCGATCGGTTCTGCTGTCGGCGATCACTTTGACAAAACCCGCAATCTCTTCCATCGCCTTGGCCCGGCCTGTTGCGGCAAACGGAAATGCGCCGCACCGGTAGGAGACTCCGGATTCTCGAACCTGCTGCTCGGTCTGCCCCACCCAGGCGATTTCCGGCGCAGTATAGATTGCCCACGGCACCGTTTCATAATTCATATGGCCGTATCCGGTCGCGATGCGCTCGGCGACCGCAACGCCCTCTTCGGAACCCTTGTGAGCCAGCATCGGCCCGCGAACGCTGTCGCCGACGGCGTAGACACCGTCCGCGCCCGTGCGGCACTCGCCATCCACCGCGATAAATCCTCTCTGATCGACTTCGATGCCGGAGTCGGCGGTGAACAGGTTGTCCGTACAGGGCTTTCGGCCAATGCATACGATCATCCGGTCAACAGCGAGCTTTTCGTCGTCGCCGCCAACCGAATAGCTGACATCTACGCCGTCCGCCGAGGACTTGGCAGAATTGACACGCGCGTTCAGCTTGATGTTCAGTCCCTGTCGCTTAAACTGCTTGTGCGCCTCCTTGGCAACGTCCTGATCGGCGCCAGGCAGAAAATCGCTCATTGCTTCAAGCACAGTCACCTCGGACCCGAGACGCCGCCAGACGCTGCCAAGCTCCAGGCCGATCACCCCGGCTCCGACAATGCCAAGACGCGCCGGGACCGAATCGAATTCCAGAGCTCCGGCCGAATCTACGATCCGATCTGAATCAAACGGCACCCCGGGAAGTTCAATCGGAACCGAGCCGCTGGCAAGAATCACATGGTCCGCTGTAATCGAATCGCGTTTTTCAAGCGTTTCGATATCCAGGATCTCAACCTCGCGGTCTGCAGCAAGCCGGCCATGGCCGTGCACGAAATCAATCTTGTTGCCTTTCAGCAGCGCTGCGACCCCCCGCGTAAGACTCCCGACGATCTGCTTTTTGCGCTTCATCATCTGCGCAACGTCCATCGAAACATTCTCTGCGACAATGCCGTGCTTCCTGTAGGAATGGGTCAGCCCGTGGTAGCGTTCCGAAGAATCCAGCAAGGCCTTGGAAGGAATGCATCCGACGTTCAGGCAAGTACCGCCGAGCGCCGGCTTGCCATCGGGCGAAGTCCATCGATCAATGCATACAGTCCTGAGCCCGAGCTGGGCGCAGCGAACCGCAGCGACGTAGCCTGCAGGTCCGGCGCCGATTACCGCCGTGTCATAGGTATTGGCCATGCGCGATGCCTTACAGTTCCAGAAGAAGACGCGTCGGGTCTTCCAGGCCTTCCTTGATATTCACCAGGAACGTGACAGCTTCCCGTCCATCGATGATGCGGTGATCATAGGTAAGCGCCAGATACATCATGGGACGAATTTCGACCTGGCCGTCCACAGCGACAGGGCGCTGCTGGATCTTGTGCATGCCGAGTATCGCGCTCTGCGGCGGATTGACAATGGGCGTGGAGACCAGGGATCCGAACACGCCGCCATTGGTGATCGTAAACGTTCCGCCAGTCAGATCCTCCATGGTCAGAGAGCCCGAACCGGCCCGTTCGCCGAACGATCTGATCTGCGTTTCAATTTCGCCGAAGCTCTTGGCCTGGGCATCGCGCACGATCGGCACCACAAGGCCGCGCGGAGATGAAACCGCGATTCCGACATCGCAGTAGTCGTGATAGACAATGTCGTCGCCGTCAATGCGCGCATTCACCGCCGGAATCGCCTTGAGCGCTTCGACCGACGCCTTGACGAAGAATGACATGAAGCCGAGGCGTACGCCGTATTTCGATTCGAACGAATCGCGATGTTTCGCCCGGATCGCCATCACCGCCGAAAGATCCACCTCGTTGAACGTTGTCAGCAAGGCAGCGCTTTGCTGGGCCTCGACAAGACGGCTGGCGATGGTCTTTCGAAGCCGGCTCATCGGCTGTCTTCGCTCAGCCCGATCGCCGGCGGCGGCAGCCGCAGGCTCCGTCCTGGCTGTCAGCGCGGGCGCAGCTGCGGGAACCGCTGCACGGGCCGGCTCCGGCTGTGACGCCGGCGGCTCGCTCGGCGGCCGCACGTGGTCCAGAACGTCGGCCTTTGTGATCCTTCCGCCTTTTCCGGTTCCATCGACAGCGTCCACCGATATGCTGTGCTCGCTGGCTGCCCGTTTCGCCGCCGGACTCGCAAACGCCGCTTCGACTTCAGGCGCCCCGGCAGACTCGTCCGAGGCCGCTTTGGGCTCATCTTGCGCCGCATCGTCCGACACGGCGCCGTCGGTGTCAATGATGCCAATGACCTCATCGGCGTAGATCGTCTCGCCTTCGCGCTTGACGATTTCCTTAAGCACCCCGTCATTCGGCACCGGCACTTCGAGGACGATCTTTTCGGTTTCAATGTCAACGAGACTTTCGCCTCGGCGCACTGTTTCGCCGACGGACTTATGCCACGCCAGCATTGTCGCTTCACTCACTGATTCGGGAAGCACCGGAGTTTTGATTTCAAACTGCATCTGCTCTCACTTGTCTCTCATCTGACATGGATACTACTTTTCTGTCGGTGGTCAATGCGTCGACCATCAGCCGTTCCTGCTGTGCAAGATGAACACGGTGATTGCCTACCGCAGGCGATGCCGCTTCGTCTCTGCTCGCGCTGCGCAGCACCTGCTTGGAACCGAGGCAGTCAGTGATCAGATGCCGGATCTGGTACCACGCTCCCTGATTCCTGGGCTCTTCCTGACACCATACGACTTCCTTGGCGCGCGAGTATGTCGACAGAAGCGCTCTGAGTTCCTCTTTCGGAAACGGATAGAGCTGCTCGATACGCAGCAGCGCAATATGGTTCGCCTGCATGTGCTCGCGCATTTCGCGCAAGTCGTAGTAGACCTTGCCGGAACACAGGATGACCCGCGAAATGTCCCTGCGGATGATGTCGTTCACTTCGTCAAGGACAGTGTGAAATTTCGATTCGGCCAGATCCTCTATCGTAGAAAACGAAGATTTAAGCCGCAGCATGCTCTTGGGCGACATGATGATCAGCGGACGCCGGTAGGGCCGGATCGCCTGGCGCCGCAGCAGGTGAAACATCTGCGACGGCGAAGTCGGAACGCACACCTGCATGTTCTTGTGCGCGCAAAGCTGCAGGAATCGCTCGAGCCTCGCCGAAGAGTGCTCGGGTCCCTGCCCTTCGTAGCCGTGCGGCAGCATCAGCGTCAGTCCGCACAAGCGGGCCCACTTGGCCTCGCCGCTGCTGATGAACTGGTCGATCACGATCTGGGCGCCATTGGCGAAATCGCCGAATTGCGCCTCCCAGACAACCAGCGAATGCGGGTCGGTTGCAGCATAGCCGTATTCGAACGCCAGCACCGCCTCCTCCGACAGCACAGAATTGTAAATCTGACAGTCGTGGGGCTCGCGAATTGACTTCAGCGGCACATAGACCTTGCGGCTGTTCTGGTCATGCAGCAGCGCGTGGCGATGCGAGAATGTGCCCCGTCCGGAGTCCTGGCCCGACAGGCGCACCTGGAAGCCGTCATGCACCAGGCCCGCATAGGCCATGGTTTCGGCAAAGCCCCAGTCGACTGGAATTCGGCCATCGACCATATTGGCCCGGTCCTCGAGAATCTTTTCCACCCGTCTGTGCAAAATAAAGCCCTTGGGCAGCTTCGATAATTTCCTGTTCAGCTTGCGCAGCGTCTTCAACTCGATCAGCGTGTCGACCGAATAGGTCCATTCGGCACCCATATACGGACTCCAGTCCACCATCTTTTCTTCCTTGGCCGGGTCGGTGATCTGCCCTGCTACGACCTTTCCGCGGTCCAGCATGTCCCGATACTCCATCACCATGCGCTGGGCCTCGGAATCAGAAATGACTTGCTCGTCAACCAGCTTCTGGGCGTACTTGCGGCGCACCGGAACCATCTGCTTGATCTTCTGGTACATCACCGGCTGAGTCATGGTCGGCTCATCCGCCTCATTGTGTCCGTAGCGCCGGTAGCATACAAGATCGATCACCACGTCGGTTCTAAACTCCCTGCGATAGGCATGCGCCAGCTGGGTGGCGAAAATCACCGCTTCGGGGTCGTCTCCGTTGACATGGAAGATCGGCGCCTGCACCATTTTTGCAATCTCTGTGCAATGCAGCGTCGATCGCGCATCAAGCCTGTTGCTCGTGGTAAAGCCAATCTGGTTGTTGACTATGACATGAATCGTACCGCCGATTTCAAAACCGCGGATATGGGACATGTTGAGTATTTCCATGACCACGCCCTGCCCGGCGAACGCCGCATCGCCGTGCACCAGAATCGGAACTACCTGATTGCCCGACGAATCCAGACGCCTGTGCTGGCGGGCGCGCACTGAGCCCGAGACAACGCCGTTGATAATCTCCAGATGCGACGGGTTGAACGCCAGTGCCACATGGACGATCCCACCGGCAGTGGTAATATCCGATGAAAAGCCCTGATGGTACTTGACATCGCCCTGCTCGTTCAATCGCGCACTGGTCGCGTTGACATTGCCTTCGAATTCGCCGAACAGATCCGATGGCAGCTTGCCTAGAATGTTCACCAGCGCATTCAGCCGCCCGCGGTGCGCCATGCCTATCACAATTTCCTTTGCGCCGGCGGCGCCGGACAGCATGACCAGTTCATTCAGCAGCGGAATCAGCGACTCTCCGCCTTCAAGGGAAAACCGCTTTTGACCGACGTATTTCGTGTGCAGATATGTTTCCAGGCCCTCGGCCATGTTGAGCTGCCTGAGAATGTTGATTCGCTCCTCATCGCTGAACACGGGCGACGGCGTGACGCTGTCGTTCTCAATCCTGTCCCTGAGCCAGTTCACCCGGGCAGGGTCGGTGATGTAGTTGTATTCGTAGCCTATGGATCCGCAATAGGTTTTCTCAAAGAAATCAACGATATCCCTTAGCGTCATGACATCGGCGTCGACCACCGCGTCAAACTTGAAATTAGTGTCGAGATCCTCGCTGCCCAGACCGACAGACTCCAGGCTCAGATCAGCCCAGTTCTGATAGTCGGACAATTCCAGCGGGTCGAGGCGGGCTGCCAGGTGGCCAAACATGTGATACTTGCGAATCAGCCTTTGCACCGCCGACTGCTTGCGGATGCTTTCGTCCTGGGACCTTTCGATGCCGCGAGCGTCCGCGAGCGGGCGCACGCCCGGAGATTCCGGGTTCGAGGCAAACCGCCTGAATTCTTCCGCCAGCCTCGGATCGATTGAATCAGGGCTGCTCAAGAACTGAGCATAGGCATCTTCTAGAAACGACGCACTTTCCGAAAACAGGCAAGTGGCATCAAAGTTTTTATCTTGATTGCTGGAATTAGTCATCGCATTCGGGCTGGTGATTGTAGGCAACAGGCAGATTCGACCGAATCAAGGCTTGCGGCTGGACCGGAGCAGATTCCGGCGGCAATAGGCTAGACAGCATGAAAATGTCGCTGCAATACACTGCGAAATTCTAGCGGCCCGGGCCGCCGCGCTATATTCGGAGATAGCAAGAAACTGCGCTACTGTCGAAAATGAAGTTGCATTGGGTAGAAATTCTATCGAATATCCTGTGGAAATTATATGACAATCAGCCAGGCGATTGCTGAAGCGATTCGCACCCATGCCGAATCGCCAGCGACAATCGTCCCGCAACGGCGCTCTGTGCAATAATCACTGCTGCCCGGCACGATCCGAATCGAAGCGTCGCAGGCCCGCCAGCAGCCGGCGCGCAGATTCCAGCGGGGTTGGCACGGGCGGGCGGCAAAGCCGGAACCTTCTCATCCTGACACGACTTCGATTGGCAGGCGGCGGGTGTTGCAGCCAAAGTTTATAATCTCTTTCAATATCGTTTCGACCAGGTGCCTTCGTGGCTTATGCCGACCAACGTAACCGCTGAATACAAAAAGGCTGAACAGTCGTTCCGAGGCGCGCGGGAACCGGCCGACCGACTGCGCTGTCTTAAGGAAATGCTTCGCACCATACCGAAGCACAAGGGCACCGAGCATTTGCAGCGCGACATCAAAACGCGCATCAAGATGCTCACCGAGGAGCTTGCCGGTCCGCGCAAGGGCGGCGCCAGAACCGGTCCTGTTCACACCGTGCGCCCCGAAGGCGCTGCCCAGGTTGCGCTGATCGGTCCGCCGAATTCCGGCAAATCCATGATTCTGGTCACGCTGACAGGCGCCAGAGCGGATGTCGGACCCTATCCTTTCACCACCAAGCTGCCTCAGCCCGGCATGGCGCCATTCGAGGACATCTGCTTTCAGCTCATAGACCTGCCTCCGGTCTCAGAGCAATACACCGAATCGTGGATCGTCAATGCACTGCAGCCTTCCGACGCCGCCTTGCTGGTCATCGATATCACACACCCCCGGTGCATCGACCATATTGAACAGGCCGTTGCCCAGCTCAAGGACCGCCAGATTCACCTGTACGGCCCGGGCTCGGCATGCGCGGCTTCGGGGCTGGACGGCGATGATTCGGAATTGGACAATCCGTTTCGCATCGAACTGCCGACGATTCTGGTAGCGAACAAGATCGATCTTGCCCCCAGCGAGCAGGAACTCGACGCGCTGAACGAACTGACCGGTCACCGGTTTCCGTCGGTCGCGGTCTCGGCCGAGACCGGCGAAGGGCTGCCCGGCATCTCGGCATTGCTCTTCAAGCATCTGAACGTGGTGCGCGTGTATACCAAGGTGCCGGGAAAACCGGCCGATACGGACCGCCCGTTTACCATCAGGCACGGCGGCACCGTGCGCGATGTTGCGGTTCAGGTGCACAAGGACTTCGGAGACACGTTTCGTTTCGCCCGCATCTGGGGGAGCAAGGTATTCGACGGCCAGCCTGTCGGTCCGGATCACGTTTTGAACGACCGCGATGTTATTGAATTGCATACAAAATAGGAATTGACATGGACACCTGCGGCACGCGCATCATGGAACTGCTGGAACAATGCGGGATCGACGTGGTATTCGGTATCCCCGGGGTGCATACGGTTGAACTGTACCGCGGCATTGCAAAAGCCGGCATCCGCCACATCACTGCGCGCCACGAGCAGGGGGCGGGATTCATGGCCGACGGATACGCCCGGGCAACCGGGAAGGTCGGCGCGTGCTGCCTGATCACCGGACCCGGCATGACCAACGCCGCAACCGCCCTGGCACAGTCGTATTCCGACTCGATTGCAGTGCTCGCGGTATCAAGCGTCAACAAGACTTCCAGCCTCGGCGCCGGACAGGGCGACTTGCACGAATTGCGCAATCAGCAAAGGCTTGCCGAGCAGTTCACCGCGTTCAGTCGCACCGTCGCAGCTGTCGATGATGTCGAACCGGTCGTCGCCGAGGCTTTCGGGGTATTTGACAGCGCCCGCCCGCGGCCGGTGCATGTTCAGCTGCCTATCGACGTGCTGAACCGGCCTGCGCCGCACCGCTTCGTCCGGCCGCCCCGGCGTCTTGCACCCGAGCCCGACCAAGGGGATATCGCCCAGGCGGCAAGGCTGCTGGCCGGAGCGCGCAACCCTGCTGCAGTTTTCGGCGGCGGCAGCATCGGCGCCTTTGTCCAGGCGCGGGAACTCATCGATATGCTCAAGATCCCGGCAGTGCTGACGTTTGCAGCCAAAGGCGTGATACCCGAAGCGGATCCGTATTGCATCGGCTCCAATCTGCTGCATCCGCCGGTACTCGACTTTCTCGAGGAAGCCGACATTGTCCTGGCGGTCGGCAGCGAGTTCTCCGAAACCGACATCTGGTCGCGCGGCGGCAATATCCGATTCAATGGCACGCTGATCCGCATCGACATCGATGCCGGGCAGGCCGATATGAACGCAGCGGCCGATCTGGCGCTCATCGGCGATGCCCGCCGGTCGCTGGAAATGCTGCTGAAGGAACTTCAGCGCCTGCCAGATCCCTATCCATGGTCTGCTCAGCGCTCGCGCGAGACGGTTCGGACATTGCGCCGCAAGTGCATGGATCACGATTACCCGCACACCCAGCGTCACCGCGTTGTCTGGAACGCAATCCGAGAAACCTTGCCGGATCACGGCATCGTAACGGCCGATTCAACGCAACTCACCTATAGCGGAAACTTTTGCTATCAAGCCAGTGAACCGCGTACCTATTTAACTTCCACCACCGGCTACGGCACCTTGGGCTATGCGCTTCCGGCGGCGATCGGCGCCAAGGTCGGGCGCCCCGGTTCACCGGTTGTGTGCGTCGCCGGCGACGGCGGATTCCAATTTTCCATTCAGGAACTCGCCACCGCTGCCGAACTCGGTCTTCCAATCGTGGCAGTGGTTTGGAACAACAGCGCCTTCGGCGAGATTCGCGATGAATTCGACAGTCAGGGAATTGAGCGGATCGGCGTCAATCTGCCATCGCCGGACTTCGTTGCCGTGGCAAAGGGCTACGGATGCGATGCGATGCGCATCTCAGGTCTGAATCAATTCAAGTCCGCTTTGGCGAAAGGCTATGAGGCGAAGCGTCCGACTGTGCTTGAGCTTTGCGCCGATTCTGATCTTGAAAGCCTCTGACTCTGCGGCGCAGCCCGCAGTGCGTTCTAGCGGGCATCGACCACCGGGTAGGAAGGCTTGCCCCAGGGCGAGTCGGGGTTGTCGATCATCAGACTTACGAAAATCGGCACCAGAAACGCCAAGATCCGTGCGCCGTCCTTGACCTGCGGACGGTTGACCTTGCCGCGCCACGTGGCGGCTCCGTGAACCAGCTGATTGCGCAGCACATAGAGCCGATCAAAAACCGTAGTCAAAAGCATCTTGGTGTCATTGCGGCGAAGCGCAAAATAAACATTGTCCTTGCTCTTGCTGAATCGTTCCTCCCAGTCCTCATAGCCGGGAATCTGATTGAGGTGGTTCCAGAAGGGCTGGTAGACGAACTTGTTGTCGATCAGGGTTCGAACGGAATCCGAAAAGCGTTCCCAAAACGCGTCATAGATCAGATTCTGGGTATCAAGCATCGAAATTAACTCGAAGAACCCGGCAAACGCGGTGCGCTCGCTGTGCTGGGAAATATCCGATTGCTCTTGCACATACAGGGCGTTGAATGACACCCAGTAGAGGATGAAGGCGACATCGATGTCGTCGGTCTGGTGCTCGGCACGCTCAAGCCAGCTGATTGCGCGGTGAGTGCGCAAGGCGACATCGGATGGCAGAGTGCCTCCAATTTCGTCCTGGAATTGCCTCAGTTCTTGACAGGTGACAGTAAGCCGCATGAAAGTTCGCGCTTTCGCTGGTTCGGATATTCACTGATCGCGCCTATCTAGTTTAAGCGAATACGATGAAAAATCGAAACCAAAAACGACATGGAGGCGCATCTTCAAGCTGCCGGCGCGGCTGCAGCGTGCGGCATTTGAGCGGGTCTGGGGCTAGGAGGCCCTTTCGGGACAGGGCCGGGTGCACATGGGGAAAAGACTTGCCAGATCTATCTGCGGCACCCCCGAGTACAGCGGATTTACCGGCTCAGGGAGCCATCGACGCCGAGGCGCTTGTGCAATGCGGGACTGGTTGTCGTGAACTGAACGCGCTGCTTGATTTCAGGATACAGGTAGCGCTGGACTCCGAATGCGGCCATCGCGGCTTCGTGAAATCCGCTCAGGATCAGCTTTTTCTTGCCAGGATACTGCGCGATGTCGCCGATTGCGAAAATTCCCGGTACGCTGGTGCGGCTGTCTTCGGTGCTGACATCGATAGTCTTTCTGGTGATCTGAAGCCCCCATTCCTCGATCGGACCCAGATTGGGCGACAGCCCGTAGAAAACCAGCAATTCGTCTAACTCGATATCGACCGGATCAGCGCTTTTGTCGAACGACAGGACCCGCAGGCCGGTGACCTTTTCTCCATCGCCGACGAGCTTTCCGATTCGGCCGATGTGATACGACAGCGAGGAATTGTCCTGTGCGGCGATTTGCTTCATCGCACTCACCGAGGCGGGCTGCGCACGGAACTCTTCGCGCCGGTGTACGAGCACGACCTGACTTGCGATCCTGTGCAGTTCCAGGGCCCAGTCAAGCGCGGAATCTCCGCCGCCTAGAATCACCACCTTCTTGCCGGCAAACCGGCTTTTGTCCTGCACGCTGTAGTTTAGATTCGCGCCGGCATAGTCGCTGGCACCCGGAGTACGAAGCGGGCGCGCATCGAATGCGCCAAGTCCTCCGGCGATCACGACCGAGCCTGCATCAAAGCATGTGCCTGACGATGTCCTGACGTCAAAACGCCCGCTTTCGAGCCTTGAGACGTGCGTGATCTGCTGCCCGAGATGAAACTGCGGATCAAACGGCGATGCCTGCTCCGCCAGCAAGTCGACGAGCTCCTGCGCACCGACTACCGGATACCCTGGAATGTCATAAATCGGCTTGTCGGCATACAGCATCGCGCATTGCCCGCCAATGCAATCGAGCGAGTCGACAATGTGGCACTTGATATCGAGCAGGCCGAGTTCAAATATCTGAAACAGACCCACCGGGCCCGCTCCCACGATTACGGATTCAGTTTCGATTTTCATTTGTATCCCATGCGCGCCTTTCCTCGAAAGCGATATCGATCGCCCAGCGGCCTGCGTCGGCCCGGCAGATTCGGATTCATTGCCGGTGCGGACCGGTGCATGCGCGACAATTCGCTGCGCGACGGCTTTGCCATCAGTTCCAGCCAATTCAATATGAAACAGCGAACAGGCGCCAAAACGTCGAATATATCCGAAATTTACAAAATTGACTGCAATTTGAGCGCAAAAGATTTGATCCTGCGCACTCTCAGCGGATTGCCGTCAGCCTTGGCAATGTCACAAAGGCTCGCCGGTCGTGCACACGGCGGCGACCTTCGCAGGGAGCGAGCCATCGGCCGTGATCAAACATGGAGCCATGCCCGAAGCTGTCAAATGAAAGTCGCTGCCGGTAGTGAGGCGCCGCCTGCTCAGAATCGGGCCGGCCAAGCCTTCAGCCATCCTGATGCTGCGCAAAAACGCTTAGCGGTCCATGCCGGGCATCAATCATCCGGTACGACCTGGTAGTAGCCGTTGGCGCAAACAACATGCATTGCGACGCCGTACAGCTCAGTGAGCGACGACGCAGTCAGCAGCGCGGCCTTGTCTCCGCATGCGGCGACCTTTCGATTCTTGAGCAGCACCACGTGATCGATTTCAGGAGGGATTTCATGAATGTGATGCGTGACAAGCACGATCTGCGTTCCGCTGCGCATCAGTTCCCTGATCGAGCTTAAGTACTTGAATGTCGCATTCAGGTCCAGCCCGCTTGTAGGCTCATCGAGTATCAGCGCGGCAGGCTTCCTGACCAGCGCCCGCGCCAGAAGATAGCGCCGCTGCTCTCCGGTAGACATTCGGGCGAACGGGGTTTCGAGCAGGGGCTCGATGTCGAGCTGATGCGCGACCTCGCATGCGCGTTCATATTCGCGGCGGGCGAATTCCTGATGGCGGTAGACGCCGACGCTGGAATGGAATCCCGAAAGGATCACGTCCATGCCTGTTACATAGCCCAGATACCGGTTCTGCAGGTCCTGGGAAACGAATCCCAGCTCACTTCGCAGCTCCCAGACATTCCAGCTTGTCCGGCCTAGGATGCGAATCGTCGACGAACCGTCCTTGACCGGATACAGCTCGCGCATCAGCACCTTCAGCAGCGTCGTTTTGCCGGCTCCGTTGGGTCCCAGAATGACCGCATTCGCACCTTGCGGCAGCGACAGCGAGAAGCGATCAAATATCTTCGCGTTTCCGCGATATACGGTAACATTGTGCAATTCAATCAGACTGCTCGAATTGTTATTTTCCGTGTCGGTTCGGTTCATCGCTAATATGATCAGATTCAACTGCTACGGCGTTGCATTATCGCATACGACCGGTGATCGGGTTGGCAGTCGCGCTGCAGCGGGATCGGCCGCATCCATCTTTGGCATTTCCCTGTTCCAGCTGCCGGCGGTTCTGTACGCCGGCTGTGCGGAAACTTCGGACGCGGGACCTTGCGAAAATCAATCCTCAAGGAGACTGAATCGTGCCTATAGCGTCTCGATATCTTCGCCATGGATTGTGTATGAAGGACGCATAGGATGGACTTGACCCCGCTGCTCGCTCCAGCAAGCATCGCGGTAATCGGCGCGTCGGCGCGCGACGGGTCGATCGGCCACGAACTGCTGGTCATGATCGAGGAAAACCGCTATCGTGGCGATGTGTTTCCGGTCAACCCGCGATATTCGGATATCAGGGGCTTGAAATGCTTTAGATCCATCGAGGAAATTCCCCAGCGGGTTGACTTGGCCGTATTCGTGCTGTCGGCGCAAAGGCTCGAGCAACAATTCGATGCCGCTTTGCAAGCCGGCGTCCGGGCAATGATTATCACGCCCAACGCCATCCTCGAAAATGACACCGAGCCGAAGCTCGCCGAACGGATCCGGGCCAGGTTGCGCGAAGCCGAAGTACCGGTTTCGGGCTACAACTCGATGGGATTCTACAATCTGGATCTTGGCTTGAAGGCATGCGGATTCCGGTCACCGGCAATCGAAGGGCGCGGGGGCATCGCCTTTGTGTCGCAGTCGGGGTCTGTGTTTTCCGCGATTACGCATAACGACCCGCAGCTTGAGTTCAATTTGTCGATCAACACGGGCGCAGAGCTGAACGTAACGATTGCCGACTACATGCTCTATGCGCTGGATCAGCCCACAACAAGGGTCATCGGACTGTTCGTCGAAGCGGTCCGCGACCCGCAAGGTTTTCAGCACGCACTTCGAACCGCAGCGGAGCGCAGAATTCCAGTTGTTGTTCTCAAAGTCGGAAAAAGCGAGCTTGGCGCCCGATTTACGATCAGCCATTCCGGCGGACTTGCGGGAGATGACGAAGCATTCAATGCGGTGCTGCGACACTACGGTGCATTTCGCGTCACCAGCATGGACGAGCTCGCCAATACGCTGCTGCTGTTCAGCTATTATCGCGAAGCGCCGGGAGGCGACGTTGCCTTGATCGCCGACTCCGGAGGCGAGCGGAGCATGATATGCGATGAAGCAAGCCGGCTCGGCTTGTCATTTGCAGACTTGGCCCCGGAAACCGTCGCACGCCTTGCCGAATTGCAGGACTTCGGCCAGGAAGCGGTTAATCCGCTCGACCCATGGGGGACAGGCATCGGCTTCGATGAAACCCTGAGCGGCTCCATGGAGGTCATGTGCAAGGACTCGAATTCTGCAATTGGCATTCTCAGCTTGAATCTTCGCGACGACAATTTCATGGTTGCCAGCTGCCTTGCCGCATTCCGACATGCCAAGGCTACTGTGGATACGCCGCTGGTTCACATGACCAACTATTCGGGCGTGAGACGGCGCAAGACCACCGACGCCTTGAACGCTCTGGGTGTTCCGGTGCTTTGCGGCACCCGCGCAACACTCAAGGCGGTGCGGCACTGGCTGAATTTCCGAGACTTCAAACTTGAAGGCGCGAACGGGCAATGCGACGACATCACTGTGAGCGGCGAAGCGGGTGACACGATCGCAGAATACGAAGCGCTGAATATCCTGCGCGGCCTGGGCATGCCCGCTGTCGAGTGCATCAGGGTTGAATCGGAGCAGGACTTGCTTCGCCGGATTGAAGACATAACCTATCCTGCGGTGCTGAAAACCATGCGCCCCGGATGCGTGCACAAATCTGACGCCGGAGGCGTCGTGACCGGCATTGGCGATCGCCGGCAACTGATGGACGCCTACCGGGCCATGGCGAACACGTGCGGCGATGAGGCGCTGATTCAGCCGATGATGCAGATCGAAGCGGAACTGATGCTGGGCATGAAGACTGACGAGATTTTCGGACCGCTTGTGGTGCTCGGCGCCGGAGGCATCTTCACCGAGCAGATTCGAGATGCCGTCGCGATGCTGCCGACAGCGGGAAAGCGGGAAATCGAACAGTGCCTTCGGGGGCTCAGAGTGTTCAATCTGATGCAGGGAGCCCGGGGAACAGCGCCTGCCGATGTCGACGCCATTGTCAAGACCGTATTGCAATTTAGCAGAATCGTGCGCATATTGCATAATAGGGTTGCCGAAATCGACATCAACCCGCTTGCTATTTGCGGTTCAAAACCAATTGCACTGGACGCGCTGATCGTTCGAAGCTGATGTGATCGGGGTAAGGCAACAGACTGACCGGTATTGCGAAATATGGCCCTTTTCATCACCGACGAGTGCATCAACTGCGACGTATGCGAACCGGAATGCCCGAACGATGCAATATTCATGGGACCGGAAATCTACGAGATCAATCCTGCCCTGTGCACTGAATGCGTCGGGCATTTCGAAACGCAGCAGTGTGTCGAGGTATGTCCGGTCGAGTGCATCCTGACAGACCCGGACCATCCGGAGACACGCGACCAGCTGCTTGACAAGTACAGGGCGCTGATTCAGGCGCAATGACTGTCTGACCGCCGCTGCCGAGACTGCTTCCCATGTATTGGTCTTTCGTCCTGCTGCTGACAGTGACAGCACTGTACGCCGGCTACAATCTGCTCATCAAATTGGCAACCGATCAGGTGCCGCAAGAGGCGACGTCTACAATTCTTGCGACAATTTCCCTTCAGGTTACCGCTTTGGCGACATCGCTGATTTTCGCAGCGGCGCTTGGTTTCAGAGGGGGCCAGACGCTGGCGCTTCCGGCCGGCGCCCTTGGCTGGGCGATCGGGGCGGGCTTGTGCATCGGTGCTGCGGAAATCGCCTATTTCTATCTGTTTCGCGGTTTCGCAAATGTCGGACCGGTCGCAGCCAATCTCGCCATTCCGACTATCGTCGGCGGCACCGTTGTCATTACGGTCGCGGCATCATGGCTTGTTCTTCGCGAACCCGTCACCGGGCTTCGTCTACTCGGAGCCGGACTGGTTGTCGCAGGAATAATCGCAATGTTCGCCGCAGACAGTCGGGCAGGCGCGTAGCGATACCGAATTCCGGCATCCGCTCAGTGGTTTCGCGCAGCGTTCCTCCTACAACCGGTCGAACTCACCATCCCGCTCACTGAACGACTTGTGGATCTGCGCATCCCGCTTTGTGATCGCCTCGTTCATTTCAACTGTCGATCTTGTAGTCTCGATCGCGATCGCTCTCAATTCAGCCAGCGAGACCGACGCACTGTGCAAACGAGATTCATTGTCCTGCTGAATTCGCTCAACGTCGGATAAAGATGTGATTTTTTAAACGCGACATCGCAAAACTCCTTGGCTTGAAAGCAATCGCTATCAACGCGCTTGCGCTTTCACGCTAACATGGGCAATGCTGGCTTTGCGACTTTCACACCAGAGCCGGCACGCAATTGCCAAGCTCCGGTATCGCGTCATGACCGACAGGTCGTCACCGCTGGCAGCGCTTGCAATAGTACGTTGCGCGCTGCCCGATCACAATTCGTGCAATTGGCGAAGCGCAACTTGAACACGGTTCGCCGGCCCGGCCATAGGCCAGAAGATTCTGTGAGAAATACC
Organism: Arenicellales bacterium; assembly: GCA_965214615.1. Taxonomy (GTDB): domain Bacteria; phylum Pseudomonadota; class Gammaproteobacteria; order Arenicellales; family JAJDZL01; genus CBDAUN01. The sequence continues at coordinate 2,785,360 of OZ243952.1, forward strand.
CGGGTTCGCTTGCACCGCTGACAAAATCCCTCAGTGTCGTGCCGCCCGCTTCGATTGCATCCAGCAACGTAGACCGCACGCAGGAAGCAAGCCTGTCGTATCGATGCTGCGCGATAAGGCTTGCGCGGCGCCGCGGATGTATCCGAGCCTTATGGAGCGCTTCGGAAGCATAGATATTACCGATGCCCACAACGATGCGGCTGTCCATGATCAGATTCTTGACAGCCTGCTTTTTGCCGCGTGATGCGCGGTAAAGATACAACCCGCCGAATTCGTCGCCCAGTGGCTCCGCCCCAAGATTCGCAAGCAGCCGATGTCTCTCGCCAGGCCCTGGCACCCATAGCACGCAGCCGAATCTCCGGGGGTCCCGCAGCACAAGGCGCCAGGCGCCGTCAATCTGAAATTCGACGTGGTCGTGCAAGCCCGGCGGCTCGCCGGGCGGCGACAGGCGCAGGCTTCCCGACATGCCCAGATGCACCAGCATGTGCCCGTCCGCGATTGAAAACAGCATGTATTTGCCGCGACGCGAGATCCGATCGACCCTCTCGCCGATCACAATCTGAGCCAGGCCTTCGGTAACCGGCCATCGCAGCCGAGGCTGACGAACAATCACATCAGTAATCGTTGCACCAAGCACAAGCGGCGAAATGCCGCGCACAGTGGTTTCTACTTCGGGCAACTCAGGCATAAACTACAATACTCGCTCAATTGAAACATCATCCGTGCGCATCTCGCCGGCAGTCCAATTGACCACATCCAATGCCCGCATTTACCGTTACCAATCAGCATAGCGGCAATACTTTCGAAGTGCGCTCCGACGAGACCGTGCTGGACGCGGCGCTGCGTCACGGATTTGTCCTGCCTTACAGCTGCCGCAACGGCACCTGCGCGGCATGCATGGCGACACTGATCGATGGCGACGTCGCACATGACCCGTACGATAAGTCAGCACTGAGCGACGCGCAACTTGAATCGTCAAGAGTGCTTCTGTGCCGAGCCCGCCCGCGAAGCGATCTTGTCATCAGCGCGAGCGAAATCGATGCTCTCGACAATGTAGTCATTCAAACCCTGCCTTGCCGGGTTTCGAGTCTGGACAAACTCACCCATGACGTGATGAAGCTTTGCCTCTCCCTGCCAAGGGACACGGTCTTGAACTACATTCCCGGGCAGTACATCGACATCATCCTTCGCGACAAGCGCCGCAGGGGATTTTCCATCGCCAGCGCGCCGCGTGCCGATGGCAATCTGGAATTGCATGTCCGGCATGTACCCAACGGACGATTCACTACGCAGATTTTCCTGAGTCTGAAGCCGCGCGACATCCTCCGTTTCGAGGGTCCGCTGGGAACCTTCTTCCTCCGTGACAGCCCCAAGCGCGCGATCCTGATCGGCGGCGGGACAGGCTTTGCGCCTCTGCATGCGATGATTCAGGATCAGCTGTCAAAAGCCGGCTCGCGGCCGATTCACCTTTTCTGGGGCGTACGAACTCCGAAGGATTTCTACTACCTCGATCAGATTCGCCAGTGGCAGGACAGCCATGGCGGGAGTTTTCAATTCACGCCTGTCATTTCGGAACCCGGCAAGTCGATCCCATGGGACGGCTTAACCGGGTGGGTGCACGATGCTGTTGCGCAGCGCTACCCCGACTTGGCGGATGCGCAGATCTACGCAAGCGGACCGCCGCCAATGATCGAGTCGATCCGCAACGCATTTGCGGCGCACGGACTAAGCGATGAAGACATATTCTACGATTCGTTCGAGTTTTCCAGCGACACCCTGTATCCGTCGCAATAGCTGCGCATTCGGGAATCAGATATTCGCCGGCTGCGGCTTGGCACGAGAGCGCTGCTGCGAAAGCTGGACGGCGCCTCGCTTGTAGGCGTCGAACGCCCCTTGAAAGTCGCCCTGGTCTTCGAGGATTCTGGCCAGTTCCACGCTGGCCTCCTCGCGCCCGGAATGCTCAATGCACGCACCCAGATGCTCCCTCGCCTTCGCCCATTGTCCGCTGCGCGCAGCCAGCTTGCCGCAAGTCAGCAGCAAATCCGCATCGTCGGGATGCTCAGTCAGCCATCCTACTGCGCGCCGATAGATTTGCCGGATATCGACTTTGCCGTCGATAAATCCGTAGACGTAGGCAAGCCGCGAGTCCCAGCTGCCTTCCAGCGCCCGGCGCAATACCTTTTCGGCTTCCTGGTGACGGTCATATTCAAGCAGCCGGTTCGCGTAGGCCCCGATGATTTCCGGGTTCTGCTTGCCTGCGGCCGGAACCTGCTTCCAAACTCCCAGCAGCTGCGCTGCAGTTTCAGCAGATTCGAACTTGTGGCGGCAAGCCTGCCTGAACATTGAACCGATCTCCTTGGACGCAAGCACCTGATGCTTGCGCAAGCTTGGAATCAGATCGTACAGATCGCTCCACCTGCTATCCTTGACATAGGCTTCGGCAAGCAGCCGCAACGCCGCCTTGCTGCCCGGGATAAGAGTTCTTACGCTGTTGAGGTTCTTGACCGCCTCGTCAATCCGGCCCTCGTCGATTTGCAATTTGCTTCGCACCAGATCGATGACTGTCCGCGAGCCGATGCTTCCCCCGTCCGCCTGGTCGAGCAGCCTGTCGCGCTGGGCGATATCGCCTCTTTGCTGCGCCGAATATGCAGCCGCCAAATAGTCGATTACCGGCTCGGAAGTGCGGCTGGCGGTCGTAGTCAGGTGCTTTTCCGCCTTGTCCCAGTCGCCTTGCACCAGATGTATGTAGCCCTTGACAGACTGAATCTGGTTCTTTTTCGACGCCCTGTTCCTGTAGGCCGACCTGATCTTTCCGGGAAACCGGATCACTCCGGCGGCGAAACTGTAGATCAGATAGGCGGCAAGAAAAACAGCAATCGCGACGCCGGCGATCAGGGTCAGCGACATTTCAACCTGCCACGGACCCCATTGGACGAACAGGTAGCCCGGCTCTTCGACGAGATAGTAGGTGCCAACCGAGATTGCCAGAACCAGCACGGTTAGAACGATCAACAGGCGCATTGCAATGCTTCCTCAGCGGTCCGGCTGAATGCCGCGCAGCAGGTTCAGGGATTCGGAAACGTCGGGAATCTCCGGTTCGACAGCCATTGAAGACAATTCCGTCAGCGCGTCAATGAATGTACTGACACCCGGTTCGTCGTCGGCATAGTACCGCCGAAGCCATGAATCGGCAGCAGCCAGATTGGCCCGGTAGATCTGCGTGCGGCCTTGCAGCGCCGCCAGATGCGCAGAGTGGAGCAATAGCCGAAGATTTTCGACGGCATAGTACTGCTGTTCGCGGCTGAAAGCCGGAGTGACGCCGTCTTCGGTATTGCGCACCCGGATCAGCGAAGACAGGTCTTCGATCAGCTCATTCCAGATTCTGACGACCACACTGGACTCATCAGGCGAATCCGCTTCACTGACGATGCTGGCATCCATTGAAATCTCGCTGGCGATCACCTGCTGAACCCGCAACGGCAAATCGTCCACCGCCTCGGCCAGCCCTAGCAGACGCAGGGCGATTGCGGCGATGCTTGCCTGATCGGACTGCTCAAGTCGCGCAATTTCCTCATTCAAGGCCTTTCTGACAGCGACGTACTTGGGATCTTGAAGACGTCCGAGCTGCTCATCGGCGATCCTGCGCGTTGCCACCGCGGTTTCAAAGTCTCCGGCAAACTGCAGTCTTTGGTTTCCGATGGCAAGAAGCTGAAAAATCTCCTCGGTGCGCCACCGCTCGATGCTTCTGTCGCGCTCGTGCTGCGATTTCGACACCGAAGCGGCCAAGCCTTGCAATTGGCTTTCAAGCGTACCGGAAGCATTGCGATTCTGCTCAATCTGCAATTTCAACTCTTCGATACGGGAGCTGAACTCCTCGCCGGAGGCATCGATTGCATCAATTTGGCTCTGCACCGCGGCAGACTCGCCGGCAACCGAGCCTATGCGCGGCGCCAGCTGCATTTCAAGGCGGTAGATTCCGTAGCCGGAAGCCGCGGCGGCCGCAAGGCCAATCATTATTGCAAGAAAAATCCATCCGCCTCTGGTCTTGGGCGCCTGGTTCGCGGGCTTGGCTATTTTTTTGGATTCGTCGTGAGCTTTGTGTTCGGCCATAGGTTGAAAAGATTGCTGTTGATTAAACCGGATCGGGATCTAAGGCTGCGTCGAACATTCCGGCTGCCTGCGATCGCGACCTGAAATCGCTGCGACGGTCGCCTCATCGGATGCCTGGCGGGCGACAGCGACCCTGGCGTAGCCGAGGCCATGCAGATATTGTGCAATTCTAAAGCTGTACACCACGAATAGTGAATCCGACAGACAACCGGACAAATGCGGGCCCAGCATCGCAAACAGATTCCGGGCTCCGGCAACGCTGGTGATGACCACATAGTCTATTCCATTTCCTTCCAGGTGCTTGCGAACCGATGAGATATCTGAATTCGGCTGCACAATTCGATATACCGGGCATATTGACAGTATACGGCATTTTCCTTCTAAAGCGTTTTGCACGAACCCGCTGCCGCCGGCGCCGTCGAACACGGCGACTGACCTGTCGTCAAGATTGCGCAATGGCCCGGCTTCGAGCAGCGCCTTGGCGCCGGAGCCTAATTCGGGGGTGATGACGTTCTCGAGCGCGAACGCCTCACGGGCCGATTGAGCGGTCTTGAGACCCACGGCGGCGCATTGCATCTTCACCGGCCAGCGCAGTTGATTTCGCTGCAGCCAGCGCGCTGTCGCAACCACGGCGCCTGTGCTGACGAATATCCCTATATCCGGTGCTGACGAAGCGGCAAGGACCGATTCGAGTCCGGCCTGGTCCGCGATGTCTTCGATGGCTATTGTCGGAAAGCGAATGACGCAGGCGCCCTGCGCTCGAAGTGCGTCCGCAAGCGCATCGGACAGATGCGCCGGCCGGGTAATCAGGACAGTCTCGCCTTTCAACTTCATCCTTTCAGCAATTGCTCGCAGGTTTCAAGCACCTCCAGGGAGCCGCGTGCGATCAGGGTGTCGGCCAGGGCGTCGGCCACTTGCCCGGATTCGCTCGCGCGGCCGGCCTCGGTTTCGACAATTCGCCTGCTGCCATCGGGCAAGCCGACATATGCTTGTATTTCAATATGCCCGTCCCGGATCTTCGCGTATGTGCCGAGCGGCATGTGGCAATTGCCGCCGAGTCTCCGGTTGACATGCCGCTCCGCTTCGACCTCTGTGCGGGTTGGCGGATGATTCAGGGGCGCAATCAGCTCGCGCACCGCATCGTCGTCGCTGCGGCACTCGATCCCCAGTGCGCCTTGTCCCGGGGATGGAACGTGTAACGAAACGGACAGGAATTCGGTGATGCGCGATTCAAGATCAAGTCGCCTTAGGCCGGACACGGCGAGTATCGTGGCATCAAATCCGCCTTCGTCCAGCCTCGCCAGACGCGTTTGCACATTGCCTCGAAGCTGCACAACGGCCAAGTCGCGGCGTAGGGCGAGCATCTGACTTTGACGCCGCGGACTGCAGGTGCCGAGAGTCGCGTTTTCGGGCAGGTCTTGAATCGAAGCGAATGCATTCGAGACAAATGCGTCGCGAGGGTCCTCGCGTTCGAGGATCACCGGAATATCGAATTGCGGCTGCAGGCTGGCCGTGACATCCTTCATGGAGTGGACCGCGATATCCACCCGGCGGTCCGACAGCGCCTGCTCGAGTTCCTTGACGAAAAGGTTCTTGCCTCCTATCGCGGTCAGCGCGACATTGGTCCGCCGGTCGGCCTCAGTCGAAATTTCGCAAAGCTCAATGGTCAGCTCAGGCCTGAGCCCGGCGAGGAGCTGCGCGACATGGCGGGCCTGCCACAGCGCCAGCTTGCTGGCGCGGGTTCCAATTCTCAGTGTCTTCATTCAATGGGTCCGTACGCAGCGCCCAGGGCTGCGCGGCGCGTCCGGCTTGACCGCAACCGAACTGCACCGCTTCGAATCAATGAGCCTCGATGCCTTAAAGCGCGTCATATTTCCGCGCTTGACAGTCGCCTAGCCCGGCGCAGGGTCTCTGGAGGCAAGGCGCCTGACTGACCGGCCGGAACGGGTCGCTGAAATGCGCGTCAATCTATTCGGCGTCAATGATACAGGGCGATCATAGGCGTGCGGCGTCTAACTTCAATGCACAGAAGCTCACAATCTGAATTCCTGACTGTCTTGCGGGCGCCGGGGTGCAGGGATTTCAAATCTTTCAAATCGGGTGCAGGCAGACTGGATGCCGGTCTTTTCCTATTTGCGCAGCCTATTGCCTTTGACCGGGGATCTGTAATTTCAAGCGAAGCGGTCAATGCCTGATGTCCAAATGCCGGCACGTCCGCGAAGGCGAAAATCCAATTGATCGCAACCGATGGCTGGACAGCGCACACATGGCATGTGCATGCTGAATCCCCTGCCGCTATCACCATCGAAGCCTCAATCCATCGTGCTAAGGCGTCGTGTTCCGTGTGGAAATTCAACGCGGCAGTGTGTCGAAAACCCGCGTGTACAGCACCACCTGTGCTATATTCATCGCTGGATTTGTTTCGATTGTAGCCAGAATCAACACGATGCAGCGGCGGACGCCGCAATTGGCGCGAACCGAAAGCTCGCTACGCACCGAGTCAAAACAATTAATAACAAGATACGCTTGATGCGATATTGCAGGCAATGCACCAGTTTCTAACCGACAGCCTCAGCGGAGTTCTTGGAGGGTATCTGTATCCCTTCATTCTGGAAGGCATGCTGCTTACCGTCCAACTCGCCGTGCTGTCGCTGATTGTCGCCTTGGCGCTCGGACTGCTCGGCGCCCTGGCCAAGCTTTCCTCGAGCCGGACGGCCCACGCCGTCGCCACGGTGTATACGACCGTGATTCGAGGCATCCCCGACATCGTCCTGATGTTCATCATCTTCTTCGGCGGACAGCTGCTGATCAACATCGTTGGCGACAAGCTCGGTCTGGACTACATCGAAATTAGCGAATTCACCGCAGGCGTCGTAACCATCGGATTCATATTCGGCGCCTATATGACCGAAACGTTTCGCGGCGCAATACTGTCGGTCCCGCGCGGCGAAATTGAAGCCGGATTCGCCTACGGCATGACGCCGGTTCAGGTTTTCTTGCGCGTCACCTTCCCCGCATGCGTGCGGCATGCGCTGCCCGGTTTCGGAAACAATTGGCTTGTGCTTGCCAAAACCACGGCGCTGGTCTCGGTCATCGGACTTGAAGACATGGTGTTTCGAGCGGCGCAGGCCGGAGGATCGCTGCGCCAGCCATTCACTTTCTACTTTGTCGTCGCCGTTTTGTACCTGGTCATCACTGCGGTCTCCGATGTCGGGATCCGGTGGCTGGACAGGCGATACAGCCAAGGTGTGAGAAGAGCGTAGTCGGTCGTGGACATTCAGGCAATCATCACAAACCTTCCGCTTTATTTCAGCGGGCTTGCCGTGACCGTGGAACTGGTCGCCATTGCGCTGGTGTGCGGCTTCGTCCTGGCGGTGCCGATCGCGCTGGCTGCAAGTGCAAAGAGCCCGCTCGTCACATTCGTGCCGAAAGCGTATATCTACTTTTTCCGGGGCACGCCGCTTCTGGTGCAAATGTATATGCTGTACTACGGAGCCGGGCAATTCGAAGCTCTGCGCGAAAGTTTCGCCTGGCCGATCTTCAAGGAAGCCTATACATGCGCTTTAATCGCATTTTCACTCAATACCGCGGCCTACACCGCCGAAATGCTTCGTGGCGCCATCGTCGCGACTGCCTACGGAGAGATTGAAGCGGCCCGGGCCTGCGGTATGTCTGCATGGACAACGCTGCAGCGCATCGTTTTGCCAAGCGCTTTTCGTCGCGCGCTTCCGGCATACGGCAACGAAGTCATATTCATGCTCCATGGCAGCGCGCTTGCCGGAGTGATTACGATTGTGGATCTGTTCGGCGCGGCGCGGATTGTGAATTCCAGGCACTTCGTACCATTTGAATCGTTCATTACTGCCGGCATGTTCTATCTTGCCCTGACGTTCATCATTATCTGGGCCTTCAAGCGCGTAGAGTTCCGCTGGCACGCACATCTTCACCCTCGCAAGACCTAGCTTAAGGAATGCGCTGCGCAGGTGGTGCGACCCGATGCGCGCCAGATTCTTCAATTGCGCCTATTGCGCTGCCATGCCCGCAGACATCGCCTTGAATCGTTGCGCCGGGAAACACTCGGCACGCACGTTGCAGGTATACTGTTGCGGTCGAGTGAGACAGCTCTTGGAGAAACAGTGTCAAGTCAGCAGAACAAGCTTTGGGGCGGGCGATTTTCGGATGTCACGCACCCGGATGTAGAAGCGTTTACCGCGTCGGTGCGCTACGACAGGCGTCTGTACCGCCAGGACATCGCCGGCTCAATCGCCCATGCCAGAATGCTGCATTCGGTCGGCGTGCTTTCAGATCACGAATTCGAATCAATTCTCAGCGGATTGACGGATATTCTTCACCAGATCGAGTCCGGCCGGTTCCAGTGGTCCGATGAACTCGAAGATGTGCACATGAACATAGAAATGCGTCTGACCGAGCAAATCGGAGACGCCGGAAAGAAGCTGCACACCGGACGTTCGCGAAATGATCAGGTTGCCACCGATCTTCGACTGTATGCCAGAGAGTCGACTGACCGCATCGGCTCTCAGATTGCAGCCCTGCAGAGCGCATTGCTTGACTTCGCCGAACGTGAGGCCGAAACGGTCATGCCCGGCTACACGCATCTGCAAGTGGCGCAGCCTGTGACGTTCGGGCATCATCTGATGGCGTGGTTCGAGATGCTTGACCGCGACCGTGCACGCTTTAACGACGCGAGAAGGCGACTGAATTCGTCGCCTCTCGGCGCTGCTGCGCTCGCCGGCACAACCATCCCCATCGACCGCGAGGCGACACGCGCCGAACTGGGCTTTGATGCGCTGTGCCGCAATTCCCTGGATGCGGTCTCGGACCGCGATTTCGTGATTGAAATTGCGTCGGCCTGCGCGCAGACCATGGTGCACTTTTCCAGGATGTGCGAGGAAATCGTCATCTGGGCATCCGAAGCCTACGGCCTAATCCGGCTGTCTGACGCGTTTACCACAGGGTCGAGCATCATGCCGCAGAAAAGGAATCCCGATGTCGCCGAACTCGTGCGCGGAAAAAGCGCGCGGGTCGCAGGGCATCTGCAATCGCTGCTGATGCTGATGAAAGGCCAGCCGCTCGCCTACAACCGGGACAATCAGGAGGACAAGGAGGCATTCTTCGATTGCTTGGATACTGCCGGCGATTCCATTAAAATGATGCATGGCATGATTCTGGACATCCGCCCGCAGCGCGAACGCATGCTGCAAGCGGCTCGCGACGGCTATTCGACCGCTACGGATCTGGCAGAGTTTCTGGCCAAGGCGCAGGTTCCGTTTCGCGAGGCGCATGAAATTGTCGGGCGAATCGTGCGCCATTGCGTCGAGCGCAAATGCCGGCTGGAGGAACTGAGTCTTGAGACACTGCAGTCATTCGCGCCGGTTCTGGACGAGTCGATTGCCGAGGCGTTGAAGCCGGCAGTCGCTGTTGCAGCCCGCGATCATGCAGGCGGCACGGCTCCGGCGCAAGTGCGTGCAGCGGTAGCCGAAGGCCGCGAACGCCTGAATAACTGAACATGTGCAATTGGAATATGAATCGGAATCTTAAATTTTCTGCGACGCTGATCGCACTCCTGACCGCCGCGTCGATGACGCTCGCCGCGTGCGGCAAAAAGGGCGACCTGTATCTGCCCGATGCCGAATTGACGCAGAGCAAGTCACACTGGGCGCTGAACGCGGACCCGCGCCAATTGACCGTGGCGGCATTCAATGTCCATGCGCATTGAAGATGTCCGGCTCAGCGACATTGCGGAATCCTACGGCACACCCTGCTACGTCTATTCCCAGAGCGCTTTAGAAGCAGGACTTAAGGCATACCGCCTGGCTTTTTCAGATCTCGGCGGCACGGTCTACTACTCGGTCAAGGCGAATTCCAATATCGCAGTCCTGGCGCTGATGGCAAAGTGCGGAGCGGGATTCGATATCGTTTCCGGCGGTGAGATGCGCCGTGTCAGTCTGGCGGGCGGCGACCTTGGAAAGACAGTTTTTTCCGGCGTCGGAAAAACCGAAGATGAAATCCGCGAGGCCCTGAACAGCAAAATTCTGTCACTGAATCTGGAATCCGAGGGCGAGCTTTTCCGGGTAGGGAAAATCGCTTCGCAGCTTGGCGTCGCCGCCCCGGTCAGTTTCCGGGTCAATCCGAACATTGACGCCAGAACGCATCCGCACATCGCGACCGGCCTTTACGAAGCGAAGTTCGGCGTAGCCTTCGACGAGGCGCGCCGCCTGTACGCGCTGGCGGACCGGATGGAGCATATCGCGATATCGGGAATTGCGGTACACATCGGATCGCAGATTGTTTCAACGCAGCCGTTTATCGATGCTCTTGAACTCATTGTCGACTTCGTCGAGGTGCTTGACAGCGACGGCATCAAATTGAGCCACATTGATCTTGGAGGAGGACTCGGAGTCAGGTACCGCGACGAAAATCCGCCTACGGCGGCCGAATACAGCGCTGCAATCGGTGCCACGCTGAAGCGAAGGAACTGCGATCTGCCCGTCTCCGTCGAGCCAGGCCGCTCGATTGCCGCACATGCCGGACTGCTGCTGTGCCGGGTCGAGTACATCAAGACATCGCCGCAAAGGAACTTTGCGGTTGTCGACGCAGGCATGAACGACCTGTTGCGCCCGGCGCTGTACGATTCCTGGATGGACATCGTCGAAGCGGGGGCGTGTGACAGCGAGGCCCGCGTCTACGATGTGGTCGGACCTGTGTGCGAGACCGGCGATTTTCTAGGCAAGGGACGTACCTTGCGCATCGGCCCGTCAGACCTGATTGCTGTGCGCGACGCAGGGGCCTACGGCGCGGCGATGATGTCGAACTACAATTCGCGCCCAAAGCCGCCGGAGGTGCTTGTGTGCGGTGACCGCGTCGAATTAATCCGCGAACGCGAAACCTTCGCCGATCTGACCGCGAAAGAGCGTATTCCGCCGCATTTGCAAAGATAGCGGCCTAGATTCAGTCGAATTCGCGCCCCATGGCATAGAATTCGTCATTGGGACGCATTTCAAGAAAATTCGCCATGCGGTTGCTCAGACCGAAAAAGGCGGAAATGGCGGCGATGTCCCAGATGTCGCTGTCGTCGAAACCGGATTCGCGCAGCATTTGGAAATCGGTATCGCCGATAGATTTCGAATCGAGTGCGACTTTCATTGCAAAATCGAGCATCGCCATTTGACGCGGCTCAATGTCCGCCTTTCTGTGGTTGATGGCAATCTGGTCGGCGACGAGCGGATTTCTGGCACGAATTCGAAGAATTGCGCCGTGGGCGACAACGCAGTACTGGCAGTTATTGGCGCCTGAAGTGGCAACCACGATCATTTCCCGCTCAGCCTTGGACAGTCCGCCGTCTTTTTCCATCAGCGCGTCGTGATAGTCAAAAAATGCGCGAAATTCGTCCGGACGGTGCGCCAGGGCGAGAAACACATTCGGTATGAATCCCGCTTTTTCCTGTACCGCAAGAATTCGGTCCTTCAGATCCTGGGGCAATTGCTCCAGATCCGGAACCGGATAGCGTCCAGGCGGCTTGGCGCTCATGATTCGCGCCCGCGACACGAGTCGCCGGCTGCGTCAAAGGGGGCTGCGATCCGAAACATGTCTTCAGCCTCGCATCCGACGCCCTTTCGGGTCGTAAAGAGCCTGCGCCTGGATTTGTGCGGGTCTGGGCTGGCCGATAATTTCGATGTTGAATTCGCTGTCTGACATTGCAGCGGCAGGCGGAATATATCCCAGAGCTATGCTCTTGCCTACGGTATGCCCGTAAGCTCCGGAAGTGACGATGCCCACCACTTGGCCATCGCAGACAATGGGCTCGCCACCGACTGCGTCGGAATCGAGGACATCGACGCTGAAGCACGTCAAAATCCACTTTTTCGCCGCGTCTTTCGCCTCGACAAGGTACTCGCGCCCTACGAATTCGCCTTTGTCGAACTTGACGAAGCGGTCCAGGCACGATTCGAACGGATTGTATTCGGGCGTATATTCGCGGCTCCAGCTGCCGTAGCCTTTTTCCAGCCGCAGGGACAGAAGTGCCCGAGAACCGACTTCGGCAAGGCCGTACGAGCTGCCCGCATCGAGCAGCAGCTCGCGCATCTGAACCTGATGCTCGGCGGGAAAGTAGATTTCATAGCCGAGCTCGCCGGTAAATGCGACGCGGGCGATTAGCGCCTTTGCGGGGCCTATGTCCGCTTCGCGCACGCTCATGAACGAAAATTGATCTGCAGACAAGTCGAGCGGGACAATCTGGCTGAGCAACTCGCGCGATGCAGGACCGGAAACCGAATAGCCGGCATAGGCTTGCGAAAGGTTGCGAAATTCGACGCCGCTTTCGAGCCAGTGCTTTTGAAACCATCGCCAGTGGTTGCGCTCGGCAACGCCGGCGCCGATGAGCAGAAACTGATCGTGCTGCAGCCGTGCAACGGTGAAATCGGCGACAACCCCGCCGCGTTCGTGAACCATCGGCGCAAGCGCCATGCGGCCGAGGTGAGGCAAGGTATTGGTGCTGATCGAATCCAGCCATTGCTCCGCGCGAGGACCGCTGATGAGATATTTGGCGTAGGCCGATGTATCCAGCAGACCCGCCGCGGTTCTAAGGGTTCGGCATTCCGTGGCGACATGATCAAACGCCTCGGTGCGGCGGAACGAGTATGTCTCGACAGGCTCGGTGCCATCAGGCGCAAACCAAAGCGGCACCTCCCATCCGTATTGAGCGCCGAAGAAGGCTCCGTTTTGCTTTTGCTGCTCATATGCCGGTCGGGTGCGCACCGGCCGTCCCGCGGTCCGCTCCTCGTAGGGAAAGAAAATGCGAAAGCGCGTCGAGTAGTTGTCCTTGGTCGCAGCGAGCAGGTAGTCGGGCGTTATCCAGTCTCCGAACCGTGCTACGTCGATCGGCCACAAATCCAGACTCGGCTGTCCGTCGAGGATCCACTCGGCCATCATCTTGCCGAGTCCGCCGCCGATGCTGAAGCCCGGAATGAGACCGCCGATAATGAAGTAGTTGTTCAGGCCGGGCACCGGGCCGAACAGCGGAAGAAGATCCGGCGTCCAGATCATCGGGCCGTTGACCACGCGCTTGATGCCGGCAGTTTCAAGGCACGGCATGCGATGCATCGCCCGGGCGACGTTGTCGACAATGCGTTCCAGATCGTCGGGAAGCAGGTCGTGGCCGAAATTTTCCGGCGTGCCGTCTACCGCCCAGTGCCTGCCGTCGCTCTCGTAGGCGCCCACCAGCAATCCCTTGCCTTCCTGGCGCATGTAGTACTCGCCGTCATTGTCATGAATCAGCGGAATTTCATGATCCAGCGCCTCGATTTCAGGAATGTTCTCTGTCACAAAATACTGATGCTCGAGCGGCATCAGGGGCAGATTCAGCCCTGCCATCCGACCGACTTCCCTACCCCACAGTCCGGCGCAGTTGACGACGTATTCTGCGAATATGGAGCCTTGCGGCGTTTCAACCAGCCAGCCTCCCGGCTGCGCGGTTGTCGCCGTGACCGGACACTGGCGATAGATCTTTACGCCGCGCATTCTCGCTCCGGCAGCGTAGGCGTTGGCGACTCCGCTTGGGTCGATATGCGCCTCGTTGGGCTCCCACATGGCGCCATAGATGTCGTCAAGCTGGAGCAAGGGATTCATCCGTATGACTTCGTCCAGCGGGATTTCGACAAATTCGAGTCCGAGGTATTTTGCCTTTGAGCTTTGAATTCGGATCTGATCGTAGCGCTCCTGCGTCGCGGCCAGATAGATTCCTCCGACTGGATGCACTCCGCACGACTGGCCGGTTTCCTCTTCCAGTTCCGGATACAGCGTGATTGTGTAGTAGTGCAGCTTCGACAGGTTGGCGTTGTCCTGCAGAACGTGGGTATTTCCGGCGGCGTGCCAGGTGGACCCTGAGGTCAGTTCGGACCGCTCCAGCAGAACGATGTCCTTGCCGCCGTGCTTGGCGAGATGGTAGGCGACACTGCAGCCGGCAACTCCGCCGCCGATAATCACTGTATGCGCAGATTCAATCAACGGAATTCTCCTTTGGAAACAATCGCAGGCCGAACATGCCGGATCCAGGATTACGTAAATCGTGGAATTATATGCAACTGCGCCGGGTTCATGTGGTGCAGATTTGGCGCCGGCTGTTCGAGTGACGCGCAGACAAAGTCACAATGACTTCGCTAGGGCGCTTGTGTGCGTTTCCAGAGCGAACAGGAGGCGCCGATCTGCGGGTTTATAACCGTCTCGGATTCGCCCGCATGGCCTGCCCTATCACTGTCGAATGAAAGCGGCGTTTCCAGCCGTTTTGACGAAATTGGCAAGGCATTGATGCAATCCAAGCCTCCGTCAAATGCCTTGTCGGCTTTGTTTATGCCTGCATTGTGATCCGGCAAACGCGAATCCCGGCTTTTGTTGTGTTCGCGATACATGTTTCTGCGCCAGACAGTCTCAGCAAATGCTCGTGATATCGGATACCTGCCAAAACCGGCTTGCGGCTTATGCCGAATACGGCTTTGATTGCATTTGTCGGCATGGCAATATGATGTCAGCCACACATTTTGATATGTCTTTATGCGCGTATCTTACAGTTTTTCATATCACTTAACTCATACATCAGCAATTTTCTTGCAGCCATGGACATCTTCCGATGCTTTCGCGCTTACATCGATTGTGGCCCCTTGGATCAGGCGGCAAGGCATTGCAGTCGCTCAAATACTTTGCTGAAGATTTTCCTTATGCCTTTGTAGTCGTCACCGGATCCAATATCAGTTTACTGAAATCGTTTCCGGTCGGGAATGTTGAAATGATGGACTTGCTTGCTCTCACTATCGAAGAATTCATGAAGGATTCGGCTAATCCGAAAGCTTCATCAAACGCCACCTCGAAAACTCACCTTTGGCGGCGGACGAATTGCGTCCTGCAATCGCCCGCCGCCGTCACGCCTGACTTAATTACAGTCCCGCGAAGATGTCGTCTTCGTCGTTCGATTGCAGCGGCCAGACATCATAATCCTCCTCCGACTTCATATAGCACGTCGCGTATCGGCATCCTTCGCAGTTTTCATGCGAGGGGTTGAAATGCGAGGCTACCGATTCGGTCGCAAAGCCGAGTGCGTTGATCAGTGCAATTCTACCGTCATCATCTAGATCACGCGCGGGACTGACACAATATTTGGCTTTCCCTATATTGAAGTGGCGAGCCCGGCCTACATGGACATACCCTGCCACGTAGTAAATACTCGGGGTGACTTCGCTATGCCAATTGGCCAAAGCAACATTCGCCGCAGCTTCCAGCATCCCGTTTCCCGGCTTTTGCAACCCAGTACTGACGCCCAGCATCCAAATGGATTGACTGTCTGAATCCTTCAGTATTACATCTATCGCACCTGTCAACTCGATCACACTGGAAGGATCGTCAGGGAATGGAATGCTCAAGACATTGCTCTTGTTCGTCTCGACGATTTCCCAGCCCACCGAGCTGAACAGACTCAGCACTTCATCCGCCATTGCCATCACCTGACGCTGCATCTCGATGCGATTCGGGGTGATGCGGTCGAAGACTATATTCGGATATTCTTTCGACCTGCGTCCCGTGACGGTGTCGCGCACCAGTACATCGACGACGTCCCCGACCGAAATCGCCTCATTTTCGAGGATCGGCTCCGGACACCTAAGGTCATATAGCGCGGATTGCGGACAAGTCAGCCACCGGCTGACATGCGCCGTGTCAATCCTTGCCACGACGCGAGGCTTTGCTCGGACTGAATCCGAGGATTCCTTGTTGTTGAGTTCCATATGGTTATCTCCTAAAAAAGCTATTTTCGTTGTCGAACGCCAGTTTCCGGCGACTGTCAGCACACGCAGTTGCACCAAGGAATTCACTGTCCCGCCTTTGCATGCCGCAAGCCGTCCCGATCAGGAACGGCTCCGGACTGCGCCAAGGCGAATCGCATGCGTCTGGCAATGCAGGATTCTTGAATCCGGACCCGTAAGGCAATCTCGAATTCAGACGGAACATCAAACCCGGTTTCGGTTCGAAAGTTTCAAACCCAAAACAATGAATATCCAGTGGCAGTATCAACGTCTGCACAGAAGTCAAACCCGTTCCAATCTGCAATCCTGCAACAGACCGACAGGAGGACCGGCTTCGTATTTCTGATTCTGACGCCAAAAATTGGCAAGGCTTAAACGGAATTACCGCAAGCCGAGTCTTAGCTGAAGCACACGGCCGCGGCTAAGGAAAGGAGCACAATTGGTAGAGATAACACGAACGACAGCCTGCCTGTGCACACAGACTGCCCATACATCTAAGGCTGGCTCATATTGTCCTAAACCCAGCTGACTTGAAGTTTCAAGACATCTGCAAATTATCATCATTGCAACCGTCCTGCTTGAAGCTGCACATTGAATATGAATCCATATGGCAACTTTTCAGAAGTTCAAGTTTACTAAAATATATTGCTTCCGGAAAAGATATTTTGATAATTAAATATTTCTATTCATCTTTTGTTGCGTTTTTGCAGCGCACTTCTCAGCTTGAGTTCGTCGAGCCTGGCATTCGTGTCACTGGTGCCGATGAAGTTCGATGAACGTCTGAGACCTGCGTGCGTGTACAATTTTATAGAATCCGCAGCCAGACCGATGAAGTGCGCAGGGCGTATATAATTTCCAGAACAATAGGCTAACCGAAGGGAATGACCAGTGAGCATCTACGAACAGAATCTTGATAGGAATCCGGCTAATTTTCAGCCGCTCACCCCGCTGAGCTTTCTGTCGAGATCGGCACGGGTATTTCCTGACAAGACGGCCGTCATTCATGGCGAATTGCGGACCACCTATCAGCAGCTGTACAGTCGCTGCCGGCAGCTTGGCGACGCTTTGCGCAAACGCGGAGTCGGCATCGGCGATACCGTGGCCATCATGTCGCCGAACGCTCCGGCAATGCTGGAAGCGCACTACGGCGTACCGATGTGCGGTGCGGTGCTTAATGCGCTAAACTTTCGTCTCGATGCGCCCACAATCGCCTTTGTTCTTCGCCACGGCGAAGCGAAGGTGCTGCTGACCGACCGTGAATACTCCGACGTCATCGCAGAAGCCGTGCGTATTGCGAATCTTGACATCCTGATTGTCGACATCGATGACCCTCTGGCTCAGGGCGGAGATCTGATCGGAGATTTGGATTACGAAGCGCTGCTTAGAGAAGGAGACCCGAATTACGAGTGGACCCCTCCGCGAGACGAATGGCAGGCAATCACGCTGAACTATACCTCCGGAACGACCGGCAACCCGAAAGGAGTCGTGTTCCATCATCGCGGCGCCTACCTTGCCGCTTTGGGCAATTCGCTCACCTTCGGACTGGAAAGCTCCAGCGTCTACCTGTGGACGCTGCCCATGTTCCACTGCAACGGATGGACGTTTACGTGGGCTGCGACCGCGGTTTCGGCAACCCATGTGTGTCTGCGAAATGTTGAGCCGGCAGCGATTTTCGCGTCGATTCGGGACAACGGAATCACCCATATGTGCGGGGCGCCGATCGTGCTGAACATGCTGATTCACGCACCTGCCGATGCCAGGGTCCGATTCGAGCAGACCGTCGAGGTCGCAACAGGCGGAGCGGCGCCGCCGAGCCAGGTGATCGCCGAATTGGAGAACATGGGGTTCAAGGTGCTTCACCTGTACGGATTGACGGAAACCTACGGTCCTGCAACCGTCTGCGAATGGCAGGATGCATGGGAAGAGCTGGATCTGGGCCGGCGTGCTTCAAACATGGCGCGCCAGGGCGTTCGCTACTTGACGCTGGAAGAGGTGGCGGTCATCGACCCCGAATCCATGCAGCCGGTGCCGTGGGACGGCGAAACCATGGGCGAACTCATGGTGCGGGGCAATACGGTGATGCGCGGATATTTGAAAAACCCCGACGCGACCGCCGAAGCGTTCGCGCATGGCTGGTATCACACCGGCGATCTGGGCGTCACCCATCCGGACGGATACATCGAAGTGCGCGACCGTTCCAAAGACATCATTATCTCGGGCGGCGAGAACATTTCGAGCCTGGAAGTCGAAGATGTGCTGTACCGCCATCCCGACATCATGGAAGCGGCGGTGGTGGCGAAACCTGACGACAAATGGGGTGAAACACCGTGTGCGTTCGTCACGCCGGTCGCATCGCGGGCCGATTCGTTGTCCGAGCAGGATGTAATCGCCTGGTGCAAGGACCACATGGCCAGCTTCAAGGCGCCAAAAACGGTGATTTTCGGGCCGCTGCCCAAGACTTCCACCGGCAAGATCCAAAAGTTCGTATTGCGCGACCGGGTGCAGGAATTGTAGGGCGCGCCGCGTGGCGGGCGGTGCTGCTAGCTTGCTGCGACTTCGCTGCGATTGCGTAATTCAAGGTGCACGCGCAGCATCACGACCAGGATCGAGAACAGGACGACGAATCCCATCTGGTGCGCCAGCGCCACCGGCATCCAGACCCGGCTGAGCAAGGTCGTTACACCCAGGGCGAATTGCGCCAGCGCGATTGCGACGGCAGCGTCGTGCAATCCCCTCAGCCATCGCTGGCGAACCTTGAATCGGGTCAGCCAAAGCCATGCAATCGCGGCGACAAGCGCAACTGCGGTCCAGCGGTGCGCAAACTGAATCGCGATCACATTGTCGAACAAGTTGCGCCACGCCGGCTCCAAGGCGAGAATTCCGGCAGGAATCAGTACTCCGTTCATGTCGGGGTAGGTGTTATAGGCAAAGCCTGCGTGGGTTCCTGCCATGAACCCGCCGCTCACCTGCATCAGCGCAGCCAGCGCCATGCACGCCAGCACGGCGGTCATTGGCGCCGCAGCCACCGGGGCCGCCGCGCCGGTGCGGGGCAAGCGCGAATGCGCCAGCAGACCTGCTGCCAGCCACAGCAGATATCCGTAGATTGCGACCGCCAGACTCAAATGGGCGGTGAGGCGGTACTGGCTCACTGACGGATCGTCGGCAAGTCCGCTTTGGACCATGTACCAGCCAAGCGCTCCCTGAGCGCCGCCGAGAACGAACACCAGCGCAAGACGCACGGCAAGCGGCCTGGCGAGTTGCCGACGCAGCAGGAACACCACGTACGGAATAAGAAACGCGAACGCGATCCCCCGGGCAATTGCCCGGTGCAGATACTCGATCCAGAATATGCGCTTGAACCCGTCAAGGTCCATATCCGGGTTGATGATTCTGAATTCCGGAAACTGCTGATAATTTTCAAACTCGCTGCGCCACTGCTGCTCGTTCAGCGGCGGGACAATGCCGGAAACCGGCGCCCACTCGACAATCGACAGTCCGGACCCGGTCAATCGCGTATAGCCGCCAACGGAAATCAGAATTGCGATCAGCGCGCACAGCCCGATGAGCCACGCGGCAATCCAGGACGTATTGCTGCGCCGGCCTGCGCGGGCGGCGTCTTGCTGTAGCGTCAATTTCAGTGCGGAATCTTTTGAAATACCAAGGAGGCGTTGGTGCCTCCGAATCCGAAGCTGTTCGATAGCGCGGTGCGTATTTCGACGCCGTCAACGGGCTGGCGGACAATGTTGAACCCTGCAGCTCCGGGGTCCAGGCTTTCAATGTTGCGCGACGGCGATATAAAACCGCCATCCATCATCAGCAAGGTATAGATCGCTTCGTTCACGCCTGCCGCTCCGAGCGCATGACCGGTTATGGACTTCGTTGAAGTGATCGCGGGCGCTTCGGTGCCGAACACCTCGCTCAGCGCTTCGAGCTCCCTGATATCGCCGACCGGGGTGCTCGTGCCGTGCGCGTTGACATAGTCAACCGGGGCATCGACATGCTCCAGCGCCATTTTCATGCATCGCACTGCGCCTTCTCCCGACGGCTGCACCATGTCGAAGCCGTCGCCGGTGGCTCCGTAGCCGACCAGTTCGGCATAGATTTGCGCTCCGCGCGCACGGGCGTGCTCGTACTCCTCCATCACCACGACGCCGCCGCCGCCGGAGATGACAAATCCGTCGCGGTTTTCATCGTAAGGGCGCGATGCGCTTTGCGGGCGATCGTTGTATTTGCTCGAAAGCGCGCCCATGGCGTCAAACAGCAAAGTCATCGTCCAGTGCACCTCGTCGCCGCCGCCGGCGAATACGATATCCTGCTTGTTCAGTTGAATCAGTTCGGCCGCATTGCCGATGCAATGGGCGCTTGTGGCGCATGCAGAGCTCACCGAATAGCTGACTCCCTTGATTCCGCAAATCGTGCCCAGCGTAGCCGAATTTGTGCTCGACATCGCCCGCGGCACCATGAACGGGCCGACGCGGCGGATGCCCTTGGTTCTTAGCAGATCCACAGCGAGCGCAATATTTTCGGTCGATGCGCCGCCAGATCCCATAATCAGCCCGGTGCGCGGGTTCGAAACGTGCTCCGGCGCGAGTTTCGCGTCGTTGATGGCCTCAAGCATCGCGACATAATTGTAGGCGGGCCCGTCGCCCATAAACCGCCGCGCCTTGCGCGGGACAGTCCCGTCAATGTCCATGTCGATGCCGCCATGGACGCGGCTTTTGAAACCGAGTTCCTCATAGACCGGAACAAAATCAATGCCGCTTTCGCCGTCGCGCAAGGAACGGGTCACCTGCTCCTTGCCGCAGCCGATACTCGATACAATGCCGATTCCTGTAACTACTACCCTTCTCATTCCAATCTCATGAACACTGCCTGAGGCGTCAAGCCTGCTGTTTCGAAAACAATCCGACACGAAGGTCCTGGCCCGAGTAGATTCGAACACCGTCGGCTTCGACTTCGCCATTGGAGACACCGACCACCAGCCTGCGCGATATCACGCGCCGAATATTCAGCCGGTACACCAGCTTTTCCGTATCCGGGGTGATTTGTCCGGTAAATTTTACCTCACCCGAACCGAGCGCACGTCCCTGGCCTGGGTGTCCGAGCCAGCCCAGATAGAATCCGACCAACTGCCACAGCGCATCAAGCCCGAGGCATCCGGGCATGACCGGGTCATTCTGGAAGTGGCACTCAAAGAACCAAAGATCCGGCCTTATATCCAGCTCCGCCACCACGAGACCCTTGTCGAAGTCGCCGCCGGTAGAAGATATTTGCGTAATCCGGTCGAACATCAGCATCGGCGGCAGCGGCAGCTGCGCGTTGCCCTTGCCGAACAGCTCCCCTCGGCCGCATGCCAGGAGTTCGTCGTAATCGAAAGTCGAATTCATCATTGGTCTTAGGGCAATTCTAGCGTACGCTGTCGACGATGATCGCATGTACGCGCCGAGGGCCGTGGGCGCCGTACTGAATGGTCTGTTCCACGTCTGCAGTCTTTGACGGCCCTGTAATCATATGGATGCCGCGGGACCGGCGGATGACCGATTCGGTCAAAAGAGCGAATGCATCTTCAAGGTGCCGTACGACCTGGCCGACATCGAATATCGCGATGTGGTTTTCCGGAAGGAACAAATGCGTCGAAGACACCTTGGGCGAACTGACGATGAAGATTGTTCCGGTTTCAGCAATTGCGCAATCGGCTCCAGTGACTGACACCGCATCGGACTTTTGAGCCTTGCGATGGCAGATTTGCCAGTTCTGCGGCCAATCGAACCGCTCAAGATAGTCCGATTTGCTCATAAGTATTTCCGGCGGCAGGCCATGTTCTGCCAGGAAAATCTGCACTGCGCCGGGCACCTGCTCATAGGATTGGACGACATGGGTCGTTCCACGCACTGCTTCATGCTTTTCGATGAATTGTTCAACCAAGATGCCGTCAACGACCGGCCGGGGCCCATGAAACGCAGCCACGCGGGCGTACTCCGCGTCAATCTCGGCCTTGCTGGCAGGCGCATCCTTTTCGAGCGCACTGCGCAGATCATCCAGAATTCTGGTTCGTATTCGGTCGGCGGCTTCCACAATCAATCCCATTGCAACTTGGATCTGGCGATTCTACCGGAACAAGCACCATTATAGCGTTTGGGTTTGTCGCATCATCCTGTGTTGCAGCATCGGCAATTCTCATTTTCAGGTGGTTGCCATTTTTTCTGCATTCGGAAAGCGAGATAAAAGAACTGTGATAGCTGCATCAAAGTCGCGGGTACCGGAACCGCGCAGATCTATGGTCTCGGCAATCATGCATAGATGTTCATCCCAGTGTCGAACTGCCAATGCCGGATGCAGGGACATTTTTTACAACTCTGATCGACAGGCATGAAACTATATCGCAATATGCTACACTCCCAGCAAGTCTTCAGACTTTGAAATCGAAAACAGAGGACATGCCCGATGGAAAAACTCAGCAAGCCCGAACTTGTCCGCCGTCTCAAGCGCTTTATTGGCGATAAGGACAAGAATAGTCCGCCGTATTTCGCAGGCCGAAAAAAGGTGCTGTCGGATATCGAGGATGCGTGCGAGCTGAGCTGGAAGATGCACCGCGCAAAGGGCGCCGGGCAGCCCAAGGCGGCGACCCGGGTGATCTACGGCGCCCCCGGTGCCGGCAAGACCTCGACGCTGAACTATCTCAGAGACTGCTGGAAGGGCGAATCCGAATCGTATGCCACGCCGGATGAAAACGCAGCTGTGCGTTGTCAGCCTGCGCCCTTTGTGCATCTGCTGGAAGACGACTCTGCGCTGGATGATCCAAAGACATTTTGCAAGGAACTGGCGAACGTGCTTGCGCCGGGTGTCGGCGACGCCCTGTTTGATACTTTCAGCAGGACAGAACGGGCGGGTGGAAGTATAGATTTCGTCATTGCAGAAGCCAAAGGCGAAGCCGAGACGACGAGGCATTCGCCGGCTCCAGCTGCCGCGCTTGCAACAGTATTGAAGGTGTTGCCGCCTGAGCAGTGGAGCGGTCCTTTGGTGATCGCGGTTGACGAGACGCAGAATCTTGCGCAAAGGCGCGACTGCTTTGCAGGCAAGTTGTTTCGGGAGTTGCATGCGAATCGGCACAATGCGCCGATTACCCTGGTGCTGGGCGGTCTGTCCGATTCGATAAAGCGGGCCGGCGAGCTTGGTTTGACGCGTCTTTCGAAGGGCTGCGTACATTCGCTGGACCGGTTCGACGCCGAAGAGGTTGCAGAACTGAAACAGGGGTTCTGCGCGAAATTTGAACTGGACATCGGTTCGCGCGAAGCCGAGTTTGATGCGATGCTCGCAGCCTGCGACGGCTGGCCGGCGCACCTGACCAATGGTCTGCATGCCTTTTGCCAGGTGTTTCTGGAGTGTGACTGCGACATTTCCCGGGTCGACTTTGCCGAGGTCGAGCGAATCAGCATGACAGAACGGCATAAATACTACCAATACCGCCTGAGCACGGCGATGAAAAGGTCGGGTTTCGTTCTTGCAGATGTGATGCGCCAATTGGACGGAAGCCAGGAGCCGGGCGATGTGGAGGATATCATTGAATTGCGTGCGATGGCGGGCGAGCATTTCAGGCGCACGAAGGACCGGCTGCATGACGGAATGACGGCATGGCAGTTCTATGAGGATTTGACGCATCATGGAGCATTGCAAGAGCGCGATGACGGCACGGTGGAATGCCCGATACCGAGTTTCAGGCGGTTCATACTTGATAAATATTCAAAGCCGGCGGTCGAGCCAATGGAGCCTGATGCGCCTGATGCCGATGAGAGCGACCGCCGCGAGCGCAGGCTGCCGCCGCCACATCCGGCCAGGGCTGTGCATTAGAATTCCTGTACTGGCGCCTCAGCCCGAGTTCGTCCATGGGCGCATAGCCTGACCGCGTCAGTGATTCATGCCGTTCGTTGAGCGTCGCGGCCGCAACAGCCCGCACTCAGTAACACTGCGCCGCCGCCGCAGCGTTTTGGTCGCTCTTCATTCCTTGCCGCTGCGGAAGCCGACACGGTCTGGCGATCGTGCCGAGCAACTCTTCTCAGCTGTCCAGCACTCGGAAATAAGGTCAAGAAAATCGAAATCGCACGCTCCGCGAATGACGGCTTCGGATCTGCTGCCGCGGCCGGCATGCCGAATCGCGCCCCGTCCAGAACACGAACGCGATCAGATGAACCGTCGCAGGTTCCATGTAAGCGCGTCACATCAAGAACCTGGAATCTTGCAAGAAGTAAATTCAATAGATTGGCGACTTACGAGAATCTATGGCTCAAAATCGATAATTTAGACACTTCGATTCGAATCGCTGGAGAAGCATCGCTAGACGCGAGAATCGAGTTCGGTTCAGCCGATAAAAGACACAGTTGCGGATTCCTCAATTGAAATGAAGCGCGATTAGAAATTACTATACAATGTTCGCAACAGGCGAAATGCGCACGGATTCTTTGCGGTATTTACGCAGCAAAAGAATCCGAATCATTTTGCAAAAAATAACTGCTTACTAAAATTATTTAGGAGGTATCCCAAATATGAAACGTCGTGAACTATTGAAAGGCGGCGCCGTAGCGGCCGCAGCGGCTGGCGCATCAACCTTGGCAGCGCCCGCAATTGCTCAAGACCGAGTTGAAATCGTCATGGTTTCCACCTGGCCTCGAGATTTCCCCGGCCTCGGCACCGGAGCGCAACGATTCGCACAACGTCTCTCCGACATCAGCGATGGGCGTTTTCAGGTCGAATATTTCGCTTCAGGCGAGCGCGTCGGCGCATTTGACTCTTTTGACGAGGTTGCCTCCGGCAACGCCCAGATCTACCATGCGGCGGATTACTACTGGAAAGGCAAGCATCCGGCTTGGGCCTATTTCACCGCTGTTCCCTTCGGTCTCACCTATATTGAAATGAACGCCTGGATCCGATTCGGCGGCGGTCAGGAGCTATGGGACGAACTGGCCGGCGAATCCGGCCTGAAGAATCTGATGTGCGGAAATACCGGGTCGCAGATGGGCGGCTGGTTCCGCAAGGAGATGGAGTCGGCCGACGATTTCAAGGGGCTCAAGATGCGCATACCCGGTCTCGGAGGCGATGTGCTTGCGAAACTCGGAGCATCACCCGTATCACTTCCGGGCAGCCAGATCTACGAGAATCTGATTTCCGGCGCGATCGACGCAACCGAGTGGGTCGGTCCATGGAATGATGCTGCGATGAAGTTCTACGAAGCGGCCAAGTACTACTACTAT
Organism: Arenicellales bacterium; assembly: GCA_965214615.1. Taxonomy (GTDB): domain Bacteria; phylum Pseudomonadota; class Gammaproteobacteria; order Arenicellales; family JAJDZL01; genus CBDAUN01. Next base: position 2,810,522 of record OZ243952.1, read on the forward strand.
CCCGGCATGCACGAGCCAGGTCCCATGCTTGCAGCCGGCATTAACAAGGACTTCTGGGAAAGCCTGTCCGCTGCCGACCAAGTGATGGTCGAAGCCGCGGCTTCCATGGAGAACGATGTCATGATGGCTGAGTTTAACGCCAACAACGGCGCTTCGCTCACCAAGTTGATTGATGAGCAAGGCGTGCAGTTGAGAAAGTTCAACGACGACATCTACGACTCCTTCGGGGAAGCCGCAGAAGAAGTATTCGCTGAAACGGTGGAGCACAGCGACCTTGCGCGCCGTGTTCACGAGAGCTTCGTCAGAGCTCGCGCCGACATTGGCGGATGGCTGAAGATTGCGGATTCCGAATATCTGGCACAGCGCAACCGCGTAACGGGAGTCTAATCCGAAATCTGCCGAAGTCTATCTTAGCTGAAGCAGAAGCCAAAATGACTTCATTGAGTGAAAAACGGAGCCGCATGGCTCCGTTTTTCATTTGTCTGATGCCGCAACTTCAATGACGAGCTTCGGCGCACGCGACTAGTGGCGAGATAGCGTCGTGATCCAACTGCTCGAAGCTGCCGCCCGCTATCCTCGAACGATTCGGGGTCTGGGCGCAATTTTCGTCCTTACAGTGCTATTGTTCCTTCTGGATATTTTTTTTGTATTCTGGACTCCCTGGCCGGGCATTCGCGCCTTTCTCACCCATATAGGCCTATTATCAGCAGCGTCAAATTTCAAGGCGCTTGACGGATTCGCACTGACCACCGGCGCAATTCAACTCGCCGCTTATCTGGCTGTCACGCTGCTGGCATTGCTGTGGATAGCTCGGACACCCTCCAGAACCATGCAAAGAGATGCTGCCGCATATACCGCTTTGGCAGCGTACTTCGCCCGGGTCGCTTTCTGGTCCGTACTGCTGGTCGGCATCGCCGACAGCTTTATTTCATTTCTCAGAGTCGAGGGCTTTCTGCCTGCGCTCGTCGGCGACCACTTTTCGACACAGCTGGGCCGATCGATTTTCCGCGGCAACTGGGTCCACTATCCGCTCATCGGCATTGCCGCGATCATTTCGATTTTTGTCAGATCTCTCGGCTTCATCTGGCTGTCGCTGATGATCGTCGCTGCAGAATTTACCATCGTCATTTCCAGATTCGTCTTTTCCTACGAGCAGGCGTATCAGGGGGATGTCGTGCGGTTCTGGTACGCCGGACTGTTTCTGTTCGCGAGTGCCTACACCCTGATGCAGGACGGCCATGTGCGTGTGGACGTGCTGTATGCGAATTTTTCCGAACGGGGCAAGGCTGTCACCAACGCAGTCGGGTCGGTTGTGCTTGGACTGCCGCTTTGCTGGACGATATTGATTCTAGGCACAAGCAGCCGCGGCAGCATCATAGTCAGCCCGATGCTCAGCTACGAGATTTCCCAAAGCGGATTCGGCATGTACACCAAGTATCTGATGGCGGCATATCTGCTTGTATTTGCCGTCACTATGGCGATTCAATTTGCCAGTCTGTTTCTTTCGAGCATGGCGCGTTTTATCGATAGCCCGGAAGAGTCCGGCTCTACGGACGCAATTGCCAATGCAGCCGGCCAGCACGCGGAGACCTGATCTGTGGAACTTGTCTTCCTATGCATTCTGATCCTGGTTATGGTCATTGCCCTGAGTTCGGGGTTTCCGGTTGCGTTTGCGCTTCCTGGATCAGCCATTATCAGCGTCGCGCTGGCCGCCGCCACGGGGTACATTTTTACCGGCGACCCGTCGTCGTACTTCGCGCAGGACGGGCCCACGCAATGGCTCACTGCGGGAATCACAAACTTTCGAAGCCTCTACTGGGAGGTCGAGCGCGACACGCTGATTGCCATCCCGCTTTTTGTTTTCATGGGGATTATGCTGGAGCGTTCTCGCGTTGCCGAAGACTTGCTGGTATCCATGGCGCAGCTATTCGGTCCCATACCTGGCGGTCTTGGCATTTCGGTTGTTTTCGTCGGCGCCCTGCTCGCAGCTACGACAGGAATTCTAGGCGCCACAGTGATCGCCATGGGACTGATTTCGCTGCCGGCCATGCTGCGAAACAATTATTCAAGGCCTTTGGCCACAGGCACAATCTGCGCATCCGGCACCCTCGGGCAGATCATACCGCCCTCAATTGTGCTGATCATACTCGCGGACCAGCTCGCCAATGCCGCCGACCAGGCGAGCACGATTCGAAAGGCCGAGTACAAGGAGTTGACCGGGGAGTTCTCACTGCCGGCAGAACTCGATATCGTATCGGCCAGCGCAGGCGACATGTTCATGGGAGCTTTGATTCCCGGCCTGATTCTGGTAGGACTGTACATGCTGTACATTCTCATCACAGCGATCATCAAGCCCAAAACAGCGCCGCCAGTCCCGTACGACGGCAAATATGACCGTAATTTTGTCATTTCAGTCGCGCTCTCCCTAGTACCCCCGCTGGCGCTGATCTTTGCGGTTCTAGGATCCATCATTCTCGGCATCGCAACAGTCAATCAGGCAGGAGCCATTGGCGCTGTCGGAGCGATCATCATGGCCGGCTACCGTCTGAAACAAGGCGAGCGTCACCAGTTCACGCCGACTCTTCTGGCTATCGGATCCATCGCTTCAATCATTGTCCTTCTCGGGTTCTTTGACATCAACATCAAGAGCGTATCCAACCGGTCGGAACTGATTGTCGTGCTGATAGCCGCAGTTGCCGTGCTGGTACTGATTGCATCGGTCGTTTGGAGCATCTGGCGGACTCTGAAAGTCAACAACACCTTGATCAGTGTCATGGTGGATACAGCGAAAACCACTTCGATGGTCTTCATCATCCTGATCGGAGCAGCGATGCTTACCTCGGCGTTTCGCGCATTCGGGGGCGAGGAGTTGGTGCGGCATTTTCTGACCGGCCTTCCAGGCGGCTTCTGGACTCAGTTTCTGGTCGTAATGATCGTCATTTTCCTGCTCGGCTTTTTCCTCGACTTTATTGAGATTGCGGTTGTCGTGGTGCCGATCGTTGCGCCAATTCTGCTTTCTGATCCGTCAGCGAACATAACCGCAGTGTGGCTGGGCGTCATGGTGGGTCTGAACATCCAAACCTCATTCCTGACTCCGCCGTTCGGCTTTGCCTTGTTCTACTTACGCGGTGTTGCTCCGCCGTCTGTCAAAACCACGCACATCTACAAAGGCGCAGTGGCGTTTATCTCGCTTCAGCTGCTCGGGCTGGCAATCGCCGGGTATTTTCCAAGCCTGGTCAACTACATGCCGAACCGGACACATTTGACTGCGGATACCGCCCCGCCGCCGGTTAATCCGAAGTTGCAGTACTGCATAGAGCAGGACATGTTTCCTTTCTATGTCGACAACAGGCAGTCGCTGTCGCTTGCGATCGACGATGCACGCAACTTGAATTTTTCCATCCTTCCGGATCATCTTGCACAAGAAATGGAACAAGGCATAGAATTGGCCGGCTCAGTGTTTGACAATGTTCATGCAGCCGAAGTCGCGGCGGCGGCGCTGAATGAATTTTCTGAAGATTTTCGGCCGGTGCATCAGCAGTATCGCCGGGAAGAGCGGGCACTTGGCAGACTCGAGAGTGAGTTGGAGGACAAGCGCAAGCAATTCCGCAGACTTGAAAGGAGCGATTCTGCTCCAACAGCCGAATTGACTTTGCTTGATGCTGAAATCGAGGGGCTAGAGCAGCAGATTTCTGTGATGAAAGAGGAAGTCTCCGACACCTGGGCTCCACAGTACGAACAATATTCAGAACTCGCAAAGGCTGACAAGATCGCGCGCGTCAAGTATCGCCGAAGCGCCGATGAGGCATATGCCCCGCTCGCCGAACTGATCGCTTTGCTGCACGACACGGAATCGCTAGCGGACGCAAGCTCGATTCTAGACGGCATCGAAAGCATTATCCGCAATGAATCCCCTGATATCGCGATGGATCTGATCAAGGAGCGCGAAGGTGCGCTTTCGGAGATAGAGGGAGTCAGCCACATCAAATCCGCCCTGTCCAAGGCACGGCGCGCCCTGAAAGGCGACGACCCCGATTACGAAAAGTCCTTGGCGCAACTGTCGACAGCGAACGATTTGTACGTTGATGAGGTGAGGTGGCGACGTGAAGCCAGTTCAGCATTGCTGCCGCAGCTTGTTGAATATGACAGAGCCATTCGCCACAACATCGGCCTGCGCCAGCAGTCCCGACTGCCCGTATCCGTAGCAAAATCAGTAGCGGCCTGCCTATCCCACCATACGGATGTCTCGCTAAGCTTCTAGAAAGCACGATTCGACCCGGTTCGGCAAGCGAGATTTGCGGCTACCGCTGATATTTTTACTTGAAGTGCATCGTACCAATCGGCATGCGGCGGACTCACGCACTTAGACGCATCAGCACTGAACAGAATATTCTTATAAATCATACTCTTGTCAGCAAACGCCTTCGCCCAGAAATTCGGATAGCCATTGCTGATTTTATTTCCAGCGAATCATTTATAATCGCTTCTTCAGTCTTTTCACTGAATCGAGCCAATGTCGCTGAGTTGTTTCGGAATTGATTTAGTTCGGTCCCGGAGCGTATTTTTGTGGACGGTTCAGTTGCCTTAACCAACTATACGGAGTATGAAGACATGAGTGAATCAACAAAATCAGTCACAGAATCCAACGCGAACAAGACTTCGCGGCGCAAGTTCCTCAAAGGAGCAGCTGCTGTACCGGCAGTCGCTGCCGTAGCAGCCGTTCCCTATAACGCTCAAGCACAGACTACATTGAAAGTGCAGGCTGCGTGGGGTGGCGGCATTTTTCTGGAATTTGCCCAAGACTATGTGAACAAAGTCAACGAAATGTCCGGCGGGTCGCTCACCATTGATCTGCTCGCAGTGAACTCTGTGGTCAAGACAGCTGAAATGCAGACCGCTGTTCACAAAGGTGTCCTTGACGGTGCGCATTTGGTTACAGCCTACTGGTACTCGAAGAGTCCTGTCGCTTCTTTATTCGGAACCGGTCCATGTTTCGGATGGAACGCCAATCAACTGCTGGGATGGATCAAATATGGCGGCGGACGGGAGCTGTACGACGAATTGATGGCAACGTTGAAACTCGACCTGGTCGGATTTTTCAACAGTCCGATGCCTGCACAGCCTCTTGGCTGGTTCAAGGAGAAAATAAACGACTCCAGCCAGATGAAGGGCTTGAAGTATCGCACAGTCGGCTTGGCTGCTGACGTGCTGCAGGAAATGGGCATGTCAGTAGTTCAGCTCCCAGGCGGAGAGATTCAGCCTGCGCTTAAGAGCGGACTGATTGACGCGGCCGAGTTCAACAATCCGACTTCGGATAAGGACTTCGGCATGCAGGATGTGTCCAAGCATTATCATCTGGGCAGTTTTCACCAGAGTCAGGAGGCGTTTGAAGTCATTTTCAACAAGTCGCTGTTCAGCAAGCTTGCAGCGGAGCACCAGAAAATCCTGGAATTTGCTTCCGAAGCAGCCTCTACCGACTTCACTTGGAAGTATCAGGACCGCTACTCCAATGACTTGATCTCGCTGCAGGAAGATTTCGGCGTCAATGTCTACAAGACCCCGGACTCGGTCATGACGGATCAGCTCAATGCCTGGGACGTAGTAGCAGATCGACTTTCGCAGGAGGACCCGTTCTTCGCCAAGGTGATCGATTCGCAAAAAGCATGGGCAAAGCGCGTGGTGCGCTATGAGTTGCTGAATGCGCCAAATTACGGCGCCGCCTACGAGCACTATTTCGGCAGCATCGCCTAATCTGAATCGGCAATGTATTCCGAGCCGACCGCGGTCGGCTCGGAATTGCCGCACACAACATCAAATCGCTTGCACTGCCTGCGCAAACCGGCGCAGTTCGCACAGTTTTTCCATAGGTCATGCACCGATTTCTTCATTTTGTAGACAGTCTGAGCGTTTGGATGGGCAAATGCTTCGCCTGGTGCATTGTCGTTTTGACATTCGCCACCTGCTACGAAGTTTTCGTACGCTATGTACTCAATGCACCGACCGTATGGGCGTTTGACATGAGCGTACAAATGTACGGGTCGCTATTTGTCATGGCTGGTGCCTACGCACTGGCTCAGGACGCCCACGTCCGGGGCGACGTGCTCTATCGACTCATGTCCCAGAGAACACAGGCCACCATTGATCTGGTTCTATACATTATCTTTCTGCTTCCCGCGGTTTTCGCGCTAACCTGGTACGGTTACGGCTTCGCTGCGGACTCATGGTTCTACAAGGAAGTCAGCTGGAGCAGTCCGGCGCGCATTCAAATTTACTTTTTCAAGAGTTTGATTCCAGTTGCCGGAGTCTTGATCTTTCTTCAAGGACTTGCCGAATCCATTCGATGCATTATGTGCATTCAGACCGGTCGCTGGCCGAAGCGGCTGCACGATGTAGAAGAAACGGAAAGCAAGCTCATGCAGCAAGACGGCGACGTTCAGGAAAATCCACAGTCGGCAAGGTGACATGACTGATCCTCAAATTGCCATAGTAATGCTCGGGCTGTTCATTTTCATGGTCCTGCTCGGGTTCCCAATCGCGTTCACACTGATGGCCATGGGACTGGCATTCGGCTACTATGCGTACTACGACGAGTTGCGCATGGACACGATTTTTGACAATCGTATCTTTGACTTGACCGTGCAAAATACGTTTTCGGTGATGTCCAACGACGTATTGGTTGCGATTCCGCTTTTCTTATTTATGGGGTACGTGGTAGAACGGGCGAACATCGTCAACCGCCTGTTCTTTTCACTGCAGCTTGCCGCACGGCACCTGCCCGGTTCAATGGCAGTGGCTGCATTGCTGACATGCGCCACATTTGCGACTGCAACCGGAATCATCGGCGCTGTCGTCACCCTAATGGGCATGCTGGCATTCCCGGCGATGCTGAAAGCCAGATACGACACCAGCTTTGCCGCAGGCGTCATCTGCGCGGGAGGATGCCTTGGGATTCTGATTCCGCCCAGCATCATGCTGATCGTCTATGCGGCAATTGCAGAGCTTTCACCTTTGCGGCTTTACGCAGCAGCGATGTTCCCGGGACTGATACTCGCCGGGCTGTACATGGTCTATGTGGTCATCCGCGCAAGCATCAATCCTTCTCTGGCACCGAAGCCGCGAGAGGAAGAGGTGCCGTCAGCGATATCGATTCTGATTCAAGTCGTCACCTCGGTCGTACCGCTGGCATTTCTAATCCTTGCAGTTCTCGGCTGCATTCTGATGGGCTTGGCGACACCGGCGGAAGCGGCTGGCGTCGGCGCCATGGGCGGGTTGCTACTCGCACTGGTGTACCGTTCGCTTACATGGGAGCGCTTTAAGGAATCGGTTTTTCTAACCGCAAAAACTTCCGCCATGGTGTGCTGGCTTTTCGTCGGTTCATGGACATTCGCCTCCGTGTTCTCGTATCTTGGCGGCCATTCGCTGATTGAGCATTGGATCCTGGGGCTGAGCCTAGGTACTGTAGGTTTTCTGATTCTTGCGCAGATCGTGATCTTCCTTCTGGGCTGGCCGCTTGAATGGACTGAAATTCTGATCATTTTCGTTCCGATTTTCCTCCCGCTTCTGGACACGTTCGGGGTCAATCCGTACATGTTCGCGATGCTGATTGCGCTCAACCTGCAAACTTCGTTTCTAACGCCTCCAATGGCAATGTCCGCCTATTATTTGAAGGGAGTGGCACCACCGTATATTCAGCTTATGGATATCTTCCGCGGAATCATGCCGTATCTGGGAATCGTGTTTCTGACCATGGTCCTAGTCTACGTATTTCCCGAAATCGCATTGTGGCTGCCGGATTACTTCTTCGGCGAGATCCCTTCGTTCTAGACGCAAGGCATACGGCGCCCTAACGCCATGTCGCTTCACTCAGTGAGTCTTTGTCAAGCCGCGGAACTGCTGGCTGCCGGCAGTTTTACAGCACGCCAGCTCGCACAAGATTGTCTTGCGCGAATTGACGAGTTCGATCCGGAGATTCGAGCCTGGGCATGGCTGAACCGGGATAACGTCCTAAGGCAGGCAGACCGTCTGGACGATGACCGGCGACGCGGAAAGGCGGTAGGACGGCTGCACGGCGTTCCCATTGGCATCAAGGACATCATTGACACCGCCCTGATTCCCACGGAATACGGATTCAAGCTGTTTGAAGGGCGTATTCCCCGCAATGATGCAACAGTAGTCGAAAAATTGAAGCAGGCCGGCGCCGTCATAATGGGCAAGACAGTCACCGCGGAACTGGCATGGCTTACGCCAGGTAAAACCGCGAATCCCCATAATCCGGCGCATACGCCTGGCGGTTCAAGCAGCGGCAGCGCAGCAGCGGTAGCTTCGTTCATGGTGCCAGGAGCGGTGGGAACGCAAACCAACGGTTCAGTCATACGTCCGGCTGCATATTGCGGCACGGTCGGCTACAAGCCAAGCTATGGGCTTATTTCGCGTAGCGGAATTCTACGCCAGTCGCCGTTCCTCGACCAAGTCGGAGTATTCGCGCGCAGCGTCGAAGACGCCGCCCTTCTCGCAGAAGTAATGATCGGAGGCGACCCGAAAGACAGTTCTACGCTGCAAGCCGGCCCTGTGCCGCCGCTTTTAGCGGTAAGCCGGGCAGAGCCTCCGGTTCCGACGAAGCTGGCATTTTACCGAACTCCTCACTGGGATATGCTTGACGACAGCTCAAAGGCCGGACTTGAGGAAGTAGTCGACAGCCTAGGTGATCAGATTGTCGAAGTCAATCTTGGGACCGCGTTTGAATCGGCGTGGCAGGCGGCTGCGACAATCAACGCGGCAGAAATGTCCACATGGTATGCGGCAATTCAAGATGAAGGAGGACAGTTCTTTGATCCCATGATGGAGCAGATGATGGAGCGCGGAAGAGCAGTCAGTGCGCGCGACTACATCAATGCAATGGAATCGCGGTCTGTACTGAATGGAATTCTTGATGCACATTTTGACGAATTCGACGCCATCATCGCACCGGCAGCACCTGGGGAGGCACCTTCGGGACTCGACTCCACCGGCAATCCGATATTTTCTACCGCATGGACTTTCTGCGGGGTGCCGGCATTGACGCTTCCGTTGCTTCAGGGCGAGTCGGGGCTGCCAATCGGCGTGCAATTGATCGGGCAGCACATGGATGACGCGCGTCTGCTGCGAACCGCAAACTGGCTCATGAATCATCCCGGCGACGAGTAAAATACAAGTCAGCCTAACTCGAACCTGCGATAATTGCCACTATGAAAAATGAAGTAGTTGCCGGTTTCCTTGGCATGTTTCTGCTCAGCGCATTCCTGCTGGGTCTCGCCGAATCGATCGGAAAACCCCCTTTCTGGACAATTGTCATAATCGTGCTGCTCGGCGCCTGGACCGCGTGGTACCAAGAGACCGTTAAAAATCCTGAAGCGGAATAGAAAATTGTTCCGCTAGTTGAGCTAGCGGATTACCGTCACGCCACCCGATCACCCGGTTCGCGCCCTTCGAAAACCGCATCCAGGTTGTCGAGCGCCCTGAACCCCATGGCGTCTCGCGTCTCTGTTGCGGCACTGCCCAAATGCGGCAGCACAAATACGTTGCGCAGTTCCCGGTACGCCGGGTGAATTCCTGAGGGTTCGCCATTGAACACATCAAGTCCCGCGGCACCGACGTGTCCGGATCGCAGTGCACTCACAAGAGCTTCGTCGTCCACCACGGTTCCGCGCGCCGTATTGACCACGATTGCTCCTGCGCGAAGCCGCTCAATTCGCCTAGCGTTCAACAGTCCCATTGAATCAGGATTGTTCGGGCAATGCAGCGAAACCACATCGACCGACTCCAGCAAGCCTTCCAGCGTCTCGTGATAGAGCGCTCCGCGCTCTGCCTCTGGCGACAGCCTGCGGCGATTGTGGTAGTGAATTTGCATGTCGAAGCCTCTGGCTCGTCGCGCCGCCACTTGGCCGACACGCCCCATGCCGACAATCCCGAAGCGTTTCCCGGTAATCTGAGAACCAAGCATAAACGTAGGGCTCCAATCATGCCATCTGTTGGCGCGTACCAGATCGAAGCCTTCGCCGGCGCGTCGAGCAGCACCGAGCATGCACAGCATGGTGATTTCCGCAGTCGCATCAGACAGCACATCGGGGGTATTGGTCACGATGATGCCGGCATTCCTGGCAGCATCGAGGTCACAGTGGTCGACACCGACGGAAAAATTTGCGATTGCCTTGACGCTAGGAGAAAGCTGTCCGATTACCGATTCGGTGAATTGCTCCGTATGGCAGCAAAGAACGGCATCGGCCCGGTTTGAACGCTCGATAAGCTCATCGCTCCCATACAGGCAGTCATTGGCATTGAAATCGCACTGATAATCCTGCTTCAACCGGATTTCTACCGCAGGAGGCAGCTTGCGAGTAACAAATATTGACGGACGCACGGTTGTTGCAGATTTCATATTTGCATTCCAAGGTGATGTGAAGATGTCGGCTATAACACACCGTACTGGTTGGCTTCACAGCGCAGCGCGAATTAATTCGATTAGGCTCTAGCGATTGGACAGTGAGATTGGTTCGGATTGGCATCCAGCTCCAACCATCAGTTGAATACAGATCGAGTCCAACGAAATAAGGAACATAACCATATCCCGACACATCTACGCTATTTGTAGCTGAATGCCAATAGTTCGCAAATCAAGGTGCACATTTTTGAAGTAGGTTCGTTCTACGGAACAAGAAATCCAATCTATTTGCGCGGAGTTGATGTTGAGGAGATTTTCTATTGTCGACTTTGGCGCCTCGAAAACATGCAAGTCATCCCAATCACGTTCTAGTTTTTGCTTTCAATATCTTCCGCTTCAGTTAGTTCATGCGATTTAACCGGCTTGGGCGGCGGTGCTTGCCAAGCTTTCAAGCGTTGGCCAACGAGTTCATAGAACAGTCGAATGCCTTGCTCTAGTTGCTCGATAAATTTCTTCCTGCTGGTGAAATCTCGCCCGAGGTTGTTGATTACAAGTACTTCAAAACTATGGGGAGCCGCCGCGCTCGTTTCCGCTTGAATTATGTTTGGATCAATACACAATTTGTCGACTGCTGCGTCGGTAGGACCCACACGCCCTGGCCAATGTGCACGTACAATTATGCGTCCATCATCACTGCGCAACATACGTAGTAGCCAATTCACTCGTGCTTTGGTAGACTTTCTGTCGATAGGTGCTTTCAATTTCATACTATAGCTTAGGGTGCGCGACATAAGGTGTGCACAAACCTCCAAATCTGCAGCACAATTCGGAATCCTGAATTTAGCAGAGAGTGCCTTATCCTCGATGAGTTGCTTAATTCCTTCGTTCAGACGAACGGTCGGGTTATCTTTCAAACGATTTCCAATAACTGTTTCTACTTTGGCTCCAACATGCCGCGTAAGTTGCAAAGAAATGTCGCGTTCCTCTTGAAACCAACAACCTACGCATTCTTCGACATTCGGATCATTCTTGTTGAGCGTCCCGTGATTTGACACGGTTTGCACCAACTCTTGCCAATTTCTGTTCATCAGAGTGAACCTTTGTACACCAGTGTCTTTGTGTTCGAGAAGTCTGAGAAATTCACTCAATATGAATTCCTGTTCAGGATCATCTACACAGTCTCGTTGGACGATTTCACACTGAGTTCGAATGTATGTCCAAGACCAGTGATACAGGCTGGTTTTCCTCAGCAGGGTTTTTGAAACTTTGACGGGATGTAGATCAGTGCGTGCAACGAATTGATTGGATATTGTGATGACAGCATCAAAGTTACAATCTCTGGCAATTTCAAGGTAACTCACTACCTGATCTTCTTCGATAGGATTAGTCTTAATTTTTGCTTCAACCAATGCAGTCCATGTTGTTTTCCCAGATTTAACGACAATTAGTCCATCAGGACGTTTTCCACTGTGGTCACTATGGGCAGGAACGACCTCGCTCCAACAAGCGATTTTGGCACGCTGACCTACCCTTAAACCAACCGTATGAAATAGATCCTTTGCAAATGCTGGGACATGTGGCAGTAGCGCTAGAAACACAGACGTTAGTCGATTTTCCCGGCTGGTATCAGCGACTACAGGGAAAAGGCGAGCGCGGTCTCCATGTTCAATGGTTTCTGGCAGGTCAATTTTCATAACAGATACTCTCCATGCACTATTATTGTTTGGCTGAATAATATACAAAACAATTCCTTATCCCGATTGACTGATTGCTTCCGGCAAGGAACACTGAAGAATTGGAGTAAGAGATGTAGGGCAGGATTCGCACCTGCCGGAGAAAGTTGCCTTTCCAACTGCACACTGGATAGGACGAAGAAATTCAAGAATGAATGGCTTTATAATGCACAGTGTCACCCGATGGGCCGCAGTCACCGATTGACTGCAGAGATAAGAGAGAATTTCATGGAGCAATTGCAACAAATCGTGCCATCTCTGGTATGGATCGTCGTAACTCTTGGCTTTTTGTGGGGTATAGTGCGTTGGGCTGTTGGCAGTGCAATCGCGCCGCTTCAAAAAAATGTGGAAGACTTGCGTAATGATTTAAAAACGTTACAAAAGGTAGTCCATGAGGATTTTCGGAATACGGGTGAACGGATCGCGAGGGTCGAAGCAAAAATTGAGTCGACCGATAACCGACTCAACCAAATCGAATTTCGAGGAATGGTATCGGGACAACATGTGGGAGCAACATGACATGAACTCAGTAGATGATGTGTTAAATCACTTAAATGGTCAGATTGCGGCAAACCAAATGATAGTGACACTGGCTGTTACCCTTGCAGCTAGAAACGACAAGGTGGCTAAGAATCTAGCCGATTCGATCGGCAACTTATCAAATCAACTGGATGACAACAACCACAAACAATTCAATCTAGGGTTTCAAGAGAGCATCGCAAAAATCAAAAACATTATTGCCCATAGTCAATTTGCAGATGGGAATGTGAATTTGGATATTGAGGACTTCAAGGCATAGCCTAGATTGAGACGATCTTGAGCAACTATGCCTTAGATGCCATCTCGGTTGGCAACAGTTTCAAATCACTTGTCAACGGCATGAATTCCATTATGACTTTTGGAGCATTAGCGGAGATTGGATCGAGACCTATGACAATATAGCCACCGCGAATTTCGAAACGTATATCGAATTGAATCAATTCGATTCCTCAGTCATTGAACGCTTAGCGCGGTTCGGATTTGCATCCGATTCGAACAATCACATCCGCCAACGGTTCGCGCGAATGCGAATCAAACCATTCCTCAATGAGCCGGTATGCAATCGACAGCCGCGGCGGCAACAGGAAACTGCCTTCGAGCAAGCCTTCGACAACCTCCGACGGACAGCGCCAGTGCGCTTCCTGAAGTTCGCCATCGTTCAGCGAAATCTGCTCGGTGCCCGCAGTCGCCCAAAATCCCAGCATGATCGATCCCGGAAACGGCCATGGCTGAGACGATCGGTAATTCACCGTATCGATGACTATGTCAGTTTCCTCCATGACTTCCCTGACCACTGCCTGTTCAATGCTCTCTCCAGGCTCCACGAATCCGGCGATGACAGAATACCGCCGCTGCGGCCAAGAAGGCTGCCGCCCGAAAAGGCAGCGCTCGCCTCTTGTTACAGCAACAATGATCGCAGGATCGGTTCTAGGGAAGTGCGTTTTTCCGCAGCCCGAATTCATGCATTGCCGAACATGTCCGGCCTGGGCGGGCTTGGTCTCCGAACCGCAGAATCCGCAATACTGATGCGCGTGATGCCAATGAAATAGCGCCTTGGCATAGGATATTACGGATGCATCTTGCGGTCGAAGCAGCGATCCGACTTGACGAAGATCGACGAACCCCAGATCTTCGCCCGATAGACGTTCGACCGCCGCGCTTTCGGCAACGTCAACCGCAAAGTAGCCCTCCGAATCACGCATGCCCAGAAAAACCTTGGTGGCGGCAGCTTCTCCCAGCCGGGACATTTGATCGATGTTCAGCCATGCAGGTGCGACATCCGGTTCACGTGACGACAGAAATCGCCCTTGGAAAAACGGTATGTGCCGCGCCTCGTCGCTCAAGCCGAGACGTTCCGACCAAGCCTGATCCTTGCGGCGAAGCACGACGCGGTCGAGATCGCTCGCAGCGAATACATTCAACAGCGAGCGCTGAAGATCATCCATGAGATTTCTCAATACTGCGCATGACGAACTGCCTAACCTCGTCGAATTCACGGGCAACCGGAATTTGCGCCGGCATGCCCTCAATATCGCTTCGACTTTTCAGCCAGGCGATCGCAGGCTTACCGTACTGAACGGCAAGCCGCGCCTCTGATGCCGTTCCCGCAGACCCTGGAAGAATGACAACTGCGTCACTGGTCAGCACATTGATATGGTTGCGGGATTCGGCTTGCGTCCCGCTAGTACCCGAATAGGGCAAGTGCGTCAATATGGGCATCTCAATCCAAGGATTCGGGTATCCCGATGCAGTCGAATACACTCCATTTTCCCACTTTCCCGGCAAAATCCCTATGATCTTGCCCTTTCGCGGGGTGTGTTCGGCAAATGCCCTGCTTACTGCAGTCATCACCCCTGCGCCTCCGCCGCATAGCAGATGAACATTGAATTCGGCCAGCCAGCGGCCCAGGGGCTCCGATCGATCCTTATGAGGCGTCGTTCCAGACCCCATGACACCGACAACCGGGAGTCGCTCAACCGCGCAAATGTCTGATGTGTCCCTGGCCATGAATTGAAGTGATTTCTCTTGATTGGCTTACCGCGACAGCACGTTGCGCAGCCTGGCGGCAATCATTCGACAAATATTTCAGACAAGTGATGATAACTCCCTTGGGCGGCTCAAGCAGCGCTGAAATTCGAACCTGATTCAGGCGCATTGGATTGTGGGCAAGTCAGTTTGCCTGGCAGCCCTTTTGATCGTCATCGCGCCTCGGTTGACTTCTTGCGTTACAAGTGTCAATATTCCGCAGATGAGCCAGACTGGAATTCCATACATCTTCATGCGCGGCGGAACTTCGCGCGGACCGTATTTTCGACGAGAGCATCTGCCGCAGAATCGCGATGACTTGGCGCGGGTGCTCATCGCAGTCATCGGGTCAGGTCATCCGCTCAACATTGACGGAATCGGGGGCGGCGCCGCAGTAACCACGAAGATTGCGATGCTCTCGGCGTCTGATCACGATGCAGCGGACGTGGATTACTTTTTTGCCCAGGTCTCCGTTGAAGACCGCCTGGTCGACTACAAGCCGACATGCGGCAATATTCTTGCAGGCGTGGGCCCCGCTGCCATAGAAATGGGACTGATCGAAGCGAAAGGCGAGTTCACCGAAGTCAGGATTCGCGCAGTAAACACCGGCGCTATCGTGCTGGCACGCGTTAACACCCCGAACGGACAGGTATGCTACGACGGTGACACGTGCATCGACGGCGTACCCGGACCTGCAGCACCGATCGCCTTGAAATTCATGAATGTGGTCGGCTCTTCAACCGGGCAGTTCCTGCCGACAGGGCATGTGCGCGACGAAATCCGCGGAATTGAAGTGACATGCATGGACGTTGCAATGCCAATGGTGATAGCGCGAGCCAGCGACCTCGGCATCACAGGCCGCGAAAGTGTTCAGGATCTTGATTCGAACGCAGAACTGTTTTCACGTCTGGAAGCCATACGTGTCGAGGCGGGGACGCTGATGGGCATGGGCGATGTAACAAAATCGGTCATCCCGAAATTCGGACTTTTAGCCCCGGGAACCTCTGCAGGGTCTTTTGCCGCCCGTTATTTCATGCCCTGGAAGACTCATCCGTCTATGGCAGTCACAGGCGCTCAGTGCATTGCCGCCTGCGCACTTACTCCCGGCAGTATCGCTGAGGGCATCTTCAAGGCGAACCGGCAAAGTCCTATGGAACTGACTGTCGAACACGCTTGCGGCACCATGGACCTGGTTGTCGACTATTCACTGGACAGCGAATTCCAATTGCATAGCGTCGGCTTGATCAGAACCGCCCGAAAGCTGGCCGAAGGCACGGTTTTCGTGCCAAGCCGAATATGGCCCGGCTGACCGGGTTGGGCTGTGAACGTTCACATACTTGACGACTGGTTCGACACGCTTCGCACTCTTGCGTGCTTCGCCAAGCTTGAAACGCATGACGTCACTGTTTGGAACGACCACGTTGATGATCCTGATCTGCTAGCGCTTCGTCTCATCGATGCCGAATGTCTTGTTCTGTTCCGCGAGCGCACCGCAATCACCCGAGTGCTTCTGCAGCGTCTGCCGAATTTGAAACTGATCTCTCAGCGAAGCGTCTACCCGCATATCGATGTCGAGGCATGCAGCGCCCATGGTGTGCTGCTTTGCTCCAATATGCATTCCGACACGCCTTCATATGCGGCGGCGGAACTCACCTGGGCGCTAATTTTGGCAGCGATGCGCCAGCTGCCGGCTCAGATGGCCTCACTGAAAGCCGGCTCCTGGCAAAGCGGCGTAGGCAAAACACTGCGCGGACGCCGCATCGGACTGTACGGATACGGCCGAATCGCCAGGCAGGTGGCAAGATATGCCGAAGTGTTCGGAATGCAGGTGCTGTGGTGGGGCTCTGAAGCCGGACGGCAAAGAGCATCCGACGACGGTCATGCGGTCGCAAGTTCCCGACAGGAGTTCTTTGAAATCTGCGATGTCATTTCTGTTCATGTTCGCCTGAAGCCAGCGACAAGATCGGCCATTACGCGAAACGACCTGATGTCCATGTCTCCCCATTCGGTTTTCGTCAACACATCGCGCGCCGGCCTGATCGAACCCGGCGCACTGCTGGCCGCACTCGATACAGGACGACCGTCTGCGGCGGCGATCGATGTGTTTGACAGCGAACCTTTGACGAACAGCCAGGACCCATTGGTCAATCATGCCAGAGTCATTGCGACTCCCCATATCGGATATGTCACCGAGGACGAATTCGACGTCCAATTTTCAGATATCTTTGATCAGATCAATGCCTATGCCGACGGTGCGCCGATTCATGCCGTCAATCCGGAGGTTTTGAGAGTTTGACACGGCGCGCAACCAACGGGGCGCCCAGTATGATCAGGATGATGCGTGTCAGATGATGCGCGACTACGAAGCCAAGGTCGGCTCCGGCGACGATGGTAAGGATTGCAATTTCAGCCTGTCCGGCGGGTACGAACGCGAGAAACGCCTCCATGGGATCTGCAATTCCTGATACGGACGCGATCCCTGAAAATATCGCTGCCACCAGCGCGAGCAGTAATACGTAGGCTGTAGCCGCGCTTACCACGTTGCGCAATTCGCGCAATGTGACTCCGATGTAATAGACGCCAATGCCGGTGCCGATAAGGAACTGGCAGAACAATATGGCTTCGGCCGGCGGCCGCGATTGCAGCAATCCGCTAAGCGACATTGCAGCAGCGGCAATCAAGGGGCCGAGAATGGATGCTCCGAACAATCTAACCCGTTCGGCGATCTTCCAGCCTCCTAAAGCGGCGATCAGCATTAGGACGAGTTCATCCCACGGCAGTTCCATCGCCGGACTTCCAATTGGATGGGTCAGTTGCGCTCCGTAGAGCCAGACAAGCAAAAATGGCGCTATCGAAACGATGACGAGCACCCGGGTCGCATGAATGAGAGAGAGCACTCTTGCGTTGCCTCCGGCTTCCTGCCCGAAAATGATCATGTCAATAAGTCCGCCGGGCATGGCTGCAAAATAGGCTGTAGCGGGATCCAGCTTGATGACTTTGCGGAAATAGACATACCCGATGACACCAATCACGCACAGATAAAGGGGAATCAGAGCCACGGATTTTGCAATTTCAGGCAAATCGAGGATCAATTGAGGCGTGATCGACGCACCGACAGCTACGCCGACAATTGTGCGAGCAAACACGGAAAGAACACCGAAGTTCGCAGGCCGACCTCCGCAGAGCGCAACCAGCAGCGATGCCGCCAAGGGGCCGAAAAGGAACGGCAAGGGAAGACCGAGTTGCCAAAAGCATGCGGTGCCGACAATTCCGCAGACCGCCGTCAGCAGGCGCCTTGTCGTGATGAAACGTGAAATCCAATGATCGCTCATCGAAACGCTGCCATTCGTAGGAAGTATGAGTCCGTATACACCGGCATTGCTGTTCGCAGAGTTCTCCCAGCAAGATGTCAGTCGCCGCATTGGCGATCTGTCACTGCCTGCAAGCGGAAATGTTGAAAATACGAAAGGTTGGGAATTGTAGCGCAAGGAGCGACCGCGGCTTCGTGATATTGCGCAAAGGCAGACGCTTCGCCTCTCATCCGTAGCCGCGCCGGATCCGTTGTTTTCCGTTCCTAGCCTGCTTGGCGTCAATAAGGCGCTTGCGCGATGCGTCGCAGGCGCTTGGACTGCCGTTTGGATAATTGAAGCCGACACAAACCCAAGTGATGAACGCCCCCTGAAGCCGGTAAATGGTCTTCGTACTGCCTCTGACACGGGTCGACCAGGCGGCTTGACCCTTTTGCCCTAAGCGGCCGAAATTCGACGTTCCTTATGATGTGCGGTCACTTCATTTGGCACTGAAGTCATTCCTGCTCACTTGATACAGTAAAATTGTTCGCGAACTCAACATGACGGCTGCGCTGCGCAGCAACAGGCACCCGTCATCGCAATTGCGAAAATCGATATGCTGCACGATGAAATATAAAGAAAATCAACAGCTATTCCAAACCGCTAGAATTGCGCCAAATGGACAGCGCACGACAGTTTTTTTTCAAAAATTCCAACATCCTTCATAAACAACAGAGGAAGAATAATGAATCCACTTAAATTAGCACAGTGCGCAGTCATCGGCTTTGCCTCTGCCTTTGCAATGGTGTCGACGGCAGTTGCCGAAGTCGATTTCCAAGACGAAACCGTTGAATGGATTATCCCGTTTTCTGAAACCGGAGGATCTGCGAAATGGGCGAATTTTTTCGCGCCCCTGCTGTCCGAAGCGCTGCCTGGAGAACCAACCGTGGTCGTTAAATTCATGCCGGGCGCAGGGTCCACGAAAGGCGCCAACTGGTTCCAGAAGCAAAAGCACAAGGACGGAACCTTGCTTTTCGGAACTTCCGGCTCAACACAGTTTCCCTACCTGCTCGGCGACCCGCGCGTGCGATATGAATACAGCGACTGGGTTCCGGTCATGGCATCCGGAACTGGCGGAGTTGCGTACCTGAACGCCGAAGATGGCGCGAAATTTGACGGATCCGCCAATGCGCTAAAGGACTCGCGATTCATTTATGGAAGCCAGGGTGCAACGCGACTTGATCTAGTGCCGCTGCTTGCCTGGAAGCTGCTCGGCATGAATGTAGAGCCGGTTTTTGGAATCAAGGGGCGCGGCGACGGGCGGCTGATGTTTGAACGAGGCGAGGCGAACATCGACTATCAGACCTCGTCCGGCTACCTGAAGGGTTCGACAGAGCTTGTAGATTCCGGCAAGGCGGTGCCCATGATGACCTGGGGCGCCTTGGCATCCGATGGCAGTATCGTGCGTGATCCCACCTTCCCTGACATACCCACTTTCAAGGAAGTGTGCGAAGCAACCGAGGGCTGCGAAACTTCTGGTGAGGCATGGGATGCGTGGAAAGCGTTCTTTGTCGCTGGATTTCCAGTACAAAAAATCGCCTTTCTGCCGGCAGGAACGCCTCAGGAAGTCGCAGACGTCTACACGGCGGCATTCAATTCGGTGATTGCACGTGACGACTTCGAGGAACTGTCGCGCAAGCGAATCGGCAAGTACAAGGTCTTCACAGGGGCAGACGCAAATACTGCGCTTGGTACTGCGACCAATGTGCCGGCCAGTGCCAAGGCGTTCATCGTAAACATGTTGAAGCAGGACTACGGCGTGACGCTGAAATAGACCACCCTTTGCCATCCGGGAGAATGCCGACTCTCTAGTCAGTAGATTCGAACCATGGAAGTTATACTCGCCGCCTTGCCCGCATTGGCTCAGGCATGGTCTTTGATACTGAATCCCGAGGTGATGGCCTATGTCGTTCTAGGCGTGGTCATGGGATTGGCCGTGGGCGTGTTTCCAGGTCTTGGCGGAATTGCGGGCCTATCGCTTTTGCTTCCGTTCATGTTCGGCATGGACCCGATACTTGGTCTGGCCCTGATGATCGGGATGGTCGCGGTCGTGCCGACATCGGATACATTCGCATCAGTGCTGATGGGGATTCCCGGCAGTTCGGCTTCGCAAGCGACGGTGCTCGACGGATTCCCCATGGCAAAGAAAGGCGAAGCGGCGCGAGCCCTTTCGGCAGCGTTCGCTTCATCGCTGTTCGGAGGCCTGGTCGGCGCGAGCTTTCTAACGGTGTTTATCCTGGTTGCCAGACCTGTTGTCCTTGCATTCGGACTCCCTGAAATGCTGATGATCACCTTGCTTGGCCTGAGCATGGTGGCAGTTCTGGCCGGCCGCTTGCCGCTTAAGGGGCTGGCCGCAGCAGGGCTGGGCATCATGGTTGGAACGATCGGCGAATCCGACGCCGGCGGCAGCCTGCGGATGGCGAGCTACGACATTCCCTATCTTGTCGACGGTTTGAAACTGGTGATCGTCGGCTTGGGGATATTCGCAATCCCGGAAATCGTTTCGCTGCTGCGCCAGGATCGATCCATTGCAGAAAAGGCGACTCTCGGATCAGGCTGGCTCGCCGGCATCCGAGACTGGCTTTCGAACATCTGGCTGTCTATGCGCTGCTCGGTCATCGGCGTGATGGTTGGCGTCATACCCGGACTTGGCGGGTCGGTTGTTGACTGGATCGCTTACGGCCACTCGGTCCAGAGCACCAAGGACAAGTCCGGTTTCGGTTCAGGCGAAGTGCGCGGAATCATCGGCCCTGAGAGTTCGAACAATGCCAAGGAGGGCGGAGGACTGGTCCCGACCCTATTGTTCGGCATACCGGGGTCAGGGTCTATGGCGATATTCATCGGTGCGATTGCGCTGCTGGGTTCCGGCGACATTGAAGTCGGCCCAAGCATGCTGAAGAATAATCTCGACATCACCTATTCGATTGTATGGCTGCTCGCCCTTGCCAACGTAGTCGGCACTTTGCTCTGCATCGCCGCCTCTGGCGGAATCGCCAGGTTGACAACAATTCGATTTACCTATCTTGCGCCGTTTCTTTTCATCATAATCAGCTTCGCCGCGTTTCAGTCGGGACAGAATTTTGAAGACCTTCTGGCACTTTTTGCAATTGGACTGATTGGGATATTCCTCCGTCGCTTTGACTGGTCGCGGCCTGCGTTTCTGATCGGGTTCGTGCTGTCCAATCCTGTGGAGAAATTCACCAATCAGGCGTTTCAAATCGCCAGTTTTCGATTCCGCGAAAGCTTCGAGGTCGGAATCGATTACGTTTTCAGTCCGATCGTGATCGTTTTGCTGATTGTCACGGCGGTGTCAGTAGTCCTTGGCATCCGCCAGGCCAAAACGATCATGGCCGAAGGCGACGTGCAAGCCGGCACCAAGCGCGCGCCGATTGTTTTCCTGCTTGCGATATCCGGGTATTTGGCTGTGGCGTTATTCAATGCGGGCGCGATCGACAATTTCAACATGACTGACAAGATAATTCCCCTGGTAGTCGGCGGATTCTCGCTTGCATGCTGTCTCGTTCTGTTCGTCTCAATGATTCGGCGCCAGGAAGGAGATGCGATTTTCGCTGACAAGGAAGTTGCCGGTGAAGATGCCGACGCGCCTTACGGCCTATGGTCGACACTTGGATGGTTTGCGGCGCTCATCGCAATGACAGGAGTAGTCGGCTTCATCATTGCTCTTGCGGTCTTCCTGATCCTGTTTTTCCGAATCCGCGCCGGTTCCGGATGGCCGAAGACCCTGGTTCTGACAGCTTGCGGCATAGGCTTGATGTGCGTCATGGCGGGCGCCTTGAACAGAGACTTTCCTCCAGGATTGCTGCAGCAGTATGTCAGTCTGCCCTGGCCGCTCGGCTGAGCCGAATGTAAGCGGGACGCAAATCATGAAACAACGCAAGCCGCTCAATTTCTCTTCACTTGACGAGGAGCCAAGAATAAAATAATCACAACTCGGTCAATTCATCGCAATTGTGCGATTCGAACGACCGCCTTGACATCGGATATTTACAGGATGCAGATGACCATGTCCACGCTCAAGAACAACTGGCATCGCTGCGACATCGACCCGAAACTGCTGAAGGAACTCTCCAAACGGTCTGACCGACGTGCTATGCCATGGATCGGCGGTCATTTGGCGTTGCTGCTGATATTCGGCACGGCTGCCGTACTCACATGGGGAACCTGGTGGGCCCTTCCATGCCTGCTAGCCTACTGCGGAGTGTGGGGCTGCGCCACATCCGCAGTTCATGAACTTTGCCATAAGACGCCCTTTCGCAGCCGATGGCTGAACGACGCCGCGCTGTGGATCTTTGGATGGATGGTACAAATGGAACCTGTCTCCTTGCGCTGGGCTCATGCCGGGCACCACAGCCATACTCATTTTGACGAAGGCGATACCGAGCTGTCCGAGCCGAATCCGGTAACCTGGAAAAAATTCTTCGCCATAGGCTCGGGGCTTGGCGGAACCTATTTCTACTCCAAGTCCCTTTTGCTTCAGGCATTCGGCAAGATTTCAGATGAAATGCTCGAAGTGATTCCACCCAAGCGGGTTCCGGAGGCTGTTTTCAATGCCCGAGCTATGACTGCGCTATACGCCGCTGTCTTTTTGCTCGCAGTGATTATGCAGTCATGGCTGCCTATCGCGCTAACGCTCGGAGCCCGAATCATTGGAGGGCCGATCAGCGGATTCCTGCATTTGACGCAGCACACCTGTCTGCAAATGAATGTCAGGGATCACCGCCACTCAACTCGAAGCTTCACCGCTGGACCGGTCCTAAGGTTCTTTTACTTCAACATGAACCACCACATCGAGCATCACATGTTTCCGATGGTGCCTTTCTACAACCTGCCCCGGCTAAGCCAGGCGCTGGAAAGCCAGCTCCCGCCGCCGTGCAGGGGCATCGCAGGCGTGTACCGGGAAATCATTCCTGCAATCGCCAGACAGCGCAAGGATCCGGAGTATTTCATCCGTAAATCTGTGCCGTCGCCCGCCTGAATGCCAGCGGCGGCATAGCAGCGACTCGACCTGCGGTATACTACGCCCCGCTTGTCGAGGTTGGTGCGGCTGCCGGCTCGGCCGCAAACAATTGAATGCCGGATGCGACGCCCTCGTTCGTACCGGCAGACTGCTGCCTGACTCGACTGCAGACATAGCCCGATAAGCATCTAACGCCAAGCCATTCATCAACCACGCAACCGCAGTAGAAACTGATCATGACGAATACAGCGAAACTCATCGACGGCAAAGCAATCGCGGCGCAGATTCGCGAGAAAATCACACTTCAGGTCTCGGCCTTGAAAGCCAAGCATGGGTTCACACCCGGACTGGCTGTCGTTATTGCCGGCGACAATCCCGCCAGCAAGGTCTACGTACGCAACAAGATCATCCAAACTTCGCAAACCGGAATGAACTCGTTTCATCACACGCTGGACACCTCGGTCACCGAAGAGGGCGTACTCGACCTCGTCCAACGGCTGAACGAAGACCCGCTGGTCGACGGCATACTCGTTCAGCTGCCGCTGCCCGATCACATTGACGAGGACGGCATCATCAATACGATCGCGCCGTCAAAGGATGTTGACGGATTTCATGTCAACAATGTCGGACAGCTTCATATCGGTCTCGAGGGCATGGTGCCTTGCACTCCGCTTGGCTGCGTGATGCTGATCAAGTCGCAAATTCAGAATCTTTCCGGGGCCAATGCGCTGATAGTCGGCCGATCCAATATCGTAGGAAAGCCCGTAGGCGCGCTGCTTCTAAGGGAGCACTGCACCGTAACCATTGCGCATTCGCGCACCAAGGATCTGGCCGGCAAATGCGCCGAAGCCGACATTCTGGTTGCTGCGGTCGGCGTGCCGGAAATAATCAAGGGCGAATGGATCAAGCCGGGCGCTACCGTCATCGATGTCGGGATCAACAGGATTCCCGCTGAAACTGGCAAATCGAGGCTAGTCGGCGACGTGGAATTTGACGAGGCGTCAAAGGTTGCCGCTGCAATCACGCCGGTGCCTGGCGGCGTCGGGCCGATGACTATTGCCTGCCTGCTGCGCAACACGCTCAAAGCGTGCTGCATTCGCCACGGCGTGCCTGTGCCTGATCTCGGATAGGGAAATAGCTCGTGCGCGGGCGGCCTACCAGCAGCATGCTGCCGCCGGAAACACGTCTCCCTTGGCGCCGCGCGGATCGCAGGCGGCCTCAAGCAGCCCGGTTTCGTGATTTCGCTCAATCGCGAGCAGGAATCCCTCCGTCCAGTCCGGCACGACGTCTACATCGTGTCCCATTTCCCTGAGCTCGTCAATCGTCCGGCGGCCGACGCGCGGTTCAATATTGACACTCTTTCGAATGAAATCGTGCGGCGCGAAGTAGCCTGGAAAGTGTCTGCTTGAGAATTTCGGCGCCTCTATCGCCTGGGCCAGGGTCATGTCGAACATGACACGATTGAGAATGAACTGAAGCATCCACTGATCCTGCTGATCGCCTCCCATGCTGCCGTAGGCAATCCACGGGTACCCGTCACGATGCACCATGGTAGGACTGATCGTCGTTCTCGGCCTTTTTCTCGGCGCGATGACGCCAGGGTGATTCGCCGGCTCCAAATAGAACGTCATCAACCTGTTTCCAAGCGGGAAGCCAAGCGACTTGACTACTTCGGACGACCTGATCCAGCCGCCGCTCGGGGTCGCCGACACCATGTTCCCGTGCCGGTCGGCTGCATCGACATGCACGGTACCGGGCCCCCAGGGGGCGCCGCCTACACGCTCATCGGGCGCCAGCGCGCCACGCGGGTCACGCGGGTCGCCTGGGCGGATTTCATCGTCGGCGCTATCAGTGTCGATCAAACTCGCGCGATGCCAGCCGTAATTGTCCGAAAGCAGTTCGTCAATGGGCACGTCAACATAGCCAGGGTCTCCATACCATTGCTCGCGGTCGGCGAATGCCAGTTTCACCGCCTCGATGACCGTATGCAGATACTGCGTCGAATTGTGATCCATGGCTTGAAGGTCGAAATACTGAAGTATGGACAGCGCCTGAAGCATGGCCGGACCTTGATTCCAGGGTCCGCACTTAAACACTCTGGCGCCGTGAAAATCGACCGACACGGGCTCTTCGAGAAAGGTCTTGTACTCGTTCAGGTCTTCAATCGCCAGCAGCGCGTCGCGTTCCATGCAATGCTTTGATATTTCCAGCGCAGGGATGCCGCTGTAGAATTCCTGGCGCACTGCCGCGATGCCGGCCTTGCGCGAATCGCCGACTCGGCGTTCCGCATCGACCAGGGATTGCAGAAAATCAGCCAGCGCAGGATTTTTCAGGATATCTCCCGCCTTAGGCGTCTCGCCTTCGGGCAGGTAGAGAGCAGCAGTATTCGGCCAGTCGCGCTGAAACGTCTCCTTCATCGCCGCTATGCCGAAGTCCGTCATGTAGACAAGGCCGCGATGGATTGCAAATCCGTTCGATGCCAATTCCAAGGCCGCGCTGCAGACTTCGCGGAACGGCATTGTCCCGAAATTGTCCAGCGCAGCGCAATACGAGCCAAGCGCGGCGGGCACGCCTGCAGCAAGAATACCCGTATCCGGCACTTCGGTCAATCCGCGGCTGCGGTAGGCGTCGACGCTCGCAGCTGTCGGCGCCATTGTATTGCCGTTCACCACCACCGGCTCCTTTCGGTCTGCCATCTGAATCAGCATCGGACATTCGCCGCCAATCGTATGCTGATGCGGATTGACGAGCCCCTCGACCAAAGCCGCGGCGACGGCGGCATCGACAGCGTTGCCGCCTGCCTTAAGGACATCTGCGCCGGCGTTTGCTGCCAGGTAGTGCTCACTGGCAACCGCGCCGTTCATGCCGAAAAGACGCGGGTGGAAGGGAGAGCGTTCCAGCAGTTCGCGATCGAGTGTTCTAATCACAAAATCAGCGAAGCAGTTTCAGGGAGAATCAAAACAGCCCCTGAATCTGCCCCGACTCGTCAATATGAATTGAATTTGCTGACGGCACGCGCGGCAGTCCGGGCATTGTCATGATGTCGCCGCAGATGGCGACAATGAAGCCGGCACCGGCGGATAGCCGGATTTCGCGAACCGGCACAACGTGGCCGACCGGAGCGTTGAGCTTCGTCGGATCAGCCGAAAAACTGTATTGCGTTTTTGCCATGCATATCGGCAAATGACCGAAACCATCCTGCTCAAGCTGACTTAGGTAGCTGTGCGCCTTGCTGTCTATGGCGATATCCGAAGCGCCGTAGATTTCGCGCGCTGTCGTGCGAATCTTGTCTTCCAATGCCATTTCGTCGCCATACAGGGTGCGGAAATTCGCTTCGCCGCTGTCGGCGACTTCGACAACGCGCCGGGCGAGTTCTTCGGTTCCGGATCCGCCGTTCGACCAATGAGTGCAATCAAATGCGTCAATGCCCAGCGCCTTGCATCGCGCATGTACGGCATCGACTTCCGCGTCGCTGTCAGTGACAAACCGATTGATGGCCACAACGGCAGGCACACCGTACTTCGACACGTTCGAAATGTGGCGTTCCAGGTTGTCGCAGCCCGCGTTCACAGCGTCGACATTTTCGGACCCCAGATCGGTGCGCGCGACTCCGCCGTGCATCTTCAGCGCCCGGATGGTTGCTACAATGACGACCGCCGAAGGCGACAAACCGGCGGAACGGCACTTGATGTCAAAGAATTTCTGTGCGCCAAGGTCCGCCCCGAAGCCGGCTTCGGTGACCACGTAGTCTGCCATTTTCAGGGCCGCGCGGGTTGCGATTACGGAATTGCAGCCGTGCGCAATGTTGGCGAAAGGACCGCCATGCACGAAAGCGGGATTGTTTTCCAGCGTCTGCACCAGATTCGGAGCCACCGCATCTTTCAGCAGAACCGTCATCGGTCCCTCGCCTTTCAGATCGTGCGCCGTCACTGCCGAGCGGTCCCGCTTGTAGCCGACAATGATTCGGCTGAGTCGTTCCTGCAAGTCCTCAAGATTCTTCGACAGGCAGAAAATTGCCATGATCTCGCTTGCCACGGTAATGTCGAATCCGCTCTCGCGCGGAAAGCCGTTTGCGACACCGCCAAGCGAGCATGTGATTTGACGCAGTGCGCGGTCATTCATGTCGACCACCCGCCGCCATGATACTCTTCGCGCATCAAGTTGCGGCTCCAGACCCCAGTAGATCGCGTTGTCCACCAGAGCTGACAGCAGATTGTGCGCCACACTGATTGCGTGAAAGTCGCCTGTGAAATGCAAGTTGATGTCTTCCATCGGAACGACTTGCGCATAGCCGCCGCCGGCAGCGCCGCCTTTCATCCCGAAACACGGTCCAAGACTCGGTTCGCGAAGACAAATCATTGTATTTTTACCAATACGATTGAGACCGTCTCCCAGGCCGACGGATGTTGTTGTCTTACCTTCGCCCGCAGGAGTTGGCGAAATTGCAGTGACAAGTATCAGCTTTCCATCCGGGCGATCTGTGAGCGACCCGATATAGTCCAGATCCACCTTGGCCTTGGTATGACCATAGGGAATGAGTGCGCTTGAAGGGATCCCTAGCGGTTCTCCGACTTCAAGAATCGGCTTCATTTTCGCTTCGCGCGCTATTTCGATATCAGACTTGTATTTAGACACGTCACAATGCTCCTACCCATTAATGCAGCATACTTACAAAAAAACGCAGGCTAATCCCGCGAAATTTCTGCACACGCTTTGAAAACGCTCTTTATTTCGACCTCGCGCATCAGCCTTGCCGCCCATCTGCTTGGCGGAGGCTGCGAATCGCGAACTCGCAAGCAAAATTATATCCGGCAATCCTAGCTGTTGCTCTCTGGATTTCAGGAGTCTTCCACCTTATTGCGCATTGATTGTCCAGTGCGGCAATGGAATTGAATCGACAAATGCGAAATATGCGCAAATTCGAATAATTCGGCTCGGAATGAGGGAATTTCGGCATGAACCGCAGGCGCACCTCGGGATGACGCACCGACAAGTTCCATTTCGGGTGAATGTCCAGCCCCCGGAACAGCTCCTAGTGGTGCTCGAACAGAATTTTTCCTTGAAATACCGATAATTTTGAACGAAACGAAAAAAGTGATAAAAACGTCCTATACCCTTCTCCAGCGAGAAAGGTCAATTAAACCTGTGTTCCGCAATCTGTCGAAAGAACGATGCGCGGACAAGCCATCCTGCATAAAATACCTGCCTTCATGGCACGTTCCAACTAAGTTCATATGACCACAGTAAATGTCTTCGCAGACAGGGACAATAGCCAGCCGCTGCTCATAAACGTCTAGCGCCGATTAGCCTTGCATGTCATTTTTGAGGTCGCTGATTTCCGTCTCGCTCAAGCCCGAATACTTGCGAACCACGCTTTCGTCGAATCCGTCAAGCAACATGCGCTGCGCATATTCCTTCTTTCCCTTTACGACTCCCTTTTCGACTCCCTTTTGGATTCCTATTTCGATTCCACGCTTCTCAGATACCGACTCTATCTCGGCCACGGTCATCGTCATCAAATCTTCATTGATCTTTACTGTTTCCGCCATTTCCTCATCTCCCGGCAAACTGCTCGCCTCAATCGCATCTCTCACGTTCTGCACTGTGACAGACTTGTTCACCCTGATCAAATACTCAAACGTACTCCTGATAAATTCAACCAGCTGCCCCTCCGGCAACCGCTGCGCCTTGTCCACCCACTTCACATACGACGCCGCCGTGGCATCCCATATCTCAGACAACACCTGCAGAACCAATTGCTCCTTCAATGGCAATTGTAGCAGATGCCGACCCACATCCGGATCGCCAAGACTCACGAATATGCTCCGAAAATCGATCAGATAATCGCGGAACTGCGACTCGAACCGCTCGGGCAGCTGCGCATGCTCGAATGCGTAGAACGACTTCTCGCCCCGCCACGCAGACTTTCCGTGAAACACGGTCAGCGCAAGAACCGCAGGCGCATCGTTGCTGTACAGCCTCGCCATATACGAAAGCAACTGGCGCATCAGCCCAGAATCGGCCGAGCTCTTGGCTTCAATGACAATGCTGATCACAATCTTCCCGCCGCCTTTCACACCGCAGCTGACGATCAGATCCGAATGCTTCTCCGTCAGCACGTGCGCATCGCTCAGCGCACCGGACTGCACCCGGATTGTTTCAAGATCGAAACACTCGAGCTGCTCTTTGCTCATCGCAAGTGCCAACAGATGCCTGATCTGATCGGGACGGTTGAAATGGCTGCTGAAATAGGTGTGGTGCCACGGCCCGCGTCGCGATCGCGCTGCCTGATTGCCGGTCGGTTCGGCCATATGAATTTCTCCTTGATGCTGTGCTGCACAGGGCTAAACGCCCGGCGCTGAACGACTCGCATCACCTGCCTGACGCCCGATGCGGTCGCAATGACTGCGGCTTTACACCTGACCCGCCGATGCGGTTCGCAAAGCCGATTCAATCCTATTGAAACACATCAGTGGCTCACAGGATGACCCTCTTGGAATTATTTTCAGACTTTTTTGTTGCTGCGAGCGAATTTCCGGCCAAAAAGGCAATCATAAAGCGCCTTTTCCGCGGCAAAGGGCGCAACTCGATTGATTATTACGTACGGCTGCCTTGAAATGATTGTTCAAGGAGACGCCCGCATCAAAGATACCAAAAGCGCGACAGCTAAGCCGCCGTCGGAAAATCAGTTGCAAATTCGAAAGCGTCGTTCGACCAGCAGACCCTGATGCACTCGCCCGATGAAAATCGGCCGGACAGCATTTCCTTGGCC
This sequence comes from Arenicellales bacterium, assembly GCA_965214615.1. Classification (GTDB taxonomy): domain Bacteria; phylum Pseudomonadota; class Gammaproteobacteria; order Arenicellales; family JAJDZL01; genus CBDAUN01. The sequence goes on from OZ243952.1 coordinate 2,840,337, forward strand.
AGCGGATTCTCGATCTCCGACTGAATGGCCCTTCGCAGCGGACGTGCTCCGTAAACAGGATCAAACCCGAACTGCACCAGCGCATCCAACGCACTGTCGTCAACTTCGAATTCGTAGCCGCGCGCAGCAAGCCGTTCTCTCAAGTACTGCGTCTGCGTCTTGGCAATACCTCGCAGATTGTCCTTTGACAATGGATGAAAAACAATCATGTCGTCGATCCGATTGACAAATTCGGGTCGGAAGTTTTGCTTGACGATTTCAAAAACAGCTTCCTTCGTGCGGTTGTGCCGCAGATCGCACTTGTCCTCCCCGGAGCCATCCTTGGCTTGATTGCTGATTTCCTGAATCACTGCGGACCCGAGGTTTGAAGTCATCACGACCACGGTATTTCGAAAATCGACTGTTCTGCCCTGTCCGTCTGTCAATCGGCCATCCTCAAGCACCTGAAGCAAGATGTTGAAGACATCAGGATGCGCCTTTTCCACCTCGTCCATCAGAATCACGGAATACGGCCGGCGGCGCACCAGTTCGGTGAGATAGCCGCCTTCGTCATATCCCACATAGCCCGGAGGCGCGCCAATGAGTCGCGCTACCGAGTGCTTTTCCATGAACTCGGACATGTCTATTCGAATCAGCGACTCTTCGGTGTCAAACAGGAACTCTGCAAGAGCCTTGGAAAGCTCGGTCTTGCCGACCCCTGTAGGCCCAAGAAACAGAAACGATCCGTAGGGGCGATTGGGGTCAGACAGTCCGGTGCGCGAGCGCCGGATTGCATCCGACACCGCGCGAATCGCCTGCTCCTGGCCGATCACGCGCCGGGCGATCTCGTGCTCCATCTGCAACAGCCGGCTGCGCTCGCCCTGCATCATCCTGGAGACGGGAATGCCGGTAGAGTTGGAGACGATTTCTGCAATTTCGTCCGGAGTCACGCTGTTGCGCAGCAATTCAAACTCGGGCTGCTCGTGATCTCTTGCCTGCTCCAACTGACGCTTGAGTTCAGGAATCCTGCCGTATTTCAGTTCCGACTGACGAGACAGGTCTCCGACCCGTTCTGCAGCGGCAAACTCCTGGCGCGCAAGGTCGAGTTGCTCCATCAGATGCTGCGCTCCCTGAACCGATGCCTTTTCCGACTTCCACACTTCTTCAAGGTCAGCATATTCGCGTTCAAGGGATTCAAGCTCGCCCTGCAGGTTCTGAAATCGCTCCAGCGAGTCCTTGTCCTGCTCATTCTTCAGCGCCTCTCGCTCAATCTTCAACTGAATGATGCGGCGATCGAGCCGATCGAGCGCTTCGGGCTTCGAATCGATCTCGATTCGAATGCGGCTTGCCGCCTCGTCAACAAGATCAATCGCCTTGTCCGGCAAAAAACGGTCGGAAATGTAGCGGTGCGAAAGTGTTGCAGCTGCAACCAGCGCGGTATCGCTGATGTCCACGCCATGATGCAGTTCGTATTTCTCCTTGATCCCGCGAAGAATGGCAATTGTGCTTTCAACGCTCGGTTCCTGCACAATCGTCTTTTGAAACCTGCGTTCGAGTGCCGCGTCCTTTTCGATGTGCTTGCGATACTCGTCGAGAGTCGTGGCGCCAATGCAATGCAATTCCCCGCGTGCAAGGGCGGGCTTGAGCATATTGCCCGCATCCATTGAAGAACCATCGGTCTTTCCGGCGCCCACCATCATGTGCATTTCGTCAATGAACAAAATGATGCGGCCTTCCTGGCGTGCAATGTCGTTCAGCACCCCTTTCAGCCTCTCTTCGAACTGTCCCCGATACTGCGTTCCGGCGACAAGCGCGGCAAAATCCAGCGCCAGCAAACGCCTGCCCTTCAACCCGGCAGGCACTTCGTCATTCACGATTCGCTGCGCAAGTCCTTCGACAATGGCGGTCTTTCCCACGCCCGGTTCGCCAATCAGCACCGGATTGTTCTTGGTCCGCCGCTGAAGAATCTGAATGGTTCGGCGTATTTCGTCATCGCGTCCGATCACAGGGTCGACTTTGCCCTGCTCGGCACGCTCGGTGACATCGATGGTGAATTTCTCCAAGGCCTGGCGCTGGTCTTCGCTGTCCGGGTCGCCGACCGACTGACCTCCGCGAATGCGTTCAATGCCCTGCTCGATCAAGCTTCGCGAAGCGCCTGCATCGCGAAGCAACCTGCCGGCATGGCTCTTGTCGCCGACGGCCGCGAGCACTGCCAGTTCGCTTGAAATGAATTGATCGCCGCGCTCCTGAGCGAGCTTTTCGGTTCGATTCATCAGTTTTGACAAATCGCCCGACAGCATCACCTGCCCGTCGCCGCCGGTTACCTTGGGCAGCGAATCCAGATGCTTGCCCAGCTGGCTCCGCAGGGTGCCGACTTCAACGTCCGACTGCATCAGCAATGGCCGCACGGTGCCACCGGGCTGATCCAGCAATGAAATCAGCAGATGCGTCGGTTCGATGTATTGATTGTCGTTGACGACAGCCAGGCTCTGAGCATCGCCGAATGCCGTTTGCAGCTTGACTGTCAGCTTGTCGATTCGCATGGAATTTCCGCTCCGTTTCGCTGAATTGAAGATGACTCGTCGCACGCAAAAATGCATGCCCGCGTGTAACAACAAATAAGGGGCATTGCAGGGAATTCAAGTTGCCCGGGTCGGTCGGCCTGACGCGCGGCCGGCCTGACGCGCGGCCGGCCTGACGAAACCGGCGGAAAGAGGATTTGCAATGTGCGCAATGCAAAAGGCGGGCGACGAAAGTCCGAAACGTATTCGGCTGTCGCCGGCTCGTAGACTCAGCGCTTCGTGGCAGCAATCCGGTGCGACAGCGCGGCTGAGCCGATCACTCGAAAGTCAACGCAGCGCAACTTGGCATGGACGCTGCAAATTCGATCTGCCAATGCAGCGCCGGATTGAAATTGGGCGGACGATGCCGGTTGAATCGAGATCTACTGCTCGTTTTCGCTGAACACTTCCGGCAGCTTGGTCAGTGCAGGTTTTCCAAGCGGCGTCTTAGGCAGGTCGCCCACGACGGCGAACCTGGAGATTTGGTTGTGAGACGAGGTGCGCTTGTTAAAGCTGTCGATCACCGATCTCGCCTGAGACACATTTTCATCATCCATCGCCAGCACTGCCGCAGGTCGCTGGTTCAGTTCAAACACCGCCGCCTCCTTGACCGACGGATAGCGCTCGAGCAATGTCTCGATCTCCTCAGGGTAGACATTCTTGCCCGCCTCTGTGACAACGATGCGCTTGATCCGTCCTGTAATGCTGAGCTCTCCGGATGCGTCAATGCGTCCGATGTCTCCGGTACGGAACCATCCGTCGTTCATGACTTCGGCGGTCAGTTCGGAGTCGGTATAGCCGAGCATTACATTCGGACCGCGAACCTGAATCTCCCCGCAGCCTTGGCCATCAGGCCGGTCGACCATCACCTCGACATCCTCGATGGGCATGCCGACACTGTCCAAATTCTTGGGGAAGTCGTCTTGAACGCAGACTACCGGTCCGGTTTCCGTCAAGCCGTAGCCTTGGCGCAGACTGATTCCAAGACTGCGGAAAAATCCGGAAATTTCCGGGTCAAGGCGTGCGCCGCCGCTCACAAGGAAACGCAGGTTCGGGCTCAGTTTCTTGCGAAGCGGGCCGTTCAGGCGCTTTCGCCAGCGAAGCGGTATGGAAGAAAGAAAGTCGACGTACCACCTAATCGGCGCAGGAGCCTCATCGAAACGCTTCTCCATGCCTTGCTTGATACTGCGGTACAGCCTCGGAACAGCAATCACAATCGAGATTCCCTCCTCGCTCATCGCCTTGAGCACTTCGTCGCCTGCAAGCACGCTGGGCAAAACTATTGTTGCGCCGTTGTACAGCGGCAGCAGCATGCCGCCGAGCATTTCAAACATGTGCGACAGGGGCAGCAGGCTCAAAAAGCGATCGCCTGTGCCGATATTCACGATCTTGCTGCATGCTTCAAGATTGGAGCAGATCGCCTGGTGCGGCAGCATGACAATTTTTGGCGTACCGGTACTGCCCGAAGTATAGATTCGAACAGCCTCGGAGGTTCGCTTGAAATTCTCCGAGATGTTCGCTTCGCGCTCTGCGCCTTCGTCCGACATCTCGATGGGCAGGCATTCGACTTCGCAGCCGTCTATGCTGAAATCGTGGATCAGGATGATTTTCGGATTCAGCGCCTCAATCTGACGGGCGATGTCCTCTTTGCTGTAGCCGACGTGAATTGGCGCCAGGATCGCTCCGATCTTGAACACGCCAAGCGCTGCGGCACCCCACTCAGGGCCATTGGGCGCAGATACGCTGACCACATCGCCGGCGGTCACCCCCTTGTCTCGGAGGGTGCCTGCAATATGCAGCGCAGCCGCGTAAATCTGGCTGTAACTGTATTCGATTGGATCGCCGCTGCGTACCCTGCGTTTCCAGGCGATATTGGACGATTTTTCTCGCAGGCGGGGGCTGATCATGCCCCACATGTGATTAGCCATTGTTGTGCGGAACATTGTTGTGATAAGTGATCGTCAATTCTACCACTAATTTGCCGGCAATTCTCATTTTGGCGCCCGCATATTCGACTTCAGGCAGACAAGTCTCATCAATCTTTGTTTTCCATACATTTGCATCAATCGTGACTGCTCGGACAATTCGGCAAACTTTCTGATCCGAAAGAATTAATTGATTCATTGCTGGCGAGGAGGTCTTGCGCCTTGCCTTGGAGAACGATTCGAAGGTCCGCCGCAGGGATGCAGAGCGACAAGCCACTTGATAATCCAGCCTGCGCGAATCCGTTTGTCTCTGGCCGGACGGTGACGCCGGCATGCCCGAAGAACTCTGGCCTCGGCCGCAGATTTCATGCGCCAGCGACGATGGCGATTCGTCAAGCTCTTGTGACTCTTTTGTCATCGGACAATTCACAAACTGGATCATTCGAATCTCAGCGCCGTTACAATGGCTGAAGGGATATTGAAACGATTTGAAGAACGCAACCCTAAGAGGCATCACATGGCCCGGCCAGCAAGAAACAAGACACTTGAAGACGTCAAGCGAATTCAAAATGACAACGACATTCGATTCGAGGAACACTCGGCAGGCAAAAAGGAAGTAAGCCGCACAATCGAAGAGCAGCACCGAATACTCGACAAGATGTTAGAAACGAGCATCGAAGACAGAAAGAAGAACGTCGCGGTCAAAGAGTCAATCGTCGAAGTGACCGAGTCGATCGTCAAGATGCGAGAAGCGGAAGCCGAGACGCGAAAGGCGGAAGCCGAGAGAAGCAAGGCGCTCGATAAGAAATTGGACAAGGTTTCGAAGAGCCTCGGCGTCATCGAGAGCAGACGCGGCAAGTTCATCGAGACCCTGGCGCTTCCTGCGATCAAGCGGATCGTCAAGGATGAATTAAGGGCTGAATTTCGCGGAAAGCTTGGGGCAAAGCAAAATCTGAAGGCAAGAGGTTTCGAGTTCGATGCCTTTGCGGTGCGCGGAGAAGATCCTGAAGAGATTTTCGTATTCGAGATCAAGCGCACGTTTAGCGAGAAAACCGTCAAGCAGATCATTAGGTCGATCGGCACATTTCGCGAGCATTATCCGGAACATGCGGAGACCCCGGTGTATCCGTTTTTGGTTGCCGCGGCAGTGAATCCGAAGTATGAGCATAAGATTTGGGATGCGGGCATCACGCTGATCACTTTCAGCGACGAGATGCTGATTTGTTCCAAGCCGCCCAAGGGCTTTTCGCCAAGGTACGATTACGGCATGGAGAAAGCGCGGGGCCGCAGCGTTCCGCCGCGGTATTACCTTGAGCAAACGCGGCGAGCGGCGCCGCGCATCGACGCTCACTGATCCTGCGCTCGGGCAAAGCGCCTGATTGCAGGCGCGATCGGTCAACCTTTGCGCCAATGGCGCAAAAGCCATCATCGGCGCGACGCCGGCACGAACTTCCTATGCCGCCAAGCGGCTTGCAATAATCGTAACGGCATGCACTGCCGGCTGGCCGCCTGCGATTCGATCAAGATACATGTGAATTGCTATCACCGCCCACGCACCGTGAACAGGCGGGCGAGTAGATGCCATCAATCGTGCATTTCCCATATCGAAATCATTCATAACACCCGCGGCCGCTCAGTTGCCTGACCCACGCAAGGGTAGCGAAAGGCATCGCCGCTTCGACGAGCGCCCCGGAAACTCCGATGCGCGAGTCACCTTTAGCGATGCGCAGTCTCGCGAGCGACAACCGCATTCGCCAGCAACTGGCCGCACCGGACCGTCAAGCGAATTCAAGGCATTCGATGTCGCCCATGAATCAGTCGATTGATGCTTTGAAACGAGAAATCGCGCAAATCCGATGCGATCCGTTTTCACCCTAATAAAAGTCGCGGCAATAATAATCATCGGGTACAAGAAATTCAGTTCATTTCCGGTCCAATAGGTGCTATAGTGTTTTAACACCAAAACATCAAATATGGGATTGAACTGATGGCGAGGCTTACGATTACATTGGATGATCAATTGCATCAGGCGCTGAAAGAGTCTGCTGCGCGCCAAAGGCGCTCCATAGGCTCGATCATCGAAGAAAGTCTTCGTCTGCGCGGCATTCGAACATATGACAGTGCGCAGGAGATAGTGCGCAAGGCACAAGAGGCATCTGGGCTGAAGGCCGATGAAGCGCTTGCGCTTGCGGTTCGGGAAACTCGACAGCTACGCCGGCAAAAGAGAAATTAATTTTGCTACGGTCTGCAAATGTCAGCCCGTATACGGTCATAGATACAAATGTTCTCGCTTCCGGTCTGATTACAGCCGAAAAGAACAGCCCTACTGCAGGGATCCTCAAGGGAATACTCAAAGCGGAAATTCCCTATCTGCTGTCCGAAGAACTGCTTACCGAGTATTCCGGCGTGCTTTACCGACCTGCAATCGTCAACCTGCACCGGCTATCTGCAGCGGATATCGACATTTTGCTGACCGAAATCGTGGCGAACGCCAACTGGCGTGAACCTGTGCAGGCGCAGGATGCGCCTGATTCAGGGGATAGTCATCTATGGCCCCTGCTGACCGCCGAGCCGGGCAGCATTCTTGTAACCGGCGACAAGTTGCTGCAGGCAAATCCGCCACCGGCGCACCCAGTGATTTCGCCAAGAAATTTTGTCGATTCCTATCTCTAGCTTCGCATATGAAGCCGCATCGGCCTGGTGGCTTGCGGACATGCATTCCCCCGGCACTAGCCGGCGTCGGTGTGAATGGAGCACAAAGTCTGACGATTTTTTTTGGCAGTGGCACCGTAACCGCACCTCTCGCGCTTGCGCTGAGCAGTTGTACGAGCCTGCTGTCAACCGCTTCAAAGTGAGAATCATCGCTAAATTGCATAATGCGACTACAATTGATGAGAATCGATTTTGACTATCCGACTTGAAGCCGAAGCTGTGGAGCACACCGCCAGCAACCGCAATGAACACCCATTCCGTTTTACCGATCGACATTTCCAACGTCGTCGACCACGCGCTGAGCGAAGACATCGGAACCGGCGACGTCACAGCAACTCATATCTCCTCTCGCCGCAGCACCGCAGCCGACGTGCTGTGCCGAGAAGATGCCATACTTTGCGGAATGCCCTGGTTCAATGAAGTGTTTCACAAGATTGATCGCGGCATATCGATCAAATGGCATGCCGCCGAAGGCGCCGCGGTCGAAAGCGGAACTGTGGTTTGCAGCCTGCACGGCAATGCCGATTCGCTTTTGCGCGGCGAAAGAACAGCGCTGAACTTCCTGCAGACGCTTTCAGCAACCGCGACCGTCACACACCGGTATGTCGAAGCGGTAGCCGGTACGGCAACACAGATCCTCGACACTCGAAAAACCCTGCCCGGATTGCGAAGCGCGCAAAAATACGCGGTTCGTGTCGGGGGCGGAACCAACCACCGCCATGGGCTGTACGATGGCGTCCTGATCAAGGAAAACCACCAGATTGTCAGCGATTCGCCCAAAGACATCATCGACCGGCTGCGCGGCCGCGTGCCGGACGACTTTCTCATTGAAGTCGAAATTGAAAGCATCAATGAGCTTCAAGATGCGATAAAAAGCGGGGCGAACCGAATCATGCTGGACAATTTCAGCATCGCCGACATTGCGCAAGCGGTCCGAATAGCCGACGGCCGCATTGAATTGGAGGCATCAGGAAACTTCAATCTGAAAAACGTGCGCGCCGCGGCAGAAACAGGAGTCGACTATATTTCAATCGGGGCGCTGACCAAGAACGTGCGCGCAATCGACCTTTCCATGCGATTTGTCGAACCAGGCCAGGCCCATCCATGATTCGGATTGCTCAGGAAGACACTTCGCGCAGCGCATCCAGCAAAGTCTGGCGGTTGATTTCTCCGGCGTGGCGGTAGACGATCCGACCTTCGGGCGAGACGATAAAAGTACTGGGTAATCCTTTGAGCGGTTCAAAGGGAATCAGCGGCGCACTGCCGATGCGCAGTACCAGATAGCTCATTTCCAGCTTGTCGATCGCAGCGCGAAGCAGTTGATCGTCGATCTGTTCAAAATCGATGCCGATGACGACCGATGCAACCGGGTCCTTGCTCTGAGCCACTTCGTTGAGAACCGGGATTTCCCGGATGCAAGGACCGCACCATGTGGCCCAGAAGTTGACAATGACCCAGCTGCCGCGAAAATCCGACAGCCGATGCACGGCTCCGTCCACGTCCGGCAGCTCGAAATCCACTGTGTCGGCAGCATGCAGCGGAGCCGCCGAAATCAATACGGCAACTGCGGCGGCAAACGAAAGGATTGCTTTTTTGAACATTTCTGGCTTCAACAGGTGATCCATGGCTACTTTGACAATCGATTCGCCAATCAGGTTCCTACCCCGCGGACACTATTTTTCTGCGTCGCAGGGGCTTGAAAATTCGCAATTCAATCCTATGTGAACACCACATGACACAACTGCATATGCATATCATTGAAACGACGACAAAGGTTAGCGAATGACGGAAGAAACACACGCCGATACCTTCAATTTTCAGGCGGAAGTGCAGCAACTGCTGAATCTGGTGATTCACTCGCTGTATTCCAACAAGGAAATTTTCCTGCGCGAATTGATTTCGAACGCATCTGACGCACTGGGCAGGTACCGGTTCGAGTCAATGACCAATCCGGAAATGCGAGAAGGCGACATCGAGTCTTCAATCGATATCGAAATCGAAAAGAGACCCAGGACGATTACGATTCGCGACAACGGGATCGGGATGAACCGCGACGAGGTGGTCTCGAATATCGGAACCATCGCCCGGTCCGGCACCAAGCGATTTGTAGAGGCGCTGTCGGGGGAGCAATCCAAGGATACCCGGCTGATCGGACAGTTCGGCGTCGGATTCTACTCTGCCTTCATGGTGGCCGAGAAAGTCACGCTGCGCACGAGAAAGGCAGGCGAGCCGGCCGATAGCGGAGTGGTCTGGACTTCGGACGGCGAATCCGGATTCAGCATCGATTCACAGACCATCGAAGATCATGGAACGACAATCACGCTCGAATTGCGCAAGGACGCCAAGGAATTCCTTGACGAGGGGGCTGTCACCGAAATCGTGAAGAAGTATTCCGACAATGTCTCGCTGCCGATCCGCGTTCGCACACTTGCAAAGGGCAAGGAAAACGAGTGGCAGACCGTCAACAACGCCTCGGCGCTTTGGACCCGTCCCCGCAAGGACATCACCGAAGAGGAATACAACAATTTCTATCAGGCTCTTACCTACGACTACTCCGAGCCGTTTCTAAGGCTGCACAACCGGGTCGAGGGAAAGCTGGAATATACGGCGCTCCTTTATGTGCCGTCGCGTGCGCCATTCGACATGTTCGACCGCGACCGCCGCTACGGAGTCAAACTGTATGTGCGGCGCATATTCATCATGGATGATGCCGAAAACCTGATGCCGGCCTACTTGCGCTTCGTAAGGGGAGTCATCGACTCGGATGACCTGCCGTTGAATGTGTCGCGCGAATTTCTGCAAAAAAACAAGCTCATCGACCGGATCAAGGCAGGAGCGGTCAGGAAAATTCTCAGCGAGCTCAAGCGCCTCGCAACCCGGGACGCGGACAAGTATCAGGAATTCTGGCAGCAGTTCGGAAAAGTTCTCAAGGAAGGCATTTTCGAAGACGAAAAGAACAAGGATACTGTCGCGGACCTGCTGCGGTTTGCGAGCACCAAAAGCGAGTCGTCCGACACCGAGGAAGTTTCGCTTGCACAGTATGTCGAGCGGATGCCGGAAAAGCAGGAAGCGATCTACTACGTCGTCGCAGACAGCCGGAAATCGGCTGCCGGATCGCCGCATCTTGAGATTTTCCGCAAGCACGACATCGAAGTGCTCTTGATGTCCGACCCGGTCGACGAATGGGTCGTGATGCATTTGGACAAGTATGCCGACAAGCCTTTGAAATCAATCGCCAAGGGCGACCTGTCTCTCGATGCGTTCACGGACGAGGAATCCGAATCGCAGGAACCCGACACGCAAGTCGGCGATCTGATTGCCAGACTCAGGAACACATTGACCGGCCGGGCAGACGATGTGCGCGCTACAACGCGCCTGACCGATTCTCCTTCGTGCATCGTGGCCAATGAGAATGACATCAGCAGCCATCTGCGCCGAATGCTCGAGGCATCGGGGCAGCCGGCGCCGGCGCTTAAACCGATTCTGGAAATCAACCCTGAGCATCCGCTGATCCGGCAGCTGGCCGAAATGGACGACGGCTTCGAGGATTGGGCCAATGTTCTTTTCGACAATGCCGTTCTGAGCGAAGGCGCGGTGCTGGACGACCCTTCGGACTACGTCAAGCGGGTCACCACCCTGCTTACGGGACAGACCGAAGCAGAGTCCCGGATCATTACGCTGTAGTGCGGTGAATGCAGACATGGTCGCACGCGGCCTGTTGCGCCCGGGAATGACGCCGGTCAAGCGCCGGGTGCTACCGATTCTGGCGGCGATAGCCGCCTTGGCGGCGCCTTGCGGAGCTGCCTTGTCCGGCAGCTATGATTTCGCGCTCGCAGGTCCTCGCGTCCAAGGCGGGCTGCTGCAAGGCAATACAGCGCCGGATGCCGAAGTATTTTTCGACGGTGAAAAGGTGCGCGTATCCGGCGAAGGCCGGTTTCTAATCGGATTTCATCGCGATGAGCCGCGAGAAGCTGTGATCAAGGTGAAATACGCCGACGGACATGAGGCGCAGCACCTTATCGATGTCAAGCCGCGCGAGTACGACATACAGCGTATAGACGGACTGCCGGGATCCATGGTCAGTCCGAGCGAGGAAAATCTCAAACGCATCCGCAAAGAAAATGCAACCATTCGCCAGGCGCGTGCGATCGATGATCCGCGAGAGGATTTTCTCAGCGGTTTTCAATGGCCGGCGAAAGGCAGAATCAGCGGCATATACGGCTCGCAGCGCATACTGAACGGGGAACCGCGGCGTCCGCACTTCGGCATCGATATCGCAGCGCCTACAGGGACTCGCGTAGTCGCACCGGCCGACGGCGTCGTCACGCTGATCAATCCGGACATGTACTTTTCGGGAGGCACGATGATCCTGGATCACGGACACGGCCTTTCATCGGCGTTCCTGCATCTGTCAAAAATCACTGTTGCAGTTGGCGATCGCGTACGTCAGGGCGATACAATTGCCGAAGTTGGCGCGACCGGCAGGGTGACCGGCGCACATCTTGACTGGAGAGTCAATCTGTTCGGCCGACGCCTCGACCCGCAGCTGCTGGTTGGCGAGATGCCGCAGTAGGACGCTCAGCCGAGCCTGCCCGAATTGCCGGGCGGCGCAGCCGCCTATCGGTGATAGTTGCGGTACCAGGCGACAAATTTCGCGATGCCGTCGGTTAGGTCGGTTTTCGGCTCGTAGCCTAGATCGGCGACCGAGGCGGCGATGTCGGCCAAGGACCCCTGAGGGTCTGCAACATGCTTTGGCGCAAGAATTCGCTCAGCCTTTTTGCCGAGCTCGCTTTCGATGCATGATATGACTTCGTCGAGCGTTTCCGATTTTCCCCGGCCCAGGTTGTAGACGCGAAAGGCCGGAGCGCTATCGGTCCTTTCGGGCGTTCGATCGAGCGCCCTTAGTATTCCGTCGACAACGTCATCGATATAGGTGAAATCGCGGTTCATATCTCCGGAGTTATACACGGTGATCGGACGTCCCTGATCGATCAGGCGCGTGAACAGATAAATCACCATATCCGGCCTGCCCCAGACACCGTACACAGTGAAAAACCTCAGCGCGGTCTGAGGCACATCGAATAGATGGCTGTAGCTGTAGCTCATCAGTTCGTCGGCAGCCTTTGTCGCCGCGTACAGCGACATCGGACGCGAGATGCCGTGCTCAATCGACGATCGAGGCTCGGGATTTGCGCCATATACCGAACTGGAACTGGCAAACACGAGGTGTTCGAAATCCTTGGTCGCGCGACACAGTTCGAGAATATTCAAGTGCGCATCGATGTTGTCGCGGATGAACGCATACGGCTGCTCGGTCGATTTGCGGACGCCGGCCTGCGCAGCAAGATGGACGATGCGCCTAAACGGTCCGTGTTCGGCACTGAGCGCTTCTAGTGATTTGCGGCAGCTGACATCGGATTCGACAAAGGTAAATCCCGGCAGCGGTTCAATCTGGGCAATTCGACTTTTTTTCAAGTCAGGTTCATACGAATCGTTCATATTGTCGATTCCGACAACCGATTCGCCGCGTTCCAATAGTGATTTAGAAACAGCGTGTCCAATAAATCCGGCAGCGCCGGTCACCAGCAAAGTCATAGCAGAACAGTCAAGATGGGTAGTATCAGCGTGTCTGAATGCGACACGAAACGAGGTGGAATTTTAACAGAAATTTTCATTGTGCACCGCTTCGGCGCATCGCTTCGAACGATGAACCGGACAAAGGCGCCGCAGTTGCGAGCAATGAGGCCGGTGACAGGAACAGTTCCAGCCATAGGGCTTGGATTCAAGCTCCTGGTGCACGGCAATGCCGACAAACGCATGACCGCAAATGGCGCGCGTCGCAAGCGGCGCGTCGCAGCTTGCGGCAAAAGGCGCGGGTATGATTGGTCGCAGGGATGCGAACCGCCCCAGATCAATACGCCGGGCCCGCGGTCAGCCAGGAAACCTATGGCATAATTGAATTGAATCGCGGGTCTTTCGACCTGAACGCCGGCGGCTTTGGTGACGGCCGCAATTCGCAAGCCGGTACATATTGATTTGGGGACATTGCCAATGCGCGCCAGACTACACGGATTGATCGCTGGATTGACAGCGCTTTGCCTTTTGTTTTCCACCTCCGTCTCAGCGGAAAAATGGGACATGCCGCTCGCGTATTCGGCAACCAACTACCATTCGCAAAACGCAGCCAGGTTTGCTGCCGAAGTCACCGAAGCCACAGGCGGAGCATTGGAAATCGTGACCCATCCGTCCAGCTCTCTCTACAAGGGCGGCGAGATCTACCGGGCGGTCAGAACCGGGCAGGTGCCCATAGGCGAGAGATTGATTTCAGCGCTGGGCAATGAGCACCCGATATTCGAAATTGACGCTTTGCCGTTCCTGGCGGCCAGCTTTGCAGATGCGAGAAAATTGCACGAAGCTGCAAAGCCCGTGCTGCGCCAGGTTCTCAGCGATGCGGGACTGGTCTTTCTCTACGCTGTCCCATGGCCGCCCCAGGGTCTTTATTCGATCAAGCCTGTCAATAGCGCCGAGGACATGCGAGGCGTAAAGTTCCGCGCCTACAATGCCGCGACTTCGCGGCTTGCGGAACTGATGGGAGCCGTTCCGACCAAGATCGAAGCTGCCGAAGTATCGCAAGCGTTCGCCACAGGGGTTGCACAGAGCATGGTTTCATCGGGCGCTACCGGATATGACAGAAAATTGTGGGAGTACGTGAGCCATTGGTACGACCTTCAAGCCTGGCTGCCGAAGAACATGGTGTTCGCGAACAAGGATGCCTTCAAAGGGCTTGACGCCGAAATGCAAAGCGCCGTGCTTAAAGCGGCTCAAGCCGCGGAGACCGCGGGCTGGATGAAGGCCGAGGAATTGGCGAACTGGTACAACGAGCAGCTGGCAGCAAACGGGATGGATGTTTCCGGTCCCGGCGATCGGCTCCTCGCCGACTTTGTCGAGATTGGCAAGACTATGACAGACGAGTGGCTGGCCCGAGCCGGAGAAATCGGCAAGACCGTGATCGATTCATACCATTCAATGTAGCCCGAATCGGGCTGATTTGCACAATCTGCCTCCTCTCGCCCGCGCCTGGCAATGTCATTGTTCGCTAAGCTCGACCGAGGCTTGACCGGACTATACCGGGTCAGCGGCTATGCTGCAGCGGCCTTTCTCGTTCTCACCGGGCTGCTGGTGCTGACCAGCATCGTGTCGCGCCTGATGGCGCTCTATGTGCCCGGACTGACCGAGTTTTCCGGCTACGCAATGGCGGCTTCGAGCTTCCTGGCACTGGCACACACCTTCGAACGGCACGGCCACATCCGCGTAGAGCTTGCCATTTCGCGCCTTGGCGAATCGAAACGCCGCTATGCCGAACTGTGGTGCCTGCTGACGGGGACCGTCGTTTCGGCCTTGCTGGCCGCATATATGTGCAAGCTGACCTACTGGTCGTGGAAATTCGGCGAGCACAGCGAGGGGTCGGACGCGATTCTGCTTTGGAAGCCGCAACTGGCGGCGGCTGCGGGCGCGTGCATTCTTTCGGTCTGCGTCGCCCACCACCTGGTCAGATTCCTTTTGCGAGCTGATTCGCCTGCCGATGGAAGACCTTAGCCTCATACTTGTTTTTGCATTCGTCCTGTTTCTGTTCCTGGGATCGGGCGTATGGGTTGCAATCAGCCTGATCGCAGCGGCGTGGATCGGGATGCTTTTGTTTACCTCCCGACCGGTTGGAGATGCCATGGCAACCGCGATATGGGGCGGAGCATCCAGCTGGACGCTCACCGCGCTGCCGCTTTTTATCTGGATGGGCGAAATCCTTTTTCGAACAAAGCTTTCGGAAAATCTGTTCAAGGGCCTGTCGCCATTCCTGTGGCGGCTGCCCGGCGGGCTGCTGCATGTCAATATCGCAGGATGCGCCGTGTTCGCAGCGATTTCGGGGTCTTCTGCCGCAACGGTCGCCACAGTGGGAAAAATGTCGATCCCGGAATTGCGAAGCAGAAAATATCCCGAACGCATGGTTGTCGGCACCCTTGCCGGCGCCGGAACGCTGGGGCTGCTGATTCCTCCGTCGATATCGCTGATCATCTACGGCGTAACCGTCAATGAATCGATTGCCCAGCTGTTTATCGCCGGAATTGTGCCTGGAATCGTCATTGCGCTGCTGTTTATGGGCTATGTGGCGATTTGGGGATACATGGCAAGAAAGCGCGGCGCGCTTGCAACGGAGCAGCAAGTCGGTCGTTTCAGGGATGTGGTGCGCCTGATTCCGGTCCTGGCGCTGATCGCCGGTGTGATGGCTTCAATCTATCTTGGTTTCGCGACTGCGACAGAAGCCGCCGTATTGGGCGTTGCCGGGGCGCTGCTGATCTCGGCGCTGCAAGGATCGCTCACGCGCGAATCCTTCTTTGCATCGCTGATGGGAGCGACCCGGACTTCGGCGATGATTGCATTTATTCTTGCCGGCTCGACATTCCTTTCCCTGACGATGGGATTTACCGGGCTGCCGCGAAGTCTCGCCGAGTGGATCGGCGCGATGGAGCTGTCGCCATGGATGCTGATTTTTGCACTGCTGGCGTTCTACATCATACTCGGCTGCTTTCTTGACGGAATATCGTCGATCGTTCTGACCATGGCGGTGATCGAGCCCCTGGTCAGGAGTGCCGGATTCGACATGATCTGGTTCGGCATTTTCCTGATGGTGGCCGTAGAGATGGCGCAAATCACGCCGCCGGTGGGTTTCAATTTGTTTGTGCTTCAGGACATGACGGGAAAGGACATGGCATTTATCTCGCGTGCCGCACTGCCGATGTTCCTGCTGATGATCGCAGCAGTGGGACTTTTGCTGGCATTTCCAGAGATAGCCACTTTCCTGCCGACACTGATGATGAAGGGGTAGCGGGCCTGTTTCCCTGCGACAGCTGCAAGCCGCAGCAAACGCGTCGATCAATTCAGATACGGACTTCCCAAATTGCGGGCGCAGTACTACCGTATCAAGTACTGTAGTGCGGCAACAGCACTTGACACGCTGCCGGCGACGTTGTCCTTTGCCGCTTCAGCAACGATGCCGAACTTAGAATTTACATGCTTCTCGCAAAATCTTTTAAAGTATCATATTTTCACTTTATTTATTGATTTCAACAGTAATATGTTGAGAATGTATTATGATTCATAGAATTAGTGTCACTAATTTTCAATCCATTCGACATAAAGTCGAGTTGGATTTTCGCATCGCCGGCACATCGCCGAAGAAGTCTTGCTTCAGGGAAAGCCCGTCTCGACCGGATATCCGCCTGCCAAGCGTAGTGGTCCTAGTCGGAGCCAACGGAGCTGGAAAGACGACACTGCTCCGCGCCCTTGTAGCAACTATTCGGTTCGCGTCTTTATCGTACGGCGAACATGGGGCTGGCCATATTCCCCTGTTTACGCCTTTCCTTGCCTTGGAAGCAGAAGCTCCCGCAACAAGAATTGAGGTTGAATTTGACAGTTTTTGGCCTGTAGCGGAATCAGCGCAAGGCGCGACCATGCTACGATACACCTTGGTGCTTGGCCGAGCGGACGAAGGCAAAATTTTGCCGACCCACGTTGAATACGAGGCACTGCATGACTTTCCGAAAAGTCGGCCGAGACGCATCTTTGAAAGGCGCCGCGACAAGCGAGTGTATGTTTCTCGGGATCTGGGGATACGTTCGCGCGATGACCGCCTGTCTGCGATTCCTAAGAACGCATCAGTCATCTCTACCCTTGCAGGAATGGACCTGAAACCCTTTCCGGAAATAGTGAATGACCTCAACGGCGTGCAAACCAATATCGCGGGTTCAGAACCGTGGCGCATCGAGCCAGACGCACTGCCGGACATTTATGGGAGTGACCGGGAATTGACCGGCGATATATCAAAAAAGTTAAGCCGCTTCGATCTTGGAATCAGACAGATGAAACTCTACTCTGCGAACAACAGGACATCGCAACTGGCATTTGAGCACGAAGGACTGGACATACCTGTCCTATTCGGCAACGAATCGGCAGGTACGCGCCATCTGGTACGGGTATATCCGCAACTCGATTACGCGATCCGAAACGGCCATCTGGCAATAATGGACGATCTGAACACCCATCTTCACCCAGAACTTTCGTCTGAGATACTGCGCTGGTTTCGCCAAAGGGACACCAATCCGAACAGCGCTCAGTTGATTTGTTCAATGCACGATCTATCGGTGCTGGACGATCTGGAAAAAGAGGAATTGTTCATTGTAGAAAAAGACGATGCTGGAGCGACGCATGTGCATGGTGCGCGGGACGTAATCGGATTGCGGCGGGATGTGAACCTCGCAAAGCAATACCGGAGCGGCCTTATCGGCGGAGTGCCGGTATTAGGCTGACGGAGAATTTTGAGTCGGAGAATCCCGAAGCGGAAACGGATATTCATCGGAGCAGAAAGCGAGAGCGAGGGATCCTTTGCAAAATGGCTTAAACGGATCTGCGAACAAGAAGGCATCCATATCCATCCGGACATCGTCGTCTGCAGCGGGGGAGATGGTTTGGAAGTTGTTCTTGACGCAATGGCCAAACACCGTAAACGGATCAACAGTCATGGAGCTTATGAAGCAGGATTGATAATTTTGGATTCTGATCGAATCTCAGCGGACCGGCAATATGGCCGCGACCCGCAAGAAGGGCTAAGTGATCAGAGCGTAAAGTTGGTATTTCTGGAACCGAACCTTGAAGGGTTATTTGTGCGTTTTCATATCGGCATGGAACGTAAATCGCTGACTGCGTCCGATGCAAACAGACAAATCAGGCGACTATGGCCACAATACTCAAAGCCCTGCAACGAAACGATACTGCACAATCGATTCAGTCTTCAAAACCTTCAACGCGTCGAATTCCATGACGCCAATATCGGCATCATCCTAGACACGCTTAAGCTTCCGGGATAAATTTTCTACAGGGTAATAAACTCGACTGCTGCCTGCCGGCACGGATACCTGCCAACACAAAACAAATACTTCGGCAAGGTCGCCTCGGCTGTCGAGTTGTCAATGCCGGATTGAGACGCGCTTTTACAACTTCGATCGACTGATATTTGAAAGTGTGTCACGGTAAGCATTGTCGTCCACCAACTCGCCGTACGGCACTCGAAGCCTTCCAACAAAAAGTCAAAGAGCAACTTATGATCACAGATAGCCGATACGGTATGAAACCGTATCGTCGCATGCTATATACTTCTATCGATCCAGATGGGTTCCAAATAACGGAAAAGAGCATGCCCGATGAATGAACTGAGCAAATCCGAACGTGTCGCCCTTCTCGAAGAATTTATCGATGATGGAGACAAGAATTCGCCGCCTTATTTCGCAGGAAGGAAAAAGGTGCTGTCGGATATCGAGGACGCGTGCGCGCAAAGCTGGGAGCGGCACATCGCCAAAGGACGCCAGCGCAAGGCGGCGACCCGGGTGATCTACGGCGCCCCCGGCGCTGGCAAGACCTCGACGCTGAACTATCTCAGAGACTGCTGGGAGGGCGAACCCGAATCGTATGCCACGCCGGATAAAAACGGAGCTGTACGCCCTCAGCCTGTACCCCTGGTGTATCTGCTGGAATCCGGCTCCCCTCTGGATGATCCGAATACATTTTGCGAGGAGTTGGCGAACCTGCTTGCGCCGGGTGTCGGCGACACCTTGTTAGACGCTGCCAGCAGCACACAACGGATAGGCACAGGAGTGAAATTCGTTGTTGCACAAGCAAAAGGCGAAACCGAGACGACAACGCACTCGTCTGTACCGGCTGCCTCGCTTGCGACGGTATTGAAAGCGGTGCCGCCTGAGCAGTGGACTCGTCCTTTGGTGATCGCGGTCGACGAGACGCAGAATCTTGCGCAAACGCGCGACTGCTTTGCAGGCAAGCTGTTCCGAGAGTTGCACGCCGGTCAGTACGATGCGCCGATCACCCTGGTGCTGGGCGGACTGTCCGACTCGATCAGGCGGGCTGGCGAACTGGGACTGACGCGGCTTTCAAGACACTGCGTACATTCCCTCGACCGGTTCGACGCCGAAGAGGTTGCTGAACTCAAGGAGGGGTTCTGCGAGAAATTCGAACTGGATATCGGTTCGCGCGAGGCTGAGTTTGATGCGATGCTCGCAGCCTGCGACGGGTGGCCTTCGCACTTGACCAATGGCCTGTACGCATTCTGCAAGGTGTTCTTAGACCGCGACTGCGATATTTCCCGGGTCGACTTCGCCGAGGTCGAACGGATCAGCATGGCCGAACGGCATCAATACTACAACTACCGCATGAGCGAAGCGATGGAGTTCAGCGGATTTGTGCTTGCCGATGTGATGCGTCAGATCGACGGAGGGCAGCGACCACGCAAGGTGTTGAAGATTATCGAATTGCGGGCCAAGGCGGGCGAGGGTTCCGAAGATCCCGGGGATCGGCTGCTCGACGGGATGACAGCAAGAGAGTTCTATGAGGACTTGACGCATCATGGTGCGCTGCAGGTACGTGACGACGGCACCGTGGAGTGTCCGATACCGAGTTTCAGGCGATTCATACTTGAGACCCATTCAAGGGCGGCAGTCAAAGATTCTGCCGCACCTGATCCCGATAAGCGCGGCCGACACGAGCGCAGCCTCCCGCCGGCGCATCCGGCCGGGGTTGTGCATTAGCACTCCTGCATCGGCGCCTCGGTGCAAGCTCTACCGCAGGCGCATAGCCTGATCGTGTCAACAAGTCATACCGTTCTTTGGGCGTTGCGGCCGCAACAGCCTGCACTCAGGAAAACCGCACCATCACCGTAGCGCACTGTCTGCTCGCCTATCCTTGTCGCTGCGGAATTTGGACCCGGTACAGATTCTCGAACTCGCACCCATTTGTGAGTAAAATGGTCAGTGTTCGCCGGCCTATCTGAGAAACCGGCAATTTACGAATTTTTTCATATGCAGACATGCGCGATTTGAGGCGGCAGCGTTCCGCAAGCGCGGTGACGAAGGGTTGTGAACCCGGTCAGGTCCGGAAGGAAGCAGCCGCAGCAACCAATTCGGGCACTGCACCTGCGCGGAACGAAGCCGCCACCTTGCATCTCGAACCGAACTTGCCAGCGAAGAAAATCACTTGAGCTACCTCGTCCTAGCTAGAAAATGGCGTCCGCGCAATCTTGAACAAGTCGTCGGGCAAAGCCACGTTGTCCGAACACTTGCCCACGCATTGGACCACGACCGCATGCACCATGCGTACCTGTTTACCGGTACCCGCGGAGTCGGCAAGACGACAATCGCTAGAATTCTGGCCAAGGCGATCAACTGCGAAACCGGCATTACCGCGAAGCCATGCGACGAGTGCAGCGCATGCACCGGCATCAGCGAGGGACGCTTTATCGACTTGATCGAAGTCGATGCCGCATCGCGCACCAAGGTCGAAGATACGCGCGCCCTGCTTGAGAATGTCCATTACCAATCGACATACGGCCGGTTCAAGGTGTACCTGATCGACGAAGTGCATATGCTGTCGGGACACAGCTTCAACGCACTGCTCAAGACGCTGGAAGAGCCTCCTGAGCATGTAAAGTTTCTGCTTGCGACGACCGACCCGCAAAAATTGCCGGTCACTGTGCTGTCGCGTTGCATCCAGTTCAATCTCAGAGCCTTGCAAATCCAGGAAATCAGCGACCATCTAAGCATGATTCTCAAGCACGAATCGATTCCGTATGAAGACGCCGCCCTGGCCGAAATTTCCCGTCAGGCACGGGGCAGCATGCGCGACGGACTGAGTCTGCTCGACCAGGCAATTTCCTATGGTGCAGGCAGCGTCACCGAAGAGTCGGTGCGCACAATGCTCGGCATGATATCGCGCGATCATCATGCGACACTGGTGCGCGCCCTGGTGGACGAAAGCGCCGATGCCGTGATGCAGGCGGTTGAGAAAATCAGCGAGCGCGGCGCCAGTTTCGAAAAGGTGCTGGACGAACTGCTCCTGATATTTCACCAGGTCGCGCTTGCGCGCGTTTCCCAATCGCTTGCACGCGAAGCAAACCCGGACATCGAGGCAATGGTACAACTGGCCGGCCCGCTATCCGACGAAGACATTCAGCTGTACTACCAGATCGGATTGATCGGCAAGCGCGACTTGCCGCTCGCGCCCGACCCGCGAAGCGGGTTCGAAATGGTCATGCTCAGAATGCTCGCGTTTAAGCCTCAGTCGCTCGATAATACGCCTCAGCGACCGCCGCGGCAAAGTGCGCCCCCACGGCCCGAAGCGCCGGTGCAAGAGCCTGGGCAGCAGAGTCTTCTTAAGGCCGAAACCGCAAATCGCGACGAATCGACCAAGACAGCCTCCGCAGTCGAACCGGTTGCGGTAGCCGTACCGGACTCCGAGCAGACATGGCAGGATTTTGTCGAATCCCAGATGGCTGAGTGTCACTTTCAAGCCCATACCCTGGCGCGACAGCTGGCATTCGACTCATGCGACTCAGGCGCGTTGAGATTGACTCTCGATAGCAGCGCCTCGTCCGTATCGAAAAACAGCGCGGCAAAGCACATTGAGGAACTAGAGCGCGTACTGAGCGCCCGGTGCGGCAAGACCATCACCATTGAGATGATTCAGGCTGACAATGAGCACGAATCTCCAGCTCGCCGCGAAAAGCGTGAGCACGAAGAGGCGCAGCGCGAGCGCCAGAACAGGCTGCAGGAAGCGAAACACCGCATACTCAGCGAGCCTGTGCCGCAGTATCTGATCCGCGAATTTCAAGCCGCTATCGATGAAAAATCGATAAAGATCGCTTCAACGTAAGGAAAAACATTGAATTGAGGAACACTGAAATGCTCGAAGACCTACTTGCAAACAAACACAAGCTCACAACGCAAATCTCCGATTTGCGAAAACAGATGGAAGAACATGTCGTCCAGGGCGATGCCGGAGCCGGAGGCGTAAAAGTCACCATGAACGGTCTTCACGAAGTGATCCGGGTGGAAATCGATCAGGATCTAATGGACGACAAGGAAGTGCTTGAAGACCTCATCGCGGCTGCACTGAATGATGCGAACCGGCGTGTCGTGCGCCAAAGCGCTGATTTCATCGGAGAGGGCAGCATGAACTTCATGGACATGTTCAAGTAATAGCGACCTGAGCAGTCAGGGCTGCCGCGACAGCGCACCTTGAAAGGCGCGAATACCAGAGCCAGTACTGCGAACCTCGTGAGCGTATTTGCGCAATCTGGATCTTGCCGATGACCGTTTCGAAAGCAGTAGAGGACTTGATGACGGCGTTTCGCAGACTGCCCGGCGTGGGACCCAAGTCTGCGCAGCGCATCGTGTTTCAGCTGCTGGCTCGCGACCGCGATGCGGCACTTGAAATTGCCAGAACCCTGCAGCATGCCGCGGAAAATGTCCGCCACTGCGACAATTGCAACAATTTCAGTGAAACTCAATTGTGTGCGATCTGCTCTTCGGCCAACCGCGACCGTTCCATATTGTGCGTTGTCGAAACACCTGCAGACTTGAGCGCTTTTGAAAGCTCCGGCATCTACGACGGCCTCTACTACGTCCTGATGGGCAGGATTTCCCCGATCAACGGCATCGGCCCTGACGATCTCGGCATCGAAGGTCTGCTGCGTACGCTGGCAAGAAACTCTGTCAGCGAAGTGATTCTCGGCATGAACAGCACCGTCGAAGGGGAAGCCACAGCGGAGTATCTGTGCGAAGTTCTGGACAGCAACGGCTACCGCGCCACTTTGCTTGCCCGCGGCCTTCCTGTCGGGGGCGAACTCGAGTATCTCGACGGTCGAACACTCGCCGAAGCATATCGAAGGAGGGTTCCGGCCGCATTGTGATTGTCGCCCGGCACACGTGGCGCCAATTGACAGCATGCGACTGAGCGATCCCTCGCAATTACGCTATGACATAGCGAACAGGCACTTTCATGATCAACGGACACATTGCAGATGCAGAACCCGGTTGAGTTTCAAATGAACACGAAGGCAGCAGCCGACCGCAGACGGCTCGAAGCGATTCGCTCAATCATCGAGGAGGACATGGCGCAGGTCGAGCACGTCATCCTGACCGGGTTCGACTCCGAAGTGAGCCTGGTACGAACGATCGGCTCGCACATGCTCGGACTTCGCGGCAAGTTGCTCCGGCCGATGACGGAGGTCCTGGTTGCACGCGCTCTCGGATACGAAGGCCGCGAGCACAGCACGCTCGGTGCCGTCCTGGAACTGGTGCATGCGGCAACCTTGCTGCATGACGATGTCGTCGATCAGTCCTCGATGCGCCGGGGCAAGATATCGGCAAACGAAATGTGGGGCAATTCAGCCAGCGTGCTGGTCGGCGACTTCATCGTATCGCGCGCGATCGAACTAGCCGCCGGTATCGGCGACCCCGGCATTGTCGACGTGATCGCATACACCACGCGGCGTATTTCCGAGGGCGAAGTGATGCAACTGATGAACTTGCGCGCGGCGGCAACAGGCGAAGAGCAATACTTTGACACCATCGAACGCAAGACCGCGGTGCTGTTCGAAACTGCCGCCAGACTCGGTGCCGCGATCAGCGGCCAGAATTTGGAGGACCAGGACCAGGTTGCAAAGTTCGGCAACACGCTCGGAATCGCCTTTCAGCTGCGTGACGACATACTCGACTATTCCGGCGACGCGGAAACCATCGGCAAGGAAGTCGGAGACGATCTGGCCGAAGGCAAGCTGACGCTGCCGCTGATTCGTGCCTTGGCGGTCGCTGCGCCCGAAGAGCGCCGAGTGATTCAATCTGCGCTTGAGTCTCCGGAACAGCTCGATATCGAAGCCGTCTGTGAAATTGTTGTTTCGTGCGGGGCGGTGGAATATACTAGCGGGCTTGCTCGCAAGTATAGCCGGCTTGCCATGCAGCACGCAGGGCACTTGCCGGAATCTGTTTATCGCGACGCTCTTGTCGAACTGGCGGACTTTGCGGTGACTCGGACATTTTGAATGATTTTGCGATCGCAATTGCGAATCGGGGTGTAGCTCAGCCTGGCAGAGCACTGCCTTCGGGAGGCAGGGGCCGGTGGTTCAAATCCACTCACCCCGACCATTCACGGAATACCGCTTTCAAACGCTGTTGCCGCCAGCCGCCTGGCCGGCGTAACCTTTCCCGATTGGAAGCCGGTGCGTCACTATCAAACCTGCCATCGAGGCTGCCGTACGCCTTTTGCCCGACAGCCGAATTCGGTGGAGTGTCGCCGCACTTGGCAAGTCCCCTGTCCATTCACGCAGTCGCGATGGAATCGGCGGCAACATCGCAGATTTATATCGCAAATCATTTCTCCTGATGTAGTACCATTGCCGAGAATTTGCAGGTCGAATCCATGATTCGATTTTGCAGATTGAACAGGCATCCGATTTTCTTGCCGGCTGGTGCAAAGTGGCGCAGTTTGCTGCAATAGTGCACACAGTCCGAGAGCGCCTCAGACGGATGAAGAGCCTTCGAATGCCACCACTTAAACAGCTGCAAAGGAGATTGCAATGAGCGAATACGAAGCGCTGACAAAATTGGGCATACGCAACCCTGATGAAATTGCGCGCTACCACCTGTATTCCGTCGATAGCACGGATACGCTTCGAATTATCTACAACCGCAAGAAAGGGTCGTTTCTGCCGGTCTCGCGGAAATACCGGTTTCCGCAGATCAAGCGGTCGGTATTGGTGGACAGCGGCACCGGCAAAGCTCAGGTGATGTTCGAAAGTTCCGCTGAACTTAGAAACGCATTGGTCGAGCTTGACCGTCTGACCAAGGCCAAGGACGCCAAATCAGTCAGCAAGGAAACCCTTGCCAACGAAATTCGACTGCTGGAAGAAGACGTCAATCTTCGAATCAGCCGCTTGAAGGAATTGGTCGATCAATTACCGGCGTAGCCTCGCCGGCGGGCCGGCCGTGCTGCCTGCACAATTACAAGCAGGCAAAACCTGCGGCTGTCGGATATTGGACGCTGAATGACTGTTGATGAACGCCCCGCTTGAAGCGGGGCGTTCTTTTGCGAATCATCTCGATGATTGCCAGGGCGCCTTAGAAGGAAGTCGGCCGCATGGCTGGCTCGTTAATTTGAATTCAAGCAACGTGTTTATCTATATCTTCGTGAGATGTACCACTCTCTGATAATAAAGAATCTCAAAGCATGATTGCAATTACACGAGTAATTCTTTCGATATCTACACCATTCTCAAATGCGACAGTGTGAATCGTTTCATATTTATTCTGATCATTCATTTTCAAATCGTCCAATATTTTCTCCTTGCAGTAGTCAAAGCAATATTCTTGAATTTGATATGCGTTTAGTCCCTTTACTTCCGCAGTTAGTTTGCCTGCATACCTGTTCGCAATTTCTTTGGCATGTATCTTTTCGGAAATCTCGATACCATAGTCAGTCAGCGTTAACGGGCTAGTACTTTTCACCAACGGCTGTCCAACTGTATTGATAAAGTATTGAATAATTTTTTGTATTTAGAATCCAATTTCGTAATGTTGGTTTCAATATTTTCTATCTTGACTTCAATTTTTGATTTCCAAGCTGGAACTTTCCAAAATAGAAACATGATAATAACAACAACTGTCCATGGCGCAAGAGTCTCGATTATGTTCTGTGCCAAAGCGAAAATTTCTTGCATTTGTCAAAGCCTCCCTTCCAGTTGAATTTCATTTCCACTGCGAAGCATATATCAAAGATTATCAGTAATATCACGCTGCTTCGTTGCTTCCAATGACTTGACAAGCAATTCGATAGCACTACCGAATGTCAATTTAACTCTCAAAACTGCTCCGAGTTCAGCCTTTCTGCGTTGGCAGGCATTGGCTTTGTCGGATGAGGAATTTCTCTCTGTTCAATATACCTCAATGCGTCTCGTAAGCAATGTATTCTATTTTTCAATCTCTCAAGCCAGTATGGCAACTGTCTGTCGCGGATGAAATCTCGTAGATATCCAGCATGGTGAACGGGCTTAGGCAAGCAATTCGCGAACTGCCTGATCCAGATACTTCTCAAATTGCGGGTCATTGCCCGGCGATGCCACGCAGTGGCCCCACGGGGATTCGTATACTCGAAGCTGTCCGTTACGGATGTGCTCGATTTCGATCTGGTTGTCCTCGGGGCGGAAATAAAGATCGTTGTCGCAGGCGATGACAATTGTCTTCGCCTTGATCGCCTGAAGCGCCGCTACGAAATCGCCGTCATACGGCGGCTGCGCGCTGATGTCGCCAAGCTGCCATGTCCTGAGCTTGCAAAGCAGGTCGTTTGCGTCCCAGTCAAGATGATCGTTCTCCCAGTCCTGCAACAATTCCTCGGCAGTCGCAAAGCCTTGCTGGCGGTACATGCCCTGGCGATAGAAAGTCTGCGAAAAAGCCCAGCCGGCGTAAACCCGCGCAAAAGCCTTCAATCCGGTGACTGGCGGTGTATCGTAGTTGCCGTCGTTGAATGCGGCGTCCGCGGTTAGCGCCGCCTTGACCCCCTCCAAAAACACGATATTGTGCTCCGAAGTCTTAGCCGAAGCGCAAAACGGCAAAATTGCATCGACAAAGTCGGGGTATTGCGCACCCCACTGAAACGACTGGCAGCCGGCCATCGACCACCCGGTCACCAGCGCGAGCCTGTCAACGCCAAGCTCTTCGGTCACCAAGCGGAACTGCGCCCTGACATTGTCGAACAGCGTAATTTGCGGGAAACCGGCAGCATTGCAAGGCGAGGCGGCGTTGCTCGGCGAAGACGATATTCCGTTGCCGAACAAATTCACCGAAATGACAAAATGCTGCGCCGGGTCGATAGCCCTGCCGGCACCGAAAAAGCCCTCGTTGCGCATATGGCTTCCGGTGTAGAAAGTCGGCAGCAGGACCGCGTTGTCCCTGCGGCTGTTCAACTTGCCGTAGGTCTTGTAGGCGAGCTTGGCATCCGGCAAAAGACCGCCGGATTGCAGTGCGAAATCGCCCAGATCGAATCTGTCGCATTGCGTCGCAGTCATCAGCGACCTCCGCTTCGTGCGCTTTGAATCATACCTGTCCTATTGCTCCACATCACTGGCCTCCTCGCGCATCATGTGCAGTATTTTTCGTTCGATATCGACATAGCCGGGCATTTCGATGAGCTCCTCCTTGCTCGGAATGCGTCGTCCGTGCTTGAAATCCATCTCCATTATTTCCCGGATTCTGCCCGGATGCCTTGAAAGGAACACAATTCGATCGGCAAGAAACAGCGCCTCGGGAATGTCATGCGTGACAAGTACCGCCGTCATTTGCGTATCGTCGATGACATCGAGCAGCAATTCCTGCATATGCCATCGCGTTTCAGCATCAAGAGCGCCGAAAGGTTCATCCATCAAGGATATTTCCGGCGAATTGGCCAGCATCCGGGCGATCGCGACGCGCTGCTTCATTCCGCCGGAAAGCTGTTTCGGATAGGCCTTGCGAAATCGCGTCAGCTTAACCTTGTCGATGAAGAAATCCAGCCGCTCGCGGCGTTCGGCGTCGGGCACCTTGTTCAGGCGCATTCCGTACTCGACATTCTCCTCGACAGTCAGCCACGGAAATGAAGTATAGCTCTGAAAGACCATGCCGCGCTCCCTGCCGGGGCCGACGATCTGCTGGCCGTTGATTGCAAGGAGTCCGGCGGTAGGATCGACCAGGCCGGCCATCATATGCAGCACCGTAGTCTTGCCGCAGCCGGACGGGCCGAGCAGGACGCACACTTCGTTGTCGATGACATCGAACGAAACATCGCTCACTGCGAGAACCGATTCGCCGCGCTTAAGGACGTACTCCTTGGAGACCCTTTCGAGCACCAATTTTCCGGTGCGCGACGATTCCGGGCGACTCGAATTCATGTGAGCAATTTACGCCGGCGATGCCGCGCGGAGTCAGATCCGGCTCCGCGCGGCACGTCCTCTAGCCTCGATAGCCCGAATCGTACAGATCCTTGAGCAAGCTGCAGTCCACCCCTTTTTCAACAGGATGCCGGGTCTCCAGAAAACCGAACTTCAGCCACCAATCGGACATCAGGTCATAATGTTCGCTCATCTGACCGTTGGTCTGATTGAATGGCGGGTCTCCGGGCGCGACGCCGCAAAATCTCGCGGCTTCCAGAAAGTCATAGACGTAAAGGCCGCCGTCAAGTCCAGTGCCGTCCTTGCCAATGACCAGTTCAACGTCTTCTATGCTCATCTTCATTCCTTTGGCGATGATCTGGTTGCCTTCATCCGGGTTGTCCTCCCACCATGCAATCGCGTCATACAGGGCACGCATGGTATCGACGGCGACATCGCGGCGCTCCTCTACAAACTTGGCGTTCAGATACAGTCCATCGGCGATCACAGCCTGAGATGTCCAGTAATCCTCGCGCGACTGAGACAGCACCTTGGACCCTTCGAGCGCCTTGAGCACATTGCTGCCGTAGGGCTCCCAGAATTCGGATGCCGCCACATCGCCGCCAATCATGGCCGCAAAGGCGTCATCGGCGATGATGTTCGAATACTGCACCGAGTCGAATGCAAAGCCGTTGCGCTCCAGCCACATGGCCACGTAGATCTGCGCCAGCCCGCCTTCGACGACAGCAACTTTCTGGCCGGCCAGGTCTGCCGGACCATCAATTCCCGGAGCCGCGACAATCTTGTCAGTCCCATAGGACAGATTGGCGAAAGCTACAAGCTTGAGCGGCATGTCGCGTTCTGCCGCAATCGGGGAAAACTCAACTGTGCTGGAAACCACATCCATCTGATCGGCAGTGACCAGGTTGTAGCTCTCGTAAGGGTCTTCAATGGTCTGATAGTCGATGTCCAGATTCGGTGCCAGGTTCTTTTCCTTTGCAATGAACCAGAAACCGTAGCCCGGCCAGGTGAAGCCCGAAATCTTGACCTCCTCGGCGGCATTCGCCGGCAGCATCAAGCACAGTGCGCTCGCCCATGCGAGCGCCGCGGCCGCAAATAACTTCCTGAATTTCATGTTTCTTACCTCGCGTTGGATTATGCAAATTGGAGTTTATGTAAATTGTCTTCGCCGACGCGTTCAGACCGCATCGGCATGATCGGGCGCACCCTCGGAGCTGATTCGAACGCCGTCATATCCGGTCGCCGGAATCAAGGTAGGGAAACATCACGCGCTGAAGACGCCGCAGCAGCACGTCGAACAGCAAGCCCAGCAGGCCAATGGTCACGATGCCCGCCATGATTTCGTCGATATGCACGAAGCGCTTGGCACGCATCATCATCGCGCCGATGCCCGAATCGGCGGCAATGATTTCTGCGATCACCAGATAGGTCCAGCTGACTGCAAGCATTTGCCGCATCGCCGTAAGGATGTTCGGCAGCATCGCCGGCACCACCACAGTCCACAGCACTTGTCTGCGGTTGCCGCCAAGGGTCAGTGCGGAATTGATGAAGTCGGCGGGAAGCGACTTCGCATAGTCCATGATGAGCGTGATCAGAAACCACACGACGCCGATAAACAGCAAGGCCAGCTTCTGTCCTTCGCCGGCACCGAACCACATCAGCAGCAACGGTATGAACGATGGCGCGGGCAGATATCTGAATGCCGAAACCAGCGGATTGAAAAACGCCTCGACCCTGCGAAATGTCCCCATCAGAATGCCGAGCGGCACCGCGAGCAGGCAAGCCAGGGCGAAGCTCACTACGATCCGGTAGAGACTCACCGCGATATCGTGAATGTAGTCCTTGACCGTGAACAGCTCGACAAAGCTGGCAAGAACCTGGAACGGCCCCGGCAGCAGAACCGTGTTGGTCAGTTCCAGCACCACGGCCAGTTCCCAGATGCCGAAGAATATGATCCAGGCGGCAATGCCGAGCCGCGCGGTGGCGGCAAACGAAATCTGCCGGTTGAACTCGAAAAGGCGTGACTTGCGCCGGACAAGACCCGGCGCTGACGACCTTGCACTGTTCACACCCGAATCAGCCATTTCGAATCAGTTTGCGCTCAAATCAGACAGCAGTGTCCTCATAGCGAAGTCTGCGTCGCGGCATCGGCCCAGCCAATCAGGATGCTGAATCAATTTTTCGCACGCCTGTCAGCAGCGAGCCGATGCAAATCGCGCCGGCCTAGTAAAGCCGCAGGTATTCCTGGACCTCCCAGTCGGTTACGGTCTGATGGTAGCGCTCCCACTCATCAACCTTGTAGGCGATATAGGAGTTGCGCATGCCCTCTCCCATGACTTCGCAGGCCAGCTCATCTGAGCGCAGCGCCTCAATCGCGGCGCTGAGATTTCGCGGGAGGCGGCGGATGCCTGCTTCCTTGAACTCCGCTTCGGTCATCTGATAAAGGTCCCGGTCTGTCGGAGAGCCGGGATCGATCCTGTTCGAAACGCCCTTGACCGCCGCCTTCAGGGTCATCGCAAGCCCCAGATAGACGTTCATGCACATGTCGGCTGCGCGATTCTCAATGCAGTAGCGGCTTTGCGGCAGACGAAACTGCGCCGAACGGTTGTTATGTCCGTAGGTGATATTGGTCGGAGCCCAGGTCACGGTGCCGCCTTCGAAGCCGCCGACTCTCGGTACCAGCCCGTTGTAGGAATTCACCGTCGGGCAGGCGATCGCGGTAAGCGCTTCGGCATGCTGCATCAGCCCGCCGACCGCATGGAATGCGGTATCGGACCAGCCGGCCTCCTCCGAACCGAACAGGTTGTCCTGCGGGCTCGCGACAGAGCGGAGCGAGAAATTGATATGTGCGCCTGAACGCCAGTCTCCGGTCGTAGGCTTAGGCATGAAGGTAATGAACATGCCGTGCTTCTTGGCGATTTCCTTGAGCATGATGCGCAGAAACACCAGCCTGTCGGCCATCTCCAGCATGTTGGTATAGTGAAAGTCCAGCTCAAATTGCGAATAGGCGCCTTCGGCGACCACGTCGTGCAGATTCCAGCCGAGACCTTCGAGAGTGTCGATCATTTCCTTGAAGAAATGCATTGAATCCAGCGAATACTCCACATCGT
Organism: Arenicellales bacterium; assembly: GCA_965214615.1. Taxonomy (GTDB): domain Bacteria; phylum Pseudomonadota; class Gammaproteobacteria; order Arenicellales; family JAJDZL01; genus CBDAUN01. The sequence goes on from OZ243952.1 coordinate 2,871,436, forward strand.
AGCCGAATGCCTGGCGGCGCGGACGCAGCCCGTCTTGCGGGTCGTCGTCAATCGCCTTGACCGGGTTTCCATCCTCGTCGTAGCGCATCGCAATGAACTCCGGCTCGATTCCTGCGTAGCCGATGTATCCTTCGCGTTCGGCGTCGCGAACTGCGCGCTTGAGCGCCTGCCGCGGACAATGGTCGTAGGGCTTGCCCTCCCAGAACAGATCGGCAAATATGATCGCGATGCTCCTGTCCCAGGGACAGACATAGACCGCATCGAGATCCGGCACCATGACCTGATCGGAATCCGCCGGCGTCAGTTCCGGCACATATGAAATCGAGTGGACGGCAAACTGCGGCCCCCTGCCTTTGCACAGCAGTTCAAAGTCACTCATGGGAACCGGCTTGGTTTTCGGAATGCCGAAAAGATCAATCCAGCTTGACAGTACATACTGAACGCCCTCGGCTTCAAGTTGCTTGCGCACCTCGGCGATACGCTCGTCCGACGCCAGTGCATCGTCAAAGTTTTCAATGTATGTGCTCATTGGCGGTTTTCTCCTTGTCCTAAGGCTGTTTCGAATTTGGCTGATGTCAATCCCAGTCGTACTTAAGCAGAAACTGGTTTTTAAAATTCTTCAGTCCCGACATGACCTCGCTGGATGCGATGTCAGGCTGAAGATGTATTTCCCTTTCCAGGAATTCGTGAAATTTGCGCAGATTGTTGGTGACGATTTCCACCAGAAGGTCGAAGCGGCCCGTCACCCACAGAATGTAGACCACGTCGGAAGATTCGCCGAGGCGCTTTGCGACCTTCTCTACGGAGCAGTTGGGCGCGGCCCTGATTCCGACAATCGCATCCGACTGATAGCGCACCTGGGTCGGATCAACGACGGCGACTATGCGCAAAGCACCCGCCTTTTTCATGGACTGCACCCTGTTGCGCACGGTTCCTTCGGACACATCGAGTGCTGTGGCGATATCCTTGTACGGCCGGCGGCCGTCATTGAGCAGCATTTTGACAATCTCTCGATTGAGGTTGTCGTCGATCGCGGCGATGCCGTTCGCCTTGTGTCTTACCGGGAGTGCAGATTCGGTATCCGTCATTGTGAAATCGCCAGATTATTTCCAATTTGAATGATTATTCTTCAATATAATACAAATATTATTGCTGAAAAATAAATATTTTCTTATTAAGTTGCGAATTACGTAATTTAAGGAGAATTTTATTTCTACGCTGGGAGGGTCATTCGATGGGATTCGACGCGACGTTTCTGGAACACTTCGAAAAAGCTGGCGAAACGCGCCATGGACTGCCGGGTGCGGCGTATACCGGCGATCATTTCTTTGATCTCGAAAAGACTCACGTATTCAGGCGGCACTGGGTATTCGTGGGTTTTGCGCACCAGATGGACAAGGCCGGCGATTGCCGGCCCGTCGATGTTGCGGGGCTGCCGCTGCTTTTGGTGCGGGGCGATGACGGTACCATTCGCGCATTTCACAATGTCTGCCGCCATCGCAACACCAAGCTGGTTGTCGCAGACGGCAATGCACCGAGAATGATCCGCTGCCCGTATCACAGCTGGAGCTACGACCTTTGCGGCGCGCTTAGGAACGCGCCCTATTTCGGCGGCGGAATCAGCGATGTGCCCGGTGATTTTCGCTACGAGGACCATGGCCTTTTGAGTGTGCACTGCCAAGTCTGGCACGACTGGGTTTTTGTCAGCCTGGCGGAGCAGGCGCCGTCGTTCGAAGAATTTCTAGCGCCGATCAAGCGGCAGCTGGGTAAAACCGATGTTGCGGATTTCAAGCCTGTCTCATTGCTGGACTTCGGTGCCGTCAAGTGCAACTGGAAGTCCCTGATGGAGAATTTCATTGAGCCGTACCATGTCCAGTTCGTGCACAAGTCGACCACCGATCAGCCTTTGGAGGATCATTACACGCTGGCCGACGGGCGGTGCCTGGGCAGTGCGGTAGAACTGGGAGAAAGTCAATTGGCGAAGGCGCGCGAAGGCACGCTGGGAGTGACATCGCATTATCTGACCCTGTTTCCCAATTTTGTCATGGGAACCTACCAGCCGGACCAGCTGGGGGTGCATCTGAATATTCCGCTCAATGTTGAAAGCACCTGTCAGAAGCGGGTAATATACATTCACAAGGACTCGCAAGTCAGCGACGAGCAAATACGGCATTTGTCGGACCTTTGGCATAGCGTGCATCTGGAAGATCATGAGATGTGCGAGCGCATGCAGCAGGGACGGCAATCGCCGGCGGCGGACGCGGGCGGGATCCTGTCGCCGCACTGGGAAGACAGTCTGCGCAAATTTCAGGAACTTGTGGTCGACGCGGTTCGACCGGCATTAGCACAAACCGACTAGCAAGAGGTAAGCAATGAGTGATCAAAAGCCAGATTTTCGGCTTGACCATGCGATGATCCGCGTGTTCGACCAGGAAAAGACTCTGGATTTCTATACGCGGATTCTTGGCATGAAGATCTTGCGTCAGAATGAGTATCCGGATGGCCGCTTTACCAACACATTTGTGGGGTATCAGGGCGAGGATGAAGGCACGACGATCGAAATGACCTACAACTGGGATCAGGACGAACCGTACGACATGGGCAATGCCTGGGGGCATTTGGCGCTCAAGGTTTCGGATGTGTATGCGACGGCGGACTACCTGAAATCCCAGGGCGTTGAATTCGTGCGCGAACCGGGTCCGATGAAAGGCGGCACAAGGGTGATTGCATTCATCAAGGACCCTAACGGCTACAAGATTGAGTTGAACCAGCCCATCGGTCTCGGATAAAGATTCCGGACCGCGAGCGCTTCAGGCAGTCGAGCAGCCCGGCGGTCGCCGCAATATTCGTTCGCCCCCTGCAAGTTCGCTGAAATCAGCGCAGCAATCAGGAGGCAAGCTATTTTGCGCCAATTATTCCTACTCCAAGGATATTTTCGCGGCGGTTCAGGCGCTGCAGGATAGCGGTTGTCGAAACATCGTGGACAGCGCGGTGATTGAGGAGTTTCTGATACGATCGGTGTACGCCGAATGTGTTTCGTATTGTTTCCCTGCCGACGTGCAAAGCCGAGATTCTAGTCAAGGCAGTGGCGATTTTGCGATGCCCGAGCGACAATCAATGGTATAAATCTGTTTCGCCGCGCATCTTTGCACTGGAGGACCGGTGTTTTCGTGCAGATATTGGAGAGGTGACCGAGCGGCCGAAGGTGCACGCCTGGAAAGCGTGTGTGTGTGAATAGCGCACCGAGGGTTCGAATCCCTCCCTCTCCGCCATACAATACGCTTTGGTCAAATTGCGGTATGAAGATATTGTAATTTTTCGCGGTGTATCGGATTGAATGTTTCAGATTGATCCGCAGTGAATGGGACGTCTTGTCTCAAGATGAGTCGTTTTTCCAAGCAGATTTTTTTAGCAGCACTTCCTTGCGCGCTTTAAAAACTCCTGCCCTACAATTGGCATCAGCGCTACGCAATTCGTCCGGTCCTGCTTGAGACATTCTGTGAAATCCTCAGATTTGCCGGAACCTGTTGTCAGGCGGCAAACCGAATCAGAGTCGGCCAAACCTTGGGCCGCGGAAAACTCGATGTTCACTACGATGACGCACTGCCGATCAAGGATATCCGGCTCGAGTCGGCACATCGGGACTGGAAAAAAGTGATCAACTGTCCGCCCGACACTCCGGTTGCATAATTTCCAGCTCCTTAGAACCGCGTCGCAGCGCGCCCTCCCAACGGCTCCATATAAGCAAGACGAATCATCTCGCGCGGACAAGCGAGCGCATCACGGGTTAAGGAAATGATTACACCGTCAACCCGGCGATAGCGGGCATCGCCACGGCAATCCCCTAGGGTCTGAATGCCTCTGCCACGTTCTGTCGACCGAGTATTCGCATGATGGCAACCCCTGACCCTTCAGAGCGATCGTAGATTGAGTGCGAACGATAGACACAGCGCCGATACCCCAGGCGGATATGATCAATAACCGGGTATCGCTACGGGTTGTCCGCAATCTCCTGAAACCGGGATTTCAATCCATCACGATACTGTTCGGATTGGTCAATCCCGAAATGCGTTAATCCATAATGGGCAATGTCGAGCAAATCTTGTTCCGCCGCCGGAGCCAGTTCATATTCACTCATGCGGCGATTTGCGCCTAAGTCTTGCCTGCTTGTTCCCAGATTTGGTCAACAGTTTTCCTGCTGTAACCGTTTTGCTTCACGCTTTCTTCAGCTTGGACCAAGGCGGCACGCACGGCCTTGATTTGTTCAGGTGTCTCCTGTTCCCGAATCTGACGTTCCCGGATCAATTCGCGCAGAACCTCGCTTTCATTACCATAGTGGCCCGTGTCGACCTGGGCCTTGATCCATGCATCCTGTCGGTCAGTCACAGAAATACTCTTTTTCACCATTGGCATGGTGTTTTACCTCACGTCTGATCTATATTCATATATAGTAGAGTATTCTACTCCATGCGATTCCCAATCACTATCCAGATATTTTCCAGTCACGCCAGCACAGCTACCTTGATTCCACCGGAAATGACCCATTGCTGGCGTGATGCTTGTACCTATCCGCGGTACTCTGCGCGTGCCGGACTCGCAGGTGTCAAGATGGCGCCAGGTGAGCCGGCGATGATCTTAGATGCACCTTGGCCTTCTCGGAATCGCGGTCTACATCGACCTCGGAAACCAACCAGGGAGGCTTGAGACCGAGGGCCTTGCGGTACAAATCCTTATCCTTCGTGTCAATTTGTTTTTTCGTAGTCTTGCAATATAAATCCGCTTTGCGGCGTACTCTGGATTTGCACGGACGGCCTCGTGCAATTTAGATCAATTGGATGCTGCTATCAATCTCAAGATGTGGATAGGCCTAGCAATCACCTAAGGCGCTCAAAGGGAAGCGTAATGGACAATGGAGCATTCGCATTGATGATCAGTGGAGGCTTTGTTTCAGGTGGTCCGAGGACAGTTCCGGGCCGACAGATGTTGAAATCGTGGATTATCACTAGAATTGAGGAGAACAGCTATGCGTGAACCCATCCATCCCGGCGAAACATTGCGAGAGGATCTTGACGAACTCGGAATGAGTGCGGCTGAATTGGCGCGTCAGATCGAGGTTCCAGTGAACCGCATCACCGAGATTCTTAACGGTCGGCGTTCTGTCACAGGCGATACGCCTTTGAGGCTAGGACGATACTTTGGGACTTCTGGAGAGTTCTGGCTCAATCTTCAAAAACTCTACGAACTGCGCTTGGATCAGGAAAAAAACGGTGCAGCAATTATTCAGTTGCCGACGCTTGAATCGAGCAAGGGCTTGCGTGTAGCGAATTGACAGTGCTGTACGCTCTGTAGATCGAAAATCAGACTGAACACGAATTTCCGTTATGTACAATTTTTGTAATTGCTTAATTCGTCGTCCCTGAATAAACAATAATTCAGTGATATATCATTGTTAATAATGAATAATATTGCTGTTTTGTTTGTTCTGTAATTGCCAGAAATGGTATAATTGAGCATCATTATCTGGCAATTTGAAGGGTAAAAATGAAGCCTCAACCACCCCAAGATCAAGATCAGGCTGAACTGTTCCGCAACCGCCTTGACAACCAGATCAACATGGCCCATGAGTTGGTGCGCCTGTCGGCTTTGATCGACTGGCACGTGTTCGATGCGCGTTTCGGTCAGTTGTATCATGCCGACAAAGGCTGTCCTGGAAAACCCACCCGACTGATGGTGGGTTTGCTGTATTTAAAACACGTCTATCAGATGTCTGATGAACTGTTGGTGGAGCGTTGGCTGGAGAATCCGTACTGGCAGTACTTTTGTGGTGAGAGTTATTTTCAAACCCAATGGCCGATTGACCCGAGTTCTTTGACGCATTATCGTCAGCGTATTGGGGAACAAGGCTGTCAATGGCTGTTGCAACAGACGATTGCAGCCGGAGTTTCAAGCGGTGCGGTTCGAGAGTCGCATTTAAAGCGGGTGACAGTGGACACCACGGTGCAGGAAAAAGCGGTGAGTTTTCCGACCGACACTAAGTTGCTGAATCGTTCCCGTCAACGCTTGGTGCGACTGTGTCATCAACACGGTGTGCAGTGGCGTCAAAGTGATGCGCGTTTCGGTCCAAGGCATTTGTTTCAGGCCAACCGTTATGCCCATGCCCGGCAATACAAGCGAATGCGTCGCCAGATTCGCAAGCTGCACACATATCTTGGCCGGGTGGTGCGCGACATTGAACGCAAGATTGCCACCGATGCACAGTTGCAGTCGGTGTTTGCCGATGAACTGGGTCTGGCCAGACGCTTGCTGGCACAAAAAAAGGACAGTTCCAACAAGCTTTACAGTCTCCATGCACCGGAGGTGGAGTGCATCAGCAAGGGTAAGGCGCACAAGCGCTACGAGTTTGGGGTCAAGGCCTCCATCGCGGTGACCAACCGCAGCAACTTCGTGGTCGGTGGCCTGGCGTTGCCGGGCAACCCGTATGAGGGTCACACCTTGAAACAAGCCTTGGACCAGGTACGTGTGCTCATTGGACAGCGCATTGAGGAGGTGTTTGTGGATCGCGGGTATCGCGGTCATTATGAAACCGACAGTGCGGTTTACATCTCGGGACAAAAGCGCGGGGTGACGGCACGCATCCGCAGATGTCTGAAACGCCGCCAGGCGATTGAGCCGATCATGAGTCATCTGAAACATGATGGCTGGCTGGGACGCAACCATCTGAAAGGCACTGAAGGCGACAGCATCAATGTGCTGCTCAGCTGTGCGGGACACAATCTGCGCTTGATCCTGAAACGTTTCAGGGACAGGTGTGTCCGTTTTTTTTGTCGCTCAGTTTTTCGGTGGATTATTCACCAAAAACGGTGGCTTTCAGGTGCCAATTACAGTCTTGGTGCGTTGAACGCTGCGTAAGACCGTCTCAGATGGCGACAACTTGACATTCATCGGCTCGAAAATCGACAAAATATCGTTTTATTCAGGAGCGACTAATTATGCTTTAAAACCAATGCGTCCTGTTAATTCATCAATTCAGCTATCGGTTCGACGCGCAATTCCAGACTCGCCTCCACCAACTTGTCCGGATCGAGCGGTTATATCCGTCGAGTGTTTCTTCATTACCAATTTCGCTCGTCGTGGTTGATCCATAGAAGTGTGCCTTCGCTACCCGATCACGCCGAATCTCCTGTTCAATTTCTTCGTTCGTCCAAGACCTAGATTCGATAACGGCACCCTCTCTAACAACGTAGTGAGACCGACACGGCAACATCCAGTTGCCTATTGAAGGCCAGAGCGAAATCGTCTGTCCGTTAAATATTAATTTCCAATCTGTCGGCGTAAACGGTGTCATGACTTCCTCACCACACCCACAGCAACAACTATGCGCCGCAGTGGCATACTCTACTGATACATAGAGCACACCTGGCTCCAAGAACTCGGGAATATGCGTGCAAAAACGTTGCTCAAGACGCTTGAACTTCATCGAGTTTTCCCGTATTGTCCAATGAGTTCCCGTCGGTGGTATACATACACTGATACTCCTGTTCGAGATCACGGTAGAATCCCCGAATTTTCTTCCACTTTACGACCGCAAGCGCAGCATTCAGTGCATTCAGTTCCGCAATCTGGATGTTTGATGTATATACATCGTCGTTCCCTCCTCCGGTAAACGGAATGCAACCTTGGTGTACATGATCTCGTTTTTCTGGCGTGCTCGCCGTTACACGCAAAATTCCTCCTAGTGATTCATCATTGAATTCCAAACCCATTCCGACATCGACAAACCCAGCACCACAATCTTCTAGCTTGCCTACTATCAACCTCTTAGCTTCCCCATCATCCATGCATAAAAAAGCGAACGTAACTTCATTCAGAAGATCGATGTTGCTTTCATTCAAGTCTTCGGGTTGTGCGACAATTCCGCTATGCATATTTGAATAGATCTTCTTCAGATACTCCACCTTCTTCGGAGCTTTCCGCAGTTCCCCGAAAGCAGGTGCTCCGGGTGATCGAAACGCATTATGCTGAAGAAATTCGTCACCGTCGATTATGAGAAGGTGTTGGACCGGTGTCTTTGCAACCATGTCGAGCACATACGAACCCGTTCCACCAAGCCCAACAATTGCTACACGTTCTCCGGTCAACTTTTGCGTAAGTGCACCTATACCCGCTCGATCAGAGGCTGTTTCAACATAGTTGAAGACGCTACTTTCTTCTTCCTCCGGTTCCCGATACACTCGCGGAGAAACTCTTGGTTTAAGCGCTTCCGCTGGTCCCGACAGAATGTTCGCATAAGTCGTCATCTTTTGATGGTAATCGGTATATCCGCCGTCGGGCTTACTAGAAAACCTATATTGCGCCATCAAGCCACTACCAAGATCTTTGTTGTGCTCTTCTTTACCGATACCGTTGATCTCGTTACCATCTGCACTGCAGGGACAATCCCCGTCGAAAAAGACTGTGTGATCAGTAGGAGACTGAGTCCGATCGCCAGCCATCTCGAGCTTTGAGATCAACGTTCCCAACAGCACTTTACTACGCTCATTAACATAGGGCACTTCGCGCATGATTAGGAAGCCACCAATAATTTGTACGAAATACCCCTCACTACGGAGCCGATTTAAATCAGGACTATGACTGAACAGTTCGATTGACATTGAATATCGTTCCCTCCGGCTTGACTTCGACACATCCTTCATTGCTGAGAACGCCACTGTGGGGTTTGGAATTGGCATGACGAAATGTCATCGAAAATGTCACATCGGCATTGTGTTGCCCCGGATATGCAAGTTGTACAACCTGCTCGAAAGTCACCCTGCGATCGGAAACAGTCCTAGGTCGGGAGTTAACGATAACTTCGAAAGTAACTGCCTGCTTCGACGCAGTAACGAACCGCTCGACACCCGGTTCAGCCAAATCGATAGTTTCGTGTGGATCAATTAACCGGTCCGTACCCCCTCGCACTTCGAGGAAGACAGCTTCTTCAGCGCTCATATTCCCGAGCTCGTAAAGAACCGCTCCTTTCATGACCGCCTCTCCCCATTCGATCTGAGCATCATTCAACATCAGTTTGAAGGTACGGTCAGTGAAGAAGGCAATAAATCGCTCGACTCCATTCTCGCGCAGATCAAAGGTTTCGTTGAGGCGAACATCCTCGAAATCACCGGAAGGCAGTATGCAGAACAGACTATATCCCGCATCAGGCTTGAGACCTGCGGCTTCCAGAATCTGACGACCTAACGGTACCGGATCTGACACCGCCAATGGTTTAAATTCGAGATTTCCTAGCGCAAAGAGAAATTCGCAACCGCGAACATGCGGCGACGGTCCACCCTCTTGCAGAGATTCTCCAAGATTTTCGGGATCAACAATATTCGCTTTTTGAATCGTTTCGTTCATAAATTCAATTCTCGTAAAGATAAGTTCTAATTCAGTTTCTGAGGCATTTGAGGCCTCAAACAGACAATCGACACGAAACCGAAACGCCGGTAATTCAGATCAGACTTTCCTTTGTGATCTTGCCGTCCGGTATTGGAGTACAGATGAAGAAGTATGGGCACCGCGGACATGTTCGCGATGGCAGCTTTGTGTTCGCGGGGAATTCTCCAGATCTAATCATCGTGCCTGCGGTTTTTAGTTTCTCCTTGCGCGTGTTGAGAACTCGTTCGTTCATTTCTATTGTGACGCGACTTTCATCGCTCAGAAACACAAACTCGATCTCGCCTCGGAAACCGGCTGCCAACTGGTAGCCAGCCGCGTCCAGTGTACGAGTTGCTTCAAATGGTTGACGTCCGGTACGTATCCGTCGCATCACAATTTTTCCATCCACCTTACGCACAAAATCATCAGGTTGAACTATAATTTGCGTATCCCCAACATTAAATTTGAAACACTCCTTTTTTTCCGGCCTCTCACCAGTCTTCAACTCCACCAAGAACGCAATTAGCTGTCTCGCGATGCGTTCATAGAAATCGTTATAACCGTGATCCCAAGGCCCATTTTCCTTCCAGTGACGTTCAAACAACGCATCCAATTCTGTCTCGTTCGGTAATCCGTTTTCTAAAGTCAACAACTCGTCTACTGTCATCTGAACGGCAGAATGCATCTTCATGAATGCAGTCTCGGTGCGCCGTCCTCCAAGCTTTAATACGTGAGCGTAGAAAAATCTCCTAGGACAATTGTTATAGAGCGCCAGTTGGGACGCCGAAAGTCGAAGTGGGTTCTCGAAGTTCACTTCAACAACTTTGCCGGTTGACTGTTCCCAGGTTGAATTTGCAATAGGACTCTGAGTTTCAAACCACGCTTCAATGCGATCAACGAATGGAGATCGGTTCTGCTTCCGACCGTTGGCTTGTCGAGACGGCGCGTATAAAGTCACTTGATCTTCTGCCCGCGACAAAGCGACAAAGAACATACACTCCTGTTCCTCTTGATGGCCGTCATTTTGCGCAGACAATCCGCTGCTCTGCGAAGACCCTTCAATCATACCGTGAGGCGAGGGCGGAGCAATGTTTACATTTGCGGAAGAAGGTAGAGATGCTTTTGTCAGGCTTGGTAAGTGCAACACCTTAAATTCAAGACCTTTACTTCCATGAATCGTCATCAGACGTACTGCGTCATATTCTTGTACTACTGACGGTAAATTTCGCAACTCGCGTTCGTCGGACAGTTCAGCCAGACGGCGGATATGAAGTAGCACATTTGATACCGAATAGCCCCTTTGTGCTAACCTGTCAGATCGTAAGAAGTTCTGAAGTTGCCATAGCGCTATCGCCGGCAACGGTTCACCGTCTTTGGACTTTGCTGCTATCTTTGCTGCGAGACGCGTATTGTTCAAGAACACGATGGCAAATGCCCGCCATGCTGTCGACTCTGCGGACAAGCCATTTAGCGCGCCTGAGATAGATTCAAGGCCTTTTTGACCTTGTTCTGACAAGTCAGTTAATTCGCATAGCTTCTCTTTCCAATCTAACGGCTTCAATACCGAAGCTGTAACCAGATGTGCAGCACACTTCGCCACATCATCCGCAGTCATAGAAAAATCTGACATAGCTGCAACACACACCAGCCCCATAGCCCTTGGATCTGTTAACAATGAAAGAATTGCGAGCGCCTCCTTCACTTCAGATCGCTCGAAAAGAGGTCCAAGATACAGGATTGGTATTCCTTGTCTTTCAAGGCGTTGTGCTATTACAGACACCCGTTCATTGCCCTTGCAAAGTACAGCTTGATCCTTGTAGGCGTATCCCTGCGTATTAGCGTTTCGAATGCGAGCAACTAGCTCGTCAATCTCATCGTCCCGCGTCCCAACTGAAACGAATACCGGTTTGATTCCAGATTTTTCTCGGATAGCATTGGCGTGAAAGTCGGGCTCTGATGCGACCATGCCACTCCCTGCAAACCCTACAAATTGATCGCAAATCTCTTGATACGAGCGATAGTTGGTTTTCAGATTCTTAACTTGACCTCCCGAGAAGTCTTCCGATCCAAATCGCGAAATATTAAAAGACGATGCCCCTCGAAAGCGATAAATCGACTGTTTGGCATCACCCACGGCCCACAGTCCGTCTCCACCCTTCGTAAGTGACTTTAGCAAACGTATGCTACTTGTGTTTACATCTTGATATTCGTCGACGAGTACATGTGCATACCGTGCGCATAATTGATTGCGAACGTTTGCGTCCCTTTCCAGCAATTTCGCTGGCAGCGCCACAAGATCCCCAAAGTCGACGACACCACGCGATGCTTTCAAATCCTCATATACCTTGTAGACACGTGCGACTTCTATACAGCGTTCAGCGGCCCCGACTTCTTCTTGTGTGTTGGCGCGTTGCAGCATTTTTTCGCTGAGTGCCAAATACTGCTCGGTGTCGACGCACTCATCTTTGGCTCGGGAGATTGCTCTTAAGATATTTCGGATCATGTCAGTTGGATCCCAAAGGTCTTTGTAGTGCTGAAGGTCAATCTGGACAAACTCTTCTTCGAGAAGAGCTATGGTCTCTGTAGTGTCTATCAGTCTGGGCTCCGACGGCAGGCCCAAGCGGTCATAGAAACGCCGTACAATATCGAGCCCAAAGGAATGGAAGGTTCCAATCCAAGCTGCCCCAGTCGCTTCAGGCCAGATAGTTAGCGCCCGGTCTGACATCTCTTCCGCAGCTTTGTTGGAAAAAGTCAGCACAAGTACCGACTCTGGATTAACGTGCTGCTTCTTGAGGTATTCCAATCGTCCAATCAAGGTTTGCGTCTTCCCTGTTCCAGGGCCCGCTCTCACGAGTAGTGGACCACCTGAATGTTCGGCCGCCTCCTTTTGTTCGGGGTTCAAGCGCTTCGACTTGATCTGTTTGGTATGTTTTGTGCTTTCAACTGGCGGCAAGAACAATGCATCGAACAATTGGACAGCGACCATATCGAACGGTGCCTGAATCCGGTCCGCAATCTCAGAAGCCGACAACCCTTCGCTCAAGTGCCAGTGACGCGCAAGTGATCTTGGAAATAGAAATTCTCGCGCAAACAAGTCCATCTGAACCTCTTGCCGAGCCTTCCCGCTGTAGTCAACGACGCGATCTGCACCCGTTGAAGATGGGTCAGCCGACCGGTTCAAATCCACTCTGCATGTCGGAACCAGATCTACGTACCCACCAAATTCGGTATGACCAATCTCATGAGCTACAAGAAAAGCGTTACGAAAAACGTTACCTGTATTTTCGTGCCTAATAATCTTCGCATCTGCGTCGTAAACGGCTTGCCCTCCGCCAAGTATTGGGTCGCCAGTTCGATAAGCTCTAACCTCAATGTCACGTTGTTTGGCCTCACGCAGAACGAAATCATATGGATTGGTTGGGCTTACACCTGATTGTGCAAGCGAATCATGTAGCTCTGCGGCTCGTTGCCGCACTTTTTCAATTGCGTCCACTTGACCCTAACAAGCGCTCAAGCGCCGCGGTTTCAGCTTCGTCTAAATTAAGGCTCTCGATAAACTTGTCGTACTCCATTACTGACAAACTTTGCGGCTTCGAATCTGCCTTGAATGCCACCGCTCCCGCGGTATTTGATTCTTGTTGCAGATATACAATAAGGTATTGGATCTTTACATCGATGGCCTGCGCCAGGTTGATCAGCACATTTGAGGGCACGGAACCAAGACGAATTCTCACATCTCGAAACCCAGCTACAAAATCCCTCGGCAAACCTAATCGGCGCGCCAAGTCTCTTAATTCCGGTCCAGACAGGGCTGCTTGTACCAGAGTAATCCCTTGTTGATACTCGGTCTCCCACATTTCCTCTCCCACTAAGGTTGATTCCTCTGCTCTTGCAAAATCAACCATGGTAAATTCGTGAAAAAGGTCCGTCAGTTCTATAGCCAAGTCCGAATATTGCTGAACGTACCTTCTAAGCACTTCGGGCGTAAGGTTGTCTTCCATAGCGAAATCTGCAAGGATGCTCTCTCTGTCCATTTCACTTCGCATCGTCTTCCTCCAAATTAAGTGCTTTCCGTATTCGCTGAATCGCACGATCCCGCCGGTTCCGAACTGTTTTGGGCGTACATCCGAGTATTCTCGAAATGGTTTGCTCATCTGGATTATTGCTCTCTATAGGAAGTTCCGCCTCAAGCAAAGTTATCACTCTCCTTTCCGTGTCTGGTAGTATGTCAATCGCACCACGAATCTGCTCCCGGTAAGTGACTTGATCTTCGATCGACATCGAAGGAGGATTCAGTAGAGCAGAAAATTCCTCAACTTCACTGGGAACACCGCCATACTCGTCATACTCAAGCGGTATCAGGGGGTCTTTGTACCGGTTAATTTTACGAAAGGCATCTAATCTCAACGTACGTAGAGCGCGATCAAATCTGGCTTCAAAAATATCCAATTTTTCCTCGTATTCGCTTCTATCATTCACAATCAATGTGACGAAATGGTCCGTTACATATTCTATTACGTCCTTCAGATACCCAACTTCGCCTGTTCCTCCATTTACATGAACATCTGCCCGTAATCCACCTTGATTGATTCGTTTGCAAAGCACTGAATAAAGTGCATTAAACTGCTGATCTGATTCGTTGTTCCGCGTCGCCCGTATTCGATGTACAAGAACTTCCGAGGGCACGTATTCTGAGTGGCAGCGAGTTCGAATCCGAGTCCGCCTTATGAAATCGTCGAACGGCAGATCACGCAATTCAACGATAGTTTTCTCGATTTCTTCAGGCCTGCTGTAAAGCCTTCCATCTTTTGTTCGCTTCCTGAGGGGCGGGATATCAAGTGGCATCTGTTATTTCTCTCAATGCAAATCTATAGCCAGATACAAATGGTCGAATTTTTGAGTATTATTGTATGACCAAGGATCAGGGATTGCCTCAACATTGCGGTTAAAAATTAAAGAATGGCATTGGAGAAACGTTAGCGAGGATCGCGACTCACACTTTATTCGATTGGCCCATGACCTATCTCGAACAGCGACTGGCGAAAGTCACAGGGGGAATGGTTTCAAAAGGAATGTACGAAAATATGCGAAATCCGTGAAATGTCGCAGCGCGTATCGAATTACCAGTTTGCGAGGAGAGTATACTTGGGAGAAAGAAGCAAATAGCAAGATCAATGAATCGATTCGTGACTTGAACACATCTCTTTCAGGCACATTAATTTAATGGAGGTTGAATTTACAATGCATTCATGCGGCATTTCTACAATCAAAATTGCAGCGGATTTCTCGAGATATCCCGCCGGAAGATTTGATGAGGACGGGGAGTTCAACGGAACGAAATTTAGGAGAAAATTTCTAGCTCCTGCACTCAAAGATTCCGACAGAGTGGAGGTCATATTCGACGGCGTAGCTGGATTCGGTTCCTCTTTTCTGGAAGAGGCTTTTGGCGGACTTGTCCGATGCGAAGGATTCACGAAGGAGCAGTTGGATATCAAACTGGTCATATCGGCATCAGAGTCTGATCTGAATGATGATGTTGTTTTGACCAAAGAACTCATCAAAAACGCCGCTTAATCTCAAATGAATTTAGCTGATATTGCCTTAATTCTGACGCCTATTGTTCTTGGTGCGGTTATTGCTTGGTTCGGAAACTATCACATTCGGAACAGGATGCAATTCAATTGTCGCTTTACAGTATGAATACTATCACCCCTATCGAGCGACTATTTCTCCCCAACAGACCTGTTAAGTGTGTGTTGCGTTACTGGTGAATCAAACGGACGCAAACGATCATTCAATCTGTTGTCGTCTAAGTTCTTGACGAACGCGATCGCATCTTCTTTATCTGTCTCACTGATTTCTTCATATCGCAACGGCAAGCGCGACCACTCCGATTTCGGAATAGTCCACAAAGTGTATTTGGCAATACGCTTCGTCATAGTTATCCTCCACTTGTGTCAAAATCCAATCAAATCCCCACGCTTAACACGGTGTTTTGACGGACATTTTTGGAAGTCTCGGTCGATGCTATTCATTATCGCTCCACATACCGTGGCGCATGCAATTTTCTGTAAAGATTTTCGGCATCAATCTCATTTTGTGCGTTTCAGACGTTCTATCAAACCACGAAGCTTGTGTTATTCTCAATGTCCACTGCTACAATTTTTTAGCAGCACCATCTAAGTCCGATATCCTCTGGACTGGTAATTAAATGGAGTCGGTAGAAAATCTGATAGAACTGATGGAGGAATCGATATGAACCTGCTGACGGGCAGTTTTGAAGAAAGACTTCGGAAAAGTATTTCATTTGCTTGGCGAGTCTTCATGGAAAAAACAGGTGCCGAACTGTTGTCAATCAACAAAGAAGCATCCATGCAACTTCATTACTCATCTATTTTGCAACAGGTCGCTCCTCTCATTTGCTTTCAAGAGAACGAAAGAATTGATATCGAATTGGAAACCGGTGTTGTAATTTGCGGCAGGAATCGTGAAATCGATTTGGTGCTGAAGGGTTCTGATTCTAACGGCAGCCACAATATTGCTGTCGAGATGAAGTGCTATCGACAACTTGCTTCATCGGGCGGGAAGCGTGGGGCGACTGATATCTTTATGAAAGATGTCTATGAGGACTTGAACTTGCTTGAAGACTATTGTGAACATGCAGAGTACGATCGAGGGGTTTCGCTGGTGATGAATAATCTGAACAGGCTTGTGCATCCCAAACATCGGGTAGGAGGCGAGATTACTCTCGCCGTCCTCCCACACCACCGTACGTACGGTTCCGTATACGGCGGTTCATGGCAAGCAACGCAGACGTACAACGGTATCCGTCAAAGACACCAGACCAAGCCGACAAAAGTAAGCAATCGGGAAGGCTTGGTTCATGTGAGAAGCACCGCTGTTCCACCAAGGACCGTAGCCATTGGTGGCGGATTTCCACGCCCGAACCTCATCCAATCCCAACCGCATCAAGTTGCGAGCGCGTGTGAAGACACGCTTCCATTGCCGCCAGATGATACAGCGCAATTTGTGCCGTATCCACATGTCGAGTCTTCTCAACAGCACCTTCGCTTCAGCTAGCTTGAAATAGGCTGCCCATCCGCGAAGCAGTCGGTTAAGATGCTCAATCGTGTAGGTGAGACTTCGTCCGCGCGCACCGCGCAGAACCTCTCGCACCCTGGCTTTGAAACGCCTGCGGCTCTTAAATGAGATGCGCACGGTCGCCCGCGCACCGCCCACAATGGTGTAGCCCAGAAATTGCCGTTTCGAAGGCCGCGCGACCGCGCTTTTGTCCTTGTTGACTTTCAGCTTCAACCGCTCCGCCAGAAACACTTCCAGACTTTCCATCAATTTCAGGCCCGCTTTCTCACTGCGCACATAGATGTTGCAGTCGTCCGCATAACGGCAGAAACGATGGCCTCGCCTTTCCAGTTCCTTGTCCAGCTCTGTAAGCAGTACGTTGGACAGAAGTGGGCTCAATGGGCTACCTTGTGGCGTCCCGGTCCGGCGGGGCGAAACCACCCCGTCTGTCATCATGCCTGCCTTCAGATACCGGCGAATCAACTTCAAAACCCGCCTGTCGCTCACCTTGCGAGACAACTTGCCCATCAAAATATCGTGATTCACCAGATCGAAAAACTTTTCCAAATCCAAATCAACCACCCAGTTGCAGCCCGACTCAACATGCCGTTGCGCCTGACGCACCGCCTGATGCGCATTGCGACCCGGCCGGAATCCGTAACTGCTGTCACTGAAGTCCGGCTCGAATATCCCGCTCAACACCTGATGCAACGCCTGCTGAATCATTCGGTCCAGCAGTGTCGGTATGCCGAGTGTGCGAACCCCGCCTTGCGGCTTGGGAATGTCCACCCGACGAACTGGCGCAGGAATATACTCCTGTGCCAGCAGCTTGGCCTTGACCGTTGGCCAATGCCGCTTCAGATGTGCTTTGAACTCGGCTACGCCAATGCCATCGACACCGGCACCGCCTTTGTTCGCACACACCCTGTCATAGGCTTTCTTCATGTTGGCAGGCGAAAGCACCGCCTCCATCAAATCGGCCTTTTGTGGCTGCGCTTTCGTCCGCGTCGGGTTCGCCGTTTCCGCCTCGACACCCAGCGCGGCTGTTGACGGCTTCTGTCCGTCGCCTTCCGTCCGGGCCTGACCTTGTCGACCAGCTTGTGTCTTGTTCGGTTTCATCGGGATTGTCCCTCGCCTACTCGCATCTTGCCATGTTCAGCCCTTCAACCGCCGGTGAGCGGCCTACTATGGCTTCTGCTGACTTCTGCTGCCCCATCCCGCATCCTTTCGAATCCGGTAGCCATTGGCAGAGCAGCAGACCTCCCAGGGTAATGCGCGCGACCTTCCCACTTATGCCTGCCGCATATACGTCCACGGTTTCCGTACAAGTACCGGGCTTTGAAAATATTTGCCTTCTCACCCACCGTGACCGCCTCGTATGCGATTCCTGTTCGTCAGGCCAGTGGTTTGCCTTCAGCTTCCTTCAGATTCCGCTTCGCAGCGGACACCCTTGCCGTTCGGCTAACCGTTCCCCTTGTCGGGCCGGTAGCGGACTTGCACCGCCAGGTCATCCGACCACCACCACGTGTGTCGGAATAGCGCCAGTCAAGGCGCTGCGCGCCATGCCTGGCGCACAAAAGAGAGCGAAATGCTGGGACTACGACATTTCGCATGGAACCGAAGTTGGAGACAAGCACCTATCGACTCCGATCGGCGGAAAAACGATTGATATCAGACTCAGGAAATCATATGAATTCAATTGGGTTCAAAATGGTGATTTTTGGTTTCTGGAAATCGAAGGGCGTTAGATTTTTCTAAATTTATCGTTGATTTAGTGGCACGCTAATTACGAAATCAATCAAGTTCTGCGCTTTACGCAGTGCTTTGACCGTCATATTCAGGTTTCGTGAGCGATGCCTTGAACGTGCTGGCTGGCGGTATTGGTTTCATCAGTTTCACGAGATCTGCCATAGTGTTTTTTCAGTATCAGTTGCCGCCAACCCAAGCGCACTGCCCCACTAGTCGGTACCAGTTTACATGACACACATGCCGGGCAATTCACTCCGTTTTCAAGGACAATTCTGAATCGGAAAATGTGATTCAAGCTAATTTTCTGTCCAATCGCCCCAAGCTCGAAACCCAGAATGGTATGCCAAGTCTCTGGCATATTCGGTAATCGCATCTTTGCCATCTTCTGCTTCTGGGTCCACAGGGATTACGATATCAGCATGCCACGGATTGTCCGACAGCGGAGACGCCTTTACAAAGCAACCGACTAGCTTAACGTCCGATGCTTTCAAGGTATACCAGCCCCAGAAGTTTTTTCCCAATTGCCTTGCGTTTCGTGTTCCCAATTCAGCCAATGAAGATTCTGGCGCAAAATCCATGCGATTAACGGAGATTTCGTTTGAGTTCTTAGGCGGCATAAACGTCGAAACATGCACTCGTATTTCGCCAGCTTCTATCATCCTTCGATAAGTCGACCTGACACTGGTTTGCGGTCGTTCTTTTCGCCCGGGTGCTTCGTTGTGCTGTATGGAACCGGGCAGATTTCTTTCTACAGAATCATTTCACTACCCAATGCCCACCCTTTTGAATTCCATAAGCCCACCTTCGTTAAGAAAATCTGCGGAATCGTCCACTCGCAGTCTTCCTCTTGATCTTTCGGTGCGATGGTAAAGCACCCCGGACCCATCATGCTCAATGACAAACAAGGCGCCGCACTTACTGGCAGGAACTCGAAAATCAATTGCTATTCGGCGTTCTGTCATCGGGTAAATTTCAGGTCGATCCTTGACGTAGGAGAAAATTTTCTCTAAGAAATTCTTAACTTTATAAAAGGTGATTTCCGAGGGAGCTTCAAGGTCCTCTTCCTGTGCGTAATCGGAACACTGCGCCAATTCATTTAGCAAGTCCGGCAACCATGCCTCGTGCACCTGCGCCAAGGTCGACGACCCGAAGATGTCACAAAACAATTTGCCCGGCTTGGCTGATTTGCAATTTTTCTGGTCATCTCGCGTCCGGTTGTCAAGGACATAGCGTTCTTCATAACCGTTTTTGCGTTTTTGAAGGGATCACGCTGAACGCTGACATTGGCATGTTGGCGAGGGCCAGCCACAGATCTGTGAACTGGCATGATTGGCTGCGAAAACAGCATATTCGTAGATTGCATCAAATGAATTTACTCCATTGTCAAGTCCAGCAATCCTGAATTAGAATCAGATCGTGTGGCTGCTCAAGCGTTCCATTTTCTAGCCGCCGTTGACAACCTAGAACAACACCGCTCCATTTCCGAGGCGTTGCCCCAGCCTTGCCGGACGCGCCGCGCTCAGCCTTCGCTGATAATGATCGAACCGATCCTCGCATTAGTCTCACTATCGGGAACTATTCGCGGCGCAACCGGTGCGCGTTTCACGCGGCGAAGCGTTCGATCTTTCGGCGCAGATCTTTTTCCGCTTCGAGCGAGGCGACAGCGGTGCCGGCAACATTGGTCAGTCGCGCGAGATCGAGTCGCGGTATTTCCTGCTGATCGGCAAACACGATGACCGACTCGAAGGACACGTGGTGAAGCAAAAAGTGCGACAGCATAATTGTAGTCAGCCGAGCCTTGTCGCGGCCCGGAATGCCGTACAGAAACACCGATCTCCCGTCCTGCCCCTCGAAACGGTAGTCGATAGGATAATGGTTGGCGTTCGGAACATCTGGCAGAATGTAATCGGTATCGACGATTTCCTTGTCCAATATGGTAAAGACCAGCCCGCGCAGGTCCTCGTAGAACGTCGAGGCTACCCTCTCGCGACTCAGGAATGTCAGGTCATAAATCTTCGTCAATGCCTGTCCGAACCTGAACAGAGCCTCCCCCACCTGATCCGGTGGTGTCTCAATGGAGAAGATGCCGTTGTCTTCCTCAATGCCGCTCGCGCGCACGATTTGCTCGCGCAGAGAGGCACGCGCACCATCGTAGAACAGATCCACGTCATGCTCGTAGCTCACGTGCATCAGAGTGTGGCCACGATCGCTGAACTTCATGCCTCCGCCCGCTGTTTCAGACAAGTAGATCGGGAAGTGATCGCCATCCGGAAACGTAAACGGCGATTCCATCATCAGCACATCGTCCTCGCGCCGGTGAATTCGTACCTCGGCGCACAGGCGCTCGCACAGCATTTTTTCCAGCTTCACCTGATCAAGCGCCATCGAATAACTCCCGTTCGTCATGCTTTGCGGAAAGACCCCCGACACCACAATCTTCGATCAGGCATGCGAGCGCGCCCTCCACTGTTTTGAACCGATCCGTTGCTGCGGCGTGACTGTCGACTTTTCTCCCTGCCACAAGCGCCAAGCCACACGAAAAGTCCCGATCGTCATCCAGGTTCTGTCGCTGATAGATCCGGTAGACCGCCCCGTCGTGCGTGTCAACGTTGAAATTCCGCTGCTTGTGTCGCCCCGGCTTCTCCAGCCAACGCGCAACGCGATTCCTCACCCGCTTGGAGCCGATCGATTCGATCAGTTCATCGGGATCTGATCTGGTGCGGCATTCCTTTGTTGTTGAGGTTTCTATGGATTCAATGATACTGGCGAAATCCTACTGACTTTCAAATGTCGGTACGTAGCACAAAAGACAATCTGAGTGTGGAAATCGGATTGCATCTGAAATGCGGCAGTGAATCAGACACAAAATCCGAGCAGTCTGTCAACAGCGCTGAAATCTTCTTCAGGAACCTGAGAAATTTGCCTTTTTGATAACCAATAATCTGAATATGAAATTCAATTTTTCGTGCAAAATTACAATGGGGAGTCGACTACTCGGTACTGAACTAATGTCAAACGTCTACCAGTCCAACAATCACTAATACCCAATTCGTTGGTGTTCAACCAAATTTTCTAAGTCTTTCGATAAGTGCAGGGGCTTTGCACTTTACTTCATCCTGCCAAATCTTGAGATCTTCACAAAGAAACGCCGCACATTGATCGTCAGATACAGACTCTGATTCGAGTTCAATGAGGTCAGAAGTTATGCTCTGCAAATGCCCGTACCACGAAACAACATCATAGCAGAGATCCGGACCAAGTAATCCGAGTCGATCGACGTTGGCCGCAACTATGTCGGGGAGATCATTTTTCATTCCATATATCCTGGGCATCTCTGTGAAATTTCCTAATTCAAACCGTCCCAAAAATTCACGATAATATTCCTCGTAGTTTCTTGCATCAGCATTACGCATTATTGCTTCTATCTCGGCTGCAAGCATTACTGCAACTGCTCGAGCATCCGCAGTACGTTGTCTATTGTTTACCGCTGTAGTACTCAAGTAGACAGCAAGCGCTCCCACAAATACGGCAATTAGCGGTAAAAAGTCACGAAATAGATCATACATAACGTTTCCACCTCAATTCGTACAGCGATCAGCATTTGAGTTTTGACGACAAATCCGCTTGTGTCAATAACTTGCGAGGCTTGGCCTCAGATCGACAAGTCGTGTATTCAGCGCATCATGAACGTATCGGGTTGATAGGGCTCTGGGGGTGTGTCAGCTTTCTTAGAGGGCTCTTCATCAAATAGAGTGGATTTGATCGCAAATGTCGATTCGTTGCCGCTTCCTGATACAGTTCAAATGTTGAATTCTACATTTGAACTGCTTCCCGCTAGTGCAACGATTTAACATTTCTGATCAATTCCACCCTGATAGATAAAGTGCCAAATTATTTTTGTGGAAAATACATTACCGTGCACGTTTAACTTGAACTGACTTCATTCGCTTGATCGACGTCGCTCAAGATAGCCTGGAAAATGTGCTCCCCATGCTCTTTGATCACCAACGATCAAACTTAAATCCTCGGACGGGACAGGTTTTTCGCATTGAGTCGCTCCAAATTGCGTCGCCAACAGGTGCGTAGATGGAGTGAATTAGACTGTCACCACATTTGCTTCCAAGTCATACCGCGAGAAAACCACGGCATCAAAAGAGTAATGGCCTGATCGAGCCTGCGTCTGGGCGAAGGGCAAAAACGCGTTCTGGATGTTGGTCGTCGGCACAAAGGCTTCGATACCATTCCCAATTTTCTTGCTATACCAACTAGTCATAATTTATCTCGGCTCTTCATCATCTGGGTTGGGGAGTGTTAGGCCGGCGGGTGGCTGCTTCCATTGCGGATTTTCGTCTCCTGAAATTTCGTGGCGACTGACAAAATCATTGATGGAATCGATTTCCAGAAACGAAATCGACACCTGTGGCTGTCCGTGAGTGTGGAAGATTTGCCTAGTGAAACGATCACTCGTTGGCCAGTACGCGTTGCTGCCTCCATAATACCCACTGTTAGCCACGATTACGAGTTGGAACATGTGGTAATGCAAAGCCAGCGCCATCTGATCGAAAGTCGTGACATCCTTGTTGAACGCCGGAATCGCGAGTACGTCCGAACGATCACGAAGGTCTGCAACTAAGGCAAGGTCCGTTGCATCGTAACACACTGTGGATGTCAACCACAACGGCCGTGCACGGTTCGTTTGTGACCAGGGATATCCAATCAACCACTGACAAGGACGAAATCCCTGGACAATGTTCTTACTGTAGTGATTGAACTTCTGTTCTTCCGGAGATAGGTGCGCCTTGCCTTGGCGACGAATTCTAATTTGCATTCCTTGGCTGGGTGAATATTCCGGGATGACCCACAAAGCCGAGTTTATCAACGGGTGATTTGCGACAATCTCTTCGTACGTCAACCCTGCGAGCACAATCGCTTTGTGTGTTCTTGCGAAAGGAACAAGATGCGAGTCGACGTCTTGCGGGTGGACAGCGAGTTCTGGCAGAATTAGCCAATCTAGATGTCCAGACTCGCCTTTATGCGTCCTGCGTACTGTCAGCATTCGTTCTACTGCAGCGAGCACGGCCCCGAGATGATTGCGATGTTTTCGTCTGATCGTCGGATTGGTCAGTTCAAGGTCTTTTTCGTCTGAAAAGTCGTCGGGCGTAGGAACAGCGGTTTGCACCACGCAGGCGCGCAGGGACCGCTCATCTTGCTTGTCAATCGGCGGCTTTATCAGTATTGGCAGAATGAGCGTTCGGCTTGCGCGACCGCTTAGCTGTTCAAGTTCGTTAATTCTTGACCCTATATTCTCAATAGCCGCGTCGACTCCTTGCTCGACCCATTTGAACGGCAACGATTCGCTGCATCCGGGCCAGCGCAGCAAAGCAAAAAGAAACCCCTCCATCCAATCGGTTATTGGAAGCCAGTCATCTCCGAATGCGGACTGCGCGCAGTACATGCCGTATAGGCGCTGGTACCAGTGGCTTTGCACTGGACGATAAGACAATTCCGATTCCTTCCAACTTGCGCTGCGAACGGGCTGAGTGAAGTCCGGCCGACCGGATAAAATGAAACGCAAGAGGAAACCAAGCTGGAACCGCCACCGCTCGCCGGCTTTGCACCAAGGGGGCGCAGCGTACAGGGAATTTGAAGCAGTGGCAGCACTCGTGAGAATGTTCAGTTGCTTCACTTTTGCCGCAACTTCACCGTCGTCGAGTTCAATCTGAATCTGCCCCGGTGTGATCGCATCCGCAATAGATGTCTGAAGTTTCCATTGTTCGAGAAATGCGTTCGCGAAGCAAAGGAGCGAAAGTTCGTTGCGAAGCGGAACATCCAGTTGCCCGCTTCGCACAACTGTCGAAAGGGTCTGCAGGGATCCATCAGAGTCTGTTTCAGACAAGCAAAGATCTTCCCTTGTGCGCGCCGGGAGATTGTCAATATGGCCGGCATCCGTGCTTTTACCGAGTAATTCAAGAAAAAACGACGGGGCACGGTGTGCAATTTGTTGCGTTCGATCGAGCGTCAATCTGCGGCGCGTTAGCAAATCAGCCCGTGCCTGATCCACGAAAGCGCGTCTTGCGACGATCGCGAGTGTGGCAAATTCGGCACTTCCCAACCGCTTCTCTGCAAGATGAGCGTTTCGCGACTGCCTTTGTACGCCTTGCAAAAATCGGATCATCTCCAGGTAATTCCGGGTCTCTGGTTGAACTGCTATGCGGGCATTCGGTGCGATGTCGGGGTCGTGCGCGGCAATGAACAAGAGGGCCTGCTGTCGCAAATACCACGGAATTCGTGTCGCGGGCAACTGCGCCAGATAAACAGCCTCTTTGAGCAGGCGTTGTCGATAGGCGGTTATGTTGATCTGTGACGGAAAGGATTCTGAATCCGCTACGAATCCGGTCTCTGTGGCGCCAGCGCGAAGTAATTCAGCGAGGCAGTAGTAAACGACACGCTTCGGCGCGCCTCGGCGCCGGCCTGATTCGATGTACGGGCAGAACAGTTTGAGAATGCCATCTAGAATTTCTGCATCCGGCCAGAGATCAAGACCGATCCGAAGCAAGCGCACGTTCGACGGATCTTCGACCCATCGTTGAATAAGGCCGAGTGCAAATACTCTTGCGTCCTCATCCAACTCACTTCGTGATCGGGTTGGATAGAGTCGAGTACCAGAAACGCTATTGCTTGTTTCTTCATCGTAGACCGGTGTTTCACCATCTTCAAGCAATGGCCTTAAGGAGCGGTATGTACTACGATATCGGGCAGCACCGAATCTGGCGACCGTCTCGTCGCGCACATCCGGAACGGGTGAGTATTGCCATCCGCCTTCGTGTCCTGAACTGAGTTTTCGCTGTGCACGTATGAGCCCTGCGATGGCTTCAAGTATTTTTTCACCCGCAACCGCATCGAAACCTCCCGAAACAGCCGACTGGATGCGATTCATCTTGGCTTGCTGCCTGACCACAGGCTGCTTGGGAGTCCCGGGCCACATCACGCGAGTCTTGTTGTCTGATAATTCAAGGCCAATCGACTTCTCATTCAGTTGCCGCTGAAGCCAATTGGCAGTGTTCCTACCGAAACCATCCAAATCCATTTCTGCATCTATTGTTGCCGTTGCGACAAGCCGTAAATCGTCCACGTATCGGCAATAGTCTACCAAGTGAACTCCTCGGACAACTTCGGTACCGATCGCTGACTGCAGTGCTTCATCAAACTGCAACAGTACGAGGTTTGCGAAAAAACCGGAAGCAACGAGACCTTGCGGCAACGCGATTTGGGTGAAGTCCTCAAGTCCGGTTTGACTGGCATAGGTACGGACATCTTGTTCTGCGTCCCTGGGGTGCCATTTCCAATTGAGCACGGACGCAGCTAAGGAGAAAAACGCCGGATCATCATTGCTATTGCGAATCCGGTTGAGTGCCTGCACTAGCGTGCTTGGGCGGACGCAGTCATAAAATTGACGAAGATCTGAGTGGAGTACGAATATCCAGCCACTGTTCGAAGGGATTGACTGCGCGACAGATTCAGGACGACAAAGAAATGTCCGGTAGTCCTGATAGTATTGGCGATAAAGTTTTGCCGATCCCCACCGGTGGTGCAGAGTCCCCGTGCTTTCATCCTTATCGCAGAACAGTCGATTGCCGTAGGAAGCAATCTGCTTTCGCGAAGTTGAATCTTTAACGGATTGGCGCGGATCTCCCTGGCGAGACTCGACTGTGTCGGCAAGACAGAGCATAAGCGCTGTCGCCACTACCTGATCGGTCAGACTGACGTGAGCGAGTGGCCGAAGCGGTGCTGCCACAATCCCTTTCCTGCCGTTTTTAACAGGGCGCCATCGGCCATTCAGAACTTCCCATTTCTGACTCTTGGGGGCTGGCACGATTCGCAAAGGATCGTTGCACCAGGTGTTCGGTTCCTGCAAGCGTTCGCGTATCGTGCCGATAAACTCCGGCAGGTTTGCTGCAGCACGATCGATTTCAAGCGTATCTGCGAACCAGTTGTGGTAACGAATGTATGCAGCTGTTTTCTTCCATGCCTGCACAAGGACAAACTCTTCACGGAGCAAGTCCATGTTCGGTTCAAGCCGCCTCGGACCCATGTATCAATGCCTTATGTGAAGTCTTGAATTCAAGAGTCTGTTGCCGAATTTAGTACGCAACACGCGTCGAAGGCAACTGGGAATCACGCAAAACGGGCATCGTATGCAGAATTTGTCGATACTGTTTGGTTAACCACTCAAAGTAGTGCTCATTCGTGAACTACTTTCTGCTACTGGTCCTTAAGAAAGTGCAACGATCGAAGATCTCATTGACAAATCGATGCGTAGCCCTTTCTTGAAACAATTGTGCCAAGTAAACGAACCTTCTCTATCCGTGCGTGTCATCACGAGTTATGGAGTTTGAGTGACTGAGGTATTGGTCCAGACCTCATCGCCATAAATATCATAATATTTGCCAAATTCAACAAGCTCAATCCCTACACTCTTGAAGAACAACCTTTTTCCTTTAGAAATCTCGTCTTTAGAATTCTCTCTCTTGTAGAAATACCAGGAATTTTGGCGCATTTCTCGGCGCTCCTTGCTGCACTTTCGAAAATACCTTTCTCTTTCGATAAGCAACCATCGTAAAAATACTTCATTTTCTTCCAGTGATAAGCCGAAAAATGCTAGAGGTCGAGTCAGTAATATTTGTAAGTACGTATTATTTCCTCGCCAATTCTTGATATCTCCATTCCCATGCAGTCCGGAGTTCATCCAATTCCGTACCCTTTGTACCGAACCCATGTAATGAGTTAATCCCAATCGGAAACTTCGACTATATTGATTCATTCCATTGATGTGCCAAATGCCAAATCCGGAAGCAGGTTCAGCAGGTTCCTTGAGTTTCTCGTGCGCGTAATAACATTCCCACGGATAGTAATCGGTAAAGCCTTTGGCGCCTGTGATGATAGTCTTGTACATTTGGCATCCAGCGGCATCAGACAGTGTTGAATCAAAATTTGTCGTCAAGATCGGAATACCTTTGTCAATGCAATACTTCACAACCATTTGATGATGTGGCCTACACTCAAAAACCGACAATTCCTCGCGAAACTCTTTCTGAAAATTAATTTTTCTGCGCCCTTTCCGCTTATCTCCTTCTAGTTCCAGAATGTCATAGAACTCCGTCAACGAGAGACCTTTATCTGGGTACTCAAAGTCGTCGGAAATATGCTTCTTTGCGAGTCTATTCAGCACGTCCTCCCATGAATTCTTACCATTTTCAGCGCCATATAGATTGATACCGTTTCCAATGACCAATGCTAATTCTTGACCTTGGCCCACCAGCAATTCCTTTAATGACTCGTAATTTTTCGACATATTTAGTGGTCTTCCCATTGGTATTGCGCATCAAACGTTCATTCGCGATACACATTACTCGCCGAAGCCGGAATGCGTACTGCTATTTGATCATGAACTTCCTCGTAGATCGGTATGGGAAACAGAAGTTTTTCTGCGACTTCCAGAGTTACTGCCAAGCCGAAACGTACTGGTTCGGGAATGTTACCCGCGTCTTCACGACAGTTAACCTTTATGGTCATTGAACTGTTGTTTTGAACGACGAAAGCATCACTGCTCTCGAATACTTCGTGCTGTATCGTCCCTCGTTGCACGGCGTGGTGGTCTCCGTAAATTCGCTTTCCTGCGATTTCGTGGTGTGCATTGAACCAAAGATGGGCTACACGATAGTTCTGTCGGTGACTGTTGATTGGAGAAAACCAAGCCAGCGTAATGGTCATTCGCCTTTTGCCCGAAATTCCAGAAAGGCTCGGTGGTATCGGTAGAGAAAATTCCGCCGCCTGACCATCAACAAGTGATCCGAAGCCTATGACTGTCACGCGTTGTTCCGCACCTGTCGCTACTCGCGCGAAATCAGGTTGGCCATAGCCGAGAAATCTTGTCACATATTTTCGAAAGTTTTGGCTGTTCCCATTTTGAGCGAATGCGTCTATATAGGCATGAATCATATCACCCCAATCTGCCCCGTGAACGAGTAGCGTTTTTATCAATACCGCGTCAAATTCACCGGGGATATCTTTATTTGACTGGGAACGTAGAGATTCAAGCAACTCGTAGAAGAAACAACCTCCTCGTGAACTGAGAGCAGCAGCGTTGCTTGTTCCACGTGAGTAATAGCAGGCGCTGATGTGACTTGGTTGTCCCGGTGTCGCCACACACTGTCCGGGAGGGCGACTGCCTTTATATATCCGAAACTCTTTAACTCCGTCTGGCGAATTGACGTTTTCGACCAAGGGTTGCTTGCCTCCTGGCAGATGTATTTCTGGTTTGATGGCCTTTCGATAACCCGGACCGTGTGCTGAGATCACGCTTGGCATTCCAAACTCTACTGGGTCAAATAACCGCTCTGATCCCGGACCGGATTCATCTGCGTGAATCGCTCCAATTGTTAATCCGTTCAGTGTTTCTGCGGGCGATAGTAGACGGCGGTTTCTTGTGTCGTCAGCCACTGCCATGAGTACGCGTTTCTGATATTCATATCTGGTCAATCCCTGCAAACTGGTACCGGTAGGATCAATGATTGAGACGTTGTGCTTATGATTTCCGGCGCTTACTACGAACAGAACATTGTATTTCCATGACAACCAATCCACCAACCGTGCCCAGCCACTCATTTCTCTTACGAATGGCCGTGCCGGGTTACCAATCGATAGGTTTACAACACGAACTTCTGGCGATGCAGGCGGATCTCCACCCTCTCCATCGAATATTCGAACTAAGGCGCGATGCACAAGGTCCACTGGTAAAACGTGTTCAGGCACTGCTTCACTGAATTGACTCTCGAAACCTCGCCGCACCTGCAGGATGGGTCGCACGTAAACAGGTCTGCTCAAGGGTGTTTGTTGAGCATCTATATCGTCGTGGCAGATTAGCGATGCCATCGCTGTTCCATGGATTCGCTCATGACCTTGGTATGTGTCTGCGTAATCATCAGGGTCATCCACCTCCAAACGACCGTTCAACCAGGCATGTCCAGTCAACGGCATGCCGTCCAGCAGTGCGACTACAGGGAATCCATCAACCTGGCCTGCCGGCACGGACCGCTGCGCTGACATTGAATCCTCGTCTTTGTGTTCTGTAGGTGCCGCACATTGACCTACTGGTCTCAGAAACATGATGTCATCACATAGGAACAATGCCAGTTCCTGTTGGACTTCCTGCTGGTGGAGTAGGTCGGAAACGGTAGTAACTTTGATACGACCCAGTATCGCGTGATAGGCGATGTTTTCGATATCGCACTCGCTAACGACTTCGCCGTCCATTTCCTCAACGAGTTGACGAAGTCTTGCGCCTACGCTCCGACGCCTTACCGCACTCTGACGGTACCAGAGTTCGGCTTCGAACGGTACCGTTTCCTGACCTGAAGAAACTCGTTCATTCCAGTCTTCTAGAATGCCGGTTTCTCTTAGACGATCCTGCACGTCCCACGCCCGGATAGCGCTTAGATGTTCAAACGCTTTCTTGAATGGCGTCAAACCTTTGGCAAAGCTGGCTTCCGGATTCCGGCGCCATAAGTTGAACAGACTTTGCAGTTCGCTCAAAGCACGCTGATCGGTCATCATTATGAATAGTTGACCATTCAAAGGCTCATTCGGGTGATCTGGATTTTCGAATCCTTCGGTAGGCGCGATGTCATCTTGTTCGTATTCGGCCAGCCACTCGAGTCCTTCAATTTTGTTCACTGCAGCAATAAAATTTTTAACCGATCCAACCGTTTCGATGACAAGCACTTGCTCTGGCTCGATCCCGAGCGAGTTGCCCTGCAATCTGATGCGACGGTTGGCAAGCGCTTCATTCAAGCGCTGGAATTGAGGGAATAGCCGTTCACCTTGCCGGCGGGCTTCAGGCCGATTTAGCAGTGATGGGCCGCCGCCTCTTGTTGCTCTCTCCGCGAGTGCATGTGCCGGAAACACCAAAATCGGGTAGTTGATCTCAGCCATATATTAGGGGCTTGGTTCTCTGCTTTCGATAGGCTTTGACCCATTTCTGTTTTTCCATTGTCGTAGGCAGTTTTCGAGAATTTCTCTAGGGTGGGCGTCGGGACCGTCTAGTACAATTTTTCGAATTAGATCTGCGCAAAAATCCTCTATCTCGGCGAAACTAAGCCCCCGCAAATTGCGAGCCAGGATTCTCGGTTGCACACCGAAAGAAACGCCTATTCGCTGCTCAAAATCGCGGTACCACTGTTCTATCTGCCGTTGCGTGGGTCGGTCTAGCTCAAGTTGAATCTGAAACCGCCGCCAGACTGCCCGATCAAGCAGTTCCGGATGATTGCTCGCCGCAACCGCCACTACGTAACTCGGTAATGCATCAATCTGTAATAGCAATGAGCTAACCACACGTTTAATTTCTCCTGTTTCGTGCATGTCACCTCGTTCCTTGCCCACGGTGTCGAATTCATCGAACAGTAGGACGCACTGTCTCGAACGTACGTGTTCGAAGACCTTTGCAATGCGTCGTGCTGTTTCTCCGAGATAACTGCCAATCAAGGACTCATACCGCACCACGAATATTGATACATTCAATTCATCTGCTAGCGCTTCGGCAAGAGTCGTCTTGCCGTTACCGGGCGGACCCGATAGAAGTATGCGATTGCGCGGCTCCAGATTGTACGATCTGAGCAAATCGGCCCTGTGGTGTTCGGTCACCAGTTCCCGCATGGTTTCTTCAACCAGCGGTGCGAGCACGAGTTCGTCCAGCCGACGACACGGTATCTTTTCCGTTACCAATAGTGTGTCAAATCGATCAGTAGGGGCTGTCGCGTCTGCACCCCGCCGATTCTCAATCTGAAGTTGGGCGAGCAGGCGGTCCGCAAGAACAGTGTGGTTCTTGGCTCGCTCGTTGGCTGCCAGTGCTTCCACAGTTTTTCGAACTTGTAGATCATCGCCCAAACGACTCGCCCTGACGAGATTGAGAATGAGGTCTGCGCGAGCCATTGTTATTTCAAAGTGTGTGCGCGATGTTGGGTTGGGATTGACAATGATGATTGTTGGCGTCTAAACATGTTAAACATCTGCTTTCCGTTCAACAATCCTACCACACAAGGATTAATGCATGCACATTCCGATGTAGAGCGAAGGATCCATGCAATTCGTTTCGCTGGCACCATAACCGAAAAAAGACCGCATGTTGTCAGTACCAATTGACACCCCGAGTTCGTGCCTCATTGAAGTTTGAACAGTTAGATTCGAGGTCCGACTCCTACTACACTTTCAATTCGATTCTTCAGACGTTCAGCGAGGTCTTCCTTCGACTCCCAACTGATAGTGTTGAATTGGCGAATGTCGAAATGCAAACTCTCCATATCATCTTTGCGGCAAGTCCAGATTACTGGCAGATCTAATCCAAGAGCGAATCCAGCCTCAAAATAGACACCGCGGTTTTGCTCAGTCAAGTCGGCGACGACGAAATCCGACTCTTTAATTTGGACAATTATTTCGTCATCGATTCGATTGGTGTGTTCGACATTATCAACTCGAATAGGATCGTATCCCGCATTCATTATCCCGACTTTAATTCCAGACTCATATACCTCATAGAGGTGATTACTGAAAGACATGGCGACGAAACCTGTCCCAGATGGTTCGTTCTTGCGAATAAAACTATCGATCGCATCGTAGCCTTTAAATAAAATTTCATGAGGACTATCAAGAGTGGGCCGTCCGATCATTCCTTTACTAATGAGCACTTTGCTCAGATATTCAACTTCAGCGAAGTCTTGGGAATAAGTAGCAGCAATAAAACGGGGTTCATTGACGTCAAATGATGACCCCAATCTAGATTGGTGTTTTATAGCTTCTCGCAAAAAACCGTTAATTCGATCCCGAATTGGCAGCAATGGTTGATTGATCACCCAACCTACTGTATCGCGATTGATAGTCGGATTGGATCCTTTGCTGTTTTGTTGAAATATCCAACCGGACAGTTTCGCAATTTGTTGCAGACTAAGATTCGCTAAGCGGCCTCTGGCGGAACTACGTATAGTAAATTCACCACAGCGCTCACATTTCAAACGAAATTCGCTTCCATGATCCGATGAATCTATTTCTATAGCGCTTCGCCTACAAACTTTACACACGGTCTTTTTACAGTCTTCCGTCATTGCGTTTATCTCGCCTTATGGATTTGTCCTTGTAATACTCGCTTCACATCTGATCAAATCTCACACTCAAGACAGAGCTTTGACGGTCAATTTTGGAAATCTCCATTGATGCTTTGCATGACTTGATCGCCTGTATTGATACCATAAGATTCACGGTTGTGCGCCATAGTATTTTCGTTCCCGGTCTCGGCTGCCTCCGAGGCGAACTGGAGCCGACGAGATGAAGCCGGATTTACCACATAGTCGAAATTGCTCTGTTCGGGATGCCAGTCAAGTGTTGAATTCAACATTTGACTTGCATCCCATCGAGCATCGGTTGTTCAGCGAAGTTTCTAAAAACTGGAGCGGCGTGCCTCTTGAAAGCTTCGAAATCATACTGCGATGCCTGGGAGTCGACCACCACCGAAACCGGCCTTAGAACCACTGCCACCTTGGTCAAAACCGAATACGAATAAGGCACTTAATTTCCGATCGGCAAATGAAGTCGCTGAACTGCGAATACGACAAAAGGATCCCGAAATGGAACTATACGATCAGGCCGAACTCAGTCGCAACCGGTTCCAGTGCGCGTCAAAATTAAAAGTTATTTCTTCGCCAACCCTTAGAATCAATTTGCCTTGGCATGGGGTCATTCGCCATTCAGAAATTTTTTTACTAATTCTTCTATCACTTGGGTGAGGCCCACAGTGCCAATTTTCCCGAATAGGTCTTTAATTTTGTCGTCGGGTAAGCGATCAAGATGTGCTCGGATCCTGTCCCTTAAGTTTTGCTTGCTTGGGAAGGTGTCGGCGTTGGCATCGAGTTTTTTCCACTGCCGGTCTAGCTCTTCCTCGGCTTCTCGTTTCAAGACACCTCGCATCCATATTAGGTGCCAAATGAATACAGATGGTGCGTTCAGGACGTTTGATTTAGCGAGGTCAAATGAAGGGTACTCATCTGCCCTGATGTAAGAACCGGCGGTATTCGCGACACCGAACGTATCTTTAAGCCACAATACACAAGTACCCGAGTTTGGTTCCATTTCGATGTATCCCAATTCCTCTTCACGCCCTCTAACCTGCTGAGTCAGGCGAGTTCCCGATAAGCGCATGCCACTCATATCTGGCTCCTACCTGCGGCGGCTCGTGGACGGCCACGAGAGAGTACCATCAAGCTCTTTGAGAAATGGTTCGTCGTCTTCGTCCTCATATCTCCGTTCATGCGGCTGTTTCATGCTCTCGTCGAACCAGATGAGTGAGAGGCACTGATTCCATTCCCGCAGCAGAATGGCTTCTTCCGCCAGCAACGGGCGGTTCTTGATGCCGCCATTGAACCATATATCCGTTGGGAGTTCGTCGTAATCCTCAGTTTTCGATGTTCCCTGAATGAGGTGGTGCGCCACGCTGCCTTGGGGAACGGGGACGTTGAAGTCGATCCAGCCTTTGAGTTCGTTTAAAAATTTCGAGCGGGAGACATAGCGGATATGCCCGTCTTCGCTCAGGACGAACGCGCAGGGTTCATGGGCGCTAACGGCATAGCGTGAGCCTGTAGTGGTCAGCGACGCCTTATATCTGCACGCCAGGGTCTTCACTGCGTCCAATGAAGTGTCAACGTCGTCGACATCCTTGCTGAACAGGTCATAGGGCAGCAGGCATTCCGCGGCGAACACGTCACAAAGCATCTCTTCCTGTGGGCGGCGCCCGTATCGCATGAGGTCGCCCGTTGTCAGTTTCGGGCCGTGATGCTGCGAGGGGAGTTCAAGAACGATATGGGCAATCTCGTGTAGGACGGTAAAGCGCTGCCGCTCTTCCCGGTGATTCCCATTCACGATAATGATGTGCTTGCCTTTGTGCTGGGTCGTCTGGCCGGACTCATCATTGCTCAGGTCGTGCACAAACTTGATCTTCGCGTTTGCAGCGGCAGCCAGACATTCGAGTTCGACGGGAATCGCCGAAACTCCGGCATTCCGGACAAACTGGCGGGCCTTTAGAATAGTCTGGAACTCGTTCATTCACTCCTCGTCTTCGTCAAACAGCGTAGCCAACCGATCAATATGCCGTCGCCACTCATCCTTCGTTTCCGGTCGTTTTCCTCGGAAACTCATTTGATGCGCAGGCTCTAGCAGGTCCAGAGGGCGATCTTCATCCTCTATAAAGACATCGACGAGTAGTTCGTTCATCGTTTTTCCGACCAGCAGACGCAGGAGGCGTGCCCGCCGTGCGGGTAGCTTCAAGGAACGGACAAACGAATCAGTGACCTGTTCGGAGGGCGCAGTCTTCTCGTCCTTCTCCAGCCGATGGATATAGGCGTGGTCGACCTCGCAGAGCTTCCCGAACTCACGGAGGCTCAGTTTGCGGTCTTCCCGGAACTTTCTCAGCACATATCCGAATGACATCAGCATCCCCTTGACGTTGGGGGAAAAATCACATATAGTGTTGTCTGTCTGGACAACGTTCGCATTGAAACGCTTGAAAATGCTTTTTTATCAAAGATCATCAATTTTAGATGTCTGTCGTCTATTCAGGCATACACCATAACCAAGGGATCGCTCTTTGACAAGGTAAATCGCGCATGATCAACGTAGAGAAACAGCAACCGCCTAAGCGCCGCATCCTGTGCATCGACGGAGGTGGAATTCTGGGAACTTTTCCCGCGGCCTTTCTAGCCGGCCTCGAACAGCATCTCCAGGGTCGTCCGATCGGATCGTATTTCGACCTGATCGCGGGTACATCCACCGGCGGGATCATAGGCATCGGCCTGGCGATCGGGTTGCCGGCCTCTGAACTTCTTGATCTCTATGAAAAGCGCGGCCCGGAAATCTTCGGGCAGGGACAAGGACCGGTTGCGGATTTTGTCTTCAGCAAGCTGCGCCTCGGGCGTTGGCCACTTATGAACAAATACGGTGTCGCACCGCTGCGGGCCGTCCTGGAAGACGTACTCGGACGCAAACGGATTGGCGATGCAAAGACGCGGTTGCTCATACCGGCATGGAATCCGGTTGCGCGCTCCGTCTACATTTACAAGACCGCACACCACGCGCGACTTCGCAACGACTACCAATCCCTGGTAGTGGATGCCGCGCTGGCGACAACCGCGGCACCAACGTACTTCCCTCACCATGTCACCCAACATGCGGTCGGTCTGACTGATGGTGGCACATGGGCGAACAACCCGACGGCACTGGCCGTCGTAGAAGCGATCACGATGCTGGGCTGGCCGAGGGAGTCACTTCATGTGCTCAGCCTCGGGAGCCTGGAGGAGACCTACAGCATCCGCAAATGGGCAGGGATCGGAACGCTTGGCTCCAGGATCATCAAGCTCGTCATGGACGGGCAGTCGCACGGCGCGATGGGCATCGCCAAGCTGCTTACCGGCCATGAACACGAGCGGACGGCTATTCACCGAATCAATCACACCGTCCCTTACAACGCCTACAAGATGGATGACACACGGCTCATCCAGGACCTAAAGGGTCTGGGCTTTTCCTTCGCACGTGATCGGCAACCGGTTCTCGATCCCGTGTTTTTCAGTCAGCCGGCGGAAGCGTTCGCGCCGGTCTATGTGCTGGACCAAGAGCCGGATATGGTATTTAGAGAGAGGTTGTCACTATGACCGTCAATATCACGAAGTATTCGAAGTTTCTGGAGCAGGTCGCCAACGAGATCGACATCCCGCCCAGCAAGTATCAGGACGCGGTGGACAGTTATCAGGCGGTCGGCCGCTGGCTTGAAGCGGGGGAATATCTGGGATGCTCCGGCGAACTCAACATCTATCCGCAGGGATCGTTCCGGCTCGGAACAGTCGTCAGGCCCATCCGCGACGGGATCGAGGCATCCTACGACATCGATCTCGTGTGCGAGATGCCGTTGCGCAAGGATCAGAGTATTCCCCAGGCAATCAAGTCCATGGTTGGAGATCGACTCCGGCAACATGGAACCTATCGGAAGCTGCTCAACCCTGAAGGACGGCGCTGCTGGACGCTCGAATATGCCGAGCAGGACGGCGTGGGTTTTCATCTCGACGTTCTGCCCGCTGTACAGGACGAGCGCGGGTCCCTGAGCACTGCGTTGGCGATCACCAACAAGATCGGCTCCGCCTATTCCTGGTCGACAAGCGACCCGCGCGGCTACGGGGTATGGTTCGACAGAAAGAATCGCACGGCGTTCACTCGTGCGGTCGTAGAACAGAAGCAGAATATCCAGAGCCGCGCATCCCTGATCTACGCGAGCGTCGACAACGTTCCCGACCAGTTGGTCCGTACGCCGCTTCAACGTTCGATCCAGCTCATTAAACGACACCGGGACCTGCGCTTCAACCATCACGATCGCATCGACTACGCTCCAATCTCGATCATCATTACCACATTAGCTGCGCAACTTTACCAAAATGAGGCAGATGTGTATTCCGCTCTTTCCGGGATCGTCGGCAAACTCCAGGCGCACACGGCGCTCTTCGAAGGCAAGGCTATCGATCCTTCCCTGGCAGCGATGGGCCTGATCCAGAGACGTCCGGACGGCACGTGGTATATCGGCAATCCCGTAAATCCGGCTGAGAACTTTGCAGACCGCTGGCATGAAGACAACCATGCCCGCGCACGGGCCTTCTTCGCGTGGATGGACGCCCTGCAGAAGGACCTGCTAAACATTCTTGGCAAGACAAACCCGCGCCTGCTCAGAGAGCATCTGGGTGGAGCCTTGGGCACCGCGGTCGTATCGAAACATCTCAAGATTCTTGTTCCGCCCGCTGCAGTCATTGACACGCCGCCGCGCATTCACATCAACAGCCCCGCGAAACCGTGGAGGGAGGCGTGAGAGAGGACTTGCGGCAGCAGATCATCGAACTGGCAGACGTTCACAAAGGGCTCACAAACATAGTCGAACACGATACCGAAACAATCGTTTCCGGCACGCTGCCGTTCGAGGCGTCCGCCGACGGGCTGGAAACGATCAGGGAATCATTCGAAATCGAATTGATAATTCCTCACGGCTTTCCGGATACGCTGCCTCGGGTCAAGGAAATAGGCGGCCGGATCGTGGCCGACTATGAGCATCGCTATCCCGGCGGCACGCTGTGCCTTGCCGTTCCGGTCGAGCAGCGCCAGGTGTTCTTCAAGCAACCCACGCTGCTCGGATTCGTCAATCGGCTGGTGATTCCGTATCTCTACGGGTACTGCTTCTGGAAGAAGCACGGGTGTCATCCATTCGACGAAGCGGCGCACGGAGATGAAGGCATTCTGCGTCATTACGTCGATACGCTCTGCCTGTGCGATGACATCGCGGCCCTCGGTGTCATATGCTTTCTCTTCGAGCATGGCTATCGTGGCCATCATCAATGTCCATGCGGGAGCGGCATGAGAGTTAGAGCGTGTCACGGCCCCGCGTTGCGTGCCCTTCATGAGCACCATACGCCGTTGACCCTGCGGAACGACTTCATCGCGATCTTCGAGATATGCTATACGAAGTTTCAGAATGGGGAGCTCTCCTTTTCGCAATCGCTCAGGCTGCAACTGGTCCGGCTCCTGGACAGGTTCAAGAACTAGCGTCGTCGCAATGGCATTTGCTTACCTCAATTTGATTGAGTGACGGCATGACAAGAAAGATCCAACTCAACAACGAAGAAGTCGCGGAGTTGCTCCTACAAGATCCAGAATCATCCGGTTGTGGCGGCTTTCAATCCTTGCTTGTGAAACTTCAAAGACAACTAGATCGAAATACAAATGAGTTGGAACTCCACGATAGCGATCTTGAGAGAATTCCAAGGTACGCCTTTGAATATAGAAATGGCGGTTGGCAATCGCGGCTTATAAAGATTTTCTGTCGCACACTTGGTAGTCAACTAAAGAACTAACGTCTCAGCAAAGCGAGTTCGATTCATCTAGCCAAAGGACTGTGATGGGACGATGCTTTGCAATACCAAGTTATTGCAGAAGCTCAGATGACAGTGTAGATATTGCTGAATGTAGTGTACAGACTTCAATCGAAGTTGCAAAAGAGCGCGGCTTCGAACAAACAAACTAGCGTGAAGCGTTTCACTTGGATGTCTGATTTCGGAGATTGCTGGGAACACGTTCTCCGGACTGGGACAATGAGAAATTCGAAAGCCGGAGAAGTTTATCCGCAACTGATGTAAGCAAAGGGGCGCTGGCTGGTTGATTCGGGGCCGCTGCTTTTGCCACTGCAAACCCCGCTTTCGACTGAGCTAATGCAGCTGCCGGAATACTGAGAGCATTTTCGGGACGACGACGTCCGGCGTATAGCACTGCTTGAATTCCTGCAGCGCGCGAACTGCCCGTTCGTTTGCCGATTGCGGATCTTCAATGACATCGGATATGGCGTTGGCCAAGGATTCCGACGATCCCTTGTCTGCGAATCTTGCCGTCGAGGCATCGAGCAATTCAAGCGCTCCGTCATTGTTGGTTGTGACAATCGGCGTGCCGGCCGCCATGCCTTCGAGCAAGATGTTGCCGAACGGTTCAATCTTCGACGGAACGATCAGCAGGTCCGAGCGCGCGATGAGATCCGGCACATCGTAGCGAAATCCGATGAATTCCACGATTGAGTCCAAGCCGAGTTCGCTTCGCATTTCGAGCAGACTATTCAATTCGGGTCCGTCTCCTGCGATTGCCAATCTGGTGTCAGGATTGTCGGGTAACAACCGACTCATTGCTTCAAGCAGATGTCTGAACCCTTTCTTTGAAACGAAACGGCCGGCGGCAAACAGATTGGAGATTCTATTCCTCGAAGTGATGACAGTCGCCGGCCGGATCCTCGAAAATCTCGGAATAACTTCGGTGAAATTGGGATTGACGAGGTTCTTGTGATAATTGGGATCCGCCATCTTCCGTGTCGAGGGCACGAGTACGTCGACAAACTTGTAGTACTTGTGGTTGATTCGGTTTGGCAGGGACGCGACTACTTTGCATTGAGGATGGCGAGTCTTTGCCTTGCCGGAAAAGAATGTTGCTCTTGCTCCGAACGCCATGACGATACAACTTTCAGACGATGAGCAGTATTTACCGATCAATCTTGCAATCTGTCTGATTGCAACAGGGTCGTGAAACCCGAACTGATTCTTGATGGCAGCAACTGAGGTGATTCCGCTTTCGTGCAACAGTCCTTCAGCTTCCGCTCCCTGTCGAATGATGCACAGGACCTGGAAGTGCCTCTTGGTAAATTCGATTGCGTAGTCGAGGAATGCTGCGGCTTATGTTGCCGTGCAGCGGTGATCACAGCAACTCTGTACAAGGCATTTCGCGGGGCACTGTTGTCAATCCTGACAACGGCACGCGGACACCGACATGCCTGACGATTGGAGTCGTCATCTCCGTCGACGACAGTCCTCGTGTAATCATGCGGCCGCCAGAGGCGCCTGGGCGATTTGTTGTGCGTGGCACTCAAACAAGGAGTTGCCAAGAAGGCGGATACACAGCAGATGCAGAGGTCTTTGGCAGTTCTGTCTGGTTGAACTCGGTCAGACGGGTTTCGCAATCTCCTATAATCTCAGGTAATTTACCTTTCAGGCTAATGCGGCCGCGAATCGAAATTTCAACAAGGCATCTTCAACTCTCCAGTTGTTTTCGAACAGCGTGAAAGACAGTAGTGAGCCAATGCTACGACCACTGCCGTTAGACAGCAAGACTCGGTTTCCAAGGAGACTGAACAAATAGCCGCAAGCCGAACTCAAACGCTTATGTGTTCGGAAAGGAAACTGCCGCGAAGCGGCTTAGTTCAACATAGATCATCGCGAATGTACTGATCAAGTCGAGAAATGGACTTAGAATTTCGCGATCCAAGTACTGGCACATCAATTCCCACAAACAGCGAAATTGCTCTCCAATTCCCAACATCTGCCGAAATACTATTTTTGGTTGGCTAACAAGCTAATTCAGCCATTCCAGCCGAAAGAAATCAATACGCTTGTATTGATCGCCGATCTAGATGCAGAGCCATTGCGATACAAAAGAAAAGTAGACCCTCTGGGGTTTTTCCCGCCGTTTTGCAGAATCCTGGCACGATACGGGATCGGCTCCAAATTTGTGCATGACATCAAGGGTATAGAACAAGCTGCGCAGCAAAGCAACCACAAGTCGATCTTGATCAACTTGGTTGACGAGGACAAGCCGGATATCAGCAAGTATGATTTTCCGAGCGATCTGTCAAAAGAATTTCGAGCGGTGTTCAATTCCTACAGTGTGGCAAGAATTGTGAGTGACAAAAAGCGTACAAATGAATTCCTGTCAGCGCATGGAATCGCGATGCCCCGATGCAACTCGGCAGGTGCGGATATTTTCAGCTTGCCGAAGACGGGGTACGGCCACACTGCTGCCGTTGTCGACGACATCGAAAGTGCGGATGCTGACAAATACAATGCCGAATTCATCGACACAAGAGTTCAGTTTCAAAGCAAGCACTACTATACGTCGCTAAGATTGATGTGTATTGGTCCGGCTGTCCTCAAGATCCTGGTTCAAGCACGTAACTGCGATGAACGTAATCCTGCGGCGCGTAACCGCAACACCCCTCAAGACCCATCACTTTTGAGACACCTTAACGCTGTACTAGTTGCCGCCAATCTGGATAAGCTGCATTCTCTTGCCGAAGATCTTGGGCGAGTGCTGGGACCAGGTTTCTACGCACATGACGTTTTAGTCGAAGCCAAGTCCGAAAGAGTTCTCCTCTGCGAAACCGAGTATAAGTTCTATCCCAAGCCGTTCATGAAGAAATTCCAAGGCTTAATGGACAATGAAGATCGATTGGTCAGCACCTGCGATCAGGTGAGTTACGCACGGTTTGCGGCGTCTGTTTTTGTGGAATATTGCGATAGGTTGGAAAATGAAGCGGATATTACGCATCATAGAGTTCCGGAATCGGTTAACGGCGACTCCAACACCTAAACCAGCGGAGTTGGAACCAAAGAATTGAACGTTTCATTCGGCACAATATGGCATATTGCCATTCACAGATGAGTTAAACCACCGAGCCGGAAAGCCGAGAATTGATCTTAAGTCGAAGCCGAGTTTCAAAGATGGCTCTTAATCAGTTAGAGTGGAATTGACGAAGAGCCCAAGTCCAGGATCGCATGACAAGCCTGCCTCATACACAATTGAATTCGTGGGACCCTGCAATTCCAGGTCAGAAAGTCCGCCTCAAGGATAATCCCGGAAAAATCGGACATACCACAGGCAAGACAAAGTCGCCGGGCAGCCAAACTCTAGTTCAAATCGATTTCGGCCCCAATGACAAGCAGTATAAGAATTACCTCCTGCTCGAACCCGTCAACAGCGATGATGATCTGTTCGCCACTCTAGCCTCCGGCAGATTTGGGGATGCGTCAGACCTGCGACGACTATTGGCATTCGAAAAGATCAAGGGCGAATTAACCAATGTCTTCTATTCCATGGAGGCGAGCAACACAGACTTCTACCCGCATCAATTCAAAGCTGTTTTGAGATTCATTGAATCACCTGTCGGGCGATTGCTGATCGCCGACGAAGTAGGACTTGGGAAAACCATTGAATCGATTTACATCTGGAAAGAGCTTCAAGCGCGCGAAGACGCACGGCGCCTGCTAGTCGTGTGCCCCGCCATGCTGCGGGAAAAGTGGCAACGCGACCTTCAGGAAAGGTTCAACATCTCCTCGGAAATTGTGAACGGAAAGGCGCTACTCAATGCACTGAAGCCCTCCACGAGTGCGCGAGCATTCTGTTACATTGCCAGCTTCGAGTCAATGCGTCCTCCTCCTGACTACTCAGATTCAACCATTGCAAGCACAAAGACCGAATTAGCTCGACTCTTTGAGGAGAACAAGGCAATTGATCAGTCTGCCTTGTTTGATTTAGTCATCATTGATGAAGCCCACTATATGCGCAATACCGGGACAGCCACCAACCGTCTCGGAAAACTACTCAGGGAAGCCGCCCATTTTCTGGTACTCCTCACAGCAACTCCGGTTCAAATATCAACGGACAACTTATTTCA
Organism: Arenicellales bacterium; assembly: GCA_965214615.1. GTDB lineage: Bacteria > Pseudomonadota > Gammaproteobacteria > Arenicellales > JAJDZL01 > CBDAUN01. The sequence continues at coordinate 2,913,788 of OZ243952.1, forward strand.
AGTGCTGCGGTTAATCGACCCCGACGAGTTCTACGATTCATTCCTTTTTGAGCAAAGAATCAGTGCAAACGCACCGATCGTCGCTGCACTTAACTGTTTGCGAAAACAACCACCTGATTTGCAAACAGCGGCGCGTTTGATTCAAGAGGCCAAATCTAATTCATTCTTCCGAGACGATAACGTATTGGAATGGATTCACCAGCAATTGAATGCTACGCACGTGAGCTCGCAGCGTCGCATTGAACTTTCAAGAATGCTGGAGAACAGGTCTCTTCTCAGTCAATACATGGTCCGAAGTCGCAAACGCGAAGTGCTCGCCGATAAGGCGGAACGGTCGCCCCAAACCCTTTCCGTACAGTTTTCCGAGATCGAGCGCGACATATACAAACAAGTGACACGATTCCTTTGGAGCAATCTGCCTCGGGACTGCGAAGCTCCGCAATTCGCAATGATCATGCGGCAGCGACAAATGGCCAGTTCGCTCGTTGCGGCATTGGAGGCATGGAGGTGCAACGACGTTTTCGAGGATCTGGTCTGGGAGGATCTGGGGCCGAGCGAAGAACTTGAAAGTACCGGAATTGCCGAAACACGCATTTCAGATGAATTGGTGAACACGCTCGACATCAAGAAATTAGAGTCCGCAGATTCAAAATATCAGAAATTGAAGGATTTTCTGTTCAAGGAACTGAGCAGGAACAGATCAGAAAAGTTTGTTGTCTTCGCTTTTTTTCGCCGAACTCTCGAGTATCTGCAACGCCGGCTGCGAGACGACGGAATTTCCGCGGTGCTGATATTGGGAGGGATGGGCAACGAAAGTTTCAAGCGCATTGAACAGTTCAAGAATGAAAGCGGTCCTTGCGTATTGCTTTCATCGGAAGTAGGCAGCGAAGGGATCGATCTTCAATTTTGCCGCTTTATGGTCAACTACGACCTGCCATGGAATCCTATGCGGGTAGAGCAGCGTATCGGGCGCCTAGACAGGCTCGGACAGAAAGCGGAGCAAATATCGATCATCAACGTAGTCGTCGAAAATACGATTGAAGATCGAATTCTAATGCGACTGTACGAGCGGATCGATCTGTTCAAGGAGAGCATTGGCGATCTTGAAAGCATTTTGGGAGTTCAAACCTACAAACTGATAGAACAATTGCTTGATCCGAATCTTGATGAGGAAACACGCAATAGGCGCGCCAAAGAAGCCGAAGATGCTCTGATCAATCAGAGAGATCACCAAAAAATACTGGAGGAGCAAGCTGTCAACCTAGTCGGCTTTTCGGACTACATTCACGAGCAGATCAATTCGAGCCGCAAAATGGGGCGATGGCTTAGTGCGGATGAACTGCTTTCACTGGTAGACGATTTTTTCGCACGCAACTATCCAGGGTCAATAATCGAGCTTGCGGCAGAATCAGGGCATGTCGCAAGCATGAACTTGTCCGCTGATGCAAAAGTGGATCTTAGCCTTTTCATCTCGAAGCAAAAACCATCTACGAGAACCAGGCTTCATCTTGCTCCGACGCCGATATTGTGCTACTTTGATTCGAAGCAGAGCCGCAAGTTCGGTCAGAGGGAAGAGCTTATTGATCCGACACATCCTTTAATACAGTGGATCAGAAAATACTATGAGGACCAGGGCAACTCGCTGCATCGGGTTTCGGCAGTACTCCTTGATGCGAAACACTCGCCGGTTGCTGCAGGCAGCTACGCCTACGCTGTGCAAAGATGGTCGTTCGACGGGCTGCGCAAGGAGCACTTGCTGACTTTCATGGCTATTGAATTGAACTGTGACGAGCCATTGGGCGAGCAACGCTCGGAAGAACTCGTAACACTCGCCTCAAGGCATGGCAAGGCGTTCCCCAATGCCGCACAGCTGATCGGCGACCTTGATCAACTCACAAGGAAAGTCGAGTTTTGCGACGCCAATCTTGACGCGTTGTTCGGCGTTAAGTCAAATGACTTTGAAACTCAAAACACGCTGCGGTGCAGGCAGCAGGAAATTAGTGCTGACAACTATAGGAATCGTCTCGTTGATGAACTCCATGAACGAATAGAACGATATCGGAGGGAAGGAAAGGCAAGCATTATTCCGGCAACGCAAGGATTGGTAAAAAAGGCGGAGTTTGAATTCAATCTGAAACGCAAGCGCATAGCCGAAAAACGCAGTGTCGATCCTACTCTGACACAATTGGCGGTGGGGCTTATTCGAGTTATTTAGGGTAATTTTCATGGATTTTCGATCATTGCTGAAATTTGCCGGCTGGAAGAAAAGCAAGGCAATTGAAACGCATCCCTCGGATTCGCAGAGGTCAGCATCCGGCGATCGCAGCGTTGAAGCGACTTTACGGAACGATCATGGCAACCCGGTGCTGGTACTCAACCTTGGCATTGATTTTGGCACCAGCTTTACCAAAGTGTGTTTCAGAAATGCGGGCACGGAACAAAGCGAAGTCGTCAATTTTGGCGGGAGCACGCTTGAAAGTGCATTGATTCCCTCTCTCGTGACGGTTGGTTCTGATGGATCGCTAGGCCTGCAAGCTGACGAAAACTGCGGTGTTTGCTGCAGGAACCTTAAAATGAAATTGGTGGGCGCCGCGTCAATGGACGGGGAGTGCCGGCATTGGCAGGAAGTCAGCCTCGATGATGACTTTGTCATTCGGGCTCTTTCAAGCTGGTTTCTAGCGAAAGTTGCCTTGAAGGCCCGAGATTGGATCGCAGTCAACCGAAAGGAACTTTTTGCTGGAAGAGCCGTGATATGGACGGCGAATGTGGGGGTTCCTGTCGACCATTGCGATTCACCGGATATCAGGGTGTTCGATGAAGTTTTCCGCATGGCATGGAAGTGGGCTGAGCAAGGCAGTGTGCCATGCGACTTACGAAGTGCTATCGAGCGTTACAACGCTGATGTCAAAGCGGCTACAGAAACACCGACAGATTGTCACGCATGGCCGGAACTGGCGGCTGCCGTTCAATCATTTGTCATCTCGCGGGAAGCGCGGGAAGGTATTTACCTGTATATTGACATTGGCGGCGGAACGGTGGACGGAGTCTCATTCAATTTATTCGCCCCAGACGGCGAAAAAAGCGTGAACTTCTACGCGGGTAAAGTAAGAAGTCTTGGGATTTCCGCGATTGCCGGCTCATTCGGGGATTTGGCGCAACAGATCGAGACCCTCTTGTTGAACCATGGGACGGCGGAAGCAAACGGAGAACTTTCGAGCTCCGAGCCGAGCAAACAACTCCTGGCAAAAAGGAACGAGGTTCAGCAAATCGTCGGATACGTAGTGACAACAGCCAAGAAAAAGGATAGTAGGGATTGGGAGAAACCGGAAAGTCAGGATTTTTTTGGATCGCGGGAACGATTCACGGTACCGGATCAGTCAAACATGGTGCGTTTGCCGGTGTTTGTCGGAGGCGGCGGAGCAAGTTCCGAGTGGTATAGGGAAGCCATTGCAAGTACGCACGCAGACTTCAAGCATGAAGCCATCAAGGTGCCGCCGTACAGATTGCTTGAAGTTCCCTATCCATCGGACCTAGACATGAACGGATTGCCGAGTGAGAGCTTTCATCGATTCGCAATTGCCTATGGGCTGTCTGTTCCGTTTGGCGAGGGACCGGAGGTTAGGTTGCCGAGCGAATTGGAACAAATTGAACAGCGGGAGCCTCGGCCGCTCGATGTCACTCCTTATTCTGACTCCAAGGATGTTTTTACTGACCCAACAGGTTGGAAAGTGTTGGGGAGACAAGAATAAATCCTTGGATGAGTACTTAGCAGAAATATAATCGGGATTACAAAATATAGAATGGTGATAATGAGCTAACTGTGGAATTGCTATTTGGAAAATGGGCAGTTCAACTTTCGGCCGAGTTTGCGGGTCTCGGCAATGACATCACTTACGCGCGCCCACGTTGAAATAGGTCCGGTAGTTTGTTCACAGCAGCGAACCGATGGATTATTCGTTCACTGGAATATAGAGCGACAATCTGAAATTTTACGGATTCGGAATAACCTTGTTTGTCGATCTACACCCGACGATAGAAACTTCTGGCAAACGCATATTTAAATTTACATTATGGATGACTCAAGTTGCATGTTGTTAGACGAAAATATCGACCGAATGCTGAAAATTTGGCAGAATGGCACGGTGTGAAGAAATGAAGGATAGAATCGCTTTCATAATTCCCACGACGACTGGGGGCGGAGCTGAACGGGTAGTTGTCGAGTACCTCAAGTACCTCGACAAGCAAGGGATTGATACCGATTTGGTTTTGTACGAGCTTAGAGGCGCTTTATTATCTGAAATACCTTCGAAAACCAATATCTGCGTAGTTCACCAATCACCGCAACCAGTTGCAACAAAGAGCGTCAATTCCGGAATTGCAGGAAACATCCGGTATTACCACGAACCAAAGAAAGTGGAAATTTCGTCCTATTGTCGAGAGGTGCTCCCGAATTGGCCGCTTTGGCATCGAGTTTTTCCTCGTAGAAAGAATCGATACGTAACTCAATCATATTCATTGTCAAAATATTTCCTAGATCGGAAGCCTAAGATTGCAATGGCCATAATGTCGAACAGTTTTATGTGCACGGTCATCGGGTTACGAATCAGTCGGATACCCACAAAAGTCATCTGTTCAGTGCATGGTGAAGTTGCGCGAGGTCCAACTCAACCCTCTAATGGTCGCGCCTATCAAACCTACCGTAAACTAATTAAACATGCCGATTGGGTACATACGGTTTCTGACGGTATACGGGATGATTTGATTTTCAATAAGATGTTCCCAGAGAACCGCATTTCGACAATCTACAATCCTGCATACCATCCCAACCTGATGAAGTTGGCCGAAGCACCCTCATCGCACGATTGGCTCGACAAAAAGAACGAATGCAATTATAGGATCGTCTTGACTGTGGGCAATCTTACACCAGCGAAGAATCATAGACTATTGATCGATGCATTTTCTTTAGTTACAAAAAAAATACCTCGGTCCAAATTAGTCATTCTGGGTGAAGGCAGTCAACGAAAGGAATTAGAGCGTCAAATTAGTCGTCTTGGCTTGACTAAAGATGTTGCACTTCCAGGTTGGATTGGTAATGTGAGTTCGTTTTTACATCGCTGCGACGTGTTTGTGCTGTCTTCAAATACCGAAGGTTTTGCAATTGTACTTGTGGAAGCTCTCGCGTTAGGTTGCAAAATAATTTCTACCGATTGCCCGCATGGCCCAAAGGAAATACTGAATAAAGGAAAATTCGGAATTTTAGTAGCGATGAACGACAAGGATGCCCTAGCCAATGCGATCATTGGCACACTGACCGAATCTAGCACCTATCGTTTCACAAACCGTCGAAGTTTACAATTGAGAGCAGCCGATTTTTCAATCGAAAAATGCGGTCCAAATTTATTGAGTTTGTTCGATAATCTGTCCCCCGGCTTTGGTAACGCTCCGGTGATGGACCGAACACCGACCTGTAGTCAGTGAATGAATAGGCCATCGTTTCGCTGCCATGAACAAACAGTCGAACTTGCTACAAGGCGGCAGCGTCTCTGGCTGTAACATTGCAATCATCCCCAATGATGTCCCGAACAAGGTGCCACAAGCTGATTTGCCACTGGAACGCACTCATCGTTCAGGCCTGATTGCCTTTGGACAAATCTTTGCGCTAATTGATAATCCCACGACGCCACACTCGAGCACACCACATTCATAGCATGTCATACAGATATACAAATTCATACCCGCGAGTATTAGGATGTAAGTAGAGGGAGAGACGATGGGCTTGAACAAAACGATAAGGAAGACGCTCGACTGTGCGGTGCGACCGCTTGGATTGAGGGTGATAAAGGCTCATGCTCTAGAACCGGTACATCTGTATCAATACGCCAATGTGGACGAGTACCATGAGTTGCAAGTCAAGTACAACAAAAATAGTATATCGAGCGTTTGGGCCGATCCGACGACGCTGACTAAAATTGCCGAGAACATAAAATCTCATGGGCTTGGCAGGTCTGGCATTTGTCATGGTGCACGCAACGGATTCGAGGTTAAATTTCTGCGCGACTACCTCGAAGGTGACATCATAGGCACCGACATCTCTGATTCAGCTCTCGATTTCCCTCACATCAAGATCTGGGATTTCCACGATGACAACCCGCAATGGCGTAGCCAATTCGACTTCGTGTACACCAACTCACTGGATCATGCGATGGAACCAGACCGCGCTCTGCGAACGTGGGCTGGACAACTCGTTCCGCAGGGACGGATTTATATTGAACATTCAACTGGACTGTCAAGCAGGAGGGATCCATTTGGTGCGCACTCTTGGGCGTTGCCCTACCTGTTCTTCAAATGGGGTCGGGGCATCTACGAAATGATTGACATAATCGAGGTAGACGCCAAGGAAAATAATGGCGCAAGTGCGTCTGTTTTCGTTCTGCGCCCCATTCAACCATTCAACTAGTCGTCCGCCATTCGGTGCGAGTTCGAGTGTTCAATAAAAGGGCATTCCCAATCAATGCCACTCTGATTAATGAAGAGCCAAAAAGATAACTGTGCAAAAATGAAAGAACTAGAAAATACACTCATTCATACATTTATTACTCCAGGATTTATGGGATGGTGCGAAATGTTCTTGGAGTCACTACGTTACCAGCATGGAGAAAAATACCATGTCCGCATCGACAGTCGGAACCTATCAGAAAATGATATTAAGTTGTTAAAACGGACATACAGTAATACCAATGTTTGCAATCAACCGCTTGATTGGGATGCGCAAGCAAAGGAAGCCGGGGTTGATGTTGAAACATTCCATTATTGGCGCCAACAGATTGAGAAAGGAATCGTAACAGACGAGAACGTTCTGTGCAAGATTGCAATTTCGGTTAACCAACGTTATCGCGCTATGGAAACTGTCGCAGCAACCGCAAGGGAAAGTGGATTCAATTTTCTTCTTCACAGTGATGCGGATGTTTACATTCGGAAGCCGTTGAATCCGATGCTCTCTATAATGAATGAACATGACATTTCCGTGTACGTTCGTCCTGACCGACCGCATATTGGCCGTGTTTGGGGTGGGTGGCTCGGGTTTCGCTTGAACGAAAACACAGAAAGATTCATGTCTGAATGGATGTCAGAAATTGATAGAGTGCCATTTCTGGAACGTTGGAGGGGGTATGGTCAGTCGGCCCTTTGGTTTGCCATTGAAAATGCCGAGTATTTAACGGTCGGCGATTTAAGCCAAATTCCCGAAGCTCCGCGCTATGGTGACCCACGCTCAGCAGACAAGGAAATGGATCTTTGGATATGTAACGGTCCAAATAAACATGATTCCATACGCAATTGCTGGCGAGACCTGCTGACAAAGTATCCTCGTATACCGTTGCCGGTTACAACTCGAAAGTGGTGGAAAATATCTATCAATATCAAACAAGAGAATTGACCATATCGAACACTTTGAATCCGAACACACGAGTTGAAAGAGTAGCTGCTAGTCAAATTATCGAAGTTCTGAACAAGCGCTTAAAACAGGTAAACTATTACTTTGAAAAAAGAAGCACATCATCATTGCGCCCTAATTGTCATATTTTACAGGTAAGACATTTCAGTTGAATTATTTGATAAAACACTTTGGCGGACAGATATTCGTCAGAAATGACGCCACAATTTAAAATACGAATGGGACCGATGGAAGTAATCAACGATAAACGATGCGGGTTCAGTGTGCCGGAGATCGTTCTGCATCTTGGCGCACATCGGACGGCTACAACTCGCCTCCAGCATATTTTGGATACAAATTTTGGCGTTTTGGCCAATGCAAATATTATTGCACTAACACCACCACGTAACGGCAAGCGAAATACACCAACAATTCGCTTGGTACTGAACGCACTGCCAACGAAAAACAAGATTCGATTTCAAACGCTGAAACAAATTCGAAAGGCACGAGCGATTTTGTGTTTTTTGATTGAAGGGCATTCAAGTGGACTTACCGTTCCACCTCGAAAAATAATCGTTTCAGACGAAAATTTATTGGGTGAGTCGTTCGACTATCGAACAGGTGCCGGGATTTATCCCTTCGCCTACTTTAGATTTTTATATTTTCGTAGAGTTTTGCGCCGTCTACCAAGCGAAATTCACTTAACGATACGCCCGTACGATTCGTTCGTCGTGTCGGATTATGCTATGAGATGCGTCTACGGAAACAATTCCTTCCCCGAATTTGATGATGTCCGAATTTCTTTGCTATCTTTCACAAGAGGGTGGCCAGCTGTCGTGGATGACATAACGCGCGTCTTTCCAAATGTACCCATCAAGTTAACCCGAATGGAACAACACCCGATTGAAGATCGTCTTGCTCAACTTGTAGGTTCATCGGTATTTTCAGGATTCAGATTAGACGGCAAAGAACGTTTGAATCATCGTCCAACGATTGAAGCAATGACGGAAGCTAGAAAGTTGAGAATCAGTGGAAGTTTGTATGATGCATACGTGAAGGACTCAGTGCTCGAACACCACGCAAATGGGACTCGGTTCGACCCACTCAAATCGGAGGAACGCATTTATTTACGAAAGCGTTATTCGAAAGATTTGGACATTCTAACTGAAAAGTTAAAAAAAATTGGCCTTGAAAATTTTAGCAGCAGTTCGAATTATGAGTTTGTAGATTTTCGGTGCAATTAGTTTTTGTGGAACAAACAAGTGGCGAAGTCGCGGTCGTCAGGCCGCACGGCAGCGCGATGTCGCTAAGGAGGCGCGATGTCGCTAAGGAGGCGCCTGTGCGATCGGTCGCAGGTCGGGATTGGCGATTGGCGCAAGCAGTTCGCGCCAGGTGTGGAAATACGTCCAGGAGGTGATTGCGTCGATGAGGAGGAAAAATCGTTTTCGCCGGAAGCACTGGCGGCGTGCCTCGAACCACAGTTGGCACAAAAGATCGCACACGCCGTGGAAGGCGAAAGCGATCAGGTTCAGCGTCAGCAGCGTGTTCGACAGTCCCTTTTTTCCATGGCCGAAATTATGTTCGGCATGATAGCCCTTCTTGAGAAGGTTGAATCCCTCGTTTTCACAGCGCCAGCGTGTGCGTCCGCACCTGACGATTTGAACTACGTTGTCCTTGTCGGGTGCAATCGAAGTGATGTAGCGGAAGGTGCGCGGCTTGGAATTCGCCTTGGCATTGGGCCCGGTGTCGCGGATGCGCACTTCGACGTAGTATGCTTGGAACGGATTTTTCTCTGCGCCAAGCGGCAGTTTGCAATGAGTCCACCGGTAGCGGTATTCCTTGTTCGGCTTGTGGCGCCCGGGGGTCTTTTTACACTGGCGCTTCGACGGCCAGGTGATGCCGTGCAGGTAGTCGAACAAGATCGCATGGTCACTTTCTTGAGATATTGTAGAAAGTAGTGCGTGGGCGGACGCGCATCAAGCGGCGACCTGGTCGGTGTCGACGAATTCTACCTCAATCCCATCTTTGGAATCCGCTCCCCGTATCACTTTGCCCAGCTGTGTATTCGCATGAAAGTGAGCACGATTCGCAAGTAAATGAACAAAACGCTTTCTCGCGCAAGATTTTGTTACATTTCGGTGGTTAGTGGGTGCGATTTCGCAACCCGGTGAACACGGCTTACAAAGCCTCGGTCTAGCGACGTTTTTCCAGCTTTATTCTATCTAGATTGAATGACTTTCACCTCCGGTCGTCAAGTTGAGTATACCGTTCAATGGCTATCGAGTGTGCATCAGTGTGTGAACTCACTTTGTTCAAAAACCCGTAGGCAAGTGCCCTGCAAGGCACTTCTGGCAGGGTGTTATTGATAGACTTATTCATACGGCTCGGTGTTCGGTGGTGCCCCCGGTGATTCATGCACGGTGTTTCTTTTTCTCATCGACTCGCCTTTGAGCTCGATGCGATGCGCATTATGCATCAACCGGTCTAAGATGGCATCGGCCAACGTCGCATCACCGATTGCCGCATGCCATTCGGTGGTCGGCAACTGACTGACCACCATGGTGGAATAACGCAGATATCGACGGTCCATCAACTCTAACAGTTCATAGCGTTGCGTGTCGGTGAGCGGTTGCACGCCAAAGTCGTCAATAATCAATAATGCGACCGTGGCGAGTTGTTCATACAGTTTCGGATAGCTGCCCAGCGCTTTGGACTGTTCGATCGCACTCATCAAGGTGGTCACCCGGGCGTAGCGCACTTTGTGATCCAGTCGACATGCGGCCTGCCCAAGTGCGGTGGCAACAAAGCTCTTGCCAGATCCGGTGGCCCCGCAGATCAACAGGTTGTGGGCCTGGTTAATCCAGTTGCACTGGCCCAGATCAGCAATCTGGCTGTAGAGCGATATTAGATTCTCCAGTTTCGAATACTTTAGTCAAAAAGCAAGCATTCGGAAATTTGTTCGAATATGCTTTGCAAGGACCGTATACATGTGGCGTCGGCAACAAACGAAACTTAAAAATTCCGCACTAACCAAAAATGAGTTGCCAAATTATTCTGCCTTCAAGCGGATGAAAATAAATTGTTTTTTCCATGTACTTGGACTGAGTACAAACTGGGGGAAAATCCCTCTGAAGGAAAGCGTTGAGTTTGATGAAAATGTCCATGTAAAGGAGTCGCTTATTGAAGAATTGTGTAATAAATCAAAGATAATCCCTCATAAGGACTAGTTCGTTTGTGAGTATTCTACCAACCCATAGGCTGGAGGAATTTGCTGTTGAGTATATCCCTAAAGTCCCGACACAGTGGGTATGGTCAGATATCCTTGACCAGCAGTGTCGGTGTGTCACCGATTTCGAGCATTTGCTGAGCCACTTGATTTCCGACATTGATCCAGTTCGCAACCCAACAGCAGATTTCCTCGCCAACCCTAAATTCGGAAGGCTAGTGTAGTTCAAACTGGTGAATGCGTTTGTACAACGGCTGATCATTATCCCTCAGTGCTGTCCCAATTTCGCCAACGAGTGAAGTTGCTGCGCTGAAGTTCAAATCGTCGTCTCGCATTCGAATATGGGTGGGCATTTGGATTGATTTTCCAATAAATTTTTCTTATCGGCTTCACAATTACACGTTTAAACTTGTTGCGTCGGGTACGGTTCCGTTCTGAAGTGAACACATGTCGTCGGTCGCCAATGTGACGGACAAACGGCCGTGACAAGCAAATTGTTCGGTAACCTAATGCCTCGTATACTCTTGATACGCGCGATTCTCCTATGCCCTTGCCTAATTCGCTATACGGTCCCACAATTCTGTAATCGCGCATTCGGCGAAGACCGGGATTAAACTGCAAACCGGCAAATTTCCAACCAGAGAGAGTGTCAGCAACGCAATACCCGATTCCATCTTCAGTAACATTCTCGGGTAGAAAACTATTTGCCATTGCAAAAGAATTAGGGCCGCGTAGACTTACCATGGAGCAACTGTCGAATTCCTTTAGAATCGCAAACGACTCTGCAATAAAACCGTTAGTAATAAATTCCCAATCATCTTCGCAGTGAAAAATCCATTCTGTATTGACGCGAGAATATAGGTGATCTATAGCACCGATTTGCCCGAGTTTTGGCAAATTGACAATCGCTTCAATTTCGACGCCTAATCCGATAAATTTTTTGATAACATCATGCACCGAACTGTCACCGCTGTCTTCGGCGATTATGATCTTTTCCACAGATCCCTCAAGGCAAGGAATCAAGGATGCGAGGGTGCGTGTGAGCAAATCAAAACGGCCGCATGAAGTCAATGTAACGGTATATGGCTCAATCATAGTGCCTTGAAATTTTGTGTTTTGATGTCATCATTCTTACAAATTTATGAACTTGCACCGAATGGCGGATGACTAGTTGAACGGTTGAATGGGGCGCAGAACGAAAACAGACGCACTTGCGCCATTATTTTCCTTGGCGTCTACCTCGATTATGTCAATCATTTCGTAGATGCCCCGACCCCATTTGAAGAACAGGTAGGGCAACGCCCAAGAGTGCGCACCAAATGGATCCCTCCTGCTTGACAGTCCAGTTGAATGTTCAATATAAATCCGTCCCTGCGGAACGAGTTGTCCAGCCCACGTTCGCAGAGCGCGGTCTGGTTCCATCGCATGATCCAGTGAGTTGGTGTACACGAAGTCGAATTGGCTACGCCATTGCGGGTTGTCATCGTGGAAATCCCAGATCTTGATGTGAGGGAAATCGAGAGCTGAATCAGAGATGTCGGTGCCTATGATGTCACCTTCGAGGTAGTCGCGCAGAAATTTAACCTCGAATCCGTTGCGTGCACCATGACAAATGCCAGACCTGCCAAGCCCATGAGATTTTATGTTCTCGGCAATTTTAGTCAGCGTCGTCGGATCGGCCCAAACGCTCGATATACTATTTTTGTTGTACTTGACTTGCAACTCATGGTACTCGTCCACATTGGCGTATTGATACAGATGTACCGGTTCTAGAGCATGAGCCTTTATCACCCTCAATCCAAGCGGTCGCACCGCACAGTCGAGCGTCTTCCTTATCGTTTTGTTCAAGCCCATCGTCTCTCCCTCTACTTACATCCTAATACTCGCGGGTATGAATTTGTATATCTGTATGACATGCTATGAATGTGGTGTGCTCGAGTGTGGCGTCGTGGGATTATCAATTAGCGCAAAGATTTGTCCAAAGGCAATCAGGCCTGAACGATGAGTGCGTTCCAGTGGCAAATCAGCTTGTGGCACCTTGTTCGGGACATCATTGGGGATGATTGCAATGTTACAGCCAGAGACGCTGCCGCCTTGTAGCAAGTTCGACTGTTTGTTCATGGCAGCGAAACGATGGCCTATTCATTCACTGACTACAGGTCGGTGTTCGGTCCATCACCGGAGCGTTACCAAAGCCGGGGGACAGATTATCGAACAAACTCAATAAATTTGGACCGCATTTTTCGATTGAAAAATCGGCTGCTCTCAATTGTAAACTTCGACGGTTTGTGAAACGATAGGTGCTAGATTCGGTCAGTGTGCCAATGATCGCATTGGCTAGGGCATCCTTGTCGTTCATCGCTACTAAAATTCCGAATTTTCCTTTATTCAGTATTTCCTTTGGGCCATGCGGGCAATCGGTAGAAATTATTTTGCAACCTAACGCGAGAGCTTCCACAAGTACAATTGCAAAACCTTCGGTATTTGAAGACAGCACAAACACGTCGCAGCGATGTAAAAACGAACTCACATTACCAATCCAACCTGGAAGTGCAACATCTTTAGTCAAGCCAAGACGACTAATTTGACGCTCTAATTCCTTTCGTTGACTGCCTTCACCCAGAATGACTAATTTGGACCGAGGTATTTTTTTTGTAACTAAAGAAAATGCATCGATCAATAGTCTATGATTCTTCGCTGGTGTAAGATTGCCCACAGTCAAGACGATCCTATAATTGCATTCGTTCTTTTTGTCGAGCCAATCGTGCGATGAGGGTGCTTCGGCCAACTTCATCAGGTTGGGATGGTATGCAGGATTGTAGATTGTCGAAATGCGGTTCTCTGGGAACATCTTATTGAAAATCAAATCATCCCGTATACCGTCAGAAACCGTATGTACCCAATCGGCATGTTTAATTAGTTTACGGTAGGTTTGATAGGCGCGACCATTAGAGGGTTGAGTTGGACCTCGCGCAACTTCACCATGCACTGAACAGATGACTTTTGTGGGTATCCGACTGATTCGTAACCCGATGACCGTGCACATAAAACTGTTCGACATTATGGCCATTGCAATCTTAGGCTTCCGATCTAGGAAATATTTTGACAATGAATATGATTGAGTTACGTATCGATTCTTTCTACGAGGAAAAACTCGATGCCAAAGCGGCCAATTCGGGAGCACCTCTCGACAATAGGACGAAATTTCCACTTTCTTTGGTTCGTGGTAATACCGGATGTTTCCTGCAATTCCGGAATTGACGCTCTTTGTTGCAACTGGTTGCGGTGATTGGTGAACTACGCAGATATTGGTTTTCGAAGGTATTTCAGATAATAAAGCGCCTCTAAGCTCGTACAAAACCAAATCGGTATCAATCCCTTGCTTGTCGAGGTACTTGAGGTACTCGACAACTACCCGTTCAGCTCCGCCCCCAGTCGTCGTGGGAATTATGAAAGCGATTCTATCCTTCATTTCTTCACACCGTGCCATTCTGCCAAATTTTCAGCATTCGGTCGATATTTTCGTCTAACAACATGCAACTTGAGTCATCCATAATGTAAATTTAAATATGCGTTTGCCAGAAGTTTCTATCGTCGGGCAACTACCCGAAGACCTCCATCCTGATACAAATTCTCCACGGTGCATCGTGCAAGCTATTCGCCTTTTACCCGATTACCTAACGCACCGAAACGAACACAAAGTTCGCAGTAGAAAAGGTAAATGAAAGATTTAAGTGATTGTAAAACTCGACATCAAACTGTTTCAGTGTCAGGATAATTCGATCCCTTAACTTGGCAAGAGGACGGCTACAAAAACTGCAGTTTCCCGGCTTTCTGGGTTTGATTGACGATTTCAATTGTCGTCCGAATACTGCTCCAGATCAAAGAAGATTCGACGTTATCCTAGGAAATATCCACAACCGCGCAATTCTTGCAGAGTAACAATGATTTCAATCAATCTATCCAGATTATAAGTCTAAATCTAATCCCTTACTGTTATCCGCCAACGAGTCATTCAAAGGTCAAACAACTCACGATTCCCGCGGAGTAACCAAGGTCAATTGTCCTCGACCACAGACAAAAGTACTGTATTCGGGAAACTCCTTGCGAAAGTGTGGTTCAACACCATCGTTGTCCTCAATCGCATAAAGAAACTTTTCGGCAAGATAATCTTTTACACTACGAAAAGTCGCAATTATGGACGTCGTAGTATGCGAAGCGTCGTCGATGAAAAAATCTATCAGATCACCTTTCAGTATGTTCGCAAGATATTCACTGTTCTCAACGAAACCATCGAACTCATAAACTTGAGGTGAATTATGTTTGAATGCACCTCGCGACAAAAGATAATTATGGTTTTGTTCGAAATTACTCAAGTCGATATCTAAACCAATAACGCGTCCTTGGGGAAATAAGTCGGTCCATATCGCGAGTCCACTTCCTTTCAAGATACCGCATTCCACGATTACTACCTCTCCTTGCATCGCAACAAAGTCGGGTAGTGCCTCCGCGTAGTGCCGACCGTAGTCATGATGTTTAGGGCTCATACGGTCGCCACCGATTTCGCTTGGAAAATCAAAATTTGCAGAACTTCGTTTTTCGTGCTCACTTATTCTCTTTCGCTGAACCCCTGACACACGACCTCCATAGCGAACCTCTCTCGCGATAAACCAACTCCGAGTTCCAGGCAGAGCTCTTTCGCCTGACTTGACAAGTACCCGATGCTGAATACGGATTAATATTCTTCTTATTTCGGATTTCACACTCACAATAGAATCACCAATAGGTTGGAAAGTCTGAAATATGCCACTTCGCAGCAGATTTCTCTCCGAAAATAAATTGAACTAATCCGTTTCGCGGCAATTTCCTTTCTGAACACCTAGCCCGGATATCTCACCAAAGATAGGGAATGGGCTTTGCCATGTGCTATTATAACAACAATAACAAACAGTTAGAACAGCACAAGAAGCAAAGCCCATGACTACACATTGTAACCGTTCCGGCACTGAATTCAAGCCCCTCGGCAGCCGCAACAGCAGTTCGAATTATGAGTTTGTAGATTTTCGGTGCAATTAGTTTTTGTGGAACAAACAAGTGGCGAAGTCGCGGTCGTCAGGCCGCACGGCAGCGCGATGTCGCTAAGGAGGCGCGATGTCGCTAAGGAGGCGCCTGTGCGATCGGTCGCAGGTCGGGATTGGCGATTGGCGCAAGCAGTTCGCGCCAGGTGCGGAAATACGTCCAGGAGGTGATTGCGTCGATGAGGAGGAAAAATCGTTTTCGCCGGAAGCACTGGCGGCGTGCCTCGAACCACAGTTGGCACAAAAGATCGCACACGCCGTGGAAGGCGAAAGCGATCAGGTTCAGCGTCAGCAGCGTGTTCGACAGTCCCTTTTTTCCATGGCCGAAATTATGTTCGGCATGATAGCCCTTCTTGAGAAGGTTGAATCCCTCGTTTTCACAGCGCCAGCGTGTGCGTCCGCACCTGACGATTTGAACTACGTTGTCCTTGTCGGGTGCAATCGAAGTGATGTAGCGGAAGGTGCGCGGCTTGGAATTCGCCTTGGCATTGGGCCCGGTGTCGCGGATGCGCACTTCGACGTAGTATGCTTGGAACGGATTTTTCTCTGCGCCAAGCGGCAGTTTGCAATGAGTCCACCGGTAGCGGTATTCCTTGTTCGGCTTGTGGCGCCCGGGGGTCTTTTTACACTGGCGCTTCGACGGCCAGGTGATGCCGTGCAGGTAGTCGAACAAGATCGCATGGTCACTTTCTTTGACATTGAATATAAAGTCGTCGCCGTTGGCGATGATCTTTCGGCACATCGGTTGTTTGGCATACAGGTCGTCGCCAAGATAGATCGGACGCAGCTTGGCGTAGCGCGCGGCATTTGCGTCGAGCCATCGGTAGGCGGCCTTGGTTTCGCAGTCTTGTTTGTTGTCGCCGTCGTGGGGCGTGATGAACTCCGGTCGCAGCGGCACTGCCACCGCGCTGGCGAGTCCGACGGCGACTGCGGCGAGCACGCTGTGATAGTATTCGACGTATTGTTCGTCAGTGCCTTTGTTTTTCACGCGGTGCTGGCAGTGCTTGCAATGCACTTTGCGCGAGTTGTGGAACTCGCTGCCGTCAAGTGCTATAAGGGTTCGCCCGCCGAGAGTCTGGAACGGTTCAAGTGCCTGATATTGTTTCAATTGATCGAGCGCGATGTCGAATCCGGCATAAAAGTGACAGGACTTGACGCGGTCGAGCTGGGCGCGGATGTGGGTATCGGTGGGAAGGCGGGTGACGCCGAACAGCGAGCCGCAGGCGTTCTTGCCGTGGGCGCTTTGGAATACGCGCTGATGATCGAGAAACGAGGGCGACTGCATGAAGAACGCCGAAAACGCGCTTGCTGCGATGTCGACAAAGCTGAACTGCGTGTTGGCGCCGTTGCGCGGGTCGGCGACCTTGGCGAACGAATCGCGCAGCCTTGCGATCAAAGTTTCGACCATCAGCGCCAAAGCTTAGTCTCCGGCGCCCAGTTCGGATTGCACGGCCATGATTTGGGCCATCACTGCAAGCCTTTCGCCCGGAGCCATGGCGCGGTAGCGCTGTCCCCAGCTTTGCGCCTTGCGCTTGATGCGCTGGCGCTCGACCGCGTTTTTTCCGGCATAGCGCGCCCAGTGCGGGTTGCCGGGTGTGAAATTGAACCACACTTTCTCAGTCACCACGCCCGCTTGATTCATCACCTGTACCGACATCGTGCGCCAGTTTTCGAGCATTTCGTCATACAGTGCGTTCGGGTAGCCGGAGATCATCACCTGGCACGGCAGCTGTTTCAAGATCCCAAGAAGCTGCACATGATCGTCAGCTTCGTAGTCGTAGCGGTAGCGGTAGCGCTGCGGCGCCTTGCGCGTGCTCTTAAGATACGGCGGGTCGGCGTAGACCAGGAGGTTTGCGTCGCAGGCAAAGTGCTGCAGATACTCGTGGCAGCACCCGTGCACCAGCTCGACCGGGTAGTCGCACGAGAACCCCAAGATCGCTTCGGCGTCAAGGTCGATGCCGATGTTGCGCTGGGCTGCGGGCTTTCTTTTCATGATCTGCCCGCGACCCAGATGAGTTTCCAGATACACGTCATGGGCGGGCATCAGTGCGATAATCGCCTGATACAGTCCACTGGCGCCTTTGGACCCGAATTGCACGTGACCCATCAGCAAATTGTGTTGCCGTTCACCATGACCGCAATGATAGCGGCGAGGTTCTGTACTGTCAAGCGCCGATGTGAAAATGCGGCTGCAAGTGCTGGAAAGTGCGCAAAAAGCACTCCTTGATGGGGATAAATTGGGTATTTGGACGAAAATCGACGGATTTTGTGAATGCCTGAGGCAGGGCTCGCCGATCGCCTTGTCCGGTGCGATTATGATAAAAATACGCAACAACAAAAACTTATGCGTCGCAAGCACGAATCATGAATTTTTTTCTGTCCATAATTCGAACTGCTGAAATTTTAGTCGACTCCGAATCGACTCAAAAGTAAACAATGGATTCGAGACAGTCGAGAAATTTATGTGAGATATTTGAAAGGAAACGTCGAATCTCTATTGTGTGCAGTTGGTTGGCAGGAGGAGGTGCCGAACGAATATCACTGCAACGACTCATTCCGTCAATCTTGCTAACACATCGAACTGATGTACTATAGCGTAGGAAAGACTTGCTGAGTCTTATCTGCCAAGCCTCGTAATTTCATATAATCGTAAGTGCTTGCCGTTCAGGCGTGCATGGTTTCAAGCCATTGTCGCCCTACAACATCTTCATTTCTCCTTTTATAATTGGAATTTGTAGGATGGTGGTGCGCCGCGCCAACGGTCACCGCCGCTATACGATAAATCAGTTTTCTAAGGGGACTGTAGAAATAGTCGGAAGATGGATGCGACTGCTCAGATGTTCGGCAAGGAAATTGCCGCGAAGCCGCTTAGTTCAATTCAGGGTAGAAAACTCAAGGCATCGGGCAAATTCACTGAGATCGCATTGAATTCCAACCATTTATGAGCTATACGAATTTCAAATGCACCATAGGTCCTGCCAAATGAACGAAGTACACCCAACGAAATTGCCTCTTCCAATAAGAACGGGGGGAGGGGCAGAATGAAAATATTTGTACTAGGAGGCGATGGCTTCTGTGGATGGCCGGTTTCATTGCATCTTGCGCGCGCAGGTCACCTAGTGACAATCGTAGACAATTTATCAAGGCGAGCGCTAGACCTAAAATTGTCTTCGGGTTCGTTAACCGATATCGCACCAATAATGAAACGGATCGAAGTGGCTCGCGAGCATGTGGGTGAGATTGATTTCAAATATGTGGATGTAGCAACCGACCCAAGCGGGTTGCGGGAGCTTACTGCCGCGATTCGTCCTGACGTCATTGTCCACCTCGCTGAGCAACGCAGTGCGCCTTACTCTATGCTAGGCGACGCCGAGCGCCGTTATACCGTCAACAATAACATCACCGGTACCCATAACGTTCTTTCCGCTATCGTTGATGTGGACCCCGATATCGCGTTAGTGCATTTAGGCACAATGGGTGTATACGGGTACTCCAAGGCATTCGGTAAAATTCCGGAGGGATTTCTAAATGTCGAAATTACCCAAACTGGCAATTCAGTCGATATACTCTTTCCCGCTAATCCCGGCAGTATTTACCATATGACTAAGTGCCTCGATCAGTTGTTATTCCAGTTCTACTTCGAGAACTGGGGAATTAATATTACAGATTTGCATCAGGGCATTGTCTGGGGCATTGAAACTGAAGAGACACGATTGCATGCCACGCTAGTCAACCGTTTCGACTATGATGGCATCTACGGGACAGTGTTAAACCGTTTCATTAGCCAATCAGCAAACAGTCAACCGTTGACGATATACGGCACCGGCGGACAGTCGCGCGCCTTTATCCATATACAAGACACGGTCCATTGTGTTAGGCTTGCTATAGAGAGTGCCAAGATGAGTAGAGGCAACCGGGTTCGCATTTTAAATCAGGTGGCAGAGGTGCAATCTATCAAGGGGCTGGCTAAGATTCTGCGCGATATCTATGGAGCCAAGTTGAAGTTCATTGATAATCCGCGCAAGGAACCATCCGAAAATGAGTTGGAGGTCGCCAATACCGGTCTACTTTCTTTGGGTTTTGAACCGATTACCTTAACTAAGCGATTAATTGACGATGTGCGATTTGTTGCCGCGACGGCATCATCTAATTTCAATATTGACAACCTGCTAAATTCTCCGAAATGGTAGGAACAAAACCGGAATCACCATTAGTTCTAATTGGTGGACTTGGGTTCATAGGACGTAACATCATTGAAGTTGCTCAATCCGTCCCGTTGCCTCGATCATTCAAAATTACTGCGGTGGACGATTTATCGAACGCAGCACCGGGACATAATACGTTACAGAACACACTCTGCATTGAGACTGATTACAACGCATCGGAAGCGCATGAGGGACTTTCAAAGATAATGGGGTCACGAACGTTTGTTTTTCTTGCAGGTGAGACCCGTGTCGCAGAAAGTAAGGAACGGCCACTCGATTTCATTGAAGCAAACATCACCAACCCGGCCCGTTTCGTAATGAACGTTGTACGAACCGGTGACCATTTCATCTTGGCTTCGACGGCAGGTGCACTTTTTGATGGGTCATTTCCTATTCGTGCGGAATCAACCTACTGCCCAAAGAATTTTTACGGGGCATCGAAAGCCGCTGAAGAAATTATTTTAGAAAAACTTGTAGAACTTCGAGGCGCAAGTTTTTCGATCGTCCGAATGACAAATGTCTATGGTAAATTTTCCGAACGCAAAGTAAGTGCCGTCCACACTTTCATACGTGCTGCCATGGAGGGCGGCGAAGTGTTCATTAGCGGTGATGGGAATCAAACACGCGATTTCGTTTATGCTGGAGATGTCGCGCTAGGAATTCTGAAATTGGTGATTTTGAATCTTTCGGGGATGGAAACCAAAAAGGTAGTGCTTTTCGGTAGTGCAGTTAGCACATCTATTAATAACCTAGTCGCTGAAATAGAGGACGCGATAGGTTGCGCGTTGGCACATAAGTACATCGAAAATGCTGACTTATTAAACACGGAACCGCGAGATGTCATTGTCGATACGAGCGACATGGTGAAGGTTCTTGGCGATAAGGTCACACCACTATCCGATGGGCTATTGGCTTCTCAAGCGTATTACAGTAGCATGAGTGATTAGTTTCACTGTATTGAGTTAACGCTCACTGTCGCCCTACAGTATTTCAAGCGGTGACGTGGCCGATACGCTGCGGATTGTGCTCGGTAGCGTTGCGGAAGGTTTTTCCACCACCTCATCGGTGTCTCATCTGGCTAGGCAGTGGCAGGCGGAACGCGAACAGAAGAGACGGCGCACGATCACCGAGCCGATTGTGTATGTCTGGGCTGACAGGTTATATTGCGGTTTGCGAGCCGAGGATGCGAAGCTGTGTGCGCTGGTATTTATTAGCGTGGATGGACGTGGAAACAAGCGTTTACTGGCGATTGAACACGGGATGTGCGAATCCAATGAGAGCCCCTACAACTCGCAATAGCGGGTTACGCCATCACTCAAAGAACATGAAATGTTCGCAAGCGCTACCTCTTTGGCGGAGGCATTCAAAAGCAGGTATTGTTAGTTCGGTGCGCCGGACTGAAGGCCGTGCTAACAATGGTGACATAAGTCCCGTATGAGAGTCTGGTCCGCTCCGCGATCGGCGATCTTCACTGGTGGCGCTTTTCGAGCGACCCCGTTTGTAAGAGTGATCAAAGACTTCCAGCGGAGTGTCCGGCGCGATTGATTCACTTTCGCGAACAGGGGTATTGTACATGAGCGCAAGGCGGAAAAAGACGTTGTCGGTGGTGTATCCGAACAGTGCGGGAATCAATGTGGCCAAGGATTTGCATGTCGTGGTATTGCCCGAGCATGTCGGCAAGGATTCGACGTATGGCTAGTCAATCCGACCGGGCTGGCGCAACACAGGCACCCGCGGGTTCGCGCTGGCACCGAGGAGATTGCTGCGGCGCTGCTGGGCAACTGGCGTGAAGAGCATTTGTTTGCGCTGAACCAGGCGCTGGAGTGCTACCATCATTTTAATCGGCAGATCAAGGCGCTCGATGAGCAAATTGAAATTGCAGCGCTGCAAATGGCAGTTGCGCTTGACGATTCGCGTGCGCGCACGGTTGAAGATTTAGTCAATCCGGCGGGCGGGCGATGGCAGCAGGCCATGCAGCTGTATTTGTGGAGATTTTCGGAGTAGACTTGACCGCGATTCCTGGAATAGGCATTGAGATCGTGCTTGTGCTGCTGTCGGAGTGCGGCTCGGATTTTAGCGTTTTCCGAACATCGAAAAGTTTCTGTAGCTGGCTCGGGCTTTCACCTGGGACTAATATCAGTGGCGGCAAGCGGTTGTCGGGGGCAAAGTCGCGCGGCATGCAAAACGCTGGGCAGGCACTGCGTGTCGGTGCCATGACGCTTCGACGCGATTCAAGCGCCTTGGGTGACGCCCACCGCCGGCGATGCTTTCGCATGGACAGCCGAAAGGCGATCAAGGCGACGGCGCATCAGCTTGCGCGGCTGATCTATGCCATGGTGACCATGGGTGATGAGTATCAGCCCGAAAGCAGCGAAGCGCTTGGCAAACGTCTCAGGGATCAGCAGATCAAGCGTCTGGCGAAGCAGGCGGAGCGCCTTGGCTTCACAATTGCCTCAGAGACAGAGACATCGGAAATGATTCTGAATCAATTAGTTGTGTCGGAGGTTGCGCTTACGGACACTTCATGTTTTTTGTAAGCCCCGAACCCGGCCGTCGGCCGCGTGAGTATTCGCAACGTTAATGAGTCGCTCCTGAATAAAACGATATTTTGTCGATTTTCGAGCCGATGAATGTCAAGTTGTCGCCATCTGAGACGGTCTTACGCAGCGTTCAACGCACCAAGACCGTAATTGGCACCTGAAAGCCACCGTTTTTGGTGAATAATCCACCGAAAAACTGAGCGACAAAAAAAACGGACACACCTGTCCCTGAAACGTTTCAGGATCAAGCGCAGATTGTGTCCCGCACAGCTGAGCAGCACATTGATGCTGTCGCCTTCAGTGCCTTTCAGATGGTTGCGTCCCAGCCAGCCATCATGTTTCAGATGACTCATGATCGGCTCAATCGCCTGGCGGCGTTTCAGACATCTGCGGATGCGTGCCGTCACCCCGCGCTTTTGTCCCGAGATGTAAACCGCACTGTCGGTTTCATAATGACCGCGATACCCGCGATCCACAAACACCTCCTCAATGCGCTGTCCAATGAGCACACGTACCTGGTCCAAGGCTTGTTTCAAGGTGTGACCCTCATACGGGTTGCCCGGCAACGCCAGGCCACCGACCACGAAGTTGCTGCGGTTGGTCACCGCGATGGAGGCCTTGACCCCAAACTCGTAGCGCTTGTGCGCCTTACCCTTGCTGATGCACTCCACCTCCGGTGCATGGAGACTGTAAAGCTTGTTGGAACTGTCCTTTTTTTGTGCCAGCAAGCGTCTGGCCAGACCCAGTTCATCGGCAAACACCGACTGCAACTGTGCATCGGTGGCAATCTTGCGTTCAATGTCGCGCACCACCCGGCCAAGATATGTGTGCAGCTTGCGAATCTGGCGACGCATTCGCTTGTATTGCCGGGCATGGGCATAACGGTTGGCCTGAAACAAATGCCTTGGACCGAAACGCGCATCACTTTGACGCCACTGCACACCGTGTTGATGACACAGTCGCACCAAGCGTTGACGGGAACGATTCAGCAACTTAGTGTCGGTCGGAAAACTCACCGCTTTTTCCTGCACCGTGGTGTCCACTGTCACCCGCTTTAAATGCGACTCTCGAACCGCACCGCTTGAAACTCCGGCTGCAATCGTCTGTTGCAACAGCCATTGACAGCCTTGTTCCCCAATACGCTGACGATAACGCGTCAAAGAACTCGGGTCAATCGGCCATTGGGTTTGAAAATAACTCTCACCACAAAAGTACTGCCAGTACGGATTCTCCAGCCAACGCTCCACCAACAGTTCATCAGACATCTGATAGACGTGTTTTAAATACAGCAAACCCACCATCAGTCGGGTGGGTTTTCCAGGACAGCCTTTGTCGGCATGATACAACTGACCGAAACGCGCATCGAACACGTGCCAGTCGATCAAAGCCGACAGGCGCACCAACTCATGGGCCATGTTGATCTGGTTGTCAAGGCGGTTGCGGAACAGTTCAGCCTGATCTTGATCTTGGGGTGGTTGAGGCTTCATTTTTACCCTTCAAATTGCCAGATAATGATGCTCAATTATACCATTTCTGGCAATTACAGAACAAACAAAATAGCAACATTATTCATTATTAACAATGATATATCACTGAATTATTGTTTATTCAGGGACGACTAATGAACAGAGTTTCGCAAGTAAATGAACACTGTTTCGCACGGTTATTGAACAACGATTCGCAAGTAAATGAACACGTAAAATCTTAGCCTTTTGAGGCACGTTTTTCCAGCGTAATTTGAAATCTCACTGCATCGAGGTTTCAATTGTGGTTGTTTAGATCACGATTGAAAGATGAGGTGAGCAAATTGGCCAGACCCAGGATTACCATGGAAAAACATATAGAGATTCTCCGCCTGAAATACGATTGCGGCTTGGCACATCGAACGATTCACGATGCGCTGGGCGTAAGCATTGGAACCATCTGCAATGTGCTTAAACGCGCGCGTGCGGCGGGCATTGGCTGGCCGTTGCCGGCCGGGATCGATGCGCACCGGCTGCGCGCGGTTCTGTATCCGGTGCCCGACAATTTGCGCAGCGCGGTAACCAGGTCGTGCCGCTACGACCCGCAGATGAACCGTCAATTCGTGCAATGGGCGCATCACTACTCGGTGTGCATCATGCCTGCCAGAGTGCGAAAGCCACAGGATAAATCGATTGCTGAAATCGCCGTCAATTTGGTTCAGATGAAAGTTCTTGCGCCGCTTCGAAAGGTTCAGTTTCATTCGCTTGGCGAGCTTAATGCCAAGATTGCACCGTTGCTTGATCAGGCCAACAACCGGCCTTTCCAAAAGCGCGCAGGCTCAAGAGCACAGGTGTTTGAAACCCTGGACCGCCCGGCACTGAAATCGCTGCCCCTGATCCGCTATCAGCTCGTCGACAGCCACCTGGCGAAAGTGGGGTTCGATTATCACATCTATCATCAAAAGCACTGGTACTCGGTGCCGTATCAGTTCGTCGGCAAAACCGTTGAAGTCCAGGACTGTGCCCATACCGTACGTATCAGCTACGGCCAGGACCTGATTGCAATGCATCTGAAAGCCCAGCACCGCCATCCGAACCAAACCACCGATCTAAAGCACATGCCACAAGCCCATCAGCACATCGGCAACTGGACACCGGGTCGGCTGCTTGGCTGGGCGGCGCGCATCGGCAGCGACTGTCATATCTGGGTGCAAGCCCAGCTCGAGCGTGCCGAACACTTCCATAAAGTCAGTCGCCTGTGCATCGGGGTACTGTCGTTGTCAAAAAAATTCGGCAAGCCAAGTTTGAACCGCGCCTGCCGGATTGCCAATGAACAGCACATCGAGCGTCTTGGGTTGATCAAAACGATTGTGACAAACGATTTGAACCGTCGCACCGACACCAGACAACTGACTTTGAACCTGCCGCAGGATCATGCCAATGTCCGCGGCCCCAGGCATTTTAAATGATTCAGGAGATCCAACCATGACCACCACCGATACCAACCTGCGTAAACTTCGACTCAGTTCCATGGCCGCCGCGCTTGAACATCAGCTCGAACAACCTGGAACCTATTATGAGTTGAGCTTTACCGAACGTCTGGACCTGCTCCTTGACCACGAACTGCAAAACCGAAAGGCACGCCGCCACCGACGACTGATTCGGGCTGCCGAGTTTCGTCTCAGTGCGTCGCTCAACCAAATCGACTACGCCGGTCAAAGAAATCTAAATCGCCGCCAGATTGCTGATCTGGGCCAGTGCAACTGGATTAACCAGGCCCACAACCTGTTGATCTGCGGGGCCACCGGATCTGGCAAGAGCTTTGTTGCCACCGCACTTGGGCAGGCCGCATGTCGACTGGATCACAAAGTGCGCTACGCCCGGGTGACCACCTTGATGAGTGCGATCGAACAGTCCAAAGCGCTGGGCAGCTATCCGAAACTGTATGAACAACTCGCCACGGTCGCATTATTGATTATTGACGACTTTGGCGTGCAACCGCTCACCGACACGCAACGCTATGAACTGTTAGAGTTGATGGACCGTCGATATCTGCGTTATTCCACCATGGTGGTCAGTCAGTTGCCGACCACCGAATGGCATGCGGCAATCGGTGATGCGACGTTGGCCGATGCCATCTTAGACCGGTTGATGCATAATGCGCATCGCATCGAGCTCAAAGGCGAGTCGATGAGAAAAAGAAACACCGTGCATGAATCACCGGGGGCACCACCGAACACCGAGCCGTATGAATAAGTCTATCAATAACACCCTGCCAGAAGTGCCTTGCAGGGCACTTGCCTACGGGTTTTTGAACAAAGTGAGTTCACACACTGATGCACACTCGATAGCCATTGAACGGTATACTCAACTTGACGACCGGAGGTGAAAGTCATTCAATCTAGATAGAATAAAGCTGGAAAAACGTCGCTAGACCGAGGCTTTGTAAGCCGTGTTCACCGGGTTGCGAAATCGCACCCACTAACCACCGAAATGTAACAAAATCTTGCGCGAGAAAGCGTTTTGTTCATTTACTTGCGAATCGTGCTCACTTTCATGCGAATACACAGCCGCGAAACAATCACCTAATGAACATGGATTGTCCGGCTAAAATGCAAATTTGACAATAAATTCTAGCGTCTAGCAATATCAATGAGTTAGAGGTTTGTTCTTTGAGAGAGGTGGAAATCGATGTTGCTGGATTTGAAGACCAGGGGTATGGGTGCGCCGAAGCTGGCGGTCGGAGACGGCGCGATGGGATTTTGGTCAGCCTTGGACGAGGTGTTTCCTGAGACCCGTCATCAGTGCTGCTGGGTTGACAAGAGCTCGAATGTGCTCAACTAGTTGCCGAAGATATTGCATGGGCAGGCGAAAAAGGATATGCATCAGATTTGGATGGCACCGACACGCGAGGCGGCCGACGAGGCATTTGATCGGTTTGTGCAGACCTACCGGACAAGTATCCGAAGGTGGTCGAGATTCTGATCAAGGATCGTGACGAGTTGCTGGCGTTTTATGATTTTCCGGCCGTGCATTGGCAGAGTCTTCGCACGACGAATCCGATTGAGTCAACGTTTGAGACGATCCGTCATCAGACCAGGCGATCGAAGGGTTGTCTGACCCGTACGACGATGCTGAACATGATGTATAAGTTGGGGCAATGTGCGCAGAGAAATTGGAGACGGCTACGCGGCTTCAATGCGCTCGGCGAAGTGATCCGAGGAGTCAAAATTAATAACGGGAATGATGTGATAAAACAGGAAACCGACCAGGTGGCTGCTTAATGACGCATCCCGCTCACGCACTGCATTTGGAATAACTCAAAGTTGGGAGGATAAAATTTTATAATACTAGCACTAAGGTGAGTTCTTTAGTTGAAACTTCTACAGCGCACTTTCATCCGAAGTTTAAAGAGAGAAGCATGCAAACGCACCACTAGCAAGGTTTCTCTCAATTCGAGTGGAGAACGGTTCTACTGAAACTGGTCTTACTTTTCAGGTAGTAAAGGAATGTCCAATTTCACTCAACCACAAATTTGAAAACACCAATTGCCGTAATCATGCCGCTAATATCCGTAATCGTTCCATTTCATAATTCCGAAAGGCATCTTGAAAAATGTCTGAACTCTGTTAGATTTCAATCACTTACGGATATAGAAATCGTTTGCATTGACGATTACTCGTCTGACGGTAGCGCAGAAATCGTCCGACATCATGCATTCCAAGATAGTCGAATCAAGCTTATTCAAAATGTAATTCAAAGCGGTTGCGGTGGCTCTAGAAATATCGGAATACGCAATGCATACTCCAATTTCATTTCGTTCGTTGATAGTGACGATGTCATACATCCGCAAATGCTCCAAAAGTTGCTAGATGCAACAAATAATGAAAAATACGATGTCGTTGCTTGTGGATTCAGACGTGTCGACTCTTACGGGCGAAAACTTTCTCAAGTTGCATACAAAAACAAAACATTCGAAACCAAAGGTGAGATTAACATTTTTCGTAGTACCAATATTGAACAGTGGAATAAATTGTGGCGAAAGAGTCTGTTTCTCGACAACAACATCGAGTCGCCGCACAATACTTACTATGGTGACGCGGCTACAACGCCAATGTTGCTCCATTTTTGCCGCAATCTACGGACAATCGAAGACAGTTTGTATTTCCATCACGTTCGAAAGGATGCAACTTCTTTTTCAACTTCGCCAAAACATGTCATTGATTACTTCAAGGTATATGACCTTTTATACGAATTCCTATCGCGGGAAAACATTTTGGAACGCTATTCCGAAGACATGCTCGCCTATATTGACCGAACATTAAATTATCATGCATGTTCTGGCATTTCTGAAATTGATAACGACGAAGTTCAATTCCAAGCCCTTAGGCACCTGTTGTTGTTCAAAATCGGATACAACGAAAATCGTGAACGAGTCACCAAAATGAACAAAGAGCAAATTATAAAGTGCCTAAATGGGGGGCGTTCAAGTGTTAGGTATGGTAGCGACATCAAATCAACGTCAATAATTGGCCAGATTCTTTCATCGTTATCATTGAGCAAACAAACCAGACGTTGAATACGTTGGCAATCCACACACGGGGGGTACCAGTTGAGTCCACTACTGACGCGATTGAATTAGACTGAAGTTACAAGAAATACTGAACTAAGCCACATTCAGCGGCAGGAATCGGTGCTGTTTTCTAATTTGGTACATGGCCATGCCCGAATCGATACCGCATCGGTCACGTATACCGCCGCAATTGAAACTGCCAGTACGGCTGACTTGGCCAAAACCCTGGCTCCATTTGTCCGGCGCGTTGAGCGCGAGGCGTTAGGCGCGGCTTTTATGATGCTGGCGTTCAGGTTGTTGTCGGAGACGGAGCGCTGTGGATATGGAATTGTTTTTCAGAACTGTTTCCCGAGGCAATTCAAATTTTAGACATCTTCCACGCCAAGGAGAAAGTCTGGGATCTATCGAAAGTGATTTATGGCGACGGTGCCGATACGGCCAGGTAGTGGGCGGAAAATACCGTTGAGATTCTCAGAGTCGGGGACATTGAGACCTTGATTGAAGTGTTGCAGCCGTTTTCATCGACACATTGCGAAGTGGCCACAACGATCGGGTATTTCGATCGCAATCGTGACAGGATGCGTTATCGCAAGTTTCGAAATCAGGGGCTATGTGTGTCGAGTGCGGCAGTCGAGGCGGGATGCAAAAATGTCATTGGAACCCGATTGAAACGCGGTGGAATGAATTGGAGTAAACAGGGAGCGAATAAAATAGCGGCACTGCGGGCCAGTGTGATCAGTAATCGTTTCGACGACTTTTGGTACGTAAGAGCCAACAATTCGTAAAATTTGCCAAATATCTGACTGCACACCCCAATTCAGCAGAATCAGAGCATTGACAACTTTTTGGGACGAATGTGAGCCTTTGCGCGTGATTTCAATCAACTCGTCGCGTTCGGTTTTGTCCAACGTAACTACATACCGCTTCATTTGTCATATCCTCATTGAAATGACACACCATCAATGAGGCTGGATTGTACTCTACGCGACAGAATATACTTGACATGACACTAGGTTCGTAGCTCGGAAAGACGCGGGATGTAACAATCGTATGCTGTCGGTGCTGTGTGCGATGCTGCGCGACTGCAGGCGGCAAGTAAGTGGCTGACGACGAAAAGGCGGGTACAGCGCAGTCTGATACTCTGGTGGTCTGGGGGTTACCCTCCAGTCAGACAGACACAAGCATCGAAAGATGCAATTTTATTGGCTTGTTTCGAATCTGCACTGTCATGCGTGGGTATCGCCACACAGAACTTGACAAATGGTAGTATGTCCCTTGCCGTTCGGCTAACGGATCCCCTTTTCGGCCCGGTAGCGAACTTGCACCTCCAAGTCATCCGACCACCACCACGTGTATCGGAATAGCGCCATGCCTGGCGCACAAACAAAATCGGCACGCCGAAAGGACGTGCCGATTCAATAGATTGGCTTTGAATACTAAACTTTGATCAACAAACTAGAAGTCGACTCGCAACTGAACGACCGATTCGCTCTTTGCCGCTTTGGCATGGCTGTCGTCATGGTCATGATCAATGTGCTCAAACGCGACACTGGCTCCACCGCCAAGGCTCTTCGCAACATGGACATTCCACGGAGTAGTCCCATGGGCAACATCCATCTTGTCACCTTTTTCAATGTCAGCAACGTTCAATCCAAAAGTCATACCGGTATCGCCAATCGGCCCTGTCAGACTGAATTGCGTCTGATCGTCTTTTACGTCAGCACCGGCAGCTTCCATATCTGTTTTCAAAGAATGCCAACCAGCAGCTAATGTGAAACCACCGACCGGCGCGGAAAAAGCAAGCGATGTGAGTTTCTTATCCCCGTTTTTCTCGCCCGACATCTTATCGGCCGTAGCCATACTCTTCCCTGCAAGCGCGACCGTGGCAAAACCAGTATCAACTGACAAACCGAACTGTGTCATGTCGACACTTCGGTCTTGGACATTGCCGTAAGATGCAGGAGTTACGACAACAGCAGATTTGTCAGCGTTGAGGCCAGGTGCGGCAGCATCCATCTTATTTGGCTCCATCACCAAGTCAATCTGAAAGCTAACGGGGCCGGTTGCCGCAGCATACGAAACCGCATTGCTGACGCGACCGGTAGTAAGACCGGCATTTCCACTCCAGACTCCGTTGTCCGTCAATACGCCAGTGTGATTGTAGGTGGCACTCCAGATACGGCCCATAGTAATCGTGCCGAATCCGCCCGAGAGTCCAATGTAAGAAAGCCTGTTTCCCTCACTCAGCGAAGCAGTTGAAAGATCAAGTGCTTCCTCGTAGAGGTAAACAGCTGTCAACCCCTCGGAAACCTCGCTTGATCCCTTGACACCCCAACGGGAGCCATTGCTCTTCATCGTGGTATGGCTGTCCTGGCTATGCATAATGGCTCGGAACGACCCGTACCATGTGGCATCCGCCAAAGCCACTGACGGTAGAGTCAGATGTCCATAAGAATCATAGAAGGGTCAAGCATATTTTCGATCAAATTTGTCTTTCAAACTATAAATGAAATGGGCCTTACACTCGTTTTGAGGATATTTATCACCGTAAATACAAATAGATATGTTTCTGATACCCATACGATGCCGTGCCAGTGGTTGAAGTCAAAATGATATAAGTGATGCGGACAGCGAGCAATATGCGATCAAAGATTGACTGTTTGCGATTAATGCATTTATTAAATTGAACCTAGTCTAACGAAACAGACTCCGGAAATTGTATGATTTGTCCAAGCAATCGTCAGTAAGGGGGCAATTCTTGCTCCTGGCGAGTTAAAATCAACCGGTCGACTACATAACCTGTTTGCTGAATTTTACAAATTCTTTCAAATGCTCGTCATAGTCAAAATGCAACATTTGCGGAAACATATGGCCGAAGTGCCTTCCAAATGGCACAATTTGTTGCATTATCGCAACAAATTGTGCTGTAAATCTGCGCTATTGATGGGTATTTGGTGAAAGATATATTTTGTATACATAAAATACTCAATCAAGAAATCAAAGTCGTTTCGTGCGTGCATGAGTTGATTTTTGATTTTCTTCCTATAACCAATTTATATTGAATTTGAGGAAATTTAACAATGAAAAAGCAATTAATTGCGATAGGGCTCGCAAGTCTCCTGACTCTACCGTCAGTTGTCTTTGCGGAAGCCACCTGGTACGGTTCGTTCCGAGGTATAGTCCATAGTCAGGATGGTCATACCACGACGAAGGACAACGGATCGCGCTGGGGTGTCAAGGGATCCAGCGAAGTATCCGAGGGGTTGACCGCTGTTTACCAATTCGAGGAAAGCATTGATGTGACCAGCGCTACAGTTAAAGATGGAAACCGGCTTTCGTATCTCGGACTTTCCGGCGGTTTTGGATCGATTACTATGGGACGCATCTGGGGTGCGGCCTACAATCACGTTGGCGCCCTGACGGATGCTGGTGTTTGGAGCGGGAACGCCGGTCTTACCAGTGCTCGTATCAGCAACGCGGTTTCGTATGCCGCAGCAACCGGACCTGTTAGTTTTCAGGTTGATCTGGTGATGGAGCCAAATAAGATGGCCGATAGCAAATACCAAAACGTCAAAGATCGAAGCGTCGACGCATCACGGTTCGGTTTGTCAGTTGATACTGGCTTTGCTACGGTTGCAGTCGCGGGAAAAAATATGGCTACGGCAGATGAAGACACGGGCGAGAAAAATGGTGACAAAAAACTGACTTCGTTTGGGTTCTCCGCTCCCGTGGGTGGTTTTACAGTGGCTGCCGGGTGGCATTCGTTGAAAACGGATATGAACGCTGGTGCTGACAGTAAAGATAAGCAGACTCAGTTCAATTTTAGAGGACCACTTGGCGATACAGGTATGTCATTCAGTGTAAATGTAGCAGATATTGACAAAGGCGACAAGATGGATGTAGCCCATGGATCAAATCCGTGGAATGTTCATGTTGCGAAAGGTCTTGGCGGTGGAGCTAGTGTCGCGTTTGAGTACATCGATCATGACCATGACAACAGCCATGCTGGAGCAGCAAAGAGCGAGTCGGTCGTTCAGTTGCGCGTTGACTTCTAGTTTATTGATCGAAAGTCAATATTCATATCTATCTATTGAATCGGCACGCCCTCTTGGTGTGCCGATTTTGTTTTTGCGGTAGGAATGACGCAATCTCATCACATACGGTTTGTCGGAAAACGTGGCGATGCAAGTTCGCTACGGTCCCCAACAAAGGGCACGGCGAACAACAGGCTTAACGATTCGATGTGCGACAATTGTCAACGACCATTCAAATCTAATGGACCACGCTATAGGCTTGCGTTATTGATTGAGTTCACGAATCTCAACGACAATCAATATGTGCTTTGCTCTAGACCGGGCAACGTAATTTTCGATCATCGACCTATCATCAACTCGCAGTTGCTTAGTCAAAACGATTGCAACATCTGATTCAAGTCCCTTGAACTGATAGGGCGAAGCGATTAGCACGCCTTCATTGCGCCTCCAGTTTTCAATATTGCGAGTTGCCGGAATACCTTTGCCGAATCGTACAGGCCATGACTCGTCGGTTTTTCTCGGCGCTAGCACCGCCACCTGGGAGCGGTTCAGATTGCCAGACATGGAAGTGCACAACTCCTTCACCTTGCGACTTACTTCGTCTAGCGCTTGCGCAACAGTTTCGACTTGAAGCACCACGGGTTCTTCTCCCTGGGGTGAAAACGGTTTGGTGTGTGTTTGCGTTCCAATGATGTCCGCACAGTGGCTCGCGATTTGTATCGTATTTCGGCAGTTGGCCAATAGGGGGAATCTGGGTTCGCGGAACTCGTCAGGCAACTCCAAATGGGTGACGTATAAATTTTGCCTTGGATCCAAGAACACGTAGAAACACTCCTTGTTTTTCGGGTCACGGAATGCTGACTCCAGACTAATCCACCACAGTTCCCGGAAATCCTGTCCCTCGTCTACGATAATAGCATCAAATCGTTCATCAACTGGAAGCATGCCGCATGCTGCCATGAGTTTCTCCGGCGCTTCGTTGTGCCAGAAGTCTTGGACGCTCCGATCAGTTGGAACTCTAAACTCGATGCCAGTTCGTTTACATGCATCATGCACGAAACCGTGGTAGTTGTTGACGACAACATTGTCAAATTCGTCAGACATATTACCCGCCAGCCACTCCTTGAGAGGGCGGTTGTAGCAAAGTAGCAGAACCCTAAATCCGTCTGCGGCCAATTGCTGCGCTTTTGCGATTGCGAGCATTGTCTTGCCGGTTCCGGCGCCGCCTTCAATGAGGGCGACTCTCTGCATTGAAAGGAAGTCGAGTGCGTTTTTTTGTTCTTCGGTCAGTCGGTGCAGCATGTGTTCCTGGCGCTCGATTTCCCGCCACGATATAGGCACGATATCATAGTGTGGAAATAATGCTCGTTTGACAGCTTGGAATTCCGGCTTTGTCAAAGATCGATGGTTGTTGCGGCGGAAACAGTGAAAAATACTTGAAACAGCACTCATCATCTTGTTCAATCGAGTTGCGTCGATGATCAGTTCGCGGGAGAAATTTGGCGGGGTCAAGCCTTGAAATCTGCCGTCTGGAAATGCCACCGCGAACCCGTACGTAAACGGTAGATCTTCGAATTTTAAACTCTGTCTGATCAAGTCGACAATTCCGTACATGTTTTGCGTCACTTGATCGAGCGGACTTTTGATCGTACGAAAACCGCCGTTGGGCAGAATTCGCACCCATTCATCTGTTTCCTGCCGGTAGCTGATTATTCCTCCCTTTACTTCAATGAACAGTATTCCTGATTTCGAGTCGACGAGTACAAAGTCGCATTCATGCTCAAGCAATTTACCGGAAGGGGTTTTGCGAAGCCAGTTGAAACTGTGTATGACGATGGTGCTGTCCGGCAACTGGTCGGCAAGCACCTGGGCCATCTTACGTTCTCCGGGATTGTCGATTTGCGAAGGATCGACTGCCGGCACAAGCCTAGCCATTACGAGTCGACCTTTGCAGGCAGATAGCGGTCATTCGCATCGAAGGAATCATTGGGTTTAATTTCTTTGAAAAAATTTCGGGTGAGGTGAATAAAAATGAGAAACCGTGATTTTGAGCTGTGCGCTTCGCGGCAGCGACCTTGCCGAAGGATCAGTCGCTCGGATCAGGTACGCAGTCGTCCCTCATTTTTTGAAAAGTATCTGGCAAATAGTTGTAGGTGACTGGTGCAACGGTCATCACCCTTTCACGATTTTCAATCATGACACGAAAACGAAGTTGTCTCATTGCAGCAGTTGCTCAAAGTCATGCTTGTCTGAATGGCTAAGTGCTCTTGATTTATGAAGTGGATGTCCTTTACTCTCGATGTGGTATCACAGTGCCAAACAGGAGAAGTATCCAAAGATGCACAATATAGCCTATATTTGCCAGATCGATTTCAGTCTGCTCAAGAACATATTTCTAGTTTGTGCAGTGGACGAGGAAGGGAAGGTGGCGATCAACCGGCGCGATACGCGTACCGGTCGTAGCGCATTGAGCAAACGACTCAGAAGAATCCGATGGAGCAATTTGAGCCGTTCGTGAAAAAGAACAAGATTGATTCGGCCGGCGCGGTGGCTGTTTGCGAAGCGATGGCGAAGTATTCGATGCGTTTCATGAGCGTCAAGGAAGTCGTAAAGATCAGAACTGTTTTTTGGGCGCACAGGGTGCGTGGACTGCTGGCACTCCGTTTAGCGCAGGTTGAGATGCCCTAAAAACTGGTAATGGATGACGAAGGTTTGAAAGTCGCGGTAACGCACGGCAAGTGTGCGAGTATTCCGCTTCCGGCGAGACGCTTGTCGTTGATGGCAAATCGGTCTCGGCGATGAACGGACGCGACTATGCAGTTGAATCAATTCGAATGAAAGTCGATAGGTTGAAAGTCGAGGGCACCAGCAAGGAAGAGCCAACTAGCAATTTCAAGACGATCAATTCGCCAATTGAGTCGATAGGCATTGATGATCAACCGATTACGGCAATGCAATTTACACCCAGAGAAAAAGCCGTGCACTTCTTCTCGTGTAGCTTACACTACCATTTCGAGGTCAAGGACAACCAACCCCGTAGCGGCCTCGCATGCAGTTTCCGTTTGTCATGCCTGTGTTTTTTTCGAACTGGCAACGGATTTGCACTACAAATTCTTCCGAACACTGTCACATGCTTCGGAACGGAAAAGCGCCGGTCAAGGCGCTGAGCACCAAGTCTGGCGCATCGAAAAAGGGCGACGCGCAAGTAGCGCGTCGCCATATCAAGTCAGTTGCGGTTTAAATTAGAATGCCACACTGAAAGAAAGAGCGGTCTGATTCTTATCCGCCGGCATTTTGGAATCCTTGTCGAGGTCGATATACTCCAATGCGACTGTCGCACCACCGCCTAAACTTTTTGAAATGTGAGCATTCCATGGATTTTCACCATCATTTGTCATGGGATCGTCGTCATCTACATCAGACATATTCACTGCAAAAGATAGTCCTGTATCGCCCAACGGTCCATTGATTCCTGCAAACGTCTTCTTCATTTTTGTATCTCTTACGTCCGCTGCAACCTTGTCATCCTTTATTTGATTCCAACTCGCATATACATTTAGACCTCCGACGGGAGCACTTACGCCGATACCGCTAACTTTCACGCTACCAACTTTATTTTCCGATGCATCTCCGTAGTCTTTAGAAATTGCTCCTAGACCAAGTTTGGCGAATCCGGTATCAACTGTCATACCAAGTGCGACTTTGTCTACGCTTTTACCTTTTACACTACCCAATGCTTGTTTTGTGGCATCTGCTGTCTCTAAATCGCTATGCATTACAACATCAAACTGAAATCCTATAGGTCCTGTGCTTGCCGCATAGGTCACCATACTAGGCACGCGTGTACCGGTGTCGGCATGGTGAGTGGCCCACCATGTCTTGCCGGTTAGTGACTGAACGTGTTTGTGGTAAGCTGCAACCTGCTGCCCCACTGCCAGTTTACCGAATCCTCCCTCCAAGCCTATATACGATAGTCTTCCGCTAGAAAGTCCAGATTTGGTGATGTCAATTCCCTGCTCATAATGATAGATTACGCTAAGTCCTTCGGATGCTTCGGAAGATCCCACGACACCCCACAAAGAACCATTGTTCTTCATCGACGTGTTCCCGTCTTGGCTAACGAAAGAGGTTGTTAAGGACCCATACAGCATTGGTCCCTCAGACATGGCTTCCTCAGCGGCAAAGACACCTGACGGTAGAGTCAGATGTCTTTGCATTTTTGTACTTGATTCAAATACAATCCATTGATTATATTGATTAATCCCATTAAATCAGCATTACAGCTCGTTGCGCAAACGTAATCATTTCCTTAATCCGTGATGCGCCCGATAAGCGAGCGAGAGATCAGTTGAGTGAGCGTCAAAAGATTCGTAGACGATAGAATGGGCAAACAAGCCAATTGGCGTAATGTATCTGTCAGCATATCAATATAGACAGTATTTCGCCTTGAGGACATAGCCCATGAACCATCAGTTGATCGACAGCCTTACTTCCAAGCGAAATGCAAACCTGGATTAAATTACACATCTGGGCAATTCCAGGCTTGGACGACTCTACAGCAGATCAAAAAAGTGCTCCAACATAGGCTGCCACTGCCATCAGCCCAACTCTGACGGTCACGGACCGTACTGGTACCTGTCGCGCAAAGGCAAGGGACAAAAAACCGTCACCCACGCAATACCCAATGCCTCGATCGATACCACCAGGACCCACCTTGAAAGCTATGACCGGTTCAGCGAGTTGCTCGGCAAACTGGTGGAAGTCAGCGACCAGCTATGCCGGGATCATGTTCAGCACGGGCGCATTGAAAAACTTTGCTTGCCAATCGACGAGAGACTCGGTCGCAGCCGAGCCTGCGCTCGACGCGGCCGAAGAACTGAGGCAGCTGTTCAAGTCGCAGCCGGTTGGCGCTGTTGATCTTGAGTCTTTGGAGTTCGCGGTGAAACACTTGGTGATGAACCTGGGCGCTGCGATTGTGTCATCGTGGATCAGTTCGCACGCCAGCGACGGCGAACCGTCGCAGATCGGGTGCGCAGGCGCGGCAAGGCGTGCCGGGCGGCGCGGCAAGCAACTGACAAGCGCGCTCGGCGAGCTTCGCCTGCAGCGCACGTATTACCACTGCGATTCGTGCGACACCGGGTTCTTTCCAAAAGACCTTGAGCTTGGTATCCAGGGCAAAAGCGTCTCAGACGCGGTGCAGCGCATGATCGGCCGTGTTTCTAGAGAGGCCAGTTTCGCCTCGACCCGCGAGTTGTCGCGACCTTTTAGCCAATTTCAACAATCGAAAATTCCGGCCAGCCCGTGCCACTTCGAACTGATCGTCCCAAATTGATTCGCAAACCTGACCGCAAACCATCGCCTATCGCTTGCGATCAACACTCAATTGCCGGCAAAGCCAACTCTGTGCACAGGCCCCTTCGACGATTACAGGTTTGGCGATTGGCTGTTCCAATGCGCCGCAACCTGCGTCAGCCGATTCGCGCACTATTGTGATTCTCTCCATTCCACGGATCGGGCAACGGCTTGAGAGAACTTTTCGATTCGGCCCGCACAATCTTTCGATGGATAATACCGCCGAACCTTCGCCCCCGAATCATCAATCGCAACGTATTGCGCTCCGGCCAACTGAGCCGTACCGATTGCAGTAAGCTCTGTAAAGGATCGCACGGTCACGCACTTGCCCAGGCTGTCTGAAAGGAACTGGCAAAAGTACGGATTCACCGAAACGCCCCCGTCAATGGACAGCTCGTCACCCACTACCGCGAGCGAAGCCATCGCGCGTATGACTTCGGCCGTACGCAAAGCGATCCCCTCAATCAAGGACTGCATCATGTCACGCTGATCAGTGTCAAGAGACAGGCCGATCCACAAGCCCCCGGCACGACGGTCCCAGTGCGGACATGCCAGCCCCGCAAGTGCCGGAACAAACACCAGGTCCCTGTCGATCGCGGCCGGCCGGTCGAAGGCATTGAGCGATAAATGCTCTTCAAACAGCTTCAGCTTATGAGCCCACTCTATGGCCGAACCGGCACAGTAGACACCGCCAT
Organism: Arenicellales bacterium; assembly: GCA_965214615.1. Classification (GTDB taxonomy): domain Bacteria; phylum Pseudomonadota; class Gammaproteobacteria; order Arenicellales; family JAJDZL01; genus CBDAUN01. The sequence continues at coordinate 2,952,386 of OZ243952.1, forward strand.
CCAGAGCGTATACCGCACGGCTGCCTTCGTGCTGCCAGGCCACGGTAGGCACCAGCCCCTGGTCCGCAGAGCGCAGCACATCGTGCCCGGTCACCGCCAAGGCGAATGCGCCGGTGCCGAAGGTGATCTTGGCATCTCCGGCCTTTCGACAGCCGTGTCCGTATAGCGATGCCTGCTGGTCTACGACGCTGGCGGTCAGCGGCACGGCCTGGTCCCGAACACTGACCTGTCCAAGGTTTCCGACGGTGGGCACAATTTCAGGAAGCGCCTCCAAGGGAACACCGAAGATCCGGCAAAGCGTCTCGTCCCACTGGCCTGATTCGAGATGCATCAACGAGGTGCGCGACGCCGTTGTGATGTCGGTCTTGAACTCGCCGGCCAATCGGTCGAGAAAAAAGGCGTCCGTAGTGCCAAGCCTGAGCTTGCCCTGGCGGAGCAGTCGACTTGCTTTAGGCACATGATTCACAATCCAGGCCAGCTTGCTGGCCGAGAAGTAGGAATCCAGAGGCAGTCCGGCGCGGCGCATGACTTCTTCGCCGACTCCGTCGCTGTCAAGAGCCTCAATCGCAGCGCCGGTGCGATTGTCCTGCCAGACAATAATAGGAGACACCGGCTCCTTGGTCACAGCGTGCCAGGCGAGGCAACTCTCTCCCTGATTGTCGATTCCGACCGCTTTGATACCGTCTGCCGAATCAAGAGCTGTCTGCACATTGCGCACCACTTCCAGCGGATCGTGCTCCACCCAGCCGGGCCTGGGATAATGCTGGCGGTGACGAATCGCTGCCGAAATCGATACAGCGCCGTCGTCGCTTATAGTCAATGCGCGGGTGCTGGTCGTTCCCTGGTCAATGGCAAGTACAGTCATCGGATCATTTCGACGGTTCGAACGTCAGCGTTACGGCATCCGGGCACGGCTGCAAAATCTGCCATGGAATGGACAGACGGATCTTTTTTTCCGGTTCGGCGCGTACCGATACATCAAGAATATGGGATTCGCCCGCCCATAGGCGAAGTTTTCCCCGCCCTGTTGCGGAAAATCTCACATCAATCGCAGCGTCGCCGGCCAGCCGGTCGTCAATGACCAGTCTCTGAGGCGTCAGATAGCGGATCAGGGGCGTGGCGGGCCGCAGCGAAACGGACCGGCTCACGTCCGGCAAGTCGCCATCCACAGACCGCAGGATGCTGTCTGCGACATCAACGCCTTCGCGCCAGCATCGGCCGGCTGAATCAGCAGGATGCAGCATGTTGCCTGCGGCAAAGTAGTCCGGGTCCGAGCAGCGGCCGAATTGATCGACAGCCGGAATGCCGGATGCCGGGTCCACTCCCAGCGACCCCGCAAGCGCCAGTGCCGACTCGGAAACGAACTGTCCTGTAAACACGACGCCGTCACAGGCGACAAGCTCATTGGTTCCCGTGCGATCCTGCAATTGAACGCCGCTGACACGGTCTGTTCCCTCGATTCTGACTACCTCGGTATTCATCAGGGTCCGGATGCCAAGCATTTTCGGAAACAGCGCAGCCGCCCGCCAGGCGGTCGGCCGGCTTCGCCCTTCAACTAGGGCGACCGGCCGAATGCCTGCATGCCGACAGGTCAGCAAGGCGGAAAATGACACCCATTCGCTGCCTACGATCACAGGATGCATGCATGGCGTGGCAGATTTCAGATAAACCATCGACTGCAGCGCGCCTGTGGTCAGCACGCCGGCCGGCCGGGTGCCGGAAACCATGCGCGCCGCCCTGGGCGTCTCTCGCACTCCTGTTGCCAGAAGAATCCGCTTTGCCTCAATGGCGATCAGCCCCTCCGGAGTCGATACGCGAAGAGCCGGGCCCTGCCGCAATTCGGTGACAGTGTGATTCAATCTGATATCGACCCCTTCGGCTTCAGCGGCGTTCGTCAGTCGCGACGAGTATCGCGGCCCGGTGAGCACACGGCGAAATTCGCGCCACCCGAACGGAGGATGTCCACAATGCCTGGGAATGCCGCCCGGCTCGGATTCGCGTTCCAGCACCATGACCCGGTCTATCCCGAGACGGCGCAGTTGCGCCGCAGCGGCCAGTCCGGTCGGGCCACTGCCGACAACCGCCACATCGCAACGCAGACACGTTTGCGTCATGTCGTCTTGTGCAATCCGGCGACCGCTATCGGCGGATGCAGCAGATTTGCGGTCATTTCACTCAGCTGCGCACTGCAATAAAAGCCCTGGCATCGACCCATGGCTGCCCGAGTCCGACGCTTCAGGCCGCCGAGCGACTTCGCTGAAACAGGACCTTTAAGTGCGTTTTGAATCTCCCTGCGCGTCACCAGCTCGCAGTGGCAAACGATGCCTCCATTGCCCGGCCGCATCCAGTCTCTTTCGCCCAATTCGCTGATTTGCGGCACCTCGGGCCATGGCAGGCCCGCATTCGTCGCAGATGGCGACAGACGGTCGATCATCTTTTCCGACGCCAGACTGGCAATGCCCAGCGCCGCGCTTAAACCTGTCGACCGAATTCCACCAAGGCACAGGTATTGGCGCTTTTCGTCCATGTCAATCTGATAATCCGGGTCCCCGGTTGCCGGCCGGATCCCCGAATAGACTGCTGTCATGCTGTGGCTGCGCAGCTGCGGCAAGATACGTTCACCCACCGATTTCAGATGTGCAAGAACCTTGGAGTCGACGCTTGTATCATCGCGGCTGTCCTGGTCCTCGGCACTCGGACCCACCAGCAGGTTGCCAAACACCGTGGGACACATCACGATTCCCTTGGTAATTCGTTTCGGGACTGGAAGAAGAATCGTATCGGTCAGCCGGGCTGCCGATTTGTCGTAGACGATAAACTGGCCCTTTCGGGGCCGGATCGAAAATTTGGGCTCTGTACCGGTCAGTCGCTTGTGCACAACATCGCCGTACAGACCGGCGCAATTGATGATCCAGCGCGCCTTCACTTTGCCCTGGCTGGTCGACACGCGCCAATATTCGCCCTCGAAGTGCCCTTCCCGGACTTCGCAATTGTTCACGAGGCTTGCGCCGTGGGCGATCGCATGATTCAGGTAGGCCAGAGGCGTAGACCAGGGGTCGATTAGGCTTTCGCCCGCGACGAGCGCTGCTCCTTTTAGATTTTCTGCAAGTTCGGGGACCCGTGCGCGGGCGGCATCGGCATCGATTTCGACAACGTCGGCGACACCGTTGGCATGGGCTTTTGACACAATGGCTTGAATTTCAGATGCCTGGGCTTCGTCCCACGCAAGAACCAGGGCTCCGGTCGCTGCCACAGGCAGATTAAAACGCCTGTGAACTTCCTTGAATTCCTGGTATCCGGCAGCGATGCAGCGTTGTTCGATCGACCCGGCGGGCGCATCAAATCCAGTATGCAAAATTGCGCTGTTTCCCTTGCTCGCACCTTCGAGAATGTCTCGCTCCTTTTCCGCCACGATGACATGTGCGCCTTGCAGAGCCATTTTCCGGGCTACTGCGCAACCCACAACTCCGGCGCCAACTACAAGAATATCGCAATTCTGCAAGGATGATGGCGGAGTCGCGGATGGCATCTGAACGAAATTCGACAACGTGGCTGAAAGCAAATAGTCTCAGACCCCTTTCGAATGCGATAGACGATCAAGGAATCACAGATAACAAAAGGCGATCCGCCACCTTTTCGCGGCCATGGGTCAAGCCTCCGAAATTCAGGCTGCTTCGGCCCGAGCTCCGACAAGATTGCGCTCAGCGCTGGCGAATGCCAGCCCGATCAGATGGATCGGCTCATTCCGGTCCCGGTACTTGTCCGCATAGCCGCGCTCTTTCATCTGCGCCTTCGCCTCGTCCAATGCCGCAGTCGCTGCGCTTTCGCCTTCGCCCCCTGCCATCTTGAACTCCAGCACGAACACCTGCCCTCCGTGCAGCACCGCCAGATCCGCACGCCCACGGCTCGATGAGTCCTCAACCCGGATGTCGACACCGATCGCACGCAGCGCCATATACAGCATCCCCGCATAGTGCGCCTCAAAGCGCTCAATCTCGCTCGCGTCATACCACTGATGCAGCACCCCCGATAAAAACGCCTGCAACTTCGCGCCGAATCCGTCAAAGTCGTTCGTCGATAACAAATCAGCCAGCTCCCGACCGCATCCGACCGCATCTGTCACCTGACGAGTCACATACCCTAGCAGTCCGCGGTTCAGGCTCCAGTTCACCTCGAAATTCGGATACTCAAGCGTATACGTCGTCTCCGTTCCGTCCCAGGTCTCGTCTGCAATCGTCAAATACCCCGACTGGAACATCAGCGCATCAATATCGATGTCGCCTACATCGAACTTCGACACCAGCGTCTTGCCAGCCATGCGCCTTTCAAGCTCCATCGGATTGACCTTCTTTGCAACCATCATCCGGTATAGAAACGTCGGCGAACCGGTCTGGAACCAGTGCGCCTCGAATTCCCGCTTCCGAAATAGCAATAGTACATCAAAGGGATTGTAGACCTTCTCGGTGCCCCGCCAGTGGTAGCCGTTGTACCACCTTCTGATCTCATCGCGGTCAAGGCCGGGAAGCTCCGGGGCGAATACCGTATCCAGATCGCCGTCGGTGTAGCCGCAAATCGTCGCATACTGCGGATCCAGGCTGATGTCATCCAGATAGTTCATCTCCGAAAACAGGCTCACCTTCGTGAACATGCTCACCCCGGTGACGAATACGAACCGCACATGCTCGGCGCTGTCCTTGATGATTCCGTAGATTCCTCGAAGATAGTCGCGGTTTTTCTTCGCCTGCTTCGGATCCTCCAGCACATCCAGTACCGGCTTGTCATACTCGTCGACCAGTACTACAGCCTGCCGTCCGGCAGCGCGATGCAGACGATCCAGCAGATCCTGCAGCCGCTCGGGCCCAGCATCGAGCTCCGAACCTGGCTCCAGACCGGCGTTTCGCTCAATGGTTGACAATTGCCTGAGGATGCTGCGCTCGATATCCTCAGGCTCGTTGTACAGCCTGCCGAAGCTCAGGCGCACCACCGGATGACTGACTGACCAGTCCCAGTGCGGGTGGATGTCCAGGCCCCGGAATAACTCTTCGCGGCCCTCGAACAGCGACTTGAGGGTGTCAATCAGGAGGCTCTTGCCGAATCGGCGCGGGCGTGACAGGAAGTAGTGCCGCCCTTGGCCTGCCAGTCGGCGGATCAAGTCAGTCTTGTCGACATAGTAGTATTCGTCGTCCTCCCGGATCACCCGGAAGTCCTGAATACCGATGGGGAGCTGAAGTTTGTCCATGGCGTGCTGCCCCGTCAAGGGCGATGCAAGAATATTTATTGGTGCTTCATCGACTGAAACTACAGTTGCGCTTTGCCATGTTACTACACTTGCAAACAGTCAATCGCGTCTGGAAGTTGATTCCTGAGTCAGTCTCGCTCGAACCGCTGAGCTTTGATGCCTGTTTCGACTCGGCAGCCACGTTTCCTGCAGACCTGAACCAAGTTTCTGATGCCAGCGAATATTACGCCCGGCGCCGGTTCAGGCACACCGGAGCCTACGCCCAGTCATCGCAGTGCACAAAGATCTTCACAAAAGCTTTGTGACTGTCGCCGATTGCCACCGTCTCGCCTTGAAACACCGCAGCATCGATCTCAGAAAATATCCTGTCAAGCCGTGTCCTGTCGGCCTCGTCTTTGCAGATGTAGTAAACCTCGTCCCATAGCCGTCTGCGACGTCCGTCCAGGAGCGCTACCAGCGCCGGAGGGTATCGGTTCACTACCTTGATCGTCCTTTCCAGCTCAATCGCTACGACGCATCCATCGGGCCGGGTAGCGATTGCATCAGGGTGCTTGACGTCTTTGCCGCTCGGCCGGCCCCGATCCCCAATCCGCCACTTGCTCCAATGGGCAGCCGTCGCCTTCAAGCGCAAGCGCTGCAAGTCCAAATGATGGTTCAACGTGATCGGATTCACCATGGATTTGCGAAACGAGGGCCGCTCAACGGCAACTTCAACGAACTGCAGCGCATGCCGGCATCCGGGAGCAGTAATCCCCCACACCATGGCATACGGCGAATAGCTCGATTCGACCGGCAGTCGCCGAATCAGCTTTTCCGATTCCATGCGCTGCAAGAGTTCGTCAACCTCTTGCGGTTGAATATCCGGCAACAGTTCCTGAACAATATCGATGTGAGTCCACGTTTCGTCATAGATGAACTTCAAAAAGCGCATTTCAGGCTCGTCATCCGGACTGATTTCAACACTGTCTGTCGCAGATTCGGCTTGCCGGCCGGCTTCTGGTTCAGGGATGCGCGTCAGCAAATCCACCTTGACTTCGGCGGTCCTTGCCCCTGCCTGAGGGGCGATGGCAATCTTTTCGACAGGCATCGGCCTGGAGACAGCGAGCATCGGCGTACCCGCTCCGATACACACCGCGCAACGGTCCGGCAAGCTCAATACCATATTGACGTCGATCAGATTTCGCGTCGCCTCGGAAACTCCGCGCTGGCGCGAAACATGTTCAACCATTTCCGGATTCACGCTAAGTTCCCTTCGTTCCTCATCAATCCGGATTTGACCCGTCTGGTCCGAGATCCATCTGGCTGTTTCCTCATTGGTAGGCCGGTACAGCCATTTGATCGGTGTGGTATCCAGCACTGTGGTGCGTACAGCCGATTCGGAAAGATCGGCGCCGCAATCACCAAAGTCCCCCAGCGACTGATGCGCAAGAAGAATGTTGCAGCCCTTATCCCGAATGGTGCCAAGCGCGTTTACCGTCTGCTGACTGAGCAGGTATTTGAATTCATCCAGGAAGATTGAGCAGTGCCGGCTGGAGCTTCTTTGTTCAAGCAATTGAACAACGCGCACGAACAGCATCTTTTGCAGGGTCACGACCGGTTCGTCGCGGATGGAGCCGACGATGTAGATGCATCCGCCTTCGGCAAGCGGAGCCTCCAGGGCGATGCCTTCCCGGGTTTGAACACACGGCAATTCGGCAACCTCCCGAAACGCCGAGAAAAATCCTTTAGCGGATGCAACAAGATTGGTGTTGACGGTTGTAAGCGCCCGCTTGTGCAGTTGTGCCAGGCTTTGTTCGTTTAGTTGCGTGAGGCGGGCGGTCTGCCTGGCAGCCTCGCGATCATCCAGCCTGTAGAAGTCCGACGGATCGCCGCGCTGGCCAAGCCTCAAGCCTGCGTAGAACATTTCCGACACTTGATCAAACGATGCATCCCTAAGCGGATTGACTTGCGCGATGTTCTGGCGAAGATCGATGAGCCGGAACGGGACTTGCGCCTTTCGACATGCCGAGGCATAGACCGACGGCGCCCACTCGTCGTTTTTTGGGTCGAAGACATAGACCGCATCGCCATAGCGCAGTGACTGCGTCAGCGCAACTCCGGCCTGAACGCCCTTTCCTGTCCCGGGCGGCCCCATGATCTGGACATGGCTTTTCTTCCACTGCGGCCGCGGAATATGAATCGCGCTGCGATTTGAATCGATGCCCAGAAACATTGAATCCTTCGCAACGGCATCTGCGAATTCCCTGCTGTGAACGATGGTTTCAAAATCCGGAATGTGAGCGCCGATTTCACGGATATCGGTGCGCATATCAGACCGGCCTGAGCGGATGGTGCGGCGTTCAAGAAAGCGGACAAACGCGGGTTCTATTTTCCTGCCGGTTGCATAGGCGGCAAAAAGACCGGCCAAGACGCCGGCCAGCATCCAAAGCGCATTGGACAAGCTGAATCGGCTGAAAGATTCGTACAGCGCGACATTGGCGATGACCAGTACGACACAAGTCGCTACAGTCACCGGGATAATCCCGAATACGAACCGCCACAGCAATACGCTCCATGACATTGCACCGCGAAGCATGACGCAGTTTCTCAATCCGGCAATCAGCAAGCCCGGCCCTAGAAACAGCAGCATATTTCCAAGCCAGTAGCTTTGTGCCAAAGCGGCGCTCACCGCGCCGTTGAGAATTTCAAGAATGTTCATCGCAATTCGGCGCGAACGGTGCGCTGCCTGGTTGCATGGCGCGCAAAGCCCTTGCCGACATGTGGAATGCGCGACAGGAGAATTCGATCTGTGCGAGCAATCGCCGTCAAAGTCGGCAAACCCTTCCCGACCGGCCGGACAGTACTCACACGAACCGAAAATGACAGTCGCATTCGATCTGGAAATTGACGCTTGATGCCGTTTTCTTGCCTGGCCATGCGAACATCATAACAGGCGAAAGCCGAATCGATGGGATTGCCCTGCCCTGCGCAGCAGTCAGCAAACGGCGCATTCGCCCAGAATAGTCCATGCGCAATAGGGAGTATTTATAACAGCCCCGGCGCATTCGCTGCCCTCTCATCGAGTGTGCTCCGGCAATCGTGATGTGCAAATCGAGTTGACATGATTTGACAGCGGAAAAGTTTCGGCACCTGCGTGAATGATCTCAACCCTGTCGAGTTTCAGATATTCGATCACAAACCTAGTCAAGGGACTGATTCGGGGCGACAAAGCGCTCTTGATTGAAATCTTCGAAGTCGGTCGCCTTGCGCCACGCCAAGTTCGATTGCTGCAACGGCATGAACCGCCTAGAAAATGCAATTGAGGCGCTTGCGATATTCAGGACTCGGCGAATCGACTCTTCAGGATGCGAATGCTGCAACTAACGCCGAATGGAACCGCAGTCCAGAAAGAAGTTGGGATCCTTTTGGCAGTGCAGCCTGCTGTTTTCGATATTCGGCAAAACAATTCCTACATTGAACAAAAAACCGGATGCGAGATAAGTTGAGCGATAATTTTTCATCGCTCCGCTGGCTTGATTGGAAAGAAGTTTCGGCAACGCCGAGATACGCATCCAGACTGATTCCGGTTGCAGATTCCGCACCGGAGCCCGCTGTGTAGCAAACAGCCAATCGCGGCCTAGTCGCTTGGCCTCATCGCACGTTGACGGTCAACTTGGCTGACTGTCGTGCCCATTGACAATGGCGCTGAACTGATCTTCGCTCAATTCGCAATACTTGAGAATAAAACTCTTATCAAATCCGTCGCGCCACATGCGCTCGGCCACGCCCTGCCAGCCCTCCTGCCAGCCTTCTTGCCAGCCTTCCTGCCACATGCGCTCCATTGTACTCAATGCCATTTCAACCACTTTGCTCTCCACCATCTCTTGCAGTTCAAGCTGTTTCCACCACTCCATTGTAAGTTCTGCATGGTGGTAATTCAAGTAATCCAGCACCGACGCCCATACCTGTGAAACCCCGGATTCATCAAGATTCTGGCTCATCCTGACCAATTTCGAACCCACAGCCCAGTCAACCCCCTGCCTCCAACGCCAAGCTTGGCATTGGATACATAACATGTCTAAGCCACCCGAAACAATCTCCGAACAGCGCAGCCCCGATTGACTCTTGAATCGTCAATGCAATAGAATTGAACCATGCAAAAAGCAACGACAAACAAAAATGAACGGACAGGATACAGACGAAACCAGATCCGCTTCGCCGCGGGCCACTTATCAGGATGTGCTGGACGCGCCTGCCCATAAAGTTGCACAGGTGGTAGACGGAACGCTGTACACCCATTCCAGGCCTGCCTCGCCGCACGCTATCGCCGCCTCTACACTTGGCGGCATTCTCAGCTACAATTTTCACTACGGTCCCGGCAAATGGTGGATCCTCGACGAACCCGAACTTCATCTGGGCGAAGACATCGTGGTGCCGGACATTGCGGGCTGGCGGCGAGAGAGAATGCCGGAATATCCGGACGCAGCCTACTTCACGCTGGCTCCGGACTGGCTGTGCGAGGTTCTGTCGCCTTCGACGCGAAGTTTCGATCTTGGTGCGAAGCGGACAGTCTACGCCCGTGAGGGGGTAAGAATTCTCTGGTTGGCAGACCCTGATGCCCGCTGTGTAGAAGTGCTTCAGCTGCGCGGTGCCGAGTGGGTGCTGGTCGACACGGTTTTTGGAGACACCCGCGTTGCGCTGCCTCCGTTCGAGGCGATCCGTTTTAATCTCGGAGATTTGTGGCTGCCGCATTCGGTGCACAGGGAAACACCCGGTGCCTCAAAGACCGAAACCGAACCCGAGCTAGCTGAAGCATAAGACAGGGGCGCGATTTCGGCCCAATTACCGAATGTGCTCCAGCAGTCGTGATGCGCAAATCGCATTGACCCGGTCCGCCAGCGGGAAACTTTCGGCACCGGCATGAATGATGTCAACCCTGTCGAGTTTCAAGTCTTCGATGGCGAACCGAATCGAGGGACTGATCCGGGGCGACGAAGTCCGCTTGATTTCAAAACCTCGAAGTCGGCCGCCTTCTGCCACGACCAGATCGATCTCCGCGCCTGTATGGGTCGCCCAGAAATAGCACTGGCTGCTTTCAACTCCGAGAGCATCGATGATATTTTCGATCATAAATCCTTCCCAGGATGCGCCTACTTTTGGGTGGCGCTCCAATTCGGATTTCGACTTGATGCCAAGTAGTGAATGCAGCAGGCCCGTATCACGAATGTAAATCTTGGGCGACTTGACCTGTCGTTTCCTTATGTTCGCATGCCAAGGCTGCAAGCAGCGAACCATGAAGGTTAATTCGAGCAGATCAAGATAGCGTCGAACAGTCGTATGCGCCAACCCGAAAGCACGTCCGAATTCCGATCCGTTCCAAATCTGGCCATGATAATGAGCAATCATCGTCCAGAACCGGCCAAGCGTGGTAGCGGCCAGAGTGATTCCGAGCTGGGGAATATCACGTTCCAGGAACGTTTGAATAAAATTCACCCGCCAGCGATGACTTTGCACTTCACTCCCTGCGATATACGATTTCGGAAAACCACCCCTTTGCCAGAGCATGTCATAGTCATCCGAACTGATTTCCGAACAGCGCAGCCCCGGAAGTTCATGGTGGGCGATCCGTCCCGCCAAGGATTCGCTGCTTTGCCTCAGTAAAGCGGGTGACGCCGAACCCAGAATCAAAAACGCTGCTTGAAACGGCGACCGGTCCGCCAAGACCCGGATCGTCGGAAATATCTCAGGGGTTCGCTGAATCTCGTCAAGCACAATGAGTCCCTGCAGCGGTGACAGGGCAAGCATCGGGTCCGAAAGACGAGCCAGATCCTCGCTGGATTCCAAATCGAAAAAGTGCGCAGACGAATCCCTGTCACGCATAATCAGCTTGGCAAGCGTTGTCTTTCCTGCCTGCCGCGCACCAATTAGCGCTGTCACGGGATATTCGCTGAGCAATTCGCCCAATCTTTGAACATGCAAGGATCTCGGAATCATGATGCCAATATATTACCATGATATTTGAGTATTTATCGCTCATATTTCATGGTTATGTCATGGGTATGCATCAACATCAATCGCTGGATTGGATCAGTCGCTCACCTCGGCAGAACAGGCCAATCAGAGTCAACGAAATCTTGAGTCACGCCTTGCAGCGCCGCGATTCAGTCCAGACCCGGCAGATGGCATACTCACAAAAAGCGGAGTGCGATCCGTGCATGGACACTTCATGACTGACATCATTCGCCTGGAAGTCGAAAGGCGCGGGGCCAGCTATCGGCACGTGGTCGCGAAGCGTGAACCTGCTGAAACGCCGGAATTGGTACAGTATCGAATGAACCTAAAGTCAATAATCAAACTGCTGAATGTTTGCTGCCTGCATCTGGCAGACGAAAAACCGATCACATTTGAGGACCGCTGGCTGATTCCGGCCACGATTCCCGAGGTTTTCGATGTGGATTTCGACACTCTCAGTGCCAATGAATGGTTCGTGAAAAATGTCTTGTTTTCCAAGGGATAAATCAGTTTTTCTGCAACCGGCCTGTCGCAGAGAGAAGCCCAAAATTCTTGAAGCTCAAACCGGTCAAACCGCATTCGTGATTGATAGAACCACGTGGCAGGACGAGTCCTGCATCACGTACGTCAGACTGACACACCAGCCGGGGTTTTGATGCGGATGCTGCCGAGCTGATCACGAAGTCATTTCAATCACTTTCTTCGACCAGCTGTTTCGGCCATAGTCGTATCGAAGGAGTCGTGCGCGCCCGCAGTGCCTAGATAGCACAGGTAGGGTTCAAAAAACGAGAAGGTTGGAAATTCGACTTATTCGTTCGACTAGAACACAGTTGCTGTTCCTGTGATCATAAGATGCATTAGAATGAGGCTGATGCCATCGAACTGCACTCAACCCTGTGAAAGAATCTCGGCGAGCCAGGCCAAAGTCAAACCTGCCTCAAGCGAACTGCCCAAAGGCTCCGGATACGTCGTTGAACAAATGTTCAACGATTATCGGCGGCACATTCCGCATTGACTCCGAACCGGCACCCGCATGCGCTTTTACAAACTCAGTGCTCGAAAGCATTCTTGGTTCGATGCCTGACATTCGGCCGCGGGGCGAAATGACATGAATCCGCTGTCTGAGTGCCGGAATCCTGCGCACGAATATGTCGGTCGCTTGCAGAAATTTGCGGATGGTGACTGCAGCATTGCTGAAGCAGGATACAGCCGCCACCTCCCTGTGCCAACCCGGCGAAACCCGACCCGGGGATTGGTGCATCTTGCGCCAATTCCGACGGGTCTGCAACTAAGGAAAATGTAAACGCTCCGGCGAGGTGATCGAAACCGGGATTGGCACAAAAAGACGAATGCCGAACGTCATGCCAACAACGAATTGAGCACAAATTGAAACAGGATTCCAAAATGAAATATTTGATTTTCGCGCTGTCTCTCATGTGCTTGATCACGATGGCACACGCACAAGAAGCCAAAAGAGGCGTCTATTCGTGCTCTGCTGCAACCTACGAGAACAGCGACATCGACCCCGGAAGCGAAAACCTTACACACAGGTTTCTCCACGCAATTTGCGCGGTAATTGCAGGCAATGACAGCAACGGGGTACCTCAACTCTACATTTTGGCAGATCACCATAGCCGCGTCGATGCCAGCTTCTTCCTGGCTGAATACCTGACCACTGACGGCCGATTTGATCACATTGCCACATCGAATCTGACGGAAACAAGAATTGCGGACGCGATCAACTATCATTTTCGAGCACAGGCGATCATGTCTTTGATCCCAAGCTACCCGGACCCCGGACCCGATACTTTTGCTACGCCTGATTATTCGATTTTCGAAAGGCCGCACCAAATGGAACTCAAATCCCGGTATCGCGCCCCGCGACTTTACCTGCACAAGTACCAGCTAGGCTTTACAGGACACTATCATGCTCGTCTGCTGCAGTCGTCCAGCTACGGCGGCGACCGCAACCTTAAGACATATGGCGAATATGCAGGGTCATGGGGAAGCGACAACCTGACGCTTGACAGTCTGGAACATTTGAAGCGTCACGCCTCGCAATGCGAAAATTTGCCTGAAAAAAGGCACTTTAATCCCGTTTGGTACAACAGCGTCACAAATGCTTGCGGACTGCTGCATAGGCTATCCGACCATTTATATCAACTGGAACAAAAGCGCAGCTACATCGCGGTTCAGAAAAATTGTGAAGATTTGAGCGAAGCGAACTGTCCTGAATATTTCGAAGTACACAGGGCGATCGATGAAGCCATAGCCGCCTATGTCAAGCAGGAACAAAGAATTTTTGCGCCTGTCATTGGATTGAATCGATCATTCAACGCGGCCGGACAGGCTGCTCAGGATCGGCGGAATATTCAATCATGCCTTGCAACCCTGGGCTACAGCCCAGGTCCGGCAGACGGCATTTTCGGAGAAAGAACCCGAAGTGCGATCCGCGCATGGCAAAAATCGCAAGGATACGGCGCTACCGGCATTTTCGAAAGCGGTCAGGCGATTGAATTGCTGGAATCCTGCGAAGCTCCCGAATCGGCAAGCCAAAATGAATCGTCCCAAAGCATCGCAAGCACTGTAGACCTGAACGCTCTGGCCGAGAACATGCGCGCCACGGGAAAATACGACGACGAGCATATTCGCGGCGTGAAAAACGAAGACATCAATGCATATTCCAGCGATGGCTACACCTCTTTGCTCAGAGCTACCGTGTTAGGTCACACCGGCATTGTCAACGATCTGATAGCCGCCGGAGCAGATGTCTCTGCAAGAAGCCGTGATGGACTTGAAACCACTCCGCTGCAGATGGCCGCCTGGGGCGGTGAAAACCCTTCAATTATCGAAGTGCTGATCGCCGCCGGAGCAGATGTCGATGCGGCGAACAACGACAGCCTCACACCATTGATCGGCGCTGCTTGGAATGGATACATTCGAAATATCGAAGTGCTGATCGCGGCCGGAGCAGACATCGAAAAAAGAAACAATTTTGGACATACGCCCTTGCATATTGCCACCGTAAATGGCCACACTCGCATCGTCGAAGTGCTAATCGCCGCCGGAGCAGACGTCAATGTAAGAGACGGCAAAAGGTATACGCCTTTGCGTCTGGCCGACTATTTGGGCCATAGTCGCATTGGAGAAATTCTGCGAGCACGCGGCGCGCGAAAATAAGTAACTGCCTAAAAGCATGCCACCATCCGACTATCGCAGAACTGCAGACACATTCGCACATGCGGCATGGTCGCCGAGCCGAGAATCACCGCAACAAAAAGACTAATCTGTTACGCAAACAGGTACCGGAAAAAGCGGCCATCCGGCGGCGCCCTGATCTCAGAGCCGTGGATCAAGGAATTCGACCGCTGCAGCATCTGGCACGTGCGCAGACGAGACCGGGATATGCCGGTCGACTGCGGCATGGAGGCGGTCAGCCTTCGCGAACGAATCCCTCAAGGCCTTTCTGCGGTACTTGTATTACCCCGGACGTTTCAATCTTCAATTCCCGCCCGTCCGAAGGCGCGGAATAAAGAAAGCAATAATATCTTGCGTTTTTTAGTATGCAAGACTACAATCCCATTTCTAGTAGGGGAGGTTGCTATGCTTGAACAATTATCACACAGACTCATTGGCTATCGCGTCAAAGCTGCCCGCGAGGCGGCCGGATGGACGCAGGATCGTCTGGCCGAGGCCATGGATCTGAAAAACCGCCAGAGCGTTTCCGATATCGAGAATGGCAATCGGGCACTCAAGCCGAATGAACTCGTCCTGCTGACCGACACCCTGGACCGTGAACTCGATTTCTTCCTCGATCCATTCCAGGTCGCTGGCGAGGCCCAGTTCTCCTGGCGCGCCTCTCCCGGACTGGCCGAGGACAGCTTAGACAGTTTCGAGCTGAGGGCCGGCCAGTGGATCGGCCTGCTGCGCTGGTTGCGCGAGAAGGAGCAGGATCGGCCCAATCCCCTCAAGCACACCCTGCGGCTCACCGCTCAGTCCTCATACGAAGATGCGATCGCACGAGCTGAAAGCCTAGCCGACGCACTCGACCTGGGTGTTGTTCCGGCCGAACGGCTGGCCGAGAAGATTGAGCAGGAGCTCGACATTCCGGTCCTGTATGTCGACACGATCAAAACCCCGGACGGAGATACGATCTCCGGCGCGACCTGTCATCTCCAGGATATGGGTATGATCCTGATCAACCGCAACGAACCGGAGGCCCGTCGCTTCTTCGACCTGGCTCATGAACTGTTCCATGCCCTGACCTGGGATGTCATGAAGCCGGATCACCGCGAATCCAATTCGGCCACAGACCGGGCCAAGGGCAAACGTATCGAGCAACTGGCCAACAACTTCGCCGCTGCTCTGCTGATGCCCCAGGCCTCTTTGGCAATTCTGATCGACAAGCGTCGAATCGATGACGTAAGCCATCTTGCAGACGTAGCCATGCAGTTGCGTGTCGCGCCAACAGCCCTTGCCTGGAGACTGTTCAATCTGAACCGGATCGGTCCGGAAACACGGGATGCTCTTCAACAGGAGCATCGGCGTCCATCTGCGGCCGGTGCGCCGAAGCGGTTCTCCCCAGCCTTCATTAACATGCTGCACCGCGCAATCGACAGAGGTCACCTGTCCGCCCGCAAGGCAGCCAAAGCCATGGACGCAACCCTGGCGCAACTTGTGGATCTGTTTGCCGAGCATTCGCTGTCCTCCCCCTTCGAACTGTAAGGGGGAGGCCGAGCATGGCAAAGACGCGGGTATTCATCGACACCAACATCATCATCGAGGCATTCCGGACGGGTTGCTGGGCCGCGATCTGCAACAAATTCGATATCGATACCGTCGACAAATGCGTCGAGGAAGCCCTCACCGGCAACCCCGATGACTACGCGCGTGTACACATCGACAGGGAGGCTCTTTTGGACGGACTTGCCGGTCGGCACCAGGTAGGAAAGCTAGAGCTGGCGCACCTAGTCCTTTCCCATCCTTCATGCCATGGTCTCGATGACGGCGAACTGCATCTCCTCGCCTGGCTCCATGCCCAGGAACTGCTTCCCAATGCTCTTATCCTCGTTTCCACGGCCGATAAGGCGGCTATCGTGTCCACCGGCAATATCGGATGGCTCGATTCGCTTACTTCCCTGGAGCATCTGGCCAACGAGTCCGGTGCTACACATAGTCAGATCAACTCCTTGGCGCGGCACTACCGCGCAGATTGGCTGAATGAGATCCGGACAAAAATACGGCTTGGAGTCATTCCTTAGGAAGTCTTGCATAAATTTGGCTGGCAACCATAACTGATCACCATTCACTGTCGACGATTCTGAGTTTGCGGCATGGGAGCAAGCGCGAGGCCGGTCTGTCCCGCCGCGCAGCGATGTTCACTGATCCTGCGCCTGGGCAAGAGTTATTGCAGTCGCCTATCGTCCTCTCGTCAGTGGCGACATGCACTGCCAAGTGGCAGTCTGCAATTCAATCAAGGTGCATGTGATTTGACATCGCTACCGGAGCAGCATTGGCAACCGCCAATGGAGTTTTCCCGTCCCAGTACGCAAGGCAGCCGCGCAATGGCCCGGCCAGCGCTGTCAGGCAGCCGAAAAATCCGCAACTAGGCCGACCGCTTGTCGCCAGCGCGCCAGCAGCTTGCTGCGCTCGTCATTCCCCATCGCCGGATCGAATATCTGATCGCAGTTCCAGGAAGCTGAAATCGATTCAAGCGATGGAAACACTCCGGCATGAAGTCCTGCAAGATACGCCGCCCCCAGCGCAGTGGTTTCGGTATTGGTCGGCCGGTCAACCGGCAGCGCAAGCACATCGGACAAGAATTGACATAGCCAGCTGTTTCGAGCCATTCCGCCGTCGACGCGCAACCGGTTGATGGCACTGCCATCGAATTCCATCGCGCGCAATATGTCAGCAGTCTGATACGCCACCGATTCAAGCGCCGCCCGCGTCAATTGCGCCTTTCCGGTATCGCGTGTCATTCCGAACACTGCGCCTCGCGCATCCGGAAGCCAATGAGGCGCGCCCAGCCCGGTCAGCGCGGGCACCATGTAGATTCCGCTGTTGTCGCCAAGCGATGCCGCCAGATTCTCCGAGTCGGCTGCATCTTCAAAGCAACCCAGTTCATCGCGCAGCCACTGCATGGCAGCGCCGGCGACAAATATCGATCCTTCCATGGCATAGCAGACCTTGCCTCCCAACCGGTAGCCCACCGTGGAAAGCATCTTGTGCTCGGACCGGACAAGATCCCCGCCTGTATTGATAATCAAGAAGCAGCCTGTACCGTAGGTGCTCTTGATCATTCCGGGAACAAAGCAGGCCTGTCCTACCAATGCCGCCTGCTGATCCCCTGCTACGCCGCATATGGGGATCGACCGCCCAAGCACGGACGGATCAGTCACGCCGAATTCGGCTGCACAGTCCAATACTTCAGGCAGGCTGTGTTCCGGAATTCCGAACAATTCAAGCAATTCGGCGTCCCATCGCTGCCGGCGTATGTCGAACAGCATGGTTCTCGACGCGTTGGTGGCGTCGGTGACATGGGACCTTCCTCCTGTAAGGCGCCAGATCAAAAAGCTGTCAACCGTACCAAATGCCAATTCGCCTCGCTGAGCACGTTCACGCGCATCGCTCACATTCTCCAGTATCCAGGCGAACTTGGTTGCCGAAAAATACGGGTCCAGCACCAGGCCGGTCTTTTCCGAAATGATCTCTTCCAGTCCGTCGCGCCTAAGGGATTCGCAATATTTTGCGGTACGGCGGTCCTGCCACACAATGGCGTTATAGACCGGCTCGCCCGTCTTTGTATCCCAGACGATGCTCGTCTCACGCTGATTGGTGATGCCGATTGCTGTCAGCCGGCCGGGCAGGCTTTCGGCATGCTCGATGACTGCGCGTGCGACCGAAAGCGTGGTCTCCCAAATTTCCGCCGGGTCGTGCTCGACCCATCCGTCATTGGGAAAATACTGCGTAAATTCGCGCTGTGCAGCATGCAGCACCGTCCCGTCCTGATCAATCAAAAGCGCACGGGAACTGGTGGTGCCCTGGTCAATGCTAAGAACATATGAGCGCATCGCGGTCGACTCCCTTGGAATGGCATGAATTGATCACTGAGCCAATATACTCCCTTAATGTCCCGACTTGGCCGGCATCCATGCCGATTCCGTGCCGCCATTGAAGTGCGACCGTTTGCGAAGATCATCCGCCACGTCAACCGGCGCTGGATTTGAACGATAGAACGATCGGATTCGCATCCTGCTTGCGGATTCGGATCTTGTCACCTGATATCCGTCAAGCCGGCACATGCAAAATGCAATTGCAGGATATTGACGTGTATCAGCAGCGTCTTACTTGGGCCGGTGGCGTTCTGCAGGCAGAGCTTGGCCATTTTCGTCTCCTGGCAATGCCGAGATTTTCTCTAGCCAAGCATCGAAAATCGGGCAAGCCTGCCGAATTTTAGGGATGCCTATTTGTTCCGCGACCGCAATCCCGGTTGTTACCTTCTTAAACCTGTTCGATAGCTGTTCTAGACGTTTGGAGGGTGCGGTCCTAGATGGTCGTTGATCTTCTCCGGTTCCCCGCATTCTCCCCGTATCGCGTCGATAGCACTACGTTGAGCGCCAAGCTTATGTGTCAGACATTCCGGGTCACCAAAATAAAGCGATTCCGTTTCATACATCGAGACATACGGAATGAACCGCCTGCCTGAATTGTGCTCCGGGAACAGTTCTGCGACTTGATCGGCCGTAGCTTGATTCATTGTCTCTGCCTTTCTTGAATGATCAGCTTGTATTTTGGAATCTTCGTAGCCCGGCCAATCCGGCTTGATGCCGTAGTGGTCGATCATCAGGGAAATCCAGGTATCTGCACGCTGCTTGAGGTGTCGCCCAATATCGTTCTTGGCGCGGCTGAATTTGACATCGCCGCCTCTTTGTCTGGATTTGTCGAGGAAAATGGGAGTCACATATACATTCGATAGCGCGAGATAGGGACCTAAAATCCGTTTGATAAAGTGTTGCTCGGTTCGGCCTTCCACCGAGACTATCAGTTCTGCGAATTCACTCATCGACGGTGCCGCCCTGAATCACGTTCTTGGCCCACAGTTCACCCACGGAATAATCTTCCAGCCATTCATTGAAATCCTTTTCATCCAGACGCTCGAAGGTCGATTGACCCTGCTTGCGGTTCACCACCACGATGTCCTCAATAGAGAATTGGTCGATCAGCAAAGGCGACTGGGTCGCAACGATGATCTGAGCACGCTTTGCCGCATCGGCAATCAGTTCTCCTAGCAGGCGGATTGCCTCGGGGTGCAAGCCAAGTTCGGGTTCGTCAATGACGATGGCAGTCGGCGGCGCCGGCTGTAACAGTGCCGTAGTCAGACAGATAAATCGAATTGAACCATCCGAAAGATGGTAGGGCTGCATCGGAAAATCCGAACCCCTTTGCTGCCAGCTCAGTTTGACCTTCTCGGCCTCTCCCTGCTTGAACGTGTCGAGCCGGAAATCATCAAAAAATGGTAATACCTGCCTCGTGGCGCTGACCACTTCCTCATAGCAGGAACGTTTCGAATCAGTTTGCCGGAGATTCAATAGGAATGGCGCGATATTTCCTCCGTTATTGCGCAGTACCTCATGGTCCTCGACAATCTCGGACCGACGCATGGGCGCAGTGGGGCTTGTGTCGTGGAAGTGGTAGACCATCCACTTGGAAATGGACTCGTACACATAGTAACCCACACCGTGCCAGAGATCATTATCAGAGCGTTCGTTGCGTTCATCATAAAGCTGACTTTCCTGCCCGGGCGGTCCGTAGGAACGCCACTGCGTCTTCACATACTTGCGTTCTTCGCTGACCAAAAAGGTCTCATCAACCGTAGGCGTCAACTCAAAACGATAAAAGTTCGATCCCGCTGCAAAATCACTGTGAGATGCAAATTCCAACTCGAACTTTATCGCAGTCGTACTTTGGCGGCAGTTGTAAAGAAAGCCTTCTGCGCCGCCATTTTCCAAAACGTACTTCTGGAAGTTCTTGCGGGTCATCGCCATCAATAGCCGAAATACCTCCACCAAGCTGCCCTTGCCCGAACCATTGGCACCAATGACTATATTCAGGTCATTGAACGCAAATGTCGGAAGGTCGCGAACGGATCTAAACCCGCTGATACTGATGCGTTTGAGAGTCCCCTCCTTCATAGTCTAGCTCTCCATATCCCACGTTGCTTGGTTGAAGGCTTCCTCAATCAGGCGTACCCTCCAAGTCACCTCTGCCTAGCCACAGTGCTGGATATTCTACCCTGAGCAAGCTGCGTGAAAGTGCTCGAGAAAGAGTGCGGCAAAGGAAGAAACGACTTCCCCGTCGAGGCGATGCTCCGGCTCATCGCCGCAGGCGTCGTGTTTCAGCACCCCTCGGCCAGCCTGAACTGATGCGTTCTTCTGAAACATCGATACAAGCAGCGAACTTTTCCTGACGACCGAGTGCTCCGGCATTCACCGGATCCGAGCATCTGCATGCGTTCATTCCAAGGTTCCGGCCTGCGGCCCGAGATAGCGCAAACCGGAATCAAGTCCCGGCTCGCCGTCGCACTCGACAACGCCGGATTCTGCCAGCATTGCCACTGTCGCGAGCAATGACCGGGCGGCCGCGCCATGCAGGGCCGGGTCCGTCAGGCGATAGACGACCGGCACCATCTGGCGCACCGTGGTCATCCCGCTTTGGAAACACTCGACAACTTGCCGTTCTCGCTCCCTTCGGTGCTCGATGTACCCGCGCACAAGCGTGTGCGGTTCGCGCACCGGCGCGCCGTGGGTCGGATAGTAGATCCTGTCATCCGCATCGAGCAGCAGCGCCAGGCTTCGAAGGTAGTCCGACATGCTTCCGTCCGGCGGAATAATGACGCTGGTTGACCAGCCCATCACATGGTCGCCGGAAAAAAGCGCCTTCTCCTCGCGCAGGCGGTAGCACACATGATTCGACGTATGGCCCGGGGTATGAACGCATTCGACCGTCCAGCCCCTGCCTTCGATCACATCGCCGTGACTGACGCAAACGTCCGGCGCAAAGCAGGTGTCATACCCCTCTTCGACCGCGTCGCCTGATGCTGAATCTCCAGTCGCGCCCGGCGCAGGGCGCCCGTAGATCGCAGCACCGCAAATTCGCTGCAGCGGGCGGCTCGCCGGCGAGTGGTCGCTGTGATGGTGGGTGACAAGAATGTGCGTGATCGTTTCTCCGGCAAGGCCGACGACGATCGATTGAACATGGTCGGGCATGTTCGGTCCGGGATCAATGACGGCGACCTCGCCGCGGCCGATCACATAGGTGCCCGTGCCGCGGAACGTGAATCTGGAAGGGTTTCTGGCAACCACCCTTCGAATCAGCGGCGACATCCCGTGGACTTCGCCGTATTCGAATCGATCCTCAAGATTGAAAGGCAATTCAGCCATCACACAGGCGATCCCTATGCTGCAGGGAAAACGGCGCGACGGAAGATTTGATGCGCGAGCATACCGCAATGGAAGGCATCGGCGCGCAAAGCCAACTTGTTGTCAGGATAATGAATCGGTACACTTGTATTATGTTTCTGGCTTTTGCCGGATTATTTTACTCACAATCGCCTTGGTGCATTGACAGACCGGATCACGACTTATGAAAATTTGCCGCTTCAACACAGATCGACTGGGCATCGTTCAAGGCCGCAACGTCTACGATGTCAGCGAAGCGGTCGACCTGCTAAAGAATGATCAATGGCCTCCCATGCCCGGCGACAGCCTGATACGGAATCTGGACAAGGTGATTCCGGAAATCCGCCGGCTGCGCAACAGCGCCAATGTCCTGTCGCTGCGCGATGTGCATCTGAACAGCCCGATGGCGACTCCCACCAAGATCGTCGGCACGCCGTTCAACTACAAGGCCCATCAAAGCGAAATGAATGCCGATCCGGACGTCAGCGAGACCCAGCTGAGCCAGACCGTGGAAACCTACGGCCTGTTTCTCAAGGCGCCGATCCCGGTCGGCCCCGACGACGGAGTCCGGCTGGAATTCGCAAATCGCAGAACCGACCACGAAGTCGAACTGGCCATCGTCATTGGGAAAAACTGCAAGCGGGTCAGCGAATCCTCTGCACTCGACTATGTCGCCGGATATGCGATCGGGCTCGACATGACAATCCGCGGCGCCGAAGCGCGCAGTCTTCGCAAGTCAGCCGACAGCCACTCGGTAGTCGGGCCTTGGCTGGTAACCGCCGACGAAATCGAGGACCCGGACAATCTGGCCATATCGCTTTCGGTCAGCGGAAAGATCAGGCAGAATTCCAACACCTGCGAGATGATCTGCTCGACGCGCAAGCTGATTTCCTACGCATCATCGTTCTACACCCTGTATCCGGGAGATGTCATCATGTCCGGCACGCCCGAAGGCGTCGGCCCGGTCTCGCCGGGCGACGTCCTGGACTGCACGGTAGAGAAAATCGGCACCATGCAGGTGCCGATTCGCCGCGCCCTGTAGGGCGCGGGAGCAGGGGTCAGCTGTTCGTCCAGTTGGCTTTTCGCTTTTCCAAAAACGCGCTCATGCCTTCTTTCTGATCATTCGTCGAAAACATTGAATGAAACGCCCGGCGCTCAAACAGCACGCCTTCGGCAAGCGTGGATTCGTAGGCTCGGTCAACGGTCTCAGTCACCATCGTCGCAGCAATGCGGGAGCTGTCGGCAATTTTCTGGGCAATTTCCACCGCTTTGTCCACCAGTTCTTCGACCGGGAACACTTGCGAGACAAGACCGGAGCGCTCTGCCTCTTCAGCGCCCATCCGCCGCCCGGTGAGACACATGTCCATGGCCTTGGACTTGCCGACCGCGCGCGTCAGGCGCTGAGTACCGCCTGCGCCGGGAATGATGCCGAGGAGAATTTCCGGCTGGCCGAACTGCGCATTTTCCGCAGCAACAATGAAATCGCACATCATCGCCAATTCGCACCCGCCGCCCAGCGCGTATCCTGCGACAGCGGCAATCACAGGCTTTCGGCACTCGGTCACCTGTTCCCACTTGTCGCTGATGAAATTGCCCAGATAGGCGCCAGCAAACGTGTTGCCGTGCATTTCGCCGATGTCGGCGCCGGCGGCAAACGATTTTTCGTTGCCCGTAATGACGATCGCGCCGACGCTGTCGTCGGATTCGTACTGCTTCAATGCATCGCCCAACTCGGCCATCACCGCCGATGACAAGGCATTGAGCACTTTGGGCCGATTCAGGATAATCAGGCCGACGCCGCCGCGTTGTTCGATAATAATATGTTCAAAGGACATTGGATTCGCTCTCCCGAGTATGCAGTGTGTGATTATTTGCCATCGCAATTGACAGCCAATGCGCTTGCTGGCATATTGTATTGGAGTCGGACGGGGCCATTGTCAGAAAGTCACTGCTTCAAGACTGAAAGCCGCCTCGCAGCCGGCAATTTGAATTTTCCACCATTGAAAGTCGACTTATGAACAACTATCAACAGCTATTTGATCATTCGGTGCGCGACCCCGAAGATTTCTGGGGCGCTATTGCCGAAGACGTTCACTGGTACAGGAAGTGGGACAAGGTGCTCGACGACAGCAATGCGCCCTATTACCGGTGGTTCGCCGGGGCGAAGGTCAACACCTGCTACAACGCGCTGGACCTGCACGTGGAAAACGGCCGCGCCGATCAGACAGCGCTGATTTTCGACTCGGCCATGACCGGCGAAGTCCGCAAGCTCACCTACCGCGAGCTTCGCGACGAGACTGCGCGGTTCGCAGGCGCCCTGTCGGGCCTGGGAGTCTCGCGCGGCTCCACCGTGGTCATCTACATGCCCATGATCCCTGAAACCGTCATCGCAATGCTCGCCTGCGCACG
Source organism: Arenicellales bacterium (assembly GCA_965214615.1). Lineage (GTDB taxonomy): Bacteria > Pseudomonadota > Gammaproteobacteria > Arenicellales > JAJDZL01 > CBDAUN01. The sequence continues at coordinate 2,976,485 of OZ243952.1, forward strand.
CCTCGGCGCGGTCCATTCAGTCGTTTTCGGCGGATTCGCCGCAGCTGAGCTCGCGGTCCGGATCGACGACGCCACGCCTGCAGCCGTGATCAGCGCATCGTGCGGCCTGGAACCGGGAAGAGTCGTCGAATACAAGCCGCTACTTGACGAGGCGCTCAGAATCGCGAAACACAAATGCAAGGCAAGCGTGGTCTATCAGCGCCCGCAGGCCGAGGCAGACATGACCGACGGATTCGACTACGACTGGAACGACCTGATGGCGCAAGCGCAGCCCGCCGACTGCGTGCCGGTCGAGGCAACCGATCCTCTGTATATCCTGTATACCTCCGGAACCACAGGCGTGCCGAAAGGGGTCGTACGCGACAACGGCGGCCACATTGTCTCGCTCAAATGGTCGATGAAGAACATCTACGGCGTCGAGCCGGGAGAGGTGTTCTGGGCAGCATCCGATGTCGGATGGGTTGTCGGGCACTCGTACATTGTCTACGCACCCTTGTTTGCCGGCAACACCACCGTGATGTTCGAAGGCAAGCCGGTCGGCACGCCTGATCCCGGAACATTCTGGCGGGTGATCGCCGACCACGGCGTTGCTGCGCTATTTACAGCCCCGACCGCATTTCGGGCGATCAAAAAGGAGGATCCCGACGCAGAGCATTTGAAAAAGCACAGTCTTTCCAAATTCAAAACCCTGTTTCTGGCCGGCGAGCGCACAGACCCGGACACCCTGCACTGGGCCGAAGACAAGCTGAAGGTGCCAGTGATCGACCATTGGTGGCAAACCGAAACCGGATGGGCGATATGCGCCAATCTTGCCGGCGTCGAACTGCTGCCGATCAAGGAGGGATCGCCGACAAAGCCGGTTCCCGGGTGGAATTTGAAAGTGCTCGACGACAGCAACCGCGAAGTCGGGCCCGACCAGATCGGCTCGCTCGTGGTCAAGCTGCCGCTGCCCCCCGGAAGCTTTCCGACTCTCTGGAACGCGAAGCAGCGATTCTTCGACGCCTATCTCGCCGAGTCTCCCGGATTCTACAAGACAGCGGATGCCGGATATGTCGATTCCGACGGCTATGTGTACGTCATGTCTCGAACCGATGACATTATCAATGTCGCCGGCCACCGCCTGTCCACCGGCGCGATGGAGGAAGTTCTGGCGGCGCATCCCGATGTCGCCGAGTGCGCCGTAACCGGTGTCGCAGACCCGCTGAAAGGACAGACGCCGCTCGGCCTTTTAGTGCTCAGTGCGGGATGCTCGCGCCCGGACGCGGACATTGTCTCGGAATGCGTCAAGCTGGTCCGGGACAGGATCGGACCTGTTGCGGCATTCAAGCAGGCGATGGTGGTCAAGCGCCTGCCCAAGACCCGTTCAGGCAAGATCCTGCGCGGCACGATTCAAAAGATCGCCGACGGCGAAGACTGGAAGATGCCTGCAACCATCGACGACCCGGCGATTCTCGATGAAATCACCGCGTCGCTAGAGACGATCGGCTACCCGCAGCGGTAGACCGTACGAGCGCACAGGATCCCAATGAAAGCTGCGCCATGACGTTCAAGAATCCTTCGCTCGAAAACTGGCGGCTTCTCGCCGAAAAGGAACTCAGGGGCCGCGGACTTGACTCGCTTGCCTGGTCCACCCTGGAAGGCATCGAAGTCAAGCCGCTCTACACTGCGCAAGACCTTGAAGATGCGGACCATCTGGCTTCGCTGCCCGGCATCGCGCCGTACGTCCGCGGGCCGCGGGCGACCATGTATCCGGGACGCCCGTGGACTGTGCGGCAGTACGCCGGATTTTCGACCGCCGAAGAGTCGAACCGGTTCTATCGCGATAATCTCAAATCAGGCCAGACCGGGCTTTCGGTGGCGTTCGACCTGCCCACCCACCGCGGCTTCGACTCCGACCACCCGCGCGTGGTGGGCGATGTCGGAAAGGCCGGGGTGGCGATTGACAGCGTAGAGGACATGAAGATTCTGTTCGATCGGATTCCGCTGGACAGAATTTCGGTGTCGATGACCATGAACGGCGCCGTGCTGCCGATCCTGGCGATGTTCATCGTCGCCGCCGAGGAGCAGGGAGCAAGCCAGGGCGAGCTGACCGGCACGCTTCAGAACGATATCCTAAAGGAGTTCATGGTCCGCAACACCTACATCTATCCGCCTGCGCCGTCGATGCGCATTGTCGCCGATATCATTCAGTACACGGCGCGGCACATGGGCAAGTTCAATCCGATTTCAATTTCCGGATATCACATGCAGGAGGCGGGGGCGACGTGCGTGCAGGAACTGGCCTATACCATAGCCGACGGCATCGAATACGTTCGCGCCGCGCTTTCGACCGGCATGCAGGTCGACGAGTTCGCGCCGCGGCTGTCGTTTTTCTTCTGCATCGGCATGAATCTTTTCATGGAAGTGGCTAAATTGCGCGCAGCACGATTGCTGTGGGCGCAATACATGCAGGATCTTTTTGCGCCGCAAGACCCGCGCTCGCTCATGCTGCGCACGCATTGCCAGACTTCCGGGGTCAGCCTGACAAGCAAGTCTCCGTACAACAACGTCATCAGAACCACGGTGGAAGCCATGGCCGCGGTGCTCGGCGGCACCCAGTCGCTGCACACCAATTCGTTTGACGAGGCGCTGGCTCTGCCGACCGATTTTTCTGCCGAAATCGCACGCAACACGCAGCTGATTCTTCGAGAAGAGACCGGACTGTCCAAGGTTGTCGATCCCCTTGCAGGATCCTACTATGTCGAGAGTCTGACCGCATCCATCGCATCCCAGGCGCGCAAGATGATCGACGAGGTCGAGCAGCACGGCGGGATGACAAGGGCGGTCGAGGCGGGACTGCCGAAGATGCGGATCGAAGAGTCGTCTGCGCGGCGTCAGGCGCGGCACGACTCCGGCGACGAGACCGTGGTCGGAGTGAATGCCTTTGAATCCGATGCCGGCAGCGATGTCGAGCTTCTGGATGTGGACAACGAGGCGGTGCGGGCCAGCCAGGTCGCACGTCTGGAATCGGTTCGCCGCAGCCGCGACGAAGCGCGTTGCCGCAATGCCCTGGACGCGCTGGCGCAATGCGCCGAATCGCAGTCCTGGGGCCTGCTGCAGCACTCGATCGAAGCGGCCCGGCACCGCGCAACGGTCGGCGAGATCACCGAGGCGCTGCGCCAAAGTTTCGGCAGCCACGTGTCGGTGTCGCAGGCGGTGAGCGGCATTTACGGCCAGGAAGTGTCGAATCGCGACGAAGTCGCCAAGGTCCGGGCAAAAGTCAAGGCATTCTCCAAGTCGCAGCGCCGCCCGCCTCGGGCGCTGATCGCCAAGCTCGGCCAGGACGGACATGACCGCGGCGCAAAAGTGATCGCCGCGGCCTATGCGGATTTCGGCTTCGAAGTCGATGTCGGCGCCTTGTTTGCAACGCCCGAGGAGGTGGCGCGCCAGGCAATCGACAACGATGTCCATCTGGTCGGAATATCGACCCAGGCCGGAGGCCATCGAACCCTGGTGCCGATGGTGATCGAGCGACTGCGCGCCGAGGGCGCAGACCACATCGTGGTGGTGTGCGGCGGCGTGGTGCCGCCGGACGATGAAAGGCAGCTGAAGCAATGCGGCGTATCGGCAATCTACGGGCCCGGCACCAGGATACTCGATACGATTCCCGACGTGCTTGATCTCATCGCTTCGAGTTCGGCGCCACACTGATTCGCAATCCGTACCCCATTCAGAAGATTCGGCCATGCAGCACATTATTCGAAAACTGGAACAAAAGCGCCGCGCCGCCAGGCTCGGAGGCGGACAAAGGCGCATCGACGCGCAGCACGGCAAGGGGCGCCTGACCGCGCGCGAGCGAATCGAGCTGCTGCTCGACAGGGACAGCTTCACAGAGTGGGACATGTTTGTCGAGCATCGCTGCAGCGATTTCAACATGGCGGACCACAAGATTCCGGGCGACGGAGTCGTCACCGGCTACGGCACAATCCGCGGGCGGCTGGTGTTTGTGTTCAGTCAGGATTTCACAGTCTATGGCGGTTCGCTGTCGGAGTCGCACGCAGAAAAGATCGGCAAGATCATGGATCAGGCGATCAAGGCCGGCGCGCCGGTCATCGGAATCAATGACTCGGGCGGTGCGAGAATTCAGGAAGGCGTCGCCTCGCTGGGCGGCTATGCGGACATATTTCAGCGCAACGTGCTCGCCTCGGGCGTGATTCCGCAGATATCGATCATCATGGGGCCATGCGCCGGCGGCGCGGTCTATTCCCCGGCCATCACGGACTTTATTTTCATGGTGCGCGACAGCTCCTACATGTTTGTAACCGGTCCCGATGTCACTCGCACGGTGACACACGAGGAAGTCAGCGCCGAACAGCTCGGAGGCGCGTCGGCCCACAGCGAAAAGTCCGGAGTCGCCGACGGGGCGTTCGAAAACGACATCGAGGCGTGCCTGATGATGCGCGAATTCTTTGATTTTCTGCCTCCGAACAACCGCGCATCGCCGCCGATTCGAACCACTCACGACGCGGCAGACCGCACAGAGCCGTCGCTCGATACGCTGGTGCCCGGGGATCCCAATCAGCCGTACGACATGCGCGAAGCGCTTGCCAAGGTGGTCGATGACGAGGAGTTCTTCGAATTAAAGCCCGACCATGCCGCCAATATCATCACCGGCTTCGGACGCATGGAAGGATCGACCGCAGGCTTCGTGGCCAATCAGCCGCTGGTGCTTGCCGGATGCCTTGACATCCAGTCTTCGCTGAAGGCCGCCCGGTTCGTACGATTTTGCGATGCGTTCAACATTCCGGTCGTCACTTTCGTCGACGTGCCCGGATTCCTGCCGGGCACCGCCCAGGAGCACGGCGGGATCATCAAGCACGGAGCCAAGCTGCTGTACGCCTATGCCGAAGCGACAATTCCGAAAGTGACGGTGATCACGCGCAAAGCCTATGGAGGAGCCTATGACGTGATGAGCTCCAAGCATCTGAGAGGCGATGTGAATCTTGCCTGGCCCAGCGCCGAAATCGCGGTCATGGGGCCCAAGGGCGCAGTCGAGATCATATTCCGATCGGACCTCGGCGACGAGGACAAGATTGCCGCGCGTACGCGCGAATACAAGGACAAGTTTGCAAATCCGTTCGTCGCCGCAAGCCGGGGATTCATTGACGACGTCATCATGCCGCGCAACACCCGCGCGCGCGTTTGCCAGGCATTGGCGATGCTCGCAAACAAAAAGCTCGACAACCCGTGGCGCAAGCACGGCAACATCCCGCTATAGGATTGGTTCGATGTTCAAGCGCATCCTTATCGCAAACCGGGGCGAAATCGCCTGCCGGGTGATTCGAACAGCCAGGCGGATGGGCATTGAGACTGTCGCGGTCTACTCCGATGCCGACGCCGACGCGCTGCATGTCGCGTCCGCCGACGAGGCGGTCAACATCGGACCGGCGGCGGCCGCTGCAAGCTACCTGAACACCGAGCGGATCATTCAGGCATGCGCGGACACCGCATCCGAAGCGGTGCATCCCGGATACGGCTTTCTTTCCGAAGATACCGGATTCTGCCAGGCGCTGACCGATGCCGGCATAGTGTTTATCGGCCCCGGTCCGAAGGCGATCACTGAAATGGGTGACAAGATCACGTCCAAGCAGATCGCGCGCGATGCCGGGGTGAGCGTCATCCCCGGATTCGACGACGTGATTCGCGATGGAGACCACGCGGTGGAGCTTGCACGCCAGATCGGCTATCCGGTGATGCTAAAGCCGACCGCGGCCGGCGGAGGCAAGGGAATGAGACTCGCCTACTCGGATGCCGAATGCGCCGAAGGCTTCGAACGCTCGGCGAGCGAGGCGCTGACCCACTTCGGAGACGATCGGGTCTTCGTTGAGAAATTTATCGAGAATCCGCGGCATATTGAAATTCAGATACTGGCCGATTCCCACGGCAATACGATTCATCTCGGCGAGCGCGAATGCACGCTGCAGCGGCGCCACCAGAAGGTGATCGAGGAAGCGCCTTCTCCATTTCTGGACGATTCGACCCGCGCCAGGATCGGCGCCCAGGCGGTCGCCCTGGCGCAGGCGGTCGGCTATGTATCGGCAGGAACGGTGGAATTCGTAGTCGACAGCAACCGCGACTTTTATTTCCTTGAAATGAATACCCGCCTGCAAGTCGAGCATCCGGTCACTGAAATGACCACCGGACTCGACCTGGTCGAGTGGATGATTCGAATCGCCGGCGGCGAACCGCTTGATTTGGCGCAGTCGGATGTCCGCTGCAACGGCTGGTCGGTCGAAGCGCGCGTCTACGCCGAAAATCCGGCGCGCAACTTCCTGCCATCCATCGGCCGGCTGATACGCTATCAGCCGCCGCAGCAGTCCGAGCACGTGCGTGTCGATACCGGAGTCTGCGAAGGCGCGGAAATATCCATGCACTACGACCCGATTATCGCCAAGCTCATTGCATTCGGCCAATCGCGGGACGAAGCGTTCAGCCGCCTGTCGCGGGCATTGAGCGGGTATCGCATTTCCGGGGTGAGCAGCAATCTTGCATTTCTTCAGTCTCTTGCGCTGCATCCGTCAGTGCTCGACGGAGACATGACGACGGAATTCATCGAGAAGCAATATCCCGAAGGCTATGACTGGGAGGCGGCGCCGAAGTCGAAAACGATTGTGGACCATGCGGTCGCCGCAGCCGCCATAGCGCACTTTTCGTACGAGCAGCGCTCGGCGACAATTTCCGGACAGATGACGCATGGCAAGCGGCCGCGCGAGCTTGAATGGATCGTCGTCATCGACGAGGTGCAGCATTGCGTGAGCATTCAGCAAAGCGACAGCGGCCATAGCGTGAAATTCGACGATCGCGTTCTCGAGGTTCGTCACGACTGGCGACCGGGGCAATGGCTGTTCGCGTGCTCATTCGTCAACGAGCCTGACGCCCCGGAGGCGATCATGCAAGTTGCAAGAATCGGAATCGCCTACCGGATCGACTATCTCGGACACAGGATTCATGCGCAAGTGCTTACGCCGCGGGTGGCGCAACTGAACGAGTTCATGATCGACACCCGATCGGCGGCAGTCTCTCCGCTGATCAGGTCGCCCATGCCCGGGCTGCTGGTCGAACTTCATGTGACCGACGGTCAGTCCTTTACGGCCGGCGAGCCCATCGCCGTGGTCGAGGCGATGAAGATGCAGAATGTGCTGCGCGCGCCGCAAGACGGGAAGGTGGTCAAGGTTCTAAGCAGCGCGGGAGACAGTCTCGCTGCGGATCAGCCGATACTGGAGTTCGAATGATTGGCAAGCTCAATCACGTGGCAATCGCGGTGCCCGACCTGACTGCGGCGAGCAATCTGTACCGCAACGTGCTCGGCGCCAAGGTGTCGGAGCCTGTAGCGATGCCGGAGCATGGAGTGACGACTGTGTTTGTCGAACTTTCAAACACCAAGGTCGAATTGCTGCATCCGCTCGGAGAAAATTCCCCGGTCGCCGCCTTTCTCGACCGCAACAGCGCCGGCGGAGTGCACCATGTCTGCTACGAAGTCGAAGATATCGCTTGCGCCGCAGATCGCCTGACGGCTTCGGGCATGCGAATACTTGGAGACGGCAAGCCGAAGATCGGCGCCCACGGCAAGCCGGTGCTGTTTCTTCATCCGAAAGACTTTTGCGGCACCCTGGTTGAGATCGAGCAGGTCTAGCGCCGGACTATCCGGCCGAGCCGATCGCCTGCAAAGCTGATTCCAGCGATTTCATATTGATGACCGGGTGGTATGCCGGCCGCGGAGTGACCCGCCTGTAGGCGCGCATGATCATGCCGGCAAGATTCGGGCGTTTGAGCGCCGGATCGGTTCCAGCGCCGAGACCGCCTCCGAACTCGATCACCGTATCGACCCCTTGCGCTGCAACCTGCATCAGATTCTGATTCCACAGCACCGGATTGAACAGCTGAAAATAGAGGCTGGAGCGGATATCTGCGGCATTCGAAGGATGGAATGTTCCGGTGTAGTTTGATGCGACTGCGCACTCGGGTTCGCGTATACGGGCTTCGTTGAGCACTTCGCGGTAGGCCAGGGCCGCTGAGACCATGTAGTGGGTATGAAACGCACCCTCGGTCTTGAGCCGGACACACGGCTTGGCGGGGTAGTCCGATTCAAAATCGCTGATCAGACGGTCCAGATCTTCGCCCAGTCCGCCGCACACGGACTGCTCCGGCAGGTTGACCGCGGCAAGCGCGCAGTAGTTCTTGCGCAAAAGAGGCATCAGAAGATCCGCCGATACAGGCACCGCGAGCATCTCCCCTGTTCCGTACTGCCCCATCAGTTCTCCGCGCCTGGAAACGAGCCGCAGCGCCGCTTCGAATTCCAGCGCGTTCGCCGCAACCAGGGCGCTGTATTCGCCAAGGCTGTGACCGCAGGCGTATTCGGGCGCAATACGATTCGCGGCCTGCTCCTGAAACACGCGCATGCAAGCGATCGAGTGAGTCACAAGCGCCGGCTGGGTATAGCGGGTCAGATGAATTTTCTCGCCTGACTCGGCACTTGACAGTTCCGCCATGTCATAGCCGAGCGCTTCGCTTGCAAATTCGTAGGTGCTTCGCGCAGCGGCAAAATTCGCAAGCAGGTCTGTGCCGATGCCGGGATACTGAGATCCCTGGCCGGGAAACAGAAACAATATTCGAGATGCGGATTCAGTCACAAGTCCTCCCTTGGTCGCTTACTGATGAAAATATTGTATTCGACTTAATCGACACGGCAGGCAAGAGCGTTACCGCTCTCAACGGTACCATGACTGCATCCGATAGCCTTATCCCGCTCATCTTGGGGTTCAGACTGTCTCCTTGCTTTCAGCGACCTTGTCAACTTGCAATGTCGGATAACGCCCTCCCAAGTCCCGGCGCAGGGGGCGCGTACATCCCTTGATGCCTCAGACACCGCACAGTTCGTCCGTACCTCGCCATGGCGGTACATCCGATGCTGTCTTCGACCATATCGACAGGCTCAATCCTTGTCCGCAGCAGTATTGCGGTCCGCAATTCATTGTCTCGTCGCATTCGCGCATATTGCCGGAAGAACCCTGGCTCTGGCCGCAGATTTGATGCGCCGGCGGCGAAAACGATTCGCCTGGCTCCTCGGCCTTCGGACCATTGACAAACCGGATTATTCGAATCTCCGTGCTGTTACAATGTCGGGGAGAGAACATTGAATCACAATTGAAAGACGCAATCCCAAGAGGCATCACATGGCTCGGCCAGCAAGAATCAAGACACTTGAAGACGTCAAGCGAATTCAAAATGACAACGACATTCGATTCGAGGAACACTCGGCAGGCATAAAGGAAGTAAGCCGAACAACCGAAGAGCAGCACCGAATACTCGACAAGATGTTAGAAACGAGTATCGAGGACAGAAAGAAGAGCATCGAAGACAGAAAGAAGAGCATCGAAGACAGAAAGAAGATCGTTGAGGTCAAAGAGTCGATCGTCAAAGTCACCGAGTCGATCGTCGAAGTCAAGGAGTCGATCGTCAAGATGCGAGAAGCGGAAGCCGAGACGCGAAAGGCGGAAGCCGAGAGAAGCAAGGCGCTCGATAAGAAATTGGACAAGGTTTCGAAGAACCTCGGTGCCATCGGCAACAGCCGCGGCAAGTTCATCGAGACCTTGGCACTTCCTGCGATCAAGCGGATCATCAAGGACGAATTAAGGGCTGAATTTAAAGGAACGCTGGCGGCAAACAAGAATGTCAAGGCGCGAGGTTTCCAGTTCGATGCCTGGGCATCGTGCGGCGAGAGCCATGAGGAGATTTTCGTATTCGAGATCAAGCGCACGTTCAGCAGCAAGACCGTCAAGCAGATCATCAGGTCGATCAGCGCATTTCGCCAGCATTATCCGGAGTATGCGGAGACCCCGGTGTATCCGTTTTTGGTTGCCGCGGCAGTGAATCCGGATTATGAGCACAAGATTTGGGATGCGGGCATCACGCTGATCACTTTCAGCGACGAGATGCTGATTTGTTCCAAGCCGCCCAAGGGCTTTTCGCCGAGGTACGATTACGGCATGGAGGACGTGGCGCGGGGCCGCAGCGTTCCGCCGCGGTATTACCTTGAGCAGACGCGGCGAGCGGCGCCGCGCATCGACGCTCACTGATCCTGCGCTCGGGCAAAGCGCCTGATTGCAGGCGCGGTCCGCTATCCTTTGCGCCAATGGCGCAAAGGTCATCATCGGCGCGACGCCGGCACGAACTTCCTATGCCGCCAAGCGGCTTGCAATTTTCGTAACGGCATGCACTGCCGGCTGGCCGCCTGCGATTCGATCAAGATACATGTGAATTGCTATCGCCGTCCACGCACCCTGAACAGGCGGGCGAGCAATTACGGCGCGCCATTATTTTTTTGTCATTATCAACAGATATCGAATATGCCTCTCAATCCGGCTTGCTCTGTAGTACACTAAAGACTTCCTGTAATCGATTTCAATCACCGTATTTCAGCAATTTGGTCTGCATAGTTCGCGTTTTTGGAAATCTGCGCTTGACGTCATTTCGCGGGTTCTCGGCGAGAAAGTCAATGCCTCACGCCAATACTGATCGCGCCCAGCTTTGAACACTCTTGGTTATGACTGAACGTAAAACTCCCCCGATTCAGCCCGTAAGCGGCACGTTGACGCCACGCTATGCTGGACCTTCCACATTCTGCCGTCTGCCGGAAACGCGCGACGTCCCCTATTGCGATGTCGCTATTGTCGGCATCCCGTTTGATTCGGGAACCAGCTACCGGCCGGGCGCACGATTCGGACCTCAGGCGATTCGTCAGGCATCGCGCCACTTGCGCTATAACTTTCACCCGGCATACGGCACTGAGCCGTTCCGGGAATTTCAAGTCGCAGATGCCGGCGATGTCACCTGCAACCCGTTCAGTATCGACGAAGCCATCGAGCAAATCGATGCCGCTGCCTCCGAATTGCTGAACGAAGTGGGGGCATTGATCAGCCTGGGCGGCGACCACACGATCGCTGTGCCTTTGCTAAGAGCCATGCATCGGCGTCACGGACCTGTCGCCCTAGTCCATTTCGATGCCCATCTGGATACCTGGGACACCTACTTCGGCGCACCCTACACGCATGGAACGCCGTTTCGACGCGCTGCCGAAGAAGGTCTGTTCGATGATGGCGCATCGATGCACGTAGGCATCCGCGGCCCACTCTACAGCCGCGAGGACCTTGAGCGGGACGCCGAACTTGGATTCAAGGTAATCCACTGCGATGAGCTTAATGAAATGGGACCGGATCACGTGGCAAAACGAATCCGGGACCGAGTCGGAGATGCTCCACTTTATCTTTCGATCGATATCGACGTACTGGACCCGGCACATGCGCCGGGCACAGGCACTCCCGAAGTGGCGGGACTTAGCAGCCGCGAGCTGCTCAACATAATGCGCGGACTTCGCGGACTCAAGCTGGTCGGAGGCGATATCGTTGAAGTCGCCCCGGCTTACGATCACGCTGAAATCACCTCTCTGGCTGCTGCGACGGTGGCCTTTGAGCTTGTGAACCTGATTCTATGCGGCTTGAAGTGACCTCGGCGAAGGCAATATTGAACACGCGGCATCTGAATTTCGGAATAGGTCGTATTTTCGATTCTCCAGCTTAGGAATCAGGCATCGCTGGCTGGCGCATATCCATCAGCGACGTCATCGTGCAGCGCAAGTCAGCCTTCGATGACAGGTTCGGCTTCAGGCAAATGGCTTCGTGCACTGCTTCCCTATCCGTTCGAGTCAAAAATCAAAACCATGTAAACTATATGGCGTGTTGTCATATCAGTATTGCACTCAACTAAGATGAACTTGGATAAATTCCAGCTGGAAGTCTCCTGGCGACAGTTCCGATACGCGTTATCGTCACTGTCGTGGATTTCTATTCCGCCACCGGACAATTGCGACGACGGAGACGTCAGCCGGTCGCTGCTGTTTCATTCGGCAGCGGGTCTGGCAATCGGGGTTGCATTGACAGCAATCTTGATTGTTCTGCTCCCAGCCAACGCGACAATCGGTGCAGCGGTTGTTCTTATCGCGTGGATCATTCTGTCCGGCATGCTGCATCTTGTACACGTTCCCGGCGCAATACAGGAATGGGCACGAGGGTTCGTGTCTATTTCACGCGAATCAGATTCCGACAGCGAAACTACCGAGCGGACAGTCGCGACGATTGCGATTGCCGGGATTCTGATTATCAAGTTTTCCGCTCTGAATGCGGCTATTGCAGATGGCGAATGGGCCGGACTGATCGTCGCATGCATCGCAGCTCGTGCATCGGTAGCCGGATTGATGCTGAGTACCGGCATCAGGGAGCCGTTCAGCTATAGCGGACTGTCTGTGATCGACGTCGATCAGAATCACATGTATATCGCGCTGCTAATTGCAGGCGCATTGTGCATTTTGATTAGCGGATTGGAAGTGTTTGTACTCATCGTGATTTGCGCGCTGATTGTCTACGGATGCCATCGAAGACTGAACCGGGACAATCTGGGTGTTTCCGGCGGCACGTGCCACGCCCTGGTAGAGATCGTTGAAGTAGTCGCTCTTTGCGTTGTCGCTCTCTAGTGAACTTAGCCGCAAAGCGGCTTCGAGCTCCGGATTGATCTTGAATCGCGACCGCAGCTGCGTCGGACCATTCGGCAGGTGAGCGCAAAGATTACAGACCGAATGTCGAATCGGGCGCCCAGAGCAAAATCTAAGCGATAAAGGATGTGAGCGGGATGGCTATTTGGAAATTTCTGACCAGCGGCATTTGACGAAAACGCTTCCCGCAGATCGCAAGTATCAATAGCTTGAGGTCAATTCCAAGCTGTTCGATTTCTAGCATCCTCGACTGCAGAACGAGGAACACGCAAAACTGTCGCAAAACTTGAGCGGCGTCTTGTAAATTGAGCACAATCACAAATCATAATGATACGATGTAGATATTTTTCTACATATCTACATCATAAAGGGAATGATTGTGGCATTAAATATTCGCAACCCGGAGACCGAAGAGCTCGCGCGGATTGTCTCAGAACTAACAGGGGAATCAAAAACTCATGCAGTCAAGGTCGCATTGAGAGAACGTCTGAATCAAATTCAGCGCAGGCAGTTCAGTGAATTTAGAATTCAGGAACTTTTGGATATTGCAGATCATTGCAGTTCACTGCCCACTTTGGACAATCGAAGCGAAAATGAAATCCTAGGCTATGACGTAACAGGACTGCCAAGCTGATGGTGATTGACACGTCTGCAATTATCGCCGTATTGACCAATGATCCTGAGCGGCGAGAATTTATCGAAGCAATAGAACGCAGCGATGTTCGCGCGATTTCATCTGCTTCAATCCTGGAAGCATCAATTGTAATTCTTCATCGCTGCAGCGAAGAAGGATTGCGGGACTTGGATTTGTTTGGTGCGAAAGCAAAATTGGAGATCAAACCGGTTGACCCGGATCAAAACCTGCGCTACAAACCGAGAATAATATAGTCAGCCCCCGATAATACGGGAACGCCTCGCTTTACATTGGCGCCATACCTGCAAGCGCACCCCCATCGTCATTTTCATCTGTTTCACTGAGCAAGTGCTCCCTAAGTTGTGTATATAACCCTTTAATCGATGCGCCCAGTGCCTCTCTGTACCTGTCTCTCTCCAGTGTCTGCTGATGAACGTCCGCCGGCAGGAAGCGTTTCATCTGGTTTTGAAAGTCGGCCCCGTTTATGATAGACGGGCATCTTTCGATAATATTGTCAACCATGGCTGAAAATCCGGTTACCCGGTAGTCGTCAAGCTTGTGTTTAACCAGTTCCGTTCGAACAATAGCCCCTTGTTGCTGCAGCCACGAGAGGTCCCAAATATCGCGGTGACGCACATGTTTTGACGCGGCTAGTGACACCAGCTTGTCAGCCATGATCTCATCAAGCGACTCTACGGCGATGAGAGTATCTTCGTATCCATCTGGCAAGAATGGATGGTTTTTCCTCAATGTAAGCACTTCTTTCGTGTAGGCAGGAATGTTTGCCACCTCAAGTTTGACACGTTGTTTGGGTATATCCCTTTGTCCCGGACTGGTCACGACAGAAATTTGCCACTTGTCCACATTCAGTTCCGAATTATCCGGCTCCCTCCTGAGGGCGGCGGGCTCTTTGACCGAGACCTCCAATCCATACCTCCCTGCAAGATAATCTTCAAGAACATCCTTCATGTCTCTTAACGAAGACGATGAAAAGTGCCTGCCTCCCACAAAATCCAGGTCTTCGCTGTAACGTCTGGAGCCGTAGCACAACCGCAGAGATGTGCCGCCTCGAAACACCACATCCTCCAGCAGGCCCGCCCGGTCCAGACAGAACAGGATGTCATAATGAAGTAACTCCTTTTTGATGATCGGACCCATGTGCGCAACATGCGGGCTGCGCATTGCCGTGTCCACCAGTGCGTCGAAATCCGCTTCAGTCATCTTCATGGAGAACATCCTCGTCAATCAAATCCGTGTTGCGACCAACCCGCCTGAGGTCGCGACAGGCCTTGTGCTTGCCGGCCAGCCTGAGCGGCCTGCCGACATCGTGTATATCATCAAGAATGTCGCGCACCGGGCGGGCTGTGTGTGTGAACTCAATGGTGCCGAACGGGGTATGGATCTCACCCTTTCTGCCTGTGGTCATAACGGTCAGGCGCATCGGGATCTGCGAAATCACGCCGTACTCGGAGAGGGCTGATTCCAGACTGACATAACTGTACTCCCCCCGACGCATTGTCCTGGCAATGTTCTCCAGCGTGTGAGTAAACCCATTGCCGGACAACGCATTGACATAGATCCCGTTTGCGGCGCGCAACAATATCCCCACCTTCACAAGCCGGTCCACGCCGGCCTGAAGCGCGCGCGGCTTGTCATCAGGAAACAGTTTCGCGAGGTCTTGATGAGTGAACACCTGCCGGCCCTGCCGATCCTGGGCCGTCAGTCGGTGAATGGCATCAATCTGTTTCATAATATCATTATTTTATGTATCTAACGTATAGATATCAACTCATATTTACCTCGCGACCTTGGAATCCAGCGCGACCGGGTGGTGTATGCCACGCCGGACCGTGATCCCATATACCGTTTCTTTTCTGTCCGTTGTTGGTACGCAGGCGTCTGGTGAAATCGAAGCCTAATTTGTCCGCAAGGCGCGTGACAAAATCATCATTGAGCTCGTCAGGGACTGGCGGATTACTCGCCTTTCCAGCTTCGCGAGAGGATGTTCATGCTACCTTTCCGGAAACGGAAATGGATGAAGCATTGCTCGCCGCTCAACGACATGGAATTGTAATATTGAAGCCGAGGTATCTTCTGAACACGAAGGAGCGCTCCATCGAGGAGTCATGGCCATTTACGGCAATGCACGGGTCTAAACAGGCAGGATGATTTTTCGGGGACCGTCCTGGTTATTTCGAATTACGTGCGAAGGTATTTGCATCATACGCCAACGCAAACAGTTGCGAGTCTCCGATCAAGCAAGGAGCCAGCACTCAATTCGCGACATACCCAATCAATGCCGAACGCCCTGTCAAGTCGATAATCCGAATCCGGCACTCATGCCCTTCGGCATCCATCAGGTGCAGGTCTTCGCCCAACTCAAACGTCACAGGCTGCTGTACCCCGCCGTTGATGGCGATATTATCGGCATACAAATATGTGCGATCGCTGGTGTCGCGGATGGGGTTCAATCGGCCGGAGATGCCCGGGATGTTTCCAACACCGTTTTGGAATATTACAGATCCGCCGTTCGGGGTTTCAGAAAGTTCGACGCCAAGGTGTCCCTTATGCGGCAGCCAGCCGCCATCAAAGTGGGCTGCAAATCCCGCTGTCGCAATGTACACTTTCATGGCTCGGTCATTTGCATACAGCTTTAGCCGCGCCACACCCTGAGCATTTGTTGCCGATGCAACCCAGGTCCTATTGGGAAACAGCGCCAAAACATCAACGCCTGGCAGAGGTTGCCCATTTGCCGATACCAAGACCGCATTTTCAGCGCAGCTTAATTCTTTGGTGTCCGTAACCTTCAGCGGATATCGCAACTCGCGCCACGGAATCAGCCAGTCATCGCCGTAACGGCGACGTTGATCTCCTCCGTACACGGCAACGGCAAAGACAGACTGCGACAAATCACCGACGTGCCGCTTGACGCGCTTGGTTCGGGCTATCAGAGACGGCGAAGGTGTCGCGGCCGATTTGGCTTCAATAAGTTCAATCGTGTCCGATTCCGGAATGACGATGTCCACTTCGGATCCATTGTGATCACGATAGTGATAAATCCTGTCCGGCATGCCCGAACTGGCACGATGCTTCACAATCTCCGACGCGACCCAGGTCTCAAAAATTTGTCCCCGAAGCGGATGCGCATCTATCTGAC
Source organism: Arenicellales bacterium (assembly GCA_965214615.1). Classification (GTDB taxonomy): domain Bacteria; phylum Pseudomonadota; class Gammaproteobacteria; order Arenicellales; family JAJDZL01; genus CBDAUN01. Next base: position 2,992,859 of record OZ243952.1, read on the forward strand.
CGGACTCTCGAATGCCAAGCATCCAGCACATCAATCCTGTGTCGCAGAAGTACAATTTCGGCATCTTGGTCACGCGCTTTCGCAAATTTTTTGAAAATGACGGTACAGTGAAAGCAATGAAACTTGCCTCCAGGATACCCATCCAGCGCTTGGCTGTGGGCTGCGCGACCCCGCAATCCGAAGCCAGGGACGAGTAGTTCAGCAAGGTTCCACTGCGTCCGGCGCATAATTCTACAAATCGCTGAAAGGCGGCGAGATCGCCAATGTTGGCAAGCGATCTGACATCACGCTCCAGATAAGTGTAGATGTAGGATTGCAGCCATTCGCTCGGATTCAGACCTTCATTGAATATCCGAGGATAGCCTCCAGCGAACAATGCCTCCGAAAGATTTGCGGGACGCTGTTCAAATCGCTGAACTTCGTCCCACGACAAAGGAAGCAATTTGTGAATCGAAGTTCTTCCTGCCAGCGACTGTGTGACAGATTCCAACAAGGCGAAGTTATTTGATCCAGTTAAGACCCAGCGTCCGGGCGCCGGATCATCATCAACCAGGACCTGGATATATGACAACAAGTCCGGAACGTGCTGGACTTCATCAATAACAACTCCGTCGCCGAACTGATCCAAGAATCCACGCGGGTCGCCTTGGGCGAGCGCCCTGACATCCGGCGCTTCCAGCGTCACATAGTCATGGCTCTTGAACATTGATCTGACAAGGGTTGTCTTACCGCTCTGCCGAGGTCCGGTCAACGTCAAAACCGGTGCTCGCCCAGCGGCTCGACGTAGATGAGCTTCTATGTTTCTGTCAATTTTCATGTCAATCCGGTGAAGATTATCAGTATATTTCAATATTATATATTGAAATATACTATTTACAGGCAGATTCGAATCTCAGCAGACTACTTCTCCGTGAGTTGCCGATTGTGCTCTCAACCTATCCGTCGGAACCGTATATCCATTTGGACAGTTCCGCATCAGCGAGAGAACAGTCGCGGCGTTGAACATCCGTAGCCTAAAGACTGAGGAACTGGCGAGAATTGGCGCTGGCCTGACGGGCGAATCTAGAACTGAGTGGGTCAATGCTGCATTGCGAGAACGGCTGAGTCCAATCCAGCGATATGAGCTTGGTCAATCCAGACCTGACGAACTCGCAGATATTGCGAATCACAACAGTTCGCTGCCCGGATCGGATCACCGAAGCGAAGACAAAATCCTGGGCTTTGAATGAAAAGGGACTGCCGCGCTGATAGCGTTCGCAAGGCACGCCGAATCACGGCGGGCGCCACTGCTTTGAAACACCGCGCGCGCAATAGCAAGTGCAAGATATTCGACGCGGATTCGCCAGCAATGGCTGGATGTTTGGCGGAGAGGGTGGGATTCGAACCCACGTGGAGCTATTGCCCCCAACGGATTTCGAGTCCGCGCCGTTATGGCCACTTCGGTACCTCTCCGTTCAGCAAGCTCCTGCACTGGAACCCGGTTCTGATTGACGTTGCATTATCGCAGATTTATTTTACGTTCTCCGATGTTTCTCGCAACAGATTGGACGCGCAATCCGGTCCGGCCGGGCCGGATTGTCGCAAGGCCGCACGGAATGGGCACATCGGTCTATCCGGACGCGGTCCGACATTTCCAGATGGCGTTCAGGTTCTTTTGTTCTTAAAGAAACGCTGAAGAATATCAGCGCACTCGCGCTGCAGCACCCCGCCCGTCACCTGGCAGCGATGATTGAGCTCCTGATGGTCCAGTACATTGATGACCGAGCCCGCAGCACCGGATTTCGGGTCATACGCGCCGAATACCACTCTGCGGATTCGAGCATGTACGATTGCACCCGCGCACATCGCGCACGGCTCGAGCGTTACGTAAAGGTCTGCATCCGGAAGCCTGTGGTTGCGATGCGTCTGCGCCGCGGAGCGCAAAGCGATAATTTCGGCGTGTGCAGCGGGGTCGCTATCGACAATCGTTCGATTGTATCCTTCGCCAATCACCTTGCCATTCGATACGACTACGGCGCCTACCGGGACTTCTTCTGCACGCTCAGCACTTACGGCGAGCCGCAGCGCAGCCTGCATCCATTCGGCGTCATAGGCAGATGGGAAAGTGGACATCGGGAGTCTCACGTCATTGGGTCAGTGCCGCAATCCATAGGCTTGCCGCTGCAGATTGAAGTGCATATTCGGCCTGTTCGATTGCGCAACCGGCAGACTCACAATCCTTTGAGTGCAAACTCGGGCCAATCCGAACAGTCCCGCACCAATGTAAATTTTACCTGTTTATCGATCGCGGCTTTCAAATGGACCGGTTCGGCTTGGAACGTTCAGCCAAGGAGTCCTGTTCTCCCCGAACGCGCCAGTCAAGACCAGATCAATATTTCCCGAGAAATTCACAATCGGGTTATAAACCATAAATGGTTTAGCGCCAACCTTGAACACCACCAACAGCGCAAGACCACAATTCAAGAACTACCGGTTTTGCAACCAGACAGTCCGAAAGTCCCTTACATCAGACGCTGCCTTTATTGCCAGCCGGTTGAAGAATACCTGCCTGGCAAGCGCCTTTGCGAAACCGTTTACGGCATGCCGGCAGAAAACGAACCCGGCAGATGCTCCCGAACATCGAGACACAATTCATACCATGGATTTCTTCGAAATATAGACACCGTAACCGTAATAGTCGCGGTATTTTTCGTAGAGGGATATTTCGTGCCGCTCCGCTTCGACGATGGCCTTTGCCTCGTCACTCGCGCCGTGGCGCTGAACAAACGCGTCAAAACGGTCTTGCATGGGCCAGTAGTAATTCTCAAGCCAGCAATGTGCCGGAAGGACAAAAAATGCCTCAGGGCAATAACCATGCCGTTCAAGGACATCGACCTTGACCGAGGCTGCAGCGATCTGCGGATACTCATTCTCCCAATACGAGGAAAGTTCGGACGGTCTTGTCTCGCAAAGCCACGTAATCTCGGAAACTATCAGCTTTCCTCCCGGTTTCAGGAATCGGTTCCAGCTTGATACCCCGGCTTCAAAGCCCATATTGTAGATCGCCCCTTCGGACCAGATTACATCGAATTCCGATTCTGCAAATGGCAGGTCATCCATAGAGCAGTTCAGCGTTTCAATTCTTTCCGCCACGCCATAGTCGTTCGCTCTGGATTGAAGTTCGTCAAGAAACTCCGGCACAATATCCACGGCAGTGACACAGGCATCAAGCGCCTTGGCAAGGATGATGGTCGACGCACCTGTGCCGCAGCCTATATCCGCAACTTTCAAGGAGCGTGAACGGTCGAGACCTGCCAGCTCCGCCGCTCGTTTGGTTTCAGATTCTCCACCTGGCCCTTGTCGCGCGCCATGAAGGTGGAGATCGATCAGAAGTTGGATGTCGTTCATAAATCTAGCTGCTTTGATATCCTTCATTGCAGTCGGTTTTTCTCGTTGTCATAGTCCGATTTGCAATGTACTCGATGCGAAGCCACAACAGCAATTGCAATTGCCGGCAACATTATCGAAATTGCTTGGCAGCATCGTCAGATCTTGATAAAGCCTGTCAATGACTCACGACAATATTACGGTTAGTGTCGGCGCGAAGCGGTGACTCTAACCCGAATATTCGAATGCACTTGCACAAAACCGAATCTAGCCGAGCTTATGTGAATTCGTGCTTAACCGATTCGCCAGACGCGGCTGCAAACTCGCTGTCAGCGGCTGAGAATAGCTCTTCAATCCCTGTCTCCAAGCGCCCGTAATTCAACTGATACAGATGTCCGATCCTGTCAAGACACTGCTCGCTCCAATCGTCCAAATCGTCGCGCCCGGCCGCCGCATTGATGAAATTGCGGCGAAGATGACTGCCGAAATGTTGCGTGTTTCTCAGACTCAAAGCCGTTAAGCGGTTGTTGTCTGAGTTGCAAGATCGCGACAAATTTGAAAAACTCATTACGGCTGTCGGACAGCACTGGAACATCGTATGCGAGGAAGCCGAACTAAGTGGTGCGGACAAGAATCTTCTATGGGGCAGACAGATTCTCAACACTTTCTCGACTGAACAATAGTCAGTAACGTGGAAAACTGAATGGATTGTTCCGAATTGCCGCGGCTGCCCTGTTGGAAACCAGCAATTGCTTTCACGAATACTGCTGGAGCCGATCAATGTAGAACGATGAGTCTACATCAAATTTCGATTCAAGCATTGCTTGCCTAGACCGCCGTCGCGCGAGGCTGAACATTCTCCACAATTGTGCTTCCATGTTCGGTTTCTGCCAGACGTATTTCCCAAGACTTTTGAAGACTGAGCCAAAATTCAGGACTTGTCCCGAAATATCTAGCAAGTCGTAATGCTGTATCCGCACTCACTCCTCGCTGTCCGTTGAGGATCAATGTGATTCGATTGACTGGCACACACAATGCTTCAGCCAAATTACTGGCAGATAGTCCAAGCTCAGTAAGTTCCTCTCTGAGAATCTCGCCCGGATGCACTGGTGCCATTCCATTCCTAATACCCATCGTTAACCCCTTCAGTGATAGTCAGTAATTTCAACCTCGGACGGTCCTTGTACCGTCCAGCGAAAACAAATTCGCCATTGTTTGTAGAGTCGAGGGCTGGCGCGCCAATGTTAGGGTTCGGTGGCGGTTCCATCGCTTTCGCTTTGGGCCTCAGGCCGACTCCCATAACCGCGTTTCCAGACCCCCGCTCATCAAACCGGACGTGCGGTTTTCCCGCATCCGGCTTTCAGGCGAAATCATGCTTTCGCCCACGGAAGGCTTTGGGTCTTGAGCACTAAGCGAGTCAGGCCGTAATCGTCATACAGCCTGCGGTCGGGGAACCGCACGAATCTCCCGACTCTCACCTTGTGCTTGCGACACAGCCACTGGCGAAGCCGCCTTGAAGCGTGAGCATCGATTGCCGCATAGGCAGGGGATACCTGTCCCAGATGAAAGTAGTTCGCCCAACCGGATAGCATCCAGTTAAAGCGTCTTACCATCTCATCCCGTTCCAGAAATCCGTATTGCCTTGCGCTCTGCTCACTTATCTTGCGGCATATTCTCTGAACGCTCGACTTGCTCGGACGGGTGCCTATGTAGGCGCCCGATCCGTCATATCGATAATTCATTCCGATACGATAGCCCAGAAATTCCAAAGACTCGTCCGGACACCTAAGACACCGGGTCTTTTGCATATTCACCGGCAGTTTCAACTTCTCCATCATCCGAGTGAATGCCGACAGCATCACTGCCGCCGGAGCCTTCCCCACAATGCAGATGTCGTCTGCGTAGTTGACAATATGCGACTGAAACCTCCGATCAAAACCAAAGTGCTTCCAACCCACAATAAAGCGTCTCATGTAGATCGAGCTTAGAAGCGGCGATACAGGAGAACCCTGGGGGCTGCCCCTGCGCTGATTCCTTGCACGGTTCGTGCGGCGTTTGCCGCCTTTGCCGTCATCCTCTTCCACCGGCATTTCCAGCCATGCCTTGATCAGTGCGAGCATCGCACCGTCGCTGATGCGACGCGCAAGGCTCTTGATCAGTTCGGCATGGGGAATCTGACCGAAAAAGTCAGCCAAATCGCCATCAACCACTTCATGGTGTCCCGTGTTCAGGAGTCGATGGATGCGCTTGACCGCATCGTTCGCGCTCCTGTTCGCGCGATAGGCATACTGCTCATCGCACAAATCGGCTTCAAAGATCGGCGACAATATCATCATCGCCGATGTCTGCGCCACCCGGTCTTTAAGGCACGGTATCCCCAACGGGCGATACTTGCCTTTCTGCTTCTTCGGAATCATCACCTGACGCACCGCTTGCGGCTTGTAGGTCTTTTCCCTGAGTTCTCGCGCCAGTTCCCCGAGCCATCTTTCAACGCCGTATGACTCGATGTCCTCGAATGTCTGTCCGTCCACGCCGGCCGCGCCGCGATTGCGCCGCACCTGCCGATACGCCTCGGCCAGAAAATCCATCCGATACACCTTGTCATGCAACGCATGAAACCTTAGCCCAGGTTCTTCCTTCGCTTTGGCATGTAGCATGTGCTGCAATCTCTGAACCTTTCCAGACCCTATTAGATTAATTTCAGTAGTCATGCCCTTTCCTGCTTTGCATTCTGCTTCCGAATCAAGGCTCCTTTCCTCCGCAGGCATTACCCCGCATCCTCAGTACTACGAACCTATCCGCCACCCTGACAACCCAGTCCAGTCCTCGCGGATTACCGGTTTGATGCGTGCCACATCATTGACAGGGCTTCCCGTTTTGCCACTTCTCTCGTCTTCCATGCGTGCCAGCACCAATACCCCGGCGGAACCGCCCCGGTGCGCTTGTCGCTCACTTCCCGAAGCAGCGTCGGCCTTCTCCGAAATAACGGCGGATCGGCTTCCGCATTACACTTTTCGAGGCCTGCTCGGTGTTCACTTACGTTCCGGCCCGCATGTTCGCTGAATCGTCTAAAACGACCCTTCTACTAAAGTGCTTCAAACCATGTTGTTACCTCCATGATCCGCTTTAGCCGCTACTCAACCGGAGCGACAGTTGTTGGACAGGTTTCGCACCTGCCAGAGAAAAACGCCTTTCCACGGCGCACATTAAGTTTAGAGTCACCGCTTGGCGCCGGCACAAATCTTAATATTCCGCATACAGAGAGTCTTTCGCCGCTATCAGGCCTTCTCTCTTGCGAGAGACACACGACACGAGATAAACGGTTTTCACAATTTCGACACGAGGATATCGCCCTACCGACGAACGTGGCACTTTATTTTGCAAAAAGCTATAGAGATGACTCTCTGAGCAACATCAGAGATCGTAATTCTGAAATTCGATTCCCACGTTATTCTAATGGGACGGCTATTTCAATGTGGATAATCTAGGGGGTTTTCGCTATATTGATGTGGGATATAACAGCTCGTCAGGTCATCAAGGCCACAACCACTGGGGTTGTAGAACATAAACTTTTAATTGTGACAGAGTAGCGTTGGCGAAGATGTCCGATCACCCAGGCGCGGCTTGTTGTACCTAATACGTTCAAAAGAAAATCATTCAAATGAATCTATTATTTTTATGCACCGGCAATTCCTGCCGTTCGCAAATGGCGGAAGGCTGGGCGCGTCAGCACGGTGGAGACTGGCTCCAGGTTCAATCGGCAGGTATTGAGTCCCATGGCAAGAACCCACGCGCTATTTCGGTCATGCAGGAGGCCGGCGTGGACATCTCCGCACAGGAATCCAGCAAACTCACTGCTGCAATGCTCGAATGGGCAGAATATGTTGTGACCGTATGTGGGCACGCCGATGAACATTGTCCATTACTACCGGCGGGCACGCGCAAGGAACACTGGCCCCTCAGTGACCCAGCCAAGGCCACCGGCACAGAGGAAGAAATCATGATAGCGTTCAGAGAAAGCCGCGACGACATCCGGCAGCGGGTACTGGACTTAATCGGGCGCTTAAAGCACGAGCATGCGGAGTTAATTCATGAGTGATACGGAGAAGAATAGTGAAATGGGTCTGTTCAAGGGCTGCCTGACACTGTGGGTCGCGCTGTGAACTATCGTCGGTATCGGACTGAGGCATCAATTTCCGAACGCCTTCCAGACAACAGGACACATCGAGGCGGCCCATATTAACCTGCCAGTGGTGGAATTCGCCTGGCTGATGATCATTCCCATGTTGCTCAAATTTGACCTTAAGGCATTCAAAAGAGTGAAGCGACACTGGCGCGGCGTTGGAGTAACTTTGTTTGAAACTGGGGCATAAAACCTTACAAAGAACATGAAGTGTTCGCAAGCGCAACCTCCTACACAAGTGATTGATTCGACGACATAATCGGTATTTTTTATCTCTTTTTAGTTAAGCAAACGGATCTGCAAATTCGTCATTTGCTGGAGTTAGCATATTCAACCTTGATCCGGCAAAAAGTATACGATCTTTATCGATGTCGAGCTTGTTTAGGAGATCAAATACGCTTTGGTTTCCAAGCACAGGTTCATTTAGCCGCTCCCGATCAGCAGTAAAACCAGAGCTGGTCCACGCTCGTGAGATGACTAATAGATCAAAAATTCTGCTCATTGCTGATTTCCTAGGCTTAGCCTCCCCATTGATCCAGTTATAAAGGGTCTTCCTGCTCTGAACATTACATACCTGCGCCACTTCGTCTTTTGTCAACCCAAACGCCAGGCAAATTTCATTCACCGCAGTCGCTAATTTAATTTGAGAGGCCATATGTACTTGAGTATTAGCGCCTGTAGGGCGACAAACAAGGTAATTCTGAATACGGAATTATCCTGTTTGTCGCCCTACAAGCGCCACTGGGAGTAACGCAAAACAGACTTGCAACCACACCTCCGGAACCTTGGTATAAAGAGAATGCCTGCTTAAGTCCTTGCCTTCCGGAAGCACTAAATGGATGGCTGGAGGATTTAAGTAATGATTAATTGCTCCTGAGGCGTAATGTGCATCAAGCGGGAGATCCGTTGCAATCATTCTCAATGAGTTGTCGAACTTCGAAACCATGAATAGTTTGGACAGTACGGCATGATATTTTGTCGCAGCCCTGATCCTATGGGCAACGACACCATGATTTATACCGTGAAAAAAGTTTTCTTGGCGGTGCCAGCCAGTGCCAGACGCGGAATCATTCCCACTCTATTGTAAATAAGCCTTTTTTGTCTTTTATATTCAATGGCTTATTTTCCTGCTAAACGGTAATACCATGAAAAATACCATGCTCAGAAAATCCTTCAAAATGCTCGAAAAAAATTGCCGATTGAACACTGATACACAGCACCTTAGGCAACCTTCCGGGCTTTGACTTCCAGGTGGATGCCCTCCTGCTCCTGCAGATATTGGATCACCGCAAACAGGTTGCTCGCCTGTGGATTACCTTTTGGCCCAAACATACGCATGAGACTCTTGCTCGACTTGTCGAAGACCTGGGAGAGTTCCTCAAACCCGATCGTCGCGTTGATGTAGTCACGCAGCACCGCCTTGCCGGTATCGACATCACCGGCGAGCAAACATTCGACCCCTTCTTGCAGCAGGGCCTTGCGAAACGCGGGATCGCGTTGGGCGCGTGCCTGTATGGTGTCCTTAAAATCTTTCGTCAGAGCCATCATGTCACCTCTTGCCGTTTTCGGCGCTTATAGTCGCGCCAGTGTCCTTTTGCAGCAGCAATATCTGCGTCCTGGCGCTTCTTGGTACCACCCGCGAGCAATATCACCAACCGGTCCCCATCCTTGCCAAAGTAGATTCGATAGCCAGGACCAAAATCGATTCGGTACTCATAGACGCCGGCACCCACACCTTTCACATTAGAGAAGTTGCCCTGCTCCATCCGATGGACGGCTGTCGTCACCTTGACCGCAGCGGCCACATTCAGACGATCGAACCATTTGGCATAAGGGCTGTTTCCCTCAGCATCGAGGTATTCTCTAACCTCTGTCATATGATCCATATAGTAGCATATATGTTACCTTTTGCAATGCCCACACAACACCTCATTTCCGGATAACCCTTGTTTTCTATGGAGTGACACCCGGATCTGGCGGGTGGGCCGTTGAAAATGAGTGCACATCCTGAATCGCCCCGAAAATCATCCCTTCGGCGGATACGGATCATTCCCGTGGCTGTCCTTATTCTGGATCTTCCCGTCCTTGCCGTGGATGTAGAATTCGGTGCCTTAGTTCTGGCTGATCTTGCGCCCGGCATCGACGGCATCCCGCTTCTTGCCAAAGTGGCCACTGCTACGAGCCGCGCCGTCTTTTTTGACATCCCAAACGCCGTCAGCGTTGGGCACGACATGATGTGATCCTGGTTTCTTTGGCATGGTCGCCTCCTGTCTATTTTTGAAAATTACCCATGGAAATTTGGAGTATGTACATCAGCCACGAATCGGTCTCGAGAAGCCATCGAAAAGTTTGCTTGGCGGTGCCGGCGGGTGCCAGACAGAAATGATGTTATTCTTGTTATTACAATGAGTTATGCGCTGTCTGATGCCTGTAGGTGCCAGCCAGTGCCAGACGCGGAATCATTCCCACTCGATCGTCGCAGGCGGCTTGCTGGAAATGTCATAGACAACCCGGCTCACGTTGGAAACCTCATTGACGATTCGACGCGAAACCAGCTCCAGCACTTCGTAGGGGATCCTTAGGCAATTCGCTGTCATATAGTCTTCTGTCTGCACAGCGCGAAGGCTGATCACATAGTCATACTTGCGGTTGTCGCCCACAACGCCTACCGATTTTATCGGTAAAAACACGGCAAACGCCTGACTCGCCGCGTAGTAAAGATCGTTGCTGATCAACTCTTCGATAAAGATCGCATCGGCCCGCCGCAGTATTTCGGCATACTCGCCCTTGACTTCGCCCAGGATTCGAACGCCGAGCCCCGGTCCGGGGAATGGATGCCGGTAGACAATTTCCCTGGGCAGCCCCAACTGCGTGCCGATCTTCCTGACTTCGTCCTTGAACAGTTCGCGCAGCGGCTCAAGCAGCTGCAAATGCAGGGATTCGGGCAGCCCCCCGACGTTGTGGTGCGACTTGATCACCTTGGCCTTGCCGGTATGCAATGCCGCAGACTCAATGACATCCGGATAGATTGTCCCTTGCGCCAGCCACTTGGCATCTGTGATCCTGGAAGCTTCCTCCTGGAAAATATCGATGAATTCCCGACCGATCACCTTGCGCTTGCGCTCGGGATCGCTCACGCCCTCAAGCGCCTGAAAAAATCGGCTGCGCGCATCAATCACAGTTACACTGACGCCGATTTTGCTGACTATTGAGTCGCGAACCATCTCAGTCTCATTCAATCTGAGCAGTCCGTTGTCCACAAAGATGCAGGTCAGATTCTCACCGATCGCCCGATGCAGCAATGCGGCGCACACTGATGAATCGACTCCGCCGGACAGCGCGAGAATCACTCTGTCAGAACCCACATTCCGGCGAATCTGGGCGATTTGCTGCTCAATGATTTCCTCGGCCCGCCACTGCGATTCGCACCCGCAAATGTCATGAACAAAGCGCGACAGGATTTTCTTTCCAGATACTGTGTGCGTCACTTCCGGATGAAACTGAAGCCCGTACAGATGACGCTTCAGGTCACCTATGGCCGCGATCGGCGAACTTTCCGACTCGGCAAGCCTGATGAAGTTGTCCGGCAATTCGATGACACGGTCGCCATGACTCATCCACACCTGATTTTCGCTGCCGTCGTCGGAACTGGAAAGATCGCGAAGCAATTCGCTATCGCCTGTCACCTTGAGCTGTGCAAAGCCGTACTCGTGAACTGCTGAATTTTCCACGCTTCCGCCAAGCTGCGCCGACATAGCCTGCATGCCATAGCAAATTCCAAGAACCGGCACCCCCAATTCGAGAAGCTCAGGGTGAGCACGCGCCGAAAATTCGTCCGTCACCGTCGCCGGTCCGCCGGAGAGCACTACGCCGGATGGCTTGAAGTCGATGATGTCCCCGATCGCGGCATCGCAGGCATAGATGGCGCTGAATACGCCGCATTCGCGAATTCGCCGCGCAATCAGCTGCGTGTACTGCGACCCGAAATCGATAACAGCAATTCGGTCGCCGGGAACAGTCGACGGATAGCCGTAGGTCACTGAACCGCTAGTTACGCTGATAGTTGGGGGATTCTTTCACGATATCGACATCGTGAACGTGGCTTTCCCTGAATCCGGCATTGGTAATGCGCACGAACCTTCCGCCTGTCTGCAATGCCGCGATATCGGCGCTGCCGGTATAGCCCATGCTGGAACGAACCCCGCCAAGCAGCTGATGCACAATGTTCGCCACCGCTCCGCGATACGGAACACGACCCTCGATCCCTTCAGGCACCAGCTTGGCCTGGTCTGTCTGCTTGTCTTGAAAGTACCGGTCTCTGGCGCCATCGGCCATGGCGCCGAGCGAGCCCATCCCGCGATACGCCTTATAGGTGCGGCCTTCATACACCTCGATAGACCCTGGAGATTCGTCCGTGCCGCCAAGCAGGCTGCCCATCATGATCGAATCGGCGCCGGCGGCTATGGCTTTCGCTATGTCGCCGGAATACCTCACTCCGCCGTCGGAAATCAATGGTATGCCTGTGCCCCGCAAGGCTCTTGCCACTTCGGATATTGCGGTGATCTGGGGCACCCCCACACCGGCGACGACCCGCGTCGTGCAAATCGAACCCGGACCTACGCCGACCTTGACCGAATCGGCGCCGTTGTCCGCCAAATCCAGGGCCGCCCTTGCCGTAGCAATATTACCGGCGATCAATTCGACATCCGGATTGGCAGCCTTGATCGTCTTGACATGACTGATGACCCGGTCCGAGTGTCCGTGCGCTGTATCGACGACGATTACGTCGACGCCGGCCTCGATCAGCGCTTCGGCGCGCTCCAGCTCATTGTCGCCGGTACCGACCGCTGCTCCGGACAGCAATCGTCCCTCGCTATCCTTGCAGGCATCGGGGTAATTCTCGTTTTTCAAAATATCGCGCACCGTAAGCAATCCCTTAAGCCGGAATTGGTCGTCAACGACAAGAAGCTTTTCAATCCGGTGGCGGTGCAGCAGCTTGAGAACGTGCTCTGTCGACTCGCCCTCTTCGACAGTGACAAGCCTATCCCTGGGAGTCATCACAGTGGTAACCGATTCGTCACTTCGGGTTTGAAACCGCATGTCGCGGTTGGTTACGATTCCGACCAGATCGCCGTTGTCCAAGACGGGCAATCCGGATATGCCGTGACTCGCCATCAAGTCCGAGACCTGGGCGATGGTCATGGCTGCACTCGCGGTGATCGGATCCTTGACCACGCCGCTTTCGTGGCGCTTGACGGTCCGCACTTCGGCAGCCTGGCGCTCGGGGGTCATATTTCGATGAATGATGCCCAGTCCGCCCATTTGCGCCATGGCAATCCCCATGGACGACTCGGTCACCGTATCCATGGCAGCGGATAGCAGGGGGATGTTCAACTCAAGCCGCCGGGTAAGACGGGTTCGAAGGGACGTGTCGGAAGGCAGCACCGACGAGCGTGCGGGCACGAGAAGGATATCGTCGAATGTCAATGCTTGTTCTACGCCTTCCATTGTTCGATTATATTCCTGAGTTGTCTGCCGCGTTAAACAATCTGCTGTCGCGCTGTCACCCGATGCGCCTGAGCCGGCGGCACGAAGCATCCGATAGGAGAGGCTGAAGCCAATGTGTCCCATCTTCGTTGATTCGACCAGATGAACATCGCATGACCAGCGGGTATACTGAGGACATGGAACGATTCAGCATTGCCCGCCGGCGCCTGTTAAACGGCATTCTCGTGGCTTGCGCCGCAACTCCGCTCGCCGCCAGCTCGCGGCAGACAGCGCTTTCCTATGAGTTTTCAGGACCCGCGCAAAGCCGCAACCTCGGATTGGCGCCGCTTCTGGAATGCACTCCGGGCACGACATCGCAGACACAAGGGCCGTTCTACACGCCCAATACGCCGCGCCGCGACAATTTGATCGAGCCGGACTCGGATGCAGACCCTCTGATCCTGCAGGGACTGGTCGTGACGCCGGACTGCAAGCCGGTCGCAGGAGCCGTGGTCGACATATGGCACTGCGATCATGCCGGACGCTACGACAACAGCGGCTTCCGCTATCGCGGCCATCAGTTCACGGATTCTGCAGGAAGCTATCGGTTCATGACAATCAGGCCGGCCATCTACCCGGGACGGACGCAGCACATTCATGTCAAAGTGCAAGGTCCCGATACCCGCCTTCTTACAACGCAGATCTACTTTCCCGATCAAAAGCGGGAAAATTCGCGCGACTGGATATTTCGCAGCGAATTGCTCATGGACATCAGGCGCACTTCCGACGGCTGGCACGGAAGATTCGACTTCGTGCTTGACCCTATCGGCTAACTTGGCCGGCTTCCGCCATCCGGTCCCTCGCGGACCCAAATGACGCACGAGTGGAAATCCGACTCAGTCAATCCCTTCAATACCGAGCCCTTTGATGAGGGACCGCACTTCGTCCGCCAAGGACGCATCCGACAGCGCATAGGCAAGGTTCGCTGCGACAAAACCCGCCTTGTTGCCGCAATCATATCTTCGACCTTCAAACTTGACTGCGTGGAACGGCTCGATTGCAATCATTTCTCGCATCGCGTCGGTAAGCTGAATTTCGTTGCCTGCGCCTCGCTTGCCGCGCTCAAGAAACTCAAATATGGTTGGCGTCAGCAAATACCGGCCGATAACCGCCATGTTGGACGGCGCCTGATCCGGCTGCGGCTTTTCCACCAGATCCAATGCCTCGACAATGTTTCCGGTCCGCTTTCCCGGCTTCAGAGCGCCGTAGCGGCTGATCGCATTGTACGGGACTTCCTCGGTCGCAAGAATATTGCCGCCAACCTGCATTCTCGCCTCAGCCATCTGCCGTATGCACCACTGACCGCCAAGGACCAGGTCGTCAGGAAGAATGACCGCGAAAGGACCGCTTCCAATATGCTTGCGTGCGCACCAAACCGCATGCCCGAGGCCGAGAGGCTCGTCCTGAATCGGATATAGCGCCTGCCCGGCGGCCATATTCGCTGCGCGAACGCGCTGAAGTTCGGCATTCTTGCCCTTGGCTGCCAAAAGCTCCTCAAGCACCGCGTTCTCGGAAAAATGATCCATGACCACGGTCTTGCCGGGGGCCACCACAAAGATGAATTTGCGCACTCCGATCGAACGCGCCTCTTCCACCGCATACTCGATCAGCGGCTTGTCGACCACCGTCAGCATTTCCTTCGGAATCGCCTTGGTCGCAGGAAGGATGCGCGTTCCAAGCCCCGCTATCGGGAACACCGCCGATTCAATTGCGAATGTGTCAAAATCGCTCATTTCAAATACCATTGCCGCATCGCGTCGCCTGCCAAGTGCCGTTGCGCCTGGCGCAGATTGAGTGCCAGCATCTCAGTGACTCGGATTGGATTGCTTTTCGCGCGCGAACTCCAGGTAGCGGCGATGCAAAATCTCAACCTTTTCAGCCAGCTCTTCCAAAGTACCCGAATTGTCAATGACATCGTCGGCAATAGCAAGTCTGGCACCCCTGTCGGCCTGGGCATCGATGATCCGTTCGACATCCTGCGCCGTCTGGCTGTCGCGTTCAACCACCCGCGAAACCTGCACCGCCCGGGGCGCATCAACCACCAGAACCCGGTCCAGAGGATATTTGCGCGAGCTTTCAGCGAGCAGGGGAATCACTGCGATGCAGTAATGCGCATTCAGGCGAATCAGCCGCAATCGCATTTCCCTGAAGATCCTAGGGTGCAGTATGTCTTCGAGAACCGTCCTTCTAGCCGGATCGGCAAAAACGGCACGGCGCAGCCTGGCCCGGTCAAGCTGTCCGCCCGGCTTTACAAATTCGTGCCCGAACGCCTCGACAACCTCCCGATGCGCCGGCAATCCGGGGGCGACAATCTGCCTGGCTATTGTATCCAGATCAATGACAGGGACATCGAGTCCGGCAAATTGTTCGGTCACGGCGCTTTTGCCGCTGCCGATGCCGCCGGTTATTCCTACGGTGAACACGGCCATCAAGACTCGGTGCGGTCAATCACCGCGCCGCCCAGACACACATCGCCATCGTAGAACACGACCGACTGCCCGGGCGTCGCCGCTCTTACCGGATGCGCAAATTCAACAGTCGCGCAGTCCTGCCCCGAATTCGTCACCATGCAGCGCTGATCTTCACCGCGATAGCGCACTTTGGCAGCGACTGGCTCAGACGGCGGCGAACCCGACAGCCAGTTGATTCGCGACACATGGGCGAAGCGACTGAAAAGCAGCGGATGATCGTGCCCTTGAACAGCGATCAGCACATTGCGCTCAATGTCCTTTCGCGCCACATACCACGATTCGCCCGGCCCTCCGATACCCAGCCCCGTGCGCTGTCCGATGGTATGCAGAAATGTGCCGTCGTGCTCGCCGACGACCTGGCCCTGAGGCGTTTCAATCGCTCCGGGCGCCGACTTGAGATACTGTCCTACGAATGATCGGAAATTCCTCCTGCCGATAAAGCAAATTCCGGTGCTGCCCTTTTTGCCGAAGTTGCCAAAACCGTATTTCCTGGCCCGCTCCCGGACTTCGTCCTTGGTCAAATGCCCGATCGGAAAAACCGCCCTTTGCAATGCATCCGGACGAAGCGCATACAGAAAGTAGGTCTGATCCTTGCCGGCATCCAGTCCTTTAAGCAATGCCACCTTCCCGTCATCGCGGACCAGCCTTGCATAATGGCCGGTAGCGACCCGGTCAGTGCCGTTGCGCAGCGCCCAGTGCGGAAACTCCTTGAATTTGATTTCCACATTGCACACGATGTCCGGATTCGGAGTGCGCCCGGATTTCAACTCCTTGAGAAATCCTTGAAACACGCGCTCCCAGTATTCGTAGGAGAAATTTACGGTTTGCAAAGGGATGTCCAGGGTATCGCATACCTGCCTTGCGTCGGCGAGATCCTGTTCTGCGCTGCAAATCCCGTCGGCATCGTCGTCCTCCCAGTTCTTCATAAAAAGACCGGTGACCTGATACCCCTGCTCCACGAGCATGGCAGCAGAAACCGAAGAATCGACTCCGCCGGACATGCCTACGACGACAGAAGTTTTTTTCACAATGCGAGACAATGAACAATACCGCAGCAATCGACAGGCCATTCAATACGCCGGCGTTTCAGTAGGCGGCGTCACTGCGTCCGTGCGTTCGGATTGGTGCCGGGCAACCCTGGCCGCCGACCCGATCTTGCCGGAGGTGCAAATCGACGCCAGCGCCAAGGGCCAATTCGCCCCAGGCATAACGCCCTGCTTCGCCGCGTGTCGATCCAGACTCCCGCGCATATCCGGTCTCCGGATTGGTCGACATCCGTGTTCGATTTCACTTCGAGTATAGCATGGCGGGTGAAAACACCCGGCCCGACACCATACACTTGCGGTACCGTGGTGTACAATATCGCCAGAAACCATGAGTGCGAAGGAACAAATTCGACTCAGATTATACTTTTGCAACTGTTGATCGCATAGTGCTGAATATCATCTCCCATGCCGACTCCGACTCGTATCAACCCGCCGCAGGTAGCAGATGCGAAGCCGAAGCTGAAAAAGCCCCGGCTGTACAAAGTGGTCCTCGTGAACGACGACTACACTCCGATGGAGTTCGTAGTCAATATTTTGCAGCAGATATTCGACATGCATGAGCAGCAGGCAATCACCGTCATGCTGCTTGTACATCAGCGCGGCCGCGGTGTTTGCGGCCTGTATCCCCGAGAAATCGCAGAAATGAAAGTCCGCGATGTGCTAGAAATCGCCAGGCTGGAAGGCCACCCTCTGCAATGTATGATGGAACCTGAATAATATGTTTTCCCCGGAACTGGAAGAACGCCTGAATCACGCCATCGCCCTGGCGCGCAACCGGAATCATGAATTCGTCACAGTCGAGCATCTGCTGCTTTCGATTATCGACGACAGGGGCGTAAAGAAAGTACTGAGTGCGTGCGACGCCAATATCGACGAACTCAAAAGTGTCCTCGAAGTGTTCATCAACGAGCACGTCCCGGAGATCACCAATGAGATGCAGACCGAGCCTCGGACCACGCACGGCTTCCGGCGGGTATTGCAGCGGGCGCTGCTAAGCGTGCAGAACGCAGGCAAAAAAGAAGTCATCTGCGAGCAGGTCCTGGTGGCAATCTACGGCGAAAACGAATCAAACGCCGTTCACTTTCTACATGCCCAGGATGTGCAGCGCTACGATGTCGTGCGATACGTTTCACACGGCATCGGCAAATCCGGAACCCCGGTCGAAAGTGAAGCCGACGTGCGCGAAGACTCCGAAAAGGAAGAAAGCGACGACAATGCGCTGACACAGTACACGCAGAACCTCAACGAACTGGCAAGGAACGACAGGATCGATCCGCTAATCGGGCGAGAAGACGAGATTATTCGCGCAGTTCAAATCCTTTGCCGGCGCAACAAGAACAATCCTTTGTTCGTGGGCGACGCCGGCGTCGGCAAGACAGCGATCGCCGAAGGCCTGGCCAAGCGAATCGTCGACGAGGAGATTCCCGCAGCGCTCGCGGATTCGAGCATCTATTCGCTCGACATGGGCGCGCTCCTGGCGGGCACAAAATATCGCGGAGATTTCGAAGAGCGGCTCAAAGCGGTCGTGCACGAATTGCAAAAGGACGAGGGCGCAATCTTGTTTATCGATGAAATCCATACGGTGATCGGAGCGGGAGCGGCATCGGGAGCGACAATGGACGCCTCCAACATCCTCAAGCCGCTGCTCGTCACAGGAGGGCTTCGATGCATGGGGTCGACCACGTACGCCGAGTATCGCGGCGTCTTTGAAAAGGATCGCGCACTTTCGCGAAGATTTCAGAAAATCGATATCGTAGAGCCGAGCATTCATGACACGGTCAATATCCTGCGCGGCCTCAAATCGCGCTTCGAGCGGCATCACAAGGTGCGATACACGCTGCCGGCGATCCGCGCAGCCGCCGAACTGGCGGCGCGCCACATCAACGACCGAAATCTCCCGGACAAGGCCATCGACGTCATCGATGAAGCCGGCGCGCACACCAGGCTGCTGCCCGCAGCCAAGCGAAAGCGCACCGTGAGCGTCAAGGACATCGAAAAAATCGTATCCCGGATCGCGCGGATACCGCCGCGAAGCGTCTCAAGCGACGACATCAGCGCGCTGCGCAACATCGACCGCGACCTGAAGCTTGTCGTATTCGGGCAGGACGAGGCCATTGACGCGCTGACCAGCGCGATCAGGCTGTCGCGCACCGGACTCGGGCACCCGGACCGT
The DNA here is from genome assembly GCA_965214615.1 of Arenicellales bacterium. GTDB lineage: Bacteria > Pseudomonadota > Gammaproteobacteria > Arenicellales > JAJDZL01 > CBDAUN01. The sequence goes on from OZ243952.1 coordinate 3,011,645, forward strand.
CCGATATCGTCGTTCCTGTTCACCGGACCGACAGGCGTCGGCAAGACAGAGGTCACCAGGCAGCTGGCGCATACCCTCGGTGTCGAACTTCATCGTCTCGACATGTCCGAATACATGGAACGCCATTCGGTCTCGCGCCTGATCGGGGCACCGCCCGGCTACGTGGGCTACGATCAGGGCGGACTGCTCACCGAAGCAGTCAATAAGACGCCGCACGCCGTGCTCTTGCTCGACGAAATCGAAAAAGCGCATCCGGACGTGTTCAATATTCTGCTTCAGATCATGGACTACGGCACGTTGACAGACAACAACGGACGCAAGTCCGATTTCCGCAATGTCATCATCGTCATGACAACCAACGCCGGCGCAGCAGAAATCTCGCGCTCATCCATAGGATTTACAAAGCAGGACCATTCCCAGGATGACCAGAAGGTCATCAAGCGTCTGTTCACCCCTGAATTTCGCAACCGCCTGGATTCGGTCATCCGGTTCAATCCGCTCGACGAGACAACCATATTGCTGGTTGTCGACAAATTCCTCATGGAACTCGAGCAGCAGCTGCACGAAAAGAACGTCACCCTGACCGTCGATGACAGGGCGCGCAAATGGCTGGGCGAAGAAGGATTCAATGCGTCAATGGGTGCGCGCCCGATGCACAGGTGCATTCAGGATCACATCAAGAAACCGGTCGCAAACGAACTGCTCTTTGGCGAACTGGCCGAGGGCGGCAAATTGAAGATCACCGTCAAGAACGGCAAATTGCACCTCAAGACAGTCAGCGACAAGGCGCTGGTCAAAACCAATTAGACTGCCGTGCGATATTGAGTCGCCGATCCGCGGCTCAATCCAGCCAATTGATTTGCCGTATCCTTAAGTCAAGGGTGCGGTCGCCCTTGATCCGCTGTATCCGCACAGGCAAATTGCGCATCTGCGGTGCGATCCAGACGACAAACCGCTGTTTTTTCCGGTTGACCCTTGCCATGGTCAGGCGGACAGTATCGAATTGTCCGATCGCAGTATCAAGCATTTCGCGCCGGGGCGGACCGTACACATAGACTCTGGTCTTGTCTATTTCGGCAATGCCGATGCGATGCTCGGCATAATGCTCGATTGGCCGGTAAAAGTGCGCAAGGTACCACGACTCGAAGTCGAGAATCTCCGCGTTTTCAGGCAGGGAATAGCGATTGCCGTCGTACGGCCCGCCCGCTGCAAACAGTTCTCCGGCGTGCCAGTCGAATACCGCTTCGGCAAGATTCTCGCCACCGGTTTTTTCTGAATAGAAAAACCGCTCGGGCCGCACCCGGCCGTCGATTCCTACTCTCGCCGATGAGATTTGCGCCACCGGGTCGACTCCGAGAAGCTGCATCAGCGCATTGACTTGCAGCGTATGCGCGATCGCAACCTGCCCGCCAGAGTCCTTGCGGAACGCCCGCTCGCTGATGCCGATATCGACACCGTCAATCTGAGCCGCGTAGACGGCATCGAACTCCGGCAGTCCGTCGACCTGGGAATGCGCCGCAAAACCCGGAAGCCAAAGGACCGCCAAGAGCGGGATCCAGGCAGTAAATTGCCGCGCGCCATGCGCGCGCACGCGCTTGAACAATGCTTGAATCGACTTGCTCTTGAAACTCATAGTGTCAAATACTGCTCGTCCGAAACCCGGCCGTCCAAAAGCACCCGTCCGTCGACCACCGACAGACGCCGGTGCGCATACCACTGAATCGCAAGCGGGTAGATTCGGTGCTCCAGGCGATGCACTTTCAGCTGAAGATCGGCAACTGTGTCTTGCGCATCAACCTTGGTTTCGGCCTGCACAATGATCGGACCGGCATCAAGCTCAGGCGTGACAAAATGCACTGTCGCACCGTGCGTCATGTCGCCGGCATCAAGCACGCGCTGGTGGGTATTCAAGCCCTTGTGCTTCGGCAGCAGAGACGGGTGAATGTTCATGATCCGCTGAGGCCATAATTTAACGAACTGCTCGGTCATAATGCGCATGTAGCCGGCCAGGACAACCAGGTCAGGTTCAAATTGCCTTATCCGGCGGCAAAGTTCCAAATCATAGGCAACCGAATCGGCGTAGTCCCGCGGCTCAATTGCAACGGCTGGCACTGCCGCGTCGGTCGCACGCGTCAGCGCAAAGGCATGCGGAACATCGCTGAAGACTGCCGACACCTGGGCAGCCAGTTCTCCGCGACTGGAGCAATCTAGAATCCTCTGCAGATTCGAGCCGTTTCCGGATGCCAGTACTGCTAGCCGAACAGACACGCTAAATGTTCCGAAGTTCAATCGCGCCAGGTCCGCCGGTTTCGGCGATTTCACCGATTCGCCAGGACTGGACCTGTTCGCCGGCGAGCGCCGCCGACACCCCGTCTGCGTCATCCGGCTTCGCAATGAACACCATTCCGATGCCGCAATTGAACGTACTCAGCATATCGCGGGCGCCGATTCCGCCGGTTTCGGCAATCCATCTGAAGATTTCGGGCTGCTGCCACGATTGAACGTCAATCACCGCCTTGACGCCATCCGGCAGCACTCTGACCACGTTGCCAGGCAGGCCGCCGCCGGTAATGTGGGCAATCGCAGCGACATCGGTGCGCTCGATGACTGCACGTGCCGCCGAAACATAGATCCGCGTCGGCGTCAGCAAAGTCTCGCCCAGGGTTGCACCGGCAATTCGCTCGTCAAGTGAAATCTCGCAGCACTCGATGACTTTGCGAATCAGTGAAAAGCCGTTGGAATGCACGCCGGAAGCCTGGGCGCCAATGATGACGTCTCCAGGCGCAATGCCGCTGCCATCGATAATCCTGCTCTTTTCGACAACGCCTACGGCAAATCCGGCCAAGTCGTACTCGCCTGCGCTGTACATGCCTGGCATTTCGGCGGTTTCGCCGCCGATAAGCGCTGCGCCGGCCTGTTCGCAGCCTGCTGCGATGCCTTCGATCACCTGCTTGGCGACATCGCCATGCAATGCGCCGGTAGCAAAATAGTCAAGGAAGAATAGCGGCTTGGCACCATGCACGATGATGTCATTCACACACATTGCGACCAGATCGATGCCGACGGTGCTGTGAAGATCAGTTTCAAAAGCGATCTTCAGCTTGGTGCCGACGCCGTCAGTTCCGCTCACAAGCACCGGTTCGCGGTAATCGCCAGGCACTTCGAACAAGGCGCCGAAAGCGTGCGGCATGCTGATCCAGCCTGGCTGAAAAGTGCGGCGCAGTGCCGGCTCGACAGATTCGATCAGCCGGTCGGCAGCCTCTATGTCGACTCCGGATCTGCGATAGTTCATGGGACGATCCTGAGTCATTCGGCACTCCGTGTCAGCAATTTGAAATCACAGTTGTAAAACTTTGTAGCGTATACTCTATGCCGATTCATTTGCAACCGACCGACCCCGAAAATGACTGCGTTTTTTGGACAAATTCCCAACTTGCTCACATTGCTGCGGATCGCCGCGGCACCGGTTCTCATCCTGCTTCTTCAATCCGAAGACTTTGAAGCGGCGTTAATTCTGTTTATCGTCGCCGGCATCACGGATAGCCTGGACGGATGGATTGCAAAAAGATTCAACTGCGTGACAGAGCTTGGCGCACGGCTGGACCCGCTTGCTGACAAAATACTGATCATTTCCGCGTACTGCATGCTTGCATGGCTGGAATTGATTCCTTTCGAGCTGGTTTTGCTGGTGATATTCAGAGACCTTGTCATTGTAGGCGGCTATCTTGTTCTTTCGGTCGACGACGATATTCCTATGCAACCGAGCATGATAAGCAAAATCAATACTTTGCTGCAAATTACGTTTGTCATCGCCGTATTGGTGGAAAACACGCCCTGGATGCAGCCCGGCCTGATCGGAGACCTGCTGATGCTTCTGGTTGCCATATCGACTATTGTCAGCGGCGTACAGTATGTCTGGGTCTGGGCCATCCGCCGCAGCTACAAGAATGCCGCCGAAAGTGATTCGAATCAGTGATGCGCCAGCATACCATGCCTTTGGGCTTGCCGGACTACGCAAGCTTCGACAACTACTATGCCACGGCGAATAGCGATGCCGTCACGCTGCTGCGCGAGTTCTTGAAAACCGGCAACGCCAAGGCAAGCGCCTACTTGTGGGGCGAGAGCGGAGTCGGAAAAACGCACCTCCTTTATTCCGCTTGCAGGGACTGCGAATCCAGCATCTACATTTCGGCGAGTGACGCCAAGATCCAGCCCGACGTTCTTGACTGTGTTCATGACTATGCTCTGGCATGCATCGATGATGTTCAAGCGATTGCGCAGCACCTTGAGTGGGAGAAACGCCTGATGACCGCGCTCGAACGCGCCGAATCGGAAACAAGCCGGCTGCTTGTTGCCGCTGACTTGCCGCCGGATTCGCTCGGCCTGGCGCTGCCAGACCTCCAAAGCCGTCTTGCAGGCAGGCAAGTGCTTCGGCTGCGCCCGATCAGCGACGACGACCGAATGCGGGTACTGCTTGAACGTGCCGCCCGGCGCGGCATGACCATTGAGCCGAATGTAGCCCGATATGCAATCAGCCGCCATTGCCGCAATATGCACTCGGTTCTGGAATTGCTTGAGCGAATTGATCAGCTTTCGCTGGAGCAGCATCGCAGAATTACGATTCCGCTGCTGAACCGGCTCGATAGCATGCACAAGCCGGATTAGAGCGCCGATGCCGCTTTAAGCGCCTTGGCGGTTTCGGCGAGACGCCTGCCCAGAGCCAGGCACAGCTTTTCCTCGTCCCTGGTGAACGCCCGGTCGCCGCCATGACCTGATACATGGGACGCGCCATACGGCGTGCCGCCGGATTCGGTGTCGCGCAATGCGCGCTCGGTATACGGAATGCCCACCAGCATCATGCCGTGATGCAGCAGCGGAACTGCCATCGAAAGCAGCGTCGACTCCTGTCCGCCATGCATTGAGCCGCTCGAGGTAAACACCGCTGCCGGCTTGCCCGACAGCGAACCCGACAGCCAAACCGATGCGCTGCAGTCTAGGAAATACTTCATCGGAGCAGACATCGCCCCGAATCGTGTCGGACTGCCGAGCGCCAAACCATCGCATCGCTCAAGATCCGTTCGAGAGGCGTAGGCGTGTCCGCTGTCTGGGATTTCCGATTCGAACGCTTCGGTCGAAGAAGACACCTGGGCAACGCGGCGTATTGTCGATTCGCAGTCTGCGACTTGCCCGACACCCCGGCCGATGAGCTTGGCCATGCGTTCTACGCTGCCATCGCGGCTGTAGTACAGGATCAGTAGATTGGTGGACATTTCGGCTACCCGTTTGAATTGTTCGGTTGCATTGCCGAATTCGACATCAATTCCTGCTGCGATCAAAGCGATGCCGCTAAGTTTCCCATTGCCGAAACAGCGACGGCAAGTGAATTCGCTTTCGGTACTGGAATATCAATCGAATCGCACAAGGCGCAGTCATGATATTGCATCAGGCGCTTTTTGCAATTCGCGACCCCGATTTCGTCGCTAGCGCCGTTGCGAATGCCGCTTCCCAATGCCGGAAAGGCAATGGGGCCTGATCATGCGATTCCGTGAGCCGGCCAGGACAAGCAGTTCGTCCCGGGGACAAAACCGCAAAGCTTTACAGGGACAGGAAAAATTAGCCCGCCGCTAGATGCGGCGGGCTGCAAAAGGAGGAGTTGGAGAAAAACTGAAACTATGAAATCCGAATGCCCTTAGGCGGCTTTCTTGCGTGACACCACTGCGGGCGCAACTGCCGGCGCGGCGGCGGCTGCATACTTGCTCCACAATTCACTATAGGCCTGACCGGCTTCGGTTCCGATCGCATACAATGCTTCGGCGGCATCCTTGGACTGTCCGGCGAGTTTGCCGAACCATTCATTTTGCAACGCAATATAGTCGTTTACAGTCTTGGCGCCGATCATTTTTTCGCTCTGTGCGATGATGTCCTGACCGACAGCCTTTGAAGTGTTTACGTTGTAATCAAATACTTTATTGAACACTTTGGCATTGACAGCCATCACTTCAGTGTTCAAATCAATAATCTTTTCTTGCATGATTAAGCTCCTTGCTTAAATGTTTATGTTGCAGTGCAATATATCATCTATTTTTACGAAGTCAACCCCTAGGATCAAAATAATTTCCTGCGTCGCAGAAAACCTGTTGCGGCGCAACAACCCAAACGCTGAACAGATGAATTGAATCCGGCATTGGCTCGTTGCTATTTTCCATGAGAAAATAACAACAGGCATCTTAGAAAGTGACTTGCTCCGGAGAACTCCCTGGTCAAGGGTTCACTGCCGCACAAGTGGCTTATAAGGATACGCGAACGCACTAGCAACGAAACAATTTAACGAGGTAGCGCAATGAGAAGACACGCATCAATGGTTGAGGGACTTTACTGGTGGGGAATTCCGACTTTCTTTCGGTGCCCGATCGCAAAAGATCCTGCCGAATGCGATATCGCCCTGGTGGGGGTACCCCATTCAACCGGCAACGGAACAACAGAGCGGGACCAGCATATGGGGCCGCGCGCGGTACGGAACATTTCAGCATTGGGCCGACGCTGCCACAAACAGTTTCACCTCGATCCCTGGAAAGAGTTCAGTATCGCAGACCTGGGCGATGTCCCTTTGCCTGAAGGCAACAACAACGAGCAAAGCATCGAAGACATCAGGGAATTTTTTGCAACAATCGATGCCGCAGGCGCCCGCCCTGTGTCGATAGGCGGCGACCATGCAATAACGGGCGGTATTCTACAGGCGATCGCCGGCAGCGGCGCAAAGCTGACCGATGGCGAAAAAGCGGTTTTGCTCCACTTTGACGCGCATACCGACGCCTATCACAATCTTGATCATTTTCTCGGTGCCGTGAAATCCGCAGCTCATTGGGCAAGCTATCTCGTACGTGACGGGCACGTAGACCCCCATCATTCGGTTCAAGTCGGCATACGGGGCAACGTGCGCACCCTCGACTGGCTGGAGCCGAGCTACGATCTGGGCTACGAAGTGATCACCATCGAACGATACGAGGAGCTTGGCGCCGAAGCATGCAAGACGATCATCAATGACAGAATCGGCGACCGTCCCGTCTATGTGACCTTCGATCTCGACTGCCTGGATCCTACAGTGGCACCGGGAGTGGCCAATATCGAAGCAGGCATCGAAGGTTTCAGAATCAATCAGGTAATGGAACTGATTCGCTGCATCCGCGGGAAGAACGTCATTGGCGGCGACGTGGTCTGCCTAATGCCCACCAAGGACCATCCCAACCAGGTGACATCGCTTGTAGCGAACTCGATTATGTTTGAAATTCTTTGCCTCATCGGCGACAGCATGCGAACCCGGTCGCAACAGCAAACGCCTGCCTGAAAAAGATATGTGCGGAATCAGATTCACACCGGATTGCGGCAATTGACGCCCGGTACCGGTAAAAAAATTGGTCTGCCGCATTGCACGGCAGACCGCAATAAAGGAGGAGTAAGAAAAAAGAGAAATATGCTATGAAAAATTCATATTCGTGAGTAATCGGTCCGACTACCCGCCTTTGGCTTCGGCAACCGGAAGCACTGTCGCCTGCGCAGCGTACTTATTCCAGATCGCACCGTAGGACGCATTCGCTTCCACGCTGATCTGATACAGGGCCTCTCCCGCCTCCCGGGATTGACCGATCCACTTTTCGAACCAGTTTGATTGCGCTGCGACAGCTTCATCGAAACTTCGGACATTGAACATATTTTCGGCCTGGCCGAATAGATGCTTGCTCATGTTTCTAGCGTTTTCTACATTGCAATCAAACACTTTATCCATAATTTTGGCATTTTCCGCCAGTGTCTCACTGGCCAGATCTAAAATCTGATGTTGCATGATTATCACACCTGGTAAATCAAATATTGTGCAGTGCAATATAACACCCATTTTTGCAAAGTCAACACCTTTTTGGAAAATTTTCCTGATATCCGCAATCGTCGGCGTGCGCGCCGTCGGCATGCCGATTCGGCAATGCAATGCCGTGTAAAAGCGCGTATTGGCTATGTGAGAATGTGGCGGGACATGCAGCGCTTGGCGCTGCATGCAAGCAACGTCGAGCCGGGCGATTCGCAGCGCAGGCTACAGCAGTTCGATCTCGATGAAAGAGAATTCGGACGGGTTGTCATTGATCACGTTGTGCTCGACCCCTGCAGGTCGAAAATACGGCTCTGAGGCTTTCAACTCGCTGACCGCCTCGACACCGTCGTTGTCTACGATCAGCAAATTTCCGCTCACAAGGGGTACCACAATGTAGTCGTATTCGTGCCGATGATGGCCTGTTTCTGCGCCTGGATCAAACTGCCAGCGTGTCACCAGGACCCGTTCATTGCGAATCATTGTCGACGCTGTCGCCTTCGGTCTTGCTGCACTCATTGATTTGCTCCGGTTTGAAAATATAGGTCCCTAGGCCCGCGCCGGGTCGTTCATGCCGCAAGGGCACTTGCATGTGAACCAAGCCGGCACCATGTTTAACTATAGCGCGATATCGGATGATAAATCTTAAAAGTCTCACAAAAGCGGGATGCGCGGCACTGCATTAACGAATTACAACGAGACGTTAACGAAAATTTAATGTTCACAGACGATAATTCCTGTCGAATTGTTAAAATCGAATCAACACCTGCAAACAGAGGAAGATCAACGATGAACAAAATCCTATTGAACCGACAGACGGCCGCAGCGGCACTTCGCTCGCGATATTTTGTCATTGCAGCCGCCGCATGCGCTTTGGCCGCGGTTTCTGCTGTCAGCCTGAATCCAGGCAACGCCGTCCTGGCCGAGCAGGCGCCGTCGGTTGACGCCAGGCTGGGCAGCTTGCCGGACATGAGCCTCGGATTCGCGAACCTCGTCGAAGCAGTCTCGCCGGCAGTTGTCGCTATCAATACCAGAGTCCAGGCCGTGAGCGATTCTGTTCCGCAGGAACGCAACCGCCGCGAATGGAACTTTCGCAACAACCCGTTTCAGGAATTCTGGAACGGCCCCATCCCCGATTGGTTCAAACAGATGCCTGACATGCATCGGTTTCAGAATCCGGACCGGCGCCCGAGAGCGGGCCTGGGCTCCGGAGTAATCTTCGATCCGCGCGGCTACATTGCGACCAATGCGCATGTCGTCGACGACGCGGACCTCATCGAAATCACGATGGCCGACGGTGCCACCCACGAAGCCAAGGTAATAGGCATTGACAAGTTTACCGATCTTGCAGTGATCAAGATCGACAGCGGCGAAAGCTTTCCCTACGCCCGTTTCGGAGACTCTGAAAGCGTCAGAGTCGGCGATCTGGCAATCGCGCTGGGCAACCCGTTCGGATTCCAGCATTCCGTATCGCTCGGCATTGTGTCCGCAAAGCATCGCGACAATGTCATGTCCGAATCGAATATCCCGCTGATCCAGACAGACGCCGCAATCAATCGCGGCAATTCAGGCGGCCCGCTGTTCAATGTACGCGGCGAAATCATCGGCATCAATACGCTGATCTACTCGCCGAGCGGATCCAATAGCGGAGTCGGATTCGCCATACCTGCCCTGTTGGTCGAGCAGGTCGCAGACGGCCTCATCACAGACGGATCGATACAGCGCGGCAGACTCGGAGTCCTGATTCAAAACCTGACCGAAGAAATGGCCGAAGCGCTCGGCACCGACTCGGTCGAAGGGGCGCTGGTCGCTTCGGTGGATGAATCGAGTGCGGCGGATCTGGCCGGAGTCGAAGTCGGAGACGTCATCGTCTCGTTCAACGGCCAGCCCGTATCGGACGTCAAGCAGCTCGCCCAGAGAGTGCGCGAGACCAAGCCGAAATCCAACGTCGGCCTCGAAGTGCTGCGCGACGGCGAACTCATCAGCCTGGAAGCGACTCTCGGCGGTCTGCAGACCGGCCAACTGGCCAGTGCGGACGCCAGCAGCCAGCCTGAACAGGACAGCCAGCCGAAAATCGGCGTACAGCTTGCCACGCTTGACGAGCAGACACGTCAGCAATTCAGGATTCATGACAAGCTCGACGGCGTTGTCGTCGTCGATGTTCAGCCGGGGAGCCCGGCCGAAGACGCCGGCCTGCGTCCGGGCGATGTCATCATCAGTGTCAGCAAGCAAGACGTGTCGACGCCTGACGAAGTGGTCGACTCCATCAGGCAGGCGGCAGACGGTGACAAGAGCCATCTGCTGATGCTGATCGGACGCGACGGCAATCAGCGTTTCCATACCGTTGAATTGTCCTGAACCTGAATCAACCAACCTCCTTGATTGATGGTGAACCGCCGAGGCTGCACCCTTGCATGTTCCTCGGCGGCTTTTTTTGCGTCCTGGCGGCTAATGCAATATCCTGAAAGCCTTTTCATTCATTGCCTGCACACCATCGACAACGGCAATGCGCATACTGGTCATTGAAGACGACGTAAAGCAGCTGTCCTTTATCGTCAAGGGATTATCGGAAGCCGGACATGTTGCCGAGACCGCCGGCAATGGTCCCGACGGGCTGGCGCTTGCCGAAAACCAGCAATTCGATGCGCTGATCATCGACCGCATGCTGCCTGCCGAAATGGACGGACTGGAAGTCGTGCGGCGTCTGCGCGGTCAGGGGAACCGAACTCCGGCACTGATCCTGACCACACTCGGCAAGGTGCACGACCGGGTCGAAGGCCTGAACGCCGGCGCGGACGACTACCTGCCCAAGCCGTTCGAGATGATCGAGCTTCTCGCTCGCATCGAGGCGATTGCCCGGCGCGTCGACCCGGCTGCGACCGAGACGCGGCTTATCGTCGAAGACCTCGAAATGGATCTGCTGACGCGCAGTGTGACGCGCGGCGGTGCGAAAATATCCTTGCGTCCGACAGAGTTCAAGATTCTCGAAGTCCTGATGCGCTACAGCGGACGCGTGGTCACGCGTACCATGCTGATGCAGAAGATTTGGCGCTTCGACTTCGATTCCAGCAGCGAGAACATGAACGTGCATATCTTTAGAATTCGAAAACAGATTGATGACGGCTTTTCCGTCAAGCTGCTGCACACGGTGCGCGGATCCGGCTACATGCTGCGCGCCGAAGAGCCCTGAAACTGCGAACCTGCACCCCGCGTTTTCACCGACATGCCATCCTAGGCCGCCATGCTGAAAAAGCTCAAAGGGTTCACGGTATTGCTTACGCTCGTTTATGCGACGATATTCTGTGTTGCAATTGCCGCTGTGCTCGGCTCGTTCTACTGGAAGTTCTACCACTCCCGGATCGAGCAGGTCGAACGGGAGATCCATCAGGATCTGTCGGCCATCCTGGGACAGCGCCCCGCCTTGACGTCGGGCGTACTGGTCGCACGATTCAACGGCATCCTGTTTTCTCGGTTCTGGGACCGAACCATGACCAGCCGGGAGATTCTCGTGCTCGCCCGCAGCAACGGATCCGTCGTTGCAGGCAATCTGCGCGACATTCCGGCCGGCGTCGTCGGCGAGGCTCAGTGGCAGGGGGATATTTCCGTCACTGGATTCGGACCCGGCCCCCGGGTTTTCCGGGTCGCATCAGTCTCGCACCTCGGGCACATCGTGCTGGCCGGAAGAGATGTCCAGGAACTGGTGGAACTGCGCAATCTGGTCATCAACATCGGCACATGGACCATACTGGCGGCGATTGTGCTCGCTATGCTCGGCGCAGCCGTATCGAGCAGAATTGTGACCCGGAAACTGAAAGGGATCAACGAAATCTGCGATACGTTCACATCCGGAAGCCTGTCGGAAAGAATCGCAGTCAACGGCAGCGGCGACGGCTTCGACCGACTGGCCTCAGGCATCAACTCGATGCTTGAGCGCATCGAGACCCTGCTCGAAGAAATCACGACCATGTCGGACAACATCGCGCACGATCTAAAATCCCCGCTGACGCGCGTTCGCAATGAGCTTGTCGCGATCCGCGATCAAAGGCTTGCAGCGAATGCCCGCGACGATCTTCGAAGCAGCGTTGACGAGGCGATTGACGAAACCGATTCGCTTTTGGGAATTTTTGAAACCATTCTCCGCATTTCGGAAATTCAGGCCGGCCCGCAGGCAAGTCGATTCGACATCGTCGACCTGAATGAAATTCTAAGCGACGTAGCCGACTGGTACCAGACTATCGCGGAAGAAAGATCAATCGCTGTCGCATCCCGTGTCGAGTGCGCCGCGCTCGAAGTCCGCGGCGACCGCGATTTGCTGTACTTGGCTGTCGCGAACATCATCAGCAATGCCATCAAGTACTCCCCTCAAGGCGGCCGCGTCGAAGTTTCAAGCGGCATTACGCCCGAAGGAGCCGAGATCGCTGTCACCGACAACGGCCCGGGCATTCCGGCCGAATTTCACGAGCATGTGCTCAAGCGATTCTACAGGATGGAGCAAAGCCGCAGCACGCCCGGAAACGGGCTGGGGCTGAGCCTTGTATTAGCGATTGTGAAGCATCATGGCGGACAATTGAATTTCGAATCTGCCGACCCCGGCCTCAAGGTGCGAATATCGGGCCTGTCAGGCGCAGCAGGCGAGCCGTGACAATCCATTGCCGTCACGCATCCGACCGGCGGTAAACGCCAATCCCTTTCGGCGGGTTCGCCGATTCGGGTACCATTGACAAAATGCCGCGCCGGGCCATTTCGTCGAATCTCGCCTATTCAGCGTCCGACGGCCTGGGACCGGCGGCGGCCAAATTTGCGTACAATGCATCTTCATTCAAATTCAGGTTAAACCACCAAGCATGCACCAAGGAATCTGACCATGAGCCTGATGACCTCGAACGACTACTGCGAATCACTGCGAACGTTCAACCCGAATGTCTATGTCAGCGGCGCAAAGGTCGACAGCGTAGCCGACCACCCGATGCTGCGTCCCGGCGTTAACGCGATTGCTGCAACCTATGACTTTGCTCTCGACCCCGAGCACAGTCAGATTGCGCTGGCCCGGCAGCACACGTCCGGACAGACGGTCAACCGCTTTACGCACATCAACCGAAACTCGGACGACCTTCTTGCCAAGCTCGAGTATGTGCGCGCCCTGTGCCAGCTCACCGGTTGCGCCATGCGGTACCTGTCCATGGACGGATTGAACGCCCTGTTCCAGTCTTCGTACCGGATCGATGCGGAACTCGGCACCGAATACGCCGAACGGCTCGTCGCCCAGATGCACCGCATCCAGGAAGGCGACCTGACTGTCGGAATTGCCATGACAGACGCAAAAGGCGACCGCTCGCTTCGCCCGAGCGAGCAGCCGAACAAGGACAGCTACTTGCGCATCGTGCGCAAACGGGCCGACGGAATCGAAATTTCAGGCGTCAAGGCGATTGTGACCGCCGCACCCTATGTTCACGAACTGTTTGTGCTTCCAGGTCGGGCGATGTCGGCCCAGGACAAGGATTTCGCCGTAGCGTGCCAGGTTCCGATCGATGCACCCGGACTGACGATCATTGCGCGACCCGCCGGACGGCCGGGAGAAAGCGCGGCGCAGTTTTCAAATCGCTTCGGCCAATCCACCGGCGTATGCGTATTCGAAAACGTATTCGTCCCGTACGAGCGCGTCTACATGTGCGGAGAATGGCAGTTTGCCGAACACCTGACCAAGACATATGCGAATCACCATCGCCATACATGCATCGGCGCACGGGCCGGATTCGGCGACCTTCTCATTGGCGCGAGCGCAATGATGGTCGAGACCAGCGGACTCGACATGCAGGCCGAGCACCACTTGCGCGATTCCATGGTGGAACTGATCAAGACGGTGGAAAGCTTCTATGCCTGCGGCGTCAGCGCTTCGGTGTACTGCTCCAAGGACCCCTGCGGCAACGTCGAGCCTGATGCCGTGTATTCGAATATCGGCAAGCTGATGCTCGCACACTCCATCTTTGACATGCACCGGATCGCAAATACGGTTTCCGGCGGACTGATTGTCACGCTTCCGGGTCCCGAAGATGACCACAACCCCGAGGTCGCGGACAAGCTGAACACGCTGATGTCGGCAAGTCCCGACATTCCGCCGCAGCGAAGAAGAATGCTCGCCAGGCTGATCGAAGACCTGACCGCATCTCATTCAGGCGCCTGGTACTCGGTCATCAGCGTACACGGCGGCGGATCGCCCGAAGCGATGAAGCGCGAGATCTATCGCAAATATCCGATCGTCGAAAAGGCCCAGTTTGTCGAGCGCCTGATGGAGCGGGGAATTCATAGCGATAACTCAAGCGACAGCGCCGAACCCGGCCAATGCTGCGACACCGGCTGCGCCCCGTCATCAAAATCGACCTTACCAAAACGCGAACACTAGCCGCAAAGGCAGGTCTACATCCGCCAAGCCAAACCCGCAACGGCATCGCGGTCTTTGCAAAACAGCGTTGCTGCAAAGTTCAATCCGCTGCAAATTGATAGTTGTCTATCAATATCTATCAATTTTGCAGATATTGATAGATTGCATTATTGTATAGACGCACAAGACCACCCATTCCAATCGGCAGCAATTTATTCGATGAAAAGACCCCGAAACGCCCCTTCATTTGCCGATATCGCGAGCCAGATCAAGCCGGAGCTCAAAGACGCAATGTTCCTGGCTTCGCGAACCGCTGTCACGTCCACAGTAAAGGGACGGTATCTGCACTGGGACGAATTGCTGCACAGTCCGCCGCCCGCGGATCAACTCTAAGACCGGCTGAACAGGCTGTGCGAATTTGCGAATGCCGAACATGACGGAGAACAGTTCATCCATCCGGTGATCAAGGCAATCATCCTGCACCTCTGGATCGGCTTCGACCACCCGTTTGAAGACGGAAACGGAAGACTGGCACGCGCATTGTGGATGCGCGAGTCGGTGCGGTTGTGGGTATCGACTCCGACCAGCTTTGTCAGCTCGCCGGCAAAGTGTCCCGCCGACGCGATCAACGCTTCCAAGGTTGCAAGCAAGGATCCAGCTGTCGAAAAGCGGATTTGCTAATAGGACCAATGGACTACAACTCAGGAAACACCAGCGGATAATGGTGCTGTATACTAGTGGTAGATACAAAAATCCATTGTTACTTATTTTCTTGTTTTTCCAGAAAGCTTGCACGGGAGGTTACCGATGGCAACTGGTTCTATTTTTCGAAATAATCGCACCCAAGCAGTTCGCCTACCAGTGGAAGCACGCTTCCCAGAAGGAGTGAAAAGGGTGAATGTGCGTGTGCTGGGGTGTGACCGTGTACTGTCTCCTGTGGAAAATACATGGGATAGTTTTTTCCTGGCAGACGATGACGAAGATGTATTTATCGAGAGAGGTGATCAAGGCGCCAGCCAGGTTCGAGAACCGCTCAAATGATCAGATACATGCTAGATACGGATACGTGTATCTACGTGATTAACAACAGGCCTCCAGAAATTCGAACGGCATTCTCCGAGAACGCGGAACAGTTAAGCATTAGCGCAATCACTCTGGCGGAACTGCGTCATGGTGCTGAAAAAAGTAAACATCCAGTTCAATCCAGGCGTCGTGTTGAGGATTTTATACTTCGATTGCAGGTACTTGAATATGGTCGCAAAGCGGCAATCCATTATGGTGACATCAAAGCCGGACTGGAACAAAAAGGTGCATTAATTGGTCCCAATGATCTGTTTATTGCCAGCCATGCCCGTAGTGAAAGTCTCATTCTAGTAACCAATAATCTGAGTGAATTTAGGCGGGTTCAAGGTTTGCTTGTGGAAAATTGGCTTAATCGGTGAAGTGCTTTCTGTAAAAAATTCAGAATCCTGCCCTTGGCTGAATTCGGCAAACGAATTCCATCGGCGACTTGTGGTCGCTACGTCACCGGCAACTGGCGCTGATTGGACATGCAATGAGACACCGCGGCGACGGCACCTATACCGTCAAATCGCTTCAAACGAGCCGCGCGACCGGACTTGCTGGAGATGGGGCGACACGAACTGATCGTCAGAAGCAGTGCAAGAAGCAAGGCAATGCGATTCAGTCCGTCGCGGAGCCTGGAAGAAAGGATCAACGAGATTTCCAACTGAACCCGACCCTGTTCAAAGGCCCACGTATAGCGGCATGCAGCGCCGGGTCCATTTTGCCATTGCAAGCCAATCAGCGCGGCACATTCCAAGACTTTCGATGTATTTGTCTTCCACCGGCCCTGTTTTTTGAGTAATCTAATAGCCAATCGCGCGGATGCCGGATTGAAACCGGATAATCCAATGCGATAGCGCAAGCAAATTCCGCCGCGCCCGGCCGCAGTTGCAATGCCGGCTGCGCGCCATCATTGAACAATAGGCGCTGCCCGACAGCGGCAGTCAATCAGAAAGGTGAACCGATGCAAGCATCCGATCTATTTGTCAAATGTCTGGAAGAAGAAGGACTCGAGTACATCTTCGGCGTTCCCGGAGAAGAGAACGCGCATTTCATGATGTCGCTCGAAGCGTCGGAGAAAATCAAGTTTATCCTGTGCCGCCATGAGCAGGGGGCGGCTTTCATGGCCGAAGCCTACGGACGCCTGACCGGCCGCGTCGCCGGATGCCTGGGCACACTCGGCCCGGGTGCAACCAACCTGATTACCGGCGTGGCCGACGGAAATATGGACCGCGCGCCGATGCTTGTGCTGACCGGACAAGGCGCTTCGACGCGCCTGCACAAGGAATCCCATCAGATCATGGATGTGGTGGCCATGTACCGGCCGGTCACCAAGTGGGCGCAGCAGATTCAGCATCCCGACAGCGTTCCCGAAATCATCCGCAAGGCGGTGCGCCTGGCACAAATCGAAAAACCGGGTGCAACTCTGGTGGAACTGCCCGAGGACATTGCCCATATGGACGCATCCACCCGCCCGCTGAAGCCCTACCGGCCGCGGCGACCGGTGCCGGATGACAAGATTGTCGACCAGGCATTCGAACTGATTCGCGCCGCAAAGCGGCCGATCATCCTGGCAGGAAACGGCTGCATCCGACGTCGCGCATCAAAGCAGCTGCGGCTGCTGTGCGAAAAAAGCGGCATCGGCGTGATCAGCACGTTCATGGCCAAGGGCTGCGTCGACATGGATGCCGACTACTGCCTCTACACCGTCGGACTCGGCTCAAAGGATCTGGTCTCATGCGCGCTTGATGCCGCAGACCTGATCATCACCCTGGGCTACGACATGGTCGAATACCACCCGCACCTTTGGAATTCCGGGCAGGACAAGAACATTTTACACATCGATTTTCTGCCGTCGGAGATCGACGCCTACTACCGTCCCACAGCGGAAGTCGTCGGCGACCTGGCGCACACGCTGTGGATGATCAATTCGCGCATCGACGACGCTGGCGGAATTTCGTTCGACCTAGCGCAGCAGGCGGCAACGCGGCGGGACATGGCAGCGGATTTTGCGCACCACAGCAACGACAGCGGAACTGGTCCGGTTCGGCCGCAAAAAGTCCTTTGGGACGTTCGCGAATGCCTGGGGCCGCACGATGTCCTGCTGTCCGACGTCGGCGCGCACAAGATGTGGATCGCACGACACTATCACTGCCACGAGCCGAACACCTGCCTGATTCCAAACGGATTCTGCTCCATGGGCTTCGCATTGCCCGGAGCCATTGCGACCAAGCTCGTCCATCCCGATCGAAACGTGCTTGCAATCAGCGGAGACGCAGGCTTCATGATGAACGTGCAGGAAATGGAAACCGCCCGCCGGCTGAACCTGAATATCGTTGCCATGGTCTGGGAAGACCGCGCCTACGGCCTGATCGCCTGGAAGCAGACCAATCAGTTCGGCCGCCACACCGATCTGAGCTTCGGCAATCCGGACTGGATGAAGCTGGCCGACGCGTTCGGCTGGAACGGCCATATGGTTGACGGGGCAGATTCGCTCAAGCCGACCTTGAATGCGGCTCTGGCGGATGACGGCCCGTCGCTGGTCGTCGTGCCGATCGACTACAGCGAGAATGCCCTGCTCACCAGCCGCCTCGGCGAAATCGTCTGCCCCCTGTAACCGGTCATTCTCCGCAATAGCCGTTCAGCTTGTCGAACAGCGGCTGCGGAACCGCGACGCCTTCGCCGCGCACGCGTTCCCGATGAGCCACCCGGCGGTCGCCCGGCAGCCGGGTGCCCGGCTGTTCAAGCATCGCCGAAAACATCGTATCCGCACGTTCGCAGAAGCCGTCGCTGAAACGGTCCGGGGCGAATGCGACGAACATCTGTCCGACATCCGGAAAGCCGCCGCTGGTGTCGCCGAACGGCGCAGCGGCATGCGAAAAGCTTGAACCTGTAAGCCCGCCGGCGAGCAAATCGACAATCATCGCCATCGCCACGCCCTTGTAGCCGCCGGAAGGACTCATCGACCCGGCAAGCCCCTCGCGCGCATCGGTTGTCGGCCGTCCGTCCCGATCAAGCGCCCATGTATCGGGAATCGGCGTTCCGGCCTGCGCGGCGCTGACGACGTTGACCTTGGCGGTAGTGCTCGACGACTGGTCGATGACCATCGGCGGGGCATCGGCCCTGGGAACCGCGAATGCAAGCGGGTTGGTACCGAAAAATGCACAAGTCCCGCCCCACGGAGCGATTGCAGGCGGCGAATTTGCAAACCCGATCGACACCAGACCCCGCAAGGCAAGCTTCTCGACATACCATCCGATCACCCCGGCCGCATAGGAGTGCCTGATGGACAAGGCCGCAACACCGGCTTCACCTGCCAGCTCCGCAAATTCATCGACCACTGCGGCGAACGCGCTGTGCGCGAATCCGTGGCGGGCATCGACGGATATCGCCGCCAATGCATTGCGCTCCCAGGTCGCATCGGCATGGCCGTCTACTTTCCCGCACCGCAAATGCTCGCAGTAGTGGCCAAGATACCCGAGACCGACATTGCGAATACCGTCGGCTTCGGCATCGCGTATCGACTCGGCCACCGGACGGGCATTGCGCTGCGCTGCGCCGCAGCTGACCAGGGCGTTCAGGCTCAGTTGGTACACATCATCAAGGGTCAAGATATTCATTTACCAGCTCCATCGCCTATCCAGGCCGTCGACGGGGTTTCAAAGTAAGCGCCGCATCGCGATCAAGGCCGCAGCGGCCTGACCGGATTTCAAATTCTAGATTCTTCGCCGCAGTGCATTTGCGAGAAATTCAAGTCGGTTTGCGAATCCGGATGCAAACAGGCAAAATACCACACCATGGACCGCACGTCCCCAAATTGTTCGCTGAACGACCATGTCTTATACAGCGACTGCAATTGACAATTCCGAATATAATGGCGCGCGCTTGACGGCGGATGCCGATGCCGATGCCGTCACTTGCGTTCATTTGGAAATCCGCCCTAACGGTACATCGAACCGCAGGGCGTTGTTCTTTTGCGCCGGCGTTGTGGTTTTCGTCTGCCTGTGCATTGGTATAATGTCGCTGGCATTGGGTGCTTGGCCGATACTGCCGTTTGCGGGCGCAGAAGCGCTTTTGCTTATTGCTGCCGTCATCGTTTCGGTGCGCTCCGAGCGAGTTGAACTGCTCGCCATCAGCAAGAACAGCGTGCATGTGACCGTTCAGCAGGGAAGCCGCAGCACAGTGCGGTCTTTTTCCAGATTCTGGACGCAGGCGGCGCTGGTGCCCGGGTGCACGCGCAACCATCGGAGCAGGCTGCTTCTCGTCTCGCACGGCCGAGTTCAGGAAATCGGCAGTGCGCTGATTGACAGCCGAAAGTCCGATCTGTATCGGCAGTTGACGAAAATGCTGAATTGAATTTTTTACGCAATGAACATAGTCTTAGGAACGAAAAACGCTCATAAAGAGGGCGACCCAATGTCAATGAAATCACCAAGTGCGGGATTCCTGGTCAAATCACTGCTCGCCGCAGTCGCCGGACTGCTGCCCGTCACATCGTGGTCGGAGTGGGGATTGAACCTGCCGCCTCCGTCCACCCCGATTGCAAGTCGAATCCTGGAACTGCACAACGCCATCATGGTGGTGTGCCTGATTATTTTTGTTGTCGTGTTCGGCGTGATGTTCTACTCGCTCTACGCCCACCGCAAAAGCCGCGGCCATCAGGCCCGCCAGTTCAGCCACAATACGACGGTCGAAGTGATCTGGACCGTCATTCCCTTTCTGATTCTGGTCGGCATGGCGATTCCTTCGACCGCCACGCTCTTGTTCATGGAAGACACCACCGAATCGGATCTGACCGTCAAAGTCACCGCATACCAGTGGAAATGGCATTACGACTACATGGAGCACGAAGTCGATTTCTTCAGCAATCTTTCGACTCCTCGCTCACAAATCGAAAACCGCGAGCCCAAAGGCGAAAACTACCTTCTGGAAGTCGACAACCCGGTCGTCATTCCAGCCAATCGCAAGGTCCGCTTCCTGCTGGCCTCGAACGATGTAATCCACGCCTGGTGGGTGCCGAAATTCGGCGTCAAAAAGGACGCGGTGCCCGGATTTGTCAACGAATTCTGGACCTTGGTCGACGAACCGGGAACATACCGGGGCCAATGCGCCGAGCTTTGCGGCAAGGACCACGGCTTCATGCCGATCGTTGCAGAAGTGCTTGCGCCCGAAGAATTCGACCAATGGCTGGCGGACCGCCAGCAGGTCGCGGCAGTCGCTGAAGACGAGGCCGACCGCACCTGGAGCATGGACGAGCTGATGGCGCGCGGCGAGCAGGTCTACATCAATTGCCTGGCTTGCCATGGCGACCAGGGCCAGGGCGTACCGCCCACCTTCCCGCCGCTGACCGGCAGCCCGGTGACCACCGGGCCGATCGAGGCGCACATTGAAATCGTCATGGAAGGCAAGCCGGGAACGACCATGGTGCCATTCAAGCTGCAATTAAGCGATGCGGACATCGCCTCGGTCATCACCTACGAGCGCAACGCGCTTGGCAACAGTGTGGGCGACATGGTGCAGCCGTCACAAATCAAGGCATTAAGATAATTCTCTACGAATCGAACATCTAAGGCAATCAAGGCAAGACAATCATGGAAGCAACTCATTCCGACGCACACGGCCATCACGATCATCGCCCAAGCGGGATAATGCGGTGGCTGACTACCACCAATCACAAGGACATCGGCACGATGTACTTGATCTTTTCGCTCACCATGTTCTTCGTCGGAGGAACGATGGCTCTGGGCATTCGGGCAGAGCTTTTTCAGCCGGGACTTCAGATGATCAATCCCCAGCTGTTCAACTCGCTGACTACGATGCATGCGCTGATCATGATTTTCGGCGCGGTCATGCCGGGATTCGTCGGTTTCGCCAACTGGCAGATTCCGCTGATGATCGGGGCGCCGGACATGGCGCTGCCGCGGATGAACAACTGGAGCTTCTGGATTCTGCCATTCGCTTTCACACTGCTGATCGGCAGCCTGTTCGCTCCGGGCGGCGGCCCGGCTTCGGGCTGGACGCTTTATGCGCCGCTTTCGATCCAGGGCGGCATCGGGGTGGACATGACGATCCTGGCGATCCACATGATGGGAATCTCGTCGGTACTGGGCGCCATCAACATCATCGTCACCATCATGAACATGCGCGCACCGGGCATGGATCTGATGAAAATGCCGCTGTTCGTCTGGACCTGGCTGATCACGGCATTCTTACTGATCGCGGTAATGCCTGTTCTGGCCGGCGCAGTGACCATGCTGCTGACCGACCGCCACTTCGGCACCGCATTCTTCGACCCGGCGGGCGGCGGCGATCCGGTGATGTTTCAGCACATCTTCTGGTTCTTCGGGCATCCCGAGGTCTACATTCTGATTCTGCCCGCATTCGGCATCGTCTCGCAAATCATCCCGACCTTCGCGCGCAAGCCGCTGTTCGGATACGACTCCATGGTATTCGCAACCGCAGGGATCGCGTTTCTGTCGTTCATCGTCTGGGCGCATCACATGTTCACGGTCGGCATGCCGCTTGCCGGCGAACTGTATTTCATGTACGCCACGATGCTGATCGCAGTGCCGACCGGCGTCAAGGTATTCAACTGGGTGGCTACCATGTGGCGCGGGTCGATCACTTTCGAAACCCCCATGCTGTACGCCCTTGCGGTGGTATTTCTATTTACCATCGGCGGGCTGTCCGGGCTGATGCTCGCCATTGTGCCGGCAGACTTTCAATACCATGACACCTATTTTGTGGTCGCGCACTTTCACTACGTGCTGTTTGCCGGTTCCATCATGGCGATGATCGGCGCTGTCTACTACTGGATGCCGAAGTGGACCGGGACCATGTACAGCGAGCGGCTTGGAAAGCTGCATTTCTGGCTGACGACGATTTTCTTCAATCTTACGTTTTTCCCGCAGCATTTTCTCGGGCTGGCCGGCATGCCGCGCCGGATTCCCGACTACTCGGTCCAGTTTACCGAGTTCAATATCATTTCGACCATTGGCGCGTTCGGCCTGGGGCTGTCGCAGCTGATATTCGTCTATGTCATTGTGCAGTCGGGCCGCGGAAAAGGAACATCGAAAGCCACGACCGAAGTGTGGGAAGGAGCCGAGGGGCTTGAATGGACAGTGGACTCGCCTCCGCCTTATCACACATTCTCAACTCCGCCGGTGGTCAAGTAGCGGGTACGGATGCGTGGAAGACAGGCAAAACAAGCGAAGCAATGCAAAGCTTGCGATCGGCCTGGGGCTGGTTTCGCTGGTTTTCTTTGCTGCCGTCATCGCACAATACCTTTGATTCGGCGATGAGTGCGTCATTGAAACCGAAATCGAACAAGCGGCTTGTGGCGGCGCTGGCCTTTGCCGTCGTCGGCATGTTCGGATTTGGCTACGCACTCGTGCCCTTGTACGATATCTTTTGCGAAATCACCGGCATCGGCGGCAAGCCTGCAATCGCCGAGTCGCTCAAGGCGCCTGACACGCTGACAGTCGGCGACCGCAGCGTGAAGATTGAATTTACCAGTACTGCAGCTCAGAATTTGAACTGGAAGATCGAGCCGGCCGACTCGGTGCGGGTCAATGTCGGATCGGTCATTGTCGCAGAATACAAAGTCACAAACGTATCGAACCGGGCTGTGAACGCTCAGGCGATACCCAGCATTACGCCGCTGGAAGGGGCGAAGCACCTGGTCAAGGTTGACTGCTTTTGCTTTACAGGACAGACCCTGGAAGCGGGAGAGCAGCGGTCGATGCCGGTTCGATTCTACGTCGACCCGGAACTGTCTGAAAAAATCAATACGCTTACCCTGTCGTACAGTTTCTACGAAATTGACCAGGCGCAAAGCAATTCCGGATAACGAACCCAATTAGAAATATTGAATAGGAGCAAAAATGAGCGCAACCAACGGCGATTACTATCTACCCGATCCTAGTCCGTGGCCGCTTGTCGCTTCAGTCGGCCTTTTTTCGCTAGCCG
This sequence comes from Arenicellales bacterium, assembly GCA_965214615.1. Taxonomy (GTDB): domain Bacteria; phylum Pseudomonadota; class Gammaproteobacteria; order Arenicellales; family JAJDZL01; genus CBDAUN01. Next base: position 3,034,915 of record OZ243952.1, read on the forward strand.
GCGGATTCGTCATGTTGCTGAACGACATCAATATCGCGCCATGGGTCATGGCGGTCGGCGCATTCATTATCGCCTTCATGATGTTCGGCTGGTTCGGTACGGTAGTCAAGGAAAGCGAGAGCGGCAAGTACAACGCCGAAGTCGACGTGTCGTTTCGCATGAGCATGATGTGGTTCATCTTTTCCGAAGTGATGTTTTTCGCCGGATTTTTTGGAGCGCTATTTTATGCCAGGAACCTTTCTGTTCCGTGGCTGGCCGAAACCGACCTGCTCTGGCTCGGCTACGAAGGCGGCTGGCCGACGGCCGGTCCCGCCGGAGAGGAGCTAATTGGCGCAGATACGCCCGCAGGCCAAGGCCAATTCTCGACCATCGGCGCATGGGGGATTCCGATCTGGAACACGCTCATTCTGCTGACATCCAGCGTGACGTGTACCATTGCCCACTGGGCGCTAAAGAAAGAGCAGCGCGCATCGCTGATTTTCTGGCTGGCCGTGACCGTCGCTCTCGGGTTCATATTCCTGATCCTGCAAGGCTACGAATACGCGCACGCCTATGCGGACCTGGGCCTGACCCTGGGCACTGGAATCTACGGCGCAACATTCTTCATGCTCACCGGTTTTCACGGCTTCCATGTAACAGTCGGCGCAATCATACTGGCGGTCATCCTGGTGCGCTGCATCCGGGGACACTTCACGTCTGACAACCACTTCGCGTTCGAAGCCGGCGCGTGGTACTGGCATTTCGTCGATACGGTCTGGGTCGGATTGTTTATCTTCGTCTACGTGGTATAGGCGGATTCACTGAATCGCTTCGCCGGACGTAATCGGCGGGATCGGGATTGTATTGCTCGGCGTAATCAACCCGGTATAGATTCCACCGACGATCAGGGCGAACAGCACGACCCAGATTGCGATTCGCGCGGTCAGCGCCTTGACCGTGCGCTCGGTTTTGCCGCGATCCTTGTACATGTAGTAGAACGCGGACCCCAAAGATCCGAGCATGAGCACAACAAGCAGTGCGATGATCAGTTTGTCGAATGGCATGTTTGAAGCACGCTCGCTATTGCAAGTGGGTTGACTGTCTGCGTTTGCGCATTCGCGGCGATGTCAATTGAAGTCCAAGTTTGCCGCAATTTCGATTGAAACGAGTCATCGGAGAGTTGTGCCGTCGGCAAGGATCATTATTGAACTTGCATGTACGAATGGGTGAAACCCAAAAATTTGGCAGCATCTCCGTCTCCGGGGCTGCAACTTCTATCCTGCAAGCCAACCGCCTTGATCCCTATGTTACTGCTTTGCGATGCAGCAGATAGCGGCGAATAGCAAACAGAAGTTCCGGTTGAAGCATCCCCGGCAAATTTGGCTGCACTGACCACTTTGTCGAGCGATGCGGAACAAGGAAGATTCCTGCTGCATTGCGCTGTCTTTTTTTCTATCGAACGCCTGCCGCATATGAAACTCTAACTCGGTTCCGCAGAGCCGAATCGTGCGCACGCAGATTTCATTTCAGCAGGGCTTAGATGCTGATCGCTGCAAACAAGAGTCACAACTGATTCGCTCGTCTTGTCAAGGAATCGGATGACTCTTGTGTCTGCCAAGTAGCAGCAACTCGACACAGATATAATGGCCTGCATAAATCCCCCAACTACCGTTGGGGGCTGTATCCGCCATGCCAGCTGTACATTGTTCTGCCTGTCCTGACTGCATCCGCAATGAAACGTCCATTTAGACCGCGACTCGTACCTGCAATCTGCGTGGCTATAGCGACTCCGATCCTTATCTCGCTCGGACTGTGGCAGCTCGACCGGGCCGCGCAAAGGCAGGACGCGATGAAGCGCTACGAAAGCCGCATCGCAGCCCCTGCATTGCCGATTGGAGCACAAATGGAAACACCGCACGATATGGAGTATCGACAAATCACCGCAAGCGGCGCCTGGGATCAGACGAAAGAATTTCTACTCGACAATCAGGTTCTGAACACAAGGGCCGGATACCATGTCATCACGCCACTTGTCCTCGGTGATCACAAAACCGCTGTACTGGTCAATAGAGGATGGATACAAGCTCCCGCCGACCGGACGCATATCCCGCAAATCCCACGCCTCGACGAGTCCGGCTCCATTTCAGGAATTGCCGTACTGCCGCCCTCGGAGCATTTCCTGCTCAAGGATCCGGAGCCGCTTGGGGCAATCTGGCAGCCCCTGTGGCAGGCATTGGATATTGAACGCTTCCGCGAAGCAGTCGGCTATCGATTGCACGACTTCGTAGTCGTCCTGGATCGTGGGCACCCGAGCGGGTTCGAGTACGACTTCACGATGAGACAGGACGCCTGGATCGTTCGGCACAAGGCATATGCATTGCAGTGGTTCGCGCTCGCCGCAACCCTACTTGTTATATACTTTGTCGCGATTTCGCGGCGCAGGAAAGGAAACGTCCGCCGGGTATAGATTTGACGGTTCGTGACGTACACCGCGCCCCAAGCCGAATCCGCGCCTGTTGCCAGGGCTTTTGCCTTACGCGAACAGCAGTCTAACTTGAATAAACGATTCAATCAAGGAAGCCTTTTCGAATGACGACCGACGTATCGGCTCGCGCACAGACCTTGCAACGGTCGGCATCGGCTCGAGAGTATTTTCAACTGACCAAGCCTCGCGTTGTGGCGCTCATCATGTTCACAGCGATCGCAGGCATGCTTCTGGCAGTGCCCGGAATGCCGGATCTCGCCGCAGTCGCGCTCGCCACGCTCGGAATCGGAATGTCGGCTGCAGCAGGAGCCGTAGTCAATCAGGTTCTCGATGTCGATGCGGACGCAGTCATGAAGCGCACCCGCCACCGCCCGCTGCCGACCGGCACAGTCGAAGTCCCGCACGCGCTTTGGTTCGCCGCTTTGCTTGCTGCACTGTCCATGGGGCTGCTGACTTTCGCCGTCAATACGCTTACCGCCGTGCTGACCTTCGCTTCGCTGATCGGCTATGCAATTGTCTACACCGTCTTTCTAAAGCGCGCGACGCCGCAGAACATCGTGATCGGAGGTGCCGCCGGCGCAATGCCTCCGGTCCTTGGATGGACCGCAATGACAGGAGAACTGCATACGGACGCGTTTTTGCTGTTTCTGATCATTTTCTGCTGGACCCCGCCACACTTCTGGGCTCTCGCCCTTTATCGCGAACTCGACTATTCCAAAGCGCAGATTCCCATGCTGCCGGTCACCCACGGCAGAAAATTCACACTGCTGCACATCATGCTGTACACGATTCTGCTCGCGGCGGTCAGCATCATGCCATTTGCCACCGGAAAGTTCGGACTGCTGTATCTTGCCGCAGCACTGTGCCTGAATACGCTGTTTATTGCATATGCTGTCCGTCTGCGGCGATCCTACAGCGATACGCTGGCACGAAGGACATTCCTGTATTCGATCCGCTATCTTGCGATTTTGTTCGCCGCCATGCTCGCCGACCACTACTGGCCGGGAGCGCTATGAATCCGCTGACAGCCGCATCCAAGCCATAGAACCGACTCACGATACAGCGCAGTGAACAGCCCTTCGACAATGTCTCCCGTCATGGCCTTGTCGCCATTGGACGGACGCTACGCGCCCGCCGTCGAGTCCTTGCGCCCCATTTTCAGCGAATACGGACTGATTCGCGCGAGGGTGCTGGTCGAAATCGAGTGGCTGCTGGCACTGACCAAGAATCCGCAAATACAGGAACTTGGTCCCCTGCCTTTTCAAATAAACAACAAGCTGCGCCAGATCGCGCACGATTTCACAGAACATGACGCACTGGCTGTAAAGGAGATCGAAAAGACAACCAATCATGATGTCAAGGCAGTCGAGTACTACATCAAGCAGCGCATCGACGAAATTCCCGGACTCGGGCGAGTGCGCGAGTTCGTGCACTTCGGGGCGACCTCCTACGACATCAACGACAATTGCTTTGCGCTGATGCTCAAAGAAGCACGCCACGATGTTGTTCTTCCCTTGCTTGCCGAACTGACAGGCCAGCTCGACCAGTTCGCCTGCGATTACGCCGAAATTCCCATGCTTTCGAGAACCCATGGACAGCCGGCGTCGACAACCACAGTCGGCAAGGAGTTCAAGATCTTCGCCGCCCGGCTCGAAAGGCAGATCGGCACACTGCAATCAGTGCGCATATTGGGCAAGTTTACCGGTGCGGTCGGCAATCACAATGCGCTGCACAGCGCCTATCCCGAAGTGGATTGGCGCAAGTTCACAAGGCAATTCGTCGAAAATGCCCTCGGCCTGGACAACAGTGCGGTCACGACTCAGACCGAAGCCCATGACTACATCAGCGAATACTGTCATGCGATGCAGCGAATCAACTCGATACTCGTTGATCTTTGCCGCGATATGTGGGGATATATATCATTGGGCTACTTTCGGCAGAAATCGGTTGCAAGCGAAGTCGGCTCGTCGACCATGCCGCACAAGGTCAATCCGATCGATTTCGAGAATGCCGAAGGCAATCTGGGGCTCGCAAACGCGAATCTGGGGCACCTTGCCGAAAAGCTTCCGGTCAGCCGCTGGCAGCGAGACCTGAGCGATTCAACAGTGCTGCGCAACCTGGGAACCGGAATCGGCTACAGCGTAATCGCCTATCGCGCCATGCAAAAGGGACTGGGCAAGCTCGACCCCAATCCGCAACGGCTCAGCGAGGATCTGGACAACGCCTGGGAGATTCTCAGCGAGCCTATTCAAACGGTGATGCGCAAGCACGGCGCCGATATCCCCTATGAGCAGCTCAAGCAGCTGACCCGCGGTGTCAAAGTCACACGCGAAACCATGCGCGAGTTCATCGAACAACTTGATCTGCCGAGTCCGGAAAAGGAAAGACTGCTGGCATTGACGCCGCACACCTACATCGGTCGAGCGGTTGATATTGCCAAAGGCGTCGACTGACGCATCTCGGCACTGCCATGGCCGACGAATCAATCAGATTATCCAAGTACCTGTCTCAGAACAACGTTTGCTCGCGCCGCGAAGCCGAACTGTTCATCGAACGGGGCTGGCTTCGCGTCGATGGGCAGCTCGTCACGCGCCAGGGCGTGCGCGTCAGCGAGTCGAGCCACATTGAACTGGACCCGCGGGCAACAAGCTATCAGAGCCGATTCACAACTGTCTTGCTGAACAAGCCGGTCGGATACGTTTCCGGACAGCCGGAGCCCGGCTGCAAGCCGGCGGCGACGCTGATCAAAAAAAGCAATTTGCTTGGCAGCGCACGGGGCAAGGAGACGCAGCAGATTCGCTGGCCGTTGACAAAGCTCGCTCCTGCAGGAAGACTGGATTTGGATTCATCCGGACTGCTGGTACTCACTCAGGACGGGCGCATCGCACGGCAGCTGATCGGACCGGATTCGCGAATCGAAAAGGAATACATGGTGCGTACCGCCGAACCGTTCAGCGAATCGCAGATCGAACAATTGAAATTCGGAATGTCGCTCGACGGCGTAACTTTAAGGAAGGCGACGGTGGAGCCGATTGACAGCAACTACTTCAGAATCGTGCTCACCGAAGGCCGCAATCGGCAAATCCGGCGCATGTGCGACATCGCCGGAATGCGCGTTTTCGCGCTTAAGCGCGTCCGCATCGGCCGCATCAGGCTTGCGTCCCTTCCGCTCGGCAAATGGCGCCCGCTGCTGGCGGGCGAGCGTTTCTGATTTGGACGCCGATTCCCTTTTTCGCGAGGCGGCGCAGCGCGTCAGCGCAGAAACCGGACACAGCGCTGCGCTAGCGGCCTTGAGGCTGACGCAGGCCAATGCGCTGTCCATGCGCTGGCAAAAACGCGCATGGGAGAGCAAGGTGCCGAACCTTGCGGTTGAAATCTTCGGGCGCACCATAAGAAATCCCGTTGGCCTGGCTGCCGGATTCGATAAGAACGCTGTCGCGATTCGATCCCTGATTGCGATGGGATTCGGATTTGTCGAGGCCGGAACGGTGACGCCGAAGCCTCAGCCGGGCAATCCGAAAAAACGGGTTTTCCGCATCGCCGACGACCAAGCCATTGTCAACAGGCTGGGGTTCAATAGCCGGGGGCTGAAATATATCCGCCGCCGCCTTGCGCGGCTCGGTGAAAGGCCGGATGATTTCATGCTTGGCATCAATATCGGCAAGAATACTTCGACATCGGTCGAAAACGCCGTTTCCGACTACGAGGTCGCGCTTGAAGGCGTCTATGAACTTGCCGACTACGTCGCTCTCAACCTGTCTTCGCCCAATTCGCCGGGCTTGCGCGAACTGCAATCCGAAGACTACCTGGACGACTTGATCGGCGCAGTGCTCGAAAAGCGCGAACAGCTCCGCAGCCGTGCGGGCGGCAAGCAAACGCCTATTGCAATAAAACTGTCTCCCGACCTGACCTTCCGCGACATAGAGCATATTGCAGATGTCGCAAGGCGGCGCAAAATTGATGCGATCATTGCCACCAATACCACGACGAGCCGCCCGGCGCAGGCATCATCGCATGCGAACTACCGCCAGCAAGGCGGCTTAAGCGGCAAGCCGCTTTCGGGTCTTTCAACCCAGGTGATCAAAACAATCGCCGAGGCAACCGATTCCTCTATTCCGATCATCGGCGTAGGCGGCATCAGTTCGGCCGAAGATGCCTGGGAGAAGATGCTGGCCGGAGCCACACTGGTTCAGATCTACACCGCTTTGGCCTACCAGGGACCGGATATAGTCCGGCAAATCGTGAGCGGGCTGGCAGATTGCGCAGCTCCAATGCAGGCGTCCAGTTTCGCGGACGCCCAGAAGATCGCCAGGCGGTCGCGCAAGGGGAATGGTTTCGCGGGCGCACGGGTCAGGCGCGGGTGCTGATCGGTCCCGACAACCCCGCATTCTCTTCGAATCCGAGCATCAGATTCATGGACTGAACCGCCGCTCCGCCAGCGCCTTTGACCAGATTGTCGAGTATTCCGACCAAAAGAACATGGCCGGACGGATGCGGATAGACCGTCAGCCTGATCCGGTTCGTCCCGTTGCACGCGCGCGGGTCGACTTCATGCTCGTCGGGTGCGGCGGATCCGGCGAAGCCGACTTCGACAAACGGCTCCGAACCGTAGGTCCGGCTTAATATTTCAAAGATTTTCTGCGCGCTGACGGTTTCAAGATACGAAGCATGCAGCGGCACCTCGACCCGCATGCCGGCGTAGAACGGGCCGACCCGGGGAAGAAACTGCGGCTCGCTTTGCAATCCGGAATATTTCATCATCTCAGGCACATGCTTGTGCACCCGCTCCAAGGCATACGGCGCCGAATACGGCAGCGACGACAGTTCAGTATCGGGAGCTTCCCAGCGCTCGATCAGCTGACGTCCGCCGCCCGAATAGCCCGACAGAGCATGAATCATGACCGGCACCTGCGCCGGAATCGCCTTTTCCGCGATCAACGGCGCCAGAAGCAGAATGACTGACGTCGGGTAGCAGCCAGGATTGCTGACCTGATCGGATGTGCGGATCGCCTGTCTGCGTGCGGCACCTAATTCGGGCAAGCCGTAGATCCAGCCATCGGCAACCCGGTGCGCGGTGCTGGCATCGATCACCTTGGTGCCCGATGACTTGGCCCACTTCGCCGACTGCAGCGCGGCTTCGTCGGGCAGGCACAGAATGGTCAGGTCGGCCTGGCCGACCGCTTCGCGGCGCGCGGTCTCGTCCTTTCTGACATGGTCAGGCAGCCGGATCAGTGCAATGTCTTTTCGCTTTGCCAGGATGTCGTAGATGACAAGCCCGGTAGTGCCGGCCTGGCCGTCGATGTACACTTTCGGCGTCATTGCATTTTCAGTCAGAAACAGGAAGCATGACAGCGGCATCTTCGGCCCAGGTGAGCCAGACGCGCCGCTGCGTGCCGCGCACCATGTCCAGCGAGCTGGACAGATTCTGCAACGCAACCGATATCGGCTCCTCGCGTCCTTCGGTATGAATGTAGAAATGACTGCGATCGCCAAGATATGCCGAGGGGCCCATCATGCCGCAGACCTGATTGGCAGACTGCGGAGTCTGTTCAAAATTAAGGGATATCTTTTCCGGACGCACCGCGAGCACAAAATCCGATCCGCTCGCCACGACCGGGTTCGGGCAGGCGAGGCGCACCGAGCCCAATTCCTCGGACTCGGCCACGCAAATGCCGTCAGAAACATCCTTGAGCGTACATCTGAAAAAGTTGATCGTGCCGATAAAGTCCGCCACGAACCGGGAACTTGGAGATTCATACAAGTCGCCCGGATTCGCGACTTCGACGATGTCGCCGCTGTTCATGACCGCAATGCGATCTGAAAGCGTCAATGCCTCTTCCTGATCGTGAGTGACAAATACGAACGTGATGCCGACCTGCTTTTGCAGCAGCCGCAATTCGATCTGCATCTGTTCCCTGAGTTTCTTGTCGAGTGCTCCGAGTGGTTCGTCAAGAAGCAGAACCTTGGGCTGCTTGATCAGAGCTCGCGCCAAAGCCACGCGCTGACGCTGCCCGCCAGACAATTCATCGGCGCCGCGCGAGCCGTAGCCCGACAGCTTGATCAGTTCGAGCATTTGCTCTATGCGCTGTTCAAGGTCCTGTTTTGAAAGTCCCGACTTGCGCATGCCGAACGCAATATTGGACGCCACATTCAAATGGGGGAAGATTGCATAGTTTTGAAACACCATGTTGACCGGCCGATGGTTCGGCGGTGTCATGGTGACGTCCTGACCGTCGATCTCTATGGTCCCCCGGGTTGGCAGTTCGAAGCCTGCCAGCATCCGAAGCAATGTTGTTTTTCCGCATCCCGATGGCCCGAGCAACGAGAAGAATTCTCCTTTGATGACGCTCAAATTGGCGTCGTTGACGGCTCGGACCGATCCGAATTCCTTAGTGACATTCCTGATTGAAATGATTGCCTCTGACATAAGCTTAAACCTTGGACTGCTTGCTGACCTGAACGCCGCCGCGACGAATCAGCTCGGCGGCAAAAATGACTACCGTTGAAGCGACTACGATGATCGCACCAAGCGCAAGGGTCGACGGAAGCTTGTCGGGAAAGCGCAGCTGACTCCAGATATGAATCGGCAAGGTAGCATCGGTCCCGGCAAGAAAGAATGCCAGGACAAATTCGTCGAACGATATGGTGAATGTAAGCAGGACGCTCGCCACGACTCCGGGCAGAATGATCGGGAATGTCACCCGCCAGAACGTCCACCAGGCATTCTCTCCCAGATCCTGCGCCGCTTCCTCCAAATGCTTGTCGAATCCCTCCATGCGGGAGATCAGCACCAGCATGGAAAACGGAGTACACAGCATCAGGTGTCCGATTCCCACAGTAATTAGCGAAAGCTTCACGCTGCTCAAACTGAACGTCATCAACAGCGAGATTCCTAGAATGATTTCTGGGATGACCAGCGGGACCATGATGCATCCGATCAGCACCCCGCTTCGCTTCAAACGGTAGCGGGTCACCCCTTTTGCCGCAAAAATTCCCAAAATCGTGGAGAGAATCGCAACCGAAATACCCACCTTGAAACTGTTCAGCAAAGCGTGCTGCAACCCCGAGCTGTCGGCAAGCTGCTGATACCATTGCAGCGTGAACCCAACCAAGGGAAAGGTGATGTACTGAGAATCATTGAACGAAAATAGCGGCAGCACTGCTACCGGAGCATAAAGAAACACCAGATATGCGATCGCATAGACCGTCAGCGGGCGCAATTTTCTCTGTCGTCCGTACATGCCGATCAGCTGACTATCTTTCGAAACACCTTGACGCCACCAAGCAGAATGCACACTGCGGCTGTCACGGACAGCATCGAAATGATCGAAAGAGCCGCGCCTAAGGGCCAGTTCAATGCCTTGCCGAACATCGATTGAATGATGTTGCCGATCATCAGTCCACGTGTGCCGCCTACCAGCGCCGGCGTCACATAGTCTCCGACCGTGGGAATGAAAACCAGCATCGCCGCGGCGATTACTCCGGGCAGGGATAAAGGCAAAGTGACGCGGATAAAAGTCATAAAGGCGCTCTCTCCCAAGTCCCGGGCCGCTTCGATAAGCGATCGGTCGATCTTTTCAAGAGACACGTAAATCGGCAATATCGCCACCGCGGCCCACGCGTGAGCCAGCGTTATGACGACAGCAATCGGATTGTAGAGCAGGAATTCCAGCGGTTCGGTGATAATCCCGAGCGAAGTCAGGCTGCTGTTGATCACGCCGTTGTAGCCCAGAATGACCTTCCAGGAAAAGACCCTGAGAAGGTAGCTTGTCCAAAACGGAATCGTGATCAGAATGATCCATCTGATCTTGTTCCTTTGAACGTGAAAGGCAATGTAGTACGCGAGCGGATAAGCCAGTACGACGGTGACGACGGTGACGAACAGAGAAATCCGCAGCGACCGGTACAGAATCAGGTAATAAATTTTCTTCCTGAAAAAATCTGCGTAGTTGGTCAGGGTAAACGTCTGGATCAGGTCGACGTATTCCTGTTTCCAGAAACTTAGAGTTATCAGTATCGCCAGAGGAAACAGCAGTCCAAGAAAGATGACTGCAAGAGTCGGCATCAGTAGCGAATACCCCTTCGCAGTTTCGCTTCTGCGATACCCCAGCCGGATTTTATCGATGAAGCTTCGGTTCGGGGCTGTTGCTGATGTGCTCACGACTATGAATGACAGCGGGCTATGCTGCCTGAACATTGAAATTCAGCAGTCGATTCGGTCCGTATGCCTGAGCGGACCGGCCGAGGGGTGAATGAGGACAATTCCGGAGCGCACCATTGCACAAGCTCCGGAATCGACCCAATGACAGTAACAGGCGCCGGTTCTACAGCCCTGCCTTGATTTCCTCGAACATGGCTTGCAGAACAGCCTCGTTCTGAATGGCTACCTGGAAGATGCCCTGGCCCAGAACCTCTTCCGGATTGCTGGACAGGCCGCGTTCGGCAAGTTCTTGTTCGGATACCATTCCGAACGCCTTGGCGTTGGCATGTCCGTAGCCCTCTTCAAGAATCGAAAATTGTCCGGATTCCGGGCTGAGGAAGGCATCGATCACATCGTAGCTTTTTTCGATCTTGTCAGGATCGGCGTCCGACATCAGGCAGAAGCCGCATACCCACGTCATCGCACCTTCCTTCGGATTCATGTACTTGACTTCATAGCCTTGGTTCTTCAGCGAAGTGTAGGCGTCGTTCCAGGCGCTAGTCGCGACCAGTTCGCCGGCGGCCATTGAATTTTCAATGTCTGTCGGACTGGACCACCAATAGCGCAGCAACGGGAGCTGCTGGCGCAGCAGTTCGCGCGTTCTTTCCACTTCGTCATCGGTCATGTTGAACGGATCCTTGGCGCCGCCGTAGATTGCCGCGACCATGACACCGTCGATCAGGCTGTCCGACATGGAAAGGCGGCCTTTGTAGCGCTCATCCCAGAGAATTCCCCAGGTTTCATCTTCCTGATACATTTCATCGACAAGATCGGGACGATACAGAACAGAGGTGTTGCCCCAATCGGCCGCGACGAACCAGGTTTCACCGTCCGCCATCATTCCAGGAATGGTCTTCAGGCTCGGGATGATATCGGGATAATGGCTCAGGCGACTCACGTCTATGGGCTGAAGGATTCCCGCGTCGCGCCACAAGCCTACCTTGTATGAACACGGATGGGTCACATCAAACTGCGCGCCGGCCCTGATTTTGGCGAATGCCTCCTCTTCGTCGCCGAAGACCTGGAAATTGGGATACTCGCCGTATTTCTCAAAATACTGGCCGTGATGCTCGTTCGCGTCCCAGCCTTCCCAGGTGTACACATTCGGGTGGTCGTCAGCTGCGGCAGTGGCAGTTGTCGACATCAATGGAAATGTGACCGCTGTGACTCCGACCGAGGCCAGGACCTTATTGAAATCTCGTCGCGACATGCTTCCTGTAGCAAGCATCTCCACGATATCGTCTTTTTTGTAATTCATTTTGCTCCACTCCTTATCAAACGAAATTATCTAGTAGGAATTTTGTATTTTAATCAACCCACTTTGCGCAGTTCAATGTATTTGCATCCCATTGCGAAATCTGAGGCAAATATCGACTTGTTTTTGCGCAAATCAAGCGACATGAGGACACAATGCGGCGCCCATTGCCGGAAAGGAGGTTATGACACTTCAGGGGCTGCAAGGCGCATCCAGCCGTCAACGCCGCCGAATCGCCGGCAGTCAATGGCATGGCGCCGGATCGATAACAAACGCAATAGGTGCCTGACTGATAGTGGTATATTGTATACATCAATAGCGAAGTCGCTGCCAGCAGGCGGGCGGCGACGGGATTTGACGGCGCTTTGCTGTCGTTTGACCGCAAACGGAAATTGCAAGCGTCTCATAGCGCACGCAAAACCCTATAATGTCGCTCGTCAAAATTACGGCAGCCATAGGCGCTCGCGCCATTTGTATCAGGGCGACGAAGCGTCAACATACAGCGATCAATTCTCCAAATGGAATCACAACCATCAAACGTAGTTAAGTTGCGCAATCCGGGCCGGGGCAAGCGTCGTACTTCGGCGACGCCCAAAGGCAGGCAGCCAAGCGCAGAAGCACTTTCGCAAATCAGCGAACTTCTAGGCGATGCGCCGTTGCGGCGCGACTTGCTGATTGAGCACCTGCACGCAATTCAGGACGCATACGGCTTCCTGCGCGCAGATCACCTGGCCGCACTCGCGAGCCTGATGCGCCTGGCGCTTGCCGAAGTGTACGAAACAGCGACGTTCTATGCGCATTTCGACATTGTCGACGACGATGACGGTCCTCAGCCGACAGTGACAGTGCGCGTCTGCGACAGTCTGACATGCGAATTGTTTGGCGCCCAGAAGCTGATCGAAACGCTTGAACACCAATCCGCTGATCACGTGCGTATCGTGAGGGCACCGTGCATGGGCCGCTGCGACACGGCGCCGGTCGCCGAAGTCGGGCACCGCCACGTGGATCGCGCAACCGCCGAAAGTGTCTCCGAAGCGGTATCCAGCAAGCGCTTCGAACCGGTCGTTCCCGAATATCAGGCACTGGATGACTACCGAGCCGGCGGCGGATACCGGCTCCTGCAAGAATGCCTGGATGCAAGCCGCAGTCGCGATGAATTGGTCGAACTGTTCAAGGGCTCCGCCCTGAGAGGGCTGGGAGGCGCCGGATTTCCCACAGGGCTGAAGTGGCAGATCGTTCGAGGCTACGACGGTCCCCGGATGATGGCAGTCAATGCCGACGAGGGCGAGCCCGGCACATTCAAGGATCGCCATTATCTGGAACGCGAACCGCACCGGTTTCTCGAAGGGATGCTGATCGCCGCCTGGGTGGTCGAGGCGGAAACAACCTATATCTATCTGCGCGACGAATACCCGGCGGCAAGAAAAATCCTGATTGCCGAAATTGACGCCTTGCGTCAGGCCGGCATCGGCACCCATACGCAAATTCAATTGCGCCGCGGTGCAGGTGCCTATATCTGCGGCGAAGAGTCTTCGATGCTCGAGTCCATCGAGGGCAAGCGCGGACTGCCGCGGCACCGGCCTCCGTATGTTGCCGAAAACGGCCTGTTCGGCCGCCCTACGCTGGTGCAGAATGTCGAAACCCTCTACTGGGTGCGCGATATCGCGCAAAAAGGCCCGCAATGGTTCGAAAACCACGGCCGAAACGGCGGCAAGGGGCTGCGCAGCTACTCGGTTTCGGGGCGGGTCGCACAGCCGGGCGTAAAACTCGCTCCAGCAGGAATCACTGTGCGCGAACTGATCGATGAATACAGCGGCGGAATGGCCCCGGGGCATGCCTTTGCCGCCTATCTGCCAGGCGGCGCGTCCGGCGGCATCCTGCCTGCTTCACTGGACAGCCTGCCGCTCGATTTCGGCACTCTGGACGACTACGGATGCTTCGTCGGCTCCCATGCCGTAGTGATTCTCAGCGACCAGGACTCGGTCAAGGATGCCGCATTGAATTTGATGAAGTTCTTTGAAGACGAAAGCTGCGGTCAGTGTACGCCCTGCCGTCTCGGCACCCAAAAGGCGGTAAAATTGATGGAAAACGAGCATTGGGACGAGCCATTGCTGCGCGATCTGGGCCAGGTCATGACCGATGCGTCAATCTGCGGCCTGGGTCAGGCTGCGGCCAATCCGCTTGTGTCAATCTTTAGATATTTTCGCGGCGACCTGCAATGTTGAAGTCAGCTACAATCGAATTTGAATTGGACGGCGCTAAAGTCGAGGCCTGGCCGGGCGAATCGATCTGGGAAGTCAGCGACCGGCTGAATTCGCGCCTGCCGCACCTTTGCCATCATCCGCAGCCAGGCTACCGCGCCGACGGGAACTGCAGGGCCTGCATGGTCGAAATCGAGGGCGAACGCGTGCTTGCCGCTTCGTGCATCCGCACGCCGACGCCGGACATGAAGGTCAAGACCCAAAGCGAGCGGGCGGAATCGGCACGCGCCATGGTTTTCGAAATGCTCGCAGCCGACCAGCCGGCGCGCGAATCCAGCCATGATCCGCAATCGCGCTTCTGGACCTGGGCGGAAAAACTCGAAACAAGAACCGACCGGCTGCCGGGAAGGCCGACCCCTGCCCCGGATCCCAGCCACATCGCGATGAACGTGTATCTGGATGCGTGCATTCACTGCACGCTGTGCGTGCGCGCCTGCCGCGAGGTGCAGGTAAACGATGTCATCGGCATGGCGCAGCGCGGGCATCTGTCCAAGGTCGTGTTTGATTTTGACGACCCGATGGGCAACAGTACCTGCGTGGCATGCGGCGAATGCGTTCAAGCCTGTCCGACCGGCGCGCTGGTAGAAAGCGCATTTGTCGATGAAGCCGGCAAGGCGCTTGAACTGGACATCGACGAGGTCGACAGTATCTGTCCGTACTGCGGCGTGGGCTGCCAGATCACCTATCAGATCCATGAAAACGAAATCCTTGCCGTTCAGGGGCGAAGCGGTCCTGCCAACAAGAACCGGCTGTGCGTCAAAGGACGCTTCGGATTCGATTATGTCACGCACCCGAACCGTCTGACCGAGCCGCTGATTCGCCGCGACGATGCGCCCAAGCGCGCAGACTTGGACATCGACCCGGCCAAGGCGCATACGTACTTTCGCACTGCCACATGGGAAGAGGCGCTGGACCGGGCGGCCGAAGGATTCGTACGCATCCGCAATGAGTCGGGACCCAGGGGGCTGGCCGGATTCGGATCGGCCAAGGGATCGAACGAAGAGGCCTATCTGGTGCAGAAACTGGTGCGTACCGGATTCGGCACCAACAACGTGGACCACTGCACCCGCCTGTGTCATGCTTCATCCGTTGCCGCGCTGCTCGAGGGGATTGGCTCCGGTGCAGTCACTGCGCCGTTTACAGCATGCGAAGATTCCGATGCGATCATTGTCATCGGTGCGAATCCCACTGAAAACCATCCGGTCGCTGCGACATTTTTCAAGCAGGCAGCCAAGCAAGGCAAATCGCTGATCGTCATGGATCCCAGAGGCACAGGGCTGGCGCGGCATGCCGCGCACATGCTTCAGTTCAATCCAGGGTCCGATGTGGCAATGCTGAATGCGCTGATTCACGTCATCATCACCGAGGACCTGTACGACAAGGACTATGTCAGTCAGTTTACCGAGGGGTTTGAAAACCTGCGCAGCCACATCGCAGATTTTTCTCCCGAATCCATGGCGCAAGTGTGCGGCATCGATGCCGACGAACTGCGGGCGGTGGCTCGCACGTTTGCGACAGCCGAACGCGGAATCATCTTCTGGGGCATGGGCATCTCGCAGCACACGCACGGCACCGACAACGCCCGCTGCCTGATCGCTCTGGCGGCCGTCACCGGAAACGTCGGCAAGCCGGGTACCGGTCTGCATCCGCTTCGAGGGCAGAACAATGTTCAAGGCGCATCGGATGCCGGGCTAATTCCGATGATGCTTCCCGACTACCAGCATGTGGAGACGGAAAACCTTCGCGCCCGGTTCGAGGATGCCTGGGGCACTTCGCTCGACCCTGTCAAGGGCCTGACTGTAGTTGAAATTATGGATTCGATACACGCAGGAACCATTCGCGGACTGTATGTCATGGGCGAGAATCCGGCAATGTCGGACCCCGATGTGCAGCATGCGCGAGGCGCGCTGGCTTCGCTGGACCACCTGGTGGTGCAGGACCTGTTTCTGACTGAGACCGCATTTCATGCGGATGTCATTCTGCCGGCATCGGCCTGGCCGGAAAAGGACGGCACGGTGACCAATACGAATCGTCAGGTTCAGATGGGCCGGGCTGCGCTGGATTTGCCCGGCGATGCGAGACAGGACTGGTGGATCGTTCAGGAACTTGCGCGGCGAATCGGCCTTGACTGGAACTATGCCCATCCTTCGGATGTCTATGCGGAAATGGCCGGCGTCATGCCTTCGCTTGACAATATCTCCTGGCAAAGGGTGGACCGGGAATATTCGGTAACCTATCCGTCGGAGGCGCCGGATGCGCCAGGCAGCGATATCGTATTCGGCGACGGCTTTCCTACCGCAAGCGGCCGTGCCAGGCTGGTTCCTGCAAGCCTGGTCAGTCCGGACGAACAGCCTGATCAGGCATACCCGATGGTATTGACCACGGGCCGACAGCTTGAGCACTGGCATACCGGCTCGATGACCCGGCGGACGAAAGTCCTGGACAGCATCGAACCTGAAGCCGTAGCGAGCATGTCGCGCGGGCAGCTTGAATCGCTGGGCGTGCAATCCGGCGACATGGTTCGCGTCATCACGCGGCGCGGTGCGATTGAGCTGAAGTCGCGCTGTGACGGCGCCGTTCCCGACGGCGTAGTGTTCATCCCTTTCTGCTATGCCGAAGCGGCTGCCAACGTTCTGACCAATCCGGCACTTGATCCGGTAGGCAAGATACCCGAGTTCAAATATTGCGCTGCGCGGGTGGAACCTGCTTGTCAGCCGCAATAGGCGCTTGCTGAAACGCAGTTCCGCGCAAGCTGCTGCAAGAATATAATCAGGCTTCTACGAGCACCTTCCGAGCGGCCTGGAACACATGAACACAGCAATTGAACAGATTGCGCGACCGCGGCGAGTACGCCGCCGCGCGCAGCGACTTACTGAATCGGCTTCCGCTCAAAGCCCGGTTATTATTGCCGGGCTGAAACGAGACATTCCGCCCTACGCCATGATGAGCGAAGAGGGGCTCGACATCATCGAAGGCAAAACCGAAGAACTGCTTCAGGAAGTGGGCATTGAGTTTCGCGGCGACGATGTCGCGCTGGAGCTTTGGCGCGAGGCTGGCGCCGATGTGAAGGGAGAGCGGGTTCGCTTCGACAAGGGGCACGTCAGAGACATCATCACCAAGACTGCGCCCGGCACCTTTGTTCAGCATGCCAGGAATCCGCAGCGCTCGGTGAGGCTGGGCGGAGATCACATGATATTTGCCCCGGCCTACGGATCGCCGTTCGTATCCGACCTTGATCAGGGGCGCCGGTACGGGACGCTTGCGGATTTTGAAAATCTGGTTAAACTGGCCTACGCGTCGCCGTGGCTGCATTCCTCGGGCGGAACAATCTGCGAGCCGGTAGACATACCGGTGAACAAGCGGCATCTGGACATGGTGTATGCACACATGCGCTACTCTGATATGCCGTTCATGGGATCTGTCACGACTCGCGACCGCGCCATAGATTCCGTTGAAATGACCCGCATCCTTTTCGGCAGCGATTTTGTCGATTCCAACTGCGTGATCATGGGCAATATCAACATGAATTCGCCTTTGGTCTACGACGGTGCGATGTCGGGTGCGCTGCGCGCGTATTCTGAAGCAAACCAGTGTCCTGTCGTCGTGCCTTTTGTGCTTGGCGGCGCCACCGGTCCGGTCACGGTTGCAGGCTGCATTGCTCAATCGCTGGCCGAAGTCATGGTCGGAGTGGCGCTCGGACAGCTGGTACGGCCGGGTTCGCCTGCTGTTTTCGGCAATTTTGTCACCACGGTCAATATGCGGGCAGGGGCGCCTTCATTCGGCACCCCTGAATCGGTCACAGCATCGTATGTGGTGGGGCAGCTCGCACGTCGGTTCGATATTCCGCTTCGATGCAGCGGAGGATTTACCAGTTCTCAGACCGTAGACGCTCAGTCAACCAATGAAAGTGTCAATGCGCTGAATGCGGCGATACTTTGCGGCGCACACTTTGTTCTGCACGCAGCGGGATGGATGGAGAGCGCTTTGACGATGAGCTATGAGAAGATGATGATTGATGCCGACTACCTTGGTGCGCTGCACCGTTTCGTCAAAGGGGTCAGCGTTGACGAGGACCAATTTGCGACGAGCGCATTCGCAGAAATCGGTCCTGGCAATCATTTCTTCGGCGCATCGCATACGATGGAGCATTACGAGGATGCATTCTACGAATCGGAGCTGTTCAGTACGTTGTCCTACGAACAATGGCAGGACGAAGGCAGCCAGGATATCGCTCAGCGGGCAAACGCCAAGTGGAAGCGAATGCTTGAAACCTATCAGGAGCCTGGCATTGACTCGGGAATCGACGAAGCTTTGAAAGAGTTCATCGCGCGCCGCAAGAACGAGATGCCGGACACCTGGCACTAGCCGGCGTCTGGCACTTTTTTCGAGGCGCAAGGATTTGCGTTAGTCTCCTGCGTCGGTTTGGATTGAAGGCAATCACCGAAGGTCTGGTCAGTCGTAGTGTCGCACCGTCTCGCACACTACGTTCTGAAATGCCTCACCGCTTGCCAACTGTGTGGCTGCCCATATCTTTCAATGTCGAAATCGCTGTCAATGGCGAAGGGAACCAATTTATTGGCTTTTGATTTTTCGCCGTCCTTTCCAGACTGGGAAATGAAGCATTGGTCTGCCCACTCATTCATTTCCAAAGTTGGTTCATCCATTTTTCACTTTTGGTTGCTTTTCGTTTACTATTGACACGCATGAACCAGAATCCTTTTCCGAAACCACCGCCGGCGATTCCATTACCTCTGGAAACGTGGCTGAGACGCCCAGACCGTGCCGAATCAGGGCGGGAGGCATTTTTTCGTGGACGCGATGCGGAATACAGCACTTTTCGTTCCGCAGTGACTGACCTTGGCGAAGGGGTTATCGGTGGAGGCACGATGGTTTTCCAAGGGGCACCAGGAGCTGGAAAATCGGCCTTGATGGCTGAGTGCATGGAAGCAGTGCAACACCATTCAGTCCCGGATGATCCCTGGGCCGCGGTTACAATCAAGCCGGAAACTCTCAAATCCTCTGTCGATGTCGTTATGTTGCTGGTGGAGGCAGCCAATGAGGAACGCGAGCGACTTTCGAAGTCGGTATCCGGTATGCTCACTGGGAATCTGGAGGAGTTGCTTGAACTAGGCCGGAAATTCTACAGAGAACTGTCAGAAAGGGGCGCTGGAATTGCCGGTGTAACCGTAGGAGGAAAGTCGGAATCCGCAGGAGGATCCGATACGAACACGGTTTCGGAGCGGATTTTCCGGAACGCTGCACCACTGTTGAAGAATCTTCGTCTGGTCGTCCTAGTCGACGAGGCTCAGAACATACCGGTGGAAAGCAGAACACGGGGCGTAGTGGACTGCCTGCACAACCCACCAGGGGGCATTGCTTTGGTGGCTGCCTTCTTCGGCTTGAGTGACACACAGGACGTGTTGCGCCAGTGCGGCTTGTCGAGATTTGCCAGAGGACGGGTAGTGAATCTGGAATCCCTTTCGGAAGATGACACGGAAGACGCCATCCGCAGCGCATTCGAAACATATGGTTTTACCGGTACACCAACAAACCGGGAAGCATGGGTGGACAGCCTGACGAAGCTGTCCCAGGGATGGCCGCAACACATAAACAGCGTTTCGGTCGCTGCAAGTCGCATCATCCGCGACAATGGCGGACGGATTTGTGCGCAATTCCTCCATACAGCTATGGCAGCAGCGGGAGAGTGCAAGAAAGAATACTACGCAGGCCGGTTGGCAGCCGGCTCCAAGCCGCCCTGGGTCTACCGAGAACTTGCCTTGGCTGCGAAAGCAAGGGGTGGAGTATTGGCATATGATGATCTCAGGCGATTTGCGGATGAACAAGAATTGGATGATTTTCTGACAAATGCCTTACACTCCGGACTGCTAGCCCCGATAAAAGATCTTCCCTATCACTACCGTGTTCCCATTCCTTCTTTCGAGGACTATTTGCAGGCACTGCCAGTTGAGCCGCCACAGCAAAATTAAGGAGTCAACCCGAGTGTTTTACTCCTAGTTGAACAGTCTTTAGGATTTGCGTTCCAAACCGAGGCGTCATTTGCTGATCGCGCGCACCACATAAGTCGAAACGGTGCCCATAACCGACTATTTCCGCCTATTTCAACTCAATTGACTTGTTGTCATTGAGGAACCGATAGAATAAACTGGGACAAGACAGTCATCGATTACAAGTCCCTGAATCAACCCTATGCCTAAGCAAACCGCCGCGCCAATTGTCCAAACAAAACCCGGAGCGACGTATCAGGATGTTCTTGATGCCCCGCCGCACAAGGTTGCCGAAATTATTGACGGAACGCTGTACCTCAACCCGAGACCCGCGCCACTGCACGCCGTAGCGTATGGAGGCATTTTTAAAAAACTTGGAACACTATTCGACGATGGAGGCGGAGGTCCAGGCGGTTGGCTAATAATCGGTGAACCGGAACTGCATCTAGGCAACGATGTTCTAGTACCCGACTTGGCGGGTTGGCGAAGGAGTCGCATGCCGACACTTCCTGACACTGCATACTTCGCCTTGGCTCCCGATTAGGTGTGCGAAGTGCTTTCACCTTCCACACAAAGGATCGACCGAAGACGCAAAAGTGCGGTATACGCGCGAGAGAAGATTCCATACATGTGGCTGATTGATCCGCTAAGGCATACTCTTGAAGCATATGAGCTTGAAGACGGACGGTGGGCAAATATCGACTCGATTTGCGACGATGCGATTGTGTCGCTCCCGCCGTTTGACGCGGTAAGTTTTCCGCTCTCAGACTTGTGGGACAACTATGATTCCAAGACGGCGCAGGTGCGTCACCGGGCGGTTGCGGAACAGGCTCGTCCCGAATAAACCTAATCATTGTCCAAAGATATTCGAGCCAGACCGCGATCTATCGCTGCCCCAATGCGGGCATCCCGTCGATAACGCTTTCGTTAAGTTCGATCTGATCCGTTTTTGCGTCGCTGTCCAATGCGATGCAGGTTTGGATGTCTCACGATCTACGCATCGGACATCCGCCAGACACTCAATAACTCAATGACTCAATGACTCAATTGACTTGTTGCTATGCAAGAACCGATTGAGTAAACTGGAACAAGACAGTCATCGACTACGAGTCTTGGAATCAACCCTATGCCTAAGCAAGCCGCCGCGCCATCTGTTCAAACCAAGCCCGGGGCAACGTATCAGGATGTACTTGATGCCCCGCCGCACAAGGTTGCCGAAATCATCGACGGAACGCTGTTCCTCAACCCGAGACCGGCACCAGCGCACGCCGATGCGCACGGAGGAATATTCGGCAATCTTAGAACGTTATTTGGCCACGGCCGCGGAGGCCCAGGCGGCTGGCGAATTGTCGGTGAACCGGAGCTGCATCTAGGCAAAGATGTCCTGGTTCCCGACGTAGCGGGCTGGCGAAGGGCGCGCATGCCGACACTTCCTGACACAGCGTATTTCGCCTTGGCTCCCGACTGGGTGTGCGAAGTGCTTTCGCCTTCCACATACAAGATCGACCGCGGTCGCAAGAGTGCAATATATGCGCGCGAGAAGATTCCGTACATGTGGCTGGTGGATCCTGGAATGCGCACTCTTGAAGCATTTGAACTTGAAAGCGGACGGTGGGCGCTGATCGACTCTCTTTGCGACGATGCAATCGTGGCGCTCCCGCCTTTCGATGCGGTCAGTTTCCCGCTCTCTGATTTGTGGGATGACGGTGATCCGGAGGCGACACAGGTTCGTCACCGAGCAGTCCCGGAAGAGGCTCCTCCTCTATAACCTTGATCATTTGTAGAGCGACAATCATTGTCCAAAATCCTTCGAGCCAAGCCGCCGACAACTCATTTATGACTGGTGCGGCTTGTATTTCGCCTCTGCTCCAAGGACAAGCTCTTCAGGGACAAGCTTCTTGGAAGCCTGTCGATCGACAATCGACTTTGGCTTGAATTGTTTCGAATAAACTGGGAAAAGCGACAAAACCCTTACCTCACGACAAATCGAGAGGTCAATTGAACCTGTGCATGTAGAGATAGATTTCTACCGCCTACATCACTGTCCGTTCAAAATATCCTGAACCAGTTCGCCGATTCCAGCAGGATTGTCTGTAACGCGGACACCGCATTCTGTCAAAACAGAAATCTTTTCCGCAGCTGTTCCCTTGCCGCCGGCAATAATCGCTCCTGCATGACCCATGCGCTTTCCGGGCGGCGCTGTAACACCGGCTATGAACGCAGCAACTGGCTTGGTGCCATGTTCAGCAATCCACCTGCCGCAGTCCTCTTCGTCCGTTCCGCCGATTTCACCGCACATGACAATCATTTCAGTATCAGGGTCCTGCTCAAACCACTTCACCGCATCAAGGTGCTTGGTGCCATTGACCGGGTCCCCGCCAATGCCGACGCATGTCGATTGCCCCAGACCGATCTTGGTCAACTGATCGACCACCTCGTAGGTTAGCGTCCCGGAACGGGAAATAACCCCGATCGAGCCTTTGCGATGAATGTAGCCCGGCATGATGCCGATCTTGATTTCATCCGGCGTGATCACGCCCGGGCAATTCGGGCCGATCAGAATAGTATCCGACCCCTCCATGGCACGCCGTGTACGAACCATGTCCTTGACCGGTATCCCTTCGGTGATGCAGATGACCAGGTCGATCTGAGCTTCAACCGCTTCGTCAATCGCCCTGGCGGCAAAAGGCGGCGGCACATAGATCACCGAAACCGTCGCACCCGTTTCCTGCTTGGCCTCTTTCACCGTATCAAAAATCGGGATGCCGTCTACATCCTGGCCACCCTTGCCAGGCGTCACGCCTGCCACGAATGCGTCCGCGCCGCAGGCGTACTGGACGCAGTTGCGGGTATGAAACATGCCGGTCTTTCCCGTCATGCCCTGCGTCATGACTTTCGTATTGCGATCAATGAGTATCGACATTGCCTACGCCTCCGAAGCGCGCACCACTTTCTCAGCGGCATCATCCATTGTGGTTGCTGTGATCAGCGCAAAGCCCGATTCCTGCAGAATTCGCCGTCCGATATCCACATTGGTGCCCTCCAGACGGACGACAACCGGCACCTTCATGCCGATGTCCTTGAACGCTTCAACCAGACCTTCGGCAATCACGTCGCAGCGCATGATTCCGCCAAATATATTGACCAGAACCGCCTTGACATCTTCATTTCTCAGCATAATCTGAAATGCCGCAATCACCTGCTCGGTTGTTGCGCCGCCGCCGACATCCAGAAAATTGGCGGGC
The DNA here is from genome assembly GCA_965214615.1 of Arenicellales bacterium. Classification (GTDB taxonomy): domain Bacteria; phylum Pseudomonadota; class Gammaproteobacteria; order Arenicellales; family JAJDZL01; genus CBDAUN01. The sequence continues at coordinate 3,058,345 of OZ243952.1, forward strand.
CGCCCGCCGTAAAGCTGAATGATGTCCATCGTAGCCATCGCCAAGCCAGCGCCGTTGACCAGGCATCCGATGCTGCCGTCAAGCGGAATGTACGACAGGCCGGTATCGGCAGCATCAATTTCGTCTTGCGATTCCTCGGCCAGATCCCGATAGGCGACAATGTCCTTTTGGCGATACAAGGCGCTTTCGTCAAATGTCATTTTCGCATCGAGCGCTATGACATCGTCCGCTGCGGTAATCACCAGAGGATTGATTTCCGCAAGCGACGCGTCGGTATCCCAGAACGCCTGATGCAATGCCTGAAGCAACTCGCTCGCTCGCTCGTTGGCTGCCTGCGGAATTCCTGCCGCTGCAGCCGCTTGACTCGCCTGCGCGTCAGTCAGTCCGGCAACCGGATCAATATAGGTCTTATGGATCTTGTCCGGCGTTTCGGCAGCAACTTCCTCGATTTCCATGCCGCCTTCGGAACTGGTCATCAACACCACCTGCTGGCGCGCTCGATCCACCACCAGCCCGGCGTAGATTTCAGACTTGATGTCGATGCCTTCCTCAATCAGCACCTTCTGAACGATCTGCCCCTCGGGTCCGGTCTGCGGCGTCACCAGTGCACTGCCGAGAATGTCGGCTGCTGCGCTGCAGGCTTCATCAACCGATTTCGCCACCCGCACACCGCCGCCCTTTCCGCGGCCGCCGGCGTGAATCTGAGCCTTGACGACCCATACGCTTCCGCCAAGGCGCCCGGCCGCACCGGAGACTTCGCCGACCGACTCGCAAACGATGCCGCGCGGTGTGGCGACGCCGTATTTCCTTAGGATTTCCTTGGCCTGAAATTCGTGAACCTTCACAACTGAATTGCTACCTCATCTAAGAGCGCGCCGCATCACGGCGCCGATTTGCGCCGGAGAATCCGGCACTGTGACTCCGACTGCGCGAAGCATATCGATTTTCTGCTCAGTACCGCCCAGTCCGCCCGATATGATCGCCCCGGCATGTCCCATGCGCCGATGCGAAGGAGCATGGCGGCCAGCGACATAGGCGACAATCGGCTTTTGATAATTCGCATTTTGCAGATACTGCGCCGCCTTTTCCTCTGCCAGTCCGCCGATTTCTCCAATCAGCAAAACGCCGTCGGTCGCGTTGTCGTCGGCAAACAGATCCAGGCAATGTGCAAATGACATGCCTTGCACCGGATCGGCGCCGATACCGACGCAGGTCGACTGCCCCAGGCCCTGATCACGTAGCTGTGAAACCGCTTCGTAGAACAAAGTCCCGGAGCGGGAGATGACCCCGACGCGCCCCTTTTCATAAACCGATGCAGGCATGATTCCGATAAGGCATTCGCCTGGCACTATGATGCCCGGGCAATTGGGTCCGACCAAACGCGAATCCGAATCGCGCAGCCGCTCCTTGACCCGAATCATGTCCAATATCGGGATGCCCTCGGTAATGCAGACAATCACCTTGATGCCCGCATCAATCGCTTCAATAATGGCATCGGCCGCATTCTTAGGCGGCACAAAGAGCATCGTCGCATCCGCCTGGGTCGCATCGCGCGCCTCGCTCACAGATTCAAAGACAGGCAGATTCATGTGCCGCGTCCCGCCGTGCCCCGGAACGACCCCCGCTACGACCTGCGTGCCGTATTCGATCGCCCGATGGGTGAAAAAGCTGCCCAGATATCCGGTAATCCCCTGACAGATGACACGAGTGCTGGAATCGACAAGAATGCTCATCGCATCAGCGCCCCGCAACGCCCATCAGCTTGCCGACGGCATCGCGCATATTCGATGCCAGCGTAAACGGCAGCTGCGAATTGCGCAGCAGCACAACTGCGTGATCCTTGCTCGTGCCGGCGAAACGCACAATCACCGGGCACCGGATCGGCGATTGACGGTGCGCGGCAATCAATCCTTGCGATACCGTATCGCAGTGTGTCAGGCCGCCGCCGACAACGTTGACAAAAAGCGCTTTCAGATTCTGCTGACGCAATATCCGCTGACATGCGTCCGCCACATCGGTACTGGTCGCAACCGGAGGCAGATCGAGAAAATTAGCCGGCTCGCCGCCGTGAAGCTTGATCAGATCAATCGTCGCCAGAGCCAGTCCGGCACCGCTCACCAGCAAACCGATATTGCCTTTGAGCTGCACATAGTTGTAGCCCGCCTCGGTTCGAAGCACGCGATCAGGCTCTTCGCTTTCATCATCCTCTATGGCGACACCCGTACGGCGAAACGTGGCATTGTCGTCAAGCTCCATCTTGACATCCAGGCCGATCAGTCCGCCATCCTTCGTCACAGCAAGCGGATTCAATTCGATCGCCGTGGCATCAAGTTCAATTGCGGCACGGTGCAAATCGATGCAAATCTGAATGCACTCCTCAGCCTGGTCGCCTTGCAAATGCAAATGTGCGGCGACTTTTGCGGCATCATCGCGGCTAAGCGACTCGTTGACGCTTACCGGCAAGCGGAGAATCTTCTCGGCCGGCTGATCTTCGACATTGGTGCCGCCCGCATCCGATGCAAGCAGAATCAGCGAACTTACCGTACGATCGACCACGCAGGCCAAATAGAACTCCTTTTCGATCAAGCATCCGCTTTCCACGTAGATATGCCGTATCGGAAGCCCGCTTGCACCGGTCTGGGTGGTGACCAGGCTGGTGCCGATCAGTTCGCGTGCCAATGCGCCGACTTCCGGGATCGAACGGGCGATCTTGACACCGCCGAACCGCGCGCGGTCTCCTGCCAGGATCTGCGCTTTGACGACCCAGAAATCGGTGTCGATCCGACCGGCTTGCTCTTGCGCCTGCTCTGCGGTGCGCGCAACGCCGCCTTGCGGAAAACTAAGCCCGCGCTCTCCTAGCAGTTCTTTTGCTTGATACTCGTGTACAAACATCCCGGTCAGCGACAAAATTTACAAGATTCCCGGCATTTTACCCTATACTCAACACGGTCAGAAACAATAGGCGCCGCCATATTGGAATATCGTCAGACCGGACGCAGCAATACAGTTCAATCTCTCGCAGTTCGCGAATCACGCGCATCGATCCTTCCGCCAATTTCATCCATCGCCATGACATTTGATTCTTTCACCGGCACCAAGGCAAATACCAGCGATTCGCTGCCGTCAAAAACAGCCCCGGCCATGACAGTCAATGAAAAGTCGAATCTCAACGGGGTGTGGGCACCGTGCCTGACTCCGATCAAAGACGATTTATCCATCGATCCGGCGAGAATGCGACGCCACGTCACGTGGCTGCTGGCCAACGGATGCAGCGGCATCGCGCTGTTCGGCACTACCGGAGAAGCAGCTTCGTTTTCCGCCGATGAGCGCATGCAGGCGCTGGACGCGCTTATCGCCTCAGGAGTGCCGCCCGATCAGTTGATGATCGGAAACGGCTTCACTTCGATAGCCGACTCTTGCGCAGTGACTCGCCACGCAGTGCAAAACGGCTGCAAGGCAGTGCTGATGCTTCCGCCGTTCTACTACAAGGACCCGACGACCGAAGGCATCGCCAGCGCATACCGGCACGTGCTTGACCAAGTCGGTTCCAGCGACATTCAAGCAGTGCTTTATCACTTCCCGAAACTAAGCGCGGTACCGATCACGCACGACCTGATCCGGACGCTGCTTAAGACCCACGGCGAGTTGATTGCCGGCTTGAAAGACTCGACCGGAGACTGGAGCAGTGCGCAGTCATTCATCCGGGAATTTCCCGGACTGGCGATCTTTCCCGGCACGGACACCCTTTTGCTGTCCGCGCTCAATGCCGGAGGAGCCGGGACCATCACCGCATCTGCAAATATCAATCCGGCAGGCATCAGGCGCATTTACGATCTGTGGTGCGCCGGCGACGAAGCCGGCGACGCGCAGTCGCAGGCAGACAAGATCCGAAATATCATCCAGGACTATCCGCTGTCCAGCGCATTGAAGGCGGTTGTCTCCCACTACTGGGACGACCCGAGCTGGGGAGTAGTGCGGCCCCCGCTCACTTCGCTGCCCGACAAATCGCGTGCCGATCTGATCGAAAGGCTGGAGCGCGGCGGATTCAATTATCCCGCGTGATCTGCGGAAGGTTCCGAATTGAAACGTTTTGACGTTGACACAGCATCATCCCCCATCCGCCTGATGCTTCCAAACACATTGCTTGCACAATTTTCATACATTTACCGCGAAGTACAGCCGGCGGACTGCAAGCCGCCGGCCCTTGAATCGGTAGGGAGGACATCCTGCGGTGCAGACTGAATCAGCCAATCCTCATTTCAAGCATTTGTTCCAGCCGATTTCGGTGGGACATAGGACTCTGAAGCATCGACTCAACTTCGGTGCGCATACCGCCAACATGGCAGTCGACGGACTGCCGGCAGAGCGGCATTACGGCTACTATCTGGAACGCGCCATCGGTGGCGCGGCGATGATCGTGGTTGAACCGGTGCCCGTGCACCGAACGGCAGTGCTGACACGCGGAAACTTTCGCCACGAAGATGACAGCATCATCCCGCACTTTCGAAAGATCACCGACGCATGCCATGAACATGGCGCAGTGATGATTCAGCAGCTGTATCACGTCGGCCAGCACGCAGACTGGGACAATTCCTTTGAGCCGAACTGGTCTCCGTCCGGCTTGCCGTCAATGCATGATCACGATGGCAGCCAAAAGATGTCCAAGGCTCAGATTTCCGAGACTGTCGAAGCGTTCGCAAGCGCTGCGCTTCGCGCCAGGCAGGCAGGCTTTGACGGCTGCGAACTGATGGCGGCCTACAACGCCATCATCGAGCAGTTCTGGTCGCCCTTCAATAACCGGCGCGACGATTGCTACGGCGGATCATTCGCCGGGCGGATGCGCTTTTCCGAAGAAGTTCTCGGCGCGATTCGAAAGGCTGTCGGCAATGACTTTATCATCGGCGTATGCACCAGCTTCGACCCGGCGCAGCCGGACGTGCAGCCGCTGGAGGAAATGCAGCGCATCGCACAGCATCATGACGAACGCGGCCTGTTCGACTATGTCACCGTCGGTACCGGCAGCTACTACGATTTCACTAGGATCATTCCTGTCGCCTTGCACGAGGACCAACTCGGGGTTCCGTTCGCTGCGAAAATCAACGAAGCGGTCAAGCATGCCGCAGTTCAGGCGGAAAGCCATATCCGAACCCCCGAAGTCGCCAATCAGGTGATCTCTTCCGGCGCGGCGGACATGGTCAGCATTGTTCGCGGCCAGATCGCCGATCCGCACATGGCGACCAAGGCGATGCAGGGACGCAGCGAAGACATCCGCCCGTGCCTTTCGTGCAATCAGATGTGCTGGGGCAGAAGGTTCAAGGACTACTGGATCAGCTGTCTCATCAATCCATCCGCCGGACGCGAATTCGAGTGGGGCGGAGACCGATTTGAAACAGCAGCGCAGCCGCGCCGAATCCTGGTGGTCGGCGGGGGTCCAGCGGGCTGCGAAGCTGCCCGGGTCGCTGCCGAACGCGGCCATCAGGTGACCCTCGTCGAAGCATCGGGCCTGCTGGGCGGACAATTCCGACTCGCCGGGCTGCAGCCCCGCCGAGCGCAAATTCTCGACTTCATTGACTGGTACGATCGCCAACTGACGCGCCTTGGCGTAGACGTGAGGCTGAATGCGCCGTTTTTTGCCGAAGACGTCGAGGCATTCGCAGCCGATGCGGTCATTTTGGCAACGGGGTCCCTGCCTTCGGGCACGGGCTGGCAGCGCGGTATTCCGACGCGCGACACATTGCCCGGGGCGGAGCTCGGCAACGTGTGGCACACGGAAGACGTGATGAACCGGTCTGCCAATCTCGGCGCTACTGTGGTGCTGCTGGATGACATCGGCACCTGGAAGAGCGTCGGAACCGCGCTCTACATGGCCGAAGCCGGACACAAGGTGCACATCGTGACTTCATCGGCCGTTGTCGGACGCGAAATCGTGCGCACTTCCGCAGACATCGCGCTGCGCGAACGGCTCAGAAAACTGAGCGCGCAATTCCATTGCGAATCCGCTGTGGACCGGTGGCATGACGGACATGCCGTCATTGTGGATCTGCTTAACGGCGAGAAAACCGAATTGAAGGCGCAAAGCCTGGTGCTCGGCACGGTGAATGAACCGTACAACGAACTCGAGCAGTCATTGACGCATTCCGGCGTCAATACCTACCCTGTCGGCGACTGCGTTTCAGCCCGCCAAGCGCCCGCAGCTATTTACGAAGGTCGAAAAGTTGCGCTGAAACTATAATCGCCCCGGTTTGCGGCCATCGGCTTGCAGCCAAATTTCCGGCCTATTGAACCTTCTCGCTAAGCTGTCGCATCAAGCGGTACGACTCTGACTTCAACATCGATTGTCGACCCAGGCCGACTCTGCACGATTGACGTGAATTCGTCTCCCTGATACCCGTACCTGACTCTGTAGCCATTGAATTCGCGAACTTCGGCATTCTGATAGACGGTTTCGCAACGCAATTCAGTCCTGGTTGAGCCTTTGTTCTTTTTTTGACGCTTTTCCAAATCCGATCCTATCGATGCTCCGAGAAGAATTCCTGCAAGCTTGCTCGCATCCGAATCATCCAGCTCATTGGCTAGCGAACCGCCAACGATCGCGCCGAGCAGTTCCGGGGTATGGGAGCTGGTTGAACCCGAATCGCGGACCGCCACCTCGCGGCATTCCTCGACCGGAACCCGCCGCACAACATTGGTGTAGGATTCGGAATAGCCAAGAACCGGTACAGTTGCCGAGACGATCTGGTTCGATGACTCTACCGGCACCACATGAACTTCGACATCGATGGTCGATCCGGGGCGCCGGCTGACAGTCGAGGAAAACGTGTCGCCCTTGTAGTTGTAACTTACGTTGTAGCCCGCCCGTTCGCGAACTTCGACGCTTTTGTAGACTGTTTCGCAACGCAATTCAGTCCTCGATGAACTATTGTTCTTCTTGTGACGCTTTTCCAGATCCGAACCTATGGACGCGCCGAGCAGAACTCCTGCAAGCTTGCTGGTATTCGAATCATCCAGTTCATTGGCCAGCGAACCGCCAACGATCGCGCCGAGCAGTTCAGGGGTGTGCGAACTCGTCGAACCGGAATCGCGAACCGACACTTGCCGGCACTCCTCTTCAGGAATTTCTTTCGTCACGTAGACGAATCGTTCGGAATAACTCAGTACCGATGCAGTCGCGGGCAGGGTTTGACTTGAGTGAATCTGGCCGCTCGCCGCCAAAATCAGCATGAAGCTCGTTGTCAGTGTTGCCTTTTTCAACATGATTGACTCCTTCCTCAACCAATTAATTTCCGAGGTCACGACTATTGCCGAAATCTTCGTCAGACGAAGACCGTGAGTTCATAGTATATAGAACCCGAGAAGCCGAACCTGACTATTTGGACAATGAAGACCAGGCAATGTTGCCAGGACCGGTGCCGGCTGCACCAATTGAGACAGTCTCGGTGCTGCGCATTGAAAATACCGATCGCCGCGACAATTTTCCAAGCGTCGGCTATCAACTGGTCGGCCCAGTTGCTATACTTTCGAATACTTGACCACACGTTTAATTTCAAATGAGGCAGATGGGAGATGAAACCTAACGGAGTGAGAGTCGCAGCAGTGCTCGCAGTCACACTGGCACTGGGAGCCAGCACGTCATTGCTCGCCGATATATTGAGCAATGTTGAAAAGGAGCAGCGCTGGGCGCAGCAGATCAACGACACCCTGTTTGACGGCGAGACCATTTGGCTCAATGCAGACGGGCACGATTTTCTCGGCATCGAAATGGAGCCGTACGAAGGCGGCCCCGGCCGTGCCGCCATTGTGGTGCACGGAATCGGAATTCACCCCAACTGGGACACTGTGATTCGGCCGTTGCGCGTAGGACTCACCGATCATGGCTGGCATACGCTATCGATCCAGATGCCGGTACTTCTCAATGATGCAGAATCGCACGAATATGAGCCGCTTCTTGATGAAGTGGCAGGGCGGATCAGTGCCGCAATCGAATATCTGCACCAGCAGGGACACAAGCAAATTGTGATTGTTGCCCACAGCTTGGGAGCCACGATGACCATGCGATACCTGGAAGATGTGCCGGGCGCGCCAGTTCATGCGCTGGTACTGATCGGCATGCAGGGAGGCGCCGGATCAGTGCACGACAATGCCGTCACGCTGGAAAGCGCAACCCTGCCTGTACTGGACCTTTACGGCAGCGAGGATCTGCCAGGCGTGGTCGACTACGCTGAACGCAAGGCCAATGCTGCGCAAAATGCGCGAAACGACGACTTTCGCCAGATTTCGGTGGAAGGGGCAAATCATTTCTTTGAAGGGCTTGACGAGACTTTGGTGGAAACTGTCGCCGAGTGGCTTGCACAGATTACAGACTCATCGTAGGCATCCTCCTTTATTGTCGACGACTACGCCGCAAGCGAAGTAATCTCTCGCCCAAGGCCGTTTGCAATTTGAACCGGTTCAAGGGCCATTGCCGCCACGCAGCAGATACTCTGGCCGGATCCAGCGTGCCGCATCGGTACTTGGCAACTGCGGGGAAGATCTAACGGGGTTCTTCAATCCGGGCGGGGTGCAACGCGATGAGCCCCCTTAATACCCCAGAGTCTTGTCGTGCGCCCAGTTGGGATCTTCTTCGGTCAACTCGCCAATCGGAGCCGCAAACGCATCGGCAACCAGCGCCAGCACATTGCTCCCCGTCAGCGAAATCAAAAACGCCTCCAAATCCTGCTTCTCCGCCTCGGTCAGTCCGAGCGGACGAATCAGCGGCGACAGAAGCTCATTTGGAACGCCCCCGTCGTCATAGAAATCAATCACCTCCCGAAGCGTCTCAAACTGTCCGTTATGCATATATGGCGCGGTCAAAGCGACATTGCGCAAGCCAGGCGTGCGAAACTTCCAGCGGTCGTTCGGATTCTCTGTCACGCGATAAAGTCCTAAATCGTTCGGAGGCTTGATCCGGGTGATCGAATCAATCGTTTCCTGCGATATTTCGGTAAAGACTCCGGGCGCGAGCTGCACCCGCGTCATCGAGTTCGCGCTCCTGCGCTTCATTTTCGACGACACCCTGTAGCCAAGACCGGTATTGTGAAACTGATGATCGGAAAAGATCGCCGATTCCGCCTGCACATGATGGCACGCGGCGCAGCCTCCCTTGCCGGCAAAGACCGCAAATCCGCGCTTCGCAGACTCGCCCAGCGCATCGTCCTGGCTGCCAAAATACCAGCGGTCGAACTGCGAGTCTCCTGAAAGCAGCGTCCGCTGATAGCTCGCAAGCGCCTGGCCGATAGTCAGGATGTTCGCCCCCTGCCCGTCGAACGCGGCTTCGAACAGGTCGTCGTAGTCGCCAATTCTGCTGATCTTGTTGATGATGTAGCCGATCGAAGGCGCCGCCATCTCATTGCGCGCCGTAATCGGCTGCCAGACCTGATTCTCCAGGGAAAACTCGCGGCCGTCGAAAAACAGAAACTTCTGGTAGGCGACGTTGTAGATCGTCGGCGCATTGCGCAGCACGGCGCGTCCTTCCGTCCCGACCGCGCGATTCAACTCATTGTTTGTAAATCCCTGTTCCGGAATATGGCACACGGCGCAAGAAAACGTATTATTGATCGAAAGCCTGCGATCAAAAAACAGCTTGCGGCCCAGATCGATTTTCTCGCGCGTAAGCGGATTGTCCGCAGGCACCGGCAGCGCAGGAAGTCCGAGCGGAGGGTTCAGCGCAAACTGGATCAAATCATAGCTGCTGCCCCTTCGGTCGAGAAGGCTGAGCGATCGGGTGACATAGGCCGCGCTCTCGTAGCCGTCCTTGTAGTCGCCCGGCCCGAACGCCTGAGTGGTGTCAAGTTCGGCGTCGGGAGCCAGCTCGCCGCTGGTTTCGGCATGCGCCGGATTGACAGCGGCGGCAAGCGCCGCGGCCAGAAAAAAAATCGCCGCCGATCGAGCGATGTCTGAACGTGAGATCAACTGCCCGGCGATTCGAGAAGCAGCGTCTCCAGATCGTTCATCAGGATGTCCGGATGAAGAAACGATACGCTGTAGATGTTCCGTATGCGTTTTTCCCGGTCGATCAGATACACCCGCAGCATATGCGCGATATTGTGCGTGTATTCGCCATGCTCGTCGAACTCGCGCATGATCCACTGACCGTATCCGTCGAGAATCGGCTGCAACTGATTCTGGCTCGTGGCCGCCAGAAAATCCCAGCTGCTCTCGCCGCGCTGAAAAAACTCCCTCAATTCTCCCATGACGTGCGGATCATCATGCTCCGGGTCGAACGACACCGAAATCAGGCGCACAGCATCTCGGATTTCAGGAATCTCGCCGATACGGTTCTGCACCGCATACAGCACTGCATTGGCAAGCGGACATCCGTTCGCATCGTTGCATTGCGTGTAGATGAAGCTGAGAATGACAAATCTGTCGCCCATCAATTCGTGCAGACGCACCGAAGAGCTGTCCGGCTGAACCAGAGTGCCGTCCGGCGCCGGCTTGATCGGCGGAAGCGCGTAGGTGCCCGGGCTGGGGGGAACATAGCTCAGTTCTCCCCAGCCAGGCGCCATGACTTCCTCTCTCACGTTGTGGGCCTGCGTCAAAGACGCCGCTGTCAGAATCGCAGCGCAAAGCCCGGCAACAAGCAGGCGCAATCGGGACATTGAAATCACTTTGCCTGTCCGATCAGCGTTCAGTCCTGCAGCAACGGCCCGCTACTGGCTCGAAGTCGTCTTCATCGCCAATTGCGTGGACGGTTGCTCGGGACGCTTCATGCCGTACATCGCATAGGCTCCGAAACGCATCTGATGCGCACGGCCGAGTCCTTCTGCATAGAAGTCCACCGACCAGACATGCTCCAGCGACTCGCCGTTCCAGTGATACAGCTTGACATACTGCTCATCCTGATCGCCAGTCTTGTCCCAGTTGCCGAGCAGCGAACTGGAAAAATAGACGCGCTGTCCGTCCCAGCTTTGCGAGACCATGTTGATCTGGCTGCCGATGACTTCTTCGTACACCTGCTTGGGCGCATGGGGATCGGAAATGTCGAAATATCGCGCCTTGCCTTCCAGAAAGGTGTCAACCCACAATCCATTGTCGTCCGATGTAATTGAAATGTCGACAGGCAGCGGTATGGTGGACGGGTCGCCGATATCCGCAACCGCCTTGGCTTGCCATTCTCCCGAATCGTCTTCGTAAATCAGCCAGATTTGCGAAGTCAGCGCCGTGCTGGTGAAGCAGTAGCGGTGATCGGGGTCCCAGGCGCAGCGGATCTCAAGCGGCGCACCAGGCACGTCCAGCACTTTCAACGGCTTGCGCGCGTGCATATCCCAGACAACCATCGTGTTTCCAAACCGCTTCATCGCATTGGCATCGCCCACCATGTCGCCGAAATCGCGCATGTAGTTCGACCAGCCTGTAAACGAAGAAGTCAGCATGATGTTCCGGTCAGCCTTGACACGGACATCGTAGCCGTAGCCGTCCGCCAGGTCGCCGGATTTGACCGCGCCTCGCAAATCCGAATCGGTCGGCATCCAATGGGTCGCTACCAGTTCGCCTTCGTTGTTGTATTCCGCCATGCCCGTGCGGCCGCCGTTGTCCACATTGTTCGACAGCGCAGTGACCATCATTCTTCCAGGCAATGCATAGAAAGTGTGAGGTCCGACCATTCCGCCACTCGCCTCGGCGAAATCGGTAATGGTCTTATGCAGCTTGGGCTCGCGCGGATTTGAATGAATGTCAAAGATGAAAATCTTGTTGGTATCGAGCCCGCCTGCCCAAAGGAATCTTCGATCGTCGCTCAGACCGGAATGATGCGCTTCGTTGCGACCGCCGACGGACAGGGAATGAACAACTTTGCCGTAGGTTTCCGATGCCGGATTGGTATCGATTGTAACCAGTTTGTCCTGCTCGTCGCCGATGCCCTCGGTTCCCAGTGTCCACACGTAGACATAGTCTTCCTGGCCGGTAATCTTCGCGATATAGGGCGACATGCAGGTTTCGTCAGCCGCCGTCGGGGCGACAAGGCCGAACGACGTCAGTGCTGCGCAGCAAAGTGCGGTGAGCCATTTTCTGGCAAGTGAATATTTCATAAAAAATCCTCCAAAATGAACGCGGTCGATATGCGAAGGCAGTTTATGGCGCCTGCATGCTGCAGACCCGAAGTGCTACGCAGATCTCCCGCAATGAAGCACGCATTTTAACGCGATTGGCACCAGTTTCGCAAAACTTACTGTACCCCTGCTCCAACTGGACGCGGCCGGGCACGCATTGACGGCGTTACGCAAGTCGCAAAATTAGAAATTCAAGACGAATTCCGGTCTTTTCAGATGCCAAGTCGTAAGATGCGGTTCGAATCATCCCGGTTGCGACGCGTTTTTATCGCTATCGAAGGGTGTGCCGCGAAAGTTGCGCGGTGGAATCGACCTGCTTTCCGAACGTGCTACGATTTGACATTTCTGATCAATTCCACTCTGATTGATGAAGAGCCCCAATTAATAGTGTATTCTCAGCGATGCGCTCCCGGTTCTCGACGCTTTCTTCGAATGGGCGGACTTAATCTGCCGACTATCGGCAGGCATAATGTTTGATCTTGAATATCCGTCGACAGGCGCTGCCAGATTCTGCAGCTGCCCCGAAACGGGCCGACCTTGAAAGCCGCAGCGGGTGAAAATATGTTCAACGTCGTACTTGTCGCACCCGAAATTCCGCCAAATACCGGCAACGTCATCCGGCTGTGCTCCAATGCCGGCTGCGCGCTGCATCTGATCAGGCCGCTCGGATTCGATCTGGACCACGCAAAGCTAAGGCGCGCCGGCCTGGATTACCGGGAATTTGTCGATGTGCGCATCTACGACACATTCGAAGCATTCGCCGCTCAGTCCGGCATCACCCGCATGTTCATGTTTTCCAAGTTTCACAGCCGTACGTATGACCAGGCGCGGTTCTGCCAGCATGACGCCCTGGTATTCGGATCGGAAACCTCGGGACTGCCGGAATCCGTGCGCACCTGCGTCGCGCCGGAATTTCGCCTGACTCTGCCAATGGCACTCGGCAGCAGAAGCCTGAACCTGTCAAACGCCGTCGCTGTCGCTGTCTACGAGGCATGGCGCCAGAACAATTTCGCGCACGCCCGCGACATCAGCCCGGAGACGGCAATAGGCTAAGCGCATCTTTTTTTTGCACGAAGCGCGCAGCAATGCCATAATCGGTAACCCCCTACTTAAGGGGGCGCGCTCTCGCTGACTGCCCGCGTGAACCGGCAAGGCCTGGGCGAACACCGGGATTTAGCGGCCTGTTCCGCGTCTCAGCCGGCGAATTGCGCGGCACACCCGAATTGGAGAAAAGGAGATTGGAATGAAAACCTTAAAAATTGCTATTGCAGCCGTCCTCGCAACGGCTTTCTCATCGGTGGCAGCCGCCGAATGCACCAACGACACCTGGAACAAGGTCATGGAGCGCGGCAAGCTCGTAGTCGGCGTAAAGGCCGATTACAAGCCCTGGGGCTTCCGCGATACCGACGGGAACATAGTCGGCATGGAGCCCGACATGGCCGCGCAAGTAGCCAAGACAATGGGCGTGGAACTGGAACTCGTCGCAGTGCAGTCATCAAACCGCATGCAGTTTCTCGAACAGGGGAAAATCGACCTGATGATCGCCACCATGTCTGACCGGGCGGACCGTCGCGAAATCGTCGGCATCGTCGGGCCGAACTACTACACCTCAGGCACCAATGTGCTCGCTCCCTCGGCGATTGCGCTAAAGGACTGGCAGGAACTGGAAGGCAAGCCGGTTTGCGGCAAGCAAGGCGCGTTCTACAACCAGATCGTCGAAGAGCGCTACGGCGCCGTGATCACCGCATTCACCGGCAACGCAGAAGCCAAGCAGGCCCTGCGCGACAAGAAATGTATCGCCTGGGTGTATGACGACAGCTCAATCATGGCCGACCTGGCATCCGGCGAGTGGAACGACTTCGAAATGCCGCTGCCAACCGAAGACGACAATCCCTGGGGACTGGCAGTGCCAAAAGCCGAAGAAAACTGCGTCTTCGGTCAATTCATGTCCGGCATGCAGTACAACTGGCACCGCAACGGCACCCTGATCGAACTCGAATCGAAATGGGGCATTCAGCCCACCCGCTATCTTGCCGACCAGGCCGCGCGACACGGCGACTGGCTGGCTCAGTAACCGCAATGCTTCCACGCGCGAGCCCGCCCCCTGAGGGCCGGCTCGCGCGTGAGCGGCGACTGCACATGGCCGCGGATTGCCCGGTACGAATTGCGGCGAATGCCGCGCGCGGCCGATGATTCCAGCCCGGCGCCCGCTTTGCGCGGCGAACCGGCCGCAGCGCGCCTATGATTGAAGCGATTTCCGAATTCTTCCGCGCTCTGGCAGAGCAGCACCCGACGTGGAATTTCATCTTCTTCTACGAGCCGCGGCAATGGAACAAGGTCGTCAGCGGCTTTTTGCTGACCATTCAGCTCGCTGTCACCTGCGTGGTGTTCAGCGTCGTCATCGGAGTCTTCGGAGCAGCCATGCAGGGAGCACGCACCGCACTGGTGCGCGCGATTGTTGCAGGCTACATCCAGTTCTTCCGCAATACTCCGCCATTCGTACAGCTGCTGTTCTTTTATTTTGCACTCGGACGCTTCACGCCGACCTATTCTCCGGACGGATGGCTTGAACTGCCGATTATCTCAAACGTCGGATGGGCCATTATTTCCCTGTCGTTCTTCGCCGGCGCATTCAATGTCGAAATTTTTCGAGCCGGCGTCGAAGCGGTGCCCGAATCAACCAAGGAGGCCGCCGGCGCCCTGGGATTCAAGCGCCTCCAGATATACCGCTACGTCGTACTGCCCCTGGCATATCGCGTTTCACTCCCGGCGCTCAGCAACAATCTGGTCAATCTGGTCAAGACCACCACGCAGGCGTTCGTGATCGCCGTGCCGGAACTGCTCTATCAGTCGGTCACAATCTGGAATGACTTCCCATCGGCCCAGAACCCGATGATGCTGGTGCTGTTCCTTTCCTATCTCGGCCTGGTCGGCATTCTGGTCATGGGCATGAACAGGTGGGAGTCTGCAATGCGGATTCCAGGATACGGAGGATAGATAAGCCCATGCAGCGTATTCCGGCCCTCAATGCTTCGCCGTCCACAGATCTGCCGGTGCTGCATTCGTTTCGCTCACTCTATCAGGATCAAGGCGCACTCGGGTTCAGCCGATGGGTCGCGTCGATTCCTCCCTGGGTGCCCGCAGCGCTCGCCATGGCGGCTGTCGCGTATCCGGCATACGCGATCGCGCAAGGGTCCGGCTTTACTACGGCAGATTCATTCAAAGCCCTGCTTCGATGGATTCCGTTTCTGATCACCAGCGGATTCGTATTCACCATCCTCATCAGCTTTCTGACCATGGCGGTCGGCACGGCGCTCGGCATCCTCCTGGGACTGGGGCAAATAGTGCCGAACCGGGCGATCTCCCGGATCAGCTGGCTTGTGACGCAGGTGTTCCGTAACTCGCCGTGGCTGGTTCTGCTGTTCATAGTGATGCTCACGCTTCCGTTCGAAATTGTAATCGCCGGCCGCGTGATCGACGTGCCGGACTGGATGAAGGCGGTTTTCGGCCTTTCGCTTCCGATCATGGCGAATATTTCGGAAATTGTTCGCGGTGCCGTCAATTCCGTGCCGTCAGGTCAGTGGGAGGCATCCGAGAGTCTCGCCTTCAGCCGGCGCCAGACCCTGTTTCAAATCATCCTGCCGCAATGCTTCAAGAGAATGATTCCACCATGGATGAACTGGTATGCCATACTGACGATGGCAACGCCGCTGGTTTCGATTCTCGGGGTCGAAGAGATCGTGAACCTGACCGCCCAGGCGATCGAGGCCGAGAACAACCGCCCGGAACTGCTGGTGCCATTCTACAGTTTCGTTTTGCTGGTATTTTTTGCATACTGCTATCCGATCGCGCGGCTGACGCTGCGCCTAGAGCGCAGATTCGCACTGAAACAATAAAGAGGCAAGCCAAATGTCATGGACCCCTGATCAGCCCATCGTGTCGCTTTGCGATGTCCACAAGTCCTTTGGTCCGCTGGAAGTCCTAAAGGGCGTCAGCATGAATGTGGCCAAAGGCGAAGTGATCTGCATCATCGGCCCGTCCGGATCGGGCAAATCAACCTTGATCCGCTGCATCAACGGCCTCAACGACATACAGTCCGGTTCGATTACTGTCGAAGGCCAGGAAGTGCACGACAAGAATCTGGACAAGATCGAACTGCGCAAAAAAGTGGGCATGGTTTTTCAGCAATACAACCTGTTTCCGCACAAGACCGCGCTGCAGAACATCATGATGGCGCCGGTTCTGGTGCTGAAGAAGGAAAAGGCGGCAGTCGAAGTGCAGGCCAGGGCGCTGATCAAGAAAGTGCGCCTCGAAGGAAAGGAGGACTCCTATCCGGGCGAGCTCTCCGGCGGCCAGCAGCAGCGCGTCGCCATTGCACGGTCGCTTGCGATGAATCCCGACGTGATGCTGTTCGACGAAGTGACCGCCGCGCTCGACCCTGAAACCGTCAAGGAAGTCCTGATTACCATAAAGGAGCTCGCCGCAGAAGGTATGACATGCATGCTGGTGACCCACGAGATGGGATTCGCCAGAGAGATCGCCGACCGGATCTACTTCATCGACAACGGCGTGTTTGTCGAAAGCGGACCGCCGAAAACCTTCTTCGATGAAGCAAAGGATCCGCGAACCAGGCAGTTTCTCAGCCAGATCCTGTAACGCGCCGCTATTTCAGGCTCGGACCTACGGCGATCAGTTCCCGCGCGGCCTGAACCGGAGGCAGATTCTCGAACAAGATGCCGTATACGCGCTCGGTGATCGGCATGAATACGTCGAGCTTCCTGCCAATCCTCCAAGCTTCGACCGTCGCACTGACCCCTTCAATTTCCTGACCAATCTCCCTGGCCGCCTCAGCCATCGGCTGTCCTTTCCCCAGTGCGAGACCGAGCCTGCGATTGCGCGACAAATCCCCTGAGCAGGTCAGAACCAGATCGCCCAATCCAGACAGCCCCGTCAGGGTGGACTCATCGCCGCCCATCGCCACATTCAGCCGGCCCATTTCCGCAAGTCCGCGGGTGATCAGGATTGAGCGTGCGTTGATGCCGAAGCCCAGCCCGTCCGACACTCCGGCGGCGATGGCGATGATGTTCTTGACTGCGCCGCCAACTTGCACGCCCGTCATGTCGGCTGTGGTGTAAATCAGCACCACCTCGTTGCGAAACCAGTTGGCTATTCTTTCGATTTGGTCACCATGGCGCGACGCCAGATCCAGTCCGGCCGGCATGCCGCGTATGATTTCAGCTGCGAAACTTGGACCCGAAATTGCCGCCGTGACTGCAGATGGATCCAATATTCGATCGGCAGCGTCGCTCGGCAGTTCGCCCGAATCGGGAATGAATCCCTTTGTCCCCCAGACAATGACGGGGCTGCTTCCCGCATCCATGCGTCCGATCCGATCGGCTACCTGCTCAAGCGCCGGAACAAAGAACCGGCTCGGTACCGCAATCACAACGGCGCCGCATCCGTCCATTGCAGATTCCAGACTGAGGTGACCGCTGAGGTTGCCGGGCAATTCGCAGCCCGGAAGATAGCGACTGTTGCAGCGGGTATCGTTGATGTCGCTGATGACTGCGCTGTCAATGTCCCAGATACGTACCTGATGGCCGTTTCGGGCCAGCCAGGCGCCGATAGCAGTTCCCCATGAGCCGCCGCCAGCAACCGCCATTGTCATCAGTTCCCTGCCGGTCGAATTGTTCATCCTAATTCCTCTGTTGCCGGATCAAGATGTCTGCCCGGGACCTGGCACAGTTGCCAAGTCCGACGTGATAGAGATTGCAGACATCACATTGCAGTTGAGCAATATCTCTGACAGGTATCCAGCCTGCCGCGTCAGTAAAGCCATGCCTGCCGCCGAACATCCCGGTATCAAGCCTCATTTGCAACATGCAACTGCGCTTTCGCACTCAGACTGGTCCGGTGATTCGAATCTGTCGGCACAGCCTCGGAAGGTCAATGGCGATTGCCAAATGTCACTGCTGGCAAAGCCAAGACAAATGCCGACGAGCGCATATGCCTGGAATGGTTTCAGGAGGATTCATACACACCCGCAAAAGCTTGAACTTGCCGATAATCGGGCTGTCGGTACGGCAAAGCCCCGTCTTTGCATATCTAGCCGGTCTCGATAGGAAGGTTCTCCTTCGACCATGCCGCGAAGCCGCCATGGAGAACACGGACATCGCTGAAATCATTTTTTTTCAGGATGTTGGCCGCCTTTGAACTTCGATTGCCCATTCGGCACGCTACCACAATAGGTCTCGATTTAAATTTGTTCAAACGATTGATATCATTGTCTATCCGGCTCAGCGGCACGTTTCGCGCCTTGGGGATATGCCCGGCATTGAAGTCCTTGGGGTCTGAAATATCGACTACGACCGCCTTTTCATGACGCATGACGCGCGGCAATTCCACCGCAGTAACTGATTTTATTCCGCTGCTGCGCTTGCGTATCGGATCAAGAACAAGCAAGGCGACCACCACTGCCAACGCTGCAAAAAGATGCCAGTTCAACTTAAAGAATTCAATATCCATTTCCCTACTCTTACATATGTCACCGAATTTTCCCGAACCCGGCCAATTTGCGCGCCCGATTGTCGACAAACTCCGGCATTGCCCTACAACGGCAACAGCACGGGCCCGCAAGCCGACTATATGCGCACTCAGCGCCAGCGCTCCATGCAGCCTCGATTATCTTTCACTGATTCGCTGTCCCGCCGGCTTCGGGCTGAACATTCAATTCTGCGCATCCTGGCCGTCGATTAGAGCAAGTCGCCATACAGTGAGATCAAATTCCATTCGCCATTGTCAGTTCTGACAGTGTGCCGCAAGATAATACAACAAGTAACGTTGCACATTCGCGCCGAATTCGGCAAAATCCAAGGTTCCACTCTGCAATCCATCAGACTGCTCCGCGCACCGGATCAAGACGAATTTCCCGGCGACCCGCCAGGTTTGCAAACTTATATGCGCAGCCATTGTCTATATGAGAACCCACTGGGCAACCGACGGCAGTTCAGCCATCGCACAGCAATATTAATGCAATCAATCTCCCCGATGAATTACAATCAATCTGAAATGCCATTGCCGCTTGAATCAGCTACCTATCAGTAATTCAGTAATGACCGTACTCAAACGAATTCTTGCAGCCTCATTACTCAGCTTCGCTGTGACGCTGCCAATCGCCGAAATCGGCGCTGCCGAAGTCAAAGGGCCGCTGCCGTATGAGGAAATCGTCGCGTTCAGCAGAATTTTTGAAACCATCAGAAATTCATATGTCGACGATGTCGATGACGAAAAGCTGATGCGAGATGCAATTCGTGGAATGATCTCCGGACTCGACCCTCATTCAGTCCTTCTAGATGAGCGCGGCGTTTCTCAACTTCGCATCAACACCAGCGGGAAGTATGGCGGCCTAGGCATGGAGGTGACCAAGGAAGGCGCCGCAATCAAAGTCGTATCTCCGATTGACGACTCACCGGCCCACCGCGCCGGAATTCGTTCCGGCGACCTGATTATTCGGCTCGACGGCACTTCTGTCGACAAAATCGATTTGAACGAGGCGGTCAGCATCATGCGGGGCGAACCCGGAACCGAGATCGAACTGACCGTGGTGCGCGAAGGCAATAGCCGGCCATTGATTTTCACCCTCCAACGCGAAATCATCAAGCTCACCAGCGTGCGAAGCTACTCGCTGGAACCGAACTTCGGCTACGTGCGCATCACCATGTTCCAGACATCGACCGCCGAACTGCTGAACAACGCCATACGCAATCTAATTGAAGACGAAGAACGCCTGGACGGGCTGGTGCTCGACCTGAGAAACAACCCGGGCGGCGAACTGCACAGCGCGATCGAGGTATCCGATATCTTCATCGATAGCGGACTGATCGTCTCGACCAAGGGCAGAGGCGGAATAGTCGAACGAGAATTTTCCGCCACCCCTGGAGACCTGGTTGCAGGAATTCCGGTCGTTGTCCTAGTCAACGAAGGTTCGGCATCGGCATCCGAGATTGTCGCCGGCGCATTGCAGGACCACAATCGCGCAGTCGTCATGGGCACCCGGACATTCGGCAAGGGATCGGTTCAATCCATTTTGCAGATTGATTCCGATACTGCAATCAAACTCACCACTCAGCGCTACTACACGCCGAAAAACCGCTCTATACAGGCATCGGGAATCGATCCTGACATTTTTGTCAATGATCAGGAAATGACGGCAGCCGAATCCGATCAGCCCGCCTTCAGAGAATCCGATCTGGCAGGCGCGCTGGAAAACGAAACCGCTCCTGAATCCGAATCGCAGAGCGACCGCCCGAGAACGCATCCCGCTGTGGAAAGCGACTACCAGCTGCAGCAAGCCTTGAACGTGCTTAAGGCACTGCGCATCAGTAGGACGCTGACCGCTTCGAGCTGAACCGCAAGAATTTCCATTGCGCATCCCGACATAATCTCCCGGTCGGTTGCGCGGCGACCAAGGCACGGCAGAATCGGCAATTGGGAAAGGGCAATTCGGGCTATCGCCCTTTAGTCAACCCATTCTCCGTGAGTCTCCGGCAAGGCTGCCAAAATGACGCAGTGGGCAAAAGCGTTTGACATCTCGCCCTAGCCAGCCACCGCAAGTGTTCCGCCAAATCCCCGGGATGGTTCTCACCCCTTGATTCGACAGCACCGGAGTATTGCAACGGTTCGGTTCTTCGAGGCAGTCTAGACTACCCAAAAACGATTTTCGGCCAGCAACTCAACATGCCCGATACCGCCCGGTGGAATGTGGGTGTACTGATCAATCGAAAGCCATCGTTTCCATGTATTGCGACATTCGGTCGGATGCCCTTTGTGTCATTCAAGAACGGCCCGAATCCGCCGGCTCCGCATGCACGCATTAGAATCGGGGCATTACAGGATTCTGTCGAAATCCTACGTTGCCGAACGATGGACTGCCCGGTAGTTCGCGATCGGGTTTATCCACTTCAGACCCGGAAAGCGCACCATGTCCGAATCAGCCGAATGAAGTTCAGCCTGATGTTCAATAGCCAATGCCGCCAAATGCGCATCAGTCGTCAAATTGCCGGCAGACCCTACCCGTTCAAGAAGTGCAAAAAATATTTCGCCGTGACGCTGACCAGGATGAATGAGGACTACCTGCGGTCGTTCGAGCCAAGTTCTGACCCGCCTGCAAGCTCCGCTCACGTCAAGCGGGTTTGCGTAGACCTTGGGATTTGTAGCAATTCGAATGAAGCCCAATATGACCGCCCACGGAAGCCCGACCGTATCAGCGCCGTTCAGCAACCTTTCCCACCACTGCCGAGCTGCATCATGGTGCTGTGCTTGTTCGTCGTAAGCGTAAAGAACGAGATTGATGTCAGGAATTATCACCGGCCGTATCGTTTGGCAATCTCTTCGACTTCCAATTCATCGACATACTGATTCATCCGGTTTCCGTCCCACCCTGGCTTCAGATCTAAAGGGTGGGGCTCTACACTGAATCGCGAACTGCGAACTTGTTTCCCTTGCGCGCCAAGTCCTTTTCGCAAAGCGTTGTTGACGGTGGCTTTCAAACTGCCGCCGGTCCGTCGCATCTCCCGTTTCAAAAGTTGCTCAACGTCTCGTTCGATTGTCAATGTGGTACGCATGCCTGACATCATAGTGCCTGCACTATTTGATGTCAAGATGTTTGATGACATCCATCTACAGCATCAGCGAGAACTGATTCGCTGTCGGCTCTGCGCAACAGTACCACGGCTCGGTCATATGCGGAACGTGCGTTTGCCTTTGATCCGGAATCTCGCCTGCAGTCATTGCGGCCGCAGCATGCGCCATCTCCCAAATCCCTGCAAATACATCCATCCGCGGCACTTCCCTCTCCTCTGATTCCATCACCCACCGCTGCACCCTGTCCTGCAGCGCATCCACCTGCGGGTCAGGATGCGACCACCCGTAGCCAAGAAGCTCAGGATCGAAAGGACCAAGCCACAAATCGCAATCATCGGACTCGAGCAGCCGCGAGCCTAGCGGTAAAAGCAGCCGAATGCTCAGTTGCACCGGTGCCACCGCATGAACCAGATCCAGCTCGGCCACCTTGCGCAGCAAGCCGCAATACCCTTGAAGCGTCGTCCACGGCGTGAACGGAACGAACGTCGGCGCAAGAAAAATCCCGACGCGGCGCATCATCGCCAGCGCATGTTCAAAATCCGCAGCGCTATGACCCTTTTCCAGCCTGTCCAGCACCATGTCCTCGGTCGATTCCACGGCGCTAGTCATAAACAGGCACCCCTTTTCGGCAAACTGCGCCACAATATCCGAATGCTTCAGCAAGTGCTCGATCTTGACCGTCGCATCCCAGGTCATATCAGGATACGCCGAATGCAGCTGATCGACGATTCGACGCGCATGAGACGGACCGTTAAGAAAATCAGGATCGCCGAACGAAATGTGCTCTGCACCCGAGTCAATCTGCTGCTCGATATCGGCCATCACCACGGGCTGGCGAACAATTCGGAATGTGCCGCCGTAGACAGGCACCACGGGACAGTGCCTGCAAACATGCTTGCACCCGCGGCTGGCCTCGACAAAGCCTACAGTCTTCATCGACCCATCTGCCAGCACCAGACGCGAATACTGATCCAGCGCAGGCAGCCCGTCGCGCTTCGGCATGACAAACTCAATCTTGTCCAGCCGTACCACCGCTTCGTCGCTGCCGGACGCGCCGCACTGGTCGCGAACCCGCCGGCAAAGCTGCACAATGTCCGGCTCGGACTCGCCGCCGAACACATGCCCCACGCCCAGCGAGCGAAAGTAATCCGCATTGACCGGCGCGTAAAGGCCGAAGACACAGATCACGGCATCCGGGAATCGCGCCGCAATCGCAGGCAAGGCGCTCGCAGCCAATCGCGCCCCGGCATGCATTGCCAGATGCAATGCAATGACGCCGGACCCTTCAATCCGCCCGAGATTGAGCGAATCGATCGAAAGGTCCATGCAGACCACCTCGAAGCCTTCCCGGCTCAGCCATGCCGCAGGCTCGGCAAGCGCAAAGGGCTGGCGCCCGATTTCATAGGGGCTGATCAGCGAAACCTTCATCGCACCGGGTGCCCCAGCGTCCGCCCCGCGCATTGCGCGCTACAGCAGACCCAGAGTCAGAAGCGCTTCTTCGGACATTCGGTCCTTGGTCCAGGGCGGGTCCCACACCAGTTCGACCTTGGCGTCCTTGACGCCGTCGACGCACTTGACCGCGCACTCGACAGTGCCCGGAAACGTCTGCGCAACCGGACACCCCGGCGAAGTCAGGGTCATGGCAATCGACACTTCGCCGCTGTCATCGACATCGACATCGTAGATCAGGCCTAGATCGTAGATATTGATCGGAATCTCCGGATCATAGACGCTTCTCAGCGCGTCGACAATCTGCTGCTCAAGCAGCAGATTCTGAAGCGGCGCCGCTTCTTGCGGCACACCCTCAGGCTTCGCCTCGAGCACTTCGCTCTCGGCATTCATGAATTGACTGATGAACTGATCAGAAAAATCGGTACTTCGCTTCGTGTCTTCCATTGATCCTCGCCTCGCTACTCGGTCGTCACCTTCTCTTCCAGCCGGTTCACCGCCGATACCGCAGTATGCCAGGCCAGCGTCGCGCACTTGACCCGCGTCGGAAACCCCTTCACTCCCGACAGCACTTCGAGCTTTCCGAAATCCTCAAAACCCGAATCGTCCGACATCGCAGAACCTGTCACCATCGAGCGGAACCGGCCGAACAGCGCCTCGGCTTCGCCTTTCTTCATCCCCTTGATCATTTCAGTCATAATTGAAGCCGATGCCAGCGAAATGGCGCAGCCCTTGCCGACAAACGCAATGTCCCGAATCACATCGTCGCCGTCGAGATAGCATTGAACTTCAAGCTCGTCGCCGCAAAGCGGGTTGACGCCTTCGGCACAGCAGTTGGCGTGATCCAGCGGGCCGAAATTGCGCGGATTGCGGCTGTGATCAATGATCACTTCCTGATACAGCGCCCGTAACTCGTCTGTCATAGTCCGAAAAGCTCCCTCGCATTTTGCAGCGCGTCGAACAGTCGGTCGACCTCTTCGAAAGTGTTGTAGACCGCAAACGAAGCCCGGGTCGTCGCGGCCACATCAAAGTGCAGCATCACCGGCATCGCGCAATGATGCCCGGCACGCACCGCAATCCCCTGGCGGTCCAGAATCGTCGCAAGGTCATGTGCGTGAATGCCGTCGACTTCGAACGCAAACACCCCCGACTTGTGCTCTGCGTTTCCAAAGACCCGGATGTCGCCGAATTCGCCGGCACGCCGCTCGGCATGCCTTAGCAGCCCGTCCTCGTGGCGGCCCAACTCGTCGATCCCGATTCGGTCCATGAACTGTATCGCCGCATCAAGGCCGCCGGCATCGGCGATGTTCGGCGTGCCCGCCTCGAATTTGTGCGGCAGTTCCGCGTATTCGGTGCCTTCGAACGTCACCCGCCGGATCATCTCGCCGCCGCCCTGATACGGAGGCATCGCCTCCAGCAGCGCCTCTCGCCCGTAAAGAACGCCGATTCCGGTCGGTCCGTACATCTTGTGACCCGAAAGCGCGAGAAAATCGCATTCAAGATCCTGCACGTCGATTCTCAGATGAGGCGCAGCCTGTGCCGCGTCGACCACAATGACCGCTCCGGCCTGATGCGCCAGACGGGCCATCCTGCGGATGGGATTCACCGTCCCCAGGGAATTGGCAACGTACGTAATCGCAACAATTTGCGACTTTTCGCCAAGCAGCGCGACATATTCGGCTTCAATGATCTGCCCTCGGTCATCCATCGGAATCATCCGCACCTTCGCACCCGTGCGCTCGGCAATCATCTGCCAGGGCACAATGTTGGAGTGGTGCTCCATTTCCGATACCAGGATTTCGTCACCCGCCTTGAGCCGGCTGCGGCCGTAGGAATCGGCAACCAGATTGATCGCCTCGGTGGTACCGCGGACAAAAATGATCTCGCACGCACTTGCCGCATTGACAAATGCCTGAGCGCGCGTGCGCGCGTTTTCATAGACTTCCGTAGCCCGTTCGCTCAGCGCGTGAACGCCGCGGTGCACATTGGCATGCTGAGATGCGTAGTAGGTGCTCAGAAACTCGCTCACGCAAAGCGGCTTCTGCGAACTGGCGGCATTGTCAAGATACGCCAGATCCTTGCCGTAGATCTTCTCGCCAAGAATCGGAAACTCGTCGCGAACCCACGACAGGTCCGTTTCCTGAAAATCCGCAATCCTTTCGGCCGCTGCAGTGCCATGGCTCATGCCCGGCGCCCTCCGTGATCGCCGCGGTGCAGCTTGTCGCTCACCTGCCGGCCCACATACTCGCGCACCGGTGCCGAGCCGATCAGCTCGACAATCTCCGAAGCGAATGCGTCGGTCAGCATGGATCGCGCACGCTCCTCGTCAAATCCCCGGGTCTGCAGATAGTACACCGCATCTTCGTCCAACTGCCCGATCGTCGCGCCATGCGCGCACTTGACATCGTCCGCGTAGATCTCAAGCTGCGGCTTGGTATCGGCTTCGGCATTGCGCGACAGCAGCAGATTTCGATTCTGCTGCCGCGCATCGGTTCTCTGGGCATCCTTTTCCACCCGGATCCGGCCGTGAAATACCGCCCGCGAGCGATCGTCCATAACACCCTTGTAGTATTCGCTGCTGCTCGCGTCGCAGCTGCTGTGCACAATGGTGGTGTAATGGTCCATGTGCTGGGATCTCTGCCCGACATACAGCCCATTCAGCTCGCAGTTCGAATGCGCGCTGGCCAATTCCTGCGTCACATCATGGCGGCTCAGCGAAGCGCCCAGGGTATGGGCATGCAGCTTGTAGCTGCTGTGCGCGTGTTGAATTACGCGTGTCGATCCGACATGGAACGCCTGCTGATTCTCCTCCTGAATCCGGCAATGCTCGACACGAGCCCCCTCACCGACAAAGGCGGCAAAGGACGCCACCGTCAGATGGTCGGTCAGAGCCGACGAGACATGCCGCTCAATTATGGTCGCACTCGAATTCTCACCCGCAAACAGAAAATTGCATGTGTTGCACAAGGCGCCACCAGCGTCGTCGCTGCTCGCAAACACCAGTTCGATCGGCTTTTCGACTTCAACGTTGTCCGACAGGCAGACAATGGCGCCATCGGCTGCAAAGGCCGCATTCAGCGCCTCGAATCCGTGCTGCGGCGAAGCGGCAAGCGCGCCGAGGGCCTCAAGGACCTGCCCGGCCTGCCAATCATCCGGCGCACCGTCCGGGTCGGCCATCAGCGCATTCAGCGAAACCAGCGAAACACCGTCCGGCAGCTGATCCAAACAGGAGCGTTCCTCATCGAGCCAGCCGTCTACAAAGACCATGCGATGGGAGCCGAACTGCGCCGCCTCGTCCAGCCGGACATTCGCCGCGCTGTTCGCCCGGCGAGCCGGTTCAAAGGCATGCTTCTCCAAGGACCGCAGATTGGTGTAGCGCCACGCCTCGTCCGACATGCGCGGCAATCGCTGCGCCTTGAATCGGCTGATCGCTTCGGCGCGGATCCTGGCAATCCGCTTCGACGAGGCTCCCGGCAGCGTCGCCGATGCGGCATCGTAGGCTTCGGCCATCCGGTCGGCAAGCGCACTTTTCATGCAACCGCCTCGGAAATTTCCGACTGCTGCCCGGTTATCCAGCCGTAGCCGTATTTTTCAAGTTCATTGGCAAGATTTCGATCGCCTGAATGGACAATCCTGCCCTTCACCAGGACATGCACATGGTCTGGGACGATGTATTCCAGGATTCTTGGAAAATGGGTGATCACAACGATCGACCGGTCCTTGCCCCGCACCGCGTTGACGCCTTTGGCAACAACCTTCAGCGCGTCAATGTCCAGTCCCGAATCGGTTTCATCCATAATCGCCAGCTTCGGCTCGAGCATCGTCATTTGAAGCATTTCATTGCGCTTTTTCTCGCCGCCGGAAAATCCGTCGTTCACCGAGCGATGCAAGAATGACTCGTCGATGCCGAGCAGCCTGGTTTTTTCCCGAACCAGCTTGAGAAAGTCGAATGCGTCGAGTTCCGGCTCCCCGCGGTGCCTGCGCATCGCATTGACCGCCGCCTTGATCAGGTAGATCGTACTCACGCCCGGTATTTCGACCGGGTGCTGAAACGCCAGAAAGACGCCTTCGCGCGCACGCTCTTCGGGATCCAGCTGCAGAAGGTCGGTGCCATCAAGCCGAACTTCGCCGCCAACCTCGTCCATCTCCTTTCCGGCGATGACATTGGCCAGGGTGCTCTTGCCGGAGCCGTTGGGGCCCATGATGGCATGCACTTCTCCGGTACCGACCCGAAGGTCGATGCCGTTGATGATGCTCTTGCCGCCGACGCTGGCGGTCAAATTCTTAATTTTCAGCATGGCGTATTGCTCTCCTATTCAAGCCATGAACAAAATGTTCTCCCTGCGATGGCCGCCGGCACTTAGCCGACTGCGCCTTCGAGGCTGATGCCGAGCAAAGCTTGCGCCTCAACGGCAAACTCCATCGGCAGCTCTTTGAAAACTTCCTTGCAGAAGCCGTTGACGATCATCGATACTGCGTCCTCTTCGGACAGGCCGCGCTGGCGACAGTAGAACAGCTGATCTTCGCCGATTCGCGATGTAGTGGCTTCGTGCTCCACCTTGGCACTCGGGTTCTTGACTTCGATGTACGGAAATGTGTGCGCACCGCATTGGTCGCCCATCAGCAGCGAGTCGCACTGGGAGTAATTTCGTGCCTTTTCGGCACTTTTCAACACCCGAACCAGACCTCTGTAGGCGTTCTGGCCGCGACCGGCAGACACGCCTTTGGAAATGATGGTGCTGGACGTATTCTTGCCAATGTGCACCATCTTGGTCCCCGTGTCGGCCTGCTGCATGTTGTTGGTCAGCGCCACGGAATAGAATTTTCCGGTCGAATTGTCCCCTTCGAGAATCACGCTCGGATACTTCCAGGTGATCGCCGAACCGGTCTCGACCTGAGTCCATGAGATGGACGCGTTCTCGCCGCGGCAGGCGCCGCGCTTGGTGACGAAGTTGTAGATCCCTCCGCGGCCGTTCTCATCACCCGGATACCAGTTCTGAACCGTCGAGTACTTGATTTCGGCATCCTTCATTGCAACCAGCTCAACCACTGCCGCATGCAGCTGGTTTTCATCGCGCATCGGCGCCGTGCATCCTTCCAGATAGCTGACGTAGCTGCCTTCGTCTGCGACGATCAATGTACGCTCGAACTGTCCGGTATTCATTGCATTGATGCGGAAATAGGTCGAAAGCTCCATCGGACAGCGCACCCCCTTTGGGACGTAGACGAACGAGCCGTCGCTGAACACCGCCGAATTGAGCGCCGCAAAGAAATTGTCTCCCGACGGCACCACGGTGCCCAGATATTTGCGAATCAGCTCGGGATGCTCGCGCACCGCCTCTGAAAACGAACAGAAGATGACGCCCGCTTCCGAAAGGGTTTCCTTGAACGTCGTCGCTACCGAAACGCTGTCAAATACCGCGTCAACCGCGACGCCGGCGAGCATTTTCTGCTCCGACAGCGGAATGCCGAGCTTTTCGTAGGTTTCAAGCAGCTTCGGGTCGACTTCGTCGAGACTCTGCGGACCGTCGGCATTGGATTTCGGAGCCGAATAGTAGCTGATCGACTGATAGTCGACCGGCTCGTAGTTCACATGCGCCCAGTTCGGCTCGGCCATCTTGAGCCAGCGCCGAAAAGCCTTCAAGCGCCATTCAAGCATGAACTGCGGCTCCTCCTTGATGGCGGAAAGACGCCTTATGACATCTTCGTCAAGACCGGGGTCAAACGTGTCGGATTCAATCTCGGTGTAGAATCCTTCCTTGTATTCGCGCTGTACGAATTCACCGATATCAGTGTCAAGTGATGCACTCATGGAATATTTTCCTTGCCTCAGTTCAGTAGGCGTTTGGTGATTGAAAAGCCACCTGGCGGCTGTGCGGCGGCTCCTGGCGGTGCCGCTGGCGCTGCGCTACGGCCTGTACGCGCGGCGACTGTATCACATCGGCGAGCTTGATTTCATCGAGAAAGTCCGACATTTTATCGCTTAGGTCGCTCCAAAGCTCGTGAGTCAGGCAGATTTCGCCATCTTCGCAATCGCGCTTTCCGTCGCATCGAGTGGCATCGACAGATTCGTCGACCGCGCTGATTATCTGAAATATCGTAATCTCCTCGGCGCTGCGCAACAGCCGGTAGCCGCCCCCAGGACCCCGGATTCCGCAAACCAGTCCATGCGCCTTGAGCTTTGCAAACAGCTGCTCAAGATAAGGCATGGAAAGCCGCTGGTGCGCCGCGATGCTCTTTAGAGTCACACTGCCGCTGGTCGGCTGATGCAAGGCGAGGTCGATCATCGCCGTCACCGCATAGCGTCCCCTGGTCGTCAGTCTCATTGCAAATTCCGGACCGATAAAAACCTAGTATATTACTTGGTATTTGATCGCAACGCAATAATATTTGCTTTGCGGACGGCTGCTCGTCCATCCGGGCCGGAAGGGCGACTGCGCGCAATGCCGGCGCAGCCGGCGGATTCAGGACTGTCCGTGCGCGTCTTCGGCCGGTCCGCCGAAAAGCAGGTCGCTCGCCCCGCGCCAAAGCGCGCGGGTCAGCTCGGACGCCGGCAGCGCCTTGGCCAAGTGGGCCGACTGCCCGGTCCATGCCTGCATTCGGTCGAGATCGTTTCGCTCTCGCGCGGACCCTGTCATCGGCGCGGTCAATACGCGCTGAATCGGATAGGGGACCGGATCCGGCGCATCCGGTGCAGCGGCATTGACGGCGTAGGCGGTTCTGATCGAGCGGCCGGGACGACCGGAAAATGCCTTGGTCACAACCGTATCGTCAGGATAGGCCGAACCGATCGCATCCGACCATGCCGACGGTATTCCCGACTCTGGACAGCGCAGAAAACCGGTGCCGATCTGAACTGCGCTTGCGCCTAGGCAGATTGCCGCGGCAATGCCTCTTGAATCGGCTATGCCGCCGGCGGCGATAACCGGCACGTCGACATTGTCGACCACCGCGGGAATCAGCGCGAACAGCCCCGTCATCGCCGCTTCGGCCCTGCGCGGATTGAATGTTCCGCGATGGCCGCCCGCCTCCATGCCCTGCGCGACAATGGCATCGGCGCCGCGCGCCTGAGCCTCCCTGGCTTCGGCGACGGTCGTCGCCACCGCGATCCAGGCGATGCTGCGAGCCTTGAGCTGTGCGACATAGGCTTCGCTGTAAAGTCCCATGATCGATGAGACCGCAGTCGGTTCTGCTTCCAGCATGGCTTGGCATTGATCCTGGAAGCTGATCGCTTTCGACAAGTCTGCCTGCCCCGGTACATCGGCATGCCAATTCCTCAGGAATCGGACCACATCACGCTCGTGCGATGCATTTCTGACCGGCACGGAATCCGGGATCCAGTTGTTCACCTGGAACGAGGCTGTCCCGGCATTGCGAAACGCCTCGGCCCAGTCACGTATCGCCTGCGGCGCCATCAGCAGCGAGCCGCAGGCTCCCATGCCGCCGGCTTCGGCGACTGCGGCTGACAGGGCGGGCGGACACGCGCCCGCCATCGGCGCAAGGAGAATCGGCCTTTTCAGATTGAACCGGGCACTGAATGAAGCAGTTCGGCGGCGCAATTCGGTTCGCGATGTCATGAAATACTCACATTTTTTACTTTCTTATTGGATTGACTGCGCCCAGTCCGATTTCGGCGGGCTTGAATACTTTTCAGATTCAAAAAACCGGCCGGCTGATGCAGACATCCAATTTGAGAGCGTATAGTTGAAGATTTGTGCGCTGCCCAGTACAGAATCCTGGCAATAGCAGCGCCGATCCTTCGAAATTCGACTACCGCCCTATTATCGTATCTCCCCCGATTGATTTAGGAGCAATGCTTGCCGATCGCAATCAACTTGCTCAAGCTTTTAATTTACCAGCGATATTTCAACAGCCGTTGCGTTGGCTTCGCTGCAAGCCGCGCGCTTTGTTTGCACACTGAGCAAGCACCTGCCCAGTCAGTCTTCCTCCACCCGGCTCTTATAGTGAGCGGCACCCGGGCCGCGCGGGGCACGTATCCCGCGAAATTCCCAATCCCCTCCCATAGCGGTCGACACAACCTCCTCGGTTGTCATCGGCTGGTGGCCCACGTCGTCGCGAATCGCTTCAGGACCCTCGACTATGGTGTTGGTCAATGCGCCAAGGCCCTCGACCTCTACCGTGACCACATCGCCAGGCTTGACAGGGCGGCTGTTTGCCGGCGTTCCGGACAGCAGCAGGTCGCCAGGCTCCAAAGTGATGTTTCTGGCAATGTCGGCAACCAGATAATGCATGTCCCATTCCATCTCGCCGGTGTTGCCGTCCTGTCTGACTTCTCCATTGACCGTAGTGCGAATCCACTTGTTGCGGAAGTCCCAGCCGGTGACCAGGCCCGGGCCCACCGGGCACAGCGTATCGGTTCCCTTCACCCGAAGCATCGATCCCGCATCGGTATCGCGAAAATCGTGCAGGCCATAGTCGTTCGCCACAGCGTAGCCGGCGATGTATTCGCCCGCCTGCCCGCGGCTGATGTTTCGGCAATGCCGGCCAATTACGATCGCAATCTCGCCCTCGTAGTTCAGCCACTCGCAGCGCCTGGGCCTGACAATATCCGCTCCGTGCCCGCAAAGAGCGGTCACGGGCTTATGGAAATAAGTCGGCGTCGCTGGAAGCCGGGTCATGTACTCGTCAACACGGCTGCTGTAATTTAAGTGCACGCAAATAATCTTGCGCGGTTCGACAGGCGCGAGATGAACCGCCTCGTCGACTCCGGTTCTGCGGCCATCGCCGGCAATCAGTTCATTTCCGCGCCGTTCGACGACTGTCGGGTAGCCGCCTAGCATAATTCGACGATATTCGCTCATAGTTCCCTCATTGCTGAACTTGGTTATTAAACTTGATTCAATCTAAATCCACACACTATCATACCAATCCAGACCTGTGCCAGCGGGTTAGAACGCGCCGGCAGTCAGCACATCAACTGATGATCACAATGGTATTGTAGCTATGTCTCTGAAAGGATTTATGTTTCCCCGTAGCGCATCGGGGAAGGCCTCGCTGGTTCCCGATACCCCGTGGCACTACTCGGGCTGCACCTTGACACTGGAATATCTGACCGAACCCGAGTATGTCGCCGAATTGCTTCCCGACTATCTCGAGCCGGCCGATGATCGTCCGGGCGCTGTCGCAGTGATCTGGGCCGACTGGCAAAATTGCAGGGATGACTACAGCGAAATTCTCGACCCTGCCCGCAGCCAGTACATGGAGGCGTTTGTCGTGGTGCGATGCAAGTATCAGGGCAAAACCTACTCGCGCTGCGTGTACATCTGGGTTGATTCGGACTATGCGATGGTCCGGGGGCACCATCAAGGCTACCCGAAAAAACTTGCGTCCATTCATATGTCGCGCCCCATCACGGTTGGACAGGCGGGACCGCGCCTTGAACCGGGCGGGCGATTCGGCGCGAGCGTGTCCGCCTACGATCACAAGCTCATCCATGCGCAATTCGAAATCACTGGCGAATGCGATCATGCAGGATTCGTAAACAGCCATCCGATGCTGCACAACCGCTGGCTGCCATCAATCGAGGGCGCAGGCGAGGACAGCCTGGATGAACTGGTCACCATGAGCGCATATCAGGCGGAAATCGGCCGCTCGTTCACAGGTACGTTCGATTTGGAGCTGTTTGATTCTCCGGTAGAGGAGTTGACTCGGCTTATGCCTGTCGAATTGATCGCAGGATATTGGCGCGAACTGGCATTTTCCTGGCGCAGCGGCACCACGATTCGACGCCGCAATCTTCCCGAGATCGGATAGTACCGTGATCGATTCGGATACATGCAAAGACTTTCCGGCATGACGGTCTGGCACCCTGAAGACGACGGCTACGCGGATCTTTCGGATCACGACGCATTCGTGAACGGAGTCCCGCACAACACCTTCGCCAGAATGCGCAACGAAGACCCGATGGCCTGGTGCGACGGCGGCCAGTACAAGGGCTACTGGTCGATGACCCGCTACGATGACATTCTGAAGCACAATCGAAATTTCTCTCTGCTCAGCTCGGAACGGGGAATTCGAATGGAAGACCAAAGCCATGAGGAATATCTGGCGCGTCGTACCTTTCAGGAAACCGACCCGCCCGGGCACACGGCATCGCGCGCAATCGTCAGCGATGCGTTTTCAAAGAAAGTGATCGGGCAATCCGAAGACGTCATTCGCAAGCTGTGCGAAGACATACTCGATCATGCGCTCTCGCACGACGAATTCGATGCATCCGCGCTCATCAGCCGCCAGCTGCCGATGCGAATGCTCGGAAGAGTGCTTGGGCTGCCGCCCCGGGACCTGGACTGGCTGGTGACAAAAGGCGATGAGCTGATCGCAAACACGGACCCCGAATATTCCAAGTTCGTGCCAGACAAGGATGATACCGAGGAATATCGGCTGATGCCGTTTCGCTCGCCCGCCGGAGCCGAGCTTTTCAGCTACGCCCTGAATCTGATGCGCGATAATTCCGAGCAGGACAACCCTCGCACAGTGCTGAGCAGGGTGCTCGCGCCGAACGAGCGCGGCGAAGTCATCAGCGAAACGGAATTTCGAAACTTTTTCTGCCTTCTGGTCGCAGCGGGCAATGACACGACGCGCTATACTCTTTCGGCAACGATGCACGCTTTGGCGGTCAAGTCCGAGCTGATGCGCCAGCTGCGCAAAGCCGACAGGCGGCTGTGGGCGTCGGCAACCGAGGAATTCATACGCTGGGCTTCGCCGACAATGCATTTTCGAAGAACCGCAACCGAGGACTTTGAATTGCACGGCAAGAGCATACGGCAAGGCGACAAGGTGGTGTACTGGTTCGTTTCGGCCAATCGCGACGAGCGCCGATTCGACCGGCCGTTCGAGCTGGACCTCGGCCGCACGCCCAATCGGCACATGTCGTTCGGCCAGGGCGGGCCGCATGTGTGCCTCGGAATGTGGCTGGCCCGGCTGGAACTGCAATTGCTGCTGCAGGAACTTGTCAAGCGGGTCAAATCAATCGAAATCACAGGCGATGTCGAACATGTCCGATCCAATTTTGTCGGCGGAATAAAGCGATTGCCGGTTCGAATGAAGCTCAATTAGCCAGTCGCCCGGCATGGTCTGAACTAGAATCGCCACAACTGAACACCGGAGGAGCCAAGTGACACAAAAGCAACTGAGAGTATTGTTCTGCGATCATCTCAATCTGGCCAGAGGAAAGCTGATCCCCATGCCCCAGGCAACCGGGGAATCCCGATTCTGCCAAGGCATCTACGCCCTGGCCTACGACAAGGCGCTTTTGCCGGCGCCTTGCTCATTGCTGCTCGAAGGGCTGTCTGACATGATGGTCCGCTACGACCGGAACAATTTGCGCCCCGGCTGGCTCGGGAGCGAATCCGTTGCAATTGCCGATCAGTACGACAGCGCCGGAAACGACCTGGCGGTCAGCGGCCGCACCTTGCTGAAACGCACGGTTCAACACTGGGAGTCAGACGGATACCGCCCCAAGGTCGGTGTCGAACTTGAAGCCTACGCATTCACCCGGCATCCCGACGGCTCCTGGCATCCCTATGACACCCCGGGCGCCTTTGTCTACGGAACCGGTCCGTTTGCCGACCCCCAAGGGCTAATCGACAGCATCTACGACAGTGCAAGGCATTGCAACATCCCCTTGGAGATGATCACCTCGGAATTCGATTCGCCGCAATTTGAATTCACGCTCAAGTACGACGATGCCGTCAAGGCCGCCGACGATGCGTTCGTTTTCAGACTGATGGCCCGGGAGATTGCCTTCAGGAACGGCATACTGCTGACTTTCATGCCAAAGCCGATCGACGAGCTGAGCGGATCGGGGGTGCATATCAATTTCAGTCTCTGGGACGATCAGGGCCGCAATGCAATCGGCGACGATCACGCCGCCGACAAGCTGACCGGCATTGGTCGCTCATGCGTTGCCGGACTGATGCATCACCATCAGGGTCTTGCGGGCCTGCTTGCGCCGACAGTCAATTCCTATCAGCGCCTGCAGCCGGCGAGCCTGTCGGGATACTGGTGCAACTGGGGAATAGACCATCGCGGCGTAACAACGAGGATCAGCACCGAAACCGGCGATGCGGCAAGAATCGAGCATCGGATGGCCGACGGCGCAGCCAACATCTACACCGCAATCGCCGCCGTGCTTCAGGCAGCTCGGCTGGGATGCCGCAACGGCTACGATCTGGCGCCGGCTGAAACCGCAGACTGCCTCGAAAGCCATGACGCAGACCAAAGCGTTCCCGGGGATCTCGGCAAAGCGCTTGAGGCGCTGGAAGCGGACGCCGCTCTCGTTGATGCGGTCGGAGCCGATCTGGTAGGCAACCTGGCTGTGATCAAGCGCCATGAAATCGAAGTAACGGACCAATTGGACAGCACAGGACTGCGCGACTACTACATTCACTATATCTGATTGCCCGGCGACTGCCCCGCCGCGCAATGCATCTGCAGCACATTCGGCTACTGATATTTTCTTTTCCGATAGTGCTGCCAGGGCGTCATTGCTCAACGGCTTGCCGGCAGCTTTTTTCGCTCATTTTCTGGACCGTTCAAACGCAAGAATCCGCGCAGATCGATTTGGCTGCCGGCGGTTGAGATGAATGCCGATTCTGACGATGGGCGCACGGAGGCTCAGGCTTCCGCAGTCGCAAGAATCAAAAAGCAGGCAAAGCGCTGCGGCAATGGCGCAATTTTCCTGAGTGTCAACCGTTGCGACTGCGACACTCAACGGTCGGCATGAAAGGTTTGACGCAGTCAGACTGTGCGCCGACATGCGAACTTGCTCAAAGACACCGATGCAGGAATTCTAATGCAAAGCTGTGCTCGAAACGTCCGGCGACGGTTCCGGCACCCCGCGATACGATCTGCCCGCTTCAGGCTTATCGCGTGACAAGGCAAGATTGCGCGGAGCCGGCCACGTGTTCAGTATGAATTGACGGAAACTCGGTATCGGACACTCGACCATGCCATCGTCGCGCTCCTGCAGCGCTCCGTGATGAGCCAATTCCTCGAAATAGTCATTCGCACTCATGCCAAGGGGCAAAGGAGTGCAGTTTATCTCGTCGCACAGATGTAGCTGGTGCTGGTGCTTGATGATGGCAATGACTTCGCGCCTGGTTCGACGCCCGGACATATGCCGCATCACATCTTGAAGCAACAGATCGGTATTTCTCATCGCAGTACTCATGCGGTAGGCGTAGTACTGATTCCGTTCGGCCATGCTGATCCGTTCGACCTCGGCGAAATCGACCCGGGAAATGTCGCAGTCGCACTCCAGAAACACCTGGCAAAAGGCATGCAGACCATTGGTCAGGTGCGCCGGCCACCCGTCGCAGGCTGCGAGCATCGCATCAAACTCAGCCTCGCGCGGTATGATGTCCAATCCGAAACGGGCGCAGAACCCGAATTTCAGTTCTGCAACCTCTTCGGCTTCGAACCGGTCCAGCGAATGCACGCAGCCCTTCGAAAGACGCGTCAAACCAAGCTCGCCGGCCCGCTTTATCGAATCGGACAGACCGCCCAGCACCAGGGTAATCGGCGCATCGTACTGATTGGCGTGCAATTCCTGGAACAGCTTGCCTGCAAAGCAGTCGCGTGTTTGCGCAAGATTCTGCGTCTCGTCAACCGCGATCACCAAAGGACGGCTCCACTGCTTAGGCGGTACCGCCTCCAGTACTGTTGCAAGCGCGGCAGCCGGAGTCGGCGAGTGCGTCGTCGTCTCGGTTTCGCCCTTCGCCTCTGCAATGACGATTTTCATACTTCCACCCACCCGTGCGGTGCTGCTGAAAGTGTCAAACACGGTGTCGCCGACACCCGGCGAAAGCACGTTTGCCAATTCCTTGCAAAACCTCTTCGGATCATCCAGAGGGGAGCGGGCTTCCAGCAGATACACCACGGGTACAGGCTGAGGACGTACGGCTCCGTTTTCATCCGGCGTGGCATACGATTCGGATTCGCCCTTCCAGCAGTCTCTGAGATAGTTCAGCGTCGAGGTCTTGCCGGCGCCGGGGGCGCCGTAGATCACCCGGGTCGCCGCCTTGCGCTGGCGTCCTTTGGCGGTGTGCCGTTCCCAGCTTTGCGCGCACGCATCCTCGATATCCGACAGCACCTTTTTTCGACCTGCGAAATACGGCGGACTATTCTTGTCCTTATCGCCAATAAAGCGCTTGAGACGGCGGACAAGTTCGGGCTTGCTGAGTTTTTCCATCGGGCATGTCCTCTATTTGTTCAATTCCAAAGCCGTTAAGCATGATAGAAGTATAGCATGTTGCGATATAGCGTCAAACCGTTTTCGCAATCTCTCATCACAAGCCGATTCATGACCCTTCGTTCGAGGGATTCAAACGTCGTACAGCGAGTTGAACCGTACGACTTTGCCATGACGCTTTCTCAAATCTCCATCAATCAGATTTGCAAAATCGCCTCTTCATGCGGCATTGGCAACTCGACAGCCGTAACGTGCTTCCCGGCATGATTGACGGCCTGCATCGGCTCGCGCATTCGCAATGAAACCTGGCAGTGCGCAATGGCGCAGCGGCGCTGACACCCGTGGCTTCGCCGCCGCTGTCATGGTTTCTGCAATCTCGCCCACAAGGAACATGACTGCGAACCATTGATATTGCTTGGCACGACCATCTATTGTCAATGCGTGGCTCTGCCGTGATATCCATGATATTTGAGTGATGGCATTACTCGCTATCGGCGGGCTGCGGGGACTTTTTCAATGCATGGAATAATAGCAAGCACCTGGAAATCCGAATTGCCGATGCATCTGCCGACCCGACCACGGGTCATCGCTTCAGCCGACCCGCATTCGGCGACAGCAGCCTTGCGGGCGCGCCCGCCTAGCGGCGGCCGATGACAATGCCGAATTCCTCATCGCGCTCGGGACCCTGGCCCAGCGCTTCGCTATAGCCGATCCCGACCCGCCGCTTAAGCGAGTAGTGCCACTCGACCAAAGCATCCTTCATCCGCCTCGCAACCGGCTGCGCAGGCTCACCGCGGCCGAGATCATTCAGCTCATCAGGGTCGTTCTCCAAGTCAAACAACTGATATCCGAACCCATGGTAGTGGATATATTTCCAGCGCCGGTCCCTCACCATGGTCGCACGGCAGTCATACGGACCAAGATTCAGCAGGTATCGCGCACCGCGATCGCAATAGTCGATCTCGCTGACGACGCACTCGCGCCAGTTGCCGACGCTTTCGGGTGATCGCAAAAGCGGCGCAAGCGAGCGACCTTCGATGCGTTCGCGACAGATTTCGCCGCCTGCAAGTTCCACAAATGTAGGAACAATGTCTACCGCTTCAACCAGCTCGGCGCATGCCGAACCGCCTGCGACCTGCCCGCGGACCGAAGGGTCGACAACGATCAAGGGAATCTTGACCGACGGTTCGTGAAACAGATCCTTCTCGCCGAGCCAATGGTCTCCCAGATAGTCGCCGTGATCAGACGTAAGCACGATCACCGTGGTGTCAAGCAGCTTGCGCTCCTTTAGGAATGCAAGCAGCCGCCCGATGTGATCGTCAACCTGCTTGACCAGCCCCATATAGGCTGGCACCGCGATATCGCGCACCGCGTCATCGGCATAGCTGCGGCTGTACTCGGCGCGCATAAATGCGTCGACAACGGGATGGGGATTTTCGCGCTCGCAATCGCTTCGAACCGGCTTTTGGATATCCGATTTGCGGTAGCGGCTGTGATACGGCGAAGGCGCAATAAGCGGCCAGTGCGGCTTGATGTAGCTCAGATGCAGGCACCACGGCCGGGCGCCGGCGCTGCGGATGAAATCCATCGCACGGAGAGTCGTAAAGGCGGTTTCGGAATGCTCTTCGCAAACCGCAGCCGGATAGGCAGCGCTTCGAAGAGACCAGCCCGAATGCATATTGCCCCTGCCATCTATTGAGCTGTTTGCCCGCGTTTGCCACGGATTGCGGTCCGCATATCCGAGCGACTTCAGATAGGTGTTGTAGCCAAGATCCGCAGGAACGATCGGGTCCGGATACAGGCCCTCATGATGCTCGTAGGGCTCGAACCCTCCGCTCGCCGCGGTCCTGGCAAGGTGCGAGCAGGGGTCGATTGCGCATCGCTCGATGTCCGCCTGGCTCTTATAGCTATGGGTCTTGCCGACCACCGCGGTGCGGTATCCGAGCGGACGAAGGTAGTCGCCGAGCATGTACTCGCCCACGCGCGTGGCGTCATCGTTGCTGCACACGCCATGCGACGACTGGTAGCGGCCGGTGTAAAAACTCGCCCGAGACGGCGCACACAGCGGAGCCTGGCAAAACGCATTGTCAAATCGTACACCGGCGCCGGCGAGCCGGTCGATATGGGGAGTTTCCAAGGTCTCGTGCCCGTAGCACGACAGATAGTCCTGCCTGAGCTGATCGCACATGACGAACAGGAAATTCGGCCGAGCCCTGTTTTCCGGTTCTGCCATTTCGCCTATGCGCGCTGCGCGTCGGGCCGCGAATTCGGATTCTCGCGCATCATGACCCGCGCCCTAGACCGATGCTAGCGGACCGATCCTTCCAGGATCTGCAGCACTTTCAGATCGCTGTGAAAATCGATCGCATAGTCGCCGCCCTCGCGTCCGATGCCGCTGATCCCGAATCCGCCGAACGGCGCGGTCAGATCCCGTACTAAAAATGAGTTCACCCACACGGTGCCGGCCCTGACGGCGCGCCCGACACGCTTGGCCCGCGCGGCATCCGATGTGTAGACAATTCCGGACAGGCCGTACGCCGTGCCGTTTGCGAGCGAAACCGCCTGGTCCTCGGCGTCAAATGTCTGCAGCGTAAGCACGGGTCCGAAAACCTCGTTCTGCACAATTTCAGAATCATTCGACGCAGGCTCGATCAGTGTTGGCCGGTACCACAGCTTTCCCTCCTCGAACCGTTCTGCACCAAACACGACTTTATCGCCGGACTTTCGTGCGCGCTCGACAAAGCCCTCGACTTTTTCAAGATGATCGGGATGAATGGCCGCGCTGAGCGTGGTCTCAGGGTTACGGCTGTCGCCGTAGACGTGCTGGTCGGTGTAATGGACAAAACGTTCCATGAACTCGGATTTGACCTTGCTCTCAATCAAAAGCCGTGTTCCCGCAAGACACACCTGGCCCGAATCCTCAAACTGCGCAGCAGCCTTTTTTGCTGCCGCATCAATGTCCGCATCGGCAAATACGATCAACGCGCCCTTGCCGCCGAGCTCGGCTGTGAACGGTACCAGATTCCTGGCTGCGCTAACGCCGATCACGCGTCCGGTCTGCGGCGATCCGGTAAACGAGATCCGGCGCACTCTCGGGTCGGCAACCAAAGCCGCGCCGACTTCGGCGCCCAGTCCTTGAACCACGTTGAATGCACCTTGCGGAAATCCTGCCTCGTGGATAAAGTCCGCAAGCAGGCTTGCCGACAGCGGCGCCCATTCGGCAGGCTTTAGAATCACCGAATTTCCGGCGGCGAGCGCAGGTGCCACTTTCCAGGTCGAAAGCATGAACGGCGCATTCCACGGCGTGATCACAACAGCAGGCCCGGCCGAGTGGCGAATGACGCGGTTGGCCGTGCCCTTCGAACTCCATGCCCGTTCCTCGTACGCAACTGCCATTTCGGCGTAGTGGCGAAAATTCAAGGCGCCCCGAGGGATAAGCCTGAGCTTCAGGCTTTCCAGCAGCATCGCCATGTCAAGGCACTCGACCGCAGCAATATCCTGCGCATTGGCGTCGATCAGGTCGGCAAGACTGAACAGGATTTTCTTTCTCTCGCAATGCTCAAGCTGCGACCATTCGTCGTAGCCGCGTACAGCGGCAGCAACAGCAAGGTCGGCAGTAATTTCGTCGCCGCGCGAGACTTCGGCCAGCTTCATCTTCCAGTCAAGCGGGGAACGTACCTGAAATCGGCGATGCGATGCGACTCGCCGCCCGTCGATAAAATGGTGCGACGAGACTGATACTCCGCCCACATTGATTCGTTCGTCTGCTGCGTTCATCCGGGGCCTCTGATTGGCGCTGTTGAGAAATTCAAGTTTCGCATCGCTAAGGCGCTTGCGCAACCTCAATGATGGGATCAATCATATGAATCTGCAATTTTAGGACAGGTTGTCTCCGGACGGGCAAGTTAATGCCTCGTGCAGACACGATATACACGCCCGCACGTTTTGTCGGCTCCAAAAACACACAGATTGAGCACCTGATTTCTGCGATAATGCAATTTTCGGTTCGAATCAAATAGACAAGTCATCAAGGGAAGTTTGCAATGGGAGAAGTTGTCGGAGCCGGCCTGGTGTCGCACGCCCCAACCATCATGTTCTCGAAACAGCTTCGCTACGAGATCAACGCCGGACGCGAAATCAGCTTGGTGCCCGGCCTTCGACGATTGCGCAGCGAGGTGCTTGACGCGCTCAAGCCCGATGCAATTGTTGTTTTTGACACGCATTGGTTTACCACGGTCGAATTCGTCGTCAGCGCCCACCGCAAGCGAAGCGGCATCTATACTTCTGAAGAATTGCCGCGCGGCATGGCACGCATACCGTACGCACTCAAGGGCGACGCCGAACTTGCAAAGCTGATCTGCGACAGCACTATCGCCGCAGGCGTTCCCTGCCATGCCAGCGAAGACGAGGCGCTTCCGATTCACTATCCGACCATCAATGTCGCCCACTATCTGAATGCTGGGGAAGCCTGGATATCCATGAGCGTCTGTCAGACAGCCCAGGACCATAATTTTCTTGCCGTGGGTCGCGGAGTCGCATCAGCGGTAGCCAAGTCCGGCCATCGCGTCGTTCTGCTTGCGAGCGGAGGAATGAGCCATCGGTTCTGGCCTCTCGATGAACTGGAAAATCATGAAACCTCCGATCCGGAAAACATCATCACAAAGCAAGCCCGGATCGCAGATGAGCAACGACTGCACTGGTGGAAGCAAGGCGATCACAAGTCCGTGATCAACGCAATGGACGAATACCGAAGGCATGCGCCGGAAGGACGGTTCGGACATTATCTGATGATGGCCGGAGCACTCGGCGGCGAAGACTGCCGCGCCGCAGGGCGGATGTTCAGCGACTATGAAAACGCGACCGGAACCGGTCAGGTGCATGTGTGGTTCGACCGACCCGAATCCGGGTGGCATTGAAACCGTCCCTTTATCAATGTATAAGGAATTTTTGTAATTCAATCTGTAGGAGATAGAGAAGGAATGAAGAAATATTTATTGATCCTGATTTGCAGCCTGTTTCTGGCTGCGCCTTTCGCACAGGCCGAATATCCGGAACGGCCGGTTACATTTGTCGTGCCCTGGCCTCCGGGCGATCTTGAAGATGTTCTGACGCGCATGATCGCCGACGAGTTTCAAAGCGCCTACGGCGTCGCAGCCGCAGTCGTCAACAAGCCTGGCGGCGGCGGCGGTCCGTTTCCTGGCGCAGTCGAAGTTGCCGTCGCACCAGCCGACGGATATACGGTCGGCTCATTCATCATCGCGGTTCCGACGATCGGGCCCGAAATCGGCATCGCAGAGCTGTCGCCCAATCCGTTCGATCCGCTCGGCATCTTTCTGACCTATCCCTTTGTCATTGTTGCCGCTGACAGCGCGCCGTATGACGATATGCACGGACTTGCAGAGCATGCCAAGAGCAATGACGTCGCACTGGGACATTTCGGTGCGCCGCTGATCCCGACCCAGGTGACTTTCGCGCTCGCAAGAGAATTGGGATTCAGCTACAGCTCCGACGCCGCGTTCGATGCGCTCGACTGCAATACGCTCGCCTCAGGCGATGTCGACATCATGAATACCACGCTGCAACTCGTGCTTCCGTGCATGGACAAGATCAAGGTTCTGGCATCCATCGGAAACGAGAGAATCGGCCTGACTCCCGATGTTCCGACTGTCGCGGAAATCGCTCCGAATCTGAACATCGCCCTGTGGAACGGGCTGTTCGTGCATAAGGACACGCCCCAGGACGCCCGGGACAAGATCATTGCGGTGGCCGAAAAGGTCGCCCTGTCTGATGCCGCCAAGAAATTGGCCGGCGAGACCGGTGCGCTGATCTACTGGCAGGATGCCGATGCTGCGAACGATCAAATCGCCAAGGATATCGAGACCCTGCAGGCACTCAACTAGATTGCAGCGTCCGGCAGCAGGCGGCCGCCCATCGGTTGCCTGCTGCCGACGTCATTGCTTTGCCTGGCTAGGCACACGTCGCGTATGCCCGATTCCCTCCCAAACAGCCTTCAGGAGCACAGCCCGCAACGCGGCGACATCTACTTCGCCGTCCTGTTTTTGGCAATCGCTGCGCTGCTTCTGGCGCAAATCGGCACCGAGACCACCTGGGTAAAAGGCACGAAACTGTTTGCCCAGCCGAGATTCTGGCCTGCAATCGGCCTGGGCGGCATGACCGTTTTCGCATCGCTTTACTTGCTAAGGTCGGCAAGATCGAAGCGGCAGGGCAATGATCTGGGGGAGCTCGTCCTGTGGCTCAAATCATTGGAATTCGCCTTATGGTTCATGGCCTATGTCCTGATCGTTCCGATTATCGGCTATCTGGCCGGCACCCTGGTGTTTGTCTATAGCCTGTCGCTTCGAACCGGATATCGGGAAAAGGGGATTCTGATCATGGCCGGCGTGATTGCTGTCGTGATTGTCGTCATTTTCAAGGGATTCCTGTCGGTACGGAT
Organism: Arenicellales bacterium; assembly: GCA_965214615.1. GTDB lineage: Bacteria > Pseudomonadota > Gammaproteobacteria > Arenicellales > JAJDZL01 > CBDAUN01. The sequence continues at coordinate 3,102,188 of OZ243952.1, forward strand.
TCCCGGCGGACACGTCTACGATTTTCTTCCGGGCGCGATTCGCAATTTCATGATCCTGTACCTTTAGGCGTCTGCATGGAACTGCTGCTGTCATCGGTTGAACTCCTTGTCCGATGGGATGTTCTTCTGGCCTTGCTGGCCGGTTCCGTCGGCGGCGTTGTCATCGGAGCCATTCCGGGCGTGGGGCCCGCGGTGGCGATTGCGATTTTGCTGCCTGCCACTTTCTCCATGGAGCCGATTGTCGGATTGACGATGCTGCTCGGCATTTACGGTTCTTCGATGTACGGCGGCGCCTTGCCGGCGATCCTGCTGAACACCCCGGGAACTGCGGTCAATGCGCTGACCACCTATGACGGGCATCCTATCGCCGCCGCCGGCGACCCCCAGCGGGCGCTGTCTCTGGCCTATTCGGCATCATTTTTCGGTGGCGTATTCTCGATCGTCTGCCTGATATTTCTTTCTCAGCTGCTGGCTTTGGTCGCACCTCATTTCGGCAGCCGCGAAATTTTCCTGGCAGCGCTGCTTGGAATCGTTCTCGTGGTGCTGGCGCATCGCGGCCAGGTTCTGGCAGCCGGCATGCTCGCGTGCCTTGGCGTATTCATCAACACGGTGGGGCTCGAGCCTGTCAGATATACGCGTCGATATACGTTTGATCAGGCATGGCTTGCCTCGGGTATTGACCTAATCGTAGTCGTACTGGGTCTTTTTGCACTGTCTCAGGCGTTTCTTCTGCTGGTACAGAAAGACGAGCGACCGAAGCCCGTAGAAGTCAAAGGGAGTCTTTTTGACGGGCTCAGAGAAGTGTTCCGGTTCAAAAGGGTTGCGACTGTTTCGTCATCATTTGGCGTCATCATGGGCATGATTCCGGGTGTCGGCGAGTTTACCGCGCAGTTTTTCTCATACACCTATGCGCAAAAGACGTCGAAAAATCCGGGACTGTTCGGCCGCGGGGCGCCCGACGGCCTGGTCGCATCAGAGGCTGCAAACAACGCAGTTCCGGGCGCGGCGATGATTCCGCTGCTCGCCCTGGGGATTCCGGGCGAGGCATTGACAGCGATGATGCTGTCGGTGTTCTACGTTCACAATGTGATACCGGGGCCGCAATTGTTTGCAAATTCAATGGATTTTGTACTGGCCCTGTATCTTGCTCTCTTTGTGCTGAACATCATCGTTCTCGGGTTCCTGATTTTCTCTACCCGCAGCCTGCTGAAGGTGATTTGCATCCCGACCCGATTCCTAGGCACCGTCATTCTTGCGCTTGGTTTTGTCGGCGTGTATTCATTGAGAAACTCAATGACCGACTGCGCCGTAGCTGCCGGATTCGGGGTATTCGGTCTCATCTTGAAACGCTTAAAGCTTCCTGTCGTGCCGATAATTCTCGGCATGGTTCTCGGAGGGATCATGGAAATCAAGCTGCGCTCGGCGATGGCGCGGATCAAGACTCCGCTGGATTTTATCGACCGTCCGATTGCGGCGATCATATTTGGAATTATTGTGCTCGTCATCGCCTTACACATTCACACTGCGATCAAGAATCGGGCGAAGCCATCGTAAGGGTCACCTAATATTCAGAATGGAGTCACCGCTTCGCGCCGATACCAATCTGAATATGAGCAGCAATGATCTGCATCAATCGGTGAGAGGCATTCTTGAACTCATTCGGTCAACTGATGCCTAATATGATGTCGCGATACAGACGGAAAGTCGCCGCGCCTTGTTCAATGCATATGCGGCCAAGTCAGTTGGCTGCGCAGCGGCAGTGGTAAAATGATTCCGTCAGCGCTTAGAGATCCGAATTCGGAGCCTTCGGCAGACAGTTTCGCTCGACGCCGAATTCCGCATGCCGCAAGTGCCGCACGCAAAGCCGGTCGCCGATTGCGCCCGTGCAAATAAACTCCATGTGCCAGGCGCACACCCAATATGGAAGGCATGACAAGTCAAATTCAAGACACGCTGCAAGACCCGGTATGCGGCATGACTGTCGCCGTCGATACGCCGCATCAGTTTTCCCACCAAGGAGCAACATACCGTTTCTGCTGCGCCCGATGCCTGAACAAGTTCCGCTCAGACCCGGACAAATACCTTAATCCGTGCGCACAGCCGCAAATCCCGCAATCGGCTTCGGCCGAATACACCTGCCCGATGCATCCGCAAGTCATTCAAATCGGACCCGGCGCCTGCCCCGATTGCGGAATGGCTCTGGAGCCGATGGATATTTCGGCTGACGACGAAGGCGCCCGGCTCGAATCCGAAGATTTCACCCGCCGGCTCATCGTCGCAGCAGCCCTGGGGATTCCAGTCCTGATTCTGGCAATGGCGCCGCATGCCGGCTTCCCGCTCGACCGCTACATCTCCGGCAATCTGGCACAGTGGGCGCAGCTTGCGCTATCAACGCCGGTGGTGCTGTGGTGCGCCCTGCCGTTTCTTCAAAGAGGCTGGAACTCGGTCAGGTCCCGCGCGCTGAATATGTTCACCCTGATCGCGATCGGCACCGCGACCGCCTATCTGTTCAGCCTTGCCGCGGTGATCGCTCCGCAGCTTTTTCCAATCGACGTACGCGATACCCAGGGCCGGGCCGATGTCTACTTTGAAGCCGCCGTAGCCATCATCATGCTCGTACTGGCCGGCCAGCTGATGGAACTCAAGGGACGCCAGGGCACAGGCGAAGCGATACGGGCGCTGGCCAGGCTGATGCCGGATACAGTGATCCGGATTGACGGCTCCGATGAGTATCAGGCGCCAATTTCGCAGATTCGTCTCGGCGACCGGTTCAGGGTTCGCCCAGGCGATAGCATTCCTTTGGACGGAACGGTGGAATCCGGAAGCGCCAGCGTCGACGAATCGCTGCTCAGCGGCGAAGCCGTACCGGTCCATAAGGCCGAAGGCGATCCGATTAGCGCCGGTACGCGCCTAGTGAACGGAGCCATCATTGCAATAGTCGAACGCCTGCACTCGGATACTCAGCTTGCGCACATCCTGTCCATGGTGGCTCAAGCCCAGAGGAGCCGCGCCCCGGTTCAGCGCCTTGCCGACAAGGCGGCCGCAATTTTCGTTCCCGCAGTAGTCGCGATCGCCGTCATTTCATTCATCGCCTGGATTGCCTTCGGAGCGTCCCTATCCCACGCCGTTACGGCATTTGTATCGGTTTTGATTATTGCCTGCCCGTGTGCGCTCGGGCTCGCGACGCCGCTTTCGATCGTCACTGCCGTCGGCCGCGGCGCCCAGGCCGGCGTACTCGTGAAAGATGCTGTTTCATTGGAAGTGCTCGGCAAAGCCGACACGCTCATTGTTGACAAGACCGGAACCCTGACCGAAGGTGCGCCCGTAGTGACAGACATCGACGAACAGCGGATCGATTCCCCTTATTCACTGGCGGCGATGGCCGCAGCGGTCGAGCGCGGCAGCGAGCATCCGCTCGCCCAGGCTGTCACCGAGTATGCCGAAGCATTCGAACACGAGATACCCGAAGCGACTGAATTTGAAATGACTGCCGGCAAAGGTGTGTGCGCCCTGGTCGCAAATCACAGGGTGGTGATCGGAACAAGGGACTATCTGGCCTCGATCGGGGTGCAGGTTTCAGTGTCCGATGCTGACGTCGAATCGTTTCGCAGCGAAGGCAAGTCCGTCATATTTGTCGCAGTCGGCAGCCAATACGCCGGATTGATTGCTGCTGCGGACCCGATCAAGGAAAACGCCCGCCAATGCGTGCGAGAAATCCGAAATCTGGGGATGCGGATACTGATCGCATCGGGCGATGCCGAAACCACGACGCGCCACGTCGCAGATCAAGTCGGCATTGCCGAATCGCATGCGAATGCCTCGCCCCAGCAAAAGGCGGAAATAGCAGCCACACTGCAGGATGCAGGACACATCGTCGCGATGGCGGGCGACGGCATCAACGACGCCCCGGCCCTTGCCCAGGCCGACGTAGGCATTGCAATGGGCACAGGCGCCGCTGTCGCCCTGGAATGCGCTGAAGCAACCGTGCTGCACGGAGACCTTAAGGCAATCGTGCGGGCACGGCTTCTTTCCCGGGCGACGATACGCAACATCCGGCAGAATCTTTTTTTCGCTTTCATCTACAACATCGCCGGCGTGGCAATTGCCGCAGGCATCCTGTATCCGTCATTCGGCTTGCTTCTGTCACCGGTCGTGGCCGCCGCCGCAATGAGCATTTCGTCGGTTTCCGTGATCGCAAACGCCCTGCGGCTCAAGCGTGCAAGCCTGACCATCTGATCCGGTCAGTGTGAAGCGGCAACTCGCGGATAGGCTGCGACAAGGCATCCTGCCGCAATGACCAGGCACGAAAAAACCCCGAAGTCGAATCCGCCGAGGCCCCAGAATGCAATTCCCAAAGTTCCTGCAATCAAGCCGGCGACGCCGAAAAAAATGCGCCGATAGAGCATTTCGATCTTTCCGAAAGAAAGTTCCTGATCGCCCGAAAATCGCCGGCCCGACTGGCGCTTGTGCAAATTGACAGCCAGTTCGTGAATTACACGCGGCATCTCGTGGGCGTGGGCATACCAGTAAGGCAGTTCCTTTCGCATGCGCTGACGGACTCCTTGCACGCTGTAACGTTCGCTGGCCCAGCGCTCTACGTGCGGACGAAGATTCTGACTGAGCTTCAAATCCGGACAGATCGCGCGCACCTCGCCCTCAATGCTGCCAATCGTGTGCTGAAGTACAAGCAGCTGCGGCTGAATCCGAATTTCGAACTCGTTCATAATCCGGAACAGGCGTCCAAGGACCCAACCGACCGGGATTTCCTCGATCGACTTATCGAAAATCGGTTCGCTTACAGCGCGTATGCGAACTTCCAGCGCTTCGGGCGAAGCATATTCCGGAGCCCATCCTGAACTCAGCGCCGCCTGGGCGACCGCACGGTAGTCCCTGCGTGTCAGTCCGGTTAGAATTTCCGCCAGCAGTTCCCGGTCTGCGTCGGTAATCGTACCCATGATTCCAAAATCCACAACGCGGTACTGCCCTTGCGCCCCGATGAAGATATTGCCCGGATGAAAATCGCCATGGAAATAGCCATCCCGGAACACCTGCTTGCAAAAAAGCTCGACAATCGTCTCTGCCAGCTGCCTTAAATCGACTCCGTTGTCGCGCAACGCTTCGATGTCCGAAAAGCGAATGCCCTCGATGCGTTCCATGACGAGCACCCGGGTCGAAGTGTAGTCCCAGTAGATTTTCGGCACATAGATTGTTTCGTCGTCTTCGAAATTCGCGCGAAACCGGCTGCCATTCGCCGCTTCAATCACCAGATCGAGACTGTCGTTCAAAGCCCGCTCTCCAGATCTGACAAGTTCCTTGGCGCGAAACAGTTTCGCCTCAGGCCAAAACCGAGTGACAATGCCTGCGAGCATGTACATCAGGTTGATGTCGCGACGCACTTCATTTTCCACATTCGGGCGCAGCACCTTGACCACCACTTTCTGTCCTCCGACCAGCTGCGCTTCATGAACCTGGGCGACCGAAGCCGAAGCCACCGCCACTGTGTCGAAGTGGCTGAACACCGAATCCATCGGCTGCTTCAGCGACTTTTGGACAATTTCCCGGGCCTGCTCTCCGGAGAACGGCGCCACCTGATCCTGCAGGCGCTGCAATTCGCGAATATAGTCTTCGGGAAGGAAATCCGAGCGCATGGACAAAAGCTGGCCGAACTTGACGAAAATAGGTCCAAGGGCCTGCAACGCTTCGCGCAGCCGCTCGCCGCGCGACATTTGCGCTATTGCCGGCGTCGGTCCAGGCAGCAGACCGAAAAGGCGTTTGGCCCACCGCTGATAAGGCAGCGGATCAAGCAGTTCGTCCATTCCGTAGCGCCGAAGAATCCTCAGAATCTCCCAGAAGCGCCTGAGCAGCAGAACCGGCTTCATCGCCCCGCTCCGCCTAGGCGCTCAATGCGAAGCTCGAGCCTGTCGACATCCGCAACGACCGTGTCTACATCATCCAGAAACTGCTCGACCCGGTTGCGCTGCGGTAAATATGCAAGCTTGTGCGTCATGATCTCGCTGATTCTATCTTTCGCATCGCCCTTCCGGGCATTGGCCTTTGCCCGACGTACCGCAGAGCAGATGGTACGCGCGGGAATATCGCCTAAACGCCGCGCTAGAACCTCTTCGTAATCGATGTCGGCAGTGCGGCAGACTCGATAGATCTGCTGCGCCAGCCTTAGATTCCCCGTCACCTCGATGCCGTCAAAATCGATCGATTCTCCCGACTGGCGCAAAGGCAGAGTGGCAAATGACGCCAAGGTTCCCCGAATGAGAATATCCGGCTCTGATTCCGATTCGAGTACAAGAGCGATACCTGCGGGCGAAAACAGGGCTTCGATTGAAACCCCCGCATCGCTTATTTCCAGGCGAAGGCTCTTGCCGCTGAGCGCGGACATCGAATTTCGCAGCTCCCCGTCAGTTTCAAGGAGCGAATTGACTGCACGCTGCAAAGCCTCGGCCACCGCGTAGCACGCCGCCTGAACGATCGGCTTCAGCACGATTGAAGTCCCGCGCTAGATCTTGCGCCCGACATGAAGAGCGACAATTCCGCCTGAAAGGTTGAAATACTCAACCCGCTCGAATCCTGCGTTCGCCATCATGTCCGCCAAAGTTTCCTGATCGGGATGCTTGCGAATCGATTCGACCAGATACTGGTAGCTTTCGCGGTCACGTGTGACGATCTGACCCAATGCGGGGATGATATTGAACGAATACGCATCGTACAGATTGTTGAGAAAGGAATACGCAGGCTTGGAAAACTCAAGAATCAGCAGCCGTCCGCCAGGCCGGGCCACTCGAAACATGGATGCAAGCGCCTTGTCAATGCGCGTCACGTTGCGAAGGCCGAATGACACGACAACCGTATCGAAGCTGTCCTCGGCAAATGCCAGCTGCTCGGCATCCGTCTGCACGCATGCTGCTTCGCCGAGGAACCCGTGGTCAATCAGACGGTCCTGGCCGATGCGCAGCATCGACGCGTTGATGTCGGTCAGCAGAATCATCCCCTCGGGACCAATTTTCCTAGCCAGCGCGAGCGCGATATCACCGGTTCCGCCCGCCACATCGAGCACTCTGCTGTCCCTTCGCACGCCGCTATGCGCCAGCGCTATGCGCTTCCACACCCGATGAAGTCCGAGCGACATCAGGTCGTTCATCACGTCATAGCGCCGGGCGACCGAATCGAAAACACCGTCGACCAGATGCTGCTTTTCGCTCTCGGCAACCTCGCGATAGCCGAAATTAGCTGTATGGCCCCTATTGCTCAAGATTGCTGCTGTGAAGCTTGCGTGTTGCGCTCGTAGCCGGCCTGCTTAAGCCGATCCAGATATGCCTGCCAGTACTTGTCGTGATTGGTGCCAAGCTCGTAAAGCAGGTCCCAGGAATAGATCCCCGTGTCGTGTCCGTCGCTGAAGCGAAGCACTACCGCATAGTTCCCGACCGGTTCAATGTCGGTGATGTTGACAAGCTCCTTGCCGTATTGAAGGACTTCCTGGCCCGGCCCGTGTCCTTGAACTTCCGCCGAAGGGGAATAAACCCGCAGCATCTCGCAGCCAAGATGAAACTGGCTGCCGTCGCTGAATCCGATTTCCAGTATTCGCGAACGCTGGTGCAGCTTGATTTGCGTAGGCCTAGGTTTTTCAGCCATGACGGTGCATCCGCTGCAGCGCAATCAGGCGAGCCACTTGGCAACCCGCTCAGAGAAATAGCTCAGGACGCCGTCGGCTCCGGCGCGCTTGAATCCGGCGAGCGATTCGAGAATCGCCGCACGCTCATCCAGCCATGAATTGCCTATCGCTGCCATAAGCATCGAATATTCGCCGCTGACCTGATAGACATAGGTGGGCATGGCGAATTCGTCCTTGACGCGGCGCACGATATCCAAGTACGGCATGCCGGGTTTGACCATGACCATGTCTGCCCCCTCGGCGATGTCCAGAGCGACTTCGCGCATCGCTTCGTCGCTGTTGGCAGGATCAAGCTGATAGGTGCGCTTGTCAATGCCGCCGGAGTGTTTCACGGAGCCGATTGCACCGCGAAACGGACCGTAGAACGCTGATGCGTACTTCGCCGAATACGCCAGTATCCGTACATTGCAATAGCCGTTTTGCTCAAGCCCCTGCCGCAGGGCGCCAACGCGCCCGTCCATCATCTCCGACGGCGCTACCACAGACACGCCCGCTGCCGCGTGAGACAGCGCTTGGTTGACAATCACTTCGAGCGTCGCATCGTTGTCGACATAGCCTTCGGCATTGGTCAGTCCGTCGTGTCCGTCAAGCGTGTAGGGGTCCAGCGCGACATCCGTGATAACGCCGATGTCCGGAACGTTTTCGCGAACAGCCGCGATAGCCCGCTGGATCAGTCCGTCCGGATTGAAGGACTCTTGCGCGTCTGGGCTTTTTCTTTCCGGCGGAACAACCGGAAACAGCGCGACCGCCGGCACGCCGAGACTGTCCAGATCCCGCGCCTTGCGGACCGCAAGGTCGATGCTTAGGCGGTCCACGCCGGGCATGACCGGGATTGGCTCGGTGACGCCTGAGCCTTCGCACACAAACAGCGGCTGAATCAGATCCGCTGTCGTCAGCGCGGTCTCGCGCATCAGTCGCCGGCTGAATTCATCGCGGCGCATGCGGCGCATGCGAATTGCGGGGAAAGTGCTCAGAGCCATGCGATTCTAGCCTGAAGCGCTCTGAAATACCTGCTCTACGCTGCGCGCCACTTCGGACTCGGATCCGGCGGCCTCGACTGTGCGCAGCAACCCAAGTTGCTCATAGAACGAAAGCAGCGGCCTTGTCTGCGCATCGTATACATCAAGACGCTGGCGGATTGAGGACTCGTGATCGTCGGCGCGATGGAGCAACTCGGTGTGCCCGCACACGTCGCAAACCCCCTCTTTGGCCGTCGGCTTGAAATAGATATTGAAAATCTCCCCGCATTGAGCGCAGGTGCGACGACCGGAAAGTCGCTTGACGACCGCTTCAAGGTCGACATGAAGATGTAATACGAAAGCAAGATCCCTGCGGTTTCGTTCTAGGATTTCCTGCAGCGCCTCGGCCTGAGCAAGGCTTCGGGGAAATCCGTCCAAGATAAAGCCTGCTTCGGCATCCAGGCCGATCAGGTGATCGCTAACCAGGTCGACAACCAGTTCGTCGGGCACAAGATTGCCGCGGCTCATGATCTCGGCAGCCTTTTGGCCGACAGGAGTCTTGTTTGCCACAGCATCGCGCAGCAGTTCTCCGGTCGAAATATGCTGCAGGCCGTAGCGGTCTACAACGAATTTGGCCTGACTGCCCTTGCCGCTTCCAGGCGGTCCGAGAAAAACGGTCTTATACATCCAACACCGACCCTCCGCTTCGAATTTGAGCGGTTTATTGCTAGTTCATGGACGACGCACGCGTGCAAGGCGAATGACTGCCCTTAAGGCAAGCGGCGTCTGCACTGTTTGCATTTTACCGCTATTTGAGCACTTGGCGACCGAATTAGCAGATGTTTGCGACGCGTTGGCGTAGCGAGACGGATTGCAGGAGGAATTGAGCAGGCGAGTTCGGGACGCATCCGGTTGCGGATCGCTACTAATTGTCCTGTCGGTTCGTCCCCCGCTCCGACAGGCGAGATCACTGTCCTGCCGGGCCTGCGCCGATTCCCGGATGCGCAGGCCCGTACAGCGTCATTGCGCTACGGACTACCAGCGCACGGTCGCCTCGAATCCGACGGCATGCACCGGCGCGAACGTGTCGCTCTCGGTGCGCGTCGCAGTCACCCCGAACGACACATCCGGCGCACCTTTGGCCGGTGTGACGCGCCATCCCAGGGTGTACTCGCGCTCGCCGGCCGAAACGCCCAGCCCCGCATGCGGCTGCGCTATGTACCGCGTATCCGGAACCGCAAAGCCGTAGGCCGCCTCGGCGCGCCAGCGCACAGCATCGCCGATGCCGGCTGCAAGGCTGTCCGGCGTCGCCGGCTCAAACAGCGCGTCAAGCCCGCCTTCGGCCCGCCCGCCGCGCTCGCGCGCCAAAGTCAGCGACGCACCGCGACGCGTCGAAGGATCCGGATCCCACGACACCGAGGCGGCCAGACCGCGTTCTTTGAAATCGTCATCGCCGTGCACCGCAAGCGTGCGCCCGGAAAGCTCCATCGAAAGACCCATGCCGGGATCCGACCACGAAAGTCCTGCGCCAAGCTCCACACCGAACCCGGTCTCGGCATCGCCGCCGTCATGGCGTGCGCCGATCTCAAACCTCGGCGTGACATGTCCGCCGTCTTCAAGCGCCGTGCGCCAGCTGCCCTCAAGGCCAAAGCGAATCCGCGTCACGCTCGAATCCGATGACGCAAGGCTGTCCGCCCTGTCCGATTCGGTGCGCGCCCAAAGCGCGTCGGAGATCACCGCAAGCGACAGCCCCGATCCCTGATCCGGGGAAAGCACAGCGCCGCGAAGGCCGGCCGCCGCCATGGTCCAGGCGATGTCGGTCTCAAGCTCGCCGCCTGTTGCAGGCCTGAGCGTGATCTCCCCTGTGCCGCGGCCAAGCGCACCCCACACCTTGAGCCTGTCCGACATCTGAAGCGAGGCATAGGGCACCGCCGCGGTCAGCGAGGCCTCGACCTTGCCGCCGCCTTCTCGCAGCGCTCCGCGGCAAAGACCCTCGATCACCTGCGATGCGGTGCCGGCCTGGCAGATCTGCGAAGCCGCGCGCGGGCTCGCGCCCGCATCGCGGTAGCCGCCCTTGGCGTCTGTCAGCATCAGCGCCATGCCGGCCAGCCACCCGTCGCGGGCGTAGTCGACGCCCGCCATCGACGCAGTCGACTCGCCGTCGAGTGAAAACGCACCCTCTTTGCCGTCAAAGTCGGACTGCGACGCGCGGCCCCAGAACGCCAGGGTGCCGCCGGCGCCGTCAGCCTCGCCGGTCGCCGTAAAGCTGCTGCCAAGCAGCGCCTCGCGGGCGCTCAGCGAATAGGTGCGCTCCCCTGAGACGCCCAAGTCGTCAGAATCGGTTCCGAATCCCGAATCGCCCAGGCCGCCGGCATAGCCGGGCTTCGCCGAAGCTTCGAATGCGGCATCCGGTTCAAAGGCATCCGCACCGAAGCTCACCGCGTGCCCTGCAACCGTACCCTGCGTCCCCGCGCTTCGCGCATCGGCAATGCGACCGGCAACCCCGTCTATCGCCTGCTGAGCCGCAGTGCGACCGAAGCGCGACAGCCACGCCGCCGGCATCGGATCGGAATTGACAATCGTGCCGACCGCGACGCCGTCTGCAATCGATACCCCGCTGTCAACTTCGTACAGCACCAGCTCGAAAGTCTCCGGATCCTCGTCATGGCTGTCATTGTAGATGTAGATCGGTATCCGGCCCGTCGTCTTGCCCGGAAAGATCCAGGCCGATTTTCGCCAGGCACGCTTGGAATCGAAGTAGTCCCGGCCCGCCGTGGCCGAAACCGGCGACGAGTCGCGCGTCGCGTAATAGACGGTGACCGTCCTTTCAGCCGGCTCGCTCAGCGTCAGCGTGAAAAAGCCTCTTCCCTGGTTCTCCTTGAACGTGGCGTCGGCAACCGAGACCGTCGGACCCGAAGGCGCAGGATCGTTGTCGGACACCTCGACCTCGGCCGAATTGCCCGGCGGGGCCGCAACCGCGTAGCCGGTGCCGGCATTCACGGTCACGGCGACCGAGCCGTCAGGCTCGTCGGCATCGTCGTCTACCGTTGCAACCTCCACATCCACCGTGCCCGAGACCGGGACGGTGACCGTCCTTTGCCCGGTCTCGCCCGAAGCGGCGAACTCGCCGCTTTGGGCAATGGTCAGCGCCACCTCGAGCGGCGTCGCAGGAACCGGAGATGCCGTCACCGTAAACGATGCCGAATCACCTTCGGTTGCCGCGCTGCCTGCGGCGACGCTCACTTGCGGCGCAGCGCCCGGCGCGTCGTCATTGTCGCGCACCGTTACCGCGGCGCTGCCCTTGCCCGCGGCCACCGTATATCCGGTGCCCGTGCCGAGGGTGACGGACACCGAGCCGTCGGCCTCGTCCGCCTCATCGTCCGCCGTGGCTACGGACAGCGCGATGCCGGTCTCGCCCGCCGCCAGAGTCACCGTCCGGCTGCCCGCGCCCGGCGAAGCCAGATACTCGCCGCTCTGGGCGACGGTCCAGGCAATCGTCAGGTCGGATTGCGGCGCCGGATCGGCCGTGATCGTGAAAGCGGCATTGCCGCCCTCGTCCACGGCGGACCCCGCCGAGAGGCTGAGCTCGGGCGTGGCAGGCGTCACCGGCTGGACCTCAGCCTGTTCCGGCTGTTCCTGCGGTGGGTTCTCCAGGCATTCCAGCGCCGGCACCACCGGCTTCCAGCGCTTGAGGCCGCGATCCGCCTGCGCCTGCGCCTCGGCGACGGTCATCGGGTTGCTGCTGTAGGCGTTGCTCTCCCCGAAGGCGGCAAGCACCCGGCTCCAGCGCCCGACATGGCCCGGCGAAGTCCGCCAGGTCTCGCTCGCAGCCAGCCGGGCGTCGGCCAGCAGGGCGTCGGAGACGCACGACGGCGCCTGAGCGTCAGCATCTTCCACGCTGGCGCTCAGAGCATCGCCGTCCGGCCCCACGGCGAGCGTCGCCGTGGCAGCGAGCGCGCCGAGTTGCTGCGTCACGCCGTTGCCGTCCAGATGTTCCGGCGTCACCGTGACCGTCAGCGTCATCGCTTCCTGAGCATTGTGCCCGATCGTCACCGAAGTGCCTGTCACGCTCTCGGCACCAGAGACAACGGTCTGCAAATCGCTGCTCTCGGCCTCCCAGTACACGTCATAGGAGGTGGCATGCTCCACCGCGTCCCAGGTGACGCTGGCGCTGACATCGTCCACCGCCGCCAACCTAAGGTTGGACACCGCCGTGTCCGGTATCTGAATCGCCGGCGCATTGTTGCCCAAAGGGCATAGCCCGTTATTGATCCGCACGCAATTGTCGCCCGGAACCAGCCGGAACGGACGACCGGCGGGAATCAGCTTAAAAGTGGCGCTGCCCGGCCCGGCGTCGTGCCGGATACTGATGGGCACCGTGAACTCGGAAAAGCCCCTATTAAGTGACTTGTAGCCCGACTTGCCCAGACCCTGCCTGCGGTTGTCGTTGACGACATTGCCGGTATCCTCGACCTGCCACTTGACGTAGAGGCCGGTCGGCAGGGCGCCATTGACCGAAGTGATCGTGAATATCGCGCGGAACCGGCGGTCGCGCTTCGACGTGTCATCGCGCCCCGACACCTTCAGAACGGGCAGGTCGTCCTTGATGGTGATCACCGTGCTGATGGTCTCGGCGGCCGTGCGGGTCGAGTCCGGAATCTTAAGCAGGTCCGTGGTCTCCTTGCCCGACATGGTGCTCTTTTGCAACCGGATCTTCACCGACTCGTCCGGTTCGTCGCTGCTGCCGTCGTCGAACAGTTTCAGATCAAGGTAGGTGCTGAGCTCACCCTTCGGCAACGTCGCGAGGTGGCAGCCCGTCTTGACCTTCGTGCCGTCGGGGCGCACCAGCGTGTAGTCCTCGCCGAGCGTCGCCGAGCCCGTCACGCAATACTCGAAATGCGCATCCACCTGCAGCGGCCGGTTGGGTATCGAGGCATGCACAGGGGCCAGAGCGATCTTGATCCTGTGCCCGCTGTCGACCCCGTCCCTGAGAACCTTTCCGAACTCATCAACCTTGAGCAGGGGCTTCGCTTCGTCGTCCTGGATGTATATCGTGATCCGGTGGTTCGGCTTGGCCACCTCGTGGGTGCCCGTGTCCACCATCTCCAGGACCACCGTCTCGGTGCCCTCGATAAGCTCATCCTCGATGACCGTGATCGGCAGAGTCGCTACCGTCTTGCCCTTCGCCAGCGTCATCGTGCCCCGGTTGGTGTTCCGGTTGTAGTCGCCGCGCAAGCGGTAGTCGGTGCCGTATATGGCCGTGCTCCCCCCGTCCTCATGCCCGCGCACCACCCGGTACGTTACCGTATTGTCCCAGCCGGCCTGCGCCGAGAACGGGATGCCGACATCCTGATCCAGAGACGGTCTGCCTTCTTTCACGCCCGGCTTTCCGGCCCAGGTGCCGAAGGCAAGCGGCTGCTGGCGATAATCGTCGTCATCAATCACCAGGGTTTTGATACTGAATACGCTGTCGATCCCGTAGGGCGAAGGCAGCGGATTCCCCGGGTTCTGATTCAGTGTGATATTGACCGTCTCCTGCCCCGATATGACCAGCCGCTCCCGGCCGTTGATCCACATCGGCACCTGCTCGTAGTGGTTGTCTCCAAGCACCTGGACGCGGAACCTCCTCAGTTGCTGGTTGGCAGCGATAGACGAATCGACACAGCCACTGTTTCTGGTCTGCCAGACGCTGCCCACCTGTTCCTGTATCAGATAGTCGTCTTGCTCGTCGTTGCCGCCGGTGCGCCGCGTGGCGCTGCCGGAGAAGCACAGGCGGAAAGGCAGGGCAGACGAAGAGCGCTGGCCGGTCTTGACCTGGAACTCCACATTCTTCGGCGTCGTCGAATCGGTCTCCTTCACGCATGTGTACGTCTTACTGCTGCCTCCGCCAACAGAGCAGGTGTCCTTGCCCCGGTCCAACGAGAGCGAGAGAAACCGGGTGGCATTGGTTTTGGGGGTGACAGGGGTGACTTGCGCTTCCCTGATCGTGATGGTGAAGGAATGATCAAAGGGCCTGAGTTCATCCCTGACCAAGATATTGAATGTCTCATCCGGATCGTCGATCGAGTCTGCATTTGCGCGTACTTCGATTGTGAAGGTACGAGTATTTTTTTGTCCTCGGGTGTAGCAGGCATCCCAATCGATGGGTATGAAATCTACAATACTGCACAGCTCAACTGTTGCAGTAGCAGCACCTGCCGAGCTCGGATCGTCTACTATTAAATTGTTCGACCAGGTGGACGGTACAGTGATGGTAAAGGTCTTGGTCTCGCCTTCGGTGATCTCCGTGGAGTCGATCGTCTGCGCGGCGGCTGGAGCGGCAAGGGCAAGCAGCAGCGGCAGAGCGAGCAGAGGCATGCACGCAACACGGCGCAAGCGGCCGGCGAGAGCATGGCGAGTCGCGGAAGGGCCGAAGCTGTCGGAGGAGGAAGCAGGCCAGCGGGTGTCGGAACGCCGACCGGCGGATGCGGAAAACTCAGGCGGGGAGGCTAGCGGGCGAGAGCAGTTCCGTGCTGAAGACGCAGGGGAGGCGATCCGGCGATCCGGCGATCCGGCGATCATTATATCGTTTTCACCTGATTCAGTCAACTCATTTTTCAATACCGATCCGGAACCCGAAATCAAAACAAATTGAATTTTTCCGACTTTCCGGACGGCATCCATCAATCCGCCGATATGCCCGCTCATCCCACTGTCCATCACCATGCCTCGTTCGAATTTATTCGTTATTCATTACTGTCGCATCTGCGACCGTCGATTGCTGTATTCGGCTGCAACGCCCCCAGACAGCGCATCCATGTCGCTATTTTCCCATCTTCGCGCCCTGTCGTCAATAGGTGCTGCACATGTACACGCACCTTGGCATGGCGAGACCACATCGCAACAGAATCCAACGCACCGGTGCAAGTTGCGCCCGAATTCCAACAGGCTTCGTTCTCTAACGTGGACAATCCTGACCGAATCGGACGAAATTCAGTTCAGGTTCGTGCCTTCAGCCATCATCATGACCGCCATCCCTTATAATTCGAACAGGGACTTGAGCGTAGGATTTCACCCGTTCGACTGCTTTCGCTCTCCCCCTGCCCTGATAGGGTGCAGATTCAGCAATTCAATTCTCCAAGGCACCAAGACAGCACACATGGCAAATCCCGGCAACATTCTCTACGCCCAATCGGGCGGCGTCACATCAGTCATCAATGTTTCCGCAGCAGCGGTCATCGAAACCGCGCGCAAGCATCCGCAATCATTCGCAAAGGTGTATGCCGGGCGCGACGGAATACTCGGCGTCCTGCACGAACAGCTGATCGACACAAGCCTGGAAACACCCGAAGCCATCAGTGCGCTTCGCCATACGCCGTCCGGTGCTTTCGGCTCATGCCGATACAAGCTGCAAGATCCGAAAAAGCAGCACCGGGAGTTCGCACGCGTCGTCGAAGTCATGCAAAAACACAACATTCGCCATTTCCTGTACAACGGCGGCGGCGACTCTGCAGACACCTGCCTGAAACTGGCGCAAGCCCTCAAAGGCGAAATCGACGGCGTCACCGTCAACCATATTCCAAAGACAGTGGACAACGATCTGCCGATCACCGACAACTGCCCGGGCTTCGGATCAGTCGCCAAGTACATCGCGACTTCAACGCGCGAGGCCAGCCTGGATGTGGCCTCGATGTCGCGCACCTCCACCAAGGTCTTCATTATCGAAGTCATGGGACGCCATGCGGGATGGATTGCCGCAGCCGGAGGTCTGGCCTCGTCGCAAGACCTGAAAATTCCAGTGCTGATTCTGTTTCCGGAGATTCCATTCGATCGCACCAGGTTTTCCGCCAAGGTCAGACAAATGGTTCAGCGCCACGGATACGTTTCGGTAGTGGTCTCCGAAGGGGTGCGCAACGACGACGGCTCGTTCCTTTCGGATCAAGGGCATCGAGACGCCTTCGGACATGCCCAGCTCGGCGGCGTCGCACCGGTTGTCGCACAGATGATCCGCGACGATCTCGGCTACAAGTACCACTACGCCATCGCCGACTATCTGCAGCGTTCAGCCAGGCACATCGCATCGGCAACCGATGTCGAGCAAGCCTACGCCTTGGGACGCGAAGCGGTCGAATATGCGGCTCAGGGCCGAACCGCCCTGATGCCGGCGATTCGCAGGCTCTTGGACGATCCGTATGAATGGGATATCGTGCCGGCAGACCTGGGCAAAGTTGCCAATGTCGAAAAAAAGCTACCGCGAAATTTCATTTCGCCGGACGGATTCGGGATTACCGCCCGCGCAAGACGCTATCTTGCACCGTTGATTGCCGGCGAGGACTATCCGCCATACACCGGCGGACTGCCGCACTACCGAAGATTGAAGAACACCGCGGTACGCAAGCGCGCCTCGTCCAACTTCGAACCCGGCGAATAGCGTCGCGCGTTCGCCGGCGCACGGCCCGGGCGCAGCAATTGGTGCCCCCGGGCCGATTCAGTAAAGACCGCCGCTACAGCAGCGGGGCGATGACCAGGCTGACGATGGCCATCACATTGATGAGAATGTTCATCGAGGGGCCGGAGGTATCCTTGAACGGGTCGCCAACCGTATCGCCGACAACCAGGGCCTTGTGAACTTCGGATCCCTTTCCGCCCATATGCCCGCTTTCGACATATTTTTTGGCATTGTCCCATGCGCCCCCGGCGTTCGCCATCGTCAGCGCCAGCAGGACACATCCGATAAGCGCGCCGCCGAGCATGCCTCCAAGGGCCTCGGCGCCAAGCGGAGAAAAGCCGACAACCACCGGCGCGGCAACAGCCAGAACGCCAGGCGCAATCATCCGCCGCAGCGCAGCCTTGGTTGCAATGTCTACGCACCGGTCCGTGTCAGGCACGGCGTTGCCTTGCAGCAATCCGTCAATCTCGCGAAACTGGCGGCGAATCTCATTGATCATGTCAAACGCCGCATCGCCGACCGCCGTCATCGTCATACTGGACACGAGAAACGGGAATATTCCGCCCAGAAACATTCCCGCAAGCACAATCGGATCGTTAATCTGCAGGCTGAATTCCGGATTGTTGTGCGTCACAGTCTCGATAAAGGCAGTAATGATTGCAAGCGCCGCAAGCGCCGCTGCGCCGATAGCGAATCCTTTTCCGATTGCCGCGGTGGTATTGCCAAGGGCATCCAGCGAGTCGGTGATCTTGCGCGTATCCTCGCCTAGCCCGGCCATTTCCGCGATGCCGCCGGCATTGTCGGCAACCGGGCCGTACGCATCGATCGCCATCGTCATGCCGACAGTCGCAAGCATGCCGACTGCGGCAATGCCGACACCGTAAAGTCCGGAAACAGCGCTGGATATCACGATAATGGCGCCAAGCGTAAGAACCGGCACCACGACCGACTGCATTCCGATTGCCAATCCGGAAATCATCACCGTCGCAGGGCCCGTCTCGCCGCCTTTGGCGATCTTTTTGATCGGATTGCCGCTGGTGTAATAGTCCGTCACCAGGCCGATGATGATGCCGCCGACGGCTCCGACGAGCACCGCGCCCCAGACCGACAGGCTAACGCCGACCATGGTTGTCACAATTGCTGCGACAGCGATAAAGATGACCGATGACGATATAGTGCCCGCCCGCAGTGCGACTTCAGCCGACTTCGACGACAGCATTCGCACCATTATGATGCCAAGCAGCGAACAGACAATCCCTGCCGATGAGAGCGCGAGCGGCAGGAACATCAAGCTGTTCTGATCCCCGAGATCCGAATTCGTCAAGGTAGCGGCAATCGCGATGCTCGCGATCATTGCGCCGCAATACGACTCAAAAATGTCGGATCCCATTCCCGCAACGTCGCCGACATTGTCGCCGACATTGTCGGCGATGACGCCTGGATTGCGAGGATCGTCTTCCGGAATTCCTGCTTCGATTTTTCCGACAAGGTCTGCGCCGACATCTGCGCTCTTGGTAAATATCCCGCCGCCGACACGGGAAAACAGCGCAACCGATGAAGCCCCCATGCCAAAGCCGTGGATCGCATGCGCCGACTCAGGATCCGAGCCGAAGAACAGATACAGCACTCCAAGTCCGAGCAAGCCCATTGCGGCAATCGTCAGCCCCATGATCGAGCCGCCGAAAAATGCGACAGACAATGCCGCCGACGCACCCTGGGTATGTGCCGCAGTCGTCGTGCGCACATTTGATTTTGTCGCCGTGTACATGCCGATATATCCGGCCGTGCCGGAGCAAAGCGCGCCGACAATGAAGGCGATCATCGAATTGATTCCGAGATCCGATATTGCAATCAGCACCGCGACGATAGCGACAAAAATGGCCAGTATCGTATACTCTCTCCGCATGAAGACCATCGCCCCTTTGTGAATGAGATTGGAAATCTCAACCACTTTCCCTTCGCCTTCCGGATAGCGCTTTACGATTCCGAAAACGACCCAGGCTGAAATCAAACCAAGAATTCCCAGAATTACCGGGATCCAGCCGCTTGCATTCATAAAAATCTCCAGATTGTCAATAAGTCAATACAATGCAGACCCGCCGCCGCTTGGCTTCGTCGGATCAAAAAACGTCTTTCGGAACTCAGGTCTGCGACTGCAATGCCGGACGCCTGATAACTTTGGATTGCGCAACTAACTCGACGCGACTGCGCCACCGGCAAGCAGAAAACGCAAAGAATAATGCTTTTGCCGATTGATTTCAATGCTCTTGTGCGACGCAACATGGATTGCAGCGTTGCGCACGGCGCGCAAAGTCAGACAAAATCTCAGCCAGCACCCCGACATCTGCCCGGGAATCAGGCTGAGACTAGGACAGCTCCGCGCCGCCGCTCGCGCCGCGCCGCAGCGAGTTCACCTCGCTGATCGCCACGGACAATGTCGCAAAATCGTTGCTGCCCGCCAGTTTCAACTCCTCGATCAGGCTGTTCAGCCGGCGGTAGCCCAGACCCTTGGCCTGAATCCAGTCGGACACCGTGCTCTTGGCCTTGTTGCCTTCATGGTTGCGCACCGCATCCAGAACAATGGAATACTGATGCCCGTGCACATCGTCCCGCAATCTTGACTTGGCAAGCTGATGCCACAGATTCTCCGCAGGCAGCGCCGCAACCTGATCCCTGATCCATCGCAAATCGAGCCGCGCGCCGACTTCGAAGTACGCCTCCGCCACGTAAGGCACCGGCTTTCCGGTCAAATTGGAAATCTCGACAATATCAAGCGCCGTGGACATCGGGAAGAACCCGGCCACCACCTTCGCCAAGGACCTGGGCACCTTGTGATCCGTCAAACGCTTCATCTGCTCCTTCATCGGCACGCTGTCGGATTCAGAAAGCGGCTTCGGCAGGCATTCGGCCAGCAGCTGAACTCCGTCGCGAAACGACTCGACGACACGTTCAATGTCCAAAGGCAGCTCGCAGTGGCGCAGCACCCACATCGACGCACGCTCGATCAGCCCGCTCGCATAAAGCAGCATCTGGCTTTGAACCTCGGCATCGACCTTGTTGTCAAGCGCCTCGATTTCAGACCATATCCGGCGCATGCCGAAAATATCGCGCACCGCGGTATAGGTTCGCGCGATATCCAGATGATCCGCACCGGTGAGCTGGCTCAGACGAAACGCAAACGTAGGCCCGACGCGATTGACCATGCTGTTGGTCGCATGGGTCGCGATAATCTCGCGCTTTAATCGGTGATTGAACATCGCATCGCGGTACTGCTCGACGAGTTCGTGCGGAAAATACCGCATCAACTCCTTGCTCAAGTACGCATCATCCGGAACATCCGATACGAGCAGCCGTTGATACATCGTCAATTTGGAGTACGCCAAAAGAACCGACAGTTCCGGCATCGTCAGGCCCTGGCCGTTTTGCGCCCGCTCGCGCAAGGTTTCGTTGTCAGGCAGAAATTCCAGCTCCCGGTTCAGGTCTCCGGCCCGCTCAAGCTCGCGAATGTACCTTCTGTGCTCGCTCACCAATTCAACCGACTGCGCACTCGCAAGACTGATCGCCTGCGTCTGGTTGTAGTTGTCGGTCAGCACGTATTCGGCAACCGTGTCTGTCATTTTCTCCAAAAACCGGTTGCGCTGCTTCACAGTCATGTCGCCGGCGGCAACGATTTCATTCAGCAGAATCTTGATGTTCACCTCGTGATCGGAACAGTCGACGCCGCCGGAATTGTCGATAAAGTCAGTCAGGCTTCTGCCGCCGTTCATCGCAAATTCCACCCGTCCCAGCTGCGTCAGCCCCAGATTTCCGCCTTCGCCGACCACCCGGCACCTTAAATCCCTGCCATCGACGCGCACCGCATCGTTGGCACGGTCGGCAGCATCGTCATGGGTCTCGCCTGATGCCTTCACATAGGTGCCGATGCCTCCGTTCCAAAGCAGATCGACAGGCGCCTTGAGCATCTCGTGGATCAGCTGGTCCGGGGTCAGATCATCCTCTTCGATGCCCAGCACGCCCTGTGCCTGCGGGCTCAGCCTGATCGACTTGGCTGAACGCTCAAAAATGCCGCCGCCTTCGGAGATCAGCTTTTCGTTGTAGTCGAGCCAACTTGAGCGCGGCAATTGAAATAGCCGCTCGCGCTCGACAAAGCTGACCGCAGGGTCCGGATTCGGGTCGATGAAGATGTGCAGGTGATTGAAGGCGCCGACCAGCTTGATGTGCCTTGACAGCAGCATCCCGTTGCCGAATACGTCACCGCCCATGTCGCCGACGCCGACCACGGTGAAGTCCGATGTCTGAATGTCTCTGCCCAGCTCTCTGAAATGGCGCTTTACCGACTCCCACGCACCTCGCGCGGTAATCCCCATGCCCTTGTGATCGTAGCCTGCCGACCCGCCGGATGCGAACGCATCGCCCAGCCAGAATCCGTACTCCTCGGAAACCTCGTTGGCAATGTCGGAAAACGTCGCAGTGCCCTTGTCCGCAGCCACGACAAGATACGGGTCGTCCGCGTCATAGGATCGGACATCGGGCGGTCTGACAATCTCGCCGGAAACCAGGTTGTCCGTAATGTCCAGCATGCCCCGGATAAAGGTCTTGTAGCACTCGACTACCTCGCGCTGAGTCTCTTCGCGCGTCGAAGGCAGCTGCTTGACCACGAACCCGCCCTTGGATCCGACCGGAACGATCACCGCATTCTTGACCAGCTGCGCCTTGACCAGCCCCAGGACCTCGGTGCGGTAGTCTTCCCTGCGATCCGACCAGCGCAATCCTCCGCGCGCCACCTGGCCGCCCCTAAGGTGGATCGCCTCTACCCGCGGCGAATAGACGAATATCTCGAACATCGGCCGCGGATCCGGCATCCGGGTGATGCGCCCGCTGTCGAACTTGAAAGACAGATACGGCAGCTGCCGCCCCTGAGCGTCGACGCAGTAGTAGTTGGTGCGAAGCGTCGACATGATGACGTTCAGAAAACTGCGCAGGATCACATCCTCGTCCAGACTCTTGACCACTTCGAGCCGCGAAAGAACGAAATTGACCAAATCAGTAAACTCTTGCGCATTGTCGGCGCGGTCCGGCTCGAACATCATCGCGAACAGGCTGACCAGCCGCTTGGTCATGTGCGGGTGCAAAGTCAGCGTCTCAATCATGTAGGATTCGCTGTATTGAACACCGATCTGCTTCAAATACCGGCTGTAGGCGCGCAGCATCACCACTTCGCGCCAGCTTAGCTCGGCCGATAGGATCAGTCGGTTGAAGCCGTCGTTTTCCACCTCGCCCTTCCAGATGTGCAGAAATGCCTCTTCGAATCGGTCGCGCTGCGCATCCGGATCAACCTCGGCATTGTCCGAATGGACCATCGAATAGTCGTGGATCCAGATGGATGCTCCGTCCGCAGGCCGGATCTGATGCGGGCGCGTACTCATCACCCGCAATCCCATGTTCTCGATCACCGGCAGCGAGTCGGACGGCGATATGGGACTCTCCAGATTGTAGATCTTCAGCCGAATCGAGCCTTCGGCCTCCAGCAGCGGACGGTAGAAGAAGACGCTGATCGGATTATCCTTGCCCAGCTTCTCCATCCGCTCCATATCCGCCGCCGCCGTGCGTGCCGAGAAATCATCCCGGTAGCCGTGTCCGAAGGCGTCACCGTACTTGTCCATGTACCGGATACGGCGCTTTTCCCCGAAGCGCTGCAGCGCGGCCTGGCTGAGCATGTCCGACCAGTTCCGCGTCGCCGCGGCAATGCTTTCCAGAATCTGCTTGTCCGTGTGCTTGCGCCCGGCGCCGGGCTTTTTATGGATCGTGTAGCTGATGCGCGCCAGAATCGATTCGGAAAACGTCGCATCGAACTGCGACGACTCTCCGCTAAGCGAGTCCATCAGGATGTCCTGTATGCTGATCCTCAGCTCCCGGCTGTAGCGCTCGCGCGGCAGATAGACGAGCACCGAGCAGAACCGCCCGTAAGGATCATCCTTCATGAATACCCGTACGCGCTGACGCTCCTGAAGCTCCAGAATGCCTGCGACATCCTCAAACAGCTCGTCGTTGGAAATTCGAAACAGATTGTCGCGCGGATAATTGTCAATGATGTTGGCCAGCACCCGCCCGTCATAGCTGTTTTCCGGCAATCCGCTTGAGGCAATGACATGCTGCTGCTTGCGCCGAAGCATCGGAATCGCGCGCACGCTGCGATTGTACGCAGTGGAGGCAAACAGGCCCAGGATCACCCTCAGTCCCGACACCTGCCCGTCATCGGAATACTTCGGCACCGTGATCAGATCCATATAGGAAGGACGATGGATCGGCGCCCGGGTGTTCGCCTTGGTAATCAGCAGGGACTGCTCGCGCGGGTCGCTTCCGAAACCCGATGTCGGGAGTATGGTCTCAACCTGCTTGTCGCTGTTGAGAATTCCAAGCAGCGAATCGTTGTTCAGGCTGAGCTCCGATTCGGACTTGCGGTCCAGTTCGCAGTAGCCGAGAAACGTAAAATTGCCTTCTTCAAGCCACTTGCAGAAAGCAACCCGGTCTTCATGGTCGTCCATGCCCTGGCGCTGCTGCTCGCGCTCGATTTCGTCGGCCGCCTCAAGCACTTTCGCGCGCATCGGCGCCCAGCTGTCACTGGCGGTCTTGATGTCGCGCAGAACCGACTCGAGCTGCCGCTGGATTCCCTCGAACGAATCGGCGCCGAAGCGCCGGTCGAATTCGACATGCAAATAGGATTCCTGACCTGCGCCCTGGGCTTCGCCCACAGCCGCCGACATGGACACCGCCTCGCCCGAGCCGTCACGCTCGATGCAGAATATCGGGTGCACTGTCAAATGGATGGTGAGCCCGAGCCGATTCAGCAGCATCGCCACCGAATCGACAAGAAACGGCCGGTCATCGGTAACCACTTCGATAATCGTGTAGTCCGACTGCCAGCCGTGACGCTCCGCGTCGGGGTTGTAGATTCGCATCTTCGACTCGCCGGGCTGACGGTTCTTGCCCAGCTCCCAATGCGCGTGCGCACTGCCAAGCAGATCGGTCATTTCGCGCTCGCGCAAATCATCGTAGGGGACGCTGTGATAGTAGCTTCGCACGAAATCGGCGAACCCGTCCGGCGTTCCGCTCGGCAAATCCGCGCTGGCGGCGATGATACGGTCAATCAGAACCTGGGTTTCGTTGGAATGAAGAATTGACATGTCTACCTCGTCGAGTCCTTGCGGCTCGCCTGCTTTGTTGATTTTTTTCTCGATCGCGGATGCGCCCGGTCATATTCGCGGGACAAATGGCCGAAATCCAGATGGGTATAGATCTGGGTCGTCGAAATGTCGGCGTGGCCCAGCATCTCCTGAATCGAGCGAATGTCGCCGCTGGATTCAAGCACATGCGTAGCAAACGAATGGCGCAGCATATGCGGATGCACATGCACGGGCACGCCTTGCTGCCCGACACGTATCTCAATGCGCTTTTGCACGGACCGAACACTGATGCGATTCCCGTTTCGCGTGACGAAAACAGCGGACTGCGCCTGCGGGGCGAACTCCCCGCGGCAGCCAAGCCACTGCGAAACGGCCTTTGCCGCATGCCTGCCGATAGGCAACTGCCGGTCCTTGGACCCCTTGCCGACCACCTTCATCAGCCGGTCGCGCAAATTCAAATCCGTCAGATCCAGCCCGACAAGCTCCTGCAGACGGATGCCCGACGAATAGAACAGCTCCATCATGGCGCGGTCGCGCACGCTGACAGGATCGGTACCTTTAATTTCGACAAGCCGGTTCGCCTGCTCCGCCGTCAGGGTGCGTGGCAGGCGCTTGGCCGACCTGGGCGCCTTGATGCCGTCAAACGGATTGATCGAGCACTTTCCCTCGCGCATCAGGTAGCGATAGAACGTGCGCGCTGCGCAAAGCATGCGCCGGATCGTGGCGCCCGACAGCTGACGCCTGTGAAGCTGAGCCGGATAGAGTCTTGCAGCCGCTGCGTCAACCCGGCCCCACCCCTGAATCCGGCGCTGTTCGCAAAAGCGCCGCAGCACCTCAAGGTCGCGTCCGTAGCTGCGCACCGTATGCGGCGACAGGCGCCGTTCCGCAGCCAAGTGCTGAAGAAACTCGTCGATTGACGATTCGCCGGCCGGCCCATTGGCTGCGACGTCATTCATCGCTGCGCCATGTTCCGTCAAAGACATAGGTTGTCGGTCCGGTCAGATTCACTTGCCGCCCTTCGCCTGACCATTCGACATGGACCTTTCCGCCCGGCAGCCGAACTTCGACATCAGCGTCAAGGCGCCCTGAGCGCCGCCCCGCCGCAACGGCCGCACAGGCACCGCTGCCGCATGCGCTGGTTTCGCCGACACCGCGCTCGTGCACTCTCAGGGCAATCGTCCGGCGATCGAGCACCTGCATGAATTCGACATTGGTTCTTTCAGGAAATCCGGGGCAATGCTCGATCGCAGGACCCAGCACTTCAACCGGTGCACCAGCGACATCGGGCACTTCGATGACCGCATGAGGGTTGCCGATCGAAAGTGCGGAAAACTCGACCTCGCCACAATCCAGGTTCAAGCGGTAAGTCGGCTGCGCGCGCTCCGCATTGAAGGGAATTTCGCCTGGATTGAATCTCGGAACGCCCATCGCGACGCAAACCGTCGTCCTATCGACTTTGGTACATTGTAAAATTCCACCGGACGTTCGCAAACCAACGGAATCGCCCGTCGCATAGCCCATGTCTCCTAGAAATCTCGCAACGCACCGCGCACCGTTTCCGCATTGCGCCGATTCGGATCCGTCGCTATTGAAGATTTTTAGATTGAACGCCCCGCCCGAATCCGAAGACGCATAGATGACGAGAATCTGGTCGCAGCCTATGCCGACATTGCGATTCGCAATCGTCCGGGCAGCATCTGGCGCTATATCGATGTCCTGCGCAATGCCGTCAATCACAACGAAGTCGTTTCCGAGCGCATGCATTTTTGTGAAGCGAAACATATTTCTGACTTGACACGTGCCGATGAGCAATAGGACAGATCAATTCCTGTCGCAGCTACAGAAATTTCCGCCGTGGCTGCGAAAAGCCATCGGAATCTTGCTGATCGTCTGCGGATTTCTAGGGTTCCTGCCCATACTCGGATTCTGGATGATTCCTCTGGGCCTGATTGTGCTTTCCGCCGATTACCGGTTGGCCCGCTATCTGCATGTCAATATGAGACTGCTGTATCGCCGACTTCGTCGCCGGCAGCCATGAAAGCCGTCGCGCCGTTTTAGCCATAGCGCTCCCACGGAAAATCCGAGCCCGAAGCGTAAAACCACGGATTGCCCAGTTCAGGCTTGTTGTAGCGCAGTACGCTGCGGGTTTGCATATCGGTCACCGTTCCGCCGGCGCATTCGACAATGCACTGGCCTGCCGCCGTATCCCACTCGCTGGTACCGCCGAACGCGGCATAGACATCCGCTGAGCCTTCCGCAACGAGGCAGAACTTGATCGAACTGCTCATCTGCGACGCGCTCGCCGCGATATCCGCGCGCGACAGCGAGTCGATCATTTGATCCCGGCGATCCACGCCGCGCGACCGATTGCCGACAACGGCGGCGGAATCCCCGATCGCGCCGCGAACGCGAATCGGGTGCGAGCGCTGTTCGCCGCTTCTAATAACAAATGCGCCGCAACCCTCTACAGCCCAGTAGGTATCGCCGCTGACCGGTATATGGATGACGCCCAGCACCGGTCTTGAATCCTCGATCAGCGCAATGTTGACAGTAAACTCGCCGGTCCCCTTGATAAATCCGCTGGTTCCGTCCAGAGGGTCGACCAGCCAGTATCGCCCCCAGGATTGCCGTTCCGGGTATTGCGGGATGGGCCGGGACTCTTCCGACAGAAAGCGGCATTCCGGGATCAACCGCTCCAGCGACGTCTCGATGATGTCGTGCGCCGCATAGTCGGCATCGGTCACCCCGCTGCCGTCAGCCTTGTAGCTCACTTGCCCATCGCGTCCGTAGTGATCGAGAATCGCCTCGCCAGCCTCGATGGATATTTCGACAATTTTCGGAGCTAGCGCCCGCAGTTCGCCAGATGGTGCGCTATCAGCCATGATCAACCTGTCTCTCCAATTGTCGCAGACGTTTGCAAACAACCCGATTAATTGCGCAAACACAATGAATTATACTTTGTCTCAAACGGCGCGGCGCGAATCATCTTAGCGGCTGACAGCCAGTCCCGCTGCTCCGAAAAACCAAAAGGCAAACCTGATCGCGATGCCGCCATGCGGCTGTGAAATCGACCCGCTTCGGGCCCCTTCAATGTTCAAGGCATGACCCCATACGACAAGTACGCGCAGGAAATTCAAGCCGGACGGCGGGTTGAAGATCCGCACCAGCGCCGTGCGATTGAGGCGCTGCAGGGAGTCTATGACCGGCTCGAAGGCCGGGGCTCGCGCCGGCGATGGTTCATGCGTAAGAACCCCGCATCGACGCAGGGGGTGTACCTTTGGGGCGGCGTCGGCCGCGGCAAGACCTGGCTCATGGACCAGTTCTATGACTGCGTCAAGACCCCGCGCAAGACGCGAATTCACTTTCACCGATTCATGCGCTCAATCCATGAGCAGCTCAAGCGCAATCGCGAAACCCCGGACCCGCTGGCCCGCATCGGCAAGGATCTGGCCCGAACCTACCGCCTGGTCTGCATCGATGAATTTCTCGTCAAGGACATTGCCGACGCCGTCATTCTTGCCGGCGTGCTGCGCGCGCTGTTCGGGCGCGGCGCAATTGTTGTGACGACCTCCAACACCGAACCGGATGAACTGTACCGCGGAGGGCTGCAGCGCGAAAGGTTTGTGCCTGCGATCGATTTGATCAAACGTCACACAGCCACTGTGTTCATCGGCGACGGCGACGACTACCGGCTTCGCTCTCTCGCCGGGCGGCGCCTGTACTATCATCCGCTGAGCGAGGCATCGGCATCGGCGATGCAGGACGAATTCGAGCAGCTGGCCCGGGACGATTCGGAAACCGGCAATACGATCACCGTGCTGGGCCGGGACATATCGGCTGTTCGCACGACGAGAAACCTGGCATGGTTCGAGTTTTCCGATATCTGCGACGGACCGCGCGCCAATGCGGACTATATTGAGATCGCAAACTGCTATCGCACCGTCATGATCTCCGGCATCCCGGCGCTGACATGGGAGCTGGAGAATCAGGCGCGCCGATTTATCGAACTGGTGGATGAATTCTACGATCGCGGTGTTCACTTGATCGTTTCTGCCGCATTGGCGCCGGAGCACCTGTATTCGGGAACCCGATTGACGCAGGATTTCAAGCGCACTGCCAGCAGACTCGCAGAAATGCAAACCGAGTATTATCTGGCCAAGGCTCACTGCGCCTAGCGACGCGGCCGGCATGCTGCCCGCCGATTGCCCGCGAGTCGCAAAAGTGATCGCACTCGCCCGGTGCGCAGGGTCAATTATGCGATAAAATTTGTGGCGGCAAATGGACTGCCTATTCGTTTTCCGGAGGAACCGCTCAATGCAATCACCGAATTTCGTCCTGATTATGGCGGATCAGCTTGCGCCGCACTTTACCGGCGCATACGGACACCCGGTTGTCCGCACACCGTCAATTGACAGGCTCGCTGAACGCGGATGCCGCTTCGATGCGGCCTACACGCCGTCGCCGCTTTGCGCGCCGGCGCGTTTTTCCATGATGTCCGGCCAGCTTCCGCTTCGAATCGGCGCCTACGACAACGCGGCCGAATTCCCGTCGTCCGTGCCCACTTTCGCGCATTATCTGCGCATGATGGGATATCACACGTGCCTGTCCGGCAAGATGCATTTCATCGGCCCCGACCAATTGCACGGATTTGACGAAAGGCTGACTACGGATGTCTATCCCTCGGATTTTGCCTGGACTCCGGACTGGCTGCAAGCCGAAACGCGAATCGGCAAGTGGTATCACAATATGGATAGCGTTGTCGAAGCCGGCGTAGCGGCTACCACCTTCCAGCTGGAATACGACGACGAGGCGGGCTTTTACGCGGTCCGGCGGCTGTTCGACTACGCCCGAAACGCTGAAAGTCAGCCGTTTATGCTAACCGCCGCGTTCATCCATCCCCATGATCCCTATGTGGCACGCAGGCAGTGGTGGGACCTGTACAGCGCCGACAGCATTGACATGCCCGCGGTCGGGCTCGGGGACTGCGCCCGCGACCCCCACAGCGAACGGCTGATATCAGGGTGTCAGATTGACACCAATCCGCCAAGCCCGGATCAAGTCGCAAACGCCAGGCGGGCCTACTATGCGAACACCTCGTACTTCGACAACTGGGTCGGTCAAATCATCGATACGCTTGAGCAGACCGGATTGGACGAAAATACAATCGTGATTGTCACATCCGACCACGGAGACATGCTCGGCGAGCGCGGCCTTTGGTACAAAATGAACTACTTTGAGCACTCGGCGAGAGTTCCCCTGATTGTCGCCGGCCCCGGCATAGCGCAGTCTGAAGTTCCGGATTGCTGCTCGCTGACCGATCTGCTGCCGACTCTGGTCGATCTGGCTTCCAGAAACGGCTTGAAACCGCCGCAGTTGAGAGTGCCGTCGGACGGGCGCAGCCTGCGACCGCTGCTCGAAGGCTCCCGCGGCGATGGCGGAACAGCAATTTCCGAATACTGCGCCGAGTGCACCGCATATCCGATGTTCATGCTGCGCGAGGCGCGGCATAAGTACATTCACTGCGAGTCCGACCCGCCGCTACTGTTCAACATCGACGACGACCCTCATGAATTGAACAACCTTGCAGACAGTCCCGATCACGGCGAGATTGCAGCGCGCTTCGCGCGCCAAGTGGCGCAGCGCTGGGACAGCGCCTCGATTCGAGAAAGCGCGATCGCGTCCCAGCAGGCGAGATTCGCCGTCCATGAGGCGGCCCAGAACGGCGCGCGCGTGTCCTGGGACTTTCAGCCGCATCGCGATGCGGCGGAACAGTACGTCCGCAATCACCACGACTGGACCGTGCAGGCGGCAAGAAGCAGATTTCCGCAAGTCTGAAGCGACTTGTGCCGGCTGCGCAGGCGCTGAGCCTCTGCCCCGTCACGGCGATTCGCGGCATCGCGGCGCGCAAAATTCGGCTGCCGTCTCTGGGCGGAGTCAAAATGGATTGAAATTGCCAAGCCGGGCGGAACGCATGAAGTCCGTCCAAGGCATGTTCGTAGACGGGAATTCAGGATGAAACAGGAAACAGATCCCCAGCGTCTTGGCTCAATACTGCTCTCCACCTGGGCGCTGCTGTTCGGATTTGGCATATTGATGCTGGGAGACGGGCTGCAGGGCACCTTGCTGGCAGTGCGGGCGGATCAGGAAGGATTCCGCACGACGATCACCGGCTTGATCATGTCGTCGTTCTATGTCGGCTTTCTTTCCGGTTCGATTATCACGCCCAGAATCATGACCCGAATCGGACATTTAAGGGTTTTCGCCGCGTTTGTCGCAATGGCTTCGGCAGCGATTCTGGTGCATGCCGTACTGGTTCATGTCTGGGTATGGATCCTTCTAAGACTCGTCAGCGGATTCTGCTTTGCCGGGCTCTACGTTGTGGCTGAGAGCTGGCTGAATGAACGCGCCACCAACCGCAACCGAGGCAAACTGCTGTCCATCTACATGGTGGTCACCTATGTCGGAGTCGGACTCGGGCAGCTCATGCTCAATCTGGCGGACCCTCGAGACTATCCGCTTTTCATTCTTACATCAATCCTGATATCCGTCGCGGCCGTGCCCCTGCTGTTTTCTGCTACGCGGATGCCCCGCCACGAGAAATCGGTGAATATCCGACTCATCGAGCTGTTCCGGATTTCTCCTCTGGGCATACTGGGCATGTTCATGGTCGGCCTGGTTACTGCGACCTTTTTCGCCCTCGGCCCGATCTTCTCCCAGCGCCTGGGCCTGTCCGTGCGCGAGATTTCCTGGTTCATGACTGCCGGGGTCGTCGGAACGGTTCTGTTTCAGTGGCCTATCGGAGCGCTGTCCGACCGGTTTGACCGGCGCACGGTATTGACAGCGGCCACGACGCTGGCCGGATTGTCCGCCATGGCCTGCATCCCGCTTTCCTCGGCGGGCACCTTGATCCTGCTGCTGGGGGCCGGTGTCTTTTGCGGCCTCGCTCTGCCGCTCTATTCGATTTGCATTGCCTACATCAACGATCATCTCAAACCCTCCCAGATGATTGCCGCCAGCGGCACGCTGGTACTTGTCGGCGGGATAGGCGCAGTGGTCGGCCCGACTGCGGTAGCCGCCGCAATGGACCGGTTCGGCAACGAGTGGTTCTTTTGGTGCATGGGCATCGCACATCTGATCACCGGACTTTTCGGAGCCTACCGAATGACCAAGGGACAAATCACGCGCAAGGGGCGGCGGCTGTCGGTGACTCCGGCGGCGATGCACCCTTCAAGCGCGGCATATGAAGGCATGCAACAGTGCGCCAAGGAGGACTGGGGATCGGCAGAGCGTGAATCTGAACAGTGACCTGATGCAGGATAAGCCTGGAGTTGAATTCAGGCTTACGGATTCCGCATGCCGGTGTCTCCCTGGCGAATTGCGAAGTCTCGACGGTCGCGATACAGGAGCGCCCGGTTCAGGACATAGTCGTCTGCATCAAGATCAATCTTTGAGCATTCCGTCATAGTCCAGTATTTGTAATCGCCCAGAAAAAGATACTTGCGCCCGTGACCGAAGAATTGGCCCTCGACACCCTCGCCACGGCCGATTCGCTCGCAAAAGGCAGCGAGGAGTTCGCGCTGCTCATCGCGTTTGACAACGACGTATTCATGAGGCCATGTCTTTGCGTAGGTCACAGCTTCGCGCCACGGCGCTTTCGCGATCAATTCCATGATGTGCGGTGTGCGATTCACTGTAATCTCCCTATCTCGGGCGGGCCGCTGTCATGCCACCGGGCAACTTAACTTGCGAAAACGGACAAACAGCTTGAAAATAGCAGCAAGAGAAAAACTGGTCCCCGAAGACGATTCGGTCGATAATCGTTGAAATTCGATGAGGAATCTACCATGACCTTTATGACTTCTTCAGTATCCGCGCTACGCGAGAATTATACCCGAATCACCGCCGTACTGATCGCTGTGGCGCTCGTCTGGCACGCGCCAAATTGGGCGGTCGCGCACGATTTCGAGCAAGGACGCGACCCACGCATCGCAATAGTATCTGCCTTTGCACCGGAGCTGGAAATCCTCAAGGCAGAACTTCAAGACCGACTGGATTTTTCTGAAAACGGTGTGGAGTTTTCAACCGGGACGCTGGAAGAGCACAAGGTTGTACTGTTCCTTAGCGGAATCAGCGTCGTCAATGCGGCAATGACGGTGCAGCTTGCGCTGGATCGCTTCACCGTAGACAGGATACTGTTCTCTGGTATTGCAGGCGGTGTCGACCCTGCCCTGAACATCGGCGATGTGGCAATCGCGCAGCGCTGGGGGCAATACTTGGAAATGGTGTTCGCCCGGCAAGTTGAAAACGGATGGGCGACGATTCCGTTCTTCGACTACCCCTACGGAAACTTCGGCATGATGTTCCCGCGTTCTGTCACTGTGCTCCGTGCCGAGGCCGTTGATCCTGAGACCCGGTTCTGGTTTCCGGTTGACGAGGATTTGACGCAAGCGGCACGTCGCGCAGCAGACAAGGTTGAACTGGCCGATTGCACGCCGGACGGCCGCTGCCTCGACAGGCACCCGCAAGTCGCGATCGGCGGTTCCGGAGTATCGGGCGGGGCTTTCGTCGACAATGCGGCTTTTAGAATGTGGGTCTATGAAACTTTCGATGCACAGGTTCTCGACATGGAAAGCGCCGCTGTCGCCCACGTCGCCTACGCCAACGGCGTGCCATTCATCGCAGTGCGCAGCATATCCGACCTCGCAGGCGGCTCAGAAAGCGCAAACCGAATGGAAATTTTCCTCGACCTGGCAGCTGGCAACGCAACAGCAGTAGTCAAGGCAATGCTGAAAGAGTTGCCTGTGCGTCATTGAACGCCGCATTCGGTACGGGATTGAGCCCGTGTAAAAATCCGTAATCCTTCGATCTGCGCCCGTTCAAGTCTCAACGACCGCTGTGCAGCTTTGAAAAAAGTGCGCAGGCTCCGCCATCGACATCCTGCTCTCGCGAGGTTTGGCGCAAACCCTTATGAACCGCTGATTTGCCGCGTTTTTGTTCCTTGCGTACCAATAAATTATAGCGCCAGGCAAGGCGCACCAAAAAAGCCCCGGAACAATCCGGGGCTAAAACACCATCATAAGTGACTAACTATATGAATTCGGTATCAATGGAATTCTTTCTACAGCTGTTGCCAATATTTGGCGAAGCCAGGCTGCGATGTGAAGCTTTCTTTCTCTAGCGGTTCAATCTTCCTTTCATAAGGGGGTCACCCAAAACAGACACGCAATGCAGAACTTCAATGCTGTCTTCAGTCAGAGTTCGGATGTGACGAGTTTCATCTTTACCATTCAGATATGTTCTTGCAGACTTTGCATATTTCCTGCCCTGATCATCACCATCGGCTGCCAAAAGCAATTTGCAGACCTCCTGCACACAATTCAGGACTTCAGGCTTTGAATCTGACGCAACCGGGCATTCGGATATCGCTTTACTGCGACTCCCAGCCGCTTTGCGATATGAACCGGTTCAGCAGTATCACCGGCACAACGCCCACCAGGACAATCGTCAAAGAAGGCAATGCAGCGTCAATCAGCCGCTCGTCCGACGCGAGTTCGTATGCTCGAACCGCCAAAGTGTTGAAATTAAAGGGACGTAGAATCAGCGTAGCAGGCAACTCCTTGAGCACATCGACAAAAACAATCAGCAATGCCGTCAGCACCGTACTTCTCATCAAAGGAACGTGAATCTGCCTAAGCACTTCCATCGCGCTGCGCCCGAGCGACCGTGCGGCATCGTCAAGACTCGGCTTGATCTTCTCAAGGCCGTTTTGCACGGTGCCGAGAGAGATCGCAAGAAATCGCACCGTATACGCAAACAGCAGCGCAACGACCGAGCCCGATATCAGCAGACCCACCTCGTGTCCGGTCAGATGCCTGACCATCTCGATGATGCGATGGTCGAGCCAGGCAAGCGGCACAATGACGCCGATTGCAACGATAGTGCCGGGTATCGCGTACCCCAGACTGGAAACACCGATTGATGCACGCACCGCAACAGTGTTCCTGACCCTTCTGGCATAGCTTAGAACCAATGCAAGCGAAACCGCGATCAGCGCTGCAAGGAATGCCAGAAAAAAAGTGTTCCAAACCAGATTCAAGTACTGCCGAAAATCTGCCTGCGCATCGAACAGGACCCATTTGAGCAGAATCAGCGCCGGAATCCCAAACCCCAGAAGAATCGGCAGCGCACAGCACAGCCAGGCAAATGCCGCGTGCTTGCCGCGAAGCCTGATTCTCGAGGTATGAAGCGTTTCGCCGTCAGCGGAAAAGTAGCTGATCTTGCGCCGCGAATAGCGTTCTGAAAAGATCAGCAGCGCTACAAATCCGAGCAGCATCGCCGAAAGCTGAAATGCCGAGCCCAGATCGTCCAGCCCGTAGAAGGTTCGGAATATGCCGGTTGTGAATGTACTGAGCCCGAAATATTGAACTGTGCCGTAGTCGGCCAGCGTTTCCATCAGAGCAAGCGACACGCCGGTTACAATCGCGGGGCGCGACAGCGGCAGCGCAAGTTGAAAAAAGATTCGCCAGTAGCTGTATCCCAGCGTGCGGCACACTTCAAATGTACTCGACGAGCGCTCCAGCAAGGCTGCGCGCGTCAGCAAGTACACATACGGATAGAGCACAAGCGCCAGCATCGCAATCGCACCGCCTAGCGAGCGTATCTGAAAGAACCAGTAGTCGCCGCGCTGCCATCCTGTGATCTCGCGCAGCCACGTCTGCACCGGCCCGGCATAGTCAAGGATTCCGGTATAGGCGTAGGCAATAATGTAGGCAGGAAATGCCAGCGGCAGCAGCAGCGCCCATGCGAAAACCCTGCGGCCGGGAAAATCGCACACCGCAACGAGCCAGGCAGGCGGCACCCCGAGAAGCAGCGTCGCCACGCCTACGCCCGCCATGAGCAGCGCCGAGTTGACGACATAGTCGGCCAGCACGGTGTCTGCCAGATGACTCCACACTTCGGCATTGCCGGCAAACAGCATGGACAGCGCAATGATAATGATCGGCGTTGCGATGCCGAGTGCAATCAAAGGTGCCGCAACACCGAAAAATGATGGCCGGTTCTTAAGATTCATCGCTTCAGTCGCCAAATCCGGCATTTTACTCTGCCGCAAACCGCGCGCAGCACCAGATCGCACGCCCGGTCATGCCTGCCTTTGCCGTCCAGCCTATCTCCAGCCCGCCTGATCCATTACTTTGACCGCTTCGCGGTTGTTCGTGCCAAGAGCAGTCAGATTCACGCTGTCCGCCTTGAATTGCCCAAGCTGTTTCAACGTATCGGACACCGCCACACCGGCAACGACAGGATACTCGTGGTTCACCTTGGCATACCAGTTTTGCGACTCCGGGCGGATCAGGTATTCGATCAGCCTGAGCGCCGCATCGCGGTGCTTGGTGTGAGCCACAATCCCGATTCCGCTGACATTGACGTGGACACCCCTTTCGCCTTCGCCTTGATTGGGCCAGAAAACTCTAAGTTTTTTCGCAACGTCGCGGTCGGCCTGTTTCTCGCTGGCGGCGAGACGGCCGAAGTAGTAGGTGTTGGCAATTGCAATGTCGCACTCGCCGGCCGCGGCCGCCCTAAGCTGATCCGTGTCGCCGCCTGTCGGAGGCCGGGCGAAGTTGGCCACCATGCCTTCGGCCCACTCGGCCGCCTGAGTGGCATCTGCAGCTTCAATCATTGACGCAACCAGGGACTGATTGTAGATATTGCCCGAAGACCGAATACAGATTCTTCCCTTCCACTGCGGGTCAACCAGACCTTCATAGGTGGAGAGCTTCGACGCATCGACCCTGTCCACGGCATAGAACACCGTGCGTGCGCGCTGCGAAAGGCTGACCCAGTATCCGTCCCGGTCCCGCAGATTCAACGGCACCGCGGCATCAACCGCGGCACTTTCGATCGGCTGCAGGATTTGTCGCTCCTTCGCCCGGTGAAGCCGCCCGGCATCGACAGTGATGAACACATCCGCCGGCGTGGCTTCGCCCTCCAATTCGATGCGCTTGAGCAATTCGTCCGCCTTGCCGGTAACCAGATTGAATTCAATCCCGGTATCATCCCGGAACCGCTCAAGCAGCGGCAGTATTAGAGCTTCCTTTCTGGCAGAATAAATGTTCACGCTGTCGCTTGAAGCGGCAGGAAGCGAAAACGCAACCGTCGCAGCCACAATGGCGGCAACCTGCATCGCGACAATTTTCCCAAGTTTGATTTTCGAGGTTATCATTTGTTGACTCCAATTTGTTCAATCGCAGAAAAATAAAGTGTCGGTCTTTCGAGCACTATCAATAATGATAATGCAAATGAGAATGATTATCAAATCTTTTTTGCAATTTGCTTTTCTCATGCGATTCAAGGTGTACAGCCTGGCCGGAAAGGCGAGTAAGTGGATGCGGCGCAGCGAGTCCGCCGTCGAGGCGGCGCTAGCGGCCGCCGGTCACATCAAGGATCGCACCCGTGCAGTAGGATGCCTCGTCGGACAGCAGCCACAAGACTGCGGCGGCAATCTCTTGCGCTGTGCCAGTACGCTGCATCGGTATTGACGAGCGAATCTCGTCGACTTGAGCTTCGGACCTTACAGACCTGTGCATATCTGTGCGTATGAATCCGGGACGTACGGCGTTGACGCGAATATTTTCGCGCGCCACTTCCTTCGCCAGACCGGCGGTCAAGGTATCAATGGCGCCTTTGGAAGCGGCATAGTCGACATACTGGCCAGCTCCGCCCAGCCTCGCAGCACCGGACGATATGTTGACAATCGCCCCGCCGCTGCCGCCTTTGGAAACAGCCATTCGGCGAACCGCCTCCCTTGCGCACACGAATGAGCCCACGGCATTGACCGCGAAAATTCGCTGCATGCGCTCAAATTCAAGATTCGCAACCGGGCACAGCGGAGCAAGAATGCCTGCATTATTCACCAGGGCGGTAATGCGCCCGAGTTGCCGTTCAAGCGCTTCGAACATCTCAATCACGTCGGACTCGCAAGAAACATCAGCCCGCAGTGTAATCGCCTCGCCACCCAGGGACCGGACATCGTCGGCAACTTCCAAGGCGGCCTGGGCGTTGTCAACATAGTTGATCCCCACCGAATAGCCGCGCTTGGCGGCAAGGCGCGCGGTTGCGGCGCCGATGCCGCGGCTGCCGCCGGTTACGAGTACAACTTTTCTCTGTTCAGTGTTCATTGCCGTCGAATCCGTACAATACACCATCTAGGCGGCCGGATGCGGCAGCCTCGCCAATATCCCATCCGCACGCCGAAACACAAGTCATGGGTGACGACCGATCATATCAATTGCATCCCGGACCGCGGCAATTTGCGGGTACAGGCGGCTTTTCGCACAACCGGCGTTTGACACCGCGTTTGCGTCGCTTACAATGATTCGGACCGGGGCCGCGCCGCCGGCGCCTCGAATCTATCGGGCGGCATCGCGATCAAGGCGCCGAATGCGCAAGGCAATTCATTCATGCTCGAAGTAAATCACGTTTCGCTTGCATACAGCGACAAGCCGGTTGTAGTTGATGCCACGTTCAAGCTGCAGCCCGGAGAGATCGGCTCTCTAATCGGGCCAAGCGGCTGCGGTAAATCCACTTTGCTTCGAGGAATCGCCGGATTCGAGTCGCCGGCCGCCGGAACCATTTCCTGGTGCGGCACCACCCTGTCGTCGCCCGGAGTCGTGGTCGCGCCCGAAAAACGCCGCATCGGCATGGTGTTTCAGAATTTCGCCCTGTTTCCGCATCTGAACGTAGCCAGCAACATCGCCTTCGGTCTCAGAGACATGGAGCGCCGGCAAAGCTTGCGGCGCGTGAGCGAAGTCCTGGAACTATTCGAGCTGACCGGCATGGAGCAGCGCGCTCCCCACTCGCTTTCCGGCGGCGAGCAGCAGCGCGTGGCTCTTGCGCGGGCACTGGCACCGAAGCCGAACCTGCTGCTGATGGACGAAGCATTTTCCAGCCTCGATGTCGAGCTGCGCCAAGTGCTGCTGCCTGAAGTGAGAGCGATTCTGAAACAGCAGAACATCTGCGCCATACTCGTCACCCACGATCAGCATGAGGCGTTCGCGCTGGCCGACCGGGTCGGCGTCATGAACCACGGCCGCATTCACCAGTGGGACGACCCGCATACGCTGTATCACCGCCCTGAAACAAGATTTGTCGCCGAATTTGTCGGCGAAGGAGTCATGGTCAAGGCGACAGCCGACGACGGCGGAACGCTCATCAGTGCGCTCGGCAAACTTTCAATTCCCGAAAGCAAGCAGTTCGCCCCAGGCAGCCATGTGGACATCCTGGTCCGACCGGACGACATTCTGCACGACGATGCGAGCCAATTCAAAGGCGAAATCACGCAAATCATCTTCCGCGGCTCCCACTATCAGTACCGGGTGAGAATTGAAGAAGGCATCGAACTGTTCTGCTTTACCGACTCTCATCACAAGCACGAACTGGGCGAATGGATTGGCCTTTCCCCTGTACTGGAGCATCTGGTCATCTTTGATGAGAACCGCTCTACGATCGTGGATCAGGATTTGACCCATCCGGAACAAATCGACAGCGCAGGTTCCGGCGGCGCCGGCCGCCGTCAAGCGAGAATGCGCAGGCGCCGCAGTTCCGCCGCTTAGCGCCCCGGATTCACAGCGCGGCGAACCCGCTCCTGCAAGGCCGCAACGTGGACTTCCATTTTCGGCGACAGCGGTCCGGGCTCGTAAGTGCCCGCCTGCATATTTTCGAACACGCTGGCACAAATGCCCATGTCTTCCCTGACGATCGATTCAGCCCAATCAAGCGCGTCCTCGCGCTGCTTCGGGTCCATGGCGCCATACCAGCTCCAGTTGGTTGAGCGTGTTCGGCACATTCCGACTGATTCGACTCGCTCGGCCTTGAAAATATTTTTTCCGAATACCAGCTGAAAACCCGGAAAGCTGTAGATCCAAAGCCCCTTTCCGCTGCGCCCGTCATTGTCCGCATCAGCGTATTCCACATCGAACGCGACAGCCGCTCCGCTGTTGACCGACCGCAGTTCGACACTGCCGCCGGCAACTGCTCTGCCGAGCCGGCCGTGCACCGAATGCAGATGATAGCCTTCAACCGTGTTTTCGCAGTACAGCTTCCAGTTCAATGCTCCCGAAACACAAAACTCGCCATGATATTCAAGGTCAGCCGGCTTCGGATAGTCAAGGCTAAGCCGGTCGATGTCGCCGATCCACTGATCGAACC
This sequence comes from Arenicellales bacterium, assembly GCA_965214615.1. Classification (GTDB taxonomy): domain Bacteria; phylum Pseudomonadota; class Gammaproteobacteria; order Arenicellales; family JAJDZL01; genus CBDAUN01. The sequence goes on from OZ243952.1 coordinate 3,141,647, forward strand.
CCACCCCTTCGCCACGCGCAAGCTTGATGAAAATTAGGCCGTTCCATACGCCAAGTTCAGCTTCCAGCAGCTTGTGTTCACCGTCAGGCAACTCGGAAGAATCGCTAAAATTTGGCGCACTCAGCAGTCTTCCGCTATCGCCGTACACCCAGCCGTGGTATGGACAGATAATTTTCTTGACGCTGCCGCATCCGGACTCCAGAAGAACTGCGCCACGATGCCGGCACACATTCTTGAACGCGCGCAGCGTCCCGTCGACTCCGCGAATCGCGAACACCGGCCAGCCGCTCACGCAATCGCTGAAATAGGTACCCGGCTGCGCCACCATGCGCTCGGGACACAGCAGCCACCATTCGGTGCGAAATATGGCGCTGCGCTCGCACTGGTAGATCTCAGCGTCGGTATAGTATTCTGACGGCAGTGATTTCATCGCTCAAGTTATAAAATCCGAACCAATGGTCATCGCCTCAATGAACCGGCCGATACGCTTGACCGTGACCGGATTCGGTCCGTTTCACGGCGTGAGTAAAAATTCGTCCGAGCACCTGGTCAGGCACCTTGAATCCGTTCAGTGCGTCAGTTCGAATGTGCATCGGAGCACCGCGGTGCTGCCCGTCAATTACCGCGGCGCACGCCGGCGGATTGAATCTGTCGTAGCGCAATTCCGGCCGCACATTCTGCTGATGACCGGTGTCGCGGCCGGCACCGGATCGCTTCAACTGGAAAAAGTTGCAAGAAACCTCGACTCCTCGGATACTCCGGACAACGAAAAAGTCATTCGCCGGAATCAGGCGATTTGTACCCATGCCGCGCAAACCCAGTACGTCAGCGATCTGCCCCTGGATCGGTTCGCCGCCCAATTGAGCGAATCCGGAATTGCGTGTTCGGTTTCCGAAGATGCCGGAGGGTTTATCTGCAATCACTACTACTACCTTGCACAGCGCATCCGTCTGGAGCGGGTCCCGCCGCCGCAGTGCCTGTTCATTCATCTGCCCGGTCTGCAGGAACTGACGCGTCCCGGGGCATCATTGACATTTCCTGCAATTGCGCAAGCCATCGGCCGGCTGACCGAATGGATCGCCGAATCACGTAGCCGGCCGGCTTGCTGACGCTGTCAACCGGGCAGGCCGGCACCGCCGCTATCGCAGGCCAAGCTCGTCGAACACGTCTTCCAGCGCATCCACCAGCCGCTTGATCATCTTATCGTCATGCAGCGGAGTCGGCGTAATCCGAAGCCGCTCCGTGCCCACCGGCACAGTGGGATGGTTGATGTGCTGCACGAAAATTCCGTGACGGTCCAAAAGTAGATCGCTCGCCATGCGGCAACGCTTTGCATCGCCTACCATGACTGGCACAATGTGACTGGGATTTTCGAGTTGCGGAATATTCGCCTCGCGCAGCATTGACTTGAGCGTCTTCACGTTGCGGTGCAATTTGATCCGCCGCTGCACGTCCTTTCGCACCAGCTTGACGCTGGCAACCGCGCCCGCCGCAGTGGAAGGCGGCATGGCGGTGGTAAAAATAAAGCCAGTGCCGTAGCTTCGCACATAGTCCACCAGCAGGGGCTTTGAAGCGATGTATCCGCCGATCAGTCCGAACGCCTTGCCCAGGGTCCCCTGAATGATGTCTACCCGGTCCTCAAGGCCGTCCCTTTGCGCAACCCCGCCACCCTGCTCTCCGTAGAGACCGACGGCATGTACTTCGTCCAGGTAGGTGACGGCATCGAATTCATCGGCGAGATCGCATATTTCCTTGATCGGACCAATATCGCCATCCATCGAATATACCGATTCGAAAGCAATCAGCTTCGGCCTTCCGGGGTCCACGCTGCCCAGCAACTGGCGCAGATGATCGACATCGTTGTGACGGAAAATATGCCGCTCGCACTTGCCGAAACGCACACCTTCGATCATCGAGGCGTGATTCAGCGCATCCGAGAACAGCACCATCCCGGGGATTCGCCCGAGAGTGCTCAAAACTGTCGAGTTGGCCACATATCCGGAGGTAAACACCAAGGCCGATTTCTTGCCGTGAAGCGATGCAAGCTCCGCCTCGAGTTCAACCAGCGGATGAGACGTTCCGGCGATGTTCCGCGTGCCGCCCGCACCGCTGCCGATCTCCCGCACAGTGCGGCAGATGGCATCGGCGATCTCCGAATGCTGCCCCATCCCGAGGTAGTCGTTGTTGCACCAGATCGTTATATCGCGGCCGATTGTATGATTGGTCGCGCGCGGATAGTCTCCCGCGTGCCGCTCCAAGTCGGTAAACTCGCGATAATTCCCGGCTTCCTTGAGCCGGTCAATCGCGCTTTGAAAAAATGTATCGTAGTCCATAGGGCCTATCTGGCATCAAGCACTGTGCAATCGCCGTGCCGATCAAGACCTGTCAGCGCATCGGTCCGGGCGCAGCAAGGTTCTGATTATACCGATTAACCGTCCTTGCGCTTGCAGCCAGACAGCAGTACCCACTCTTGGTCCGTTTCCATGGCGAACTCAAACCGGTCGCAGTACGCCATCCGCACCATGTCGGCCTGAGTCTGCAAAATACCCGACAGCGCCAGCCATCCGCCCTCGCAGACCATGTCGCCGATTGACCCGGCGAGCTCGCAAAGCGCTTCGGAATACAGATTGGCAACCACAATGCCGGCTTTGATACCTTCGATTGCCGCATCTTCGGGCGTCAAGGCGCAATACCTGCGATCCAGATCGTTCCTTGCGGCATTGGCCTGGCTCTCGGCGATCGCATCCGGGTCATTGTCGATGCCCCAGGCAAAGTCCGCCCCGAGCCGGATGGCAGCCAAGGCGATCACACCGGTGCCGCAGCCGTAGTCGATTAGCGCTGTACGCGTCAGATCGCACCTGGCGATGAACTCAAGGCAAAGCCGCGTCGTGGGATGGTGTCCGGTACCGAACGCGACCGAAGGATTGATGACCACGGTCGCCGGATCGTGCGCGCCGCGATCGTGCCAGGGCGCTGCAATCCTAAGCCGGCCAGCGACATCCACAGCCTTGAAGTCCGATTGCGAAGCGCGAACCCAGTCGCGGTCTTCGATCCGGCATTCCTGTATTGAAGATGTCTCGGACACAACGGACAGGGCGAGAAGATTGCGCTGCAGCTGTGCGCGCGAATACCGCTTTTCGTCAAACAGCCCGGTCACCTGCGCCGAAGCCGCGTCAGCCTGAGCGTCAATTGCATCAACCGTGGTTGCAACGGCACCGCTGCACTCGAACGCCTCGCATGCCGCGTCAGCCTGGTCAAAGCCGCATCTGACCGAAACGTTGATCCAGCCGCAAAGGGTCACAGAGTCAGCCGTCGAGCTTGCGCTCCAGATAATTGATGTCCGCCTTGGCGTTTCGAAAGGTTTCGTCTTTGAAAATTTCGCGATACAGCGGAATGGTCGTTTGCACTCCTTCGACAACCATCTCCTCGAGTGCGCCGTTCATACGCGCAATCGCTTCGTCGCGATCAGAACCGAAGGTAATCAGCTTGCCTATGAGGGAATCGTAGTAGAGCGATATTTCATAACGGCTGTAGGCATGCGAGTCGACCCGTACGCCCGGTCCGCCAGGCTGGTGGTACTGGGTAATCGTCCCAGGAGACGGCAAAAAGGTTTCCGGATCTTCGGCGTTGATCCGGCATTCGATCGAATGTCCGCTGAACCGGACATCCTCCTGAGCGAAGGAAAGCGGTTCCCCGGCTGCGATGCGGATTTGCTCCTTGACAATGTCGATTCCGGTAATTTGCTCGGTGACAGGGTGCTCAACCTGGATTCGCGTGTTCATTTCAATGAAATAGAACTCGCCGTCGGAATATAGAAACTCGAATGTTCCTGCGCCGTAGTAGTCGACATCGCGGCACGCCTTGACACACAGCTGTCCGAGTTTTTCACGCGCCGCCGTGTCGATTCCAGGCGCCGGCGCCTCTTCAATCAGTTTCTGACGCCGCCGCTGAATCGAGCAATCCCGGTCGCCAAGATGCACGGCGCGGCCCAGCTTGTCGGCCAGCACCTGAATTTCTATGTGCCTTGGGTTCGGCAGATACTTTTCCAGATACAAGGTGGAGTCGCCGAAGGCCAGGCTGGATTCGCCCTGAGTCACCGATATGGCATTCTCAAGGTCCTGCTCGACCTCTACCAGCCGCATGCCCTTGCCGCCGCCCCCGGCAGCAGCCTTGACCAGCATCGGATAGCCGATCTGCCTGGCGATTTCCCTGATCTCGCCGATGTCCTTGCCCGCCAGAGCGCCTGAGCCCGGCACGCAGCTCAAGCCCGAGGCGCGCATCGTGCGTATCGCTTCAAGCTTGTCGCCCATGGTGCGCACGGCCTCGGGCGAAGGGCCGATAAAGGTAAATCCGCTTTGCTCCACCTTTTTGGCAAATTCGGCATTTTCTGCCAGAAATCCGTAGCCCGGATGTATCGCTGTAGCTTCTGTCACCTCTGCCGCCGCGATGACCGCCGGAATATTGAGATAGCTTGACAAGGCCGGCGCCGGTCCGATGCAGACCGATTCGTCCGCCAGCTTGACATACTTGGCGTTGCGGTCGATTTCAGAATGCAGCGCAACAGTTCCGATCCCCATGTCGCGGCAGGCGCGCAGGATACGAAGCGCGATTTCGCCCCGGTTCGCTATCGCAACTTTCTCGATCATTCTATGATCAGAAACAGCGTCTCGCCGTATTCGACCGGCTCTCCGTCGTCCTTGAGAATCCGCACTACCGTGCCGCTGCGCTCGGACTCGATCTGATTGAATATCTTCATCGCCTCAATCAGGCACAGGGTCTGACCTTCGACCACCTGATCGCCGACTTCAACGAACGCCGGCTCGCTTGGCGAAGCGGAGCGGAAAAACGTCCCGACCATCGGTGAGCGCACAGCATGCCCGTCCGGCACCTCATCGGCGGCCTGCTCCGGCGGCTGGTCCGCCGAACCGGCAGGCTCTGCCGGAATCGGGACCGGCGCAACACCGCCGTAGGGCTGGTGCACATAGACCGGTTCGGAATCCTTTGATTTTCGCGAAAGGCGGATCGACTCCTCGCCCTCGCGGATTTGAAGCTCCGTCAATTCGGATTCGTGGAATAATTCAATCAGCTTGCGAACTTTGCGAAGATCCATAACTTCATCAACAGGTTTGACTGGTTTCGATAAATTCAATTGCCGCTCTCACGGCTGCCGCATATCCGTGGACGCCGAGCCCGCTTATCACCCCGGCAGCGATATCGGAAAAATACGACGTGCGGCGAAATTGCTCCCGCGCATAGACATTCGACAGATGCACTTCGATAAACGGAATGCCGCTGGCGGCCATCGCATCGCGCAGCGCAACGCTGGTGTGGGTGAATGCCGCAGGGTTGAAAACAATGTAGTCGACGCCCTGAGCGGCTGCCTGATGAATGAATTCGACAAGCTCGTGCTCGGCATTGCTTTGCCTGGCATCAAGCTCGCAGCCGGAATCTGCGGCGATACGGGCAACCTGCGCGTCAATATCGGCGAGAGTCGCAGTCCCGTACAGGTCGGGCTCACGAGTGCCAAGCAGGTTGAGATTGGGTCCGTGCAGTACGAGAATTCTTGCCACTATTCAATTCAAAGGGAAATGCCGTAAAACAGGTCCATTATACACTTCATTGCGATTGTTACGGCAATTTAGAGACATTTACCATCATGTTTAATGAATTTAGAAGCAACTAACCGACACCCGCAACTCTTCGAATCCGCCCGGCCCGGGTAGCCGAACCCACTATTGCGAGACGATTGCGGCGAGTTCGGATTCGCTGAATTCGCCGATCTTGAGCTGATCGACCGATCCGTCGGGCGAAAAAACAACGGAAAACGGCAGCACCGAGCTGTCATTTCCGAACAAGTCCATCAATGCGTCCGCACTGCCTGGCCCGACAACAAACGAGAGAAAGGCGATGTCATTGCTGCGCAGAAAATTCTCCGCCGCTGCCGCGTCGTCGATCGCGATGCCGACTACTTGAAAAAGCTGTTCTCCGAATTCACTGTTGAAACGGTCAAGCAAGGGCATCTCTGCAATGCACGGCGGGCACCAGCTGCCCCAGAAATTCAACACCAGCTTCTTGCCGCTCCAATCGTCAACGGTTCCCTGGCGCCCCATCAGCGGCTGCCAATGCGGCGCGTATTGACGCAGGTCATCCAGAGTCGGTTCCGGCTCAAGGGCATTGCGCAGCGCAATGCCTGCAAATAGGCCGATTGCCGAAACTGCGCAGATCAGCGCAATCAGGAATGCTTTTGACTTTGGCAAGCTTCGATCGGACCGACAGGGCGGCAAATCAAATCTGGCCTAGAAAATCGAGCATCTCGCTGGTGTCAAGATAGCCGTATCGAACGACCTTCCTGTCGGGACCGCCGACGAGCACCAATGCCGGAGGACCGAAGATCTGGTGCTTCTTGCGCATCGCGCGTCCAAACTCGTTGCCCGGGTCGGTGACGTCGATCTTCAGGCTGACAAAGTTTTCCTTTAGCGCTGCAACAACAGCGGGATCCTTGTAGGTGGACTCATCGAGGCGGAGGCAGTCCAGGCACCAGTCGGCGTAGTAGTCGAATACAACGGACTTTCCACTCGCTTGCGCCTGTTCAACGTAGCGGTTCAGATCGTCAAAATTATCCACTTTCTCAAATGGGCTCGCATACGCCGCCGAACCCGTTCCCGCCACGCCCGCCGGACCGATGAGCGAACTGATGCCGGGCAAGGGCCGCACGATGTCCCGGCCGCCGTAGATGGCGCCGATCAATGCGAGAACGCCCCAGACCAGCAGGACGGTTCCTGCGCCCTTCCACAGATAGCGCCAGCCGCCGGCACCGTCGGGCAGGGCCTGGGTCGCGCCGAGAAACACGCCTGTAATCACCAAAAGCGCGCCCCAAAGCAGCAATACCGGAACTTGCGGTATGAACCCGAGCAGGTAGATTGCCACCGCAAGCAGCATCACGCCGAACACCTGCTTGACCCGGTCCATCCACAACCCTGCCTTCGGCAGCGCCACGCCGAGGCCGAATCCAATCGCAATCAGTACCACGCCCATTCCAAGCGCCATCGAAGTCATCATCGACGCTCCCAGAACAGGATCCCCCTTTGCGATTGCGATGCCCAGCGCCGAAATCAGAAGCGGCGATACGCAGGCGCTTACGATCAGAGCCGACAGCATCCCCAGCACGAATACACCGCCGAATTTGCCGCCGCCGATCTTTGACGAGCCTTCATGGACACGGCTTTCCAGCGCAGACGGCAGACGAATCTCATACAGTCCGAACATCGAAAGCGACATCAGCACAAATACTGCGGCAATGGCGCCGATGGCCCAGACATTTTGAAAGTATGCGTTAAGCTGATCGCCGGTGGCGCCGGCAACCGCGCCGATGAAAGCGTAGGAAACCACGGTCCCCAGCACGTAGGTGATCGCGAGTATGCCGCCGCGCAGACTCCCTCCGCCCTGCCTGCTGTCTCCTGCAATGATCGATGACAGAATAGGAATGAGCGGCAGGACGCACGGTGTAAAGGTGAGAAGCAGTCCGGCGCCGAACGCCGAAACAATCAGCCAGAAACTGCTCGTCGCGGCGCCGGCTTCTGGCGCACCTGCGTCAAAGGCCGCCAGCGACTGCGCCTGGGCCGCGGGTATCAGCGACGGCAGGTCCAGCACCACATGGTTCTGAATCGGCGGATAGCAGATGCCGACGGGCTTGTTGCACCCCTGGCCCCACGCTTCGACTGCAATTGACTTGACAGATGCGTCGGCGACAACAGGCGTACGCATCTGAACATGGCCGGTATAGATTGCGACTTCGCCGAACAGCGGATCGTCAATCATTTCTCCAGGCGGCAAATCCAGATCGCCGAGCACTGCGCCCTCGGTGTTCGAAAGCAGCTTGTACTTGTCCAGATACATGTAGTATCCGTCGGCGATTGTCCAGGAGGTCAGCAGTTCGTCCCCGTCAATGACGGCATCGAACGCGAACGCCTCTTCGGCGGGCAGAAGATCCTCCTCGAATTGCGCGCCCGCATAAATCGGCAATGCCGATACGGCGACAGCAACGAGAAATATAAGCTTTCGGATCATTTTGAAAATCGAACTCAAGTGGACACGACAATACAGACAGTCTGCGGGGCTCTATGTTTCACGTGGCGAACTGCGCCGGCATTGAAAAATCGCCCGTTCGAATGGTTGTCTGAGCCGTATTGTACGTAAATTGCGCACGGTGATTCCCGATCATGCTCCAACCGCCGTCCGTGCTTGCCGTTGAGATGATTCATTTGAATGCGATAACTCGCAGGAAATACAATTCACTCAGTCACATGCCGCGGCAACATTCAACGCACCGCAAATTGCCCGAGACAAGGGCAATCAGGGCTGTTCGGGAGCAATCTGCCGAGATTGCGATTCATGCAAGGCTATCTTCAAGCGGAAAGTCAGACAATACGACCGGGCCGTCGGCGCTGATCCACACCGGCTGCTCGAGCTTTACACCTTCTCGCCCATTGACAGCGCCGACATAGCTTTCAATGCACACCACCATGTTCTCGCAAAAAACACCGTCGTAGGCGCCATACTTTTCGTCTTCGGGATACCAAAGGAACGGATACTCGACGCCAAGTCCGCAGCCGTGGCCGACATCGGCATAGCGATTGGCGAGGTACTCATCCGGCAGCCGATAGGCTTTGGACGAGAATTCCAGAAACGACATTCCCGCAGCGAGCAGCGAGATATTGGTTTCAAGCTGCTCCCGGGACACAGCGTAGAGCCGCCTTTGCTCGCTTGTCGGGGCGGCATCGCCGACAATCCAGCTCCTCGAAATGTCATTGTAAAAGCCCATGGGGCCGATCAAGTCGGTGTCAAAAGAAAGAAAATCGCCATTTTCGATCACGCGCCCGGCAGTCTCCTGAAACCACGGATTGGTGCGCGGCCCCGAGGTCATCAGGCGCGTTTCGGGATACTCGCCGCCGCGGCGGACGCTTCCTGCCAGCAGGACGGACAATGCCTCGTGCTCGGTCATGCCCGGCTGGCAGGCCTGCCTCAGCTCCAGCATTGCGGCTTCGCAGGTCGTCAGCGAGTGCTTAAGCGCCCGGATTTCCTCTGCCGACTTGACCGCCCTGGCATGTTCCATGACCCTCCTTGCGTCGGCAAGCGTCAAACGCTGCGCGCCAAGAGCGGCCGCTGTCTCCACATCAAGCCGGTCGACTGCCACGCGACGGTTTCCGCCACCGTAAATCCTGATCAGATCTTCGATATCGCGAGCCCAGCGCTCAGCGATTTCCGCGGCCCGATAGGCGGTGACAAGATAGTCGGCGGACCATGCCGGACGCACTTGTTCAATAGTCTCCAAACACTCGAGCAAGTGCATTGCTGTCGGAAGCTCGAACATCACTGAAGGGCCGGAAGTCAGAATCAGGGCATAGCGGCACAGGTTATGCATGGTCCAAACCTGCATATTCCGCGAACCGTTGGCATAGCGGATGTTGACCGGATCGAACAGCAGCACCGCCGCCAGATCATTCTTGGCTGCTTCGGAACGGACTCTGTTCAAGCGGTACTGGCGCACCGCCGATTCGTCAATCGCACAGTCATTGTCCAGGACGGCTTGGGCTGAATTCATAAGACTGCCGGCACGGTATAAGCTGAATCAACCATTGCCTGAATGACCGACAACATCGTCCAAACCTCGACGTATTGAAATTCCCGCCCCCTGTGCCTGACAGGTGCATTCACGCACGCAAGCCTGAGCGTTGCCCGGAAATTCTGATTTTGTTTCATATTTCAAGCAGCAGCAAGCACTCCAAGCGCACAGTTTCATAGGATTCGAATACGTATAATGCCTGATGAATTTGGTCGAACAAATCAGTTGGAAATTACGTACTATATCCCCATCAGCACATTGCACACGATCATATTGCAAAAGGACATTTGCCATGCTCGACAAAGTCACTCAACCACAAATGATGGCCGGCAGCTTCAAGGGCTACGCTCAGTCGCAGCCGGCCGCGTCCGATGAGGAAATTGCAAGAATCGGCCCAGGCACCCCGGCTGGCGAGTACTTTCGCCGATTCTGGCATCCCGTGTATATTGCCGAAGAACTGGGCGAACTGCCCGAAGCAATCAAGATTCTCGGCGAAGAACTGGTCCTGTTTCGCTACGGAGAAAAGCGAGACGGAATCGGACTGGTGCACAAGCATTGTGTCCATCGGCGCGCTTCGCTGGAGTACGGCAAGTGCGAAACCAATGGAATCCGATGCTGCTACCACGGCTGGCTGTTCGCTCCGGACGGCGAAATCCTGGAAACGCCGGCCGAGAACTCCAGAACTGCGGATATGCTGCGCAAGCGCACCCGCCTCGGCGCCTATCCGGTCATCGAATACCGCGGATTGATCTTCGCCTACATGGGCCCGCCCGATCGGCAGCCCGAATTCCCTGTATACGACGCATGCGTCTACGAGGGCATGACCAGCACCACCTACAAGGCGCCCTACAAATGCAACTGGATTCAGATTCTGGATGCAATTCTGGACCCGACCCACACCACCTACCTGCACAGCCGCAACAGCCATCCGCAGTTCTCCGAAGGGATGAAAGCCGAAGGCGTGCTGCATTTCTACGAGCGTCACGAAAACCACTTCCTAGGCTCGTCAACGCGCCGCGTCGGCTCCAATGTATGGGTACGGGTCAACGAACTGATTCTTCCCAACTTCACGCAGGCCGGCTCGGCTTTTGCCGTCGACGGCACAAGGCAGTGCTATTTCGGCCGCTCCTGCTTTACCCGCTGGGTTGTGCCGGTTGACGACGAAAATTCAATAGCCTATGCCTGGGCCAATTTCGGCGACCGCTGGGACCCGCATCAATACAACACCAGGGAAGGGCACGAAATGATTGAGCAGGGCGAGATTCTTGATCGCAGCCCGCAGGAAAGGAAGCGCTTTCCGGCAGACTCGGAGGCGGTCGAGGGGATGGGCGGAATTTCGACCCACAAGGCCGAAAATCTGATGCCGACGGACCGCGGCATCGCCCTGTACCGAAAGCGCATACGAAGACAGGTTCGCGATCTGGCCCGCGGAACAGAACCGCCTGCGCCGACCATTTCGCACGACAGCCTTGTCAAAACCTACGGACAGGACACCGTCTTGAACCTGCCGGCGAAAAGCGGCGACGACCAGGCGTATCTGGGCCGCATCGGCGCTGAGGTCATGAACTTGCAGTTCAACGCCGAAAACCTGAGCGGCACAAGCCGAGATGACGAAATCATCGGACGCCTCAAGGCCCTTGAAACCGACGGCATCACGTAGACGGAGTCGTTTCGATTGAAAGTACATGTCAAAAACAACCGCTGGCGGCTCGGTTCGTTTCCCAACACGCCCGAGGGCGAATCGGTCTTTGCTATAACACGCGAACGAATTGATTCGGCACTGGCTGATTTTCCGGATCTCGACGGCAAGATCGAGTTCTTTATTGACTGGGACACCGACAACTTCGACTCTTCCATGGCGGACGCCGACGTCCTGCTGACATGGGATCTGCCAACCGAAACCGTGGGCCGCGTCGCCCCGCGCCTGCGCTGGATTCACTGTATCGGCGCCGGCGTCGAGCACATGCTGCCAATGACCTGGCTGCCGCAACAGGTGACACTGACGAACAACAAGGGCGTGCATGCGGCCAAGGCAGGCGAATTCGGCCTGATGGCCGTGCTGATGCTGCATTCTAAGATTCCGGCCGTGGCATTCAATCAACGCAACGCAGTCTACGATTCGCTCTACTCATCGCCAATCGCCGGCAAGACGCTGGTGGTGCTGGGAACCGGAAGCCTTGGCGGTTCGGCGGCCCGCAAGGTGCGGCATCTGGGAGTGCATGTGATCGGTGTCAACCGATCCGGCAGTCCGGTAGAAGGATGCGACCGGGTCGTGACAACCGCAGAGCTTGACAATGTGCTGCCTGAGGCCGACTACATGCTGATCGCAACTCCCGACACGCCGCAGACCCGCGGCCTTATGTCGCGCGAACGCCTCGGTCTGATGAAGACCGGTGCCGGAATCATCAATATCGGGCGCGAGGCGGTAATGGACTACGGAGCGCTTTGCGACAAGCTGGATGAAGGCGCGCTCGGCGGCGCCATACTGGATGTGTTCGACCCTGAGCCCGTCGATCCCGATTCACGCCTGTGGAACACCCCGAACCTAATGATCACGCCGCACATTTCAGCTGACGACGGCGATTCGTATGTACCGATGACACTGGGGCTGTTTTTTCGCAATCTACGACTCTTTCTCAAAGGCGAGCCATTGCTGAACCCGGTCAGCCCAGAGCTGGGCTACTGATGCCGGGGCCGCGCCAGATGGCATGCATCCGGAATTCATCTGCAACAATGAAAGCGGCCTGAATACCGTTATCGGACACACGCTTGATTTGCCAGGACCGCATCAATTTGACCATCGACGAATCATTCGAAATTGACCCGGGCAACGGTGAGCGGGTCCGCGGACGGTTCCGGAACACGGGACGCGGCCCGGTCGGGGTGTACGTCCACGGATTGCTGTCCGACGGCGACGGCACCAAGTCGATGCATCTTTGGGAATCGGCAATCCGCCAAAACCGGTCCTGGCTGCGGTTTGATCAGCGGGGTCAGGGAAGATCGGACGGAACCTTTGACGATTTCCGGATTTCAAGAGTTGTCGAAGATCTGCGCTGCGTACTCGACCATGTCGGCGACAGGCCGACAATTCTTGTCGGTTCCAGCCTCGGAGGCTGGATCGCTGCGCACGCGGGCCTGACCGGGCTTCACCGCATCGCAGCAATGGTGCTGATTGCTCCTGCGATTAATTTTGTCGAAGGCATCTGGAATTCGCTCTCGGCCGAAGAGCGCAGCGAATGGCAAAGCGGCGGGCGGCGCTACTTTCCCAGCCCCTACGAGGATGACGGGTTTGCCCTGGATTTCGAGACCGTGGAAGATGCCCGCGAGTTCGACATCTACCGGGGCCGCGTACGCTACGACTGTCCGGTCACAGTCCTTCACGGCGCGTGCGACGATACCGTGCCGGTAGAAGTCAGCGCGAATTATCAGGCCCGAACGGAATCCGAAGTCCGGCTGGACGTGATTCCCGGCGCAGATCATCGCTTAAGCGGACACTGTCAAACAATCCAGGACTGCGTGGATTCCATGTGGCCGGACGATTAGATTCGGCGCAGCGCGAGACCCCCTATGCGGCCAATCGGCATACTGTTCCTAATATTTCTGGCGATTCCGATCGTCGAGATCTATCTGCTCATCCAGATCGGCGAAGTGATCGGCGCGCCATGGACAGTGGCCGGAGTCGTAGCAACCGCGGTGATCGGTGCCTGGCTGGTAAAGGCCCAGGGAGTGATCACGCTGCACCGAGCGATGCAGACAATGAAAAGGAACGAAGCGCCGGCGCTGGAAATTGTCGAGGGTTTGTTTCTGCTTGTTGCCGGCGCTCTTTTGATCACGCCGGGATTCGTCACGGATGCAATTGGTTTTGCGTGCCTGACACCGGCTCTTCGGCGTCCGCTGGCGCATGTTCTGGTCGCGCGCCTAGTCCGTGAAATCTCACGCAAGACCGAGGAGGCCGCCAGACAAGGCGGTTCCTCCGGAGCACGGACCATCGATGCCGACTACAAGGATCTGAACTGAGCTGACAGCAATCAGCTGCCACCTGGAAACCTAGCCCATCGGATTCGGATAGGCGCGGTGCGCAGCCGCGATTCGGTCGAGCACTTCATCGCCGAGCCGCACATCGGCGGCCGACACGCAGACCTTAAGCTGCTCCATCGTCGTCGCGCCGATGATAACCGACGCCATGAACGGCCTTGTCAGGCAGAACGAGAGCGCCATCTGGCACCGGTCGAGGCCATGTTCGTCGGCAATGCGGATGTATTCATCGACTGCCGGCAAAACTTCGTCCGTATACCTTCCGCCCAGGGTCGGGGAAAACTCCCGCCGAGAAGCCGCAGGAGTCGCTCCACCCTGATACTTGCCGCTCAAAAGGCCCGTAGCGAGAGGTGAAAATGCCAGCAGTCCCACTTTCTCGTTGTGCGAAAGCTCTGCGAAATCCAGATCGAACTTGCGGTCCAGCAGGTTGTATTCGTTCTGCATCGACACGACTCTGGGGAAATTACGCTCCCTGGCGATCTGAAGAAACTGCGATGTGCCCCAGCAGGACTCGTTCGACAGGCCGATCGTCCTAATTTTCCCGGCAGCGACGAATTCATCCAGCGTCTCAAGTGTCTCGCAGATATTGCCGCGAATCTGCTCGGCGTCCTGGTCGGAAGGGTCGAATTTCCAGCTCTGGCGGAAATGATACGAACCCCGATTCGGCCAATGCAGCTGATACAGGTCGATGTAGTCGGTCTGCAGGCGCTTCAGACTCATCTCGACCGCAGCGCGTATCGACTTCGGCCCGATAGGTCCGCCGTCGCGAATCGAGTTCGAGCCATCTCCGACAATCTTGGTAGCAATCACAACCCGGTCGCGTCCGCCGCGCTTGCGCAGCCAGGTGCCGATAATCGATTCCGAAGCGCCTGAAGTTTCACGGGCGATTGGCAAAACCGGATACATTTCCGCCGTGTCGATAAAGTTCACGCCGTGATCAAGCGCATAGTCCATTTGATCGTGCGCCTGAGCTTCGCTGTGCCGGCTCCCCCATGTCATAGTGCCCAGGCAGATTTCGCTGACGTCAATATCCGAAGTGCCCAGTCGATTCATTTTCATCTGATTTCGTTCTCCCCGTATGCCGGTGTTCAATCCGATTGCGAGCCGCCGGATGCCAAATTGCCCCGTCGCGGCTGTGAAAGTCGAAAAGGATACAGCAATTGAAAGTGCAATTGACGACCGCATATCCGAGCTGTCCGAAACCCTGGTCCGCGAGGCGGAATCTCCGCGCACGCGACTTACGATTTCACATTCGCAGCGCACAAATGCGATAATCGGGCCAATATGCGCTGTGCCGGCGCGATTCGCACATTCCGTCGAACCTCCCGAGGTATCAAACGATGTACAACTTCAAACCGATTCAATGGATCGTCGCCGCTGTCGTGGTTCTGGCATGCGGCGGCGCAGCCTATGCTGACCAGCCGCCGGTATTTGCCGCCGGCTGGGGAGACTTCGCCATCCGCGGATACGATACGGTGGCCTATCATCTGGAAAGCAAGCCTGTCAAAGGCGACAGCGAGTACACTGCTGATTGGAACGGCGCCACCTGGAGATTCGCCTCTGCCGAGAATCGCGACCGGTTCGTTGAGGACCCCGAACGCTGGGCGCCGCGCTACGGAGGCTATTGCGCCTGGGCGGTATCGAACAACTACACCGCTAAAACCGATCCCGACGCCTGGTCCATTGTAGACGGCAGGCTCTATCTGAACTTTAACAAGAGCGTGCGCAAGACCTGGAGCGAAAACATTCCGGATAACATCAGGCGCGGCGACGCGAACTGGCCGGCAGTCCTGTCAAAATAGTCGTTTCCCGGAAACGAACCCGAGGCGTACTTCCATGCACGCTGCATCGAAACGCATCAACGATGTACAAGCTCCGATCATTCCGGCAGTGGCGGACATGATCGATGCCAATCCTGGAACCATCTCCCTAGGTCAGGGGGTGGTGTATTTTCCGCCTCCGGAGCAGATTTCTGACGGCATCGCGCGGTTTTCGCAATCGGCGATTCACCACTATCAGGCGGTCGAGGGCATCTTGGAATTACGCGAGGCGTTCAGCGCCAAGCTAGAGAGCGAAAACGGGATCGACTCGTCGCAATATGCGGTTGTCGTTACAGCGGGCAGCAACATGGGCTTTCTCAACGCCATCCTCGCGATTTGCGATCCCGGCGACGAGGTGATTCTGCCGAAGCCGTGGTACTTCAATCATGAAATGGCGGTGCGGATCGCCAATTGTGTTCCGGTCGGCGTCGATACCGACAGCAATTACCATCCTGCTGCGGATGCAATTGAACGCGCCATTTCGCCCAGGACCCGGGCGATTGTCACAATCTCTCCGAACAATCCGAGCGGAGCCGTGTACCGGCGCGATACGCTTGAGCAAATAAACGAACTGTGTGCGCAATCAAATCTCTACCATGTCAGCGACGAAGCCTACGAGTATTTCCGCTATGGCGATGCGCAGCATTTTTCGCCGGCATCGGCGTCCGATGCAAGCGGACACACGATATCGCTATTCTCGACAAGCAAGTGCTACGCGCTGGCAAACTGGCGCATCGGCTGCATGCTCGTGCCGAAAGACCTGTTCCTGGCAGTGCGCAAGATTCAGGACACCAACGTGATCTGCCCGCCTGTCATCAGCCAATTTGCAGCGATAGAGTGCTTGAAGCTGGGCTTTGCCTATTGCGAGCCGCGGATTGCCGAAATCGCGGGTGCGCGCGAGCATTTGGCGAATGCCCTGCGCAGCCTGCCGGGAGTTCGCCACGGCAGGCTTGACGGCGCGTTCTACGCCTTGATTGAAATTCCCGGTACCAATCTGTCGGACATGCAGATCGTCAAGGCGCTGATCGAGCAGCACGGAGTGGCGGTCATTCCCGGGCAGGCATTCGGAATTGACGATCGATGCTGCCTAAGAGTTTCCTACGGCGCACTTGAACCGAGCGTTTCAGTGGCAGGAATCGACCGCCTCGTAAACGGACTGAAATCGTTACTGAATTAGCGCTAAAACACAGCATGGACGGCTATACCTACAGGCGGGATTTGCTCGCAACCGGCGATCTTCGGCGATTCTCCCGAAAATCTGACGCCCCGGCATTGCTACATCTGGCGGTACATGCGCTGGTGATCGCTGCCACGGGCGGGCTCGTTGTGCTTGCACTTGGCACCTGGTGGATCTGGCCGGCCTATATCGCACACGGCATCGCCCTTGTGTTCGTCTTCGCACCTTTGCACGAGTGCATCCATGGCACCGCGTTTCGCACCAAATGGCTCAATTCGACCGTCGCAGCGATATGCGGCTTGATTCTCTTTCTGCCGGCCGGCTACTTCCGGCGGTTTCATTTTGCCCACCATCGACACACCAATGATGCGCAAAACGATCCTGAAATGGCAATAGCCAAGCCATCAACGCCTGCACAGTACCTGTGGGCGATGTCCGGCATTCAGACCTACTGGATTCCGCAATTCAAGCTGCTGGCCGGCCTAGCCGCCGGGCGGGCCGATGCGGATTTCATTCCGGAGTCGGCGCAGGGTGCCATTGTGAAAGAAGCGCGAGCGCACATTGCCGGGTATTGTGCTCTGCTTGCGGCATCCTTCGCCTTCGACTCCCTATTCCTGGTGCATCTTTGGGCTATGCCGCTGCTATTCGGAATGGTGGCGCTTCGCGGGTTTCTACTCGCCGAACATGCCGGATGCGAAATGAGCGGCAACATGCTGCACAACACGCGCACCACTGTTTCAAATGCGCTTTTTCGCTACCTGGCCTGGAACATGCCGTATCACGCAGAGCATCATGCCTTCCCCTCGGTCCCGTTCCACGCACTGCCGAAACTGCATCCGCTGATGAAAGACCGTATCGCGCACCTTGCTTCCGGGTACTTCCGGTTTCACCTTGACTATGTGCGGCAAATGCAACGGCATGAGGTCTGACATCAAAATCTTGGTGGGCAAGCGTCTTCGAGCAACGCATCGATATTAAGCGCTGCTTCAAGTTCGTCGGCGAGTTGTTCGAGAGAATCTTCGACCGACGCTTCGTAGCACAATCGCGATGAGGTGTTCTCGCGAACGCCATTTAGCCAGCGGGAGCGAAACTGGTCGCTCGAAAACAGTCCGTGCACATAGCATCCTGAAATGTTGCCGTCACTGCTTGCGGCACCGTCTTCGCCGTGCTCGGAGCGGATCATCCGCCGCACAGTATCCGGGCCGCGGGTTTCGCCTATGTGGATCTCATAACCGTTGACAATGCTTCCCGTGGTCACGCAAACTCCGTTCAGGGGCCGGACTGTCTTGTCGTCGTTCATATCGGTTTCCACATCGAGCAGCCCTAGGCCGTCGGCAGACCCCGGGCGACCCTCGATTCCATTCAAATCCCGAATTTTTCTCCCGAGCAGCTGATAGCCGCCGCACAGCCCCAGCACTCTTGCGCCGGACCGGGCATGGGCGATGATGTCGTGATCCCATCCCTGTTCGCGCAGGAACCTCAAATCTGAAAGAGTCGACTTCGTGCCGGGCACAATGATGACATCTGCATCTCTGGGAATCGGCGAGCCGGGCCTGATGAACTGAAACTCCACGTTGGGCTCGCTGCGCAGCGGATCAAAGTCATCGGAATTGGCAATTCTTGACAGCATGGGCACCGCAATTTTTACCTTGGAATTCATTTTTTCGGCATGCTCCGGAACAAGCGAGTCATGAATCACAGAATCTTCCTGAGGCAGCCGCCGGGCGGACTTTGACCAGGGAATGACACCACGGCACGGCCACCCCGTGTGTCTTTCGATATCCTGTACACCACCAGCAAACAGCGAAGTATCGCCACGAAACTTGTTGACTATGAAGCTCCTGATCATTGCAGCATCGTCGCAATCCAGCACAGTCTTGGTTCCCACCACTGACGCGATCACTCCGCCGCGGTCGATATCGGCCAAAAGGGCTACAGGCACATTCGCTGCGCGGGCAAAGCCCATATTCGCGATATCGCGCTTTCTTAAATTCGTTTCTGCAGCACTTCCTGCACCTTCAACCAGTACGTATTCATAGCTGTCAGACAATTTTCTGAAGCTGTGGAGGACAGGCTCCATCATCCAGAATCTGTCCTTGAGAAAATTTCTGGCATCCAGATTGGCAACCACCTTGCCATGGACCACTACCTGGGAAGTGCAATCGGATTGCGGTTTTAGCAGAACCGGGTTCAGGTCGACTTCGGGATCAATACCGGCTGCCCTGGCTTGAAGTGCCTGAGCGCGCCCGATTTCGCCGCCGCAGGCGCATGCCGCAGCGTTGTTGGACATGTTCTGAGGCTTGAACGGCGCTACGGTGCGACCTTTGCGGCGGATCACCCGGCACAGCCCGGCGACGATTACGGATTTTCCGACATCCGAACCGGTGCCTTGGATCATAAGTGCGCGGCTTGTCATTTTCTGATTGTTTGGGGGCTGGAATCCGAATTGCGGCACACCGAGCATAGGTGTACAACCGAGTTCAGGATGGGTCTAGAGCGAGCCGGCGACTGAAACACTGATGGCGCGATGTCTGTTTGGGTGAGGCATTGTCAAGCCGAAACGGCCAAAGCGGCCTGAGTGGAATCTATGGGGAGTCGCAAAGCAGTTTCGTAACCGGGCCAACGTCTGCAAACCGATCCAACAGCAGCGTCACCCGCCATTTTTCAATTGGCTCAGCTCCTGAGAATCCAAGCCGGTCAAGCGCCGTATGTCCGCTTCCGACATGCCGTCGGCCATAAGCTTTGTCGCCAATTTGCATTTCGTTTTGTGCATGCCCTGCTCAAATCCCTTGGATCTCCAATCCTCTGCCACGGTTGGAAAATGTTCTTTCACCCATGCTGCCGTTACTTCACGCATTTCCATTTACCCCCAGCCACCTTCAGCCCATCTGTCGCGACGCCAAGTCACTTTATCGGGAATTTCGCCGATACCCCGGCCGCAGACATTCTTACCACCATGACCGCCAAGTTGACTCATTTCCGAATCCGAAACAGCCAAAGAAGGCATACGTAGAATCAAGGGAAAGTCGCTGACCAGATTCGTAGTCCTGCCCGAGCCAAATTCTGCAACCCGATGCAACGGCAGCGTCACCCGCCGTTTTTCAATTGGCTCAGCTCCTTCGAACTCAAGCCGGTCAAGCGCCGTATGTCCGCTTCCGACATGCCGTCGGCCATAAGCTTTGTCGCCAATTTGCATTTCGTTTTGTGCATGCCCTGCTCAATGCCCTGCTCAATGCCTTGCTCAATGCCTTGCTCGACGCCCTGCTCAAATCCCTTGGATCTCCAATCCTCTGCCACGGTTGGAAAATGTTCTTTCACCCATGCTGCCGTTACTTCACGCATTTCCATTTACCGCCAGCCACCTTCAGCCCATCTGTCGCGACGCCAAGTCGCTTTATCGGGAATTTCGCCGATACCCCGGCCGCAGACATTCTTACCACCATGACCGCCAAGTTGACTCATTTCCGAATCCGAAACAGCCAAAGAAGGCATACGTAGAATCAAGGGAAAGTCGCTGACCAGGCTCTAAGCCCTGCACGGATCAAAGTCCGCAAACCGATGCGACAGCAGCGTCACCCGCCGTTTTTCAATTGGCTCAGCTCCTTCGAACTCAAGCCGGTCAAGCGCCGTATGTCCGCTTCGGACATGCCGTCGGACATAAGCTTTCTCGCCAGTTCGCATTTCGTTTTGTGCACGCCCTGCTCAATGCCCTGCTCAATGCCCTGCTCAATGCCTTGCTCGATGCCCTGCTCAAAGCCCTGCTCAATGCCTTGCTCAACGCCCTGCTCAAATCCCTTGGATCTCCAATCCTCTGCCACGGTTGGAAAATGTTCCTTCACCCATGCTACCGTTACTTCACGCATTTCATTGTCCTCTGCGATAATCGGTTCCAGCGCCACTGCGACGCTTTCCATTGTAAATGATTGCCCGCCGTCGCTCAAATAATCGAACGTCTTTCTGTTAAACGTGCCGCGCTCGTCCTCGCTTATCGCTTTGGACTGCGCCGCAAGCTCGGCGAATAGCTGCGCATCGGCATCCCACACATCCGCCATCGCCTGAAGCGCCAACCGCTCCCTGGCCGGCAGACTGCGCACCTGAGCGCGCACCTTGGCATCGCGAAGCGATACGAACACCGAAACAAAGTCAATCAGATGACGGCCGAACACCGACAAGAACCCTTCAGGCAGCCTTTCATGCTGAAAACCGAAAAACGACTTCTCCCGACGCCACGGGCCCTTGCCGTGATACACCGTCACCGGCACAACCGCCTGGCAGCCTTTCGCATACAGCATCGCCATGTAGCCGAGCAACTGGCGCATGAGCGTCTTTTCGGCGCTGCTTTTGTGCTCGACCAGCAAGGTGATCGCCATTTTCTCGCCCGACTTGAGCCTGGCCGAAGCCACCAGGTCGGTATAGCCGGTAGCAAGACGGACCGCCTCGGGCAAGACGGCGGACTCGACAGACATCTGCCCAAGGTCCAGCTGTCCGAGCTGGTCCTCGTCCAATGCCACGCCCAGCAGTGCGGCAACAGACTCAGCGCTGCCGAACTGGCTGCGGAAATAATTGTCGTGACGGTCTGATAAGACTTGTTCATTCATGCGGTCGTTTTCCTCGCTGTTCGCTGATTGATCATATGCGCCGCGCAGATGCCGGCGCGTGAACCTTTGTGCCGTACATTCGCCCTGAGACAGGATCCGACGCGGCATGACCGTCCGGCAATCCGCCAGTCCCATTGCTCAAGGGAGATCCTGGAACCGGGATCGCATCTGCCCGCCGCTCCCGAAAGCATCGGGGCGGCAAGAATGAGCAGTGCCGAAAGAATCCAAGTCCGTCCTGGACGATTGTCGCTTGCCGAAACGATTGCGAACCGGCAGCGGCGAAGTTCCCATTGTGTCACATGCCGGATGCGAATGCAAGGGAAAAATGGCTCTTATCCGCCATATATTGACGTGTTAGACTTTTTTAGCAAAAAAGAGGCTTTTCATGGCAGTTCTGTGCAAATCGGCAATTGCGAAACGCCTTGTACGCCAATGCCTATTGCAGCGCAAAGCGGTCAGAGAGTTCAATGTTTTGACGCAGCAGACAATTTGAGCGAACGGCGCTGCAATCGCTGCTCGACGCCGGGACCCGCTGCTTGCAGTCGACAAAACGACTAACCGACTTGTCATGTTGCGCAACGGCATCAGTTCTTGTAAACTTCCCTTCAGCGACGGCTATGGAACGAGGTCGGCATTTTCGCGAAGCCTCGGCTGCCCCCGCAACTGTATGCGGTAAGCAATTGCTCGATATGCCACTGGGTAACTGGGAAGGCCGAGCACAAGCATAGACCCGCAAGCCAGGAAACCTGCCATCGCAAGCGTTACCCCACCGAGGAACGGGGTGTTCCTGCGGAGGCGGACCCCCGTCTGCGGTGACGTGCCAATTCGTGCAATCGAAACAGGCTTCGCATGATGGGCAACAGACCCCGCACCAAGCCGATACCGTGCTCGGCGCATCATATTGAAATTAAGGGAAATGCCAGCAGGCGCATGACTATCGAGTCAGGCTGCGCATGGCCGCGCCGGCTCGACAGCCCGGAACCGCACCGTTGTACTGACAATCGTGGTGCGCATATGCATTGCACCGCCAATTCGCTGTCAAGGACTCTATGGCAATGATGCGACTTCAGCCAAGCCTGGTTCTTTCCATCGCCGGCTCGCTGGCGATGCACGGCGGCGTGGCATCCTTGCTCCTGGCAGCTGTTCCGCCCGCCGCTTCGATCGCGACATCGCCGTCCATAGGCGCATCGCTGATCCACATATCAAGCGACATCGCCATGCAGGATGCCTTGTCCGCCTATGAACAGCGCAATTCGACCGATTCGGCAAAACAATCCGGACACTCGCCGGACACAGCGGCAACCAGCGAAACGAGCGAAGCGGCTGTACCGATCGACTTGGACGCGCTAATCGCCGACAATCCTGCGGCTGAACCGCAAATCAGTCTTGTACGCGCGGATGAAAATGCTAAGACCCGGTCAGCGCAGGATTTGAACCTCGACGACATCGCAAGCAATCTGGCACTGAATCGGGACGAATCAGCGGCGGACGGGAATATGCCGGTCGAAAGCCAGGCGCCATTGCGCGACTTTGAATCCGCGATCGACACCGGCGACGTGCATGAAACGCAGATGCCGCACCAGTCGGATGACTTGGTCGAAGCAGCCGAGACTTGGTCCGCCGATCCGCTCGCCGAGCAGCCGAAGCAGCTGGCAATGGCATCGAGAGAAACCGAAACAAACCCGAAGTCCGACACGGCCGCCCCCGAACCGCTCAAGCGCACTGTGCCTGAATTCGAATACAAGCAGTCCGACATCGACGTCCCGGATCTTAATTTCGAATCGCTGAATGATGGAGCCAGACCCACATCGCCGGCAACCGAAGAGCATGGGATGCCGGAGCCATTTGATTCGAACGCGGCAGATGCGGATTTTGAAACGGCACTGGACAATCATATGCCGCTCTATCTTCCGGCAGACGTCGAATCCGGTTTCGATTCCGCCGATTCCATCGATTCGACCGACTCGCAGCACAAGCACAACGAATCAATATCTGAACAGGACCGCGTTGATTCCCTTGTTCAGTTCACCGATGACTTCGAAGTGCGGCGGGTGATCGATGAGGCAACCGAATTCGACACGGGCAATCAGATCGCCGCCTTAGGCCCCCTGACAGAAATATTTATCGACGATTTTGAGACAAGATGGTCCTCTGCGCAAAAACAGGACACGCTCTGGCAACATGAACCGAAAAGCGGCGATGCGGATCACGAAACGGCGATGGCCAATGACCTGCCAAACCGGCGTCCTGTAAACGCCGAAACCGAATTTGACCGTGCACAAGCTCCTAATGAATCAGGCACGAAGCGACAGGATGCCGAAGCGGACGCAGCAATGCAGCAAGAGACCGGCGTTTCCATTTCAAACAGGCAATCCGACGGCGAAATCGCACCCGCCGACCCGAAGCCGCTGTTGGCGATGGTGGCCGCCGCAGCCGAATCGGTCCTTAGCGAACAACGTCCCACCCGCGTTCAGCTGGCAGACGACTTCGAAGTGCGTCATGCCCTCGACGAAATTTCCGATTTGGACGCAGAACATCAAGTAACCGGCCTTCAGGCGCCTATTGAATCGCTTGTCGACGACTTTGAAACGAGATGGCCGCTGCCCGAATCATCTGAAAATAGCGCAAAGACTGCCGCTTCGGTAAAAACAGCGCCCAGCAACCCGGAGCCGGCCGTTCAGCGCCCCGTTCAATCCCTGCGATCGAACATTGCCGACGCCGCTTCGGATTCGCCTGACTACCCGGCGCCCGCCGCGACGGGCAGGCGCGCGTCTTCGCAGACCGCAGCCGACTCAACAGGCAAAGACAGCGCAGCCATTGCCATGGAGCATAGGATCAGCAATGCCGAACTGAAGTCGGACGCTGCCGACGACACGACATCGTCCGGCAAGGCTGCAGAAATTGCGCAAGGGACAGACAGGCCGGAACCCGCACAGCCTGCCCGCACCGAACTTGCATCAGTGCAATCTGCAGCATCCGGCTCGGGATGGGTGAGCCCGTCATACACAGGCCAAGCGCATGCGAACCGCCCGCCGAGATACCCGCGCCGATCGCGCGCCCGAGGCGAGCAAGGGTCGGTCATTCTGGAAGTTCATGTAGACCAAAGCGGCAAACCGACCCAGATCGACACTTTCCAGTCCAGCGGATATCCGGGCCTGGACAACGCCGCAATCAAATCGGTGAGGAAATGGAAATTCACACCTGCGAGCTATTTCGGAGTGGCAGCCGAAGGCGTGGTGCGCATTCCCATCAGGTTCGCATTGGTCGATTAGCCGCTTTGCGCACCTCGCAGCGCCGCCAGAAGCGTCGGTCGCAATAATTTCCCCCGCCCTTGCGCATGTCCGCCGCAAGACGGCACAAACTCCTATTCAGGCTTGAGAATTTAATACTAATGTATTAGTATACTAGTACAGAAAGAATCATCTGCGACGCAACGAATCGAAAGCCATGGTGAAATTGGACAAAATCCGTTTCGAATACGCAAAGCATGCTGTGTTCGAAAACTTGAGCCTCGAACTTGAGCCGGGCAATATCTACGGGTTGCTCGGTCTCAACGGCGCAGGCAAATCAACTCTGCTGAAATTGCTTTCCGGGATGCTGTTCCCGATACAGGGACGTATCGAAGTGATGAACCGGAATCCTGCGAAAAGAAGCCCGTCCTTGCTTTCGAACATTTACGTACTTTGCGAAACACCGTATTTGCCGCGGATGTCCGACCGGCTCTACGTTTCGCGAATCGCTCCGCTGTACCCGAACTTCGACAGCAAGTATCTGGAACACCTGCTGACGATGCTTGCGGTCCCGCGCGGGCGGAAACTTTCGAGTCTTTCACTTGGCGAGCAAAAGAAATTCCATCTCGCGTTCGCCCTGGCCTGCCAGCCGTCAATCCTGATTCTTGACGAGCCGACCAACGGCCTGGACATTCCTTCGAAAGGCATTTTTCGCAGTCTGGTCGCCGAAGCCCTGACACCCGAACGCGTACTCATCGTAGCAACGCATCAGGTCAAGGATGTGGAGCACCTGATCGACCGGATTCTGATTCTGCACGGCGGCAGCCTGATTTGCGACATGAATCTACACCAGGCATCCGCCGGGCTGGTTTTTTCTCAACAGGCAAGCCGTCCGGATGACCGTTGCGAAAACCTGCTGTATACCGAACCCTATCTGGGAGGATATGCCTCGGTGCGGATTGATCCCGATTCAAATAGCGGTCCGCCGGATTTGGAACTCCTGTTTAAGGCCGCCATTGCAAAACCGGCAGAATTCGCCCGCTTCGCACGCAAGGCATCATCCGCATGAACGGCAATCTGTCAATTTACCGGCTGTGGCTGCTCATGCGCGCCGACTTCCTCGCCGAATGGCGAGCATATGCGTTCATCGGCGGGTTCAGCGGCACCATGTATCTGCTGATCACACTGTCTGATCGATACTTCGGCACTCTCGATCCGGCGCCGTATCAATCCCTTTTCGCCTATGCATTATTCATCTGGGGCCTTGTTGCCACCAAGCGTGCGTTCAGCGCACTGCATAGCCCGGATGCGCGGGAATCATATTTACTGCTCCCCGCATCAGCGCTGGAGAAGATTCTCGCCCGGCTCCTTCCTCTTACTGCCGGTTTTGCAATCGCACTTCCTGTCTACATGCTCGTGGCATCCGCAATAATCGAGGCCGTGCATTTGGCAGCCTTCGGAAGCCGGCGGCCAATATTCGACCTGTTCGACCCGGACGTCTGGGAAGCGCTTGCGATCTACTGCGTGATCCAGTCTCCGTTTTTCCTTGGCGCCGTATGGTTCCGCAGGTTTGCGATTATAAAGACCCTGTTCGTTCTGACACTTGTGCTCACCGGACTCATTGCACTCATTGTTTGCGCAGGCTATCTTGCAGCCCGGAACTTCGATTGGATTCACTCGGCATGGCGTTTCGATCATCCCTATTTTCCCGAACTCCACGGCTATGATGCTCTGGACCGAATGCTTGCGGAATTGGATTCTTCGGTTGGAGACGCTGTCGCTGTCGCCCTGTGGTCGGCGCTCGCGCTTATGCCGCCGGCACTTTGGTGTATTGCGTGGCTGCGCTTGAGCGAAACTCAGGCCGAAGATGGAATTTAGCGACCCAAAAGGCATCTATCTGCAGATTGCAGACCGGATTCGCGAGCGCATTCTCGCCGGCGAATGGACCGAAGGCAAGCGAATTCCTTCGGTTCGGGAAATGGCCGTCGAACTCGGCGTCAACCCAAATACGGTCGCTAGAAGCTATCAGACGCTGGTCGAGCGCTCCGTCATTGCCAACCAAAGAGGCAAAGGCTACTATGTGGCTGATCAGGCGGTAGAAAGAATCCAGGATGAAATGAGGCGCGAGTTTCTTGCCGTGGAACTGCCGAAGCTGACGCGCACCATGAGGCTGCTGGCAATCACCCCGGACATCGTCAGCGCACAATTTGACGCTGACGCCCATCCGTCATCAAAGGAGTAGCCTGATGCGATTCAATGCCCCACGAAGCAAAGTTGCACTGCTCGCGCTGGTCGGCGCACTTGCGATCATTGCAACGGCCGCGGCGTACCTATTAGTCTCAGCAATAATGTCCTCGCTCGAACCGAAGAAATCTCTGGAAGCGCACTTTGCCGGCGTCTCGACACTCAATCCGGCGGTTCATTGCGGCGACGAGCGACACATCAGCGAGTGCCGGATTCCTGAGGCGCGCGAGCACTCGCTGATGCGCTCCTAGCCGCGCGTGAGCGAGCCGTTTTCTGCTTCAACCGGCTGCATTTTTTTACTTTATTTTGGTAATATGCCCGTACACACGCAAACATTTGAATTCAGGAGATAACGATGACTCGAATCAACTTTAGATCATTAATTGCGGCAACGGTAATGCTCGCTTTCTGCAGCGAAGCCTTTGCGGTCGAATGGAATGTGTCACTCTGGGGCAAGCGGCGCGCCTTTACAGAACACGTCGAAAAGCTGGCCGAGCTGGTTTCGGAAAAAACCGGCGGCGAATTCACCCTCAACCTTTCGTATGGCGGTCTTTCAAAAAACAAGGAGAATCTTGACGGGATTTCGATTGGCGCATTCGAGATGGCTCAGTTCTGCGCCGGCTATCACCGCGACAAGAATCCGACCATCACAGTGCTCGAACTGCCGTTTCTCGGCACCAAGACCCTGGAAGATGAATTGGCATTGAGCCGTGCGCTGTATCAGCATCAGGCAGTCATCGACGACCTTGGAAGATGGAACGCCACCATATTGATGCCCACGCCTCAACCCCCGTACAACCTGATGGGCGTCGGAGAACCGCCGCGCACGCTGGAGTCCTACGATGGACTCGCGGTTCGCGCAACAGGCGGAATCGGCAAGGCGATGGCCGCTCTAGGAGCAGTGCCCCAATCCCTGACCGCGACCGAAGTGCGCCAGGCGCTTGACAGCGGCGTCGTCAAGGCAGTGGCGTTCGCCCCTCACGCGCATATGGCCTTCGGCATCATCGAAGCCGGACAATGGTGGACAACCAATATGAATCTTGGCACGATCAACTGCCCGGTAGTGGCCAACAGCAACGCATTGGCGGCACTTTCAGACGAGCACCGCGATGCGCTCATGGGGTCGATCGATGAGGCATTGGATCACTATGTCGACAACTACACCAACAAGACTCTGGTGAAATTCGGGCCGGTTCTGGACGAAAAGGGAATTGAGCGGATCACCTATGGCGATGCGGACTTGAAACAGTTCCGCACCGATGTGGCACAGCCGGCGGCCGCGGCCTGGATCGAGGAGAATGCGGGCAAGGGCATCCCTGCGCAAGAGCTCTACGACGCTGTCGCCGCTATGGTTTCAAATTAGCTCCCGATCCGAGGCTGCATGCAGTCCCGGGCTCCGTCGCTGCGATCGGCCATGGCAACGGAACTGCGCTTTCGCGTACGGGTGCCGTTTCAAGTGGCGCCCGTGCGCTGAACCGCTCATCAGCGCAGCCGATGGAAGTTCGCATGTAGAGTCAAGCGCATGGCAGGGCAATCCTCAGTTCACGCCGACGGCTCCCTCCTAAGCCGCCTCGACCGGTCGCTCTACCGGCTCGAACAGGCATTGGCCCTAGTCAGCGGCTTCGCCGTTTTCGCGCTGATGCTGTTCGCCGTGGTATCGGTCGGCGGACGCAATCTGTTCAACCAGCCGCTTCCCGGCTATGTGGATCTGATCGAGCAGCTTATGCCGCTGATCGCCTTTATGGGGATCGCGTTCGTCCAGCGCGACGGCGGGCACATCCGAATGGACATCCTGGTCGCCAAACTCAGCGGCAGGGCATTGTGGATTGCCGAATTCATTACGACCGCAGCCATACTGATTCTGATCGCAGCGCTCCTTTGGGGCTCGTGGGCCCATTTCCTGAGAAGTTTCGATTTTGCAGCGCCGCTTTGGAGCCGGGACAGCTCTATGGACATCGCTTTGCCGCTTTGGCCCGCCAAGGTGCTTGCGCCATGCGCATTTTTCGTGCTTTGCATCCGCCTTGCATTGCAGCTGTGGGGCTATGGCGCCGCCATTGCGAAAGGCGGCGATGCACCGGTCGCGATTCCGCTTGTCGAAGATGCGGCAACGAAAGCCGAACGCGAATCGGCTCTCGTCTCGGACCGGTAGGACGCTGATGTCTGCGGTTCGGGCACAATCAATCGCGCCAGCTTAGCTGATGGATTCCGTCGATATCGGCCTGGCAGTCACCTCCGCCATGCTGGTGCTGGTGGCGCTCGGAATGCGCGTGGCATTCGCCGCGGCGCTTGCAGGACTGATCGGCCTGGTCTGGATTTTCTGGGCAAAGAAAGGATATGACCCGCACTCGCTTTTGTGGGCAATCGAAATCGCCGCCAAAACCGCCGGCCAGGTGCCCCACTCGAAAGTATCGAGTCAGGCGCTGTCGCTGATACCGACCTTTATTCTGATCGGCTTTCTCGCCTATTACGCGGGCCTGACGCGCGCCTTGTTCGAAGCGGCGAAGCGCTGGGTGGGGTGGCTTCCGGGCGGACTGGCCGTTTCCACCGTGTTCGCCACTGCCGGATTTGCCGCGGTATCCGGAGCGTCGGTCGCCACATCGGCCGTGTTCGCTCGAATCGCAATACCGGAAATGCTTCAAAACGGCTACGACAAGAGATTCGCCGCAGGCGTGGTTGCCGCAGGCGGCACTCTCGCATCGCTGATCCCCCCTTCGGCAATTCTCGTCATCTACGCCATCATTGTCGAACAAGACGTCGGCAAGCTGCTTTTGGCCGGTTTTGTGCCAGGTGCGTTTTCCGCGCTGATCTATGCGGTGCTGATCGTCGGTCTCGCATTGACGGTCCGCGGTTTCGGTCCGCGCATTACCGGATTTTCCTGGGCCGAACGCTTCAAGGCGGTGCCGCCGGCGCTTCCGATCGCTTTTGTTGTAGCAATCATCGTCCTGTTCATCTACAACCCGTTCGGCGGAGATGCCTGGGGCACGCCGACCGAAGGCGGCGCCCTCGGCGCCTTTGTGGTGTTCTGTCTTGCCGTGATCAAGGGAATGAGATGGCATCAACTCAAGCGCGCACTGATCGAGACGGCAAAGCTGGTGGTCATGATCTTTACCATCATATGGGGCGTCCTGATCTACGTCCGATTTCTCGGTTTCGCCAACCTGCCCGACGCATTCGCCGAGTGGATCGCGTCGCTCGACCAAAGTCCGCTTCTGACATTGGTGCTGATTCTTCTCGCTTACGCGGTACTGGGCATGTTCATGGACGCCATAGGCATGCTGCTGCTGACTCTGCCGGTCGTCTATCCGGCCGTGATGGCGCTCAACGGCGGCGAATTCGTCTCCGCTGCAGACAGCAATTTCGGCATGTCGGCGACGCTTTGCGCAATCTGGTTCGGCATTCTGGTCGTCAAAATGGCGGAGCTTTGCCTGATTACTCCGCCGATAGGGCTCAATTGCTTCGTCGTCGCCGGCGTACATCCGGAACTGTCTGTGCAGGATGTATTCAAGGGTGTTGCGCCGTTTTTTGTCGCCGATGCAATCACAATAGGCTTGCTGGTCGCGTTTCCGGCGATCGTACTGTGGCTGCCGTCTCAGCTGCTTTAGCACCAGCGCGTCTTGCAGGCTTGAAATTCGGCATAGGGCCTGTTCCTAATTGACAATTCGACGAATTCGAAGCCGGAACAGGCATCCGATCCTCTTCAGCTTCGGGTGCAACCTGGCCGCCCTGGCGCTGAGTGCGAAACAGCCGGTTGCGAACGCAGGCGCGCGAGACTCCAGGATGCGTGAAACAACTGTACTCGACCGAATTCAGCCGGGCGCCGATTGCCGGAGGCCGCAATGCGCAACGAACTGATGCGCGCCATGGTGATGATGATCGTCGCGATGCTGATCATACCCGGCATCGATGCGATCGCCAAGTGGACCTCAGATTCGATTTCCACAGGACAGGTCACTTTGGCGCGTTTTACGTTCCAGACCATCTTTCTGCTTCCTCTGCTGTTTTTCATAAGCGGCAAGTGGGCGACGAAAAACCTGCTCCTGCATGCGCTCAGGGGAACTTTGATCGCGGCGGCAACAGTGATGTTTTTCAAAAGTCTCGCATTCCTGCCGATTGCCGACGCCATAGCGATATTCTTCATTGAGCCGATGATCGTGACCCTGCTTTCGGTCATTGTGCTCGGCGAGAAGGTCGGTCGCAGACGCCTCGGAGCAATAGCTGTCGGGTTCATCGGCGCGGTTGTCGTCATTCGTCCGTCATTCGCTACCGTCGGATGGCCGGTGCTGCTTCCGGTTGGCGCATCGCTTTGCTATGCGTTCTATATTCTTCTGACACGCAAGCTCACCGCGGTGGAGCATCCGATCCGGATGCAATTCTTCGCCGGCGTGGCCGGAATGGCAGTCATGGGGATTCTCGTCACAGCAGGATCGCTGGCCGACGTCGATGTCCTGAGACTCACCCGGCCTTCTGCGACCGAATGGGGGCTGCTCCTGCTGCTGGGCCTGATCGCGACGCTCGCACACCTTCTCATCGTCTATGCATACAAAATAGCCCCCGTAAGCCTACTGGCGCCGTTTCAGTATATCGAAATCATCAGCGCCACAATTCTGGGGCTGGTCATTTTCCACGACTTTCCCGACGGCACGACCTGGATCGGCATTTCGCTGATTGTCGCATCGGGTATCTACATCTTCCGACGCGAATCTGCAGCGGGCAGCGGCCCTCGCCTTTCGAGCAGCTGAATCGGCCCGGTCACGCGCCAGAGTCAGAATGAAGAGCCGAATGCGCCAAACCTGCCCAAATTCACAAGCACGGCGCCTGCGGCTGCCTTATGCCGGATCGCCGCTTTCAATTTCGACAATGCCGGAGTAGCTCTCGTCCGAAACCGAGCAGCGCCCCTGCTTTTTCATGCCGTGGCAAACGCCGTACAAGTGCAGCGAATGGCCTTCAAGGGTAAATCCGAACGATTCTGCGACACGAACCTGGCGCTGCTCGATGTCTTCATCGACAAATTCAAGAACCCGGCCGCACTTCACGCAAACGATGTGATCATGATGTTCTTCGTCGTTAAGCTCCCAATACGCCTTTTCCTCTCCGGCAAAGCGATGCCGCAGAACAATTCCCGATTGCTCGAACTGAGTCAGCACCCGGTAGACGGTCGCCAGTCCGACTTCGTGCCCGGCATCGCGCAGGGCCTGGTAAATGTCCTCGGCGCCGAGGTGCCGCTCGCTGGAAGTTTCGAGAATTTCGAGAATAAGCCGCCTAGGCAGCGTCTGCCTCAGTCCCGCCGATTTTAGATTCGTGTCGTTCACTATGTCCCCTGTACTTCGTTCGCGCGCATCACCGGATGTCTCCTAGTTTTATCACAATTTGCCGGCGGCAGTTCATTTGCACTTCGCCCGCAGAGCCGCAGCATGGCCCGCTCAGGCTGATGATTCGGCGCCGTATCTGGCCGCTTCTGGCAAATCTCCGGAAATTCCGCATGCCAGCTGCATGATCGGCCGTTTCAGCGCAGGCATCGAGTTGACAGCGCTCATCCCGATTCCCAGCACGGCCGGCAGCACCGGCTGGAAACTTCTAAATCCCGCATCGAATCCGTCCATGGCATGCATCACGGGGGTGTTGACGGCCTTGCGCCAGCGCTCATACTCCCGATACGCCTGGTGATTCCATACGTCCTGGCTGCCTGCAAGCCGCCCGGCAATGATTTGCGCCAGCGCCGCGGCATCCATCAGGCCCAGATTGGCACCCATTCCGGCAAGCGGGTGGATGACATGCGCGGAATCGCCGATCAGCAATGCGCGCTGCGACAAATACGCGTTCGCGCAAATTCGGCGAAGATCAAAGGACACCTTTTTGCTCACCAGCCTGGTCTCGCCCAGACGGTAGTCCAGGCATCGCGCCAGCGTGTCTCCGAACTGCTCGTCCGAAAGATCCATCAGGTCCGCAGCCTGGCGCGACTCCAGGCTCCAGACAATCGAGCAGGTGCCGTCGCCGAGCGGGAGGAACGCAAGTGGACCGCCGCGCAGAAACCGTTGAAACGAAGTGTTCAGATGCGGTACGCCGGTTTCAATCTGAGCGACAATCGCCGTTTGTCCGTAGCTGCGCTCGCGTGCCTCGATACCGGCAAACGAACGCACCAGGGAATTGCCGCCGTCTGCGCCGACAACCACCCCTGCGTGAACCGTGTCGCCTGACATAAAACTCAATTCGACCGAGTCGCCGGCGGGGCGAATCGACTGAAGTTCGGCGCTTTCGCGCAGTTCGATCGATTCGGCGCTTTCGGCAACCGCGGCCAAGGCGCCTGTAAGCACGCTGTTCTCGACAATGTGGCCAAGATGCGGCTTGTCAATTTCATCGGCGCGAAAGTGAATTCGTCCGCCCGATTCGCCCCACACTTCGATAGATTGAAACGGGCAGCAGCGGAATTCGCCTTTGTTCCAGGCACCAATTTTGCGCAAGAACGCTTCAGAACCGAGATGAATCGAGTTCACACGCAAATCATAGGAAACACGGGCTCCGGTACTGAAATATCCGCGTTCGGCGACGATAATGCGACGACCCTCGTCCTTTAGGGCGCATGCGAACGCCAGCCCGGCAATGCCGCCTCCAATGACAGCGATGTCAAACTCGGCGCAGCTCATGCGACACTTCCGGATGACCAGGCGGTCCCGCCCTTTGCTGCAAGCTGCGAAGTCCGACTGTGCGGTTCAGCACAAAGCGGCGCAAAGGCGAAGACGAGCCTGCTGCGCAAATCCCGGCCCGCCTGACTGTCTGGACCAAAGGACGGTCGCTCGCAAACAGCCGAACCAGGCCATCGGTAAACATGCTGACCGCCGCAGCTTCGGCGCTTCGGCGGCGGTCGTAGCGCGACAGCACCGACAGTGAGCCGATGTCCCACCCGCGGCGATGGTGGCGGGCGAGCACATTTGCGAACTCTGCGATATCGCGCAGACTGAGATTCAATCCCTGTCCTGCAACCGGATGGACCGTGTGCGCGGCGTTTCCAACCACGGCAATGCGCTCTTTCACCGCAGTCTTCAACCGGCTCGCGACAAGCGGATACACGACCCTGTCGCCGGTGATGCGGACAAAATTGGATTTCGCACGTTCGCCAATCTCCTGCTGCAGCCTTGCAATAAACGTCGGCTCGTCGCAATTTAAAAGAAACGCGCTGGCATCAGACTCATGGGTCCACACCAGCGAATACTCCCTGTCGCCGGCCGGGAGCAGGGCGATCGGCCCTGCGGCGGCAAAGATTTCGTATGCCGTGCCTTGATGGGCCTGGTCCAGCTCAAGACGGCAGATCAGCGCATTCTGGGGATATCGCGCCGCATCCGGCTCAAAGCCGGCCTGCTGTGCGAGCGGCGAGCGTCCGCCGTCGGCAATCACCGCGACCGAGGCGTTCAGATGCCCGGGCGTGCCGCCTGACTCGATGTCAACCCGCACCCGATCTCGCTCGGCGCGGACCGCCGCAGCGTTGGTCCCGGCGATGACTTGCACATGAGGCATTGCGTCCAGCCGGGCATACAGGCAACGCCCGATTGCCCGGGCAGAAACGTTCCAGCCAAGCGCCTCGCAGGAAACGTCATCCGCACCAAGACGGGTATAAGCGCCGCTTCCGCGCTCGCAAACGATAATTTCAGCGATCGCAGCCGCATCGCCGGGGCTCAGGGTCTCCCACAACCCCCATCGATCAAGCAGTACCTTGGCGCTGTAGGTCAGCGCCAGCCTGCGGGTATCGAAACTCGGCTGCCCCGCCGCACCCGAAGCTGCAGGCTCGATCACGGCAGCCTTCAGCCCCGAGCCTTCCAGCGCATACGCCAAACTTGCGCCGACCAGTCCGCCGCCGCAGACGACCACGTCAAAATCCAGCTTTGAATTCATGATATTGATCCCTGAACGCCCGCACCGTTCGGACGCACGGACGCTCAGGCGCCGCCCATCAGGGACTCGATGGCATCCGGCTCCTTGGGAACTGCGTCGGTCAAAACTTCGTTGCCGGCATCGGTGATGACGATGTCGTCTTCAATCCGAATCCCGATTCCGTGAAAGTGCAGCGGAACATCGTCTGCGGGCGATATGTAGATGCCCGGCTCCACCGTCATGCACAATCCTTTCTCCAGCGGCATCGACTCGCCATCGACCACATAGTCGCCCACATCATGCACATCCAGGCCGATCCAATGGCCGACCTTGTGCATGTAGAACTTCTTGAATGCCTCTTGTTCGATAATTTCGTCCGCACTGCCGCTCAGAAGTCCCAGATGTCTGAGACCATCGACAATCGCAGCGACAGAGGCATCATGAACGTCCGCATGCCGCTTGCCGGGAACTGCGCATGCGATCGCATTCAGCTGAGCTTCCAGCACAATGGCATAAACTTCCTTGTGCACAGTGCTGAAACGCCCATTGACCGGAAAGGTTCGGGTGATGTCCGAAGCATAGCAATCCAATTCGGCACCGGCATCGATGAGCAGCAAATCGCCATCGCGCAGCGGATCGCGATTGTCCATGTAGTGCAGGATGCAGGCGTTGCTTCCGGAAGCGACGATGCTCGGATAGGCCGGTTCGCAGCCGGCGTTGCGGAAACATCGCTCCACCTCCGATTGAATCTCGAATTCCGCAAGACCCGGGCGGCACATCCGCATGGCGCTGCAATGCGCCTCGGCCGCGATCTGCCCGGCCCGTCTCATCAGTCCGATTTCGCTTTCGTCCTTTCGAATCCGCATCTGCTTGAGCGCGTCGCCCAAATCAACAATTTGCGTCGGCGCTCGCACACCCAGTCGAACCTTGCTCCTGACCTGATTGAGCCAACCGATAAGTTGCGCGTCGAAATCCGGATTCCGGCCAATGGGATAATGGATCGAATCGCGTCCCGACAGAAGTTGCGGCATCATTTCCCCGAGCTTGGAAATCGGATGCGCCGCGTCGGCTCCGAACTCGGAAACAGCTCCTTCCACGCCGGCGCGCCTACCGTTCCAAAGCTCCTTGTCGGGATCTTTCTCCCTGCAAAACAAAAGATACTCGCCATCATCATGGCCCGGCGCGAATACGGCAACAGACTCGGGCTCGCTAAAGCGCGTCAAATAGTAAAAGTCGCTGTCCGGGCGAAACGGATACTCGACATCCGAATTTCGCTGCCGAACCGGCGAGGTCGGCACAACCGCAATGCCGGAGCCGATCTGCGACATGATCGCCTGCCTTCGGTCCTGAAAGCTCATGCCGAAAGCACGGTGTCGACGCCAATCGCTGCATTGCGCGAGCGGTAGAATGCGACCGTCTCAAAAAACAGCTGCACCGCAGTGCGCAAATGCTCCTCAAGCGTCATAAAATCAAACTCCTGATCATCGTACGGCTCATCGCTGTCAAGCTCGACGACCGCAATGCTGCGGATGTCTTCGATAATTTCCACGCATTCTTCCGGCATATCCCCGGAAATCGAGAACTCGGCGAATCCGAGTCCCTCGAGAAATCCCGAACACCACCCGTTGGCCTGCTCGATACGGATTTGCAGCGGCTCGTCCTCTGAAGGAAGGAGAACATCGAAATTGAACCCATCTTCTTCGATATTGCTGCGAATGTCTCTATACATGTCGACAACGCGCGCAGTGAGCGGTACGTATTCGCTGTCCGGAAGATAACGCTCGGGCAGCATCATCGGCAGCCAGTCGTCGATGTCCTGCTCGTCGCAGCCGACACAGATCAGCGCGGTGAGCTGACCGTGAAATTTCGAAGCTTCGACAGGTATGTCGAACGGAATCAGCAAATTCTGAACTTCATCGTAATCCATGAGTTAAGTCATCCAGCGTAAAAAATGGATCGAATCGTCCATTCCCACCATTGTCCCGATACGGCCCTATGTTTGGCCATTGGCCGATTTTCCTTTTCTTTGCAAGCGCGCGGCAGCCTCGGCCGCACCAGCGGCGATGAGTCCTATGAGCGCGCCGTCGGCAACGAGCCACATCGAATCGCCCTCGCTGCGAATGGCGGCTGAAACCGACAGCCGCTCTGCCGCTGCGCCTAGAATCAGCGCAAGGACAAAGTTCATCCACGCGCCGACAATTGTACCTGCCATCCACCAGCGAATCCGGACATTGATTGCCGGATAGGACTTAAAGCACCCGCAAGCCGCAGCCATGGCGCCGATGCATGCGTACCAAAGGATCAGACCTGCTGACGCGGCCGGGCCGGGCGGTTCGCCGGCAAGCTGCAAGGCGCTGGCGCAGACCGCTCCTGCCAGCAAACCGACGAGCTTGGCGGTCGCAACCGCGGCTGCGCTCACAGGCGCTTTGCTTTCGTTAATCATCGGATACAAACCGTAGCGGAATGCCGAAACATGCGGCATTCGCCGCTGCGAGCAGCGAATGCCATTCTATCACAGCGCGCATGGCGCCGGATTGTGTGCCTTCGGATTGTGATTCTTTCGGCGCGAATCCGTATCCCGCGGCTGCGGGCCATAGCGGGCGCCAACTGCCCGCAGCGGCGGCAATTGAAAAAATTCCGGCGAATCTATGGTAAGATTAATAGCCATTAAGGTTTTACGCGAACAATGCGCCGTATCTGTCGTATACGGCAATCCAATGAACGAACAAATTGATGATCTAGAGTCAAAAATCGATCAGCTTGTTGCGCTTTGCGAACGTCTCCACGCGGAAAATCAGCAATTGATCGCTGATTGCAATGCAGCACGGGTCGAGAAGTCGCGCATGCACAACAAGAACCGAGAAGCATCGAGACAGATCGGGGAAATCATCGATGAATTGCGCGCGGTGGTCAAATGAAGCCTGCCCCTCCCGAAAACAGCATCAAGATTCGCATCGCCAACGAGGAGTACTACGTCACGTGCTCCGAGCAAGAGCAGATCGGACTGCTGAAAGCTGCCCATATGCTCGACAGTGAAATCAGGTCGCGCCAGCAATCCGACCGCTCTATGTCAGCCGAGCGCGGCGCCGTGATGGTGGCGCTGAACATGGCCGACGAACTGCTTGCGCTGCGCGAGAGCAAGGACGCAGGCGACACCGAGCCCAGAATCAAGGCGATTTCGGAAAAGATCGATCAGACGCTGCGCAAATTCGTATAATTTTACTTCGATGGACGATTTTCAAGCCGCCTGTAGTGTTCGAGCCGGCTTTTAAGCCTTAGAACCTAAATCATAACTTGGGAACTGTCCGCGGCAGCTGTTGCGAGCATCGTCCTGGCTTTCAAAGGCAAGGGCCGAAGCACCTGAAGCGGTCGCGAGTGTTCCCCCTTGGACACCTCGGTTCAAGGTCAGCAGCCCGGCACGGCACGTGCGGGCGGTTTTTTCAGGATTCAGCCTGCCGCGATCGGACCGGCCGCGAATCGCGGCTGCGAAATTCTGCAGGCGAACTCAATTTGCATCTATCGCCTTCAATAAATTCTGTGGCACAATCAGATATCCGCAAGCGCACCCGCGCAGCCCGGCGGGCGCTCAATCCGAAGCAGCAGCGCGAAGCGGCACGGTGCCTTGCAGCGACCCTGTCGCGCCATCCGCTGTTTCTGAAAAGCCGGCGCATCGCCTTTTACTGGCCCAACGACGGCGAAATTGATCCCACCGACGCGCTCGGCGCAGCGCTCGGCGCAGGCAAAACGTGCTGCCTTCCGGTGCTTTACCGCGGCGGCAGCAACCGCCTGCTGTTCGGCCGCGTCCATGCGCGCACCAGGCTTATGCCCAACCGCTTCGGCATTCCCGAACCCGACATCGCGATGGAAGGGTGGCTTCACGCGCAGGCGCTCGACCTGATGCTGGCTCCTCTGGTCGCATTCGACGCATGCGGCAACAGAATCGGCATGGGCGGCGGATTCTACGACAACTCGCTCAAGCATCTTCGACGCGCGACATCCTGGACCAGGCCGCAGATACTGGGTCTGGCGCACGAGATTCAGCGAGTCGAGCATATTGAGCGCAACGCATGGGACATCCCCTTGCACGGCGCCGTCACAGACCGGCGCATCTACAACTTTACCTCCGACGGTGCGAACCCATGAACTACTGGCTGATGAAAAGCGAACCCGAAACCTACTCGATCGACGATCTCGCGAACGAGCCGAATCAGACGGATCATTGGGATGGAATCAGAAACTACCAGGTTCGCAATTTCTTCCGCGATGCGATGAACATAGGCGACATGGCTTTCTTCTACCACTCAAACTGCAAGGTGCCAGGTATCGTCGGGACCATGCGCATTGCCTCCAAGGCGTATACGGACCACACTGCGTTCGATCCCGGCGAGCATTACTACGATCCGAAGAGCGACCCGGACAATCCGCGGTGGCTGATGGTCGACGTTCAGCTTGTGTCGAAGTTTGAGCGCATCGTCAGCCTGGCGGAAATGCGAAGCAGCCCCGATCTTTCCGGGATGAAGGTGCTTCAAAAGGGCAACCGCCTGTCGGTGACGCAGGTCAGTCCCGAGGAATGGGATCACATTGTCAGGCTGTCGGAATCCTCCGCAGCACAATGAATCGAGCCGCCTGCCGGGAGCAGCCGGCAGAATCCATGAACCCTGAGGACCGCTCTTCGCCGACGGCGGCGTTGCCAGGACCGGCGCGCCGGGCAATGTCTGCGCTGGCGATAATTGCGCTGGCGGCGCTGGCGGCTGTGTGCCTGCCCGTCGCCGCGCAGCAGCAAGACGACCATTCGGCGCTTTGGCAGTCAGTCGCCGACGGCAGCCATTATGTAATCATGCGCCATGCGCTGGCGCCGCATGTCGGCAATTCGCGCGAATTCTCACTCGACGACTGCACCACCCAGCGCAATCTGTCCGAACAGGGCGAAAATCAGGCGCGGCGCATCGGCGATCTATTCAGACGAAATGCGATCGAAGCCGCCGACGTGTATTCCAGCCAGTGGTGCCGCTGCCGCCGCACCGGCGAATTGCTGCAGCTTGGGCCGGTTTCGGACCTGCTCGCGCTGAACTCGTATTTTCGGGATCGAAGCCGCGGCCCGCAGCAGACTGCCGAACTGGCGCAGTGGCTGCAAAGCCGAACGGATCGAACGCCGCTGGTTCTGGTCACCCACGGCTTCAATGTATCCGATCTGACCGGTACAGGCAGCGTCTCTTCAGGGGAAATGGTGATATTTCGGCTGAACCGGGACGGTTCGGCTGCGGTGCGCGGGCGCATCCAGGTACCGATTGAGGATTGAGCGGGAGCGCAGCGGTGCTCAGCATGTCGCCAGGCGCATGCGCGACTATGCGGCACGAATCATGCGTCGACTGCGAGGGGATACTTGAATCCTTCGTAGCACCAACCGGCGCCGGCGGCGGCAACAGTAGCGACAATGCCGCAATCTGAAAGCACCGGGGCAATTTCCCAAGGCAGTCCGTCCGGGTCGATGATGCGCACTTTGACCCACTCGTCCTCGCCAACAAGATTCACGTCTTTCATGCTGTACAGAATCCCCACGCCTTTGGCCTTTCCGTAGGCCTCCTTGCGCGTCCATATCGAAAGGAAGCTTGACTTGCGCTGTCCGGCATTTCGCTTTCTGTAGCATTCCAATTCGCGGCGGCTGAACCGGCGCGGAGCAATCAGGTCGTGGCGCACCGTCCGATTCATGATCTCCGCGTCGATGCCGATCTCGCTTGACAGGCAGATTGCGTACAGCGCAACCGCCTGAGAGTCGGTAGAGTTGAACTGAATCGCAGGGGCGCCGGGCAAATCCAGGTACGGCTTGCCGTGCTGTGCGAATCGAAACCGGATGTCCGGCGCATCGCACGCGACGTACAGTGCGAGAATTTCCTTAAGCAGCCCCCGGGAAGCGACATAGCGCTGCCGGGCCTGGGCATGGGTGTATCGCATCATCCGCCTTTGTTCGCGCGCATCGAAGCATGAAATAAAGTGTCTGATGCGCTCGGCCGGCAGGTTCAGGTCGGCACGCCAGATATGGACATGTCCATGATGCAGCGCCGGCGGCGATTGCGGGCGGGTCCACGCCAAATCGGCGGCGTGCCCCTGCTGCAGAGCGCCGGACGAGTTCAAGTTCTGTCCGGACTCGAAGAGTGGGTGAGCTGGTTCAGCCTGAGCAGGGCATGCTCTTCGCCCTCGGTATTTTCGCCTTGGGCCCGTCTTTCCAGTATCCGATGCTGCAGGCCTTGCTTGTCAAACAGCATGGTCTCTGTCGAGTCGCTTAGTGCGACAACAGTTCCCTCGCCGGGAATCACGTACAAACCGGAAAACTCTACCTTGCCGTTGTGCTTGCTATCCGCCATTGTCATCTCGCTCGCCTAGGCCAGAAACATCCTGTACGCCGGATTTCCGGATTCATTGACGCTGGGATAGCCGACATGGTTTAGGAATTTTTCAAAATCGTCCATTTCTTCGGGCGGCACCTGTATCCCGCACAGCACGCGGCCGTACAGTGCGCCATGATTGCGGTAGTGGAACATGCTGATGTTCCAGGATTCGCCCATTTTCTGCAAAAATTCCAATAGCGCGCCCGGGCGTTCCGGAAATTGAAACCGATAGACAATTTCGTTATCGGCATTCGGTGCGCGGCCCCCGACCATGTGGCGCACATGCAGCTTTGCCAATTCATTGTCCGACATGTCCACCACCGGGTACTTTGCGTCATTGAGCGCTTGAATCAGATTCCTGATGTCGGCGCTGCCGGCAACCTGGACGCCTGCGTAAATCTGGGCATTCTTGGAATCCGCATATCGATAGTTGAATTCGGTAATGTTTGTCTGGCCGATGGCAGAGCAGAACTTCCGAAAGCTTCCGCGCTCCTCCGGAATTGTC
Organism: Arenicellales bacterium; assembly: GCA_965214615.1. GTDB lineage: Bacteria > Pseudomonadota > Gammaproteobacteria > Arenicellales > JAJDZL01 > CBDAUN01. The sequence continues at coordinate 3,183,127 of OZ243952.1, forward strand.
ACCGCCAGGATCGCTTCGCGCCTTTGGCCGACGACGGCGCGTTCTGTAACCGCGCCGAGCCTATCGAAGTTCATATTCGCACCCGACAGAATGGCCACGTAGTCTTTGCGCTTCGCCGACTTGCCCTTGCAGTATTTTTTCAGACCCGCAATGGCCAGCGCTCCGGAGGGTTCGGCAATGACCCGGGTATCCTCGAATATGTCCTTGATCGCAGCGCAAATCTCATCCGCAGTCACTGTGACAATGCCGTGCACATGCTCCCTGGCTATCTTGAAGGTCTCGACCCCGACCTGCTTGACTGCCACGCCGTCGGCAAACAGGCCGACCTTTTTTAATCGCACGCGGCGGCCTTCTTCAAGAGAGCGCTTCATCGCATCGGAATCGTCCGGCTCGACGCCGATAATCTTGATTCGCTTGTCGATCTGCCTGACGTAGGCAGCGATTCCTGCGATCAGTCCGCCGCCGCCTACCGGAACGAATATCGCATCAATCCGGTCCGAATGCTGGCGCAGGATTTCCAGGCCGATAGTGCCGTTGCCGGCAATGATGTCAGCATCATCGTATGGAGGAATCAGGCGCAGCCCGTAGCGCTTGCTGTAGCTTTTCGCCTTTTCGCCGGCATCGGCGTAGCTGTCTCCGACCAGCTTGACCCGGGCGCCGAAGCCGCGCACGGACTTGACCTTGATTTCCGGAGTCGTGCGCGGCATGAAAATGGTCACCGGGCAGCCCAGCCGCTGTCCGCTGAGCGCGACGCCCTGAGCATGATTGCCTGCCGAAGCGGCGACAACGCCTTTTTTCAGCACAGCCGCAGGCAGGCGCACCATCTTGTTGTATGCGCCGCGAATCTTGAACGAGAAAATCGGCTGCTCATCCTCGCGCTTAAGCCAGACATTATGCCTTATGCGACGCGAAAGGTTATCCGCGTAGTCCAAGGACGTATCGGTTGCGACGTCGTAGACGCGCGCGGTCAATATGCGCTGAAGGTAATCCTGAATCACTGCAATCGTTTGAATCTGCGTTACAATGTATCTAAACACGACACCGGAGTACGTGACAGTTATGCGAGATGTCGACGCTATGAAGCGCCTAGCCGCGGAAGCGGCATTAGATTATATAGAAATCGGCGACATAGTTGGAGTAGGTACCGGTTCCACAGCAAATTTCTTCATTGACGCCCTTGCCCGGGTCAAGGGCAGGATCGATGCCGCGGTAGCCAGTTCCGATGCCACAGAGACGCGCCTGCGCAAGCATGGAATCAAGGTGCTGGAGCTTAATCGCACCGGCGATATTCCAATCTATGTCGACGGCGCGGACGAAGCCACGCGAAACCGGCATTTGATCAAGGGCGGCGGCGGCGCCCTGACGCGGGAGAAAATCGTTGCCGCAGCCAGCCGGCGCTTTGCCTGCATTGTCGATCAAGGCAAAATTGTCGATGTGCTGGGCCGCTTCCCGCTGCCGGTGGAGGTGATCCCGATGGCGCAAAGCTACGTCAGCCGCGAATTGGCCAAGCTCGGAGGCCAGCCCCAGCTTCGATACGGCTTCAAAACGGACAACGGCAATGTGGTGCTTGATGTCAGGAATCTCGACCTGGTCGATGCGCTAAGCGTGGAACAGCGGATCAATTCTATTGCCGGCGTCGTTGCAAACGGCATTTTTGCCTGCCGCCCGGCCGACACGCTGATTGTCGGACGCAGCGGCACAGTTGAAACGCTTTAGCGGCGAAGTCGGCGTCGCCCGCGCTCAGGGCGAGGCGCCTGCCTTTTCGAAGATAAGATCGAATATTTCACGATCCTCCCTGGCAGCGCGCTGTTCAAAGCCGGTGGCAATTCTCGGCGGGCGTTCGGCGAAGCCGGATTGCGCCGCATTGCGCAGCCCCGCGGTCGATTCAAGCACTTCCAGGCAATGGCTGGCATAGTCCGCCCAGTCGGTAGCAAAGTAAAGACGCCCTGCGTCGCTGAGCCTGTCGGCGCAGGCACCGGCGAATTCCGGCTGAATCAGACGCCGCTTGAAATGCCTCGCTTTCGGCCAAGGGTCGGGAAACATCAGATACAGCTCATCGACGCTGCCCGGAGCAATGCGTTCATGCAGCACGTCGCGCGCGTCCTGATTTGCAATCCTGACATTGGCAAGATCCAGTTTTTCCAGTCCCAGCAGCAGCCTGCCGATTCCGGGGCGGTAGATATCGATTCCCAGATAGCCTGTATTCGGGTTTGCCGACGCCATTTCAAGCAGCATCGCGCCGCTGCCGAATCCGATTTCCACGGCAATTGTGTCGGCGAACGGAAAAAGGTCTGAAAAATCGATCGCCAAAGGAGTATCGGGGACTCTGTATCGGGGCAGCAGTTCGTTCAGCGCCCGGGTCTGCGCGCGAGTGATTCGGCCTTCGCGCCAGGAAACGGTGCGGATGCGCGGATGCGTGCGGTCATTCATTGCTGTTCGTGTTTCGGGGTTGCCGTATACGGGCCGTCGGTGCCAATGCTGCTGATTCGCCTCAATACTATACCGGCAAATGTGCCCAATCAGCACCTTGATTCCGGATTTCAAGACAGAACTGCGCGGCAATCGATGCGCGATTCGGGATGCCGGATGACGCAATCCATGTATGCGGGCGAAACCGCTGTCCGGACTGGCTGCAGCCGGACCGTGCAATGCAGCTTCGCGCCGATTGCGAAAGGTGCTGAATTATGCGCGCAGCGAAAGCGGGTCGGCGCTGCCACGGGAGCGACGTCCGCGGGTTCGGGCGGGACGAAACACTCTGCATGGATGATCGTGCGCGCCGTGGTTTTTGACACATTGGAAGAATGCTGCAGGGATTTGCGTGCAAGGACGGCATCAAGCATCCGGGGTCGCAGGCCGCGCAATCCGAATATCGCCCGGAAACGAAGATGGGTCAGGCAAACGCATCCGCTGTCAGCACAATGTCAATTGACGCATCGGGTGCGCATTAATGACGTGCTTCTGGAACAGCAGTTAAAATACATCGCCACGCGGTCGTCTGGATTACGCCCGCGCCTGAGAATACTTCTTTAAGCTTCAATGCCAATAATTCTTCAAGCTGCCGGTCTTGCGGTTGAACGCGATGCCCGGCGCGTATTCGAAAACTTGTCGTTCGCCGTAGAGCGCGGGCAGGCGCTGCATGTCTCAGGACGCAACGGCGCCGGCAAGACCACCCTGCTTCGGACGCTGTGCGGCCTGATCCGCCCTGAGACAGGCTTGATCGAATTCGAGGGCGTCGCAGTGAAAGAAGACTTTCTCGAATATCTTCGCCACGTCACCTACATCGGACACGACAACGGGCTAAAACTGGAATTGACGCCGCTTGAAAATCTTAAATTCGAGCGAATGCTACGGAATGCCTCACCCGCACCGACCGACACTGCGATTCTTGAACGTCTGGGAGTCGGCCATTGCGCCGAAGTGCCTTGCCGCTACCTGAGCGCAGGTCAGAAGCGGCGCACCGCGCTGACCCGCCTGCCGGCATCCGGCACGCGCCTTTGGCTGCTGGACGAGCCGCTGAACGGTCTCGACAGCGACGGCCGCCAGCTGTTCGAAGAACTGCTTGAAGGGCACCTGCGCGGCGGCGGCGGCGCAATCGTCACTTCGCATCAGCCCTTCGGTTCCGGCGACGTCGCCGAAGTGGCGCTGGACCGGTACATGGCCTAGCGATGCTGCGTGCCATGATCACAGTGCTTCGGCGCGACCTGCTTGTGATGCGCCGCAATCTGGGCGACTATGCCACTTCGGTCATGTTCTTCATCGTGGTAACGACGATGTTTTCCTTCGCTGGCGATTCGAATCCGCAAATGCTGCGTCAAATCGGCGGCGGCGTCATATGGGTCGCGGCGCTTTTGTCCGCAATGCTGTCGCTCGACGGACTGTTCCGGGCCGACTACGAGGACGGCACCCTCGACCTTTTGCTGAGCGCGCCGGTACCGGCCGGCGCAGTCGTAGCCGGCAAGGTGGCGGCGCATTGGATCTCGACCGGACTGCCGCTGATTGCGATTAGCCCCGTGCTGGGTATACTTATGAATCTCGACCCTTCCGGAATCCGGGCATTGATATTGACACTTTCAGCAAGCACACCGGTGTTCAGCCTTGTCGGCGCATTCGGCGCTTCTCTAGTCGTAGCGCAAAAGCGCGCCGGCGTCCTGCTGTCGCTGCTGGTGCTGCCGCTTTGCGTTCCGGTGCTCATCTTCTCGATCACCGCGATTGACGCGGCGCAGTCGGGCCTGGCCTACAGCGGTCACCTTTCCCTGCTGGGCGCCTATCTGGCGTTCAGCGCGACACTCGCGCCGCTGGCGACCGCGGCCGCCTTGCGCGTCACTTCGGGCAGCTGACCATGTGGGTGTGGCTTCACCGGTTCGGCTCGGCGCCTTATTTCTACAGGGTTGCGGGAGCGCTCACCCCCTGGTTTGGCTGGATTTCGCTGATCCTGATCCTCGCCGGACTGTATCTCGGACTCGTCGAAGCGCCTGTCGACTATCAGCAAAAGGACGCCTACCGGATCATGTTCGTCCATGTCCCTTCCGCCTGGATGTCGATGTTCATCTACGTGTTCATGGCGGCAGCGGGCGCAATCGGGCTCATATGGCGAATCAAGCTCGCGCACTTGACGTGCACCGCGGCGGCGGCGACCGGCGCATCGTTCACGCTGATCACCCTGGTCACCGGGTCAATCTGGGGCAAGCCGATGTGGGGCGCGTGGTGGGCATGGGATGCCCGACTCACCTCGGAACTGATTCTGCTGTTTCTATATCTCGGGTTCATCGCACTTCAGGCGGCGATCTCCGATCGCGGCAAGTCCCAGCAGGCCGGCGCAATCCTGCTGCTGGCAGGGGTGGTCAACATTCCGATCATCCACTACTCGGTAGTGTGGTGGAATTCATTGCATCAGCCGGCTTCGGTCAGCAAGCTCGGCGTGCCCTCGATTCACATCAGCATGCTGATTCCGCTACTGGTCATGGCAGTGGCTTTCATGGCGCTATTCGCAGCGATCACCCTGATGCGCACCAGGGCGCTGATCCTGGAAGCCGAGCAATCCAGCCGCTGGGTGCGTGACCTGAGCCGCGCGCCATGACGTTCGCAGAATTCATCTCCATGAGCGGCTACGGCGAATACGTATGGGGCGCCTACGGCTTTGCACTGGCCGTGCTTGCAGCGAATTTCGCATCCGCACTGAGGCGGCTTCGGCGCTCGCAAAAACGCCGCGGCGCCGAGCAGTCCGAACCCCGCTAGCACCGAGTGCCTGTGGCTCAGCTGGCCGACCTGCGCGATGTGCCTGCAACCGCAGGCAGTCCTGAATCGCTTCAGCATTATGAGCGCGCCCTGTTCCAGCGCCTCACCTACCGCGGAGGCACTCTCGACACGATTGAACAGGCGCTTGGCGAAGATCCCGAGTTCGTCATGGGACACTGTCTGCGCGCCTACAGCCACCGGTCCCTGGGCAATGGAAATCCGACCGACGAGTTTCTCAGCGCCCTTGACCGCGCAGCCGCGGCCGCCGAACAGGGGAACGATCGCGAAAGAGCGCATGTGGCAGGCATCCGGGCCTGGTCCGAGGGACAATTTAGTCGCTCGATCGACATTGTCGAATCGATTCTGCTTGAGCATCCGCGCGATCTTCTGGCGCTGCAGGTCGCGCATATGGGCAATTTCTACATCGGACAAGCGCAGGGTCTGCGCGACAGCGCAGCGCGGGTGCTTCCAAGCTACGACGAAAGCGTGCCGGGATGCGGCTCCGTATACGGGATGCTCGCTTTCGGCCTCGAGGAGTGCAATGAATACGGCAAGGCCGAGGAATTCGGACGGCGCGCGGTGGAACTGAACCGCAGCGATGTGTGGGCCATGCACGCGGTCGCCCATGTGATGGAAATGCAGGGACGCCGCGAAGAAGGCATTCAATGGTACCGCTCCCGCAAATCCGACTGGACCGCAGCGGCGGACTTTCGCACCCACAACTACTGGCATTACTCGCTCTACCATCTGGATCTCGGCGATTATGCCGCTGTGCTTGATATCTACGACGAGGCGATGGCCGAGGCCGACGAGCCATTGGAACTGATTGACGCCGGCGCGATCCTGTGGCGCCTGCACCTGCTCGGCGTCGATACCGCAAATCGGTGGCAGGCGGTGGCCGACAAGTGGGAGGGCATGCTTCCGCGCTACGGCTTCTACAGCTTCAACGACTGCCACTCAATCGTCGCCTTTGTCGGTTCCGGACGGCTCGATCGCGCGCAATTCGCACTTCGCGCCATGTCCGAATCCGCCGGCGGCAGCAGTGATTCCGCCTCGATCGTGCGCGAAGTCGGCTTGCCGGTCGCCGAAGCGTTCGTCGCTTTCGGCGAAGCCGATTACGGCAGGGCCGCAGAATTGCTCGCAAGCGTACGCGACCGCGCGCACCGCTTCGGCGGCAGCCATGCGCAGCGCGACATACTGGCGCGAACCCTGATCGAATCGGCGATTCGGTCGGGAAACCGCGACTTCGCCCGCACTCTGATTTGCGAACGTCGCCAAAGCGGCCGGCACATCCCGCCGAAGTGGCGTTGCGCCCTGTAGGCTTCAATCCCTCGGCGCAAGGCGCGCCTGCCATGCCGGATTCAACTGCGTCCGACGCACAGCCAGGTAGCAGCCGACACCTGCTTGACCTTTCTTTCAGTCGCCGTCCTGCATTTATTTCCCGCCAGCGCGAGTTCTCACAGATAAAAAAATTTTTAATTGACTTGCGCAAGCAAAAAATATATGCTTGATTCAAATCGGTACAGACGGCACGAAGTTGCAGCGCATGCGAACAGGTGAAACCGTCCGGCACCGGCAAAGACAAACAGACTGTAAGGGAGGCAAAAATGCGTTTGGTAAGTTTGGTTTTCGGCTTTATTTTGGCCATTCCTCTTTCTTTCAATGCCTATGCGGCCAAATATCAGGAAGGCGAAGTCGCCGGCGGCGGCACGATTCAGGGCGTTGTCAAGTACAACGGCCCGGTCAAGACCAGAACTGTTCTGCCAACCAAGGACAAGGATGTATGCGGCTCTCCTAGAAAGGAGGCTCTGATCACCGTTGGCGATGGCGGCGCAGTTAAGGACAGCGTCGTATTCGTCGAAGGCATTGCAAGCGGCAAGGCGTGGGGCGATATGCCGCGTCCTGTGATTAACAATGTCGACTGCGTGTTCGAACCGCGGGTGCAGGTGGCAAAGCGCGGCAAGGCCGACATCCTCAATAGCGATCCCGTTCTGCACAACACTCATGGCTACTACGGCAAGCAAACCGCATTCAACGTGGCGCTGCCGATCAAGGATGCCAAGGTGACAAAGATTCTTCGCAAGACCGGAGAGCTCAAGGTCGATTGCGATGCCCACGGCTGGATGCTCGGATGGGTCTATGTCGTGGACAATCCCTACTACATGCAGACCGGCGCAGACGGCTCATTCACGATCTCCGACGTGCCAGCCGGAGACTACGAACTGAGCATCTGGCAGGAAATGCTCGGCGTAACCAAGGTTCCAGTGTCGGTCAAGGCCGGCGAGACCACTACGATGGAGGTGGAACTCGGCACCTAGCATTTCGGCACAGCCGACTCTTGCACCTCCGGGGCGCTTTGCAGCGCCGCGGGGCGGGCAAATCAGAACAATAACGATATAGCAACACACCATCATAAGGAGGGCATAGCTATGCAAGATAAGAAAGTTCACAGCGATCTCAGGGGCGGGCTGGATATCACCCGGCGCACGTTTCTGCACAAGTCGCTATTGTCAGGAGGTGCCGTTGCCGCGGGCAGTGCGGTCGGAGTCTTTCAGACCCTGACTTCAATGAGCGTCGCAAACGCCGCAATGAGCGAGCCGTTCTCGTTCGCATGGGTATCAGATACGCATCTGTATCCGCGCGAATTGAACCAACGCTTCATTGACAAGGCGAGTCGCGCGTTCGCGGAAGTGCAGGCCATGGGGGACAAGCTCGACTTCATGATGTTTGGAGGCGACTTGGCACAGCTCGGCGATCCGGTTGAGATCGAACTGGGCGCAGAATTGCTGCAGGAAGTGACGATTCCGAAGCATTTCATCCCGGGCGAGCACGACTGGTATCTGGACATGGGTGAAAGCTGGAACAGCCATTTTGGCGAATCACCCTGGCAATTTGATCACAAAGGTGTGAAAATTATCGGTTTGGATACGGTCGGCAATGCGCCGGACTACTGGTCGGCAAGAGGCATGACAAACCATGAGCGAATGGGCGCCATGTCCGCGCTGGACGGATCGCAGGCCGGACCTTGGTCCGGGCTCGGCTCGGCACAGCGTCAATGGCTGTCTGCCGCGCTTTCGGATGTCGCGTCCGATGCTCCCATCATCATTTTCAGCCACACGCCGCTGTGGGAGTGCTACGCACCATGGAATTTCTGGGTTCGCGACTGGCGCGAAGTGCATGAGATTCTAGCGCCGTACTCCAATGTCACCAACATCCATGGCCACGTGCATCAGCCGCTCTACAACGAGATCGGCGGAATGCGCAGCATTGGACAGCTGGCGACATCCTGGCCGTGGCCGTATGCTCCCGAAGGAGTGCCCGCCCTTACCCAGCCTATGCTGCGCGTAGACCCCGGCGATCACTTCGACGGAGTAGGATGGAGCAAGCTGGCGATGGGCGACATGATGGACGTCGAGTACATGATGTGGCGCGAGCAAGTGTTTGCCGATCCCAATTCCCGGGTTGACTCGGGAACTGGCGACAATGTCAATCAGAGGCTTTCACCGCGTATCGCAGATCGCGGCTGGACTGGCGATTAACCCTTAGAGAGGAAGTCACAATGAAAAACACTAAACTGTTGACAGCCATTACGGCGCTGCTGTGTGTTTCGCTGGCGTTCGTCTTTATGGTGAATCGCGTATCCGCGCACAAAGTGGCACACGATGCCGAAACGTTGCAGGCCTTTGACGACGCCTTTATGGAGCAAGTCATCCTTGGTGATGATCTGTTTCACGGAGGCACCATGCCGGGAATTAATCTTTCCAATACAGGCATGGCGTGCGCAATGTGCCATCCATTCTCGTCGGACGTTCACCCGCATGAGTATCCAAAGTTCCAGGAGCAAATGAGCGAATTCGCAACTTTGCGTGACATGATCAACTGGTGCATTGAGAAACCCAATGAGGGCGTGAAGATCGATCCCGACGGCGATGCGATGAAAGCGCTTGAAGCGTATATTTACTGGTCGAATCGCGGTTCAGTTCTTGATCCCGGCCGCCATTAGCATTTGTTGCGAGGTACCACTGCAAGCCAGGGACGGCTTGCCTGCCTCGTAGCACTAGTTTCCATAGGCGCTCGCTTGGCCGATATGGAACGGTCATCGGGCGCCTTTGTTTTTGCATCCGTGCATGCATGCGAATCGATACTCCCTGTTTGCAGATACAGCCCATGCGAAGGCGCAGCCGGAAGTTCAGAACACAAAGTTCGGAGTAGAAATCAGTGAAAAAATTAGTTGTTACCGTATCCCTGGTCGTGATCGTCGGACTCACCGCAGTGGTGACGCTCACGTTGCAAACCGCCGGCGGAAAGGCGCGCGCGCCAGGTGAAATGACTTTCTTCGACTACCCTGCTACGACCGGGAATATCGAGCCGGTAAGTGACGGTATTCCGGTTACGCCGAAGCTGATCGAATACGGCGAGTGGGTATTTCGCGGACTGTGCATCGGCTGCCATGGCACCGCAGGGGATGGAAACGGCGCCGTGTGGGAACTCGGCGACGTCTATGCGCGCGAGCACAAGCTGCCGCGGCGCCCAAGGGATTTTACCGAAGCGGTCTTCAAGCTTCGCTCGACGCCAAGCGGATCGCTGCCGACCGACGCAGACCTTTTCCGCTCCATTTCGCGCGGCCTCGTGGTTGACCACGACATGCCGTCATTCAAATTTCTGCCCGAACGCGACCGCTGGGCGGTGGTTGCCTATATCAAGACCTTTTCGGATCGCTGGGAAGAAGAGGCCGAGTGGCAGGAAGACCCGATTCCCGTGACAGACCCGCCGGCGCCGACCGCCGAGATGATTACCGCAGGAGCGGGGGTCTACGAACTGATGCAGTGCAAGGAGTGCCACGGCGCGACTGGAAAGGGCGACGGCCCTTCGGCGCCGGGACTTGAAGACGACAGCGGCCTGCCCATTGTCCCGCGGGACTTCAGCGATGCCGCTCAGTTTGTCGGCTCCAGTGACCCCAAGGGCGTGTATCAGACATTTACAACCGGATTCGACGGAACCCCGATGCCGTCGTTCGCCGACTTTCTTGACGAGCAGCAGCGCTGGCAGCTGGTGTGGTACGTCATTTCGCTACGCCCCAGCTTCGATCTCGAGCAATGGCGCGAAAAAATTCTGCAGTCTGAAGATTCGTGATTGCAAGGTGAGCTGTCCGCTTCAATATTCGGCCGAAATTGATGACCAAGATATTTGCAAATGATCAATTACTGGCTGATTCCTTCCGGGCTTGGGTTCGCGGTGCTGCTCGCATGGCTGGTCATCGCCGCCCTGCCGGGCGACGATGCGCAGCTGCACACCGCGCCGCATGTGCTGCACGAGCAATTGCCGCAGCAGTCCAGCCTGGCCGAATTGGAGCGCGGACGCAGCTACTACGTGCAAATCTGCCAGTCCTGCCACGGCGCATTCGGCGACGGGCGGGGCGAATGGAGCTACCGGATGGTGCCTCGTCCTTCGGACCTCTCATCTTCCGCTGTGCAGGCAAAATCCGACGAGCAATTGCAGCACATTATCCGAAACGGAATCCCCGGGACCGCGATGCGCGGCTGGGAATCGAGCCTCAACGCTGCGCAGCAGCGTCAAGTTGTGGCCTATATTCGATATCTGGCGCACGGCGCCAATTCATGATCCGATGAGCGAACTGACCGGAAATATTGCCCAGCCCGGCATCGAGGCGTCTACGATGGCCAATGCCGAGCCGGCTGCTGCAACCGATACTGCAATCGTGCTTAGATTCCTGGTGCTGTCGGTGGCGCATCTTTTTGTCGGCACCGTGCAAGGCGTGGTGCAGACCTTTCCCGATGTCGCCCAGTGGATTCGCGAGGCCGGACCGGCCGGACACCTGATCGACCCGCTCGCGCATGCGCATATTAATCTTGTCGGGGGCGTGACGATGGCGATAATGGGCATCTTCTACTACCTGCTGCCAAGATTGCTCAAGCGCCCGGTTTTCAGCAGCGTCCTTTCGAATGCGTCGTTTTGGTTTTCGACACTCGGCGTATTGGGTTTTTTCAGCTCGCTGGTCTACCTCGGCATTGTCGAAGGCAACATGATTCACAGCGGCATGACATACGGCCAGGCTCTGGAAGCGGTCGGTCCGGTGCATCATCTGCTGATCGTGTCGACGGCTTTCGTAATGGGCTTCGGCTACTGGATTTTTATCGCCAACATACTACTGACCATATTTAATCGGCAAGGAGGACAGCGACATGCACCGACTGCTTAATTTTTTGTATACCGGCTTCATTGTCGGAGTCGGACTCGGTACCGTATTTCAGCTGTGCCTGCTGCCATTGCTCGGAATGCGGGTTCACGAGGACTGGACCGGACTGCTGGTGTGGGGGTTCGTAATCTCGATCGGCACCGGTGTCGTTTCAGCGCTGAGTTTCTGGTTCATGAACAGTATGATGGTCAAGCAAGGCAAGTAGCTCACGTAGCTTTTAGCGGAGTAGCACAATGGTTGTGGATTTTTTAACAAAGAATGATTACGCGGAAGGAACAGCTGCAAAGCATTTTTTCTTTTCGTCGATCGTAATGCTGAACATTGGCGTCTTTCTCGCCTTGATCACATCGATGCGTCTGGCCTGGCCGGATGTGTTTCCCAACGACATCCCGTGGCTGCATTTCGGCCGGGTGCGTCCGGTGCACGTGCACTTTGTGATCTTCGGCTGGATATCGATGGCATTCGCAGGCGCCATGTGCTACATGTCGCCGGCGCTGTGCAAGACCAAGCTTTGGAGCGAAAAGCTCGGCGTATGGAATTGCTGGGCGTGGAATTTCGGCATGGCGGCGGTGTTTTTCACCCTCATCAACGGCATGACGTCGGGGCGCGAGTATCAGGACCTGATCTGGCCGCTGGATGTCTACGTTCTGCTTTTCATATTTGCACCGCTGGCGCTCAACATCTGGATGACCATGCTGGACCGCCAGACGAAGGGACTGTATGTGACAATGTGGTTCTTCGGCGCATCGCTGCTGTTCATCATTCTGAGCTATTTCATCGGCGCGCTGCCGGACCTGTTTCCGGTGACCGGACTGGCCGAAGCCTATATGACGTGGTGGCATGCACACAACATTCTCGGATTGTGGATCACCCCGGTGTCTGCGGCGATCGCCTACTACATCATTCCGAAGATTTCCGGCAATACGCTTTACAGCCACAAGATCGGCCATCTTCACTTCTGGTCGATAGCGGCTTTCTACTCGACTCCGGGCGCCCATCACCTGATGGGAGCGCCGATTCCCGAATGGCTGAAGTCGTTCGCTTCGGTTTCCGGCGTCCTCATCATGATTCCCGCCTTGGCGTTTGTCGTGAACATGCTGATGACCATGAAGGACAAGTGGTGGATGTATACCAAGAGCATCCCATTGCAGTGGGCGCTGACCGGGGTGCTGTTTGCCATCCCGCTGAACATTCAGGGCGCGTTCCAGCAAACCCGCTCTCTGAACTGGTATATCCATGGAACGCACTGGATCGTGGCGCATGCGCATCTGGCGCTGCTGGGGTTTTCAAGCTTCATTGAAATCGGCGCGATCTACTATGGCTTGCCGAAGCTGCTGAAGCGCGAGCTGTACAGCCCGTTTCTTGCGCGGCTGCATTTTTGGATGATGGCGATCGGCTTTCTCGGATTCTGGGCGGTGCTCACTGCGGCCGGACTGGTGCAAGGCGCAGCCAAAGTGTATGAGATTCCCTACATCCAGTCGGTGGTGGCCACGCATCCCTACATGGTCGGACGCGTCATCTTCGGCTCGCTGATTATTTTTGCACAGCCGATATTCCTGTACAACATGTACATGACAGCCCGATACGGCAAGAAGATTACAACGGAGCCTGCACGCGGCGCAGCGGCTGCGCACGCGGCCGGATAGCCGGATTCAGCGGAGGATACGCACATGCCGAAATATGTAATTGGAGCAGTCCTGCTGGTACTGGTGATTTTTTCTTCGATTGCGATCACGATCATCGGCGGTTCAACCCATATGAGCCAGATACAGCCGAACGAGTTTGCAAAGGAAAAAGCCGCCATGATGGGGCACAGCGCCTGGACTATTCACGATCCGTGGATGAAGGGCAACGATTCGCCGACGATGGCAGGAAAAGGCAAGAAGATTTTTATCCGCGAAGGATGCTGGTGGTGCCATACCCTGCTTCCGGAACAGACTCAGGACTGGACGTATTTCGGCGAACCTCCGAAGGCGCGCGATGTCCAGTGGGAGGCGCCCAGCCTGTTCGGGTCTGACCGCAAGGCTCCGGATCTGCTGCATATCGCCAGCCGAAATCGCGTCAAGGCGTGGCACTACGTGCATCACAGAGATCCGCGCGCAGTGACACCAGGCTCGATCATGCCGGCATTCGTGCATCTTACCGACGATGAGCTTGATGCGATAATCGCTTTTCTAGACACCTTGAAGTAGCCGTGCACGGCGCAATCATAAGGAGAGACAACCATGGTCGATCGAAATGAATTAGAGGATAAGGGCGAAGTATTCGGTCGCTTCGGCGACGAGGACTATGACGGGATCAAGGAAGGCAACGGCAAGATTCCGTGGTGGCTTGTACTGATCGTCGGCGTCACTATTTTTCAGGCGTTTCTTTGGACAATGCCTTGGCCGGGATTCGGTCAGCGCTACGATTCGGTCACCACGACATTCGTCAGCGCGACCGGAATGCAGCCCTGGTGGGACTGGGGCTACTACATGGTGCTGTTCCAGATCATTATCGTAATGACTTCCATTTCCGGAATTATCTGGTACATCAATATTCAAAAGTGGAAAGAGCGCGACGATCAGAAAAAGCAGGAACAGTCGCAGGAGGATGCACCGCATTAGCGCATCGCCGAGCCGTTTTTCGTGCAATTCACAGACCAGATATCGGCACTGATTTTCCTATTAATTCTGATCGGTGTCTTTGTCTATGTGATTATGTCCAAGTTCGTAATCGGACGGCTTTCCAGCTTGAAGACTGCTGAACGGATCATTCTCATATTCGGTTTGCTGGGCATCGCCATGGTTGTCGTGTACGCAGCGGTTGAACTGCTGTTTCACGTTGTATTCTAAATCCACTGCATTGCGAGCCGACCGCGGAAGGAATCGTGAAACTCGGAGAGAAAATCGTTTTTGGATTTGCCGCTGTCGTGGTCATTGCCGCCGGAGCCAGAGGCTATCAGGTGATAACGGCAGAGCAGCCGAGCATGCCCAAGCACTACTACGAGTGGGACCAGACCGGGCTTGACGGGCACTATCTTTATCGCGAGCTTGGCTGCAAGAACTGTCACCGGTCGATGGGCACAGGGGAAGTCGGGGTTGCCCCGGTTCTCGACGGCGTCGGTACACGCAGAACGCCTGAGTGGCTGCAGCAGTATCTGGCCGACCCGGGATCCCTGGTAGAGGGCACAGCGCATGACGGATCGTTCGCGCCTGATTTTAGAAGCTATGACAATGCGCAGCGCGAACTTCTAGCGGCCTATCTTGTCGGACTGCGGGCGAATCCGAATTCTCCGAACTATCCCAGGCAGAAGCCTCCGGAGAATCAACCGAACCAATAATTTAAGCCAAGGGGAAACTGTCATGAACGGCGAACTTCTAATCCCGTACATCTGGGCTGGCACCGGCCTGATCATGCTGATCGGGATTGTGCTGGTGATCTACTGGGCGTACCGACACAACCAGTTTGATGAAAATATCAAGGATCAGATATTTACCGAAGGCGACGATGACCGCTACGGATAGCGGCGAGACACTGCGGTGAAGCTGTCAGGCGGCGAAATCGTCGTCATTGCAGGATCAGCGGCAATCATCGCGTTTGCGGCCGTAGTCGGCGGCGTCATCTATCTCAAGCCGCCCCCGGTGCGATTTGCCTATGTCGAGACGCCGCATACAATCCAAGGCGAATCGGTATACCGGCGCGAAGGGTGCCTGTCGTGCCACGAGATATTCGGCAACGGAGCTTCATACGGTCCGAGTCTGGACGGTGTCGGAAGCAAGCGCGACAGTGAATGGCTGCGCCGCTATCTGAAAGCGCCGTGGCCCGGGGTTAGCGCCAAGCCCTACCGGCTGAGGATGCCTCCGTACGACCACCTGGAGCAAGACGATCTGAAAGCGCTGATCGCCTATCTGTCTGCTTTGAAAAGAGGCGACGCCGAAAGAGGCGACTAGGACTGATACCGGTTTTCCTTGTCCTTGTCGATCAGGCCGGTGCCGATGCATGCCCAGGGGACGACGGCAAGCGCAATGGAACCGCCCAGTCCGAATACAATCAGGGCGCCGATGATCAGAGGAGGTAATTCTTGCATGATATTTGAACCGGATTCAATTTATACTTGAGTCTGACCAAGTATATTCCAATTAACGAAGTTGTCAACGATGAAACGGATTATTCTAATTTTAAGCTCAGTCGCGCTTGCGCTGGCCGTATCGGCCTGCCAGGACAACACCGGCGTTCCTGGCGGCAAGCTGAGAATCGGCGACAAAGCACCGCCTAGCACCAATTTGACCGTCGAAGATCCCAGCCAATGGCATCAGGTCTCCACCATGGATACCAAGGTGCCGTTGTATGAATGGAAGATTGCGGACCTGATCAAGCAGGGAAAGCCGTTTCTCGCGGTATTCGGAACGCCGCAGCACTGTACCATGTGCGTCGATCAAATACGCCGGGTCGCAGTCATGGAAGAGAAATTCGGAGACCGCTTCGCTTTTGTACATATCGACGGATACAAGGACAGCCGCGTGTGGGTTGAATGGGGCGTCAAGGGTGAACCTTGGACTTATTTCGTCGATCAAAGTGGCGAGGTCACTGAAATTCTGCCCGGTCAGACCGAACTCGGACTGCTTGAACGAAATATCGAGCAGTTGATGCAGGACCAGTCCGGATGATGGCTGCACCCCGTCTTGCAAGCTTGATTGGCGTCGCAACATTTGCGGCGCTGCTTCCGGCCTTGGCACAGGCTCAGATCAACCCGTATGTCTACGTGCGCATGTCGCTTGGGGTGCCGTGGTTTCTTTATTTCGTTTTTCTGGCATGCATTCTCATTCCGTTCGCGCTTTTGATCATCCTTGCCTGGCGCCGGCACTTAAGCGGTACCGAAGCAGATGAAGAAACGGGGGGATGACCATTCTCGAATCTGGCTTATGGGACGATTTCTACGTATTTTTCTGCCGCTGATTCTACTGGCGGTATTTGTCGTCATCGCGCTTTTCGTCATCAATTCACTCGAATCGATGGAGTTGATGGAGACCACCAAGCGCGCCGGGCCGACGCTGCTGAATCAATAATTCGGACCGCCTTGGCTGTTTAGTGCGAAGGTTGCGTGTGCATCCTTCGGCAAGCAATCAAGGGACAGCAGCCAAGCGGCACATGGCTGTGCCCCTTCATTGTGCCAATTGCCGCATCACCGGGTTAACCGGCATGCCCATCGTATAAAGCTGTTTGCATGGTGACTTGATGGACGATTTGGAACTGCGTCAAAAGCAATGGTGTTCCGAACCTTCCGTACACAGCGGAAAGTCAACCAGACCGGATTCTGCATAGGAAGATTAGCGCGGCTTTTGCTTCAAATGACCTGCCCCTATAAGGAACGTGAATCAAGCGCAATTTGCGACGAACGGCACACTGCAATGGCAGCGCTGCACAAACCGAATACAGACATGAGAAAACTTATGGCAGCCGTACCGTCTCGGATTCACGCGGATCCAACTCAACGACAGCCTCATTCGTGATCATTCCCGCCTCCCAAACCAGCAGCCGGTACTTGCCCGGCGCGATACGCGTCCATTTGACACTTCCCGGCATAGAAAAGACTCGGTAGTAGTCGTTTGCCGGTACCAATATCCAAGCCTGCATTCCCGGGTGCAAATCGCATCGGACATTCAGCATTCCCGATGCCGCCAGAGGCTTTCGAACCGATACCGACCGCAGCGGGGTTGCCACATTGAAGACCGTATCGCCGCGACTGGTGACATGGGCGTTGTGCAAGTACGAGTCGCGATTTTCGATTTCGATGACACTTCCCGGGCGAACCACTTGCACAGCCGGCTTAAATACACTGCCCTCAATCACGAGACTCGCCACTTCGCCGCTTGGTTCGCCCGCATGCGCCGGTGCAGACCAGCGCTCCATGTAGACGACAGCCGGCGCGGATATAATCGATTCAAGATTTACGATCAGGCTGGCGCCGGCGCGGTCTGCGGATCGTGTCGGAAACCGATACTCGTAGCGGATGGACAGCAGCACAGCTGCGATTGCAAGCATTGCAATTGAAACGCTCAGGGCTATTCGTCTTCGCGAGCCGGACGGCTTGCGATTCGGAGAAGCCTCAGTCGCTTTCCGACGACGCTGCCGGTCCCTTCGAACCTGGTCGAATCGTTGAACAAACAGTCGGTAAAGCAAGCGTAGCATTGGGTATGGTCACCACGGGACGGCACGTCATTGCCAGCATAATAGAACCGGATCGTACACGTTGCAAATCGCACTTCAGCGTGCTGCGCACGCAGCAATAGGCGATGACTGGTCCGGCACCCTATTATCTGGCGCTCGACGATGAGATCGAAGTGTTCGATTCGGCCTATCGACGGCAGATGGCTTTGCTGCTCAAGGGCCCCACGGGTTGCGGCAAGACGCGCTTTGTGCGACACATGGCAGCTGTGCTCGGACGCCCGCTGTTTACCGTCGCATGCCACGACGAACTGTCGGCATCGGATCTTCTGGGACGATTTCTGATCAAGGGCAGCGAAACCACATGGCAGGACGGTCCGCTGACCAAGGCGGTTCGCGAAGGCGGAATCTGCTATCTGGACGAAATCGTCGAATCGCGCAAGGATACCACCGTGGTGATTCACCCGCTGTGCGATGATCGAAGAACGCTGTATCTCGACAAGACCGGAGAAGTGATCGAGGCGCCTGCGGAATTCATGCTGGTCGCGTCATTCAATCCGGGCTATCAGAATTTGTTCAAGAATCTGAAGCAGAGTACCCGTCAGCGCTTCGTTTCTGTCACCTTTGATTTTCCGCCGCAGCGCGAAGAAATCGAAATCGTCGTCCGCGAGTCCGGAGTCGATGCATCAATCGCCGAACCGCTGGTACGGCTCGGACGCAGGCTCCGCGAAGTCGAGGGCCGCGACCTTGACGAAGTGGCATCGACTCGTCTTCTGGTTCACGCCGCGCATCTGATTCGCCAGGGGATTGCGCCGCGGCGCGCCTGCCGTGCCGCTCTGGCTGATGTCCTGACAGACGATCCGGCAGTGCGCGAAGGATTGATCGAGATCGCCAACGCCTATTTCGCCGATGAATAGCCTTCCCGCACTCGGGGTGCAAATCGTATGGCACAGTGTTCTTTACGGTCTTGCCGGGCGGCTGCGCCATCCGCATGCCGGCGTATCGGGAAAGCAGATGTGGCGCAGCCTGAATCTCTACTATCATGCGCTCGGCGGAGACCTGGGCAGTGCAATTGACGGAACATCGCTGAACCGTTCGTCCGATTCGGTGCAGTTGAAAACCCACCGCGGCCTGGATCTGCAGGCATGGTCGGAATCAGGAACGCTGCACTTGCCGCATCGGATTAACCGGTTTTCATCTGCCGACCTGAATCGGGAACTGTACTACTGGCTGACCGCCTATCTCGCGGCCGGCGAAGCATTGCCCGGTTCGGAAAATCTCGCGCCCGGCGTCCGCCATCTGGCGCAAGGCGTTGCAGCCAGCGCCAGCGTGCTGCGACAATTTCCGACTCTTGAACCGCGATACCGCCGTCTTTGCGCCGAAGAATTGAACCAGCGCCGGAGCGCAGTGCCCGATTCCGGATCGACAAACCCGAGCAAAATCCTTGAATCCGCATTTCGACACGCCTTGGGCAGCGAGCGTCCTTTGAACAACGCCTATCTTGCGGATCTGATCCGGCGCGCCCGCAATCGCGAGCCGGTTGAACCGTGCCCGGAGTGGAATTCGCAAATTGTGCCGTTCTTGCCGGTACCGCTTTGGTCTTTCAAATCCCCGGCGACGCCTGGAATTCGAATTCCCTGGCTCCGACGCAGGCTCAAGCCAAGTGCCGACGGATCGATCAAGGAATTGCGCGATCCGGCATTCGACCCGACGCACGAGACGCCGCCGCTTGCGGGACGGCCTGCACGGGATCTTTCAACCTATCCGGAATGGGATTGCTTCGAAAACGCCTATAAGCCGGATTGGTGCCGTGTCACAGAGCGAACCCCCAATCCCGGCAGCCATGCGGCGGCAGATACCGGTTTCGAGGAACTGGCAAGCAGGGTGCGCAGGCGCTATGCCCTGATTCAGCCTGAAGCGCAGTGGCACCGAAATTTGGAATCCGGTGCGGAACTCGACATTGACGCCTATGTCGCCGCCTACAGCGATGCGAAAGGATGCGGGCGCGGCGACTACAGATGCTACCGCGAATCCCGGCAGCGTTTCCGGGATTTATCGGTCGCGGTGCTTCTAGACGCATCCCGCTCCACCGACGCGTGGATCGGCGACAGTCGCGTCATTGACGTTGCCAAGCAATCGGTCGCGGTGCTTTCGCACGTTCTGGACTCGAGTGCCGATCAGTTCGCACTGTATGGTTTTTCGAGTGACAGCCGCCTGCGGGTACGCTGCGAGCGGATCAAGGATTTTGACGAGCCATACGACGCAACGGCCCGGAACAGGCTTTTGTCGATGCAGCCGGCCAACTACACGCGGATGGGGGCGGCCATCCGTCATGTAGGTTCGAAACTCGCTCAGCGCATGACGCAGAAAAGGCTACTGCTGGTGCTTGGCGACGGCAGGCCGCACGATCCGACCGACCGCTATGAGGGAAGGTATGCGATGGAAGACACGAAACGGGCGATACGCGAGTTGCGACGGCGCCACATTCATTGCTTCGGCCTTACGGTTGACAGTCAGGGCAGGAGCTATGTGCGCGATCTTTTCGGGCCGGGCGGCTACGCTGTGTATTCGCGTCTGGAATCGCTTCCGGACGCGCTGCCGCACTTGTACGTGCAATTGACCGGCCTGTCAAACTAAGGTGTCGTTGGCCGCATGAAGCGTCGATTGATACTGATTGCAGCGTTTGCAGCGGCGCTGCTGCCGCAACCTTCAATACATGCAGCCGGCGACGGAGCTGTGATGCTGGTCGGCGGAACACTTGCGCTGAACAAAGGGGTAATCTGGCGTAACTTGACGAAAATTGCGAACCGTAGAGAAGGAGAAAACCTTGTCGTCGCAGCGGCGCACGCCAGACCGCGAATGTTCGGAGAGTTCGCCTTGCGCGCCTTTGAGCGCTACGGCGAAACGGCGCAGCTCGTTCCGTTGGCCGAAACCTTTCAGGAATTTTCGACCGATCATCGGCTTGCTGTCAAGGACCATGAGCTTGCAAGCAGAATTCGGCAGTCAAGATCAGTCTTTTTTGTCGGCGGCGCGCCGCAAAGGCTTGCACACGTGCTGCTTGACGACAGCGGTTCGCCAACCGACGCGGCCGACGCGGTACGGCATGTGCATCGAAGCGGCGGGCTGATCATTGGCGGCATTCCGGGCGTCGCTGGCGCAGCAACCCGTGTCGATCCCATGGATGCATTGCGGCACTGGAAAATCGATTCGGACCAGCTTTATCGCGGTCTCGATCTGATGGACGGAATGCTGGTCGATCAGCTTTTTTTTGCGCCCGGACGACTGGCGATCACTTTGATCGTCATGCATCAGCTCGACATCGATCTTGGAATCGGCGTCGACTTTGATACAGCAGCCGTGATTCACGGCGATACCGTCGAAGTCATCGGGGAGCGCGGCGTGGTTGCGATTGACATGACTCAGACAACAGCGCAGGCGACAGCATCCGGAATGCATCTCAAGGGCATTCGCCTAAGCTATCTGGAAAGTGGCGACCGCTTCGACATCGGAGCCTTGAAGACAGTTCCGCATGCGCACAAACTCGGGGAATTCGACCTGAATCCGCTTCCGCCTGCACCTGATGCCGCTTTTTCTGCGGTTTCAAGAGAGATTCTGCTGCCAGGAGAGCTCAAGAGCATTATGCTCGCAGCAGTCGAAGGAGAAACCGGACAGGCGGCAGGCTATGCATACTTTCCGGGATCGCAGGCGGGCTATCGTTTTCGCTTCTATGCCGGGCAAGATACGAAAGGATGGCTTTCGGCCTATACGGGAGACCTCGGGCAGACTCTGGCCCATGTCTATCTTGACATCGAGCCGGTCGGAAACGTGCTGTCGGGCGGCGCGTTCAACAAACTTGCATTGAATGCAGGCGACTGAGTGCGCGGACAGTGCCGGCGATCCGCCTCATTTGTTGAACTGATTCGTTGCATTGTTGTGACAACTAGGACAATTCGGCAAACTTTCTGATCCGAAAGAATCAATTGAGTCATTGCTGGCGAGGAGATCTTGCGCCTTGCCTTGGAGAACGATTCAAAGGTCCGCCGCAGGGATGCAGAGCGACAAGCCACTTGAAAATCCAGTCCGCGCGAATCCGTCTGTCCCTGGCCGGGCGGCGACGCCGGCACGCCCGAAGAACCCTGGCTCTGGCCGAAGATTTCATGCGCTGGCGGCGAAACCGATTCGTCTGGCTCTTCGGCCCCGCTTGTCATCGGACAATTCACAAACTGGATCATTCGAATCTCAGCGCTGTTACAATCACTGAAGGGAAATTGAAACGATTTGAAGAACGCAATCCCAAGAGGCATCACATGGCCCGGCCAGCAAGAAACAAGACACTTGAAGACGTCAAGCGAATTCAGAATGACAACGACATTCGATTCGAGGAACACTCGGCAGGCATAAAGGAAGTAAGCCGAACAACCGAAGAGCAGCACCGAATACTCGACAAGATGTTAGAAACGAGTATCGAGGACAGAAAGAAGCTCGATAAGATGTTAGAAACGAGCATCGAAGACAGAAAGAAGATCGTCGCAGTCAAAGAGTCGATCGTCGAAGTGACCGAGTCGATCGTCAAGATGCGAGAAGCGGACGTCGAGACGCGAAAGGCGGAAGCCGAGAGAAGCAAGGCGCTCGATAAGAAATTGGACAAGGTGTCGAAGAGCCTCGGCGTCATCGAGAGCAGACGCGGCAAGTTCATCGAGACCCTGGCGCTTCCTGCGATCAAGCGGATCGTCAAGGACGAATTAAGGGCTGAATTTAAAGGAACGCTGGCGGCAAACAAGAATGTCAAGGCGCGAGGTTTCCAGTTCGATGCCTGGGCATCGTGCGGCGAGAGCCATGAGGAGATTTTCGTATTCGAGATCAAGCGCACGTTCAGCGAGAAAACCATCAAGCAGATCATCAGGTCGATCGGCACATTTCGCCAGCATTATCCGGAGCATGCGGAGACCCCGGTGTATCCGTTTTTGGTTGCCGCTGCAGTGAATCCGGATTATGAGCACAAGATTTGGGATGCGGGCATCACGCTGATCACTTTCAGCGACGAGATGCTGATTTGTTCCAAGCCGCCCAAGGGCTTTTCGCCGAGGTACGATTACGGCATGGAGAAGGCGCGGGGCCGCAGCGTTCCGCCGCGGTATTACCTTGAGCAAACGCGGCGAGCGGCGCCGCGCATCGACGCTCACTGATCCTGCGCTCGGGCGAAGCGCCTGATTGCAGGCGCGATCGGTCAACCTTTGCGCCAATGGCGCAAAGGCCATCATCGGCGCGACGCCGGCACGAACTTCCTACGCCGCCAAGCAGTTTGCAATATTCGTAACGGCATGCACTGCCGGCTGGCAGCCTGCGATTCGATCAAGATACATGTGAATTGCTATCGCCGCCCATGCACCCTGAACAGGCGGGCGAGTGGATGCGTATTGTTGATGCAAATCCGGCTGACCCGCTCTGGCTGCCAAGACATCCAGGCATTCCTGTTTGAATTGAATCGGTTCGGCTTCCTGCGAAACCGTAGAATGTATACTACTAGGCGAATTTCGATATTTGCATTCATGAACTGCAATTGCTTTTGAATATGCCAGCACGGGCCACTTTGGCAGGCGGCGATGGTTTCGCACATTCGCCCGCAACTCATTTTTTCGGCATACCGACCCATGACTGCTCATAAGCACGAACACCCGCCAAGCGAAACAGAGCTCAAGGTCAAAGCGCTTGAGTCTTTGCTCATTGAAAAGGGTCTAATCGACCCGTTAGCGCTAGACGAACTGATTGATGTATACGAAAACCGGGTCGGGCCTCGAAACGGAGCCAGGATCGTCGCGCGCGCATGGGTCGACGACTGCTACCGCGAACGCCTGCTCGCCAATGCGACCGAGGCAATTGCCGAATTCGGCTTTCAGGGACGCCAGGGCGAAGACATGATTGCGGTTGAAAATACGCCCGAAGTGCACAACATGGTCGTCTGCACCTTGTGCTCATGCTATCCGTGGCCGGTACTCGGCCTGCCGCCGGTGTGGTACAAGTCACCGCCGTATCGCGCACGGGCCGTTTCCGAGCCGCGCAGCGTTCTGGAGGAATTCGGCGTCGCCATCGGCGATGATGTGGAGGTCCGCGTCTGGGACAGTACGGCCGAAGTGCGCTATCTGGTGGTGCCGATGCGCCCGCAGAACACCGATCACTACAGCGAGTCGCAACTCGCCGAGCTCGTAACGCGCGATTCGATGATCGGCACCGGCTTGCCGAAAGTCGCTGCGGATTAGCGCGATGGACGGCGCCCACGACCTTGGCGGACGCCATGGCTTCGGCCCTGTCAATGCGCCTGACGACGAGCCGGTGTTCCAGCACGAATGGGAGCGCCGGGCTTTTGCGATCACTTTGGCATGCGGATTCCTCGGCGAATGGAATCTGGACATGTCGCGCTTTGCGCGCGAGCGCATGGACCCGGGCGATTATCTTGATGCCAGTTATTACGAGCACTGGCTGCACGGACTGGAACTATTGCTATTGGAAAAGGGACTGCTCAGCGCAAAGGAAATCGAACAGCGCATGAAGCAAATCGCATCGCGACAGTCACAATCATGAAACCGCTCGCAGCCGACCAGGTCTGGACCGCCTTGCGCCGCGGTGCAAGCGCCCGGATCGACGAAGGCCGGTCCGCCCGGTTTCGAGCCGGCGACCCGGTCACGGTAAAAGACCTCAATCCTTTGGGGCATATCCGTCTGCCCGGCTATGTGCGTGGTCGAAGGGGCACAATTACCGCCGATCAGGGTGAATTCATATTTCCCGACCTGCATGCACAGGGGATCAAGGTTGCGCAGAGACTCTACAGCGTGCGGTTCGAATTCGAGGAGCTTTGGGGCACGCGCAGCCGGGACGCCACCTATGTCGATCTTTTCGAATCCTATCTCGATCCGGCATGAATCTTCAACCGGAACCGCCGAATATCACGATTGACAGCTCCGAGCGGGTGTTCGACGCGCCGTGGGAAGCTCATGTGTTCGCCATCACCGTGCGTTTGCACGAACAGGCGCAGTTCGACTGGACCGAGTGGAGCCGCTATCTGGCCGAACAGATCGCGCAAGGTTCTGCCGAAAGCGGTCCCGGCAATTCGGCTTCGTACTACGCCGCCTGGCTGAAAGCGCTGGAAAGCGTACTTTTGGACAAAGGCTTGATCAATGATCAGGAACTTAAGTCCCGGCTGCTTGATCTTCAGTCCGTATCCGGCAAGTGATGATCAGCGCAGACATACTTGCAACACCCGTTGTCCGGGCGCCACTTTGAACCTTTGCGATGAATAACGATAACCAACTTAGGCCTGTCAACTTCCTGGTGCAGAATTTCCAGCTGTACAAGCGCCTGCTGACCTATGTGCGGCCGCACTGGATGATCTTTTCCGGCGGAATCCTAATGGTGTTCCTTTATTCTGCGACCACCCCGGGCGTCACCATCCTGATGAAGCCGTTGCTTGACGGTACATTTGTGGAAAAAGACCCGGTTCTGATATTTTGGCTGCCGGTTTTGCTGATCGCGCTTTTTGCAGTAAGAGGGAGCGCAAGCTACCTAAACAGCGTCTGCATGGGATGGCTGGTACAGCAAATCGTATACGAGTTGCGGATCAAAATGATACAGCGCGTGATTGCCCTGCCAACCCGGTTCTATGATAACTTTCCCTCCGGCCAGCTCACATCGAGGATTACAGGTGATGTCACATCGCTCACCTCGGCGGCCACCAATGTATTCGTCACCGTTGTGCGCGAAACGCTGACAATAATCGGGCTCGCGATCTGGATTTTCATTCTCGACTGGATCTTGAGCCTGACCCTGGTCGTCGCCGCACCGATGGTATTTGCGGTGGTCTATTTCATTGCCATCAAGCTTCGCCGGGTGCATCGGCGCAGCATGGACCTGTCAGCCACATTGCTGCATCGTCTCAATCAGGTGGTCGGCAACAATCGCGTGATCAAGCTCTACCGCGCGCAGTCGTTTGAATCCGAGCGGCTGGCCAACTTGGCGAATCAGGTTCGTCAACTGCAGTTCAAGGCCATTGTCGCTTCAAAGATCGGCGTTCCCATCGCAGAAATGATCGGCGCCCTGGTCACCGCCGGCGCGGTGTATTTCAGTCTGACGCGCGACATCACCGACCCTTTGACCGTAGGCGGATTCGTTTCATTCATGACCGCGATGGCACTCATGTTCAGCTCCATCAAGAAGCTGATCGCAGTAAACAACACGCTGCAGCGCGGACTCGCCGCTTCCGAACGCGTCTTTTTCGTCCTTGACCAGGACGTTGAGGTCGATTCCGGAGATCACTCGGTCAAGGCGTCTGACACGGTCGGTGAATTGCGGTTCGACGATGTATCGTTCGTGTATCCGAACACGTCCCGGCGCTCGCTGCACAATGTCACGCTTGACTTGCGTTCTGATCAGGCGGTTGCGCTGGTCGGCGTATCCGGCAGCGGCAAAAGCACCCTGACTGCGCTGATCCCGAGACTGTACGAACTGCAGCAGGGACAGATTACGATCGACGGCGTCGATATCCGCGAATTTTCTCTGGACGATCTGCGAAAGATGATCGCCTATGTCAGTCAGGACACGGTACTGTTCGACGACACGATTGCTGCGAACATCGCATACGGCGACTTGGACAATGCCACTGCCGAATCGATTCGATCGGCAGCAGAATCAGCGTATGCCACGGAGTTTATCGACAAGCTGCCCCAGGGCATGCGCACCGTCGTCGGCGAACGGGGCGTACGCCTTTCCGGAGGGCAGAAGCAGCGCATAGCGATCGCTCAGGCGTTCTTGAAAGATTCGCCGATTGTGATTCTTGACGAGGCGACATCGGCCTTGGATCTGACCAGCGAGCATCACGTGCGCCAGGCGATCCGGGCTCTGAGCAAGGGACGTGCGCTGCTGATCATTTCGCATCGGCTTTCATCGCTGACCGATGTCGACCGGATCGTGGTGATTCACGAAGGCGAAATCGTCGAGCAAGGCACCCATGAATCGCTTATGGAGCAACGCGGTCGATACTACAGCCTGTACACTGCGGATCAGAAATAGTCCGGCGCTATTTGCCTCGGCGCCAGGCGTTGAATTTCTCTGCGAAAGCCAGGGAGCGGCGCGAGACATGGGCCTTGCGCCAATTCCCGGCCGCAAAGCGCACCGCCTCCGACAGCGTCGGATAGATGTGAATCGTGCCTAGGATTTTTTTCATGCCCATCTTGTGCTGCATTGCAAACACGAACTCGGCGATCAGTTCTCCTGCGTGCTCGCCGCCGATCGTGGCGCCCAGAATTCTGTCCTTGCCCGGCACTGTCAGCACCTTGACCAGTCCGTGGGCCTGCTCATCGGCAATCGCGCGCGACAGGTCTTTCATATCGTAGCGCGTGACTTCGTAGTCGATGCCCTTTTCCTTGGCTTCCAGCTCGTTCAATCCGACCCGGGCGATTTCGGGCTCTGTAAAGGTCGCCCATGGAATCGCCGAATAGTCGACGCGGCTGCGATGAAACGGGCGCAGCAGCGCATTGGTGGTCGCAGCTGTTGCCTGATGGGAGCACACATGGGTAAACTGATACGGTCCTGACACATCCCCGCAGGCGTAGATATTGGGAATGTTGGTTTCAAGGAAATCGTTGGTGTCGATTGTGCCGTTTTGGGAAATCTCGATTCCGAGTTCCTGCACGCCGTAGCCCTCGACATTCGCCTTGCGTCCGACTGCAATAATCAGCGTATCGAACTCGATGGCCACCTGCTCGCCGCGGTGGTCGCAAATCAGAGTCTTGCCTTCGCCGCTTCGCTTGAATTCCATAGCGCGGTGCTCGACAAGCACGTTGACGCCTTCGGTCTTGAACTGATCGAGAACCATGGCGGAAAACTCTTCATCTTCGCGCGGCATGAGGCGCGGCAGCATCTCGACCTGGGTTACTTGCGAACCTAGGCGCGCAAACGATTGCGACAGTTCGCAGCCGATGGGTCCGCCGCCGAGTATGACCAATCGGTTCGGCAACTCGGTCATATCCCACATCGTGTCCGATGTCAGATAGTCCATATCGTCGATTCCTGGCACGGGAGGCACAAACGGCGCGGCGCCGGCGGCGATGATGATGCTGCGCGTAGTAAGCTTGCGGCCTTCGACTTCGACGCAGTACGGCGATTCGATCTTGCCGTAGCCTTCGACGCACTCGACTCCCAGCGAGGTGTAGCGCTCGACCGAGTCATGCGGCTCGATTTGCGAGATCACCCTGCGGACCCGGCTCATCACATCGGCGAAGTCAAATTCGGCGTGGGCGGTATGAACGCCGAATTCGGCGCTTCGGCGCTGATCGGCGAGAAAGCGCGCAGTGCGAATCAGGGCCTTTGAAGGAACGCAGCCGGTATTCAGGCAGTCGCCTCCCATTTTTCCGCGCTCGACCAGCGCGACGTTCGCCTTGGTCGCCGCGGCGATATACGATGCCACCAGGCCGGCGGACCCGGCGCCGATCACTACGGTGTTGTAGTCGAATTTTCCAGGCTTCTTGTAATTGCCGAGCGCCTTGCGATTCTTCACGACATTGATGATCATCTTCGCGACCAGGGGGAAGATGCCCAGCAAGGCGAATGAAATGATCAGCGCCGGAGACAGAATTGCGCTCAGCGAGTCGATTTTTGCCAGCTGGGTTCCTGCATTGACATAGACGATTGTCGCCGGCAGCATTCCGATCTGGCTGACCAGATAGAACGTCAGCAGGCGAATCGGCGTCAGTCCCATCAGCAGGTTGATGACAAAGAACGGGAATATCGGCACGAGGCGCAAAGTAAACAGATAGAACGCCCCGTCCTTGCGGACACCCTCGTTCAGCGCGCCCAGCCGGTCGCCGTATCGGCTTTGGATAGAATCTCGAAGCACGTAGCGCGAAACCAGGAATGCAAAGCTCGCGCCGATTGAAGCGGCAAAGGAGACCAGAATGGACCCGGCCCACAGGCCGAACACCGCGCCCCCGACCAAGGTCAAGATAGCGGCACCAGGAAGCGACAGACCGGCTACAGCGACATACAAAGCGAAATATATGGCCGCCGCCTGAATCGGTTTTTCGTCTGTGAAGGCTGCGATTCGGCCCTGCTGCGCCTCGAAGTACTCCAAATTCAGGAATTGACCGAGGTCGAATATGAAATAGCACGCTATCAGAACGGCGACGATGCCGATGGCAATAATTTTTTTCATGACGACTAGCCGCACCCCGGCGGCGCTATGATGTTGATCAGAGCTAATGCGGTCAATTCAATCGAATGCGCGCTGCATTGGACCTGCCCCTTAAGGCTAAGCGTCATGGCATCAATTTATGCGCGTTGTTTCGAGTGATCCAGCCCTGGCTGCCTCGTTTTGGAATTGTAACCGTCTCTTGCATCAGTACCTGAATGAATTGCAGGTGCTTCTCACTGTTTGATGCAGCAAGGTCGATCAGCGCGGAATTGCAGCGGAAATCAAATAGGAGTCCACTCTCATTTGAACACCGACTCTGTTTCTATGCCAAGTTCGGCATTGCCTATCACTTAGTGTTCAAATAAGCGTCACTGTTTTCATATTGAGTAGAATGCGCAATCGAACTATCGGACGCCAGGCGCGCCCGGGCAGCCCGGCACCCTCACACGCCGGGCAATGGCTGCGATGCGGGGCCTGCGCCGATCTGCGCAAGCGCAGGCCCGAACGGCGCAGATGCGCCGCCCGCTACCAGCGGGCGACCGCCTCGAATCCGACCGAATGCTGCGGCGCGAGCGTATCGCTTTCGGTGCGCGTCGCGCTCACCCCGAATGACACGTCCGGCGCACCCCTGGCCGGCGTCACGCGCCATCCCAGGGTGTACTGGCGATTGCCGGGCGAAAGCCCCAGCCCCGCATGCGGGCCCGCTATGACACGCCCGCCCGGAACCGCATAGCCGTAGGCCGCCTCGGCGCGCCAGCGAACCGGCGCTTCGGCTCCGGATGCGCGGGCGTCAAGCGCTTGCGGCGCAAACAGCGCGTCAAGTCCGCCTTGCGCCTGCCCTCCGCGCTCCTGCGTCAATGTCAGCGACGCACCGCGACGGGTCGCAGGATCCGGATCCCACGATACCGTGGCGGCAAAGCCGCGATCCTTGAGATCCTCGGACCCGTGCACCGCAAGCGTGCGCCCTGATAGCTCAAGCGAAAGTCCCATGACAGGATCCGACCACGAAACACCGCCGCCAAGCTCCAAACCGAATCCGGTCTCGGCGTCGCCGCCGTCATGGCGCGCGCCGATCTCGAACCTCGGCGTGAAATGACCGCCCTGATCAAGCGCCGTGCGCCAGCTTCCCTCAAGCCCCAGACGTAGCCGCGTCACATGCGAATCCGATGACGCAAGCTCGCGGGTCTTATCCGATCCGGTGCGCGCCCAGAGCACATCGGACACCACGGCAATGGAAAGTCCCGAACCGCCGCCGGGCGACATCACATCGCCGCGCAGGCCGCCTGCGGCCATGGTCCAGGAAATGTCGGCCTCAAGTTCCCTTGCCTCGTCGGTATCCGGCTTCAGCGTCACCTTGCCGGTGCCGTAGCCCAGCGCGCCCCACACCTTCAGGCCTTCGGAAACCTGCAGCGAGCCGTAGGGCACCGCCGAGGTCAGCGTCGCCTCGACCCTGCCGTCGCCGCCGCGCACCGCGCGGCACTGCGCATTGTCCTGGCCGGTGCCCGGAAGTGCCACGCACACGTCATCTTCAGGATCGGTGTCGCGATAGCCGCCCTCGCCGTCGGTGCGCATCAGCGCCATGCCGACCAGCCAGCCGTCGGCGACATAGTCGGCGCCGACCATCGCCGTGGACGCATCGCCGTCAAGCGCGAAGTCGCCCTCGCGTCCGTCGAAATCCGAATGCGCCGCACGGCCCCAAAGAGCCAGGGTGCCCCCTGCGGCATCGGCCTGGCCGGTCGCTGCAAAGCTGCTCGCAAGCAGCGCCTCGCGCGCCGTCATCGAATAGGTCTGCCCGCCGGCGCCGACAAAGCCGCCGCCGGCGTACCGCTCATCGGCCGGGACGCCGGCGACCGAATGCGAATGCAGCGCATCCAGGGAATGATCCTGCGCCGCGGCAGCCGATGCGCCGTCGAAGCCGGACTGCGCCGCCGGGCCGAAGCTCACCGGCTGTCCGGCGACCGAACCGTGAATGCCGGCGTCCCGGGGTGCGGCAATGCGCCCTGAAACCGCGTCAAGCGCCTGCTGCGCGGCTGTGCGACCGAACCGCGTCAACCACGCCGCCGGCATCGGATCGGAATTGACTATCGTTCCGACCGCCACGCCGTCTCCGATCGCCGCTCCGCCCGAAGGCTGCGACAGCGCCACCTCGAAGGTTTCCGGATCCTCGTCGTGATTGTCATTGTAGACATACACCCACATCCTCTTTTCGGTCTGACCCGGATGAAAGGTGATCCGGACCCCCTCGGGCCACCACCAGTAATAGTCCTCGCCCTGGCGCGCAGACACCGGATCCGAATCGCGCGCCGTGAACGTCACCTTCACCGGATCCGATGCAGGCCGGTCGAGACTGATCGCAAAGTACATCAGCCCGACATCCTCTTTCGCGCTCACGTCGGCGACCGACAGCGTCGGCACTGCGGCAGGCGTATCATTATCGGCCACCTTCACCGAGGCCGAATCGTCCGGCGCAGCCGCCACTTCGTAGGCCGGCCCGCCGCCGGCAAGGGCTGCGGTCACCGTGCCTCCGGATTCCTGTACGGCGTCGTTCACCGTCGGCACCGAAAATGCGGCCTCGGTCTCGCCCTCGGCGATGACCACTGTCGCAGAGCCCTCGTCGGCGGATGCCACGAAGTCTCCGGACTCCGACACCGTCACCCTGACCGTCAGATCGGTACCGGGCGCCCGGCTTGCGGTGACGGTGAACCCGGCGTCATCGCCCTCGGCCACGGATTGCGAATCAGCGGCAATGGATATCTCAGGCGGCGGCTCGACAATTGCAAGGACGGTCGAACCCGACGCTTCGGCTCCGCCGCCAAGGCCGGTCGCCGAAAGCGATCCGACCTTGACTGAAACCGTCTCGCCCTCGCCCTCGCCCAGGCTGTCGGCGAGCGCCGAAACCTCAAGCGTCGCCGATGCCGCAGACTCGCCGCCGGCCGGACCGGCGAAGGTCACCGTCGGTACTCTTGCAGGATCGGAACCTGAAAGATTGGCGTACGACACCCCTGCCGGCGCCGTGCTTGGCGCTGCAAGTTCATAGTCGGTCCCGAGCGTCGCCGTTCCGGCGAACGAAAGCGCCACCGAAAGGCTTTCGCCTTCGACAAGCACCCTTCCAAGCGTCAGCGTCAGCGTACCGGTGCCCGAGGACTCGGAAAGATCAACCTGCGAAGCCGTCAGCGTCACCTGCGTGGCATCGTCGTCGGCGACCGTCACCGACGCGCTCTGGCCGCTCACCGTGTAGCCGGCTCCGTCCGCCGCTGTCGCAGTGACCGTGCCCGCGGGCTCGTCGGTCTCATCAGCCGCCGTTACAACCGCAAAGGCCGCCTCGGCCTTGCCGGCCGGTATCGTCACCGTGCGTTCGCCGAGAGCCGAAGCGTCGGCGACCGCACCGGTCTGCGCGATCGACACGGTCACCTCGATCTCCTCGGCCGGCACCGGATCGGCCTTGAGCGTAAAGCCCGCCGCCGTGCCTTCGGTCACCCCCGCACCGGCGGTCACGGTGATCGCGGGAACCGCCTGCTGCGCCTCGGCCTGTGCCTCTGCCTGCGCCTCTGCCGCCGCCGGCTCCTTCTCCAGACATTCCAGCGCCGGCACCACCGGCACCCAGCGCTGAAGGCCGCGATCCGCCTGCGCCTTGGCCTCGGCGACGGTCATCGGGTTGCTGCTGTAGGCGTTGTCCACCCCGTAGGCGGCCAGCACCCGGCTCCAGCGCTCGACATGGTCCGGCGAAGTCCGCCAGGTCTCGCCCGCATACTCGCGGGCGTCGGCCAGCAGGGCATCGGAGACACAGGCCGCCTCGGCCTGCGCGCTAGCACTCAGCGAGTCGCTGCCCGGCCCCACCGCAAGGGTTGCCGTGGCGGCAAGACTGTCCAGCTGTACGGAGTCGCCGTTTTCATCGACATATTCGGGCGTCACCGTGACCGTCAGTGTCATCGGCACCGAAGCACCGTGGTCGATGGTGGTCGTCGTGCCTGTCACACCGGGCAAGTCACCGGCGGAAGCATTCAGCGAGTCGCTGCTCTCGGCACTCCACGACACGTCATAGGAAGTGGCATGCTCCACCGCGTCCCAGGTGACGCTGGCGCTGGTGTCGTCCACCGCCGTCACCTGCACATTGGCCACCGCCTCGGTGGGCGCCGGGGCGGCCGTCGCGGGTGACGCCTGCGTGCTGCCGTCCAGGTTGCGGCATTGGCTGTCGTAACCTCTTGACCCCCGTCTGTTGCGCCCCGGGTTCCTTACATGGGCGCGGATCGTATCGACCGTGACCTTGCGCACGCCGCCGCCTCTGGCGGTGTGGGTGATGTCGGCGCAGGTGTCGTCGATGTTCCGCGAGGCGTCCTTGCGGACCACATAAATCATGCGCCAGCACTCCCAGGGCGTGTCCGGCGTGCTGTCGTAGCTCTCGCTCGGCTGCCGGCCCGACACTATTCGCTTGTAACCGTTGTTGTTGCTGTCAAAGTATTCATGCGCTTCATACCCGAGCCAGTTGGTGCAGCCCGTGCCTGGGCCGGGACTGCGATCCTTGAAATCCACCGTCACCATGTCTTGCGCCGTGCCGCCTTCGGTCAGCGACAGGCCGACCAGGTTCCGCTTATCCGAAGGCACCGTCGCCGTCACGGTCACCGTGCCGCCGGGCTTCGGGCGGTTCGACAGGCGCACGACATAGGGTATCCTGTCGCCGGGTGCCGCGTTCAGCCACGGCTTCAGCCCGGGCGTTGACGTCACCGTATGCGGTCGCCGGATTCGCGCAGCGCCCTGGATGTGCCAAAACGCCTCGACCTCGGGCGCATCGTCCACGTCGACCCGGACACGGCCCAGATTCGTGCTCGAATAGCCGCCGCCGCTGGCCGTGTGGGTCAACTGCGTCGTGCGATTCCGATGCGAACCGGGCTCATCCATGCCGGTCACCGTTACCTGCTGGGGTGTCTGGTAGTTCGATGACGTGAAGGTAAGCGACGCCGGGCTGACGGTCGCGCCCCCGCCAATCCTGCCGATGGTGACGGTGGTGTCACCGCCGGACGGGGCGGTCGTCAGGCGCACGCAATAGGTCGTTTCGCCGGTCTCGAGGATGCGAAGATCGGTATCATTGAAGATGGGGTTCTGGGCGGAGCATGTCACCGGCGGCGGCGCGGCCTCGTCGTCCGCCAGCGTCAGGGTCGCCGCGTTGTTCGTCCCATGCGCCGTCACGCCGCCGCTCACCGTCGTGTCCGTCAGGCCGAGCGAGATCAGCGTCGCGGTGATCGTCTCGTGGGCCGCGTCCGGGTCGTCGCGGCTCGCCACCGGGGTCAGCGTCACCGTCGCCGTCTGCACCGTGTTGCTGCCGTGGCCGGTGAACACCACCCGCGGGTTGGCCGTCAATGCGTTCGCCAGCGTCACCCCGCTGTGCCCGGACCCGGCCGCGGCCGCGACCGTGAAGTCGTGGTTGGCGCTCCCCGGCAGCCGCGCCCCGGTGGTCGACGCCAGCGCGATCGGCACCCCGATGGTCTCGCTGCCATAAAGCCGGCGGGACAGCGAAACCGTGAGGGTCGCCGTGTCCGAGGCGTCGCCCTCGGTCATGGTCGGGTCCGAACTGGTGAGCGAGACCACGGTGTCCTCGTCGTCCTGAATGAGGATCTCGTCGAAGGGGTCGTCACTGGATACCGCATAGCTGCCGTCGGTCGCCGAACAGCCCGTCTCCTCAGGCGCCACTACCCGGACGATGATGGAGCTGTCCGGGTCGTCGGCGGCCGTGTCGGTCCAGTTGACCGTGTAGGTGCCCGAACCGTTGCTGACGCCGCTGGCCAGCAGGGTCGCCGTCTGGATGCTCTTGTCGCCCGCTGCGACCCGGCTTCCGCCTTGCTCGCTCACCCGCACGCACACCGTCAGGTTGTTCGCCAGCGGCTCGTCGGCGCTCAGGGGGAATGCAACGCTGCCCGTACTCTCCACGTGGAGCTGCTTGCCGTCGACGCGGGATACGCCCTCCTGGTCGGGCAGCGACACCCCGATCCTCACCGGTGGATCGTTGATCGTCATCGTGAAGGAAAGGGTGTTCGCCGGCGTCGACGAGTCCGTCAGCGTCACCGTGAAGGTCTCGCCCGAATCCGAGTGAGTATCGATGCTCGCCCTGAGCGAGAGAGAGTAAGAGTTCCCGATCGAACTGTAGCCGCTGCTCTGATTGTCGCATACGTCGTAGGTGTCGAGTGAGTCACCGAACGTGTCTGCAACTCCGCAATTGGTAGCGTTGGCAAGGATCGCGTGGCCGGTGCCGGTGCCGGTGGTCGTCAGCGCATGGTTGACCGGAGTGACCCAGTCCGACGGGATGTTGCTGACAGTCACAGTGGTCGCCGAGCCGGGGACATTTGCGACCCCAGTCTCGATCAGCGTCGACGGGGAGATTGTCGGTGTTGTCTGCGCTGCGGCCGGGACCACGGCACCGATGAACATTGGCACGCACAGCAAGGCCGGCAGCAGGTCGCACCGCAGATTGCGGGCGGGGGAAAGTGCAAAGTTGTCGGAGGAAGAGGCTGACCGGCGGTTGTCGGAATAACTGCCGGTGGAAGATAGCTCAGACCCGGAGGCCCAGTGCCCTAGGCGGTGCAGGAAGGACGCACAGGGCGCGATCCGGCGATCCGGCGATCCGGCGATCCGGCGATCCGGCGATCCGGCGATCCGGCGATCCGGCGATCCGGCGATCCGGCGATCCGGCGATCATTATATCGTTTTCACCTAATACCGTCAACTCATTTTTCAAGGCCGATCCGAAACCCGGATACAACGCCAAAAGGCGTCTGCCAATCCTTTTGCAGGACGCTGCCGGTCCGCTGCCCTGTCCGCTCATCGCGCTGTCCATCGCCACACCCCTTAAGCAGTGAGTTCATCCATCATCTCGTTCATGCCGCACTGGCGCTGCCGCCGAAGCAGTCTGTCTCCGCACGTTCCGGTCCAGTGCGTTCATGGCGCTATTTTCCCATTTTCGCGCCCTTTCGTCAATACAACTGTACACGCCATTGCATGCGAGGTAACTCGGCGGAGCAATTGACGCACAGGTACAAGGCGTGTCCGCATGCAAATCAATCCAGATTTCCGGGTGCTCTACAGGTGTAGCAGGCGCAGGCCGCGCCTCCGGTAAATCCTTGAATCAACGGTCGCGGCAAAACTTTGTTGCCATCACGTCCTGCCTTTGCTCGCATGAACACGCACATCAGGCGCACAAAAAGTCACAGCCCCAAAATTGAATCGATGTTTCCAAGAACAGATTTAAGCCTGTACATACATGTTGGAAAAACCTAGAATGAATTAGCCCCGTATCTGAGACGCATCCGACAAACCGGCACGATTCGAAAATCGTGTACTAGCGCTTTCTGCATGGCAGGCGACTGCGGTGAAAATACGTCATTCGGTGCCGAGAATTGTTGAGAAGTTAAGCAACCGACTGCGATTTCAGGATAAAATAAAGGGTTTAGTAAATCATTTCGCCGTAGACGCAGATCTACGATGGCACTGTATTTTATTCGACACGGGCAAACGGACTACAACGCAGAACTTCGATTCCAAGGAAGAGCGGACATACCGCTGAACTGTGTTGGCAGGCAGCAGGCCTTGCGCTTGAGACAATTTTTCAGATCTGAAAGCATTTCATTGAACAAGCTGGTCAGCTCCCCGCTTTCAAGAGCTGTCGAAACTGCACAGATAATCGCCGACGGCCAGCTCGAAACAGTTATTGAGCCTGATTTTATCGAAATTGATCTCGGCCAGTACGACGGGCGTCTGGAGCACGAACTTAAGGCATCCGCAGGCTCTGATGCATACGACTTGTGGCGCGACAGTTGCTTTACGATTGCAGCGCCGGAAGGCGAATCAATGGATGACGCACGACTGCGGGTTCGCACGACAACCGAAAAAATACGCAGACAGTCTCTGGATTCAAATATTGGTATCGTTGCGCATCAGGGCGTGCTCATGGCAATCAAGTCCGTTCTGTCAGAGCTGACAGAACCGGCGCAGCTGCGCGAATTCAGGCAGGCAAACGATGAGATCGATATCTGGAATGGCGCGAAAGCGCGGCGGATCAAGTCGATTCGGCTTGAAGCGGTCGCATAACTGAACAGGCGCTCAGCATCGTGTTCGAGCACAATTTTCGCAGTGCATTTTTACTTTCTCTAGCGGGGCATAAGTTTTGAATACTCCAATTCCTTGGATCATCTCGGTAGTGCTTGGAGTGATCGCCATTCTAGGCTGGGGCGGATATCTCATCGAACTCAACCAGGAACCCGAGGTCGTACCGGCTGAAATAGCCGTTTCGGAACAGATTGCCGAATCCGCCGGTGAAGCGGATGCGCGCAATTGGGAAAGCGAATATGCCCAGCTCGCACAGGAACTGGAAAGCCTGCGGGTAGAAAACACGGGTCTGAGAAACCTAAACGAGGAACTCGACCGGCGCGTCAGCGAGCTGCCAAGCGACACGGATTCGGCATTGGTGCATGATCTTAAGGCTGCCGTTGAAAAGCTTGAGAAGCAGGAAATGGCGCTTCGCGCTGAAATCGAGCAAATCGAGCAGGCTCGCCAGGAAACTGTCGAAACGGATTCGTCCGACCAGCCCGCAGACATCGCCAAGTCTTCGGATTCCGACCTGTGGAAAGCCAGATATCTCGAGCTCAGAGGTAAATTTGAAGTTCTGCAGCCCGAAAGCCGGCAGCTTAAGGTACTGAACGAGGAATTGCAGATACGAATTGACGAACTGCTTGACGAACTCGATGGCGCACAAAGCCACACCGTCGCAGAGCTGAAACAGACGATGGACAACCTTGCAACCAAGTCCGAGATGCTGGAAGGCAAAATTGCAAGTCTCAAGCAAGAGCAATATGAAGACAATCAAGACGCAACGGCATCCGTTGCCGTCAATGGCGCGCAAGGCGCTGAGCAATCATCCTCGACTCAGTCTGCTCAGGACGGCGGCGATTCGGACTCTGATATAGCGCCAGAACAATGGAAAGGCAAATATCTTGCATTGAAAGCCGAATTCGACAAATTGCGAACACAAAGCACGCAGCTTAAGGAACTGAACAGCGAACTGGACCAGCGCATCAGGGAATTGATTGCAGAACAAATCGCTACTGATTCGGCGACGACAGACGAACTGCAGCACACCGTCAGCGAACTGCGTTCAAAGACCCAGTCATTGGAGCAGGAGCTGGCGAATGGCGTCACCGACGAGACCTCTGCCGTCGTCGCCTACAAGGCAGTGCATGACAACCCCGACTACCTCAGGCAGCGACTCATGCAGGCGCGCACACAACTTCGCCGCAACAGGGCGAGCGTGCAGCGCCACAAGTCTGAATCGCAGCAGCTTCTAAAAGCACTCGGACTGCAGATCGCCCGTGCCGAAGAGAACCGCGTGCGGCTTAATTCCCAGCTTAAGACAACCGAAGAGGCGAACACCTTGCTGTTCGAAGCAAACTCGGCCCTGCGCCAGCGCATTGATCAGATCAACATCGA
The DNA here is from genome assembly GCA_965214615.1 of Arenicellales bacterium. Classification (GTDB taxonomy): domain Bacteria; phylum Pseudomonadota; class Gammaproteobacteria; order Arenicellales; family JAJDZL01; genus CBDAUN01. The sequence continues at coordinate 3,221,376 of OZ243952.1, forward strand.
ACTTGGCCAGCTCGCGCCGCGCGTGGTGGAGCAGCGTCAGCTGTTGACAGAAAAGGAACGGGCGATTCAGGAAACCGAGCAGCAGCTTGCCGAAAAGGAGCAGCGACTTGCCGAGCTGCGTGAATCGATACGCGTCCTTGAAGATGAGCATTCGCAGCAACTTACATCCTTTGAGCTGCAAATCCGGGAAATTCGCGATGACCTGCATGTTGTCACGGTTGCCAACGACATTCTGTTCGACTCAGGATCGCCGGAGCTTACCGACGACGGAAGAAACGCCTTGACCCTGATCTTTGACAAGCTGATTGCGCAAAGCAACCGGCTGATCAGCCTTGAAGGCCATACCGATACGGTGCCGATTACAGGCAGCCTGTCCGGCGTCTATCCCACAAACTGGGAATTGTCGGCCGCACGGGCCACCACGGCCGCACGCTTTCTGATCGCAAAGGGGCTCCCCGCGCAGCGGGTGCGCGCAGTCGCATTCGGAGAAACCAAGCCGATCGCAAGCAACGACACAGAATTCGGAAAGGCGCGCAACAGGCGTTTGGAAATCCACCTGCTTCCGCCGCTGGAAACGATCAGCGATACGCAAAACTGATGGCTCCCGCTGCAAGTCGGCATCCTTACGACCCGCAAGCCGCCGTCGCACACCTTCGCAAGATCGATCCGCAGCTTAGGACCTTGATTGACCGGATGGGCGACTTCGAACCGGACCGCGAACTGGATCGCACTCCGTTCGAAGCACTCCTCGGATCGATCGTCTATCAGCAGCTTTCCGGGCGGGCGGCGGAAACGATATACGGTCGGCTGCTTGCACTCTACCCCGACTGCGATTCTCCCGGAGCCGCCGATATTCTCGACACCCCGGTCGAAGAGCTTCGCGGCTGCGGGCTTTCGGCTGCCAAGGTTCGTGCAGTCAAGGATCTTGCGGCCAAGACCGCAGCCGGCAGTCTGCCGGATTCATCCCGGATCGCGCAAATGAGCGATCAGCAGATCATTGATGCGTTTACCGATGTTCGCGGGATCGGACGATGGACCGTCGAAATGCTTCTGATGTTCAATCTTGGCCGCGCTGACGTGCTGCCTGCCACCGATCTTGGCATACGGCGCGGATTCATGAAAACCTACGGTCTGCAAGACATGCCGACCCCTGCCGAAGTCCTGGCAAAGGGGGAGCAGTGGACTCCCTACCGCAGCGTTGCAGCCTGGTACTTGTGGCGCGCCGCCGACGAGGGCGGCCCGCGAGAGAATCGGGACTGATGCACCGAATCCCGCTCAGCGTTCAATGTAATTGATCAGGCAGTCGGCAAACCGGCTGGTCGATACTTCCGAAGCGCCGGACATCTGGCGCGCAAAATCGTAGGTCACCGTGCCGTCGGCTATCACTTTCGGATAGGCCTGATTGATCAGTTCGGCCGCTTCATTCCAGCCAATGTAATCAAGCAGCATCACGCCTGACAAAAGCAGCGAAGACGGATTGACCTTGTCGAGATTGGAGTACTTGGGCGCTGTCCCATGGGTCGCTTCAAACACAGCGACATGATCGGCGACATTGGCGCCGGGCGCGATGCCGATTCCGCCTACTTCGGCCGCTACCGCATCCGACAGGTAGTCCCCATTCAGGTTGGTCGTGGCAATGACATCGAATTCCGCTGGCCTAAGCTGCATCAGCTGAAACATGATGTCGGCGATACGGTCCTTGATCACAATCCTGCCCTCGGGAACCTGCCCGTCGTGCAAGTCCCACACATCGCTTTCGGAAATCGTCTCATCGGCAAACTCTTCGGCAGCGAGCTCGTAGCCCCAGGCGCGAAATGCGCCTTCGGTGAATTTCATGATGTTGCCCTTGTGCACAAGGGTGACGCTGCTGCGTTTCTGCGCGATTGCGTACTGGATCGCCTTGCGCACCAGCCGCTTGGTGCGCGCTGCGCTGACCGGCTTGACGCCCAGTCCGGCACCCTGTTCGAAATCAACATTCATCTGCTCGCGCAGAAACTTTGCCAGCTTTTCGTTTTCCGGCGTGCCGCTTTGGAATTCGATGCCGGAATACACGTCTTCGGTGTTTTCGCGAAATATGACGACGTCGACGTCCTGCGGACGTCGCATCGGCGAGGGAACGCCTTGGAAGTACTTCACCGGACGCACGCACGCATACAGATCCAGCGACTGGCGAAGAGACACGTTCAAGGAGCGAAATCCGCCGCCTATGGGGGTCGAAAGCGGTCCCTTGATTGCAACGATCAAATCTTCGATCGCGTCGAGCGATTCGCGAGGGAAGAAGTCCCCATCGTAGAGGCCGCCGGCCTTTTCGCCCATGAACAGCTCGCACCAGTGAATTTTTCTGCGTCCGCCGTAGGCGCGCTGCACGGCAGCATTCCACACGCGAAGCGAAGCGCGAGTGATGTCCGAGCCGATCCCGTCGCCCTCGACATATCCGATGACCGGTTGTTCAGGCACGTGCAATGTGCCGTTTTTTATGCTAAGTTTCTCGCCGTTTTCCGGTATTCTTACATGTTTGTACATGTCAACATGTCCTCAAATTCGATGCTGGAACTGCCAGTTTGGCCGGTGTCGATTGGTTTTAGCCACTGGAGGCGACCTTAACCGCAGTTCCCCGTGCAAAAGTCGCAACACGGATTTGCTGTTTTAAGGCAAAGCGGTTTGTGCAAGACGCATGCGCGTTTCATAAAGCAATGCCATTGTACCATTTTTGATCGATATTGCACCGCAAGAGCGAGGGGATCGCGCCTGTTATGTCTAACGCAATAGTTGCCGCGGGCCACCCCCTGACGGCTCAGTCCGCGGCGACCGTCCTGAGTTCGGGCGGCAATGCATTCGACGCGGCCGTAAGCGCCCTGCTGACCGCCAGCGTGTGCGAGCCGGCGCTCAGTTCTCTCGGCGGCGGCGGATTCCTGATGGCCTGCCCGCGCGACGGCAAGCCTTTGCTGCTCGACTTTTTCACCCAGACTCCACACCGTCAAAAGGCGCCGGAGCACATCAGTGTCGATTCGTTCGTTTGCGACTTCGGCAGCGCCCAGCAAACCTTCCACATCGGCGCCGGCACCGGCGCCGTGCCCGGATGCGTCAAGGGAGTTTTCGAAACAGCGCGGCGGTTCGGAACCATGCCGATGCGCGACTTGATACAGCCGGTGACCGACATACTTTCAAACGGGGTGGAAATCACGCAGGCGCAGGCCTATCTGATTTCGATACTGACACCGATATTCATGTCCGCATCGGCGCGTAAGTTCTATGAATCCAGGCTCAATCCCGGCGAACCTGTAAAGCACGGCGAACGGGTTTTCCTGCCGCAGTATGCCGACCTGCTCGAGTCTCTGGCGATTGAGGGCGACGATCTGTTCTACCGCGGCGAAGTGGCTAAGACGATAGACAATCTGAGCCGCGAAGCAGGCGCCGTAGTCACGCGGGAGGACATGGCAGCCTATCAGGCGATGTTTCGCGAACCCTTGTCAATGGGCTACCGAGGCAGTCGCCTGCTGCTGAATCCTGCGCCATCGGTCGGCGGCATTCGCATCGCAATGGCATTAAAGCATCTTGAGCGCAGCGAATTCGGACCGGATGGCTTCGGGTCCGGCACACATCTGACTGAGACACTGGCTGCGCTGGGGCGCCTTGGCGCGCTGGATGCCGCGCAAAGTCACGTCGAGGCCGATGTGGACCGTCAGCTGTTCGAGTCCTATCGCAAGATCAGGCGCAACTGGAAGCTCGCGCCGCGGGGTACAACGCATATCTCGATCATCGACAGGCACGGCAATGCCGCAGCACTGACTGCAAGCAATGGCGAAGGCTGCGGCGTGATGATTCCGGGCACCGGAATCATGATGAACAACATGCTTGGCGAGGAGGATCTGAATCCGGACGGGCTAAGCGGCTGGCCGTCGGACACCCGGCTGAGCTCGATGATGTGCCCGACCATCGCGAACGATGCGGCCGGCAGGCTCATTGTCACCGGTTCGGGCGGATCGAACCGCATCCCGTCTGCAATTGCGCAAGTGCTGGTCAACCTGATCAACTTCGACATGGCAGCTGAGACGGCGGTGGATGCGCCGAGGCTGCATGCATACGACGGCGTCGCATATGCCGAGAATTTCTTCGAGCCCGCCGCATTGAACCGGGCGACAGGGAATTTTCAGGATCAGGTGCTGTTTTCGGAACGAAATGTATTTTTCGGCGGAGTGCACACCGTATGCCGCCTGGGCAGCCGTGCCGAGGGTTCCGGAGACCCGCGCCGCGCAGGCGTGTGCATCAGCATTCCGTAATGCAGCTGCTGAGTTCCATTATTCCCGATCCCGGTAAGCGCCAGCTTCTGACTGCCATCATCGCGGTGATAGCGGTCTACGGACTGACCAGCGGCCTGATCTTTCCTCTGATCAGCCTGAATATGGAACAAAGAGGATTCAGTCCCACAGCGATCGGCCTGATGGGCCTGATGCCATTCATATCCTCGACCATTGTCTCGCCTTTTGCGCCGGTTGTAATGCGATCGATCAACATCCCCAAGCTGGTGGCATGGTGCATCGCAGCGGATCTGGGGCTGATGGTCAGTCTTGCGTTTACCGACAGCATCGGCGCATGGTTCGTCATTCGCTTCGCCATGGGCGTGGTCGGCACGGCGCTATTTGTGATCAGCGAAACCTGGATCAACGAAGTCGCGGAAGAGCGCTACCGGGGCCGCGTCCTGGGCATCTACACATTTACGCTCAGCTTCTCATTCGCCGCTGGGCCGATGTTTGTCGTCGTACTCGGTACAGAGGGCTACCTGCCGTTTCTGGTGCCGGCGGCGATCATGGCGTTCTCGTTCATTCCGCTTTGGTGGACTCGCCATTCGCGGCCGAATTTCGACGGAGGACGCGTTTCGCTTGTATTCAACTTTATCTGGCTTGCACCGACTCTTGTCGCAGCTGCAGCACTTGTCTCGTTCGAAGAAGCGGCCGCTGTCACCCTGCTGCCGGTGTACGCAGTACGCCACGGACTGTCGACGGAGTACGCCGCATTCCTGCTTTCGATTCTCGCAGTCGGCTCAATGATCAGCCAGCCGCTGGTCGGCTGGCTGGCCGACAAGGTCAACCGTGTGGCGATTATGATCGGCTGCGCGGCCGCCACCTTGCTCGGCATCGTCCTGCTGCCATTCACCATTTCATCGTCGGTGCTTGCGATTGTCGTTCTGCTGATATGGGGCGGCGGCATTGCCGGAGTCTATACGGTCGCGCTGACTTTGATGGGGCAGCGATTCCGCGGAGGGCAGCTGGCGGCGGGCAATGCGGTATTCGGCCTGATGTGGGGCATCGCCGGCGGCGCCGGACCGTCGATTTCGGGAACCATGATGGACTTGTGGGATCCGCACGGCTTTGTCGCCGCGGTGCTGTGCGCAACCCTGGGATTTCTCATTGTCGCACTGATACGCAGCCGCACGGCAGCGCAGCGCTACCGCGACTAGGACTCGCCGGACTACGAGACCTGGGCAATCAGCTGTTCAATTGAATCGCAAGGCGCGCTGCACACATAGCCGCGGCACACATAGCCGACAGTCGATGATCCGACCGGACTCCTGAGAGCCAGTTCTCCGGGAAGGTCCTGCGCATCATTCGGAATCGCCAGTACGGTGGCGCACGATGCCGTATGCCTGGCAATCGACGTCTGCCAATGCTCCAGCTGATCCGGCGGACCGCGAAGCACGACAACTGCGCCTGGATCAACTTTTTCCGTAATCGCGAAAAGCGCCGATCCAAATGCCGCCGGCATGGATTCGATACCCGGCTGCAGTGCGCGCAGGATGCGGGCGCCGACATCGATGTAGCCCGTGTCGCCGAGAATGTAGCCAAGACGGATGAAAAGCAGTGCGGCAACTCCGTTGCCTGACGGCATTGCATCGTCGTGCGAAGGCGTGACGCGCGCGACAAGCTCCTCGTGATCATTCGAAGTGAAATACATGGCATCGCTGTCGTCGTCCATGAAATGGTTCCGCACCGTTTCGATGAGCTCGATCAAAAACGCAAAGTCACTGCTGCGCCAGCGTGCCTGCAGCAGCTCCAGAACCCCGAGCGCCACGTACATGTAGTCGTCCAAATACGCATTGAGCCGTACGCGGCCGTCTTTCGCAACAACGCAAAGACGGCCGTCGCGCCACATCTGAGCCTGGATAAAGGACAATGCGCGTTCAGCCGAACGGATAATTTCGGGCTGGCCCAGAACTCGTCCGGCGTATGCCATGCCGGCAATCATCAGCCCGTTCCACGAGGTCAGAATTTTTTCGTCGCGCGCTGGAGGCACCCTGGAGCCGCGGTGCTCGAAAAGCTTTCCTTTGGCCGAATTCAGCATCGCTGAAGCCTCATCGAACCTAAGTCCCCGCTTTCTTGCCACGGTCTTGATGTCTTCGGCCTCGCGAAGATGCCATTTGCCTTCGAAATTGGCAGTGCCGCTCAATCCGAAGCACGCATCGGCAATATCGAATTCCTCGTCGGTCAGCAATTCCCGTATTGCTTCAACCGTCCATACGTAGAATTTGCCTTCCTCGCCTTCGGAATCGGCATCCACGGTTGAAAAATAGCCGCCTTGTGAAGATTGCATCTCGCTCATCACCCAATGCGCAGTTCGCATTGCAACTTCCTCGAAGTCGGGCCTGTCAGCGATGACGGATGCCTGGGCGTAAAGCGGCATCAGCTGCGCGTTGTCATAGAGCATCTTTTCAAAGTGCGGGATCTCCCACTTTTCGTCTACGGCGTATCGGTAGAAGCCGCCGCCCACGTGATCCTGGAGGCCGCCTTTGGCCATCGCTTCCAGGCATTGCAATGCCATATCCATGGCCGTATGGCGCACCCTTGCAGTCGCTGTATTGAGATGCGTGATGCGAAACAGCGCCGCAATCTGTATCGCATGGGGAAACTTGGGCGCATCTGAGAATCCCCCGTTTTCCGCATCGAATTGTTCTTTCAGGGAACGCACCCCCAATACCGGCAGTTCGTCTTGGCGATGATTAATTTCCAGATCGGGAAGGGCGCTGACGATGGCCAGACTTTCCTTGAGCTGCTGGTATCTGGCGGCGTATTTCTCGCGAACCTTGTCATAATTCACCCAAATGTTTGTCAAGAGCTCGCCAAATCCGGGCATTCCGCCTGCTGAAACCGGCGGAAAATAGGTTCCGACAAATATGGGCAGCATGTCTTCGCTTCTTAGGAACGCCGTCAGCGGCCAGCCGCCCGACCGACGGCTGAACAGCTGGTGTGCAAGCTGGTAGATCTTGTCCAGATCGGGGCGCTCCTCGCGGTCTACCTTGATGCACACGTAGAGATTGTTCATCAGTTCCGCGATCTTGGAGTCTTCAAACGACTCGCGCTCCATCACATGGCACCAGTGGCAGGCGGAATATCCGATCGACAGCAGAATAGGCTTGCTTTCAGCCCGGGCGAGATCCAGCGCTTCCTGGCCCCACGGATACCAGTCTACGGGATTGTATGCATGCTGAAGCAGATAGGGGCTTGTCTCATTGATGAGGCGGTTGGGTGTCTTGGTATGCGGCATTGCACTCGTCAACTCGATTAGATGTTAAGATATGTTCGGCTTAAGGCCTGGGCATTGCCAGTGCGGCGGATCTTGGCCTTCGAAAGTCCTGGCAATTTGCTGCAAGCATTCGGCGCATTGTCCCTATTGTCATTTATGTTGGCGGATAATTCAATATTCATTTGCCGACCGCAAGATTTATGATCATCCTGCCTTCTATCGATCCGGTTGCATTTTCGATCGGTCCTGTCGCCGTGCACTGGTACGGCCTGTCGTATCTGGCAGGCATATTTGCGGCGATCGCACTTGGCCGCTGGCGGGTCAAAGGCGGGCAAAGCGCGATCACAGCCGACATGGTTGTCGACATGATCGCCTATGTCTCGCTATTCGCGATCCTAGGCGGAAGGCTCGGCTACGCGATCTTCTACGACTTCGGGCACTATGTCGCAAGTCCGGCCGATATCCTCAAGCTCTGGCAGGGCGGCATGTCGTTCCATGGCGGCCTGGCCGGATCAATCGCCGGTCTGTGGCTGTTTTGCCGCCGCCGAAACATTGCCTTTTTCATGGCAAGCGACTTTCTTGCGCCAATGGCAGCGATCGGCTTCCTTTTCGGACGCCTGGCGAACTTTGTCAATCAGGAGCTTTGGGGGCGTCCGAGCGATGTTGCATGGGCGGTCGTCTTTCCAAGCGACCCCGCGCAGCTTGCGCGGCATCCGTCTCAGCTGTACGAAGCAACTCTGGAAGGCGCGTTGCTTTTTATTATCCTGTGGGTATACTCTTCGAAAAAACCGCCACGCGGAGCGGTCTCGGGAATGTTCCTGCTGCTTTACGGACTGTTTCGATTTGCGGTTGAGTTTGTACGCGAACCGGATGCGCATTTGAATTTCGTTCTGTTCGACTGGACGACGATGGGTCAATTGCTGTCGGCTCCTGTCATTGTGCTTGGAATCTGCATCTGGGGCGCCTCCGTTCGCGGCAGCTTGAACCGCGGAAAATAACTTTGCCCGGCACCGATGACGGACAATCAGCAAACCCGACTCATAGAAGCATTGGATGCGCTCGGCGTAGCCTACGAGCTTTTGGAATGCAATCCGCAGATTGCGGACACCGCCATCTACTGCGAGCAAACGGGCTGCGATCTTGCAGACTGCGCCAATACGATCATTGTCAAATCCAAGACCGGCGAGCCGAGCTTTGCCGCGTGCGTGGTGCTCGCCACAACACGCCTTGACGTGAACAATGTAGTACGCAAGCGCCTCGGCGCACGCAAGGCATCGTTCGCAGCTGCCGATGAAACCATGCGCATAACCGGCATGGCAATTGGCGGAGTCACGCCGGTCGGACTGCCGGCACATCTGCCGCTTTGGGTCGATCAGGCGGTGATGGAGCGCGAGACGATCATTCTAGGCGGCGCCAGCCGTTCGATGAAGCTCAAGATCGCGCCTTCGGTGTTTGCGCATACCGCCAATACGGAAATTGTGCCGCAGCTTGCGCGCCCGCTCAGTTGAAAATCAGCTTCGAATAAAACGGCCACCAGGCGGCGAATAGCAAGGCCATCGCAACGATATCGCACAGGATCAGCTTGCGATAGCGCTTTTTCTCCGCATCTGTCTTGCCCGACATCATGATGGCGCACATCGTCATATCCAGCGGCAGAACGAAAAATATCATCGGCACGACGGCCGGTACAATCAATGTCGGGAAGATCATGATTCCCGATGTCTGCATACCGCCGGCGGAAAATGCGGCGGCAGCGGCCATAGCAATGATGCCGGCGAAAAGCATCGCCCGAAGCGGGCCGGTGAATCGTATTGTCGAAGAGATCATGGCGTCGGGTTCCAATACGGCTATTGAATCTTTTTGCCTGCACGCGCGCGCATCGCGTCGCGGTAGGCGATGATTCTTTCAATCAGGTCCGGGGCCTGAACGGAGCGGCTCAGGTCTTGAAAATCCCGCTCTCGGGTATCAGGAGTTGTCATTGCAAGCATGTTTGCAACGTACTCCGGCTTGACTGCGCTTCCTGCCTTGCCGGCCGCTTCGATTATTTCCGGCCATTGATCCGGCTCGGCGATCTGTGTCAGAAAACCGGTCTCAAGCGCCTTGGGGGCATCAATGACCGGAGTATTGATCAGCATTGCTTGCGCGTTGTCGGCGCCGATCTTGTGTGCCAGGCGCCGGGTTCCGAGATAGATGCCGAAATTCAGGCCCGGCATGCAGTATCGCGAATTGGCAGAGCCGATTCTCCACCGGCACGCGCAAACCAGATCGGCCCCTGCTCCGAACGCCTTGCCGTGAACCAGCGCAACCGTCAAGATAGGGGCGTGGTGCACAGTCTGAAGCATGCGCTCGACGTTCAGGATGCGCTGCGCCACGAATTCATGGGTCGAAGACTCCAGATCACCGAGATCGAATCCGGAACAGAACGAGTCGCCGCGGCCCGACAGTATCACAGTACGGGTTCCATCCTCGCATGAAACTTTGACGGCATGCTCGAGTTCGGCCACCAGTTCCGAATCAAGGGAATTGGCCCGGTGCGGGCGATTCAGAGTCAAATGCTTGACCGACCCGCTGACTGTCACCGATAGTGTGCTCACAATTGGGTTTGATGCAGATTTCCAATGGTACCAATGTATCCGGCTGCTTGCAGCTTCAATCCACGTTGAAGCGAAAAGCCTGCCTTCCGGCTGGAATGGTCAATGCCGCCAGCCAGTTCAGATTGTACAATGAGGACAGATGCAATGCCGCATATCGAGCATTTGAGAGCGACAGCTTGGCAATGCGTTTGATCGAGATTTGAATTATGGCCGAAAACAGCCTGCTTTGGAGATAGGACAATGCCCAATGGAGGTTCGGACTGTTGCGGAACCTGCTGGTTCAATCGTGCCAACAAAGGCAGGCGCGGCTCTTTGAATCACGACCGCCGGATACCGTCGCACTGCGAAATCAGAAACTTTGCAATCGAAAATCCCGGCTATACCTATTGCGCCAACCACCCGTACCGGTGCACGAATCGAGACCCCGTGCCGATCGGTCCTGTCTTGCGCCATGGCGCACACGTCGAAGTCGAAACCGAATCTGATTCGGCATACGTCCTGTCACCGGGGGACCGGAGTATCTGGAAGCTATCTCCTGACACCGAGCAAATCCGTCAGCACCTGCTTGAATTGCTTGAATCGTTTATCGAAACGATCAGAAATGACACATACCCGTTTCATGGGGCGCCGCCTGCTGCAGCGGTTCTGTGGCAAGTCGGCGAGTTTGAGGAACAGCGCGCCGTCAAACACCTTAGGCGCATCAGCGAATTTGAGATGTATCTGTTTCCTGTCATTGCGGAACAATCACTCGAAAAGATCCGCAATTCGCGGGCCAAGGGCGATGATTAGCCGATGGCAGTGCTCGATTTGCAGTCCGCATCGAGCCTGCAAGCCTCATTCTACGATAAGCCGCATGCTCGTGTGCGGCGCATTGATGCTGTGCTTCCCACGCCATTGACCGCCAAGCGCAGCGCGGTGCAGGCGCGACAGAACTGCCGGCGGCTGCGGCGCTTGCATCGGTGCAGATATAATCTTGCGCATAAGGAATTTATTCCGTTACCGCCTGACATCCGAATTGATCTGAAGTGACATCGAATCCTGTTCTTGTTGAAGCAACCCGCGGCTCCATGGTAGAAAGCTTCCATCGGGGCGCCTACGCCGTGGCGGGGCTGGACGGAAACCTGATTGCAAGCAGCGGAGATATTCGCCGGCCGATCTATGCGCGATCGGCAATCAAGCCTTTGCAGGCGACGGTTCTGATCGACTCCGGAGCAGCCGACCACTTCGGGCTGGGAGACCGGGAGATCGCGCTGGCCTGCGCATCGCACTCGGGCGAGCCGAAGCACGTCAGCCTGATCAGCCGGTGGCTGGATCGAATAGGGCTTGATGCAAGCGCACTTGAATGCGGCGCCCAGGCGCCGTCCGATCGCGACAGTCGCAGCGAATTGATTCGAAGCAACTCGGCGCCGACGCCGGTTCATAACAACTGTTCCGGCAAGCACGCGGGCTTTCTGACAGTTGCGCAGCATTTGCGCTGCCCGACTTCGGGCTATATCGGCATCGGCCATCCGGTGCAGCGCGCCGTACTCCAGGCACTGCAGGAATTGACCGGCGAGTCGCTTGACACGCCGCCGCCTGCTGTCGACGGCTGCGGGATTCCGACGCCCGGAATCTCCCTTTTCGGAATCGCGGCAGGATTTGCAAAACTTGCGTCTTGCAGTTTCAAATCCGCTCCCCGGATCATTGAAGCCATGCAGCGTCATCCCGATCTGATCGGAGGAAGCAATCGGTTTTGCACTGCCGTAGCCGAATCGACCAAGGGATGTGTCCTTGTCAAGGTAGGCGCCGAAGGTGTCTACGCAGGCATGATTCTGGGTCGTCGAGGTTCGGCGTTCGCACTTAAGATCGACGACGGTTCAAGAATCGCTGCCGAAGTGGCTGCCGGATCGTTGATCGGAACCTACGGAAATTTGGATGCGCAGTCTTCCGAGTTGCTCGGCCGCCGATTCCGGCCGAGCGTCAAGAATGTTGCACAGCGCATTGTCGGAGAAATTCGAGCCGTGCCGATTCAGGCATAATTACAGAAACACCAGCCACACGAGAGTAGATTTTAGCCATGTACGAATATAAGGAATTCGCTGATCCGATTCAGCGCCCCCGCTACACCGGGCTTGCGACATTTATGCGCGCCGCGCAGGCCGATGACTGGACCGACATCGATATCGGCCTGATCGGCATTCCCTTCGACGGCGGCGTCACCAACCGCACCGGCGCAAGGCACGGACCGAGAGAGATTCGCAATCAGTCCTCGATGATGCGACGCCGGAACCAGTCCACCGGCATATGTCCCTACGACTTGTGCAGCGTGGCGGATCTTGGGGACGCATGGGTGCAAAAGCCGTTCCACCTTGAATCAAGTCTGGACGAAATCGCCGAGTTCTACGCGCAAGTGCACCGCCATGGCGTGGTTCCGGTCTCTGCGGGCGGCGATCATTCGGTCACGCTTCCGATTTTCAGGGCGATTGCGAAAGACCGGCCGGTCGGGATGGTGCACTTTGATGCGCACTGCGATACCGGAGATGACTACCTGGGTTCGAAATTCCATCATGGGGCGCCGTTTCGGCGCGCAGTGGAAGAAGGTCTGCTCGACCCGAAACGAACCATTCAGATTGGCATTCGAGGCAGTGTGAACGATCTGGATATCTGGAAATTCAGCCATGACACCGGCATGCGCGTGGTGTATATGGACGAGCTGCATGAATCCGGCTGCAAGGCGATCATGGAGGAGGCGCGAGCAATCGTCGGAGACGGACCAACCTATGTCAGTTTCGATGTCGACGGCCTTGATCCGGTTTTCGCTCCGGGCACCGGCACGCCGGAAGTCGGCGGATTTACAACCCTGGAGGCGCAGTTGATGATCCGCTCGCTGCAGGGACTGAACCTTGTCGGGGGCGACGTAGTCGAGGTGGCGCCGCCATTCGATCAGACCGGCAATACCGCCTTGGTCGGCGCAACAATGATGTTCGAAATTCTCTGCGTTGTCGCCGATTCGGTCAGCAGGCGGAAAACATCCTCCTAGGCAAAGCCGGAGGCGTAACCTTTGGTCGCAGACGATATACGACTCCTGCCCGGACTCGGGTGTAGATAGCGCAAAGCGTCAGCCGGTAAAGAACGCCTTGATCCCGTCCACGAGCGCGGCGGCGGCCGAGCGGTCGACGTCGAGGTGGCACACAATCCTGATCGGCGATTCATCGTACAGTACGATTCCGCGTCCGCCGACAAATGCGACAAGTTCCCTGTACCGTCCGTCCTTGACGGTGATAAAGGTCATATTCGTCTGCATCGGGTGACCGAGCACCTCGATCTCGTCTATTTCGCCGAGTTTTGCGGCAAGCCACGCGGCATTTTCATGATCCTGCGCCAATCGCTCGACGTGATGCTCGACTGCGTATAGCGCCGCTGCAGCCACCACCCCTGCCTGGCGCATGCCGCCTCCAAGCATTTTGCGCCAGCGCCGGGCGCGCTGCACAGTATCGGCATCACCGCACAAGATCGATCCCACCGGTGCGCCAAGTCCCTTAGAAAAGCACGCAGAGATCGAATCGAAATGCTCGGTGATCCTTGAAACGTCCACATTGCAGTGAATGGCCGCATTGAATACGCGGGCGCCGTCCAAGTGAATCGACAGATTATTGGACTTGGCAAATTCGTTCGCGTCCTTAAGATAGTCAAGTGAAAGCGCCCTGCCTCCGACCGTGTTCTCAAGACAGAACGCCCGGGTGACGGCGAAGTGAAAATCGTCCGGCTTTATGACCGATTGCGCCAGTTCAAGGTCGATCGTACCGTCCCTGGTAAAGTTCAGCGGCTGCGGCTGTATGCCGCCTAGCACCGCCGCACCGCCGCCTTCGTACTTGTAGCAATGCGCCGACTGCCCGACAATGTATTCGTCACCGCGCCCGCAATGCGCCAAGAGCGCAAGCAGATTGCCCTGTGTGCCGCTGGTGACAAACAGGCCGGCCTGCATGCCGAACATCTCCGCCATGACATGCTCGAGCCTATTGACTGTCGGGTCTTCGCGACACACGTCATCCCCAACCTCCGCCAAGTGCATGGCCTTTCTCATTGCGTCGGTTGGCTTTGTGACCGTGTCACTTCGAAAATCATATGCCACTGATCTGATCCTGGTTTGATGTAAAATCTTGAGGTTATACACGACATCGTTTCAGATTTCATTGCAGAAACTGGCGATTCGGGCTTTAGTTGTATCCACGAAATCTCTGCCATGCAAGTAGCACCGCCGTTTTCAATTGGCATTGAAGAGGAATATATGCTCGTCGATGCGCAGACCCTTGATCTGGTTGAAACGATGCCCGAAGGACTGATGGAAGAATGCAAGAGCATTCTTGGCGAGCAGGTCACCAAGGAATACTTGCAGTGTCAGATTGAAATCGGCACCCTGGTGTGCAACACGATGCAGCGTGCCAGAAAGGAACTGGTGCACTACCGCCGCACGCTTGCAAAAATTGTCGAACAATTCGGCTGCCGCATCATGGCGGCCTCGACCCATCCGTTTTCCATGATCTCTGTGCAGCACACGGCAGGCGAACGCTATGCCGGATTGACCGAGCAGCTGCAGGCGGTGGCACGCCGGATGACGATTTCCGGCATGCACGTGCATATCGGAATCGACGACGACGATCTTCGGATCGACCTGATGAATCAGGCGGCGTATACGCTGCCGCACCTGCTGGCACTGAGCACCTCTTCGCCATTCTGGAAAGGCTACAACACCGGGATGAAATCCTACCGCCTTGCGGTATTCGACGAACTCCCGAGAACCGGTCTTCCGGAGGAGTTCGCAAGCTATTCGGCATACATGCGAATGGTTGGCATGCTGACGAGTTGCGGCGTCATCGAAGACGCGTCGAAACTATGGTGGGATGTTCGTCCGAGCTGCAAGTTTCCAACCCTGGAGATGCGCATAACCGATATCTGCACCAATATTGACGACGCGATTGCGATTGCGTCGGTGTACCGATGCTGGCTGCGCATGCTGTACAGGCTGAAGCAGAAAAATCAGCGATGGCGGATCTACAGCCGCTTTCTGATCTCGGAAAACCGCTGGCGCGCCGCGCGCTACGGCATTGATGAGAAATTGTTCGACTTCGGCCGCGGCGAACTATTCGAATATCCGACCTTGCTCAACGAAATGATCGAACTGATCGACGAGGATGCCAAATTCTTCGGCTGCGTTGACGAAATCGCGCACCTGCATACGATCTACAAACGCGGCACCAGCGCGCACCGACAGATTGAGACCTACGACGCCGCGATAGCCAGCGGGCGCAGCCACGATGAGGCTTTGCGCGACGTGGTGCAATTCCTGGTCGACGAAACGCAGGTCGGATTCTAATGCCGGCATCAGGCGCTCAGCTGTAGAATTGCGCCGTTCCGTCGCGCTCAACCTGCTCCATAAGTTTCACTTCCCAGTCCAGATAGGCCTGCATTCGCTCTGATTGCCCGCATTCGCGGTCGTACGGCCGGTCCCATACGTCGTCCACTTCGCAAAGCGCCCCGTCCATCCCTGACTGCATGGAATACCCGGCATCGGACCACGATCGGTTCCCGCCTTCGAGAACCCGTACCAGCTGTCCCGGATTGGATTGCGCCAAATCCTTGGCCGCCAAGTGTGCGACAACGCTGTCTTCCGAAGTCAGCACAATCAGGCCGGTCGGCGGCAACAGCGCAAGCGCCGAATTCAACCGCTGGCGCACGCACCACAATGCGTCGCGAATGTGCGCGACGCGAAAGCTGCGGCTGCTGGAAAGGTCGACCACCCGGGTCGACTCTCCGGATTGAAGAACCGCCCTCAGTTCGCCGGCATCGAGTGTCTCGGCCCGGGTCAATCCGACAACGCGCGCAGTTTCGGGTCCGGTTTCGGTCGCGCACCGATTCGCCGGCGCAGCAAGCACGTGCACGTCGCGATGCCCCATCTGCATCAGCCATGACGCGGTCATGACCGCGCGAACCTTCCTGTCGTCGTATAGGACGATTCTCGAATTGCGGACCGCTATGTGCTCGTCTGTGGTTTGAACCAGCTGTCCGCCGGCGACATGCCTTGCGCCCGCAAGATGTTCGGTTTCATATTCTTGCGCTGTGCGCACATCGAAAAGGTACAGGGTGCGACCGGAATCTGCGCGCCACTGGCGCAGTTCGTCGAATCCAATGTACGACACCTTGTAGGCGGCGGCCACGTTTTCGGCAGCCTGCAGCGATTTGGCGTAGCCGTCCTTAGCCGGCCATGACGCCTGCCGGCTTTGCCCCCGGTCAAGTTCAAGTCCGGCCAGATGCCAGCCCATGGTTCCATCCTTGAGTAGCATCACCCGGTTGGGAACGCCCGCATTGATCAGGGACTGGGCCCCGACGATGCTTCTTGTCCGCCCGGCGCAATTGACGACCACGTCGGTAGCGGGGTCGGGAGCAATATCAAACACCCGGTGAACCAGTTCCGCCCCGGGAGTATCAATCGCCTCGGGGATGCTCATCTCGAAAAATTCATCCGCCGGGCGCGAATCCAGCACGACAAGATCGTCGCCGCGCCTCAATCTTGCGTTCAGGTCCCGGGCTTGAATCTGCGGCGGCTTGCGCGATTGCAG
The DNA here is from genome assembly GCA_965214615.1 of Arenicellales bacterium. Lineage (GTDB taxonomy): Bacteria > Pseudomonadota > Gammaproteobacteria > Arenicellales > JAJDZL01 > CBDAUN01. Next base: position 3,238,084 of record OZ243952.1, read on the forward strand.
CAGAAATTCCCCAAACGCCTTGCTGGGAACATTGAGACCGGAAAAAACTTCCTGACCCTCCTGGCGCCAGGCTTCGACGCCGCCTGCCAGCACGTCGACATCGGTGTAGCCCAGTTCGCCCAACCGCTGGCAAGCGCGGCAGGCCGGGCCGTTCAAACTTCCATTGCTGTCGTAGGCGACAACCGGTGTCGAACGGCGTGGCACAAGAGTGTCGATCCGAAGCTCAAGCGAGCTCAAAGGCAGATTCGATGCCCACAGCAGATGGCAGTCAAAATAGACGCCTTCCTCGCGAACATCGACAATGGCCAGCTCCGAACCGCGCAGAATGCGACGCTTCAGTTCCTGCGGTGCGACTATGTTCTTCACCCGGCGACGTACCCCGCATCAATGATGTCGGCGTCTACCGGAAACAGGGTCCATTGACCGGTTTTGCGATCAAAATACGTCCTGTCGATCAAGTATTCCAGTCCCAGGCCGTACATGTGGAAATTCACCACCGGCTCGTCATCGTGGATGTGGATCGAGTGCAGGTCGTCCGGCAGCAGGGCGACTCCCTTGCCGGTCTCGACCAGACACTCCCCGGTCTGGCGTACGCCATCTTCGGTACGTTCGTACAACCGATTCAGCTCGCCGCCATGAATGCCGACGATCACGGCCCATGTATCGTGATTGTGGGGCGGCACATCCAGCGGCGAACGCACCGATTGGATATACAGGGCGCGCCGGTGCGTGTCAGGCTCTTCGCAGATTCTGTAGACGCACGAATTGTCCGCGCCGCCAGGCTCGGGAGGCGGAAACTCGTCGGCGGCAAACCACTCGGGAGTGGCTGCAAGCGCGATCAGCTCCGCCTTGATCATCTCCAGCATCTGCCTGGTTGTTCCGAGGTTTTCCTCGATTTCGGCAATTCTCTTGACCGCAGAGCGAACTGCGCCGGCTCTTTCGATGTTCTTCATTCTACTTGTCCTCTAAAATTTTCCTCGTCAATTCGTCGTAGCGGCAAAGCCGGCGCAAATACTGCTCGCTCGGATGCGGGATCGGCACCCGCGCTGCGGCAATGTAGGTGATCAACTTGCGGCCGTCCTGAAGAATCTGAGCGCCATCGAGAATGTGCTGGCGAAGCTTGTCGGAGGCGCTGGGGGGCAGTTCCGGCGAAAACGATTCGATTCGCTCTTTTTGCGCTACGAATTTCGGCCACACTTCGAACATCGCCGGATCGCTCTTGACCAGTTCGCAATCCTGCTTCGCAGCAGCGGCAAACGATCTCAATCGCTCCTCGACTCCCTGAAACGCATACAGCCGGCCAAGGCTTTCGACCATGCGGCCGGTAATCTTGTCGATGTCGCGCATGGACATGCTCAGCTTGATGTATCGGCTGGAATAAAAATCCGCAAGCGGCATCGTAAACGCCTTGAGAGGCTCGCCCCAAAGCTCGTCAATACCCTCCATCCCGCTGTAGTGGCGCACCTGCTTTCCAAGCTCCATGGCCTCTTGCAGGCAATCGTTGCATTGCTGCATCAGTTCGTTTTCGAAGCTGATTTGCACTCCTCGCTCCTCAAGATCGACGATCGAGGTAAAAATGTCGGTGGCACGATTAAACAGTGCGCCGGCAAGCATGGCGGCGTTGACCCTCTTTTCGATCGGATTCGTGGCATTGCGGTAGGCGTTGCGCGCATGAGCGAGGTTTTCTCCCGGCGTGTTGATACCCGGCTCGGTGTGATGGAACGCGCGACGTGTCAAATTGACAATCATATTCCTCTTGGCTGACAGCGATTCAACCGGCTGCTCGTAGTAGACAATCCAGTAACCGTCGTAGAAGATGCGCTTTCGCCCGTCGATCTCCCGGATGGTTCCGTTCCGACAGTCGGCTGAAGGTTCAACGGATTGATTCATAGTCGCTTTCGCTTTTGCAGCGATTCTTCAAATGTCAACGTCGCCGGCACCCGGTGCGGCACGTGCCGTACCGGGCAAAATGCAAGCCAATTTGCGTTAGTACCGCATTATTCCTTACAATAGATGTTGGCTCATAAGCAATTTTAAATTAAATCGCTTGTGCATTTTAATCCGCCATAGGAGTTATGCGAGCTCGAACCCGCTACCAGTGTCCAAATGAAAATTACTTTTGCAGAAGAAATCCTTCTCTTGATGCTTGATGACGAAAAGGGAACGCTGCCTCCGGTGCCGCAGTTGACCTTGCATTTTGTCATCGCTGGCGCTGTACTGATGGATCTTGCAGTTCGCAACAAGCTCGACAACGACATCGATTCGTTCAAGATTCTTGACCGAACACCGACCGGAGAGCCGCTGCTTGATGACGTATTGGCCAAGATGTCAGCCGGCGACAGCGGTCGCGAGGTCAAGTTCTGGATCAACGAAATCGCCGATGACGGCGCCAACATCGTCGATCGCGGATTTCAAAGGCTTGTCGAGCGCGGAATTCTAGCCGAATCCGAAAAGAAGTTCCTATGGGTGATGAAAACGCGCTGCTACCCGACTATCGACGGCAGCGTAGAGCGCGAAGTCAAGCTTCGCATCATGAACATCCTGTACAGCGATGACATTCCGGAACCCCGGGACATTGTCATCATCTGCCTGCTTGACGCCTGCGACATGTTTCGAACGCTGCTCGGCCCGGCCGAATTGGCCCGCGTGCGCGACCGAATCGATCAGGTCGCCAAGCTCGATCTCATCGGGCAGGCAACCACCAAGCTGATTCGCGATATCCAGATTGCCCTGGTGGCCACCCACGCCCCCCTGTTCTAGACTTTCCCTTCGCGCCGAGGCGGCGCATTGCTAAGGTCCGTCGTAAATTGCATGCGGCAGCCAGGTGGCGAGAGACGGCCACAGCCACAGCAGCACCAGCATCGCCAGTTGCAGGCATACGAACGGGACGGCTCCCTTGTAGATTTCCGCCGTGCGTACCGATGCCGGCGCGACGCCGCGCAAATAGAACAGCGAAAAGCCGAAAGGCGGCGTCATAAACGATGTCTGAAGATTCACTGCCATCAGCACGCCAAGCCAAACCGGGCTCATCGGGACACCTGGCGCGATTTCCATCTGCAGCAGCACCGGCCCCACGACCGGGACCACGATGAAGATGATTTCAAGGAAGTCGAGGACGAATCCGAGCAGAAACATCACCAGCATCACGAACAGCAGCACCGTCAGCGTCCCGCCCGGAAGATTGAGCAGGAAATTTTCAACCACTTCGTCGCCGCTTAGGCCGCGAAAAACCAGTGCGAACAGCGATGCGCCAATCACGATAGCAAACACCATGGCTGTGACAAGCATGGTCTGCTGCATGATTTGCGACAGTATGGACTCGCCCTCGGCATCACGCACGGCATGGACCCTGAGAATCGAAATCGCGATGCCCGCTACGATGCCGATGCAGCAGAGCAGCGTCGCAAGCACTGCATGCCACTGGGCCGAGGTGAGCGATTCACGCTGCATGCGGAGATCAAAGGCGGCATCAATCACGATTGCAGCAGCCATGCAAAACGCTCCGAACGAGATCGGCCTTCCGCGCTTGGGGTCCACCCGGTAGCCTGCCAGCATCAAGGCCCCGACCGCGCCCATTGCAGCCGACTCGGTCGGCGAGGCGATGCCTGCGAGAATTGAGCCGAGTACCGCAACAATCAGCGCAAGAGGCGCAACAAGCGACGACAGCAGATGCCATGTCAGTCTGCGTCCGCTTGAATCCGTACCGTCGATTGCGATTGCCGGGCAATCGTGCGGACGAATCAGGGCAATCGCGATCTGGTAGGCGATATACATCGCAACAAGAACGAGCCCGGGAATCAATGCGCCGGCGAACAGATCATTCACCGACACTGCGTCAGGGGAAAAGTTTCCGGCGGAAAACTGAGCCTGCTGATAGGCCGAAGACAGCTGGTCTCCCAGAAGCACCAGGACAATCGATGGCGGAATCACCTGCCCCAGCGTGCCGGACGCGCAAACGGTTCCGCACGCCAGCGACCGGCTGTAGCCGTGGCGCAGCATAACCGGCAGCGACAGCAGGCCCATGGTTACCACGGTCGCACCGACGATGCCGGTCGAAGCGGCCAGCAATGCGCCGACCAGGCATACCGAATAGCCCAGTCCGCCGCGAATGCCGCCGAACAGCCTGCCCATGGAGTCGAGTAATTGCTCTGCTATTTTCGAGCGTTCCAGCGTGACGCCCATCAGGACGAACAGCGGCACTGCGACGAGCACTTCGTTGCGCATGATCGAAAAGATCCGCTGCGGCAGGGCACTTAGAAATGACAGGTCGAACAGGCCGAATCCGGCTGCAAGAAATGCGAATGCCAGCGAGGTGCCCGCAAGAGTGAATGCGACTGGAAAGCCGAACAGCAGCATCGCCACGACACAGACAAAAAGGGCTGCGCACAGAAACTCGGGAGATTGAATCCATTCCATGCCTATTGCGCCGTTTCGCCTTTGCCGCGGTTTTCGGTCAAATCAAGCACCGAGCGGATCGCCACGGAAACCCCTTCAATCGCAACGATGATCGAAAAGACGAGAATGACTGTCTTGAACAGGTAGATATAAGGCAATCCGAGGGTCTCCAGGGACCCTTCTCGCACAGCCCAGGAACTGCGTACCAAAGGCCATGCGAACACGAAGTTTGCGATGCAAAGCGGCAGCAAAAGCAACGCGGCGCCGGCCAGGTTGATCCAGGCTCTGGCGTGCTTGCCGGCATTGCGGTAGAGCACGTCGAGGCGCACATGGCGATCCTTGGCCAGAGCGTAGCCCGCGCCGAGCATGAACAAAAGACCGTGCATGTACCAGATCGATTCCTGCATTTGAATCGATCCGAACGAGAAAATGTAGCGCATGACGACGACGGCGAACTGCATCAGCGCCATGTAAAGCGCAAGCCATGCAGCAAGCCGGCCGATCACCGTATTCACCGCAGTCAGCCACGCCGCTATCCGGTGCAAGACCGAACGCCATTGGCGCCCGTCAGGAGCGGTCAAGCGGTCCTGTTTAAAGGATCGGATTATTTCGCGCGGCTCGGTACGAATCAGCAAAGCCAGCGGGAGCAGCACCAATCCTGCCACCGATGCCAATGCAAGCGCGCCCATGGCGATTGCAACTGCCGGCGGCACCGACACCAGCGCATTGTAGAACTGCGCGACTTGAAAATCCATTTTTGATATTCGCTTGCGCGAGATGCAGCCCGCGGCTGCACGGGTTCGAACGATTGCGGGCGGCGCTTCCTACGACTCGGTCTGAATCATCGCCTGCACCACCTCGCACCAGGCCTGGGCAAGATTGCGCCGATTGTAGCCACCGCCGCCCCAGGCGATGATTTTGCCGTCGCAGTACTCGTTTGCAAGCAGACACAGCCGGCGCGCAGCATGGCTGTGCGCTTTCGGGGTGAATTTCATGTGCGTAATCGGATCGCCTTCAATGCTGTCGGCGCCGGCAAGAAACAGGATGATTTCCGGCTTGAACGACCGCACAAATTCCTCAAGTGCCGGCCATTTGCCGAAGAACACGTCATCGCGGCTATCGGGCAGGACCGGAACATTCAACTTAGTGCCCTGGGCCTGGCCTTCGCCGGTTTCGTGCTCGAAACCGGTCCCGGGATATAAATATCTGCCATCTTCATGAATATCGGCAAATATCAGGTCGGGGTCGGAATTGAACGAATACTGCACGCCATCGCCATGATGGGCATCGATATCCACGTAGGCGATACGCCGCAAGCCGTACTGCTCGCGCAGGACGGTGACGAGGATTCCGATATCGTTGACCGCGCAAAACCCCGCTGCGCGGTCGCGCCTGGCATGATGCAGCCCGCCGATCGGGATGAAAATCCGCGACATCTCGCCGCGTATCATTTTGTCGATGGCATCGAGATCAGATCCGACGATCGCGCGAACCGCATCGAGTATTCCACGTACTGCAGGGGTGTCGCCGTAGTCGAGATATCCCGAACCGGTTCTGGATCCTTCGTGCAAGACCTTCAGATACGACTGCGCATGAAAGTCCGCGAGCCTGTCGGCATCGCAGCGAACCGGGGAAAATATCGTCACATCGCGATCAAGTCCGCGGCGCAGCGCCTCGTTCCAGAACGCGTCATGGCGGTCAGGGCCGAATGGGTGACCGTCGCCGTAGCCGTATTGCGCGAGTTCCTCGCCTACGTAGACGCCGGCCATTGGAATCGGGCTACCAGGTTGTGATCAGCCAGCTGTTGGGGCGAAAGCTTTCCGGGCCGGCAGAGTTTGCATGACCGGACAGCAGGTCTGCGCTCTGATCGATGTAGTACGGGACTCCGCCTTCCGGCGTGACTTCAATGTAGAGCACCCGCCCCCGGGAGCTGAACTCCCGGACAGTGGTCTTGCCAAGCTGACGGGTGGTGACGGTTAAATTCGGATCATTTTCAACGGCTGCTACCGACTGCTGGCTGCTCGCAGCGCCCGAGGTGATCGGAACGCCGCTTTGAACCGGCGGCTGGACCTGATAGTCAATCGACTCGGCCAGTGACTGGGCCAGAACCGGCGGGGCGGCCAGAAACGCTGCAAGCGCCATTGCGAGCATTGTGCGCCGCGGTGCGGCGGCAGCGGATAGCCTAGGACCCCTGTGTAAGTTGCTGGAACACATCGTTCAAGTTGCCTTGCTGGGTATGAATATGGCTGATTGCGCAGTTGTTCGACCGTGCAATCTCGTTAATCCTCTCGATGACCGCCTTGCGATCTTCGGCAAGAACGCGTATCGAGTCATCGTTCAGTTCATCTATTTCAACACA
>CBDCBY010000001.1:0-9502 GCA_965214615.1 Arenicellales bacterium
CTGTCGCAGAAGCGGTATGGCGTGTTTACTTCGCACCATATTGGGTAAGGCGAAAGGCTTGACTTTGGATTTATCATTATATAAACTTTACCCGTATTGTTTTTATAACCATATCCATACTGAAAATCCAGAGGGAATAAAGCTATAAAATGCGTTGGGGCGTAGAGAAACGATTGGAGTTTATTGAGTTCCGGCTCTTCTGGGAGGGGAGTATCAATCGTGCGGATATTGCAGACCAGTTTGGCGTTTCCATGCCCCAGGCATCCAAGGACTTTGCGCTCTATGCCGACAGGGCGCCGGATAACATGGTATATGACAAAAGCGCGAAGCGCTATCTCGCGGCTCCCGGCTATAAGCCTGTCTTTCTGGAACCTCGCGCTGATACTTACCTGTCCCGGTTGCAGGCTGGCGCTTCTACAGCAGTTGGCACAAAAGAGGAAAGCTGGCTATCCACGAGACCCGATTCCGACTCTTTACCGATTCCATGCCGACATGTGAAAGTCGAGGTACTTCGCCCCATTTTAATCGCGATACGCAACCAGCGCTCAATTAAAATTGAATACCAGTCCATGAACAGGCATCGCCCCGCGCCACAATGGCGCTGGATCACCCCGCACGCTCTCGCCGACGACGGCCTGCGCTGGCATGCCCGCGCCTGGTGTCACGTTGATTGCAAGTTCAAGGACTTTATCCTGTCACGGTGCCTGCAAGTGCAGGGCCAGGACAAACCAGCTGCCAAACCGGAAGCCGATCGGCTGTGGCACGAGGTTTTTCAGGTGATTCTGATTCCCAATCCTGTACTCGGCAAAGCACAGCAGGCTATTATCGCGCAGGACTACGGAATGATGGATGGCAAGGTAGCAGTGCCCGTTCGCAAGGCATTGCTCTATTACTTCCAGAAGCGCCTGCGTCTGGACATCGCCGATCGTGTGGATCGGGCGAACGAAACCCCGGTAATCATCGCCAATCAAGCCGACTTTGATGCCGCTCTGACAGAAGCAATGTCATGAAGTCGGAAAATTTTGAAATCCTGCGTAACGAATGGCCAGCGCTCGCTGAGTTGGGCGGCTTCGCTGAAGCCTACGCGCACACTGACCCGGCGAGTGCTCTGGTTAAACTGAGGCTCTTTTCAGAAGTCCTGACCAAACACATTTATTGTGCCCTGCGCCTGTCGCAACCTGACCACTCCACTCTGATTGACTTACTACAAGATTCAGACTTCTCCGCGGTCACGCCGAAGGTTGTGCTCGACAAGCTCCATGCGTTGCGTATTCACGGTAACAAGGCTGCACACGGAGAGCGAACCACATCCCAAAGCGCTCTATGGCTCCTGAAAGAAGCCCACGACCTCTCACGCTGGTTATCTGTGCGCTTCGGCAGCAGAGAAGCCAGGGAAATAGCTGCCTTCATCCAACCACATCCACCACACGCAAAACAAAAGCATGAACGGCGCAGGTTTCTTGAGAAAATCGCTGCCCAGGAAGCGCAGATGGAATCCCTTCTGAGTGAGCTTGAAGGGGCGCGACAACAGGACACCGAAGCCGAGGGAGAAACAAGTGACCTGAAAGACCTGAAAACGAAGGCAGACACAGCCGCCACCGAGCTTGAGTTTGATGAGGCAACCACGCGCACACGACTCATCGACAGCCAGTTGGCGAGCGCTCGCTGGGACGTTGACGCTGGTGAGAACAGCGCTGCCGAGGTTGGCAAGGAGGTCAAGGTTCAGAATCAGCCGACAAAATCCGGCATCGGCTATGCGGACTATGTCCTGTGGGACGACAACGGCAACCCGCTGGCCGTCATCGAGGCGAAAAAGACTTCGGTTGACCCGAACCGTGGCCGGGCGCAAGCCAAAATTTATGCCGATGGCCTGGAGGCTGAGTATAAACACCGTCCGGTGATCTTCTACACAAACGGGTTCGAGATATGGATATGGGATGATGCACAGGATTTATCGCCACGCAAACTCTACGGCTTCTATTCGAAGGATAGCCTCCAGCATCTAGCTAACTACCAGCGCACAGCACGCAAGCCGCTCGACACCATCAAAATCAACAAAGAAATCGTTGATCGCCTCTACCAGATCGAAGCCATCAAACGGGTTACCGAGCGTTTTTCGGACAAACATCGCAAGGCATTGATCGTACTGGCAACCGGCACCGGGAAAACTCGCGTTGCCATCGCCTTGACCGACCTCATGATACGTGCAGGCTGGGTCAAACGGGTGCTGTTCCTGTGCGACCGCCGTGAACTGCGAAAGCAGGCGAAGAATGCTTTTGGTGAGTTTCTCTGTGAACCGATACGTATCGTTTCCTCGCGGATTAAATCCGATGCCAACGAACGAATCTTCCTGGCCACCTATCCGGCAATGCAGAAAGTTTTTCAGTCTTTCGATCCGGGGTTTTTCGATCTCATCATTGCCGATGAGTCACATCGCAGCATCTACAATGTATACCGCGATATGTTTAAATACTTCGACTGCCACCAGATCGGCCTGACAGCGACGCCGGTTGACTTCGTTACGCGCAGCACATTCGAGCTTTTTAAGTGCGAAGGTCAACTGCCGACAGCCAATTATCCTCTCGAGGAGGCGGTTGATGACGATTACCTGGTGCCGTTTGAGGTCTTTGAACATACGACACAATTTCTGCGCGAAGGCATAAATCTGGACACCCTGACCAGAGAGCAGATTGAACAAATTGAGGAACAGGGCGAAGACCCGGCACAGTACGATTTTTCACCCCGACAGGTCGACAAGGTCATATACAACAAGGACACTAATCGCGCGATTCTGCGGAATCTGATGGAAAACGGGCTGCGCGATGCGACCGGACAGCTTCCCGGCAAGAGCATCTTCTTCGCACGCAACCACCAGCATGCCATCCTGCTGTGCCAACTGTTTGATGAAATGTACCCGCAATATGGCGGTAAATTCTGTCAGGTGATCGACAACTATTGCCCACGCGCTGAACAACTGATAGATGATTTCAAAGGCAAGGGGACGAACGACGACCTGACGGTCGCGATCTCAGTCGATATGCTCGATACCGGCATCGACATCCCGGAAATCCTGAATCTTGTTTTTGCCAAACCAGTAAAATCTCCGGTCAAATTTTGGCAAATGATCGGACGCGGCACGCGGCTTTGCCCGGATTTGTTCGGTCCGGGACAAAAAAAGACGGTTTTCCGCATCTTCGACCACTGGGGGAATTTTGAGCGCTTTGAGATGGGCTACCAACCCGCCGCACCCGTCCACAACAAGTCTTTGACTCAGGTCGTATTCGAAGAGCGTCTGACGCTGGCAGAGACTGCCCTGCAAAAAAGCCAGCCCGACCTGTTCGACAAGATAATTGCACTCATCGGCGCTGATATTGAGGCATTGCCCGAGCAATCAATCGCCGTTCGCGAGAAGTGGCGGGAAAAGCGCTTACTGTCTGCAATCGGCACCCTCAGAGCTTTCGCGCCAGCGACAGTAATCCGGCTTCGACAAGAGATTGCGCCACTCATGCAGTGGCGAAACATCAGGGGGTACGGCGATGCGTATGCGTTCGACTTGCTGATCGCACAGATGCAAAACGCACTGTTGCGAGGTTCCGGCCAATTATCTGATCTCAAGATTAAATTTATGGATCGCATGACCGCATTGCAGATGCACCTCAATCCGGTGCGCGAGAAAGCGGGCATGATCGGGCGCGTCAAATCGGATGAGTTTTGGGACAGCGTTACCGCGCTGACACTCGAAGAGGCGCGTATTGCGCTACGCGAGATCATGCACCATCGCGAGCGTGACTATGGACAATCCTTGCCGCCCAAGCGAGTCGATATTACCGAGGATACTTCAAAAATCCGGTACAACCACCGACCAACGAACCTGAAATCCGTAGACATGAAGGCTTGGCAGCAGACTGTCGAGGCGGAACTGAAAAAACACTTCGAGACCAACCCAACGCTCAGGAAGATACAATCCGATGAGCCGGTTTCAGAATCAGACCTCAATGCACTGGTCTCACTAATCCTGACTCAAAGCCCGAACGCGAGCCGCGATATTCTGCAAGAATTTTTCAGCGGCACGGCCGATCATCTTCAGTCCGAGATACGCGCGATCATCAGTATGGGTGCAGACGCGGTGAGGGAGAAGTTCAGCAATTTCGCTCGCTCGCACCCGACGCTGACCGCCAAACAAACACGCTTCCTGGCGCTGCTGCAGAATCATATTGCACGCCACGGTCCCATCACCGTTGAGCGACTCTATGATACGCCCTTCACCCTGGTTGATGCGGACGGTCTGGATGGCGTATTCGAGAATGAAACCGAAGTGAACGATCTGCTTGATCTGGTTCGGTCTTTGAACCACCTGCTGGAGGGCACTATGACACAAACACAACCGAAAGGCGTTGATATATGATTACTGGAGAGTTGAAGCATCGTATTGATGCGCTCTGGACGGAATTCTGGCAGGGCGGAATCACTAACCCGCTGACAGTGATCGAGCAGATCACCTTCCTCATGTATGCGCGGCTTCTCGATGTGAACGAGACACGGGACGAGAACCGACAGAAACGTACCGGCAAGTCTTTCAGGCGGCGTTTCAAGGAAGACGAGCAGCGCCTACGCTGGCAGAATATCCGGCATAAGCCAGCCGAAGAAATTATCCCGCTCATGCGCGATGAGGTCTTCCCGCACTTCAAATCGACAATCGCGGGCGGGACTGCCTTCGCGGAGTTCATGAAAGACGCGCAACTCATGATCCAGAAGCCTAGCCTTCTGGTCAAGGCGATTAACATGATTCACGAGTTGCCGCTCACTGAGGGCGACACCAAGGGCGACCTCTACGAGTACCTGCTCAGCAAACTCACCACAGCAGGCATCAATGGGCAGTTTCGCACGCCCCGACACATCATCCGTCTGATGGCTGACATACTCCAGCCGAAGCCAACCGATACGATTGCTGATCCGGCCTGTGGCACCGGCGGCTTTCTGGTCGGAGCCATGGAATATTTGCTACGGGCCTATACCTCGCCGGAGGCGATTATTGAGGACACCGATACTGAAGAAAAAATCTATACCGGAGACCTGCTGGAGGAGGAGCGGGAACATATCCGCAGTAATATGTTTCACGGCTTTGACTTCGATACCACCATGCTACGCATCGCCGCCATGAATCTGATGCTTCATGGAGTCGATGATCCCGACATCCACTATCAGGACACACTGAGTGGCGGCTTCACGGATCGTTTCCCGCGAGCGGCGATTGAAGGTTTTGATCTCATATTCGCTAACCCGCCCTTTAAGGGAAGCCTGGATTTTGAGGACGTTCATGCGTCACTGTTACGGCAGGTAAAGACCAAAAAGACCGAACTGCTCTTTGTTGCGCTGATCCTGCGTATGCTGAAAACCGGCGGTCGGTCGGCGACAATTGTCCCGGATGGTGTACTGTTCGGGGCATCGGGCGCCCACCGGGCTTTACGCAAACTGCTCATCGACAACAATCAGTTGGAGGCGGTAATCTCTCTGCCAAGTGGCGTGTTCAAACCCTATGCTGGCGTATCAACCGGCATCCTTGTATTCACGAAGGGCGGACGCACGGATAATGTCTTCTTCTATGACGTTCAGGCCGATGGCTTCTCGCTGGATGACAAGCGCGAGCCGGTTGATCACAATGATCTGCCGGACTGCCTCACCCGATGGCGCTCCCGCGACCCGGACAGCGACAACGACCGCACGGATCAGGCATTTTTTGTCCCAGCAGAAGAAATCAGACAGGCAGGCTATGATCTGTCTCTGAACCGCTACAAAGAGATTGTTTATGAGGAGGAGGAATACGATCCGCCGCAGGTCATTCTTGCACGCATGAAATCATTGAATGATGAGATCGATGCTGACCTGGCCGCATTGGAGGGAATGCTCGAATGACGGCTCCTTTACACCAAGAGTTTGAGTTTCTGAAGAAGACAGGACGCGCCGCCTCATTCGGCTCGTTTGAAGGACGTTACCCATTCTTCACGTCAAGCCAGAAACTAACAAAAAGAACGGATGTTGCGGATTGTGAAGGGCCGGCCCTGGTCTTCGGCACAGGTGGGGCCGCATCACTTCACTATGTAGAGGGACCATTTTCGGCAACAAACGATTGTTACGTAGCGATTCCAAAAAGTGGGCGCGCTGAAGATGGCAAGTTTTTCTACCATTACTTAAGAGCTAATCTTGACTTGATCGAAAGTGGATTCCGCGGCGCTGGTTTGAAGCATGTGTCCAAGAAACACCTTGAGGCGATCAAACTTCCCGTCAACCCGGACACCGACCGAACCAAGATTTGTAATTTGCTCGACAAGGCTGACGGTATCCGCTGCAAGCGCGAACAAGCCCTGATCCTCGCTGATGACCTGCTTAAATCCACCTTCCTGGAAATGTTTGGTGACCCCCAAGTGAACCCAAACAAATTCAAAGTTGAGGAAATTTCAACACACTTGAGCGACGAGCGGCCAGGCACTCAATCTGGCCCATTTGGATCAGCACTGAAAAAATACGAATACACCACCTCAGGAATCCCCGTATGGGGTGTCGAAAACGTGCAGATGAATCGTTTTGTGGATAAAACGAAGCTATTTATTTCAACCGAGAAATATTCACAACTACGCCGATACAGAGTTCAATTCGGGGACATCCTGATATCTCGTGCAGGAACCGTTGGACGTATGTGCATAGCATACCCGAAAGTAGAGGACTCGATAATCAGTTCAAATCTTGTTCGTGTCGTGCTTAAACCGTCTTTGCTGGCTGAATATTTTGTGGCTCTCTTTACGTATTTACCACATCGTCTGGGATCATTGAAAGCGAACAATAAAGATAGTGCATTCACCTTCTTGAATCCGAAAACTTTGGCACTCATAGAAATCCCGATCCCCCCAAAATCGCTTCAAAAAGACTATCGGGCACGTGTAAAAAAGATTGAGTCGTTAACCCGGCATGCTGAAAACCAGCATTGGGATATCCTCCAAGAGCTCTTTAATTCCCTCACACAACGCGCTTTTCGTGGCGAATTATAGGAAACAGCTATGAGTATAAGCAGGATCGAAATCACCAACTTCAAGGGCATCAGTGACCGCCAGATTATCGAGTTACGACCGATCACCTTATTGTTTGGCCCGAACAGTGCCGGCAAGAGCACCATCCTGCAAGCTCTCCACTATCTGCGCGAAATCCTGGAGCGTGGCAACACAAACCCTGATACTCTGGCCGGTGGATCAATGGATCTCGGTGGCTTCGGGACACTCGTACACAATCACGACCTGGATCGCACAATTACGCTCAAGGCCGTGATGGATTTATCCCTTGACCAAAGTTGTGAAGGATTGCCGCTGCACAACGAGGTGACTATCGACGACCCGGAATTTGCCGAACTGCCGATTCTCTACCTGACCAGCGACAGCTTCGATGAGTATCAAGGAGAGGAATGTATCAGGAAGATAGCGCTTGCCATTGACATTCAATGGAGTGCCCTGAAGCAAGCATCCTATGTCTCCCGGATGGAGATTGAACTCAACGATGAACCGATCGCCTCGATTGTTTCTCCGCCAGATAAGGGGCGGGCACAACTCACTGATTTCAATTTCTCGCACCCGCTATTACGGCAGGCTGTTTCTCCCGATGACGCACCCGCAGAAGATATGGAGCAACTGCCAGATTCATCGCCACTTGAAGATGAAATCCGAAGCCTCTCTCGTCAGGTAGCAGCCGATCGAATAACGCCAGATATGACAAGTGACACGTTACGTATTGGCGTCGGGACACCTATCGGAGCCCTACCCACCCTTGATCACGAGCTTGGACTCGACATCCGTGACCCGGATGCGGTTGAGCAGAGATTCGACTTCGACACCCGTCTTGTGCATATTACCAAGCTGCTCGATATTCCCGAGCTCGACATCCCCGACCCGGATGCGGTTGAGGAGAGGGATATACTAACGGGAGCGACGTGGAAGAACGAACAACACACACCACGCACGAACGGTTTGCGTCGACTGCTTTCCGAAATGATCCTGGGGCCAGCGCGAATCATCCGTGACTATCTTGCACAAATGATCTATATCGGCCCGCTCCGCGAAGTCCCTGCACGTAACTACCGGCCACAATTCTCACCGGATAACGCGCGTTGGGCCAACGGGCTGGCTGCCTGGGATTTCCTCTATCGCGATCAGAGTGGCGATTTGATGAAAGAGGTTAATCAGTGGCTCGAAAACTATCTGCAAACCGGCTACCGCCTTGAACGAGTCGAGTGCAAGGAAGTACCTGTACCCAGCCGGTTTCATCGGATGTTTGAGCGCGGCCTGGATGAAGACGACCTGGGTGAACTACAGGAAATCTACCAAAGCCTCGCCATCCGTACCGAGGTCGTTCTGCGCGATTCCGGGAAGGGTATACTCGTAGCGCCATGCGATGTCGGTATCGGCATATCACAGATGATCCCCGTGATAGTCGGTGCACTCCGGGATCAATACCATGAGGGCACTCTTCTGGCAGTTGAGCAGCCCGAGTTGCATGTCCATCCTGCCATTCAGGTGGGTATGGGCGACCTGTTTATCCGGGCTGCACAAAGCACCGGTCAAGTAGCAGTAGCGGCTAACCGCTTTCGAAGTATGGACGACCTGTTTATCAATACTGCACAAGGCGGTTTAGTGCCAGTCAATGACAAGGACATTATCCGCCCCCTTCCTGAAAAAACGTTACTCATCGAGACCCATAGTGAACATATCATTCTACGCCTTCTACGCCGGATCAGGGAGACGACAGACAACGAACTACCACCCGGAGTGTCTGCCCTGCGCCCGGATGACCTTTCCGTGATCTACGTTGAAGGGGGTGACAGCGGGGTCCGCTTCCGTGCACTGGGTGTCGACGACGAAGGCGAGTTCCGCGACCGCTGGCCGCACGGCTTCTTTGAAGAACGAGCCGAAGAACTCTTCTGATGTTGCATGAATACGCGGTGGAACCGCGCGCAATCGCGGCAAATTGGGAGTCTTGCCGTTATCTCTCGGAGAATTTCGGGTTTGACAGGGGAAGGCTGCTCGCGCTGTATCCGAACAAATGGCTGAAACTCGCGATTGAGGCAGCAGGCGATCTACCCGACATTCAAAAGAAGAAAGTGGTTGAGAAACTGCGTTGGCTCAAGCAGGACTGTTCGGTACGCGCCGGTCGCGATTACGATCCAGGATTAGCAGATTGGCTAACCAATGCGGTAGCGCAACACACGATCAACCCATTCCGCGCCATTATCGCTGTAGAGAATGCCGGAGGACATGAGTTTGTCCTGCCCATGGATACTCTGGACGAACGTCACCCTTTAATGAATGTGGTTCGCTCACACGCGGTTCCACGTGATGTCGAATCGTTGGCGGCATGTCTGCGGGACGCATTGCGTTTCGGCAGGCGCATTGTCTTTGTTGATCCATTCTTCGCCCCGTATGAACGGAGATACAAGGACATATTTTCCAGGCTTTTGAGTATT